>NZ_CP030287.1:2198266-5038958 GCF_003287935.1 Streptomyces sp. ICC1
TGGGCGGGCGGGATCGCGGCCGCGCTGAAGGCGGTGTTGCGCCAGGCCCAGGGAGACCAGGGCGCATGCGCCCTGGTCCAGTCGAATGTACGCCGCAGCGCTCCGGAACTTGCCATGCACGTACGGTAATCGCGCCGGCCAGGGCGGATCCACCACGTTGGTGCCCGGTCTGGGGTGTAGCTGGCACCACCCCCGGTTCGGACATTGGGGCTACTGATTTCGGGGGCCCGCGCGAGGAATCTTGTGGTGTGCCCGGCGGACGGACCGGCGGGCGGAAGGAGACTCCGCCATGGCCCTCGCAGCCCCGCAGTACCGACCCCGTACGTCGCCCCGCCCGGCCGCCCGGAAAACCGGTCGGTCCGTCGGGCGGACTCCTCCGAAGATGGCTTCGGTGCTGACCGGCGCCGGGCTGGCGCTGGTGCCGTGGATGCTGGTGCTGGCCAAGACGCTGCCGCAGCGCACCGAAGTGTCGAACTGGGCGACGGCGTGGATAGGCCTGGACGTGATGCTGGCGGCGGGGCTCACGGGTACGGGGCTGCTGCTGCGCCGGCAGGACCCGCGGGTGGTGCCCGTGGCTGCGGCGACGGCGGCGCTGCTGGTGGCCGATGCCTGGTTCGATGTCACGACCTCGGCAGGCGGGGAGCGGGCGCTGGCGCTGCTCTTGGCGGCCGGTGCGGAGCTGCCGCTGGCGCTGGCCTGCGCGGCGGTGGCGGGGAGGCGGACGTGAGCGGCGCATGGAGGGCGGTCCGGGGCAGTCTGCGGTGCGGCGTCGGGTTGCCGGGGAGCTTGTGGCGGGGCGACCGGTGGCGGGCCCCGCACCCGGGGGGTGCGGGGCCCGAGGCCTGCCGGTCGCGCGGGGCGCCCGTATGGTCAGGATGTACGGGAGCGGCCCGGGCTCTCCCAGCGGTAGAACTCCTGGGCCATGGCGTCCTTGGGGCTGCGCCAGGTCTCCGGGTTGTGCGGGCTGATGTAGGCGGTGAGCCGGTCGCTGAGGTCCCGGAACTCCGGGTGGCCGGTCACCTCTGCGATGGCCGGGCCCGGGGGGCGGTCGGATTCGATGAGGTGCATGTACACGTCGCCGAACTGGAAGAGGCTGCGGCGGGTGACCCCGACGAGGTGCGGCAGTTCACCCGAGTCCGAGGCCGCGAAGAGCTCGGCGATGTCGGGGGCGGACTGCGGCGCCATGCGGGCGACGATGAGGGCGCGGTGCATCCGAAGTGGTGCCTTTCGTCTCAGACGCGGCTGACCGCGGGCGTGCGGCTCTCGCGTTCGCGTTGTTCGATCTTGTCCCGGATCAGTTCCAGCTGGATCTTGGAGTTCTGGTTGATGCGGTCGGTCATGCCCGCGTCGTCCACGGGGGCCTGCGGCTTCATCGCGAAGTCCTGGGTCCACACCATCCGGGTGCCGCCGGGCACCTCGAAGTACTGCCAGTGGATGTCCATGTGCTCGAAGGGGCCCGTCTCGACGCGGCGGGCGCGCACGGTCCGGCTGACGGGGTCGGGGGTGCGCTCGGAGACCCAGCTCCACACCGTGCCGTTCTCGTCGGGGTGCATGGTCAGGCGGAAGCGGGTGGTGGGCCCGTCCTCCTCGAGGATCTCCAGCGAGGCGTACTCGCTGAAGAGTCCGGGCCAGCTGGGGAGGTCGTTGGTCATCTCCCAGACCACGTCCATCGGCGCACCGACGGTGATCTCGTTCTCCGTGTGTCCTGCCATCTCAAGCTCCGGTCATCAGGCTGGTGTTGACGAGTTCGAGGAACTCCTTGGGGGTCTTGCAGCGGTCCGCGTCGGTGGGCAGCGCCCGGCCGCGCTGGTTCTCCAGCAGGCCCACGATCCCGAGCAGGCCCAGCGAGTCGAGGCCGTAGTCGTCGAACAGGGAGTCCGGGCGGTTCTTCATGTCGGCCGGGTCCACGGTGATGCCGGCGCCGGACTTCATCAGCGCGGCCAGCTCTTCGACGGTCAGTCGTTCGGACATGAGCGGCTCCTTCTGTCTCTAGGCGGGGATGCGCAGGACGAGCGCGGCGTTGGAGCCCATCAGGCCCCGGCTCAGGACGAGCGCGGTGCGCAGCTCCGCCGTGCGGGCGCTGCCGGTCACCACGTCGAGGTCGTGGCACACGTCGAAGACGTTCGGCGTGGGCGGGACGATGCCGTGCTCCAGGGCGAGGACGGCGGCGGCCGTGTCGAGGACGGGGGCCGCGCAGTAGGCCCGGCCCGTGCCGGTTTTGGGCGCCGTCACCGGCACCGTGCGGCCGTGTGCTCCGAGGGCGGAGAGGATCGCGGCCGCCTCGGCCCGGTCGGCCTGCGGGGTGCCGACCGCGTCGGCGAAGACCACGTCGACCTCCTCGGGGGCGCAGCCCGCGTCCCGCAGGGCTCCCCGGATCGCGTGGGCCAGTCCTTCGCCGGACTTCTCGGCCGTCTCGGGGCGGTGCGGGCCGGTGAAGGTCGCGGCGTGCCCGGCCAGGACGGCCCGGACGGAGGCGCCGCGGCGCCGGGCCGCCCGCTCGTCCTCGACGAGGAACATCGCGCCGCCCTCGGCGGGTACGTAGCCGCAGGCCTTGTCGGTGAACGGCCGGTAGGCGCGCTCCGGATCGTCGTGCGTGCTCAGTGCCTCGTAGCCGAGCTGGCAGACGATGGAGTAGGGGGCCAGGGGCGCCTCGGTCGCTCCGACGAGCATGGCCCGGCTGCCCTGGCGGATGGCCCGGGCCGCGTGTGCGAAGGCGTCGAGCCCGCCGGCCTCGTCGGCGGCGACGACCCCGCACGGGCCCTTGAGACCCCGGCGGATGGAGATCTGGCCGGTGCTGGCGGCGTAGAACCAGGCGATCGACTGGTAGGGGCCGACATAGCGGGGGCCTTGCTCCCACAGGTGCTGCAGCTCGCGCTGGCCGAATTCGCCGCCGCCGGAGCCGGCCGCGGTGACCACGCCGACCGAGAAGGGGTCGTCCTCGTAGTCGGCGCGGCCGAGCCGGGCGTCCTCCAGGGCGAGGTCGGCCGCGGCGAGGGCGTGGTGGGTGTAGCGGTCGGTCTGGACGAGATAGCGTTCCTCGACCATCGAAGCCGGGTCGAAGCCCCGTACCTCGCCCGCGACGCGCAGCGGGAGGTGCTCGCAGCCCTCCCGGGTGACCCGGCCCAGGACCGAGGTGCCCGCCTGTGTCGCCTTCCAGAAGGCGTCGGCGCCGATGCCGTTGGGCGCGATGACCCCGATGCCCGTGATGACCGTACGGTCGCTCACGAGACCACCTCCTCCTTGGGCTGCTTGGACTTCTTGGGCTCCTTGGACCGGGTCATGACGACCGCGGACTGGAAGCCGCCGAACCCGCTGCCGACGGAGAGCACGCTGCGCAGCGTGCGTTCGCGGGCGACGCGGGGGACGTAGTCCAGGTCGCATTCGGGATCGGGGGTCTCGTAGTTGGCCGTGGGCGGTACCACCTGGTGGGTCATCGCCAGGACGCAGGCGGCCAGCTCGATCGCCCCGATCGCGCCGAGGGAGTGCCCCACCATGGATTTGATGGAGGTCATCGGCGTCTTGTACGCGTGGGCGCCCAGGACCCGCTTGACCGCGGCGGTCTCGTGGCGGTCGTTCTGCTTGGTCCCGGAGCCGTGCGCGTTCACGTAGTCGATCTCGTGGGCGCCTGTCCGGGCCTGGGCGAGGGCGGTTTCGATGGCCCGCGCCATCTCCAGACCGTCGGTGGTCAGCCCGGTCATGTGGTGGGCGTTGCCGAAGGTGGCGTAGCCGCCGATCTCGCAGTAGACGGTGGCGCCGCGGGCGCGGGCGTGTTCCAGCTCTTCCAGTACGAGGACGGCGCCGCCCTCGCCGAGGACGAAGCCGTCGCGGTCGGCGTCGAAGGGCCGGGACGCGTGGGCGGGGTCGTCGTTGTTCGGCGAGGTGGCCTTGATGGCGTCGAAGCAGGCCACGGTGATGGGCGAGACGGGTGAGTCCGAGGCCCCGGCGATGCAGATGTCCATCCGGCCTTCGGCGATGGAGTGGACGGCGTAGCCGATGGCATCGAGTCCGGAGGTGCATCCGGTGGAGACGGTCTGGACGGGCCCGCGCGCTCCGGTCTTCTCCGCCACGGCGGAGGCCAGGGTGGCCGGGGTGAACGCCCGGTGCAGGTGGGGCCCGGCGAGCCGGTGGTCCACGTCCCACCATGCGCCCGACTGGCTGACGGCCACGTAGTCGTGCTCCAGGCGGGTGGTGCCGCCCACGGCGGTGCCGAGGGAGACTCCGGTGCGCCAGGCCTCGTCGGTGGTGAGGTCGAGGCCCGCGTCGCGGACGGCCTCTCCCGCGGCGACCAGGGCGAACTGGATGTACCGGTCCGCGCGGGCCGCCTCCTCGGGTGAGAGTCCGTGCTCGGCGGGGTCGAAGTCGACCTCCGCGGCTATCCGGGAGCGGAAACCGGTCGGGTCGAAGAGGGTGATGCCGCGCGTCGCCGTGCGGCCGTTGGACAGCAGGTCCCAGAAGGCGGCGGTGCCGATACCGCCGGGGGCGACGACGCCGACCCCCGTGACGGCCACCCGGCGGGTCACGAGACCGCTCCCGCGCGGTCCGGGGGCCGCTCCCAGGCGGAGCCCTCCGGGTGGACGGCCTCCTCCGTGTCCACGTGCCCGAGCTTCGGGTCCGGGGCGAGCGGGCCGAGGTGGAAGACCATGCGGGCCTCGGTGTCCCCGACGTTGCGGAACCGGTGGCGCACGTTCATCGGGACGAGGAGTCCCTGGTCGGTGAGGAGCGGGTGGGCCTCGCCGTCGAGGTCGACCTCCAGCGTCCCGGCGACCACGTACACGAACTCCTCGGAGTACGGGTGGTAGTGCTCCGCGATGTGTTCGCCCGGCGCCATGACGGCCAGGCCCATGAAACCGCTGGTGCAGCCCACCGAAGTCGGGGTGAGCACTGCCCTGAGGTCGCCGCCGCGGGTCAGCGTTCGGCGGGGGCCCGGCGGTCGGTGATCAGGCTCATGGTGTGGCGGACCGCCGACGCGGCCGCCCCGTCTTCGGACGGCACCATCAGGCGGGCGAGTACGGCCGCCTTGCGCGGTCCGCGCACGCCGAAGGCGGTCTCCAGTCCTTCGCCGTACGGGCTGCGGACGTCGATGAGGCGTACGACGATGTCGTCGCGCTGGAAGATGCTGCTGCTCACCGTGGGGGCGTCGGGGCGGGGGGCCGCGGCCTCGTCCTCCCGGGCCAGGAAGCGGGCCAGCGCCGGTCCGCAACCGGGCTTGGCCGGGTAGAACAGTGCGTGCCTGCGTACGTCCGGGCGGTCCGCGGCGCCGGCTTCGCGGGCGGCGACGTGGTGGACGGCGGGCAGTGCGGCCCGCATGAAGAACATCCGGGCGGACTCGGGGTTCCCGAGGTCGCGGTCCTGTTCCAGGTGCGGGTTGATGGCCTCTTCCACGGCCCGCACCTCGGGCTGTTCGGAGACGTGGCGCAGCGCGGACATCAGGTCGCCGCGGACCTCCACCGTACGCACGACGCGGTTGCCGTGCATGAAGAGCGTGGTGCGGCAGAGCCGGGTGTGGCCGTCCACGTCGGCGGCCGGGGAGGCGTAGCTGGAGAGGAGGGCGGCGACGTCCTTCTCGCTGCCGGGCTTGACCGTGAAGGTCAGGGCGTGGCGGACGATGTCGGCGCCGAGCCGGGGCGATGCCTGCAGCCGGGCGCCGGTGGGCCGCTGCGCATCCTGGTAGCCGCGCCCGGTCTCGCGCAGGACGGTGTACTTCAGCGGGCGCATGGCGCGGGCGCAGGCGCCGAGGGGGCGGACCTGCTCGGCGTGGTGCTCGCTGTTGACCCAGGCGAGGTACTGCGGGGCGCTCTCCCACTCGCTGGTGATCAGCCACTGCGAGGGGTTCTCGAAGGACTGGCAGAGCTGGTCGCTGATGTGGCCGGGTTCCGAAGCGATGTCATGGCGCAGTTGCTCGTACGCCTCGAAGAACCGCTGCTGGGCTCCTTCGTGGAGGTCCATCAGCAGGACGACCCGGAGCATGGAGCCGTCGAAGGCGGACTGTGACACCCGTTCGGACAGGGTGGTCGTCATCTGCTCACTCCTTGGTGAGGGCCCTGTGTGAGGGCGTGGAGTTCCATCGCGTACGGACCCTGGTCCGTCATCGGCGGTGGCCGCCCGGCCCGGCGGCCGTCTCGGTGAAACGCGGGCCGGGGCGTCTTCGGGGGAACCGCTGTCGCTCATCGTCATCCGGGCGGGGAGGTACCGCTACATCTCCGGATCAAGCGGGTGACAACCGGCGAATCTCCTGGGCTTGGCGGTCGATCGGGGGCATAAAGAGTCCACTCCCCCCCACAGAAATCAGGAGCTCGCAGCTGATGGAAGACACCGCAGATGTTCGCGTACCGGTTCTCGTCGTGGGCGGCTCCCTCGTGGGTCTGTCCACCTCCCTGTTCCTGAGCCGCCACGGCATCAGGCACCTGGTCGTCGAGAAGCACTCCGGCACCTCCGACCACCCGCGCGGGCGGGGCATCAACGCACGGACCATGGAGCTGTTCCGGGTGGCGCGGGCCGAGGGCGCGATCCGGCAGGCGGCTTCCGTGCTGGAGAACAACATGGGCATCCTGCAGACGGAGTCGCTGCTGGGCGGCGACCACAAGTGGCTGGTCAAGGCCATCGACCCGTCCGGCGCCCTGAGCAAGTTCAGCCCGACGGGCTGGTGCGTGTGCAGCCAGAACAACATCGAGCCGATCCTCGCCGCGCAGAGTCGCGCACAGGGTGCCGACGTGCGCTTCTCCACCGAGCTGATGAGCTTCGACCAGGACGCAACCGGGGTGAACGCCCTGGTCAAGGACCGGAAGACCGGTGAGCACATCACCGTGCGCGCGGACTTCCTGATCGCGGCGGACGGTCCGCGCAGCCCCGTGCGCGAGCAGTTGCGCATCCCCCAGACGGGCAGCGGCGAGCTGTTCCACAACGTCAGCGTCACCTTCCGCTCGCGGCGGCTCGTCGAGGTGCTGGGCGACCTGCGCTTCATCGTCTGCTACCTGATGAAGCCGGGCGCGGACGGGGCCCTGCTGCCGGTGGACAACGACACGCAGTGGGTCTTCCACCTTCCGTGGCACCCGGACCGGGGCGAGACCCTGGAGGACTTCACCGAGGAGCGCTGCGTCGAGCAGATCCGGGCCGCGATCGGCGTACCGGACCTGGACGTGGAGGTCGGCGGGAAGGCTCCCTGGCACGCGGCCGAACGGGTGGCGGAGCGGTACTCGTCCGGGCGGGTGTTCCTGGCCGGGGACGCCGCCCACGAGATGTCCCCCACCGGGGCCTTCGGCTCCAACACCGGCATCCAGGACGCGCACAACCTGGCCTGGAAGATCGCGGCGGTCCTCGACGGGTCGGCCGGCCCGGGGCTGCTCGACACCTACGAGGCCGAGCGACTGCCGGTGGCCCGGGCGACCGCCGAGCGCGCCTCGGCCCGCTCGGCGGAGCACAGCCACCCGGGGTACGCGCCGCCGCCGACCATGGGCGGCGGACCGGGCAGCGGGGTCCTGACGACGGCGATGGCGTACGCGTATCCGCGCGGCGCGGTCGTCGGCGCCGACCCGGACCGGCCGGTCATCCCCGAGGGCCTGCGGATGAAGGGTGATGTCGGCACGCGCGCCCCGCACATGTGGCTGACCCGGTCCGACGGCGAACGCGTCTCCACGCTGGATCTGTACGAGCGCTCGTTCGTGCTGCTCAGCGGTGCGGGCACGCCCTGGAGCGCGGCGGCCGAGCGGGTGGCCGAGCGGCTGCCGGCGAAGTTGGACGCCTATGCGATCGGATCCGGTCCGGGGGCCGATCTGGTGCAGGAGGCGGACGTCGACTGGACCGAGGTGCACGGGCTGACGGACGCGGGCGCGGTGCTGGTGCGGCCGGACGGGTTCGTCGCGTGGCGTTCGCAGGGCACGCCGGCCGATCCGCAGGCCGCGTTGTCCGAGGCGCTGTCCCAGGTGCTGCGCCGGTCCTGACCGGCCGGACCACCGGCCTGTCCACCGGTTGGTCCCCCTGCCGCCGGCCCGTAAGCGGGCCGGGGGCAGGGGCGCTTGGGGGGATGCCCGTCGGCATCGGGTCCGTCAACCGCAGGCCCAGCAGCCGGACCAGCAGCCGGAGCCGTGGTGCGGGGGGCGCCGGCGGCGGGCGGTCGCGGCGGGTGCCTGCCCCGCTCCCGCGCTGTTGCGGCGGGCGAAACAGGCGACCACCACCGCGATGGCGGCGAGTTCCTCGGGGGCGGCCACGCCCTTCTCCACACGGAGCAGGCTGGCTATCGGGGCTATCGGAGCTTCCTTCAGCATCGGCTCGGCCTCTCGCACAGGCGGATGGCGGGACCCCCCTCGCGGAATCACCAAGGACTCCGGACGCTGCCGACGCTAGCGGCGGGCAACTTCCCCGGCATGCTGGGGAATCCGCGATCCCCCAGCTCAGAGCGGCACCGTCCGGGCGGTGACGGGGCCGAGGCGACCGGTGGCCGTTGGGCCGTCCGAGTGGCGGGCCGCCGTGGATCCCGGTGCGTGACGCCTGAAGGCGGAGCCCCGCGCGGCGGTCCGCCCGCGGGGCGCCGGGCCGGTTCAGCGGGCCGGGCACTTCTTCCAGGAGAAGTGGTAGACGCTGTTGATGCTGCCGTCGGTGGAGTCGAGCGCCATGTAGCTGGTCTTGGCCGGGTCCGAGGCCCCGACCTCGGCGCGCAGCTCCGTGTTGATGTTGAAGTTGCGCTGCTCGCCGCAGGGGGCGAAGACGAGGGCTTCGATGCCCGTGGTGTCGGACGCCTGCCAGTTGTCGTCGAGCTTTCCGCGGAACTTGTGGGTGCGGTACTCGGTCTGCTTCATGCCCTGGAAGTAGTAGCTGGCCTTCTGGGTGCCGATCGCGCCCTCCTGGAGGCTGCCGAATCCCCGGTAGTCGACCTGCGCCACGGCGTAGGTGTAGCCCTGCGGGACGTGTACGAGCAGGGAGAGCAGGCAGTTCTTGCGGGCGTCGGTCGGGGCGCTGGTCCCGCCCGCCATGGCCAGGTACTCGCTGTAGGTGACGGTGAAGGCCGAGTTGTCCTCAGCCACGGCGACGGTGGCGCTGCCCGGCCGGCAGCCCGAGCCGTTGACCGTGGCGACGTCGACGGTCACCCTGTCCTCCGGCGCGGCGAAGGTGCCGGGGCCGGCGGCGGCTCCGGCGGCGGAGGCGGGCAGGAGCACGAGGAGGCTGCCCGTCACGGCGGCGGCGCCGAGCGCGGTGCGCAGTGTTTTGATCACCCGGCCATGGAAGCGGTCCGCGGGGAGCCGACCCGTGACCGGGTGCGCGGCATCACTCCGATGGCCGGTCCCATTCACCGCAGAAACGTTTCGAGCAGTGTGGACGGCACGGCCGAATGGCTCACGGGCTGGGCTCCGCCCGCGTCACACCAGGGATTCGCGCAGGTATTTCCTACTATGAGCGCCTCGCGGGAACCGCCTGCGCCGAGGAGTCCCATGCGCCGCCTGCAACGGTCCGTCGTATCGTCCGCCGCCGCGATCGTCTCCACCCTGATCCTCGCGGCCACGCCCGCCGCGGCAGCCCCCGGACACGATGCCGGGGGCGCGGGCGACAGCGCCGAGGCCGCGGTCGTCGGCGCGGACCACGCGCGGGCGCACACGGAGCTGCGCAGCGCGGCCAAGGGGGCCGGGGAGTACCCGCAGTCGCGGCGCACCGGGAGCCTGGCGTCGCTCGCCGCATCGCAGCGCCGGGCCAACTCCGGTTTCGAGGCGGCGGTCTCGGGACGGTTCACCGACTACTTCCCCTCCCCCGACTTCGGCGTGCACGTCGCCCAGCTGCCCACGGGCAAGGTGCTGCTCTTCTCCTTCTCCCGGGTGGAGACCGATCCCACCAAGGAGACCGGCCCCACGGACCGGATCGGGCCGACGAACGCGGGCCGCGCCTACCTGTGGGATCCCGCGAAGGGGACCGGCGCCGGCGCCTTCAAGAAGGTCACGCCGCCCGTCGTGCTGATGCCCGACGGTACGCACGCACCGCGCCCGGCGCCGTTCTTCTGCGCCGGGCACTCCTTCCTCCCCAACGGGATGCTGGGGGTGTTCGGCGGCAACACGGGCGGCAAGGGCGGCAGCGGAGCGAAGCTGTCCTTCGTCTTCGACCCGTGGACGGAGGGCTGGTACCGCAACCGCGACATGGCGGTGGGCCGCTGGTACCCCTCGGTGGTGACCGGCGCGGACGGCAGGCAGATCATCATGTCCGGCCAGTCCGAGCGCGGTACGGGGACGCCCACTGCGGTGGTGGAGCGGTTCCCCGCGCTCGGGCAGCCGGTGCCCTGGCGGCCCTTCGACATCCCGCTGGACATCGCCTCGCAGCGGCTGCGGCCGGACGCGCCGTTCCGCAACGACTACCCGCACCTGCTCTCCCTGCGGGACGGCATGATCTACGGGCTGGGGCGCGACGCCGACCAGCAGTGGCTCTTCGACCCGCGCGCGCAGACCCGTACGGACCTGCCCCGACGGCCCGCCGACTTCCGGGGCTACGGCTCCGCCGTGCCGCTCCCGGCCGGATTCCGGGGCCCGGACTCGGTCCTGGTGCTCGGCGGGGACCCGCGCGACGCGAACACCTACCGGCTGTCGGGCGGGGCGGGCGGCCGCTGGACCACGGAGGAGCCGCGCGCCTTCGGGCGGACCCAGGACGACACCCTGATCCTGCCGGACGGCACGCTGCTGACGGTCAACGGGGCGCTGGACACCCGGAACTACGGATTCGGGCCGTTCAACCCGAAGGCCGACCTCAAGTACCGGCAGACCGAACTGCGCGGCGCTGACGGACGGTGGCGGCTGGGGCCGGCCCAGAGGCTGCCCCGGGGCTACCACTCCAACGCCCTGGTGCTGCCGGACGGCCGGGTCATGGTCACCGGAGACGAGCTGCAGCAGATCGCCAACGACCCGGACATCAAGGACGGCATGGACGGCTCGATCGAGATCTTCGAGCCCGCCTACCTGCACCGGGGCGCCCGGCCCGTGCTCGACCGGGTCCCGGCGGGCGAGATCGCCCACGGCGCGGAGTTCTCCGTCGAGAGCCCGACGGCCGCCGGGGTGCGGCGCGCCGTTCTGCTGGCGCCGACCACCGTCACCCACGCGGTGAACACCAGCCAGCGCCATCTGGAGCTGCGGATGACCGGCGTCCGCGGCCGCACGATCGGACTGCGGGCGCCGGCCACCTCGGCCGACGCCCCGCCCGGCTACTACATGCTGTTCCTCCTCGACGCGAAGGGTGTCCCCGGTACGGCGAGGTGGGTCAAACTCGGCAAGCGCTGAACCTGCCCGCGGTCAGCCGCCGTTGATCACGAACTGCGAGCCGGGTTCGACCAGGACGTTCCCGTCGGCCGAGCCCGTGATGGTGACGTTCGACAGGGTGGCGCTGCCGCGCGCCCCGCCGTGGGCCCGGATTCCGGCCCCGTTGTTAGACTTCTCGATGTGCACGTTGGTGACCTTCACGTCGGGCACGGTGCCGCCGCCCGTCTTGAACTGGATCCCGTCGTACGTCGAGTCGTGGATGTCGGTGTCGCGGATGGTGACGCCCGGGATGGGCAGGTTGGCGGCGAAGAGCGTGATCGCCCCGAACTCCTGGGCCTCGCCCCAGAAGGCGCCGCCCGTGCGGAAGAGTCCGTTGCCGGAGATCAGGGTCTGCCCGGAGAAGGGCAGCGGGTCGTGGTCGGTCGCCAGCATGATGCCGGGGTAGTTCATGGTGTCGTAGATCAGGTTGTTCTCGATGGTGTTGCCGTAACCGCCGTAGAGCGCGATGCCGTTGGCGCGCCACGGAAGCTGGATGGTGTTGTTGCGGAAGTGGTTGTCGTGGCCGATGTCGACCGACTGGTCCTTCACGTACTTGCTGGACCACACCGCGAGGGCGTCGTCACCGGTGGTGCGGAAGGACGAGTTGAAGACGGTGGAGTTGCGGGTGCCGTTGGCGAAGTTGATGCCGTCGGCGTACGTGTCGCGGATCCGCATGCCGGTGAACTCGATGCCGTCGCCGGGACCCCACAGGGCCGGGATGTTGTCGTAGTCGCGGCCGACCCAGACACCGACGTTGGCGTGCTCGATCCAGACGTTGGTGATCTTCGTGTTCTTGCCGAAGCGACCGTTGAGGCCCACGCCGCCTTCGGCGTTGCCGTCGCCGCCGCGGATCCGGCCCGAACCGAAGATGGCGATGTCGGAGATCTGGGTGTTGTCGTCGATCTCGAAGCCGAAGTTGCCCTCGTGCGGGTGGTTGATGCCGCCCGCGTTCTGCGGCTGGGTCAGCGTGTGGAGCTGGGAGTGCCACATGCCCGCGCCGCGGATGGAGACGTTGCTGATGCCCACCTGGTTGAACTGGCCCCGGTTCAGCGGGTCGTCGGTGAGGATCTTCTGCTCCTGGCGCCACTGGCCCTGCGGGATCCAGACGCAGGCGATCTGCCCGTTCTGGTCGGCGGTCACGGCCCGCTGGATGGCGAGCGTGTCGTCGATGCCGTCGTTCGGGATCGCGCCGTAGTCGGTGATCGAGGTGCACTCGGCGGGCTTGGCCGCCGCCGGGGCCACCTGCTCCAGGTCGATCAGGTCGATGACGTAGTACGAGGCCGTGTCTGACGCGTCGCGCTGGAGGCGGAAGGTGGTGCCGACCGGGTAGCTCTGCGCGAGCAGGGCGTGGGATTCGTCGAAGAGCCTGCGGGCGTCTGCGCCAGGGGTGTTGGTCAGGCCTTCCGGGCTGTCCGTGCTGCCGTAGAGCCAGCTGTGCTGGGAGGAGAGGTTCAGCTTCTGGGCGAAGCTGCCGTTGATGTAGAGGCTGAGGGTGGCGTCCGCGCCACCGCCGTTCGCCGCGTCCGGGACGGAGTTGCGCACCACGATGGAGTTGGTCGGGACGGTCGAGGTGAACTGCACGTACTGGCCGGTCGAGCCCAGGCGCACCGACTCGCGGCCCGAGGACTCGGTGGCGAAGTTGGTGTGCCCGAAGGTGCGCTTGGCGTCGCTCCGCAGCAGCGTGCCGGTGTAGCTGCCGGCCTCCGCCTCGTACTCGGTGTACGGGAGCGCGGCGCCGCGGCCGACCACCACGGCACGGGAGTGGGTGTTGTTGTTCTCGTTGGTCTCGGCGACGAGGCCCGTCCCGTCGGCGGTGGCGGTGAGGGTGGCCCCGCCGCTGGTCGCCGTCCAGGTGCCGTTGATCGCCACGTTGACGGTCTCCCCGGCGGCGATCGCCGGGGTGGGGCCGTTCAGGGTGGTGGTACCCGCGGCCAGCCGGGTGACGGTGCCCGCGCCCACCCCGGTGGTGCCCCGGTTGTGTACGGCCACGGTGAAGGAGACCGGGGCGCCCACGGCCGGGTTGGCCGGGTTGCTCGTGATGGAGAGGGCTTGCAGGTCGGGGCCGGGAGCCTGGCCGACGACGAGCTTCGCGGCGGCGGTGCGGCTGTTGTTGGTGTCGTCCTGCTCGGCGACGGTACCGGCCGGGTCGACGACGGCGGACACGGTGTAGCTGCCCATCGGGCGCTTGCCGACGGAGACGGGCACGGTCGTCGAAGCACCTGCGGCGAGGGCGCCGACCGGGGCCGTGCCCGAGACGGCACCTTCGAGGCTGACGTTGACGGACGTGGCCGGGGAGGCGACCGTACCGGCGTTGCGGACGGTGGCGTTGACGGTGACGGCCTCGCTCTCGGAGGGGGCGGCCGGGGACCAGGAGAGGTCCGGGACCGTCAGGTCCGGGTTCGGCGCGGCGGAGCCGATGACCTGGAACTCGGCGGCCTGACCGCCGCCGGCCCCGGAGTTGCCGGAGAACTTCAGCTGCACGTCCGCGAGCCGGCCGGTGACGGGGACGGTCACGGTGTTCTGGTTGCCGCCGGGGCTGAAGGAGTAGTCGGCGCGGGCCTTCAGGGTGGTGAAGGCGGTCGCGGACTGCTCGCGGCCCAGGACCTCGAAGCCCTGGGTGCGGTGGGACCAGGCGGGGTCGGGGTTGAGCTTGAGGACGATCCCGGTGACGTCCGCGTTGGAGCCGAGCTTCACGGTCAGCGTGGACTGCTGGCCGCCCGCCTCCCAGTAGCTGGTGACGCTGTCGTCGTTGGCGTTGGCCGCGACGAAGGACTGGGTGGTGGAGGAGGCCTCGATCGGCTTGCCCTTGGCGAGGTTCACACCGACGGGGGGCGGCGTGCCCGGATCGCCGGGGTCGCCGGGACCGCCGCTGCCGTCGGCGGAGTACACCTCGAGCTCGGATATCTGCGCGGCCTGCCAGCCCGTGTTGGCGGTGACGCTCACCCGCACGAAGCGCACGGTCGCGGCGGGGAAGCCGATGGTCACCGCGTTGGACTGGGACGGGTTGAACACCCGGCCCGCGGAGGCGGACAGGGTGCTGAAGGCGTTCCCGTCCGTGCTGCCCTGCACGGTCAGCGTCTCGGTGCGCGTCTCCCATCCGGCGGGCAGCTTCAGCACCACCTGGTCGACGGCGACGCCACTGCCGAGGTCCACCTGCACCCACGTCGGGAAGGTGCCCGACGGCCCTTCCCAGTACGAGCCCTGGTTGCCGTCGTTGACTCCCGAGGCCCCGTATCCGCCGAGGGATCCGCTCGCGGTGACCGCCTTGCCGAGGGCGAGGTTGGGTCCGCCCGCGGCGGCGGCGAAGGTGACGGGCAGGAGGCCGACGGACACCAGTCCCGCGACCACCGTGCCGGCCAGCAGCAGCCGGCCGCCTTGCTTCCATCTCATGCTGTCCTCTGTTCCATGGGGGGACCCGCCCTGTGCCCGCCCGGTGCCGATGCACCGGGCGGGAGGGCCGAGCGTGGGACTTCAGCAGGCACGCGTACACGCCTGCCGCAAACTTGCGGATCGTTCTTTAGTTTTTGAGTGATCTGATCGCAGTTATGCGGCCATCGCGGCACAGGTTTCTAGCAGATGACGACTTTGTCAACGCTCCGCACACGGACGGGCGTTGGGAAGACCCCGGACCGGAGCCGGATCAGACCCCGGATCAGACCCCGGATCAGACCCCGGGCCAGCCGCGCTCCAGGTGGTCGAAGGCGAGGTCCAGGGTCGGCGCGGGTCCCGCCGCGCGCCCGCGAGATCGGGGATCTCCAGGACGTAGCGGGCCAGGATCCGCAGCGAGAGGTCGTCGGCCGGGCACCCGACCTCCTCGGCGATCACGGCCGCCGGGGCGAGGACCCCGGCCGGCGAAGAGGGCCCGCAGGGCTCCCCGCACCGTCACCCCTTCGGCCCGCCCGCGCACCCCTTCGGCCAGGGAGGCCTCGCGCTCGGCGCTGCCACCGTCGGCGGCCCGATCCCCGCCGGGTTCCTCATCGACGCCGACCTCGCGGGCCTGTCCCGGCGCCCCGTCTTCCTGATCAACCTGGCCCTCGGCGTCTCGGCACCATCGCCGCCGCCCGGCTCCTCCCCCGCGACGCCGGCGACCGCTCCCTGAGCGTGGACGGACCGGGCGCGAGCCTCCTCGGTCTCACCCTGTTCGCCCTGATCTACGGCCTGACCGAGGGCTCCACCCACGGCTGGGGCGCGACCGCGCTCGGCTCGCTCGCCGCCGGCCTGCTGTTCCTCGTCCTGTACGCACGCCGTCAGATCACCGCCGCCGAACCGCTCATCAAGCCCTCGCTCTTCCGGAACAAGGGATTCACCTCAGGCCTGTTCGTCGGCATGCTGTACTTCGCGGTCACCAGCGGCCTGCTCTACGTGACCTCCCTGTTCATGCGGCAGGCCCTGCACGCCAGCCGCGCCGGCGAGGGTGAGCAGCATGTCGGCCAGGATGAGCGTCCGGCCGAGCTCGCGGGTGGGGCCGGTCATGCCGGCCACGGCCGAGGTGATGATGCCGAGGGTCAGCGGCAGCAGTCCGAGGGCGGTGTCGCCCGGACCGCTGGCTGCTGGCACTCGTCCTCACCCGCGGCACGGACCTCACCCGCTGGGCGATGGCCCCGGCCGTCTTCATCGCCGGCCTCGGCAGGGGCGCCTGCTTCGGCGCCATCTTCGACATCACCCTCGGCGTCATCTCCGCCGAGGCGGCCGGCAGCGCGGGCGGCTCGCTCACTGCGGTCCAGCAGATGGCCAACGGCATCGGCTCCGCCGTCATCACCACCGTCTGCCTCCACTCCGGCGCCCCTGACCACGCCATGGCCGTCAGCCTCGTCGCCGTCGTGGCCGTCACCGCGGCCTGCCTCCCGGCCCTTCGGCTGCTGCCCCGCGGCGCCCCCGCCAAGGTGGCTGGCCACGGCGCCCGACCTCTCGCCCCGAACCCCCGAGTTCGCCGACTCCGCCGCCACTGACCGGCCCACCCGAGGAGCACCACCATGAGCACCCACCCGCCGGCGCCGTCCACCTTCACCCCCGGCCTGCTCGTCTACGCCGCCCTGCGGACCCAGGAGTGGACCGCCGGGGTCCGTGCCCGCGGAGGAGGCCGTCCTGAAGCGGTTCGCCGGCTGGGACGAGCGGCTGCGGGCGCTCGTGGCCCACAGCGACGACCCGCTTCGTCGGCCGCCCCGTCCACGCGCTGCCCGTCGGTGCCACCGCTCCCGGCGCGACCCTGATCGGCGACGCCGCACACCTGATGTCCCCGTTCGCCGGAGAGGGCGCCGCCCTCGCGTCCCGCTCCGGTGACCCGCGGAGTGCCGTCGCCGCCTTCGAGGAGGCGACGTTCCCCCGCTCCGAGGCCGCCGCCGCGCAGTCCGCGGACAATATCGGCCTATGCCTCGGCGCCGGCTCCTGGTGGAGCGGGTGCTCTCCTACGCCGGCTGACCCCTGCCCATGACCGGGTCCGGGTCCGGGACCGGGGCGAGCCGGACCACCGCCGCGCACCCGGAGCTCCGTAGCGCGAGCTCACGCGGCCCCGTCACCAAAGCCGCGTCGTACGTGCCCAGTTCGACGGATCCCCCGACCTCGGCGGATCCCTCCAGGGCCACCACCAGCAGCGTCTCGCCGGGCCCGACGGTGAGCGCGAGGGCGCCCCGTACGACGGCGGTCGCGGCCGACACGGCGCCCCGGCGGTACATCACGTTGAAGTTCACCACCGGGCCGCCCAGCAGCCGGCAGTCGGTCGGCTGGTCCCCGGGGAACTCCCGCGGCTCCAGCCGCCGGTCCACGAGGCGCCGTACGCCCGCGACTCGCAGGTCCATGCCGGCGCCCTCGGCCAGGGTGAGCGTGCGGTCGACGCCCGGGAAGACGGAGAAGGGTCCGTCGGCCGTGACCTCGGCGAGGCTGGCCCGCCACGCGAAATCGTCCATCCCGGCGCCCTCGGGCCAGGCGGCGATCTCGCGGGTGACTCCCCCGCCGTTCTTCCATCCGGCCGCCGGCCGGCCGGCCGCCCGCAGGATCCGGATCGCCGCTTCGCTGGTCATGACACCTCTTCCAGGTCCGGGAGTCGCTTCCCGGACCCGGAGGAGCCTATCCGGCGGCCGTCCCCTACGCGGCGGGGACGTCCGCCGGGAGCGCGGCGACCAGCAGGTCGACGGCCCCGGCCGTGCCCTCGGCCTCCCGCAGTCGGCCGTCGGACGTCCGCACCTCGTAGCGTCCGCCCGCCAGCGCGCGGGCCGACGGCAGGCCGGCGAAGACGATCGGCGGAGTGGGCCGGCTGCTGAAGCGGAGCCAGTAGACGCTGTCCCCGGCGACAGGGCGCGCAACCGGGGTTCGGCGAAGGCGGCTTCGACCAGTTCGCGGATGCGGGACGCGTCCCGGACCTCGAGCTGCTCGCGCAGCCGCCGCCACCGCTCCTCTGACATCCGGCCGAGTCTGCCAGGAGACATGGCCGAAGGCCATGGCCGGGTGCTCGGCCCGGCCGGTACGCGCGAACGCCCCCGGGCGGCTGCGGCGCAGGCTCGGGGGCGTTCGTCGGTGCGTTGCTGTGTGGTGTGGTGCGGTGCCGACGGCTCAGGCGTCGGGGTTCCCGGACGCCCGCGCGGGCACCTTCTCCGCGGACCCGGCGGCCTGCGCGGAGGCCGCGGGGGCCTTCGCGGCCGGGGAGCCCTGCGCGGCGGCGGCCCGCGGGCCGCCCGCTCCGCGCAGGCCGATGCCACTGATCACGGCGACCAGGCCGAAGGCCACCGCACCGATCGCGAAGGTGAGGGTGAAGCCGGATTCGGCCGGCAGCGCGGGCACTCCCGCGGGCAGGTGCTCGATCGTCTTCGAGGCCAGGATGGTGGTGACGATGGCGCTGCCGATCGCACTGCCGGTGGAGCGGGAGATGGAGTTGATGCCGTTGGCGATGCCGCTCTGGTGGTGCGGAACGCTCGCCATGATGACGGCGGGCATGGCCGCGTAGCCGAAGCTCACGGCGGCGCCGACGATGAGTCCGGCGCCGATGACCGAGGCACTGTGGCCGTGGTCGAGCGCGAGCCAGCCGAAGCCGACGGCGCCGAAGGCCGAGGCCATCGCCAGCGCGACGCGCGGACCGCGGTGGCGGACCAGCTGGCCGCCGATCGGGGAGGCCAGGAGCGAGACGATCGCGCCGGGCAGCAGGAACTCGACGGAGGCGCGCAGGATGGAGGCGTCGAAGCCGTAGCCGGTCAGGGCCTTGGGCATCTGGACGAGGTAGGAGACGCCCAGGAAGTTCGCGAACATGCCGAAGCCGACGAGGATGCCGGCCAGGTTGGCCATGAGCACCGGGCGGTGGACGAACATCTTCATGTCGACGAGGGGCTCGCGGACCTTGAGCTCGGTCAGCACCCAGACGGCGGCCATGACGGCGGCGCCGGCGAAGCTGCCCAGGGTGCGGCCGGAGGCCCAGCCCCATTCGTGGCCCTGGGAGATCGGCAGCAGGAGCAGAAGGAGGGCGATGCCCAGGGTGAGCGCGCCGAGGAAGTCCGTGCGGCCGCCGGTCTTGTGCTTCGTCGCCGGGACCAGGAAGACCACGGCGAGCAGCGCGAGCACCGCGAAGCCGGTGGCCATCCAGAAGGCGTTGCGGTAGTCGGCGTCGGCTCCGGAGGTCAGCAGGCCGGTGGCGACGAGCGCGATGCCGCTGCCGAACGCGAGGGTGCCGCTGACCAGGGCCATCGCACCGGGGAGCTTGTGCGGGCGGACCTCTTCGCGCAGGACGGACAGGGCCAGCGGGAAGATCGCGGTGGCGGCGCCCTGCAGGACGCGACCGAGGATCAGCAGGGGCAGCGAGGACGCCAGTGCGGCGAGGACGGAGCCCGCGACCATGACGCCCAGTACGGCCACCAGGGTCGGCTTCTTGCCGTGCTGGTCGCCGAAGCGGCCGAGCAGCGGGGTGAAGACGGCGGCGGACAGCAGGGTGGCGGTGGTCACCCAGCTGACGTTGGCGGTGGTGGTGCCGAGATCGCTGCGGATCAGCCCGAGGATCGGGACGGGCAGCGTCTGCATCATCGACACGACCATGGCGGCGAGGCTCAGGGCGAAGACGATGACCGTCTCGTTCCGGTGCCCGCCGTCCTGCGTGGTGGCGGAGGGGGTGGTGCTCATGGCAGGGAAGACCTTCTCAGTGCTTCAGATCACAGATGTTTGACTTCATCAAGTACTTCGACTCCAGCAGACGGTAGACCTCAATAGTTAAGGTGGTCAAGTAAAAGGTTGATAATGTGAAGCACCTTGAGTACGCTCGCGGTATGAGCGCCACCACCCCGCACGCCGCCCCGACCAAGCTGGAGCTCCTGGAGCTGCTCGCCGCGATCGGCACGGCCCAGTGGCGCGATTTCGCGGCGGCCGCCGCCCACCACGGCCTCACCTCGACCCAGGCCAAGGTCCTCGCCCAGCTGAACGGCCCGCTGCCCATGCGCGGCCTGGCCGCCCTGCTGGTGTGCGACGCCTCGAACGTCACCGGGATCGTGGACCGGCTGGAAGCCCGTGAGCTGGTGCGCCGCGAGCCCGACCGCGCCGACCGCCGGGTCAAGAACGTGGTGGCCACCGAGGCCGGCCGCGAGGTGATCCGCCGGGTGCGCGAGGAGATGCAGGCCACGCACGGCGCGCTGGACGCCTTGGACGACGCCGAGAGCGCGACGCTCTACGCACTTTTGGAGCGGCTGCGACCGACCCTGGAGAAGGACGCCTGAACCCGCCCGGCCGGAACGCGCTGGCCAGGGGAAACGTCACCTGACAGACTGCTACGGCTTCAGACATTCCAGGAGGACACATGGCAGAAGAAACAGACACCCCCAAGAACGAGTCGCCGGCCGAGGAAGCCAAGCGCAAGTTCAAGGAGGCCCTGGAGCGGAACGCCGCGAATGCCCAGTCTCAGCAGGCACACCAGAGCCGGGCGAAGATCCAGGGTTCCGGCGGCAACGGCCCCGGCGGCAAGAACAAGAAGGTCCGCCGCAAGACCGGCTGACCGAGGCGCGGTCGCGGCGACGCGACACCGCGCCGGCCGGCCTCGACGGGGTCAGGGACCAGGATCTGGTCCGGATCCGGTCGGGGGCGGCGAGCAGGGGGTTCGCGGACCGGGCTCACAGCCGGGTCCGCGCACGCAATCGCACGCCGGGTCGCGCACGGCTTCCGCGTACGGGGTTCAGCACGGGGAGTGGGATCCGCCGACGGGCGGCTTTGGGTCAATCGGCCGACGTCGGCCGCCCCTTGCGGGGTGGACTGTTCCGCCAGTCGGGTGACGGGTGATAACCCCTGGTGTCCACGGCAGTTGAGCAGCTCGTCCCGCCGAGGGCAGCTATCTCATGCGACAGTGCGACAGAAGAAGGATCCCCCACATGCTCAAGAAGTTCATGGCCACCGCAGCCGCCACCGCAGCCGTTCTGGGTGCCGGTGCCGCCGTAGCCTCCCCGGCGATGGCGATCGGCAACGACAACGGCGTCAACACGGTCAACGGCAACGGTGCCGCGCAGATCTACGGCAACCAGGAGACCAGCGGCGCGATGAGCCCGCAGATGTCCGCCATCCAGGGCTCGCTCAACAAGCTCTGTGTCGGCCTGCCCGCGAAGGTCAACGCCCAGTCGATCCTGGCCCTGGTCAACGTCGGCGTCCAGGACATCAACGTCCTCGCCAACCCGCAGAACCAGCAGTGCGCCGAGAACTCCACCCAGGCCAAGGGCGACGACTCGGCCTCGCACATCCTCGACAACATCCCGGTCCTCTCCGGCAACCTCTCCGCCGGCAGCTGATCCACCGCGAAGCGCCGGTGCCACACCCCTCCGGGGGTCGGCACCGGCGCTTCGTTTTGGTCTAGACCTTGACAGGTCCAGACCATCCTCGGTTCAGTGGCGGTAGTTGTCCCCCACGACAACTCCCCCCACTGAAGGAGCACTTCCGTGATGCGCACCCTGCGCCGCCGCGCCCTCTCCCTGGCCGCCGCCACTGCCGCCGCCCTCGGCCTCGCGATCGCCCTGCCCGCCTCCCCCGCCGCGGCGGCTCCTGCCTGCGTCGGCGCGTGGGCCCCCTCGGCCGTCTACACCAACGGGATGAACGCCTCGTACGGCGGCCACAACTGGCTGGCCAAGTGGTGGACCCAGAACGAGACTCCGGGCACCACGGGCCAGTGGGGCGTCTGGTCCGACCAGGGCGCCTGCGGCGGCGGCCAGACCCCCGACCCGGACCCGGACACACCCAACCCCTCCGGATTCGTGGTCAGCGAGGCCCAGTTCAACCGAATGTTCCCGAACCGGAACCCCTTCTACACCTACAACGGCCTGGTCGCGGCGCTGTCGGCGTACCCCGGCTTCGCCACCACCGGTGACGACACCGTCAAGCGGCGCGAGGCGGCCGCCTTCCTGGCCAACGCCTCGCACGAGACGGGCGGACTCGTCCACATCGTCGAGCAGAACACCGCGAACTACCCGCACTACTGCGACACGAACCAGCCGTACGGCTGTCCGGCCGGGCAGGCCGCCTACTACGGGCGCGGTCCCATCCAGCTGAGCTGGAACTTCAATTACAAGGCGGCCGGGGACGCCCTCGGCATCAACCTCCTCGCCAACCCCTACCTCGTCGAGCAGGACCTGGCGGTCGCCATGAAGACCGCGCTCTGGTACTGGAACACCCAGAACGGCCCGGGCACGATGACGGCCCACGCGGCCATGGTCAACGGCGCGGGCTTCGGCGAGACCATCCGCTCCATCAACGGCGCCCTGGAGTGCAACGGCGGCAACCCCGCCCAAGTCCAGAGCCGGGTGAACACCTACCAGAGCTTCACCCAGCTCCTGGGCGTGACCCCGGGCAACAACCTGACCTGCTGATCCCGGACCTCAGCGCGTACGCAGTGTGGTGGCCAGCTGGGCCCTGGAGCGGACGTCCAGCTTCTGGTAGATCCGGGTCAGGCGGGCCTCCACCGTCTTCACACGGACGAAGAGCTTCGCGGCGGCCTCCTGGTTGCTGGCGCCCTCGGCCACGAGCAGCGCGAGGCGGGTCTCCGCCTCCGTCAGCGCGGCCAGGGCGCGCGCGCCGTCGGGGCCGCCGCCCTCGCCGGCGGAGGGCTCGCGCGCGAGCTCGCTCCAGGGAGTGGCGCCGGCCGCCGCGAAGGCCTCGGCCGCGGCCTGGAGCGCGGCGCGGGCGGGTGCGCGTCGGCGGCGGCGGCGTTCCACGCGGGCGAGCGCGAGCAGGGTGCGGGCCCGCTCCAGCGGGAGCCCGAGGAGCGCGAAGCGCTCGGTGGTGTCCTCCAGCAGGGCCACCGCCGCCTCGGCGTCGCCGTGCGCGGACAGGCACAGGCCGCGGGCCCGGTCCAGGGCGGCGATCACGCTGGTGCGGCCGAGCGAGAGGGCCGTCGTACGGACCCGGGCCTGCAGGTCGGCGGCCTCGTCGGGGGCGTCGGCGGCGACCAGGGCCTCGGCGAGCTCCCCGTGCCAGCGCAGGACCGAGGGGTCCACCACCTGCTGGGCCGCCTCCAGTTCGGCGACGCGGCGCAGGGTGGCCACGGCCTTCGCGGCCTCGCCCGTGGCCAGTTCGACGAGGCCGAGCACGTACAGGCCGCGGGAGAGGAAGACCTGGTCGTGCTCCTCCTCGGATGCCTGGATGCCCCGCCGGGCGTATCCGGCGGCGCGCGGGAAGCCGCCGCCCATCGCCTCCGCGAGCGCGGCGAGGTACCAGGCGGGTCCGGGCGAGAGGCCCGCCTCCACGGTCAGTTCCAGGCCGTCGCGGGCGTGCGCGGTGGCGGCCGCGCACCTGCCCCCGCGCAGTTCCACCTCGGTGAGGCTGCGCAGCACCTCGAAGACGTCCTCGGCGGAGCCGGTGCGCCGGACGGCGGGCAGCAGGACGAGCAGCTGGCGCCGGGCGTCGGCGAGCCGGTCGTCGAAGAGGGCGTGGCGCACGGCGAGGTACTGCGGGGCGTTGCGCATGCCGAGCGGCACTTCGGGGGCGGGCAGGGCGAGCGCTTCGGCGAGGATCTCCTCGGCGTCCGGGTCCCCGAGGATGCGGCCCATCCGGGCCCGCACGGTCAGGGCCATCGCTTCGGCGACCTGGTCGCCCCCGCTGCGGGCCAGGACGCCGGCCCGGGCGGCGGTGTCCCGGGAGCGGACGGGGTCGCCGTCGCTGAGGTTGTGCTTCCAGGCGAGCCGCAGCCGGACGGCCGCCTGGAGCGCGGGATCGCCCTCGGCGTCGGCCGTGGCGTGGGCGAAGGTCTCGTCGAGGGCGGCGAGGTCCTGGCCCGCCGCGTCGATGACGGCGAGGCGGGCGCGGACCCGGTCCCCGGGCGAGGCGTCGCGGGCGAGCACGGCGCGGCTGGCGCGCCGGGCCAGGTCGGCGCGGCCGGCCCACCCGGCGTCCTCGGCGGCGGCGACCAGCCGGGCGAGCTCCTCTCCGGGCAGGTGGGAGGGGGTGCGCTCGGCGGCGAGGAGGCCGAGCTCGGCGGCGAGCGCGCGCTGGCCGCGGCGCCGGCAGGAGGCGGCGGCTTCGGTGATCTCGGCGGCGAGCCACTGGTCGGGGGTGTCCACGGCCAGCGCCCGGTGGCGTACGGCCTGGACGGGGTCGTCCACGGCGTCGGCCAGCGCGGCGTGGCCGGCGGCGCGCTCGGGCCAGCCGGCGTCGGCGGCGAGCGCGGTCGGCAGGGCGCCGGCCGTGAAGCGGACCGCGCCGTCCTCTTCCACGGTGACCAGAGCCGCGCGTTCGGCCAGGGCGAGTTCGGCCTCCGCGCCCGGGCGGCCGGCCCGGCGCAGCAGCGCGGTGGTGGGGCGCGCGGCGAGGGCGGCGAGGAGCAGGGTGCGGCGGGCCTGGGCGGGCAGGACCCCGAGGAGCCGGCGGGCCACCTCGCGGGCCTGGCCGGAGACGGGCAGCGGGTCGGCGTGGTGGGCGCTGCCGTCCCGGGCCCCGGCGGCTTCGGCGAGGGAGTGGCCGAGTGCGAGGGCCAGGCGCGGGTTGCCTCCGCTGGCCTGGTGGATGCGGCCGGCGAGGCGGGCCGGGAGGCCGCGGCGCACGAGCAGTTCGGCGATCTCGTCGGTGCCGAGCGGGGGCACCCGTACCTGCGGGGTGTCCGGTCCGCAGAGGGGTCCGGCGAGCGGGGCCCCGCCCTGGACGCATTCGGCGACCAGGACCCGTACGTGCGGCGGGGTCAGGCGCAGCGCGAACCGCAGCAGGTCGGTGCTCTCGGCGTCGAGCCACTGGGCGTTGTCGAGCGCGAGGAGGACGGGGCCGCGGGCGGCGAGGGTGCGCAGCACCTCGACGACGGCGAGCCGCAGGGCGACGTGGTCGCGGCCGGCGCGGGGCGCGTCGGTCTCTCGGCGCAGGAGGGCGATGGCGGTGCGCTGGGGTCCGGAGAGCCGTTCCAGCGCGAGGGCGGGGACGGAGGCCAGCAGGGCGGCGGCGGAGGCTTCGGGTATCCAGCGGTCGGTGGCCTCGGGGGCGAGGTGCAGCACGGTCTCGTGGCGCAGCGAGGCGGCTTCGGTGAGGGCGCGCAGCACCTCGGACTTGCCCGCGCCGGCGGGTCCGGTGAGCAGGGCGCGTCCGTGCGTGGTCAGCGCGCGGTCCACCGCCTTGATCAGTTCTCCGTGTCCGACGGTCGTGTCAGCGTTCCCCGTAGCCGCCACCACGCACAGCCACCAGCCTCTCGGTTCGCCGTCCTGTGCCCTTCCTGTGAGACGCGACAATACGAGGTCG
This sequence comes from Streptomyces sp. ICC1, assembly GCF_003287935.1. Classification (GTDB taxonomy): domain Bacteria; phylum Actinomycetota; class Actinomycetes; order Streptomycetales; family Streptomycetaceae; genus Streptomyces; species Streptomyces tritrimontium. The sequence continues at coordinate 2,223,187 of NZ_CP030287.1, forward strand.
GATGCCCGGCGGGCCCGGATTGTGACGCAGAAATCAGTCACGCGGCAGGAAAACCCGTCGGACCTGCCGATACGCGGTGTATCAGCAGGTCCGACGGGCTTTGTTGGTCCGTACTATCGCCCCGTCAGTACGCGTTGGGGCGTCGCGGGGTCACGGCTCAGAAGCCGAGGCTCCAGGAGTCGATCTTGCCGGTGTCGCCGCCGGCGTTGTCGTTGACGCGCAGCTTCCAGGTGCCGTTCGCCACCTCGGAGGAGGCGTTGACGGTGTAGGTCTGGTTGATGTTGTCGGTGCCGCCGCCGGCGCGGTTGTGGACCGTGTAGACGGTGCCGTCGGGGGCGACCAGGTCGACCTTGAGGTCACCGATGTAGGTGTGGGCGATGGTCACGCCGACCTTGAGGGCGGCCGGGGCGTTGCCCGCGACCCCGCTGACGGTGATCGGGCTCTCCACGGTGGTGTTGTCGCCGATGGCGAAGTCCGTGCCGTTCTCGAAGCCCGGAGTGGGGGGCGTGGAGGTCACGGCCGTGACGGTCGCGGCCGCGTCGGCGAGACCGGCGCCGCAGCCGCCGGTGCAGGTGCCGGCCAGCGGACGGGCGTTCGCCTTGATCGCCGACTCGATCTGCGCCGGGGTCAGCGAGGACTTGGCGGAGACGAGGAGCGCGGCGAGGCCCGCGATGTGCGGGGCGGCCATGCTGGTGCCCTGGTAGGGCTTGTAGCTCTCGGCGCCGGGGGTGGTGGTGCCGGTGTTCAGGGTGGAGAGGATCGCGTTCTCGGGGGTGGTGACGGTGCCGGGCGTGTCGGTGGCGCGGCGGGTCTCACCGCCCGGGGCGGCGATGTCGATGATCGAGCCGTAGTTGGAGTAGTACGAGCGGCTTCCGGCGCGGTTGCTGGAGGCCACGTTGATCACGTTGGCGCAGCTGGCCGGGGTGAAGCCGGCGGCGTCGGCGTTGCTGTTGCCCGCCGCCACGACGACGGTCGTGCCGCGGCCGACGGCCGCGTTGATGGCGTTCTGGTAGCTGCTGGTGCAGGCGCCCGAGCCACCGAGGGACATGTTGATGACCTTGGCGGGGGTGGCGTTCGCCGGGACGCCCGGGACGGAGCCGCCGGAGGCCCAGGTGATGGCGTCGACGATGTCCGAGGTGGCGCCGCCGCACTTGCCGAGGACGCGCACGGGCTGGATCTTCGCGTTGTACGCGATGCCCGCGACGCCCTTGGAGTTGTTGGTGGCGGCCGCGATGGTGCCGGCCACGTGGGTGCCGTGCCAGGAGGAGCCGCTGGCCAGGGAGCCGGTGCCGCACTCGCCGGCCGCGCTCCAGTCGCCCTCGTCGGCCGGGTTGGCGTCGCGGCCGCCGCCGTCGCGGGCGGCGCTGGAGCTGGAGATGAAGTCGTAGCCCGAGACGATGTTCGGAGCCACGTCGGTGTGGGCGACGTAACCGGTGTCGATCACGGCCACGGTGACGCCGGAGCCGGTGGCCTTGTCCCAGGCGGTCTGGACGTTCATGCCGGCGGTGGACTCGAAGAGGTCCCACTGCTTGGCGTACTCGGTGTCGTTGGGGGCGACGGCCAGGGCGTACGCACGGGAGTCCGGCTCGACGTAGGCGACGTCGGGGTCGGCGCGGAACTGCGCCATGACGGCGGCCGCGTCGGCCGGGGCGGTCGCACCGCCGAGGTTGACGAGGGCGGCGCCGGTACCGAGGCGGCGCTCGAACTTCGCCTTCTTCGAGGCCTTCTTGCCCTTGGCGGCGGCGTCGGTGGCGGCCGCGGTGTTGGAACTGGCCTCGGCGGCGGAAGCCTTGTACCCGACGATGAGGTTCTCCACCGGTGCGGTCACGGTGGCGGCGGCTGCGGCCGGGGCGGGATCCGCGGCGGCCAGCGCCACCGAGGTGGTGGCCGAGCCGGCGAGCAGGGTGACGGACATCGCCACCACGGATATGAGCCTGCGTCTGGATGCGTGCACGGTGTTCCCTTTCGCGGGCCGTCGCGGGGCGGGCCGAGGCGGCCGGTTGGTGCTGTGTGGGAGGTGAACCGGCGGCCGCGGGGCCGGGACGGGCTGGTCGAGCCCGCCCGGCCACCGCTGCTCACCACTGTGTTGCCCGCCACGACGTCGGGGCTGGGCAACGGTGGCACCGGCGAAGAGCCGACCCTATAGCTTCACGCCATGTGGGGTGGGCGCGGGGGCTGTTCGGACGGGGAGGATCGCCGGTGGGCAGACAGTAGGCAACGGCGGGATGAACGCGATACGGGGAAAACCCTTGTCCGGCCCCTGCCGCTCCCCCGGGGCCCCTCGCCGCCGACCGCCCGCGCCTCCCGTGGCCTGCGCCGTAGTGTGGGCGGGACCGTTGGGGTCAGGGAGTGGGAAGGTCCGGACATGGGCGAGATGTACCCGCCGATCGAGCCGTACGACGAGGGAATGCTCGACGTCGGCGACGGCAACCTCGTGCACTGGGAGGCCTGCGGCAATCCCGACGGGAAGCCCGCGCTCGTCGTCCACGGCGGTCCGGGATCCGGATGCGGCCCGCAGGCGCGCCGGTTCTTCGACCCGGAGCGCTACCGGGTCGTCCTGTTCGACCAGCGCGGCTGCGGCCGCAGCACCCCGCACGCGAGCGATCCCGCGACCGGCATGCGGCACAACACCACGGCGCACCTGATCGCCGACATGGAGCGGCTGCGCGAGCACCTCGGCGTGGGGCGCTGGCTGCTGTACGGCGGCTCGTGGGGCTCCACGCTGATCCTGGCCTACGCGCAGCGCCATCCGGAGCGGGTGTCCGAGATCGTCATCCCGAGCGTCACCACGACCCGGCGCTCGGAGATCGAGTGGCTCTACCGGGGTGTCGGCCGGTACTTCCCCGAGCAGTGGGAGCGATTCCTCGCGGGGGCCGGCGGCATCCCGCGCGACGGGGACGTCGTGGCGGCCTACGCCCGCCTCGTGGAGCACCCCGACGAGGAGGTGCGCGCGCGGGCCACGGCCGACTGGTGCGCCTGGGAGGACGCGGTGCTCTCCGGCGAGACGAAGGGCGCCTCCCGGCCGTACGCCGGCCGGCCGCCGGCCGCCCGGATCGCCCTGGTCCGCATCTGCTCGCACTACTTCTCCCACGGCGCGTGGCTGGAGGAGGGCGAGCTGCTGCGCGGGGCGCACCGGCTGGCCGGCATCCCGGGCGTCCTGATCCACGGGCGGCTCGACATGGGCGGGCCGCTCGACACGGCGTGGGAACTCCACCGCGCCTGGCCCGGCTCGGAGCTCACGGTGGTCGAGGAGGCGGGCCACCTGGGCGGCGCGACGACGCGCGACCACGTGCTCCGCGCCCTGGACCGGTTCGCGGCCGGGAAGCGGTAGGCGCGGCCGGGAAGCGGTAGGCGCGGCCGGAACCCGAGGCCCGGTCGGCGGCCCCGGGCCGGTCAGGCCTTCGGCGGGTGCAGCCGCCGGAAGTACGTCCAGCTCGTCTCGTTCGGCTCGGTCCACTTCTCCGGGGCGTGGGCGAACTCCGGGTGGTGGGCCTCGATGTAGGCGCGCGTGCGGTCCGGGACCTCGGCGTACGAGGCCAGCTTGCGGCCCCGGCAGTGGAAGGTGAGCCCGCCGGGGCGCTGCCCCTGCGCCATCCAGGGCAGCCAGGGGGACGTCCGGGTCCAGGACATGGTGGACGCGACGCTGGGCGCGTCGGTGGTCAGGACCGAGGCCGGTGCGAAGAACTGAAAGAGCTCCAGGGCCCGGTAGGTGTCGTCGGCCGAGTTCTCGGGGTACTGCGCGACCGGCAGCGGCGAGGGATAGGCCAGCGGGATCTCCAGGCTGAAGCACACCTGGTCGCCCAGCTCGGTCATGGGCACCGGGAAGGGCCGCCACCGCTGGTTCGCGGGGTCGTTCCAGACGTGGACCACCGGCTCGTCCTGCCAGGTCTCCAGGATCTCGCGGGTCTGCGGGTCGAGGTAGAAGGCGGCTTCGCGGGTGAGGAGTTGGTAGGTGCCCGGCGCTTCATCCCCGACCAGGCGGGCCACGTTGACGCCCTCGAAGCCGAACAGCCTCCGGTAGGGCTCGCCCGGGGCCCAGGAGTAGACGTCGCCCGTCCACCAGAAGGTGACCTCGGCGCCGTCGAGGGAGGCGCGGGTTCGGGCGAGGGCCTGGAGGAGATCTTCCGGAGTCATACCGGGTACTCTGCGCGGTCCGCCCGCCGCGGGCAAGGACCGGACCGGCCATGCGGGGAGGGCCGCACCGGAAAATCCTTTCCGCCGCCCGGAGTCGTCGATCTAGTCTCAGCGCATGCCATCGACGGTTCGACTCATGATCATGATCATGATCACCACGCTCCCGGGCCGCGGACGGGAGCAGGCCGCGGCGTACGAGCGCCTCGCGCCGGTGGTGCGGGCCGAAGACGGATGCCTGCGCTACGACATGCACCGGGTGAGCGGCGATCCGGACCGGTTCGTGCTCCTGGAGGAGTGGGCGTCGAAGGCGGCGCTCGCCGCGCACGACGCCACCGCGCACATGGTCGAGGCCGACGCGGCCGCCCCCGCGTTCCGGGCCGGGCCCGCGCAGGTGGTCGAGCTCGACGCCGAACCGCTGGCCTGAGCGGACGCCCCGTTCAGCGCGGCGGGGTGCCCTGGCCCAGGAGTTCGATCTCGCGGGTGGCGCGCGGGGAGTGCACCCCCCGGTTGAGGGCCTCGGCCCGGCGCAGCTCGGCCGCGGCCTCCCGTTCGTGGCCGCCGAGCCGGTACAGGCGGGCCCGTTCCACGTGCGTGAGCATGATCGCGCGTTCCTGCTGCGCGGGGCGGGCGGCCAGCGAGGCGTCCAGCGCCTCGTGGGCCGCGCGGTGGTCGCCGAGCAGGCCGAGGACGACGGCCCGTTTGAAGTACAGGGCGGCCGGACGGTAGGTGTGGAAGGGGTCCGTGTCGCCCACGGCGCCGCCCTGCAGCCGGTCGGCGGTCTCGAGCCAGACCAGGGCCTGCTCCCGGTGACCGAGTGCGGCGTGCACGTGGGCCGCCTGGGCCGCCACGAAGGCCCGTACGGCGGCGGGCGCGCACGGGGCGACCTCCAGTGCCCGGGTCACGTACGAGAGCGCGACGGCCGACTGGTTCTGGTCGAGGGCGTCCTGGCTGAGCATGCGCAGGGCGATGGCCTGCGTGGAGGGCTCCCCGGCCAGCTCCGCGAGGGAGGCGGCCCGGCTCAGGGTCCGGCGCGACGCGTCGAAGGAGCACTGGTCGGCGTAACTGCGGGCCAGGAGCAGGACCGTGCGCGCCGCGTGGCCGATCTCCAGCGCGGACAGGGAGCCGTCGCCCCGGGTGGTGAGCGCCGTGCGGAAGGTGCTCTGCAGGTACGCGAGGAGTACTGGCGCGGTGGCGTCCCCGCCGAGGGCGTCGATCTGGCCGGTGAAGAAGCTCTCGGCGGCCCTGCGGAGCTCGGTGTGGGAGAGGGCGGGGACCTGGCCGCCCTCCGCGTCGGCGGCGGCCGCGCCGCGCTCGTGCTTGCCGCCTTCGCCGCGTTCACCGCGTTCGCGCTGCTCGGGGACGCGGTGGGGTTCGCCTACCCCGGGTTGGCCTGCCCCGGGTTGGCCTGCCCCTGGTTCGCCCGCCCCGCCCCGGGGCCGGCGGTGGGGGTGCAGGCCGGGGACGGTGGCGAGCAGGTCCGCCGCCCGGGGCAGGCGGCCGGGGGCCGGGTCGTGGCCGGCCCGGTCCATCCCGATGTCGGCCGGGCCGACCGGCCGGTTCAGCCGGCCCGCGAGGATCTCGCAGAGCAGCCCGGGCACGGGGTCGCGCGGCGTGCTGCCGCGCAGCCAGTGGGCGACCGAGGTCCGGTCGTAGCCGGTGGTGAGGCCGGCCGCCTGCGCGCTCGCGTTGAGCCTTCGGGCCAGGGCCTCGTAGGTCCAGCCTGTTTCCCTGATCACGCGGTGCAGGAGGTGGTTGGAAGAGGGCACGGCGGTGGTCCTTCCTTGCGATGCGGGTCGCTCGAGAAGGTTGCTTTGGCCTGTGAACCGCCTCGCGGGGACAAAGGTTGCGGGGCCGGGCCGTGGGGTGGGGTGCGTGCAACAGCTTCAACGCGTTCCGGCCACCGCCGCGGCCGCTCCCGCCCCGGGCGGCGACCGACCTGTGGACGCCAGGTTGACGCGGGCGGTGGCGGGCGGCAACCGTGGCCCGCATGGGGATCGATCGCCGACTGCTCACGCTGCTGATATGCCTGGTGCTGGGCGGCGGGCTGACCGCTGCCGTGCTGGGGGCCGCGCGGGTGGGCGCCCCGCGCCCGGCGGCGGGCGCGGGCCCCCCGCCCGGCGACTTCGTGGACCTGTCCGAGGTCCCGCCGGGTCCCGCCGCGCCCCGGCCGAGCGGACCCGACGCCTCCACGGGCCGGGTGTCCGTGGACTGCGGCCGCAATGCCGAGGGCCACTACAACGAGGACAACCTGGTGGTCTCGCCGGGACTGCGCTCCGGCGCCCACCACACCCACGCCTACGTCGGGAACCTGTCCACGGACGCCTTCTCCACCGAAGCCTCCCTGGACGCGGCCGCCACCAGCTGCGCGGGCGGCGACCGTTCCACGTACTACTGGCCGGTGCTGCGCCGCACCGACCGGCCGGGCAGCGGAGCGCACGAGGGCTCGGCGGGCCACGGCAACGCGGGCCGGATCCTGCCGGAGGCCTCCGTGAACGTGGAGTTCATCGGCAGCCCGGTGAGCAAGGTGGTGGCGATGCCTCGGTTCCTGAACGCGATGACCGGCGACGCGGTGGCCCTCACCGCGGGCACCGACGCGGACGTGCGGGCCCGCTGGGGCTGTTCGGGCTCTCCCGACCGGTCCACCACCCGCTACCCCCGCTGTCCGGCGGGCGAGCGCCTCACCCGCACGCTGGCCTTCCCCAGCTGCTGGAACGGTCTGGACACCACCAGCCCCGGGCACCGGTCCCACCTGCTCTTCCCGGCCGCGAACGGGGTCTGTCCGCAGGGCACCTTCCCGGTGCCCGAGCTGCGGATCTCGCTCGCCTACGACGTGCCACCGGGGGCGCCGATCGCGCTCGACTCCTTTCCCGAGCAGCGGCACAGTCCCAGGACGGACCACGCGATGTTCGTGAACGCGATGACCGGGCAGCGGATGGCGGACGTCGTGGACTGCCTCAACCAGGGCCGCACCTGCCGTACCTGACCGGCCGGGACCCCGTGACGCAGGTCACGTGAACCCGGCACCCCCGTGTGGCGTGTTGTGACAGCACCACACAAGCGAGGAAGACGGAGAGGGTGAGATGGCCGGACCACTGTGGCCCCGCGCTCGGCGGGGCGGAGCCGACGAAGCACTGATCAAGTCGGTGTACGAGGAGCACGGCCACGCCCTGCTCGCCTACGCCACGCGGCTGACCGGGGACCGGGCCGCGGCCGAGGACGTGGTCCAGGAGACCCTCATCAGGGCCTGGCGCCACTCGGAAGTCCTCGTCAACGGGAAGGGTTCGGTGCGCGGCTGGCTGCTCACGGTGGCCCGCAACATCATCACCGACCGGTACCGGGCCAAGGCCGCGCGGCCGCCGGAGGTATCCGGCTCGCCGGCCCATCCGCCGGTGGAGGCGGACCATGCCGACGCCGTGGTCGACACGATGGCGGTACTGGGGGCCCTCGACCGGCTGTCCCCGGAACACCGGGACGTGCTGACGGAGTTGTACTACCGCCAGCGCAGCGTCGCCGAGGCCGCGGACACCCTCGGCATCCCGGCCGGCACGGTCAAATCGCGCTCGCACTACGCGCTCAAGGCGCTCCGAGAGGCCTTCGGGGACGACAGACGAACGGGCGGGGCGCCCCGGCGGCCCGGCGGACTTCAGGAGGTGGTGGCATGAACCGGCAGCGGCACGAGGAGGAACTGCTCGGCCCGTACGTTCTCGGCGTCCTGGACGACGCGGACGTCCGCCGGGTCGAGGAACACGTGGAGGGCTGCGTGCAGTGCCGGCAGGAGGTGACCGCGTTGCGCGAGATGGAGGCGGCGCTGGGCGAGGTGCCGGCGGAGGCGTTCCTCGAAGGCCCGCCGCAGGGCGGGGACCTGCTGCTCCAGCGCACCCTGCGGCAGATGCGGCAGGAGGTCGCCGGGGCCCGCCGGCGCCGGACGGTGCTCGCCGGGGTGGCCGCCGCGGCCTCGCTGGCCGCCGTGTTCTGGGCCGGGACCCAGGTGGGCGGTGCGGACGGCGGACCCATCGCGCTGCCTCCGGTTCCGACGCCCACGGTCTCGGCGCAGCCGTCGCCGCCGGTGGGCGGGACCAAGGTGGCCTCCGCGACGGACGCGGGCACGGGCGCGCGGATGACCGTACAGGTGACGCCCGCCGCGAAGTGGGTACGGGTGCACGCGGCGGTGACGGGAGTGCGGGCGGGCGAGCGGTGCCGCCTGGTGGTGGTCTCCCGGGACGGTACGCGCACCACGGCCGGCAGCTGGGTGGTCGGCTCCGCGGAGCACGGCGAGGGCAAGGGCGCGGCGCTGGACGGTTCGGCGGCCGTGGACCCGGCGGACGTCCGGGCGGTCCTGGTCGAGAACGAGTCGGGCAAGACGTTCGTGTCGGTCCCGGTGGCCGCGTAACGGGGCCGGGGGCCGTGCGGTGGCCCGTGCGGCCCTGGGCCCTGGGCCCTGGGCTCTCGGCCCTCGGCCCTCGGTGCGGGAACGTGACGGAGCCCGGGAGCATGTCCAGCTCCCGGGCTCCAGCTTGCCACCCATTTGCGCACACCGGCGGCGTTTAAGAGCCGCGGATCATTTTGAGATCGACGTGTTCTGCCATTGAACTACAGCGGCACGAGAGAGCCGCCGAGGGGACTTGAACCCCCATCCGCCAATGTTCGCCCGCGCTCGGTCGATCCGGTGTTCGGCGGCGAATACTGAGACTGGAGCGAGAATCTGAGTTTGACGGGGCCGCCTCTACCGGACTTGGGCCACCCCCGCACGTGTGCGGGGGGAGGGATTCGAACCCCCACCTGACACCCCTGGATCAGCTTCAACATCAGTTTCAGCTTGCGCTCATCGCGCACCCCCCGCTCGCGACGGGGGGCGAATGTGGGGGCTACCTGAAGAGGTAGCCGAAGACCGCGTCTCCGATCCGCTGATCGGTGACCTCGGTGTTGTTCGCCTCCTCGCGGGCGAACTTGACGGCCTGCTGGAGCTTCTCGACGCGGTCGAGGAGCTCGTTGACGCGGCGGGCGGGCAGCGCGCCGGAGAACTTCACCGTGGTCCAGTAGCCGACCGGCACGTCCTCGTAGTACACCTCGACCTGCGCCGGGTGCTTCTCCGTGGCCTCGGCCTTCACGTGGTTGCGCGGAACCTTCTTCGTGCGGATGGTCCGCACGGGCTCCGTCTTCCAGGAGTCCGTCGAGGGGTCCAGGTTCCACGACTCGGAGGCGTCGAGCACCGGGAGCTTGCGCACGAAGGTGTGCAGGTCGGTGAGCTGCTTCTCGAGGAACAGCAGGTACGGGACGGGTACTTGGGGCAGCAGGACCGTGCCGTCGACCACCACGTCGGCGACCGCGGTCCGGTTCGCCCAGTCCTTCGTCGCGGTCACGTCGAAGAGCCGCGTCAGGGTCCCGGCGGTCGCCCGCAGGGCGTCCTCGGCCTTGACCTGCACCCGCGTGGACTCGGGCGGCAGCTGCTCGCCCTCCTCGTCCTTGGGCTGGTAGGTCCGGGAGATGCCGGCCAGCAGGGCGGGCTTCTGCACGTCCTGGTGAGCCTGGGTGAGCTCCTGGAGGGCCTTGGACTTGACGCCCTTTTCGACTGCGATGATCTGATTCAGCTTCGGCACACCCCGAACCTAACAACCGCGCGCCGCACGCACATCCGATTTAACGGGCGCCCGCGCCCCCTCGGGCCGAGGGGGCGCGGGCGTCGGGGTCAGGACAGGCGGACCGGGAGGTCGAAGAGGTCGTTCTGGGTGAGGATCGGCTTGTTGCGCAGGTCCTGGGGGGACACGGCCAGGGCGAGGTCCGGGAAGCGGGCGTACAGCGCCGGGAGGGCGACCAGGGCCTCCAGGCGGGACAGGGCCGCGCCGGGGCAGACGTGGGGGCCGTGGCCGAAGGAGATGTGGCGGTTCGGGGTGCGGGTGACGTCGAACTCGCCCGCCGTCTCGCCGAACTGGGCCTCGTCGCGGCCGAGGGCGCCGAAGGAGACGATCAGGCCCTCGCCCTTGGGCAGGATCCAATCGCCGACCTCCACGTCCTCGGTGGCGAAGCGGATCAGGACGTGCGAGGTGGGGCTGGACCAGCGCAGGGTCTCCTCGATGACGTTCTCCCAGGAGACGTCGCCCTTCAGCACGAGGGCGCGCTGCTCGGGGTGGCTCTCCAGGGCGACGACCGCGTTGACGATCAGGCTGATGGTGGTCTCGTGGCCGGCGGCGACGATCAGCTGGAGGGTGTTGGTGATCTCCTCCGTGGTGAGGTGGTCACCGTCCTCCGAGGCCTCGATGAGGGCGCTGGTGAGGTCGTCGCCCGGGTTCTCGCGCTTGGACTCGACGATGCGCGAGAACAGCGCGCCGAGGTCCGCCATCATCTGCGGGACTTCCTCGGGCAGCGTCTGCGTCGAGAAGAACTTCTCGAACAGGGCCTTCAGGCGCGGGTGTTCCTCGGCGTCGACGCCCATCAGGTCGCTGATGACGTTCATCGGAAGCGGGTACGCGAACTGCGCCTTGAGGTCCACCGTCTCGCCGGCCGGCAGCGCGGCGAGCTTGTCCAGCATGCCCGTGGTCAGCGCCTCGATGCCGGCGCGCAGCTTCTCCACCCGGCGTACGGTCAGGGCCTGCGCGACCAGGGTGCGCAGCCGGCGGTGGTCCTCGCCGTCCACGGTCAGCATCGAGCGGCCGGGGTTGGCGAGGCCGATCAGCGGCCAGTCCAGCGGGATCTCGCCGCGCTGCCAGGCGCCCCAGACGTCGATGTCCTTGACGACGCGCGGGTCGGTGAGCAGCTTGCGGGCCTCGGCGTGGCGCGTGACGGCGTACACGGTGACGTCGCCGGGCAGGACCACCTGGACCAGCGGGCCGGCGGCGCGCAGGGCGGCGCTCTCGGCGGCGAGGTCCGCGACGAAGGGGTCGAGGGTGATGGCCGCGGGGCCGGTGTGGTCGATCGGGCACGTCATCGGGTGGCTCCAAGGGCGGGGGTCGGCGTGTAGGTCACGGGAAGGGCGGTGAGGCCGCGCAGCCAGGGCGAGGGGCGGCGGGCCAGGTCTGCGGCGGGCACGGCGAGGTCGACGTCGGGCAGCCGGTCGAGGAGCACCTCGATGCCGGTGCGCGCGATGACCTCGGCGACCTCCTGGGCGGGGAAGGGGCAGCGGTGTTCGCCGTGCCCGAAGGAGAAGAAGGCGTTGTTGCCGCCGGTGAGGGCGCCGGCGTCGGTGCGCACGTGGGGGTCGCCGTTGGCGGCGCCGATCCCGAGCAGGACGAGGTCGCCGCGGCCGATGCGCTGTCCGCCGAGGTTGGTGTCGCGGGAGGTCCAGCGGCCGGCCACGTTCTGGGTGGGGGTGTCCTCCCACAGCACCTCGTTCATGGCCTCGCCGACGCTGTGCCGGCCGCCCGCGAGGGAGGCGGCGAAGCGGTCGTCGGTGAGCATGAGGCGCAGGGAGTTGCCGATCCAGTCGGCGGTGGGCTGGTGGCCGGCGGCCATCATCACCATGAGGTCCTGGGCGACCTCCTCGACGGTGAAGCCGGCCTGGTTGGCGAGCATCCGGGAGGCCACGTCGGGGCCGGGCTCGGCCAGTTTGGCGGCGAGCAGCCCGAACATCGACTCGGCGAGGTGGCGCTGGCCCTCCAGGGCGCCCGCCCGCCCGTTGATCATGTCGTTCATGGCGGTGACGAGGCCGGGGCCCTGGGCGTCGGAGAAGCCGTAGATGCGGGCGAGGACGCGCAGCGGCAGCAGCATGGCGTACTCGCCGACGATGTCGCAGGAGCCCCTGCCGCACAGGTGGTCGATCAGTTCGTCGGCGAACCGCTCGGCGTGGCCCTTGAGTTCGAAGGGGTCGACGGATTCGAGGGCTTCGGAGATGACGGCGGCGCGTTCCCGGTGGCGTTCGCCGACGGTGTAGAGGATCGAGGGCTGCTTGCGGCCGATCATGGGGAGCAGCGGCCAGTCGGCGGGGATGCGGTCCCACTGGTTCCACAGGTCGGAGTCCCGGGAGAAGAGCACCGGGTCGCTGGTGACCTGGTGCAGTTCGCGGTAGCCGAGGACCAGCCAGGCCGGGACGTCGCCGTCGAGGACGACCGGGGCGACGGCGCCGTGGTCGCGGCGCATCTCCCGGTACAGCTCGACGGGGTCGGTCTGGAACCGGGGGCCGCCGAGGTAGACGGGCTGGTGCTCGGGACTCGCCGCCGAAACCCGCAGATTCTTCCACAGACGCCAGCGTCAACCACACATCGTCCGCGGCTACTTCGGCGGCCCGCACGTCCGCTACGTCCTGAACGAGAACCCTTTGAGTTTCTGATCAATATGAGCGTGAAGCGCCCCGCATTGGCTGCCAAACGTCTGAGAACCGGCCGGTGCTGGGCCGGCGGTAGGTCAATGGCGACGCTGGCCGCGATGGGGATAGCGGCGGCCGGGGATTGAGCGGGCGCTGGTTGCTGCCCCTCAGTCAGGGAGCGCCCGGCCGGAACGCAGAGTTCAGCAGAGTGGGGCACCTGGGGTGCTTCGCCTGTGAATTCGGCGGTCCGGTGGTGGGGTGGCGCGAGCGTCTCGCTGTGAGAGTGTCCGGCTGCCTGAGGATGGACCACGCAGATAATGGAAGTGATCGTCACCGCGGTGAGAATGCAGACGGCCAGCGCGCTCCGCATTCGACCATTTGCAGCGCAGAGAATCTTGAGAGGGTGGAACGGCACAGTTCCTCCGTGCGGTGCCCCTTCTCGTTAACTCCGAAGAAGGAAGCAGACAGAGATCGATCAGGTCGGGGAGGTGCCGTCGACAGTCCCGTTCAGATTTATGAACCGTATGGGTGCGGGGGGTCCGATTCCACCGGACGCACCGAAGATGGCGGCTGATTTCAGCCACAGAGTTCAACGGGGTGTCGACCAGCTTGAGGAGAGACCCAAGACCTAGATCCGCAGGACCGCCGGCCCTCTTGAGGCCGCCGAGGACGGAGAGTTCGCCCGGTTGCCGGTCGCAGGGGACTGGTGCGAGACCTGACCGCAGCACATGCCATCACCGAGAACATCCGAACAGGCAATCTGCGCGGCAGCACCCTGTTGTGACTGTCCAGGCATGCACTGCTCGGCCGGATGTTCCGACGATTCTGCGGCGACTTCATTCACCACTGCAGGGGACTGGACCGCAGCCTGCGAAATCTCGACGGTATCGGCAGGTGCATGGCTGGAATTCGATACTGCCATGGACGGGCCGGTGGAGTGGTGCGGAGAATTCTCGGCGCTGACGCCGTGTGAGTACACCAGGCCGAGCATCAGCAGGGTCAGCCAAAGGGCGCGCAGCGGACCAGTGGACACCTGGGTCCGCAGAACACCGATGGGTGACCGCGCCGTAATCATGCCGTGATCGTAGCCGATTCCGCAGCCCCGACTGCAACTGCCCTCTGAGTGGGGCGAGTCAGCGAAGGCGTGCGAGGGTGAGGCGTGACGCGAACCGGCCGAAGAGGGGCAGGATTCCGGCCGAATAGCTACCGCGAAGGGGCCGGCTACCCTCTCGGAGCCGACTTCGATCCGTGCGTTCCGTGAGAGGGCAGAAGTCTGGGTGATGGGCATGCCTGGGTCGGATGGCCTGGCGCGTGCGATTGGGGCCAACGGCCATTGAGAACATGGCAGGGGCCCGAGCCGCGCGTACGCTGCCCGGGCCGGCGGATCATCGGTGCTCAGGCGAAGTGCGCGGTGATGCGCTGGAGCGGGACGAACTTGAAGTTCTGGTTACCGCTGCTGCCCGGGGTGCCGTTGGAGCCGTCCTGGCAGATGAAGACGCCCTGGGGGAAGGCCGGGCCGAGGTTGGCGGCGGTTGCGTCGATGCCGTCGGTGTCCTCGCAGTCGTCGGCCGCGGTGCCGTTGGCGACGGAGAAGCGGCCGACGTAGGCGCGGGTGGTGCGGTCGTAGACGGTGAAGTCGTCGCTGCCCTGGGAGGAGACGTAGATGCGGTTGCCGGCGGCGGCGATGCCCTCCGCGTCGGCGGTGATGTGGCCGCCGGCCCCGGTCGAGTCGAGCTTGGTGCGCAAGGTGCCGGCGGTGGGTTCGGCGCCGTACACCCAGACGCCGACGTCCTCCTCGCCGAGGTAGAGCTTGCCGGTGGTCTCGTCGGCGTAGCAGCCCTCGACGGCGGATCCCGCGTCCCACAGGCGTACAGAGGTCGCGGTCACGGAGTCGCCGTTCACGGCCAGCTCCCACTGCTCGACGCGGCCTGAGGTGGAGTTGGGGAAGGCGTACAGCTTCCCGGAGGCCGGGGAGGTATAGAGGCAGATGCCGTGGGCGGTGACCTCGGTGGGTACGTCCTTCAGGCGCTTGAGCTGCCGGGTCGCCGGGTCGCCGGGTCGATGCGGTAGATGTGCATGGCGCCGTTGCCGCCGGCGGCCTCGTCGTCCGCGGAGACGACGATGTTGCCGCGCAGGTCGACGTTGTTGCCGTAGTCGCCGGCGATCCGCTGGATCCTGGTGCCGGACAGGTCGTAGACCTCCAGTGCGCCCTTCTTGTCCGTGGCGACGACCACGGACTTGGCGGGGTCGGTCGGGTGGACCCAGCTCGCCGGGTCGTCGGCGGCGTCCCCACTGTGCGAGACCGGCGCGGTCTCTACGCTCGCGGTGACGGAGACGGAGGCCGCGTGCGCGGGCGCGGCCGGTATGGCCAGGGCAGCCAACGCGACAGCGGGAAGGGCGGCCGTACGGACAGAAACGGCGAAGGACACCGGGTTTCCCTTCCATTGCGAATGCTGGACAGGGGGAGGGTAGGGAAGTGTTGCGAGCGTGGTGTGAACGGGAGTTGAACCGGCTGCGGCCGACCGCCCGGGCCGCGTGAACGCGGCCTGGCGAGGATTCGGTGCCGGTTCTTCCACACGGTGGCGACTGACGGGCGCGGGATGCCGCCCGGGCCGTCGGGCCAGTGGGAGGCGAGGTTCTCGGTGGTGGAGCCGTCGGCCTCGCCGGGGTGCTGGGCGGTGATGAGGATGCGGTCGCCCGTGACGATCGGGCCGCCGGTCTCGGCGGCCTTGGGGACGGTGAGGAACTGCTTGACGTGACCCCGCTCCGGGCCCTTGACCGGGACGGCGAAGAGGCCGTCGTTGGAGCCGAGGGCACCGCCGTCGGTGGCGAGCCACAGGTTGCCGTGCTCGTCGAAGGCAATGGTGTCCGGGCCGGAGATGGCGCTGACCTGGGACTTGTCGTAGCCCGCGAAGTACGCCGAGGGGCCGGCGGGGCTGCCACAGACCAGCATCAGGCGCCCGCGGAAGGTCTTGGCGGCGGCGTCAGAGCGGTGCTCGTCGAGCTCCAGGATGTGGCCGTGCTTGTTGCCCTTGCAGGGGTTGCCCTCGTCCGGGCCGGCCTTGCCGGTGGCACCGCGTCGCACTCCTCGCTGTGCTCTCCGTTGCGGCCACCTGCTTCGCCCTGGCGGTGTCAGGGGAAGGCCCCACCCGACCGCTCTCCAGGCCGGTCCCGAGCAGCAGACCGGCGTCACGTCTACGCACATAGCGCCCACAATGCACGTCGCTTATGTCGCGAGGCCACCTCTGCAAGGCCCTGACCTGCGGTTATCTTCCACCTGTTCTCGCTGGATCTGATTCTTGTGACCCACCACGTGGAGTGCGTGGCGATCCTTGAACCGGTCGCGAAGGGCCTCTCGCATCAGGTTGTGACCCTGCTGCGAGAGGCACCCATTTTCGCGTTGGGCGACCAAGCCGGCCTGTATGTGACCCGCGCTCTGACCTTCCCTCTCCGAACACTCTCTATGACCTGCGTGCACGAGCCGGGCGTGCCGCTGTGGCCGAGGTGCTTCGGCGTAGTAAGAATTGACCTCCAATTTCCGGGGTGATCTGAGGTGACTGGTGGATCAGGGGGCGCCATGCGTTAGCGTGGCAAGCGTTGATGGCGAGCCCCCGTGCTGGTTCGTGCTGACTTAGACAAGCGGTCCGATCAGTTCGGGAGCGGAATACCTGGATGGCACCGGCTTCAGGCCGCACATCTTCCGGACTGGAATTGTGTAGTCGGTGAACATGCCCGGGGTGCCGAGGAGCCCGTGTGCGATTGAATTTCGGGCGGCGTAGGGGAGAATTGGTCGTCCCACGCCTTCGGTTCTTCGCATGCCGGCGAGCGGATCTCACGGGGGCCTCGCGGCGGGTCAGGTGCAGGTTCGCCGATGCAGTTGGCTGTTGTGGGCGGGCCCTGTCTTGCGAAGCGTAAGCACGCGATCCGATCCTGCACCTCGGGGACACCGTGGACGATGCGGCCGGGGAGTGCTTCGACACGGTCGCGCGGGTTTTCGGCCTGCCCTATCCGGGCGGACCGGCGATCGACAGGGCGGCGCGAGGCCTGCTGCCGCCTGGCCGCGCGGTGGATTCAGAGGTGTCTCCGACTGGTGGGTGTCAAACGATGCGCAGAACCGGCCTGCTGTCGGGTGAGCCCAGGAGCCGGCGGACATGGGCGGGGTGCCACCCCAACTCATCGGCCAGGCGAGGGATGGTGAGGCCCTTCTCGCGTTCAGCGAGTTCGTATGCCTGTGTCAGCAGAGCGGGCTGTTCACCGGGGAAGCCATCGACCGGCTCCGCGGTGAAGCCGGGCTGGCCGTCGAGCGCGCGCAGCCGCTGATACCCGCGGCTCGCGGTGGCGTCGGAGATCATGCCCAGCTCGCGGCAGCGGTAGATGAGCGAGTCGACGCTGACCCCCCAGACCCGGCGGATCTCGGTGAGCTGAGTCAGGTCGAGGCGCCGAGGGAGTAGCGGTGCGATGCCGGCCGCCGGGGTCAGGAATTCCGCGGCGAAGGCATCGGCCTCGCGTTCTTGCCTGCTGTCGCCCGTGGCGTCACTGTGCAGGACGAGGTGACCCAGCTCGTGTGCTGCGGTGAAGCGGTGGCGGTACACGTCGTCGGTGCGGTTGTGCGTGAGGATCGCCACCGGACGGGCCGAGCGGGAGGAGAAGGCGTCGACGGTGCGAGCCGCCTCGTCCGCGGCCGGCAGGACCACCACGATGCCGTGGGCTTCCATGCGGCTGACCAAATGGGTCACCGGTCCGTCTCCGAGGTTCCAGCGCTTCCGCAACTCGCGCGCGGCCGCTGCCGGATCGCGAGGCAGATCGATCCCGGGGTGGACCTCCCCGCCTGCGAAGCCCGGGAGGTCGACGGGCGGGAGCTGGACCCTCTTCTCCAGTGCGTACGTCAGCTCCCACACCTGCTCGGCGAACGCGAGGGCGCGTTCACGCTGCGCCTTGGGCGTGCTCCGCAAGGCCCGGAAGTACGCCATGGAGGCATCGAGCCGGTTGCTGGGCCGGCCGGCGATGAAGAAGGGCAGCGGCACGTCGAGCGCGGCGGCGAGCCGCGGGAGGAGATCCGGGCGGGGCTTGGCCACGCCCGTCTCGTACTGACCCACTGCCGCGGGCGTCACGCCGAGGTGCTCTGCCACGTCCTTCTTCGTCATTCCCGCGAGGCGCCTGGCCTGAGTCAGGCGTACCGGGTCGAAGGCGTCGTAGACGGCGCGCGGACTCACACCGCGCTCTGCAATGCCGGGCAGCAGGGGCTGGTCAGTCTTCATCGTCCTCGTGGGCAAGTGGTTCGATCGGGTCCGGCTCGGTCATGGGCGGAACATCCCGCTTTTCCTCCACGTCCGGCCGCGCGAACAGGATCGGCACGGGCTGGTCGCCCGCGTCGAAGCTGACGTGCTCCGGCGCCGCGACCTGCTGTGGAACAGCGCTGAGCCTACGCCGGGTCGGCGTCGCAGGCAGGGGCAGGGGTTCGGGTGCGACGACCCAGTCGAGACTGCCCTGATCGTCGAGGAGGGAGGCCACGCCCCAGTACGGCTTGAGCAGGCCATGGGGGTTACAGGCGTACGGGACCAGCACCAGACGGGTGCCTTCGGGGAGGGCCGCCAGTTTGGGTCGCACCTCGACAGGGCCGTGGCCGAGATCCGCGTCGTCGAAGAGCGCGGCCTGGCGGGGCTCGGGGGCGAAGGTGAACAGCTCGCGGACGAACGGGCCAACGGAGGGCAGTTTCGCCTGGTGGACGCTGATGTCCTCGGTCGCGAAGCGGAACGGGTAGAGCAGCCCACGCTCGAGGTGGACGAGGTTGAAGGGGAAGCCGTTCGGCTTGAAGACTGTCGCCCCTTCGACGTCCTCGAACTGACGGGCCACCTGGCGGTACGAACCGGGCCAACGGGTCCAGCCGTAGGGGTGGTTGCTCTCGACATCGCCCTCGTGTTGAGCGGCGCGAGCGTTCTCCTGCATGTCGACGAGCGCTTGGCCGAGACGGTCGCGTACGAGGTCGACCCGGTCCTTGCCGAACAGGTCTACAGTCCAAGGAGGTTGTGCGTGGTTCACGTTCACCGGTCCTTCCCGATGAAGCACTTCCGAATGAAGCACAAGAACACGCTCGCTACTTTAGTTTGTCTCCACTATTTTGCACAACGTGATCCGCCCCTGCGGTGTCCAGGACCACCGCGGCCACGCTCAGAACGCTCAGGAGACCGCCTTGCTCGGAGGGAACCACTCTCGCTGGGCCGGGCTGGGCCCGGAACGCCTCGGACGCGACCATGACCGGACCTCCTTCACCCACTGAGGCGGGACTCGGACCCGGTGCTCCAGCCCCTCACTCGCCCGTGTCGGCGCTCCTCCCATCCTTCTCCCGCCCCGCCCGGGCGGGGCGGTGCCTCCGTCAGCGGCTGCCTGGCGGGCAGGCCCCCAGGGCTGCGGCGTGTGGGCCGCCGCCCGGCGGAGGCGGCACGTCGAGAGCGGCTGGGTTCACGGCGCGGGCTGATCTCGTGGTGCGAACAGGACCGTCCGTGTAGCGTCAGCGCCAGCTGTCATGGTTCCGAAGTACCGGTCGCCCGTGAGCGCACGTTCACGGGCGACTTTGCTGTTCACAGTCTCTGAGGACCAGGGCGATCACCTCCGGCTCCCGTACGGTGCGGGACCGATTTCGAGTCCCTTGGAGGACACATGGCCAGCGGAACCGTGAAGTGGTTCAACTCGGAAAAGGGCTTCGGCTTCATCGAGCAGGAGGGCGGCGGCCCGGACGTCTTCGCCCACTACTCGAACATCGCCAGCTCCGGCTTCCGTGAACTTCAGGAAGGTCAGAAGGTGAACTTCGACGTTACTCAGGGCCAGAAGGGCCCCCAGGCGGAGAACATCACCCCCGCCTGAGCCTTCCCTTGTCCTAACGGCGTGCTGCTGTGTCAGTGGCGTTGCCGGATGAAAGCCCGGCCGGCCCGGTTTTGCGGGCCGGGCTCTTGTAATGCACCCATGAGTCG
The DNA here is from genome assembly GCF_003287935.1 of Streptomyces sp. ICC1. Lineage (GTDB taxonomy): Bacteria > Actinomycetota > Actinomycetes > Streptomycetales > Streptomycetaceae > Streptomyces > Streptomyces tritrimontium. The sequence continues at coordinate 2,242,525 of NZ_CP030287.1, forward strand.
GTTCCGGTCGCTGGACGGGAGCCTCTGGCGGGGGACGGCCGACGTCCATCGCCGCGCAGTCACGTAACACTGCGGGGTACATCAGCGAGTGCGAGAGGCACGCCACAGGTGGCGGTTCATAGGTATCGCCAGGTCGGGGTCTCGTTCCGGGGGCGGGAACTGGTGGGACGACCACTGCCCTTCGGGGAGCGAGGGTGTGGACTGCTGATGGCTCTTCGCCGTCCCAGCGCGCTGCAGGTCGGTTCCGCCTCGTCGGCCGATGCGGGTGAGGGTTCCAGTCGCACGTGGTCGTGCGCCTTCGCTGGCAGATCGGCAGGAAGAGGTACGGCGTGATGGTGGCACCCGACCGGATGGACATGCGTCTGCGGTCCCTGCGGCTGGTGGAAGTGCAGCGGATGGCGATGGTCCGCTCCGGGCCACACACCGTGCTTTCGTCCAGCCAGGAACCGCCGGACCGCGTGATCGGCGAGGACGACATCGTCGTGGTGGATCTCGGTCCGCTCCTCGCCGGGCACGAGACGGATTTCGCTCGTACCGTCGTCCTCGGTGACGACCCGGGCAGGCATCAGCTCGTCGAAGACCTGGCCAGGGTGGGCGTGGCAGCCCGTGAGGCGTTCCTCAGGGATGACGGCATCACCGGCAGGCAGCTCCACGCCTAGGTGCGGGCCCTGGCCGCCAAGTCGAGCTGGGCGCTGGGTACTTGGTAGACCGGCCGCATGTGCGGTCAGGCCTTGGCCATCGGCTCCTCCGGTCTACAATCTGATTCCTTCGTCGGCCCAGACGCCCACTGGATTCTGGAGGTCCGGCTGGTCGACGAGTACCGCGGCTTCGGTGGTTCGTTCAAGCAGCTCCTTGACCTGGTCTGACCCCGCCGTCATCGCGCGACGGTGAGGGTGCGAGGCCGGGCACCTGGTACGGTGCGCAGCCCGCTGTGTGACGGCGGATGGTCAAGCGGTGTGGCGACCTCGGTTGTTGCGGTCCGGGCAGTGGAGGAGCTGCGCGATAGCCGGCCCCCAGCGCAGCTTGGTCACGGTCGACCCCGCACCGCGGGCCACGTGAGGCCGCCCCTGAGGGAGACGGCAGCCACTTGGGCGGGTCGTGGACCGCCTTGCTGCGCGCTGAGCCTACGCCGCCTTCCTTCTCCGCCGCCGGCCACATCCAGGCCCCAACTGGGTGCTGGGAGAAGTCCAACTCCCGGGCGGCGGCCCGACCTGTGGTCGATGCGCCGCGAACCGCGCCGCCCGGCCGACGCCTGAGCGACGGCCGGTCGGGGAAAGGGTCTGCCTCTTTCCTGGCCGTCGCCCACCGCAACCGCATCGAGAAGTAGGGGGAGTTCGGCCGGACGTCGCCGGAAAGTACCCGACGCCCTCTGGCGGACGCGCGTAGACCTGCGGCAGCATCTCCCTTGCTCGATCGGCACCTCCGTTCCGCCTGCACCGCCGTCCCAACCGTCACGGTCATCAGCAGGAGGCCCTTCCGATGAAACTCCGCTCCGTCCTCACCGCCCTCGCCGTCGTCCTCGGCGCGCTCTTCGCCCCCGGAGTCGGCGTCCTGGGCGGCGCCACCGAAGCCAGTGCGGCCACCAAGGTCAGCCACGCCACCGCGACCTCCATGTTCCGCAACTCCGGTATCACCTGGTCCTCGTCCGGCGGCTGCTCGAACCGCAACAACCCGAGCTGCACGTCCTTCGAGCAGCTCAACCTCGCGACCGCGCAGGGCGCACAGACTCTCAAGGGCGCCAGCGGCTGCGGCCTGAACGTCACCGGTGGCACCGAGGTCGGGCACGCGGGCGGCACCTACTCGCACTGGAACGGCTACAAGCTGGACTTCGGCAAGACCTCCTGCCTGGGCAACTACGTCAAGAACACCTTCACCTACATCGGCGTGCGCGGCGATGGCGCCCCGCAGTGGAAGTCAGGGGCCGGCAACGTCTACGCGGACGAGGGCAACCACTGGGACGTGACCTTCTACAACTGCGGCGGCTGCTGAAGCCGCCGCCGCGACGCCGACTGGCGCGAGGCGTGCCCTAGCTAGGCTCGGCGGTGACAGTGCGCCGAACCACACGTGGGTGACGGCGCTGACGTAGCGCGCCCCGCACCGGTCCGAGGGCACCACCAGCTGCGCGCCCGCCTCGTCGAGGTTCTCCCCGTCGAGACGGGTGGCCAGCAGGACCGGGGCGCCGCCGAAGTCGGCGTCCAGTTCGGCCCAGGACAGGACGGTGTGGTGTCCGTCCCCGCCGCTGATCGCGAGCAGGAAGCGGCTTCGGTCCTTTCTCCGCCGGGCGTCGAACGCCGGTCCCGCGTCCGTGACCACGTCGCGCAGCAAGGGGCCCTCGAACACGTGGTGTTGGGGGCCGTTCGTCGCGCAGTCGAAGGTGACCTCGGCCCGGTGCTGTGTCCAGTCCCGCAGGTCCGCGACGCTCAGGGTCGCCGGGTGGTCCAGGTCTCCGTGCAGCATGAGTTTGGTCATGCGTAGGTCATGCCCGGGGTCGTTCGTTCCGGAACCTCATCTGCAAGTTTGAGTGCTTGATGCAACCTGCAGGTGTGGCATATTTATTCGTTCCTACCTTGCATCTTCTGGTGAATCTTCTGCCAGACGATGTCGCGTGTCACCGGCAACTCGGTGAAGCGGATCCCGGTCGCGTCGCGCAGGGCGTTGGCGAAGGCGGGGGCCACCGGGTTGAAGGGGCTCTCGGACATGGACTTGGCGCCGAGCGGGCCGATGGCGTCGGAGGTCTCCATGAAGTGGACCTCGGTGCGCGGGACGTCCGCGTACTGCGGGAGCCGGTAGCGGCGGAACGCGGCCGTGGTGACCTCCCCGCGCCCGTCCACCCGTACGGTCTCGAAGAGGGTGGCGCCCAGGGCCTGGGCGACCCCGCCCTCCACCTGCCCGCGGCACTGCATCGGGTTCATGACCTTGCCCGCGTCGGCCGCGTGGACGGAGCGGAGGATCTTCATCTCGCCGGTGTCCGGGTCGACGGCGATCCGGAACCACTGGGCGTTGAAGGCCACCGAGCGCGGGGAGCCGCCCCAGTGGCCGTCGGCGGCGATCTCCTCCAGCTTGCCCGTGTCGTACGCGGCCTCGTACAGCTCCTTGAGGGTGAGGACCCGGCCGGCGCAGTCGAAGGCCTCGGCCTGAAGCGTGCACAGGTGCCGGGCGATGCCCGTGTGGCGGGCCGCGAAGGTCTGGAGCCGCTCCGCGAGGGATCCCGCCGCCAGCATCACGGCCTTGCCCGCCACCACCGTGCCGGCCGAGCCGAAGGCGCCGGTGTCGTGGCGCACGACGTCGGTGTCGGACTGGCGGACGGCGATGCGGTCGACGGTGGTGTTCAGGGCTCCGGCGGTGATCTGCTTGTGGACGGTGGTGGTGCCGTTGCCGAACTCGGCCGTGCCGACCGCGATGTCGTACGTCCCGTCGCGCAGCAGGCTGACCCGGGCGTCGGCGTAGTGGCCGCCGGGAGGTCCGGTCGCGATCATGGCGACCGCCGTGCCCGTACCGGTGAGCCAGCCCTCGGGAACGTCCTGGTGGCTGCGGTCCTCGGCGATGGCCTTGCGGACGACGTCCATGCACTGCTTCATGCCGTACGAGGCGATGAAGAGGTCCTCCTCGTGGCCGATCGGGGTCACCATCGGGTCTCCGGGGCCGATGACGTTCTTCTCGCGCAGGGCGAGCGGGTCCATGCCGAGCCGGACGGCCAGCTCGTCCATCACCGATTCGAGGGCGAAGAGGACCTGGCCCAGGCCGTAGCCGCGGAAGGCTCCCGCCGGTACGCCGTTGGTGTAGACGGAGTACGCCTCCACCTGCTTGTTCGGCGCCTTGTAGACGGCGAAGGACTCGCCGACGCTGTGGAACATCACGGCCGGGCCGTGGTTTCCGTAGGCGCCGGTGTTGGAGACCACGCGGATGCGCAGCGCGGTGAGGGTGCCGTCGGCCTTGGCGCCGATCTTGATGGTGATCTTGAAGGGGTGGCGGGTGGTGGCCCCGTAGAACTGCTCGGCCCGGGTGAATTCGAGTTTCACCGGGCGCCGCAGCTTCAGGGCGGCGAGGACCACGATGTCCTCGGTGAGCATCTCCTGCTTGCCGCCGAACCCGCCGCCCACGCGGCCCGCGACGACGCGGACCTCGTCCTCGTTCAGGTCGTAGAGGGCGCACAGCGCACGCCGGGTCAGGAACGGCGCCTGGGTGGAGGAGCGGACGGTGATGCGCTCGCCCGGGGAGCCGTCCTCCTTTGGCTCGAAGTACGCGACGCTGCCGTGGGTCTCCAGGCTGGCGTGCTGCACGCGCTGGGTCTGGAAGGTCTCCTCGTAGACCACGTCCGCCTGCGCGTAGCCCTCCTCCATGTTCCCGAGGGTGTTGTGGATCTCGCCGCACACGTTGTTCTCGGCGCGGAAGATGCCCGACTCGGGTCCCTTGGGGTGGATGACGGGGGCGCCCGGCAGCATGGCCTCCTCCGGGTCGATCACGTACGGGAGTTCCTCGTACGTGACGACCACGCGGCGGCAGCCCTCCTCAGCCGCCTGTTCGCTGTCGGCGACCACGGCCGCCACGCGCTGGCCGACGAAGCGGACCACGTCGTCCAGGACGCGGGTGTCCATCGGGTCTTCGGTGGGGTGCTCGTGACGGGCGCTCGAATACAGCCGGTCGGGGGCGTCGTGGTGGGTGAACACGGCGTGCACGCCGGGGACCTGGAGGGCGTCGGTGGTGTCGATGGAGACGATGCGGGCGTGCGGGTGCGGGGAGCGCAGCAGCTTCATGTGGAGCAGGCCGGGGACTTCGACGTCGAAGGTGTAGCGGGCGGTTCCGGTGACGACCTGCGGGCCGGCGGGGGCGCCCAGGGACTTGCCGACGGCCTGGCCCGCTTCGGGGGTTTCGGTGTGCTTCACGCCGCGTACGGCGTCCTCGATGGCGCGGTATCCCGTGCAGCGGCAGATGTTGCCCTTGAAGGCGCGGGGGAGGTCGTCCAGCTTGCCGTCGTCGTGGGCGGTGCCCTGCTCGGCCTGGAGCGCGGCCGTGGTCATCAGGAAGCCAGCGGTGCAGAAGCCGCACTGGAAGCCCTGGGCGTCGAGGAACTTCTGCTGGACGGGGTGCAGCTCGCCGCCGGGAGAGCACAGGCCCTCGACGGTGGTGACGGCGCGGCCCTCGGCCCGGACCGCAGGGTAGAGGCAGCTGTGGACCGGCTGCCCGTCCACGTGGACCGTGCAGGCGCCGCAGTCCCCCTGGTCGCAGCCCTTCTTCACGCCGAACCAGCCGTGCTCGCGCAGGTAAGTGCGCAGGCACTGGCCGGAGCGGGGCTCGTCCTCGAAGCGCTGCTTGTTGATCTCGATCTCGTAGCTCATCGGGAGACCTCCTCGGCCGTGAGTTCGCGGCGGATCTCCTCCGCCAGGCGCAGCGCCATGTGCCGTCGCCAGGCGGGCAGTCCGTGGATGTCGTCGTACCACTCGTCGGGCCGGACGGTGTCGTCGATCGCCCGGCGCAGCTCGGCCGCCGTGGGCGGCAGCGCGAACCAGAAGCGGAAGGGGCGGGTGGTGGCGGCCGAGACCGTGACGGCGAGGGAGCCGTCCTGGGGGTCGTGGGCGCCGATGACGAGGGCGCCGGAGCGGCCGAGACCGTAGAGGGAGGCCTGCCGGAAGGCCGTACGGGAGTCCAGTGCGCGGGCGGGCAGCCGCACCGAGCGCAGCAGCTCGCCGTCGCGCAGGTCCTTGACGCCGGCTCCGCGGATGAAGTCGGTGACGGGCAGGCGGCGGGTGGCGCCGTCCTGGCCCTGGAGGAGGACGGTGCCGTCGAGGGCGGCGGTGAGGGAGATCACCGGGCCGGCAGGGAGGCCGTTGCAGAGATTGCCGCCGACGGTCGCCATGTTCCAGATCTTGAAGCTGGCGAGAAAGGCCCGGCAGCACTGTTCGAAGAGCGGCGCGGCCGTGGCGGGCAGGGTCCGGCCGAAGCGGGACAGCTCGGTGATCGTGCAGGTGGCGGCGATGTCCACGGAGCCGTCGGGCTGCCACGACAGGGGCGGCCAGCCCATCCGGGAGAGGTCGACGAGACGGCGGATGTGCGGCTGCGGCTCGGAGAAGAGGTACGTGCCGCCGCCGAGCCAGGCGTCACCCGGACGCCAGGGCTCCCGGCGGCGCGCGTCACGCACGTCGAGCACCGTGTTGAGATCCAATTCCAGCCACCAGCCTTTCTCGTCCGACGGCGAAGAACCGCGGCTACCCGCCAGTGAAGCAACGCGACGCGGTCGAAACGACTGGTCCCCGCCACGGAATCGCACAGCGTCGCGGCCCACGGTTCTGGACGATCAACCAAGAGGCTAACTGGCCGCTTGCGCTTGCATTTACGATGGCCATCCTCGTATTCACCTAGCGAATGTGGGGCACCGCCCACCGCAAGGAGTCCCTGCCATGCACGTCCTCGACCTGCTCCAGTCCGAGAATCTCGGCCTCACCCTGCTCTGGGGAGAGGAACCACTTCTCGGCCAGGACATCAGCGGGGTCACCGCCACTGACCTGGAGGACCCGGGGCGCTTCCTGGGGCCCGGGGAACTCGTCCTCAGTGGACTGGTGTGGTGGTCGCAGGGCGATCCGGCGAAGGCGGACCGCTTCGTGGCCGCCCTCGCGGAAGCCGGGGCCACCGCCCTGCTGGCCGGCGAGGAGACCCACGGCCGGGTCCCCGACGAGCTCGTCGCCGCCTGCCGCGCCCACCGGGTGCCCATCGCGGCCGTGCCCGCGACCACCAGCTTCCGGGCCGTGACCGAGGCCGTGTACCTGCGCCAGTGGGGCGACCTCAGCCGCCGCCCCACCCGGACCTTCGCACTCCCCGAGAACGTGCGCGCCGAACTGAGCCGGCTCCTGGAGAGCGGGGCCGGCCCCGCCGAACTGCTCGACCGGGCCTGCGCCCACCTGGGCCGGGTGAGCGGCTACCTGCTCACCGCCAGCGGCCGCACGGTCGCCCGCACCCCGTCCGCCCCCGAGCTGCCCGCCGGGCGGGCGGTGTCCGCCCCCGCGCGGGGCGGGGTCTGGCTGCGGATCGAGGCCGAGAGCACTCCGTACGATGCCTGGCACCTGCACCTCCCCGACCCGGACGCGGCCCCTCCGCGCGTGCTCCACGAGATCGCCGAGATCCTCGCCCAGTACCGCGACGGGCAGACCCGCCGAGCCGCCGCCGTCCGGGTCGCGAGCGAGGAGCTGTTCGCACTGCTGGAGGGGGAGGGCTCAATCGACCTCGGGGCGCTGGAGGAGGCCCTCGTCGCTGCCGGACTGCCGCCGGGTGGCCCGTACCGCGTCGTCGCGTCCACCTCCGGCGACGCCCTGGCCGAGGCGCTGGCGCACCTCGAAGGGATCCCGCACGCAGTGGGCGGGACGGCTGCCGTGCTGTCCGAGGCCCCGAGCGCGGAGGCGGACCCGACGGCTCAGCTCCGCTCGGTGTGGCCGCTGCTCCTAGCGTGCGGGGCCTCGGAGGCGGACCTGCGCCTGGGCGTCGGCGCGCAGGCCGCCGGAGCCGAGGAGCTGCGCGTGTCACTGAGCCAGGCCCGGTACGCGCTGAGGGCGGCGGATATGTCGGTTCCGGTGCGCGGGGTCGAGCAGCTGGACACCCTCTCGGAACTGCTGGCAGGGGTTCCGCCCGAGGTGCGAAGGGTGTTCGCGGCCCGGATCCTGGGGGCCTTGGGGGACGGGATGCTGCGCGAGACCCTGGAGGTCTTCCTGGCCAACAACTGCTCGTGGACGCGCACGGCGGAAGCCCTGCACCTGCACGTGAACACCGTCCACTACCGGATCGACAGGGTCGAGGTGCTCACGGGCCGGGACCTCACCCGCCTCGACCACAAGGTCGACCTGTACGCGGCGCTGCGCTGCGGTTACCCGTGCCGGGAACGATGACGGTCTGCTCGTCGAGAGCGTCGAAGACCTCATCGATCAGCCGGACGGCCATCCGCGGCGCCTTCGGTCGGATGAGTTCGACGAGTCTGCGGCGGCCGGCTTTCCGCAAAGCGGCCGGGGATCCGTGGCGTTCGAGGAGCCAGGTGACTGCGGGGTGGTCCAGCCGGGGCCCGAGCACGCGCTCCAGCGACGGGTGGAACTGGGTCAGCAGGCCGCGTATCCGGTTGCTGGTGCGGGTGGCCTCGGCGGCGAGGTCCAGGTCGAAACCGGTCAGCACCGTGAGCTCGGCGGTGATCTCGTCGGTCAGCTCCAGCGACCGCAGGATATGCGGCATGGTCCGGGCCGCGTCCGCGATCACCGCCGCGTCCTTCGCGTCGGTCTTCGCCTCTCCCGGGTAGAGGTCGGCGATCCGTCGCATCGCGAGTCCGGGCAGGTAGGCGACCTCGCAGCCCGCGTCGCGGGCGATGGCCAGCGGCAGAGCCCCGATCGAGGCTGGCTGGTCCACGATCACCAGCACGGTGCCGAACTTGGCCTTGAGCTTGTCGAAGACGGCCCGCAGTTTCGGTTCGCTGTTGGGCATCGGCTTGTCGAAGACCTTCTTGCCCGCCGGGGTCAGCCCATGGCCGTGGTGAGCTGTCTTGCCGACGTCCATGCCCAGGAAGACGCCCACATTGCGGGTGTCTAACATCGCACCTCTCCAGGGTGGTTGACCGTGCCGGCCTCGGCGGTGGCACCGTGCTCGCGCATCCACGTTATGCAGACCTGCCGCCCGCGTACTGCCCGGCATTGCGCCGGACCGGACGGTGGCCGGGTCTCTCATCAGCGTCTCCGACGGCACCCCACAGGCCCGGCGACGCCACCCCCAGGTCATCCGTGCGACAGAGGGGACACAGTCATACCGGGCCCGGAGGCCAGCGGCCCCATTGCAGGACCGCGAAAAACATAACGGGGGGGCGGTCTTCAGGGACGTGCTCAAGGTTTCATGGGTGTCGAAGACGGTGTAACCGTCGGGCAGCTCCTGGCCGCCCGAGTCCCTGGTGACCGACCATTCCGAGTCGCCGCGGTGGAAGTTGTACACCTCATCGGCGTCAAGGATGGTGACGTCGCAGCCGCATCCGAACCCGCCGTCGGTCGCCGGGTCGTAGTCGCCTTCCTCATGGTGGGTGTTCAGCGTCACCTCCCCCTCGTGCTGCTCCGCGAGCAGGGCCGCCACGGCCACTACGGTCTGGTGGGCATCGGTCGGAACCGAGGCCGAACTCGGGACGCTTCAAGGGCGCGCACCGTGGTGGAGGCATGCCGGGCGACCGGGCCGCGGATCGTGTCGGACAGCGACTGCAGCGTCTCCAAGGCATCGCCCAGGTTCGCCGGCTGCCCGGCGCCGGCCGGGGCGACCAGGTCGGCCTCGCCGCGCTCCACGATCCGTCCGACCGACCGCCGCAGCTCCAGAAGCGCGTCGGCGCTGTGCTGGAGCTGGACGAAGAGCGCCGAGGCGACCGTCGCTGCGTCCTGCGGGGTATAGAGGGCCCACGGGCTCTCCAGGGCCTGAACCACGGCCCCAGCGGTCTCGGCCGCAGCGCAGGCCATCTCCACCGAATCCTCGGGGTCGTCCATGCCGTAGTCGACCGCGGTGCGCACCTCCGAGACGAGGTCGTTCTGTTTCTCGGCGGCCTGCTCGTACAGGCCGTTCCACGGAGTTGCGTCATCGAGGCGGGCCGCCGAGCCCTGGTTGATCAGCATGCCGAGGATCCTTTCAGACCTGCCGGACCCGCGAGGGCGTCCTTCGCGGTGAGACCGACACGGCGTCCTTGGAACCTTCTCCTGCAGGCCCGCGCCCTGGCCGAGCTCCGTATTGCGGCACCCCCGAACCAGCTCCAACGGCTCCTGGAGATGACCGGCGCCGACACCGTCCTCCACCTCCACCTCCACCCCACCGTGCAGGCCGCGACCAGCGCCGCGCACCCCGCCGGACCGCGAGGTCGGCTGACGGGCGAGGACTCCACCCCACGCGCCGGCCGCCGAAGGCCGAGGGACGTCACCCGTTCGGGCGCCGACGGGTGCCGCGTGCGTGGGCGGGATGGAGGCTGGGCGCATGGCCGCCAAGCTGATCGTCTACCCGCCGGACGCACAGGGGTGGCGCCGGGTCCGCTACGACGGCACCGCCATCGGGGTCGCCCACCGCCCGGCCGACATCTGCGTCTTCCTCGCCGAGGCCGGCCTCGAGAACGCCGAGGACGTGGACCTCACCGACCCCGACTTCGTGGAGTGGCGGGGCGCCGGCCCCGAGGAGTGGGAACCGTCCGTGTGAGGAACAGAATCGGGCCTCGCTAGTGCTGTGACCGGAAAGGTCCACCGGGTCGCGGCGCCCGGCACGGCACCTCGCCGCGTTGTCGGACCACACCGGTACGGCCAGTACGAGGCGTGGTCCTCCGCCTTGCGATGCACCGCACCGGACACCGCGACCCGGCAAACCTTCCCGGCCACAGCACTAGACGCCGGACAGCCAGCCTGCACCGAAATCCGAGAGGTCGCGTGCGCGCTGCGCCCGCTCCTCGATCAGCCGGCGAAAGCCCGCCACGGCGTACCGCTCGCCGGTGGCCGAGCCGCGACCGCGAATGCCGGCGACATCGGCCATGAACTGCTGGGGCGGGGGCTGCCAGCCGACGACCAGGACGCGCAAGCCCAGGCTCTCGGCCCGCCGATGCAGGGCCAGGAGGTGGAGCAGGCCGTCAGCGTCCATGGACATCGCGCCGTGCAGGTCGACCATGAGGTCCCGCTCGCCGGCGGTGACGTCGTCCAGCGCCCGCTGGAGCGCCGCGCCCGCGTCCTCATCCAGTGCCCCGGTGACGCTGACCAGGACCGTGCCGTAACGCTGGACGTTCGTGGTGATCAATGCGCTCTCCTTCCGCCCGGGACGCCGGGCCCTCGGGGCTCCTCATCCTGGCGCGGCGGTCCCCTGGACCGGTACGCGGCTCGCTGGCGCTCCCACACCGGCCTGGACAGCAGCGGCTGTGCCCTCGATCGCACCAAAGGGGCCGAATAGGAGCCAAAGTCACAAAAATGAGACGTTGATCGACGCTTGGCCAGCGAGCCCGGGAAGTTCGCAGGTGGGCGAGGTGTGTGGATTCCTAGATGGCCATGCTTTTGACTCCGGGTTGGCCAGCGGGGGTCAAGCACGCTCGGGAGGTGTGCGCCCGCTACCCGGTGTGGATCTCGGTGGCGCGGGTGATGAACTGGCGGGTGCTGTCCGGGTCCAGGGCCTGGGCCTGGAGGTGTTCGTACATGCCGCTGTAGCGCTCGACGTCGGATCGTTTCTCCAGGTAGAGGTCGCTGGTGAACCGTTCCAGATACACCGTCCCCGCCCCGGGAGCGTCCGTGAAGTGGAGGAGGGAGAACTGCCCCGAGATCCCCGGGTGGGCTCCCACGCCGTGCGGGAGGACCTGCACGGTGATGTACGGCTGGGTGCTGAGGGAGCTCAGGTGTTCAAGCTGTTCGCGCATGATGGCGGGACTGCCGACCACACGGCGCAGTGCTGATTCGTCGAGCACCACCCATAAGCTCAAGGGGCGTGCCGGGTGGTGGAACCGGTGCTGACGGCGTAGCCGTACCTCAAGGCGGGTGGCGATCTGTTCGGGCGTGGCCTGCGGGATCGTTTCGGCGATGACGGCGGCCGCGTAGGCGGGTGTTTGCATGAGGCCGGGGATCACCAGGGGCTCGTAGGTTCGGATGGAGGAGGCTTCCGTCTCCAGGCCGATGAAGACGGCGTAGGGGACTTCGCCGAAGGCGACCCACCAGCCCTGCCGGTCCGATTCAGAGGCCATCCGCATCAACGAGTCGATGACCTGCTGGTCGGTCACGCCGTAGAGGCCGCACAGGTCCCGCACATCGCGGGGCTTGATGGCACGGCGGCCGTTCTCCAGGTGGCTGATCTTGGGCTGGGAGATCAGCAGTCGCTCTGCAACCTGTGTACTCGTCAGGCCACTGGCCAGGCGGAGCCGGCGCAGCTCCGCGCCCAGCCGGCGTCTTCTGACGGTGGGGTTTCCGTTCACCGCCACGGGCGCTCTACCTCCGGCTCGGGACCCTCTACCAGCCATGGGAGGCCACGGCCAAGTCCGGGCGAACGCGTTCGCCGTGCAGAAATGATCAACGAGTCTTCCTGCGCGGCGTTACCTGGCGCGAGCCGGGCTCACCCAGGTAGCCCTCGACGAGCAGCCAGCCGCGGCAGGCCCACTTCCCGGAGGGGACTGCTTCCTGCGGAGGGAAGGCAACGACTGGCCGCCTTGCGGCGTGCCGCCCGGGCTGGGGGTGTGGGGGCGTGCATTCTGGCGGCGTCTTCCCTCAGCATCCCCAGGCGCGCGTCGGCTAAGAGTGGGCTCCAGGCTGTCGTCTTCCGGGGCTCTCGGCGACGGTTGGACTCGGCCCCTCTGACGGCGTATCAAAAGTGACCCACTTGGTGATCTTCATCTGGCTCTGGCATTGGTGATCAAGGTCAGGAGGGAAGGGTGATCCTCGTGGAGGACTGGGCAGAGATCCGCCGGCTGCATCGGGCCGAGCGGATGCCGATCCGGGCTATCGCCCGGCATCTGGGGATCTCGAGGAACACGGTCAAGCGGGCTCTGGCCACGGACCGGCCGCCGAAGTACGAGCGTGCGGTCAAGGGCTCGGCGGTCGACGCGGTCGAGGTCCAGATCCGGGAACTGCTGCGGGAGACCCCGACGATGCCGGCGACGTGATCGCGGAGCGGATCGGGTGGGACCGGGGATGACGGCTGGGCTGCACGAGGCGATGGGCGCCCTCCGCCGCTCCCTGGCGCTGCACGCCGCCTGGGTCCGCGACGCCTACGCCGCCCGCGTCTGGGCGCCGCTCGGCTACAACGACTTCCCTGTTGGATCGGCGTGTTGACGCGGATCGAGTAGGCGTGGATGCGTGCCGGGTTGGCATGCGTACTGGGTGCCGCAGGATTCACCAGGGGCGGACAGATTTCGCGCTCGCTCCCGCCGCCCCAGGCACCCGCAGGGACGGCTGCGCCCCCGCCGACGATCGGCGGGGGCGCAGCCGTACGGGCGGTGTCAGAGCCTCATGAGGACGGCGCCGTGTCGGGGTACTGGTCGTAGTGGTCGGTCTCGCCCTTGAAGGTGACCGGCGGCCCGACGCGGGTGTTGTCGGCGCGGACGACCTGGATGGTGCTGCTGCCCACCCACACGGCGGCGGCCGTGCCGGGCGGCGCGGAGAGTTCCTTGGTGACCTGCCGGGACTCGATCTCCTTCAACCCGGTCGACGTTCCGAAGCCGAGTTCCAGGCTGTAGGTGGTGGACACCTCCGCGCTGGCGAATCCGCTGCTGACGCCCGCCGTCGCGGTGAACGCGACACCCACCGCGGCCGTGAACGATGAGACCTGTTCCTTCTCGACGCCCAGGGTCACCGCCTCGGTGACCTTCTGCACGATCTGGGTGTTGTTGTTCAGGTGGCGGACCAGCGACCACGCCGCCTTGCGTTCCAGTTTGTAGAAGGGGGAGTTCTCCAGCTTCCACGGTGTGGACTTGGCGGTGTCGGTGATGGCGGTGAACGGCACCCAGACCGCGTTGGCCGGTACCTCCGGGGTCTTGCTCGCGGGCTGGCTGTGGTCGGTCAGCTCGGGGTAAGGGCTCCGTACGGGCTCCTCAACGGGCATGGGCAGACACAGCACCCGCATCTCCGGCAACCACTGCGGCTGGTTGTACGCATTGTGCGCCGCGAACGTGTTCGGGGCGATCAGTGCCCGCGTCCGGCCGTCGGTGTTGTCGACGTAGGACGGGGGGACCACGTTCCGCCAGACGGACAGGTCTTCCTTACCGCCGGCTCCGGCGTCGCTGTAGAGCCACTTGGCGTTGGAGCCGAACGTGAGGTCCTCGCGGACGCAGACCACCGCGTCCAGCGGCGGCTTGTCGTAGGAGTCCTTGGGGGTGACGCAGCCCATCGCGACGTAGCCCTTCGGGGGGATGGGACGCCAGATCATGCCCTTGTACTTGGTTCCGGTGCCGGAGTCCTTCCACACCTTCTCGTAGTCCGTCGGCGAGGCCAGCGGCGGCTTGCCCGTGGCCGACGGGACACCCGGGGTTTCCTTCACGACCATGGCCACCACGTGGTCTTTGATCTTCTCGTTCGGGGTGCCCGGGTTGAGGTTCGCGGAGCCCCAGGCCGGAATGGCGACCGTGCCCAGAACCTTGAACCCTTCCGGCGCGACAGGCTGCCAGAAACTCACCCAGTGCTTACCGCCCGAATCCTCGTCGTCCCAGCACCACGTCAACTTGTCCGTGTACGCGAGAGTGAGTTCCCCGAAAGCCTTCGACTTCTCAGTCATTCCACGCCTTCCTGTCCCCGGTTCCGGGGATCCGCATATGTCCATCCCGAAAGACAGCTACTCAACGTGACGTGCTGCTCACGTGACGTTAGCGAATCAACGAACCGCTGAAGCGGGGAATTCGGACATACGCCAGATATTGGCTGAAGATCATCGGGCTGGTTTGCGCACCGCTACCGCCCCCCGTCGGTCCGTCTGTGGATTCCGCGCTCACCGAGCTGCGCCGCTTGGTCGACGAACTCGCCGCCCACACCCACCAGGTCGGGGAGCTGATGCTCGAAGTCGCCCCGGCGTACCTGTCCGACACCGACGCGGCCGACGTCCTCGCCCGGTTGTGCGAGCAGATCGGGGAGACCATCGAGAACGGCCTCGCCGCCCGCCGTTACGCGATGTCCGGGGACCGCCGCGTTCTCCACCGTGCGGTCCTGTAGGCAAGTCACCCCGGTGCTCCTGTGTGGCACACAGCCCGTTTCCCCAGGTGGGCGCGGTGCGGTGTGAGGGTGTGAGGTGTGAGGCGAGGACTCCTGCGACGACGGGATGCCGCTCGTGCCAGGGCCCGCGAGTGGCTGGCGTCCTGGACCGACGTGTACGGCCTCGCATCGTGATCAAGAACATGGCCCAGCGCTACCAGCTTCGATTCCCGCCCGGCGTGGGGGCCGTGGTTGCTGGGGCACGCCCACACGGGGGAAGCAGCTCGCTCCGTTGGGCGAGGCCGGTAGGCCGGACCGGACCGGGAGTGGTCGGCTGGCTCCAGTGCCGGAGCACCGGATGAGTGCTTCTCGGCCTACAAGGAGGAGCACCCGATGTTCTGGCAGTGGTTGCGATTCAACGGCCCGGTCACACTTCCGCGGCGGTCACAACCCGACCGGCCGGCCGGTCCTTCCCACCCTCTCCCGCAGTCGGCGGTCTTTCGTCGGAGGTGGCTCGGGCTGTGGGCACTGCTGCTGGCGGCACTCATGCCGGCCCTGTCGGCAACAGGCGCCCAGGCCGTCCCCCGTCACCCCGAGTCGGTCGCGGCCCCCCACGACGCTGCCGACCCCCCGCAGAACGGGACCGAGGACCGGCTCAGCCGTCCGACGACCACGGCCCTCGGGTCGTACGGCGGCATCCGCTACGTCCAGTACGACGGAGTGTTCGAAGGCTGGACGTCGACCGGCCGGTTCCGGGTGCCCTACCGGATCAGTGCCCCGGCCGAGCCGCACCGCTCCAACGGCACCGTGCTCGTGGAGCCTCCGCACTTCGTGGTGGGCCTCGGCACGCTCAACGTCTATCTCGGCAAGGACTTCCTGTTCCGCCGCGGATTCGTACACGTCGGCGTCGGCTGGAGCACCCTCGGTAACCGCATCCTCGACCCGTCCGTCCCCGGCACGTTCATCGAGGGAGGAATCGAGGAGGACGGAGCGAGGGTCGACGACGAGATCATCACCGACTTCGCCAAGGCGCTCTCCTCCGGTGGCCGCTCGATGGTCGGAAAGGTGTCCCGTAAGTACGTCACGGGCTTTTCCGACAGCTCGTACCCCATCCTTCGCCTCGTTCGCTCCGGTGCCGCCGCTGGCGTGTTCGACCTGGCAGTGCCGATCACCACGGAGGGCTTCGACCCGCAGGCCGACCTGGTCGCCGGCCGCTTCGACGGCAAGATCGTCATCGTGAACTCGGAAGCTGACGACTCCACGAACCTGACCGACCGAGGCGTCGCCCTGAACCGCTACCGTTTCTACGTCGTCGCGGGCAGTCCGCACATCCCGGATCCGCTGGACGCGCCGCTGGACCTGCCGTTCCCGGTGAGGCAGACGACACCGGCCTCCTTCGTACCCGCGCTGCGCGCACATTTCCTGCAGGGGCACGACTGGGTCCGCAAGGGATCTCAGCCGCCGACGAGCACGCAGCTGCGCACTCAGAACGGCACCATCGTCCGCGACGCCATCGGCAACGCAATCACCGAGGACCGCACCGGCCGACCGGTGCCCCGGCTGCCATTCGTCGAACTCGGCGAGGCGCGCTACATCTCCGGCTTCGTCGGCAGCTACGACAACGTGCGCACCGTACAGCAACTCGGCTTCAGTACTCACGAGGCCTACGCCAAGGCATTCGCCGCCAAGGTCCGCGACTACCAGAAGGCCCGCTACATCCTGCCCGAGGACGCCGCCGACATGCGCCGGCGGGTACAGCTGTGCCCGCCGCTGACGTTCACCGAGACCTACCGCGACCACTACACCGAATTCGTTGCGATCCAGCCCTGCGCGGCCGCGGCCCGCTGAGCCCCCGACCGCGTCCACCCGGACGGTGATGCATACGCTCTCCGCCCGTCCACCCACCGGCGCTCCACCGCCGGACAGGTACAGCCGCCCTCGTCTGTCCGCCAGGACGTACGGGGGCGGCTGCCGTTTCCGTGCCGGGGAAGACGTGATTCCTCATGGTGGCCACTCCCTTGCGCGGCTCGGCCCGGAGGGGCAACCCCGCAGCGCAAAGTCAAGGTCCTCAACAAGCCGCGCGGCAAGAGCCGCCGCCGCGGTTGCATAGCTGCGGGCGGAGTTGCGGCGGTCGCCCAGCGTCTCGAAGAAGGCCGTACGGGAGTGGACGGTGGCCGCGGGCGGTCCCCATACCGGTGATTGAACCGTCGGCCCCGGTGTCGCCCTCCCCCCGTGGGACGGCACCAGGGCCGATCCGGCTTCCGGGGGCTGTCTACTCGGCGCCGTCTTCGTCGTCGTCGAGCTCAGGGGCGTCCGGGTCGTGTAGCGGGCGCAGGCCCTGGGGCGGGGTGGAGGGGGTGAAGCTGTAGCGGCCCAGGACGTTGAGGTTCTTGAACTTCAGCCGGGACAGGCGGGCGACATCCTCGTCGCTGATCTCGTGGCCCTCGCCGCGCAGCTGGGTGACCGCGGCGTCGATGTACTTTGTCGTCCACAGCACGACGGCGTTCAACACCAGTCCCAGCGAGCCGAGCTGGTCCTCCATGCCGTCCCGGTATGCCTGGTGGATGGTGCCCCGCTTGCCGTGGCAGATGTCCCGGGCGAGGGTGTGGCGGGACTCCTGGACGCTGAGCTGCTTGCCCATCTGCCCTACGGAGGCGTTATGTCTGACGGCATCAAGGGCCCGTTCATCGACTTCCCGGAAGAGGGCAGCGCCGGAGACGGTACTGACGCCGGCGACAACTCCACCGAGGACGGTACCGAGAGCACAGCTGTCATCAGCGGTGCGGCGGCAGGCGGGGTAGCGGCCGTGGCGGCAGCGAGCGGCGCCGCCTACCACTACCGCAGCGGACCGGAAACCCCCACCGAGGAAGACGGTTTCGCAGAGAACGTGGAAGAGCTCTCGTAGGCCTTCGGAGGAGATGTGGACCAGCCATCTTCGTGCTGCTGTACCCACTGAAGGGTGATCTTGTCCCGGACTCCGATGTTCCAGACACGGCAGGCTCGTACTACCGGCACTCTGGCCGGTGAGGGGCCGCCGCAAGCCGCTGGCAGCCCAATGCGCGGATTTCATGACCAGAGGAGTTTGGCATGCCCAAGGCGAACATCCGGTTCACGGCTGACGGCCTCGACGCCGACGGTTACACCCTGAAGGTCATCCCGTGGAACTTGGAACCGCTGGAGTTGAAGTCCACCGACACCGCCTCCAGGGTCCTCAGCGTGCCCGACCTGAACCCCGCGGACGCGGAGATCGTGGCCCAGATCGCAGCACAGCAGATCAACTGGCCACACCAGTACGTCGCGAACGGCTCTCTGTACCTGCGCTGGAGCCTCGACGGCAAGAAGGTCACCTACCGCAAGACCGAGGGCTTCCCCACCAACATGGCGATCAAGCAAGAAGACGACACCTCTCTCACCCTCAGCCTCGTCAGCCTCCTGTAGGCCTTTGGTAGAGATACGCCTCAAGGGCGCCCCCGTAGGGGCGCCCTTGAGGGTCATGACGTGATGCCTCCTGGGACGGAACAGAGCCGCGGGACATACTGCGCCTGAGGCCCTGCTCGACGTCGCATCGTATGAGGAACGATCGGGCGGCCCGGCGCGCGCCGGGCCCAGGGCCGATACCAGTAGTGCCGGCGTCCGCCGATGGCGTGTCCAACAGATCCCAGGATCCACAGGATGATGCCGATGACGACCAGGACGATCCCGATGGTCCACAGGATGGCGATGCCGGCCACGTAGCCGACGACGAGCAGGATGACTCCGAGGGCGATCACGATGTCCTCCGATCGCGGACTGAGTCAGTTCCCCTTCTTTCCAGAGTGGGTCCGGCCCGTGGCGGTGGCTTCCCGGGCAGGCCAGTCCTACCGTGGAGGGAGCAGCAGATCCCTGGAGCGCGTCATGTTCGTCATCCTCGGGCTCATCATCCTCATTGCCGCACTCGTCGTCGGCGTGGCTGGTGTCTTCGCCAACGCCGGCAGCGCACACGACCTCACCGGCGGATTCTCTGTCTTCGGCTACCACGTGACCGGCTCCACCGGCACGCTCTTCCTCTACGGCATCATCGTCGGAGCCGCCGCCCTGCTCGGACTGGCCATGCTCCTTGCCGGAGCCCGCCGCACCGCCCGCCGCGGCAGCGCCGCACGCCACGGACAGAGGCAGTCACGGCGCGAGCAGGCCGTGGTCGACCGCGAACGCGAAGACCTGATCGACCAACGCGACGACGCCCGCGCGCAGGCGGCAGCACAGCAGACGGGCCACAACCCCGACCGACCGGGCGCCCACCGAGGCAGACACTGGTTCGGTCACCGATCCGCCCCCCGATGAGCCACCGCTTCCCGCATCCCGCAGCCGCGCGTTCCTCGGATCAACAGCGCGGTCCTCGGCCTGTTAGTTCGACACCACGGCAAGTGCCGCTGACACGACGGTGACTACGGACAAGGCCAGCATCCAGTTGCGAGCTCTTCCGGCCAGCAGGACCAACCGATCCGGGACGCCCCCCCACGCCCGGCTCGTCAAGCTGCCGCAGCTCCAGACGCCCCCCGTATTCGTCGCCGTGCACCAGCACGTCCCGCCAGTGGTCGCCATTGAGTGGTGCCTGCGCGAACAGCGTGCTTTGAGCGTCCATATCCGGACAACGGTGCAGACGGCATCGAGCCACTGGCAGGGGGCAATTCGAGATCCAACCGTTGCTGATACTGGCCGCCCTCGGACGAAGCACGGCTGCTGGACCCGCGATCACCCGTACCCGTGAGCGCCCCGGGCTGGAAGGGTTGCGGTCCACACCGCGCGTCTTCAAAGGTGAACTCGGCACCGGCGAGGCGGTGGCGGACGCGGTTGCCTTGGCATGTCACCGAGCGCGACCCGGCCGCCCGGCGTCGGCGCTCACCACGTGGGAGGGCTCCGACGCCGGGCGCGGAGTCGGGGCCGTGACGGCGCGTTTTCCGCCGTGGGGGCCGGCTGCGGGCCTTCCTGTCCTGCGCGAGCGATGGACACACCCCTTTCCTGGCCAGGCGGTTTGTCTGGCGCGCCTCGTACCGGCTGCCGGGAGGCAGGGGCCAGGATGAGGGCTTCTGGGGTACGGCCCCGGGGCAGTGGAAGGAAGGGAGCCCGTATTGACCACCACGGAGGTCCAGCGGTGTGGGAGCACGTTCCTGATCGGCGTGAGCGGGGAACTCGACGCGGCAGCCGCGCCGGTTCTCCAGCAGGCACTGGATCAGGTCACCGTGCAGGAGCGGGTCCTCATGATCGATGTTCACGGTGTGGTGTTCATGGATTCCGCCGGCCTGCTGCTGCTTTTGGACCTGCACCGGCGGGCGGAGTGCCTGGGCCTGCGGGTTCTTGTCGTCGGCTGGCAGCCCCAGCCCCAGCGGCTGATGGCGCAGGTCGCCGGGATGCCGGGAGGTGGCTCGTCCACCGGTGACCGCTTCGCTCTGGCGGGTTTCCGCCGCCTGATCGAAGAACGAGCCCGGCGCGAGAGTTTCGCGGACTTCGGGGACGTTCTTCCTCACCTGTAGCGGGACGGCAGATCGCCGGCGGGGAGAGCAGGCGGCCGGTGGCCGGCCCTCGCCGGGTGCGAGGCACGGCCCGGTGCCTGCGCCTGCGCCTGGCGGAGCGTGCGGCGCAGTATTCGGGTTGGCGCCAGGCGGTTGCCTGTGCCCGGCCGGGCCTGGTCGAGGCGGTCGGTGAGGTCCAGGAGCCGCAGGGGCTGGCGCTGCCAGTTGTAGGCGAAGAAGGCGATGCCGCGAGTGTGGATGTGGGCGGCGAGGCCGAGGAGGCGGTGCAGGCCGGTGACGTCGATGAACGTCAGTCGGAGCATGTCGCAGGCCACCACCGCGACCTGGTCGTCCAGGGCCAGCCACACCTGCTCGAAGGCCGGGCCGGTGTCCAGGTCCAGCTCTCCTGCCGGGGTGAGGTGCAGGGTCGGCCCGTAGCGCCGGATCGTGATGTGGAAGTCGCCCTGCATGCCCTCTCACCTCGCCACCATGAGCGGTTTGATGCGTGGCCGGCCCCCGGCGTGCCGGGGTGATGGCCCGTTTCGATACTCGCCCTGACCCGACTCCGGCCGCAAGCCCGGCCGGGCAGGCTACTGCTGGCAACCGTTCGGGCCGCCCCGCACTAGCGGGGTGATGCGGCCGGCCCCTGGCCGGGCACATGACAGGACCCGGCCGGGGTGATGGTGACTACGGGCCCCGGCCGGGTCCTGCGTGCGTGGGCGGACGGCTCTGCCGTGCTCAGAGCTCGTCGTCGCGCGGCTCGTCCTCGTCGCGCTCGCGCGTCATCTCGTCCTGGCGGCGCCGCTTGAGCTCCTCGGGGCTCTTGCCCCGCTCCTCCTGGCCGGCGCCGGGGTGGACGGGATCCTGGCCCGGGTGGCGCAGGCGCTCCTGCTCCTCGCGGCCCTTGCCCGGTTCCTGGCGCTTGTCCTGCATACCGTCCATGACGGCGACTCCTTGATGCGTGGGGTCAGGGATTCCTCTCCCTCACGCTCACACGGACAGTCACGATCCGCACCATTCCGGCTACGGATCGTGGCGCAGGGGTGACGCCGTGCGCCGGGGCGGGGCGTCGGAACGCGGACCAGGCCCGCGGCGCCGAGGATGAGCGCGATCCCCGCCCGCCCACGCCATCAGGAGCCGACCGCCATGTTGGAGCGCACGCTGCGCAAGGACCGCACCGAGGTCACCTTCATCCTGCCCGCCGACACCCCGCCCGGCCCGGTCAGCGTGGTGGGCGACTTCAACGACTGGCAGCCCGGCGTCCACACCCTGAAGCCCCGCAAGGACGGCAAGCGGGCTGTCACGGTCGAGCTGCCATCCGAGAGCACCCACTCCTTCCGGTATCTGGCCGCCGGGGACTACTGGTTCAACGACGAGAGCGCCGGCGACCAGGAAGGCCCCAACAGCCGCCTGCACACCTGATCAACCCAACCGGCGTGACCCGCGGCCGCCTGTGCCGTTGAACCCGACAACACACGCCGACGCCCCACACCCCACGGGCAGGCGGCGCTGGCGGCCCGCTGATTCCACGCCCAGCGTCAGGGGGCCGCGTTGTATCGCCCGACGGCCTGGGGCGGCTGACGTCGGCAGGCGCCGGTTTCGGCCCGGGATGCTGGGCTGTGTTCTGCTGGGGCGGTGACCTGTGGCGGGGGCAAAGGGGGAGCGGATGACGCACGAGTGGAGCGATTCGGCGGGCGGTGCTCCGCAGGCCAGGCAGACGGTCGAGCGGATCGTTGAGGCGGTCGACGCGCGTGATGACCGCCGGATCCGGGCCCTGCTGACGGAGCTGGCCGAGGTCGCAGACACCGCGGCACTGTTGTACCTGCGCAAGCGGCTCCTGGAGGGCCGGGAGGACTGAGCGGCCTTTCGGGCCTACCCGCCCGGGCGCGGACCCAATCACGTTATGCCGCTCCGGCAGCCCGGGAGCGTGTGTCGCTGCCGCGAGGACTCCTCCGGGGTGGGGTACAGCGGCTGGAAGGGGCCGCACCGGGGGTCTTTGAAAGAGCCCGGCCGGCAGTTACGACCCGGCCGGGCTTTCACACGGTGGACGCCGCAGATGCAGCGGCTTCCGTGAAGGAGGCAAAGGATCAGGCGGGGGTGATGTTCTCCGCCTGGGGGCCCTTCTGGCCCTGGGTGACGTCGAAGTTCACCTTCTGGCCTTCCTGAAGCTCGCGGAAGCCGGAGCTGGCGATGTTCGAGTAGTGGGCGAAGACGTCCGGACCGCCGCCCTCCTGCTCGATGAAACCGAAGCCCTTTTCTGCGTTGAACCACTTCACGGTTCCGGTGGCCATGTGTCCTCCAAGGGGACTAGGAATCGGTCCCGCACCGTGCGGGAGCCGGAGGTGATCGCCCTGGTCCTCAGAGACTGTGAACAGCAAAATCGCCCATGAATGTTGCGCTCACGGGCGACCGGTACTTCGGAACCATGACAGCTGCCGCTGACGCTACACCGGCCGTCCTACTCGTACCACGAGAACACTCCTACGCCGTGGTTCGCGGGCGTTCAGTCAGGATGTGTCGCTGCTCCCGACGTGGAGGCTGAGGCGGAGATCCGAGTTCCCTGCAGAGCAGACCGGGCGGGCTTCGTGGGCGGGCCGCTCTTGACGCGCCACCTCCACCGGGCAGCGGCCTCCGCACGCCTCCGCCCTGGGGTCCTGTCCGCCCGGCAGCCGCTGGCGGAGGCTGCCGCCCGGGCGGGGCGGGAGGAGGATGAGAGGACGGGCGACAAGGGCGTGCGGAGGACCGGATGGTCGGACCGAGGCCGCCGCAGTGGGTGAAGGAGGAGGTCCGGTCATGGTCGCGTCCGAGGGGTTCGGGGCCGGGCCCGGCCCCATGGGAGTGGTTCCCTCCGAGCCCGGCGGTCTGCTGGATGTGCTGAGCGTGGCCGCGGTGGTGCTGGACGCTGAGGGACGGATCACGTTGTGGAGCCCTCAGGCCCAGGATCTGTTCGGCTGGTCCGCCAAGGAGGCGCTGGGCCGGTACGCGGCCAAGCTGCTGGTCGACGACGAGTACGTCAACCTGGTTCTCGAACTGTTCGCCAAGGTCATGGCGGGGGGCGGTTCCTGGGCCGGGGTGTTCCCCGTGCGGCACAAGGACGGCTCCACGAGGCTGGTGGAGTTCCACAACATGCGGCTGCTCGACGAGCAGGGGGGCGTGTACGCCCTGGGGATCGCCTGCGACGAGGCCGTTCTGCGCGGTGTGGAGCGGGACCTGGCGCTGTCGGTGCGGCTGGTGGCGCAGTCCCCGCTCGGGCTCGCGGTGCTGGACACCGACCTGCGCTACGTCCTGGTCAACCCGACGCTGGAGCGGATCAACGGTCTGGCCGCCGAGAAGCACCTGGGCCACACCGTCCGCGAGGCACTGCCGTTCCTGAACACCGAGGTGATCGAAGCCTCCATGCAGCAGGTTCTGGAGACCGGCGTACCCCTGCTGGACCAGTTCGCCATCGGGCGTACCCCCGCCGACCCGGACCATGAGCATGCCTGGTCGGGCTCGTACTTCCGGCTGGAGGATCCCGGCGGGCGGGTGATCGGTATCGCCTTGTCGGTGGTGGATGTTACCGACCGCCACCGCGCGGCCACCGAGGCCGCCGAAGCACGCCGGCGCCTGGACCTGATCGCCAGGGCGTCCGTCACCGTGGGCACCACCTTGGACCTGGCGTGCACGGCCCGCGAACTTGCCGGCCTGGTCGTGGCCGACCTGGCCGACGTCGCTACGGTCGACGTCCTCGAATCCGTTCTGGAAGGCGGCACGACGACGGGGCGCGGCCCAGCGTCGGACCAGGCTCTTTTCAGGGCCCTGGCCATAGAGGCGGCCTACGAGACGGACGTCGTCCACGCGGCTGACCCGGTGGGCGAGCGCGCCACCTATCCGGTCGACCGTATGGTCACGCGCTGCGTGAGCACCGGGCGTCCCGTCTTGATGGCGCACGTCACGCGCCCCGATCTGGCGTACATCGCACGCGACGAGGCCGCTGCAGTAGTCCTCGCCGAGGAGGGCGTGCACTCGTACCTGGCCGTGCCGCTGACCGCTCGCGGCCAGGTCCTCGGCGTCCTTGGCCTCGTGCGCGCCCGCAATCCACTCCCCTTCAGCCGCGACGACGTCACTCTGGCCAGCGAACTGGCCACCCGCGCCGCCATCGCGATCGACAACGCCCGCTGGTACCAGCACGCCAACGGCACCGCCCTCACCCTCCAGCGCCACCTTCTGCCGCACCCCCCTCCCCAGGCCGCCGGCCTGGAGATCGCCTACCGTTACCAGCCCGCGGCAGCGGCCAGCGGGATCGGCGGCGACTGGTTCGACGCGATCCCCCAGAACGGGGACATGACCGCCCTCGTGGTCGGCGACGTCATGGGACACGGAGTCCACGCCGCCGCCACCATGGGACAACTGCGCACCGCCACCCGCACGCTGGCTGAACTCGGCCTCGACCCGGCCCGCGTCCTGCGCCACCTCGACCACATCACCGCCGGACTCGACCAGACCATCGCGACCTGCGTCTACGCCGCCTACGACCCGCACCGCTCCCGCTGCCGCATCGCCCTCGCCGGCCACCTGCCCCCCGTCCTCATCCGCGCAGGACAGGCACCAGAACTGCTCGACCTGCCCACCGGCGTTCCGCTCGGCGCAGGCGGCCTCGGCGGCGCCCGGTTCGAGACCAGCGTCCTCGACCTGATCCCAGGCGACCGGCTCGTCATGTACACCGACGGCCTCGTCGAAACCCGCGACGACGCCCTGGACAACCGCCTGGGCCTCCTCCTCAGCCTCCTCACCGATCCCAGCCTCCCCTCGGAGGCGACCTGCGACCGACTCCTGGCCGCGCTACGCCACCCCGACGCCGCCGACGACGTCGCCCTCGTCATCGCCCACGTGCGACCCCACCCGCCCGCCGACGAGGCGCGGGACGACGGCCTGACCGGCCAACCACACGCGCCGATCCCCGCCCCTTAAGGGCGGGGCCAGGGGTAGCGGCGGATGAGGATGGCCCATTCCTCGTCGTGCCGGCCCGGGACGAGGCGTCCGGCGCTCTCCCACCGCTGCGCGAGTTCGGTGAAGATCGGCTCCAGCCCGGGGCGGTGAACCGTTTCTCCGCCGCCCGGCCGGACGCCGGTGGCGGGGGTGAGCCGCCTCGTCGTCGTGGTGGTCATGCGGGGTTCAACGCCTGCGCGCCCCGCGGGGTTACCCGCGCCAGGCGCGATTCCCCCGGGATGGTGCAGGGGTGGGGCCTGCGGCTGACGCAGGCCCCACTCCTGCCCTTGTCTACGCCGTGGAGCACAGGAGTGGGGGCGCCAGGTGGCAGTGGATCAGGGTCCTGCGGGGTGCGGCCTGAGGCGGCGGTCCGGGCCGGCGGTGCCGTGTTTCGCGCGGCTCCCAGCGCAGAAGAAGGACGGCGGCGAGCATCGGGGTGCAGGTCAGGAGTACGAACGTCATGACGCGGCCACCCTCAGCGCGGCCGGCCGGGCCGGCTGCTGTGCCGACGCGGCGGCGTGCAGCAGACGCATCACTGCGCGGGAGCGGTTCGTGAGCCTGAGGCGGCGTCCGTGCCGGGGCCACCACTCGAGGACGGCCAGGAAGCCGGAGTCGCAGAACGTGACCCGGGAGGTGTCGAGGACGAGGCCGGTGTAGCCGTCGGCGGCCGCCGAGGCCAGGACAGCCCGCAGCGGGGCGGCGCTGAAGTGGTCGATCTCGCCGCTGAGGTAAACGACCAGGGTCGCGCCGAGAGTGGTGCACGAGTGGACGACTATGACCCCGGGCGCGGTGTCCGCGCCCGAGTCGTGCACGGCAGGAGGGGCCACCAGCGGCGCGAGGGCGGCGGGCAGTATCGGGGCGATGCTTGAGCTACTCACATCCCCATCAACGCCGCCCGCCCGGCGCCGGGACACGAGCCACGCCACCCTTTCACCCCATCTGACCAGCACAGATCCACGACAGGGGGAAAGAATCCACCCAGATGAGGCAGTCAGGCGCCTGCGGCGCGACCGGTA
The DNA here is from genome assembly GCF_003287935.1 of Streptomyces sp. ICC1. Taxonomy (GTDB): domain Bacteria; phylum Actinomycetota; class Actinomycetes; order Streptomycetales; family Streptomycetaceae; genus Streptomyces; species Streptomyces tritrimontium. Next base: position 2,268,616 of record NZ_CP030287.1, read on the forward strand.
TCGACGCTCCGGGACGTCACCCCACGGAGGCCGCCAGGGTGCCGCGCTCGTGACGAGACGGATCAGCTGACGGGTTCCGCCGGTGCGTGAGCTGCGTGCCAGGCTTCGGCGCTGACCTCCCGGATCTCGTCCCGATCGAGGTAGGGCATCGGGTAGTTGCCGTACGTCCACTCGGTGTCGATCTCCTCCTGGAGCGACGGGGTGATCTCCACCGTCGCGCCCTCGATGCGCAGGGCTCGCGCGGCCTGGTCGGCGTAGTAGGGCTCTTCGTGGTCGATGCGGGCCAGGACGAGGGTCATGAGGTCGACCCAGCGGAAGCCGCGGCTGGACAGGGCGGTTTCCGCGAGGTGCCGGCTGGACTCGGGGCCGGTGAGGGTGGCGGTCACGGCGCTGCTGTGGTCGGGGTGGCGGGCGAGGAGGATGTGGGCTTCTGCGAGGCCGGGCTGGGGCATGGGACTCGATTCCGGGGCCCGGCCGGTGTGCTGCCGGCCGGGCCCGCCTTTCCGGTGAACCAGCGCCACGGGTTCCGCGCCCTCGCGTACGGCGGCCTACCGCGACCAGCTCGGCCAGTACTACGGCCGCGACATCGGCATCTGACCTCCACCAGGCAGCGAGGCGGATCGACGGCGAAGAGGCCCGCGCCGGATGGCCCGGGTCTGGTCTAGGCCCAGCAGGAGCCGATCCGCCCCAGCCTCCGACCGCGGACGCACCGCAGCCCGAACCACTGCTTTGGTTCGGGGCCGCAGCGCATCGCGACTGCTTCCGAGCCGCCTGTCAGGAGCGTCAGACGGGCGAGCAGCGGGCAGCCGGCAGCGGTGCGCCGTCGGCATCCGGGTGATCGCCTCCGTCGGCTCGGCGCGGTGGACGGTCGGCATGACACCGGTTGTTGTGAAGTGGCAGGGCCTGGTCGTCCCGGGAAAGGTCGGCTGCGGCTCACCGCCCCCCGCTCTGGGGCTTGCCGTCACGTCGCCGGCCTCAGAGCGGGGAGAGCGAACCGCAGGACCAAGGGTTCGACGCAGGATGGACGACTGGCTTGTCCGCTGCCGTCGGACGGCCAAGGGCCGTGCTGCGCGAACCGGGCAGGCATGGTCGGATCAGCTTTCATGGACCACGAGCACGACGACACCGTCCTCACCGGCACTAGCCTCCAACGCCACGCCGCCAAGAAGAAATTGGCCTCGCACGCAACGGACCCCGGTGAGCTCGCGCTATTCCTGGACATGCTTGATCTCCACGACTGCGACATGCCCCGCAGTTCAGGAGCCGATGGCAACCTGCAGAGTTTCAACGTCATCCTCTGACGCAGCGGTGCCGTTCTGATCACGGTGGGACGACGCGAGCGGGGCAAGTCCCCAGGTTCCATCATCACCGCGGCAACCATGAGGCCCGGCCTACGCCAGTCGGTCGTGGTGCCGGAGCGGTGCGAGCAAGGCGGGCAGCCCGTGAGCTTGTTTCTGAACCCGCATCGGCAGGCCGCGACACCCATCACTGCTGGTGATGTCACCGTCGAAGCCACACTTCGTCATCGCGGGTGAGGTGACCGGGCCGGCCGGCGACGTGCCCGGTCCCCGACGAAGCAGGAGCTGCGGACTGGGGGCATGGCTGGAAGGGAGTGTGTGTCCCCGAGTACAGGTCCAATCAGTCTGATCAAAGGTGCGGATCCGGCGATTTCATGTTCGGCTGGAAAGTGTTGATGTGGCACCGGCCGCAGTCTGATCCGAAGATGAAAGCTCCGCAGGGCGTGCGTCGTCGCCCCGTAAGTCGGTGGTTACGGCGGCCTGCGGGTCTGCGGCGACGTTGGTGGACTCAGGCAGCGTGCCGCGGGGCGCCAGCACCTGTGCGGCTAAGGCTTGCGCGCCCTCGGTGCGGTTACCCCTCCGGACGAAGGCGTCCGGAACACAGAAAGGCCTGGCCTGTGGCTCCCAAGAACAATGAGATTCGCTACTTCAGTAATCCGTGGAGGAGCGGCCAGGACGTCATCGGGTGCGACTACCGTGACGACTCCTCCGGCGAAATGACCTACGCGTCGTACCTGCTGTTCAGCAGCAAGACCCCAAATTCTCCCGCCTCGCAGCGCTTCCTCTTCCACGATGTGGAGGAGGAAAAAGGGGAGTACACCTGCAGGTTGCAGTTCTCCGGCAGCCATTACGACAAGTATTGGCTTGACGTGAGCGGCGACTACCTACGGCCCTACGGCTCGTCAAGCTGCCGTTGGCGGTTCGTCGACAAAGGCGACTACGTAGAGTGGAGAGTTCACGCGAGCGGCCGCATCGTGACGATGAAATACCACTCGTCATTGTTCGTCGCCAAAAGTAGGAAGCAAGACGGACTCTGCAGCAGCAGCTACCTGACGGTGTCGGACGCGATCGACACGAGCAACCCGAGCGCAGCAAAGTTCCAGGCCAGAGCCTGACTGGGCAGAGTGGAATACACGAGCCTGGACAGGGTGCTCATGCGCGGTTGGCGCGGTTGGCGCGGCTGGTGAGGTAGGCGCGGGCGATCAGGAGGGCGCTGCGGGCGGCTGGCGGCAGCATGTCCGGGTCTTTGATCGCGTGCTTGTCCCAGGATGTCGGCGATGCCTAAGGGTTGTCCCGTAAATGATCTTCGGGTCGTCCTGGGCAGGGTCAGTCGCGGTGTGATCCGCTGGCCTATCCGGCGAGGGCGAGGTTGTGCAGTCGGGCGATGCCGAGCATGGCGTGGTGGACGCCGTCGCCTTTGAGGCGGCAGTCGCGGAGGATCTTCCAGGTCTTCATGCGGGCGAAGACGTGCTCGACGCGTGCACGGACCTGCTTGTGGGACTTCTTGTGTTCCTGCTTCCAGTCGGGCAGGTCTTCGCCTTTGCGCCGGCGGTGTGGCATGAGGAGTCCGGTGCCGGGATAGCCGCCGTCGGCGATCGTGAGTGTTCTGCCGACGGCGGCTTTGGCGCCGGATTCCTCCCAGGCCTTGCAGTCGTTGCGGTTTCCGGCAAGCGGCCGGCCGACCACGACGACCAGGCGGGTGTCGGCGTCGATGACGATCTGGTGGTTGGTGGAGTACCGGTAGTTCTTCGACTGCGCGGCGATGGTGTGGTCGCGGGTGGGGACCAGGGTGCCGTCCACGATGAGCACGGTGTCCTTGGCGAACCGCTTTCGGGGCTGGAGCGCAAGCATCGGCCCGAGATGGTCGATGATGCGGTCCGCCGCCGACTTCGAGACCCCGAACAGCGGGGCGAGCTGTCGCATCGTCAAGTTCGTCCGCCAGTACGCCGCGACCAGCAGTGAGGTGACCCCTGGGGTGTGGACACTCTGACAATGGATCTTGTGGGTCCGAGGAAGGGTGTCCTGGTGGACGTAGGTCCCCGTATCCGGAGGAGTTCAGGAACGACGCGGTCGCGTTGTGGCGTGCGGCCGTTGGCCGGCGTACGTACTCGGCGGTCGCGGCGGATGTCGGGGTGACCGGCGAGACGCTGCGGAGCCGGGTGCGGCAGGCCGACGAGCAGGCCGGCCGCGGGCCCGCCCTTGGCGGCGAGGCGGCCGAAGGCCGGGATGAGGAGCTGGTTCGGCTGCGGGCGGAGCTCGGCCGGCTGCGCAAGGCCGAGAAGGAGTGGGAGCTCGAGCGGGAGATCCTGCGGCGGGCGGCCCAGTATTTCGCGAAGGAGATGAGGGCATGACCGGCCGCTGGGACTTCATCTCCGCCTACCGCGCCGAGTTCGGCGTGCAGCGGATATGCCGGGTCCTGGGCATGTCGCGCTCGGGCTACTACCAGTGAGCCCTTTTCAACCTGACGGTGGGGCTGTGGTGTTGGTCGGTGTGGGCTGTACGGAACGACGAAGCTCCTGGTAGACGGGTTCTCGACCAAGATCACCCGTGTCCGCCAGGAGCTTCGCGTGCTTGGGGTGAGGTGCCAGATGGGGGCGCTCTGCTGGTGGTAGTCACGGGCCAGCAGGCTGAACTGGCGTTCCGTCACCACGCCCGGGTGGGCGTGGAGGGCGGTGACGCAGCGGTCCCACGGCCAGTCCTCCTCCACCGGGGGGACGATGCCGTGCGCGGTCAGTGCCGACATCAGGTCGCCGATCGTCACGGGAGTGGGGTGGCTCGCGTGGTGGATCCCGGCCGGGAAGGGGTCCGAGGTGGTCGCCAGGGCCTCGATCAGGCGGGCCAGTTCCGTGACGCCGACCACCGACAGCAGCGCGCGGCCGCCGTCCCAGCGGGCCGGGACGCGGCTGACCAGTTCGGCCAGGGCCGGGACCACCCAGCGGTCGCCCGCGCCGAGCACCAGGCCCGGGCGCAGAACGACCCCGCCGGCGGCCAGGGCGGGGGCCTCCGCGGCCAGGCGGGTGCGGCTCGCGGGGGACACCGGATCCGGGACGATGCCGTCGACCTCGATGTCCCGGTGCGGCCGGTTGCCGTAGACCGCGGCGGTCGAGAGGTGGACCACGCGTTTCACGCCCGCCCGCGCGACCTCCGCCAACAGGGAAGCGGTACCCGCGACGTTGACCGCGCGGCACCGTTCCTCGTCCCGCCCGATGTAGGAGGCCAGGTGCACCAGCGCGGACGCGTCCTCGCAGACCCCCCGCAGCGAGCCGGGGTCGGTCAGGTCGGCGCGCACCCACTCCACGCCTTCGCGTTCGGCGCCGGGGACCCGCGCGAGGGCCCGTACACGGACACCGGGGCGGCCGGCCAGGGCCTCCAGCGTGGCGGAGCCGATGAAACCGGTGGCTCCCGTCAGAACGATCACGCTGGGCACGCCGGATATCTGCATGCCGCCGATTTTATCTAGGTGATCATCTGGGTATCTGCTGGGGTCCTCAACTGGGGCGCGTGTGACGGGAGTTGATGAATGTGTTCAACCGCGGCAGCGTTGCGGTTGAACACGTTGACCCGGATCGGGAGGTCCGGGCATTCTTCTGCCATCGCCGGGGAAAACCCCGGTGGGAATGACCAGGCAGATGGGAAGTGAATCTCATGGAGAACGTCGACTTCGACGACATCGAGTTCATCGAGACCGCCGAGGAGCTCCTCGCGACCTCGTACTACAAGAACATCCAGTAATTCCTGTTCTTGCAGTAATGCCTGCGTGAAGGGCGGCGTCGATTCAGACGCCGCCCCTTCGCGGTTGTGTGGACCGATGCGTTGGATCAGTGGGATGGGTGGTGTTCCGTGATGGTGGGATCGGTTGGATCGGATTGGGAAGAGCGTGTCGGTGCTCTCTGGGAGCAGCTGGACGAGCATGAGGAAGAGAAATTCATCGCCGCGGTGGAAGCGCTCGTCGGCGAGCTGCCCGCCGGGGACGCGCGGGGCCCCTTCGAGCGGGCCTGCGCCTATGACTCGACCGGGTACAGCGACCTGGCCGCGCCCCTGTACCGCGAGGCGCTCGCCGCCGGGCTGACCGGGGTGCGGCGCCGGCGTGCCGTCATCCAGCTGGCCAGCTCGATCCGCAACCTCGGCCGGGCGGCCGAGAGCGCAGCCCTGCTGGAGGACGAGCGAGCGGCGGGGACGGACCTCCTCGACGACGCCGTGACCGGGTTCCTCGCCCTCGCGCTGGCCGACACCGGGCGGGAGCGCGAGGCGCTGTCGCTCGCGCTCGTCGCGCTCGCCCGCCACCTCCCGCGCTACAACCGCTCGCTCGCCAACTACGCCCGCGAGCTGTCCGAGCCGGAGACCGGCCCGACCCCCTCCTGAGGAGCCCGCGGGCGCCCGGGCGCCCGCTCCGCTGCCCCCGTGCGGCCCCGACCCACCGGTCGGGGCCGCTCTGCTTTTGCCGGTCCGTTCAACCGCGTTGGCGTGCAGTTGAACGCCGTTGACCCTTTTCCCGGGTGCGGGCATTCTCATTTCACCGGCCGGGAAAACCCGGACGGTGGGAGAAGGAAACCGAAGGGAAGTGAATCTCATGGAGAACGTCGACTTCGACGACATCGAGTTCATCGAGACGGCCGAGGAGCTGCTCGCCACCTCCTACTACAAGAACATCCAGTAATTGTTCTTGAAGTAGCGCTGTGGCGGAGGGCGGCGCCGGAAGGCGCCGCCCCTCCCCCGGCCTGATTTTCTTTCGAGGAGAGCTCGGTATGGCGAACTACGCATTCGCAGATCTGGTGGGAGACGAGCAGGTCTTCTTCACCGAATACTTCAACAAGAAGCCCATGCTGCGGAAGAGCGCCGTGCCGGGGGACCCGCGCGACATCCTCTCGCACCGCAAACTGGACCAGCTGGTCAACCTGGAGGTCGTCCGGCCGCCCTACATCAAGGTCAACCTCAAGGGCAACGGCGTCCCCGAGCAGGGGTACACCCGCAACGTGGTCGTCCAGGGCCAGACCATCACCGACGTGGTCGACCCCGAGAAGATCTACGAGCTGTTCCGGGCCGGCGCGACCGTCACCTGGTGCTCGCTCAACCAGATCGTCCCGGAACTGCGCGACTTCACCCGCGTCATCAGCGAGCGCATGGCGGTGCGCACCGACTCGGTGGCGTTCCTGACGCCCACCGGCAAGAAGGGCTACCCGCCGCACCACGACCCGGTCGACCTCTTCATCGTCCAGCTCGAGGGCACCAAGCACTGGAAGCTGTGGAACCCGCCGGCCGAGCGCCTCGGGGACAACGCCCAGTACACCCTCGAAGGACTGGGGGAGCCGGACATCGAGGTCTCGCTGCAGCCCGGCGACGTCCTCTACCTCCCCTACGGCACCCCGCACGCCGCGGCCGCCGAGGGCAAGGCCTCGCTGCACCTGTCCGTCATGATGCGCCCGCGCATGTGGAAGGACCTGCTGCGCCAGACCGTCGAGGAGCTCATCGCCGCCGACGAGTTCAATGCGTACCCCTACATCGGGGAACTGCGCTCGTCCGACGTGGAGACCGGCTTCGGCGAGAAGGTCGCCGCCCTCGCCGCGCGGCTGCAGACCGTGGCCGCCGGCGCAGAACTGGACCGCCTCGCCGACCTCGGCCGGCACATGGAGGGCAGCTCCGAGGGCCACACCTTCCAGTCCATCGCGGACATGGACGAACTCGGCCCGGACGCCCGCCTGCGGCGCGGCAGCGCGCCCCTGGAGTTCGGTGTCAGCGACAACGGCCGGACCCAGATGACCGTCAACGGTCACAAGATCGCGGTACCCACACCGATCGCCGAAACCCTGGCCGCGCTCGGCCCGGACGCGTCGATCGCGGCGTCCCTCATCTTCCCCGGAGTGGACGCGCTCCGTTCGACGAAGGCCGCGCAAGGACTCACCCGCCTGGGTGTGTTCGAACTGGCCGCGGCCGGCTGACGAGCTGCCGGTACCGGACCTGTCCCGTCGCGGACCACCGGACCATCCCCCCGGTGGTCCGCGACGGGCGTCCCCGTGCACGACTGGAGGCAAGAGACGGTGGAGACGTACTCCTTCGAGGATTTCGTCGGCGACCGGGACGTGTTCCTCGCCGAGCATTTCGACAAGAAGCCGCTGCTGCGCAAGGGGGCACTGGCGGGCCGGCTCGACGGCCTCCCCTCCGTGCGGCAGCTCGACGACGTACTGGCCCTGGAGACGACTCCGCCCTCCTACCTCCGGGTGACCAAGGGCGGCAAAGGCGTGCCCAGCGGCGCCTACACGCGGACGGTGGCGCGCGGAGCCGCGCTCGCCGAGGCGGTCAACCCGGAGAAGGTCTACGAGCTGTTCCGCTCGGGCTCCACCGTCACCTGGAACTCCCTGCACCACGTGCTGCCCTCGGCCCGCCGGCTGCTCGCGCCGTTCACCGACACCTTCGCCTGCGAGGGCGAAGTGGTCCTCTTCGTCACGCCCGCGCGCAACGACGGCTTCTCCCCGCACCACGACTCGATCGACGTGTACGTCGTCCAGGTCGACGGCACCAAGACCTGGCGGGTGTGGGCCACCCCCGAGGTCCGCCGGGGCGACGAGGGCTCGTACACGCCCGAGGAGCTCGGCGAGCCCGTCATCGAGGTGACGCTGGCCCCCGGCGACGTGCTGTACGTGCCGCACGGCACCCCGCACGCGGCCGCCGCGAAGAGCGAGCTGTCCCTGCACCTGTCCGTCGGGGTCGAACCCCGGCGCTGGCGCGACCTGCTGAAGGACACCGTCGCGGCCGTGGTCGAGGACGAGGCCTTCCACGCCTTCCCGTACCTCGCCGACGGGGAGGACGGCACGGCCGCCGCCGGCCTGGGCCGGCAGATCGAACTCCTCCGGGACCGGCTCGCCCACCTGGAGCCCGTCTCGGAGGCCAAGCGCCTCGCACGGGTGGGGCGCGAGCGGTCCGGAGGCGGCCGCACCCGGGAGTTCGCCCGGCTGCACGCCGTCGACGCGCTGACCACCGACTCGCTGGTGCGGCGCAGCGACGCCCCCGTGGAGATCGGCGACAGCGACGGGACGAAGACCGGGATCCGGGTGGGCGGGCGCCGGCTCGCGGTGCCCGACGCCGTCGCCCGTTCGCTGCGCGACCTCGACGGCGGGCGCCCGGTCGCCACCTCCGAGTTCTTCCCCGGCGTGGACCCCGCCCGCTCGCTGAGCGCGGCCCGGGGGCTGGCCCGGATCGGGGTCCTCGAAGCCGCCGAGCACGCCGTGTTCCCCGTACCGCGGGAGAACGGCCCACCGCCGGGCCAACCGGGCAACCCGAGCAGCCCGAGCAGCCCGACCAACCCGAGCGTCCCGCACACCGCCACCCACACCGACGACCAGGGGAAGTGAGCCACGAGATGGCCATCGACACCCGAACTCCGGCCACCACCGAGGCCTCCCCGCCCCCCTCCCGGCGGGCCTGGCGCGAGGTGTACATCCTCGCCGGGATGCGCGGCCTGTCCTTCGCGGGCGACATCGCCGCCGAGACGGCCATCGCCCTCCAGCTCCAGGCCCAGGGCGCCGGCTCCTACGCCATCATGGCGCTGCTGCTGTCCGCGACCGTCCCGCCCGTCCTGCTGTCGCCGCTGACCGGCCGGTTCGCCGACCGCTTCGACAGCCGCAACCTCATCGTGGTCGTCGGCGCGCTGCAGGCCCTGATCTGCGTGGCCATGACGATCTGGACCTCGCCGGTGGTCCTCATCGGGCTCTCCGCGCTGCTGTCCTCCGGACTCGCCTTCACCCACCCGGTGTTCGGCGCCCTGCCCAGCGCGATCGTCGGCAAGGAGAACGTGCCGCGCGCCTCCTCGATCTCGCAGACCACCGCCATGGCGGGCATGGTCGCCGCGCCCGGCATCGCCGGCATCCTCATCGGCCGCTTCGGGATCTCCATCCCGCTGCTGATCGACGCCCTGAGCTTCGGGGCGGTCGTCGTCGGCGGACTGCTGATCAAGACCCGGCTGCACAAGGACCGGGGCTCCGCGAAGTCCGCCGCCGGGGACGGCGACGAACCCGCGAAGGCCCCGTACAAGGTGACGTCCGACCGCTTCCTGACCGCCGTGCTCATCCTCAGCGGCGCCGTGATGGCGGCCGCGAGCATCATCAACGTCCTCATCGTCTTCTACGTCCGCGAGGACTTCGGGGCCTCCGAGGAGACCTTCGGGCTGATCATGTCGGCCTGGATGCTGGGCCTGATCCCGGGCGGGATGCTGGTGCGCCGCGCGAAGAACCTGCGCCACGAGACCGTCCTGATCGGCACGTTCGTGTGCATCGCCGTGGCCATCCTGGGCACGGGCCTCGCGCCGGGCGTCTGGTGGATCGTCCCCTTCTACGTCCTCGGCGGCATCGGCAACGGCGCCCAGGCCACCGTGACGCACATCCTGCTCAACGTCCGGGTCCCCGACACGCACCGCGGCCGCGCCTTCGCCGCGCTGGGCGCCGTCTCCAACACCGGTCCCGCCATCGGCTACGTGGTCGGCGGCGCGGCGATGACCCTGATGGCCCCGCGCTACGGGTTCCTCGCCGCCGGGGTGTTCTGCCTGATCGCGCTGGCCCTCTTCAGCGGGCGGGTCCTGAAGTCGGCCGACGCGGACCGGGCCGACGCGGACCGGGCCGACGCCGACCGGGCCGACGCGGGCCTCAAGGCGGAGACCGTCTGATGACGGTGGTCTCGGAACCGGCCGCGGGCGCCCCCGCCCTCCCGGACGACGTGGAACTCGACCTCTCCGTACGACCCCAGGACGACTTCTACCGGTTCGTGAACGGGCACTGGACGGACCACCACGTCCTGCCCGCCCACCGGGCCGAGGCCACCACCCTGACCCTCCTGTCCGACCGGGCGGAGGCCGACGCGGAGGCCGTGATCCTGCGCGCGGCCTCCCGCGCCGGGTCCGCCGCCGACCCGGCCGGCCGCCGCATCGCCGCCCTGTACGCGAGCTTCATGGACGAGGACCGCATCGAGGACCTCGGCGCCGCCGGGGCTTTCGCCGCCGACCTCCGGGCGGTCGAAGCGGCCGCCACCCCGGCCGGACTCGCCGCGGTACTGGGCCGGCTGCAGGCCCAGGGCATCGGCGGGGCGGTGGACTTCACGGTCGCCGTGGACACCGCCGACGCCGACGGCTACGTCCTGGTCCTCTCCCAGGCCGGGCTCGGCCTGCCCGCCGCCGCCTACGGCGACGACCGGGACGGCGGGGAGCTGCGCGGGCGCTACCTCGGCCACCTCGCGGTGATGTGGGCGCACGCGGGACTCCCCGAGCCCGCCCGCGCGGCCGCCTCGGTCCTGGCGGCGGAGACCGGGCTCGCCGCCGGGCACACCGCGCCCCGGCCGGGCGCCGCGCCGCGACCGCTGTCGCTGACCGCCGCCGAACTGGCGTGCCGGGCCGGCGGGTTCCCGTGGGGGGCGTGGCTGGCCGCGCTGGGCGGCGTACCCCGGGAGGCGACCGTACGGATGCGCCAGCCGGGATTCCTCGACGCGCTCGACGCGTGGTGGACCGGGCACGGCCTGGACGAGCTCAAGCGGTGGGTGTGCTGGCGCTACGTGCACGAGATGGTGCCCTTCGGGCCGCGCCGGGTGTTCGCCGACAACTTCGCCTTCTACGGGCAGCTGCTCAACGGGTTCACCGAGCCGAGGCCGCGCCGCATCCGGGCCGTCTCCTTCGTCGAGACCTTCGCCGGCGACGCGGTGGGCGAGCGGTACGTCGCCGAACACCTGGCCCCGGGCACCGTGGCGGCCGTGCGCGAGCTGGCCGGGGAGCTGGCCGACGCCTACCGGCGGCGCCTGGAGCGGGCCGACTGGATGTCCCGGGCCACCCGGGACGCGGCCCTGGCCAAGCTCGACGCGATGGTGTTCGAGATCGGCGCCCCGCGCGGGAGCGCGGACGGCGCGGGCCCGGACCGCGAGCCGTTCGACCCGGCCGACCTGGCCGGCAACGTCAAGCGCGGACGGGCCCGGCGCATCGCCGGGGAACTGGCCCGCCTCGGCGGCCCCGTCGACCGCTCCGAGTGGAAGATCCACCCGCACCAGGTCACCGCGTACTACCGGCACGGGCTCAACCAGGTCGTCGTCCCCGCCGGACTGCTGCGGCCGCCTGTCTTCGACCCGGCGGGCGATCCGGCCCGCAACTTCGCGGTGCTCGGCTCGATCATCGGCCACGAGATGTCGCACGCCTTCGACAGCAAGGGCTCGCGCTACGACGGGCGGGGCCGGCTGCGCGACTGGTGGGCGCCGGCCGACCGGGCCGAATTCACCCGGCGCACCGCGCTCCTGGTCGCGCAGTACGACGGCTACGAGCCGGCCGGCCTGCCCGGACGGCGGGTCAGCGGCGCACGCACGGTCGGCGAGAACATGGCCGACATCGCCGGAGTCACCGTCGCCCTCGATGCGTTCGCCGCGCACGCGGGCGGCACCCCCGACACCGCCCGGACCAGGGAGTTCCTCCTGCACTGGGCCACGATGTGGCGGGCCCGGACCACCCCCGCCCGGCTCGCCGAGCGGCTCGCCTCGCCCCGGCACCCGCACCCGCCCGCCGAGTTCCGCTGCAACGGGGTCCTCGGCCACCTCGAAGCCTTCTACGAGGCGTTCGACGTGCGGCCCGGCGACGCGCTGTTCATCGACCCCGCTTCCCGCTTCTTCCTCCTGTGACTCTGTGAGGCCACGCCATGCTTCCTGCTGACATCGAGCTGCTGCCCGTGCTCGGGCCGCCCGCCCTCTCGCCCGACGGCCGCCACGTCGTCTTCGAGGTCACCCGCCCCGTCCTGGAGGCGGACGACTACACGACCGAGCTGCTGATCGCGGACACCGCCGGGGCGAGCGCGCCGCGCCGCCTCACCCAGGGCGCCTACGACGGCTGCCCGGCCTTCTCGCCCGACGGCCGCTTCCTCGCCTTCCAGCGCCCGGGCGCGCACGGCCGGGCCCAGATCCACCTCCTCCCGATGGACGGCGCCGGCGAGGCCTTCCCGGTCACCGACCACCCGATGGGCGCGGGCCAGCCCGTGTGGAGCCCCGACTCCACCCGGATCGCCTACACCAGTCGGATCCCCGAAGCGGGCCGTTACCAGGGCCCGGCCGAGGCGGAGGCACCGCGCCGGATCACCACGCTGCTCTACCAGATGGACGGGTTCGGCTACACGGCCGACCGGCCCCGGCAGGTCTTCGTGACGGACCCGTTCGCTCCGGCGGCCCCCGCCGTCCAGGTCACCGAAGGCCCGTACGACCACATGGACCTGGCGTGGAGCCCCGCCGGCGACCAGCTGGTCTTCGTCTGCGCCCGGCACGAGGAGGCGGGCGACGACTCCCGCAACGACATCTGGGCGTCGGCGCCCGACGGGAGCGGCCTGCGGCCCCTGACGCACGGCGGGATGTACCTGTTCACCCCGCGCTTCGCCGCCGACGGAGCCTCCGTGGTCTTCGTCGGCTCCGAGCTCGACAAGTTCAACCACTCCTGCGCCACCGCCACCTACGGCCTGTGGACGGTTCCGGTCAGCGCCCCCGGCGCCCTGCTCCCCGCCGCCGACGGGTCCGGCGCCCCGCGCCGGCTCACCGGCGGCGCCCACCACCTCAGCTTCGCCAGCCAGATGATCCGCCCGGCCGCCGACGGCGTGTACTTCGCGGGCGACCGGCGCGGCGAGGTCAACCTGGTCCTCGTCCCCTACGACGGCTCCGAGCCCGCGCCGGTCATCACCGGCCCCCGCCAGGTCAACGGCTACGCGGTCGCCGAGACCCCGGCGGGCCCCGTCATCGCGGCCGTGGTCACCAGCGCCGCGAGCGCCGGCGACCTGGTGGTGCTGAGCGGCGGCACCGAGCGCACGCTGACCTCCTACGGACGCGAGCTGACCGAGCGGACCTCCCTGCTGCCGATGCGGGAGTTCACCGCGACGGCGCCCGACGGCTACGAGCTCCAGGGCTGGGTGGTGCGCCCCGAGGGCCCCGGCCCGCACCCGGTGGTCTTCCAGGTCAAGGGCGGCCCCTTCACCCAGTGGGGCCACACCCTCAACGGCCCGGCCGCCTTCGACGAGGCGCAGGTGTACGCGGGCGCCGGCTACGCGGTCGTGCTCGGCAACCCGCGCGGCACCTCCGGATACGGCGCCGAGCACGGCGCGTACGTACGGGACGACCTGCCCGGCAAGTCCGCCGTCGACCTCCTCGCCCTGCTGGACGCCGCGCTGGCCCAGCCCGAACTGGACGCCTCCCGCGTCGGGGTGATGGGCGGCTCCTTCGGCGGCTACATGGCGGCCTGGTTCAACGCCCACCACGGCGACCGCTTCAAGGCGATGATCGGCGAGCGCGGCCTGTACGCCATCGACAGCTACGCGGCCACCAGCGACGACGGCGTCGACCTCGCGGTCGCCCTGTACGGGGCGGACCGCGAAGGCTGGGCGCGCCAGTCCCCGCTCACCTACGCGGACCGGATGAGCACCCCGATGCTGATCATCCAGTCCGAGGAGGACCGGCACTGCCCGCCGGAGCAGGCGCAGCGCCTGTTCACCGAGCTGCGCATGCGCGGGGTCCCCGCCGAGATGCTCCTCTTCCCCGGCGAGGGGCACGACATGTCCCGCTCCGGACTGCCCAGCCACCGCCTCGCCCGCTTCGCGGCGGTCCTGGAGTGGTGGGGGCGGCACCTGTGAGCGGCGTCGTCGACCTGGCCGTACTCGAAGACCTCCGAACGGACCGGAAGGACACTGCCATGACCAGCACGCTCGCCCAGCGGGCCGGCGGCCTGCGCGCCGACATCGACGGCGACCGGCTGCTGCGGCGCATCGCCCGGCTCGGCCGGATCGGGCTCGACCCCGAGACGGGCGGGATCACCCGCGAGGGCTTCGGAGCGGCCGACCGCGAGGCGCGCGCGTACCTGATGGACGAGGCGCGCGACGCGGGCCTCGTCCCGTCCGTGGACGCGGCGGGCAACATCGTCATCCGGCCGCGCCACACCCCGTACGGCGAGGGGCGCCAGGCCCTGATGATGGGCTCGCACCTCGACACCGTGGTCAACGCGGGCCGCCTCGACGGCGCGTACGGGGTGCTCGCCGCGCTGGAGGTGCTGCAGACCTTCGAGGAGTGCGGGATCGAATCCCCCTACGAGCCCGTGGCCGTGGCCTTCGCCAACGAGGAGGGTGCGCTCTTCCCGCAGCCCTTCTGGGGCTCGATGGCGGTCGCCGGCCGCCTCGCGGGGCTGCCGCGCGAACCCCGCGACCACCAGGGGCGCCGGCTGCGCGAGGAGCTGCGCCTGGCCGGCGGGGACCTCGACGCGCTGGGCAGCGCGTGCTGGCCGCACGGATCGATCGCCGCCTACCTCGAACTGCACGTGGAGCAGGGCCCGGTGCTGGAGCGCAGCGGCCGCCGGATCGGAGTCGTCGACGCCATCACCGGCCGCACCGTGCTGACCCTGGAGGTGCGCGGCGCCGCCGGGCACTCCGGGACCAGCCCGATGAAGGGCCGGCGCGACGCGATGGCCGCGGCGGCCCGGGTGGTGCTGGCCGCCGAGCACGTCGCCGGCGAGCGCGGGCTGTGCCGGGTGGCGACGGTCGGACGGATCGACCCCCACCCGAACACCCCGAACACGATCGCCGGATCGGTCCGGATGACCGTGGACCTGCGGGACACGGACGTGTGGAAGGCCGCGGCCGCCGAGGAGACCCTGCGGCGGATGCTGGACGCGATCGCGCGGAGCACCGGCACCGAGATCGAGGTGGTCGCCGAGACCCGCTCCGACCCGGTCTCCACGAGCGAGGTGCTGCGCGCCGCGATCGAGCGGAGCGCGGACGAACTGGGCCTGGCGCACGAGGTGCTGCCCAGCGGCGCCGGACACGACGCGCAGATGGTCGCGGACATCGCGCCCATCGGCATGATCTTCGTGCCGAGCCTGGGCGGCATCAGCCACGTGCCCGAGGAGGACACGGCTCCCGAGGACCTCGTCGCCGGGGCCCGCGTGCTCTTCCGTACGGCGCTGCGCACCATCGGGATCAGCCCGCAGGCGCGGCCGGCGGAGCAGGACCTGGCGCCGTCAAGGCCGTCACCGTCGCGGCCGTCGCGGCCGTCGAACGAGCTCAATACCACCGGGAGTTGAGGAGCCATGGAGACACTGGTCAAGAAGAGCGAGCGCATCGCGGTGTTCTGCGGCGCGCGGCCCGGGGTCCGTCAGGACCACGTGGACTTCGCGCACGGCTTCGGCCGGGCGCTCGCCGGGCGCGGTCTCGACCTGGTCTACGGCGCCGGCGGCGTCGGGGTCATGGGTGCCGTCGCGGACGGGGTGCTGAGCGGGGGCGGGGCGGTGACCGGGGTCGTGCCGCGCGCGCTGCACGAGCGGGAGCGGGCCGACCGGGCGCGCGGGGCGATTTTCATCGTGCGGTCCATGCACGAGCGCAAGGCGCTCATGTACCGGCTGTCGAACGGCTTCGCCGTGCTGCCGGGCGGGATCGGGACGCTGGACGAGCTGATGGAGGTGGCCACGTGGAACCAGCTCTCCCTGATGGAGAAGCCGATCGTGGTGGTCAACCACGCCGGCTTCTACGACCCGATGCTCGCGATGCTCGACCACCTCGTGGCCGAGGGGTTCCTGACGGCGGCCGAGCGCCGGCTGATCCGGTGCGCGGACAGTGCCGAGGAGGCCCTGGACCTGCTGGGCGCGCCCGGGGTGCTGGCCGCGGCATGACCGGCCGGGCCGGCCGGCGGGCCCCCGGACTATTCGGGGGCGGTCGGCAGGTAGCCGCGCTGCACCGCGTGGACCCCGGCCTGGAAGCGGCTCTGCGCGCCGAGGTAGGTCATCAGCCCGGAGGCGATGCGCCGGGCGGTGCGCGAGGAGACGCCCAGGCGGTGGGCGATGGTCTCGTCCGTGCAGCCCTGCGCGAGCAGCTTCAGCGCCTCGGCCTGCTGGCGGGTGAGCTCGCCCGGATCCGGCCTGGCCCGGGTGTCGAGGCAGTCGCCGGACTGCCAGACGCTCTCGAAGAGCGTGTACAAGGTGGCCACCATCCCCTGGGAGGTGACCTCGACCGCGCCGGCCGCGGTGTTGCCGGTGTCCGCCGCGATGATCGCCGAGGTGCGGTCGTAGATGATCATCCGGTTGGGCAGCGAGGGGACGGTACGGACCTGCGAGCCCTGGGCGACGAGCCAGCGCGCGTACTCCATGGTCTGCAGACAGCCGCGGATGGAGTCCAGGTAGACCGTGCGCATCTGCACGCCGCGCTCCAGCAACTGCTGGTTGAGCGGTCTGGAGGCGTTCATGTTCTCCGCGGTCTGGGGGCCGCCGGGCGCGAAGGTCAGGAGCTCCTGGGTGACCTGGCCGCGCAGGTTGGCGAGGTGGTCGCGGATGGAGTCGAGCCCGTCGAGGTAGCGCACCCCCGGGTCGACGGCGCTGCCCGTGTCCCGGCCGTCGTACTCCAGGATGAGCTGCGCCGCGGCCGCCCGGCTCGCCTCCAGCCGCTGCTGGCGGCTCGCGAGGTCCGCCTGCTGGCGGGCGAGCAGGATCTCCATGCCGACGTGCGGGCTGACCGCGTGCAGCCGGCTGCCGCCCTCCGTGGAGGCGCGCACGAGCGCCATCTCGCTGAGCCGGTCCAGGGCGGCGCGGACCGCGTCCGGCGTCAGATCGAGCTGACGGCTCAGATCTGCGACGTCCCGGGGTTTGGCGAGAATTCCCCGGTAGACGGATTCGGCGACTGCGTCGAGGCCGAGGAGATCAAGCATCGATGGCAACTCCGGTTCAGAGCCCGGATCCCGCGGGGATTTCAGGCACTGGTGGGGGCACTGGGCTGCGTAATTGCCCTGACGGTACGGGTCGATCGGACCCTCGGCAAGACGGCATCCGGAATCTCTCGGATCACGTTCCCCAGGGCCTTTTCCTGACCCTCGTTTTCGGAAAACTCATTCCACTACGGATCCGGACTCCCTCCCATGTATCTGGTTCACGTCCACCTGCGGCCCCCGCGCTCCGGCGCCCGCCTGCCCGCGCCGACGGCGGCGGCCATCGCCCGCAGCGCGGCGGGGCACGACGGCCTGGTCCACGTCAGCGTCCACCCGGATCCCGAAGCGGCTCCCGTGGTCGGGCTGTACGTACGGGCTCCGTCGCTGGCCGCGGCGGAAGCGGCCGCCCGGCGGCTGTGGCTGCACGCGGCCTCGGCGCACTCATCGCTGGGGGAGTGGGAACTGGAGCGGGCCGAGGTGCCGCTGCTGCCCGGCAGCGACCCGTGGAGCACGATCTGACGCCGCCCGCAGCCGAATGGCGAGCTGTTTGCCGGGATCTGACGGTTCCGTGGACGAAGCTGGACTGAGTATGCCAAGGCCGGATTGCCCGTCCCGGCGCCCCTTTCCCCGCCGCTCGCACCGGCCGCAGACTCCTGCCTGTCAGCGAAACACAGGCCGGCTGAAAAGGCGGAAACCACATGTCTTTCGAAAACGCTCGCAGAATCGTCCGGGGCGCGATCCTCTCCGGAATTCTCGCCGCCTGCACCACCGTCGGAGCGGCCGCCGCCCACGCCGACACCACCACCCCCGCCGGCGGCCCGGCCTCCGCCGCCGTCCAGAACGCGCCCGGCCGGGCCGGACTGGACGACCTCGGCTGGCAGTGACCCCACCCCCTCATCCGCACCCGATCACCGAGGGGAAGACGATGGACGCAGAGAGCGCCGACCACCTGATCAGGTTCCGCGACCGGGGATATCTCGACCAGCCCGTGGAAAGCGTGGCCACGGACCGGATCACGGCCGGATTCTCGCCCCGCACGGGCGGCGAGGACGGGGAGTACGCGAAGACCCTCGCGGAAGCCGACGGCGAATTGCCGCCCATCCTGGTCCACCTGCAGACCATGCGCGTGATCGACGGCGCCCACCGGCTCCGCGCCGCGGCCCTCCGTGGCGAAACCCACATCCTCGTACGGTACTTCGACGGAGACCAGGGCGAGGCCGAGCTCCTGGCGGTCGCGGCCAACGTCACCCACGGGCGGCCCCTGACCGCCGCCGAGCGCACCGCCGCCGCGGGACGCGTCTTCGCCGCCCACCCCCACTGGTCGGACCGCGCGGTCGCGGCCGTCACCGGACTCTCCGCCCGGAGGATCTCCCAGCTCCGCAAGGGCACCGCCGCGGCCGAGACCGGCCACCGCGTCGGCCGCGACGGCCGGGCCCGGCCCGTCGATCCCTCCCGCGGCCGTGAACTGGCCGGCGAACTGCTGCGCAGCAACCCCGGCGCCTCGCTGCGCCGGATCGCAGCCGAGGCCGGGCTGTCCCCGGCGACCGTGGCCGACGTACGCGACCGGATCCGGCGCGGGGAGGATCCCGTACCGGCCCGTCGCACGGACGCCGCGACCGTCCGCCGGCGCCCTTCCGCCGCCTCCGCGTCCCCTTCTTCTCCGGCCCCGTTCCCGGCCGCCGACCCGATCTCGCTCGCCGCCCGGCGCGGCGCCTCTCCGCGCCGCCCCGCCGCCGACCAGCAGCACGCCCCCGACCGGCTGCTGCGCATCTTCGAATCGCTGCGCCGGGACCCCTCCCTGCGGCTGAGCGAGTCCGGCCGCGACGTGCTGCGGATGCTCGGGGCCTGCGCGCTGGTCGCCCAGCACCGGGAGAAGATCGCGGCGAGCCTGCCGACGCACTGCAAGGAGCCGATGGCCCAGCTCGTCCAGGGCTACGCGGGTCTGTGGGGGCTGCTGGCCGACGAACTGGCCTGCGCGGGGGCGGCCGAGGCCTCGTGAGCACGGAAATCGGCTGAACGGCGGAGCACGGGCGCCCTACAGTGGCGCCGCCCTCCCGCCCGCCACGCCCCGCCGCGCCGCGTCTCGTAGGGAACGCCGGCACGCAGCAGCAAGGAAGACGCACATGTGGGACATCATCAGGCTCACCGCCGCCGAGACCGCCGGGAAGATCGCCTCCGGGGAGCTCACCGCGGTACGGGTCACCGAGGCGCATCTGGCCCGGATCGAGCAGACCGACGAGAAGGTACGCGCCTTCCTGCACGTGGACCGCGAGGGAGCCCTCGCACAGGCGGCCGCCGTCGACGCCCGGCGGGCAGCCGGCGCGCGGCTCGGCCCGCTGGCCGGCGTACCGCTCGCCCTCAAGGACGCCTTCACCACCGTCGGCATCCCCACGACCTGCGGCTCGAAGATCCTCGAGGGGTGGATCCCGCCCTACGACGCCACGTTGACGCGCAAGCTGAAGGAGGCCGGCGTCGTCATCCTCGGCAAGACCAACATGGACGAGTTCGCCATGGGGTCCTCCACCGAGAACAGCGCCTACGGGCCGACGGGCAACCCCTGGGACCTCAACCGGGTCCCCGGCGGCTCCGGCGGCGGCTCGGCGGCCGCGCTGGCCGCCTTCCAGGCACCGCTCGCCGTCGGCACGGACACCGGCGGCTCGATCCGCCAGCCCGCCGCGCTCACCGGCACCGTCGGGGTGAAGCCCACGTACGGCGGGGTCTCCCGCTACGGGCTGGTGTCCTACTCCTCCTCCCTCGACCAGGGCGGCCCGTGCGCCCGCACCGTCCTGGACACCGCGCTCCTGCACGAGGTGATCGCCGGCCACGACCCGCTCGACTCCACCTCCATCGACGCCCCGGTCCCGCCGGTCGTCGAGGCGGCCCGGTCCGGATCGGTCGAGGGCATGCGGGTGGGCGTCGTCAAGCAGTTCGCCGGCGAGGGCTACCAGGATGGCGTGATCTTGAGGTTCCGGGAGTCGGTGGAACTGCTGGAGGAGCTCGGTGCCGAGATCGTGGAGCTGGACTGCCCGTCCTTCGACCTCGCGTTGGCCGCCTACTACCTGATCGCCCCCTCCGAGGCCTCCTCCAACCTCGCCCGCTTCGACGCCCTGCGCTACGGCCTGCGCCTCGGCGACGACACCGCGCTGTCCGCCGAGGAGGTCACCTCGCTGACCCGCGGGGCCGGCTTCGGACCGGAGGTCAAGCGCCGGATCATCCTCGGCACGTACGCGCTCAGTTCCGGCTACTACGACGCGTACTACGGCTCCGCCCAGAAGGTCCGCACGCTCATCATGCGGGACTTCGACCGGGCGTTCACCGAGGTGGACGTGATCGTCTCCCCGACGATGCCGACCACCGCCTTCCCGATCGGCGAGCGGGTCGACGACCCGCTCGCCATGTACCTCGCCGACCTGTGCACCATCCCGACCAACCTGGCCGGCAACTGCGCCATGTCGCTGCCCTGCGGCCTGGCCCCGCGCGACGGCCTCCCGGTCGGACTGCAGATCATCGCCCCGGCCATGAAGGACGACCGGCTGTACAAGGTCGGCGCCGCCGTCGAGGCGGCCTTCGTCCGGCGCTGGGGCCGGCCGCTGCTCGACGAGGCCCCGTCACTCGCCTGACCCACCAGGAGGATGCCCGCCATGACCGTCATGACCACCGCACACGTCCGCCAGATCGAAGCCCTGCTCTCCCACGACATATCCGGTGTCGTCGACGCGGTGGTCACCACCTCCCGCGACGAGGCCGGGGCGCTCGCCTTCCACCTCGTGGTCGGCCCGCCCGACCGCCCGCGGGAGTGCGACCGCATCGAGTTCACCCTCGATCCGGAGCACGCCCGGGCGCTCCTCGCGGGCGGGCCCGGGCGGCCGGCGCCGGTGCCCTGCCGGGTCGGAGTCGAGTTCGGGGCGGCCCGCTGACGCGGCCCTCAACGGGCGGTCCCCAACGGGCGGTCCTCAGCGGGCCGTCCAGCCGCCGTCCACCGGGACGGTCGCGCCGACGACGAAGGACGCCTGGTCGCTCAGGAGCCACGCCGCCGCGTACGCGATCTCGCGCGGGTCCGCCGTGCGCGGCAGCGGGGCCCTGGAGTGCAAGTGCTCCTCCAGGCCCGGGTTCAGGTCGAACCACTGGCCCATCATCTCGCTGCGCGTGGTGCCGGGCGCGATGGCGTTGACCCGGATCCCCTGGGCGGCGTACCCGCAGGCGGCCTTCGTCAGACCGATGACCGCGTGCTTCGACGCGATGTACGGGGCGCCCGCCGGGGTGCCGACCAGTCCCGCGACGCTGCTGTTGTTCACGATCGCCCCGCCGCCGGGCAGCATCGCGGCGATCTCGTGCTTCATGCAGTTCCAGGTGCCGAGCACGTTGGTGGCCATCACGGCCTCGAAGTCCGCGTCCGGCGTCAGGTGCAGCGGCTCCGGAACGGTCCCCAGCCCCGCGTTGTTGAAGGCGGCGTCCAGCCCTCCGAAGAGCTCCACCGCCCTGGCCACCGCCCGCTCGACCTCCTCGCCGCGCGACACGTCGGCGACCGCGTAGTCGGCGGTGTGGCCCTGGTCCGTCAACTCTCGGGTCAGCGCGACCAGTTCCTCCTCGCGCCGGGCGGTGACGAGCACCGATGCGCCCTGTTCGCAGAACACCCGGGCCGCGGCCGCGCCGATTCCGCTGCTCGCGCCGGTGATCAGGGCGCGCCTGCCCGTGAGGAGGCCGGTCTGTTCCTTCATCGGGAAGCTCCGCATCATTGGCTGGAAACAGCTCCCTTGGGAGCACCCAGCAGCACGGGCAGGGTGCGGTGGCCGTTCGAGACGAACGAGAACTTGGGCCGCAGTTCCCCGGCCGGCACGGCCAGGGCGAGATCGGGGAAGCGGTCGAAGAGGCCCGACAGCGCGATGGAGACCTCCATGCGGGCCAGGTTCAGACCGAGGCAGTGATGCGCTCCGTGACCGAACGACACGTGGTCGGCGCGGGTGGCGCGGGTGATGTCGAAGGCGTCCGCGTCGGCTCCGTGGGCCGCGGGGTCGCGCCCCGAACCCGCGAAGCAGATGACGATCGGGTCGCCCTGCGGGATCCGCACGTCGTCGTCGATCTCGATCGCCTCGACGGCGTAGCGCAGGATGCTGTGCGCGCCGGGCGGGTCCACGCGCAGGGATTCGTCGATCACGTCCTGCCAGGAGGCCCGGCCGGTGCGTACGAGCGCGAGCTGCTCGGGGTGGGTGAGCAGGGAGGCGACCGCGTTGTCGATGAGGTTCGCGGTCGTCTCGTACCCGGCGGTGAACAGCAGGATGAGGTTGTCGAGGAGTTCCTTCTCGCTGATTTCCGCCGAGCCGGAGTCGCGCGCGGAGATGAGTCCCGAGGTCAGGTCATCGGCGGGATTCTTCCTTTTGTAAGCGACGAGCTCGTTCATGGTCTCGTACATGGCGACCCCGTTCGCCATCGCGTCTTCGGGGGTGATCGAAGTGGCGAAGAACCCCGCGATGATCCGCTGTAGGGGATCCCGGGCGGAATTGGGTATTCCGAATAGCTCGCAGACCACGGCGTTCGGCAGTATTTGGGCGAATTCGGCGCAGAGGTCCACGGGAAGGCCGGCCGGAGCGAGCTCCAGCCGGTCGAGCAGACCGGCGGTGATCTCCTCGACCCGCGGGCGCAGGGCCGCGACCCGGCGCGTGGTGAACTCCCCCGCCACGGGCTTGCGCAGGCGTGCGTGCTCCTCGCCGTAGGCCGTGACCATGTTCTGGACCGAGACCCAGATGGCCAGCGGCCACTCCTGGGAAACCTCCCCGCTGATCCATGCGGGCCAGTGCCTGTACGCGTCCTTCGACACCCGGGGATCGGTGAGCAGCCGTTTGACGAGCGCGTAGTCGGTGATCGACCACGCCTCCACCCCGCCGGGGAGCACGACCCTCACGGCTCGGCCCCGAGACCGGATTTCCTTGATCTCTCCGTGGATGTCCTGGCCGAGCGGATCGATGACGAACGGGCACTGCCTGCTCACAGGAGTATCCCTCCTACAGCTTCTTCCGGTGTGGAGTCACGACGACGTCACAGGCTGGCATGTTGGAGGTCTTACCGCCACTTCGCACACACGGAGTCTCGCCGACTGGATCGGCAGATACCGCTTGGGGTTTTGCTGTAAAGGGGAGGAGATCAGGCGGAAACGGGAATTCCCTCGAGAAGGGCGAGGAAGACCCGCTGGCCGCTCTGATGGCCCGTGACACTCAAGGAGAGGACGTTGTCCCCCGTCCGGGTAACCGGCTGCGCCTGGATCAGACAGGGCGTGTTGAACTCCGCGTAGCGGTCGAAGGACAGGCGCAGCGAAGTGGGGTACAGGCGGGTGCTGCCGGCGACGGCGAAGGCGGCCTGGTGCGTCGCCTCCATGAGGACCATCCCCGGTATGTGGTCGTTGGGGCGCGCGAAGAGCGTCGTGTTGCTGGTGTGTGCCCGCAGGGTCCAGCACCGGGGGTCCCTGGTGGGCGCCAGCAGGACATCGCTCGGGTCGGTTCGCAGGACGAGGGAGGGGTGCACCGGCTCGGGTACCGGAAGGAGCGGGCGGGCGTCCGCGTAGGCGCCCCGCATCCGACGGTACGCGGCGGGGGACGTGCAGGTCAGGCTGCCGTCGCCGGTGGCTATGACCCGGTCGTCCCGGACGAGGGCCATGTGGCAGGTCATTCCGGCGAACCGGGTGCCGCGGCGCCGGATCTCCGAGCAGGTCACTTCTATGTGCACCGGGGAGTCGTCGTTCGCGTCGACGAGACCGGGCTCGATCGTGTAGTTGAGGTCGGACATCAGGAAGTGGTGGCCGAGCGGGACGCCGAACTCGGCGTGGGAGATGAGGATCCCCGCCTGCCGGATGGCCTCCGCGATGAGGGTGGGGGAGCGAAAACCGTGCAGCGCGGTATGGAACGGGTGGTTTTCCGGCCAGCGCAGCGACACGGTGAAACGGTCGGTTCCGGTGCGTTCCCAGCTGGACAAGAAGACTTCTGAGGTCGCTGGACGGTGCACAAGCCAGTTGGGAACGGCCGAAGGCCTTGCTTCTGCGACCCCTGCTGGCTGTCTTTGGGTGCTTGTGTCCGCATATGACGTAATTAACATGGTCTCCCTCTCCGGGCTCAAGTCAAATTCGAGCCAGCGATGGTATGTCCCAGTCGCCGCAAGATACGTGCTGCCTGGTATAATTTGCAACGGCTGTTTTCGGTGACATGCTCAGTACCTCCGAGGAGGTGGAATATTGGCCGCCAGGAACGTGGAAGGAGCGAAGGTGTCCCAGAAGGAGCATTCCCGGCGAACCCGGCAATCGATCGTCGAGGCCGCCGGCGCGGTGTTCGCGGAGAAGGGCTTCAACGGGGCCACGATCGCCGACGTCTACCAGCGGCTCGGGCTGACCAAGGGCGCTTTCTACTACTACTTCAAGGGCAAGGAAGAGCTCGCCCAGGCCGTGCTGGCCAGCCAGATCGACACGGTCGGCTACCCGCTCGTGCCCCGGAGCACCCGGCTCCAGGAGATGATCGACTCGGGGATGCTCTTCGCCGTCCAGATCCGCACGGATCCGATCGTGCAGGGCAGTCTGCGGCTCTCGCTGGAGCGGGGCACCCATCATGCGGACCGCCTGCGCCCCTACCAGGACTGGATCGATCACAACCGGGCCGCGCTGGGCCAGGCCCGGGAGTGCGGCGAACTCCACGCGCACGTCGACCTGGACTCGGTCGCCGAGCTCTTCGTCGGCGCGTTCACCGGGATCCAGGTGCTCTCGGAAGTGCTGTGCGACTGGGACGACTTGGAAACGCGTACGTCCGTCCTCCTCAAGCACATCCTGCCGATCATCGCGCTGCCGGGAGTCCTGGCCGAGCTGGACATGGCCCCGGGCCGTGCCGAACGGGTCGTCGCCGACCTCGACCGGGTGCTCAAGGAACGGGCCGAAGCGCAGGTCGAGGCCGAGGAACAGGTCGTGGTCCGGGCCTAGCCCGTACGGGCAACCCCGTTCTCCCAAACCCGTTCTCCCAACGCCGGGCGTCATCGACGCCCGGCGGAGCTGTTTCCGGGGCGGGGCCGGCGCGAGTTCCGGACGACATCAGAACTTCCGATGACGGTTGCGTACCTTCATGCAGGTTTGTTTCCATGGGCGCGGCCCCGAGCCACACCACGAGGCTCTTGACCGACCACGGAGACCCACATGATCAAGCTCGATGACATCCGCCGGCACGCGGCGGGCGGCGTGACGCGGGATGCCTTGGTCGACGGCCAGGTGCGGCTGACCTGGGGCCAGTTCGCGGAGACCGTGGAGCGGACGGCGGCCGGACTCACCGAGCACCTGCCCGCCGAGGGCCCGGTCCGCGCGGTCTTCCTCGCCGGCAACAGCTGGCAGCTCACCGTGGCGATGAGCGCCTGCGCGACGCTCGGAGTCTCCTGCACCGGGCTCGACCCGCAGAGCGGCGCCGAAGACCTGGGCCAGGTGCTCACCTGGCTGGAGCCCGCGGTCGTGTTCGTGACCTCGGAGCACCGGGCCACCCTCGACCGGCTGGTCTGGCCGAGCGGCCCGCAGGCCGTGCACGTCCTGCTGGACGGAGTCTCGGCCCCCGGGGGGGCGCCGGCCGCCCCCGGTCCGCACCAGGCCCTCAACTTCGACCTCCTGACCTCGGCCGAGGCCCTGCGCACCCTGCCCGCGCCCCGGCCGTACGAGTCCTTCGCGGTCAGCGCGCGCAGCGAAGGCCCGTCCCGGATCGCCGTGCGCCGCACCCCCTCCGAGGGCCGCCACCTCGTCGACCTCGTCGACGAGTTCGGCCTCAACCGGGACGACGTGCACCTGGCCTCCGCACCGCCGACCGAGTCCACGGCCCTCGCGCTGGCCCGCACGATGCTCGGCATCGGCGCCACCGTCGTCCTCGCGGACGGGGCAGGCCCCGAGAGCCTGAGCGCGCTGCTCGTCGCCGAGCGCGTGAGCACCGGCGTGATCACCCCGTCCTCCCTGCACGGCGTGCTCGGGCTGCCGGAGACCGCCGAGCCCTCGCCGCGCACCCGCCACCTGCGGTTCCTCCTCACCCCGGGCGCCCACCTGGGCCGATGGACCGTCAACACCGCCTGGGAGCGGCTCGGCCCGGTGCTGCACACCGCGCTCGGCAGCCCGGAGACCGGGCTGACCGCCGTCATGGGACCCGAGGAGCTGCTGGTCTCGCCGCCGCGCTCGGGCCACGCCACGCTCGGCACCAACGTCGCCGTCCTCGGCGAGGACGGGCAGCCGGTGGAGCAGGGCGAGACCGGGCGCCTGGCCTACGCCGGCCACCAGGTGATGGACGGGTACCTGGACGGCGAGACCCTGACGGCCGGCCTGGACCTCGGCTGGGGCGAGGAGCGCTTCCTGATCACCGACGAGGCCGGGCACATCGACGAGACCGGCCGGCTGCTGGTCACCGGGCGCGTCACCGAAGTGCCCGTGGTGGTCCGCGATTCGGCGGTCGACACCGAGCTGTTCCGGCTGGAGTCGGACCTGCTCAACCTGCCCTGCCTGCGCGACACCGCCGTCATGCGGGTCAGCAACGCGGTGCTGGGGGACGCGATCGTGGTGCCCTTCATCGCGGTCGCGGTCGGCCGGGAGGCCACCGGCTACCAGGCGCTCGGCGCGGCCTGCGCCCGCCGGGTCCCGTCGCTGCCCGCGCACGTCATCGCGGTCGACACCATCCCGTACAGCCCCACGGGCCGCATTCGCACGGGGGACCTGCTGGACGCCGTACTGCCCATCATCACTCTGAACCTGCAGCTTGAGCAGTCGATGCAACAGGAGATGTCCGCGTGAACCTGCCCTCCTTCGACGACCAGCCGTACGACGAGGAGCCGGTGGAGGACTTCGAGGCGGCCTTCTTCGCGCTCGAGCTCGAACTCCTCGACCTGCCCTGCGTCCAGGACATCGCCCTGATGCGCACCCGGCTGCCCGAGGTGGGCGAGACGCTGGTCGTGGCCTTCGTGCCCCTCGCCGAGGAGGACCAGGAGGCCGGCGGCCGGCAGGCCGCGCTGGCCGCCTGCGAGCGGCGGATGCCCTGGCGGCTCTCGCACGCGGTGGCTGTGGACGCGATCCCGCGCGCGGCCGACGGATCCGCGCGCACGGGCGTCCTGATCGACCGTCTGCTCCCGCAGATCGCAAGGGACCTCCTCTCCCCGATGGAGATGTCCGACTAGTCCACTCCGCAAGACCCGCTGTCAACCACTAAGCGGCGGCTGACCTGTGGCCATGCCCTTCCTGAGGGCATGGCCACAGGTATGTCCGCGGAAGGCCGAGGAGCGAACCGGGCAGATTCCCCTGCTGCAGTTATACCTGCACCGTGGTATGTTTCTTTCCTCCGGGGCTTGAGCCTCGCAGAAGGGAGCCCCTGCCGTGCAGTTCCAGCAGCTACGCTCGTTCCGCGAAGTGGCCGCCGAGATGAGTTTCACTCGCGCCGCCAGGAACCTCCACTACTCGCAGCCCAGCGTCACAGCCCACATCAAGAACCTCGAGGACTACATCGGGGCGCCGCTGTTCCATCGCGCAGGCGGCCGGGTCCAGCTCACCGAGGCGGGCATGCGACTGCTGCCGCACGCCGAGAAGATCATTCTGATCGCCGAGGCGGCCTGTATCGACGCCGCCTCGGCCGGGCGCACCCGTCCGGCCGCCTGACCGGCCGCCGGACCGGACCGGACCGGCCGCCCGACCGGCCGCCGGACACGTTCCCGCAATTTACTTTTCATACGGCCCGGCTGTGTATCCGAATTTCCTGGATCCACGCCGGGCCAGACCTTTTTCAGGGCATTCGGAATTCACTGTTCCGCAATATGTGAACAGTTTTCCGAGCCTTCTCCGGAATGACAACAGGCGTGCGTCGCCTACCCGTTGACAGGGTGTCAAGCACGTGATCGCGCCAGAGTTGGCGTAGATGGGCAATTGTTCGTGCGCGGCCCCGCAAGAGCTGATGGGAAGCCGAGCCTACGCTCGGGGCAATCGAACTGTGCGCCCGGCAGCGGTCGCGTGTATTACCCCTGGAGAGGACACCAAAATGGGTCAGGTCCCGATAGTGGATCAGTCGGCCGGCGAGGCTCCGAACGACCTCATGACGGGCGACTCCTACCTGGAGAGCCTGCGTGACGGTCGCCAGGTCTTCGTGGACGGCGAGCTCGTCAAGGACGTGACGACGCACCCGGCGTTCGCCAACGCCGCGAGGTCGACCGCGCACCTCTACGACGCGCTCCACCACCCGGACACCAAAGACCTGATGACGACGGTCGACCGGTACACGGGTTACCGCGTCCACCGCTTCTTCACTCCGGCGCACTCGCCCGAGGAGCTCATCAAGGCCCGTGACGCCATCGAGCACTGGGCCCGCCTGAGCTACGGCTTCATGAACCGCACGCCCGACTACAAGGCGTCGTTCATGGCCGGACTGGCCGTGACCCACGACTTCTACGAGCCCTTCGGCGACAACGCCCGCGCCTGGTACGAGAAGTACGCCCGCCAGGGCCTCTCGATCAGCCACGCGATCGTCAACCCGCCGGTCGACCGCAACAAGCCGGCGCACGAGATCCGCGACGTCTACCTGAAGGTCGTCGAGGAGCGCGAGGACGGCATCGTCGTCGAGGGCGCCAAGCTCATGGCCACCGCCTCGGCACTGAGCAACGTCGCCTTCGTCGGCCAGATCCACCTGGCCAACCTGGAAGCCGGCAAGGCCGAGGACATGGCGCTGGCCTTCATGGCGCCGCTGAACACCCCGGGCATGAAGGTCGTCTGCCGCACCTCGTACGAGGGCAAGGCCACCAGCCCGTTCGACAACCCGCTCTCCAGCCGGTTCGACGAGAACGACGCCGTGCTGGTCTTCGACAAGGCGTTCATCCCGTGGGAGAACGTGCTGATCTACCGGGACACCGAGAAGATCCACCAGTACTTCCCGCGCTCCGGCCTGCTCTCCCGCGGCTTCTTCCAGGGCGCGATCCGCATGTCGGTCAAGCTCGAGTTCATGGCGGGCATCCTCGACAAGGGCACCCGCATCAACGGCACGGACGGCTTCCGCGGCGTCCAGGCCGGCCTCGGCGAACTGCTGGCCTGGCGCCACCAGACCTGGGCCGTCACCAGCGCCATGGCCCTGGACCCGGAGGCCGGCCCGGCCGGCACCGTCCTGCCGCGCATGGACTACTCGGCCGGCTACCGCGCGCTCGCCCCGCTCAGCTGGGAGCGCACGCACCGCTTCTTCGAGGAGCACCTCGCGGGCGCGCTGCTGATGACCCCGTCCAGCGCCAAGGACCTGCAGAACCCCGAGCTGCGCCCGCTGCTCGACCGCTACTACCGCGGCACCGGCGCCACGGCCGAGGAGCGCACCAAGCTCTTCAAGCTGGCCTGGGACGCGATCGGCACCGAGTTCGGCGCCCGCCACGAGCTGTACGAGCTCAACTACGCCGGCGGCCCCGACCAGGTGCGGCTCGACACCCTGAACTGGTCCCGCGGCGCCGGTCTCCTCGACAACTACGGCGACCTCGTCCAGAGGGCCATGGACGACTACGACCTCGACGGCTGGACCCGCGGCCGCTGGGCCCAGGACAACTGACCCGTCAGCCCGCGTACGGACGGGTGCCCGCGGCCGAAGCGCCGCGCGCACCCGCCCGCGCCCAGCAGAGAGGCCCGGCCATGAACCACGACCTGCGCGATGTGATGCGCTCCTTCGCCACCGGGGTCTGCGTCGTCAGCACGTACACCGACGAAGACGGCGTGCGCACCCACAACGCGATCACCGTCAACTCGCTCACCTCCGTCTCACTGGAACCGCCGCTCATCTCCCTGAGCTTCCGCCACGACTCGGAGTTCTTCACGGAGCTGCTGCGCACCGGCGTCGTCGGGATCTCGATCCTCGGAGCCGAGGGCGAGTCCACCGCCCGCGCGTTCGCGCGCCGCCGGCCCGAGCGCGACCAGGCACTGACCGAGGTGCCCGGAGCTCCGGGCGAGGCCACCGGGACGCTCCTGTTCGAGGCGGCGGCCTGGATGGAGTGCAGCCTGCGCGACCACGTGGTGGCGGGTGACCACGTCATGGTCATCGGCGAAGTCCTCGCGATGGGCGCCCGTGAGACCACGACCCCCCTGATCTTCCTTCAGGGCGGATTCCACAGATTCGAACTGGAACAGGTGTGACGTGCGAGCGAAGAAGTTCCTGAGCTGGCGGGCGCTCCTCGGAGCGGCGCTGGCCATATCCGGTCTGACCCTGTTGATCTGGCCGACCATTCCGGCACAGGCGACGGGGTCGGGCCCGGAGGCGGCGGCCGCCTCCAGGGGATCGGTGAGCATCTGTCTGGTGACCGCGAACGCCCCGACCCGTGAGCGCGGCATCCAGGTCGCGCAGTGGGCGGCGCAGGTCCTGCTCGAGCAGACGCCGTCCTACCGCGGACCGTGCGCCTCGTACGGCACCCCCAGCGCGCTCGGCAACGGCACGGTGCGCACGTACGCGCAGATCTCCGGCAACAAGCCGCAGACCGTCGGCATCGTCTTCCCCAAGTCGATGCTGACCAACCTGCCGACCACCATGACGGACGGCAACCACTGCTACGACATGAACGGCAACGGCACCGTCGACCAGCACACCGAGTGCGTCGGCGGCCACGAGCGTCCCCTGGACCTGCCCGCGCAGCTGACCGCGCTGCCCGGCATGCCGCTCAAGTGGGCCCTGGTGAACTTCAACCCGATGGGTCACGGCCCCGAGCACATCTACGACATGGCGCACTTCGACTTCCACTTCTACACGCAGTCGAAGGCGGAGCGCGACGCGATCCGCAGCGGACCGTGCGGCCTGGCCATCAACTGCGACGACTTCGTGACGGCGACCAAGCCGATCCCCCCGCAGTACCTGCCGCAGGACTACGTGAACAACAACGTGGCCGAGGCGGCCATGGGCAACCACCTGATCGACCTGAACTCGCCCGAGTGGAGCTCCATCGCCTTCACCCAGACCTTCATCTACGGCGCCTACGACGCCAAGATCAGCTTCCTTGAGCCGATGATCACGAAGGCCTGGTTCGAGGGCATCGAGGCCGGGGTCAACCCGAGCCGCTGCTGGCCCATCAAGCAGCCGCAGCAGTGGCAGATCGGTGGCTGGTACCCGCAGGAGTACTGCATCGACTACCGCGCCAACCGCGGTGACTACACCGTCTCGATGAAGAACTTCAAGAACTCCGCCGCCTGAGCAAAGCGGCGAACCCCATCGGCTGACCGGCTCACCCCCGACGCACCGGGGGTGGCCGGCGGCCTCCACTGAATCCCCGGAGTAGGCGAGGAAGGGCCCCGTGATCGCGGACAGCAAGGCCGGCGCACGACGACCCAGCGCCTTCCACGAATTGATAGGTGACTGACACATGTCCCGTGGATTCTCGATCGGCATCGTCGGAGGAGGCGCGGCTGCAGTCTGCTTGATCGACGCGTTGTCCCGCACACGGAGCGAACCAGGCAGCCTCACGGTCTTCGAACCGTCACCGCACCTGTGGCGCGGTCGCGCCTACCAGGTCGACACCGAGACCCTCAAGGTCAACGCGACGCCCGACGACATGTCCGTGCGCGCCGGCGACCTCCAGCACTTCGAGAACTGGCTGGAGACACGGGACAAGGTCATCGGGGTCCGCACCGGAGTCGACAGGTGGTCCGGAAGCCGCTTCGCGCCCCGCACCGTCTACGGCGAGTACCTGGAGCAGACGGCGTACGCCGCGCTCGGTGAACTGCGCCGCCAGGGCTGGCGGGTCGACCTCGTGGGCGAGGGCGTCACCTCCGCCAGCCGCGCGGCCAACCGGGTGCTGCTGCGCACCGGCAACGGCCGCGCCCGCGCCTTCGACTACGCCATCCTGTGCGTCGGCGGCGACAGCCCCAAGGACGTCTACGGACTGGCCGGCACCGAGGGCTTCGTCGGGGACCCGTACCCGATCGTCAACAAGCTGGCGGACGTCGGCGAGAACGACCACGTCGCCGTCATCGGCAGCGGCCTCACCGCCATCGACATCATCCTGTCCCTGGCCGCCCAGGGCCACCAGGGCCGCATCAGCCTGATGTCCCGCCGCGGCGTCCTGCCGGGCGTACGGCAGAAGGCGGTCCCCTTCGAGCTGCGGCACTTCACCCCGCACCGGATGGAGGTCCTGGCGACGACCCACCCCGAGATCACCCTCGAGGACATCGCCACCATCATGCGGGCCGAGTTCCGCGACGTGGGCGCCGACCTCGACGCGGTGGTCTCCGAGATCATCCGCGTCGACCTGGAGGACCCGGTCGACCGGCTGCGCCGGCAGATCGAAGAGGTCGACTCCCCGCACATGGGCCTGCGGATCCTGCAGCGCGCCGTCCCCGAGACCGGACCCGACGTCTGGCCGATGCTGCGCGAGCAGGACAAGGTCCAGCTGCTGCGCGCCCACTACCGCACGATCATGAGCCTGTGCTGCCCCATGCCCCCGGGCAGCGCCGGAGTCCTCCTCGAACTCGTCGAGGCGGGCAAGCTCGACATCGTCGCCGGACTGCAGAACATCACCCCGAACCCCGAGGCGGGATTCGACGTCGTCACCGCCGAGGGACACGACTTCACGGCCGACCGCGTCGTCAGCGCCGTGAACGCCTCCGAGGGGCGCATCCCCACCAGCGCCGCGCCCCTGGTCACCTCGCTCATGCGCAGCCGGGTCGCCAGCCGGCACCCCCACGGCGGCCTGCACATAGCCCGGCCGACCAGCCAGCTGACGACCAACGGCAGACCCGACCCGCGCCTCTACGGGCTCGGCAACATCGCCGCCGGGTCGCTCTTCTTCACCTTCGGCATCCCTTCGCTGGTCGACCGCAGCCAGGACATCGTCGGCGCGATCCTGCAGCACGCCGAGACCGTCACCGCCGCGAGCCAGGAGACCGAGGACGTCCTGCTCACGGTGTAGCCACCGCCAGCCACCGCCACCGCCCGCACCCGTATCCGTATCCGTACCGCCACCCCTACCGGAAAACGATCCGGAGATGAGGACCCCCGAGCATGAGCGTCACCGAGACCGACCGGCCCGCCTACCTGGCAGACACCCACACCGGACTGCCCATTCCCAGCGAGCCGGTCTTCGCCACCCACGAGGAGACCCGGCGCCACCGCAAGCAGCGGCTCGCCGCCGCGCTGCGGCTGTTCGGCAAGTACGGCTTCGGTGAAGGCATCTCGGGCCACATCTCGGTCCGCGACCCGGAGCACGAGGACCGGTTCTGGGTGAACCCCTTCGGCGTCTCCTTCAACCTGGTCCGCGTCGCCGACCTCATCTGCGTGGACTCCGCGGGCAACGTCGTGGAGGGCAAGCACCGGGTCAACCCCAGCGCCTTCGTCATCCACTCGGCCATCCACGAGCTCTCGCCGGGAGCCACCGCGGCCGCACACGGCCACACCGCGCACTCCCGCGCGCTGGGCGCCCTGGGCCGGCTGCTGGACCCCATCGACCAGGAGTCCGCCGCCTTCTACAACCGCCAGGTCCTCTACGAGGAGTACGAGGGCCCCTCGGTCTCGGCCGAACTCGGCCGCGACATCGCGGAGAAGCTCGGCGACAACCGCGCGATCCTGCTGCGCCACCACGGCCTCATAACCGTCGGCGGATCGCTCGACGAGGCCGTGCACTGGTTCTTCACCTACGACAGCTGCGCCCAGGTGCAGCTGCTCGCCCGGGCGGCGGGCACGCCCAAGAGCTTCACCCATGAGCAGGCCGTGGCCGCGGGGGACGGCTTCGGCAACGAGCAGCTGGGCTGGTTCAGCTTCCAGCTGCTCTGGGACGAGATCATCCGCGAGCAGCCCGACTTCCTCGAAGAGGACTAGCCCGCGGACCCCGTCCCTCGCGACAACTCCCCGCGAGAAACACCCAAGTAGAAGAGGCACACCATGAACATCCTGCTTTTCGGAGCGAGCGGACACATCGGCAGCGCCATCGCCGGTGAGCTGCTCTCCCGTGGGCACTCGGTCACCGGCGTGACCCGCACCGGCGAGATCGCGGGCAACAGCCACGAGGGCCTGAACGTCGTCGCAGGCGACGCCACCAGCGCCGACACCGTGGCCGGACTGTCGGCGCAGGGCTACGACGCGGTGGCCTCGGCCGTCGGTCCCAAGCTCGGCGTCGACGACGACCACAAGATCATCGTCGGTGCGGCCAACGCGCTCATCGAGGGCCTGACCCGCAGCGGCGTACGCCGCGTCGTGGTCCTCGGGGGCGCCGGCAGCCTCGAGGTGGCCCCGGGCGTCAAGGTCATCGACAACCCGAACTTCCCGGCCGTCTGGAAGCAGAACGCGCTCGCCCAGAGCGAGGCGCTGGGCCTCTACCGCCAGGCCGACACCCTGGACTGGACGTTCATCTCCCCGGCCGCCCAGATCGAGCCCGGCGAGCGCACCGGCACCTACCGCGTGGGTGGTGACCAGCTCCTGGTGGACGCCGAAGGCCAGAGCCGCATCAGCATCGCGGACTACGCGGTCGCCTTCGCGGACGTACTGGAGCGCGGCGACGCGCTCCAGACCCGCATC
Source organism: Streptomyces sp. ICC1 (assembly GCF_003287935.1). GTDB lineage: Bacteria > Actinomycetota > Actinomycetes > Streptomycetales > Streptomycetaceae > Streptomyces > Streptomyces tritrimontium. Next base: position 2,303,066 of record NZ_CP030287.1, read on the forward strand.
ACCGTCGCCTACTGATCCGCGTTCCCCGGAGGGGATCCGACCATGACTTCACCCGCCACACCGAAGGGCGCCGGGCTCGCCCGCTTCGCCATCATCCTCGGTGCGCTCACCGCCCTCGGACCGCTGGCCAACGACGCCTACCTGCCGGGTCTTCCGCAGATCGCCGAAGACCTGTCGACGAGCGCCTCCGCGGCCCAGCTCAGCCTCACGGCCTGCCTGCTGGGCCTCGGCATCGGCCAGCTCATCGCCGGCCCGGTCAGTGACGCGCTCGGCCGCCGCCGCCCGCTCATCGTCGGCCTCGCGCTGTTCGCGGTCACTGCGCTGCTCTGCGCCTTCGCCCCGAACATCTGGACCCTGGTCGGGCTGCGCGCGCTCCAGGGCCTGGGAGGCGCCACCGGCATCGTCATCGCGTCCGCCGTCGTGCGCGACCGGCACACCGGGCCCGCCGCGGCCCGGTTCTTCGCCATGCTGATGCTCATCACCGGCATCGCGCCGATCCTGGCCCCCGTCCTCGGCGGCCAGCTGATGCTGCTCACCTCCTGGAAGGGCATCTTCATCGCCCTCTCCGTCATCGGTGCCGCGATGCTCTTCGGCGTCGCGGGCGCCCTGCCGGAGACGCACCCCGCCGAACGGCGCGTGCGCGGCGGCCTCAAGGCCACCGTGCCGATCTTCCGCCGGCTGCTCACCGACCGGGTGTTCGTCGGCTACAACCTGGCCTGCGGCTTCGCGTTCGCCGCGATGTTCGCGTACATCTCCGGCTCGACCTTCGTGCTCCAGTCCATCCACGGGATGTCCCCGCAGGGCTTCAGCGCGGTCTTCGCGGTCAACGCCCTCGGCCTGGTCATCGCCGCCCAGGTCAGCGGCCGCGTCGTGCACAAGACCGGCCCGCGCGCCCTGCTCGCGACCGGTCTGACCGTCTCCGCGGTCGGCGGCCTCGCGCTGCTCGCCGTCGTCCTCACCGACGCCGGCCTGGCCCCGATGCTCGTCGCACTGTTCCTGGTCGTCTCCAGCGTCGGCCTCGTCCTGCCGAACTCCTTCGCGCTGGCCCTGCAGGACCACGGTGACGTGGCCGGCTCGGCCGCCGCACTGCTGGGCCTGTCCCAGCACCTGATCGGCGCGGCCGTCGTCCCCCTCGTCGGCCTCGCCGGCGAGGACAGCGCCGTCCCGATGGGCATCGTCATCGCCGTCCTCGGCGTCGGCGGGCTCATCTTCTTCAGCCTCACCAAGGGCCACCAGGCCGCCGGTGCCGAGACCGGGGCCCCGGAGTCCGCGGCCGTGCCCGCCGAGGTGCGCGAGCCGGTCTAACACCCGGCGAGAGCGGCTCGAGCAAACGGATTGCCCGCCGGGGGACCGTACGGCGACAGCGCCGTACGGTCCCCCGGCACCCCGGGCCGACACCCGGGCGGCGACAGGCCCACCCTCTTCCCTTTCCACCGAAACCGATCGAGGCACAGCCACCATGACCCTCGCCACGCACGCCACGGCCGTCGACTCCTGGCGGCTGCTGCCCGCCGCCCAGCAGCCGGTCTACCCCGACCCGGTCGCCCTGCGCTCCGCGCTCGACGACCTCGCCTCCTACCCGCCCCTGGTCTTCGCCGGGGAGTGCGACCGCCTGCGCGAGCGCATCGCCGACGTCGCCCGCGGAGAGGCCTTCATCCTCCAGGGCGGCGACTGCGCCGAGACCTTCGACGCCGTCAGCTCCGACCAGGTCCGCGACAAGGTCCAGACCCTGCTCCAGATGGCCGCCGTCCTCACCTACGCGAGCTCCGTGCCCGTGGTGAAGATCGGCCGGATCGCGGGCCAGTACTCCAAGCCCCGCTCCAAGCCCACCGAGGTCCAGGGCGGCGTCGAACTGCCCGTCTACCGGGGCGACTCCGTCAACGGCCTCGCCTTCACCCCCGAGTCCCGCACCCCCGACCCCGAGCGGCTCAAGCGGATGTACCACTCCTCCGCCGCCACCTTGAACCTCGTACGGGCCTTCACCACCGGCGGCTACGCCGACCTGCGCCAGGTCCACGAGTGGAACCGCGACTTCGTCGCCGCCTCCCCGGTCGGCGAGCGCTACGAGCGCCTCGCCGGCGACATCGACGACGCGCTCACCTTCCTCGCCGCCTGCGGCGCCGACCCGGCCGCCGTCCACTCCTCCGAGATCTTCGCCAGCCACGAGGCGCTGCTCCTGGACTACGAGGCCGCGCTGACCCGCACCGACGCCCGCACCGGCGAGCAGTACGACGTCTCCGGTCACATGATCTGGATCGGCGAGCGCACCCGCCAACTGGACGGCGCACACGTCGAGTTCGCCTCCAAGGTACGCAACCCCATCGGCGTCAAGCTCGGCCCCACCACCTCCGCCGAAGAGGCCCTGCGCCTCATCGACAAGCTCGACCCCCAGCGCGAGCCCGGCCGCCTCACCTTCATCACGCGCATGGGCGCCCGCAACATCCGCGAGATCCTGCCCGAGCTCGTCGCGAAGGTCACCGCCGAGGGCGCGCGCCCCGCGTGGATCTGCGACCCGATGCACGGCAACACCTTCGAGGCGCCCAGCGGCCACAAGACCCGCCACTTCGACGACGTGCTCGACGAGGTCACCGGCTTCTTCGAGGTGCACCGCACGCTCGGCACCCACCCCGGCGGCATCCACATCGAGCTGACCGGCGACGACGTCACCGAGTGCGTCGGCGGCGGCGCCGAGGTCCGCCTCACCGACCTCGGTCAGCGCTACGAGTCCTCCTGCGACCCGCGCCTGAACCGCAAGCAGTCCCTCGACCTGGCCTTCCAGGTCGCCGAGCTGTACCGGGACCGCGACGCTTCCGGCGCCTCCCGCCGCGAAGCCGTACCCGCCGCCGCCTGATCCCGCGCGACCGATCGACGTACCGTCCTCAGCCAAGGGAGAAGACCATGTCCGTGCGTGCCCTGCGCGGTGCCATCCAGCTGGAAGTCGACGAGCGGGTCCACCTGCTGGACGGGGTCCGGACGCTGTTCCAGGAGATGCTCGCCGCCAACGGGCTCGACCAGGACGACCTGGTCAGCGTGCTCTTCACGGCGACCCCGGACCTGGTCAGCGAGTTCCCGGCGGTCGCCGCCCGCGAACTGGGCGTGACCGACGTGCCGCTGATGTGTGCGCAGGAACTGGACATCGCCGGGTCCCTGCCCCGCGTGGTCCGGATCCTCGCGTACGCCGAGACGGAACTGTCCAAGCCCGAGATCAAGCACGTCTACCTCGGTGGCGCGGCAACCCTGCGCAGGGACCTCGCCGCAGCCGGAGAACCGAGATGATCCGCTCCGCCGCGGTGGTGGGGACCGGCCTCATCGGAACCTCCATCGCGCTGGCCCTCTCCCGGCGCGGGGTAGCCGTCCACCTCATCGACGAGAACGAGTCGGCCGCCCGCACCGCCGCCTCGCTCGGCGCCGGCACCCTCGGCGCCCCGAAGCACACCGTCGACCTGGCCGTACTGGCCGTCCCGCCGGCCCACGTCGGCACGGTCCTCGCCGCCCAGCAGAAGCTGGGCCTCGCCCGCTCCTACACCGACGTCGCCAGCGTCAAGACCGAACCCGAGATCGGGGTCCTGGCCGCCGGCGCCGACCCCGTCACCTTCATCGGCGGACATCCCATGGCCGGTCGGGAGCGCTCCGGCCCGCTCGCCGCCTGCGCCACCCTCTTCGAGGGCCGCTCCTGGGTCCTGACCCCCACGCCGGAGACCGGCCGTGAAGCGCTCAACATGGCACTGATGATGGTGTCCCTGTGCGGGGCGGTGCCCGTCGTGATGGACAGCGACGTGCACGACCGGGCCGTGGCCCGCGTCTCGCACACCCCGCACGTCGTCGCCTCGCTGATGGCCGCCCGCCTCCAGCACCTCCCCGAAGACGCCTGCCGCCTCGCCGGCCAGGGACTGCGCGACGTGACCCGGATCGCCGGGGGAGACCCCCGGCTGTGGAGCGACATCCTGGAGTCCAACGCCACCGCGGTGGCCGACGTGCTCACCGAACTCGCCGAGGACCTCCAGGTCACCGTGACCGCCCTGCGGGGCCTGGCCACCGACAACGCCGACGAACGGGCCCAGGGCACCACGCTCCTGGCCGACCTGCTCGGCCGCGGCATCAGCGGCCGCGACCGCATCCCCGGAAAGCACGGGCACCCCGTACCCGCGTGCGCGCCGGTCCGCGTACTGATCGGCGACCAGCCCGGCGAACTCGCCCGGCTGCTCGCGAGCGCCGCCGAACTCGGCGTCAACATCGAGGACATGACCATCGACCACTCGCCCGGCGACGAGAGCGGACTGGTCGAGCTGATGGTCGCCCGCGGCACCGCCGTCAGCATGGCCCAGCGCCTGATGAGCGCCGGCTGGAGGGTCCAGCGCATGGGCCCGATCGAGGCCCCACCGGCCCCACCGGTCGCGGTCGGCGTCTAGTGCTGTGACCGGAAAGGTTCACCGGGTCGCGGCGCCCGGCACGGCACCTCGCCGCGTTGTCGGACCACCGAAGTACGTCCAGTACAAGCGGCGGCCCTCCGCCTTGCGATGCACCGCACCGGACACCGCGACCCGGCAAACCTTCCCGGCCACAGCACTAGGCGGGGCCGGTGGCGGGGGCGGCCGTACCCTGGAGGCATGAGCGACGCCCCCGCCACCGAACCGCAGGACCCGAAGCCCAGGCCGAAGCCGAGGCTGGTCTTCGACGACCCGCTGGACCAGCAGTCCTCGGACGACACCGACCGGGGCTGGGGCGAGCGGCCGCCCGCCGGCGGAAGCGCGGCCGACCTGGCCCGCTTCCTCGACGAGAAGCCGCCGCACCACGTCTGAGCCGACGCCCCGGCAGCGGCCGGGCGACCGGCCGCTGCCGGCGGACCGGCTAGAGCCGGGGGCCGGGGGCGCCGTAGGACGGGGCGCCGCCACCCGTGCCGCGCTGGGCGACCAGCTCGTCGCGGATCTCCTTGAGGACCTCCAGCTCGGTGATCTCCATCGTCTCCTGGACGCCTTCCTTGGCCTTGCGGCGCGCTTCCTGCCGGGCGAGGTACTTCGACATCGGCAGCACCATGAGGAAGTACACGACCGCCGCGGTGATCAGGAAGGTCAGCGCGGAGTTGAGCACCGAGCCCCAGAGGAGCTCCACGCCCGTCGGCTTGCCGTCCGCGCCGATCCCGCAGGGATCCTTGATGCAGCTCTTGTAGGCATCCAGACTCTGCGTGCCGGCGAGCCCGATCACCGGGCTGATCAGGCCCTTCACGACCGAGTTCACGATGTTCGTGAACGCGGCGCCGATGACCACGGCCACCGCCAGGTCGACCACGTTGCCGCGCATCAGGAAGGTCTTGAAACCCGCCAGCACGCTCACCTTCTTCTTCTCGCTCACCACTGAGCCTTTCTTCGCATCTGCCGAACATGGAGCCAACGGTTCCGAAAGCTACGGCAGTCCGGGCCCGGCGTGTCCAATCGACCCCCGTCTCACGGTGACTTGACCGTACGTCTGCACGAATCAACACAGCGTCACCGCCAGTCGGGACACGGCGCCCGCCCCCACGAGAGAGCGCGCGGTTTCCCGGGGCACGGACAGGACGACCAGGGCCCCGCCGTCCCCAACGCCCTTGTCCGGATCGGGTACTTCGGAGACCCGGGCCCCGGCCGCCACCACCCGCGGCGGCTCGCCGCGCTCCGCCGCGACGACATCGACCCGGTCGCCGGGGCGCAGCAGCCGCACCGTCGCCGCGTCGGCGATGCGCACCGGAGCCGACACCAGCCGCACCGCCGCCGCGGGCGGCGGCTTCGCGGAGGGCGGCGCGGAACCCCGAGAGGCCTGGGCCTCCGTGCCGCCCACCGCCAGCACGGCCGCCGCCACGGCCAGCCCGGCCGCGGCGCCGCGCCGCCGGCGCCGCACGGCCCTGCGCAGCCGGTCCCCGCCCCGGCCCACGCGAAGCGGGGGGAAGTGGGGAACGGGGCGCGCGGGCGGGCACGTGGCGGCGGCCGTGCTGGCGGCGTGGGCTGGGAGATGTGTATAAGAGCCACCCCCCTCGGCCGAGCCCGACCCCGGCCCCGGGCGGGCCGACCAGCCGTCGGCCTGGCTGCGCCGCCTGCGCGGGTTCGGCTACGCGCCGCCCGCCGACCCGGCGAAGCGGCCGTCGGACGTGCGCACCCGGCTTGTGCCCCCGTACGCGAAGCCGTCCGGGCAGCTCTGGGCTCAGCTGGGGGTCGCGCCGGCCGCGGCGGAGAACTGGCAGCGGGTGCTGGCGTGGGCCGGGCCGCTGCTGGTGGCGCTGGTCGCCGGGGTGCTGCGGTTCGCCCACCTGGGCACCCCGAAGGCGGTGATATTCGACGAGACGTACTACGCGAAGGACGCGTGGGCCACGATCCGCCAGGGGTACGAGGCGAGCTGGCCCAAGGACATCGACAAGTCGGTCCTCGCCAACCCGAACGGGGTCTCCCTCCCCCTGGACCCGGGCTACGTCGTGCACCCGCCGATCGGCAAATGGGTGATCGGCCTGGGCGAGTGGATGTTCGGCTTCGATCCCTTCGGCTGGCGCTTCATGACCGCGCTGCTCGGGACCCTGTCGGTCCTGATGCTGTGCCGGATCGGCCGCCGGCTGTTCCGCTCCACGTTCCTGGGCTGCCTGGCGGGCACGCTGCTGGCCGTGGACGGCCTGCACCTGGTGATGAGCCGCACCGCGCTGCTCGACCTGGTGCTGATGTTCTTCGTGCTGGGCGCCTTCGGCGCGCTGGTGGTCGACCGGGACAAGGCGCGGGCCCGGCTCGCGGCGGCGCTCCCGGTGGACGGGGACGGGCGGACCCGTCCGGACGCGCGGATCGCGGAGACGCTGGGCCTGGGCTGGCGGCCGTACCGGCTCCTGGCCGGGGTGTGCCTGGGCCTGGCCTTCGGCACGAAGTGGAACGGCCTGATCGTGCTGGCCTTCTTCGGCGTCCTGACCGTGCTGTGGGACGCGGCCGCGCGCCGCACCGCCGGCGCGGGCTCCCCGTACGCGGCGATGCTGCGCCGGGACGCGCTGCCGGCCTTCCTGTCGACCGTGCCGGTGGCGGTCTCGGTCTACGTGGCCTCGTGGCTCGGCTGGATCCTGTCCCCCGACAACGGCAAGGGCGGGTACTTCCGGGACTGGGCCGCCAAGAACGACCAGCACAGCTCGCTGTCGTTCCTGCCGGAGTGGCTGCGGAGCATGTGGCACTACGAGACGGAGGTCTACAAGTTCCACGTGGGCCTGACCTCGGGCCACACCTACGAGTCGAACCCGTGGAGCTGGCTGGTCCTGGGCCGTCCCGTCTCCTTCTTCTACGAGTCTCCGTCGCCCGGCACCGACGGCTGCCCGGCGACGGAGACGGCCAAGTGCGCGCGCGAGGTGCTGGCGCTGGGCACCCCGCTGCTGTGGTGGACGGGCTGCTTCGCGCTGCTGTACGTGCTGTGGCGGTGGTTCTTCCGCCGCGACTGGCGGGCGGGCGCGATCGCGTGCGCGCTGGGCGCGGGCCTGCTGCCCTGGTTCAACTACCAGGAGCGGACCATCTTCTTCTTCTACGCGGTGGTCTTCGTCCCGTACCTGTGCCTGGCGGTGGCCATGATGATCGGCGCCCTGCTGGGCCCGGCCGGCTCCTCGGAACGCCGCCGCGCCCTGGGCTCGGTGGCGGCGGGCGTCCTGGTGCTCCTGATCGTCTGGAACTTCATCTATTTCTGGCCGATCTACACGGGCCAGTCCATCCCGATGGACTCGTGGAGAAACCGCATGTGGCTGGACACCTGGGTCTAGGGGCCGGGCCGCCGGGCGGCCCGGCGCCCACGAACGGGGCATGTTCCGGTCCGGTAACAAGGCCGTCTCCCGTGCGTCCGTTCGACGTAGGGTCTGCATCAAGGGCCCTTTGAACGCGTTCAGCGGTCGGGGAAGGGGCCGTCGTACGGGGGACGGGGACTGTGGAGTGAACGGGGCTGCCAAGGGCGCCATCATCGGCGGGGTGTTCCTCGCGATGCTGGGCGGAGCCGGGTACGGGGTGTACGCGCTGGTGGGGGACGCCGGCGCGAGCGAGAGCAAGAGCGCGTCCGGACCGTCGGCGCCGGCCAAGGGCACGGGGCCGGTCAGCGACAAGGACGCGGCGCGGACCGCCGCGGCCTTCCTGGCCGCGTGGGCGTCGGGGGACGCCCGGGCCGCCGCCGACCTGACGAACAACCCTGCGGCCGCGCAGGCCGCCGTCGGGGACTACAAGAGCGCGGCGGGCGTGGCCAAGGCCGTGATCACCCCCGGTGCGCAGACCGGGGCCACGGTGACGTACTCCGTCGCCGCCGAGGTGACGCTCGCGGGGGTCACCAAGCCGCTGGCCTACGAGTCCAAGCTCACCGTGGTGCGCGGCAACACCACCGGACTGCCGCTGGTCGACTGGCAGCCCTCGGTGATCCACCCGGAGCTCCAGAAGGGCGACCGGCTGCGCGGGGGCACCCCGGACAACCCGCCGGTCAAGGCCGTGGACCGCAACGGCAAGGAGCTGACGGCCGAGAAGTACCCCTCGCTGCGCGCGGTGCTCGACAAGCTGCGCGCGACGTACGGGGAGAAGCTGGGCGGCACGAGCGGCACCGAGCTGTGGATCCAGCCGGACAGCGCGGACGCCCCCAAGCGGAGCCTGCTGACGCTGGCCGAGGGCACCCCGGGGCGGATCGAGACCGTGCTGGACGCCGATGTGCAGGAGGCGGCCGAGAAGGCGGTCCTGAAGTTCCCGCAGGCCTCGGTCGTCGCCGTGCAGCCCAGCACCGGAAACGTCCTGGCCCTCGCCGACCACCGCGGGGACGGCTTCCCCGCGTCCATCAGCGGTGCCCGCGCACCGGGCTCCACGATGAAGATCGTGACCGCCGCGATGCTGCTGGACCGGGGCCTGGTGTCGGCGGACAAGGTCGCCGAGTGCCCGGCCGACGTGTCGTGGGAAGGCCGGACCTTCAAGAACCTGAAGGGCTTCAAGCTCGACAACGAGCCCTTCTCCACGAGCTTCGCGCAGTCCTGCAACACCGCCTTCATCAAGCAGATCAAGCCGGTCAACGACATCGGCGCGCTGCCGAAGGAGGCCCGCGAGGTCTTCGGCATCGGCGTCGAGTGGAAGGTCGGCGTGCCCACCGTCGACGGGAAGGTCCCGCCGGCCACCGGGCCGTCGGCGGCCGCCGCGTACATCGGGCAGGGCGAGGTCCAGATGAACCCGCTGACCATGGCCTCGATCACGGCGACGGCCCGGACCGGGGTGTTCCGCCAGCCGGTCGTCGTCAAGTCCTCGCTGGACGGGCGCACGCTCGCGAAGGCCACCCGGTCGATGAAGCCGTCGGTGACGGCGCAACTGGTGCGGATGATGAAGCTGACGGCGACCGAGGGGACGGCCCGGGGTGCGATGGCCTCGGTCGGCGGCTCCGACAAGGGCGCGAAGACCGGCTCGGCGGAGGTCGACGGCGCGCAGAACCCGGACAGCTGGTTCACCGGCTTCAGCGGTGACGTCGCGGCCGCCGCGATGGTCGAGGGCGGCGGCCACGGCGTCGACGCGGCGGGCCCGATCGTGGCGGCGGTGCTGAACGCGGGCTGAGCCCCGCCCGGGTCAGCTCCCGTCAGCGCGCCGTCAGCACCCGGTCAGCGCGCCCGTCAGCGCCCCGGTCAGCGCTCCCGTACGTCGGCCAGGTCGGCGCCCGCGTGGGCGATCAGCTCGCGCGGGGCCATCGGGAACACCGTGTGCGGGGTCCCGGCGGCCGCCCAGACCACCTCGTGGACGAGCAGGGAGCGGTCCGCCAGGACGCGGGTGCGGGTGCGGTGGCCGAAGGGCGGGACCCCGCCGATGGCGTAGCCCGTGGTCTCGCGGACCAGCGCCGCGTCGGCCCGGGTCACGGCGCCGGCGTCCAGTTCCCGGCGCACCGCCTCGACGTCGACCCGCGAGGCCCCGTCCATGAGCACGAGGACGGGCACCCCGTCGGCCGCGAAGATCAGTGACTTCACGATCTGGCTGAGCTCGCACCCGATGGCGGCGGCCGCGTCGGCGGCGGTCCGCGTCCCGTCGGGGAAGCTCCGTACGTCCGGCGCCAGGCCCAGGGAGGCGAGGGCTTCGGCGAAGAGGGGATGTGCGGTGGTCGTCATACGGGCACGCTAACGCGGGACCCCGTACCGGACACCGGATTTCCCCGGGGCGGAACCCGCCCCCGGTCACAGCACTAGAGCGCCGAGCGGACCGCCCGGACCAGGGCCTGGGCCCGGGGGTCGGCCGTGACCGACTTGGCCAGGGCGTTCGTGACGTAGCCGAAGCCGATGCCCGCCTCCGGGTCCGCGAAGGCCAGCGAGCCGCCGCGGCCCGGGTGGCCGAAGGAGGCCGGGGACAGCAGCGGGGAGGCCGGGCCGTGCAGCATGTGGCCCGGGCCGAAGCGGGTGTTGACCACCAGCACCCGGTCCGGGCCGGCGGACAGTTCGCGGCCCGCCAGGGCGGTGGTGTCCGGCGCGAACAGCCGCGCGCCGTCCTGCGTGTCGGACAGCAGCGCGGCGTAGAGGCCCGCCAGGGCGCGCGCCGTGCCGATGCCCGCCGACGCGGGCAGCTCGGCCGCGCGGTACTCGGGGGCGTTCTCGTCCGGCAGCGGATCGATCGCCGCGAAGGCCCGGCGGGTCAGGGACCCGGGGTCCGCGTAGGCCTCCGAAACGTTCCTGCGCGGCCTGAGCTTCAGCGCTCCCGCCGACTGCGGCGCCTCCACCGGCGCGACCCGGCCCACCCGCGGGGCCTCCCCGTCCGGCAGGCCGATCCAGAAGTCCAGCCCCAGCGGCCCGGTCACCTCGCGCGCCAGCCACTGCCCCAGCGACTCCCCCGTCACGCGCAGCACCAGCTCCGACAGCAGCCAGCTGAAGGTCTGCGCGTGGTAGCCGTGCGCACTGCCCGGCTCCCAGAAGGCCCGCTGCCCGGCGACCGCCCGCGCGCCCGAGTGCCCGTCCACCGCCTGCGCCGGGGTCAGCCCCCGGTCCAGCGCCGGCACCCCGGCACGGTGCGCGAGCAGGTCCCGCACGAGCGCCCGCTCCTTGCCGCCCGCCTTGAACTCCGGCCAGTAGGAGGACACCGGCGCGTCCAGGTCCAGCAGTCCGCGCTGGTGCAGCAGCAGTGGGACCACCGCCGCGACGCCCTTGGTCGCCGAACGCACCACCTGCGCGGTGCCGGCGGTCCACGGCCCGGTGCCGTCCGCGTCCTTCGTACCGGCCCACAGGTCCACGACCCGCCGCCCGTCGCGGTAGACGGCCACGGCCGCGCCGCGGTCGCCGAGCGCCTCGAAGTTGCGTACGAAGGCCTCGCGGACGGCCTCGTAGCCCTCCGCCACCTCACCCTGGATGTTGACGTTCACGGGCGGTCCAACAACCCGCGGTCCGCGCTTATGCCACCGCCGCCTGTGCCGCCTACGCCTACGCCTACGCCACCGACACAGAACGCGGGTCGAAGCCGAAGGGCAGCTCCAGCCGGTGTGCCCGCATCAGCTTCTCGTCGCACAGCACGTCCTGGGTGCGCCCGTCCGCCACGATGGTCCCCTCGCTGAGGATCACCGCGCGCGGGCAGAGCTCCAGCGCGTACGGCAGGTCGTGGGTCACCATCAGCACCGTGACGTCCAGCGAGCGCAGGATGTCCGCGAGCTCCCGCCGCGAGGCCGGGTCCAGGTTGGAGGACGGCTCGTCGAGCACGAGGATCTCGGGGCGCATGGCCAGCACGGTCGCCACCGCGACCCGGCGGCGCTGCCCGAAGGACAGGTGGTGCGGAGGCCGGTCCGCGAAGGCGGCCATCCCGACCTGCTCCAGCGCCTCGCGCACCCGCTGCTCCAGCTCGGCTCCGCGCATTCCGGCGGCGGCCGGGCCGAAGGCCACGTCCTCCCGCACGGTCGGCATGAAGAGCTGGTCGTCGGGGTCCTGGAAGACGATGCCGACCCGACGGCGGACCTCGGCGAGGTTGCGCTTCTCCACGGGCAGCCCGGCCACGGCCACGGTGCCGACGCCGCCGGTCAGGATGCCGTTGAGGTGCAGCACCAGGGTGGTCTTGCCGGCGCCGTTGGGGCCGAGCAGCGCCACCCGCTCCCCGTGCCCGACGGTCAGGTCGACCCCGAAGAGGGCCTGGTGGCCGTCGGGGTAGGCGTAGGCGAGGCCGGAGACCTCCAGGGAGGCCGGCACCTTCAAAGCGTCCATCTGATTCTCCTCACGGTATTGATTCCACTACGATGGGTCACCTGCACCAGCAGCGGTCAGGGCTTGGCCGTCATGCGCCTCCTCGGAGGCAAGTGAGAAGCCGCCCCAGGCGGAGGAGTCACCCGATCAGACAGACGGCTGTCAGCATGACGGCCAGTGCTGTCAAAGGGAGCGCAGAGGCGCGCGCCCACTCTGTGGGCGTGGCCGCGACTTCGTCGATCACCGGCATCGAGCCCGCGTAGCCGCGGCTGACCATCGCGAGGTAGACCCGCTCGCCGCGCTCGTAGGACCGGATGAACAGGGCGCCGGCCGTTTTGGCGAGGACGCCCCAGTGCCGGATGCCGCGCGCCTCGAAACCGCGGGAGCGGCGGGCGATGGACATCCGGCGCAGCTCGTCGCTGATCACGTCGCCGTACCGGATCATGAAGGAGGCGATCTGCACGAGCAGCGGCGGCAGCTTGAGCCGCTGCAGGCCCAGCAGCAGGGCCCGCAGTTCGGTGGTGGAGGCGAGGAGTACGGAAGCGGCCACGCCCAGGGTGCCCTTGGCCAGCACGTTCCAGGCGCCCCAGAGGCCGGAGACGCTCAGCGACATGCCGAGGAACTCCACCCGCTCGCCCTCGGCCACGAAGGGCATCAGGACGGCGAAGGCGACGAAGGGCACCTCGATCAGCAGCCGGCGCAGCAGGAAGCCGGCCGGGATCCGGGCCACGGCGGCCGCCGCCGCGAGGAGGACGGCGTAGAGCCCGAAGGCCCACACGGCCTCGCGCGGTGTGGACACGACGACGATCACGAAGGCGAAGGTCGCGGCGAGCTTGCAGTGCGGCGGCAGGCCGTGGACCGGCGAGTGCCCGTGCCGGTAGAGCTTGTGGGCGTGGCCCGCACCCATGTCAGGCCGTCGGTACGGCCGTGGAGGCGGCCGTGAGGTCGGCGCTGCGGCGGCGGCGGACGGTCCAGAAGACGCCGGTGCCCACGGCGACGGTCGCGCCGACGCCGATCATGCCGGCGAGGCCGCCGGAGAGTCGGGCGTCGGAGACGTCCTTGACGCCGTAGTCGGCGAGCGGGGAGTCGGCGACGGCGTGCTCCGTGACCTTCTGGTCGATGCCCTTGTCGGCGGCGACCTTCTCCAGGCCGTCGGGGCTGGCGGAGGCGTAGTAGGAGACGAAGCCGGCCAGCACGAGGGCGGTGACCAGGCCGGTGATCCACACGGGCTTCGTGGAGCGGGCGGCGAGGGCCGCCGGGGCCGCGGGCGCCGGGGCCGCCGGGGCGTCGACGAGCTCGCCGCCGACGCGCAGCTTCAGCGGGGCGGACAGGCCGCGGGCGCCGTGCACGAGGTCGGGGCGGACGGCGATCACGGCGCCGACGGTGGCGGCGGTGATCAGGGCCTCGCCGATGCCGATGAGGACGTGGACTCCCACCATGGCGCCGAACACCTTGGCCAGTGGGACGTCCGTGGTGCCGCCGAGGGCGAAGAGGAGGGTGAAGAAGGCGGCCGCGGCGGGCACCGAGAGCAGGGCTCCGGCGAAGGCGGCGACGGTGACCGAGCGGCGGCTGTCGGGCAGCAGCTTGACCAGCCCGCGGAAGACGGCGTAGGCGACGACCACGGTGACGACGCCCATGGTGACGATGTTGACGCCGAGGGCGGTCAGGCCGCCGTCGGCGAACAGCAGGCCCTGCATGAGCAGGACGACGGACACGCAGAGCACCCCGGTGTAGGGGCCGACGAGGATCGCGGCGAGCGCGCCGCCCAGCAGGTGGCCGCTGGTGCCGGCGGCGACCGGGAAGTTCAGCATCTGGACGGCGAAGATGAAGGCGGCGACGAGGCCGGCGAGCGGCGCGGTGCGCTCGTCGAGCTCCCGGCGGGCGCCACGGAGGCTGACCGCCACGGCTCCGGCGGCGGCGACACCTGCGGCGATGGAGACGGGGGCATCGATGAAGCCGTCGGGCACATGCATGGTTTTGCTCCGCTTCCTGCGGTCCGTTGAACTGACAAAGTCTTTAACCGTTTAAGAATAGTGCCCAATTGCAAACGGTTGGCAAGAGCGTCAGCGTCACAAATAGACCCGCGCGGATTCGTGGGAATGTGCGAGGCTGGGGGCAATACGGACGCATATGTTCCGATTCGAGGAGTCTTGTCGATGTCAGCCACCGCCGAGAATCCACCCGCCGGCCCGACCGCCACGGCCGCCGGCGGGTCCACCGCCACGGCGACCGCGCCCTTCGTCGAGGAGCGGGTGCGCGCCCGCGTGATCACCGATGACCCGCTCTACCGGACCATTCCGGTTTCCCTGCGCTTCGTCCCCACCGAGCCCCTGGCCGTCCGGATCGTCTTCCCGGCGGACCTCTCCCCCGAGGGCACGGACAACGAGTGGGTCCTGCCCCGCGCCCTCCTGGAGGCCGGCCTCCAGGCGCCGACCGGGACCGGAGACGTGCGCGTCTGGCCCTGCGGGCGCGTCCAGGCCGTCGTCGAGTTCCACTCCCCCGAGGGTGTCGCGGTGGTCCAGTTCGACATCGCCGCGCTGCGCCGCTTCCTGCGCCGGGCGTACGCGCCCTCGCCCGCCGCCACCCGTTAGGCGGAGCCCCGGCCGTCCGCCCGAAACGGAGACGGGACCGGAGACGGAACCGGAAACGGAACCGGGACCGGAAACGGGACCGGCCCCGCACCGGTGAGGTGCGGGGCCGGTCCTTCGTTCGGACGCTCAGACGTTGACCAGCTCGCGGTCCTTGTCCGGGCCTTCGGAGCCGTCGGAGCCGTCGGCGCCGTCGGCGGACTCGCCGAGGTGCTTGCGCAGGCTCTCGCCCTCCACGTCCACGTTCGGCAGGATCCGGTCGAGCCACTTCGGCAGCCACCAGGCCTTGTGGCCGAGCAGCGCGAGGACGGCCGGGACGATGGTCATCCGGACGACGAAGGCGTCGAAGAAGACCGCGATGGCCAGGCCGAAGCCGATCATCTTGACCATCTGCTCGGTGGCGCCCATGAAGCCCGAGAACACCGCGATCATGATGACGGCCGCGGCCACGACCACCCGGGCGCTGTACTGGAAGCCGGTCACGACGGCCTGGCCCGGCCGCTCGCCGTGGACGTACGCCTCACGCATGCGGGTGACCAGGAAGACCTCGTAGTCCATGGCCAGGCCGAAGACGACGCCCACCATGAAGATCGGCATCATCGACATGATCGGACCGGTCTGCTCCACCCCGAAGAGCGAGCCGAGCCAGCCCCACTGGAAGACCGCGACGACGGCGCCGAGGGCGGCGACCACCGAGAGCAGGAAGCCGAGGGCCGCCTTGAGCGGGACCAGGATCGAGCGGAAGACGAGCATCAGGAGCAGGAAGGCGAGGCCGACGACGAGGGCCAGGTAGGGCAGCAGCGCGTCGTTCATCTTCTGCGAGAAGTCGATGTTCATCGCGGTGGCGCCGGTGACGAGGACCTCGTCCCCGCTGCCGTCGCGGATCTCGTGGACCAGCGCCTCGGTCTGCTCGGAGGACGGGCGGTCCTTCGGGACGACCGTGATGACGGCGGCGTCGCCCTCCTTGTTGAGCGCGGGCGGGGTGACCGCGGCCACGCCCTCCAGGCCCTTGATCCGCTCGGCGGTCTGGTCCGCGAGCGCCTTGTCGCCGTCCACGACGACCATCAGCGGGCCGTTGAAGCCCGGGCCGAAGCCCTCGGACAGCAGGTCGTACGCCTGGCGCTGCGTGGTGGACACCGGCTGGGAGCCGTCGTCCGGCAGGCCCATCTCCAGCTTGCCGGCCGGGATGGCCACGGCGCCGAGGCCGATGACCGCGACCAGCAGCACCATGACCGGGCGGCGCAGGATGAAGCGGGCCCAGCGGGTGCCGCCGTTGGGCTTCTGCTCGGCGCCCTCGGCGACCGGCTTGCCCTTGCCGAACAGCTTGGACTTCGCGCCCGCCGGCAGCACCTTCTTGCCGGCGAACCCGAGGAGCGCGGGGACCAGCGTCAGGGCGACGAGGACGGCGATGACCACGGTGCCGGCCGCGGCGGCGCCCATCTTGGTGAGCATGGGGATGTTGACGACGGCCAGGCCCACGAGGGCGATGACCACGGTCAGACCGGCGAAGACGACGGCGGAGCCGGCGGTTCCGACGGCCCGGCCCGCGGCCTCCTCGCGCTCGCGGCCCTCGGCGAGCTCCGAGCGGTAGCGGGAGACGATGAAGAGCGCGTAGTCGATGCCGACCGCGAGGCCGATCATCATCGCGAGGGTGGAGGTGGTGGAGCCCAGGTCCAGCACGTTGGCGAGCGCGGTGATGGAGGAGATGCCGATGCCGACGCCGATCAGCGCGGTCAGCAGCGGCAGCCCGGCCGCGATCAGCGAGCCGAAGGTGATGACCAGGACGACCGCGGCGATGGCGATGCCGATGATCTCGCCGGAACCGGTCTCGGGGGTCGCCATCAGGGCGTCGCCGCCGATCTGGACGTTCAGGCCGGAGGCCTTCGCCTCGATGCCGGATTCCTTGAGGGCCTCACGCGTCGGGTCCGTCAGCTCCATGGAGCTGACCTTGTACTTGACGCTGATGTAGGCGGTGGAGCCGTCCTGGCTCACGGCCTGCGCCTCGAAGGGGTTCGCGACCGAGGCGATCTGGTCCCGGCCGACTCCGTCCTTCAGCTCGGAGACCATCTTCTCGACCTGCGGCTTGACCGCGGCCGAGTCGACCTTCTCGCCCGCCGGGGCCTTGATCACGATGCGGGCGGTGGCGCCGTCGGCGGCCATCCCCGGGAAGCGCTGGTCCAGCAGGTCGAAGGCCTTCTGGGCCTCCGTGCCGGGTATGGAGAACGAGCCTGAGGTGGGTGCGGACGCGGAAGCCGCGCCGAAGCCTGCGACGAAGAGCAGCGCCACCCAGAGGAGGGCGACGAATCGACGGCGCCGGAAGGCACCCCTGCCGAGTCGGTAAAGGAAGGTGGCCACGTCGGTGGTTCTCCCGTTCGGGTCGTGGGATGGAATCAGGGCATGGAATGCCGGTCCGACGACGAGAGCGGCGTGTCAGGAGCAGCAGGAATCGAGCTCGGGCGCGGGGACGCCTCGGCGGAACAGCGGGGACGGCGGGGAGCAGTGGGGAGGATCAGACGCCGAGGGCGGGGAGGACCACGGCATCGATGAAGTCACCGAGGAAGCTCCGGTCGACGGACCGGTCCTCGATGAGGGGAAGGGCGATGAACGCCCCGATGAGCATGTGCGGGACGAACGGCAGGGCCGGACAGTCCGGGGCGATCTCGCCTCGGTCCACCGCCCGCTGCAGCATCGCCTGCAGACCGGTGATCTCCGGGTCGACCAGCAATTCCCGTAGCGCCTTGTGGAGCTCGGGGCTCTCGTGCACCGCATGGGTCAGGCCCCGCATCAGCGCGGTGTCCTTCGCCATCTGGGCGTCGTCGGAGTTCTCGATCATGACCCCGAAGTCCCCGCGTAGGCTGCCCGTGTCGATCTCCCGGAGGGAGACCGGCTGGGTGCAGCGCAGAGCCTTCGCGACCAGCTCGGGCTTGCTCCCCCACTGGCGGTAGAGGGTGGCCTTGCTGGACTTCGTACGGGCGGCGACCGCGTCCATGGTCAGCGCCTCGTAGCCGACTTCGCGCAGGAGGTCGAGGACCGCCCCGTGGAGTTCGGCTTCCCGCTCGGGGGTGATCCGGCTGCGGCGCGACATGACTTCTTCGACCATCTCGGCGCCTCCTCCCGACCGTTCCATCCGAACGAAACTGTTTCGTACGGATAGACCATACCCCCCTGTCAAGCGAAACGAAACCGTTCCGTTTCGCTTGGGCAGTGGTGTCGGTCACCCGCTGAACGCCTCCGGGCGCCCCCGCGACACGCGCATGGATCACCTGTACGAGTTGCCAGCCCCCCTCGGCACGGAAAGCATTGGGGGGTGAGTCACGACGCGGCGTACCTCCGGTTCCCCCATCTCCACGACGATGTGCTGTGCTTCGCCACCGAGGACGACCTCTGGGTCGCACCCCTGGTTCCCCCCGGAGCGCCGGCGGGCCGTGCCTGGCGGATCACCGTCGACCGCACCCGGGTCGGCCACCCCCGCTTCTCCCCCGACGGCAAGCACATCGCCTTCACCACCTGGCGCAGCCTCGACCCGGAGATCCACCTGGCCCCGGTGTCGGGCGGCCCGGCCCGCCGCCTCACCTACTGGGGCTCCACCGACACCCGGGTCTGCGGCTGGACCCCGCCCGACAAGGACGGCCGCAGCGACATCCTGGCCGTCTCCTCGCACGGGCAGCCCTTCTCCTACTTCTCCTGGGCCTACAGCCTGCCCACCGACGGCAGCCCCGGCGGCCGGCTCCCCTGGGGCCCCGTCTCCGACATCGCCGTCCACGACGACGCCCCGGGCGGTCCGGGCGCGGAGGGCGGCGCCGAGCGGCGCACCCTGCTGCTCAGCGGCAAGCCGCCGCACGAGCCCGCCGCGTGGAAGCGCTACCGCGGCGGCGCCACCGGCCGGCTCTGGCTGCACGGCGAGCGGCTGCTGGAGGGCATCGAGGGGCACCTGGACTCCCCGATGTTCGTGCAGGGCCGGATCGCCTTCCTCTCCGACCACGAGGGCATCGGCAACCTCTACTCCTGCCTGCCCGACGGCACGGACCTGCGCCGGCACACCGACCACGCGGAGTTCTACGCCCGGCACGCCTCCAGCGACGGCCGCCGCGTCGTCTACCAGTGCGCCGGGGACATCTGGCTCGTCGACTCACTGGCCCCCGACGCCTCCCCGCGCAAGCTGGAGGTCCGCCTCGGCGGCCCCCGCGCGGGGCGCCGCAGCTACCAGGTCCCGGCCGCCAGCCACGTCGACTCGCTCTCCGTCGACGCCACCGGGCGGGCCAGCGCCGTCGTCGTGCGCGGCAGCCTGTACTGGCTCACGCACCGCGACGGGCCCGCCCGCACCATCGCCGACACCCCGGGCGTACGGGTCCGTCTGCCCGAGATGCTCGGCAGCGGCGGGCAGGTGGCGTACGTGACCGACGCGGAGGGCGAGGACGCGATCGAGATCGCCTACCTGCCCCGGGCCTCGGGGGACCGGGAGCCGCGCCGCCTCGCCTCCGGCGCGCTGGGCCGCGTACTGGAGCTGCTCTCCGATCCGGACGGGGAGCGGCTCGCGATCGCCTCCAACGACGGGCGGCTGCTGCTCATCGACGCAACCGAGGAGTCCAACGGGGAGGCCAGCGAGCTGATCCGGTCCGACAACGGGCCCGTCACCGACCTCGCCTTCTCCCCCGACGGCTGCTGGCTCACCTGGTCGCACCCGGGCATCGGCCGCTCGCTGCGCCAGATCAAGATGGCCCGGATCTCCGGACCCGGCGCCCACACCGTCGTGGACGTCACCAACGGCCGCTTCGAGGACGAGAACCCCGTCTTCACCCGGGACGGGCGCTACCTGGCCTTCCTGTCGTGGCGCGGTTTCGACCCCGTGTACGACGTCCACACCGGCGACCTGTCCTTCCCGCTGGGCTGCCGCCCGTACCTGGTGCCGCTCTCCTCGGCGACCCCCTCGCCCTTCGCCTTCTCCCCCGACGGCCGCCCGGCGGCGGGCGGGCTCGACCCGGTCGAGGGGGAAGCGGAGGCGGCCGACGGCGCGGTCACGGTGGAGGTGGAGGGGCTCGAGAGCCGGGTGACCCCCTTCCCGGTGTCGGCGTCCAAGTACTCGGCCCTGTATCCGGTGCACGGCGGCGGGCTGGTGTGGCTGCGCTGGCCGATCTCCGGCGCGCTCGGCGAGACCTTCGCCAATCCGGCCGACACCAGCGGCAAGCCGACCCTGGAGTACTTCGACCTCACCAAGGCCCGCAAGACGGAGCTGGCCTCCGGACTGGACTGGTTCGCCGTCAGCGGCGACGGCACCCGGCTCGTCGTCAACGACGACGGGGACCTGCGCGCGGTCCCGGCGACCGAGTCGGGCGACACCGACTCCACCGTCTACCTGGACCTGCGGCGCATCCTGCACGAGGTGGACCCGGCGGCCGAATGGCGCCAGGCCTTCGAGGAGGCCGGGCGGCTCATCCGCGCGTACTTCTGGGAGCCGAAGATGTGCGGCATCGACTGGGACGGCGTACTGCGCCAGTACCGACCCCTGGTCGAACGGGTCGCCTCCCCCGACGAGTTCGCCGACCTGATGCGCGAGGTCCTCGGCGAGCTCGGCACCTCGCACGCCTACGTCTCCCCCGCCCGCCGCAACGAGGGCCCCCCGCACTACCAGCGGGCCATCGGCCTGCTCGGCGCCAACCTCTTCCCCCGCGACGGCGCCTGGGTCGTCGGCCGGATCCTGCCCGGCGAGTCCTCCGACTCCAAGGCCCGCTCCCCGCTCGCGGGCACCGGCATCCGGGAGGGCGCGGTCCTCACCCACGTCGACGGCCGGCCCGTCGACCCGGTCACCGGGCCGTACCCGCTGCTGTCGGCGGCCGGCGGCACCACCGTGGAGCTCACCTTCGAGCCCGCGGAAGGACAGGGCCGCGCCCGCCGGGTCGCGGTCGTGCCGCTGATCGACGAGCGTCCGCTGCGCTACCAGGACTGGGTGGCCAAGCGCCGCGCGGTGGCCCGCGAGGTCAGCGGCGGCCGGTGCGGCTACCTCCACATCCCCGACATGGGCGGCTCGGGCTGGGCGCAGTTCAACCGCGACCTGCGGGCGGAGATGTCGAAGCCCGCGCTGATCGTGGACGTGCGCGGCAACGCGGGCGGGCACATCAGCGAGCTGGTGGTGGAGAAGCTGACCCGCTCGATCCTCGGCTGGGACCTGACCCGCAACGCGCAGCCGGTCTCCTACGCCTCCAACGCGCCCCGGGGCCCGATCGTGGCGCTGGCCGACGAGGCGACCTCCTCCGACGGCGACATGATCACCGCGGCCTTCAAGCTGCTGGGGCTCGGCCCGGTCATCGGCCAGCGCACCTGGGGCGGGGTCGTCGGCATGACCGGCCGGCACACCCTGGGCGACGGCACCGTGATCACGGTGCCGATGAACGCGGCGTGGTTCCCCGAGTACGGCTGGTCGGTGGAGAACCAGGGCGTGGAGCCCGACCTGCCCATCCTGCGGACCCCGCTCGACTGGGCCGAGGGACGGCACGCGCAGATGGACGACGCCGTGAACCTGGCGCTGGAGCTGCTGGAACAGGATCCGGCGGCGGTGCCGCCCGGCTACACGGACGTACCGGACCGGCGGCGGCCGAAGCTGCCGCCGCGGGGCTGATCCCGCGGGCGCATGCCCCCGAAGCTGCCGCCGCGGGGCATGCGAAAGGGGTGCGGCCCGGGAACGGCGGGTCGCACCCCTCGACTGTCGCTCAGTAGCGCTACTGGTCGCTGCTCGTCACTACTTGTCGAAATTCTCGTCGAAGGTGTCGCGAGGCTTGTCCCCGGCCTGCTCCCTGGCCCGGTCCACGGCCTGCGACGTGCGCTCGGACGCCTCGTCCTGCTTGCCCGCGGCCGCGGCCTTCGCCCGCTCCGCGAGGTCCTTCGCCTTGTCCTGGAACTGGTCCCTGATGCCCATGTGTCCTCACTCCTGATGCGGTGTTCGTCAACGGGAACCCGACCAGGCTTGCACAGACGAACATTCCTCGCATTCCGGTCAGCGGCTCTGGGTGCGCTCCTGCTCGTCCGCCGCCCCGCCGGCCCCCACAAGCCCCTTGGAAACACTGGCCAGTCGAGGCTCGAACCGCTTCATCTCGCGCTGTCCGACCGTCGCGATGATCCCGGGCAGGTACCCGCGGACCCCCTGCATGCCGCGCAGCCACCACTGCGCGTACACGTGCGGGGAGCGCCGCTCGATGCCCGCCACGATCCGGTCGACGGCCGGCCCCAGCGGGTAGGTCCGGTTCGAGGGCCACGGCAGCCGCTGGCGCAGTTCGCGCATCACCTCGTCCTGGTCGGCCCCGCGCACCATGTCCGTGTCGGTCCAGGACAGATAGCCGACGCCGACCTTGACGCCCTTGTAGCCGACCTCGGCGCGCAGGCAGTGGGCGAAGGCCTCGACCCCGGACTTGGAGGCGCAGTACGCGGTCATCATCGGCGCCGGGGTGATCGCGGCGAGCGAGGCTATCTGCAGGAAGTAGCCGCGGCTCTCCATCAGCACGGGCAGGAAGGCGCGGGCGGTGACGGCGCCGCCGATGAGGTTGACCTCGATGACCCGGCGCCAGGCGACGGGGTCGGAGTCGCCGAAGGGACCGCCCGCGGCCACCCCCGCGTTGGCGACGACGATGTCGACCTTGCCGAAGCGCTGCTTGACCTCCTGCGCGACCCGGGCCATGGCCTCGTGGTCGGTGACGTCCGCGTACCAGTGGTCGCTTTCGGTGTGCAGCCGCTCGGAGACCTCCTTGAGGGCCTCGGGCTCCAGGCCGACGAGGGCCACCTTCGCCCCGCGCGCGGACAGCTTGCGGGCGAGCAGCTCGCCGACCCCCCGGGCGGCGCCCGTGACGACGGCGACCTGGCCTTCCAGACTCCTGCGAGCACTCACGGCGTCTTCTCCTTCGCGGGCTGACTGACACTGGATTGACTGACGCCGGGCTGACCGACGCCGGGCTGACCGACAGGGGGGCGAGGACCGACGAACTGCGCCACGAGCCCGCGCAGGGTTTCGGTGACGGCCTCCGGAGCCTCGACCGGGGTCATGTGCCCCATGCCGGTCAGCTCGGTGAGCCCCACGCAGTTCGCCAGCGCGGCCGCGAGCCCCCGGGCGTGCACGATCGGCGTCAGCCGGTCGTTCGTGCCGCCGATGACGGCGGTGGGTACGGTCAGGGCCGCCAGCCCCGCCCCGAGGTCGAGCCCCGCCAGCACCGCGGACCACGCGTGGCGCACGGCCGTGGGGCAGGAGTGGACGATCCGGGCGCAGGCCTCGACCTTGTCGGGCGCGGAGCCCGGGCCCATCGTGGCGTACTTCAGCACCGCCTTGCCGACGGGGGTGACGGGACCCAGCGGTGCCCGGGATCCCAGGACCGCCCCGGTGATACGGGTCCTCGCGCGCCCGGGGCGGATCGGCAGGACCAGCGCCTCCTCGACCAGCCGGCCACTGCCGGTGCTGCACAGCAGCGCGGCCGCGGCGTGCTCGGCGAACTCCGGCCGGCCGGCGGCGGCCATGATCGTCATCCCGCCCATGGAGTGGCCCGCGACCACGGCCTTCTCGCCGGGTCCGAGGGTGGCGGAGAGGACGGCGACCAGGTCGTCGGCGAGGGCGGTGGTGCTGTAGCCCGCGGCGGCCGGGCTGCGCCCGTGGCCGCGCTGGTCGTAGGCGATGACCCGGTGACCGGTGGCCAGGGCCCGTATCTGCGCGGCCCAGAAGGCGGTGGAACAGGTCCAGCCGTGCGCGAGCACGACCGCCGGAGCCCCGTCCTCGCCATGCACCTCGACGTGCAGGCGGGAGCCGTCGGCGGAGGTGGCGACCAGCTCGCGGCGGGCGGCCGGCGGGGCGTAGGGCCCGGCCGTGACGTGCGTCAGGCGGCTCACGCGGCGCCCTCCCCGGCGGAAGCGGGCGTCTCGGCCGGGGCCTTGACGGGGGCCTTGGCGGGGGCCTTGGCCGGGGCGGCGGCCACCGGGACCGCCTCGCGCTCCCGATGGCGTACGACCTCGTACTCGCCCAGGTCCACGCTCCGGGTCTCCTTGCGGAACTCCCCGGTGGTCCCCGGCCAGACGGTGGTGTTGCGCCCCTGCGCGTCCAGGTACCAGCTGGTGCAGCCGCCGGTGTTCCAGACGGTGCGCTCCATCCGCGCCTGGACCTGCCGGTTCCAGGTGTTGACGGCCGAGGGCCTGGCGGCGAGCGCGACCCGGCCCCCCAGGACGCCGAGCTGGCGCATGTAGTCGGCCATGTAGTTCAGCTGGGACTCGATCATCAGGATCATCGAGCTGTTCCCGAGCCCGGTGTTCGGACCGATGATCGTCATCCAGTTCGGGAAGCCGGCCGCGGTGGCCCCGCGCAGCGACTGCATCCCGTCCTTCCACACCTCCGCGAGGGTCTTGCCCTCCGCGCCCACCACCCGGTCGGCGATCGGCATGTCCGTGACGTGGAAGCCGGTGCCGAAGACGATCGCGTCGGCCTCGGTCTCGGTGCCGTCTGCGGCGACCAGGACCGAGCCCCGGATCTCCTTCAGCCCGGAGGCGACCAGGTCCACGTTGGGCCGCGCGAGCGCCGGGTAGTACTCGCTGGAGAGCAGGATCCGCTTGCAGCCGATACGGTACGAGGGCGTCAGCTTGGCCCGCAGCGCCGGGTCCTTGATCGAGCGCCCCATGTTGGCCTTGGCGAGGGACTCGATCAGCCCGAGCTGGTTCGGCCGCTTGGTGAAGGCGCTGACCTGGAGCTCGCGGAGCCCCCACAGCAGCCCGCGGCGCGCCGCCCGGGTGAAGGGGAGCTGGCGGTGCAGCCAGCGCTCCACGGAGGAGATCGCCCGGTCGGTGCGCGGCATCACCCACGGCGGGGTGCGCTGGAACAGCGTGAGGCGCTCCACCTCCGGGGCTATCGCGGGCACGATCTGGATGGCGGAGGCGCCGGTGCCGATCATTGCGACGCGCTTGCCGCGCAGGTCGTAGTCGTGGTCCCAGCGGGCGGAGTGGAAGACCTTGCCGGGGAATTTGGCGAGCCCGGGGATCTCCGGCATCTTCGGGTCGGACAGCGGCCCGGTGGCGGAGACGACCACGTCGGCGGTGAGGTCCCCGCCGGAGGTCTCGATCTCCCAGCGCAGCTCGTCCGCGTCCCAGCGCATCATCCGCACCTCGTGCTCGAGGCGGATGTGGCGGCGCAGCCCGAAGGTGTCGGCCACGTGCTCCAGGTACTCCCGGATGGCGGGCTGCCCGGAGAAGGTCCGCGGCCAGTCCGGATTGGGAGCGAAGGAGAAGGAGTAGAGGTGGGACGGCACGTCGCAGGCGCACCCGGGGTAGTTGTTGTCGCGCCAGGTGCCCCCGACGGAATCGGCGCGCTCCAGGACGACGAAGTCCGTGATCCCCTCGCGCCGCAGCCGCACCGCGGCGCCCAGCCCGCCGAATCCGGAGCCGATCACCGCCACTCGTACGTGCTCGCGCCCGTCCATGCCACCGCCCATGCCCGCCGCCTTCGGATGCCCACGTTGTCACGTTGCCAGCAATCACTGGCACAATCGGGAGAGTAGAGCAGCTCCGTACTCATGGGTAGGGGTCGCGCCGGGAAAGTTACTGCGGGTACGGCCCCAAGCCCTAGGCTGCGCACGTGCCGGACAACGCGACGCAGGACGCAGCGCAGGACGCAGCGCGATCAACGGGAGCAGGGACCACAGTGCGCGAATACCGCACGGAGGAGCTGGCCGAGGCCGCCGGCATACCCGTACGCACCCTGCGCTTCTACCGGGAGCGCAAGCTCCTGCCGCCGCCCCGCCGCGAGGGCCGCATCGCCTGGTACGACGACCACCACCTGGCCCGGCTGCGCACCGTCGCCGCCCTGCTGGAGCGCGGCCACACCCTGGGCGGAATAGCCGAGCTGACCGTCGCCTTCGAGAAGGGCCGCGACGTCGGCCAGCTCGGCGAGCTGCTCGGCATGGGCTGGTCGGAGGAGACCCCGGTCCGGCTGTCGCCCGAGGCCCTCGCCGACTACTTCGAGGGCGAGGTCACCCCGGAGAACCTGGCGGCCTCGCTCGACCTCGGCTACCTCGCCACCGACGGCGAGGAGATCGTCCACGTCAGCCGCCGGCTGCTCGACGTCTCCTCGGCGCTGGTCCGCGAGGGCGTGCCCCTCGCGGCCGTCCTGGAGGCGGGCCGCCGGGTGCGCGAGCACGCGGACGCGATGGCGGTGCTGTTCGCGGAGCTCATCTCCGCGCACATCTCCGAGGAGGCGGTCGAGCGGCTGCGCCCCCTGGCCAAGAGCGTGGTCGAGGCCGAGCTCACGATGGCGATGGACCGGCTGCGCCCGCCGCGGCCGGCGCAGCCCCCCGGTCAGACCCCGAGCTCGTAGACCACGGTCACGGGGGCGTGGTCGGACCACCGCTCGGGGTGCGTCTCGGCCCGCTCCACGAAGGCCTTGACGGCCTTGGCGGCCAGCCCGGGCGTGGCCACCTGGAGGTCGATGCGCCAGCCGGCGTCGTTGTCGAAGGCCCGCCCGCGGTAGGACCACCAGGAGTACGGCCCCTCGGTGTCGGGGTTCAGGCCGCGCACGACGTCCACGTACCCGGCGGTGTCGTACACCTCGCCGAGCCACTCGCGCTCCTCGGGCAGGAAGCCGGCGTTCTTCCGGTTGGTCTTCCAGTTCTTCAGGTCGGCTTCCCGGTGGCAGATGTTCCAGTCGCCGCAGACGACGACCTCCCGCCCGTCTGCGGCGGCCCGCGCCTTGAGGTCCCGCAGGTAGGGCAGGAACTCCGCCATGAACCGGTACTTCTCGTCCTGCTTCTCGGTCCCGGCCTCGCCGGAGGGCAGGTAGAGGCTGGCGACGGTGACGCCCGGCAGGTCGGCCTCCAGGTACCGCCCGGAGTCGTCGAACTCCGCGCTCCCGAATCCCACCTGCACCCGCTCCGGCTCCCGGCGCGTGTAGAGCGCGACCCCGGCGCGCCCCTTGGCGGCGGCCGGCGCGAACGCGGTGTGCCACCCCTCGGGCTCCCGCACCTCCTGCGGAATCTGCCCCTCCTCGGCCCGCACTTCCTGCAGGCAGACGACGTCGGCGTCCGATCCGGCCAGCCACGGGGAGAACCCCTTCTTGGCGGCGGCGCGGATCCCATTCACATTCACGGACGTCACAGTGATCAAGACATGCTCCCCACATCGCACAAAACGGAAGCAGCCTACCCCTCGGGGGCCTCTGCAAGGCTGGACGTCTCATCGCCGCCGGCCCACGGGTCCGGTTCCCACAGAGGGTGAATGGCCACTACGACGTCCCCTCCGTCGTGTCGGCGAAAGGTAACTCGGCGAACGAGTTGTTTGAGCAGGGCGTTCTTTTCAGCGTTCAGGAGGCTGTCCCACTCCTGCGCCAGTCCGAAGATCAGCGGTTCGAAGTCTGCTCGATCGGGGGTTGCCTCGGCTCCGGCGACCTTTTCGAGGAGGGCGGTCGTGACGTTCTGCTGCTCCTTGATACGGTCACGGGCCGATTCGTACTCTCCTTCTGCGTAGTCGTCCGGGTTGATGGCGTGATCGGCGCGCAGCCGAGTGAGGCCTGCGGCGAGCTTGTCGAGCGTGGTCTGCAAGCGGACACGTTCCTTGGCTGCCCGCACTCTGTCGTCCTGCTCCGTCGGGCGCTGATGCGGGACGGCCGGTGCGGCGTCGAATCCGGCCGCGGCTTCGCGGGCGATCCAGTCGTACAGGTCGGCCTCGACGATGGACCGTCGAACCCAGAAGCCGGAACACCCGTGCGTGCTCGTTACCGAGCGTCGGCCGCAGCAGTAGGAGTACCCACGGATGAGCTGCTTCCGTCCGTCCAACCCCTTGCGCTCCCCCGACTCCACCGGTGCGGTACCACGGCAGTGATCGCACTTGGCAAGGTTGGTGAGTGGGTACAGCGGTTTGACGGAGCCCGGTGGCATTCTCCTCCCCCTCCTCGCTCGCTCTTCCTGGTACTGCTGCCACAGCTCCGGCGCGATGAGTTCCTCGTGGGCGCCGGGGATGAAGATGTGGTTCGGGCAGTTGTTGGTGTGCTCACAGGTGCATTTCGTGTCGTGCACGCGGAGCAGGCCAGCCGCGAATCCGGAGTCCATGTAGCGCGTGAGGACTTGGACGCTCCACGGGTTGCCTCGCACGGTCAGGTACCCGTGCGTGTTGAGCCAACCGCATAGGGCGTAGTACGAAGCGCCTCCGACGTACCGGCGGTATGCCTCCGCGTACGCGGCCCCGTCGCCACCACCGCCGGGTTCATACCGCTCTTTCTGGACCGTCCAACCGCCCTTTCCGTCGGGCAGACGGCGCGGATGCCAGACGTAGCCGGCGCGGGGCCGGCCGGTCGCGGGAAGCCCCAGCTTGTAGCGGCGGTGATCGTGAGTCTCGCGCCACTGCTCGCCAAGCTTGTCGGACTCGTAGGCCGCGAACTCGAACAGGATGCCCCGCTGGAGGCGGCCGGTTGCCGTCCGGGCGTCGACCTGCTGGGTTGCCGATCTTCCTTCCACGTCGAGACCCGGATGTAGCCGACGTAGGGCTCAAGCCTGGGCGGGCCGTCAGGGATTTCGACGTCGGCCAGTGCCGTCACCAGCCGACCCCGCCCGGTTCGCTCCGCCGGCCCTCTCGATGGCGGACCAGTGCACGCATCATGTGCGCCCCTCCCTTGTTTGCTGAGACTCACGTCGCGTCGGCTCCCTCGCGACACCCTCCCGGGCGACCACTTTATAGAGCCCTAGAAAAATATTCAAGGGGGCTAGAATCTATGACATGGACACAAAGGCCCCTGCCGCTCTGCTCCGAGCGGCCATCGAAGCCGTGCGCGCCATGCCCGCTGGGGTAGGGCGTGCCGTCGCCGCAACCGAACTCCTTGGTGCCCTTCGGGACGGACAAGCGGACCTGCGAAAAATCCGCGCGGACGAGGTGACCGAGCTACGCAAGACACTCAAGCTGCGAGAGATCGGCGAGCAACTCAGCCTCTCGACTGGACGCGTCGATCAAATCCTCAAGGGCAAGTAGCACGCGACCCCCGAGGGGTGCCCACTGTGCGCTGGCCTGAGCCTCGGCGCGGGCCGCATCACACGGGCGTGTTCCGTACGATGTTCGGATGTCTCAGGAGATCCAGCTCCGCGCCGTGTCGTACGACCACCCGGACGCGGTCAAGCTCAACGACCAAGTGCAGATCGAGTACCAGGAGCGCTACGAGGGCGAGGGCGATGTCACCTTCCTCGACCCCGCGATGTTCGCCCCGCCTAGGGGCCTCTACCTGCTCGCCTACGACGCTTCGGGCGCGCCGATAGCCAGCGGCGGCTGGCGCGGCCAGGAGCAGGGCGAGGAGGGCTACGCGGACGGCGACGCCGAGCTGAAGCGCATGTACGTGGTGCCCGAGGCCCGTGGCCTGGGCCTGGCCCGCCGCATCCTGGCCGCCCTGGAGGCGGACGCCCGCGCGGCCGGCCGCGTCCGCATGGTCCTGGAAACGGGCGACCAGCAGCCGGAGGCCATCGCCCTCTACCTCTCCGAGGGCTACGCCATGGCGGCGGCCAAGTTCGGCCACTACCGCTTCCACGACTCCAGCCGCTGCATGACGAAGCCGCTGAACCCCGCGTAGCCCGCCGGCCGGTGCCGGTGCCGGACCTCAGACCGCGCTCTGAACTCCGCACCGGTGCACGGGCCCGCCGGCCGGACGTCCGGGAACGCAGAAGATCCCGCCCGGTCTTCCGACCGGACGGGATCTCATGACGTCCACGAGAGCTACTCGCGAACTGTCGTTTGTGGGCCGTTCGCGGGTGGGGGTGAGCTGGGGATACACGGAGGTTCCGAGCGGGCTTCCCAGTCCCGGAAATGCGATTTCCCAGGTAGATGCCAGATGCACGTAAGCCTTGCCCGCGCTTGTCCAGCCGCGAGACGAAGGGTCAGGGCGCAGTGATCACCTCGTTGAACTCCGAAGGGGCCTCACCAGGGCGTGACAGCGCCCGTCCGGCCCGCCCGGGTGGCTATTTGTGCAGCCGATGACGACGCTGTCCCTATGCGCCTTCCCGCTCCTCGCTTCAGCCGCCTTGTCACCCTTGTCGCGATCGACGACGCCCAGCGGGTTGCGCTGTTTCCCCAGCCTGCTTCCTCGCCATGGCGATGGGCACTGCCGCAGTGCACCGTCCAGCCGCTGGAGCCGTACAGCCAGGCGGCCGCCCGGCTCGCGGCGAGCCGCTTCGGCGATCGGGACATGCGATGGGGAACCGTCGTAGGGCGACGCTGGGCGCCTCCACCGGCGGGCACGTTCCTGGCTCGCGTGGAGGAGCACGTCTTC
The DNA here is from genome assembly GCF_003287935.1 of Streptomyces sp. ICC1. Taxonomy (GTDB): domain Bacteria; phylum Actinomycetota; class Actinomycetes; order Streptomycetales; family Streptomycetaceae; genus Streptomyces; species Streptomyces tritrimontium. The sequence goes on from NZ_CP030287.1 coordinate 2,333,031, forward strand.
ATTGCCCGCGCAGGCCCTTCCCCACCTGGGGGTCCTGTCCGGGCCGGTCGGCCCGACCGGATTGCGGTGTGGACACCGCGCGCATCCCTCGGCCCCCTCCTGCGGGAACCGTATCTCGACACCACCGCAACCCTGGTTGACGGCTATCTCGACGGCTGGCTACCCGACGGTCCCATCACCCTTGAGTGATCCGGCAATGGCGTTCCCGCGCACGGCGTGCGATCAAGCACGGCATTCCGGGGGCCGGATCGGATGGCCTCTCATGGTCCTCAGGGGTGCCACTCCATCGGGGACGCCCTGAAGACGGTCAACTCGGCCAGCGTTGAGGCGATGTCCTGGGGCGAGTACCGCTGCGGTCCGGCGACGGACCTGACCCGCAGGCCCTGGGATGGATGGAGGAGGGAGCCTGCGACGAACGCGCCGATGTCGGCGGTCGCGATCATGTCGATCGAGGTATCCGGTGCCAGGAGCGAGGGGCGGCACACCGTTCTCGACGGCGACGGGCAGGACGGGCGCCCAGTTGTCGGCGTACAAGCTCATCTGGGTGGCGTCGTACTCGGGCGCCGCAGGTGACGGAAGCCCCTCGACGGCCGCCGCGTCAGCCGACTGGATGTGTTCCCACGGCGGAGCGTCGCTGAGCCGGGCGCGGATCCAGGTGACGTCGGCGGCACGCCAGGTCGTCACCTCTGACGCGTGGACCGGCCGTAGCACCTCGGGCTGACGGCCGGTCACCTCGGTCAGCATCCAGGAGATGCCCACCAGTGGGTGGCCGGCCATGGGCACCTCCACGGCGGGAGTGAAGATCTGCAGTCGCGCTCGGTCGAGGTCGTCGACGAAGACCGTCTCGCTGTAGCCGAGCTCGGCGGCAATCCGCTGTCGGCGGTCGGAATCCAGGCCCTCGGCGTGCAGCACTACACCGAGCGGGTTGCCGAAGCCGCCTTCCTCGTCGGTGAACACTCTCAGGACGTGGACCGGGATGCTGTCGACGTCGGTGGCAGGGCCAATGGGGGGTACAGGAGCAGGCATGACGCGGTTCTCCCTGGGGTTGTCGTTGGGCACCGTTCCAGTCGACGCGGCCGCGGAGCCTCGGGGCAACAGCAGCTCTCGGAACGTCTCTCCCGTCCCAGGGACAACCGGCCGGGTCGCCCACCCGTGATTGCCCGCGCGCCCCACAGATATTCACGGCCGACCAGACGATCACCCGCTCGGCAGAAGAATGCCCGGTCGGCACAAGTGCAACGTCGCCCGCCCCGGCTCGCGCGAGGCCGCGAACAAGCCGGCTTCCCAGCGGCCCACACGGGTGGGCCTGACCGTGCACTCGCCGTACTTACGTGCGCATTGTCACTCCTTGTGGTCATCTGTCACTGTCAGCGATCACAGTGTCCCCCGCTACGAGGAGCCCAATGTCCCGCAAGCGACTGTCTGCGGTGATCTCGGCCTGTGCCGTCATCTCCGCCCTGGCCAGCACAACCCTTCTGTCCGCCGCGCCGTCCGTCGCGCACGACCAGGCTGCCGTTGTCCACGACGGCCATGGGGCGAAGGCCGACGTCGAGCCCGACGAGGCGACGGTCCTCGGCAAGGACCACGCCCAGGCCCACGCCACGACCCGGCAGCTGGCCCAAGCCCTCGACGACTATCCGCAGACCACCCGCACGGCGCGCCTCAAGGCGCTCACCGAATCGCAGGCAGCGGCGAACGCTGCCTTCGACCCGAGGGAATTCGGCGAGTTCAAGGAGTACTTCGACTCTCCCGACTTCGCCGCCCACATTGCCCAGCTGCCCACCGGCAAGGTGCTGCTGTTCTCCTTCGAACGGATCGAGACCAATCCCACGAAGGAGCCCGCGCCCACCCAGATCATCGGCAAGGAGAACGCGGGCCGCGCGTACCTGTGGAACCCGGCGCTGGGTACCGGACCGGCCGCGTTCACGAAGGTCACGCCGCCGTCCGTCAACATGCCGGACGGCCTCAACGTCTCACGCCCCGCGCCGTTCTTCTGCGCCGGACACTCGTTCCTGCCCAACGGCATGCTCGGGGTGTTCGGCGGCAACCTCGGCGGCAACGGCGGCACCGGCGCCAAGCTGTCGCTGGTCTTCGACCCGTGGACCGAGACATGGGCGATGAACGAGGACATGGCGGTCGGCCGCTGGTACCCGTCGGTCGTCACCGGCGCCGACGGCCGCCAGCTGATCATGTCCGGGCAGTCCGAGCTCGGCTGGGGCACTCCCACCCCGATCGTGGAGCGCTTCCCGGCCAAAATGGGTCCCGGCAGCCGTCTGTCCCCGACGCGCACGACCGACATCCCCAGAGACGTCCCGGTGGACCGGTTCAAGGTGGACGCCCCGTTCAAGAGGGACTACCCGCATCTGTTCTCGCTGCGCGACGGCAAGATCTACGGACTCGGCCGCAACCGCGACCAGCAGTGGCTCTTCGACCCGGTCAAGGAGACCCGGTCGGACCTGCCCGCGCGGCCCGACAAGGCCGAATTCCGCAACTACGGCTCGGCGGTTCCGCTGCCCGGCGGGTTCAGGGGCCCGGACTCCGTACTGATCCTCGGCGGGGACCGGGACGACCCGAACACGTACCAGCTCTCCGGCGGCAAGTGGAAGACCGCCTCGCCCCGGGCCTTCGGCCGTACGCAGGACAACACCCTCCTCCTCCCGGACGGCGACCTGCTCACTGTCAATGGCGCCTTCGACATCCGCGACTACGGCAACGGCGACAAGAACCCCAACGCGGACCTGAAGTACCGCCAGATCGAAACGCGGAACGCGGAGGGCGACTGGAGGCTCGGCCCGGTCCAGCGACTGCCGCGCGGCTACCACTCCAACGCGGTGGTCATGCCCGACGGCCGGATCATGATCACGGGTGATGAGCTCCAGCAGATCGCCAACGACCCGAACATCAAGGACGACATGAACGGCAGCATCGAGATCTACGAGCCTGCCTACCTGAAGAACGGCAGTCGCCCCGACCTGTCGTCCATGACGTCCAGCGCGCCCGCCTACGACGGCAAGTGGGTGGTGTTCAGCAGCACACCCGACGACGTCAAGCGCGCCGTCCTGCTCGCGCCCACGACCGCGACGCACTCGGTGAACACCAGCCAGCGCCACCTTGAGCTGCGGATCAAGAGCCGCGGCGGCCGGGCGATCGAACTGCAGGCCCCGCCGTCGGCAGCCGCGGCCCCGCCCGGCTTCTACATGCTCTTCCTGCTCAACGAGGAGGGCGTGCCCAGCATGGCCAAGTGGATTCAGCTCGGAGCGGAGAGTTAGGCAGTGACGACAACAGCGATGACCGGTCTGCCTTTGCGGGAGAGCAGGGAGATTCAGGGTGACATCCTGGCCGGGTTCAAGAAGGACCATATGCAGTTGCTGTTCCTGAGGTTCGGGGATCAGAACATGGCGCGGACGTGGTTGAAGCGGTTGCGGCCGCGGATCGCCACGACCAGGCAGGTGGCGACGTTCAACGCCGAGTTCAGCCGTGCCCGCAAGAATTCGGGCGGGGACGACCCCAAGAACCTCACCGCTACCTGGCGCGGTGTCAGCTTCACCTATCCGGGCATGAAGGAGCTGGTGGGCAAGGAGCTGTATCCGCCGGCGCCCGAGGACAGCACGCTCGGTGCGTTCGCCCAGGGCCCGGCTCACCCGGCACGAGCGGGAGTACTTGATCTCGGGGAGGAGAACTCCCCGGAGAACTGGCTCTTCGGCAACAGCAAGGGGCAGCAGCCGGTCCACGCGGTGCTCACCATCGCGGCCGACCGCATCGAGGACCTGCGCGCGGCTTTGAGCCAGGAGCGCCAGGAAGCCGCGATGCACCGGCTGTCGATCGTCTTCGAGCAGGACGGGGCGACCCTGGAGGGGACCCGCCGGGGCAAGGAGCACTTCGGTTTCAAGGACGGCGTCAGCGAGCCGGCCGTACGCGGCTTCGACAAGCCCGATCCGAAGAACCCGCAATGGGAGGAGGGGCACCCCGGCACCCGGCTCATCCCGGCCGGTGAGTTCGTCATCGGTGAGGAGAGGGTCGGCGGACGCCCCAACGACCTGCCGCCATGGGCGAGCAACGGTTCCTTCCACGTCGTACGGCGCCTGGGCCAGGACGTCCCCAGCTGGTGGGCGCAGATCCGGGCACGGCTGAAGGAACTGAAGAAGGCCAAGGCCGTCCCCCCCGAGGCCACCGAGGAATGGCTGGCCGCCCGCGTCGTGGGACGCTGGACCTCGGGCACCCCGATCACCAAGTGCCCCTTCGCGGACTCACCCAACGACGCGGAAGCCGCGTCGGACAACGACATCAGCTACAAGAACGACCTCGAAGGGGAACTCACCCCCCTGTGGTCCCACCTGCGCAAGACCAACCCCCGCGACGGTCTGGCGCTCAGGCCCGGCGAGGAGCCCGAGCCGTTCGAGGGACTGGACGGGCTCGACAGCCGACGGATCATGCGGCGGGGCATCCCCTACGGCCGGCCCTTCGACCCCGCGGCCGGCGGAGGCCACGGGGCGGACGCCGCCCGCGGCCTGCTCCTCATCACCTACCAGTCCGACCTGGTACGCCAGTTCGAGTTCATCCAGCAGAGCTGGATCAACAACGCCGGCTTCCCCCTGGACCGCAAACCGCCAGTCGGCCGCGACGCCATGGTCGGCCCCGACACCACCGTCAGATTCAACGGCCAAAACCTCAGCTTCCAGCAATTCGTACGCACCGAAGGAGCCGTCTACGCCTTCGCCCCCTCACTCACCACCATCGCACTCCTCGCCGAAGGCAAACTGACAACCGACGGCATGGGCGGTGGCCAACCGGGCGGTGGCATGGGCGGCGGCCAGCAGGGCGGTGGCGGTCGCGGCGGGATCGGCCAGCTGGGCAAAAACGGCACCGCCATCGTCTACCCCCCTTGGACCATCACGACCCCGGTCACCACGGCGAAGGCCCGGCTGGTCCTGGAGCCGGACGGCAATCTCGTCGTCTATGACGAGAAGAACGCGTCCCGCTGGGAATCGAACACCGCGCGCCAGGGCGGCGTACGTCTCGCCTTCGAGGAGGACGGCAACCTCGTCATCTACAACAAGGCCGACCAGCGCGTGTGGAGGTCCCGCACCGTCGGCGGCAACGCGGACTCCAGGTTCCACATCCAGGAGGACGGCAACGTGGCCATCTACGCCGGCGACGGCACCCTGCTCTGGCAGACCGGCACGGCGCACTGACACAGCACTACCCGCGCCAAACCCCAGGTCCCCTCGATACCGCTCCTGCGCGGTAACGAGGGGACCTCCGGTTCTGAAGTTCCCCCTCTGATCTGGACAGGTTGATACTGGGACGTATGGGTCCCGGAGGAAGCAGTCCAGATCAGAGGGGGAACTCCACGCGACGACGTCGCCGGATTGCCGACATGCGACGAGCGCGGCCGAGGGCTATCGTCACGAAGGTGCCGCCGGACGGAACGCCAACCCGGCTGGGGCTGCGATGCCGAGCTGATGCTCGCCCATGCCCCCCAAGGGCCGACGCCGGCCTGCGTAGGACCGCGAGGAGGCCGCTCCGTGCCGTTTGCCACCTGCTCATTCCCCGAATACGAATCCACCACGGGCGGAGTACCGGTCCGGATTTCCAACGGATACCCGAGGTATCGCCTCACCTACCCCCTGCCCGGGACCAGCAAGTGGCCGCTGCTCTTCCCCGACCGGCAACAGATCACGTGGCCGCTGGAGCGGTTCGCCCCCGTCTACCTCCAGAAACTGGACAGCCTGGGGGTCGAGGCGATCCGGGACAGCGCGCGGGAACTGCTCCGCCAACTGGGCGCCGATGAGAACGAGCTGCTTGTCCTGCTCTGTTTCGAACAGCTGGCGAAGAAGCCCGATCTGTACTGTCACCGGTCGGTGTTCGCGAGCTGGTGGACCGAGCACACCGGCGAGGATGTCCCCGAGCTCGGCGCCGTTCCTGCGCCCTGACCAACCACCCCGCCGGCCAATGACCGACGAGGACGATGTGGTCATCCAGCCGCGACAGCCCCGGGCGCCCGCAGTTGATCTCCGGTGGGGTGCGAAGCCGGGCGCAGAACTGCCTGTGCGACGGGACCCCAGCCAGTCCCGTCGCACAGGCAGTCACCCACTCATCCCCTCGCCCCTGTCCGCAGCCCCTCCCAGGGCCGCGGTCCGGTCAGTACCACCAGGGGTAGAAGTTCACCGCCACGTTGGTGTTGGACTGGTCGATCGCAGTGAAGGCGGACCCGTTCACCTGGGCGGTGTTGCTCTGATTGGACGCGCCGGAGCCGGTGGCCACCTGCTGGGAGGTGGAGGAGTTGCCGAAGTTGTGGCCGCCCACCCCGCTGCCGATGATGCTGGCCACGCTCGCGTTGGATCCGTTGTTGGCGAAGGCGCCGTTGTCCGCCTGGGCCACGCCTGTGAAAAGGGCGGCGGCGAGCGGAAGGGCTGCGACGGCGGCGATGACGCGGGCGGTACGGATGCTTGCCATGTGAATTCCTCCAGGAACCAGAAGTGCGGCTGTTTCCAAGGCAGTTGGCCGACCGCCTCGGTCTCGTGGTGACGACGTCGCGAGATCAGAGTTGCCCACCAAATCCCTGGCGAACCACCGCGGAGGCTGTGATTCCCCCTCAAGTATGAGCAATATCCAATAAACCTCGACTCGCCCACGACGCTCCAGATCAGCACTCTGAGCCATCTCCGGACCAACTTCGAGCCGCTGATCCCCGGGCCTCGCAAGGGGTGAAGCGGTCCCGCACTTCTTCGCCAGATCCCCGCCCGGTACCGCCCAGACCGGACACCTCACTCCCCTTCTTCGAAGATTCGAACGACCGTGAGCCCTCTCACCTCGCCATGCGCACGCCCTGGCCCTCGCTCACGCGCTGGGTAGCAGGATTTACGGCGTCGGCTGAGGCTGGGATGCGTACCGCTCCACCCCGGTGACACATACGCAGGTCCCGAGCGCGGCCGGGTCGTTGGCGCCATCTCGGGAGATGCTGGGCCCGTGGAACCTGATGAGTTCAGCGAAGGCGAGGCCGACGGCCTGCTGGACGCCCCGGACGCGGCCGGCTGGGAGAGCGAGGAAGACGAGTACGAATGGCAGTGCTGACACTTCCGGGCCGACTGGTCTCAGGGCTGGGATGCCGGGCGTCGCAGGGATGCGAGCCATAGGAGTGCCAGCAGGATGCCGGTGCCGGAGGTGTACAGGGTCCAGGCGAGCTGGGGTTGTGCGGTGCAGGGCCCGGCCATGTCGTCGCGGGCGAGCTCGGCCAGCTGGGTGAGCAGGGTGATGGGCGGGCCGAGGCACCAGCCCGCGGTGATAGCTGGCGGGAAGCGGGTCAGGCAGAGGGTCAGGGCCAGTGCGGCAGTGGCGGTGACGGCCATGGCCAGGGTTGAGGTGGCCAGCAGGTCGGCGAACGCGTCCGGCCTCATGTCCAGTTCAAGGCGCGGCAGGATGTGGCCCCAGGTGCCGATGCGTACGTTGACGCCTTGCGCGAGTACGGGGATGAGTTCTGCGGCGAGTTTGACGGCCAGCAGCGTGATGGCGGCGGCTGTCGCGCTGCGGACGAAGGCCGCGTAGTTGCCCTGCGGCCCGATCGGGTCCGCTTGAGCCGGCGGCTGGACCATGCGTGCCGTGGTCATCCCGCTGCGGCCTTGACGGTGTTACGGGGTGCTGGGGCCGACAGAGCCCGGGAGGCCCCGCCGCGACACCTGGCGCCGACCGGATCGTGCTGTGGCCGAGGCGGCGTTGGGTGAACGGGTTGTCGGCCAGTCCCGTTGTGCACCCCGACGTCGCCCCCTTCCCGTCGTCGGCGCGGATGCTGATCGAACCTGCCCGCGACGGTAGCCCCCGACCGGCTGGTGGCGGGGGCTACGACGCGGGCGGGCCGTCAGATCAACACGAAAGGGGGCATGGGTGGCCGCTGCCGGTTCACTCCTTGTGGTCGGGTGCCTTCTCTCTGGTGGACGTGGTGGGCGCCTTCGTGGCAACCGCGGTCCAGTAGACGGTGCTCGCGCCGTGGGCGCTCGTACCGAAGTCGACGCTCACACCGCCTTGGAATTGCTGTCCGGCCGGTACGCGTACGGTCCCGGTGGTGGCGTTGATGACCCGTCCGGCGGCTCCGGCGCTGTCGCCGGGGCTCGGGGCGGCGTTGGCCAGGTTGAGCGGGGACTGGTCCCAGGCGGCGTTGGAGAACGGTGCGGTGACCTGGGCCGGCTGGGTGGACAGGTAGACCTTCACGTTGCGGTCGGACCAGTTGCCGGTCAGCGGGCCCCTCCCGGCGGGGTCCGTCTCGACGCGGAGGAGGAGGTCGATGTCGTAGTCACAGCCGTTGACGAACCGTACGGCGTCGCGGAACAGCGTGGTGTCACCGGCGAACCCCACGACGTACATGGCCTCCTGCACGACGGTCGTGCCGGCGGTGGTGGTCACGGTGGCATTGGGGTCGAGCTGGACCCTGGGCACCGCTGTCGAGCCGGCCGGGCTGGTGTCGCTGCCCGCGACCTTGGTGAAACACGCCTCCTGCGGTTCGAACGTACCCGACATGTAGTTGTTGAAGGTGACCGCCGCCGCCGCAGGTGTCGCGATCAGCAGGGACAGGGCCACCAGCACGGCCCCGCGCCCTGAGATCCTGCGCCCTTTTGCTCCCGGAGACCGTGCTCCCCGTAGTGATCGCATGCTGCTCCCATCGTCGGCGTCTGCCGGTCGGGCCCAGCCTGCACCGCCGAGCGCCTCTACGCGCGCGGGAGCGTTCTCCTTCTCACCCGGTTGCCGAAGGTCCGCACCTCAGCCTGTAGCCCCTTCGCTACACCGGACGCACCGCGCGCCGCGCGTGAGCCCACCGGGGCACCCGCCCGCCGAGTACTCCGGAATACCGGATACCGCGCCCCGGAATCCAGGGGTCCTTCCGCGTGCTGCCGCGGCGCCCTCCCGCCGGTCTCTGTCACACCGCGTTCAGGAGGCGACACGCCACTTGACCTGACGGGCTTTCATCACACCATCTGATGAGATGCATCTCCGGGAGGACGTGCAGGGCTTCCGCCCTCAGAGAGGTGTGCCACCGACGTGCGTGACCGTGCCAGTGTTTCACCCGCCCGCCGTGCCCTGTGCCGGGCACGGCGACTGTGGCTTCAGGTACTGGCCTGCGTCCTCATCCTGGTGGGCGTCCCGACAGGCCCGGCGCGGGCGGAGACGGCCAGTCTGAGGCGGGCGGCCACCACTGTCTCACCCGCGGCCGGCTGGTCGGTGTACTCCTACAGCCAGGCGACCGATGTCGTCTTCTCATCCGGTACCGGCAAGACCTCCGCGTGGCAGGCCGGCACCTTCGAGGGCAGCGCGGTCGACGCAAGCGGGCAGCTGGTCCCCGTCGGCGGCTGGTGGGACGCGGCCTGGAAAGCGCGCCGGTGCGCGAAGCTCACCAGCCCCCTGCCCGTCGGGGTGAGCGATCCGCTGGCCGACCTGGTGGTGCCGCTCCTCGGCCCTACCGGCCCTGTCCCGTTCGGCTCACTGAGGGCCGTGGCCGACGACGGCCGCCTGCTGGCTTCCCGCGTGGTCAGCGCCGACAGCCTCCAGGCGGTCATGCGCGTGCAGTTGCGCGGCACACTGGCTCCGGGCGGCTCCACCGGGCTGTGCGTCTACCTCGACAATCCCGCCCCCGCCGCGCCGGCTCCGCCGGCTCCGCTGCGGGCGCCGCTGTACCGGATCAACGCGGCCGGCCCGCAGATCACCACCACGGACGACACCCAACTGGACTGGGCCGCCGACGACGACCCGCCCAGCCCTTTCCTGACCGGTACCGCGATCAGAACCGCCCCCGTCGGTGTCGTGTTCATGAACCACCCCAGCATGCCCCCGGGAATCCCGCCGGCCCTCATGCAGACCCTGCGCGCCGGGAGGGGAGTGTTCACGCATGAACCGGTCGTCTACCGCTTTCCCCTGGCCGCCGGTACGACGGCCCAGGCCCGCGGTTTCTTCCTGACGACCCTGGGTCTGCTGTGCGTGCCGCTGCTGCAGAGCACGGCCATGGAGTTCACAGTCGGCACCGCGGCCCCCGTCACCGTCGATCCCTACAGGACCACCGGTAGCTGCAACCGTGCCGTATCCGTGGCCGTCGGCACCGACGTCCCGGCCTCCGGCGAGGACGCCGGGTTCCTGACCGTGCAGGTCACGACCGTCAGGGGCTCGACGCCGCTGATCGGTGCCCTCCAGATCGACGGCGTCGCCCCGCTCACCGTAAGCCTGGGCGACCTCGAAGCCCGCGCCGCCCACGGCCAGTGGACCTCCGCCACCGTCGATACAGCGCCCGGAGCCGGAATCTACGGCCTGACCACCGCCCTCGCGGGAACCGACGGCGGCCTGGCCGGTGCGACATGGCAGATCGCCACCTCCGCCAACCCTGCCGGCCCATGGTCCTTCACCGGTCCCGACGGCTCCACCGGCACCTTCTACGGCGGATCCTTCAACGGTTTCCCGGTCGCCTTCCTAGCGGATGGCCGCCGATACCTCCGAGTCCGCGTGTCCTTGAGCACCCTTGCCGGCCACCGCCCGCCCGCCGTGGCCCGCCTGAGTGTCGGAACCCACCTGCGCATCCCCGACCGCACAAGTGGCGAGCCGGCCCGCTACCCCGCCCGCTTCGCCCCGCTCCCGGCCACCACCGGCTTCGCCGCCCGCCTGACCACCACCTCCGCCGTCCTGAACACAGCAACTGCCGACATCCGCACCCTGGCGCCCACACCGCCGGGCAGCCTCGCCCTGTGCCACGACTGCACAACCGGCACCCCGGCCGCCACCGGTTTCCCCTTTAACAGGCGGCGCCCGCTCTCCCTGGCCGTGACCACCCGCCCCACCACACCTGGGGCAGCCGCCCCAGCGCTCCTCCACGTGGATGCCACCCGCACACTCGCCGCCGAACTCCCCATCACCGTCCCCTCCCCATGACGTCACGAAGTCACCAGGCCGCCTGGCGCTGGCTGTCCGGGTCGAGTTGTCCCAGCCAGCCGAAGGCGTTGGCTGCCATGTCGACGGGCTTTCCGTCGGTGCTGAACATGGTGTAGTTCGTGAGCGCGTAGGCGGCACAGGCCGAAGTCGGTGGCGTAGAAGGCCTCGGCCACCACGTCTTCGGTGCACGGGCGACGCCTACTCGATGGCCCCGCATTTGATTCGGAACGCGCAGCGTCACCACGTCAGGCGAGACGCCCAGCCTGCAGGGCCGCAAGCCGCCTCGTCGGCGCTGGTCGCTCTACTTGTACTCGGTCGGCTCAGCGAGTTCGACAATCACGCCGTTGGGGTCGAAGACCGCGGCGATCTTCTGCCCCCAGGGCCGTACCGTCGGCTCCTTCGCGCTGGTCGCCCCGGCATCGATGGCGCGCTTGTATGCCGCTTCCGCATCCTCGACATCGAACCCGATGCGGAACCCGTTGGTGGGGCCAGGAGCCGCGAAGTCGTCGATCTTGCTCCAGTGCTCGACGGTAAGGAGCACACCTGCTTCCGTCGTGGAGCCCGTTGCTCCGTTGGAAATGACGGTGAAAGTTCCGTCGGGGTCCGCAAAGAGCGGTTCGAGCCCGAATGCCTTTGAATAGAAACTCACCGCCGCTTCGACGTCATTCACCATGAGAGTCGTTCCCGCGTAGCGCATCACTGCCGCCTTCGTTCAGGATTGGCAGGATCCACGCCCGTGTAATCCGGCACGGATCATCGAGTCCAACAAAAACCCAACATACGCCCCGGACAAGCCCCTGTCGACCGCAACAGAAAGGCGCGCGCCATCCAGGGTATTTGAAACACCACAAGCTGAGCAGGCATCGACACCTGGATCACCTTCGCACAGTGGCACAGCCGGACGCGAACAGTATTCGAACCAGGCCGAGTTCACACCGATTCAGATTCACTGCCGTCCGTTGCGCATGGGCAGCCGCAGCGGGACACAGTCCTACCGGTCGGCGGGAATTGACCCGCCGCGCTGCCAGTTACACGGCGAATTGGCGGCACGCTTCTCTGGGATCCCCTCCACCGCGACGCACACGACGTGGAATTGACCGTAGTCGGGATCGGCCCGCCGGCTGAATGTTCACAACCTCCGATGGCCGTTGGCCCTGGCTATTCAGCGGAATAGTGCGATCTGACGGTTCGGCAGCGAAAGGTGCCGCCTGGGCTGCAACGATGGGAGTGTCGAGTTCGCATCACAGCAGGAACCTGGGGACCTTTCTGGTGACGAAGCGGCTGCCAGCTCGATGAGGACGGCTGGACCGATGGCTTCGTTCGAGTTCCGCCAGGCGAGTAGATCCGTGGGCAGGGCTTCGGTGGAAACGTGGGATACCCGTTTAAATTCGCACCGTTTGGAGCTGATGACGGAACGACCTCCGGAGCGTTTAGTCAACCGGCTTCTCGCGGGGGTGATCAGGGAAGCGGGATTCTCCAACGCCGAGCTCGCTCGCCGAGTCGCTCAGCTATTGATCAGAAACGGTTCGGGTTCTGGGTCGTTGAGCTGGGTGTGAGCGATCTGGTGGGGGACGCACGGCATCTGTCGCCGTCGGCGCAGGAGGCCCTGCGGCTGCGGGCGGTGGCCGCGTTGGTCCCGGACGGCCTCGGCGGCGGAGGCGACGAGCTCGTCGCCCCCGTCGCCGAGGCCGTCCGGGGCTGGCACGGCGCGACCCCGGCCACCGAGATCCTCTACGTCGACACCGATCCGGCGATCGCCGACACCGCCGCGTTCGTCGAGCACTACGGCCCGGAACTCCTCGACCAGTCGGCGAACTGCGTGATCGTCGCCGCCAAGAGGGCCGGCGAAACCTCCCTCGCCGCCTGCCTGGTCCCCTCTGCCGCCCGGGCCGACGTCAATGGTGCCGTCCGCCGCCGGCTGGGTGCCCGCAAGGTGTCATTCGCACCGATGGACACCGCGGTGGAGCTCACCGGCATGGAGTACGGGGGGATCACCCCCATCGGCCTCCCGGCGGACTGGCCACTGCTGGTGGACGCCTCCCTGGTCGCTCTGCCGTACGTACTGATCGGCAGCGGCCGCCGCCGCGGAAAGCTGATCGTGCCCGGCACGTTGCTGGCCGAGCTCCCCGGCGCCGACCTGATCGAAGACCTGGCCACCTCCTGACGGCCGGTGGATTCCTGCTCCGGGCAGCCCCGGCCGGGGCTGTCGCGCCAGGCCGGGACTTGCTGCTCGACCGCGGTGTTCACCTCGGACCTGTTCGGCACGGGCCACGACCGCGCGAACCGGGCAGCGGTGGCGGCGGTGGCAAGGGCCGGCTCGACCTGGTCGGGATCGCCGTCCACGGGCCACGCAACTCCGTGGACAAAGTCCTCAAGGGCGCCCGCATGCACAGGTGCGCCGGGGCCGGGGACGGGAACCGGCCGGCAGGGCCGTGGGATCATGCCCCTGCTCGTGCTCGTGCTCCTGCCCGTGCTCCCAGGACGTAGTCGACTGCCGCCGCGGCCTCGGCGGCAGCACCGGGTGCCGTCTTGAATCCCGCGCCCGACCAGCATGCGGCGACGACGGTCCGCGGATCGCCGCTCAGGAGCCCGAGGAACGGGCCGTCCGGGTGGTACAGGTCGGTGCCGAACCGCCCGCTCATGAACGGCGCCCGATCGAGCCACGGCCACCGGGGAACCGCTCCGCCTCGGATGTGGGCGATCTGTTCCTCGGTGAGGGTGTCGCCGCTGACGACGGGGACGTTCCACTCGTCCACCGGCCGCCCCGTGAGGTGGCCGCCGGCCGCCTCGCCGTCCAGCTGCGGCCTGCCCCATACGCCGGTCGTCAGGTCGTTGACGACCGGCAGCTCCCGGCCCCCACGGTCGAAGAAGGCGTAGCGGATGCGCCGTGTGCGGGAAGCCTGAGCACCGGGGCGGAACGACAGGCGGTCGCCGAGCAGGGCCGGGGTGCCGCTGCCCGCGGCGACGACGACGCAGGCCGCGGTCAAGGCTGCGCCCGCCGTGACGACTTCCGCGCCGCGCGGGTGCGGGAGCAGTTCGTGCACCGGACCGTACGGCAGCAAGGTGGCTCCCAGACGCAGAGCCCTGGTCCGGTGGACGGCCGCCGTGGCCGTTGGGCTCGCATAGCCGCCGTCGGGCTCCCACAGTGCCGCGGAGATGCCGGCGGTGGACAGGTCCGGCCAGCGGGAGCGGAGCTGGTCCGGTGTCAGCAGTTCCGCCGCGATCCCGGCGTCCCGCAGCTCCGCGAGGCCCCGCTCAGCCTCGGGAAGGTCGTCCGGGCCGAGCAGTACGAGCGAGCCGGTACGGCGGAAGCCGCAGCGGGCGGCCTCCTCCGGGTCGCCGCCCCACAGGAGCTGGTGGCTGAGGATGGCCAGTCTGCGCAGCACGGGCTGCGGTTCGTAGGAGCGGACCAGTCCGCCGGACGCGGCGGTGGCCGCGGGAGCACCCGGTCCGAGGGTGGCGATCGCCACGGAACGGCCGGCCGCGGCGAGTTCGGCGGCGACGGCGCTGCCGACGACGCCGTCCCCGATCACGACGACGTCCGGCTCGGACACCCGCCCGGTCATCGGGGCGGGGATCCGCGAGAAGGCCCTGGCCAGCGGCACGGTCTCCCAGGCCGAGGAGGTGGCGGCGTCCACGGCGTCCCCCCGGGAGTCGAAGTCGATCCCGGCGTGCCCGCGCAGGGCGGCGAGCAGCGCGTCGCCCCGGACATCCGGTTGTGCGGTCAGTGCGTCGACGAGGCAGTCGAACGCCGCCTCCACATGGCGGCGGGCGCCGCCCCGAAGCCGCGCCACGTGGGCGTCGCCCGCGGCGGAGCCGAGCAGCCCGGGAAACTCCTCGACGGCGCAGTCGTCGGTGAACAGCAACCGGCCCTCGAAGCCCTCGGCCCGCAGTCGGCGTGCCGTGGTGGCCGCTCCCACGTGGGTGCCGCAGACGACCACGTCGACCGGCGGGTGCTCCGGCGGTTCAGCGGTCGCCAGCGCCACCCGGAAGCGATCGGCGAGTCGGCGTCCGTAGGCGCTGCCGTCGTCGACGACGGCCGGTGCCCGGTGGCCGGACGGGCGGGCCGCGGCCAGAAGGGCCCGCACCTGTCCGGTGTCATGGGCGCACCAGCGCAGTGCGCCGGGCTCGGTGAGCAGTCCGGGGGCGGTGGAGAGCGGCAGCAGCAGCGGCAGGCCGGCCGCGCGGTAGCCGTCGGTCACCCGAGCGGCCCCCATGCTGTTGAAGTGGCCGACGACCGCGGCGTAGCCGCCGTCGGCCACGACCGCGCGGCCGACCTCCGCCGCTCGGTCGGCATCCCCGCGGTCGTCGTGGAACTCCCAGGAGATGCCGGGCCCCGGGCGGGCCGCCGCCGCCCGGGTCAGCAGGACGCCCCAGGATGCGCGGGGCCCGCTGAACGGGCCGACCACGGCCACGCGTGCCCGACTACCCACGGACGGCACCGGTGAAGACCGGCGTGGCCGGAGCGATGAGCGGCAGGGCCGGCTCGGGGAGGGCGAGGGCGTCGGCGTCCACGGGCCGGGCGGGCGCCACGTGCAGCGCGGCGGCGAGCCGTGCGGCTCCCTCGGGCAGGACGGGCGCGGCCCAGGCGGACAGGGCCCCCGCCACGGCCAGTTGCCCGCGCACCGCGGCTCGGTACGCGCCGGCGCCGCCGGGCCGAGTGCGCTCGTGGGCCTGTACATGTCCGAAGTCGGCGACGCAGGAGACGGCTTCGTCGAGGAGGGCCACGGCGCGCCTCGGGTCGAATCCGGCCAGCCCGTAGGCTTCGTGGAGTTCGGCCGCGATCCGGCGCAGTCGGCTGTCGAGCAGTTCCCAGGCGGGGCCGGTGGGCTCTTCCTGCGGCACGCGGCCCGCGCAGTCGTCGGTGACGGCGGTGAACAGCCGCTCGAGCCAGCCGTCCCACAGCCCGGCGAGGTGCTCCCGGGTCCGCTCGAGTGCGGCGAGGTTGAAGTTGGTCTCGCGGCCGTTGGGCCGGTCGGCGAGCACGTGGTGACGCAGCACGTCGGATCCGGTCAGTGCGAGCGCCTCGTGGGCCCACACCGCATGCCTGCGACTCGTGGAGAACTTCAGGCCGTCGAGCTGGTAGAACTCGTTGACGACGAAGGCGCGGGGCAGCGGGGTGCGGTCGTCATGGGCGAGGAACAGCGCGGGGAAGAGCACCGCGTGGAAGTAGCCGTTGTCGAAGCCGAAGAACTGCACCGGCCCGCTCTGCGGCAGCGTTCCGCCCGTGGGGTCGTACTCCCGCAGGTAGCCGGGTGCCATTTCGAACCAGACGAACACGCGCTGGTCGGTGAAACCGGCGGTCGGCACGGGCACGCCCCAGTCCGAGGGGTGGCTGACGGCGATCTCGGGCAGTCCGTCCGCCCGCATGCGCTCGCACAGGGCCCGCAGTCGGGGCGGCATGTCGACGGCGTCCCAGAAGGCGGTCAGCCGGTCGGTGAAGGGCGCCAGCGGGAAGTACAGCCGGGCGGCGTCGCGCAGTTCCGCGTCCGTGCCGCAGGTGACGCACCGGGGGGCGATGAGGTCGCCGCAGTCGTTGGGCCGGCCGCAGGGTTCACAGGCGTTGCCGTTGCAGGACGCCCCGCACGACGGGCAGCCGCCGGTGACGTGTCCCTCGTACAGCCAGCGGTCGCACGGGCGGCAGTAGGGCAGGGGACGGGTGCGCTCGACGATGTGGCCGGAATCGTACAGGCGCTGGAAGAACTCCTGGACGAGCGGTACGTATTCCGGGTCGGTCCTTGGGCGCACGACGTGGTCGAAATCGACGGCGGCCTCCCGCCAGACGCGCACGATCGAGTCGCCGAAGCCGTCGGCCGTCTCCCCCGGCTTCCCGTCGCCGTCCCTCAGAGCGCGTACGGCGACGTAGCCCTGGTGGTCGTCGAGCCCGGTGGTCAGCCGGACGTCGTGGCCGTCGGCTCGCAGGAAGCGGCCCAGCACGTCGGCGGCGACGTAGGGGCCGGCGAGGTGGCCGACGTGGAGGTCGCCGTTGGGGGTGGGGGGCGTGGCGGTGATCCAGGAACGGTCGGTCATGCGGCGGGCCCGCCCTTCGGCTCGTGCAGCGGCCAGTAGAGCGAGATCCAGGACAGCGGCTCACCCGTGGGGTTCGACACGACGTGCTCGTCGTTGCGCGGGAGGGCCAGGAGGTCACCGACGGTGAAGTCGGTGACCTCCCCCGCCAGGCGGAGCGTGCCCGAGCCGGAGAGGATCACCATGACCTCGTCCTGGTCGTGGCAGTCGGGCTCGGAGTCCGTCCCGGCGGGCAGGAAGCAGGCCATGGCGCCGATGGGCGGTTCGTCCGCCGCTTCCTGGGACTGCCAGGGGATCAGTCGCTGGCAGGACATGCCGAATTCTTCGGAGGCGTGTGCCGCGGAAATGCGGATTCTGGTGATCAAGGGGGTCCTCGCAGCCATTGCAGAACGTTCTCGGGGACCGCCGGACGCGTCGATGCGGGGGCGGTCTGCCGAGACTGAGGAAAGATGAAACGTCGCCCTCCGCGCTGCACCGCGGTAGGGCTCTCGACCGCAGATCCTTCTCCGTGTCCGGAAGTACGTCTCGGAAACAGATCGGATGCATGGGGAAGGTGCTCTGGCACCCCCCGGAGCCGAGTCGGCGAAAATCTAACACACATGTTCTCGCGGTCAATCTGCCTGGACGTGTTCGTCGAGCAAGCCCGAAGAGGCGATGCGATAGCCGAGTTGCGCCCGGCTGGAACTCCCCAATTGCTGGGAGATCCTGCGAACGTGCTCGGCGACCGTACGAGCGCTCACGCCGAGCCTGACCGCCATCGAGGCGTCCGTGTGCCCTTCGATGAGGAGGCGCAGGATCCGGCTCTGGATGTCCGAGGTCACCACCTCCGTGCGTGCGGGCGCGGCAAGTGCTCCGACGACGCTGGCGTTGTCCCAGCACCGTTCGAAGCACCGCACCAAGTGACGCACGAGGGCCGGGTGACGCACCATCAGCGCCCCCGAGCCGCCACCGCCGCCCCCGATGCCGTCCTCGGGGGTGCGGCCGGGGTCGTCGCCGGGCACGAAGGCCACCCGCCGGTCGCAGATGATCACCCGGTCGATGTCCTCGCTCGTCGTGCGCACCTCTCCCCCGGCGCTGGTGATCCTGCGGGCGTACTCGAGCGTGGGCAGGTGCGAACGTATCCCGTGCTGATAGAGGGTCCGTTGGCGCACCCCGCGCCTCAAGGCACCCAGATCGCGCGGCAGCGCCCCGGCCAGCAGGTGCTCGGCACGCCCGCCCCCCGGCTGCACGGTGAGCAGCTCCTCCCGACAGGAGGTCACGGCCCGGTCGAGGGCGGCGTCGATGACCGAGTCGCCGAGCAGGAGGGCCAGTTGGCCGCCCTGGCCGCCCTGCGCCTCGCGGTAGGCCATTTCCGCGGCGGCGAAGGCCGCCTGGGTGGCGGCAATGGCGTTCCGGTGGCGCCGGATGCCCTCTTCGTGGGGCCGCAGCGCCTGGGCGAGGGGCCCCGCGGGTGCGACGGGCACGAGGACGCCGTCCACTCCGGGGATGCCGCGCAGCAGGCCGAGGGCCACGACGCAATCGGGTGCGTCCACCGCGCGGAGGCTGCCGGCGTTCACTGCCGCCCGGTACGCGGCAACGCCACCCGCACACAGGACGTTACCCTCGGAAACAATCTCCCTGTCCGTCTTTGTACACATAGATTCCCCCTTCATGATCACGTACTGCATGATCATGAAGGGTAAGGCCCTTGATCAACTCCCAGGGACTGTGCAGGGTGGATGCATGGACGCACCACGCGTCCTAACGGGGAGGAAATACCAATGCGCTCGGCGCTGTTATCCGCCGCTGCCGCCACTGCCGCGAAGGCAATGACCGGCCATTCGATTGTTTTCAGCCACGATTCCTCCTGGGGCCTGGGGCCTGGTGCCGCACCGCTGACCGCCTCTTAACCGGCGGTCGGGCTGCACCCCGACCGCCGCCGGCACCCGCCATGGATTCGCTTTCTCCGTTCGGAGACAAAACTTTCTTGAGGACAAGAATGCCCGAAACGCAACCACATCCGGAGCATGAACCCGTCTATGACGTGGTCGGAATCGGTTTCGGTCCCTCGAACCTCGCGCTGGCGATCGCGCTGGAGGAGCACAACGAAGCTCTGGGCGGAGAACAGGCACTCACCGGAGTCTTCCTGGAGCGCAAGCAGAGCTTCGGATGGCACCGCGGCATGCTGATCGAAGGCGCCACCATGCAGGTCTCCTTCCTGAAGGACCTGGCCACACTGCGTAACCCCGTCAGCAGGTTCGCCTTCGTGTCGTACCTGCACGACAAGGGCAGACTTGTCGACTTCATCAACCAGAAGTCGTTCTTCCCGACCCGCGAGGAGTTCCACGACTACCTGGAGTGGGCTGCCTCCGACGTCGACCACATGGTGCGCTACGACAGCGAAGTGGTCTCCGTACGTCCCGTCATCGAAGGCGGTGCGGACGGCGCGGCCACCCTGTTCGAGGTGGTCTCCCGCGATCCCGGCAGCGACGAGGAGACCGTCCACAGGGCCCGGAACATCGTGGTGGCCTGTGGCCTGGAGGCCGTCATGCCTGACGGCGTCACCGCCTCGGAACGCGTCTGGCACAGCGGCAGTCTCCTGACCAACCTCGCCGAGCTCAAGGACGACGCCCCCAAGCGCTTCGTCGTGGTGGGTGCGGGGCAGAGCGCGGCCGAGGCCACCGAGTACCTGCACCGCACCCACCCCCACGCCGAGGTGTGCGCGGTGCTGTCCCGGTTCGGCTACAGCCCGGCGGACGACAGCCCGTACGCCAACCGCGTCTTCGACCCGGAAGCGGTCGACGTCTGGTTCGACGCGCCCGAGCCGGTCCGGGACCGGCTCATGGACTACCACCGCAACACCAACTACTCGGTGGTCGACCTCGACCTCATCGTGGACCTCTACCGCACGGAGTACCAGGAGAAGGTCCGCGGCGAGCACCGGCTGCGCATCCTGCGCGCCTCCCGGGTCACCGGCGTGTCCGAACAGGCCACCGGCGTCGTCGTGCACCTCGAGGACCTGCCGGCCGAGGCCCGCAAGGAACTCGACGCCGACGTCGTCGTGTTCGCCACCGGATACCGGCCGTTCGAGCCCACCGGCCTGCTCGGCGACGCGGGACGCCACTGCGTGCGCGACGAGCAGGGACGGCTCGGCATCACCCGGGACTACCGCGTGCGCACCGACTCCGCCGTTCGCGCCGGGATCTACGTGCAGGGCGGCACCGAGCACACGCACGGCATCACCTCGTCCCTGCTGTCCATGGTCGCCGTCCGGTCCGGCGAGATACTCGCCTCCATCGTCGAGCAGCGCGACCGGCAGGCCGATCCGGCTGCCGACGCCGGCAAGAAGCCGTGAGCGGGCTTCCCTCCGCTGACGTGGCCGTGGTCGGCGCCGGCATCGTCGGAGCCGCGATCTTCCACGAACTGGCCGACCGGGGCCTCAAGGTCACCGCCGTCGACGCCCATCGCGGTGGCGGAGGAACCACCGCCCGGTGCGGCGGAGTCGTCCGCGCCTACCACGACGATCCGGTGCTGTCCGACCGGTCCCTCGTCGGCTGGCGCTACTTCCGGTCGTTCGCCGAACGCACCGGCGTCGACGTCCCCTTCCAGTCGTGCGGCTTCCTCTACCTGCCGGCTCTCGACCGGGCACAGTACGCCCAGGCGGAAACGGCCCGGATCGCCGCGGCCGGAGCCCCCGCCGAGTGGCTGCCGCCTCACGAACTGACCCGCCGATTCGGCGGGTTGGTCCGCGGAGACGCGTGCGGTGCCGTCTGGGAGCCGGACGCCGGGTACATCGACGCCGACGAGACCGTGCGCGGCTTCCTGCTCGCCGGACAGCGCAAGGGAGGCCGCCTCGTCGAGGGCGTCACGGTCCGCGGCCCGGTCCGGCAGGACGGCCGGATCACGGGAGTGGACACCGACAGCGGCGTCGTCCGCGCACGCAGCGTCGTCCTCGCCACCGGCGCCTGGACCCCCTCGCTGCTGACCTCGTGGGGCGTCCCGCACGACCTGTGGACACAGGCGATCCAGGTCGACCTGCGCCTGCCCGCGGCCCCGGTCGCCGGACACCCCGCGTACATGGACGACATCCACGACCTCAACGGGCGTCCCCACCCGGATGCCGCGGGCATCTACGTGGGCCACCCCACCGGGCTGCGCACGCCGGGAGCCGGCCACCAGCCCCTGGACCCGCAGCACTCGGCGCGCATCCGGGCAGCAGCGGCACGGCGATTGCGCTGGGCCGGGGACAGCCGGGCATGCGGCGGCCTGCGCGCCGCCGAGTGCTACGCCCCCGACACCCGGGCGCGCGTCGGCCCGCTCGTCGGCGACCCGGCACTGCTGCTCGCCACCGGCTTCAGCGGCGGCGGCTTCAAGATGGCGCCCTGGGCCGCCACCGAGGTGCTGCGCCACCTCACCAGCACGACACCGTGACCACCCTGCCTCCACGACCACAGGAGACGTGATGACCGAACAGACCAGAGCGAAACCGGAGATCAGAGGCGTTCTGCCGGTGATCCTCATGCCCTACACCGAGCAGGGCGCCCTCGACGAGGAAGACTTCCTCGCCCAGACGGAGCACATGTTCGGCGTCGGCTGCGACGGGTTCGTCGTCGGGCAGGTCTCCGAGGTGCTCCGGCTGACCCACTCCGAACGGCTTCGCGTCGCCGAACTGTGCGCCAAGGCCGCCGCCGGGCGCGGCGTCTCCGTCATGAGCACGGGCGCCGAAACCGCCGAGGCCGCCATCGAGTACTCCCGCCACGCGCAACAGGCCGGCGTCGACGCCCTGCTCGTGATGCATCCCGCCACCGTCGCCCTCGGCGACGAGGAGATGCTCGGCTACTACCGCCGGGTCATCGCTTCCGTGGAGATCCCCGTGATCGTCCACCACGCCAAGAGCCTGGCCAAGATACCGCTGTCGATCGCCACCCAGGTCCGGCTGCTGGAGGAGTTCGGCGAGGACCGGGTGCTGTTCAAGCCCGAGGCACAGCCGACCCCGCCCCGGGTCAGCCTGCTGCGCGACGCCACCGGCGGCCGCGCCCGGATCTTCGAGGGCGACGGCGGCATGATGCTGCTCGACTGCCACCGCAGGGGGCTCGTCGGCACGATCCCCGCCACCGAGATCGCGGAGATCGTGGTCGTGCTGTGGCGCCTGCTCGAACAGGGCCGGCGGGCCGAGGCCGAGCGCATCGGCCACCCGCTCTCCTACCTCATGTGTCACATGATGAACAGCACCGACTACTACCTCTCGATCGCCAAGCGGCTCCTGAAGGAGCGCGGGATCGTCAAGAACACCCTCGTCCGGGGTCCCAGCCGGCACGTGCTGGACGACGAGACCTGGACCGAGGTCCGCCACACCTACGACAACCTTCTCACCCTTGCCAAGGAGCTCTCCCGATGAAGAACCACGCCTTCACCATCCGCCTCAAGGACGAAGCGGCCGCCGAGAAGTACATCGCCCTGCACCGCGAAGTCTGGCCCGAGATCGTGGGCCCGGGCGGCGCCCTCGACACCATCGGCGTGCGCAAGCTGCAGATCTTCTACATCGACCCGCTGACGCTGTTCATGTACGTCGAGGCCGAGGACCACTTCGAGCCCGTCCACGACTTCCTGCGCGCCAACGACCTCCACCCCAAGGTCCAGGAGTGGGACGACATCATGCACACCGACGGCGGGCTCCTCGAGCGCCACCCGGGCAACGACGGCAAGCTGAACTGGGCCCCGATGCGCCGCATCCACCACGTCGACTTCACCAACACGCTGCCCGACCTGGACGCGGTGTGAGCACCACCGACCGGTCCGCGGTCACCCTTCTCGACTGCACCCTGCGCGACGGCGGCTACTACACCAACTGGAACTTCGATTCCGTCCTGGTGGAGGAGTACCTCGCCGCATGCGCCGCCGCCGGCGTCGACGTGGTCGAACTCGGTTACGCGTCCTTGGACGACAACGACCGCGGCCCCTACGGACGACTGCCGGCCGGGCTGACGCCCAACCTGCGGATCGCGCTGCCCACGGACCACTCCCTGCGCTTCGCGGTCATGGTGGACGCCGGCTCGCTGCTCGGTGAATCCGCCGACGGGGTGGGGCCGCGGCTCGCCGAACGGCTGGCGACCGGGGCACTGCCCGTCGAGCTCGTACGCGTCGCCGTGCACCACGCCAGGGTCGCCGAGTGCGCGGGCCTGGTGGAATCACTGCGCGGAGCCGGGTTCGGGGTCTGCCTCAACCTGATGCAGATCGACCTGGCCACCGATGAGCAGGTCGACGAGATCATCGGGCAGGTGGCCGCCATGGGCCCGCTGGAGGCGGTGTACGTCGCCGACTCGCTCGGCTCCATGCACGCCGCCCGGGTACGGTCCCTGGTCACCCGCTTCCGCGCGGGCCAGGGCGCACCCGTGGGCATCCACGCCCACGACAACCAGGGCTTCGCACTGGGCAACACCCTGGCCGCCGCCGAAGCCGGTGCGCTCTGGCTCGACTCCACCGTCCTCGGCATGGGGCGAGGGGCGGGCAACGCCCGCACGGAGCAACTGCTGGCCGCCCTCGGCGAACCGGCCGGCCGGATGCGGCCGCTCCTGGAGACCACCGCCCGGCATTTCCTCGCCCTGTTCGAGAAGCACCGGTGGGGAGCCAACCCGCTCTATGCCATCGCCGGCATGCACGGGGTGCACCCCAGTTACGTGCAGCAGTTGGAGGCGACCGCGGACCACAGCCCCGACAGGCGCCTTCGAGCCCTGTGGTCCCTCGCTTCCGAGGGCGCGCACAGCTTCTCGGCCGAGAAGCTGCAGCGCGTACTGCAGCATGCCTGACCGTCTGCTCGACTGGCTCGCCGGTCACGACACGGTCGTCTTCGACCTCGACGGAGTCCTCGTCGACTCCAACGAGGTCAAGGTCGCCTGCATGCGGACCGCGCTGTCGGATTTCGGTACGGAACTCGTGGAGGACTTCCTCCACGAGTTCCGCCGGACCTTCGGCCGGTCCCGGCGCGAGCACTTCGCCGCCTTCCATCGCGACGGGCTCGGCGGGAGGGGCGAGGGGCCCGATTTCGAGGCGTTCTGGGACCGCTACTCCGGCCGCTACGCCGCCCTGCTCGCCCAGCGCTACCGGCAGGCCCCGCGGTGCGCGGGGGCCGCCGAGCTGGTCGGTGCGCTGGCGGCCCGGGGCGTCCCCCTGCACGTGGCGACCGGGACCCTCACCGCCGAGGCCGAGGCGGTGCTCGCACGGGCCGGAATCGCCTCCCACTTCCGCTCCGTACGGGGAGGTGAACGCACCAAGGCCCGGCGGCTGGCCGAGATCCTCGGCGACGAGGGTGCCGTCGTACCGGCGCGGACCGTGCTCGTCGGCGACGCCCGACAGGACCTGCTGGCCGCCGCGAAGGCAGGTACGGGCTTCCTGTTCGTGGAACGGTACGCCTTCTTCCCGGCCGGCCGTGTTCTCACCGGGCCGGAGGCGATCGGCTCCCACCAGGTGTGGGACCTCACCCCCGGCACCGTCGTTTCGCCGGGCGCCTGCCACGACGACCGACCGAAGGGAACGGCAGCATGAGCGTGCGACCTCCCGTGGTGATATCCGGAGTGACCAAGGGGATCGGCCGAGCCCTCGCCCTGCGCTTCGCCGAGTTGGGCCATCCCGTCTCGGGATGCGGCCGCTCGACCGGCGCGGTGAGGGAGCTGCGCGGCATGCTCGGCTCCGGGCACTTGGTCGAGACGGTGGACGTCACCGACGCCGACGCCGTGTCGGCGTGGGCCCGGGCCACGGCCGCCGAGCTGGGCGAACCGGGGCTGGTGATCGCCAACGCGGGTGCCATCCACTCCCAGCGGCCGGTCTGGGAGGTCGAGCCGGCCGTCTTCGCCGAGGTCGTGCGCGTCAATGTCGAGGGCGTGCACGCCATGGCGCACGCCTTCCTTCCGCTGATGTTCGAGTCCGGCGGGATGTTCGTCGCGCTGTCCTCCGGCTGGGGCCGCAACCCGCGCCACCACCTCGCCGCCTACAGTGCGGCGAAGTTCGCCGTCGAGGGGTACGTGGGCGCCCTCGCAGGGGAGCTGCCCGATCACGTCAAGGCGTTCGCCATCGCCCCCCACAGCGCGGTGGACACCGAGATGCTGGCCACCTGTCTGCCCGGCGAACACGAGCAGTACCCCGCCCCCGACGCGTGGGCCCGTACGGCGGTCGACCATCTCCTGCACCGTCTGCCCCACGAGCCGTCCGGCAACGGCCTGTTCTTCCCCGCCTCTTAGCCTGGTCCCGACCACCAGTCCCGACCACGAAACCCTGGACACACTGTGAGCAACCGCTTCGCCGGTCACCGCGTCGTCATCACTGGCGCCTCGCGCGACTTCGGCCGCACCCTGGCCATTCGTTTCGCCCAGGAAGGCGCCGAGGTCTTCCTCTCCGCCCGCCGGCTTGCCGGTGCGCAGAAGGTGCGGGACGAGATCCGTGCCCTCGGCCACGCCTCGGTCCACGCCTTCGCCTGTGACCTGACCGATCCCGCCTCGATCCGCGACTTCGCCGCCCGGCTGGCCGAGGCGACCGACCGGATCGACGTCCTCGTCAACAACGGGGCTCGCTGGCTGGAGGGCGCCGACCTGCTCTCCGCCTCCGACGAGGACGTGGTCGACACCATCGCCGCCGGTGCGGTCGGCACGGTCTTGGTCACCAAGAACCTCCTGCCGCTGCTCCTCGCCTCCGACCACGCCGACATCGTCACCATGGTCTCCACCTGCGGGGCTCAGGGATACAGCCGCTCCAGCGCCCACGACGCCTTCTACGCCGCCAAGCACGCCCAGGCGGGATTCTCCGACATCCTTTCCGAGCGGCTGCGCGGCCAGGGGGTGCGGGTCATCTCCCTGTACCCGCCGGACTTCCGCAACGCCGATCCGCTGTCGGAAGCCTGGGAGAAGGCGCCGCGCACCGCCGACTCGATGCTGACCTCCCAGTCACTGTCGGAGTGTGTGCTCTTCGCCGTGGGCCAGCCCCGCGATTGCTTCATCAAGTCCTTCCACTTCGAGCAGGTCTGATCCGTGTCCACGCCCATGTCGACTCGCGTGTCCACACCCGTGTCCACACCCGTGTCCCGCAGCAAGGTGGCGCAGAACGCCACGGTCGCCGCCGCCGGGACCGGCCTCGCGCTCGACCTGACCGTCCTGGACACCCCGGCCGCGCTCGCCGCCCACCTCGCGGGCGCCACCGGTACCGTCGTCGTGCGCCCGGAGTTCTCGGCCGAGATCGGTTCGGCGCTGTTCCACCGGCCGGGGGCGCCGCTCACCGAGTCCGCCCGGGCTCACCTGTGGCAGCGCTCCGGCGACCGCGTCGTCGTACACGCCCTGGTGCCCGGCACCCCGTACTTCGCCAACGGTGTGGTCCACGAGGGACGTCTCGTCCTGACCGACTGCTGGCGCTGCTTCACCCTCGACGAGGGACCGCGGACCCTGCTCACCAGCGTGATGAACCCTTCGCCCGACGACCCGCTGCTGTCCCGGCTCACCGACGGCCTCGCACCGGTCGTCAAGGCCGCCGGCATCACCGACGGCCCCGTCCACTTCGAACTGGTCGTCGGCGAGGACACCCTGAAGGTCATCAAATGGGCGGCCCGGCCCGCGGGTTCGCCGCTGCCGGAGCTGTGTGCCCTGCTCGGAGTTCCCGGTCAGGCGGGGGCCCTGGCAACCGGCCGTCCCGTCGCCCTGGCCGATGCGGGCGACATCGGATGCGTCGCCGACTACTCGTTCATCGCCCGCGCGCACGGCACGCTCGCCGAAGTGACCGGGTTGGACGAGCTCCTGGGCCGACCCTCGTACGCGGGGCCGGAACGCATTCCCGAACCCGGAGCCCCCGTGACTCCGTCGGTGAACGAGAACCCCGTCCTGACGCTCTGGCTGCGCCACCACGACCGCGCGACCCTCCTCGCCGACATCGACCACTACCAGTCCCGCAACCGCGAGGGAGTCTTCGTCCTCACCCGATGAGCCGGCCTTCCCGGCCCGTCCCGGACCATCCAGCAGAAGGAACCACCGTGTCCGCGTCCACCCCGCCGACCGTCGCGATCGTCGACGCCTACTCCTCGGCGAACCGTCTCGCCCCGCTACTGCGGGAGCGCGGCTACCGAGCCGTGCACGTCCAGAGCACCGAGCTCATCCCCCACGTTTCGGCACCGCAGTTCGTGCCGGACGACTTTCCCGTGAACATCGTCCACCGCGGCGACCTGGCTGCCACCGCCCGCCTGCTCGGCGACCACCGGCCGGTTGCCGTCCTGCCCGGCGGCGAGGTGGGGGTGGAACTCGCCGACACCCTCAGCGAGATGCTCGGCCTGCGTTCCAACGGCACCGCCCTCAGCGCCGAACGCCGCGACAAGTTCCGCATGGTCGAGGCGGTCAAGTCCGCCGGTTTGCGCGGCGCCGAACAGCACATCACCGCCGACGAGGAGGAAGCCGTCGAGTGGTTCGGCAAGCTGGGCGGGCGAGTCGTCGTCAAGCCCCTGCGCAGCTCCGGAAGCGACGGAGTGCGGTTCTGCGACTCCGCCGATGAGGTGAGGGAGGCTTTTCGCGGTGTCCTGGGCCAGGACAACGCCGTCGCTTCGCAGAACGAGGCGGTGCTGTTGCAGGAGTACCTCTTCGGCACCGAGTACTACGTCAACACCGTCAGCATGGACGGACGCCACCACGTCACCGACATCTGGGAGACCACCCACATCTCGGCGAACGGCGTGCGCGACCTCCTCGACAGCGCCCATCTGCTGACCCGGCGCGGCGAGGTGCAGGACGCGTTGGTCGCCTATACGGGTGCCGTGCTGGACGCGCTGGGCGTGGCCAACGGACCGGCCCACACCGAGCTCAAGCTGACGCCCGGCGGACCCGCTCTGATCGAGACCGGTGCCCGACTGTGCGGCGGCGGTCTTCCGGTGCTCGTGCGCACCGCCCTCGGGGAGGGCCAGCTCGAGTGGACGCTCGACGCCTACCTGGAGCCCGGCAGGTTCCTGGAGCGCTGCGGCGAGGACTACCGGGTGGAGCGGTTCGTCTCCTCCGTCGGCCTGATCTCGCCGCGGTCGGGCACCCTCGTGGACTATCCGAGGCTGCCGGACGTCCGTGCGCTGGAGAGCTTCCACCAGCTCAAGATGGGCGTCGCGCCGGGAGGGGCGCTCCACCGGACGGTCGACGACTTCAAGATCCCGCTCCTCGTCGAGCTCGCCCACGAGGTGGAGGCGGTCGTCCACCGCGACCGCGGCACCATCCGCCAGCTCGACGGCGAGGGCTTCTACACCATCGCCTGATCGGGTAACGCCAAGCCGCCCCGGCCCTCTCGCGCAACGACCACGAAAGACGGAACAAGGACGATGGATTCACTCTCCGAGCGGGCCGACGACGGTGTGCTCGTCGTCGTCGGCAGCGGCCTGCGCCTGTACCGCGAGTACCTGCTCGCCGGCGCCGCAAGGGAACATGCGCTCTGGCTGTTCGACACGGCCGATCCGACCTGGCAGACGCCGTATCTGACGGGCTTCACCCTCGTCGACACCTCCGATCCACGCGCCCTGGTCGAGGCGGCCCGACGGCTGCACGCGGTCCGCCGCGTCGACGGCGTCTTCTGTTTCTCCGAGGCGCTCGTCGAACCCGCGGCAGCCGTGGTCGAGGCGCTCGGTCTGCCCGGCATGGGGCCCGAGGCGGTCCGCAACTGCCGGGACAAGAGCCGCACCCGGGCGCTGCTGGACGCCGCCGGCGTCGGACAGCCCCGGTCGATGGCGGTGGCCTCCCTCGAGGAGGCCACGCGGGTGGCGGACGAGATCGGCTACCCGGTGGTTCTCAAGCCCCGGGGCCTGGCCGGCAGCCTCGGCGTCGTCTTCGTGCCCGGACGGGCCGAGCTGGCCGACGCCTACCGGGAGTCCTCGGCCCCCAGCTACCCCGGCGTCCCGGTCTTCGAGGCGTCCGTACTGGTCGAGGAGTACGCCGATGGCCCCGAGATCAGCGTGGACGGGCTGCTGGTCGACGACGTCTACCGCCCTTTGGTCCTCGCCCGCAAGCAAGTGGCGATGGCGCCCTACTTCGAGGAGACGGGCCATGTGGTCGACTCCCAGGACCCGCTCCTGTCCGACGATGAGCTGCTCACGCTGCTCGCCGACGCCCACCGCGCGCTCGGCGCCACGGGCACCATCACGCACACCGAAGTGCGGCTGACCTCCTCCGGTCCTCGACTGATCGAAGTCAACGCCCGGCTGGGCGGCGGCCTCATCCCCCTTCTCGGCAGCCTGGCGACCGGAATCGACCCCGGGCGGTGCGGCGCCCGTGCCGCACTCGGCCGCCCGGTCGAACCGGCCGCCGCGGACGGAGCGGTCGCCGCGGACGGAGCGGTCGCGGGCATCCACTTCGCCTACCCCCCGGACGACTGCACGGTGGAAGCGGTGCGCATGCCGGCACCGGACGCGCTGCCCGGCCTGCACCAGGCGGCGGCCCTCGTCGAGCCGGGTGACGTGCTGCGGCTCCCGCCCCGCGGCTACATCTCCCGCTACGCGTACGCGATATGCACCGCCGAGACGGTGCCGGAGTGCGAGAGCAGGCTGGCTGTCGCCGGCGCGGCCCTTCGCCTCGACCACCGTCCGGCGCCAGCCCTCACCGCCGACGCGGAACCCGAGCTGGCCTGGGCGCAGACTTCCCCCGGGACGGCCCCATGACCGCGTCCCCGCAGCAGGACACGGAGAAGTGGGGTGCCGTCAGAACGTGGCGGCACAGCCCGCCGACGGTGCGCTTCCTGCTCCTGGGCGTCTTCGTCAACCAGGTCGGCGGCTTCGTCCAGCCGTTCCTCGTGCTCTACCTGGTCTGGCGCGGCTTCTCCGCGGAACAGGCCGGAGCGGCGATGACCGCCTACGGCGCGGGGACCATCGCCGGTGTCGTGTTCGGCGCCGAGCTCGTCCGCCGGCTGGGGCCGCGCAGGACCATCATCTTCTCCATGCTGTGTGCGGCCCTGCTCACCGGCGTCCTGCCCCTGATCGGCTCGTACGCCGCGCTCGTCGGCACGATCGCCGTCTCGGGGGCGATGGTCCAGGCGTACCGGCCGGCATCCATGACGCTGCTGACCGACCTCGTCCCCGAGGCGCGTCAGGTCATGGTCTTCTCGATGAACCGCATCGCGCTCAACCTGGGGGCGACCGTCGGCCGGCTGTGCGCGGCCGGGCTGGTGCTGGTCTCCTGGAACCTGCTGTTCTGGGTGAGCGCGCTGGCGTCCCTGGTGTACGCGCTGATCGCGCTCGTCGCGGTACCGAAGGACGCTCCCGGTCAGGCACCGGCGGCCAAGGACACGACCCGGGCCGGGCAGCGGGTGGGCTATCTGGGCATCGTGCGCGACGTCCGCTTCGTACTGTTCCTGCTGGCGATGTTCCTCAGCGCGGCCGTCTTCATCCAGTCCTTCGTCGTACTGCCGCTGTCCATGCGGGAGGCCGGTTACTCCGCCACCTCCTACACCTGGCTGATCAGCCTGTCGGCCGGCGCCATCATCGCGCTGGAACTGCTGGTCACCCGGGTCACCCAGCACTGGCCCGCATGGGTGGCCGTGTGCACCGGGCTGCTGCTGCTCGGTGCCGGGCGCGCGATGTACGCCGTTCCCGACTCCGTGGTGCTCCTGGTCACGGCCACGCTGGTGGGGGTGCTGGGCTCCATGGTGGGCGGCGCGACCATGTGGAGCTATCCCGCCAAGCTGGCGAGACCTGCCGACAAGAGCCACTACCTCGCCCTCACCCAGGCCGCCTTCGGTCTCGGCACCGCTCTCGGCCCGGCACTGGGCGCCTTCGGGTGGAACGCGCTCGGCGACCGGGTCTGGCTGCTGTGGGGCGGCCTGGGGCTGCTCGCGACCCTGGCGGCCGGCATCGCGATGCGCGCGCGGGGCAGCGGCGCAACCGGATCCGGTCCGATGGCCTCCGAGCCACCGCCGGAACACGCCCCGCCCGCGTCAACGACCCGTGAGGAGAAGGCGCAATGAACGCCGATGACCGTCCCGTGATCATCGTGGGGTACACGGCAGGGTGGCAGCACGTGGCCGAGACGTACCACCGGCACCGTACGACGATCTTCGTCGATACGCCCGCCGCCGTGCGCGAGAAGGACCTGGCCGCCGTCCTGGCCGACGCGGACGCCCCGTGCGAGCTGATGGTCGTGGAGTACGAGGAGACGGACGCCCCCGACCGGTTCCACCGGGAGTACCGGGGCCGGCCCCCGGCCGCCGTCGTCCCCGGCATCGAGTACGCCGTTCCGTTCGCCGCCCGGATCGCGGAGCGCTTCGGTGTGCCCGGTGCCGGGGCACAGGCCGCCGACCGGCTGCGCGACAAGTGGCTGTTGCGGCAGGTGACGGCGGACAGCGACGTGCGCAATCCCGTCTCCCGTACGGTGTCGGCGTCCAGCGACGTACGCACCCTGATGGCCGAGGTCGACGGGCCGGTCGTGCTGAAACCCGCCAACCGTCAGGGTTCCATCGGCACGAGGATCGTCCGAACCGTCGACGAGGTGGACGAGGCCTGGGCGGAGTGTGCCGTCCTGGAGCACACGGCCATGGCCGCGCAGAGCATCGTGCCCGTGCGCATGCTCGCCGAGAGCTACCTCCGCGGACCGGAATTCAGTGTCGAGCTCCTGGTACGAGAGGGACGTACCCTCTTCCACAACATCACCGCGAAATCGCTCTTCCCGGGCGATCGTCCCGTGGAGCAGGGCCACACCGTGCCCGCGGACATCACCGCCGCGGAGCGCAAGCGTCTGCGTGCGGCCACCGAACTGCTCCTGGAGACGGTGGGGTTCGACACCGGCTTCGTGCACTGCGAGTGGATCGTCGTGGACGGCGAACCGCACCTGGTCGAATGCGCCGGCCGGATGCCCGGCGGCAGCATCGTCACCCTGATCGAACTGGCCTGGAACATCGACCTCACCCGGGAGTACCTCGCGGTGATGCGCGGTGACGCGCCCCTCACGCCCCTGCCGGAACACCCGGAAGGCGGCGCGGCGAGCTGGTTCCTGTCGGCGGAGCCGGGGGACGTCGTACGCGTGCACGGCGTGCCGGAAGCCGCTGACTCGCCGGGGGTGGTCTCCGTCGGGCTCTTGGTCGACGTCGGCTCCCGGGTCCGGTCCCCGCGCTCCGGCCGGGACCGGATCGGCTCCCTCGTCGCCACCGGCCGCGACGGGGCCGATGCGCGGCTCCGGGCCCAGGACGCCGCGGCACTGATCGGCATAGACGTGCGCACCGCCCACTGACCGAGCCGGCTCTTCCCCTGGTTCCCCGGCTCAGCCACCGCCCCACCCACCGCTCCACCCACCTATCCACCCATGCACAGCAAAGGAAATCAGCCATGCCCGCCTCCCGTGTCGGCACTCCCCGCAAGCTGCTGATGTGCCCGCCGAGCCACTTCGACGTGACGTACTCCATCAACCCGTGGATGGTGCCGGAGAAGCCGACCGACGGTCCCCTCGCCCTCCTGCAGTGGGAGCAGTTGCGTGATCTGTTCCGCGAACTGGGGCACACCGTGGAGATCATCGACCCGCTCCCCGGCCTGCCCGACATGGTGTTCGCCGCCAACGGCGCCACCGTGGTGGACGGCAAGGTCCTCGGCGCGCGCTTCCGCCACGCCGAGCGGACCGCCGAGGGGCCCGCCTACCTCCAGTGGTTCGTACGGCAGGGCTACCGGGAGGTGCTGTGGCCGGAGCGCATCAACGAGGGCGAGGGCGACTACCTCACCGTGGGCCGGCGCATCCTGGCGGGCACCGGATTCCGCACGGACCCGGGTTCCCACGCCGAGGCCCAGGAGTTCTTCGGCCTTCCCGTGACCAGCCTGACCCTGGTGAACCCCCGTCACTACCACCTCGACACGGCGCTGGCAGTGCTCTCCGACACGGAGATCATGTACTACCCGGCGGCCTTCTCGACCGGCAGTCAGAAGGTCCTGCGCGAGATGTTCCCCGACGCGATCCTCGCCTCGGACGAGGACGCCGCCCTCTTCGGTCTCAACGCCTTCTCGGACGGACTCAACGTCCTGCTCCCCCAGGCCGCACAGGACCTGCAGGAGCAACTGCGCACCCGCGGCTTCAACCCGATCGGGGTGGACCTCACCGAGCTCCTCAAGGCGGGCGGCAGCGTGAAGTGCTGCACGCTGGAGCTGCGCGACTGACCTCCGCGCATGCGCCGGGGGCGGTGGAGCCTGCCCGGGTCCTCCTTCGCACGTCGGTCCGGGCGGGCCGCACCGTCATCGGCGGATCGGGTCAGCGGTAGGGGTTCCAGCGTCCGAGGCGGGCCATCAGTTTGCGTGCGGCGTCCTCATCGAGCCCGAGGGCGGTCGCGGCCTGTACGGCGTCGAGGTCGCCGGCGGTGCCGCGGGCGGCCCAGTAGCCGACCCGCTCGGCGGTCACCTCAAGGCGGCGGGCCGCCCGTACGGCCGCGACCGGGGAGGTTCTGGTCAGCTTGTCGATCTCCTGCTCAAGCTGTTCCAGCAGGGTGGTGACGGTGTCGGGCAAGGGGACGGTCGTCGCCTCGACCTGGACGGTGTGCCCGTCCCAGTCCTGTTCGCAGGCGTCCGCCTGCTCGTCCCCGCCCTCCACCAGGTCCTGCCCGGCGACCGCCTCCCAGTCCAGACGGTGCTCGGGACCGGACCAACCGCACGAGCAGACGGCGCGCAGGGCCGCCGCGCGCGGTACGCGGTCGCTGTGTCCGTCGTAGACGTTCCACTGCGAGACGGCTTCTCCTCCCCCGCCGGAGGCGCTGTCGAAGTACACGGGGCCCGGGACCGTGCCGTCGGCCAGGAGCACCCCCACCGCGCCGGCATGGGATGAGCCGAACTCCTCCGTCGTCCACGTCTCACGCCTGGCCACAACGCCCCCTCCTCGCGCCGCCCGCTTTCAGGCCGCCGGTTGTCCGGGCCGCCCGGGACAAGACGATGCCGCAGCCGGGCAGCCGGGCAGCCGGTTTTCACGAAAGTGTGCGGGGGACTTCAGCCACTCCGCTCCGCGCCGCCCCGGATCTCATGGGGCCGCACCGGACGGAGCACGGGCTGCCGCCCAGGGGCATGAGGGCTCCGCGGCCGTCAGCGTTCCGACAGCTCCGAGGGTGCTTCTTGGATCATCCAGCCGTTGCCGTCCGGGTCGGTGAAGGTCAGGAAGGAGTTCCAGGTGTCACCCTTGCCGTCCGCCCAGCCGTTCTCGCCGATGTGGCGTACCGGGGACACGTCCACCCCGCGTACCACCAGCTCTTCTCTCGCCGCCTCGATGTCGGTGACGCAGAGTTGCAGGCCTTGCAGCGTGCCCGGTGCCATCTGACGCGTACCGGGCGCCGGGGGCATCCCGTGCTCCAGCGCGATCGAACAGCGTGAGCCGGGCGGGGTCAGTTGGATGATGCGGATGCCGGGTGCGACCTCGCTGTCAAGGTCGACCGTGAAACCGACCTTGTCGGCGTAGAACTCCTTCGCCCGGTCCATGTCGGTGACGGGGACCGGAACCACTTCGAGCGTCCAGTTCATGAAGGGTCTCCTCGGAACACGAACGGTGTAGGGAAGGTCCACCGTCGCCCACGGGCTGCCCACATGCCAGCCGAAACGCGGCATGCGACAAAGAAACAGGCCCCCACACCGGCCATCAGCGGCCGGACCAGGCGCGGCCTGTTTCTTCGGGTCCGGTTTGGTGGTCGGGGGGATAGGCGATCGGGTCGCTTGCTCTTGGCCCGGGCCCTTCATGATCGTGTCATGGGTGATTGCGGAACCTTCAGCGAGTCCACGTGGCACGGCGGCTTCTACGAGCTGGCGATCGAGGTGGGCCCCCGTGACGACGCGCGGCTTCAGCGGGCCTTGACGGCGGTGTGGTCCGCGGCGGGCGTCGAGGGGTGCTTCGGCGATGTGCGGCGCGCGCCCGGGGAGCAGGAGTCCGTGGGCTGCACGGTCGAGTCGCTGACGGAGTTCGGGCACGTGCTGGGGCAGGTCCGGCTGCCGACCGGGCACACCGTGGCCTGCGGCGCCATGACCATCCGAGAGGAAGGCGACGACCCCGTCGACTGGCTGGACTTCTACCTCCCCATCGGGGCCCTGGACGAGGCGGGCCTCGACATCGAGCGTCCGCGGTCCTACCGTTCCCCGGTCCTGGACGACTGGCTCGCCACCATCGGAGCCGAGGTCTTCCGCGCCGTCGACTTCCACGCGGGGTTCATCGGATTCGAGACGTCCGGGTGCAGCGATGCCGCGACGCTGGGAGGCGAACTCCCGGAATCCCGCGGGATCGGTTACCTCCTCCCGGTCGCGGGCGAACTGCGGTACGGCCCCGCCAACGACGACTCCTGACCAGGCTGTGTGGGGAGCGGGCGGCGCCGGCTGGTCGGCGAGGTCGTCGACGGCCGGTACGAGGTGCTGCGGACGTGCGAGCACGGCGGGATGGGCCTGGTCCACCGGATGCGCCACCTGCGGTGGGGTACCGATCTCGCGGTCAAGTCACCGCGCTCCGAGCTGCTTTCGGTCTCCGGTTTCCTGAACCGGTTCGTCGCCGAGGCCGAGACCAGGGTGTCGCTCGGGCTGGCCGTACCCGTCCGGCGCCGCGACCCGACGTCCCGCGCGGGCTCGCGGAGCTGCTCGACCTCTACGGACGAGCTGGTTTCCACCTGCTGCGGAAGATGATCCTGCTGCAGTAGCCCCCTGAACTGCGCGGACGACGCTCGTTGAGCACGATCTACCCTCCGTAAATCACTCTGGCTCCGAGCAAGCGCCGTGCAAGGATCTCGCCCATGATGGCCAAGCCCACTCTGACGGAACACCGCTCTCCATGGGTCGTGTTCACCTCCTCAGCCGACCCGTGGTTGGCGTCGGAAACGGCCGCGCTCGTGCACCGAAACGGTCTGGTCCTGCGGCTGGACGGCCGGGAGATGCGGGATCCCGCGTCCGTCTTCCGCACCTTCGCCCGGGAGCTGTCGTTCCTCGGCTACTTCGGCCACAACTGGGACGCGCTCGTGGACTGCCTCCACGACTGGCACGGCCCCGGACACGGCAACCAGGACCTCGCGATCCTGATCGAGCACGCGGACGACCTGCTGAAGTCGGACTTCCTCGGGCTGTTCGTATCGGTCCTCGCCCAGGCAGCCTGGAACTCCAACCTCCGTCTGGACGGCGACGGCGTGCTCGATGAGTGGCGGCAGCGTATAGCCCAGCACTTCGTCTTCCTCTTGGACCACACCACACCCGCTGCCTTCACGGAGAAGGCGGCCCGGGGCATGGACGTGGCGGTGGCGCTCTCGGATGGCCGCCTGCTCGCCACCCTGACCGACGTGGACTGGCCCGGTGGAGATCCCGCGTCCGCCCCCTGGACGGCCGGCCCGCTCTCCTTCGCGGACGAGGAGATCCTCAGCGGCATGACCATCAAGGGCATCCAGCTGTTCCGAGACCGCCTCGGCTGCTCGATCCACGAGGCCCTGGACATCCTCCAGTCCCGCTCTGAGCTCCTGCACCGCGACCATTCGGACGGCTACCTGATGGGCCGCGCCAGCCAAGCGACCGGGTTCGCTGAGTAGATGACTCGATCAGACAACCACGCCGGCCACCTCTGCCCCTTCGCAGCAGCTACCGGAGCACCGGGCAGTTGGCGGCCTCGTACTCATCCGCGATGGTGAAGACGCTGGCGCATCTCGGACACTCCGCCCTGCCGAAAAGATGGGAGATTCCCTCCGCGAGGACAGCTTCCCCATCGCGGACGGCCATCTCGTGCATCCACCGGCCGACGCCCGAAAGCTTCTCGATGGATGCCGGTCGGAGGTCACGCAGGTCCACGTCGCCCCGGTTCCAGTCGCGGATCGCCGAGTAGCGCCCGTAGTCGCCGATGGCGACGGTCACCTGCGTGGCGCAGTGAGGACACGGCAGGTCGTAGAAGTCGTCCGCGAAGTCCCCCAGGACGTTGGCCCAGTGGTACTGCTCCCGGACCGCGAGCAGTGCACGGAATGTCACCAAGTAGTCGGCCGGACGGGACTGCAGGTGCCGGTCCAGGAGGATGCCGAACTCGGCGATCGAATCGACGCTGCCAACCAGCAGGTCGTCACCGCCGTGGCGTCCTGCCGCGCGCTCCATGATTTCTCCGGCCAGGTGCCGTGCCTCCGTACTCCTCGCCGCGAGACGCACCAGACGGGGCAGGGCGGCGATGCCGGCGAGCGACACCAGGTCGCGCTCCAGGATCAGCCGGTGTCCCAACTCCGTCCACGCCTCGCCGCCGTCCCCACGCTCCACACGATCCAGAAGCTCGGGGACTCGGTCCACGTCAGAGTGCCAGTCGTACATCTGCGCCCAGTTCACCACCCAGACATTGAACCTCAGGCCCGACCTGGCCCCGGCCGCCCCGGTCGCTGTGCCGAGCCGGTTCGCCGGACGGCCGTGCAGGGGACGCGCTCAGCCGGTGGGCAGGGCGTGGCCGGCCAGGACCAGGAGTGCGGCGTCGGCTCCGGCCAGGGCCAGGATGATCAGGAAGGGCATCCGGCCGCGTGCGAGGGCGGGCGGTGCGGCCAGTGCCGCCAGGCACAGGACCAGTGTCACGCCGAGCAGCACCCGGCCGGCGAGCGGCACCGGGCCGGCCGGGCCGAGGGTCACCACCGCGCAGGAGGCGAAGGCGAGGCAGGCGGCCAGCGCGATGGATGCGCGTCGCCCCAGTCTCTGTGGGAGTCCCAGCACACCGCCCGCGATGTCCTCGTCGATGTCGGGCAGGGCGTTGGCGAAGTGGGCGGCGGTCCCCAGCAGGGCCGCCGCGGCGGTGAGCCACATCGGCGGCCAGTCAGCCGCTGGCGAGGCCAGGGTCAGGAAGGCGGGAAGCAGTCCGAAGGCGACGGTGTACGGCAGCCAGGAGGCGGGGGTGTGCTTCAGCCACAGGTTGTAGGCCCAGGCCGCGGCGACACAGCCGATGTGGACCCAGCCGGCCCGTGCGCCGCATGCCAGCGAGAGCGGGACGCAGGCGAGCAGGGCCGTACACGAGGCCGCGGCCACTGCGCCGGGCCGTACCTCCCCCGCGGCGAGCGGCTTGTCGCGGCGGCCGGCCGCCGCGTCGCGGCGCATGTCCAGGCGGTCGTTGCACCAGCCGATCGACAGCTGGCCCGCGGCGACCGCGGCCGCCGCCGTGGTCCCGGCGGCGGGTCCGAGCCCGACGGCGGCCGCCAAGAGGGCCGTGAGGAGGGTGACGGCGGCGGCAGGCACAGGGTGACTGGCCTTCAGGAGCCCCAGGAGGCTCGCGGGGGCGAGCCGCCGGGCCGTCGTCGAGCCTGCGTGCGCGGTCGGCGCGGCGGTTCCTTCGTCGGTGGTGGCGGGCACCGCACCACGCTATGCGTCCGGCGCGCCCGTGGCGGCCGTGTTCAGCGTGCCGACGCCCCGCTGTCCCTATGTTGGAGCAATGACACGGGTCCTCGCGGTGAGCACGGCGTTCCCGCCACACCGCTACACGCAGCAGGAGATCACCGACGTCCTCGCTTCTTGTCTGCCGGCCGGGGCCGACGGCGCGCTCCTGCGCCGGCTGCACGGCGCGGCCCAGGTGAAGACGCGTCACCTCGCCCTCCCTCTGGACCGGTACCGGGAACTCAAC
Source organism: Streptomyces sp. ICC1 (assembly GCF_003287935.1). Taxonomy (GTDB): domain Bacteria; phylum Actinomycetota; class Actinomycetes; order Streptomycetales; family Streptomycetaceae; genus Streptomyces; species Streptomyces tritrimontium. Next base: position 2,371,472 of record NZ_CP030287.1, read on the forward strand.
GGCTTCGGCGACACCAACCGTCTGTTCGTCGAACTCGGCGTCGCCCTGGGTGCCGAAGCGGTCGAGCGGGCACTCGACGAGGCGGGGGTGCGGGCCGAGGAGATCGACCTGGTCGTCTCGACGACCGTGACGGGCATCGCGGCGCCCTCCCTGGAGGCCCGGCTGGCCGCGCAGGTCGGCCTGCGGCCCGACATCAAGCGGGTACCGATGTTCGGGCTCGGCTGCTCCGCCGGTGCGGCGGGGCTGGCCCGGGTCCACGACTTCCTCACCGGCCGGCCGGGCTCTACGGCGCTCCTGCTGTCGACCGAACTGTGCTCGCTCACCTTGCAGCCCGCGGACACCTCGATGGCGAATCTGGTGGCGGGAAGCCTGTTCGGGGACGGGGCCGCCGCGCTGGTGGCGGTCGGCGACGACCTCAGTTCCGCGACGGCGCGGGGGGCCGGCCCGTCCGGGCCGGTGGTCACGGCCACGCGCAGCCGCCTGTACCCGGGGACCGCACACCTGCTGGGCTGGGACGTCGGCGACTGGGGCTTCCGCATGGTGCTCGGCCGGGAGGTTCCCGAACTCGTCAGGCTGCACGTGGCGGAGGAGATCGAGTCCTTCCTCGCCGCTCACGACCTCAAGCCCCGGGACGTCACCGCCTGGATCTGCCATCCCGGCGGCCCGAAAATCCTGGACGTGCTCGCCGACGAGCTCGGCTTGCCGGACTCCGCCCTGGCACCCTCCCGCCGCGCGCTGGCCGCCACGGGAAACCTGTCCTCCGCCTCGGTGCTGCAGATCCTGCGCGACACCGGCGCCGCGGCGCCGCCGCCGGGATCGACCGGCCTGATGATCGCCTTCGGTCCGGGATTCTCCTCCGAACTCGTACTGCTGGGCTGGTGACCGCGCCATGACCCCGTACACCGTGCTGATCCTGCTGGTCGTCGCCGAACGGTTGGCTGAACTCCTGGTGGCGCGCCGCAACGGTGCCTGGAGCCGGGCCCGGGGCGGCCTCGAACACGGGGCCGGGCACTACCCGGCGATGGTTGCCCTGCACGCGGCCCTGCTGCTCGGCTGCCTCGTGGAGCCCTGGGCTGCCGACCGGCCCTTCCTGCCCCTGCTCGGCTGGCCCGCCCTGGTCCTGGTGCTGGCCGCCCAGGGCCTGCGGTGGTGGTGCATCAGCGCCCTCGGCCCCCGATGGAACACCCGCGTGCTGATCGTCCCCGGCCTCGCACTGATCACCCGCGGCCCCTACCGGTACCTGCGTCACCCCAACTACCTGGCGGTCGCCGTCGAGGGCATGGCCCTTCCCCTGGTGCACACCGCCTGGGTGACCGCCCTGGGCTTCTCGCTGCTGAACGCCGCCCTGCTGGCCGTACGCATCCGCTGCGAGGACGACGCGCTGGCGACCGCGCGCCCCCTCCCCGCCCCCGGCGCGGTCACGTGATCGACCTCCTCGTCGTGGGCGGCGGCCCGGCGGGCCTGGCCACCGCGATCCACGGAGCGCTCGCCGGGTTCGACGTCGTGGTCGCCGAACCGCGTCCCACGCCCATCGACAAAGCCTGTGGAGAGGGCCTGATGCCGGGCGCGGTGCGCGCCTTGGACGCACTGGGCGTGGAGGTGCCGGGCTGGCCCCTGCGGGGCATCCGCTACGTGGACGCCGCCGGCGAGCGGCGCGCCGAAGCGGTGTTCCGGGCGGGGCACGGCCTCGGCGCGCGCCGCACCCTGCTGCACGAGGCACTGGCCGCCCGGGCCGCCCAGCTCGGCATCCCGGTCCTCCCCCACCGCGTTCGCCAAGTGAGCCAGAACGGCGAGTGCGTCACGGCGGACGGGATGACCGCCCGCTACCTCGTGGCAGCGGACGGACTGCACTCGCCGACCCGGCGCGCGCTCGGCCTGTCCGAGCGGCCGACCGCCGGGCGCCGGCCGCCGCGCTACGGATTGCGGCGCCACTACTGCGTCGAGCCGTGGAGCGACCTGGTGGAGGTGCACTGGTCGGCCGGCTGCGAGGCGTACGTCACTCCGCTGGGCCCGCACCAGGTCGGCATCGCCGTCCTGACGTGCGAACAGCTTCCGTACGACGCCCAGTTGGCCCGATTCCCGCTGTTGGAGTCCCGGCTCATCGCGGCGGGCCGGACGTCGGTCCGCGGCGCGGGTCCGCTCCGCCAACAGGCCCGCTCCCGGGTGGCCGGACGGGTCCTGTTCGTGGGCGACGCCGCAGGGTACGTCGACGCTCTGACGGGCGAGGGCCTCGCCCTCGCCCTGACGGCCGCCGCCGAACTCGTGCGCTGCCTGCGCGAAGGCCGGCCACAGGCCTACGAACGTGCGTGGAGCCGCCTCTCCCGCAACTACCGGCTGCTGACCAAGTCCCTGCTGTGGGCCCGGAACCAGCCCCGGCTGGCGCCCTGGATCACCCCGGCCGCCGCGCACTTCCCCGGCCTGTTCCAGCACGCCGTGAACCTGCTGGCGTGACCACGCGAAGTCCGTCCCCCACAGCGCCGGTTGCGGTCCTCTCGTCCTCAGAAGATCGCGTGGCCGATCGCGATGAGGAAACCGACCACCACGCCCAGGACGATGACGAGCAGCAGGCCGGCAAGACCGGCGAACAGATGGCCGTCCGCTTCCGGGGGGTCGCCGTCGTGGCGGCGTGCGCAGGCGGCGATCCAGGCCGTGGAGGTGAGGAAGGGGACGAGCAGCGGGCCGGTGACGGTGCCGTAGTCGAGGGCCGAGCCGCCCGAAAGGGTGAACCAGCCCTCGAACCGGGCGCGAACCGGCGCCGCACACCGCACTGTGCAGCGAGGTGGAGACCGCGCAGGGGGATGCGGTAGGGGCCGGAAGCGGGGTGGGGCCGGATGGACGTGGGACGACCCGAGGGGCGGCGGCGGGCTTCGCTGCGGGAGCGGGCCGGCTACCGGTTCGACCGGACGCTGGCCCGCAGCACCGGAACCCTGATGGGCTGGCTGGTGATCACCTGCCTGGCCGTCGTCGTCCCCGTGAGCACCCTGCTCGTGTGGACGGACCCCGGGTCCCCGCGCTCACTGTCGGGCCGGCTGACGGCCGCCTGGCGGACCAGCGCCGAGACGCTGCGCTTGGGCGCCGTGACCGGAACACCGCTGCGCATGACGCTCGCGGCACTGCTCGGGCTGGTGGCCCTGCTGTGCGTGTCGACGCTGGTCGGGGTGATCACCACGGGACTGGCCGACCGGATGGCCGAGCTGAGCCGGGGGCGGTCGACCGTCCTGGAACAAGGGCACATCGTGGTGCTCGGCTGGTCGGACCAGGCGGGCACGGTGGTGAGCGAGCTGGCCGCCGCTCAGGCCCCGGACCGGCCGAGGGCCATCGTGCTGCTCGCTGACCGGGACAAGACCGAGATGGAGCGCGCGCTCGCCGCGCGTACGGGCCCGGGCAGCGGACGTACCCCTGTCATCTGCCGGAGCGGGCCCGCGAGTGATCCCGGTGTGCTCACCCTGGTCAGCCCGCAGACGGCGAGCACGGTCCTGGTGCTGTCCTCGGGCGAACCGGGCGCCGACGCGGAGGTTCTGCGGATCCTGCTGGCGCTGCGAGCGGTTCTCGGTACGGGCGCGGACGGGCCGCCGGTGCTGGCCGCGGTGCGCGAAGACAGGTACCACGCACCGGCGCGGCTCGCCGCCGGCCCGCGCGGTACGGTCCTGCGGACCGACACCGTCACGGCCCGGCTGATCGCCCAGTGCGTGGGCCGCCCCGGCCTCTCCCTCGTCCTTCGGGACCTGCTCGACTTCGCCGGATCCGAGTTCCATGTCGTCGACGCGACCCCCTTCCAAGGCGGTCCCTTCGGCGCGGCGCTGCTGGGCTACGCGGACTCCTGCGTCATCGGGCTGCTCACCGCGGACGCCCGTACGGTGCTGAACCCGCCGGCCGACACCCTCGTCGAACCGGGCAGCCACTTGATCGTCCTGTCCCGCGACGAGGACTCGGCGCGGCCGGAGGACTGCGAGCACCTCGTCGATCCATCGGCGGTCAGTACGGCCGCGCCCCCGCCCGAGAAGGCCTCGCGGCTGCTCCTGCTCGGGTGGAACCGCCGGGCACCCCTCGTGGTCGGACAGCTCCGCCGGACGGCCCGGCCAGGTTCCGTGCTCGACGTGGTCACGGACCTCGCCGTGCCCGGACCCCGGGCGGCGGAGCCGCTCCCGGCGACGGATCCCGGGCCACAACACGAGCCGGGGCAGGAGCCCACGTGGGAGCCGGGGCGCGAGCCGATGTCGGGGCCGAGCCACGGCCCGGAGGCGGATGCGCCGGCTCCGCCTCCACTCGCCGTGTGCTTCCGATCCGCGCCCCTGTCGCACCCCGAGACCCTGCTGGGTCTCGACCTCTCCCGGTACGACGGACTGGTCGTCCTCGGCCCCGAACCGGGCGCGGGCCCCGACCGTCCCGACGACTGGACGCTCGTCACCCTGCTGGGGCTGCGCCTTCTGGAAGAGAGCACCGCCCGGGAGCTGCGCGTGGTCGCCGAACTCACAGACGACCGCAACCGTCCCCTGGCGCCGGTCGAACCCGGCTCCGACGTCATCGTCAGCGGCAACCTGACCGGACTGCTCATGGCGCAGATCACCCAGAACCGACACCTCGCACCCGTGTTCAACGAGCTGTTCTCCGCCGACGGCAGCACGGTGCGACTGTGCCCGGCGGGGACTTACGTACGCCCGGGCAGCGAGGCGAGCTTCGCCACCGTCGTCGCCGCGGCCCGCGCACGCGGGGAATGCGCCATCGGGTACCGGCTGCACGAGCGCCGTGCCCTGTCGCCGGATCACGGCCTCCGGCTCAACCCGCACAAGGCCGCACGCCACCGTTGGAACTCCAAGGACGAGGTGATCGTGGTGTCGGCCGACCCCGCCGGGCGCAGCGACCCCGCGCCCAACCGTTCACGACCGGTCTCGGCCGGGTAGGACCCGGGCGGCCGAGCACTGGCCATACCGTGCGTTTCACACGGCGGGCCCCGGGCGGCCCTACGGCGCGGGAGCCGCGGGTGCCTGCGGAGCGGGGGGCGGGGATGCGTGCGGGACCGGCAGGTGGCATGCGGCGCGGGCGTCGCCTTCCTCCGTGCGCGGCCAGTACCGTCCTTCGAGGGCCTCCGCGCTGCGGTTGAGGCGGACCAGGACGTCCTCCAGCTCCCGTACGTCCTCAGGTGACCAGTCGGCGACCACCCGGGCCAGGCAGGACCGGTTGACCTCACGGTCGTCGGCGAGCCGGCGCCCGCCTTCCACGGTGATGTGCAGCTTGCGGGCCATGCCGCCGTCCGGGTCCGCGACGCGCTCGGCCAGTCCGCAGCGCAGCAGCGCGGCCGTCTGGCGGTTCACGGTCGAGGTGTCGAGCCCGAAGGCCTCCGCCAACTGTCCGATGGACATGGGGCCTTGTGTGTCGATCCGGCTGAGCAGCAGGTACGCCGAGCGCTCCAGGCGTTCGGGGTCGCGCTCGCGCCGGGCCAGCACCTGGTGCCGCGAGAGCAGCATCATCTCCCGCTCCAGTTTCTCCAGCACTTCGCCTCCCGCTCCTTTCGACGCTCCATTATCGCGGACCCCTGCACGGCTCGGCCTGCGGGCGGCGCCCCACGACGGCCGGACGCTGCAATATGCATGATACATAACATGTGTACTATGCACTTCTCGTCGTCACCCGACGAGCCACAGCCTCAACCCGGAGGATCCGCATGACCGTCACCACGTCCACTTCCTCCCGCGCGGCCGAGATCCTGTCCCGGCCCGTCAAACTGAACGGCCTGACCGTCCCCAATCGCATCGCGATGGCGCCGATGACCCGGATGTTCTCCCCCGACGGCGTGCCCGGCGAGGACGTGCAGGCGTACTACGCCAGCCGGGCCGCCGCGGGCGTGGGCTTGATCGTCACCGAGGGCACCTACATCGGTCACGACTCCGCCGGGCAGAGCGACCGGGTGCCGCGGTTCCACGGCGAGGAGCAGCTGGCGGGGTGGGCGAAGGTCGCCGCGGCCGTGCACGAGGCCGGCGGCACGATCGTGCCCCAGCTGTGGCACATAGGCATGGTGCGCAAGCAGGGCGAGGCACCGTATGCCGACGCCCCCGCCGTCGGTCCCTCCGGCATCCGCGTCGACGGCACCGAGGGGACCGGCAGGGCGATGACCCGCACCGACCTCGACGACGTCATCGGCGCGTTCGCCGACGCCGCCGCGGAGGCCGAGCGGATCGGTTTCGACGGCGTCGAGCTGCACGGCGCCCACGGCTACCTGCTCGACCAGTTCCTGTGGGAGCGGACCAACCGCCGCACCGACGCCTACGGCGGCGACGCGGTGGCCCGTACGAAGTTCGCCGCGGAGATCGTGGCCGCGGTCCGCGAGCGCGTCCCGGCCGATTTCCCGGTGATCTTCCGCTACTCGCAGTGGAAGCAGGAGGCCTACGACGCACGGCTCGCGCAGACCCCGGAGGAGCTGGAGGCGATCCTCGCCCCGCTGGCGGCAGCGGGCGTCGACGCGTTCCACGCCTCCACCAGGCGCTACTGGCTCCCGGAGTTCGAGGGCTCGGACCTGAACCTGGCGGGCTGGACCAAGAAGCTCACCGGCCGGCCGACCATCACCGTCGGTTCGGTCGGCCTCGACGGCGACTTCATCCGCGCCTTCGCCGGTGAGGGCGCGGCGCTCGGCGACATCGACAACCTCCTGGACCGCATGGAACGCGATGAGTTCGACATGGTCGCCGTCGGCCGGGCGCTGCTCCAGGACCCGCAGTGGGCCGCGAAGGTCCTCGGGAACCGCTTCGACGAGCTGAAGCCGTACGACGCGGTGTCGCTCAGGTCGCTCAGCCGGTAACCGGTGACCGGCAGCCGGAAGCCGTTCGGCGGCCGGCTGCCGGCTGCCGGTCCGAGGACGCCCGGAGGACCGGGCGGCCGCGCCGGGAACAGCCGGTGCGGCCTGCACGGTTGCATCGACTGAGGGACCGGCGCCGTACGGGCGGGGAACACGGAGACCACGAGGTCGTCCGCCCCGCCAGGATCCGGGCCCGGGGTCGCGGTACACCCGCCGCGCACTCGGACCAAGATGTATTTCCGCAGGAGGACTGCATGACTGACCGGCCCTTGACGCTCATGGCTGTACACGCCCATCCCGACGACGAGGCCACCGGAACGGGCGGGGTCCTCGCGCGGTACGCGGCGGAAGGCATCCGCACGGTTCTCGTGACGTGTACCGACGGCGGTTGCGGTGACGGAGCGGAGGGCGCCAAGCCGGGCGATCCCGGGCACGATCCGGCGGCCGTCGCCCTGGTGCGCCGTCGAGAACTCGAGGCGAGCTGTGACGTCCTGAAGATCAGCGATCTGGAGACGTTGGACTATGCCGACTCCGGGATGGTGGGCTGGCCGAGCAACGACGCCCCCGGATCCTTCTGGCAGACCCCCGTACAGGAAGGCGCGGCCCGACTCGCGGAACTCATGCTGCACTACCGGCCCGATGTGGTCGTCACTTACGACGAGAACGGCTTCTACGGCCACCCCGACCACATCCAGGCCCACCGCATCACGATGGCGGCGCTGGAGATGACCGCGCTGACGCCGAAGGTGTACTGGACGACGATGCCGCGCTCGACGATGCAGCGGTTCGGCGAGATCATGCACGAGTTTCACGAGGACATGCCGGAGCCGGACCCTGCCGAGACCGCCGCGCTCGCGGAGATCGGCCTCCCCGACGACGAGATCACCACGTGGGTGGACGCCACCGCGTTCAGCGATCAGAAGTTCGAGGCGTTGGCCGCGCACTCCAGTCAGGGCGAGAACATCTTCTTCCTCAAGATGGGCAAGGAGAGGTTCGGCCAGTTGATGGGCATGGAGACCTTCGTACGGGTCAAGGACGCCACCGGCGCGGCCGTACCCGAGAACGACCTCTTCGCCGGACTGCGCTGATCGGTTCGTCCGGCGGGGGCAGGTCCGCCGTCGCACGCGGTTGCGACGACGGCGGACCTGCCCGGGCGCTCGAGCCCAGACCGCAGCCCTCCTCCACATCGCGCGCACCGAACACCCGATACCGCGACTGTCCACCCCTAAGACGCCTCAGGGGTACCCGGAATCGGCGACCCGAGCGCGGACAAACTCACTCCCATGAAGAACACCAGCCGACGCACCCTCCTCGCCTCCGTCGCCGCCGTTGCCGCGGGACTGCCCACGCTCAACGCCGTTGTGGGCACCGGCGCCACCCCTGCCGCCGCCGCGACCGACCCCGAGACCAACACCGGGCTGTACACCCGTACCGCCGACAAGGAGGGCAGCGACTGGATGCGCCGCTTCCGCTGCGGCGCCCCGGTTCAGCTCACCGACAACACCCGCAACACGAGCATCCCGGTGAGCAGCACGGCGATCATCGCGCCGCACGGCGGTGGCATCGAGGCGGGCACGAGCGAGCTGTGCCTGGCCGTCGCCGGCTACAAGCCCTTCGACGCCAACACCGATCCGGCGGCCGCGGCGGTGGCGGGAGTACCGCAGCGCGACTACTGGATGTTCGAGGCGCTGGCCAACTCGTCGGCGCAGCACGTCACTTCCACCCTCTGCGACGACCCGGCCGCCCTCGCCGTCTGCGGCAGCAATCTGTACGCCGTCTCCCTGCACGGCTTCACACCGGACGACGCCCCGACCGCCAAGCAGATCCTCATCGGCGGCCGCGACCAGCGGCTGAAGCGCAACCTGGCCGCTGCCTTCGCCCAGCACGGTTTCACCACCGGCCACAGCGACCCCGCGCTGAACGTGACCGTGATCCTCACCGGCGCCAACACGTCCCTGAACGGCGACGACGTGGCGAACATCGTCAACCGCACCCGCACCGGAGCCGGCGCCCAGCTGGAGATCTCCACCAAGCTGCGCGAAGCGATGTTCGGCACCTTCACGGGCGGCTCCGATCGGCGTGCCAGTTATGGCGTGGCCTCCACCACCGCCCCGCACGCGGCCCACTTCTGGAACGGCTTCGTCGACGCCGTACGCAAGGCGGTCGACGAGAACGAGCGCGGCCTCGCCCGCTGACCGATCACGCCAGAATGATCTACGGATGCACCTGGCGTGTCAGTTGGCGTGTCAGTCGGTGCCGGGTGTCATGCCGGCGATCATCTCTGCCAGTACGGTCCGCCTGTCCTCTCCCTGCCGTGCCCGCAGAGGACGGGCCAGTCGTGTGCTGTCGTAGTGCCAGCGGTGATCCAGGTCCCGGGGCGTCGTGCCGGTCTCGCTGAAGTCCGAACGGGTGCCGTGCAGTTCCGTGAGGTCGTGGGCCAGGTCGTGCCACGAGACGTGCCCGCCGGCCGCGTTGGCGACTCCGTGCACGGGGCGGTCCAGGCACTCGGCCACCGCACGGGCCAGGGCGGCCGCGTGCACCCAGGCCACTCCGTACCAGGGGTGTCCCCCGGTGCCGGGCCGCGGCAGTTCGATCGGCCGGCCCTCGCGGGCGGCCTGGTAGAGCGTGCCGATGGCGCCCCAGCGCAGCTGTTCGCGCAGTCGGTCGTGCGCGCCCCAGACGATCGGTGACCGTACGGCGCTCGCTCCCCCGCGTCCCTCGGTGCCCGCGGCCCGCAGCAGCAGGGCCTCGCAGTCGAGCTTGGCCCTCCCGTACGGGCTGACGGGGGCGTGGGGCGGCGATTCCTCGGCAACCCGGTCCGTATCGGGGTGCCCGTAGGCGTCGACGCTGCTGACGAAGACGAACGGTCCGCGCCGCCAGGCGTCGACCATCGTCTCCATCGCCGCCAGGTCCACGTCGTGCCGGGTGAAGGTGCAGGCGGCGTGGACGACCGCGTCGGCTTGCGCGACGGCGTTGCGGAGCCCGGCCAGGTCCGAGAGGTCGCCCTCGATGACGTCGACGCCCTCGGTGGCGATCAGATGGGCGGACTCGGGCCGGGCCAGCGCCAGCACGGGGCGGCCCTGCGCGGCCAGTTCGCGGACGACGAAAGCGCCCACGCCGCCCGTCGCGCCGGTGACCAGGACCGTGCCCGGGCGGATGTCCCGGGAGCGGGGGGCCGATTTGCTCGCGGCCTTCGCGGCGCTCTGCCGCGCCGCCCGTTCGTCGAGGAGGGCGGTCAGCGCGCGGGGCGTGCGGGCCTGGAGCACGTCGAGGCCCGTGAGCGGCAGCCCGAGCTCCGCACGCAGTCGCTCGGCCAGCTGCACGGCTTTCAGGGAGTGGCCGCCGAGGGCGAAGAAGTCGTCGTCGGGCGACGAGGGGAGACCCAGCAGCGCGGTGAAGGACTCCATCACCGCTTCGGCCCGGGGGCCGGTCGGGGTGCTCGGCGTGGACGGTCCGGGCAGCCGGGCGTGGTCGGGCGGTCCGGCGGCGGTGCGCGGCAGCGCGTCGAGCAGCGTGACGGTGGCGGGTACGGCCTCGGGTGCGAGCGAGCGGCGCAGCAGGCCCATCAGCTCTTGGCCGGACGGGCCGAGGCTGTCGTGCAGGACGGCGTAGGCGACGGGCGGACCCTGGGCGGGCCGGCGCACCGTGGCGTCGGCGACCTGCGGGTGGGCGCGCAAGGCTTGCGCGGCCGGGTGGTTGTCATGGCCCGGGTCCGCGCCGGGGGGGACGAAGAGCACGGGCACCACGACGCCGAGTGCGGCGATGCAGGCGCTGACCCCGAACACGGCAGCCTGCAGATGCTGGCCCCGCGATGGAACATCTGGGTGCTGCTGACCATGTCCGAGAAGCCGATGCGCTACCGGGAGATCAAGAGCGCCCTGCCCTGGCTCCCCGACGGCCAGCTCCACCCCCGGCCCGTCAGGCTCGTCGACTCAGGCCTCCTCGACCGAACCGACGACGAATCCCAGGCCGGCCTGTACGACCTGGCCCCCCGCGGCCGCGGACTGCTCCGGGTCCCCGGCCTCCCCGTCCCCGTCGAAGGGCGGCAAGCCCTCCTGCCGGCCGTGGGAGATCTGCGACCCGGACGAACCGAGCCCCGGCGCCTCCACGTCGACGTCCCCCTCACCCAGCAAAACACCGGGCAGACCCGGTGGGGCGACGAACAGCGGCGGCAGCGGAGGCTTCCCGATAGGGGGCTCCACGGGCGGCTGACCGGCCGCCCCACGCCACGGACGCGCAGGGCCGTCGCACTTGGTGCGACGGCCCTCTCGCATGTCCGGCGCGGTACGGCAGGATGTGCGCATGACGAAGGTGCACGAGGACAGCCCCGTACTGCCCACCCAGCAGGACGAGGTGGCGGCCGCCGGGAGCGAGCTCATCGGCGGCCCACTGGGCCGCCACGCGCGGCTGGGAGGCCAGTGGCTGACCCCGGTGCGCGTCGTGGTGCTCGTCGCCCTGGGGATGTTCGCGCTCGGCATGGTGCAGAAGCTGCCGTGCTACGACTGGGCGTGGTTCCGCGGGGCCGGCTCCCAGTACACCCACGCCTGCTACTCGGACATCCCGCACCTCTACGTCGTACGCGGCTTCGCCGACGGCCTCACGCCGTACTTCGACCGCATCCCCGGCGACATGCAGTTCCTGGAGTACCCGGTGCTCACCGGGCTCTTCATGGAGATCGCCTCCTGGATGACCCCCGGCAGCGGCTCCATGCAGCACCGGGAGCAGATGTACTGGATGGTCAACGCGGGCATGCTGATGGTCTGCGCCGTCGTGATCGCCGTGTGCGTCGCCCGCACCCACCGCCGCCGGCCGTGGGACGCGCTGCTCTTCGCCCTCGCGCCCGCCTTCGCGCTCACCGCGACCATCAACTGGGACCTGCTGGCCATCGCACTGACGGCGGCCGCCATGCTCATGTGGTCGCGGAGCCGGCCGCTCGCCTTCGGCATCCTGATCGGGCTGGCCACCGCGGCCAAGCTCTACCCCGTACTGCTGCTCGGAGCCGTGTTCGTGCTCTGCTGGCGGGCCGGGAAGTGGCGTGCGTTCGGCGCGGCGGTCGGTGGCGCCGCCGCCTCCTGGCTCGTGGTGAACCTGCCGGTCATGCTCTTCGCCTGGGAGGGCTGGCAGAAGTTCTACACCTTCAGCCAGGAGCGGCCGATCGACTTCGGCTCCGTGTGGCTGCTGATCTCCCAGCGCTCCGGCAATCCGCTGGAGGGCGCCAACACCTACGCGACGGGCCTGACGCTGCTGCTGTGCGCCGGCATCGCGGCGCTCGCCCTGATGGCGCCGCGCCGCCCCCGGTTCGCGCAGCTGGCCTTCCTGCTGGTGGCCGCCTTCATCCTGGTCAACAAGGTCTACTCGCCCCAGTACGTGCTCTGGCTCATCCCGCTCGCGGCGCTGGCCCGGCCGCGCTGGCGGGACTTCCTGATCTGGCAGGCCGGTGAGGTCGCCTACTTCCTGGGGATCTGGTTCTACCTCGCCTACACGACCAGCGGGGACAAGCACCAGGGCCTGCCCCTGGAGGGCTACCAGCTGGCGATCACCGCCCACCTGCTGTGCACGCTCTACCTGTGCGCCGTCGTCGTGCGCGACATCCTGCTGCCCGAGCGGGACGTGGTGCGGCGCGACGGCTCCGACGACCCCTCGGGCGGCGTCCTGGACGGCGCCGAGGACGTCTTCACGCTGGCGCAGACGCCGAAGGCGCCGTGGGAGACGGCGCCTTCGGAGGGACAGCGGGTCGACTGGGGCGCGGCCCCCAGGGACTGACTCAGGCGTCGAGCGCCCGGTCGAACTGCGTGGTGGTGTGGCGCAGGTGCGCCACCAGCTCGTCGCCGACCTTGGGCTCGGGAGAGTCCGAGGGCACGAAGAGGATCGACACCTGCATGTGCGGGGGCTCGGCGAACCAGCGCTGCTTGCCCGCCCACACGAAGGGCGACAGGTTGCGGTTGACCGTGGCCAGCCCGGCCCGGGCGACGCCCTTGGCCCGCGGCATCACCCCGTGCAGCGCCTTGGGCGCCTCCAGCCCGACCCCGTGCGAGGTGCCGCCGGCGACGACGACGAGCCAGCCGTCGGAGGCGGCCTTCTGCTGGCGGTAGCCGAAGCGGTCGCCCTTGGCGACGCGGGTGACGTCGAGGACGGCGCCGCGGTACTCGGTCGCGTCGTGGTCGCCCAGCCACAGCCGGGTGCCGATGCGGGCCCGGAAGCGGGTCTGGGGGAACTGCTGCCGAAGCCGCGCCAGCTCCTCGGCCTTGAGGTGGCTGACGAACATGGTGTGCAGCGGCAGCCGGGCCGCGCGGAGCCGGTCCATCCAGCCGATGACCTCCTCGACGGCGTCGGAGCCGTCCGGGCGGTCCAGCGGCAGGTGGAGGGCGAAGCCCTCCAGCCGGACGTCCTCGATCGCCGCGTGCAGCTGGCCGAGGTCCTGCTCGGAGATGCCGTGGCGGCGCATCGAGCTCATGCACTCGATGACCACGCGGGCGCCGACCAGGCCGCGGACCCCGTCCACCGAGGACACCGAGCGGATGACCCGGTCCGGCAGCGGCACCGGCTCCTCACCGCGCCGGAACGGGGTGAGGACGAGCAGGTCGCCGCCGAAGTGGTCCTTGATGCTGGCGGCCTCGTACGTCGTTCCGACGGCCAGGACGTCGGCGCCCATCCGGGTGGCCTCCTCGCAGAGGCGCTCGTGGCCGAAGCCGTAGCCGTTGCCCTTGCAGACCGGGATCATCCCGGGGAACTGGTCCTGGATCTGCTTCTGGTGCGCACGCCAGCGCGCGGTGTCGACGTAGAGCGTGAGCGCCATGCCCGTCCGGAACCTCTCTCGAAAAGCTGCGTGGTGCAGCGGTGCGGTGTGTGGGGAAGGGGGATCAGCGGCGCGACATATACATGTCGAGCGCCTTGTGCAGCAGCTTGTTGAGCGGGAAGTCCCACTCGCCCACGTACTCGACGGCCTCGCCGCCCGTGCCGACCTTGAACTGGATCAGCCCGAACAGGTGGTCGTTCTCGTCCAGGGTGTCACTGATGCCGCGCAGGTCGTAGACGCTTGCGCCGAGCGCGTAGGAATCGCGCAGCATGCGCCACTGCATCGCGTTCGAGGGGCGGACCTCGCGCTTGTGGTTGGCGGAGGCGCCGTAGGAGTACCAGACGTGCTGGCCGACGGTGAGCATCGTGGCGGCGGCCAGCGGCTCCCCCTCGTGCTTGGCGATGTACAGCCGCATCCGGTTGGGGTCCTCGGAGTTGAGGGCCGTCCACTGGCGCTGGAAGTAGCTGAGCGGGCGCGGGCGGAACTTGTCGCGTTCGGCCGTGATCTCGTACAGCTGCTGCCAGACCGGCAGGTCCTCGTAGCCGCCCTGGACGACCTCGACGCCGGCCTTCTCGGCCTTCTTGATGTTGCGGCGCCACAGCTGGTTGAAGCCCTTGAGGACGTCGTCCAGCGAGCGGTTGGCCAGCGGGACCTGGAAGACGTAGCGGGGCTGCACGTCGCCGAAGCCGGCGCCCCCGTCCTCGGCCTGCTGCCAGCCCATGCGGCGCAGTTTGTCGGAGACCTCGAAGGCGCGGGGCTCGATGTGCGAAGCCTCCACGTCGCGCAGGCGCTTGACCTCGGGGTCCTGGATTCCGGCCTTGATGGCGGTGGAGTTCCAGCGCCGGATGACGACCGGCGGGCCCATCTTCACGGTGAAGGCGCCCTGCTGCTTGAGGTGCGCCAGCATCGGCTGGAGCCACTCGTCGAGATTGGGGGCGTACCAGTTGATGACCGGGCCCTCGGGGAGGTACGCGAGGTACCGCTTCACCTTGGGCAGCTGGCGGTACAACACGAGGGCCGCGCCGACGAGTTCACCGGAGTCGTCGAACCATCCGAGGTTCTCCGAACGCCACTCGTTCTTCACGTCGGCCCACGCCGGGACCTGGCAGTGGCTCGCCGAGGGCAGGCTCTGGAGATAGCCCAGATGCTGCTCTCGGCTGATGGTCCTCAGGGACAGGCTCATGCGGGGCGTCTCCTCCGGCGGCTTCGCTGGCTATGGCGCGAAGCCTACTGCGACAGGGGCGCCACCCATCTGGGGGACAGGCCGGGCCTGGGCCGGTGGAGGCCGGCGCCCCGTCGCGGAGGCACCCGGTCAGCCCAGCCAGCCGCCGAAGAGACCGCCGTGGGCCATGCCCAGGAAGAAGCCGAAGCCCGAGGCGCCGAGGCCGATGATCAACGCGAAGCGCTCGCGTGTCGTCGCGGAGATGAACTGTCCGTAGGCGCCGGTGAGGATCCCGATCAGTCCGGTCCAGGAGCTGAGCAGGTGGAGGTTGTGGAAGAACGCGGTGACGAACGCCACGGCGCCGAGGATCAGGGTGACCGCCACCAGGGTGTCCTGGAGCGGATGGGGCTTGCCGTCGGTCGCGAAGAGCGAGATGGAGGACTGGCGTCGCATTGCCTGTGCCATCGGAAGGCACCTCCTGGCTGCAGCAGAGCGGTGCTGCGGTCCGCCTCCGGCAGGAGCCGGGGGCCTAGCACCGAGCACACCCGATGCATACAGATTGTGGCCTCCTGGCGCCGGATTTCAACCGGAAGGAGTCGAGGAGGTAGTCTGTACAGCTGCGCGGTGTCTGCTCTGCAGATGCCGTGCGCACGCATCACGACCCTCCTGCCACGGAACGACCGTGGCCGCTGAGTCCAAAGGAGGTGGGTTCCACATGCGTCACTACGAAGTGATGGTCATCCTCGACCCCGATCTCGAGGAGCGCGCTGTCTCCCCGCTGATCGAGAACTTCCTTTCTGTCGTCCGTGAGGGCAACGGAAAGGTCGAGAAGGTCGACACCTGGGGCCGTCGTCGTCTCGCTTACGAGATCAAGAAGAAGCCCGAGGGCATCTACTCGGTCATCGACCTCCAGGCCGAGCCTGCGGTCGTCAAGGAGCTTGACCGACAGATGAACCTGAACGAGTCGGTTCTCCGGACCAAGGTCCTCCGCCCCGAGACCCACTGAACTTCGGTTCAGCGGTAATCGGGACCGAGTAGCACAGCAGCCCAGCAGCAATCCCCGCCGAGAGGTTCATCCATGGCAGGCGAGACCGTCATCACGGTCGTCGGCAATCTCGTCGACGACCCCGAGCTGCGCTTCACCCCCTCGGGTGCGGCGGTCGCGAAGTTCCGTGTCGCGTCCACTCCCCGCACCTTCGACAAGCAGACCAATGAGTGGAAGGACGGCGAAAGCCTGTTCCTGACCTGCTCGGTCTGGCGTCAGGCGGCTGAAAACGTCGCCGAGTCCCTTCAGCGGGGCATGCGCGTCATCGTGCAGGGCCGGCTGAAGCAGCGGTCCTACGAAGACCGTGAGGGTGTCAAGCGCACGGTCTACGAGCTGGACGTCGAGGAAGTCGGCCCCAGCTTGAAGAACGCCACGTCCAAGGTCACCAAGACCACTGGTCGCGGTGGTCAGGGCGGATACGGCGGCGGTGGCGGCGGTCAGCAGCAGGGCGGCGGCGGTGGCAACTGGGGCGGAGCCCCGGGTGGCGCCGCTCCCCAGGGCGGCGGAGCTCCCTCCGACGACCCGTGGTCGTCCAGTGCGCCGGCCGGCGGCCAGCAGCAGGGTGGCGGCGGTGGCGGTTGGGGCGGAAGCTCCGGCGGCTCCGGCGGCTCCGGCGGTGGCTACTCGGACGAGCCGCCCTTCTAGGGCAGCTCGCACCCCCACTTCTTGATTTCACAGGAGAGACACAATGGCGAAGCCGCCTGTGCGCAAGCCTAAGAAGAAGGTCTGCGCGTTCTGCAAGGACAAGACCGTGTACGTGGACTACAAGGACACGAACATGCTGCGGAAGTTCATTTCCGACCGTGGCAAGATCCGTGCCCGCCGCGTCACCGGCAACTGCACGCAGCACCAGCGTGACGTCGCCACGGCAGTCAAGAACAGCCGTGAGATGGCACTGCTGCCCTACACGTCCACCGCGCGATAAGGAAAGGGTGACCGAATAATGAAGATCATCCTGACCCACGAGGTCACTGGCCTCGGCACCGCCGGCGATGTCGTCGACGTCAAGGACGGCTACGCTCGCAACTACCTGGTCCCGCGTGGTTTCGCGATCCGCTGGACCAAGGGTGGCGAGAAGGACGTGGCGCAGATCCGCCGCGCCCGCAAGATCCACGAGATCGCGACGATCGAGCAGGCCAACGAGTTCAAGGCCAAGCTCGAGTCCGTCAAGGTCCGTCTGGCCACCCGCGCGGGTGACGCCGGTCGTCTCTTCGGTTCCGTGACTCCCTCTGACATCGCCACGGCGATCGAGGCGTCCGGTGGCCCGAAGGTCGACAAGCGCCGCGTCGAGCTGGGCTCCCCGATCAAGACCCTCGGTTCGTACCAGGTCTCCGTGCGTCTGCACGCCGACGTGGCCGCGAACGTGGGCATCGAGGTCGTCGCCGCCTAAGGGCTGCGCATGAAGGGCCGCACCCCTGTGGGGGTGCGGCCCTTCATCGTTCCCGGCGCGGCCGGTGTTTCACGTGAAACAGCACTCTGTTTCACGTGAAACACCGGCCCTGGCCCCTCCGTGCTCCCGAGGGGTGGTCTACCGGGTCGCCCCTGCGATCAGCCAGCGGCCCGAGCGGGCGCGCAGCTGGAGGGTGACCATCCGGACCAGCATCATCAGCGTCATGGCGCACCAGAGGGCCGTCAGGCCGCCTCCCATGGCCGGTACGAGCAGTGCGGCCGGGGCGAAGACGGCGAGAGTCACCAGCATGGCCCAGGCCAGGTAGGGCCCGTCGCCGGCGCCCATCAAGACGCCGTCGAGGATGAAGACGATGCCGGAGACGGGCTGGGAGACGGCCACCACGAGCAGGGCCGGCAGCAGGGCGCTCTCGACCGCCGGGTCGCTCGTGAAGAGCGGGATGAAGACGGGGCGGGCGATGATCACCAGGACGCCCAGGACGATGCCGGAGACGACCCCCCACTGCACCATGCGCCGGCAGACGGCCCTGGCGCCCTCCGTGTCCCCCGCGCCGAGGTAGCGGCCGATGATGGCCTGCCCGGCGATGGCGATGGCGTCCAGGGCGAAGGCCAGCAGGCTCCACAGCGAGAGCAGGATCTGGTGGGCGGCGATGTCGGCGTCCCCGAGGCGGGCGGCCACGCCGGTCGCGATCATCAGGACGCCGCGCAGGGACAGCGTACGGATCAGCAGGGGTGCGCCGGCCTGTGCGCAGGCCCGGATGCCCGCGGCGTCGGGGCGCAGGGAGGCGCCGTGCCGGCGGGCGCCGCGGACGACCACGAAGAGGTAGGCGGCGGCCATGGCGCACTGTGCGATCACCGTGCCCCAGGCGGAGCCGGCGATGCCGAGGTCGGCGCCGTAGACGAGTGCGACGTTCAGTACCCCGTTGAGGGCGAAGCCGCCGATCGCGACGTAGAGCGGGGTCCGGGTGTCCTGGAGGCCGCGGATGACTCCGGTGGCGGCCAGCACCACGAGCATCGCCGGGATGCCGAGGGCGGAGATCCGCAGATAGGTGACCGCGTACTGGGCCACCGCGTCGGAGGCTCCGAAGAGGGAGACCAGGGAGGGTGACGTGGGCAGCAGGAGGACGATGACGGCCGCGCCGAGGAGCAGGGCGAGCCAGATGCCGTCCATGCCCTGCCGGATGGCTGCCTGGAGGTCGCCCGCGCCGACGCGGCGGGACACGGCCGCGGTGGTGGCGTAGGCGAGGAAGATGAAGACGCTCACGCCGGTGGCGAGCAGCGCCGCGGCGATGCCGAGACCGGCCAGCTGGGGTGTGCCGAGGTGCCCCACGATGGCGCTGTCGGCCATCACGAAGAGGGGTTCGGCGACGAGTGCGCCGAAGGCGGGGAGCGCGAGCGCGAAGATCTCGCGGTCGTGTTGTCTCGGGGCAGCCTTCGGTGCTGCGGTGGCCTGTCTCATGTGCTCAATCTAATCTTCCACAGGTAATAGACACAAGGCCTTTTGGATCCTTACCGACGCGCTGATTCGCGCGTTCGTCCCACCTCATTGGAGGCGATCTTGAGACAGTGGCGAAGAATTTTCTGCCGCCCGCTCTCCTGAGGGAGAACTTGCAGGTCAAGTGGGGTGACGGGTGGGGTCGGGTGATTTTGTCCACAGCGTCGTCCCCCGGTCCGTACACAGCTTCCGGGGACTTACCCACAGCATTGGCGCCGTCATCCACACCTCATCCACACAGCCTGTGGATAACAAGATTGGCTGACGTCGCTCCCGGCTCTACCGTGGTTCGTTGCCCGACTCGCCGAAAGCCGATCCGGGTGCCCCAAATGTCAGAGCCGTGTCGTAGAAAGAGTGACACGGCGAGGTCCGCGCAGCGGACGGGAGGAGGCGGCCCGGTGAGCATGCCCGAGCCCATGGACGACCCTTGGGCCGACAGCGGTCCAGGAGACCGTCTGCCCGCCCGCTCGCGCCGCGGTGGCGAAGGCCGCGGCCGCGGGGACGAACAGCAGGACCGAGGCCGCGAGGGGGGATCCTGGGACGGCGGCGGCGGAGGCTTCGAGCGCGTCCCGCCCCAGGACCTCGATGCCGAGCAGTCCGTCCTGGGCGGCATGCTGCTGTCCAAGGACGCCATCGCCGACGTGGTCGAGGTGCTCAAGGGGCACGACTTCTACCGCCCGTCGCACGAGACGATCTACCAGGCCATCCTCGACCTGTACGCCAAGGGCGAGCCTGCCGACCCGATCACCGTCAGCGCCGAGCTGACCCGGCGCGGGGAGATCAGCAAGGTCGGCGGGGCCCCGTACCTGCACACCCTGGTCCAGTCCGTCCCGACGGCGGCGAACGCCGAGTACTACGCGGAGATCGTCCACGAGCGGGCGGTCCTGCGCCGCTTGGTCGCCGCGGGTACGAAGATCACACAGATGGGCTACGCCGCCGACGGGGACGTCGACGAGATCGTCAACAGCGCACAGGCAGAGATCTACGCCGTCACCGAGCAGCGGACCTCCGAGGACTACCTGCCGCTCGGCGACATCATGGAAGGCGCCCTCGACGAGATCGAGGCGATCGGATCGCGCAGCGGACAGATGTCGGGCGTCCCGACCGGCTTCACGGACCTGGACTCGCTGACCAACGGCCTGCACCCGGGTCAGATGATCGTCATCGCCGCCCGTCCCGCGATGGGCAAGTCCACGCTCGCGCTGGACTTCGCGCGCGCCTGCTCCATCAAGGCCAACCTGCCCAGCGTCATCTTCTCCCTCGAAATGGGGCGCAACGAGATCGCGATGCGCCTGCTCTCGGCAGAGGCCCGCGTCGCGCTGCACCACATGCGCTCCGGCACGATGACGGACGACGACTGGACCCGGCTGGCCCGCCGGATGCCCGACGTCTCCGCGGCCCCGCTCTACATCGACGACTCGCCGAACCTGTCGATGATGGAGATCCGCGCGAAGTGCCGCCGCCTCAAGCAGCGCAACGACCTCTCGCTCGTCGTCATCGACTATCTCCAGCTGATGCAGTCGGGCGGCTCGCGCCGGCCCGAGAGCCGTCAGCAGGAGGTCTCGGACATGTCGCGAAACCTGAAGCTCCTGGCGAAGGAGCTGGAGGTCCCGGTGATCGCGCTGTCCCAGCTGAACCGTGGGCCCGAGCAGCGCACCGACAAGAAGCCGATGGTCTCCGACCTGCGTGAGTCCGGCTCGATCGAGCAGGACGCCGACATGGTGATCCTGCTGCACCGCGAGGACGCGTACGAGAAGGAGTCCCCGCGCGCGGGCGAGGCGGACCTGATCGTCGCGAAGCACCGAAACGGCCCGACGGCAACGATCACGGTGGCCTTCCAGGGCCACTATTCCCGCTTCGTGGACATGGCCAACACGTAGCATCCGCTGTATGGATGCCACATCAGAAGATCTTGTCCTCCTTCCCGCGACCCGGCGGGCCCTCGCCCACCGGATCGCGGTCGCACAGCGCGACGGCCGGGCTCCGTCCCTGGTGGCGGCCGTGGTGCGGGGCGGAGAGGTGGTCTGGGAGGGCTCCCGAACCATGGTCGAGGGGCACGGGCCCGACGGGAACGTGCAGTACCGGATCGGGTCGATCACCAAGACGTTCACCGCCGTTCTGGTGATGCGGCTGCGGGACGAGGGGCTGCTCCGGCTCGGCGACCCGGTGGAGAAGTTCCTTCCCGGAACGGGCGTCGGCGAGGTGACCGTGGGCCAACTGCTCAGCCATACGAGCGGGTTGGCCGCCGAGTCGCCCGGCGAGTGGTGGGAGCGGACCGCCGGCACACTGCGCCCGGAGCTCTCCGACGTCCTGGGCGAGCAGCCCTTCCGCTTCGAGCCCGGGCTGCGCCACCACTACTCCAACCCCGGTTACACGCTCCTGGGTTCGCTCGTGGAAGCCCTGCGCGGCAAGCCGTGGGAAGAGGCGCTCCGGGCCGAGGTGCTGGAACCGCTGGGGATGGAGCGCACGACGGCGCAGCCGGTGTCCCCGCACGCGGGCGGCTGGGCGGTGCACCCGTGGGCGGACGTGATGATGCCGGAGCCGCTGGAAGACCTCGGACTCATGGCCCCGGCCGGGCAGTTGTGGTCCACCACCGGCGATCTGGCGAAGTTCGCCGCTTTCCTGGTACGGGGCGACGCGCGCGTGCTGAGCGCCGAGTCGCTGCGGGAGATGCGGACATCGGCCACTCCCCCGGAGCCGGGCCTGGCCGAGCTCGGCTACGGACTCGGGCTGCAGCTCGCGCAGAGCGGCGGGCGCCGCCTCAGCGGCCACACCGGCTCGCTGCCGGGCTTCCTCGCGGTCCTGTGGCTGAGCGAGGCGGACGACGTGGCCGCGGTGGTGCTGGCCAACTGCACCTCGGGGGTGCCGGTCTCGACGGTCGCGGCCGATCTGGTGGCGATCGTCGCGGAGGCGGAGCCGCGCGTGCCCGAGCCGTGGCGGCCGCTGCGGGAGGCCGATCTGGTCGCCCTGGAACTGTGCGGCCCCTGGTACTGGGGTACGTCCGCCCAGGCCGTGCGGCTGACCTATGAGGGGTTCCTGGAGCTGGGACCGGTGGGCGGGAACGGCCGGTCCGCCCGCTTCCGGCCGGAGCCGGACGGCAGCTGGACGGGCCTGAACGGCTACTACGCGGGCGAGAGCCTGCGGGCCGTGCGGCGGCCGGACGGGTCGGTGAGCCATCTCGACCTCGGCTCGTTCGTGTTCACGCGCGAGCCGTACGATCCCGGTGCCCCGGTGCCCGGCGGGGTCGACCCGCAGGGCTGGCGGGGCATCGGCTGACGGCCCGGATGGACCGCACCCGGATGGACCGCACCCGCCTCACCCCGCTGCCTCCCCCGTCCCCTCCGACGCCACGAGTTCGCGTTCCAGCGGGGTGCGCATGCGCGGGGTGACGCGGGCCTCCCCCACCCAGGCGCCGAGCCGGGCGGCCTCGGCGGCGATCGCCCGCTCGGCGGCGCGGCCCGGATCGCCCAGCAGCCGGTGGACGATGGCGCCGTCCGCGCGCTGGGCCCATCCGCCGACGATCTCGCCGTTCCACCACACGGTGGGGCCGATGTTGCCGGCGTAGTCGAAGAGGGCCGGGCGGTGGGCGGGATCGAGGTGGAAGCCGCGGTCCGCCCACCCCATCGCACTGGGGTCGAGAGCGGGCAGCAGGGCCGCCCAGGGCTCCGGGGCGGGTTCGGGCCCGGTGTCCCCGGGGCCGACGAGCGCAGTGGTGCCGTCCTCGAGCCGGACCTCGTCCGGGCCCACCGAGGCGAGTGCCTTGCGCACGTCGGTGAGGGTCCAGCCCGTCCACCACTTGAGGTCGGCCTCGGTGGCCGGACCGTAGGCGTGCAGCCAGCGGCGGGCGACCTCGGCGCGGGCCTCGGCCGGGGGCACGGCGGACCAGGGCTCGGCGTGCACCCAGCGGTACTGGCTGGAGGTCCACGACCCCCGGGGCCGGTCCCGGCGGATCCGGCCGTCCGCGGCCAGCAGGCGGATGACGCGGGTGGCGACGCCCCTCTCCGTCTCGTACTTCTGACCCCGGTTGATGGTGACCTTCTCCCGAAGGACCGGTACGGCGGCCGAGAGCTGGCCGCCGGTCGAGGGGCCGCGGGCGTCGAGTGCGTCGAGCGCGGCGCTCTCGGCCCGGGCCAGCCAGTCGGCGTCGAAGCCCTGGCCGTCCTCGGCGAGCTGCTTGAGGAGGTGCGGCGTTCCTTCGCGGCGATGGCCCGGGCCGTGGAGGAGTCGACGTACGGGGCGAGGCCGGTGGAGACGGCGAAGAGGGTGTTGCGCATGCTGAGCAGCCGCACGAGGCTCACCTCCTCGTACAGCGCCCGCTCGATCGAGAGGGGATCGCTTTCGCCCAGCCGGGCGCGGGCCGAGAGGAAGACGGTCGAGGCATCGGTGGCGTGGAGGGCGACCACCGCGTCCGCGGCCCGGGCCACGTCGGCGGCGCGGGCCGAGGGCGCGAGGCGGTGCCGTCGGCCGAGGCGGTGGCGGCGCTCCGCGGTGGTGATGAGGGGAAGGCTGCTCATCCTCCCGATCGTAGGCCGGGCCGCCGACAGCGCCCCGGCCCACACCCGGTCGCTCAGAGCTGGAGTTTGAACCCGACGTGGGACGCGGTGAAGCCGAGCCGCTCGTAGAAGCGGTGGGCGTCGGTGCGGGTCACGTCGGAGGTGAGCTGGACGAGCGTGCAGCCCTCCGCGCGGGACCGCTCGACCGCCCATTCGACGAACCGGGTGCCGAGGCCGCTGCCGCGCTCGTCGGCGTGGACGCGTACGCCCTCGATGATCGAACGCGTACTCCCCTTGCGGGAAAGTCCGGGGATGATCGTCAGCTGGAGGGTGCCGACCACGCGGCCCTCGCGGACGGCGACGACCACGTGCTGGCGGGGGTCGTCCACCAGCAGTTTGAGCGCCTCCGCGTAGGGGGTGAGATCGTCCGGGGACTCCCGGGCGGCACCGAGCGGGTCGTCGGCCAGCATGGCGACGATCGCCGGCAGGTCCGCCTCCACGGCCGGACGGATGAGCAGGCCGGAAGGGATGTCGGTCATGGTCTGATGCTCCTCGCTCAGCCCGCGGCCACGGTGAGGGGGGCCCAGCGGCGGGTCCAGTCGCCGGGCAGGCCGGGGATGTCCCGCGTCATGACGGTGTTGAACGCGACGGAGTCCAGGCCCCGGTCCTTGAGCCAGTCGAGCAGTTCCTCGTGGCGGACGTCGACATCGGTGCGCAGGGGCCGTTCGGTGGTCGCGGCGAGTGCGGTCACCAGGGCCCGGGCCGCGGCGGTGTCCCGGGCGACCAGCGGTCCGACGACATGGGTCTGCATGTTGGGCCAGAGGGCGCCGTAGCCGGTCAGCTCGCCGGCGGAGTCCTCGGAGACGAACAGCCGGTCCGTGAAGGCGGGCAGCCGGGTGATCAGATGCGTCCGGTCGGCACCGAAGACCTCGGCGTCCAGGCGGAGGATCGCCGGGATGTCCTCGGCGGTGGCCGGCCGGACCCTACCGGCGCCCGTAGTGCCCGTCGCGTCCGGGGCGGCGTCCGACTCGGGACGGAAGACCCCCCGGAGCATCTCGGCGCGGCCGGTGGTGTCGAAGCCGAGCTCCTCGTAGAGGGGGCGGCCGTAGGGAGTGGCGTGCAGGGTGAGGGGGACGCCCTTGAGGAGGTCGTCGCAGATGTACGTCATCAGGCGCCGGCCCAGGCCCTGGCGGGCGTATCGGTCGGCGACGAGAACCATGCCGATGGCGGCGAGTTCGGGATCCGCCAGGGGAGGCCCGTACCGGGTGACCACGCAGGCCGCGGCCAGTCCCTGCCCGTCGGGGGCGTCGATGCCGTAGCCGCGCCCGGCGGTGAGCAGCAGCCCCCATTTGTGGTCCTCGCGGGGCCAGCCGCGGTCTTCGGAGAGATCGGCGCAGTGGCGGAGATCGTCCACGGTCAGTGCGCGGATCGGGAGGTCGATCAGGTGTGGAGGTGTCACGGACCAAGCGTGGTTCATCGGCAGGGGCCCAGTCCAGGGGATTTGGTGGATGTTTCACGTGAAACATCGACCCTGTTTCACGTGAAACATCGCGGGCGGCGGAGGTACTAACCTCGACGGCCATGACCCTCCTGCACCTCTTCGACCTCGACGGGACCCTGATGCACGGCACGTCGGCGCCGGTCGAGATCTCCCGGCAGCTCGGGCTGTCGGCCGAGATCGCCGCGCTCGAGCTGAGCTTCGCCGCACAGGAGACCAGCCCGCACCAGTTCGCGCTGGCGGTCCGGGAGCTCTGGACGGGGCTGACTCCGGCGCACGTCCGGGCGGCCTTCGACGGCGCGCCCTGGCTCACCGGGATCAGGGAGGTCTGGCAGGAGATCCGGGAGCGCGGGGACTACTGCGCGGTGGTCTCGCTGTCGCCGTCCTTCTTCGTGGAGCTCCTGCTGGAGTGGGGCGCGCACGCCGCGCACGGCTCGGTCTTCCCCGAGGTGCCCTTCACGCGACCCGTGGACGTGGCGGGGATCCTGACGCCCGAGCGCAAGGTGATGATCGCCGACCGGCTGTGCGAGCGGTTCGGGGTGAGCCGGGCTGACTGTGTCGCGTACGGGGACTCCGGCACCGATGTGGCGCTCTTCGACGTCGTGCCGCTCGCGGTCGCGGTGAACGCCCGGCCGTTCCTGGCGGAGCGCGCGACGCACGTCTACGAGGGGCGGGACCTGCGGGAGGCATACCAGCTGACTTGGGTGTCACGCACGGGAGTTGAGGCATCTTAAGGGGAAAGTGGGTTCGAAACGCGGATTTCCCGCATTTCCCCGCAGGCTCTGGGGCGGGCTGGCACGCTGTGAAACCCGGAACCACGGATTCGAAGGCCGTGGCGTGTGCAGACCTACCGAGATGTTCGAAGCGAGGCACCGCATGGACGCTCCGCCCACCAGATCGGCAAGACGGGGGACAGCCCGGATACCGTCCGGGGACGGTGCGCCCGAGCCCTCCCCCGATGCCGTGCTCATCCGCCGGACCCTCGCGGAGATCGCACCCGTCGCCGACAAGGTGACCTCCTACTTCTACGCCCTGGTGTTCACGGGACACCCGGAACTGCGGGGCATGTTCCCCGCGGCGATGGACGTACAGCGTGACCGGCTGCTGAAGGCCCTGCTGACGGCCGCCGAGCACATCGACGACCCGGAGGTGCTCACCGCCTACCTGCGCCGGCTGGGCACCGGGCACCGCAAGTACGGCACCCAGCCGGCGCACTACCCCCCGGTGGGAGAAGCCCTGATCGGCGCGCTGGCCCGGTACGCGGAGTCCAGCTGGGGGCCGGAGACCGAGGCCGCGTGGGCCCGGGCGTACACCGCGATCTCCCAGATCATGATCGACGCGGCGGCCGAGGCCGAGACCGAGGCGCCGCCGTGGTGGCATGCGGAGGTGGTCTCGCACGATCTGCGCACGTCCGACATCGCGGTGCTCACCGTCCGCCCCGACCAGCCGTACCCCTTCCTCGCGGGCCAGTACACGAGCCTGGAGACCCCGTGGTGGCCGAGGGTGTGGCGGCACTACTCCTTCGCCTCGGCCCCGCGCGCGGACGGCCTGCTGTCCTTCCACGTCAAGGCCGTTCCGGCGGGATGGGTCTCCAACGCGCTCGTACGGCACGCCCGGCCGGGCGACGTACTGCGGCTGGGGCCGCCGGCGGGGTCGATGGTGGTCGACCACACCACCGACAACGGCATGCTCTGCCTGGGCGGCGGCACCGGCATCGCCCCGATCAAGGCCCTGATCGAGGACGTGGCCGAACACGGCGAACGGCGGCCGGTCGAGGTGTTCTTCGGGGCGCGCAGCGACAACGACCTGTACGACAAGGACACGTTGCTGGGGCTGCAGCGCTCGCACCCCTGGCTGTCGGTGCGCCCGGTGGTCTGCGCGGAGGGGCTGGCCGGACAGCTGCCGCAGGCCGTCGGCACCCACGGGCCCTGGAGCTCCTACGACGCCTTCGTCTCGGGGCCGGCGGCGATGATCCGCAGCGGGGTGGACGCGCTGAAGCGGATCGGAATCCCCGGGGAGCGCATCCTGCACGACGCGGTGGAAGAGCTGGCGGGCGTCGCCGGCTGATTCCGGCAGGCGCCCGCGGTCGGTCGGGATCGGTCGAGGCCGGTCGTGGTCGGCCCACCTCGGGCCGGGATCAGCCCAGGTCGGGGGCGTGCATCGCGCGCACGCCCTCGATGTTGCCGTCGAGGTAGTGGCGCAGGGACAGCGGGACGAGGTGGACGGCCGCGATGCCGACGCGGCTGAAGGGCACGCGCACGATCTCGTACTCGCCCTCCGGCTCGTCGATCTCGGGGCCGTGCCGCTGGCTGGGGTCCATGGATTCGAGGTGGCAGACGAAGAAGTGCTGGACCTTGACGCCGGTCACCCCTCTGTCGGCGATGTGCTCGACGGTGTCGACGAAACAGGGCACGACATCGGTGATCTTCGCGCCGAGTTCCTCGTGGAGCTCGCGGTGGAGGGCTTCGACGACGGTGGGGTCCGAGGATTCCACGCCCCCGCCGGGGGTGAGCCAGTACGGGTCGATGCCGGGCTTGGTGCGCTTGATGAGGATCAGGTCGTCACCGTCGAGCAGGATCGCGCGGGCGGTGCGTTTGACCACTGGACGTTCGGTCATGGGAGAAGAGTGGCCCAGACTTCCGCTTCTGAAACGCGTGCCCTCGAAACACGCGCGCACACGGGGTCCGAGGGACCGGGAGCCGGGAGGTCCGAGCCGCCGGGCGGGAGGCTCGGACCGTCTGTCCGGCGGCTGTTCAGGCGTCCCCGAGCGCCGCGTCGAGGGCCCGCAGCACGTCGGCGACCAGGTCCTCCGTGTCCTCGGCCCCGGCGGAGAAGCGGATGAACCCCTCCGGCACGGCGTCGCCGCCCCACCGCCGGCGCCGCTCCGCCGTGGAGCGCACCCCGCCGAAGCTGGTGGCGTCCTCGACGAGGTGCAGCGAGGCCATGAACCGTTCCGCGTGCGCGCGGTCGGGCAGGGTGAAGGAGACGATCGAGCCGAAGCCGCGCATCTGGCGCGCCGCCGTCTTGTGGGACGGGTCCGAGGGCAGGCCCGGGTAGCGCAGCCCGGTGACGTCGGTGCGGTCGCCGAGGGCCTCCGCGACGGCCAGCGCGTTGGCCCACTGCCGCTGGGCGCGCAGCTGGATGGTGGACAGGGAGCGGTGCGCGAGCCAGGCCTCCATGGGGCCGGGGATCGCGCCGACCACCTTGCGCCAGCGCCGGATGCCCGCGGCGAGCTCCGCGTCCCGGCAGACGACGTAGCCGAGCAGCAGGTCCCCGTGGCCGGTCAGGCCCTTGGTGCCGCTGGCCACCGAGAAATCGGCCCCCAGCTCGAGGGGCCGCTGGCCGAGCGGGGTCGCGAGGGTGTTGTCGACGGCGACCAGGGCTCCGCCGGCGTGCGCCGCGTCCACGAGGCGCCGCACGTCGCAGACGTCGAGCCCGGGGTTGGAGGGGGTCTCCAGCCACAGCAGCCGGGCTCCGCCGAGGACGGAGAGCTGGGCGTCCTCGCCGGTGGGGGCGGTGCGCACGTGGACTCCGTACGCCTCCAACTGCTCCCGGACGAGCGGCAGGACCTGGTAGCCGTCGTCGGGCAGCACGACGGTGTCGCCGGCGCGCGCCTGGGAGAGCAGGACGGCGGAGACGGCGGCCATGCCCGAGGCGAAGACGACGGTGTCGGCCCCGTCCAGCCCGGGGGCCTCCAGTTCCCCGATGGCCCGCTCCAGCAGGGTCCAGGTGGGGTTGGTGTCGCGGCCGTAGGCATAGGGGCCGTCCACGTCTCCGGGGAGGTGGAAGTGGGCGGCGAAGACCGGCCCGGGCAGGGGCGGCTCGTTCTTGACGGGCTCGGGCAGGCCGGCGCGGACGGCCACGGTGCCGTCGCCGAACGGCCGCGGCCGGCGGGGCGCGCTGTCGGGTGCGCTCATGGGGTGTGCTCCTTCACGGCTTCGCGTACGGCGTCCAGCAGGCCGGGGCTCGCCGCCTCGACCAGGCCCAGGCACTCCTCGAATCCGGCGAGGGAGCCGTAGTAGGGATCGGGTACGTCGCCCCGCGCGGCCGGGGCCGCCGGGTCGTAGGACCGCAGCAGCCGGACCTTGGCGGCGTCCTGCGGGGTGGGGGCGAGCGCCCTCAGGTCCCGGACGTGGCCGACGTCGAGCGCGATGACGAGATCGAGCCCGGCGAACCAGGAGGCCCGGAACTGGCGGGCCCGGTGGTCCTGTTCGTACCCGGCGGCCTCGAGGACGGCGACGGTGCGCGGATCGGCGCCGTCCCCCTCGTGCCAGCCGCCGGTGCCGGCGCTGTCGACCCCGACCAGGCCCGCGAGCCCGGCGTCGGCCACGTGGGCGCGGAAGACCGACTCGGCCATGGGCGAGCGGCAGATGTTGCCGGTGCAGACGAAGCACACGCGGTACACGGGCGGCCGCTTCAGTTCTTGTCGGGCAGGACCATGTTCACGGCCCAGGAGACGATGGAGATGATCAGGGCGCCGACGACGGCGGTCCAGAAGCCGTCGACGTGGAAGCTGAGGTCGAACTGATCGGCCAGCCACGAGGTCAGCAGCAGCATCGCCGCGTTCACCACGAGGGTGAACAGTCCGAGGGTGAGGATGAAGAGGGGCAGTGAGAACAGCTTCACCACGGGCTTGACGATGAAGTTGACCAGGCCGAAGATCAGCGCGACCAGCAGCAGCGTGACGGTGCGGCGGCCCAGGCTGCTGCCGTCGTCCAGCGTGATGCCCGCGAGGAGCCAGATGGCGACGGCCAGGGCCGCGGCGTTGGCGAGGGTCTTGAGTACGAAGTTCGTCATGTGTCCGATCGTTGCAGAGATGATCCCGGTGGAACATCAGCTGATCTGCGGATGCTCGGGGCACGAGAGAGCACAAGGGGTGCAAAAACGATGAAGGCCTTCCGGCTGACCGAGCTCGAGGCCGAGCGCGCCGCGAACGAGGGTGCCTACCTGCAGTTCCTGCGCGAGCGGAACATGTCGGTCGGGCTCTACGCGCTGGACGCAGGGCAGACCGATCCGCAACAGCCCCACGGCCAGGACGAGGTGTACTTCGTCGTGAGCGGCCGGGCGTCCATCACCGTCGGGGAGGAGACGACGACGGTGGCCAACGGGAGCGTGGTGTACGTCCCGGCGGGGGTGCCGCACAAGTTCCACCACATCACCGAGAACCTCAAGGTGATGGTGGTCTTCTCCCCGCCGGAGGGGTGAACCGGCAGGCTGGGTGAGGGTTCGGGGCCCGGTCCCCCTAGGGGTCGGATCAGGGGACTGCGGGGGCTCGCGGGCCCCCGCGGGCGCCCGTGGCCTCCTAGCATCGAAAGCAGGAAGTCACGGACAAGGAAGAGGTTGGGACATGGAAGGCATCCGAGGGATATTCGAGGGCACGCCCTGGTGGGTCAAGTGGGTCGCCACTCCGCTGCTGGTGCTCTTCGTCTTCGGCGGTGTGATCACCACCGTCCTGGGCGCGCTGATCAGCTTCCTCTTCAAGGGGCTCCTCCTCGTGGCCCTCGTCGGCGGTCTGATCTTCGTCGTGAAGAAGTTCTCCGGCGGCCGCTCCAAGTCTTCCGCCGGAGAGTGGTAGGACGCACGCGACCGGGGCGGCACCGGGTTAACCCAGGCGAGGGAACGTGAAGCACTAAACCGCTCACAGCCCGGGAATCGGCGGATAGAGTGGCAATCTGTGCCGTTCCCTGGGCACCGAAAGCCGGTACTGCCGCCCTGACCAGCGGTTCTTTCAAACAGCCGCCGAGCACGACCCCCAGGAGTCACGGCGCACGCGGGGGCGGCCCCCGCAGGGTGGGCCCCTCCGGCCCGCCGCCACGCCTGGGGGTGAGCTTTTGTCTTCGGTTCACAACGCCGTGCCGACCCTGATCGGTTCGGTGCAGAGGGCGCTGAGGCTGCTCGAAGCTGTGGGCTCCCATAGCGAGGGAGCCCCGGCCAAACAGCTGGCGCGCGAGGCCGGGCTCCCGCTTCCCACCGCGTACCACCTGCTGCGCACCCTGACGCACGAGGGCTATCTGCGCAGGGAGAGCGGCGTCTTCGTCCTGGGGGACGCCGCGGGCCGGCTGGCCGGTGGCGGGCTTCAGCAGAAACGTCGCAGCATGATCCTCGACTCCCTCGCGCACTTCCGCGACGCGGTCGGGGCCCCCGTCTACTTCGCGGTCTACCGCGAGGGTGAGATCGAAGTCGTCGGCGTATCGGACACCGCGGCCCACCCGGCCTGCGAGGAGTGGGCCGACTTCCGCGAGACCGGCCACGCGCACGCCATCGGGCAGTGCCTGCTCGGCCAGCTCGACGAGAAGACGCGCAAGGACTACTACGACCGGCACCCGGTCGAGGCCGTCACCCCCTACACCGTCCGGGATCTCCACGCCCTCGAGCAGCGGATCGGCTCCATGGAGCGGATGCAGCCGGTGACTGAGCGTCAGGAGTACTCCCTCGGCACGGTGTGCGCGGCCATCCCCATCACCGCGGGCGATACGGCCGCGACCATGGCGATTTCTCTCCCTGTGCACCAAGAGGATCGATTGCTCTATGCGGTCGATCGACTACGGAGTGAAGTAGGCGCGCTGTTGAGCACCCTCTCGTTCTCTATCAGTATCTGAAAACTCACTCCTTGTGATCTGCAAGCGCTTACACCACTCTTGTCAAGAGGGCCTTGGGGGATCATTCCTGGCCACTTCCACTACAGCGGGGTAAGCAATGCGCGAGTCGGTACAGGCAGAGGTCATGATGAGCTTCCTCGTTTCCGAGGAACTCTCGTTCCGGATCCCGGTGGAGCTCCGGTACGAGGCTCGGGACCCCTACGCGGTCCGCCTGACCTTCCACCTTCCCGGAGACGCTCCCGTCACGTGGGCGTTCGGCCGGGAACTTCTTCTCGACGGCATCAACAAGCCGTGCGGCGACGGTGACGTCCACATCGCTCCGACCGACCCGGAGGAGCTGTCCGATGTCCACATCCGACTGCAGGTGGGCGCGGACCGGGCCCTCTTCCGGGCGAGCGCGGCGCCACTCGTGGCGTTCCTGGACCGCACCGACCGAATCGTTCCGCTCGGCCAGGAGCGCAACCTCGGGGACTTCGAGGAGAACCTCGACGAGGCGCTCGACAAAATCCTGGCCGAATCCCAGCAGAACGAGCAGAACGCGGGCTGACGGCGACGCCGTGCGTACGCGGCGCCGCATGTACGCGCACCGGCCTCACGACCCGACGGATTTACGCACCACCGCACACGAGTGACACCGCATCACGGCTCAGCGTGCCGACGCGCTGAGTGCTCCGCATTGCCGTTCCCCGCGACCGGCCGTGTGCGCGGCCTGACCAGTCGCGCCCGCCGGTCCGCCCCTTCAACGCTTGCGCCGCCGGCCCCGGCCGCCGCGCTGCGGCCCCGCGGCCGCCGCGGCCGCCGGGCCCGGCGTGCGGTCGGCGGACACCACCAGCGCGGCCAGCGCCGTCGTCACGGGTACCGAGGCGACCAGTCCGATCGAGCCCACGAGGGTCCGTACGATCTCCTCCGCGACCAGCTCGCTGTTGGCCACCGAACCCATACTGCTGTTCGCGATCGAGAACAGCAGGAGGAGCGGCAGCGCCGCGCCCGCATAGGCCAGTACCAAGGTGTTGACCACGGAGGCGATGTGGTCGCGACCGATCCGGATGCCTGCCCGGTACAGGCCTCGCGGACCCATCGAGGGGTCGGCCTGGTGGAGTTCCCAGACCGCGGACGTCTGGGTGACCGTCACGTCGTCGAGTACGCCCAGCGATCCGATGATGACACCCGCAAGCAGCAAACCGCTCATGTCGATGTCGGGGTAGAGCCCGTGGATCAGCCCGGTGTTGTCGTCGGTGTTGCCGCTGAGGACCGCCCAGTCGATGAACAGCGAGCCCAGCAGGCCGATCAGCAGCAGTGAGACGAGGGTGCCGAGGACCGCGACCGAGGTGCGGGCGGTCAGGCCGTGGCACATGTAGAGCGCGATCAACATGATCGCGCTGGCCCCGACCACCGCCACGACCAGCGGGTTCGATCCCTGAAGGATCGCCGGGAGGATGAAGAGGGTCAGTACGGCGAAGCTGACGGCCAGCGCGATGAGCGCGAACAGCCCGCGCATCCGCCCGACGAGGACGACGGCGAGGGCGAAGATGCCGGCCAGTACGGCCATGGGGAGCTTGCGGTTCACGTCGATCACGGAGTACTGGAGGTCCCGCGGCGCGTCCGGCGCGTAGGCGACCACCACTTCCTGGCCGTTCGTCAACTGGCGTGGCGCGCCGGGCTGGACGATCTCGACGAACTCGCGTCCCTTGTCCGGGCCGCTGCCGACCGCGACGGTGGCCTTCTTGCAGTCGCCGGTCTGGGAGGCCACGGCTTCGCGGCCCTCGGGGGTCGAGGTGTCGCCCGTGGCGGGCACCTGTGCCACGTTCACGGATTTGCAGTCGACCTGCTCCAGCGAGACGACCTTGCCCTGCTGGGTCTGCCGGTCGAATCCCACCCCGGTGCGCTCGTGGCCCGGGGCGCCGCCCGGCCACAGCACCGCCATGCCGATCACCACGGCGGTGGCGAAGGGGATCAGCACGGCCGCGATCACCTTCCGCAGGTGCTTCGACACGGGGGCCGCGGGGCCATGGCTGTGGGAGTGTCCGTGGGAGTGCCCCGGCTCCGGGTGCGCGTGGCCGGTGTGACCGGCGGGATCCGAGGGATCTGTGGGCTCGGTGGGGGGATGCGGCGAGGACGTCACCGGCTGATCATCGCAACAGATGAGGGGGCCCACTGTTCAGCACGCCACAGATGACGCTAGCGTGGGGGCTACTTTGCACAACGCGGGAGCTCGGAGCACCGGGCTGAGAGGGCGCTGATCACCGTACGCACATCAGAGATGTGTACGGGAAGAGGCTGCGTCGACCGCCGAACCTGTTACCGGGTAATGCCGGCGTAGGGAGATCAGGTCTCATGACCATTCAGGACGCACGCACGCCTGCCGTCAGCCAGGACGCCGACGGCCAGACCGAGCGCCAGCCCGGCTGGCACAAGGGATACCTGGCGGGCTCCCGGCCCGACATCCGGGTGCCGGTCCGCCAGG
This sequence comes from Streptomyces sp. ICC1, assembly GCF_003287935.1. Taxonomy (GTDB): domain Bacteria; phylum Actinomycetota; class Actinomycetes; order Streptomycetales; family Streptomycetaceae; genus Streptomyces; species Streptomyces tritrimontium. Next base: position 2,405,221 of record NZ_CP030287.1, read on the forward strand.
TCCACCTCACCAACGGCAAGGACGTGACGCTCTACGACACGTCCGGGCCGTACACCGACCCGCAGACCGAGACCGACGTCCGCCGCGGCCTGGCGCCGCTGCGCGAGAACTGGATCATCGGCCGCGGCGACACCGAGGAGTACGCGGGCCGTCCCGTGCGCCCCGAGGACGACGGCATCAAGCACACCTCGCCGCGCGGTGGCCTCAAGAACCTCGACGCGGTCTTCCCGGGTCGCCCGCGCCAGCCCCGCCGGGGCCGTGGCGGCGCCGCCGTCACGCAGCTCGCGTACGCCCGCCGGGGCGAGATCACCCCGGAGATGGAGTACGTCGCGATCCGCGAGAACGTCTCCCCCGAGGTCGTCCGCGAGGAGATCGCCGCAGGTCGCGCGGTCATGCCGGTGAACGTGAACCACCCCGAGATCGAGCCGATGATCATCGGCAAGCGGTTCCTGGTGAAGGTCAACGCCAACATCGGCAACTCCGCCGTCACCTCCTCGATCGAGGAGGAGGTCGACAAGATGACCTGGGCGACCAAGTGGGGCGCCGACACGGTCATGGACCTCTCGACCGGCCGCAACATCCACACCACCCGCGAGTGGGTGCTGCGCAACTCTCCCGTTCCGATCGGCACCGTGCCGCTGTACCAGGCGCTGGAGAAGGTCGACGGCCGTGCCGAGGACCTGACCTGGGAGATCTACAAGGACACGGTCATCGAGCAGGCCGAGCAGGGCGTCGACTACATGACGGTCCACGCCGGCGTGCTGCTGTCGTACGTGCCGCTGACCGCGCGCCGCAAGACCGGCATCGTCTCGCGCGGCGGTTCGATCATGGCAGCGTGGTGCCTGGCACACCACAAGGAGAACTTCCTCTACACGAACTTCGAGGAGCTCTGCGAGATCCTCGCGACGTACGACGTCACCTACTCGCTGGGTGACGGGCTGCGTCCCGGTTCGATCGCGGACGCCAACGACGCGGCGCAGTTCGCGGAGCTGAAGACGCTGGGCGAGCTGAACACGATCGCCAAGCGGTACAACGTGCAGACGATGATCGAGGGCCCCGGGCACGTCCCGATGCACAAGATCAAGGAGAACATCGACCTTCAGCAGGAGATCTGCGAGGAGGCGCCGTTCTACACGCTCGGCCCGCTGACCACGGACGTCGCGCCCGCCTACGACCACATCACCTCGGGCATCGGCGCCGCGATGATCGCCTGGTGGGGCACCGCGATGCTCTGCTACGTCACGCCCAAGGAGCACCTGGGCCTGCCGAACCGCGACGACGTGAAGACCGGCGTCATCACGTACAAGATCGCGGCGCACGCGGCAGACCTGGCCAAGGGCCACCCGGGCGCCCAGGAGTGGGACGACGCCCTGTCGGACGCGCGGTTCGAGTTCCGCTGGGAGGACCAGTTCAACCTGGCCCTCGACCCGGACACGGCCCGTGAGTTCCACGACGAGACCCTCCCGGCCGAACCGGCGAAGACCGCGCACTTCTGCTCCATGTGCGGTCCGAAGTTCTGCTCGATGAAGATCTCGCAGGACATCCGCCGGCAGCACGGCGGCGACCTCAAGGCCGAGGAGATCCAGGCGGGCATGGCGGAGAAGTCCGCCGAGTTCGCGGCCGCGGGCAACCGCGTGTACCTCCCGCTGGCCGACTGACCCCGTCGGACCGACCGGCCCGCGACCTTCATGGGGGGAGTCGCGGGCCGCTGTCGTTACTGGGGTGCGCCTGTTCGCTGGGCCGCGCGGAGGCGCTCGACCTGCTGGGCGATGAGGTCGGCTGGGAACGATGAGGTTCCGCCCACGTTGAGCGCCGAGAAGGACGCGATGGTGTTGCCCGTCCGCACGACGACGAACGTCTTGTTTCCGGTCCAACCCTCGCCTTCGTAGGTCCGGCAGGAGGAGAGCGACTGCTTGAGATCCGCGAAGCGCCGCTCGGCTCGCCGTTCTTTGAAGGCGACAGCCTTCAGCTGCGCCGGCGTCAGCGGTGCCACCGCCACCGTCCCCTCGGCCGAGGGGACGGGAGACGGTGTCCCAGAAGATCTCGCAGGACATCCGCCGCTCAGCGCGCCCGCTGCTTCTTCAGGATGCAGCGCTCGCCGTGGTCGGGATCGCCGATGTACGTCCACAGCGTCGGGGCCGCGGTCGTGCCGGTCGCCTCGTACTGGGTGCTCGCTTCATCCGGGCCGAAGGCGATGCGCACGGTCGACTGCGGTGGCCCGCCCCCGATCGGTGTGTCCGAGTCCGTGTCCCAGGTGCCTGTGCCCGTCCTGACCGGGGTGGGATCGGATCCGGAACCCGCCCCGCTCTCGGGGTCGGAGTAGTCGCCACAGGCGGATGAGGCACTGAACGTCCCGTCCCCGGCCAGGACGAGGCTGCCGCCCCGTTCGTCCGTCCACACTCCCGCCAGCTCGGCATCGGTCAGCACGACGGCGTCGCCCGGAGCTCCCGGGACCCAAAGCCGTCCCAGGGCGATCAGCGCGACCAGCAGCACCGGCGCGAGGACGGTTGCCAGGACTGCCAGCGCGGCGCAGCCCAAGGCTCCGGTGCAACCACCGATGGCGAGCCACTTGCCGAGTCGCCGGTGCGGGACGGGGCTCCACGGCGCGGTGGGCCGGTGGCCGGCAGTCGACATGGGCTTTCCTCGGTCTTGGCGTCGGCCACGGTTCCGGCCGCCAACGCCATCATCCACGGCCCCCGGCTACGCAGCAGCGGGGGGTCCGTCGATCTGACCTCAGGTCGGGCGGCGCACACGCCGGCCCGCTTTCGACCCGGCACTAGGCGGGTGAGTGCTCCGATGTTTCACGTGAAACAGGGACCGATGTTTCACGTGAAACACGGCTCACCGCGAAGTCCCGATTGGCTTCGGTCTGGCGCCGGTAGGACTCCGGCAGATCGGGCAGGGCCAGCAGTCGGTCGCAGGCGCGCAGCGAGGCGGACATGTCCCCCACCCAATACGCGGTGATGGAGTGCTCGAAGAGCAGCCCCCACCGGTACACCCACGGCTGGACGAAGAGCAGGTCCTCCGGCTCCGGCCGGTCCAGAACCGCCCTGGTGATCGCGTGCGCGGTGTGGTGGCGCCCCAGCAGGCGCAGCCTGGAAGCGAGTTCGTAGCAGGCCTCCAGGCGGGCAGGCCGGGACTCCCAGGCCCGGGAGAGGGCGTCCAGGGCTGCGGGGTGGTCCCCGGACTCGCCGTTCAGGACGCCGACTTGGAGCAGGGCGAAGTAGACCTCCTCGTTCCACCCGCCCATGGCCGCGCGGCGCTCGTAGAGGCGGATGGCCTCGGCGGTGTCGCCCATGTCGCGCATCGTCTGGGCGAGGTAGAAGACGGTGCGGGGGTTCGACGGGTCCCGCAGCAGTTCTGCGCCGAGCAGGCGCGCGTCCCGCTCGAACTTGTCGTGTCGGGAGCCGCCGTCCGCGTAGTCCTCGATCACCAGTGCGTCCAGGTTCTCCTGGATTCCGGGGCGCTGGTCGTTCTCGTCGGGGCGGTCGCAGGTGAGGTACTCGTGGGTGACGCCCTCGTACCGCCAGGGAAGGCCGGCGCGGACCAGGCGTTTGATCCGGTACTCGGTCGTGCCCTCGTGGCGCAGCATGTACGAGTCCGCGGTGAGCGGGGGCAGCCGGCCGGTGCGGCGCAGGACGAGGTCGGCGTCGAGGAGCAGCAGGTAGTCGGCCTTGCCGCGGGCATGGCCGATGTTCAGGCTCCGGTTGTGCCCGAAGTTCGTCCAGGGCTCCTCGCGGAGTTCTCCGGGGATGCCGCGCAATGCTTCGCGGACGAGGTCCTGGGTGCCGTCGGTGGAACCCGTGTCGGAGATGACCCAGGTGTCGATGAGGTCCCGCACGGAGTCGAGGCAGCGCTCGATGACGGCGGCCTCGTTCTTCACGATCATGCAGAGGCAAATGGTCGGCTTCACGGCGGCTGACCCTAGGGACGGCCTTCGGCCGGGCGGGTGCGCCGCGCCGGTGTGTGGCCCCGAGTGGCCGTGTCCCGGGCGGCCAAGTGGCCGTGCGCGCTGCTCCGTTCCGCTGACCGATGGGCGCGCCGGTCGGACTCGGGAGATTCGGATCCTCAGGATGGCCCGCGGAGCCTGGTCTTGTTTCCGGGCTTCGTAGGTTCATTCGATCCGGTGTGCGCGAGGAGCGGTAGATGAGTTCTGAGAAGAAGGCCCGTACGTACCTGGGGCCGGTGCCCCGACGGGCCGGGTGGCTGGTGGGAGGCACGTTCGCCTCGGTGGCCCTGGTGCTGGCGGGAATGGCGTCCCCGGCCGTCGGGCTGGCCGCGGCGTCCGGAAATTCGGACTCCTGCAAGTCCGGGCAGCACAGGCCGGACGCCACCCGGGCCCAGGACGCGGCTGTCGAGACCGTGCAGCTGGATCGCGACGACAAGTGCAAGGTGGGCCCGACCGGCCCACGGGGTCCGCGCGGACCCAAGGGGCAAACGGGTAACACGGGACCGACGGGTCCGCGCGGCTACACCGGTCCGACCGGCCCGACCGGTCCGACGGGTACGGCGGGCACCAACGGTCTGACGGGTCCGACCGGTCCGACGGGTACGGCGGGCACCAACGGTCTGACGGGTCCGACCGGTCCCACCGGCCCGCGGGGCGCCAGCGGCGTGTGTTACGACGTCGACGCCCACCGGCCCGCGGCATCTCGCGAGGTCAAGGCGGTGCTCTCGGCAGGCGTCACCTACGCCGGCATCCGCGACCTGCAGCCCAACGTGACCCCCTGGCGCTGGTACGACCTGACCACTACGGGGGAGACCTACCCCGAAGACGCGTGTGCGGTGTCGATCTCCGAGCAGGCCAACATCGTCAACGTCGAGGTGCTGACCACGGGTGGCCTCGTCTACGAGACCTCCTGCGACATCGACCCCGGTACTCCGGACGCACTCGTCTGCACCGGGGTGTGGGCGGCAGCGAGTCCTCAGCCCACCCCGGGTGCGAACGGCCTGGCCCGGTTCGCGCACAAGGCGCTGAGCAGGGAGGACCGCAACATCAAGCCCGTGGAGACCAAGTAGCGGGAAGTCACCGCGGCTCGGACTCCGGGCCGCCGAAGTCCGGGCTGGTGAAGTCCGGAGACGAGTAGCCGGGACGGGGACCCTCCGAAGGGGCCCCGGGGCTGGTGAAATCGGGCCGGGTGTATCCCAGGTTGGGGATGCGCCCGGCCCCCGGTTTGCGCTGGGTCGGAAGCGCGGCAGCCGCGCTGGGGTCGGCCAGCGCGTCCCGCAGGAACGGCATGATGCCGCGCTCCAGCAGGGCGTTGCGCCAGGCTTCCCGGGCCCGCGCCACCTCGTCGGGCACCGCTTCGGTCTCGTCCGCCACGACCTCGGTGGAACTGTTGCGGACCGCCGTCACCAGCAGGCCGATGACGGCGAAGAGCAGGGCCGCGGCCGTGAGCCCGCCGAAGAGCCAGCCCGCCGTCAGCATCGTTTCGGCGAAGGCGGGTTCGGGCTCGATCATCTTCAGGATGTAGCCCACCATCAGGAAGATCAGCATGGCGGTGCCGGCCAGGACCGGCGCGAGGACCGCGACCACGGCACTGACGCCCGCGCCGCCTCCCGTGCCCTGTCCGCCGCCCTCCTCCGCCGTGGTTCCGGGCGTGGACAGGATCTCGTCCTGCCGCTGCTTGCGGACCTTCACGTAGTGGTCGTACTCGGCCGCCGCCGCGGCTGTCAGCAGCGCGGTGGCCCCCATGGCCATGGTGCGCAGCTGTTCGGCGTTCAGCCGTTCGCCTATGGAGGCGAGCTCGGGCCGGTCGTTCGCTGTGCGCAGCGCCTCTTCGAGGAGCCGATCGAACTCCGGTCGGTCTTCGGTGAGCAGGTGCGGAGCGCTGGTCATGTGCATCCCCCGATGCTCCGTAGAAGCCGGTATGCCCGCGTAGACCCGGGCGCCGGCACAAACGGAGGAGAGCCTGCTACGGATAGAGCGATGGTAGAGCGCCCATGCCGTGCCTTGACAGGGGCTTTCCGGAAATACCCTGCTCCGGGAAGCCCTAGTCGTTCAGCGGGAGTTGTACGACGAGCAGTTTGCCCGCCATGGTGACACCGCCGTCCATGGCGATGGCCAGGCCTTCCGCGTAGACGTGGGGGCCCACCACGGCCTCCGGACCGCGCGACGCGTCGCCGTCCTCGGTGCCCACCTCGCCCAGCAGGTACGGGATGGGACTGTGCCCGTGCACGACGCGGCTGCCGCCGTAGGTGCCGAGGAGCTCGCGGACGGCAGCGGGGCCGCTGTCCTCGTCCCGGAAGGCGAAGCGCTTGGTGAACTTGCGGAACAGGTCCCAGGTGATGTCGGCGTCGTTGCGGTTGAGCAGCTCGTGGATGGTGTCGTTCACGTCCTCGACCGAGTCGCCGTAGTCGAGGTAGGCGGTGGTGTCGGAGTGCAGGAGCAGGTGGTCCTCCACGAGGACCGCCGCGTCCAGCCGGGACATCCACTGCAGGTGGACGTCCTGGAGGCGCTCCATGTCGGTGCGCTGCCCGCCGTTGAGGAGCCAGGCCGCCTGGAAGGTGGCGGTGCCGGCGCCGGAGGCGACGGGCGTGTCGCCGAACCGCTTGGCGCCGATGAGGAGCAGCTCGTGGTTGCCCATGAGCGCCTTGCAGTAGCCGCCGGCGGCGGCGGCCTCGGCGGAGAGCCGCATGACGAGGTCGATGACCCCGATGCCGTCGGGGCCGCGATCGGTGAAGTCGCCGAGGAACCAGAGCCGGGCGTTGCCGGCGGACCAGTTGTGGTCGGCGTCGATGAGCCCCTGCGCCCGCAGCTCGGTGACGAGTTCGTCGAGGTAGCCGTGGACGTCGCCGACGACGTAGAGCGGGCCCGGGCCGTCCGCCGAGGCTTCCTGGGGGACGTACTGGACCTGGACGGTGTCACCGGGGCCGCCGAGGGCGCCGAGCCCGATGACGGGCAGGTCCCGCTGCGTCGGGGTGTAGCCCTCGTCGGGCTCGTCCTCCTCCGCGGCGTGGCCCATGGCGCGCACGGGTTCGCCGTAGCCATGTCCGTAGCCGTACCCGTGCTGTGGGGGGACGGGAGCCGGGGGCTGGTCGTAGTACGCGGGGTACGCGCCGTGGACGGAGGCGGCACCGGGAAGCCCGGTCGGCGCCGCGATCACGGCATGCGGGGCTGGTTCGGCGACCGGCAACCGGAAGTCCCGCTCGGTGTCAGTCCGCACCGCGGGTCCCTGACCGGCCCCCTGAGTCATCGACCCCTCCACCACCGTCGCGCTGCCGTACACCTGCGGACCCTTCCGCCTCCGGGGCGGAGGGTCCGTGATGTCGTGCGCCCATCATAGGAATGCAGCTCGCGCTCTGTGACGCACCAGGGGTGGTGAATCCTGTCCGGAGCCGTTCGTTCCTGGTGTTTTCTCCCGATATCGGTGTTGCTGAAATCCTCGGCGGGGCCGGCGGCCCCGCCGGTGGGCCGGCGTGGTGGTCAGTCCTGCGCCGGGGAGCGGGGCGGACTGACGGTCGTACGGGGCTGCCTGCGCTGGGAGGAGGTGCGGATGATCAGCTCGGTCGGGACGACTTGTTCGACGGGGCCACCCGTGTCGACGCCCTCGATGGCGTCGATGAGCAGCTGTACGACGGCGGTGCCGATGCGGCGCGGTTTGAGGGACAGGGTGGTGATGGGCGGTTCGGTGTTGGCGTACACGGTGGATTCGCTGCAGCACACGAGCAGCAGGTCTTCGGGAACGCGCAGGCCGTAGCGCCGGGCGGCGGCCAGCAGGTCGGTGCCGTTGGGGTCGAAGAGCCCGTAGACGGCATCGGGCCGGTCGGGCCGGGCGAGCAGCCGGTCGGCGGCGACGGCGCCGGCGCACGGATCGTGGGCGGGGTAGGACTCGTAGACGGGATCCTGGCCCACGCGCTCGCACCAGTTCAGGTAGGCGGTGGTGGAGAGCCGGGTGTAGGTGTCGGTGGTGGTGCCGGTCAGCAGCCCGATGCGGCGGGCGCCGGCGGCGGCGAGGTGGTCGAGGAGGCCCAGTACGGCGGCCTCGTGATCGTTGTCGACCCACGCGGTGACGGGGAGTGAACCGGCCGGGCGGCCGTCCGAGACCACGGGCAGGCCCTGGCGGACCAGTTCGGTGACGACGGGATCGTGGTCGGAGGGGTCGATGACGACGGTGCCGTCGAGGGCCACGTTGGACCAGACGTCGTGTCGGGAGGTGGCGGGGAGGATGACGAGGGCGTAGCCGCGAGCGAGCGCGGCGGAGGTGGCGGCCCTGGCCATCTCGGCGAAGTACGCGAATTCGGTGAAGGTGAAAGGTTCATCCCCGTACGTAGTCACGGTCAGGCCGATGAGGCCCGACTTGCCGGTACGGAGGGTGCGGGCCGCCGCGGAGGGGCGGTAGCCCAGCCGGTCTGCGACTTCGCGAACGTGGCGGCGGGTGGCGTCCGGCAGCCGCCCCTTGCCATTGAGCGCGTCGGAGACGGTCGTGATCGAGACGCCCGCCGCGGCGGCCACGTCCCTGATGCCGGCCCGGCTTTGTCGGCCGGCGGCCCGCCGGGTGGTCTCGGTCCGGCTCACCTGATGCTTCCCTGCTGCTGTCATGGCGTGCCGATAGTAGGGCTCGGTGGCCCGGGTGGTCCGGATGCATATGCAGGCGTTGACAGGCACGATTCTGCACGGTTCGCCACCCCCAATGACCTTGGAAATAGAGGTGTTTGGTTGCGGAGAGTGTCGGGTGCACTTGTCGTCGGGCCCGGGCATGCCAAAACGGACCGCTCTCGGGCCGGTCTCAACTCACCTGTACGAGGGACGCGCGCCACGGCGCAGGCCACCGGCGCACGCATATATGCGTGCGCTCTCCCGCATTCCTGGCGCCTGCCGTTCTCGGATGGACGGAATCCTCATAAGGTGAGGAGTATTGAGTCGACGGCGACGTCGTACGGGATGGTCGAGGAGGACCTGCGGTGAGCGAGAAGAGCCCGAGGCTGCGCGCCGAGCTGGACGGCATCCCCACCTACAAGCCCGGGAGGCCCGCCGCGGCGGGCGGTCCCGTGGCGTTCAAGCTGTCCTCGAACGAGAACCCGTACCCGCCCCTGCCTGGGGTGCTGGAGAGCGTGGTCGCGGCGGCCGGCCAGTTCAACCGCTACCCGGACATGGCGTGCACGGGTCTGGCGAACGAGCTCGCGGAGCGGTTCGGGGTTCCGGTCGAGCACATCGCCACCGGCACCGGATCCGTCGGGGTCGCCCAGTCGCTGATCCAGTCGACGGCGGGCCCCGGCGACGAGGTCATCTACGCCTGGCGGTCTTTCGAGGCTTATCCGATCATCGTGCAGATCTCGGGTGCGACGTCCGTCCAGGTCCCGCTGACCGACGGCGACGTGCACGACCTGGACGCCATGTTCGACGCGATCACCGAACGCACCCGGCTGATCTTCGTCTGCAACCCCAACAACCCCACCGGCACCGCCGTCCGCCGTGCCGAGCTGGAGCGCTTCCTGGACCGGGTGCCCTCGGACATCCTGATCGTCCTCGACGAGGCGTACAAGGAGTTTGTCCGCGACGCGGAGGTGCCGGACGGCATCGAGCTCTACCGCACCCGCCCGAACGTCGCGGTGCTGCGCACGTTCTCCAAGGCGTACGGGCTCGCGGGCCTGCGCGTGGGCTTCGCGGTGGCACACGAGCCGGTGGCCGCGGCGCTGCGCAAGACGGCGGTGCCCTTCGGCGTCAGCCAGCTCGCCCAGGACGCGGCGGTCGCCTCCCTGCGGGCCGAGGACGAGCTGATGGGCCGGGTCGGGTCGCTGGTGAGCGAGCGCACTCGGGTCCACGGGACGCTGCTGGCCCAGGGCTGGACGGTCGTGCCCGATACGCAGGCCAACTTCGTGTGGATGCGGCTCGGGGAGCGGACCGCCGACTTCGCGGCGGCCTGCGAGAAGGCCGGAGTGGTGGTCCGGCCCTTCGCGGGCGAGGGCCTGCGGGTCACGATCGGCGAGCCGGAGGCGAACGACCTCTTCCTGAACACGGCGGCGGCGTTCTTCAAGGAGTTCTAGCCGGGGCGGGCCTCCCGGCCCGGGCCCCGTCCGCCCGGGCGGGGCAGGGCGGGGCAAGGCAGGGCAGGGCCTAGGCCAGTTCCACCCGGATGGGGTCGCCGTCGCGGACGGTGGCCAGCAGGCGGGGGTCGCCGTCGAAGGAGCCGAGCACGTTGCAGGGGCTCGCCAGGCGGCTCTCGCCACCGCGGGAGATCGGCGTCGGACCGTAGGGCAGCGCGAGCGCGTCGCCCTCGGTCCAGAACGCGACGGTGCCCGGCTCGACGACCTGGCGGGCGTCGTCCTCCAGCGCCACGGAGACGCCGGTGTCGAAATAGACCTCCTCGCCCCAGGTGTTGGCGGAGGCGGAAATCGGGAGTGCCCCGGCGAGCGCCTTGGCGGTCGGGGTCTCGTCGAGGGTCGCGGTGAGGTGGCCCGCGGGCCACAGGATTCGAATCTTCATGGCTCGCATTCAACAATCTGTTGAATGTATTCGCTAGAGGTACCCCCCCTGGAAGACGCCGACAGCAGTACGACATAATGCTTGTGAATGTGAACGCGTTCACAAGCGTGTCCTGCTTCCTCCCGGATTGAGTGGGATACAAGAGACAAACTGCGGCTGTGACCACGGGCGAAACGAAGGAGACGACGACGTGGACCTAGCTCTGGCGCCAGAGACCCTGGCGCGATGGCAGTTCGGTATTACCACCGTCTATCACTTCCTCTTCGTCCCCCTGACGATCTCGCTGGCCGCGCTCGTCGCGATCTTGCAGACCGCCTGGGTGCGTTCGGAAAAGGAGAAGTACCTCAAGGCCACCAAGTTCTGGGGCAAGCTCTTCCTGATCAACATCGCGATGGGTGTCGTCACCGGCATCGTCCAGGAGTTCCAGTTCGGCATGAACTGGTCGGACTACTCGCGGTTCGTCGGTGACATCTTCGGAGCCCCGCTGGCCTTCGAGGCGCTCATCGCCTTCTTCTTCGAGTCCACCTTCATCGGCCTGTGGATCTTCGGGTGGGACAAGCTGCCGAAGAAGATCCACCTGGCCTGCATCTGGATGGTCTCCATCGGCACCATCCTCTCGGCGTACTTCATCCTCGCGGCGAACTCCTGGATGCAGCACCCGGTCGGCTACCGGATCAACGAGGAGCGCGGCCGGGCCGAGCTCACCGACTTCTGGCTGGTGCTCACCCAGAACACCGCGCTGACCCAGTTCTTCCACACGATGACCGCGGCCTTCCTGGTGGGCGGCGCGTTCATGGTCGGCATCGCCGCCTTCCACCTCGCCCGCAAGAGGCACGTCCCGGTCATGCGGACCTCGCTGCGGCTCGGCCTGGTCGTCATGATCATCGCCGGCCTGGGCACCGCCATCAGCGGAGACCTGCTCGGCAAGGTGATGTTCAAGCAGCAGCCGATGAAGATGGCCGCCGCCGAGGCGCTTTGGGACGGCGAGGCGCCCGCACCCTTCTCGGTCTTCGCCTACGGCGACGTCGAGCAGGGCCACAACAAGGTCGCCATAGAGATCCCGGGCCTGCTGTCCTTCCTGGCCAACGACGACTTCACCTCGTTCGTCCCGGGCATCAACGACGTGAACAAGGCCGAGCAGGAGAAGTTCGGGCCCGGGGACTACCGGCCCAACATCCCCGTCGCCTACTGGGGCTTCCGCTGGATGATCGGCTTCGGCATGGCCTCCCTCGGCGTGGGCATGCTGGGGCTCTGGCTCACCCGCAAGAAGTTCATGCTGCCGCCGGGGCTGCGCACCGGTGAGAACGAGGTCCCGCACCTGGTCCTCTTCAAGAAGGCCCTGAGCCCCAAGTTCACCCACTGGTACTGGATCGTCGCCCTGTGGACCATGGGCTTCCCGCTCATCGCCAACTCCTGGGGCTGGATCTTCACCGAGATGGGCCGCCAGCCCTGGGTGGTCTACGGAGTGCTGCGCACGAGGGACGCGGTCTCGCCGCACGTCTCCCAGGGCGAGGTGCTCACGTCGATGATCGGCTTCACGCTGCTCTACGCCGTGCTCGCCGTGATCGAGGTCAAGCTCCTCGTGAAGTACGTCAAGATCGGCCCGCCCGAGCTCACCGAGGCCGACCTCAACCCGCCCACCAAGATCGGCGGGGACGACAAGAACCCTGACCGGCCGATGGCCTTCTCGTACTGAGGCTGGGGAGACCACACCATGCAACTCCACGACGTCTGGTTCGTGCTCATCGCCGTCCTGTGGATCGGCTACTTCTTCCTGGAGGGCTTCGACTTCGGAGTCGGCGTACTGACCAAGCTGCTGGCCCGCGACCGCAAGGAGAAGCGGGTCCTGATCAACACGATCGGGCCCGTGTGGGACGGCAACGAGGTCTGGCTGCTCACGGCCGGCGGCGCGACCTTCGCCGCCTTCCCCGAGTGGTACGCCACCCTCTTCTCCGGCTTCTACCTCCCGCTCCTGATCATCCTGATCTGCCTCATCATCCGCGGCGTCGCCTTCGAGTACCGGCACAAGCGGCCCGAGGACAAGTGGCAGACCAACTGGGAACACGCGATCTTCTGGACCTCGCTGATCCCCGCGTTCCTGTGGGGCGTGGCCTTCGCCAACATCGTGCGCGGTGTGAAGATCGACCAGGACATGGAGTACGTCGGAAACTTCCTCGACCTGCTCAACGTCTACTCGATCCTCGGCGGCCTGGTCACCCTCAGCCTGTTCACCTTCCACGGCACGGTGTTCACCTCGCTCAAGACGGTCGGTGACATCCGGGACCGCTCGCGCAAGCTGGCCCTGCGGCTCGGTGCGGTGACCGCCGTCCTGGCGCTCGCCTTCCTGATCTGGACCCAGGTCTCGCGCGGAGACGGCTGGAGCCTCGTGGCGATGACCGTCGCGGTCCTCGCACTGCTCGGGGCGCTCGGCTTCAACTTCAAGGGCCGGGAGGGCTGGGCGTTCGCCCTGTCGGGGGTCACCATCGCGGCCGCCGTCGCGATGCTGTTCCTGACGCTCTTCCCGAACGTCATGCCGTCCTCGCTGAACGACGCCTGGAACCTCACGGTCACCAACGCCTCGTCCAGCCCGTACACCCTGAAGATCATGACCTGGTGCGCGGGAGTGGCGACCCCGTTGGTCCTGCTCTACCAGTCCTGGACGTACTGGGTGTTCCGCAAGCGCATCGGCACCCAGCACATCGCCGACGCGCACTGAGTCCGATCCGCCCGTCCCCTCGCGCCCGCACCTGCATGTGGCATGTCTCCCGTGCAACCGATCTTTCCCCGGGCGCGGCCCGGCCCCCGGCCCCGGGCTGCGCCCGAGCCCCTGGGGCAGCGCCCCGGACCCCGCGCCTCACACGCCGGCGCTCTGGATCCGCCAGGGCCTGCTCAGGCCGTGGCGAAGTGTTCGCGGGCCAGGGATTCCACGACCGGCAGGTCACCCGCGGCGAGCGCCGCCAGCAGCGCCGTGTGCTCCGCCGCGTCAGCGACGAGATCCGCGCGGCGGATCCGCGGGGGCCCCGGGAGGGGCCACTGGGAGCGGCGGTGGAGGTCGTCCGCCACCAGCAACAGCTGGCCGTTGCCCGCCAGCGCCAGCACCGCACGGTGGAACGCCCGGTCCACGTCCGCGTACCGCGCCAGATCACCCGCGGCCGCCGCCTCCGCCGTCGCGGCCGCCGCCGGCCTCAGCGCCGCCCAGGCCTCCGCGGGCACCGTGCGGGCGAGCCGCAGCATCACCGGGACCTCGAGCAGCGCCCGGACCTCGGCCAGCTCCGCCAGCTCCCGCGGGGTCCGGGTCAGGACCCGGAAGCCGCGGTTCGGGAGGCATTCGACCGCCCCCTCCAGCGCCAGCTGGGCCATCGCCTCGCGCACGGGCGTCGCCGAGACCCCGAACCGCTCCCCCAGCGCCGGCCCGGAGTAGATCTCCCCGGGCACCAGCTCGCCCTCGACGAGCGCCGCGCGCAGGGCGTCGAGGATCTGGCCGCGCACCGAAGGGCGGGTCACCTTCCGCGTCTGCTGTGCCGGAACCCGGGCTCGGGCCGTGTCGTGCACTCGGTCCTCCTACGGGTCTAGACCTGACCAGAGGGTATCCCGGCGGGTATCCCAGATCCGAAAGAGATCAGGTAAGGTAAGGCTTACCTGTTAACGATCGCGTGATTCGGTGGTCCCGCATGACCGTCATGGCCGTCAAGCCCTTGCGCACGCACGCCCCGGCCGGCTCTCCGGTGGCGTCGGCGTACGCACGGCTGGGCCGGGCGTACAGCGGTCTGCGCGTCACCGAGCTCGCCGCGCACGAACCCTCCCCTCGCGGTGTGGGGTGGGTCGGCGCCGACGAGCTCGCGGCGGGCGGCGAGGGCCTGGACGCCTTCCTGGCGTGGGACGAGGCCCAGGTGCTGCGGGACTACGGCAGCCGGGCCCGGCCCGACGTGGTGGCGGGCTTCGGCCTGCACCGGTACGCGTGGGAGTTCTGCCTGCTGGTCACCGTGCCCTGGTTCCTGGACCGGCGCGTGCCCCTGCTGCTCCCCGGGTCCGTGTCCTACCACCGGACCGACGGCCACATGGCCGTGCGCACGGGGTCCTTCGCCTGCCTGCCCGACGACCCGGCGGCCGCGCTCCGTGGGGCCCGGGTCGTCCCCGACGAGGACGCGCTGCGCCACGAGGTCCGGGTCGCGGTGGCCCGGCACCTCGAACCGGTCATGGAGGGCTTCGGCCCGCGCACGCGGCGCGGGCGGCGCGCCCTGTGGGGGATGGCGACCGACGACATCGTCGAGGGCCTGTGGTACGTCGCCGAGCTGCTGGGCGAAGCCGAGAAGCGGCGGGCCGCGCACGAGCTGGAGCTGCTGCTCCCCGGCGCGACCGCCCCGTACACGGGCGGCGCGGGCTTCCGCACGCTCGAGGGCCCCGGCGGCCGGGAACTGCCCACGCGCGACCGGGCGAGCTGCTGCTTCTTCTACACGATCCGCCCCGACGACACCTGCGTCACCTGCCCCCGCACCTGCGACGCGGACCGCGTGGCCCGGCTGACGGCGGACCCTGGGACACTTTCCTCGTGAACCTCGCCTGCTTCGTGAACCTCGACCGAAAGGCCCGTGCCGCGTAACCGGCCCGGGCGGATCCGCGCCGGACAGCGTCCCCGGCACCGGCCCCACGCACACAGTCCCCTCGCATACCGTCCCGCCATCGCCGGGCTGTCCTCGCGCGCCCACGCCGAAGTGGCCCGGATCGAGCGCAGCCGGAGCCACCTCTGGCCCGGCGTGACGGCCAGGGCCGTCCTGGTCTGGGCCGACTTCGTACGACACCCCTACCGCCGGCTGTGGGTCGCGAACGACGGCGACTGCGGGGTCTGGGAGTGCTGCCCCGACCCCCACGAGGCCCGCGGCTTCCTCGAGACCGTCGCCCTCGGCATGTCCGGCAGGCGCGGCCGCGAACTGCGCCGCATCCTCGCCCGGCTCGACGCCGAGTACCGAGTCGGCCGGCACCGACTGACACCACCCGTCCGGCTGACCCGTAATCGAACTCAACCTGCCATGTACGAGCGACAGTTCGAGCAGCAACACCCTATCCGGCGGGCTCCGCCCCCCGATGGCGTCCACTTGCCCCGAAACCCGCGTGTACAACTCACCGGCTGCGCCACTATGGGCGCCCCGAACAGCCGCATGTCACGGGATCCCCCCCCTGAAGGAGGGGGCCTTCAGCCGCCTTGGTTGAGGGCCGCCGTTACCAGCACCAGCCAACGACACACATTTTGGAGGTGAACGAAGTTGGCTACGTTCCACGCAGGCGAGAAGACCCACCAGCCCGTGCTTCCTCAGCGGGCTGCTCTGGAATTCGAGTCAGCAGACACCCCCCGGATCGGGGACGAAACGGGACTCGAACACCGCACACGCGCGGTAACCGACGTGGAACATGTGCGAGGGGAGACCGCCGATGCCTCACCTGGCATCGACGGCGTCACCCCCAACCGTGAGGTTGGGGAGAAGGCCCGTGAGGGCCACCCTGCTGTGTTCGTCCTGGACAAGCACGGCCATCCGCTGCAACCGACTACGCCTGCCAGAGCCCGCAAGCTCCTCCATCAGGGCCGGGCCGTCATGGCCCGGCACACCCCGTTCGCCATCCGGCTCAAAGACCGCACGGTCTCCGAATCCCAGGTGGATGGTGTGGAACTCGGGATCGACCCCGGCTCCAAACACACCGGCATCGCCGTGTTCACCGTCAAAGACGGCGAACGCCGTGGCCTGTACGCGGTCGAACTCACCCACCGGGGCAGCGCAATCCGGCACAAGCTCACCGCTCGTTCCGCCTACCGGCGCCGTAGGCGCACCGGCAACCTGCGCTACCGCGCGCCCCGCTTCTCCAACCGCACCCGCTCCAAGGGGTGGCTCGCCCCATCACTGCGTCACCGCGTGGACACCACCATGTCGTGGGCCACCCGGCTCGCACGTTCGGCACCCATCCGCACCGTGCACGTGGAACGGGTCGCGTTCGACACCCACGCCATGTCCCACGGCGGACCGCTGGAGGGAACCGAATACCAGCACGGCACCCTGCACGGCACCCTGCACGGCACAGAGGCCCGCGAGTACCTCCTCGCCAAGTGGGAGAGGGCCTGCGCCTACTGCGGCATCACCGGAGTCCTGCTCAACATCGACCACATCCACCCCCGCTCACGCGGTGGCAGCGACCGCATCTCCAACCTGTGCACCGCCTGCATCCCCTGCAACCAGAAGAAGTCCAACCAGCAGGTTGAAGAGTTCCTCAAAGGATCCCCGCGCAAGTTGGCCCGCATCCTCACTCAGGCCAAAGCTTCACTCCGTGACGCGGCAGCCGTCAACGCCACCCGCTGGGCACTATGGCGCGCCCTCGACTCCGGCTTCCCCACGGTGCACACCGCATCCGGAGGCCGCACCAAATGGAACCGGCAGCGGACCGGCCTGCCCAAGACCCATACGCTCGACGCCCTATGCGTCGGCCACCTCGACACCGTCACCCGCACTCCGGCCCGCATACTCACGGTCACCGCAACCGGGCGCGGCACCTACACCCGCACCCGCACCCGCACCGACAGGTACGGCTTCCCACGTCAGCGCCTGCCCAGACAGAAGACGTTCTTCGGCCACCAGACCGGCGACTTCGCCCGCGCCGTCGTCCTCAAGGGGAAGAAGGCCGGCACCCACATCGGCCGGGTAGCCGTCCGCGCCACCGGCAGCTTCGACATCAAAACCACCCAGGGCCTCGTCCAGGGCATCGGACACAAGCACTTCCGTCTCCTCCAGCGAGCCGACGGCTACGCCTACACCACCCGGCCCGAAGGACCCACCGGCACCACCTGACCGTCACCGACAAACCGAAGAGACCTCCGGCGCTCCGCACCCCCGAGCCAAGGATTCGTTTCCTCTCCCAGCTAAAGCAGGGAGTATCCACGAAAGAAGAAACCGATGAGACTGACCGACATATCGCTGGACTGGCTGCTGCCCGGCAGCCTGCTGATCCTGGGCGTACTTGCGGCAGTGGCGGTACTGGCCCGGGGCAAGCGCGAAGGCGAGAAGGCCGCGGTGGCCGAGGACAGCTGGGAGCGCAGCGAGGAGCGGCGGCGGCGCAAGGAAGCCGTCTACGGGACCGCCTCCTACGTCCTGCTGTTCTGCTGCGCGGCGGTCGCCGCCGCACTCTCCTTCCACGGACTGGTCGGCTTCGGCCGGCAGAACCTCAACCTCTCCGGGGGCTGGGAGTACCTGGTCCCCTTCGGCCTCGACGGCGCCGCCATGTTCTGCTCGGTGCTCGCCGTCCGCGAGGCCAGCCACGGCGACGCGGCCCTCGGATCGCGCATGCTGGTCTGGCTGTTCGCGGGCGCGGCCGCCTGGTTCAACTGGGTGCACGCCCCGCGCGGCATCGGCCACGACGGAGCTCCGCAGTTCTTCTCGGGCATGTCGCTCTCGGCGGCCGTGCTCTTCGACCGGGCCCTGAAGCAGACCCGCCGGGCCGCACTGCGCGAACAGGGCCTGATCCCGAGGCCGTTGCCGCAGATCCGGATGGTGCGCTGGCTGCGGGCCCCCCGCGAGACCTTCGGCGCCTGGTCGCTGATGCTGCTCGAAGGGGTGCGCACGCTCGACGAGGCCGTGGACGAGGTGCGCGAGGACAAGAAGGAGAAGGAGCAGGACCGGCACCGCAGGCGGGAGCAACACCGCCTGGACCGCGCGCACATCAAGGCGCTCGGCCGGCAGAACCGGGCGTTCGGGCGCATGGCCCGCGCCCGCCAGGTCGACGTACCGGGGCTCGCCCCCGGAGCGGGCTCCGCGCCGGTCGGCGCGGAGCCGGCCATAGCGGAAACGGGACAGCTGCCCCTGCGCCGCAGGCCCTCCCTGCAGGCCGTGGGCGGGACCGAACCCGCTGACACGGCCGGCGGCCCCCGGACGGTGGACCTCACCGCCGAGGACGACACCCAGACCCTTCCCCGGCTCGACTCGCTCGAGCGCAAGCTGAAGGATCTGGAACAGCAGTTCGGCTGACCGGGGTCTGGCCGCGGCCGGAGTCCGACTGGCCGGAGTTCCGGTGCGGGGCCCGTCTGACCTGTCGTCAGACGGGTCCCGCGTCGCTCGCCCCGTCCAGCTCGAACCACACCACCTTGCCGCCGCCCCGTGCCAGCGCGTCCACGCCCCAGGCATCGGCGAGCGCCTGGACCAGCGCCAGCCCCCTGCCGTGCGTACCGTCGTCGGCGGACGGTACGTGCGGCCGGGGCCGGCGGGCCGCGTAGTCCCGGACCTCCACCCGCAGGCGGTCCTTCGCGATCGTCGCGGAGATCTCGGCGCCCTGATCGGTATGGACGAGGGCGTTGGTGACGAGCTCGGTGATCAGCAGCTCGGCCACGTCGGCCGCTTCCGCCCTGCACCGGTGCCGCATCAACTCCCTTAATGCCCAGCGGACTTCGCCCACCGCCTTGAGATCGGCCCGCCGCACGCTCCGGGTGATCCCCAGCGCGCCCGCGGTTCCCCCGTCCTCGACGGACGGTTCACGCGGTACCGGCCGCCCTCTCCTCCACAGTTTTCCGCTCTTCGCCCCCACCCGCACGGCGATGTACCTCCCGAATGCCCTCGGCCGAAACGGCCCGCCTGTCGAACAGGCCTACGGGATGCATGCCCCCCGGGGGAATCCGCACGCATCCGGGCTCACGGGCGCGGCACGTTGCGCAGGTTGGATCGCGCCATCTGGATCATCCGGCCGACCCCTCCGTCGAGCACGATCTTGCTGGCGGACAGTGCGAATCCGGTCACCATTTCGGTGCTGATCCTCGGTGGAATCGACAGGGCGTTGGGGTCGGTCACCACGTCCACCAGGGCGGGCCCCTTGTGTGTGAAGGCGTCCTTCAAAGCGGCTGTGAGCTGCTTGGGCTTCTCCACCCGGACCCCGAACGCGCCCGCCGCGCGGGCGATCGCCGCGAAGTCGGGGTTCTTGTTCGTCGTTCCGTACGAAGGCAGGCCGGAAACCAGCATCTCCAACTCGACCATTCCGAGGGATGAGTTGTTGAAGAGGACCACTTTGACGGGGAGGTCGTACTGCACCAGGGTGAGGAAATCTCCCATCAGCATGGAGAAACCGCCGTCGCCCGACATCGACACCACTTGACGACCGCGATCGGTGAACTGTGCCCCGATGGCCTGCGGGAGGGCGTTGGCCATGGAGCCGTGGCTGAAGGAGCCGATGATGCGCCGCTTGCCGTTCGGGGAAAGATAGCGCGCCGCCCACACGTTGCACATGCCCGTGTCGACGGTGAAGACGGCGTCCTCGTCGGCCAGTTCGTCGAGCACGGCGGCCACGTACTCGGGATGGATGGGCGTGTGCTTCTCCACCTTGCGCGTGTACGCCTTCACCACCCCCTCCAGCGCGTCCGTGTGCTTCTTCAGCATCCGGTCCAGGAACCGGCGGTCCGTCTTGGCCTTCACCCGGGTGTTCAGCGCGCGCAGGGTCTCCCGTACGTCGCCCCAGACCGCGAGGTCCAGCTTCGAACGCCGCCCGAGGTGCTCGGGGCGGATGTCCACCTGCACGATCTTCACGTCGTCGGGGAGGAAGGCGTTGTACGGGAAGTCCGTGCCGAGCAGGATCAGCAGGTCGCACTCGTGGGTGGCCTCGTAGGCCGCGCCGTAGCCGAGCAGCCCGCTCATGCCGACGTCGTACGGATTGTCGTACTGGATCCATTCCTTGCCGCGCAGGGCGTGCCCGACGGGGGCCTTGACCCGGCCCGCGAACTCCATCACCTCGGCGTGCGCCCCGGCGGTGCCGCTCCCGCAGAACAGTGTGACCTTGTCGGCCTCGTCGATCAGCCGGACCAGCTTCTCGATCTCCCCGTCACCGGGCCGCACGGTCGGGCGCGCGGTCACGAGCGCGTGCTCCACGGTCTTCTCGGGCGCGGGCAGCGAGGCGATGTCCCCGGGCAGGGACACCACGCTGACCCCGCCGCGGCCGATGGCGTGCTGGACGGCGCTCTGCAGCACCCGCGGCATCTGCCGCGGGTTGGAGATCAGCTCGCTGTAGTGGCTGCATTCGGTGAACAGCCGGTCGGGGTGGGTCTCCTGGAAGTAGCCGAGGCCGATCTCGCTGGAGGGGATGTGCGAGGCCAGGGCGAGGACCGGGGCCATCGAGCGGTGGGCGTCGTAGAGGCCGTTGATGAGGTGGAGGTTGCCGGGGCCGCAGGAGCCCGCGCAGGCGGCGAGGCCGCCGGTGATCTGGGCCTCGGCGCCGGCCGCGAAGGCGGCGGTCTCCTCGTGGCGGACCTGGATCCACTCGATGCCGCCCGTTCGGCGGATCGCGTCCACGACGGGGTTGAGGCTGTCGCCGACGACTCCGTACATCCGCCGCACGCCCGCGCGTACGAGGATGTCGACGAACTGATCCGCCACGTTCTGCTTGGCCATGGAGGGGGCGCCCTTTCCCGTTCGGCTCTGCCGCGTGCGCCTTCCATCCACGCACGAACCGCGGGGTTACGCCTCCCAGACCGCGGCGGCCGTCCGGTCGTCGGCGTATCCCTTGAGGCGGAGCTGGGTGTCCGCGAGGAAGGCCGCGAGGCCCGGCGCGGTGGTGTCCGACCAGCGGCCGGCGAGCTCCGCCGGCAGCGGCTCCTCCTCCCGCATCGGGTCCGCGAAGCCCCCGGAGCACATGAGCAGGGTGTCTCCGGGCCGGGCCACGGAGGCGCGGAAGCGGAACCCGGCCTCCGCGGGCGCGGAGTCCTCCAGGTCCTGCCACTCCCGCGCGCGCAGCCGGAACAGCCCGCCGGAGCCGGCGCCGAAGCAGACCCGGGTCCGGCACTCCGGATCGACCGGGAGCAGCAGGGCGCGCAGCCCGGCCGTGTAGCCGTCCTCCTCGAGCCCCAGCTCGGCGGCGCGGGCGCGCAGCCGGCCGTAGCCGCGGTCGGTGAGCCGCTGGAGCCCTGAGCGCAGGGCCTCGCGGCGGCCGGTGCGGATGTCGTCGGCCAGCCGCTCCTGGCTCCGCCCGACGGCGCGTGCGACGGACCGGCACAGCTCGGCGGAGGCGTCGGCGGCCCCGGGCGCGGAGCGGTCCCCGCCGGCGAGCACGACGAGGACCAGGGCGTCGGGGCCGCCGCCGAAGCGGGCGGTGAGCAGGAAGTCCCGCCGGGCCTCGCCGCGGAACCGGGCGGAGTCCCCTCGTACGGAGGCGGCGCGCAGGGTGTAGGCGCCGTACTGGGCCCCCTCCAGGACGGTGTCGGGGGTCAGTGCGTCCAGCCCGGCCGGATCGGCGGCGGGCAGCGCGACGGGCTCGGCGGCGTAGGTGGGCGGCCGGTCCCCGAGGTGCGTGACCACTGGCCGTGGGGGAACGGGGCTCGCGGTCGGGACCGTACCGCCGGTCGCGGACCCGGACCCGGTCCGGGGCTCGTCGCCCCGTCCGGCCTCGGCCCCGGACAGCGGTCCGGACCCGTCCCGGGGGCCGCCGGCCCCGGACCCCTGGCCGGGATCGGGCTCCGGCTCGGGGTCGGCCCCGCCGCCGAAGCCCGCACCGGATCCGGGACCGGGCCCCGGGGAGGCTCCGAGACCGCTGCCGAGAGTGTGGCCGGGACCGGCCCCCGGAACGGAGCCGTGGCCGGAGCCCGGGGCGGAACCGTGCCCGGAGCCCAGGGCCGAGCCGTGGCCCGAGCCCGGGGCGGAACCGTGGCCGAAGCCTGGAGCGGAACCCGGGGCGGAACCGTGGCCGGAACCCGGAGCGGAACCCGGGGCGGAACCGTGGCCGGAGCCCGGGATGGAGCCGTGGCCCAAGCCCGGAGCGGAACCCGGAGCGGAACCGAGGCCGGAACTCGGAGTGGAGCCGGGATCGGAGCCGTGGCCGAAGCCTGGAGCGGAACCCGGGGCGGAACCGTGGCCGGAACTCGGAGTGGAGCCGGGATCGGAGCCGTGGCCGGAACCCGCACCGGAGCCCGGGCCGTCGGTGTGGCCGGAACCGGATCCGGGAGCGGAATCGGGCCCGGGGCCCCAGCCGGACGCGGACCCGGGGTGGAAGCCGAGGGCGAAGCCGGGCGCGGCGGCGGGCCCCGGACCGGTGTCGGGGTCCTGCTCCGCCCCGGCCGGACCCCGCTCCGGGGTCTCGGCTGCCGCGGGCTCTTCGCCCCGTACGCCCCAGCCCCGGGCCGCGGGTCCGTCCGGCTCCTCGTCGGGCAGCGCGGGCGGAACGGCGACGTCGCCCAGCGCGTACCAGGTCTGCCCGCCCTCCCGGGGATCCCGCGGCGGCGGCAGCACCGAGTCGGTGTACGCATCCTCCGGCTCCGGCTCGACGCCCGGCACCGGCTCCGGCTCAGCGCCCGGCTCCGGCACCGGTTCCGCCGACCGCTCCGGGTCCCGCCGGGGCCCCGGCACCGCCGGCGGGGCCACCAGGACCGCCGCCGAGCGGAAGCGGTGGTCCAGCGTGTCCCGGGGATCGGGGTCCGGCCCCGCGTCGGGGTCCTCGTAGTAGAGCTTCTGCCACCAGTCGTCCGCGCCCGCGCCCGGCTGACTCATGGCCCTCATTGTCGGGCTCCGGGGCTGCCGGAATACGGCGAACGCACGAAAAGGGGGGCCCATCGGACCGCCGTCCGATGGACCCCCCTCGTATTCGTCGTACGACTTAGCGAATGTCGTACGCCCGCGCGACCGTCTGGGTGACGGTGGCGCCGTTCGTGTCGGTCAGCTCGACCTTGAGCATGACCTGCTGGCCCGCGGCCCCGGCGTGGTCCACGGTCGCGGACCACTGCCCGCCGCTCGCGCCGACCTTCGCCTCGGTCCAGTTCTCGCCGTCGTACGAGTACGAGAGCTTGGCCGACTTGAGCGCGCCCGGCGCGTAGCCCGCGTGTCCGCTGACCCCGAGGGTGATCTTCTGGCCGTTGGCCGCGGCCAGCGTCTTCAGACCGTCCAGCGGGGCGGAGATCCGCGGGAAGAGGAGCGGCAGCGCCTGCGAGTACTGCGTCGCGTCCAGCTTCGAGCGGAAGGTCCAGGTGGTCTGGATCCCGGAGGAGCGCTGCCAGGTGCGGGCCGGCTGGCCGAACTTCTCCAGGTACTGGGTCAGTTCGTACGTGGCCTCCCCGGCCGGGACCTCGAAGGCCCCGAACGGGTAGCCGCTGTCGCCCAGCGACTCGCCGTCGCGCTTGAGCGAGACGTTGCCGAGGTCGCCGAAGCCGCCCTGCTGCGCGTAGTGCCCGGTGTCGCCCCACATGGCCGAGGCGAAACCGATCCAGTTGCCCTGCCGCTCGCCGGCCAGCTGCTCCTTGCCCGCGGTGTCGCGCGGCGCGACCGGGCCGATGACCCCGTCGTACCAGCTCTCGGTGCGCCGGGAGCCCGCCTTGTAGGTGCGGTGCTGGTCCGTCATGAACTCGCCCCACGGGAAGCTGCTGGAGACCAGGTGGTCCCAGGCGGTGTCCCCGGCGGAGTAGAGCTCGGTGCGCTTGCCCGGCACCGCGACGGTGTCGAGGCTGCCGAAGTACACGGCCGTGCCGAGCGGCCGGTAGGCCCCGGTGACGTCGACGAAGTCGGCCGCGACGCCCATCGACTGGTAGGCCGACTCGACGGTCCCGAGCTCGCGGTCGCGCACCCGGTACGTGCGGTCGCCGTGGACCTGCCCCTTCTCGATCTGGGCGAGGTTGTAGACGTACGGGCTCTTCGCGCTGCCCTTCCAGCTCAGCGTCACCTTGCCCTGCGGGGCCTTGGCGAGCTTGGCCAGCAGGGCCTTGCCCTCGCCCGACTCGACCGACAGCACCGGGAGGGAGCCGCCCGCGTAACCGGTGAAGGCCTGCCAGCGGCCGGGGGCTTCGCGGTGGGCGAGGACGGCCTTGGCGCCGGCCGCCTTCGCGTTCGCCGCGATCTCGTACAGCGCGCCGTCCTCGGTCTTCACCAGGACGATCGCGCCCTTGGCGGCGACGGCCGCGAGCTCTTCGGCGCTGCCGGAGCCCGCGTTGACGAGCGGCGCGCTGCCGGTGCCGTCGAGGTTGTCGCTGCCGGTGGAGGCGGTGAGCGGGTGCAGCACGGGGCCGCCGTTCGCCTTCAGCTCGGAGAGCAGCGGCGCGGCCGCCCGCCAGTAGCTGCCGAACTCGTACGTGCCGTCCGTGGCCTTGCCCTCGACGGAGGCGTAGTAGCCGCGGATGGTGCGGCCGCCCATGGCGGTGCCCGCGTGCAGCCAGGCCTCGTCCCAGGAGCGGGCGAAGGCGAGGGTGGTGGCGCGCGCCTCGGTGGGCCGGTCGGTCTCGATCTTCAGCCTGGCCGCCTTGCGGGCGTCCAGCACGATCACCGTGTCCTTCTTGATCTCCGTCTGCGGACGGCCCAGGTAGGTGAGCGAGTCGATCATCCGGTCGCCCTCGCCCGCGTCGGGGGTGCCGACGAAGGCGGAGAGGAAGTACGCGCCCGGGCGGACCCGGTAGACCTGGTCGACGGCGCCTTCGTTGAAGCGGCGCTCACCGCTGGCGTCGTCGGTGCCGATCACGTCCAGGGAGGACGGTCCGGACGCCGGCTTGCCGTCGCGGTCGATGAGCTTGACGCGCAGGGTGACCGTCTCGGGCTCCACGTAGAGCGAGAAGGGGGTCGAGACGTGCACTCCGTTCGCCGTGGCGACGACGCGGCCGGCGACGTCCCCGTACTGGGAGCGCTCCAGCTTCGCGGCGGGGTCCAGGGCGAGCGGCACCTTGACGGTGGCGCCGGCCGGGACGGTCACGGTGCGCTTGTCGAGGCGGGCGATCTGGCCGCGGACGGCCGAGCCGTCGTTGCCGGTGACCTTCTCGACGGAGAGGCTCAGTGTGACGGGCTTGGTGCCCAGGTTGGTGTACGGGACCTCGACGCCGGTGCGGTCGCTGCGGTCCTGCGGCCAGTTGAAGGCGCCGCCCTGGAGCGAGGGGGCGCCGACGACGGTGGTGTCGATGGCCGCCTTGACGTCGAGCCGGCCGCCGCCGGTCTCCCGTACGTCGCCCGGGATCGCGGTGTTGGCGGAGCCGACCAGCGCGGCCTTGATCTGCTGCGGGGTCCAGTCGGGGTGGCGCTGCTTGACGATGGCGGCGGCGCCCGCGACGTGCGGGGTGGCCATCGAGGTGCCGGACATGGACTGGTACGCGTACACCCCGCGGCCGCCCATGGCGGCGGCCGAGATCCCGACGCCGGGGGCGGCGATCTCCGGCTTGAGGGTGTGCTGCAGGCCTGCCGGGCCGCGGCTGGAGAAGGAGGCGGTCGTGTCGTCGCGGTCCACGGCGCCGACGGTCAGCACGCTGGGCGCGCAACCGGGCGAGGAGACGGTGTTGTTGCCGGGGCCGGAGTTGCCGGCGGCGACGACGAAGAGGGTGCCGCTGCTCTTGGCGAGCGCCTCGGTGGCCGCGGCCATCGGGTCGTCGCAGGAGAGCTGGGAGGGGTCGCCGAGGCTCATGGAGACCACGTCGGCCTTGCTGTCGACGGCCCACTGCATGCCCGCGATGATCCACGAGTCCAGGCCGTAGCCGGAGTCGTTGAGGACCTTGCCGCTGAGCAGCTGGGCGCCGGGGGCGACGCCCTTCTTCGCGCCGGCGCTCTCGGCGCCGGAGCCGCCGACGGTGGAGATGGTGTGGGTGCCGTGACCCTGGCGGTCCTCGGCGGTGTCGGAGTCGGTGAAGTTCTTCGCTTCGGCGACCCGGCCCTTGAGGTCGGGGTGTGCCAGGTCGGTGCCGGTGTCGAGGACGGCGACCTTGGTGCCCGTGCCGTCGAAGCCGGCGGCCCAGGCGGCGGTGGCGTTCACCTGCTTGGTGGAGCGCTCCAGGTTCGCCTGGACCTTGCCGTCCAGCCACAGCTTCTTCAGCGGGGCGGCGCCGGCGACGCGCGCGTGGGCGTTCGCGCCGCCGCCCGTGACGTCGGCCCAGAAGTCGGCCGCCTTCTCCTTGTCGGCGGCGAGCGCGACGCCGCCGATGGAGTCGAGGACGAGCGAGCGCTCCGCGCCGCGCGGCACGGGCGGGGCGCTGCGGGCCAGGCTCGCGGAGGTGTCGTAGACCGCGATGAGCGGGAGCTTCTTGGCGTGCGCGTCGTCGTAGCCCTGCCGGATCAGGCCGGTGACGTTGAAGAGTTCCTCGTCGACCTTGCCCGCGGCGAGCGCGGCGACCGCGCCCTCGGGGTAGACGTAGAGGTCCTTGCCCGACTGGCGGGTCTGCACGATGGGCTGTGAGCCGTCGGTGCGCGGCATCGCGGTGGCGGCGCTGCGCCCCGCCGCATCGGTGGAGACCAGGACGCGGTCACCGGTGACCAGGGTCACGGTGACGGGCGCGGTCGGCTGCTGTGCGGCCGCCCCGCTGCCGGTGAGGGGCCTCTTCGCCGTCCCTGACGCTCCGTCGCTCGGCTGTGCCGTGGAGGGTCCCACGGCGGTGACGGCCAGGACGGCCGCGATGGCCGCTCCCAGTGCCGTACGCGATATCGGACGCATCGCTCTCCCCAGGTGAATTCCGGCCAACTACTGCATTGCACGGCGAAACTGCCGCGTAAATGGCTTCTGGCCAGCGGATGTTGGTGCTGCGGTGGCGTCACCTTGGCAGAGAGGCGGGGGGTGCGGCGATGATGTCCGCGGCGGGTTTGCGCCGTGGCCGCTTCCCGCCAGGAACGGTGTGGAGAGAGTTGGGTGGACGGGATGCTGGGTGCGATAGGACTCGACGAGGGACAGGAGTCGGCGTACCGCGCGCTGGTCGCGCTGGGTGCGGCGGAGGTGCCCGACCTCGCGCACCGGCTGACGCTGCCGGTGCCGCAGACCGAGCGGGCCCTGCGCCACCTGGAGCGCCAGGGGCTGGCCGCCCAGTCCTCCGCGCGGCCCGGCCGGTGGGTGGCGGCACCGCCCGGGGTCGCGCTCGGGGCGCTGCTCACCCAGCAGCGGCACGAGCTGGAGCAGGCGGAGCTGGCGGCGGCGCTGCTCGCGCAGGAGTACCGGGCGGAGGCCTCCGAGCCGGCCGTGCACGACCTGGTGGAGGTGGTGACGGGTGCGAGCGCGGTGGCCCACCGCTTCCACCAGCTCCAGCTGGGCGCGGCGGAGGAGGTGTGCGCGCTGGTCAGCGGCCGGCCCCAGGTGGTGACGGGGACGGAGAACGAGGCGGAGGAGCGCGCCTCGGTGCGGGGCGTCGCCTACCGGGTGGTCATCGAGCGGGAGGTGCTGGCCCTGCCGAGCGGCATCCGGGAGGCGTCGACGGCGCTGGCGCGCGGCGAGCACATCCGGGTGACGGGGCAGGTGCCGACCAAGCTGGTGATAGCGGACCGGACGCTGGCGATGGTGCCGCTGACGGCGCGCGGCGCGGAGCCGGCGGCCCTGGTGGTGCACGCGTCGGGGCTGCTGGAATCGCTGATGGGCCTCTTCGAGGCGGTCTGGCGGGAATCGCTGCCGCTGCGGCTGGGCTCCTCGGGGTCCCCGGAGGAGGGGGACGGCGGTCCGGACACCACGGACCTGGAGATCCTCTCGCTCCTGTTGGCGGGGATGACGGACGCGAGCGTGGCGAAGCACCTGGAGCTGGGGCTGCGGACGGTGCAGCGGCGGGTGAAGGGCCTGATGGAGCTGTCCGGGGTCACGACCCGGCTCCAGTTGGGCTGGCACGCGTACGAGCGGGGCTGGGTGGCCCGCTAGTCCCGGGTCGGGCAGGCTGGGCAGATGGATCTGCCTCAGCTGCCCCAGCTCCTCCTGGTGGGGATGGTGCTGCTGTTCGGGCTGGTCGGAGTCATGGTCCCGGGCGCCCCGGGGACCCTGCTGGTGTGGGCCGGGCTGCTGTGGTGGGCGCTGCACGAGCAGTCGGCGGTGTCGTGGGGCCTGCTGGCGGGGGCGACGGCGCTGCTGCTGGTGGTGCAGGCGGTGAAGTGGCGGCTGCCTCCGCGAAGGCTCCGCGGGGTGGGCGTCACCCGCCGGATGGTGCTCTGCGCGGGCGCGGGGGCGGTACTGGGCTTCGTGCTGCTGCCGGTGGTCGGCACGGTCCCGGGCTTCGTGGGCGGGATCTACCTCTGCGAGCGGCGCCGGCTGGGCGGGCACGACGAGGCGTGGGCGTCGGTCCGGGCGGTGATGCGGGCGGTGGGGACGAGCGTGCTGGTGGAGCTGTTCGCGTGTCTGCTGGTGGTCGGGACGTGGCTCGGGACGGTGCTGTGGGCGTAGCGGCATGGCGGCGTAGCGGCATGGCCGGGCCGGTGGCGGTCCGGCCGGGCCGTTGGGCGTAGGTCCGGGGCCCGATGCGGCGGGTGGCGCGGGCTGGGATCGTCTCCCCCATGACTGACTTCAAGGGTTTCAGCGAGCCGGACCTGGCATATCTGCGGTCGCAGCACCTGGGGCGGCTGGCGACGGTGGACGCGGCCGGGCAGCCGCAGGCGAACCCGGTGGGGTTCTTCCCGCAGGACGACGGCACGATCCTGGTGGGCGGGCTCGCGATGGGCACGACGAAGAAGTGGCGCAACCTGTCCGGGAACCCCCGGCTGTCCCTGGTCGTGGACGACCTGGTGAGCACCCGCCCGTGGCGGGTCCGCGGCGTGGAGGTCCGCGGCCGGGCCACCCTGGAGGTCGGCCCGCACTCCCTGGGCCCGCACTTCAGCCCGGAGGTCATCCGCATCCACCCCGACCGCGTCCTGGCGTGGGGCCTCGACGGCCAGGGGTGATGCGGGACGGTGGAGCCCAACTGGCAGTGCGGGACGGCCTGGGCGCCGTCCCGCGCACCGCCCCGCGCCCGCGGGGAAATTCAACGATCGTTTCAGTTGTGGAATCGATCGTCGCTCTGGTGTAGTGGCATCGCAGGTGGGGGCTCTGCCGTCCGCCCGCCGCATCGACGCCCAGCCCGCCAGGAGAATCCGTGATCGACGAGGGTGACTCCCACCTGAAGAGCCTCGGCCTCCTGGAGAAGTTGATCGAAGAAGCCGACCTGGACCGGGCTTCGGTGCTCGATCCCGCTCCGCTGTCGATGAGCACGGGCCTGCCCGTCAGTGCCGTGCGGGCCGGCCTGACCCGACGGCCCCTGCCCCAGACGGACTTCCAGCAGCAGGTGGCCCAGCGGCTGGCGTTCCTGCGCGAGACCCGGATGCGGGCGGACGGCGGCCCGTACACGCAGGCCGAGATCGCCGACGGCGCGGACGTGACCCCCCAGTGGGTCGGTGAGCTCCTCAAGGGCCGCAAGGTGCCCAGCCTCGAACTCGCCTCCCGGATCGAGGACCTCTTCAAGGTCCCCCGCGGCTTCCTGACCGCGACGCCCTCGCAGGCGCTCAACCGCGCCCTGGAGGAGAAGCTCGCGCACGAGCAGGCTCAGCAGCTCACCGGCTTGCGGGAGTTGAAGGAGCGCTTCCAACTGCGCTCGATCGCGTTCCGAGGTGCCCCCGAGACCCTGGCCGCGATGCAGGACCTCCTGAACCTCATCGTGGACGACCAGCCGAGACCGACGTGAGCACGCGGCGCCGGGGACAGGGACACCAGGGGACTACGGGAGGGTGGGGACAGTGCGGAACCGGCGGCGCGGCCAGCAACTGGAAGCGGAGATGGGTCGGCTGTGCGACGAGCTGTACGCCGGCCTCGGCGAGCCCGCGCCCAGGGACATCGATGATCTGATCGCCCGTATCGCCGGATACCTCACCGCGTACCGCGGCGATCCCGCACGCCCCGTCCGCGTCGTGCGCCGGGACTTCCCGCAGGGCCTCGGCCCCGTTTCGGGACTCTGGCTCGACCGCGAGACCGAGGACGTCATCGTCGTCGCCAAGTCCACCAGCCCCTTCCACGCCCTCGTCATCCTGGGCCACGAGATCTGGCACATGGTCCGCGGCCACTGCGGCACCCACGTGCTGGGCGTGCAGGTCGCCACGCGTCTGCTCGGCGACGACGTCCTGAGCGAGGGGGACCTCGACGAAGCGGTCCGCCTGGTCGCCGCGCGCACCCATGCCTTCGCCGGCGACGAGGCCGAGGCCGAGCAGTACGGACGCATGCTCGGCCGGCGCTTTCGCCACCTGGTCGAATTCGACCCCTCGCAGCCGGTCCTCGAGGGACCGGCCGCCAGGATCCAGGCCTCACTCGGCGACGGCTGATGAACGGATCGGACTACTACGTACCGGCGGCCGCCCTCGGCATCGCCTTCCTCTCCAAGGTGCCCGGGCTCATCCGGCGCCGGCACGACCCGATGGTCAGGTCCGTCGCCGGCCTGCTCTTCATGTCCAGCGCCGGCTTCGCCTTCGCCGCGCCCCCCACGATCACCGTGGTCAACCGCGCGGTGGGAGTGCCGAACGTCTCGGGACCGCTGGTCTACGCGATCCTCAGCGTCTTCAACACCTGCTGCATCGTGCTGCTCGCGTACTGGCGCGAAGGGCTCGGCGAGCACGTCCAGCGCCGGGTGCGCCGGTGGTTCGCCGCCTGCGGCGCCGTCGTCCTCCTGATCACGGGCTGCTTCGCCCTGGGCGAGGCCCCGGTGGAGCGGTTGCGGGACCTGGACACGCACTACGCGTCCACGCCCTGGATCCGCGAGATGATCGTCATCTACCTCTCCTGGCACATCGTCGTCGGCGTGGTCGTCCCGACGATGTGCTGGAGGTGGTCGCGGGTGGTGGACGGGTGGCTGCGCGCCGGACTGCTCACGCTCGTGGCCGGATTCGTCTTCAGCACCGGCTTCGGCCTGGCCAAGGCCGCTGCCGTCGCCGCCCGCTGGGCGGGCGGCGACCTGGACTTCCTCAGCACGGAGGTCGCCCCGCCGCTGGCCGGCCTGGGCGCCGTACTGACGACCACCGGCTTCCTGCTGCCTCAGGGCCGGCGGGCGGCGGCGGCCTGGGACACCTGGCGGACCTACCGGTGGATGGGGCCGCTGTGGCGCGGGCTCCGCACCCTCATGGGGCTGCCGGCGACCACCAACTGGTGGGACCCGCTGGCCTCGCGGCTCTTCGACCGCGAGACCGAGATCCACGACGACCTGCTGGCACTGGCCCCGTACTGCGACCTCGGGACCATGGCGGCCTGCCACGACCGGGCGCTCGACGACGGAGTCAGCCCCGGCGAGGCATGGGACCTCGCCGCGGCCACGATGATCGCGCGCGCCATCGAGGCCAAGCGATCCGCTGCCGAAACGGGCGGGGATCTCCAGGAGACAGGCACGGACGCCCTCGGCGCCGTGCTCGGCACCGGAACACGGGGCATCGCACGCATCTCCCGCCAGTTCGGCGCCCTTCGCCACGACACCGTGGCTGCCTAGTGAGAAAGACACCCCTTATGAATGGCCCTCGGCTCCACCTGCCCCGGCAGTCCGCACAGCCCGCGCACCGACGACGCACCCCGCTGTGGTCCGCCGCCCAGAACGCCGCTTCGGCCGGCTCCGGTCAGCAGGTCGCTCCGTGAGCAATCCCAACGGCGTCGCGTTCTACATCCCGGGCGCGCTCCTGCTGCTGGCCGGCTGCCTCAAGCTGCCCGCGCTGTGGCGCAACCCCAAGGACGAACTCCTGCGGTCCGTCTGCGTGCTGCTCTTCGTCGCCGCCGGCGTGTTCGCCGTCGCCGCGGTGCCGTCCATCGCGGCCATCAACCGGATCACCGGGATCCCGAACGCGGCCGCGCCGGTCGTGTACACGATCCTGACCGCCTTCTCCGGCTCCAACCTGGTGCTCATCATCCGCTGGAGCAGCGGCCCCGACGAGGCGGAGCAGGCGGCCCGCTGGTCCCGTCGCTGCAGCTGGGCCACGATCGCGGTCATCGCCGCGATCATCGGGTTCTTCGCGCTGGGCAAGGCCCCGGTGGAACGGCTGATCGACCTCGACACCTACTACGCGAACACCCCGTTCATCCGCGAGATGATCGTGCTGTACCTGGTCGCGCACACCACGGCCGCGGTCATGATGACCGTCCTGTGCACCCGCTGGGCGAGGGTGGTCCACGGGCCCCTGCGCGCCGGTCTGGTCCTGATCGTCATCGGCTACATCCTCAACCTGGTCTACGACGCGCTGAAGTTCACGGCGGTGGGCGCCCGCTGGAGCGGCCACGACCTGGACCACCTCAGCTGGCCCATCGCCCCGCCGATCGCGGCGGTTTCCGCGCTGCTCATCGGCATCGGGTTCGTGTCCCCGCTGCTGTCCCAGCGGCTCATGAACCTGGTCAGCCCCTGGCGCCGGTACTACCAGCTGCAGCCCGCGTGGAAGGAGCTGCGGGTCGCCACCCAGCACAGCATCAACCTGGCGCGCGGTCTGCGGACCCCGATCGACGTGCGGGTGTGCCAGCTGGAGTCCGACATCTACGACGGCATCCTCACCGTCCACCCGTACCTGGACCGCGAAGTGCACGCCCTCTCGCTCGTCGAAGCGCGCAAGACGGCCCGGACCGACGAGGACGCGGCCGTCATCGCGGACGCCGCCGCCCTGGCCCACGCCGTCGTCGTATGGGCCAGGAGGACCAAGGAACAGGCCGCCGTGCCCGAGGAGCCGTCCGCCGACGCACCCGTGCTCTCCTCCGCCGTCAACGCCGCCGGCCTCGTCCTCCTGTCCCAGGCCCTGTCGAAGTCCCCCATCGTCCGAGCCACCCGCGAAGCCGCCGTCCTAGAGAGCAGTACACGATGACCCAGCCCAGCAGCACCACCCGCGTCGTCATCCTCGGGGGCAGCCTGGCCGGTACCCTCGCGGCCGCCGCGCTGGCCCCGCACGTCCGCGAGGTGCTCATCCTCGAACGCGACAGAGCGCTCCCCGAAACCGCGGCACCCCGGCCCAGACTTCCCCAGGCCGCCCACGCCCACATGCTGTGGGCGGGCGGCGCCGACGCCATCGAGGAGCTGCTTCCCGGCACGACCGACCGGTGGCTGAAGGCGGGCGCGCACCGCATACCGATCCCCAACGGGATGGTGTCCTTCTCGTCCGCGGGCTGGTACCGGCGCTGGACCGAGACCCACTACCTCATCGGAGCCGGCCGCGACCTCATCGACTGGGGCGTGCGCACCGCCGTCCTGGCCATCGCGAACGTCCGCGTGCGCACCGCCGTCACCGTCACCTCGCTGGTGGGCGACGCCGCCCGGGTGAGCGGCGTGCGCGTCCGGGACGAGGACGGCGAGGAGAGCGTGCTCGACGCCGACCTCGTCATCGACGCCACCGGCCGCGGCTCCAAGGTCCTTCAGTGGCTGGGGGAGATCGGCGGCCCGGCGGTCGAGGAGACGGTCGTGGACGCCGGCGTACGGTACGCCAGCCGCCGCTACCGCGCCCCGGAAGGCGCCGAGACCGACTGGCCCGTCATCCACATCCAGGCGGACCCGCGGGAGGGACGGCCCGGCCAGGTCGTCTCGATCATCCCCATCGAGGACGGCCAGTGGCACATCAGCCTCTCGGGCACCCGCGGCGGGGAGCCCAGCGCCGACGAGTCCCTCTTCGAGGAGTTCGCCCGGGGGGTCCGCCACCCCCTGGCCGCCGAGTTCCTGGCCCGCGCGGAACCCGTCAGCGAAGTCGTCGTCTACGGGCGCACCGCCAACCGCCGCCGCCAGTTCGAGAAGGCCGAGATGCCCGCCGGCCTCGTCGTCATCGGGGACGCCGCCACCAGCCTCAACCCGGTCTACGGCCACGGCATGTCGGCCGCGGCCCTCGGCGCCGTCGCCCTGCGCGAGACGGCCGCCAAGACCCCGGTGGGCGCGCCGAAGTTCGCCGCCCAGGCCCAGAAGGCCGTCTCCCGTCCGGCCACCGCCGCCTGGCTCCTCGCCGTCGGCCAGGACCGGTTCTACCCGGGCGCCGTCGGCAGGGCCCCGAACCTGGCCGACCGGCTCGCGGCCCGCTACGTCCACCGCCTCAGCCGTACCGCCATCGGGAACTTCCTCATCGTCAAGGCACTCACCGATGTGATGACGATGAAGAAGCCCGCCGCCGTCCTCGGCAACCCCGACGTGCTGATCGCCGCGGCCCGCGGCCTGCGCAAGCCGTTGCTCAAGGGGCCGGAGCTCACCTCGCGGGAGCAGGGCGTCCTGGACCGCGAGCCCCTGCTGCGGGTGAAGAAGAGCCAGACCGCCTGAGGCGGTCCGGACACCCCGACCCGACCCGACCGCCCGCCCCGGGCCCCGACCGATCGGCCGGGGCCCGGGGCGGGCCGGTGTCAGGCGCGGGGCCGGTGTCAGGCCCGGCCGTTGCGCTTGGCCGCGTAGTTCGCGCGGCCCTCCGCCGAGCGGATCCGCCAGTCCCGCCGGATCTCCGACCGGAGCCTCGCGTCCGTCTTCGCGACGATCCGCTGGTTCTCCCGCAGCAGCTTGCGGTAGCTCTCCAGGCGCCGCTCGGGCAGCTCGCCGCCGGCCACCGCCGCCGTCACCGCGCACCCGGGCTCCGCCTCGTGCGCGCAGTCGTGGAAGCGGCACTCGCGGGCGTACTCCTCGATCTCCGAGAAGACCTGCCCGACGCCCGACTCGGCGTCGTAGAGCCCGACGCCGCGCAGCCCGGGGGTGTCGATCAGCACGCCGCCTCCCGGCAGCGCCAGCAGGTTGCGCGTCGTGGTGGTGTGGCGGCCCTTGCCGTCGATGTCGCGCGTCGCCTGGACCTCCATCACTTCCTGGCCGAGCAGCGCGTTGGCCAGCGTGGACTTGCCCGCGCCGGAGATCCCCAGGAGCACGCTCGTACCGCCCCCGACCACCGCGGCGAGCACGTCCGTGCCCTCCCCGGTCATCGAGGACACGGTGAGGACCTGGACACCGGGCGCCGTCGTCTCGACGTCCTCGACGAGGTGTCCGAGGGTGACCGGGTCCGGGACGAGGTCCGCCTTGGTCAGGACGACGAGCGGCTGCGCCCCCGATTCCCAGGCGAGTGCGAGGAACCGCTCGATGCGGCCGAGGTCCAGTTCGACGGCCAGCGACACCGCGATGATCGCGTGGTCGACGTTCGCGGCGAGGATCTGGCCCTCGGAGCGCTGGGAGGAGGTGGACCGCACGAAGGCGGTCCGGCGCGGCAGGTACGTCCTGACGTAGCGCGGATGGCCGTGCGCCTCCAGCACCGCCCAGTCGCCGGTGCAGATGACCCGGAGCGGGTCGTGCGGGGTGACGAAGGCGGTGTCGGCGCGGACGATGCCGTCCGCCGTCATGACGTCGCACTGGCCGCGGTCGACCCGTACCACCCGACCGGGCACGAGGCCCTCTTCGGTGTACGGGGTGAATTCGGCCGCCCAGGCGTCGTCCCAGCCGTACGGGCTGAGGGCGTGCGAGAGCGAGGCCTGCGGGAAAGAAGAGAAAGACAAGGGAAACCCTTCACAGGGTGGCCCCGGCGGTGCGCGCCGCTACGGCGCGGAGAAGGTGAGAGGTCAGCCGGAGACCACGGAAGTGACATTGATGGTCTTCTGAGTGCGGGCAACGCCCTGCGCCATGACAGTCATCAATGAACTCACCTCCGGGTCGAACACACGGGCCGAACGGTCCCGCGGCGATCGGCGGGAACGTCCCCACCGTAACAAGTCCCGTCGGGCGCGCGCCACTTCTTTTGCGGCCGCCTCCCGCGCGGGGCGCCGCGCTCCTGACCGGCATGGACTTACCGCTGGTCAGGACCGGTCATAAAGCTCTGCCTCCAAGTCAGGTGAGGTACTAAGCTGTTCTTCATGGACAACCGGAGAACCGCAGGTTCTGAGACGATTTACGAGACGCGAATCGCCCCCGTCGCGTCGCATAATGAGTCGATTATCGAGACGGCCTCCGACACCCGGAAGCGGATCCTGCGGGTGTCCACGGAGCTGTTCGCGGTCCACGGTTTCCACGAGACCTCCCTGCGGGAGATCGCCGAACGGGTGGGCGTCTCCAAGCCGGCGGTGCTGTACCACTTCCCCGGCAAGGCCGACATCCTCGGAGCCCTCGTCGAGCCGATGCTCCGCGATCTGGCGGACGCCCTGGCGCGCGCCACGACGGCGGGTCCATCGGGTTCGGCGGGTCCGGCGGGTCCGGCCCCGGGCGGCTCGGGGCCGGGGGCCGACGGGACCGACCGGGTGCGGTGGGCCGTGATCGAGGGGGTCCTCGACGTCTGGCTGAACCACCGCCACCTGCTCCGGCTCAACCTCCAGGACACCGGTCCGGCCACGCCCGGCCCCGGCTTCGCCCGGCTGCGCGACGCGATGCTGCGCGCGAACTCCCTTGTCGCGGGGGCGGATCCGGGGTTCGAGCAGCGCGTGCGGGCCGCCCAGGCCATCGCGATGCTCTCCGACCCGGTGGTGCTCTTCGCCGACGCCCCGGTCCCCGAGCTGCGCGCGGCCGTCCTGGACGGCGTACGGCGACTCCTGGATGGGGCGACCGGGTCCGCGACCGGGTCCGCGACCGGGTCCGCGACCGGGCGGCCCGGGCCCGGCGGGCGGCGCGGGCGGCCCGTCACGATGACCCCGGCCATGGTCGAGGCGGCCCGCCGGATGCACGCGGCGGGCAGCGGGGCGACCGCGATCGCCGCCGCCCTCGGCGTCTCGCGGGCCACGGTCTACCGGCACCTGCCGCCGGAGGAGGACACCGACTGACACGGCCTGACACGGCCTGACACGGCCTGACCCGGCCGGGCACCGGGGCGGCGCGGGCCGCCGGTGTCCGATGCGTTCAAGACCGGCGGCGGGGGCGCCCCTAGGGTGACGCCATGACTCCCCGACTCGACATGATCGGCATCATCGTCTCCGACATGGCCGCATCGCTCGCCTTCTACCGCCGTCTCGGCCTCGACATCCCGGCCGGCGCCGAGTCCGAGCCGCACGTGGAGGGCGCCCTGCCGGGCGGCCTGCGGATCGGCTGGGACACGGAGGAGGTCATCCGCTCCTTCGACCCGTCCTGGACCCGGCCCGCGAGCGACGGCCGGGTGGGCCTCGCGTTCCTGTGCGGCTCCCCCGCCGAGGTGGACGCCCTGTACGCGGAGCTGACGGACGCCGGCGCCACGGGCCACCTGAAGCCCTGGGACGCCTTCTGGGGCCAGCGCTACGCCGTGGTCCTCGACCCGGACGGCTCCGGCGTCTCCCTCTTCGCCCCGGCCGACCCCGCCTGAGCCACCGGCTCCGCCTGAGCCACCGGCTCCGCCCGGGCGAAGGGCGCGCCCGGCCCCGCCGCGTGGCGCCCCGGGGTCGTCCCCGCCAGGGCGCGCGCCTCGCGGGTGTAGTGGGCCTGGTCGGCGTATCCCGCCGTCTGGGCCGCCTGCGCGTGCGGGAGGCCGGCGCGGGTCAGCGCGAGGGCCCGCTGGAGCCGCAGGATCCGCCCCAGGGTCCGGGGCCCGTAGCCGAAGGCGTCGAGCGAGCGCCGGTGCAGCTGCCGCTCTCCGATTCCGACCGCCTGCGCGACGGCGGCCACGCCCTGCCCGGCGCGCAGCCGGGCCGCGACCTCCCTGACGAGCGGGTCCGGGGGCCCGCAGGCGGCCGCGCGGAGCCCGGCCAGCTCTTCGAGGCCCGCGCGGGGGTCCCCGTACGAGGCCACCCGCCCGGTGAGGCGCCGGACCTCGGCGGCGGGCCACAGGTCGGCCAGCTCGACCCTGCGGTCGCGCAGCACCCGGGCCGGTACGCCGAGCAGCGCGGGCGCCTCGCCGGGGGCCAGCCGGATCCCGGCGAAACCGGAGCCCCGGACCTCTCCGGCGGGGTGCGCGGCGGTGTCGGGTCCGGCCACCAGGAGCCGCCCGTCCACCCACAGCAGGTCCATGCAGCCGTCGGGCAGGACCACGCCGCCCGGCCCGGCGGATCGCCAGAGCACGGCTCCGGCGATCGTCCGGGACGGCTGTTCCTCGTACACGCCCTTCAGGCTACGACGGGTGGTCAGTGCTTGCGCAGGCGCGAGTGGTAGTCCTCCGGGGGGAGGAACTTCGACCAGCGCTCGGGGAACTCCGAGGGCATGTCGTCGCCCTCGTCGTCCTCCGACTCCCCCTCGGCCAGCGCCCGCCAGGCGGCGGCCCGCGCGACGAGCTGGGCCGCCTCCGCCTCGCGGACCCGCTCGTTCTGCTCGCGCGCCGCCGCCGTGGCCACCGAGGGCCACACGCGGTCGATGGCCGCGTTGACGGCGGCGCCGACGAGGACGGCGAAGGCCGAGATGCCGATCCACAGCAGGATCGCGACGGGGGCCGCGAGGGATCCGTAGATCGTGGGGCCCTCGACGGTGTTGGTGAGGTAGATCCGCAGCAGGAAAGAGCCGACCACCCACATGGCGAGGGCCACCAGCGCGCCCGGGATGTCCTCGATCCAGGGCGAGCGGACCGGGACGGAGACGTGGTAAAGCGTCGTCAGGAAGACGATGGAGAGCAGGGTGACGACGGGCCAGTACAGGACCTCGATCACCTCCGTGCTCCACGGCAGCAGCCGCACGACCGCGTCCGGCCCGACCACCATCAGCGGCAGCACGATGGCGCCGATGAGCAGGGCGATGACGTAGAGGAGGAAGGCGAGCAGCCGGGTCTTGACGATCCCGCGGTGGCCGTCGAGCCCGTACATGACGGTGATGGTGTCGATGAAGACGTTGACGGCGCGCGAGCCCGACCAGAGGGCGAAGGCGAACCCGAGGGAGATCAGGTCGGGCCGGCCCCGGTTGGTGACGTCGTCGAGCATCGGTTTGGCGATGTCGTTGACGCCCCGGTCGGACAGGACGGTGCCGACCGCCCCCAGGATGTTCTCCTCGATGCTGGCGACGGTCGTACCGCCCGACCAGCCGTCCACGTAGCCCAGCAGGCCCAGCAGCCCGAGGAAGAGCGGGGGCAGCGAGAGCAGGGTGAAGAAGGCCGCCTCGGCCGCGAGTCCGAGGATCCGGTACTCGATGCACGAGTTCACGGTGTCTTTGAGCAGCAGCCACGTCATCTTGCGCTTGGAGACGTTGCGGTAGAGGACGCGGGCCCGATGGAGCCGTCCTGGAATCCGCTCGGGTGTTTCTTTTGCTGGCTGCACGTCCTTACGGTATCGGCATGGCAGCCACCACCCACACAGTCACCAACCAGGCCCCGCTCCTCGTGGGCCACGACGTCTACGGCAGCGACCGGGTCCTGAGCGAGGGCGTGGAGCGGCATCTCGCGGACGCGGCGCCCGAACTGGTCGCGGAGGTCAGGGAAGAGCTCACGGACCTGGGGCGCGCGGCCGGGTCCCGGCAGGCACAGGAGTGGGGGACGCAGGCGAACGAGAACCCGCCGAAACTGCGGACGCACGACCGGTACGGGAACCGGATCGACGAGGTGGAGTTCCACCCGTCGTGGCACCGGCTGCTCGGGCACGCGGTGGGCGCCGGGCTCACCGACGCCTGGGGGCGGCCGGCGGGCCATCTGCGGCGCGCGGCCGGGTTCTTCGTGTGGTCGCAGGCGGAGGCGGGGCACGGCTGCCCGGTCTCGATGACGCACGCGGCGGTGCCGGCGCTGCGGACCGATCCGGTGCTCGCCGCCGAATGGGAGCCGCTGCTGACCTCGCACGTGTACGAGGAGGGGCTGCGGCCGGCCGGGCAGAAGGCCGGGGTGCTCTTCGGCATGGGGATGACGGAGAAGCAGGGCGGCAGCGACGTACGGGCGAACACGACGGCGGCGGTGCCGCTCGACGCTTCGGGCGAGTACCTGCTGACGGGCCACAAGTGGTTCTGCTCGGCGCCGATGTGCGACGGGTTCCTGGTGCTGGCGCAAGCGCCCGGGGGGCTGACCTGCTTCCTGGTGCCGCGGGTGCTGCCGGACGGGACGCGCAACGTGTTCGGGATCCAGCGGCTGAAGGACAAGCTGGGGAACCGGTCGAACGCGTCGAGCGAGGTGGAGTTCGACGGGACGTGGGCGCGGCGGGTGGGCGAGGAGGGCCGGGGGGTGCGGACCATCATCGAGATGGTCGCGGCGACCCGGCTGGACTGCGTGATCGGCTCGGCCTCGCTGATGCGGCAGGCGCTGACGCAGGCCGCTCACCACACGGAGCACCGCTCTGCTTTCGGAGCACCGCTCATCGAGCAGCCGCTGATGCGCAACGTGCTCGCGGACCTCGCCCTGGAGTCGGAGGCCGCCACCACCCTCGCCCTGCGCCTCGCGGCCGCCTACGACGCCGACACCGACCAGGAGCGGGCCTTCCTGCGCCTGGCGGTGCCCGCCGCGAAGTACTGGGTGACCAAGCGCTGTACGCCGATGGTGGCGGAGGCGCTGGAGTGCCTGGGCGGAAACGGCTACGTCGAAGAGTCCGGGCTGCCCAGGCTGCTGCGCGAGTCCCCGCTGAACTCCATCTGGGAGGGCTCGGGCAACGTACAGGCGCTGGACGTCCTGCGCGCGCTCCAGCGCGAGCCCCAGGCGCTGAACGCGTTCCTCCAGGAGGTCGGCCTGGCGCGCGGCGCCGACCACCGGCTGGATTCGGCCATCAAGGGGCTGCTGACGGAGCTCGCGGACCTGGAGGGCATCGAGGCGCGGGCCCGCCGGGTCGTGGAGCGGATGGCCCTGGTGCTGCAGGGATCCCTGCTGGTGCGCTGGGCCCCGCCGGAGGTGGCCGACGCCTTCTGCGCCTCGCGGCTGGGCGGCGACTGGGGCGCGGCCTTCGGCACGCTGCCGCACAGCCTGGACCTGGGATCGGTGGTGGAACGGGCCCGGATCGCGGGCTAGCGGAGGGCCCCAACCCTCCGAGGAGCACTGCGGGCCGAGATCCGGGCCCGTTGACCTGGACCAGGGAAGGCGCCGCGCCGACTCGGCACCGCCCCTGGTCCGAAAGCCCCGAGGAAGGAGCTGTCACGCCGCTCGGCGGCGTCCGCACAGTTTCGATCGTGCGACCGGGACTTGGCGAGAGTTGCATGACGTTGCAACCTTTGAATCGGAACCGCCCACCGGGCGTGCCGGGCGCGCCACGGAAGCGGCGCGCACCGGGTCGCTCCCGGGCGGTATCCGTCGTAGGGCTGTTCCACACGGGGAGGTTCCGGTGGCCCACACCACAGGCAGTGCGGTCGATGTGGCACGCATCTCGGCCATGGACGCACGGGATGCCGCGCGTCTGCTCAAGGGGGTACGGGCCGCCGCGCTCGCCGGGGACCGGCCGCCGGCCGCCCCGCGCCCGGAGATCGCCGAGTCCTGGCGCCGGATGCTGGCGGGCGGGGTCCACCCGGACCGCGACACCCGCTCCCGGATGCTGTCCGCCGCCGAGACCGAGGAGCGGCGCCAGACCTCTCCGCTACGGGACCTGCTGCCCGTCCTGCGCGAAGGGCTGCTGCCCTCGCTGGACGAGGCCCTGCACATCATGGTCGTCGCCGACGCGGACGGCCGGCTGCTGTGGCGGGAGGGCCACGCCTCGATCCTGCGCAAGGCGGACCGGCTCGGCTTCGCGGTCGGCGCCGACTGGGACGAGGCCGTGGTCGGCACGAACGGGGTGGGCACCGCCCTGGTGGCCCGCAGACCGGTCCAGGTGTTCTCGGCGGAGCACTTCGTCTCCAGCCACCACGCCTGGACCTGCGCCGGAGCCCCCGTACGGGACCCCCGCGACGGGCAGCTGCTCGGCGTCATCGACGTCAGCGGGCCGCTGGCCACCATGCACCCGGCGACCCTGGCGTGGGTGAGCTCGGTGGCCCGGCTCGCGGAGCGGGAGCTGCGGGTGCGCCACCTGGAGTCCCTGGAGCGGCTGCGCTCCGTGGCCGCCCCGCTGCTGGCCCGGCTGCCCGGGCGGGCCCTGGCCGTCGACGCCCACGGCTGGACGGCGGCCGTCACGGGGCTCGCGCCGGCGGAGCGGATCCCGCTGCCCAAGTCCTTCGGCCCGGGCCGGGTGTGGGTGCCGCAGCTGGGCGACTGCCTGGTGGAGCCGCTGCCGGGCGGCTGGCTGCTGAGCGTCGCCGAGGCCCGTACCGGCGCCGGGGCGGCCACCCGCGTCGTCCTGGACCTCAGCCGGCCCGGGGCCTGGCTGGCGACCGTCTCCGGGCCCGCGGGCAGCTGGTCTCAGGAGCTCACCCCGCGCCACGCGGAGCTGCTGTTCCTGCTGGCCGAGTCGCCGAAGGGGCGCTCCGCCGCCGAGCTCGCCCTCGAGCTCTTCGGCGACGCGACCCGCACGGTGACGGTCCGCGCGGAGATGTCCCGCATGCGCCGCAACCTCGCGGGGGTCCTGGCCCACCGCCCGTACCGCTTCGCGCAGGACGTGGAGGTCGAGCTGGTGCGCCCCGCGGACCCGGCCGCCCTGCTGCCCCACTCCACGGCCCCGGCGGTGGTCGGGGCCCGGCTGGGCCGGACCGAACCCCGGACCGAACCCCGGACGGATCCCGGCGGCGGCCGGGGCGTGTGATTCCCTGGCTTGCATGAGCACCATCACACTGACCACCTGGTCCCTGGAAATGACCTCGCAGGCCGATCTCGTCCCGGCGGCCGTCCCCGGCCCGGAGATCCGGATCGCGCGCTCGGAGGTGCCCTCGCCGGAGTTCAGCCGCTTCCTCTACGCCTCGGTGGGCGGCGACATCCACTGGACGGACCGGCTGGCGCTGACCCGCGCCCAGTGGGTGGAGCAGCTGGGCCGTCCCGGGGTGGAGACGTGGGTGGCGTACGACCGGGGCACGCCGGCGGGCTACGTGGAGTTCGATCCGCAGCCGGACGGTGTGGTGGAGATCATGTACTTCGGCCTCCTCCCCGATTTCCGGGGCCGGCGCATCGGCGGCCACCTGCTGACGGTGGGCATCGAGCGGGCCTGGTCGCTGGCCGAGCGCTGGCCGGAGCTGCCCGCGACCCGGCGCGTCTGGCTGCACACGTGCAGCCAGGACGGCCCGACGGCGATGGACAACTACCTCCGGCGCGGGCTCAAGGTCTTCAAGGAGGAGTCCGAGCAGAAGGAGACCTCCCCGACCCCCGGCCCCTGGCCCGGCGCGTAGCCGCGGGAGCCGCACCGGCCCCGCGGGAGTCGCGGGAGTCGCGGGAGCCCTACCGGCCCCACGGGAGCGGGCCGGATGGGCCCGCGGCCCCGTGGGGCGGGGGGGGCCTCGGGGGCCCACGAGGTGACCCCCGTCACGGGAATCTCATGATCCGAGACGACTTCGTCCGCATAGTGGACAGTAGTGGACTCCTCCAATCGCCACATGCCACGCTTCCGCCATGAACGGAGCTGGAATTGCCTTGGTGAGTCGGCGGCACGTCGACCTCGGCCGCATGTCCAGCGCCATCTGTCCGGCGCGCTGACGCACCGCACCATCGTTGCCGCGGACGCGACCACACCGCCCGCAGTCAGCCACCACCGCAGTCCCCTGTAGGCCGACAGTCGCCCCAAAAAGGCGGCGAATCAGCCACACCTGCTCCGTGCCAGGGGTCCCGCCGCCACTCCCCCCTGCCCTTGCCTTGAGCCGTTGAAGAAGGACGTACCGTCATGGCCGCCACCCCCGAAACGCCCGCAG
Organism: Streptomyces sp. ICC1; assembly: GCF_003287935.1. Lineage (GTDB taxonomy): Bacteria > Actinomycetota > Actinomycetes > Streptomycetales > Streptomycetaceae > Streptomyces > Streptomyces tritrimontium. Next base: position 2,448,804 of record NZ_CP030287.1, read on the forward strand.
CCGCCGCACCCGCTGCCGCTGCCGCGCGCCGCAAGACCGGCCGTCACCGCGGTGAGGGCCAGTGGGCCGTCGGACACCACACGCCCCTCAACGGCAACGAGCAGTTCAAGAAGGACGACGACGGTCTCAATGTGCGGACGCGCATCGAGAACATCTACTCCAAGGCGGGCTTCGACTCGATCGACCCCAACGACCTGCGCGGCCGTATGCGCTGGTGGGGCCTCTACACCCAGCGCAAGCCCGGGATCGACGGCGGCAAGACCGCGATCCTGGAGCCGGAGGAGCTGGACGACAAGTACTTCATGCTGCGCGTGCGCATCGACGGCGGCCGGCTGACCACCGAGCAGCTGCGCGTCATCGGCGAGATCTCCCAGGAGTTCGCGCGCGGCACCGCCGACCTCACGGACCGGCAGAACGTGCAGTACCACTGGATCCGCATCGAGGACGTCCCGGAGATCTGGCGCCGTCTGGAGGCCGTCGGCCTCTCGACCACCGAGGCCTGCGGTGACACGCCCCGCGTCATCCTCGGCTCGCCCGTGGCCGGCATCGCGCTGGACGAGATCATCGACGGCACCCCCGCCATCGACGAGATCTACCGCCGCATCGTGGGCAACCCGGCCTTCTCGAACCTGCCCCGCAAGTTCAAGTCCGCGATCTCCGGCTCGCCGCTGCTCGACGTGGCGCACGAGATCAACGACATCGCCTTCGTGGGCGTCGAGCACCCCGAGCACGGCCCCGGCTTCGACGTCTGGGTCGGCGGCGGCCTCTCCACCAACCCCAAGCTGGGTGTGCGCCTCGGCACCTGGGTCTCGCTCGACGAGGTGCCGGACATCTACGAGGGCGTCATCTCGATCTTCCGCGACTACGGCTACCGCCGGCTGCGCACCCGCGCCCGCCTGAAGTTCCTCGTCGCCGACTGGGGCCCGGCCAAGTTCCGCCAGGTCCTGGAGGACGAGTACCTGAAGCGCAAGCTGACCGACGGCCCGGCACCCGCGCAGCCCAGCGGCCAGTGGCGCGACCACGTCGGCGTCCACCAGCAGCAGGACGGCAAGTTCTACGTCGGCTTCGCGCCCCGCGTGGGCCGCGTCGACGGCGCCACCCTGACCAAGATCGCGGACGTGGCCGAGCGGCACGGCTCCGGCCGGCTGCGCACCACCGCCGAGCAGAAGATGATCGTGCTCGACGTCGAGGCCGACAAGGTCGACTCGGTCGTCGCGGCCCTGGAGGCGCTGGACCTGCGGGTCAAGCCGTCCCCGTTCCGCCGCGGCACGATGGCCTGCACCGGCATCGAGTTCTGCAAGCTGGCCATCGTCGAGACGAAGGCGCGCGGCGCCTCGCTGATCGACGAGCTGGAGCGACGCCTGCCGGAGTTCGCCGAGCCGCTCACCATCAACATCAACGGCTGCCCCAACGCCTGCGCCCGCATCCAGGTGGCGGACATCGGTCTCAAGGGCCAGCTGGTCCTGGACGACGAGGGCAACCAGGTCGAGGGCTACCAGGTCCACCTGGGCGGCGCGCTCGGCCTGGAGGCCGGTTTCGGCCGCAAGGTCCGCGGCCTCAAGGTCACCTCGGCCGGTCTGCCCGACTACGTCGAGCGGGTCGTCACGCGCTTCCAGGAGCAGCGTGGGGACGGCGAGCGCTTCGCCGCCTGGGCGACCCGTGCGAAGGACGAGGACCTGTCGTGAGCGAGCGCGCCGCACCGTTCTACTGCCCGTACTGCGGCGACGAGGACCTGTTCCCGAACGAAACAGGCCACGGCGCCTGGGAATGCAGGGCCTGCAATCGAGCCTTCCAGCTGAAGTACCTCGGGCTGCTGGCCCGGGGCGTGTCGTCGAACACCGCTGGAGGGGACGAGATATGACCACGCTTCAGACCGCCGGTCTCAACACCCGGGACGCCGATCTCAAGGTGCTGGCCGAGCAGGCGGGCCGGGACCTCGAGGACGCCTCCCCCCTGGAGATCCTCACCTGGGCGGCCGAGACCTTCGGCAAGGAGTTCGCCGTGACCTCCTCCATGGAGGACGCGGTCGTCGCCCACCTCGCCTCCCGCGCCTTCCCCGGCGTGGACGTGGTCTTCCTCGACACGGGCTACCACTTCGAGGAGACCATCGGCACCCGCGACGCGGTCGAGGCCGTGATGGACGTCAACGTCATCACGCTCACCCCGCGCCAGAGCGTCGCCGAACAGGACGCCGAGTACGGCCCGAAGCTGCACGACCGCGACCCCGACCTGTGCTGCGCGCTGCGCAAGGTCAAGCCCCTGGAAGAGGGCCTGACCGCCTACCGCGCCTGGGCGACGGGCTTGCGCCGCGACGAGTCCCCGACCCGGGCCAACACCCCGGTGGTCGGCTGGGACGAGAAGCGGCGGAAGGTCAAGGTCTCCCCGATCGCCCGCTGGACCCAGGACGACGTGGACGCGTACGTGCTGGAGCACGGCGTCCTCACCAACCCGCTGCTGATGGACGGTTACCCCTCCGTCGGCTGCGCCCCCTGCACCCGCCGGGTGGCGGAGGGCGAGGACGCCCGCGCCGGCCGCTGGGCGGGGCTCGGCAAGACCGAGTGCGGACTGCACGGCTGATGACGGCCACCAGCGCGACCACCGCACGCACAGAACGCACCGAACGCACAGAACCGACGGAGACGAACCAGATGAGCGTGAGCGACCAGGGCGCCACGGTGTGGCTGACCGGGCTGCCGAGCGCGGGCAAGACCACCATCGCCTACGCGCTGGCCGAGCGGCTGCGCGCCGAGGGCCACCGCGTGGAGGTCCTCGACGGCGACGAGATCCGGGAGTTCCTCTCCGCCGGTCTCGGTTTCAGCCGCGAGGACCGGCACACCAACGTGCAGCGGATCGGCTTCGTCGCCGAACTCCTCGCGTCCAACGGCGTCAAGGCGCTCGTCCCGGTGATCGCACCGTTCGCGGACAGCCGTGAGGCCGTTCGCAAGCGGCACGCCGCCGAGGGCACCGCGTACCTGGAGGTCCACGTGGCCACCCCGGTCGAGGTCTGCTCCGAGCGCGACGTGAAGGGCCTGTACGCCAAGCAGGCGGCAGGCGAGATCTCCGGTCTGACCGGGGTCGACGACCCGTACGAGGCGCCGGGCTCCCCGGACCTGCGTATCGAGTCGCACACGCAGTCCGTACAGGAGTCGGCTTCGGCACTGCACGCGCTGCTCACCGAGAGGGGTCTGGCATGACCGCCACCGTCGCACACGTCCACGAAGGGACGGACGCGCCCTACGCGCTGTCGCACCTCGACGCCCTCGAGTCGGAGGCCGTGCACATCTTCCGCGAGGTCGCGGGCGAGTTCGAGAAGCCGGTGATCCTCTTCTCCGGCGGCAAGGACTCGATCGTCATGCTGCACCTGGCGCTGAAGGCGTTCGCGCCCGCGCCGGTGCCGTTCACCCTGCTGCACGTGGACACCGGCCACAACTTCCCCGAGGTCCTGGACTACCGCGACCGCGCGGTCGCCAAGCACGGCCTGCGCCTGCACGTGGCCTCCGTCCAGGAGTACATCGACGCCGGCAAGCTCCGCGAGCGCCCCGACGGCGTCCGCAACCCGCTGCAGACCGTCCCGCTGACCGAGGCGATCCAGAGCCTCAAGTTCGACGCCGTCTTCGGCGGCGGCCGCCGCGACGAGGAGAAGGCCCGCGCCAAGGAGCGCGTCTTCTCCCTGCGCGACGAGTTCTCCCAGTGGGACCCGCGCCGCCAGCGCCCCGAGCTGTGGCAGCTCTACAACGGCCGCCACGCGCCCGGCGAGCACGTGCGCGTCTTCCCGCTGTCCAACTGGACCGAGCTGGACGTGTGGCAGTACATCGCCCGCGAGAAGATCGAACTGCCGGAGATCTACTTCGCCCACGAGCGCGAGGTCTTCAAGCGCAACGGCATGTGGCTGACGGCCGGCGAGTGGGGCGGCGCCAAGGGCGACGAGACCACCGAGACCCGCCTGATCCGCTACCGCACCGTCGGTGACATGTCCTGCACCGGTGCCGTCGACTCCGACGCCACCACGCTGGACGCCGTGATCACCGAGATCGCCGCCTCCCGGCTCACCGAGCGGGGCGCGACCCGCGCCGACGACAAGATGTCCGAGGCCGCGATGGAAGACCGCAAGCGCGAAGGGTACTTCTAACCATGACCTCCACCACCGAGCAGTTCGCCGATCTGTCGGCGACCACGCTGCTGCGCTTCGCGACCGCCGGTTCCGTCGACGACGGCAAATCCACGCTCGTCGGGCGCCTCCTGCACGACTCCAAGTCGATCCTCACCGACCAGCTGGAGGCCGTCGAGGCCGTGTCCGCCCAGCGCGGTCAGGACACCCCCGACCTCGCGCTGCTCACCGACGGCCTGCGGGCCGAGCGGGAGCAGGGCATCACCATCGACGTCGCGTACCGCTACTTCGCCACCGCCCGGCGCCGGTTCATCCTCGCCGACACCCCGGGGCACGTGCAGTACACCCGGAACATGGTCACCGGCGCCTCCACCGCCGACCTGGCCGTGGTCCTGGTCGACGCCCGCAACGGCGTGATCGAGCAGACCCGCCGGCACGCGGCCGTCGCCGCGCTGCTGCGCGTCCCGCACGTGGTCCTGGCCGTCAACAAGATGGACCTGGTGGACTACCAGGAGGCCGTCTTCGCGGCGATCGCCGAGGAGTTCACCGCGTACGCCTCGGACCTCGGCGTCCCGGAGATCACCGCGATCCCGATCTCGGCCCTGGCCGGCGACAACGTCGTGGAGCCCTCCGCGCACATGGACTGGTACGGCGGCCCCACGGTGCTGGAGCACCTGGAGACCGTCCCGGTCAGCCACGACCTCACCGCCTGCCCGGCGCGCTTCCCGGTGCAGTACGTGATCCGTCCGCAGACGGCCGCGCACCCGGACTACCGCGGCTACGCCGGCCAGATCGCCTCCGGCGTACTGCGCGTCGGCGAGCCCGTCACGGTCCTGCCGTCGGGGCGCACCTCGGTCATCGAGGGCATCGACGCGCTCGGCGAGAGCGTGGACATCGCCTGGGCCCCGCAGTCGGTGACGGTGCGTCTGAAGGACGACATCGACATCTCGCGCGGCGACCTGATCGCCCCGTCCGCGAGCGCCCCGGCCACCACGCAGGACGTCGAGGCGACGGTCTGCCACGTGGCGGACCAGCCGCTGGCCGTCGGCGCCCGGGTGCTGATCAAGCACACGACGCGCACGGTCAAGGCGATCGTCAAGGAGATCCCCTCGCGGCTGACCCTGGACGACCTGTCCCAGCACCCGAACCCCGGTCAGCTGGTGGCCAACGACATCGGCCGGGTCGTCGTGCGCACCGCCGAGCCGCTCGCGCTCGACTCGTACGCCGACTCGCGCCGCACCGGTTCCTTCCTGCTGATCGACCCGGCGGACGGCACGACGCTGGCGGCCGGCATGGTCGGCGAGTCCTTCGCCTCCAAGGCCGAGACCACCATCCAGGCCGATGAGGAAGGGTGGGACTTCTGATCATGCTTGCCGACATCTACTCCACCTTCGCGAAGGAGGGCGGCCGAGTGGGCAGCGGCGCCCTCGGCAGCGGCCAGGGAGGCGTGGGGCGATGTGCGTGATGACGTACGCGCACCGCTCGCGCGCCCACACCCCCCACGAGCCGTACCTGCCCTTGCTCCAGAGACGAAGACCTGCGCCGTGACCTCACGGTGCTTCGAGAGGAAGTCCTCCCGTGCCTGCCACCGGTACCCCGCGTTCCGCGCTTTCCCGTAACGGCCTGCGCCGCGGCGTCGTCGCCGCCGCCCTCCCGCTCCTGATCGGCGCGCTCGCCTCGTGCGGCTACGGTTCCGACGCGAAGAAGGACGACGCTCCCGCCAAGGAGGTCGCCGCCGGCGGCAAGAAGCTCTCGGCCTCCGAGGTCCGCATCGGCTACTTCCCCAACCTGACGCACGCCACCGCGCTCGTCGGCCTCCAGGAAGGCCTGATCGCCAAGGGGTCGGGCGAGGGGCTCGGGCTGCCGCTCGGGTGCGAGGGGCTCGGGGAGTCCCCGGTCCGAGGGGCCTTCCCGTCCTTGCCCTTGTCCCCGGGGCCGAACCCGTCCTCGGGGGTCTGCCTGCCGCTGCCGGTGTTCTGGGCCGTACCGCCCCAGACGGTCTTGTCCCCGCTGCTGACGGCGTTCCCGGAGACCGCCTCGTAGGCGGCGATCCCGCCGATCGCGAGGGCGAAGGCGGCGGCCGAGGCCACGGCCGTGCGCTTCCACCCGCGGGTGCGGCTGCCGTGCACGGTGGCCTCGCCGAACTCCTCGTCGAGGCCCGCCGGGGGCGGGGGCGCGACCTGGCACAGCATCATCGTCCCGTCGGGCGCCCGCTCCTCCAGGGCCCCCTGCACCGGCACCTGACGGCTCTTCGGGCGGGCGCTCTCGCGCAGCTGGTCGCCGGTGCGCCGGAAGAAGTGCTGGATGACGGGCCCGCCGGCGGTGGCGACCACGCTCACGACGCCGGCGCCGAGGATGGTCCCGTAGACCCCCATCTGCGAGGCGAGCAGGGCGGCCGCGACGGTGGCCAGGGAGGAAGCCGCGACCTGAGTCGCGCTCAGATCGAGCTTCTTCTTCTCCCCGGGCGGCCCCAGCTCGATGTCCGGCTCAGTCTTCTGACCCATCGCCATCCCCTGCGTGTCCTGCCTCTCGCGTTTCGCCACTTCCTTCAGTTACTGACACATGAGCGAAACGGATAGTTCCATTTCCGGAGATTCTGTGAAGCAGGACACCCGAAAACGGACGTGCCCCCAGGTCCGGCCGGACGCGGACCCCTTTCAGGGCAGCCCAACTCCCGCCGTCCGAGACAAGTTCGGCGGCGCGGCGGTCCACCCAGGTGGCCCGAATGGAGTACTGTGGCGAGCCCTGGGGCCGTCCTTCCTTACGGATGTCCGGACCCGGGAGAGGGGGCCGGCTGATGGAGAAACGGCACTCGAGACCGGTGATGCCGCGGTATTGCACGGCTCCTGCTGCGCACAGTAATCGTTCGGTCACTGTGCGTACCCAACAGGTAACCGTGCCATAACAGCGATCAAGGGCGCATGCCCGACACGCCGGTTTAACTCGGCAAGGTAGTGGCAGGCTGCACCCGGGCAGGCCACACTCGACTAGCGGAAGCAGCGACGCACGTGACGTCGGCAGGCACCACCCGGGAGGTCCCCATGCCCGAACTGCGTGTCGTGGCCGTCTCCAATGACGGCACACGACTGGTGCTCAAGGCTGCGGACAGCACGGAGTACACGCTTCCGATCGACGAGCGTCTCCGGGCCGCCGTGCGCAATGACCGTGCGCGCCTGAACCAGATCGAGATCGAGGTGGAGAGCCACCTCCGCCCCCGCGACATCCAGGCCCGCATACGGGCCGGTGCCTCCGCTGAGGAGGTCGCCCAGATGGCCGGCATCCCCGTCGACCGCGTACGCCGCTTCGAGGGCCCCGTGCTCGCCGAGCGCGCGTTCATGGCCGAGCGGGCCCGCAAGACCCCCGTACGCCGGCCCGGCGAGAACACCGGACCCCAGCTCGGCGAGGCCGTGCAGGAACGGCTCACGCTGCGCGGGGCCGAGAAGGAATCCGTCCAGTGGGACTCCTGGCGCCGCGACGACGGCACTTGGGAGGTCCTCCTCGTCTACCGGGTCGCGGGCGAACCGCACTCGGCGAGCTGGACCTACGACCCGCCGCGCCGGCTGGTCGTGGCCGTGGACGACGAGGCCCGCTCCCTGATCGGCGAGTCGGACGACCTGCCGGCGACGCCGGAGCCGAGCTTCCCCTTCGTGCCGAGGATCGCGCGGCTGCCGCGCGACCGGCCGCTGGACCGCGCGCTCGACCGGCAGATGGAACGCCCGGTCGCGCCCGCCCCGCCGCCGGAGCCGGAGGCCGAGGAAGAGCGGGACACCCTGACGGCCCTGCTGGAGGCGGTGCCGAGCTTCCGCGGCGATCTGGTGGTCCCGGAGCCGGTGGAGGAGCCGGAGGCGGCGGAGCCGCCTGCCGCGTCGGCCTCGACCGGTGCGGGCTCCGCGTACGCGGACGTGCTGATGCCCCGTACGGTGGCGGGCCACCGCGACCGCCTGACGGGTACGACCGACCGCCAGGCGGAGGCCGACGGCGTCCGCCCCGGCCGCCGCGCGGCCGTCCCGAGCTGGGACGAGATCGTCTTCGGCACCCGCCGCAAGAAGCAGGAGTAGGCCCCGGGCCGGGCCCCGCGCGACGCGTCACGCCGCGCGGGGGCCGGCCGCGGGCGAGCCCGGGCCCTCTCGGGCCTATCCGGGCAGGTCGCCCACGGCAACCTCGCGCGCCGGGTCCGAGGACCACTCCGACCAGCTGCCCGCGTACAGGGCCGCCGGGATGCCCGCCGTCTCCAGGGCCAGGACCTCGTGGGCCCCGGAGACGCCCGAGCCGCAGTACACGCCGACCGGAGCCGGGCCGTCCGCGCGCACGCCGAGCGCCGCGAAGCGCTCCCGCAGGGTGTCCGGCGCCCGCAGCAGGCCGTCCGGGCCCGTGTTTTCCGTGGTCGGGGCCGACAGCGCGCCCGGGATGTGTCCGCCGACGCGGTCGATGGGTTCCACCTCGCCCCGGTAGCGCTCCCCCGCCCGCGCGTCCAGCAGGACCCCCGTCCGGGCCAGCGCCGCCGCCCCGTCCGCGTCCAGGAGCCCGACCGCACCGGGATTTGGCTTGAAATCACCCTCCTGTGCAGGGGTGGCGTCCGCCGAGAGGGGGCCGCCCCCGGCCGTCCACGCGGCCAGTCCCCCGTCCAGGACCCGTACGTCCGCGTGACCCGTCCAGCGCAACAGCCACCACGCCCGCGCCGCCGCCCAGCCCTGGCCGCCGTCGTACACGACCACGGGCGCCCCCGCCGAGACGCCGGCCCGCCGCATCACCGCGCCGAACGCCTCCGGGTCGGGGAGCGGATGGCGGCCCCCCGACCCCGCCGGGCCAGCGAGTTCCGCGTCGAGGTCGACGTAGACGGCGCCCGGCAGGTGCCCCGCCTCGTACGCGGGCCGCTGGTTCGGGCCGCCGAGCTGCCAGCGGATGTCCAGGAGGACCGGCGGCCGGGGGCCGGCCAGTTCGGTCTGCAGAGCGGCGGCCGAGAGGACCGGGGAAGGGGTGGCGTTCGCAGTCATGCGGGCCATTTTGCTCCCCGCCACGCACCCCGTGTAACAAGCCGGACATCGACGGGCCGCACTGATTCGGTCATCTCTCCAGGCGTGCCCCCGAACCCGGCCGGTCGGGGCGCGCCGAGCCCCTCGGGGTGGAAGCATCACTTTGGGAAACCCTCACGCGTGATCACGGAGGAGACGGCTGACATGACCGAGGCATCGGAAGCAACGCGGCGCACGCCCGGCACGCCGTGCTGGGCGAGCCTGATGGTGCACAGCCTCGGAAGCACCGAGGAGTTCTACGCCGACCTGTTCGGCTGGGAGTACGAGCCCGGCCCCGAGCAGCTGGGCCCGTACGTCCGGGCCATGCTCGACGGGCGGGAGGTGGCCGGCATCGGCGAGCTGCCGCCGGACCAGCACCTGCCGGTGGCGTGGACGACGTACCTCGCCACGGACGACGCCGACGCGACAGCCGAATCGATCCGCTCCTGCGGCGGCACGGTCGCGGTGGGGCCGCTGGACGCCGGAGCGGCCGGTCGGGTGGCCATCTGCTCGGACCCGCTGGGCGCGATCTTCGGACTCTGGCAGGCGGGCGCCCACCTCGGCACCTGGTCGGCCGGGACATCGGGCATCCCGGTGTGGAACGAGCTGGTCACGCAGGACGCCTCGACGGTCGGCAAGTTCTACGAGCACGTCTTCGGCCACGAGGCCAGGGCGCACGCGGACGCCTCCGACGACTTCGACCACCTCACGCTGTTCCTGGAGGGCCGGCCGGTGGCCGCCGTGCACGGGGTCGGCCGGGCCCTGCCGCACGACCGGGGGCCGCACTGGATGACGTACTTCGAGGTCGAGGACACCGATGCGGCCGCCGACCGGGTCGAACGGCTCGGCGGCCGGATCATCACCCCGCCGCGCGAGGGCCTCAGCGGCCGGCTGGCCACGGTGGCGGACCCGGAGGGCGCGGTCTTCGCGCTCGTCCACACCAGGCGGTAGCGGGCACCGGCCGCCGGGCCCCCGGCCCGGCGGCGTGGACGGCAGGCCTACCAGGGCGCCGGGGCGGCCTGCCGTACGGCGCCCCGCGGCATCGCGGAGGTGACCATCAGCCCGCCGATCAGACCCCCGAGCAGCACGGCTCCGAACGCCCACCACAGGGCGGTGGTGTAGCCGCCCCAGATCATCTCGGTGACCGACTCCGACGCCTCGGTGCGGCGGAGCGACTCCATGGCGACGCCGAGCAGCATGGCGCCGACCGCCTCGCCCAGCTGCTGGGCCGTGACGACGGCCGCGGAGGCCGCACCGGCGTGCCGCGGGACGACGGCGGCGGTCGCGGTGGCGAAGATCGGCACGAAGGCCAGACCGATGCCGACGCCGGTGAGGAGCATGCCGGGCAGCACCTTCACCTGGTAGGCGTCACCGGCTTCGAGGCCGGTCAGGAGCAGCAGCCCGCCGGCGGTGAGCACCAGTCCCGCGGCGATCAGGATCTGCGGCGCGGCGCGGTGCAGCAGCAGGGCGGAGACGGCGGAGCCGATGGCGACCGCGGCGACCACGGGCAGGAGGAGCAGCCCGGCCGTGGCGGATCCGTACCCGATGACCTGCGTCATGTGGAAGGTCGTGGCCGTGGACAGGATGATGAATCCGATCCCGGCCAGGAGCATGGCGAGGAGGCAGCCGAGGCGGTTGCGGTCCCCGAAGACGTACGGCGCGAGGAGCGGCTCGGCCGCCCTGCTCTGCCACCACAGGAAAGCGCCGAGCAGGAGGCCGCCGGCCACGAGCACGACCGGCACCAGGACGTTCGCCCAGCCGCGCGAGCCGGCTTCGAGGAAGCCGTAGAGCAGGGCCGCGAGTGCGGCTGAGCCGAGGCACGTGCCGAGCAGGTCGAGGCGGGCGCCGGTCCGGCCCGGGAGCTCGCGCGGCAGGGAGAGCGTGAGCAGCAGGGCGATCACCGCGAGGGGGACGGCCAGGTACAGGCACCAGCGCCAGTTCAGGGCGTCGATGAGGAAGCCGCCGGCGAGCAGCCCGAGGGCCGCACCGCCGCCCGCGATCGTGGCGTAGACCCCGAAGGCCCTGCCGCGTTCCTTGGGGTCGGTGAAGCCGGCGACCAGCAGGGAGAGCGCCGCCGGTGTCAGCAGCGCGGCGAAGACACCCTGCAGGACACGGGCCCAGAGCAGCATGCCGGGCCCGGCGGCCGCGCCGCCGAGTACGGAGACCGCGGCGAACCCGGCCAGGCCGATGATCAGGGCCCGCCTGCGCCCCACCAGGTCCGTGACGTGCCCGCCGAGCAGCAGCAGCGCGCCGAAGACGAGCCAGTAGAGGTTGAACAGCGGGCCCAGGTCGCCGCTGGCGAGGCCGAGGTCGTGCTGGACGGAGGACAGCCCCATGCCGGAGACCGTCGCGGAGAGCACGACCATCAGCTGCACCACGGCGGCCACCGCCAGGCCCCGCCAACGCCCGGGATACGGGGACCCGGAGTCCTGCAGGGGGGCCTCGGTCGGCGCGTACTCGGGCGGTGGCGGCGTCGGCTGCAGCCGGGGCTGGGGCTGGTGCTGGGGCTGCGCGGGCGCGACGCGGGGGTCCGGCCGCGCGGCCGGGGTTTCGGCGGGCATCGCGGGGGCGTAGTCCAGCAACAGCGCCGCGTGGCGTCCGAGTTGTGCCAGGACGGCGCCCGGCAGCCATTCCGCGGCCCGGTCCGTCGCCGTGCGCTCGGCCACCTGCCGGGGCGTGGGGCGCCTGGCCGGGTCCTTGTGCAGGCAGGCGCGCACGAGGTCGAGGAGCTCCTCCGGCACGCCGGTCAGGTCCGCCTCCTCCTCGGCCACGCGGAAGAGGTGGGCGTTGAGGCCGGTGTCCGCGGCGCCGAACAGCAGGCGTCCGGTGGCGGCGTAGACGAGGACGGCGCCGAGGCAGAAGACGTCGCTGGCGGGTGTGAGTTCGAGGCCGCGGACCTGTTCCGGCGACATGAAGCCGGGAGAGCCGATCAGCATGCCGGTGTTGGTGAGCAGGCTGTCCCCGGCGAGGCTGTCCATCGCCCGGGCGATGCCGAAGTCGATGACGCGGGGTCCGTCGACGGTGACGAGCACGTTGGACGGCTTGAGGTCACGGTGGATCAGACCCGCCTCGTGCACGGCCTGCAGGGCGAGGGCGAGGCGGTTGGCGAGGGTGTGGACCGAGTACTCGGGCAGCGGCCCGAAGTCCTTGGCGACCACGGCGTGCAGGTCGGGCCCCGGGATGTACTGGGTCGCCACCCAGGGCACGGCGGCCTCGGGGTCGGCGTCGAGCACGGCCGCCGTCCAACTCCCGCCCACCCGCCGGGCGGCGGCCACTTCACGGGCGAACCGCTTGCGGAAGTCCGGGTTGCCGGCGTACTCGGCTTGCACCACCTTCACGGCCACGGTGCGCCCACCCTCGGAGCGGCCGAGGTAGACCAGGCCCATTCCGCCGGCGCCCAGCCGGGCGATCAGGCGGTACGGGCCGATACGGGTCGGGTCTTCGGTGATCAGCTGGTCCACGACAGCAAGATAGTTCAACTATCCAAGGCTGGTGGGTCCATCACTCGAATCCGACCCCTTCGACCCCTGGCGCGATCGGCCCAGCGTACGGCCGACGGGCTGAATTCCATCACTCATTAGTCATACATGATCAACCAGACTGCACCCTTTCTCCCGATTTGTGTGAATAGCTGACCGCGCTGGTCCTCCTTGGGCGAGCCGACTTCCCCGGAGGGCAACCGATGCGACGCGTCCCGAGAAACCGGCCCGGTGCTTCGTACCGGCGCACGCCGGCCGCGCTCTGCGCGGTGGCCGCATGCGGCCTCCTCTCCCTCGCACCCTCCGCCGCGGCCGCGCCGGACCCCGGATCCACCATGTCCACCGGATCCACCGTGTCCGAGCCTGGCGGTCCCTCCGCGGCCGGCCAGCCGGCCGGGGATGCGGCCGGGGGTGCGGCCGGTAGTGCGGATCTGGCGGTGTCCGGCACGGTGCGGCCCACCGCGACCGGCGCCCGGGACAACCGGGAGAGCGCGGCCCCGGCGGTGCGGGAGACCTTCGACTACCTCGTGACGGTGACCAACCGGGGCCCGTCCTCCGCCCGGCAGGTCCGCGTCACCGACCGCCTGCCGCCCTCCTTGGAGTTCGTCTCGTCCCGGGACGGCTGCGCCCCGAGCGGCAGCACCGCGGTGTGCGGGCCGTTGGCCACCCTCGCGGCGGGCGCCTCGCACACGTGGGTGATCACCGTGCGGCTCGCGGCCGGCTACCACGGGGACGGCGCGGACATCGTCAACGAGGCGGTCGTCGACGCGGCCACCTCGGATCCGGACTCCCGGAACAACACCTCCTCCCTGACCGGCCTGAAGGTCCCGCCCAGTGCGCGGACGGCCGATCTGTCGCTGCGCAAGACGGCGCTGCTCGCGAAGGGGCGGGAGCACGTCAAGCCGGGCGAGAAGTTCACGTACCTGATCACGGTGCTCAACCAGGGCCCGGCGACGGCGCGGCGGCTCCAGGTCACCGACCGGCTGCCGGCCTCGCTGGCCCTGCTCTCCTCACCCGACGACTGCGAGATCCCGAAGGGCGGGGACCGACTGGTGGTGTGTCCGCCGCTGGAGCGGCTGGCGGCCGGGGAGAAGGCGGAGTTCCGGATCACCGTACGGGCCGCCGGCGGGGACCGGGCGGCCCAGCCACCGGCCGGCAGGTGCACGCCCATCGAGAACGTCGCACGCGTCACCTCGGCGAGTTTCGACCCCGACCTCTCGGACAACGCCAACGAGCCCGGTACGACGGGGCCGAAAGGCGGCCGCCTGTGCCTGGTGTCCGACAGGAACGAGGACCAGCACGGCCGTGAGGACGGCCACGAGGACCAGGACGACCGGGAAGACCAGGACGGACAGCACGGCCAGGACGGACAGCACGGCCAGGACGGCCAGGACGGCCACCGAGGCCAGGAGGACCACCACGGCCGCGAGGACCACCACGGCGGTCCGGACCACCACGCCGCCAAGGGCGACCTGGCCGACTCCGGCGCCGGTGTCCCGCGGTGGCTCATGTGGGCCTCGGCCGCCCTGATGGCCGGCGGAGCGATGCTGCGGACGGTCTTCCGGGCACGGGCTTGACCCCGGTCCGCCGCGCGAGCCGTGGCGGACCGGCACCGGGGGGTGCGACCGCTGAGCGAGGAGATGAGGATCGTGCCCGTATGACCCTGCCCTGGAGCACCTGGTGGCGGAGGGCCGCCGTACCGCTGCTGTGCACGGCCGCGCTGCTGCCGGCGACGACATCGGCGGCGGCCGCGGACGGCGACCGGACCGGCGACCGGACCGGCCGGCGGGCCGAAGGGCACGGCGGACCCCGTGCGCTCGCCTTCCCCCTCAACGAGACCTTCGACAGCTCCACCAACCTGGGCACCACGAGCGGCGGCGCGAGCTACCCGGGAGAGGGCTGGCTGCGCCTGACGTCCGCCGGCACCAACCAGGCCGGCACGTGGAGGATGAAGGACTCCTTCCCCTCCAGCCTCGGCATCCTGGCCGAGTTCAGCTACGCCACGTACGGCGGAACCGCCATCGAGGGCAAGCGGGGTGACGGGCTGTCGTTCTACCTGACCGACGGCGCGGCGGCCGCCGGCGCCGGCCCGTCCGGCGGCAGCCTCGGCTACGCCTGCACGGGCCCGGTGCCGTCCCGCTGCACGACCTCGGGCGTACCGGGCGCCTACCTCGGCATCGGACTGGACGAGTTCGGCAACTTTTCCTCGACCGTGGTCGGCAACGGCGGGCCGGGGGGCCAGCCCAACAAGATCGTGGTGCGCGGCGGAGGCAGCGCCTCGACGGGGTACCGCTACGCCACGGCCGCCGACGGACCGGGCAATACCGTGGAGACCGGCAGCCGCGCCAAGCAGCGCACGGCGCGCGTGTCCCTGCTGCCCAGCGGTACGAAGATGCTGCTGTCGGTGTGGTCCGACAGCGGCCCCGGCACGGCCATGGACCAGCTGATCACCGACTTCGACGTCACGGGCATCACCGGCCAGCCGGCGCTGCCCGCCACCCTCAAGGTCGGTTTCTCCGCGAGCACCGGCGGCGCGACGAACATCCACGAGATCGACGACCTCCAGATCAACGTGCCGGCCGACCTGACCATCGCGAAGACGGGCTCCCCGGCGAGCGTGCCCGCCGGCGGCGGACCGGTGACCTACACGCTGGCCGTCTCCAACAGCCAGGCCAACGAGGTCACCGGAGCCGTCGTGCGCGACACCGTGCCCGGTCTGACCAACGTGACCTGGACCTGCCGCGCCGGCACCGGCGGGACCTGCGGACGGGCGTCGGGCAGCGGGAACACCCTGGACACGACGGCCGACTTCCAGCGCGGCGGCTCCGTCACCTACACGGTCACCGGTACGGCCCCGGCGCAGCCGGCCACCCTGACGAACACGGCCACCGTGACCGCCCCGGAGGACCGCAAGGACACCAACCCGGCCGACAACAGCGCGACCGCCGCCGCCACGGTCGTGACGGCGCGCGCCGACGTGGCGGCGGAGAAGGAGGGGCTCGGCTCCGGGCCCGTGGCCCCGGGCCAGGAGTTCGAGTACCGGATCACGGCACGCAACCTGGGGCCCTCCCACACGACCGCCGTCCAGCTCTCCGACACCCTTCCCGGGCCGCTGCGGTTCGTCTCCTCCGGCGACGGGTGCACGGCCTCGGGCCAGGTGCTGTCCTGCCCGGTCCGCGATCAGCTGAACGCCGGTACCAGCACCTCGTGGACGGTGCGCGTACGGCTGGACCCGGCCTATCAGGGCGACGGCTCGGACCTCGGGAACGTCGCGTCGCTCCGGCACGCCGTCGCCGATCCGCAGCCCGCGAACAACACCAGCGCGGCCGCCGCTCCGCCCGGCGGGGTGGCGGCCGCCCGGGCCGACCTCTCGCTGACCAAGGCCGCCGAGACCCGCTCCCCCGTGGCCCCCGGGGAGACCTTCACCTACACGGTGACCGTGCGCAACGGCGGCCCGTCCGTGGCCCGGAAGGTCACGGTCGCCGACCCGCTGCCCGCGGCGCTCGCCTTCGTCTCCTCGCCCGGGGGCTGCAGCGCCGCCGGCCGGGACGTCACCTGCGGCACCGAGGCGACCCTGGACCCGGGCGGGGTCCGGTCGTGGACCTTCACCGTGCGCCTCGACCCGGCGTACACCGGTGACGGGACGGGCCTGCGCAACACGGCGACCGCCCGCGCGGACACCGCCGACGCGAACCCGCTCGACAACAGCGGCTCGGCCGGCGTGCCCGGCGGGCGCGTCCGCCCGCCGAGCTCCGACATCGAGCTCACCAAGCACGCCACCGCGGGCTGACGGGGCGCCCGCCCATCCGCCCCCTTCCCCCGAACTCCCGTACAGCGCTCTGTACGGTCCTCTCCCGCACGAAACGGAAACGATGCGCGATGACGACGACACCAGGCCGGCGCCCGGCGGTGTGGGCCCTGGCTCCGCTGCTCTGCGCCGCGGCCCTGTGGGCCGGACCGGTCCCCGCGGCCGCCGCCCTGCCCGGCGGAGGGCATACGGTCGAGGTGACGGCACAGCGTGCCAAGGCCCCCGGTGACCTGATCACCTACACCCTGACCGCGCGGAACAAGGGCCCGTCGGTGGCCCGGAAGGTCATCGCGACGGACCGGCTCCCCAACGGGATGTCCTTCGTGGGCTCCTCCGACGGCTGCACCGCCACCGGCCAGACCGTCACGTGCGGGCCCGAACCGCAGCTGGCCGCCGGGGAGACCAAGAGCTGGTCCTTCCAGGCCCGGCTGAGCCCCTCGTACCAGGGCGACGGCTCCGACCTCGGCAACAGCGCCACGGGCACGTCGGAAGCCACCGATCCCGACCCCGCCAACAACAAGCCGGATCCGGTGCTGCCTCCGGGGCCGTTCGATCCCGTCTCGGACCTGGCCACCGTCAAGACCCCGCTGGGCGCGGGGCCGACGGTCCCGGGCCAGGAGTACGAGTACGAGGTCCGCACGACCAACAAGGGGCCCTCGGACGCGCGCAACGTCGTGGTGACCGACGCCCTGCCCGACGGGCTGACGTTCGTATCCTCGGCCGGTCCGTGCGCTGCTTCCGGACGGACCGTCACCTGTGGTCCGCTGGCCCGCCTCGTGCCGGGCGCGGAGGTGAAGTGGACGTTCAAGGTGAAGCTGGACGCCGCCTACGCCGGTGACGGCAGCGACCTGCGCAACACCGCGACCTCCGCCTCCGCGTCCAAGGACCCGGAGCCCACCGACAACACCTCGCACGCCGTACTGCCCCCGGGCGGGGTGACCGCCCCGCAGGCCGACGTGTGGACGACCAAGCGGCCCGCGAACGACACCCCGATCGCACCCGGGCAGACCTTCGAGTACGTGGTGACCGCGACCAACGACGGCCCGTCCCGGGCCGTCGGCACGGCGATCACCGACAAGCTGCCCGCGCAGCTCGCCTTCGTCTCCTCCCCCGACGGCTGCTCGGACACCGACGGTACGGTCAGCTGCGGCCCGGTGGCCGTACTGGAGCCGGCGGCGTCCCGCACCTGGCGGTTCACCGTCCGCCTCGACAGCGGCTACACCGGCAACGGCTCCGACATCCGCAACACGGCGACCGCCGCCTCGCGGACCAAGGACCCCAAACCGGAGAACAACACGAGCAGCCCGGCGGGCCTGCCCGGCAGCACCGTCAACAAGCCGACCGCGGACCTGGCGGTGACCAAGGAGGCAGTCGGCACCAAGCCGCCGGTGCCGGGCGAGACCTTCGACTACCGGATCCGGGTCACCAACAACGGCCCGTCCGCCGACGCCTTCAACGTCAAGCTCTCCGACAACCTCCCCGAGGGCCTCTCGTACGTGGCGTCCTCCCCCGCCGGATGCACCGTCGCCGGACACCTGGTGTCGTGCAAGCGCACCAGCCCGCTCAAGGTCGGCGAGACGGTCGAGTACCTGCTCACCGTCAAGGTCGATCCCGCGTACGGCGGCGACGGCAGCGACCTGAAGAACACCGCCCGGGTGACGGCGGACAACATCGACCCGGCGAGCCAGAACGACAGCAGCACCGCGACCGTGCCCGGCGGGCACGTCACGGACCCCGCCGCGGACCTCGCCATCACCAAGAAGCCCGTCCAGACGGCCCCCGTGGCCCCGGGCGAGACCTTCGACTACGCCCTGACCGTCACCAACAACGGCCCCTCGCAGGCCGAGCAGATCACGGTCTCCGACACGCTGCCGACCGCGCTGAGCTTCGTCTCCGGCGACGCCACGTGCACCTCCGGACGGACCGTCACCTGCGGCCCGCTGCCGCGCCTGGCGCCCGGGGCCTCGATGACCTGGGTCATCAAGGTGAAGCTGGACCCGGAGTACACCGGCAACGGCTCCGACATCCGCAACACCGCCACCGTCGACTCGCTGACCGCCGACCCCAGGCCCGCGAACAACACGAGCGCGGCCGCCGGCCCGCCCGGCGGCACGGTCAAGGACCCGACGGCCGACTTGGAGGTGGGCAAGACGACCCCCTGACCACACGGCGCGTACGGCGCGTACGGAAGGCCGGCAGGGCACCGCGCCCCGCCGGCCTTCCGGCGTGCCGGGGAGGGACTCCGGGACGCACCTCGCGCGGACGATCACTCGGATGACGGACCGGGCGGGCGGGGCGGGCCCGGCGGCCCTTGACTGGACGGAGTCGAATCAAGGAGGCGTGATGGCAGGCGTACGCGGGCACGGGCTGGCAGGTGTGGTGATGGTGGCCCTGGCGTTGGGCGCCACGGGCTGTTCGGACGGCGACGGAGCCTCCGCCGCGGCCTCGAAGGCGGCGTCCGCCGCGGCGTCGGCGGGGGCGGTGGTGTCCTCGGCCGCCTCCGCGGCGTCGGAGGCGGTCGAGTCGGCGGCGGCCGTCGCGAAGGACAAGCTCTCCGAGGTCAAGGACGGCGTCGACGCGAAGGACGAGGTCACGCTGGGCGCGCCCGCGAAGGACGCGGACGGGCGCTCCACCGTGTCGGTCTCCGCCAGGAACTCGGACGGTTCGAAGAAGTCCTTCGCCGTGCAGGTGGACTTCAAGGACGAGAGCGGAAAGCTCCTGGACACCGTGGTGGTCACGATCTCGGACGTGGCCGCGAACGCCACCGGCGAGGGCACGGCGCGCAGCACCCACACGCTGTCGGGCACGGTCACGGCGGAGACGGGGAAGGCCCTGCGCTACTGAGCCGCGCGACGGGGAGTCGAATTCACCCGAACGGCGGCGCTCCGGTGTCCGTCCGCGCCCCCGCCGCGGACGCTGGCCCAGACGCCGGACCCTCGGCGTCCCGCCCGACGAAGGAGCTTCTCGTGGCACAGACAACGCCCCCCAGCAGGGCCCCCCGAAGTCAGGACCCCACCGCCGGGCAGAGCGCGTGGGCGGCGGGCGGCACGGTGTTCGCCGGTGTCCTGATGCTCGTCGAAGGCGTCCTCGGCATCCTCAAGGGGATCGTCGGCATCGCGGAGGACGACGTCTACACGCGCGTCGGCGACTACACCTTCAAGTTCGACGTCACGGCGTGGGGCTGGATCCACCTCATCGTGGGCATCGTGCTCGCCGTCGTCGGCGTGGGCATCCTCAAGGGCGCCGCGTGGGCCAGGGTCACGGGCGTGGTGATCGCCTCGCTGGACATCATCCTGAACTTCCTGTGGCTGCCCTACACGCCGCTCTGGGCGCTCATCTCGATCGCCATCGGCGTCTTCGTCATCTGGGCCCTGTGCACGGACAGGAGCGACACCCGCCGGACCACCGCGACCTGACCGGAGGCGGCCCCCGCCGCCTCCTCCGTCCACGCGCCGAGCGCCGGGGCACTGCTCCGGCGCTCGGCGCACCCTTGGCGCGTTCACACCTCTGGGTGAGCCCGGCGGGGTTCTCGGCGGGCCGGAGCGGCGATCTGCCTAGGCTGGCTCCCGGAGTGGCGGGCAGCCGCTCCACCGGCGCGTCGACTCACGTACGGGAGCTTGTGTGGCGCAGCAACACACGACGTCACTGCGGCTCCGCCTCCGGTACCGCTTCGACCATCTGGTCTCGGGGGGAACGGCCGCGCTCATCGGCTGGCTCGCCCTGGCCTGCCTCGCCGTCGTCGTTCCGGCGAGCACGGTCCTCGTATGGTCCGACCGGGCCGCTCCGGCCACGCTCTCCGGCCGGCTCGCCGCCGTGTGGGTCAGCGTCGGCCAGACCCTGAAGATCGGGGGTGCGCTCGGCTCCCCGCTCTACGTGCTGGCCTCCGTGTCCCTCGCGCTCGTGGCGCTGCTCTTCGTGTCGACCCTGGTCAGCCTGATCACCACGGGCATCAACGGGCGCATCATGTCGCTGCGCCTCGGCCACTCCACCGTGGTGGAGACGCGGGACACCGTCGTACTGGGGTGGTCGGACCAGGTGTTCCCCGTGATCGCGGAGCTGGTGGCCGCGAACGCGAACCAGCGCCTCTCCGCCATCGCCGTGCTCGCCCCGCAGGACAAGGTGCGGATGGAGGACGAGATCTCCACCCGCGTCAGCGACAGGGCCAGGGGCCGGACGCGGATCGTCTGCCGCAGCGGGAGCACCACCGACCCCACCGAGCTGTGCCGGGTGAGTCCGCACACCGCGAAGGCGGTGCTGGTGCTGCCTCCCGCCGGGGACTCGGGTGACGCCCACGTGGTGAAGACGCTGCTCGCCCTCGACGCGGCCGTCCCCGGGGCGGGAGGTGGCGGAGCCGTGGTGGTCGCCGCCGTCCGCGACTCCCGCAACCACATGACCGCCAAGCTGGCCGCCGGACCCTTGGGACACGTCCTGTGCGTCGACGACATCGTCGCCCGGCTCCTCGTCCAGACCGCCCTGCAGCCCGGCCTCTCGCTCGTCTACTCGGAGCTGCTGGCCTTCGAGGGCGACGAGTTGTACCCGGTCGCCGCCGAGGACCTCGTGGGGCGTACGTTCGGAGAGGCGCTGCTGTCCTTCGCCACGTCCTCGGCGGTCGGCCTGCTGCACCCCGACGGGAGCGTCACCCTCAATCCCGGTCCGGGGTCGGTGATCGGCCCGGCCGACCGGATCATCGTCATCTCCCGGGACGACGACACGGCCGTGCGGGAGGACGTCGCCTCCCATGTCGAGGAGGCCGCGATCGTGACGGCCGGGGGCTGGACCGCCCGGCCCGAGCGCCTCCTCATGCTCGGCTGGAACCGCCGCGCCCGGCTCGTCATCGAGCAGCTCGACCAGTACGTGAGCCCGGGAACCACCCTCGACGTCGTGGCGCTCGGCGAGTACGCGGCCACGCCCGGCGGCCGGGCCGTCCCCGCCTCGTGGTCCCGCCTCGAAGTCTCCTTCCACGACGGCGACATCACCGATCCGCTCACCCTGGCCAAGCTGGACGTGCCCTCGTACGACAGCGTGATCGTGCTCGGTGAGGCGGATCCCGTGCCCCCGGCTCCGGACTCGCCCATCGCCCCCCTCGCCACGGCGACGGATCCGCAGGCCCGGGCCGACGACAGGACACTGGTCGCCCTGCTGCACCTGCGGGCCATCGGGGAGTGCGCACAGGTGGAACTCGCGCTCACCACCGAGATGTCCGACGACGGCAACCGGCTCCTCGCGCCCGCCCGGGACGGCGCCGACTTCATCGTGAGCGGCAGGCTGATCAGCCTGCTGATGACCCAGATCTCGGAGAGTCCGTATCTCGCGGAGGTCTTCGAGGAGTTGTTCAAAGCGGAGGGCCACGAGTTCCACCTCAGGCCGGCCGCGGACTACGTCCGGGCCGGCGCCGAGGTCTCCTTCGCCACCGTCGTCGAATCGGCGCGGCGGCGCCGCGAGTGCGCGGTCGGCTACCGGCTGCGCGCTCGTGGCTCCACGGGCCCCGACTTCGGGGTGCGGATCAATCCCGACAAGCGGCAGCGGGTCCGGTTCTGCGAGGAGGACTGGCTGATCGTGCTCGCCGAGAGCTGACGGCCGCTACGCCGTGTGGACTTCCAGGGCGGTCCGCACCGCGGATTCCAGGGCTCCCTCGATCCAGGCGGGCTTGATGGAGGTGTGGCACCCGGCGAAGTGCAGAGCCCCCTCGGCGCTTCGGACATGGGGGAAGAGCTCGGTGTGCTGGCCCGGCAGCAGCACGGACGCCTCACCGTAGGCGTACGGGTCGCGCATCCAGGACTGGGTGCGGCCGACGCCCGTGTAGAACACCTCGATGCGCTGCCCGAACACCTCCTGGACGCCGGCGAGGGCGCGCGGGTAGCGCTCCTCGTCGTCCAGGGAGTCCCACTTCAGGGCGTCGTCCGACCAGCTGTAGGAGGCGAGGATGACGCCGCCCGCGCTGCCTTCGACGGGGTAGGAGGGCTGGAACATGAACCGGTTGGGGTTGTCGGTGGCCGACCCGCCGCCGATGACGCCGGCCGCCTCGGGCTGGTCTCGGGTGACCACCCGGCTGGCGGCGTAGTGGGAGCGCTGGCCCGCGGAGATGTGGCCCCCGGGTACGGAGGAGTGGGCGCCCAGCAGGGTCCCGTTCGCCGGGCTCTGCCCGGTCTGGTACTTCCGGTACAGCCCGGGCTGTACGGCCTCCAGCTCGCGCTTCCAGTCGGCCTCGTCGAACTCCCACCAGCGGCGGCTGAATTCGAGCAGCACCTTCGTGGCGGCGTCGTAGTGCAGCTCGGTGACCGCGCGCCGCTTGCCGTACGAGAGCGCCGGGCTGACGGGGATGTGGCGCAGCCCGGAGAAGGGGACGGTGATGATGGCGGTGTCGGCGGTGAAGGTCTCGCGCCGCACGGGGCTGCCGCCGCGGCCCTCGGAGACGGTTTCGACGCTGACCGTGCCCTCGCCGTGGGTGATGCGGGTGGCACGGCGGTCGAGCCGTACGAGGTCCTTGACCCGGGCGTACATCGCGTCGGCCAGGGTGGCGGTGCCGTCGGGCAGTTCGTAGAAGGCGGTGTCGGGGCTGATCAGCGAGGCGCCGATGAAGCTGTGTACGAAGGCGAGGTGCAGGCGGGAGGTGAGGTTCTCGACGGTGCCGATCAGGTCGATGGTCCGCTCGTCGAGCTTGGCCTCCTCCGTCAGGAAGCGGTACATCGACATGTGGCCGTAGCGCTGGATGACGCGCGCCCAGCCCTCGACGAGTTCCTTGTCCTTCTTGCCCTCGATCTCCCCCCGCACGGGGGCGAAGGCGTCGCGGACGATCTGCGAGGAGGATACGGACTCGTACGCCTTCGACACTCCGAAGGAACGGTTGAGCGCCTGCGGGGCGCGCGCGTAGTCGGCGCGGCGGACCCGGATGCCGTTGACGTGGATCCACGTGCGGTACGCGGGGCGGCCGGCCCCGTCCACGTCGACCAGGTGGAAGCGGCGGCGCTTGAGG
Source organism: Streptomyces sp. ICC1 (assembly GCF_003287935.1). Lineage (GTDB taxonomy): Bacteria > Actinomycetota > Actinomycetes > Streptomycetales > Streptomycetaceae > Streptomyces > Streptomyces tritrimontium. The sequence goes on from NZ_CP030287.1 coordinate 2,472,184, forward strand.
CCGAGGCCGTCCATCAGCCCGGTGACCAGCGGGTGGCTGTCGGGGATGCGCATCGCGCCGGCCTCGGCGTACTGCTTCGGGTCGGCGAAGGGCTGGGCGGCGTTCTCGTGGCCGCCGGTGCGGAAGGTCTTGATCCGGCCGCCCACCCGGTTGGCGTTGGCCTCGATGACGGTGACCTGGTGGCCGGCCTCGCGCAGGAGATGGGCGGCGGTCAGGCCGGCCGGCCCGGCGCCGACGATCAGCACCTTCTTGCCGGGACGGCGCGAGCGGGGCAGGCCGTTCTTCAGCAGGATGTCGGCGTAGCGCGGGACCAGCGGCTGGTCCTCGCCGTCCCGTACGAGGATGGCCCGGGCGATCGTCAGGCAGGCGTCCCAGTCGGCGACCGCGGCGCCGGGGACGGCCTGCGAGGTCTCGGCGGAGGTGACGGCGCCCGCCAGCCCGCCGGCTCCGGCGACGGCGGCGGCGCCGACGATGACGGTACGGCGGGAGGGCCGGCGGGAGGGCGCCGGAGCTTCGGGGGATGCGGAGTTGGCGTCGGGATCCATGATCATGGCCCAACTCTTGCGGCCCTCCCCGGCCCGGACCGCCAGAATGCGCCCGCGCGGGCAAGTACCACCCGGACGTGCGTCTCGGTCCGCCCCGCGCTGACGAACAGCCTTTCGCACGACCGCCCTTCGCCCCCCGCCCCAGGGCCGCCACAGGCCCGCAGGCCCGCAGGGAAGGCCGTCAGGCGTGGTTGACCGGGAGGACGTCCGGGGAGAGGGCTCCGGCGTGAGCCGCGGCCGAGGTCATGCGCTTGCGGTGGTGGCGGCGGCAGAGGACCTCGTAGCCGATCTCCTCCGCCGGACGGTTCACGTCGCCGACCACCACCTGGGCGCCCTCGACCACCATCTCGCCGTCTATCGTGCGGGCGTTGTGCGTGGCACGGGCGCCGCACCAGCACAGGGCCTCCACCTGGAGCTGCTCCAGGCGGTCCGCCAGCTCGATCAGGCGCTGCGAGCCGGGGAACAGCTTCGTACGGAAGTCCGTGGTGATGCCGAAGGCGAAGACGTCCATGTCCAGGTCGTCCACGATCCGGGCCAGCTGGTCGATCTGCTCGGGGGCCAGGAACTGGGCCTCGTCCACGATCACATAGTCCGCCTTGCCGCCCTTGGAGAGCTGGGCGACCACGTACGCGTACAGGTCCATGCCCTCCGGCGCCTCCACCGCCTCCGTCACCAGGCCCAGACGGGAGGACAGCTTGCCCTCCCCCGCACGGTCGTCACGAGTGAAGATCACGCCCTGCAGGCCCCGCGCATCACGGTTGTGGGCGATCTAGAGCGCCAGTGTCTTCTTTCTTGACCATCCACCAACTCGCGCGAAGGCATTGTGGCCGCCTGGCACCGCGCCCCCAGTCTGTTGGGCCGGCCGCGGGACACAGCACACCTAATCAGGCAGGCCACAGCGAAGCCGGATCCTGGCGTTGCGCCGCCGGTACGATCAACGGTATGCCGCCAGAGGCCCTTGACGATTTCGCCCCGTCCTCCAGGAACAACGTTCCCCTTAGTGGCTTTTCAGCTAGAATTGATGATCAGCGGGCAGCGGGCAGCGGGCAGCGGGCAGTCCTCGTCGCCGTTCGGTCCGCGGGGGCCTTGCACCGACTTCTCGACGTACTGCCCGTCTTCGATGGTGACGAACGCATCGCCGTCAGGTTCACCCTGGTACCGGGATCTGCGTTCGACGTGGGCGCCCTCGCGGCATTGGAACTCTCCGGCGCCCGAACCCTCACCTGGGACGAAGCTCATGGCCGCGAGCACGACCTGATCCTGACCGCCAGCCCGAAGGGACCGCTGCGGGCGCTGTCCGGGCCCCGGGTAGTACTGCCGCACGGCGCCGGCTTCAATAAAGCGGTCAGTGGCGACGGTTCACCGCAGCTCCCGTCCGGCCTCGATCCGCATTACCTGCTCGCCCACGGGGAACCCTGGGCCGACCTCCATGCGCTGGCGCACGGCGACCAACTCGCCCGCCTCACCGAGTACTGCCCTCCCGCCGCCGCTCAGGCGACGGTGGTAGGCGACCCCACCCTGGATCGGCTGCTCGGCTCGCTCGCCCACCGGGAGAGCTACCGTTCCGCCCTCGGCACGGGCAGGCGACGCCTCATCGCCCTCACATCCACGTGGGGGCCTGAATCCCTGCTCGCCCAGCGGCCGGAGTTGCCGGGCGAACTCATCGGCCTGCTCCCCCACGACGCGTACCAGATCGCGTTGATCCTCCATCCCAACGAGTACAGCCGGACGGGCTCGTTCGACCTCTCCCGCCAGCTCTCTCCCGCCCTGGCAGCGGGCCTGGTGTTGGCCGGTCCGTACGAGGAATGGGCCGCCCTTCTGGTCGCGGCCGATGCCGTGGTGACCGACCACGGCTCCACCGCCCTCTACGCGGCCGCTCTGGGCCTCGCGATCATCGGCGCGTACGACGGCGGGAGCGAGCTGATCCCAGGCAGCCCCATGGCGGAGGTACTCGCGCGGGCGCCCAGGCTTTCCGAAGCCGCCGAGCTGCCGGGTGCTCTCCTGGCTGCCGCGACCCACGACGCCGGCGGCCTCGCAAGCGCTGCTTTCGCCCACCAGGGTCAAGCCCTGCCGCGGCTCCGCCGCGAGCTCTATCGACTGCTGGGACTGCGGCCGCCCTCCATTCCGGTGGCGCCGCACCCCCTCCCCCGGCCAGTAGTCGTGCCGCCACGACCTGCCGCCTTCTCGGTACGGGCCGACGTATCCGGGAACCAGATCACCATCTCGCGGTTCCCCCCGTCCACCTCCGAGGCTGTGCACCATCTGGCGGCCGAGCATCCGGAGGCCGATCAGCGCCACTTGCAAAGCGCGTCGGTGCTGTGGTGCCGAGCCCGATCCGTCTCCCCCGCTCCACACACCAGCGCCTGGACAGCGGCAGGCTGGACCTCTCGTGCTCTGGACGACGCTCCCGGCTGCCGGACCGCAGCCGCAATCCTCACCCCCGAGCGGTGCCTGATCAGGCACCGCTCGGCGGGACTGCTCAGTGTCCGGATCGAGCCGTGCAGGGCCTCCGGACGTGTCCTGCGCTGCGATCCGGCGGCCGTGGTCTCAGCGGTCCACTCATGGCTGGGCGCCAACGAGCGGTGGACACCTCCAGTGTCGCTCGTCTGCGACACAGGCCCATTCAGTGTCCGTATCCGCCTGGGCCCGGCTGACGAGGCAGACCTCGGTTACGAGCTCTGATCGTCGCTCGGTACTGCGCCGGAGCGCGCAGCCAGCAGCCGCGCCGCGGTCCGGTGCTGCTCCGCGTCCGTGACCTCACCCAGCTCGTCCGCAAGGGCGGCCAGTTCCTCCAGGACGCGCACCTCATCGGCCGTGGATCCTCGCTGACGGGCGCTGTCCAGTGCGGCCTGCACCAGACCGGCCGCTTCTGCCGCCCGGCCTGCGCGCCTCAGCGCACAGCCGAGTTCGAATCCGGTCCGCGCCGTCATCCGCTCCCGTTCTTGCTCCCGCGCCATGCTGTGGGCCTCGCTCAGGAGGGCGACCGCCTGTCCCTGCTCGCCCTGGCGCAGCGCCGTGCGGCCCAGCAAGTAGGTCTGGAGCAGGACTCCGTACGCGTTGCCGATCTCCACGTGCACTCCTCTGGCCGCCTCGAAGTCCGAGGCGGCTCCCGCCCAATCTCCTCTAGCGGACTTCAACAGGCCCCGAAACTCAACGGCCGACGCCTTCAGCTTCCGGTCCCGAGTGGATTCACCCAGTGCCTCGGAGGCACTCAGCGCCTGCCGCAGGTGTGCCTCGGCCTCGCCGTAACGCTCTTGCTCCCACAGCGGCCTGGCCAGCTGGCACCGCATCCGGACCATCGCCGGCAGGCATTCCAGGCGATCGGCAGCGGCCACTCCGATGCGGAAGGCATCTGTCACGTCCGCATAGTGCGGGTGGTCGAGGAAGTGGGTCCACAGGGGTTCGCACAAGGCCCAGGCATCCTCATACAGCTCTGCCTCGAAGGCGAGCCGGACACAGGCAAACAGAGCGAGCCGCTGCGACTCCAGCCACCTCAGAGCCGCCGTCTTGCCGGCGAACTCGATGTCGGGTACGTCCCCGCCCAGTGGACCGGGCAGGTCGGCGAAGGTCATGCGGGGGCCGGCGCTCAGCAGGTCTGCCCGCGCCGACTGGCGCCGATACCAACGAATGAGTCTGTGGAGTGCCTCGGTACGGTCCGCTCCTTCGGGGTCGGCCTGGCGTGCACGGCGGTCGGCATGCCCGCGCAGCAGGTCGTGCATCCGGTATCCCTCGGCCCGGTTCTCCAGGAGGCCGGCCGACTCCAACTCCTCCAGCGCGTCCTCGGCCGACGCCAGTCCACCACTGAGGATCGCCGCGGCAGCCGGAGCGGTGACGGCCGGGGCGGGAAACTGCGACAGCAGGCAGTAGAGCCGTGCGGCCTCCGGTCCGAGCCCTGTGTACGCGGCGTCCCACACCGCCTCCACCATGGGGATGCCCCTCTCGTACAGCTCCGCGGTCAGCTCGGCGACCAGCCGGGACAGGCTGCGTCGGCGGTACTTGCGGACCCACTGGCCTGCCACGTGGAGCGCGGCCGGCAGCCCCCCGCAGCCGCGGGCCAACTCCGCAACAGCCTCCGGCTCCGCCGATAGCCGGGGATCGTCCACGACGCGCCCGAGCAGCCGGACAGCATCGTCCACCGCCAGGAAGTCGACGGGCACCTCGACCGCCGCAACACCGTGGAGGTCATACAGCGAACCTTGGCTGTTCACGATGACGAGACTCCCGGCGGACGCCGGAAGGAGCGGGACGGCTTCCGCTCCGTACCGCGCGTTGTCGACGACCACGATGAGCCGCTTGTCCCGGGTACGTGTCCAGTACTGCTTCGAGCGGCCCGCGAAGGACCGCTCCAACCACTCCGGCGCGACCCCAAGCCCGCTCAGCAACTCCGCGACGGCGTCCGCCACCTCCACCGCTCCATCCCGGCGCAGGTCGTCCAGATCTACGTACAGGATCCCGTCCGGATACCTCTCGCTGAGTTGACGGGCCACGTGGAACCCCAGGGCGGTCTTGCCAATCCCGCCGATCCCGGTCAACCCGACGACCAACGGACCGGCATGGCCTGAGTGGCTCTCGGCGGCCAGAGCAATCCGTTCCTGTTCGGCCTGCCGGTTCTCGAAGTGCACGATTGCGGGCGGCAGCTGAAAGGGCACTGGCTGAGCCGGAGGCATCGCCCCGTGCAGGTGCTGATGCAATTCACCGATACGGCCGGCCTGAACGACCACCTCGGCACGCCCGTCCAGCCTGTTGTACGTCTCCTCAGCCATCCCCCAACGGTACGTTCCGCAAGGCGGGATGGGTGGGAGGACCACTGAATCACGACACCTGCTGCAGGCCTCCTTGGCCGGAAATGAGACCGCCGGGATGAGGCCTTCCCACCGGCATACCCAAGCACGCCGTGGGCCTCGTTCGAAATCGCTACGCCTGGACCTCGACGCTCCTATGGTGGGCACAGACGACGACTCAGGGAGCGTAACCATGGATCCGATTACGGCGGCCGCCCTTGCAGCACTGGCTGGAGGGGTCGGCGGGGAAGCCGGCCGTCATGCGTGGCAAGGACTCACTGCACTCGTCCGGCGCCCCTTCCGGCGCGGGGAGTCCGAAGAGACGCTCCCTGGCGTGAGTTCAAGCCAGCTGGAGCTCGCCTCGCTGGAAGCGGATCCCGCCGATCCGATGCGAGCGCAGGCGCTGGCAACTGCCTTGGGCGTGCGGGCGGCGCTGGACGCCGAGTTCCGAGGCCTTCTCGAAGAATGGTGGCAGCGGACGCAGGCCGTGAACTCAGGCGGCGAGGTCCACAACCACATCAGTGGGGGAACCCAGGGCAAGGTGTTCCAGGGACGGGACTTTTCCAACATCACGTTCAACGTTCGTACTGAGTAGGGCTACTCATCTCCCTGTTGGGCTTCCGCCGTTGGTACGCCGGCGGAAGGTTCGAGGACGTCATGGGACTGGAACGCTGACCGGTTGACTGCCCACCTCTCTTGCCGGAAGGACGCCTCTGGGCCACTGGCCTCCGGCAGAATCGGGTGGGTGTCGAATCGCATCGAAGGCGGGGAGTTCCACCATCCGGTCGTGCAGGCCGGAAACGTGGGCGAGTTGCACATTCACACCGACGGTGCACGTGTCGTCGGACAACTGCTTGCCGAGTCCGAACCACCCTCCGCCGGGGATCAGATTGCTCACCGCGTCGACCTCGATCGCAAGGCGCTGGCTACGGCGCGCAGCATCCGCCCGGGCACCGACGCCGATGGGCTGCAGACTCCGTGGCTGCACACTCCGCTCAGCGATGTCCTCGACGAGTTAACCTCCCCCGGGACAGTTGCGGCTCGCACCCGGTCGGCGGCCGAAGCCCTGCAGCCCTGGGTCGGCTGGGATCCGCCTGCCGAAGGATTTCGACAGCCAACGGCCAAGCGGGTCGAATCAGCCCTCGCGGTGTGGCGTAGCCAGGAGCGTGACCGCGCGGCGTGCCTTCTGGGGGTCGAGGAGCTGGCCACCATGCTCGAAGACGTGCCGCCCGAGTCCGCGAGGGACTATGGCAGCACCATCACGCCGGTTCTGCATCAGGCGGCCTCAGTGGCGGAGGCCATGGGAGTCGTAATCCGTGAGCTGTGTGCAGCGTTCGAAGCATCAGGGCCGCGTGACGATTTGCCTGTCGACCACGTCTCTGCTGAGCGGAGGCTGTTCTCCGCATTGCAGGAACTGCACGCATGCCAGCGCCAGCTGGCTGGTATCGGTATCGACGCTTCCCTGCTCACCCGAGCGACTGGTGCTCTGCTGATTGCCGGAGGGTGGGGCACCGGCAAGTCCTACGGCCTCGGGGCCTGGGCGGAGGCCCGGGTCGAAGCCGGGGCCCCGGTGGCGTTCGTCAGCGGTCGGGAACTCGGCGGCGAGCAGTGGGAGGAGGAAATCGCCGGCGCGGCTACGCCGGGTGGTCGGAGTGGTCCCGTTCGGAACCTGCTCGCGGCGCTTCAAGGGCATGCCCGTGCCAGCGGGAAGAATGCCACGCTGGTGATCGATGCCCTCAACGATGTTGCCACTCTGCGCGGTCATGAGCTGGACGGGTTCGCGTCCCTGACGGTATTGCTGAGGGAGTTCCCCAAGGTCTTGCTCGTGGCATCCACCCGCCTGGACCGGCGCATGTCACAGGACGAAGGTGCGGTCGGGCGCTACGGGATCCACTGGGCGAGCGGTGTGGCGGACCCGGAGAAGGCCTGGGAGGTCCTGCGGGATGTCTACCAGGTGCCCGCGCTGGTTCTTCCACCCGATGTCGCCGAACTGCGCCGACCGTTGATGCTCACCGTGCTCGCCTGGTGCCTGGATCACGAGCGTGACGGAGTGGATGGCGATGCACCCGTGCCAGTGCCAGTGCCCAGCATCGGCGACCTCTTCGAGCGATGGCTGAAGAACCTCGACAAGGACTACTTCCGGTACCTCCATGGTCGGCCGTCCGCCGCCGGCCAACCGTTGGTGAGCCGGGCCTGTGCACTCCTCGGCGAGCGTCTGGGTCTGCAAGATTCCCTCGACCACGGCTCGGCATGTGCGGCTCTGCGCAGCGCGCCTGAATTGGGAGAGCCCGTACAGCTCCTGGAATGGCTCTTCCAGGCGGGTGTATTGGCGTCGGATCCACAGAATCAGCGGATCGGGTTCGCTGTACAGAGGTTCGCCGAGCACGTGTGGGCCCGCAACCTGATGGTCGGACCCGAGCGCCGGCGTCACCTGGCTTCCCTGGTGAGAGATCTGTCCGGCCCTGATGAAACCGCCAATCGGGCCCACCGATTGCTGTCGGCTCTGGCTGGCGTGGTGCCCTACACCCACCCGAAGAAGGAGCTCCCGCACTTCCTGCCGAAGCGATTGCCATCGGCAGCCGTCATGGCTGTTCTGGATTCTCTCGAAGGCAGGCATCGTGATCAGGTCACGCGCCAATCACTCCGTTTCCTGAGGCGTCATACGTCTGACCCCAAGCTGGCACCGTGGGTCTGGTACACAGTGCTGGTGAACTCGGCCTGCCGGAAACATCAAGCTGGTGCCGGCTTCCTGCACCATGAGCTTCGCGGGCTGAAGAAACACCAGTTGGCAAGCCGTTTCATCGTTCCGATGCTGCACCTCTTGGAAGATCGCGACGGAATGGCGATGGTCCAGCAGTTCATCAGATGGGCGGGCTGCGGGGCCGACGAGGTTCGGAAGAACGCCACGGATGTGACCAGAGTGTTGCTGTGGCTTGCTGCAGTTCCCAGCCCTCCACTGCGCGCTCAGTGCGTGCGCACAGTGGCGCAGATCTGGCGGGAAGTTCCCGGGGCGGCGATCGAACAGGTGGAAATCTTCGGGAAGCACCACGACTCGTATATTGCCGAAGCGAGTTGGCTGGCCGCTTACGGTGCCCTCTTGCTGGGCTGTGAGGCAGTTCCAGTGGAGCAGTGGAACGCCGTCGTAATGCGTGACCAGTTCAGGGCACACAGAGGCATCCAACAGACGATCTCCAGCTTGCGGACGTTGCTCTGGCCGTCGTCTGCCCTGCCGTGCGAGGAGCCCAGGGTCGGACTGCCATGGGCTCCTCCGCTGCCGGTCTCCCGGCGAAAGCTGGAGCGGTGCGAGAGCTACTTCGGGTCGATGGTCGAGAAGACCGACAGCCATCCAAGGCGCTATCGGTGGCTGGTCCAGCGGTCTCGGATTCTCAAGCCGAGGCGGCTTGAGGTGAAGATGCGCCGCCGGACGGGCTATCGGCTTGAGGAGTGGCCTGCCTACGCCCAGCAGCAGAAGGTCCTCGAGACCGTCCTGGAGGAATGGCACGGCACGACCAAGTCCGGCCTGGGCGGGCTGCGCGCTTGGTCCGAGCTCTCCGTGCTCGACCGGCGGCACGGGATCGACCCGACCGTCCCACCCGGGTGGCCGACGTCCTCGGCCCACCTGAGTCGGCGGTCCGACTCCTGGTGGTGTGCCCCAGTGGGCGAGGGTGACATCGCCGATGTGCTGAGAGGCTTGCAGCCACCCCGGTTTGCGATGGTGCAAGACCCCGAGGGGGCGGCCTGGTATGTGCTGCGCGCCGAATACAACCTTGACCGGCCTGACGACGCGGAGAGAGGAGGCCAACTGCCGGTTCTCGTCACCGACCCGTACACCGTTCTGCGACTGGACGGGGGCTCGTCGGCGCCCGCCAGACCGGGTACCGGCCAGGGGCATGTCCATGTGGAGGTGGAGACAGTCCTTGTGCGGAGCGACATGCGGGCGGGCGCCATCGCGACCGTGCTGGGTACCGGGGAGTCACCGCATCTGAGCGAGCGATTGCCACTGCAGATGTACCTCGCGGAGTACTTCCGGCGACCAGGAGCTACCACAGGATCCTCATCTGGCGGTGAAGCCACGTCCCCCAGCACGGCGGAATACGAGGATGCCTACCTCGTACGCCTGCCGGACGGTGCCAAGGGCAAGCCGGAGAACCGGGCGGTTCCATCACGGGCGCTGGCCGACCTATTGGACCTCCGTTGGAGCGGCCGGCACCTCGACTTTCATCTTCCCGGGGAACTCCAGCCAGTCCTCCACGACCCGGGCATCGACCGCCACGGACCTCCGGCCTTGCTGCTGGCGGCGGCTGCCATGGACACCCTTGCCACCAAAGGCTGGAACCTGGCTTGGAGAATCAGGGTGACAGAAAGCCGTCGCTTCGGCCGGACGACCTGGACTGGTGTCTGCGGATTCAATGGCGAAGACCTCTGCGGTCAGGAGGGCTTCGGTGAACGGAGCGGTGGTTGGCAGGTCGAACGTCGCAACTACTGGCGCCAGTACTGACGGTCCCGGATGGGCGCAGGCATTCTCAAGGCAGATCGGCCGGAGTGCGCTGCTGAGACGTGAGGCTTTTCGGCACCGGGGGGACCTTCCCGTCCGGGGACCGGCCGCGCCGCGCGGACCGTGGTGTTCGTGCAGGGGTGCTGCCGGCACGCCTGCCCAGAGCACTTGCACATGCCAAAGCACAACGCGGAGTGGTGGCGAAGGCACCCGCGCACCAGGGGCACCAGCGGGCAGGGGGGAACCGGGCACGGAGCAGTAGGTCGGCCACGGAGGATGAGCAGGTGACGGAAGGAACGCATGCCTTCCAAGCGCGTGACCGCTGGTCCGAGGTGTGCCAGGAGTGTACCTTCCCGGAAAACGGCCACACCGGGCACAGGGATCCCGGTCAGGCGTGGTTGACCGGGAGGACGTCCGGGGAGAGGGCGCCCGCGTGGGCCGTGGCGCTCGTCATCAGCTTGCGGTGGTGGCGGCGGCAGAGGACCTCATAACCGATCTCCTCCGCGGGGCGGTTCACGTCACCGACGACGACCTGGGCGCCCTCGACGACCATTTCGCCGCCCACCGTGCGGGCGTTGTGGGTGGCGCGGGCTCCGCACCAGCACAGGGCCTCGACCTGGAGCTGTTCGAGGCGGTCCGCCAGCTCGATCAGGCGCTGGGAGCCGGGGAAGAGCTTGGTGCGGAAGTCCGTGGTGATGCCGAAGGCGAACACGTCGAGGCCGAGGTCGTCGACGATCCTGGCCAGCTGGTCGATCTGGTCCGGGGCGAGGAACTGCGCCTCGTCCACGATCACGTAGTCCGCCTTGCCGCCCTTCGACAACTGAGCCACCAGGTACGCGTACAGGTCCATGCCCTCCGGCGCCTCCACCGCCTCCGTCACCAAACCGAGGCGGGACGAGAGCTTCCCCTCCCCCGCCCGGTCGTCGCGCGTGAAGATCACGCCCTGCAGGCCCCGCGCATCACGGTTGTGGGCGATCTGGAGCGCCAGTGTCTTCTTTCTTGACCATCCACCAACTCACGCTAGGGTCATCCCATGACACTGCGCGTCCTGGGTTCCCTGCGGCTCTCCGTCGACACCGACGATTCCACGGCGATACCCCGCCAGAAGGAGCACGTACAGCATTGGGTGGAGGCGCCGGGGCGGGACGCTCGAATCGTCGCCTGGGCAACGGACACCGACGTGTCCGGCGGACTCCACCCCTTCAAGCGCCCCGACCTCGGCAAGTGGTTCGACGATGAACACAAGGGCCTCTGGGATGCGCTCTGCGTCATGAAGATCGACCGGCTGAGTCGCCGGGTCGCCCACTTCAGCGAGATCGTCCAGTGGTGCCAGGAGAACGGCAAGATCATCGTGTCGACCCAGGAGGGGATCGACATGTCCACCCCCATGGGCAAGATGTTCGCCCAGATCCTCGCCGTCTTCGCCGAGGGAGAGTTGGACACGATCCGATCCCGGGCACTCGACGCCGTGCAGACCCGCCTCGCCTCCGGCATGTGGGTGGCTGGCCTCCCGCCCTTCGGCTACGAGATCGTCCAGGTGGGCAAGGGCAAGGGGAAGCGACTCGAAGCACTCCCCCACTACATGGAGCTCGCCCAAGAGATCGCGAAGAAGATCCTGGACGGCGAGAGCCTGCGCTCCATCTCTAAGGACCTCGCCACCCGGGGCGAGCCCACGTGGCTCTCGCGGATCCAGCCCAACAGCAAGCGGGCGCAGGAGAGCCAATGGTCGAACTCCTCGATCCGGGGCATGATGCTCAACCCCAAGATCGCCGGGCTCTACACCTACAAGGGTGAGATCGTCGAGGACGACGCCGGCAATCCGCGCATGATCGCGGACACTCCCCTTCTTGACCTTGCCACATGGAACAAGGTGGTCCTGAAACTGGCGGACAACCGCGCCTTCGGGCCCAAGGTGACCAAGAGCCAGGCCATGCTGGTCGGAGTGGCCTCGTGCGGCTCCTGTGGCGGCCCGCTGACGAAGGCCGTCTTCACCAACCGAAAGCCCGCCAAGGGGGACCGCCCGGCGAAGGAGTGGCACTACTCCCGGTACAAGTGCAGCCGGCACAAGGTCCAGGGGACCTGTGAGAGCGCCGCGGCCGTGGACTCGGCGGAGCTCGAAGGCGAACTCACCAAGGTGTTCCTGGAGCACATGGGACATCTCCCCGAGGCACGGGAGGTGGCAGCCGATCTGTACGACCCGTCCAGCGACATCACGGCCACGCAGGCGCGCCTGGACCGGCTGAAGGCCGACTTCGGGGCGGGAAAGTACGACGCCCCGGAGAAGGAAGAGGTCTACTGGTCGCTGCTCAACTCGCAGTCCGCGAAGCTGTCGCGGCTTCGCACCCAGCTCGCCGAGTACGAAGAGCAGCGCGGGAAGTTCGCTCTGACAGGCCGCACCTTCGCGGACATCTGGAACTCGCGGGACGACGAGGGCAAGCAGCTCTTCCTCCGAGAACATCGGGTGGCCGTCAAGGTCTACCGCGATCCGATCCCCGGCAAGCCGTTCGGGTTCATGGTTCAGCTGGGCGACGTCCGGCGGATGGCCAAGGCCGTGCACGTCGAGCTGACCGACGATGTCGCCCACGGGGTCGTCACCCACAATCTGCCGACGCAGCAGCACGTGGCGAGCCAGCAACTGGATGAGCGGCAGCTCCAGATCGGGCTGGACGTCATCGATGCCATCGAAGCATCGCTGCGACTCGCCGGGGAGTCGCCGGCGTAGAGAAGCGTGGCGCACGAACGAACAGCAGCCCCCGCGAGTGCGGGGGCTCCTGTTCGTTTTCGAGTGGCGGCGACAGACCACGGCTAGGCTCCGGCTGGGTGGCTGTCCTCCCGCTCCAGCCGCAGACGGTTGATCTCACGGTTGAGGTACCGGCGCGCCCTGCTCAGATCACGCATTGCGTCCCCGGTCCCTTGGCCTTTCGAAGCGACGTACTTCACGACGGTGTTGCGACGGCAGTCGGTCTCCTCGATCACTTCAAACCCGCTCGGCCGCCACGGGGATCCACCGGTGGGATGCGTAGCCCTCGGGGCGTCGGGTCCGTCGTGCGTAGTCCACGAGGAAGAGTCGCGTCCTACATCACCCTCCAGTCGCGCAAGCACTCGCTCTCGGGGCGCCCGTCCCTTCTGGCCCCGGGCGTGGAAGGTGAGACGTGAGGCGAGCAGGTCGGTGCAGGGCTTCGCGACGGTGGGTCTGATGGCAGTACCGCGGGAGGGGGACGTCAAACTTTCTCCTTCGGCAGGGGCATGGAGGCGCCGGGCAAGCGGCTGGCGGACCGCGAGACACCAGGCGGAACAGGTGAGGACCTTCGGCAGGCAGAGCCAGCGGCCAACTGGCTTCGCGGGCGCCGTAGGAGCGGGGAAGCGAGTGGGAGAACCCCCGGGGAGGGCGCCGAGGCGGAGGAAGCCGCGCGGCACCGCCCGAGGGGTGCTGCTACAAGACCGCAGCGGGGATCGGGGCGAACGGAGACCCAGAGAGCGACGGCGACGGCAACGAGGTCGTCGACGTCGCAGCGGCGCCGGACGCATTCGATGCGGGACAGCGTCGTGGTCGACATGGGGCGGCCGAGCACGGTGACACGGCCAGCGAGCTCGCGCTGGGCGAGGCCGCGAGCGGTACGCGTGCGCTCGATGGCGCCGACAGTCCGTACTCGCGCAGGAGCGGATTCCGTGGGGTGTTTGGGCATGCGTCTGTTGTAACTCTGAATCCCCGGTTTGGGTGACCGGGGATCGTGGGGTATAAAGCCCCGCTGTCGCCTTTCGCGCAGGACTGAATAGGAGTCCAAAACTTTGCAGAGGAAGTTGCCAGTCGACAGCTTCCAGGCAATTTCGGACATCCGACACCATGCACCCAGACGGGTCGGCTGGATGGGCTGCCATGCGCCTGACGTGGGAAGCGGCGGAAACATAGACGGCGCTAGAGCCAGAGGTCAAGGCCTTCGCGGTGCGATCTTTCCCGCTCCGTATTCGACACCGGCTTTTTGGTCAACCGGGGATCCGGCCCTACCGTTATGACATTCCCCGTGCACCATTTCAACTGGTGCTGCTTCGTAACCGGAATCGCTGGACTTGCCCGAATCTGGTGTGGCTATGTTGGTCACGGCCCGGTTCGGGAATTGATGGCCCGATGCAAATGCACTGCGGACCTCCAAGCCCCCACCGAACTGCTGCTCCCTGCTGGACGATCGAGAGGAACATCTGTGCCCCACCGCACGGCCCAAGTGGCCGTCCGCGCCCCCCTGCCAGTCCGCAGGACCTCGCCCACCTACAGCGCGAAGGCGGGGCGATAGGCATGGCGCGCATCCGCACCATCAAGCCGGAGGCGTTCATCTCGGAGTCGCTCGCCGCGGTCAGCATCGCCGCCGAGCGGACCTTCTTCGGCCTGCTCACCCAGGCCGACGACCACGGGCACTTCCGCGACCAGGCCGCCGTCATCGCCGGCGCCTTGTGGTCCCTGCGGCCCGAGCACGGCGCACTGGAGGTCGAGGACGACCTCAACCAGCTCGACATGGCAGGGCTCGTCTGCCGGTACGAGGGCCCCGATGGCAAGCGGTACCTGCACATCGTCACCTTCTCCAAGCACCAGAAGGTGAACCGGCCCAGCGGTGTCCGCCACCCGGCGTGCCCGCACCACGACGGCGGCCAGGCCCCGGCGGTTTCACTGCCGCCACACGGAGGGCTCCGTGAGGAGGCCGTGCGGGCTCACGCACCCCTCGCCGAGCCCTCGCCGCAACGGCGCGAGCCCTCACCGAGTCACGTATCCGCAGGTCAGACCGGGTTCAGTGACCCCTCCCGGAGCATGCTGGGAGGACTCCTGGAGGCTGCCGTGAGTCCTCATGGTCCGGATCTAGGACCTAGGAACGTGGATCTAGGATCAACTCCGTTGGGGGGCGCGAGCGCCCCACCACCCGACACTGTCTCCCCCGCCCAACTCGTCGCCGAGTACGCCGCCGCGTGCACCAACCGGCCGCCCGCCGCCGTACTGGGCCAACTCGGCAAGGCCGTCGGCAAGCTCCTCGCCGAGCCCATCGACCCCGCCCACATCCGCGCCGGGCTGGTCCGGCTTCGGGAGAAGGCCCTGCACCCGAGTGTGCTGCCCAGCCTGGTCAACGAGGCGATGAACCCGCCACAGCGGCGTCCCAATGGCCACCAGGCCCACCGGCCTTACGCCAACCCCGCCGACGCCGAAGCCGCCTACGGAGGTGCCCTGTGACGACAGCGACCCGTGAACCCCAGCGTGCCGGGCTCCTGGCGGCCCGCCTGAACGCGATCCTCGCCGCAAAGGGCATCGATCCCGACGCGGCCCCCGCCCAGCCCGTAGCGGATCCGGTGACTGCGCTGGAGCTGGCCGACCGGCGGATCCCTCCCCGCTACCGGGAGGCCACCGCCACGGACCCCGCCGTGCGCGCCTGGGCCGAGAGGGTCGCAGGCATGGGCAGTGTGGGCCCCGGCGGCACACGGGGCATCTCGTACGGGCCTTCTCTGCTGATCGCCGGCCCCACCGGCAGCGGCAAGACCCACCAGGCCTACGGAGCCGTCCGCTCGCTCCTCGGCGCAGGCGTCCGGCTCCGCTGGCAGGCGGTGACCTCCGCCGACCTGCACGCCCAGTTCCGCCCGCGCCCCAACCACGACCCCGAGCGGGAGATCCAGGAACTCGGCCGATGCCCGCTGCTGATCCTGGACGACCTCGGCGCGGCCAAGCAGTCCGAGTGGACCGAGGAGCTGACGTACCGGCTGATCAACCGCCGCTACACCGAGATGCTTCCGACGCTGATCACCACCAACCTCCCCACCGCGGAGCTGCGCAGCGCGGTCGGGGACCGCGTCGCCTCCCGCCTCGCCGAGATGACCACCCGCGTCATCCTGACCGGCCCTGACCGCCGCCGCACACCCCCGCCGGCCGCCTGACGACTACGGTCCCCCATCCGCCACGGTCCCGGTGACCCTTGGGGACCGTCCTATCGCGACGTTTCGGTCCCACCGGAGCGGGACCGTCCCCAAATCCACACCTCGGTCCCGCCGAGGGGACCGTCCCCAGACGATCGGGGACGGTCCCGGACCGCCCGGCGACGGGGACCATCCCCGAACGGCGAAGGACATGGGGACGGTCCCCATATCGGGGTGGGGACCGTCCCCACATTGGGACCGTCCCGGAACGCTTTCCGCAGGTCAGATGGCCTATGGGTGACTCGGACCCAATTGCCCGCCCGACATCCCCAGATGGTGGGGACCGTCGGGATGGTCCCCACCATCTGGGGACCGTCCCATGTCCGATCGGGGACCGTGAGGTCATCGGATTCCGGGACCGGAGGGGACCGGTCCCCCACCGCGTCCACGGGGACGGTCCCCGGTCCGGTCCCCGAGCCTTCTCCCGCGGTCCCCCATTTCCTTCCGGTCCCAGTTCGGGACGGTCCCCGATTCCCCTGGTCCCGGTGGTCCGCGGCGGCCCGGTCCCCGAAGGGCTGCGGGGACCGGGCCCCGCACGCCTCGCCCGGGGGACCAGCCAGCCGCTCACGCCACGCCCCGGTACGCGCCTGCCCCGAGACCGCGAGGCGACCACCCCACTCACCTCACCCCGCAGGAGAACGACCCATGACACCGGCCCCGCAGCACAACGACGACACACCCTCACCGCCTTCGAAGTCATCTACGCTGATGGACCATTGGCGGCGCGCGTTCGGAATGACGGCCCCTGGCGGAGCCAGTAGTACCCCGAGTCCGACTCAAGGCCGGTCTTCGGGGATCTCCGCCCCGGGGGTGGCGGAGACGGCCCAGCGCCAGGGGGCGCCGGACCGTGAAGTCGGGTCCGAGGGCGGACCCGACCAGGACACGCTCCACGCCGTCCAGCGCGAGATCCTCCACGCCGAACGCAGCGCCGAGCCCACCGCTGGCGAGCCGACGGTGAAGAGCGTCCAGCCCACGATCCGCCGCTTCACCGGCAACAAGCGCGGCGACCGCGTCGGCCCCCTGCGCTTCACCGACAACGAACGCCCCCGCCTCCAGGAGGCCGCCGCCGAGCACGGCTACAAAGGCGAATCCGGCTTCGCCGCCGACATCGTCCTGGCCTTCATCAACGGCCGGTTCACCGCCAACCTGCCCCTATCCGAGGACCGGCGCCGCACGCACGTCTTCCGTGCCCAGGTCCTGCGCCAGTGCAACCGCATCGGCGTCAACATCAACCAGATCGCCCGCGCCCTGAACAGCGATCTCACCCCGCCCGACATACGCCAGCGTCTCGACGAGCTCCACGACCTGCTCACGGTGATCGCCGAAACCTTGCGGGAGCCCGCCAACCCGCAGGAGGTCCGACAGTCGTGATCGCGGCCATCAAGCCCTCCGGCGCCAACACCCGCGGACTGCTCGCCTACCTCTATGGCCCCGGCCGGCACGACGAGCACACCGACCCGCACATCGTGGCCGGCTTCGCCATGCTCGCCATGCCCGACCCCGGCCGCGACGAGAAAGCCACCCTCACCCAGCTCGCCCGCTACCTCGACGAACCCGTCCGGCTCCGCAACAGCGAGTTCGGCAAGAAGATCACCGACCACGTCTGGCACTGCCCCGTCCGCGCAGCCCCCGAAGACCGCCACCTCTCCGACGCCGAGTGGGGCGAGATCGCCCAGCGCATCGTCGCCGCGGCCGGCATCGCCCCCGAAGGCGACGACCTGGCCTGCCGCTGGATTGCCGTACGCCACGCCGACGACCACATCCACATCCTCACCACCACCGTCCGCGAGGACGGCCGCCGCCCCAAGCTTCACGACAGCGGCATTCGCGTCGGCGACGCCTGCCGGCAGATCGAGGAGGACTACGGCCTGCGCCGCCTGAAGAAGGGCGACCGCACCGGCACCCGCGCCCCCACCCAGGCCGAGATGCACAAGGCCCAGCGCCTCGGCTGGGAGCAGACGAGCCGCGAATGGCTCCAGGCCCGTATCCGCGCCGCCATCCCCCACGCCCGCACGGCCGAGGAGCTCCTCGCCTACCTCGAAGCCGACGGCATCGCGGTCAAGGCCCGGCGCGGCCCCTCCGGAGACCTCCTCGGCTACGCCACCGGGCGTCCCGGCGACCTCAACAAGGACGGCGAACAGGTCTTCCACCCCGGCGGGAAGATCGCCCCCGACCTCACCCTCCCCAAACTCCGTGACCGCCTCGAAGCCGGCCAGCCGGAAGAACACCCCACCGCCCGCCGCGACCAGCCCACCACCGCCTGGCACCAGGCCACCGAAGCCCTCGACACCTTCCGCACCGACCTCACCGACGACCGCCACGCCCAGGCACACATCACCGCCCTCGGTGAACTCCTCGAAGCCACCGCCCAGAACGCCCCGACCCCTCTCCGCACCGAACTCCAGGCTGCTTCAAGGGCGTTCGCACGCGCCCAACGCTCTCAGATCCGGGCGGAAGACCGCGCCGCCCACGCCATCCGCTACGCGGCCCGCGACATCGTCCACACCGCCACCGGCCCCGACGGCAGCGCCCTCGCCGCCCTCATCGCAGCCCTCCTATGGGCCGGGATCATCGCCGGCCGCTGGCACGAGGCCAAGGGCCACGCCCACCAGGCCGACGCCGCCCGCCAAGCCCTCCACCACCTGCAGGCAGCCGCCGAGCAAGCCCTAACCCCCACGCTCGTCGTACTCGAACAGCGTCAGCCGAGGGAGGAAACCCGCCGCGCCCTCGCCCACGACGTACGCGCCGCCGTCCCCGACCAAGCCGACCGGATCCTCACCGACCCCAGCTGGCCCGCACTCGCCGCCCTCCTCGCCGACGCGGAGGCCCGAGGCCACCAACCCCATCAGCTCCTGAAGGAGGCCGCAGCCCAGCGCGAACTCGGCACAGCCCGCCAACCCGCCCGCGTCCTGATCACCCGCCTCCAACACACCAGACGCAACCCGAGGGGGTGGAAGTGGCAAAAACCCGGACGCGGGGGCCGGGGCCGACCTACTCTCGAGTTGTGTCGGGCGCCTCGGGCCGGGTGCTTGTTGTCGATGACAACAAGGTCATCCGGCAGCTGATCAGGGTCAATCTCGAGCTGGAGGGCTTCGAGGTCGTGACCGCGAACGATGGTGTCGAGTGCCTGGACGTGGTGCACCACGTGCAGCCCGATGTGATCACTCTTGATGTGGTCATGCCCCGTCTGGACGGTTTCGGGGCGGCCGCGCAGTTGCGGGCCGATCCCCGGACGCGGCACCTGCCCGTTGCGATCGTGAGCGCCTGCACGCAGTACGAGGTCGAGGCCGGGATCGCCGCAGGCGTGGACGCCTTCCTCGCCAAGCCCTTCGAACCCGCCGAGCTGGTGCGCGTCGTGCGCCGGCTCATCGAGCGGCGGGACCGGAGGGAGCGGAAAGGGGCTCCCGCCGGGAGGGGGAGGGGCTGATCGGCCGCGTCCGTGGTGGGCGCATCCTTGACCCCTCTGTTCACAGGTCTGTTCGCGGGGCTGTTCACATGGCGAAACCGTTCGCGTGACCTGGGGGCTTCTCGCCTAGGCTGAGCACGTGACCCCCGCTGACCTCTCCCGTGTCGTCGTGCGCGCCCTGCGCTGCGCCGTCGAGGACGGGGAGCTGCCCGACGGGGTGGTCGTGCCCGAGCGGGTCGTCGTCGAGCGGACCAGGCCCGGGGGAGTGGGGGATTACGCGTCCCCCGTTGCTTTCGGAGTGGCCAAGAGCGGTGGAGTCGCGCCCCGTGGAGTGGCCGAGGTGCTGGCCCCCCGGCTGGCGGGACTGCCCGGGATCGACCGCGTCGAGATCACCGGCGCCGGGTTCCTGAACTTCCTACTCGCCGCTGCTCCCGTCCGGGAGTTCGTGCGGAGTGTTCGCGCGGACGGCGAGCGGTACGGGTTCGCCCCCGGTGCTCCCCCCGCGCTGGACGTGGCCATGCCCACGTCCGCCGGTCGCTCCCGTGCGGACGTCGTGCGGCTCGCCGTGCTGCGGATCGAGCTCAGCCAGGGGCGGGAGGCGACCCCCGGCGGATCCGTCGCACCCGTCGCCAAGCGGGACGGGGATGTCGTCTCCGTCTACGGGGCCGGCGCCGCCGCCTGGGCGATGCTCTGCGTTCCCGCGCAGGAGACCCCCGTCTTTCCCGCGTCGCTCCTCGTACAGGACGAGTCCAGCGAGTTCTTCCGCGTACGGTACGCCCGCGACCGCGCCCGCGCGCTGACCCGCAATGCCCGGCAGCTCGGGTTCGACGCGCTGCCCGGCGAGCCCGGCGACGGTGCCGAAGCCCTGCTCGGGGCCCTCGCCGACCACCCCCTCGTGCTCGAGGCCGCCGCGCACCACCGTGCGCCCGAGCGGCTCGTCCGGCAGCTCGTCGTGCTCGCCGACGCCCTGCTCGACTTCCAGTACGGCGTCCTGCCCAAGGGCGACGAGAAACCCTCGGCCGCCCACCGCGCCCGGCTGGCCCTTGCCGAAGCCGCCGGGACGGTGCTGGCCGGCGGCCTGGCCCTGCTCGGCATAGACGCGATAGACGCGCCCGACCACCTGTGATGCGGATGTAGGGGACGAATGCCGTCCGTACCGTCCGGATGATTGCGAAGAGAGAGTTTCGATGAGCCGTTCCGCCCACCCCGCCGGGCCCCGCCACGCCGATGTCATGCCCGAGGGCCACTACTCCCCGCCGCCCGCCGACCTCAACGCCCTCGACGAGAAGATCTGGGCGCGGACGGTCAGCCGGAACGACGACGGAGTCGTGACCGTGGGCGGGATCGAAGTCACCAAGCTCGCCGAGGAGTTCGGGACGCCCGCCTACTTCCTCGACGAGGAGGACTTCCGCGCCCGCTGCCGTGCCTGGGCGCACGCCTTCGGGCCGGACGCCGACGTGTTCTACGCCGGCAAGGCGTTCCTCTCCAAGGCCGTCGTGAAGTGGCTGAAGGAGGAGGGGCTCAACCTCGACGTCTGCTCCGGCGGGGAGCTCGCCACCGCGCTGGCCGCCGGGATGCCCGCCGGCCGGATCGCCTTCCACGGCAACAACAAGTCCACCGCCGAGATCACCCGCGCCATCGAGGCCGGCGTCGGCCGCATCGTGCTGGACTCCTTCCAGGAGATCGCCCGCGTCGCGCACATCGCCCGCGAGCACGGCGTGCGCCAGCCCGTGCAGATCCGGGTGACGGTCGGCGTCGAGGCGCACACCCACGAGTTCATCGCCACCGCGCACGAGGACCAGAAGTTCGGGATCGCCGTCGCCGACGGGTCCGCCGCCGAGGCCGTACGGCGCGCGCTCGGGCACGACAGCCTGGAGCTGCTCGGCGTCCACTCGCACATCGGCTCGCAGATCTTCGACATGGCGGGCTTCGAGGTCTCCGCGAAGCGGGTCGTGCGGCTGCTGGCCGCCGTGCGCGACGAGCACGGGGTGGAACTGCCCGAGATCGACCTCGGCGGCGGACTGGGCATCGCCTACACCTCCGGCGACGACCCCCGCGAGCCGCACGAGATCGCCAAGGCCCTGCACGAGATCGTCGCCCGCGAGTGCGAGGCGTCCGGCCTGCGCGCCCCGCGGATCTCCGTCGAGCCCGGACGGGCCATCGTCGGCCCGACCGCCTTCACCCTCTACGAGGTCGGGACGATCAAGCCGCTCGAGGGACTGCGGACGTACGTCTCCGTCGACGGGGGCATGTCCGACAACATCCGCACCGCCCTCTACGACGCGGAGTACTCCGTCATCCTCGTCTCGCGCACGTCCGACGCCGAGCCCGTGCTCGTGCGCGTCGTCGGCAAGCACTGCGAGAGCGGCGACATCGTCGTCAAGGACGCGTTCCTGCCCGCCGACCTCGCCCCCGGGGACCTCCTCGCGGTCCCGGCCACCGGCGCCTACTGCCGCTCGATGGCCAGCAACTACAACCACGCGCTCCGTCCGCCCGTCGTCGCCGTGCGCGACGGCGCGGCCCGTGTCATCGTCCGTCGGGAGACGGAGGAGGATCTCCTGCGTCTCGACCTCGGATGATCCGCATTCTTCTGGGGGAAGCCCCCCAGACCTCCAAATAGGTGTCTCACTCAATGGACCGAGGGTGGAAACTGTTGTCCATTGAGTGAGACTGGTTCACACCTGGGATGCAAACCGCTCACCAGGTACTGATGTGAAGATCGAAAGGCGTAGGTCGAATGATGCGTACGCGTCCGCTGAAGGTGGCGCTGCTGGGCTGTGGAGTGGTCGGCTCAGAGGTGGCTCGCATCATGACGACGCACGCCGACGATCTGACAGCCAGGATCGGCGCGCCCGTCGAGCTCGCCGGCGTGGCTGTGCGCCGTCCCTCCAAGGTGCGCGAGGGCATCGACCCGGCCCTCATCACCACCGATGCGACGGCGCTGCTCAAACGCGG
Source organism: Streptomyces sp. ICC1 (assembly GCF_003287935.1). Lineage (GTDB taxonomy): Bacteria > Actinomycetota > Actinomycetes > Streptomycetales > Streptomycetaceae > Streptomyces > Streptomyces tritrimontium. Next base: position 2,494,312 of record NZ_CP030287.1, read on the forward strand.
TGACATCGACATCGCCATCGAGGTCATTGGCGGCATCGAGCCGGCCCGCACCCTGATCACCACCGCCTTCGAGCACGGCATCTCCGTCGTCTCGGCGAACAAGGCGCTGCTCGCGCAGGACGGCGCCGCGCTGCACGCCGCCGCCGAGCGGCACGGGCTGGACCTGTACTACGAGGCCGCCGTCGCCGGCGCGATCCCGCTGGTCCGCCCGATGCGCGAGTCCCTCGCGGGCGACAAGATCAACCGGGTGATGGGCATCGTCAACGGCACGACGAACTTCATCCTCGACAAGATGGACTCCACCGGCGCCGGGTACCAGGAGGCCCTCGACGAGGCCACCGCCCTCGGGTACGCCGAGGCCGACCCCACCGCCGATGTCGAGGGCTACGACGCCGCCGCCAAGGCCGCGATCCTGGCCGGCATCGCCTTCCACACCCGGGTGCGCCTCGACGACGTCTACCGTGAGGGCATGACCGAGGTCAGTGCCGCGGACTTCGCGTCCGCCAAGCGCATGGGCTGCACCATCAAGCTCCTCGCCATCCTGGAGCGCGCCGCCGACGGCGAGTCCGTCACCGCGCGCGTCCACCCGGCGATGATCCCGCTGACCCACCCGCTGGCTTCCGTCCGGGAGGCGTACAACGCCGTCTTCGTCGAGGCGGAGGCCGCCGGGCGGCTCATGTTCTACGGGCCCGGCGCGGGCGGTTCTCCGACCGCGTCGGCGGTCCTGGGCGACCTCGTCGCCGTCTGCCGCAACAAGCTCGCCGAGGCAAAGGGGCCGGGCGAGTCGGCGTACACCCAGCTGCCGGTCAGCCCCATGGGGGATGTCGTCACCCGCTACCACATCAGCCTCGATGTGGCGGACAAGCCGGGCGTCCTCGCCCAGGTGGCGACCACCTTCGCGGAGCACGGTGTCTCGATCGACACCGTCCGACAGCAGGGAAAGGACGGCGAGGCCTCCCTCGTCGTCGTCACTCACCGCGCACCCGACGCCGCCCTCTCCGGGACCGTCGAGGCGCTGCGGAAGCTGGACACCGTCCGCGGTGTCGCCAGCATCATGCGTGTTGAAGGGGAGTAAGGGCCCATGAGCAGCAATCGCACCCACCAGTGGCGCGGCATCATCGAGGAGTACCGGGACCGCCTGCCGGTCACGGACAAGACCCCGGTGGTCACGCTCCGCGAGGGCGGCACTCCCCTCGTCCCCGCGCAGGTGCTCTCCGAGCGCACCGGCTGCGAGGTACACCTCAAGGTCGAGGGGGCCAACCCCACCGGGTCCTTCAAGGACCGCGGCATGACCATGGCGATCACCAAGGCCAAGGAGGACGGCGCCAAGGCCGTCATCTGCGCCTCCACGGGCAACACCTCGGCCTCCGCCGCCGCCTACGCGGTGCGCGCCGGGATGGTCTGCGCCGTCCTCGTGCCCCGCGGCAAGATCGCGCTGGGCAAGATGGGCCAGGCGCTCGTGCACGGCGCCAAGATCCTCCAGGTCGACGGGAACTTCGACGACTGCCTGGACCTGGCCCGCTCGCTGTCCGACAACTACCCGGTGGCGCTGGTCAATTCCGTCAACCCGGTACGCATCGAGGGCCAGAAGACGGCCGCGTTCGAGATCGTTGACGCGCTCGGCGACGCCCCCGACATCCACGTGCTGCCCGTCGGCAACGCCGGCAACATCACCGCGTACTGGAAGGGCTTCAAGGAGTACAAGGCCGACGGCCTGGCCTCCCGTACGCCCCGCGTGTGGGGTTTCCAGGCCTCGGGTTCGGCGCCCATCGTGCGCGGCGAGATCGTCAAGGAGCCGCACACCATCGCCACCGCGATCCGCATCGGCAACCCGGCCTCGTGGGACTACGCCCTGCAGGCCCGGGACGAGTCGGGCGGCTTCATCGACGAGGTGACGGACCGCCAGATCCTGGCCGCCTACCGCCTGTTGGCGGCCCAGGAGGGGGTCTTCGTCGAGCCGGCGTCGGCCGCTTCCGTGGCCGGCCTGCTCAAGGCCGCCGAGCTCGGTCTGGTCGACCCCGGCCAGAAGATCGTCTGCACCGTCACCGGCAACGGCCTGAAGGACCCCGACTGGGCGGTCGCCGGCGCTCCGCAGCCGATCACCATTCCGGTGGACGCCGAGGCCGCCGCCGTGCGCCTCGGTCTCGTCTGACCGGAAAGCGCGAAAGCGGCCGAAGCAACCGAAACGCCCGCAGTATCCGAAGTATCCGAAACACCCGCAGTATCCGTAACACCCGCAGTATCCGCAGTGGTCGAGTGGCCGGATTCCGGAAGTCTTTCGAAGGCTGAGGAATCCGGCAACTCGGGCCGTACAGCACCAAAATCCCCGCGCGAACCCGGTGTGACCGACGGGAGCCCACGACACGCATCGTGCGCCTGCTGTGCGCCCTATGTCGGATGAGAACCTTCCTTCGATACGCTGTACTTACATCCGCCGCCGCGCATATGACCGCGGTGCTGCCCACGGGGCCTTCGGGTGTCGTACGTTCTCCAGTACATTCGCAGCGAGCCAGCGAAGATCTCGTCTCGCACAGTCACAAGGAGTGTCATCGGACGATGGCCGGTCCAGCTTTCCGCGCCGCCGCCGTACGGGTGCGCGTCCCCGCCAGCAGTGCCAACCTCGGCCCGGGCTTCGACGCCTTCGGCCTGGCCCTGGGGCTCTACGACGACGTCGTCGTCCGCGTGGCCGATTCCGGCCTGAACATCGACATCGCGGGTGAAGGTGCCGAGACCCTCCCGCGGGACGAGAGCCACCTCCTCGTACGTTCCATGCGCACCGCCTTCGACCTGCTGGGCGGCCAGCCGCGCGGCCTCGAGGTCGTCTGCGCCAACCGCATCCCGCACGGCCGCGGCCTCGGCTCCTCCTCCGCCGCCATCTGCGCGGGGATCGTCGCCGCCCGCGCCGTGACCATAGGCGGAGAGGCCAAGCTCGACGACGTGGCGCTCCTCGAGCTCGCCACCGAGATCGAGGGCCACCCCGACAACGTCGCCGCCTGTCTGCTCGGCGGCTTCACCCTCGCGTGGATGGACGGCGGCAGCGCCAAGGCGATCCGTATGGAGCCCGCCGATTCCATCGTTCCGGTGGTCTTCGTCCCCTCCAAGGCGGTCCTGACGGAGACCGCGCGCGGCCTGCTGCCGCGCACCGTCCCGCACGTGGACGCCGCCGTCAACGCGGGCCGCGCGGGTCTGCTCGTGGAGGCCCTGACCAGGCGTCCCGAGTTCCTGCTGCCGGCCACCGAGGACCGCCTCCACCAGGAGTACCGTTCCCCGGCGATGCCCGAGAGCGTGGCGCTCGTGGCCCGGCTGCGGGCGGACGGCATTCCCGCTGTGATCTCCGGCGCGGGCCCCACGGTCCTCGCGCTGGTCGACAACGGCGCGGCCGACAAGGTCGCGCGGCTCGCGGGCGAGGGGTGGGCGGCCAACCGCCTCGCACTCGACGCCGCGGGCGCGAGCGTACTTCCGCTGGGCACCCAGGGCGGCTGAAGAGTGCTGTAGGACATGCCGGCCAGGGGCGGGCGGCCGGGGCAGGCCGCCCGCACGGAAGGGCTCGATCGCCGGTGATGGAGAGGGGGAATGTCTGTTGGATCCGGTAGTGTTAATCTCAAGTGCGCATCCGAAGCCGCCATGGCTTGGTGCTCAGTGTCCCTATCAGGGACCACCTTTCTTCCGGGAGCCTCCCCGACTGCTTTGACCACTGCCAGCAGTTTCGAGCAACGCTCCGGAATCGGCGTGACATTCCCACGCTTCCAGCTCGGGGGCTTCTCGCCGGAACCACCCACGTACATGCACGTTTCTCTCCGCCGCATTTCTGCCGGCGGACCACCGCCCCGGCTGCGGCCCATGCCTCATCGAGTCACGGACTGCCGTCGGACAGCACAACCGGTCGCCGAGCCAGACAGGCCGACGTCCGCTCCAGGGAAGGACCCTTCGTGAGCGACACCACCGATCTGATGGGCGCTGCCGACACCAATGTCGACACCAGTGCCCCCGCCGCGGGCGCCGCGACCAAGCGTCGCCGCTCCGGCACCGGCCTTGATGGCATGGTCCTGGCCGAGCTGCAGCAGGTCGCGTCGGGCCTCGGCATCAGGGGCACCGCGCGGATGCGCAAGGGCCAGCTGATCGAGGTCATCAAGGAGGCGCAGGCGGGCAGCAGTGCCCCCAAGGCCGCGGCCTCCGCCGCCGCTGCCGCGCCCGCCGACACCGCCGAGGCCAAGCCGAAGCGCCGTGCCACCAGCAAGGCCCGTACGGGCGAGACCGCCGCCCCGGCGCCCGCCGAGAAGACCGCCGCACCGGCGCAGATCGACATCCCGGGCCAGCCGGCCAGCGAGGACGCCCCGGTCGGCGAGCGTCGCCGCCGCCGTGCCACCGCCCCCTCCGGCAGCCCCGAGGGTTCGGCCCCCGCGGCCGTGCAGGTCGAGCAGAAGACCGAGACCGCCCCGGCCGCGCAGACCGAGGCCAAGGCCGAAGCGGCCACGGCCGTCTCCGGCCAGGCCGCTCAGGCGCAGGACGGCGAAGGCCGCGGCCGGCGCGACCGCCGTGAGCGCGGCAACGACCGTGCCGAGCGCGGCGAGCGCGGCGAGCGCCAGGGCCGCCGTGACCGCGGTGCCAAGGCCGACGACCAGGGCCAGGGCGCCCAGGGTCAGAGCCAGGGCGGTCAGAGCCAGGGCGGTCAGGGCCAGGGCGGCCAGGGCCAGGGCGGTCAGGGCCAGCAGGGCGGCCGCCAGGACCGGACCGACCGTCAGGACCGCCAGCAGGGCGGCCGCGGTCAGGGCCAGGGCGGCCAGGGTCAGCAGGGCGGCCGTCAGGACCGGGACCGTCAGGACAACGGCCCGCAGGACGACTTCGACGAGGACGGCCGTCGCGGCCGTCGCGGCCGCTACCGCGACCGCCGTGGCCGTCGCGGGCGCGACGAGTTCGCCCCGGTCGAGACTCCGGTCGCCGACGACGACGTCCTGATCCCCGTCGCGGGCATCCTCGACATCCTCGACAACTACGCGTTCATCCGGACTTCGGGCTACCTGCCCGGCCCGAACGACGTGTACGTCTCCCTCGCCCAGGTCCGCAAGGCCGGTCTGCGCAAGGGCGACCACACCACCGGTGCGGTCCGCCAGCCCAAGGACGGCGAGCGCCGCGAGAAGTTCAACGCGCTCGTGCGTCTGGACTCCGTCAACGGCATGGCGCCCGAATCCGGCCGCGGTCGCCCGGAGTTCCAGAAGCTGACCCCGCTCTACCCGCAGGACCGGCTCCGTCTGGAGACCGACCCGGGCGTGCTGACCACCCGCATCATCGACCTCGTGTCGCCGATCGGTAAGGGCCAGCGCGGTCTGATCGTGGCTCCGCCGAAGACCGGTAAGACCATGATCATGCAGGCGATCGCCAACGCGATCACGGTCAACAACCCCGAGTGCCACCTGATGGTCGTCCTGGTCGACGAGCGTCCGGAAGAGGTCACCGACATGCAGCGGTCGGTGAAGGGCGAGGTCATCTCCTCGACCTTCGACCGCCCGGCCGAGGACCACACCACCGTCGCCGAGCTGGCCATCGAGCGCGCCAAGCGTCTCGTCGAGCTCGGCCACGACGTGGTCGTCCTGCTGGACTCCATCACCCGCCTGGGACGCGCGTACAACCTCGCCGCCCCCGCCTCCGGCCGCATCCTGTCCGGTGGTGTCGACTCGACCGCGCTCTACCCGCCGAAGCGCTTCTTCGGTGCCGCGCGCAACATCGAGGACGGCGGCTCGCTGACCATCCTGGCCACCGCGCTGGTCGACACCGGCTCGCGCATGGACGAGGTGATCTTCGAGGAGTTCAAGGGCACCGGCAACATGGAGCTCAAGCTCGACCGGAAGCTCGCCGACAAGCGCATCTTCCCGGCCGTGGACGTGGACCCCTCGGGCACCCGCAAGGAGGAGATCCTCCTCAACAGCGAGGAGCTCGCCATCGTCTGGAAGCTGCGCCGGGTGCTGCACGCGCTCGACTCGCAGCAGGCCATCGAGCTGCTCCTCGACAAGATGAAGCAGACGAAGTCGAACGCCGAGTTCCTCATGCAGATCGCGAAGACGACCCCGTCGGGCAAGAACGACGACTGACGTCGCCTCGTGGCACCTGCCTGACGCCGCGTTCGCACACCACGACCGCCCCCGCCGCACTCGCGGCGGGGGCGGTCGTGGTGTGCGCCACACTCCGCACCCGGCGCAGCCGCCCGCGCCGCCTCGCGCCCGCAGGGGAAACCGCAGGTAAGGCGGGACTTGCGCGGTGTTCATCCCGGCAGGTCCCATTCTTCGGATTGGTTCCGGTACGCCATGGACCGTGGAACCCTTGAGGACTTCCGCCCGTCTGTGTCAGAGGGACCGGGGACACCGAACCGAGGACGGGCAGGCAGAGGAGAGCATGAGCCAAGACAGTACGGGCCGGGGCCGCAGGGCCGCCGCGGGCCGGCGCCGACGCAAGCCGGCCACCCGCCGCAGGGCCGTCGTCATCGCCGCGTGGGCGGCAGCGGGCGTCCTCCTGCTCGGCGGGGCGGGGCTCGGCTACTTCTACTTCAAGCTCAACGGCAACCTGAAGACCGTCGACATCGACGCCGCGCTCGGCAAGGACCGCCCGCAGAACGTGAACAACGGCTCGATGGACATCCTCGTCCTCGGATCCGACTCCCGCGGCGGCGACAACGCCGAGTACGGCCAGGACGACGGCGGCTCCGCCCGCTCCGACACCGCGATGATCGTCCACCTCAACGAGGGCCACACCAAGGCCGGCGTCATATCGATACCCCGCGACACCCTGGTGACCCGGCCCGCCTGCAAGGCGGCGGACGGCAAGACGGACCCGGGCGGCATCCGGAAGATGTTCAACGAGTCGTTCACCGTCGGCGGGGCCGCCTGCACGGTCGCGACCGTGGAGAAGATGTCGGGGATCCGCATGGACCACTACCTCGAGGTCGACTTCACCGGCTTCAAGAAGATCATCGACAACCTCGGCGGCGTCGAGGTGACGACCACCAAGCCGATCAAGGACCCGTACAGCCACCTCGATCTGGCGGCCGGCACCAACAGGCTGGACGGAGAGCAGGCCCTCGGCCTGGTCCGCACCCGCCACGGCGTGGGCGACGGCGGCGACCTCGGCCGAATACAGCTCCAGCAGGCCTTCATCAAGGCCCTGATCAAGCAGGTCAAGGGCATCGGCGTCTTCGACAACCCGAAGCGGCTGCTCGACCTCGCCGACACCGCCACCAAGGCGCTCACCACCGACAAGGCGCTGGGCGACGTGAAGTCCCTCATGGGCTTCGCCCAGGGCCTCCAGGGCATCGGCCCGGAGAACATGCAGATGATCACCCTGCCGGTGACCGGGGACACCCGCGACCCCAACCGCGTCGTACCGCTCACCGCGGAGTCCAAGATGGTCTGGGACGCCCTGCTGGCCGACCGGGACATCCCCGCCGAGGCCACGGCGAACTCGGCCGGCGACAAGGGCACGGCCGGTTCCGTCGTCCGCTAGTGCTGTGACCGGGAAGGTTTGCCGGGTCGCGGTGTCCGGTGCGGTGCATCTCCCCCAGCTACCGCCGGGAGGGGCCCCCGGGCGGAGGACCACGCCTCGTACTGGACGTACCGGTGTGGTCCGACAACGCGGCGAGGTGCCGTGCCGGGCGCCGCGACCCGGCGGACCTTTCCGGTCACAGCACTAGTGCTGTGCCCGCGCGCACGCACCGTAGGCCCCGGCCACGCACCGGCAGACCGCCTGCTCAGGCGGGTTCCGGCGGGCCGAGGAATAGACGGCGGCCCCCCTCCGTTGAGGGAGGCGTCCTCAGAATTTTGACAGGCAGCCCGGTCCTGGCAGACTGGTCTGTCGGCCCCGGTTCACGCAGCGCGCAATTCGGCTCCTGCGACCCGGCGCCCTCCCGAATCTAGGAGACACCTTGAAGCGCGATGTTCACCCCCAGTACGTCGAGACCCAGGTCAGCTGCACCTGTGGCGCGTCGTTCACCACCCGTAGCACCCTGACCGAGGGCTCCATCCGAGCCGAGGTCTGCTCCGAGTGCCACCCGTTCTACACGGGCAAGCAGAAGATCCTCGACACCGGTGGCCGTGTGGCCCGCTTCGAGGCCCGCTTCGGCAAGGCTGCACAGAAGTAGCGAGCCTCCGGCGCCGGATCCCGGCTGCACCCTGTTGCTACGGGGGCAGCCGGACCGGCGCCTTTCGCGTCCCGCAGCCCTTTTCTTCACTTTCACCATCAGGAGCCCCCGATGTTCGAGGCGGTCGAGGAACTGATCGGCGAGCACGCCGATCTTGAGAAGAAGCTCGCCGACCCTTCGGTCCACTCGGATCAGGCCAACGCGCGCAAGCTCAACAAGCGCTACGCGGAGCTGACTCCGATCGTCGCGACCTTCCGTGCCTGGAAGCAGTCCGCCGAGGACATCGAGACGGCGAAGGAGTACGCGGCCGTCGACCCGGACTTCGTGGCGGAGGTCAAGGAACTGAGCGCCCAGCGCGAAGAGCTCACCGAGAAGCTCCGCCTGCTGCTCGTCCCGCGCGACCCCAGCGACGACAAGGACGTGCTCCTCGAGGTCAAGGCGGGCGCGGGCGGCGACGAGTCGGCCCTGTTCGCCGGCGACCTGCTGCGCATGTACCTGCGCTACGCCGAGCGCGTGGGCTGGAAGACCGAGATCATCGACGCCACCGAGTCCGAGCTCGGCGGCTACAAGGACGTCCAGGTCTCCGTCCGCACCAAGGGCGGCAACGGCGCGACCGAGCCCGGCCAGGGCGTCTGGGCCCGCCTGAAGTACGAGGGCGGCGTGCACCGCGTCCAGCGCGTTCCGGCCACCGAGTCCCAGGGCCGCATCCACACCTCCGCCGCCGGCGTGCTCGTCACCCCGGAAGCCGAGGAGGTGGAGGTCGAGGTCAACATGAACGACCTCCGCATCGACGTGTACCGCTCCTCGGGCCCCGGCGGCCAGTCCGTCAACACCACCGACTCGGCCGTGCGCATCACGCACCTGCCGACCGGCGTGGTCGCCTCCTGCCAGAACGAGAAGAGCCAGCTCCAGAACAAGGAGCAGGCGATGCGCATCCTGCGCTCGCGCCTGCTGGCCGCAGCGCAGGAAGCCGCCGAGCAGGAGGCCTCCGACGTGCGCCGCAGCCAGGTGCGCTCCGTGGACCGCTCCGAGAAGATCCGTACGTACAACTACCCGGAAAACCGGATCTCGGACCACCGGACCGGCTTCAAGGCGTACAACTTGGACCAGGTGCTCGACGGGGACCTCGATTCGGTCATCCAGGCCTGTGTCGACACGGACTCCGCCGCCAAGCTCGCGTCCGCGCGCTGAGTCCCTCCGCAGCATCCCCGCACGACCCCGCGGGACCCCCCGCACCACCCCCCGTACGACAGCAGCCCGGAGGACCAGCGTGAACTTGCTGCTTGCCGAGGTGGCCCAGGCCACCCAGCGGCTGGCCGCCGCCGGCGTGCCCTCACCGCGCTTCGACGCGGAGGAGCTCGCGGCCTACGTGCACGGCGTCAAGCGGGGGGAACTGCACCACGTCAAGGACGCGGACTTCGACGCCCGCTACTGGGAGGCCGTCGCCCGCCGCGAGGCGCGCGAGCCGCTCCAGCACATCACCGGCCGCGCCTTCTTCCGCTATCTGGAGCTCCAGGTCGGGCCCGGGGTCTTCGTGCCCCGGCCCGAGACCGAGTCGGTCGTGGACTGGGCCATACAGGCCGTCCGGGCGATGGACGTCGTCGAACCGCTGATCGTGGACCTGTGCACCGGGTCGGGCGCCATCGCGCTCGCCATGGCGCAGGAGGTCCCGCGCTCGCGCGTGCACGCCGTCGAGCTGTCCGAGGACGCCCTGCGGTGGACCCGCAAGAACGCCGAGGGCTCCCGGGTCAACGTCCACCAGGGCAACGCGCTCAGCGCCCTGCCCGAGCTGGACGGGCAGGTCGACCTGGTCATCTCCAACCCGCCGTACATCCCGCTCACCGAGTGGGAGTACGTCGCCCCCGAGGCCCGGGACCACGACCCCGAGATGGCGCTGTTCTCCGGCGAGGACGGCCTCGACACCATCCGCGGGATCGAGCGCACGGCCCACCGCCTGCTGCGGCCCGGCGGCATCGTCGTCATCGAGCACGCCGACACCCAGGGCGGCCAGGTCCCGTGGATCTTCGCCGAGGAGCGGGGCTGGGCCGACGCCGCCGACCACCCCGACCTCAACAACCGCCCGCGCTTCGCGACCGCCCGCAAGGCCATGCCGTGACCGGCGCTGCTTTGACCGGCGCAGCCCGCGCGAGGATTCCCGCCACCCCCCTGCTGCACGAGGAGGCCCGCTGATGGCCCGGCGATACGACTGCAACGACGCGACGGACCGCAAGACGGGCCTGCGCGAAGCCGCGTCCGCCGTGCGCCGCGGCGAGCTCGTCGTGCTGCCCACCGACACCCTGTACGGGATCGGCGCGGACGCCTTCAGCGCGGAGGCCGTCGGCGACCTGCTCGCCGCCAAGGGGCGCGGCCGCAACATGCCCACCCCCGTGCTCATCGGCTCCCCGAACACCCTGCACGGCCTGGTCACGGACTTCTCCGAGCAGGCGTGGGAGCTCGTCGACGCCTTCTGGCCGGGTGCGCTGACGCTCGTCGCCAAGCACCAGCCCTCGCTGGCGTGGGACCTGGGGGAGACCGGCGGGACCGTGGCCGTACGCATGCCCCTGCACCCCGTCGCGATCGAGCTGCTGACCGAGGTCGGCCCGATGGCGGTGTCCTCGGCGAACCTGACCGGGCACCCGGCGCCGGAGGACTGCGACGCCGCGCGCGAGATGCTGGGCGACTCCGTGTCCGTGTACCTGGACGGCGGGCCGACCCCGGGCATCCAGCCGTCGTCGATCGTCGACGTCACCGGGAAGGTTCCCGTCCTGCTGCGCGAGGGCGCGCTGACCGCCGAGCAGCTGCGGGAGGTCGTACCCGACCTCGAGGTGGCCCCGTGAGCCCTGAGGGGCGTGGCATAGCCGGGGGAACCGACACCTTCCGCATACTCCACGTCAGCACCGGCAACGTGTGCCGCTCGCCCATCACCGAGCGGTTGACGCGGCATGCGCTGTCGCACCGGCTCGGCGCGCCCGTCACGGGTGACCTGATCGTGGAGAGCGCGGGCACCTGGGGCCACGAGGGCGCGCCCATGGAGGCCAACGCGGCCGCCGTGCTGGCGGACTTCGGGGCGGACGCGTCGGGGTTCACCGGGCGGGAGCTGCTGGACGAGCACGTCATCCGGGCGGACCTGGTGCTGACCGCCACGCGCGACCACCGTGCGCAGGTCATCTCGATGGGGCACTCGGCGGGACTGCGGACCTTCACGCTGAAGGAGTTCACCCGGCTGGTCCGGGCGATAGACCCGGCGACGCTGCCGCCGCTGGACGAGGGCATGGTGGAGCGGGCGCGGGCGCTGGTACGGGCCGCCGCCGCGCTGCGCGGGTGGCTGCTGGCGCCGTCCCCGGACGCGGACGAGGTGTACGACCCGTACGGGGCGCCGATCACCTTCTTCCGCTCGATCGGCGACGAGATCAACCAGGCGCTGGACCCGGTGGTCACGGCCCTGACGGGCGTCACCGCCTCCCGCTGAGCCGCGCCGCCGCTGCCGGGGCCGCCGCCCCCGAACCCCCGCTCCCCGAACGCCGCGGTGGCCGGATCCGGCCGCTGCCGCCCGCGGAGCTCCGGCGGACTTCGCGCCGCGATGCGCGATGCGCGGGCTCGGCCTACAGTGGCTGGTACCCGGTACCCCCTGGAGTCGTGCCATGAGCGTCATCACCGAGCCCACGGACCTGCTGCGGCAGCAGGACCCGCAGATGGCGGACGTGCTCGCCGGAGAGGCGCAGCGCCAGGCGGGGTCCCTGCAGCTGATCGCCGCCGAGAACTTCACCTCGACCGCCGTGCTCACCGCGCTCGGGTCGGCGCTCGCCAACAAGTACGCCGAGGGCTATCCCGGCGCCCGCCACCACGGCGGCTGCGAGTACGCGGACCTCGCCGAGCGGATCGCCGTCGAGCGGGCCAGCGCCCTCTTCGGGGCCGAGCACGCCAACGTGCAGCCGCACTCCGGATCGGCCGCCGTGCTGGCGGCCTACGCCGCCCTGCTGCGGCCCGGGGACACCGTGCTGGCCATGGGGCTGCCCTCCGGGGGACACCTCACCCACGGGTCGCCCGCGAACTTCTCCGGGCGCTGGTTCGACTTCGTCGGCTACGGCGTCGACGCCGGGACCGGGCTCATCGACTACCTCCAGGTGCAGGAGCTCGCGCACACGCACCGGCCCAAGGCCATCGTGTGCGGGTCCATCTCCTACCCGAGGCATCCCGAGTACTCCGTCTTCCGGGAGATCGCCGACGAGGTCGGCGCCTTCCTCATCGCCGACGCAGCCCACCCCATCGGTCTCGTGGCCGGCGGGGCCGCGCCCAGCCCCGTGCCCTACGCCGACGTCGTCTGCGCCACCACGCACAAGGTGCTCCGGGGCCCGCGCGGCGGGATGATCCTGTGCGGGGCCGAGTTCGCGGAGCGGATCGACCGGGCGGTGTTCCCCTTCACCCAGGGCGGTGCCCAGATGCACACCATCGCCGCCAAGGCGGTGGCCTTCGGCGAGGCGGCGGGTCCGGCCTTCACCTCGTACGCGCACCGGGTGGTCGCCAACGCCCGGACCCTGGCCGACGCGCTCGCCGCCCGCGGCTTCGCGATCACGACCGGCGGGACGGACACGCACCTGATCACCGCGGACCCCGCGCCGCTGGGCCTCGACGGCCCCACCGCCCGGGGCCGGCTCGCCGCCTCCGGGATCGTGCTGGACACCTGCGCCCTTCCGTACGGGGACCAGCGCGGGATCCGCCTCGGCACCGCGGCAGTGACCACGCAGGGCATGGGCGGGCCGCAGATGGTCCGGATCGCGGAGCTGTTCACGGCCGCGCTGGCCGGCGGGGAGCCCGCGAAGATCCGCAGGGAAGTCAACGAGCTGGTGATCGGTTTTCCACCGTATGGGGTTCAATAGGGACAAGGAGGATGTACCGCAACCGGGATAGCGCCCCCGTGCGTCCCCGACAGCGAGTACATCGCAGCTAGTGTGTGGGGCTGAGATGGCCGGCGATACATCTGGGGCAGCCCGTGCGTGAATATCTGCTGACGCTTTGCGTCACGGTCGCGGTGACCTACCTGCTCACCGGGCCCGTGCGGAAGTTCGCGATCGCGGTCGGTGCGATGCCCGAGATCCGCGCCCGCGACGTGCACCGCGAGCCCACTCCGCGGCTCGGCGGCATCGCCATGTTCGGCGGACTGTGCGCGGGGCTGCTGGTCGCCGACCACCTGCAGAACCTCAACGGCGTCTTCGAGCTGTCGAACGAGCCGCGCGCCCTGCTCTCCGGGGCGGCCCTGATCTGGCTGGTCGGCGTGCTCGACGACAAGTTCGAGCTCGACGCCCTGATCAAGCTCGGCGCGCAGATGATCTCCGCCGGCGTGATGTGCATGCAGGGTCTGACCATCCTGTGGATCCCGGTCCCGGGGGTCGGATCGGTCTCGCTCACCCCCTGGCAGGGCAACCTGCTCACCGTGGCCCTCGTCGTGATCACCATCAACGCGGTGAACTTCGTGGACGGCCTCGACGGCCTGGCCGCCGGCATGGTCTGCATCGCGACCTGTGCCTTCTTCCTCTACGCGTACCGGATCTGGTTCGGCTACGGGATCGAGGCGGCCGCGCCCGCGACGCTCTTCGCCGCCATCCTGATGGGCATGTGCCTGGGCTTCCTGCCGCACAACATGCACCCCGCCCGGATCTTCATGGGCGACTCCGGCTCGATGCTCATCGGCCTGGTGCTGGCCGCCGCCGCCATCTCCATCACCGGGCAGGTGGACCCGGACGCGATGGCGCTGTTCGCGGGCGGCGAGCGCAACGCGACCCACGCGATGCTGCCGGTCTTCATCCCGCTGATCCTGCCCCTGACGATCATCGCGATCCCGATGGCGGACCTGGTCCTGGCCGTCGTACGGCGCACCTGGAAGGGGCAGTCGCCGTTCGCGGCGGACCGCGGGCACCTGCACCACCGGCTGCTGGAGCTCGGGCATTCGCACAGCCGCGCGGTGCTCATCATGTACTTCTGGTCAGGACTGATCGCCTTCGGCGCCGTGGCGTACTCGGTGCACTCCACCTCGATGTGGATCGTCCTCGCGATCGCCGGGCTGAGCGCCGTGGGCCTGCTCCTGCTCCTGCTGCCGCGCTTCACCCCGCGGACCCCGCGGTGGGCGGAGCGGCTGGTCCCGCCGCGCTACCGGCACGCGGAACGGGCGGCCGAGGCGGCCCTGCTGGACGCCTCCGCGGTGGAGCCGGAGCCGGTGAGGCCGATCGCGGCGGGTGTGGCGGGCGTCAACGGGGCGACCGCGGTAGGCCCCCGTTCGCGCTTCCCCGACCGGCGCAAGGCCGAGTCCTCCCGCTGACACGATGAGCGCATGTCGGACATGAACTCCCTTTACCAGGCAACCCGCCTCGCTGTCGCGCACACACGGGCGGGTTAGCCCTCATGTGTGACAGTCGGCACACTCCATGAGTAAAGCTCTCATCAAATACTTTGTGATACCGTTCACTAAACCCGGCGACAGAGCCGAAGGACCGTAGTGCGACGGTCCATTGGCCCGAGGTCCTCACTCGGACCGGGCTTACGCTCGTCCCGTACGAGTCCCGTGCCCCCACCACCACGCGGAGCAAACCGCCATGCGGTCAGATGACGTCCGATCCCTCCTGCAAACCGCCGTACCCACGGCTGTCGCCGGCGCTCTCGCCGCCGTCATCAGTGGGCTGGTGGCCGGTGGCAAGGGGGCCGTGGGCGCCGTCGTCGCGACGGTGGTGGTGATGCTGTTCATGGGCATCGGGTTCCTCGTGCTGCAGCGCACGGCGAAATCACTGCCGCACCTGTTCCAGGCCATGGGGCTCATGCTCTACACGGCCCAGATCCTGGCGCTCTTCGTCTTTCTCGCCGTGTTCAAGAACACCACCCTGTTCCACCCCAAGGCCTTCGCGATCACGCTCGTCGCCACCACCCTCGTGTGGATCGGCGCACAGGCGCGTGCTCATATGAAGGCCAAGATCCTTTACGTCGAACCGGACTCGATGAAGGGCGACAAGCCCGAGAATTCGGGGCCCAAGTCGTGAGGGGTAGGGCCGGAATAAGTGTGCGTTCGAGATGCTGCTATCGTCCGGTTCCAACTGCGGCACTGCGGGCGCGGGCATCTGAGCTGACGCCTGTTCCATCGCGAGGCTCGATGCCTGACTGCCGCCCCACCATCCGTTACACCAGTCCAGTGCCGAACCGCGGCTGCTCGCCGCGCCGACACAACGAGGTTGCCGTACCTATGCGCCACGCTGAAGGAGCCCTGCGGTGAGTGCTGCTGACATGACGCTCGCCTTCGATATCAACTGTCATTTCGAAGACGGCACTGGCTGCGGCTTCCCGGGCCCGACCCTGTACTCGTTCCTGTTCGAGCCGATCTTCGGTGACGCCGACACCAACCTGTACTTCAACAAGACGATGCTGCTCGCCCTGCTGGGCTCGGTCATCATCGTCGGCTTCTTCTGGGCCGCGTTCCGGAAGCCGAAGGTCGTCCCGGGCAAGTTGCAGATGGTCGCCGAGGCGGGCTACGACTTCGTACGCCGCGGCATCGTCTACGAGACGCTCGGCAAGAAGGAAGGCGAGAAGTACGTCCCCTTCATGGTCGCGACGTTCTTCTTCGTCTGGATCATGAACCTGTGGTCGATCGTGCCGCTCGCCCAGTTCCCGATCACCGCGGTCATCGCGTACCCGGCCGGCCTCGCCCTCGTCATCTACGTCATGTGGATGTCGGTGACCTTCAAGCGCCACGGCTTCGTCGGCGGCTTCAAGAACATCACCGGCTACGACAAGTCCCTCGGCGCGGTGCTGCCGCTGGTCATGGTGATCGAGTTCTTCTCGAACGTCCTGGTCCGCCCCTTCACCCACGCGGTCCGACTGTTCGCCAACATGTTCGCCGGTCACACGCTGCTGCTGCTGTTCACCATCGCCAGCTGGTACCTGCTGAACGGGATCGGCATCGCGTACGCGGGCGTCTCGTTCGTCATGGTCATCGTGATGACCGCATTCGAACTCTTCATCCAGGCTGTCCAGGCGTACGTCTTCGTCCTCCTGGCCTGCAGCTTCCTGCAGGGCGCGCTCGCCGAGCACCACTGAGCGAGTTCGCTCCGCAAACCCCCCGAATCGTCCGGTGGCCAACCCCCACCGGTCCATGAAAGAGAAGGAAGAACTGGCATGTCCCAGACCCTTGCTGCCGTCACCGGTTCCCTCAGCTCCGTTGGCTACGGCCTCGCGGCGATCGGCCCCGGCGTCGGCGTCGGCATCATCTTCGGTAACGGCACCCAGGCTCTTGCCCGTCAGCCCGAAGCTGCCGGTCTGATCCGCGCCAACCAGATCCTCGGCTTCGCCTTCTGTGAGGCGCTCGCCCTCATCGGTCTGGTCATGCCGTTCGTCTACGCCTGACGAACACGACTAGTCCGAATCGACGAAAGGCACTGATGTGAACCTCCTGGTTCTCGCGGCCGAGGAGCCGGGCAACCCGCTCCTCCCGCCGATCCCCGAGCTCGTCATCGGTCTGATCGCCTTCGTCATCGTCTTCGGCTTCCTCGCGAAGAAGCTCCTCCCGAACATCAACAAGGTTCTGGACGAGCGCCACGCGGCGATCGAAGGCGGTATCGAAAAGGCTGAGGCCGCTCAGACCGAGGCTCAGAGCGTTCTGGAGCAGTACAAGGCCCAGCTCGCCGAAGCCCGGCACGAGGCCGCTCGCCTGCGCCAGGACGCCCTGGAGCAGGGCACTGCGCTCAAGGAAGAACTCCGCGCAGAGGGCCAGCGGCAGCGTGAGGAGATCATCGCTGCCGGTCACGCCCAGATCGAGGCCGACCGCAAGGCCGCCTCTTCGGCGCTCCGCCAGGACGTGGGCAAGCTCGCCACCGACCTGGCCGGAAAGCTCGTCGGCGAGTCCCTCGAGGACCACGCCCGGCAGAGCCGCACGATCGACCGCTTCCTCAGCGAGCTCGAGGAGAAGGCCGAGGCCGCCCGATGAACGGAGCGAGCCGCGACGCGCTGGCCACCGCCCGCGAGCGTCTCGACGCGCTGACGGACAACACGTCCGTCGACGCGACGAAGCTCGCCGGCGAGCTGGCGGCCGTCACCGCGCTGCTCGACCGTGAGGTCTCGCTGCGTCGGGTCATCACCGACCCGGCGCAGTCCGGCGAGGCCAAGGCCGAGCTGGCCGGTCGTCTGCTCGGCGGCCAGGTGGGCGGGGAAACCCTCGACCTGGTGTCCGGCATGGTCCGGTCCCGCTGGTCGCGCTCCCGTGACCTGGTGGACTCGCTGGAGAGGCTGGCGGACACCGCCGACCTCACCGCGGCGGAGAGCGCCGGCTCCCTCGACGACGTCGAGGACGAGCTGTTCCGGTTCGGCCGGATCGTCTCTTCGAGCACCGAGCTGCGCGCCGCGCTGACCGACCGGTCGGCGAGCGTCTCCGCCAAGAGCACGCTGCTGCGCAGCCTGCTCGGCGGCAAGGCGAACGCCGTCACCGAGCGTCTGGTCACGCGTCTCGTCACGCACCCGCGTGGACGTAGCCTGGAAGCGGGACTCGAATCCCTCTCCACGCTCGCCGCCGAGCGCCGTGGCCGCAGGGTCGCCACCGTGACCAGTGCGGTTCCGCTCAGCGACGTGCAGAAGCAGCGTCTCGGCGCGGTGCTGGCCAAGCTCTACGGCCGCCCGATGCACCTGAACCTCGACGTGGACCCGACGGTCCTCGGCGGGATCTCGGTGCGGGTGGGCGACGAGGTCATCGACGGCACCATCGCGGACCGCATCGAAGAGGCGTCCCGTCGCATGGCCGGCTGACCAGCCACCAACTAGAACAAAGCATTCCTAGCGGCCCGGTTGGGCCGTGCAGAACTTGCAGAAGATTCCTGGGGGTCGCCCCCAGACCCCAAAGAAGCTTCAGGCCCAACAAGGAGAGCAGGGAACCCAGATGGCGGAGCTCACGATCCGGCCGGAGGAGATCCGGGACGCACTGGAGAACTTCGTCCAGTCGTACCAGCCGGACGCGGCCTCGCGCGAGGAGGTCGGCACGGTCAGCGCTGCCGGCGACGGCATCGCGAAGGTGGAGGGTCTGCCCTCCGCCATGGCGAACGAGCTGCTGAAGTTCGAGGACGGAACCCTTGGTCTCGCCCTGAACCTCGACGAGCGCGAGATCGGTGCGGTCGTCCTCGGCGAGTTCAGCGGTATCGAGGAGGGCCAGCCGGTGCAGCGCACCGGTGAGGTGCTCTCCGTCGGCGTCGGCGAGGGTTACCTCGGCCGCGTTGTCGACCCGCTCGGCAACCCGATCGACGGCCTCGGCGAGATCGCAACCGAGGGCCGCCGCGCCCTCGAGCTGCAGGCCCCCGGCGTCATGGTCCGCAAGTCGGTCCACGAGCCGATGCAGACCGGCTACAAGGCCATCGACGCGATGGTGCCGGTCGGCCGTGGTCAGCGTCAGCTGATCATCGGTGACCGTCAGACCGGCAAGACCGCTCTTGCCGTCGACACGATCATCAACCAGCGCGACAACTGGCGCTCGGGCGACGTGAACAAGCAGGTTCGCTGCATCTACGTCGCCATCGGCCAGAAGGGCTCGACCATCGCGTCCGTTCGCGGCGCCCTGGAAGACGCCGGCGCGCTCGAGTACACGACGATCGTCGCCGCCCCGGCGTCCGACCCGGCCGGCTTCAAGTACCTGGCGCCGTACACCGGTTCGGCCATCGGCCAGCACTGGATGTACGCCGGCAAGCACGTCCTGATCATCTTCGATGACCTGTCGAAGCAGGCCGACGCCTACCGCGCCGTGTCGCTGCTGCTGCGCCGTCCGCCGGGCCGCGAGGCCTACCCGGGCGACGTCTTCTACTTGCACTCCCGTCTGCTGGAGCGCTGCGCGAAGCTCTCCGACGACATGGGCGCCGGTTCGATGACCGGTCTGCCGATCGTCGAGACCAAGGCGAACGACGTGTCGGCGTTCATCCCGACCAACGTCATCTCCATCACCGACGGCCAGTGCTTCCTTGAGTCCGACCTGTTCAACGCGGGCCAGCGCCCGGCGCTGAACGTCGGTATCTCGGTCTCCCGCGTCGGTGGCTCGGCCCAGCACAAGGCCATGAAGCAGGTTTCCGGCCGTCTGCGCCTGGACCTAGCCCAGTACCGCGAGCTGGAGGCGTTCGCCGCCTTCGGTTCCGACCTGGACGCCGCGTCGAAGTCCTCGCTGGAGCGCGGCAAGCGTCTGGTCGAGCTGCTGAAGCAGGGCCAGTACCAGCCGATGCCCGTCGAGGAGCAGGTCATCTCCGTCTGGGCCGGTACCACCGGCAAGATGGACGAGGTCCCGGTCAACGACATCCGTCGCTTCGAGTCGGAGCTGCTGGAGCACCTGCGCGTCTCGCGCAAGGACCTCCTCACCTCCATCGCGGACGGCGGCAAGATGTCGGACGACACCCTTACCTCCATCGCTGACGCCATCGCTGACTTCAAGCGTGGGTTCGAGACCTCGGACGGCAAGCTGCTGGGCGAGGACGCGCCGGCCGTCAACGTCTCCAAGTGACGACGGAAGGAAGCTGACTCATGGGAGCGCAGCTCCGGGTCTACAAGCGTCGTATCCGTGCCGTCACGGCGACCAAGAAGATCACCAAGGCGATGGAAATGATCGCCGCCTCGCGCATCGTCAAGGCACAGCGCAAGGTGGCGGCATCGATGCCGTACGCGACCGAGCTCACCCGTGCGGTGACCGCGGTGGCGACCGGTTCGAACACCAAGCACGCCCTGACGACCGAGGTCGAGGCACCGGTGCGTGCCGCGGTCCTGCTCATCACGAGCGACCGCGGTCTGGCCGGCGGCTACTCCTCGAACGCCATCAAGCAGGCGGAGCGGCTCACCGAGCGGCTGCGCGGCGAGGGCAAGGAGGTCGACACGTACATCGTCGGCCGTAAGGGTGTCGCCTACTACGGGTTCCGCGAGCGCAAGGTCGCGGAGTCGTGGACCGGCTTCACCGACAGCCCGGCCTACGCCGACGCCAAGCGCGTCGCGGCGCCGCTGATCGAGGCCATCCAGACGGTTACGGCCGAGGGTGGCGTCGACGAGCTGCACATCGTCTACACGGAATTCGTGTCGATGATGACGCAGAACGCGGTGGACGGCCGGATGCTGCCGCTCAGCCTCGACCAGGCTGCGGAGGAGAGCGGCGCGAAGGGCGAGATCCTTCCGCTGTTCGACTTCGAGCCGTCGGCGGAGGACGTCCTCGACGCCCTTCTGCCGCGCTACGTCGAGAGCCGCATCTACAACGCACTGCTGCAGTCGGCCGCTTCCGAGCACGCCGCCCGCCGCCGCGCGATGAAGTCGGCTACCGACAACGCCGGGGATCTCATCAAGAGTCTCTCCCGGCTTGCCAACGCGGCCCGCCAGGCCGAAATCACCCAGGAAATCAGCGAGATCGTCGGTGGCGCCAGCGCCATGGCAGACGCGACCGCGGGGAGTGACAAGTAATGACGACCACTGTTGAGACGGCCGCCGCCACGGGCCGCGTCGCCCGGGTCATCGGCCCGGTCGTCGACGTGGAGTTCCCCGTCGACGCGATGCCCGAGATCTACAACGCGCTGAAGGTCCAGGTGGCCGACCCGGCCCAGGACGGCGAGCTGAAGACGCTGACCCTGGAAGTCGCCCAGCACCTGGGTGACGGCCTGGTCCGCACCATCTCCATGCAGCCCACCGACGGTCTGGTCCGCCAGGCCACGGTGATCAACACGGGCGAGGGCATCACCGTCCCCGTCGGTGACTTCACCAAGGGCAAGGTGTTCAACACCCTCGGTGAGGTGCTGAACTACCCGGAGGAGAACGCCAACGTCACCGAGCGCTGGCCGATCCACCGCAAGGCGCCCCGCTTCGACGAGCTCGAGTCGAAGACGGAGATGTTCGAGACCGGCGTCAAGGTCATCGACCTTCTCACCCCGTACGTCAAGGGTGGAAAGATCGGTCTGTTCGGTGGTGCCGGTGTCGGCAAGACCGTTCTGATCCAGGAAATGATCTACCGCGTGGCCAACAACCACGATGGTGTGTCGGTCTTCGCGGGCGTCGGTGAGCGTACCCGTGAGGGCAACGACCTCATCGAGGAGATGGCCGAGTCCGGCGTCATCGACAAGACGGCGCTTGTCTTCGGTCAGATGGACGAGCCCCCGGGCACCCGTCTTCGCGTCGCGCTGGCCGGTCTGACCATGGCGGAGTACTTCCGCGATGTTCAGAAGCAGGACGTGCTCTTCTTCATCGACAACATCTTCCGTTACACCCAGGCCGGTTCGGAGGTGTCGACCCTTCTGGGCCGCATGCCGTCCGCCGTGGGTTACCAGCCGAACCTGGCTGACGAGATGGGTCTGCTGCAGGAGCGCATCACCTCGACCCGCGGTCACTCGATCACCTCGATGCAGGCGATCTACGTCCCCGCGGACGACCTGACCGACCCGGCGCCGGCCACCACCTTCGCCCACCTCGACGCGACGACGGTTCTTTCCCGTCCGATCTCCGAGAAGGGCATCTACCCGGCCGTGGACCCGCTGGACTCGACGTCCCGCATCCTCGACCCGCGGTACATCGCGGCGGACCACTACGCCACGGCGATGCGCGTCAAGGGGATCCTGCAGAAGTACAAGGACCTCCAGGACATCATCGCGATCCTCGGTATCGACGAGCTGGGCGAGGAGGACAAGCTCGTTGTCCACCGTGCCCGTCGTGTCGAGCGCTTCCTGTCGCAGAACACCCACGTCGCCAAGCAGTTCACCGGCGTGGACGGTTCGGACGTTCCGCTCGAGGAGTCCATCGTCGCCTTCAACGCGATCTGCGACGGAGACTACGACCACTTCCCCGAGCAGGCGTTCTTCCTGTGCGGTGGCATTGAGGACCTCAAGGCCAACGCCAAGGAGCTGGGCGTCTCCTAAAGCCGGGCTCGCGTTTGAGCACAGCTGATTGACGGAGAGGGGCGGGTGTGTCCCGTCCCTCTCCCCACGCCCATTAGAATTTGACCCAACACCCGGCTTTCCCGCCGGGTGGTGACCCGAGGAGCCACCTTGGCTGCTGAGCTGCACGTCGAGCTGGTCGCGGCGGACCGGAGTGTCTGGTCCGGCGAGGCCACCCTGGTTGTCGCCCGCACCACGTCCGGCGACATCGGCGTCATGCCCGGTCACCAGCCGCTTCTCGGTGTGCTGGAATCGGGCCCGGTGACCATCCGCACCAGCGGGGGCGACACTGTCGTCGCCGCGGTGCACGGCGGTTTCATCTCGTTCGCGGACAACAAGCTGTCCCTGCTGGCCGAGATCGCCGAGCTTGCCGACGAGATCGATGTCGAGCGGGCGGAGCGGGCACTGGAGCGCGCGAAGGCGGAGACCGATTCGGTCTCCGAGCGTCGCGCCGATGTCCGGCTGCGCGCGGTTTCGGGGCGCTGAGCCCCGGTACCGGTAAGAGTTTCAAACCTCAGCCGCGGCCTGTTCCGGAACTTTTCGGACCGGGTCGCGGCTGAGGCGATGCAGGTCGCCCCCAGACTCCGTCTGGTAGGAGCTCCGTCGGTTGAGGTTTTCGATGAGCGAGGAGGTCGGTGAAAGATGCTCCTCGCTCTGCTTGTGAGCGGCCTGTCCGTAGTGGCCCTGGTGGTGGTCGGGCTGTTTGTCTTCGGACTGCGCCGCAGGCTGATCCAGCGCTCCGGCGGCACCTTCGACTGCAGCCTGCGCTGGGGCGTGGCCGAGGAGCCCGACGTCTCCGGCAAGGGCTGGGTGTACGGGGTCGCCCGCTACAGCGGTGACCGCATCGACTGGTTCCGCGTCTTCAGCTACTCCCCGCGGCCGCGCCGGCTGCTGGAGCGGTCCTCCATCGAGGTCATCGCCCGCCGTGCGCCCGAGGGCGAGGAGGAGCTGGCCCTGCTCTCCGACGCCGTCGTACTCGGCTGCGTCCACCGCGGCACCCGGCTGGAGCTGGCGATGAGCGATGACGCGCTGACCGGTTTCCTGGCCTGGCTCGAGGCGGCTCCGCCCGGGCAGCGGGTGAACGTCGCCTGAGGGCGCGTACGACCCGCGGAACGTGGAGAAGCCGGGGAGAGGGGGGCGGACCCCTCTCCCCGGCTTCGTCTTTTCACCGGGCGTCGTTCAGAAGCCGTGCGCGCGGGGCTTACTGAAGGCCGGTGTGGACCGCGGTGGCCAGCTCGCCGTTGCCGGTGTCGCCGCTGAACTCCCAGTAGAAGGCGCCCTTGAGGCCCTGCTGCTTCACCCAGCTCATCTTCCCGGCGATGGTGGCGGGGGTGTCGTAGCTCCACCAGTTGCTGCCGCACTTGGCGTACGCCGTGCCGGCGATGGTGCCGGTCGAGGGGCAGCTGTTCTTGAGGACCTTGTAGTCCTCGATGCCCTGCTCGTAGGTGCCCGGGGCCGGTCCGGTGGCGGTGCCGCCGGGCGTGGCCTGGGTGACGCCGGTCCAGCCCCGGCCGTAGAAGCCGATGCCGAGGTTGAGCTTGGAGCCGGCGATGCCCTTGCCCTTGAGCTTGGTGATCGCGGCCTCGGAGTTGAACCCGGCGATCGGGATGCCGGTGTACGAGGTGAGCGGGGAGTGCGGGGCCGTCGGGCCCTGCGCCGCCCACGCGCCGAAGAAGTCGTACGTCATGACGTTGTAGAAGTCGACGTGCTGTGCGGCGCCCGCGTAGTCCGCGACGTCGAGCTTGCCGCCGTTGGAGCCGTCGGCGGAGATCGCCGCGGTGACCAGGTTGCTGCCGCCGAACTTCGCGCGCAGCGCCGAGAGCACGTTCTTCAGGGAGGCGGCCCCGCTGGTGTCGCAGGTCAGGCCGCACGCGTTCGGGTACTCCCAGTCGATGTCGATGCCGTCGAACACGTCGGCCCAGCGCGGGTCCTCGACCAGGTCGTAGCAGGACTGGGCGAAGGCGGCCGGGTTGGCCGCGGCCTGGCCGAAGCCGCCGGACCAGGTCCAGCCGCCGAAGGAGTACAGGACCTTGATGTTCGGGTACTTCTTCTTCAGCTGGCGCAGCTGGTTGAAGTTGCCCGCGACCGGCTGGTCCCAGGTGTCGGCGGTGCCGGAGACGCTGGAGGAGGCGTCGTAGGTCTTCTGGTAGTCGGCGTAGGCGTCACCGATCGTGCACTTGCCGCCCTGGACGTTGCCGAAGGCGTAGTTGATGTGCGTGATCTTCGCGGCGGTGCCGGAGGTGACCAGGTTCTTCACGTGGTAGTTGCGCTGGTAGACGCCCCAGTTCGTGAAGTAGCCGAGCTTGACCGCGGCGCCGGGGTTGCCGGGGTCCGGGTCGGGCGGGGTGGTGGTGCCGGTGGTGGTCACCGAGACGGAACCGGAGGAGGGACCGGTCTGGTCGATGGTGTCGCGGGCGGTGACCGTGTAGCCGTACGTCGTGCCCTTGGTCAGGCCCGAGTCGGTGTACGAGGGGGACGTGACGGTGGCGACCTTGGCGCCGCCGCGGTAGACGTCGTAGTTCTTGACGCCCTTGTCGTCGGTGGCCGCGGCCCAGCCGAGGGTCACGGAGGTGTCGGTGACGCCGCTGGCCGTGGGGGTGCCGGGGGCGCTGGGCGGATTGTCGGTGGGGGTGGTGCCGCCGTCACAGCTGCCGCCGTTGACCTTGCAGCCGCTGGGGGCGCCGCCGCCGGTGCCGTTGAAGCCGAAGCTGATGGTGGCGCCCGGGGCGAGGGTGCCGTTCCAGCCAACGTTCTTTCCGGTCCAGTGGGTGCCGGAGCTGGTGACGGTGGCGTCCCAGGCGGAGGTGACGGCGGTGCCGGACGGGTAGTCCCACTCCACGGTCCAGCTGCTGAGGGTGGTCGTGCCGGTGTTCTTCACCGTCCACTTGCCCTCG
The DNA here is from genome assembly GCF_003287935.1 of Streptomyces sp. ICC1. GTDB lineage: Bacteria > Actinomycetota > Actinomycetes > Streptomycetales > Streptomycetaceae > Streptomyces > Streptomyces tritrimontium. The sequence continues at coordinate 2,519,229 of NZ_CP030287.1, forward strand.
AAGCCGGAGCCCCAGTCGGAGACCTTGGTGTACGTCGCCGTCGCCGAGGCGGCTGCCGCGGCGGGGCCGGCGACGGCCACGAGTCCGGCGAGGGGCAGGGTGAGGACGGCCAGGGCGGCCGCGACTCTTCGAAGCAGTGGTGCGCGTCGTGGGGGTGCTGTGCTCAAGGGTGCTCCTCCGAGGTCCGCCGCGGCCGTGGGGACGGCCGCGGCATGGGGGTGGGACCTGCGCCGCCCGTGAGCGCGCCGCATGACTTTTTGTCATGACACGCTCACCACAGTTGTGCGTGAGAGTAGAAAGGTCTGGACCAACCGTCAAGAGGTCCAGACCTTACGGAAAACCCGGGGAGTCGTTTCCGGCCGGATTCCCGCTAGAGCCCCAACTCCTGTGCCAACACCGCTGCTTGGACCCGGCTGCGAAGCTCCAGCTTCGCCAGGAGCCTGCTGACGTGCGTCTTCGCCGTGGCCTCCGCCATCTCCAGGCGCACCGCGATCTCCGCGTTCGACAAGCCCTCGCCCAGGCACCCCAGCACTTCCCGCTCGCGCCGGGTCAGTGACTCCACCGCCGCCGGCACGGGCACCCGTACGGGCCGCGGAGCCGCGAACTCCGCGATCAGCCGCCGGGTCACCGCCGGCGCGATCAGGCCCTCCCCGCGCGCGACCGTCCGTACCGCCGTGATCAGCTCCGCCGCGTCCGCGTCCTTCAGCAGGAAGCCGGCCGCGCCCGCGCGCAGCGCCCCGAAGACGTACTCGTCCAGGTCGAACGTGGTCAGGACGAGGACGTCGGCCAGGCCCTCCGCGACCACCTGGCGGGTCGCCGAGACCCCGTCCAGGCGCGGCATCTGCACGTCCATGAGCACCAGGTCCGGCCGCAGCTCCCGGGCCAGGCGCACCGCCTCCTCCCCGTCGGCCGCCTCGCCCACCACCTCGATGTCGCCCGCGCTGCGCAGGATCAGGACCAGCCCGGACCGCACCGCGCCCTGGTCCTCCGCCACCACTACCCTGACCGTCGTCACGTCCGCACCGCCCTCTCCCGTGCGGGCAGCGTGGCCCGCACCCGCCACACCGACTCCTCGCGCCCCGCCCGGAACTCCCCGCCGAGCAGCTCCGCCCGCTCCCGCATGCCGATCAGCCCCGCCCCGGACCCCGGCGCGCGGGGGCCGGGGCGCTCCCCGTACGGGGAGTCCACGCGGACGCTCAGCACCCCGCCCTCCGCGCCGTCCAGGCAGACCCGGACCCGGACCGTGCCCGGGGCGGCGTGTTTGAGGGCGTTCGTCAGCGATTCCTGGACGATCCGGTACGCCGCCAGCTCCACGGGGGCCGGCAGCGGCTCCCCGGGCGGCCGGTCGTCCAGGAGCACGAAGTCCAGGTCGCTCGCGGCGCCGTTGACGCGGGCCTGCCCCAGCAGGACCTCCAGCCCGTCGAGCGACGGCGTGGCGGCCGCCTCCTGCTCCGCGCCCGCGTCCCGCAGCAGCCCGATCAGCCGGCGCATTTCGGCCAGTCCTTGGACGCTGTTCTCCCGGATCACCCCGAGGGCCTCGCGGCTGGTGGCGGGGGAGTCGATGGAGAGCGCGGCGGTGGAGTGGATGGCGATCGCGGAGAGGTGGTTGGCCACCATGTCGTGCAGTTCGCGGGCCATCCGGGCGCGCTCGGCGACGACCGCCTGCGACCGGTCCATCTCGGCCAGCAGCGCGGTCTGCTCGGCGCGCAGCCGGGCGGCGACCGCGGCCTCGCGGTGGTTGCGCAGGGTGGCGCCGGTCAGCGCCGGACCGAAGCTCACGATGCCGGTGACCACGCCGATCAGCAGGGCCTGCGGGGTGCGCAGCCAGGCTACGGAGGCGATGGTGACGGCCACGGTGATCAGGCCGGTGGTCACCGGGAGACGGCGGGCCATGGCGGGTTTGCCGTAGACGACGGCCGCGTACATCAGGTCCGTGAAGATCAGGACGGTGGCCAGATTCCCCACGGTGAACTGGTCGGCGATCAGTCCGGCGGTGCCGACGGCGAGGGTCAGCCGGGGCGCGCTGCGGCGCAGCAGCTCCATCGCGCCGAGGGCGAAGAGGGGGACGAGCGCGGCCCAGGCGGGGAGCAGGTCCCGGGTGGCGGAGCTGTGCACCCCGAGCGACCACAGGACCAGGCCGGCAGCCACGCTGGCCACCGCGAGCAGGACGTCGTCACGGTGCGGGGGCGGGATCTTCGGGGTCACGGTCCCATCCAACAGGGTGAGGCGGGGCCGGGCATCGCCATCGGGGCCGAGGAGCGCTACATCGAAAGGTGCAGTGCGGCTCCCGCGCCTTTCGTCACCGGTGACGAGGAATCGGCGCCGACCGGGCGGGAAGCTGGAGACGTCCCCCCACCGCAGGAACGGAGAGTCCCGTGCTCGTCACCCTGATCATCGTCTGCGAAGTCGGCTTCTGGGTCCTGCTGACCGGCGGCCTGGCCCTGCGCTACCTCGCGAAGATGCCGAAGACCGGCGCGGCCGTCCTGCTGTGCGAGCCGCTGCTGGAACTGGTGCTGCTCGCGGCCACCGCCGTGGACCTGCGCGGCGGCGCCGAGCCGGACTGGAAGCACGGGCTCGCCGCGCTGTACATCGGCTACACCGTGGCCTACGGGCACTACACGGTGCGCTGGCTCGACGGCCACGCGGCGTACCGCCTGGCCGGGGGCCCGAAGCCGGTCGGCGCCGGGTACGGCTGGGCGCGGGCCGTCCACGAGTGGAAGCTGGTCGCCCGGACCCTCCTCGCCGCCGCCGTCGCGGCCGGACTGCTGCAGGCCGCGATCTGGTACGTCGGCGGCGCGGCGGACACCGGCCCGCTGCGCGGGTGGCAGCTCACGGGGCTGCGGATGACCGGCATCCACGCGCTGATCGCCGTCGCGTACACGGTGTGGCCGAAGCGGGCGCCGGCGAAGGCCCCCCTGGAGGCCGCCCGCCGGGAAAGCACCCGGGACAGCAGCCGGGAAAGCACCCGGGACAGCAGTCGCTAGCGGTCCCCGCCCGGGACCCACAGGACGTCCCCGACCTCCTTGTTGGCCGTACGGGCCAGGATGAACAGGAGGTCGGAGAGGCGGTTGAGGTAGGTGGCCGTCAGCGGGTTCATCACCTCGGCGTGCGCCTCCAGCGCGGCCCAGGTGGAGCGCTCGGCGCGGCGGACCACCGTGCAGGCCTGGTGGAGGAGGGCGGCGCCGGGGGTGCCGCCGGGGAGGATGAAGCTGCGGAGCTTCTCCAGCTGCTCGTTGAAGGAGTCGCAGTCCGCCTCCAGCTTGTCGATGTAGAACTGCTCGACGCGCAGCGGCGGATACTCCGGGTTCTCCACGACCGGGGTGCAGAGGTCGGCGCCGACGTCGAAGAGGTCGTTCTGCACCCGGACCAGGACCTTCACGACGTCGGCGGGCAGCGAGCCGAGTGCGATCGCCGTCCCGATGGCCGCGTTGGCCTCGTTGGCGTCGGCGTAGGCGGAGATCCGCAGATCGGTCTTGGCCGTACGGCTCATGTCGCCGAGGGCGGTCGTGCCCTTGTCGCCGGTGCGGGTGTAGATGCGCGTGAGGTTCACCATGCCGCCAGCGTAGTGCGGGCCAACTGCGGCCCTCCGGCGCACTGCTGGGCCGTCCCGGTGTGATGTCCGTCATCTGAGACGTGACGCGTGTTACTTCGCGGTCACTCCGCCCTTCCCGGGCGCTAGTCTCCGCCGGAGAACGAACGAGGCTGTGCCGTATTCGAAAGCGTGGGGTGTGCAGTGGCTGGGAAGCTCGCCGTCATCGGTGCCGGACTGATGGGTTCCGGAATCGCGCAGGTCTCCGCTCAGGCGGGATGGGACGTCGTGCTGCGCGATGTCACCGATGCCGCTCTGACCCGCGGGACCGACGGGATCAAGGCCTCGTACGACAGGTTCGTCTCCAAGGGCAAGCTGACCGCCGAGGACGCGGAGGCGGCCCTCGCCCGGATCACGACGACCACCGAGCTCGAAGCGGTCTCCGACGCCGACATCGTCGTCGAGGCCGTCTTCGAGAAGCTCGAGATCAAGCACGAGATCTTCCGCGCGCTCGACAAGCTCGTGCGCGAAGACGCGATCCTCGCCTCCAACACCTCCGCCATCCCGATCACCAAGATCGCGGCCGTGACGGAGCGTCCGGAGCGGGTCGTCGGCGCGCACTTCTTCTCGCCCGTCCCGATGATGCAGCTGTGCGAGCTCGTGCGCGGCTACAAGACGAGCGACGAAACCCTCGCCACCACGAGGGCGTTCGCCGAGTCCGTCGGCAAGACCTGCATCGTCGTCAACCGCGATGTCGCCGGTTTCGTGACGACCCGTCTCATTTCGGCCCTGGTCGTCGAAGCCGCGAAGCTGTACGAATCGGGCGTAGCCTCCGCCGAGGACATCGACATCGCCTGCAAGCTCGGCTTCGGGCACGCGATGGGCCCGCTGGCCACCGCCGACCTCACCGGCGTCGACATCCTGCTGCACGCCACCGGCAACATCTACACCGAGACGCAGGACGAGAAGTTCGCGCCGCCGGAGCTGATGCGCCGCATGGTGGACGCCGGCGACCTCGGCCGCAAGAGCGGCCAGGGCTTCTACAAGCACTGACCACCAGTTCGAACGCCGGCACCCCAAAGGGTGAATTTGGTATCGGTTCGCTCACGGTCGGCAACTTCCCTGCCCCTGGGGCAGTCAGTTGAAGTGAGAGTTGCCGACCACGGACCAGTCGGACCATACGCACGCAGTACCGCACTGCCGGGAGCACACATGCACATCAGGGGCGACCACGCCGAACTCGCTGTCGGGGGCCGCCTCGACGTGCGCAGCGCGGCGGACGCCCGTACGGCCCTGCACTCCGCCCTCGACAACGGCCACGGGGACCTCGTGCTGGACCTCACCGGGCTCGACTCCTGGGACGCGACCGGCCTCGGCGTGATCATGGGAGCACACCGCCGGGCCGGCCGGACCGGCCGGCGGCTCGTCCTGCGCGGGGTGCCGCCGCAGATGCAGCGGCTGCTCGTCGCCACCCGGCTGCACCGGATCCTCGCGATCGAGGGCGGCCTGGAAGCGGAATCCCTGCCGCGGGTCTGATCCGGCCGGAATCTCCCGCGACATTTCCTGCGGAAACGTAACGGTCCGGTGGTGAAGGCACCCCGGCGGTTCCCGCGCCGCCGGGCACGGTCTAGGGTTCGGGCGGAAACCGGACCAGTAGCGACAGCGGCGTGTGCGAAGGCCGGGCGATACGACGGCGCACGGCGCGATCGGGGGACTTGGTCATGGACCGCACACAAGGGCAGGCCGATCCGGCTCAGCAGCCCGCACGAGTGGTGACGCTGACCACCGGGGACTTCACCCTCACGGTGAACCCCGTCGACGGCAGCGAGATCGAGCCGACCCACCGCCCCGGCGGCGAGAGCGACCCCGTCCCCGCCCGGCGCACACCCGCCGCCCGGGCCTCCAGAGCCGCCGCGGCGCGCCCGCCCGTACCGCCGGGGGCCCCGGCCGGACGGCTGCTGCTGGGCCGCGAGGAGGAGCGCGAGCGCCTCGTACGCCTCCTGGCCCGCGGCCGCTCCGTACGGCTGACCGGACCGCCCGGATCCGGGCGCACCGCCCTGCTCGACGCCATCGCCGACGACTGCGCGGACATCGCCCCCGACGGGGTCGTCCGGCTCAGCGGATACGGGCACCAGCAGCCCGGCGAACTCCTCCACGCGCTGTACGCCACCGTCTGCGAGGCCACGGCCGAACGCCCCGACCGCGACCGGCTCCTCGCCCGGGTGCGGGAGATCGGCGCCGTCGTCCTCCTCGACGACCTCGACATGGGCGGCCCCGCCCTCGACGAACTGCTGCGGGCCACGCCGGAGTGCGCCTACCTGCTGGCCGCCACCCCCGACACCCGGGCCCCCTCCGAGGACTCGCACCTCGAAGAGGTCTTCCTCGGCGGACTGAGCCGCACCGACTGCGTGGCCCTGCTCGAAGCGGGCACCGGCCGGGTCCTCGACGAGGCGGAGACCGCCTGGGCGGCCGACCTGCGCTTCGCCTCCGAAGGGCTGCCGCTGCGCTTCGTCCAGGCCGCGGCGCTGCTGCGCCGGCGCGACGAGCTGAACCGGGCCGGCGCCGAGGACGAGGACGAGGAGCCCGGCGTCTTCGAGGAACGGCCCCGCGACACCGTCTTCGTGCCGCTGCCGACCCTGGCCGAGGGCGCCGCTCCGGCGGAACTGCTGGCCTCGCGGGTCAGCGAGTCCGGGCGGGCCGCGCTGCGGATCGCCTGCGCGCTGGGCGGGGAGCTGCCGCACCACGCGCACCTGCCGGCGCTGGTCGGGGACACGCACGCCGACACGGCCGTCGGGGAACTGCTCGACTGCGGCCTGCTGACCCCCGTCGGCACGCGCTACCGGCTCGCCGCCGGGGTCGCGCGGCAGCTGGAGGAGGTCGGGTACGGGGACACCGCGGCCGAGGAGGCCCGTACGGCCGCCCGGCACTACGCCTGGTGGACCGGACACACCTCGGTGACCCCGGAGCGCGTCGCGGCCGAGGCGGACGCGATACTCGCCGCGCTCGCCGGCGCGGACGTGGTGGCGGCCGTCCTGCTGGCCCGGACGGCTGCCCCGGCGTTCGCGGCCTCGCTGCACTGGGAGGCGTGGGAGCGGGTGCTGCGCGCGGGCGCGGAGGCCGCGCGCAAGGCCGGGGAGGTCGCCGAACAGGCGTACTTCCACCACGAACTGGGCGTACTGGCCCTGTGCGAGGGCCGCATCGACCGGGCGCGGGCCGAGCTGGAGGCCTCGATCGGGCTGCGCGGCGCGCTGGCCGACAAGCGGGGCACCGTGGCGGGCCGCCGGGCCCTGGCCCTGGTGACCGACCGGGAGGCGGCCGGAGTGCACGTCTCGCCGCCGCTGCGGCTGGCCCCGCCGGCCCCGGCTGCGGCCGGCGCCGCGGGGAGCGGACTGGCGGCCCTGACCGGCCCGACCACGGTGCTCCCGGTGGCCGCGCTGCCTCCGGTGTCGCCGCTGACTCCCGCCGCGCCGAAGACCACGAAGACCACGAAGGCCCCGGCGGCCCCCGTGCCTCCGGTGGCCCCTGCGCCCCTGGTGTCCGCTGTGACCCCGGTGGCTCCCGTGTCCCCGGTGGTTCCCGGGCTCGTGCCGGCCCCCGCCGACCCGTCGGGCCCGGAAGCGGTCACCACGGTGGTGCCGGCGGTGGTGCCCGCGGGCTCGGTCTCGCCCACGACGCTGGCCGAGGTCTTCGAGGACGCCTTCCCGCTCACGCCGGAACCGGCCGAAGCGCCGCGGCCGGCGCCCCGGCCGAAGCCGCGGCCCAGCCGCAAGCCGCTGCTCCTGGCCGCGGCCGGGGCGCTGACGGTGGTGGTGCTGGGTGCGGTGGTCGCGCTGGCGATGAGCTCCGACGAGACGCCCCCGCCGACCCAGGGGCCGGGCGCCTCGACGACCCCGACCGCGGGGGACCCGGTCACGGCGCCGAGCGATCCGGGCCCGAGCGGGAACGATCCTGCACCGGAACCGGACACGTCGTCACCGGGCGCGGAGGAGCCGAGCGCCACGCCGTCGCCGAAGAAGTCCACCACGCGCAAGCCCTCGCCGACCCCGCAGCCCTCGGGCGGTCTCCTATACCAATCTGACGCCGCCGACGCGCGTCCCGGTTGTGGATTCGGGGGCCCCATTCTCCCGCTGCGCCGCGCCGCGGCGCTGCTCGCCACCGCCGCCGCGCTCGTGATCGCGGCGCCCGCGGCCCCCGTGGGCGCCGCGTCCGTGCTGCCCTCGCTGCCCGCGCCCAACGCCGCCGGGCTGACCCTGCGGACCTGGTCCGCGGCCGCCGGCCAGAGCGAGCGCATGGGCGACGCCTCCGTGACCACCTCCGCGATCTTCGCCGCGCACGGCGGCACCCCGTCGATCAGTCCGGTCCAGGTGCCGGTGCGGGTGCGGATCCTGCTGCCGGAGGACTACCGGCGCGACCCGGCGCACCCCTACCCCGTGCTGTACCTCCTGCACGGCGGCTCGGGCGACGTCGAGCAGTGGTCGAAGACCGACGAGGGCAACGTCACCGCGAGCCTGAAGGACTCCGCCTTCAAGGGCATCGTCGTGATGCCGGAGGGTGGCAAGGCCGGCTGGTACAGCGACTGGCCAGGCCACACGGACGGCTTCTTCGCCCCGCAGTGGGAGACCTTCCACGTCAACCAGCTGGTCCCGTGGATCGACGCCAACTTCAACACCGTGAAGGCGGCCTCCGGGCGGGCGATCGCGGGCGTCTCGATGGGCGGCTACGGCGCCCTGCGCTACGCCGGCCGCCACCCGGACCTGTTCTCCGCGGTCGGCGCCCTCTCGCCCGGTACGGACATCTACGACCCGGGAGCGCAGAGCATCATCACCAACTCCACCTGGCAGGTGGGGGCGTCGATCCTGTGGACGGGCCTGTTCGACGGGAAGTTCCGGGTGACCGGCGACACCGCGTACCGGATGGCCACGGTCTTCGGGCCGCCGAGCACCTGGCCGGGGCAGAACCCGGTCAATCTGGCGCTCGACGGCAAGTACGCCTCGTACGGCGGGAAGACGGCCCTGTACGCGGGCGGTGTGGGCGGCACCGGCGAGCAGGAGATCGGCGCCATGACCGCGGCCCTGCACCAGGACCTGAAGGACCGGGCCGTCAGCCACCGCTACTGCCGGGGCGCCGGAGACCACTCCTGGCCCTACTGGGGCCCGGAGCTCAAGGACTTCGTGGCCTACGCCTACGGCCCCGCCCCGGCCACCCCGGCCGCCTGCCCCAACAACTGGGGCCCCGAGAGTCCCTAGTTCGTGGCGAGGTCGCCGACCACCAGGGTCCGTGGGGCCACGTGCTCGAAGGCCCCGTCCTGGCCCTGCGGCACGACGGCCACGTGGTTGTCCGCGAAGGCGGGGCCCGCGCCCAGCGCGGTCAGGGCGATGGCGGCGGTGACGGCTACGGCGGCGGTTCTGAAGGTCATGACGGTCCCCCGGGGTCCGGCCGGCCCTCGGGCGGGCCGGCTCGGGGACCAGGCTGTCAGGAGCGGGCGGCGTCCCGCAACAGCCGTTCCGGGCAGGGCTGTTGAGAAGGGAGCTCAGCGGGCTTCGGGGGCGAGCTCCCGCAGGACGGCCCGGCCCGCCGCGCGGTGCTCGGCGGCCGAGGCCGGATCCGACCCGTCGAGTACGACCGCGATCCCCTCGTGGGCCAGCACCTCCTCGTGCCGGTACCCCAGCCTCGGGGCCAGCTCCAGCGCCTGCCGGTGCAGCCGCAGGGCCTCCTCGGGCAGGCCCGCGAGCCGGCAGGTCTCGGCGTAGCCGTTGAGGAACCGGATCTTCCAGTGCTCCTCGAACAACGCGTCCAGCAGCGCGAAGGCCTCCCGGTGGCTGGTCAGCGCCTCCTCGTAGCGGCCCATCCGGCGCAGCGCGACGCCCTGGCAGTTCAGGCACCACGCCTCGTTGTTCATGTGCCCGTCCTCGCGGGCCAGTTCCAGCGCCCGGTGCAGGTGCTCCGCCGCCTCCTGCGGCGCCTCGCCGGCGATGGCCGTGCCGAGGGTGATCAGCGCCGTCAGCCTGGGCGGCCAGGCGGGGTCCGCGTGGGGGACCTCCAGCACCTCCCGGGCTCGGCGCGCCGCCTGCTCGCGGTGGCCCAGTTGGAGCAGCGCCCAGGCCTCCGCCGCCGCCGCGTGGGCCGCGCCCGCCGGGGATCCGGCCGCCTCGTACAACGTGCCGGCCAGGGCGAAGAGTTCGAGCGGCTCCTCGGCGCTCCCCTCCTCCCACCGCAGATAGCCGCGGCGCACGGCCAGTTCGGCCTGCGCGCGGGTGTCGCCCGCCTGGGACGCCCGCAGTCCGGCCGCCTCGTAGGCGGCGCCGGCTTCCGCCATCCGGCCCGCGTTGTAGCGGGCGAAGCCCAGGTCGCTGTACGCGTCGGCCAGCCGCAGCGGTTCGTCCAGGCGCTGCGCGGCGGCCAGGGACCGCTCGAAGAGGTGGTTGAGGTGCGTCGTACCGCAGCGCCGGGCGAAGTAGGCCCGCAGGAACCGCGGCAGTTCGCACACGTGCACATCGGCTCCGACGGCGTCCGCGGTCTCGAAGACGGCGATCAGGTTCTCGTACTCGGCGACGAACCAGGCCAGCGCCGCGTGCCTGTCCGCGAACGGCGGGAGCTCGGCCGGGGGCCGGCCCGCCGAGGGCTCCCGGCCGGGCGACAGGACCGGCATCGCGGCGTCCGCGGCGGCCGCCGCGTGCACGTAGTAGTCGAGGAAGCGGCCCAGCGCCCGCTCGCGCTCGGCCGGCGGGTCCTGCTCCGCGCAGGCCTGGCGGGCGTGCTGGTGCACCAGGTCGTGCAGCCGGTAGCGGTCGGCCGTCGGCTGCTGGACCAGGTGCGCGTCGACCAGGTCCTCCAGCATCTCCCGGGCGGCGCGCACCGGCACGTCCGCCAGGGCCGCCGCCAGGTACTCGTCGAAGGATCCCCCGGGCAGCAGCCCCAGCATCCGGAACAGCCGCGCGTGGGCCCGGTCCAACTGCCGTACGGACATGGCGAACGCGGTGTCGAACTCGCTCGCGCCCTGCGCGAGGCGCTCGACGAGGATGCCCACGGTCCAGCCCGGCCGGTGCCGCAGCCGGGCCGCGGCCAGCCGGAGGGCCAGCGGGAGGTGTCCGCACAGCCTGAGCACCTCGGCGGCGGACTCCGGTTCACGGGCGAGCCGGCCGCCCGGGCCGCCGGCGTCGCCGCTGGCGCGGGCCAGCAGCTGCGCGCTCTCCTCGGGGCTCAGCACGTCCAGCGAGACCGGGGGCACCTCGTCCAGGCCCACGAGCCGGTTGCGGCTGGTGATCAGGACGACCGAGGGGCCCGCGCCGGGCAGCAGCGGACGGACCTGGTCGGCGTCGGCGACGTTGTCGAGGACCACGACGGCCCGCCGCCCGGCCAGTTCGGAGCGCCAGCAGGCGGCCAGCTGTTCGAGGCCCTCCTGCGGGACCCGCTCGGACGGGACGTCGAGCGCGCCGAGCAGCATCCGCAGAGCGGAGTCCGGATCGAGCGGTTCGCGGCCCTCGGTGAACCCGTGCAGGTCCACGTAGAGCTGGGCGTCCGGGTAGTCGGCGGCGAGCCCGTGCGCGGCGTGCACCGCCAGGCAGGTCTTGCCGACGCCCGCCATGCCGTCGACGGCCACCACCCGGTGGCCCTCCAGTGCGGCGAGCACGGCGGCGAGCCGGTCCGCGCGCCCGGTGAAGTCGGGGGCGTCGCGCGGCAGGTCGTTGCGGGGCCGCGGCTGGACCTGGCGACTGGCCTTCGGGGGCGCCGGCAGCGGGTTGGAGGTGCGTTCCCACAGGGGGCGCAGCGGGCGGGGGTCCCGTTTGACGAGGCGGCACAGCGCGATCACCGCGGGCCAGGGCGGCACGGTCTGGCCGCCGAGGTAGCGCGACAGCGACGAGGAGCTGAGGCCGGCGTCCCTGGCGAGGGCCCGCACGCCGAGCCCCGACAGCTCCTGGAGCAGGCGCAGCCGGGCGGCCAGCTCTTCCTGCGGATCATCCTTGGCCGACCGCTGTTCCACGTCCACCGCTCCCCCGGTTCCCCGCTCCCCTGTCCCACTCCGGCAGAAGTATCCCGGGGCGGTTCTGCGCTGGTCAATGCCGTTCCGGGTGTCCCACGGCGTCCCACCGTCCTGGCCGCTGGGAGCCCTGGCGGCTGTGATGGAGCCATGCCCCGGGAGAACGGGGCACCACCGGGAAGAGGAGCCGATCCCCATGCAGTCTCGTATGCAGAACCCCGCCGTCGTACTGTCCGACGCGATGCAGCCCATCCAGGCCCTCATGAAGGCCGCGCAGTCCGGCGGGGTGGACGGCCAGACGCTGGAGCTGGTGCACCTGCGGATCAGCCAGATCAACGGCTGCAGCGCCTGTGTCGACGGCGGCGCCAAGACGGCCCGCCGGTCCGGAGTGAGCGACGAGCGGCTGGCCGCGGTCGCCGCCTGGCGCGAGGCCCCGTACTTCACCGACGAGGAGCGGGCGGCCCTCACGCTGGCCGAGGCCGCGACGCGGCTGGCCGACCGTCCCGACGCCGTGAGCGACGAGGTCTGGGACACGGCCGCCACCTACTTCGACGAGAAGCAGCTGGCCGCGCTCGTGCTGATGATCGGCGTCACCAACCTGTTCAACCGGCTCAACGCCACGACCCGCCAGATCGCCGGCGCCTGGGGGTGACGGGCGCCGCACGGCCCGCGCCCCCGCATGACGACCCGCCCACCGACCCGACTCCCGCAAGGACATCCGACATGACGAACACGCAGCAGTCCGCCAAGACCACCACCGCGGCGGGCACGCCGGCCCGCACGGGCTACGAGGGGTTCACGGCCGAGGAGCGGGATGCGATGAAGGAGCACGCCCGGGAGCTGAAGGCCGCCGCGCGCCGGGGATCGCGCGCCGACAAGGCGGCGGAGGAGGAGGCCTCCGTGGTCGCGAAGATCGCCGAGATGCGGGACTCGGACCGGGCGTTGGCCGAGCGGGTCCACGCGCTGGTCAAGGAGAGCGCGCCGCAGCTCGCGCCGAAGCTCTGGTACGGGATGCCCGCGTACGCCAGGGACGGCAAGGTGGTCTGCTTCTTCCAGAGCGCGGAGAAGTTCAAGGCGCGCTACGCGACGCTCGGATTCAGCGACCAGGCGCAGCTGGACGACGGCCCGATGTGGGCGACCTCCTACGCCCTGACGCGGCTCACCGAGGCCGACGAGGCCCGGATCGCCACCCTGCTGAAGCAGTCGACGGCCTGAGCCCGCCCGGGCGCCGGCGGCCGGTCCGGTCCCCGCCCGTCGCGGGAAGGGAGCCGCGGACCGGCGGCTGCGGACCGGCTGCGGACCGGCGGCCTCAGCCGTTCAACGCCGGGATGATCTGTGTGCCGTAGGTGTCGATGACGGCCTCGCGGGCGTCGTGCATGGCGTAGACGGCGAACTGGTCCACTCCCAGGGCCTCCAGGGCCCGCAGCTTCTCGATGTGGGCCTCCGGCGGGCCGAGCAGGCAGAAGCGGTCGACGATCTCGTCCGGGACGAAGTCGGCCGAGGGGTTCCCGGCGCGGCCGTGGTGGCTGTAGTCGTAGCCCTCACGGGACTTGACGTACTCGGTGAGCTCGTCCGGGACCATCGAGGAGTGCTCGCCGTAGCGGGAGACCAGGTCCGCCACGTGGTTGCCGACCATGCCGCCGAACCAGCGGCACTGGTCGCGGGCGTGGGCCACGTCCTCGCTGACGTACGCGGGGGCCGCCACGCAGATCGTGATCGAGTCCGGGTCCCGGCCCGCCGCCGAAGCGGCCTCGCGGACCGACTTGACCATCCACTCCGTGAGGTAGGGGTCGGCGAGCTGGAGGATGAACCCGTCCGCCTTCTGGCCTGCAAGGGCCAGGGCTTTCGGGCCGTACGCCGCCATCCAGACCGGGAGCTTCCCGTCCGTGATCCAGGGGATGCGGAGGGGGTTGCCGTCCACCTGGGCCTCGCGGCCCTCGGCCAGGTCACGGATGACGTCGATGGCCTCGCCGAGCCGGGCCAGGGTGTTGGGGGCCCGGCCGGCGACGCGCATCGCCGAGTCGCCGCGGCCGATCCCGCAGACGGTGCGGTTGCCGTACATGTCGTTGAGGGTGGCGAAGGTGGAGGCGGTGACCTCCCAGGTGCGGGTGCCCGGATTGGTGACCATCGGACCCACGTGCAGGCGCTGCGTATTGGCCAGGATCTGGCTGTAGATGACGAAGGGCTCCTGCCACAGGACCGCCGAGTCGAAGGTCCAGCCGTAGCGGAAGCCGTTGCGTTCGGCACGCTTCATGAGGCTGATGACCTGGGAGGCCGGCGGGTCGGTCTGGAGGACGAGGCCGAAGTCCATGCGTGGACTCTCCTTACAAGTACTGACAGGTGGAGCGGGGGATGAAGGCCCCGTGGCCGGCCCGGCCCGTGAACTCGCGCCGGTCGATGACGAGTTCGCCCCGGGACAGGACCGTGTCGACGCGTCCGGTGATCCGCTTGCCCTCGTACGCCGAGTAGTCCACGTTCATGTGGTGCGTCTCGGCGGAGATGACCTGCTCGGCGTGCGGATCGTAGAGGACGATGTCGGCGTCCGAGCCCGGGGCGATGGTGCCCTTCTGCGGGTAGAGGCCGAACATCCGGGCCGGGGTCGCGCAGGCGATCTCGATCCAGCGGCGGCGGCTGATGTGCCCGTCCAGGACGGCCTGGTGGAGGAGGTCCATGCGGTTCTCCACCCCCGGCAGCCCGTTGGGGATCTTCGAGAAGTCCCCGCGGCCCAGCTCCTTCTGGCCCCGGAAGCAGAACGGGCAGTGGTCGGTGGAGACCACCTGGAGGTCGTTCGTCCGCAGGCCCCGCCACAGCGCCGCCTGGTGTTCGCGGGGGCGCAGCGGGGTGGAGCAGACGTACTTGGCGCCCTGGAAGTCGGGCTCCTCCAGGTTGTCGGTGGACAGGAAGAGGTACTGCGGACAGGTCTCACCGAAGACCGGCAGGCCCTTGTCCCGGGCCAGCGCCAGCTCCGCGACCGCCTCCTCCGCCGAGACGTGGACCACGTACAGCGGGGAGCCGGCCACCCTCGCGAGCTGGATGGCACGGTGGGTGGCCTCGGCTTCGAGGAGCACCTTGCGGACCTCGCCGTGGTGGCGCGGGTCCGTCTCCCCGCGGGCCAGGGCCTGTTCGACGAGCACGTCGATCGCGATGCCGTTCTCCGCGTGCATCATGATCAGCCCGCCGTTGCCCGACGCCCGCTGCATCGCGCGCAGGATCTGCCCGTCGTCGCTGTAGAAGACCCCGGGATAGGCCATGAACAGCTTGAAGGAGGTGATGCCCTCCCCCACCAGGTGGTCCATCTCCTTCAGGGTCCGCTCGTTGACGTCCGAGAGGATCATGTGGAAGGCGTAGTCGACGGCGCACTGGCCGTCGGCCTTGGCGTACCAGGTGTCGAGGCCCTCGCGCAGGGCGTGGCCCGGCGTCTGCACGGCGAAGTCCACGATGGTGGTGGTGCCGCCCCAGGCCGCGGCCCGGGTCCCGGTCTCGAAGGTGTCGGAGGCCGCGGTGCCTCCGAAGGGCAGCTCCATGTGGGTGTGCGCGTCGACCCCGCCGGGGATGACGTACTTCCCGCCCGCGTCGATCGTGCGGTCGGCCGTCCACGTCCCGGCGGCCGCGGTGCCGTGCGCCGCGAGCGCGGCGACGCGGCCGTCCTCGATCAGCACGTCGGCGTGGAGTTCGTCGGCGGCCGTGATGACGAGGCCGCCTCGGATCAGGGTGCGGGTGCTCATGTACGTCTCCCCCGTGGTTCAGTCGAGGCCGTGCAGGGCCTCGGCGAGGATGTCGGCGCCCTCTTCCGCCTCGGCGACGGTGAGGGAGAGCGGCGGCGCGATGCGCAGCACGCTGGTGTTGTGGCCGCCGCCCTTGCCGAGCAGCAGGCCGCCGGCGCGGGCGGCCTCCAGTACGGCGGCCGCCGCGTCCGGGTCGGCCTGGTCGGTGCCGGGCTTCGTGAGCTCCAGTCCGGCCATCAGGCCCCGGCCGCGCACTTCCCGTACGGCGGGCACGGTCGCGGCGATGGCCCGCAGCCGCTCCAGCAGCAGGCCTCCGACGCGGCGGGCGTTGCCCTGGAGGTCGTGCTCCAGCAAGTAGCCGAGGTTCGCGACGCCGGCGGCCATGGTGACGGGCGAGCCGCCGAAGGTGGAGATGGAGTTGGAGTCGAGGCAGTTCATCACCTCGGCCCGGGCCACGACCCCGCCGATGGACATGCCGTTGCCGATGCCCTTGGCGAAGGTGAGGATGTCCGGCGGGCCGTTCTGGGCGTGGGCCTGCCAGCCCCAGAAGTGGTCGCCGGTGCGGCCCCAGCCGGTCTGCACCTCGTCGCTGATCCAGAGGATGCCGTGCCGGTCGAGGACCTCGCGGAAGGCCCCGTACAGACCGTCGGGCGGGGAGGTGAACCCGCCGACGCCCTGGACCGGTTCGGCGATGAGCGCGGCGACGCCGCCCCGGGCCTGCCCGAGGACGTCTTCGAGGTCGGCGACGGCGGCCGCGGTGAAGTCGGCGTCGTTCAGGTGCGCGAAGGGGCCGCGGGTGCGGACCGCGCCGTGGACGTAGTACGTCTGGAGCGGCGAGAGGCTGGTCGGGGACCAGCCCCGGTTGCCGGTGATCGAGACGGTGGAGAAGGACCGGCCGTGGTAGCTGTTGCGCATCGCCAGGATCTGGTTGGAGCGGCGGTACGTCGTCGCGAGCAGCAGGGCGGTGTCGTTGGCCTCGGTGCCCGAGGTGGTGAAGAAGACCCGGGCGTCGGGGATGCCCGACAACGCGGCGACGCGTTCGGCCAGTTCGACCATGGGCCGGTTCAGGTACAGGGTGGAGGAGTGGATGATCCGGCCGGCCTGTTCGGAGACGGCCTTGGTGACCTCCGGCAGGGCGTGGGCGGTCATCGTGGTGAGGATGCCGCCGAAGAAGTCGAGGTAGCGGTTGCCGTCCGCGTCCCAGACGTGGCGGCCCTCGCCGTGGGTGAGCTCGATGGGGCGGTCGTAGTAGAGCGCGAGCCATTCGGGCAGGACGGTGCGGTGCCGGCTGTGCAGGGGGATCGGGTTGGTCACGGCTGTACGAGCCCTCCGTAGGCGTCGGGGCGGCGGTCGCGGTAGAAGGCCCACTGGTCGCGGACCTCCTTGATCAGGTCGAAGTCCAGGTCCCTGACGAGGAGTTCCTCCTCCTTGTCACTGGCGACCTCCCCGACGAACCGGCCGCGCGGGTCGACGAAGTAGCTGGTGCCGTAGAAGTCGTTGTCGCCGTACTCCTCCTGGCCGACGCGGTTGATGGCGGCGACGAAGTACTCGTTGGCGACGGCGGAGGCGGGCTGCTCCAGCTGCCACAGGTACGCGGACAGCCCCCGGGAGGTGGCGGAGGGGTTGTACACGAGCTGGGCTCCGGCGAGGCCGAGCGCGCGCCAGCCCTCCGGGAAGTGCCGGTCGTAGCAGATGTACACGCCGATCCGGCCGACGGCGGTGTCGAAGACGGGCCAGCCGAGGTTGCCCGGGCGGAAGTAGTACTTCTCCCAGAAGCCCTTGACCTGGGGGATGTGGTGCTTGCGGTACTTCCCGAGGTAGCTGCCGTCGGCGTCGATGACGGCGGCGGTGTTGTAGTAGAACCCCTCGGACTCCAGCTCGAAGACCGGTACGACGATCACCATGCCGGTCTCGCGGGCGAGCGCGCACATGCGCTGGACGGTGGGGCCGTCGGGGACGGCCTCGGCCCAGCGGTAGTGCTCGGGCTCCTGGACCTGGCAGAAGTAGGGGGCGTTGAAGACTTCCTGGAAGCCGATGATCTTCGCGCCCTGGGCGGCCGCCGCGCGGGCGTGCTCCTCGTGCTTCGCGATCATCGACTCGGTGTCTCCGGTCCAGGTGGCCTGGACCAGTGCGGCGCGGACGACTTGGGCCATGAGCTGCTCCTCGCGACGGGTACGCCGACTTCTACGCACGTAGAGGGTGTACGACGGCTGCGCGTAGGGAGTTGAAGGTAGGCCTCGGCCAGGCCCGGGGCAAGACCGCCTTGCGCGGTTGGAGTAGTCGATCACCAAACGCAGGAGTTACGTCGCTGCGCGGTCGCTTCCGGTCATGAGACGGGCAGATTCGCGACGCGAAGCGCATGCAACAGGTCACGGTGGTGGGTCCCCGAGAGGGCTTCGGCCGCGCGCAGCAGCCGGGGCGCGAACCACCTCGGATCCCGGCGCGCGAGGCGGGCCGACTCCTCGGCGGTGCGGACCCGGACGAAGGCCCCGAGCAGGACGTCGGCCTCCCGGGTGCGGCCGGCGGCGCCGAGCGCGAGTGCGACTTCGGCGAGCTCCGCGGCGGGCCGGGCCGCGCCCTGGCGCAGCAGGGCGTCGCAGTCGGCAGGGCCCAGTGCGGCGGCGGCCGCGGCGAACCGGGCGGGCGGCAGCGAGGCCGCCTCCCAGAGCAGGGTGGCCCAGTCGGCGGCCAGCCCGGCCCGCGCCAGGCCCTCGCCCAGCCCTGGCAGCCAGTGCGCGGGCCAGGCCGCGGCCTCGCAGAGCAGCGCGTGCGCCTCCCCGCTGCGGCCCTGCGCCCGCAGCCCGATGAGCGCCTCCACGAGCCCGCCCACGGGATCCCCGTCCCGCGCCGCACCGCCCCCGGCGGCCGGCTCCGCCCCGTCCGCCGGATCCGTGGCCCAGGCCGGATCCGTGGCCCAGGCCGGACCCCCGGTCCCGGCCGGACCCCCGGTCCCGGCCGGACCCCGGCGGTGCCCGGAGCCGGAGTCAGAGCCGGACTCGCCTCGGGAGCCGGAGTCAGAGCCAAAGCCCGCGCCAAAGTCGCCTCGGGGGCCCCGTACGGCCCCGCCGTGGCCGCCCGCGTCGGTCGGCGGCGCCTCGTCCGCAGCGGCCGGCCGGACCTGCTCCACGACGGCGGACCGGGGCTCGGGGCGGCCGAACCGGGCTCCGCACAGCGGGGCGTCCCCCGACGGATGGCCCGGGGGCAGGGCGAAGGCCCGGTCCTGCGACTCCGGGGCGCCGGCGAACCGGGCTCCGCCCGCCCGCCGCGCACCGCGCAGCCACCGCCCCTCGGCCCGCCCGACCGGCTCGTGCGATCCGGCCTGCGATCCGCCCTGCGATCCGTCCTGCGATCCGGCCCGCGTCTCCTCCGGCGCGCCGGCCTGCGCTCCCACCGCCGCCACACCCTGCGCCGCACCCCCGGCCGCGCGCTGCGCGGGGACCGCGCCCAGGGGACCGGCTCCGGCCGGCCGGCCGGCACCGTCCACCCGGGCCGCCGGCTCCGGCGCGACCGCCGCGAGCCGGGAGGTCAGGTCCCCTTGGCGGGCCGCCGCCCGGGCCGCGTCGTCGCGGGTCCAGGACAGTTCCCGGGACAGGGCCCCGGCCGCCTCGGGGTCCGCCGTCTCCACGAGCCGCGCCGACAGCTCCCGCAGCGCGGTCTGCGCCTGCGTCCACTGCGCGGCGGCCGTGGCCAGCAGCGTGCGCAGCTCCTCCTCGCCGCCGGGCAGCCGGTCCCAGACCTCGACGGCCGCCGCCCGCAGCCCGGCGGCGTACTCCGCCTCCCGGGCGAGCGCCGCCGGGCCCACCGAGCCCGCCAAATCACCGAGCAGGGAGTCCAGTACGTCCCACGGCGGCATCGCCGCTCCGTCCAGACAGGCCCGCATTCCCTCCGGGTCCCGCCGCATGAACTCCCCGCACCAGCCCGCCCCTGGATCCAGCCTCTGCATCAACCCCCGCATGTAGCCGGAGAGTTGACCGATCACCTGTGAAGTCGCGGTCTCCATCCCCGCATTTGATCCCACCCGTGTTACGGGCGGGCTACAGGAGTCTCAAAGCTTGACGGCGGGCGGGGCAATCCTGACCTCGATCGCGGTGTGCGGCCGCTTGCCCCGGCGGAACACGGCGGCGGGCACGTCCACCATCCAGAACTGCCACGTGTACTTGCGCGACATGAGCTTGCGCACCCGCCTCAGCCCCGCCTCGTCCAGCAGCCGCGCCTCGCCCTCGGCCACCGGAGCCCCCTCGACCACGCGCCCCCGTACGTCGCACGCCGTGACCGCGACCCGGCCGTTGTTGCGGATCCGCTTCACCTTCCACGAATCGCTGCGCGTCCACACGTACAGCTCACCGCCGTCCGCCACCGCCCACACCGGTGTGGCCACCGGGGTGCCGTCCTTGCGGAAGGTGGTGAGACTGACGTACCGCGCCCTGCCCAGCTCTTCAACCGTCATGCGCCGACCCTACGCGGAGCCGTCCGCGCCCCCGGGCGGCGCGTGCCGGCCTGAGTACTCCACCACCCCGCGTCTGAGTACGACAGCCGGTCCCCGGGCCGGGCCGGGCGTGCGAAAGTGCATCTCGGCGCAGCCCGGGGGCGGGCTCGGAAGAGGGGGAACGCGGTGGATCTGTTCGACTCGGAGACGGGTGGGCGGGACGGCGGCGACGGGGGGCCCGGAGGCAGCTGCTCCTGGGTCACCGTGGTGCTCATCGGGGCCTTCGTGCTCCTGGCCGTGCTGGTGCACTCCTTCCTCGGATTCCTGGGCGGGCTGTTCTAGCCGGCCGCGCCGGGCACGGCGACCGGGGCGACCGGGGCGGTCTCCCCGTGGCTGAGGGTCTCCCACGCCACGAACAGGTCGTCCGTCCCCGCCGGCCGCGTCTTCTCGACCAGCTCGCGGGTGTGCGGCAGCCTCGCGCCCGCCCGCACCTCGTAGTGCTGGAGCGCCACTTCCAGGTCGGGGCCCATGGTGCGCTCCACCTCGCCCCCGCACAGCCAGTCGGGGGCCTCCTCCCCCAGCTGGTACCTCGCGTGGAACTCCAGCGCCGCCTTGAGCCGCTCGCCCTGTTCCCCGTACAGGTCGACGCCCTGGTGCCAGGCCGTCTCCGCGATGTGTCCGGACGCGGCGAGCGAGTAGCCGACGTGCATGAGGTTGCGGCAGGTCTCCTGGGCGACGCCGTCGACGTAGGTGCCCTGGCCGAACCAGTACGCCTTGACCTTGTCCGCCGAGTCGATGCCCGTGCGCGGCGGGCCCGCCGGATGCGGGCCGTCCTTCTCCAGGTAGAAGTACGCCGGGACGCGCTCGCGGAACCGTTCCAGGGACTCCCGGAAGACCGCCTGGTCCTCCAGGAAGACGGCGATGCCCATGGCGGCGTCGGTCATGGCCAGTTCCCAGTTGCCGTTGTACGTCGGCACCTGCGCGCGGACGGCCGGGAGGTAGGCCGTGCGCAGCATCTCCTTGAACCGGGCGACCTGCCGCTCGCCCCAGTTCGGGTAGTCGGCGCGCACGATCTCGGCGGCCCGCGCCCAGGTGGAGCCGGACCAGGCGGCCTGGAGTCCGGCGTTGTCCTCGGCGTGACGCTTCATCACGTCCGACCAGGCGTCCATGATCTGCACGGCCTTGCGGGCGTGGGCGGTCTTGCCGTTGACCGACCACAGCAGGGCGTGCGTGTAGGCGGCGATCGCGTCCTGCCGTTCGTCGAGGCAGGACTGCGGGCCCGAGTTGAAGGGGCAGGGCACCACGTCGGCCGGGTGCGGCGTGTAGTCGAGGGAGGCGTAGCGGCTCGTCAGGAGCGTCCGGTACGCCGAGGCCCACGGCTCCTTGCCGGCCGCGACCATCTGCTTCGCGTGCTGGAGCTGGGTGTGGCTGACGACGACGCCCGGGTGGCGGAAGACCACGTCGCCCGGGGCATGGGACTGCGCCCGGCCCTCGGGCGCGGCGCAGGCCGCGAGCAGCAGGCCGCCCGCGAGGAGGGCGCCGACGATTCCGAGACCGAGTCGCTTGGATGCGGATGCGTTCATGTCTGACACGCCTTCACGCTTGCCCCGTGCTCGGCGCCTCCCACCGCCCCTTGCGCCGTTCGGCGCGCCCTACCGCCCTAACGGCACCCTCATACGGGCACGAGGGCGCAGCGTCGCATCACGTCGTCCAGGGAGAGCCCGAGGGCCCCGGCGAGGGCGGCCACGGTGAAGAAGGCCGGCGTCGGGGCCCGGCCGGTCTCGATCTTGCGGAGCGTCTCGGCGGAGAGACCGGCGCTGGCCGCGACCTCGACCATGCTCCGGCCGCTGCGGGCCGTGCGCAACAGGGCGCCCAGGCGCTCGCCGCGCTCGCGCTCTTCGGGGGTGAGGGGGGTGCGGACCATGGCCCCATCCTACCCCGGAGACCCATACTTATACCGTTACAGTTATACCGGTATAGTTATTGGCATGGTGGAACTGAAATCAGACCGATCGATCGACGAGATGCGCGCCGCCGGCCGCGTCGTCGCGCACGCCCTCGCGGCCGTCCGGGACCGGGCGGCCGTCGGAGTGTCCCTGCTGGAGCTGGACCGCGTCGCCCGCGAGGTCCTCCGGGAAGCCGGCGCGACCTCCCCCTTCCTCGGCTACCGGCCCTCTTTCGCGCCGGTGCCCTTCCCCGCCGTCGTCTGCGCCTCCGTCAACGACGCGATCGTGCACGGCATCCCGGACGGGTACCGGCTGCGCGACGGCGACCTGGTCAGCATCGACTGCGGCGCGAAGCTGGGCGGCTGGGTCGGCGACGCGGCCGTCAGCTTCACCGTCGGCCGGGCCCGCCCCGCCGACCTGCGGCTCATCGAGACCGCCGAGGCCGCCCTGGCCGCGGGCATCGCCGCCGCGCTGCCCGGCAACCGCGTCGGCGACATCGCGCACGCCATCGGCACCGTCTGCCGCTCCGCCGGGTACGGCATCCCGGACGGCTTCGGCGGCCACGGCGTCGGCCGCTCCATGCACGAGGAGCCCGGCGTGCCCAACGAGGGCCCGGCGGGGCGCGGCACGAAGCTGCGCCCCGGCACGGTGATCGCGATCGAGCCGATGCTGATCGCGGGCGGCGGGGACGACTACGCCTGCGACGCGGACGGCTGGACCCTGCGGACCGTCGACGGCAGCCGCGCCGCGCACGCCGAGCACACGGTCGCGATCACCGCAGACGGCCCGAGGATCCTCACCGCCCTCTAGTGCTGTGACCGGAAAGGTTCACCGGGTCGCGGCGCTAGACGCTCCTGGGCACGGCCCGCGCCGTGCCCAGGAGCGTTTACTACGGCTTCCCGTGCGGGTGCACCACCATCGCCGAGCCCCCGCCCCGGCGGGTGGTCTCGGCGGCGGCCAGCCACCGCCCGTCGGGCAGCCGCTGGACCCCGGTGGCCGCGCCGATCTCCGGGTTCTGCCGGAAGCCCTGGCCGAGGGCCTCCAACTCGGCGCGGACCGGGCTGTTCCACAGGCCCGGCTCCAGCTCCGTGGTGGTCTGGTTGCGCTGGCTGGCGCGCGGCGCGGCGATGGCGTCGACGAGCGGCAGCCCCCGGTCCAGGTGCCCGGTCAGGGTCTGCAGGACCGTGGTGATGATGGTGGCGCCGCCCGGGGAGCCCACCGCGAGGACGGGACGCCCGTCCTCCAGCACGATGGTCGGGGACATCGAGGAGCGCGGCCGCTTGCCGGGACCGGGCAGGTTCGGGTCGGGGACGCCGGGGGCGGCCGGCGCGAAGGAGAAGTCGGTCAGCTCGTTGTTGAGCAGGAAGCCCCGGCCCGGCACCGTGATGGCGCTGCCGCCCGTCGACTCGATGGTCAGGGTGTAGGAGACCACGTTGCCCCAGCGGTCGGCGACGGTCAGGTGCGTGGTGTTCTCCCCCTCGTACGTGGTCGGGGCGGCCTGCCCGCCGGCGCCGCAGGCGACCGGGTGGCGCGGGTCGCCCGGGGCGAGCGGGCTGGTCAGCGCCTTGCCCGGGTCGATGAGGCAGCCGCGCGAGTCGGCGTACCGCTGCGAGAGCAGCTCCCGGGTGGGCACGTCCTCGGCGGCCGGGTCGCCGACCCAGCGGCCGCGGTCGGCGAAGGAGATCCGGGAGGCCTCGATGAAGCGGTGCAGGTACTGCGACTCTTCGAGCGAGCCGAGGTCGGAGCGCTCCAGGATGTTCAGCGCCTCGCCGACGGTGGTGCCGCCGGAGGAGGACGGGGCCATGCTGTAGACGTCCAGACCCCGGTAGCCGACCCGGGTCGGCTCCTGCCGCTTCGTCGCGTACGCGCGCAGGTCGCCGACGGTCAGGTCGCCGGAGCGGACCACGCGGGTGGCGGCCGGGTCGACGGGGGGCTTGCGGACGGCGCGGACGATGTCCTCGGCGATCGGCCCCCGGTAGAGCGCGCCCGCGCCCTTGCGGCCCAGCTCGGCGTAAGTGGCCGCCAGATCGGGGTTCTTGAAGGTGGATCCGACCACCGGGAGGGCGCCGCCGGGCAGGAAGAGCCTCCTGGTGTCGGGGAAGTCCTTGAAGCGGTCCTGGTTGAGCTCGGTCTGCGCGCGGAAGGTGGCGTCGACGGAGAAGCCGTCCCGGGCCAGTTTCTCGGCGGGCTTGAGCAGTTGGCCGAGCGGGCGGGTGCCCCAGGCGCCCAGCGCGCTCTGCCAGGTCGCCGGGGTGCCCGGGACTCCGACGCCGCGGCCGCTGGTCTGGCCCTCGGCGAAGGGGATCGGGACGCCGTTCTCCTGGAAGAGCGTGGCGGTGGCGCTCGCCGGGGCGGTCTCCCGGCCGTCGATGGTCCGCACGCGGCCGGAGCGGGCGTCGTAGTACACGAAGTAGCCGCCCCCGCCGATGCCCGCGGAGTACGGCTCGGTGACCCCGAGCGCGGCGGCCGTCGCGACGGCGGCGTCCACGGCGTTGCCGCCGGAACGCAGGACGGCGATGCCGGCCGCGCTCGCGTCCGCGTCGACACTGGCCACGGCCCCGCCCCAGCCGGCGGCGACCGGAACCTTGGCCGGTGTCCCGGAGCCGCCCGCCGCGGACGGCGGCGCGGCCGCTCCGGTGGAGACGAGCGCACCGGCGAGTGCGAGGAGCGCTAACTGACGTGCTGCGGCGGGACGACGCATCCGTACCTCCAGTAGACGGCCTGTCAGACCCCCCTGACCCGGGCCTGAGTCCGGCACTTTAACTTCACCCCGCCCCCCGCGTCAGGACGGCCCGGTGCGGGGCTTGAGTCGTTTGTTGGTCGTGGTTGGCCATCGGGCGGCTCGTTTGGATGAATGTGTAGTGATGCGGGCATGCGGTCTTGGTGGGGGTCGGCGAGAGCGCGTACTGCGTACGCTGGCCGTCCCGTTCACGGTGCCGGCGCCAGCGGGTGCGCGCATCAGGGATCGACTACGCCTGTCCACCCGTGATGCCGAGGTCTTGCGGATGGTCGGCAGGCACCTGGGCCGGTATGCCCGTGCCGATCTGGCTGAGCGGGTCCGCATCGGCAGGGTGCCGGTGAAGGAGAACAGGCGGACGGATCGCAAACGTGCACTGACGACGGTGTCGTCGTCCCGGTGGGCGGGGGCGATCACCCGCACATCCGAGGACCAGTACCAACTCAGTGTGCGATGCCTGTTTAATGAGCGGACCTCGCTGCGTCGGTCCATCTCGGAGATCGCTAAGCGTTTGGACGTTCCGTGCGGTCAGCGTGTGCATGGCGTCCGGGGGTACCCGTACCGGGCTGAACGGGCGCAGAAGCAGGCCCGGTTGCAAGTCCTCATCGCACGCCTGGCGGAGGTGGAGCGGCGTATCGAGGCCGGACATCCAACGGTTGTGATGGGTGGCCGCCAACTGGCGAAAGTGCGGCACAATCTCGCCGCCGCCGGCCTCGCCGAGGCTGAGTGGCGGGAGCGGTGGGACGCGCAGCGCATGTTCCTGACCGCTGACGGGGAGTCGGGGGCACCGTACGGGAATTACACGATCACCGTCGATCCGGGCGATGGCACGCTCACGATCGTCCTACCCGAACCGCTCAGACACCTCGCCAACGCCCCCCGGGGCCGCTACCGGCTCGCCTGCACCGTCACGTTCCACCACCGCCAAGGCGAATGGCTGGACCGGGTCACAGCCAACCGCGCGGTGCGCTACGACATCGTGTGCGACCCCGAACGCGGCCGCTGGTATCTCGACGCCTCCTGGTCCACCCCGGCAACGCCCTTCCCGACCCCTGCAGAGCTGGCCGCAACCGGCACCCGGCTGCTGGCCGTGGACCTCAACGCCGGGCACCTCGCCGCCTGCGTCATCGACGCCCACGGCAACCCCGTCGGCCAGCCGATCACCATACCTACCGACCTGACCGGGCCCACATCCCAACGTGACGGACGCCTCCGGCAAGCCATCAGCGAACTCATCCACCTCGCGGAACTCCATGGCTGCACCGGTCTGGCCATCGAAAACCTCGGCTTCACCGATGCCCGCGCCACCGGCCGCGAGACGATGGGCCGGGGCACACGCGGCAGGACGTTCCGCCGCACCGTCGCCGGACTACCCACCGCGAAGTTCCGCGACCGGCTGTCCGGCATGGCCCACCACGCCGGCCTCATCGTCGTCGCGGTCGACCCCGCCTACACCAGCCGTTGGGGCGCCCAACACTGGAAGGCTCCGTTCCAACAGCAATCGAAGACCACCACCACCACCGGCCACCATGCGGCGGCGGTGGCGATCGGCAGGCGTGCCCTCGGACACGGAACTCGGCGTCGGCCAGGTGTGACCGCACACGACCAGAGGATCGTCGCGCGGAGAGCTACCGGCCAGACCGTCACCGCACCGAGGGCACGCGGGACCGCGAGCCCGCCAAGGACCACAGGCACACCCCACCAGGGGCCCAAGACCTGCCGGGCCCGAAGCGACCAGCTCGCGCTATTCCCCGTCTCCCAAAACCGTTCGGGGAGACAACCGGCCAGCCCGGTTCACAGCGATCTGGCCGGTATCGGCCAACCTCGCCAGGAACGGTTAACATCCGCGCCATGAACGACGACGTGCGCAACATCGTGCTGGGGGTGGCGGCCACCGCCATCAGCGGCGGCTTCGGCTGGTTCGCCCGGACCTACTTGTGGCGCCGCGCGCTGCGCCGCAAACAGGCCTTCTTCGGGCTGCCGGCCGGCTCCGACTGCCTGTTCGTGGCCAACCGCCAGATGGGCGGCACCGATTCCTCGCTGCACCGCAACGACGCCTTCGCCCTGCTGGAGATATCCGCCCTGATCAAGGACTGCGGGGCGAACGTGCAGATCGTCACGCACGACCAGGCCCGCCAGGGCTTCGGGGAACGGGCCGAGTTCTGTGTGGGCGGGCCGTCCTCCAACGCCCGGACGACGGCGCACCTGGGTTCCATGCTCCCCGGGGTGCGGATTATCGTCTCCAGCGAGCCCGTGCCGGACCGCGGGGCGATCACCGTCGGCGGGGAATCGTACCGCTGGGTCAAGGGCCTCGTCGAGCACGTGCTGCTGGCGCGGCTGACGACCGGGCAGGGGTCCCGGCCGGTCTTCCTGCTGTGCGGGCAGACCGCCATCAGCAATCAGGCCGCCGCCCGCTATCTGGCCAAACACCACCGGCAGCTGGCCGACGACTACGGCGACGAGTCCTTCTGCATCCTGCTCAAGGTGGTCAACTCCGATGCCTACGGCCCCGATGTGACGGAGCTGGTCGCCGACGTCACCGGCCCGGCCCGGACACCCGCAGCGGCAGCCGTGTGATCCCGTTGATGAAGTTGGAGACCAGCCGGCGCGGGTCGCCCGCCAGTTCCGGCGCCGGCATGAGCGCACGCCACTCCTCGTGGAGGACCCGCAGCTGAAGCCGGGCGAAGTGGGCACCGAGGCAGACGTGCGGGCCGTCCCCGAAGGAGACGTGGGGATTGGGATCGCGGCCGAGGTCGAGGCGGCCCGGAGCGGTGAAGACGCGCTCGTCGTGGTTGGCGGAGGCGTGGAAGACGACCACCTTGTCCCCGGCCCGCACCGGCTGTCCCGCGAGTTCGGTGTCGACGGCGGCGGTGCGGCGAAAGCTCAGCACCGGCGGGTGGACGCGCAGGAGTTCCTCGACGGCCAGCTCCACGGGGACCCGACCGGCCGCCAGTTCGGCGTACGCGCCGGGGGCGCGGGCCAGGGCGAGCAGG
This sequence comes from Streptomyces sp. ICC1, assembly GCF_003287935.1. Classification (GTDB taxonomy): domain Bacteria; phylum Actinomycetota; class Actinomycetes; order Streptomycetales; family Streptomycetaceae; genus Streptomyces; species Streptomyces tritrimontium. The sequence continues at coordinate 2,546,563 of NZ_CP030287.1, forward strand.
CCTCCCGGGGCCGCGGAGCGCACGGTGTCGTTGCCCGCGACGGTGAGCAGGAAGAAGAACATCTCCAGCTCCGCCTCCGCCAGGCCGGCGAGCGCGAGGGCGGTCATCACGTCGTCCCCGGGGTGCGCGCGCTTGTGGGCGGCCAGTTCGCGGGCGTACGCGAACATCTCCCCCAGCAGCGCCGGGGAGCGCGGGTTCAGCGGCTTCCCGTCCGGGCCGAGCCGCGGGGCCGGGGCGTCCTCTGCGCCCTCGGCGTCCTGATATCCGATGATCCGTACCGTCCACTCCAGCAGCAGCCCCCGGTCGGCGGCCGGGACGCCCAGCAGGTCGGTGAGGTTCAGCAGCGCGTACTCGTCGGTGACGGTGCGCACCAGGTCGGCGGAGCCGCCCTCGGCGCCGTCCCGGGCGGCGCGCAGCAGCGTACGGGCGCGGTCGCGGACCCGGGCGGCGAAGGCGTCGACGCGGGCCGGGGTGAAGGCGCGGGCGACGGTCCGGCGCAGCCTGCCGTGCTCGGGGGGATCCTGGTTGAGCATGGTGCGCCGCAGGAAGGGCAGGTCGGCCGGGTCGGGGTCGCGGATCTGGGTGGCGCCCAGGCGGGAGGAGTACGTGCGGTGGTCGCGCAGGACCCGGACCACGTCGGTGTGCCGGGTGACGGCCCAGAAGCCCGGGCCGGCGGGCCAGCCGAGGATCTCCGGCTCGTCCTGCCAGGAGACGGGGCGGTGGTCGCGCAGCAGGCGGTAGCGCTCGTGCGGGACGCCCTCGGCGTAGAGGCGCGGGTCGAAGACGTCGGGGGCGTCCGCGGCCCGCTCCCGGGCGGCGGCGGGGCTCGGGCGGCCTGGGCGGCCTGGGCGGCCTGGAAGATCCATGCGCCACACGGTGGCGGGGCGGGGGCCCGGCCCGCAAGGGGGCCGCGCCCACCGGCCGCCCACCGGCCGCCCACCGGCCGTCAGCCGCCGTCAGCCGCCGTCGGTCGCCACCCGCGAGCCGTCGGCGGCCGCGCACTGCGCGCGCTGCTTCTTGCCCGCGGCGTCGATGAGGGTCACCTGGGGAGCCGGGGTGATGCGTACCGCCGCCACGGCCGTGCACGCCACCTGGCGGCGGGCGGGCTCGGACAGCGGGTCGACCGGGTAGGGCAGCTTGACCTGGATGCCCGCCCCGTTGTCGGTGAACGTCAGCGCGCTCTTGCCGTTCATGTTGGCGTCCGCCGGCGGGAGGGAGCTGGTCAGGCCCGCCTCCCGGGCGGTTTCGTCCGGACCGGCCAGCAGCCGCGAGATCAGGTAGTTGGGCGAGGGGTGGGAGGGCCCGTCGGGAATCGCCACCGGCACGATCCCGCCCTCGGGCGTGACGAAGTAGACCAGTCCCGTCTCCTCACCGAAGGCCAGCTTCACGGTGGCGGCGCTGCCGCTCTCGACCACCCCGGTGGTGGCGATGGAGCCGCAGCCGGTGGCGAACAGCAGCGGGACGATCAGGGCGGCGGCGGCCGCCGCGGCCGTGCCGAGCCGGGTCATGCGCCCGCCTCCAGCGGCATGTCCAGGATGAAGAGCGCCCCGCCCGCGGGGCCGTTGGCCGCGTGCAGGGTACCGCCGTGCAGGCGGACGTTCTCCAGGGTGATGGCCAGGCCCAGACCGCTGCCCGTGGACCGGGTGCGGGCGGCGTCGGCCTTGAAGAAGCGGTCGAAGATGTGCGGCAGCACCTCGGGCGCGATGCCGGGCCCGCTGTCGGCGACCTCGATCAGCAGCCGTGCGCCCTCGGGCCCGGACGCGCTGCGGACGCTGACCCGGACCGGGGTCCCGCCGTGCTTGAGCCCGTTGCCCACGAGGTTGGCGAGGACCACGTCGAAGCGGCGCGGATCGAGCCGGGCCCGGATTCCCGGGGGCAGGTCGGTGCGGACCAGGCCGTCGGTCCAGTGCCGGCGTTCCAGGGTCTTGGTCACGGCCTCGGCGACATCGACGTCGTCGAGGTTGAGCTCGGCGGCGCGGGCGTCGAAGCGGGATATCTCCATGAGGTCCTCCACGAGCACGGCCAGTTTCCCGGTCTCGGCGCTGACGAGGCGCAGGGCCTTGGCGGTGTCGGGGTCGAGGTCCTCGGCGCCCTCGTCGAGGACCTCGGTGACGGCGAGCATCCCGGCGAGCGGGGTGCGCAGTTCGTGGGAGACGTCGGCGGCGAAGCGGCGGGCGCGGGCCTCGGCGTCCCGGAGCTCGCTCACCGACTGTTCGAGGGCGCGGGCCGTCTCGTTGAAGGTGCGGGCGAGCCCGGCGAGTTCGTCGGCGCCGCGGACCTCGATCCGGGTGTCGAGCCGGCCGCGCCCCAGCCGCTGGGCGGCCTTGCGCATGTCCCGTACCGGCCGCAGGACGCTGCGCGCCGCGAGCAGGGCGGGGACGACGGCGATCGCCAGGCCCGGGACGGCGCCCTTCCTGGCGGCGCCGACCATCGCGTCCACGGTCGTCTGCTCGGTGTCCAGCGACACCACCGCGAAGAAGACGGCGCCGGTCGGCGCGCGGCCCCCGTTGAGCTCGAAGACGGCCGGCATGCCGACGACGAGGTAGGGGTTGCCGAGGCGGTCCTTCGTGCGTTGGAAGGCCCCGTGCGGGTTGGAGGCCACCTGGGCGCGCAGCTGTTCGCTGACGACGGTGGACGTGGTGGCGCCCTGGTTGGAGGAGGCGCGCAGCTTTCCGTACTCCCCGTACACGGTCCAGGGGTGCGGCTGGCCGCGCTTGCCCAGCTCGCTGACGAGGCGCTGCAGTTCGCGCTGCTGCACGGGCAGCACGGTGCTCTGGGCCTCGACCAGGTCGCGCAGGGTGCTGACGGCGGTGTCCTGGCTCTGTTTGAGGATCGCGTTGCGGGCCTGCTGGTAGGTGAGCGCGGCCGTGGTCACCGCGCAGATGGCGGCGACCAGCAGGAAGGCGGCGATCAGCCTGGTGCGCAGGCCGAGCGGTGCGAAACGTCTCATGCGCGCCGCTTACAGGGGGCCGAAGCGGTAGCCGAAGCCCCGTACGGTCTGGATGTAGCGGGGGGTGGCGTCGGGGTCCTCGACCTTGGTGCGCAGGCGGCGTACGCAGGCGTCCACCAGCCGGGCGTCGGCGTGGTAGCTGTGGTCCCACACGTACTCGAGGAGCTGCTGGCGGGAGAAGACCTGCTCGGGCGAGGCCGACAGGTGCAGCAGGAGCTTGAGCTCGCTGGGGGCCAGGGGGACGCGCTCGCCGTTCTTGGCGACGGTCAGGCCCGAGCGGTCGATGGCCAGCGCGCCGTGGAACTCCACGTCCAGGCGGCCGCCCGTCGGCTCGCTGAGGCGGCGCAGCACGGCCTTGATGCGGGCTTCGATGACCTCGGTGCGGGCGGGTTTGACGATGTAGTCGTCGGCGCCGGCCTCGAGGCCGACGACTATGTCGAAGTCGTCTCCGCGCGCGGTGAGCATGATGATCGGAACCTGGCTGTTCTCGCGGATCCGGCGGCAGACCTGCACGCCGTTCATGCCGGGCAGCATCAGGTCGAGCAGCACGAGCTCGGGGTGGAAGCTCGCCATGAGCTCGAGTCCGGCCTCGCCGGTCTCGGCGGCGCTCACGTCGTGGCCCCTGCGGCGCAGGCCGAGGCCCACCCCCTCCCGGATGGAAGGGTCGTCCTCGATCAGCAGTACGCGTGGCATCGGGTCAGTATTCCAAGCTCGTAGATCGTTGCACTCATGCTTTCGGCCATTGTCGTACGGCCGGTGACGGTCCTTGTCAGCGGGCGGCCCTGCGTCGTACGGAGTCGAGGAGGTCGGTGATCTCCGTCAGCCGCAAGGGCCGGGCGAGGACGACGACGACGAGGACGAGCGCCGCGGTTCCCGCCGTGACGCCGGCGAAGTTCCCGAACCGGTCGGCGGCGCGCGCGGCGGCGTACCCGGCGGCCGCCGCCGGGGCGCAGGCGGCCAGCAGCCGCAGGTGGGTGCGCAGCGCGGTGGTGCGCCGCTGCGTACGGGTCCCCGTGCGCGGGCCGAGCCGCCGGGCGAGGACGTACGCGGTGACGGCGGCACCCGCCGCGAAGGCGATCGAGCAGGCCGCGGCCATGCCCGTGACCGCCCAGCGGGGCGGCAGCAGGAGGTACGCGGCGGCCGAGAGCCCGGCGTTCAGGGCGGCGATGACCAGGTTGAGGAAGAAGGGGGTCCGGGTGTCCGACAGGGCGTAGAAGCCGCGGGAGAGCACGTACTGCGCGGAGTAGGCGATCAGGCCGGGCGCGAAGGCCGCCAGCATGCCGGCCATGACGGCGACGTCGGCGGCGCCGGTGCGCCCGTACTCGAAGACGCTGCCGATCACCCAGGGCGCCAGGGCCGCGAAGGGCGCGGCGGCCGGGACGACGAGGGCGGCGCTGGAGCGCAGCGCGTACGAGACGTCCGCGCGCACGCGTCCGAGGTCGCCGTCGGTGGCGGCGGCGCTCATCCGGGGCATGAGGGCGGTGACGAGGGAGACGGTGATGATGCCCTGCGGGACCATCCACAGCAGGTAGGCGTTGCTGTAGGCGGTGTAGCCGGCGCCGCCCGCGAGGCCGGCGTCGACGGCGCGCTGCCCGGTGGCGGTGGAGAGCCGGGTCACGACCCAGTAGGCGATCTGGTTGGTCAGGACGAGCAGGACGAGCCAGCCGGCGTTGCGCAGCGGGCGGGCCAGTCCGCTGCCGCGCCAGTCGAAGCGGGGGCGCCAGCGGAAGCGGGCGGCGCGCAGCGAGGGGATCAGGCCGAGGGCCTGGAGGACGATGCCGAGGGTGGTGCCGATGCCCAGCAGGCGGGTGTCGGCGGCCGTCAGGCCGTTCGCCGCGTCGTGCGAGAGCAGGATGAAGAGGCCGAAGACGGCGATGACGACGAGGTTGTTGAGGACCGGGGTCCACATCATCGCGCCGAACCGGCCGCGGGCGTTCAGCACCTGCCCGAGCAGGGTGAACAGCCCGTAGAACAGGATCTGCGGGAGGCAGTAGCGGGCCAGGGCCACGGTCGTGGACTCCTGGCCGCCGGTGTAGCCGGTGTACGCCGAGACGATCAGCGGGGCCGCCAGTACGGCGGCGGCGGTCAGGCACAGCAGCGCGGCCGTGCAGACGGTGAGCAGCCGGTCGGTGTAGGCGGCGCCGCCGTCGGCGTGCTCCTTGGCGGCGCGGACCAGTTCGGGGACGAAGACCGCGTTGAGGGCTCCGCCGATGAGCAGGATGTACAGGATGTTCGGGACGGTGTTGGCGACGCTGTAGCCGTCGCCGAGCAGCCCGGTGCCGAGTGCGGCGACGATCACGGCGGAGCGGACGAAGCCGGTGGCGCGGGAGACGATCGAGCCGGCCGCCATGAGCGCGCCGCTGCGCAGCACCGAGGTCTTGCCCGGTGCCGCGCGGTCGGTGACGTCCTGTTCCGGGCTGCCGGCACCGGCCGTTCTGGGGTCTGCGACGGTCACCGGCGGGCCATGTACGCCTGGAACGCCTTGTAGAGGGCCGTGTTGGCGTATCCGTCCATCGAGGTCTCCCACTCGCCGAGCGTTTCGACGACCTGTCCGCCGGTGCCGAGCTTCCAGCGCAGCAGCCCGAAGGAGCGTTCGTCGGGGTCGAGGGTGGAGGGTACCCCGCGCATGTCGTATTCGTCCGCTCCGAGTGCATGTGCGTCACACATCATGCGCCACTGCAGGGCGTTGCTGGGGCGGACCTCGCGGCGGTGGTCGGCGGAGGCGCCCGTCTGGTACCAGACCCGGGAGCCGGCCACGATCATGGTGTGCGCGGCGAGGACCTCCCCCTGGTGGACTCCCAGGTAGAGCCGCATGCGGCCGGGTTCCTCGGCGTTGAGGGCCTCGTACTGCTGCTGGTAGTACGCGAGCGAGCGGCCGAGCTCGAAACCGTCGCGCTCCTCGGTGATGCGCAGCAGCCGGTAGAACTCGGGCAGGTCGGCGGCGGTGCCGATGACCGTCTCGACCCCGGCCTTCGTGGCCTTGCGCACATTGCGCCGCCACTCCTGGTTCAGCCCCGACCACAGGTCGTCGACGGAGCGCCCGGCGAGCGGGACGCGGAAGACGTGGCGCGGCTGGGCGTCGCCGTCGTCCTCGCCTCCGCAGCGCTTCCAGCCGCGGGTGCGCAGCCGGTCGGCGAGCGCGGCGCCGACGGGGTCGACCTCGGTGGCGAGCACGTCGGATATCTGCCGGCCGGCGCCGGCGCCGGCCTTGGCGGCGGCCGCGTCCCAGCGGCGGTAGGCCGGGGTGGGGCCGATGCGGACGGCGAAGGCTCCGGAGGACTTGAGGTGGCGCGTGAGGGGGGTCAGCCAGCGGTCGAGGTCGGGGTCGGCCCAGTCGGCGACGGGGCCCTCGGGGAGGTAGGCGAAGTATTTGCGGGTCCCCGGGAATTGGCGGTAGAGGACGAGCGCGGCACCCTCCATTTCCCCGTCCGGGTAGTGCCATCCGACCCTTTCCGAGCGCCAGAGGTCCTTTACCCGCGCCCAGGACGGGTACTGCAGAAAACTGGCCCGGCCGTGCCGGGAAAGGAAACCCTGGTATTCGGGTACGGACAGGGAGCGCACCGTGAGCACCTTGCCTCCACGCTTGTCCTGATGCTGCGGCTGGTGCTGCTGGGCGGGTGTCACGAGCAGTGCGCACACGGTTGATCGGCCTTCCTGTACGTCCGGTTCAGCGGATGCACAGGACTCTCACAGCTGTCCATGACGGGCTCGCGCGGCGATTGTGACCGGACGATGACCGTCTCGCTGCGGTGTACGTCACAACCTGGATTCCCGATCTTTTCGGCATCTCGTGCAACCTAGAGTCGTGTCGTTCGCATCTCCTTTTGTGGACGATCATTACTTCGGAGGGGTTTTCGTTGAGCCGCACACGCCGGGTCTTTCGGGTACGCAGCCGCCACGCCGTGGTGGCGGGCACCGCACTGCTGGCCGCCGCGCTGACCGCCTGCGGCGGCGGCGGCGCCGCCTCGGGCGGCGACGCCAAGTCGGAGATCAAGCAGAAGCCGGAGATGGCGGTCTCGGTGAACCTCACCGGTGACCAGGTCAAGGCCGGCGAGCCGGTGACCGTGACCATCGCGGAGGGCAAGCTCGCCTCGGTGAAGGTGACGGACGCCAAGGGCGGGGAGCTGGCCGGGCAGATATCCGCCGACGGCAAGACCTGGAAGTCGGAGCGCAACGCCTCGGCGGGCGCCGAGTACAAGGTCGAGGCGCAGAACACCGACAGCCAGAGCGCCGCGACGACGTTCAAGACCACGGCCGCCGACAAGGTGAACAAGGTCACGATCAACATCACCAAGGGCAGCACGGTCGGCGTGGGCATGCCGGTCTCGATCGTCTTCGACAACCCGGTGAAGAACAAGGCCGAGGTCGAGAAGCAGCTGAAGGTCACCAGCTCGAACCAGACCGAGGGCTCCTGGGGCTGGATCAAGGACTACTCGGGCAAGGACCGGGTGGACTGGCGGCCCAAGGAGTACTGGAAGTCCGGCACCGACGTGAAGGTCGACATGAACCTGAACGGTGTCGACTCCGGCCCCGGCGGCGGGCTGTTCGTGAAGGACTACAACACCGAGTTCAAGATCGGCAAGGACCGCCGGATGAAGGTGGACCTCGACACGAGCAAGATGTCGGTCACCGAGGGCGGGCAGACCGTCGACACCATCCCGGTCTCGGCCGGCACCCCGGGCGGCCAGAAGGCCTCCTGGAGCGGGAAGATGGTGCTGATGCTGAAGGAGGGCACGATCCGGATGAACTCCGAGACCGTGGGCCTCGGCAACGCCTACGACAAGGACGTCGACTACTCGATCCGGCTGACCTGGTCGGGCATGTACGTGCACGCGGCGCCGTGGAACGCCTCCAACTTCGGGCGCTCCAACACCAGCTCGGGCTGCGTGGGCATGAGCGACGCCAACGCCAAGCCCTTCTTCGCCCAGTCCCAGGTCGGCGACCCCTTCGAGGTCGTCGGCGACGGCTCGAAGGGCAATGCGGACATCGGCAACGGCTACGGCGAGTGGAACCTGTCGTGGGAGCAGTGGCAGGCCAAGAGCGCCCAGGCCGGAGCCCCGCAGAGCGGCTGACGGAGCGTGCGGACCCCACGTGCTGACTATCGTTCAATCGTTACCGGCACGTAACTTACCCATGGGTTACTTCCGGTAAGCCCCTCCCGTTACCGTCGGGTCACTTTGACACCCGGCGCACGCGAGGAGCGACCGATGGTCCGCACCGTCCGCACCACCAGCACCGCGGCTGCCATGGCAGCCGTACTGGCGGCAGCCGCCCTGGGCCTGGCCCCCCATCAGGCCCAGGCGGCCCCCGCCACCACGACCGCCGCCGCCACCGACGCCTCTTCGGAACTCCGGTTCCACGACATCCCCGGCTCCGGCGGCATCACCCTCAAGGGCAACGTCTTCACCCCGGCCGGCGCCCGGGCCGGCGCGAAGTACCCGCTGATCGTGCTGCCCACCAGCTGGGGCATGCCGCAGATCGAATACATCGCGCAGGCCAAGAAGCTCGCCGACTCCGGCTACGTGGTGGTCAGTTACACCTCCCGCGGCTTCTGGCTCTCGGGCGGCGAGATCGAGACCGCCGGCCCGGCGGACACCGCCGACGTCTCCGCCGTCATCGACTGGGCGCTCGCCCACACCCCCGCCGACGCGGAACACATCGGCCTGGGCGGTGTCTCGTACGGCGCGGGCATCAGCCTGCTCGCCTCCGCGCGCGACCCGCGCATCAAGGCCGTGGTCGCGCTCAGCGGCTGGGCCGACCTCATCGAGTCCATCTACTCCGGCCGCACCCAGCACCTGCAGGCCGCCGCCCTGCTCGGCGGCGCGGGCTACCTCACCGGCCGCCCCGGCCCCGAACTCCGGCAGATCCTCGGCGACTTCCTCGGCTCCAAGCTGGACCGGGAACCGCAGATGATCGAGTGGGGCAAGAAGCGCTCCGCCTCCGAGAAGGTCGACCAGATCAACGCCAACGGCGCCGCGATCATGCTCGGCAACGCCTGGGGCGACACCATCTTCCCGCCCAACCAGTACGCGGAGTTCTTCGAGAAGCTGACCGGCCCCAAGCGGCTGGAGTTCCGGCCCGGCGACCACGCCACCGCCGAGGGCACCGGCCTGCTGGGCCTGCCCAACGACACCTGGACCAACGCCCACCGCTGGTTCGACCGCTACCTCAAGGGCGAGCGCAACGGCGTCGACTCCGAGGCCCCGGTGCAGATCAAGTCCCGCAGCGAGAGCGGGTACGAGGGCTACGCCGACTGGAAGTCGGTCGGCTCCGGCGGCACCGAGAAGCTGATGCTCTCCGACAGCGAGCACGTCTTCGCGGGCGTCGACTCCGGCGCCAACGGCGGGATCGTCCTCCTGTCCAGCGTCCTGGACCAGTTCTTCCAGGCGCCCCCGACCGCCTCGATCCCGCTGCTCCCCCGCGCCTTCGCCGCCGTCTGGCAGTCCCCGCGTTACGACGAGGCCCGGCGGGTGCGCGGCACGGTGAAGCTGCACACCACCGTCACGCCCACGAAGTCCGACGGCACCTTCGTCGCGTACCTCTACGACGTGGGCCCGCTCGGCATCGGCAAGCTGGTCAGCAACGCCCCGTACACCTTCCACGACCGGCCGGCCGGCCAGGCCTTCGGCGTGGACCTGGAGCTCTTCTCCACCGCCTACGACGTCCCGGCCGGGCACCGCCTCGCCGTCGTCGTGGACACCGTCGACCCGCTGTACATCGAGCACAACCCGACCGGCGCGCAGCTGACCTTCTCCTCGCCGCGCACCGATCCCTCGTACGTCTCGGTACCGCTGCGCGAGCAGTGATCCACGGCTGCCGCCGGGCCGGGTGTGGCTCTCGGGGCCCAGGCCCTGCGGGTCAGATCTGGCCCGGCAGCGCCGCTCCCGGCTCGGCCGGGTCGATGGCGACCGCCTTCGTCTTGGGGCTGCGCCGCTCCCGTCTGGCCACCCAGGTGGCGAACCAGGACAGCAGCATGCACATTCCGATGTAGATCGGCGAGATGATCATCACGACCGGGATGAAGGGCAGGTCGTAGTCGAGGTTGGAGGCGATCAGCTTGCCCGCGTGCAGGAACTCCTCGTAGGTGATCAGGTAGCCGAGCGAGGTGTCCTTCAGGGCGACCACCAGCTGGCTGATGATCGTGGGCAGCATGGCCCGTACCGCCTGCGGGGCCAGTACGTGGGTCATCACCTGGGTCTTGCGCATGCCCAGTGCGTACGCGGCCTCGCGCTGGCCCCGCTCCACCGAGTTGATGCCCGTCCGGAAGACCTCGGCCAGCACCGAGCCGTTGTAGAGGGTCAGCCCGGCGACCAGCGCGGGCAGCGGCTGGACCTTCAGCGCGACGAAGATGAAGAAGATCATCACCAGTACCGGCATGGCCCGGAAGAACTCCACGCACAGGGTGGACAGCCAGCGCACCGGCCGGTGGACGGAGAGCCTGCCGGTGGCGAGGACCGCGCCGAGCGCGAGCGAGAGCACCGAGGCGTAGGCGAAGGCCTTCAGCGTGTTCCAGAGTCCCTTGAGCAGCAGCTCCTGGATGCCCTTGTACGCGAAGGGGGTCCACTTGGCGGCGGTGAACTGGTTCGTGGAGAACAGCAGGTAGAGCAGCCAGCCGAGGAGTCCGAGGATGACGGCCGTCGAGAGGATCCCGTAGAGGAAGTGGCGGCGGCGGGCCTGGGGGCCCGGGATGTCGTAGAGGGCGGTGGACTGCGTGTCCCCGTGGAGCGCGTGCGCTGTCATCGGGCGACTCCGTAGCGCTTCTCGAGCACGTTGAACAGCGCGCTGATGGACAGGGTGATGATCAGGTAGCCCACCGCGATCCAGACGAAGGTCCAGATGATGCTGTAGCCCAGCTCGTTGAGGGTCTTGTACGTGCCCAGCAGCTCGGTGACGCTGAAGGCCCCCGCGATCGCGGAGTTCTTGGCGAGGGCGATCAGCGTGGAGCCGATGGGCGGGATGACGGAGCGGAAGGCCTGCGGGAGCACGACGGTGCCCAGGGTCTGGCCGAAGGACATGCCGAGGCTGCGGGCCGCTTCGCCCTGCCCCTTGGGCACGGTGTTGATGCCGGAGCGCAGCACCTCGCAGATGAAGGCGGAGGTGTAGCAGCCCAGCGCGAGGACGGCGAAGAGCTGGAAGGGCAGCACCAGGCCGAAGCGCGGCAGGCCGAGCAGGACGGCGAAGAAGAGCAGGGTGAGCGGGGTGTTGCGCAGGATGGCCACCCAGACGGCGCCGAAGACCCGGAAGGAGCCGATGGGGGCGACGCGGAAGGAGGCCATCAGGAAGCCGAGGACCAGGGCGAGGAGCGAGGCGTAGACCGTGAGCTCGACGGTCCCGAGGAAGCCCTTGCCGTAGAGCGAGAAGTTGTCCGTGAGTACGTTCATGGCGGTGCGCTCTCCCCTCAGCTCGCCGGGTAGCGGTCGATGGCGGGCGGCTTCGGCGCCGGCTCGCCGGACAGGCCGAGCGTGGCCTCGTAGGCCTTCTTCCAGTTGCCGTTCTTCTCGTTCTCCTCGAGGGCGTCGTCGAGGGCGAAGCGCAGCGCGTTGTCGGAGCGCGGGACGCCGATGCCGTAGGGCTCCTCGGAGAAGGGCTCGCCGACCACCTTGAGCTCCTCGGGGACCTTGGCCGCGTAGCCGAGGAGGATCGAGTCGTCGGTGGAGACGGCGTCGACCTGGTAGGTCAGCAGGTTGTCAACGCAGACCGAGTAGGTGTCGTAGGCGACGAGGACGGCGCGGGGGAACTCCTTCTGGAGCCGCTGGTAGGGGGTGGAGCCGGCGGCCGAGCAGACCTTCTTGCCGGCGAGGTCTTCGGGGCCCTTGATGTCCGTCTCCCCCTTGCGCACCAGCAGGGACTGGCCGGCGAGGTAGTAGGGGCCCGCGAAGCCGACCTGCTTCTTGCGGTTGTCGTTGATCGTGTACGTGCCGACGTAGTAGTCGATCTGGCCGTTCTGCAGGGCGGTCTCGCGGTTGGCGGAGGCGATCGTCTTGAACTCGATGGTCTTGGGGTCGAAGCCGAGCGAGGCCGACATCATCTTGGCGATCTCGATGTCGAAGCCGGAGTAGCGGCCGCTCGCGGGGTCCTTCTCCCCCATGTACGGCTGGTCCTCCTTGGCTCCGACGACGAGGTGGCCGCGCTTCTTGGCCTTCTCCCAGGTGCGCGATTCGGGCAGCTGGAAGCCCGTCGCCACCTGGTAGACGGGCAGGTCCTCGGGCTGGGGCCCCTTGACCGGGGGGCTGCCGGACCTGCCGCAGCCGGTGACGGCTCCCAGCAGCAGGAGGACGAGGGCGCAGGCGGGCAGGAGCGGGGTGCGCGGGATCGCCGCAGGCAGGTGTCTCATCGGGCCGGCCCTCAGTGCTTGAGGATCTTGGAGAGGAAGTCCTTGGCCCGGTCGCTCTCGGGGGCCGTGAAGAAGGCCTCCGGGGTCCGGTCCTCGACGATCTTCCCGTCGGCCATGAACACGACGCGGTTGGCCGCGGAGCGGGCGAAGCCCATCTCGTGGGTGACCACGACCATCGTCATGCCCTCGGAGGCGAGCTGCTGCATGACCTCCAGCACTTCGTTGATCATCTCCGGGTCGAGCGCGGAGGTGGGCTCGTCGAAGAGCAGGGCCTTGGGGTTCATGGCGAGCGCGCGGGCGATGGCCACGCGCTGCTGCTGGCCGCCGGAGAGCTGGGCGGGGAACTTCTCGGCCTGGTCGGCGAGCCCGACCCGCTCCAGCAGTTCCCGGGAGCGCTTGTCGGCCTCGTCCTTCTTGCGCTTCCTGACCTTGACCTGGGCGAGGGAGACGTTGGCCAGGACGGTCTTGTGCGCGAAGAGGTTGAAGGACTGGAAGACCATCCCCACGTCCGCGCGGAGCGCGGCGAGCTCCTTGCCCTCGGCCGGCAGCGGTTTGCCGTCGAGCGTGATCGTGCCCGATTCGACGGTCTCCAGCCGGTTGATCGCACGGCACAGGGTGGATTTCCCGGAGCCGGAGGGGCCGATGACCACCACCACCTCCCCGCGGCCGACGGTGAGGTTGATGTCCTGGAGGACGTGCAGTTGTCCGAAGTGCTTGTTGACGTCCCGCAGCTCGATCAACGGATCGACGGCCATACGCTGCCCTGCCCACTTGTCGGTGTGTCGAGGTCAGCGCAAACTATCCAGCCGTGGAAGGGCACTTCACCGCGACACGCCTAAAAGCCGCATAAAGCCCGGCGAGGTCAGCCTTCCGAGGCTTCGGCGTACGCCTGGCTGAGTTCGGGGGACCCGGTCATCGCCCAGGACACGCCCGACTCGACCACGTTCAGCTCACGGCCCGAGGCCAGCCGGATCATCGGCTGCCCGTTCGGCCACACCTGCCAGCCGGCGCCCTGGACGGACCGGATGATCACGGTCCCGAGGTAGAAGCCCGCGTCGTTGCCGAGCCACGGGGTGATCTCCGGATCCCGGCGCCAGCGCGGCATCAGCTGGTCCAGCTCCTCCAACGAGCGCGGGGTCTCGTCGAGTTCGAGCCCCGCCGACCGGGCGTGGGCGCGCAGCATCTCGCATTCCGCGAACAACTCGTTGATGCCCTCGGGGTCATCCGCGAGGGCGGCGGCGAGCCCGCTCGCGCCCCGGTCCGTTTCATTCCGATTGAGCCAGTTGGCCAGGAAAGGGATGTTCATAAGCCCAGACTGACACCCGGATCGCCGGTGGGCGACAGGGCGCGCCTGGACCGTGACAGATCGAGATCCGCCTAAAGATCAAGGTCCACGACGACGGGCGCGTGGTCGGAGGCACCCTTGCCCTTGCGCTCCTCGCGGTCGACGTAGGAGTCGGTGACGGCCTTGGCGAAGGCCGGGTTCCCGTAGACCAGGTCGATGCGCATGCCCCTGTTCTTCGGGAAGGCGAGCATCCGGTAGTCCCAGAAGGTGTACGGCCGGTCGTACTTGAGCGCGCGCGGGAAGACGTCGGAGAGCCCGGCGGCGCGCAGCTGCTCCAGGGCGGCCCGCTCGGCCGGGGTGACGTGGGTGAGGCCCTCGAAGACCGTCGGGTCGTAGACGTCCTCGTCGGTCGGGGCCACGTTGAAGTCGCCGAGCACGGCGAACGGGCGCTCCCCCGCCGCGTCTTCGGCGATGGCGGTGGTCAGGGACCGGAACCAGTCCAGCTTGTAGCCGTAGTGGTCGTGCTCGACCTCGCGCCCGTTGGGCACGTACACCGACCACAGGCGCACCCCGCCGCAGGTCGCGGAGACGGCGCGGGGCTCCTGGACGCCCTCGTAGTCCGGTCCGCCGGGCAGGCCCACGACCACGTCCTCCAGGCCCACCTTGGAGAGCAGGGCCACGCCGTTCCACCGGCCGGTGGCGTTGACGGCCGACTCGTACCCCAGTGCCCGGAGCTCCTCGTAGGGGAACTGCTCCGCGGAGCACTTGGTCTCCTGGAGGCACAGGACATCGGTGCCGGAGCTCTCCAGCCAGGCCAGCAGGCGCGGCAGCCGGGCGGTGATCGAGTTGACGTTGAACGTGGCGATACGCATGCCGTCCAACCTACCGCCCGGCACCGACAGTCACAGTTCGGCGCTGTCCCCGGCGGTGAGTCGGCCGTATCCGGCGCCGCCGAGCTTCCCGATCTGGGTGGCGTAGATCGGGAGCACCACCTCGGTCAGGCCCGCGTCGTGGATGGCGACGACCTGGCGCGGCTTGACCTCGCGGACGTAGTCGATCACTTCGGCGATCTTGTTCCAGGGCGCGTGGACCGGGAGCATGAGCGTCTCGACGGGGGCCTCGGGCACGGTCAGCGCGTCCCCCGGGTGGAAGAGGGAGGCGTCCACCAGGTAGCCGACATTGGTGATCCGCGGGATGTCCGGGTGGATCACGGCGTGCAGTTCGCCGTGCACCTGGACCTCGAACCCCGCGGCGGTGAAGGTGTCCCCGTGGCCCACGGTGTGGACCCGGCCCGGATAGGCGGGGGCGAGCTTCTCCGCGACGCTGCGCAGGGTCCACAGCCCCGCCGCCGGATTCGCGTCGAGGGCGGCCCGCAGCCGGCCCTCCTCGAAGTGGTCGGCGTGCTCGTGCGTGACCAGCAGGGCGTCCGCCCCGAGGCCGGCGTCCGGTTCGCTGAAGGCGCCCGGGTCGATGACGAGCACGCGCCCGTCCTTCTCCAGTTGGACGCAGGAGTGCAGCCGCTTGGTGAGCTTCATGATCCAAGGCTAGCGCCGCCGCGTCGGCGGAGTCGGCACAGTCGACGGGAAGGCGGAGCCGACCGGATTCGAACCGGCGTCCTCGCGGTTTTGGAGACCGCGCGCGACAACCTCTGCGCTACGACCCCGCCCCCGACGGGCACTGTACCCGCGCGGGGCCCCGGAACGCCCGGCGGTTTACGGGACCGCCGTGGAGACCACGTAGACCTTGAAGACCTTGGGGTCCGTGAGGTCGACGGTGATGTCACGGGTGGGCCGCGCGGCGTCCTCGTCGACGGTGGTCCCGAGCCACTCGGTCGTGGGCTTCCAGTTCCATCCCGCGACCGTGGTGTCGTGCTCGGAGATCGACACCCCGGGGGTCAGCGCCTCCCGGCTGGTGCCGACCGAGGCCAGGAACGCGTCCAGCTCCGGCGGGGTGACCGCGAACTGGGTGTAGAGCCGGCTGGTGCGCCAGTTGTTGGTCTCCAGGAAGCCGACCCGCCAGGCCTTCGGCGGGATCGGGACCTCGTAGATGCTGCGCTGCACCTTGGAGGGCCAGCCGGAGCGCACCTGGTGCGCGCCGACCTTGGCGGCCTTGTCCCGGCCGCTCTGGCGGCTCTGCTGCGCGGAAACGGCGAGGTAGCCGGCCGGGACCCCGACGAGCAGCAGGATGATGATCGCGGTGATCCAGCGGCGCCTGACCACGTGCTTGCGGTCCTCGGCGGGCGTCGGCGCGGGCGCCTCGTCGGGGGGCGGGGCCTGGTGCCCCCGGCGCAGGCCCCCTGCCCCGTGAACCGGACAAGCCAGACTGCCGGCCACGTGCGCTCGCCCGGCACCGGCGGGGCACCGGCCGGGATCGCGGCATCGCCCAGTGATCCCGTCGCGCACGCGTGGCTGGTGCGGCTTCCCTCCGTGGCGCCGGGGGTGTTCCGGGTACGGCCGCTGCCCCAACTCCTCGACGGCCTCGGTATCACCGTCCACGGACACGGCACCCCACCCACGGCCGACCTGACCCTCTCCTCCACTGCGGTCCGCCAGGTGGCCACGATGGCCGGCATCCCGCCCGACCACATCGCCCACGCCCTACCGCACCTGACCCAGCACGGCAGCCCGCCACCCGGTACCGGGACAGGCCCGGCCACCGCGATCTGGACACCCGTGGGAAGAGAACACCAGGCCGTACCCGCCTGCACTCTGTGCGTCGGCCGCCACAGCCGCGGCACCACCCTGACCACGTGGATCCACCGGCCCTGGCACCGGCTCATCTGCCCACAACATCAGCAAGCCGCCCCCGACCCCCGACTCCACACACCCCTACACGTTGAGGCGATACCCGAACTCACCGCAGCGCCCCATGCCCACCAGCGCCTCCAGCGTCACTCCCGGGCCATGACCACCTGGACCATAGCGCGCGGTCACCACCCGTTGGTACGACCACCAGCAACACCTCACCCACCCGCTGGCACCACCGACTACACCAGCTCACCACGGCCAACCCCCACCTCAACCAGCCGGGAACAGCCTCCGCCACGCTGTTGGCCCGCGACCTGGTCACCTACCCCGAAACCGTCACCCTCGCCCGCACCTCGTCCAACGACGATGCAGGCGTGGCGGTGCCGGGAGGTGAGGACGCACGGGCGGCCGGCTTCCAGGGGGATGGCCGAGGCGTCGCCGCGGCCGGAGAGGGGGTGCAGGACGAGGGTGATGGTGAACTAGGCATCGGCCTCTCCGCCCGCAGCAGCCGACGTCGCCCCGGCCTCGGACGGGCAGCACCCACCACTGCGGCCTGCCGGGCCGTCCTCGATCGCGCCCCGCATCCGCACCAACTGGCCCGGGGCCACCGCCACCGCGCAACGGATCCGGCCGGCCCCTGCGTTCGGGGTCACGCCCGAGGCCGGGTCGGGCTGCGGTCCGTACGCGACATCGACATCAGCGGCGACGTCTCCGCGGCCAGGCCATACGGTCCCGGGCACCGCCGGCAGCCTGCACGCGGTTCCGGCGTGGGCACGTCCGCTCCTCGTCGGCGCCCGCGGCCACCACCGCCTGACCGGCCGCCACATCGAGGACGGCCGCTTCGATCCGGTGATGGCCGCCGGGGCGCGGCACCTGCGCGCACACCTCGCACGACTTCTCGAACAGGCCGGGGCTTCACGAGAGTGGGCATGGCGGCCTGTCGAGGGCGCGGCCCCTTTGGCGGATGCCCTCCGGCTTCACCGGACCAGGGTCCGTGCTGCATTCGTCGCTTTCGGCTCCGTGCCGTGGTCACCCGATGCCGGACAGGAGCACCGCTTCCAGCAGACCTGGCAGTGCGGGCAGGACTTCGTCGTAGAGGGTCTCCTGCTCGCAGCCTTCGCCTCCAGTCCGGGCGATCTCGCCGGCCAGGTCTCGCAGGGCCGGCAGGGCTTCTTGGGCGAGCTGGATCGCCAGTTCGCGGTTGCCCGCGAGCTTTTCCGGGGGCTGGAAGTATTTGACGCCGGCGCGGTAGAGGTCGACGGTCATCGCGATCGGGGTGACGGGCCTTGCGACGCGGTCGGCGAGGTTGCTGATGATGCGGATGCCGTGGGCGTCGAGGTCGCCCCATGCCACGAGAGGGAGCCCGTCGAGGGTGCGCAGGAGTTCGACGAGGCCGTTGGTCGCGTAGCCCTTGCCCCAGACGCACAGCCAGGTGTCGGTAATCTCCGGGATCTTGCAGATCTGTTCGAAGGTGTCCTCATTCTCGACGATGAACAGGCCTCGGGCGTCGCAGGAGATCATGCCGAGGGTGTGGACGCCGCGGGCCGGGAGGGAGAGCCAGGGGTCGCAGGCTGCCGTGTCGGCGATGACGGTGCCGACGCGCCACTGGAGAGGTCCGCGGATGCGCAGGTCGGTGTCGGCCTTGTCCACGGCTTGGTCGAAGGGGACGCCGATGAGGTTGGAGAAGGCCTGCTGCCGTGCGGGGGTCCACGTGCTTTTGGTGTCGCGGAGGCTGCGGCCGGCGAGTTCCTTCGCGGTGATCTTGCGGGGCTGGCCTTGGGCGGGCCACCAGGTGCTGGCGGCCCGGACAGCGAGTTCGTAGACGCGCCAGTCCTCGGCGCGGGTGGCTGTCCCCTCGGGGACCTTCAGGACGCGACCGGGTGGCGTGTCGGCCAGCAGCTGCTTCTCGGCGGCGAGTTGGGGGATGTCGGACATCAGGTGGAGCAGTTCGCTGTGGAGGTCTTCCGGGTGGGAGCGGCCTTTGAGTTCGGCGAGTTTGTCCTCGGCGAGCTCTGCCCATGAATGCGTCAGGGTCCAGGAGCGGGGGCTGTAGCCGGTGACGTTGACGACGTCGCAGCGCAGGATGACGGCGCCGCAGCGGATGAGGTCGACGGTGACCTGCCAGGCGTTGTCGCCGAGGGCGGCCTCGATGGTGGACCAGCGTTTGGTGCTCTTCGTCTCCAGGACTTTGGCCAGTTGCCGGGTCGTCAGGGTGGGTGGTGGGTCATAGGGGCTGACCGGGTGGTTGGCGACCAGGTCGACTTGGCGGGGTTTGATGCGTTGCTTGCGGTCCTTGGGGACACGTACGTGGATGACGTCGTCGGCGTCCTTGATGACGCGGGGCAGGGTTACCGCGATGACACCCGGGGGTAGGTCGCGCAGCGGGACGCTTTCGCGCCCGTATGCTTCGCCGACGAGGAGCGGAGGGCTGTTGGCGGGGTCAGGCATGGGAGCGTCCTGCAATGATCCACTCTTCGGTGAGTCGGGTCCGTTCGCCGTTGCTGTCGAAGGCCCAGACGGTGGTGGGCTGGTTGGTGATGTCTGCGGCTGATGCGTGGGTGAACCAAAGCAGTTCGCCGCAGACGTCGGCGGCATCGGCCAGGACGCTGTCCTGGCAGGTGCCGAGGATGGTCAGGTGCTGGTCCCGGGCGACGTCGCGCAGGGCTGCGAGCATGTCTTTGCGGTTGGTCTCGCCGAGGCTGTTGCCGAGTTCGTCGAGGATCAGCACGCGTCCGCGGCTCTGGTTGTCGGCGAGGAGGGCTGCCAGAACGAGCAGGATGGCGTGCACCTTGACCTGGGCGCTGTTGGCGTTCTCCCGGTAGGAGACGTATCCGCCGGTGCGGGAGCGCTTCCAGCGCGGGGTGACCTGCCAGTGCCAGTCGCCAGCCCCTTGGGGGCGGACGCTACGGTGCTCGAGCTTGGCACCGAAGCTGCCGCTGCCCAGGTCGAGGTCGTTGAAGGCCGCGCCGATCTGGCTGAAGAGACCCTCGAGGTGATTCTCGATCATGTCCTGGATGGTCTCCAAGGCGTTCCTGCGCGTGGCCCCGACTGCGTCCAGCTCCTCGATCGCCTGCTCCCGGGTCCGGCGGTCGCGGGTGATGCGTGCTGCCGCCAC
Organism: Streptomyces sp. ICC1; assembly: GCF_003287935.1. Lineage (GTDB taxonomy): Bacteria > Actinomycetota > Actinomycetes > Streptomycetales > Streptomycetaceae > Streptomyces > Streptomyces tritrimontium. Next base: position 2,565,994 of record NZ_CP030287.1, read on the forward strand.
GTCGTCCTGCTCCCGGTGGCCGGCCAGCCGGTTCTCCAGCGGGTAGGCCGCGTCGGCGAAGGAGCGGGACGGCGGCTCGCCGGGCTCGGCATCGGCCAAAAGGCGTGCCATCTTGTCGCCTTCGCGTAGATCTTCGCCCACGTCCGCGTCGGGGTCGCCGTCGACACCGTAGCGCTCGTAGGCGCGGCGCAGGGCGTGCTCGGCCTGTCGGCGCAGTGCCGCGGGTCGAGGGGCTTGGGGCTGATCGGGGATGTCAGCCAGCCGGTGGATTGCCTCGTCGAGTGTTTTGCCCCACAGATTCTGCCATTGCGCTGCGGCTGCCTTGGTGCGCTGGTGTTCGAGGGCGGCGATGGTGCTGCGACGGTCTTTGAGTTCCTTTTTTGCGGCGTCCAGTTCGAGCTTGGCAGTGGTGAGGCGCTGCTTGTGGCCGTTGTGTTCGCCCCAGGCGTGCTGCCAGACTCCCTGGAGTTGTTCTTCGGTTCGTTTGGCTTCGACGAGTCGAGCGTCGGCCTTGGCGACGTCCGTCTGGAGTTGGTCCTCTTCCGTCTCGAGTTGGGCGAGTTTCTCGGCGGCTCGGGCTGCTGTGTGCTGTGTTTGGGCCAGGGTGACGCCAGCGGCAGCGGCTGTCAGGGTGTTGGCGTTTTCTGCCACTTGCGTATTGGCGTCGGCGAGTTGCCGACGGGCCTGCTGCAGCCGGGTTTCACGTCCGGCCAGCGGGGTGGTGAAACCGCCCGTGACGGTCAGGGCCAGCGCCTGGTCGTGGACATCGGCGCCGTCGGCCGTGGGGCCGAAGCGCTCGTTGAGGGCCGTCAGGAAGCGTGCCAGGTTCAGATTGCTGCGAACTCCTTCGGGCAGCGGTTCCCGCTGGAGGTCGCAGATGACGATCTGGGTTCCGGGCAGGGCGGTGTGAAGGAGACCTCGGGCCCGGTGCTCGTGGCGGGGCTGGACCACAACGGCATCGCTCCAGGGAGCAAGGCGCGGCTCCCACAGCGGACGGGCGGTCGCCTCCAGATCGATCTGGTCGAGCAGGCCGAAGGCGGGGATGCCGCGGTCGCTCAGCAGGTCGATGGCGCGGCCGGCGGTCCCGCTGCGGCCTTGCTCGACGTCGTTCAAGTGCTTCTCGGCGCGGGTGACGGCGGCCTCGGCAGCATCGCGAGCCTGCTCCGCCTTGAGGTGGTCGCGCCTGCCCAGCTCTAGTCGGTTGGCGGTGGTAGCCGTGTCGCTTCCGTCCCAGCCCTGAATATGGGGCAGAAGGGTGGAGCGCTCCTCGATCAGCACCGCGTGCCAGGTCGTGAACTCGGTGAGTTTCTGTGCGAGTTCGCTGCTGAGTTGCTGAGCGTTTGACCAGTTCTGTGCGGCCTGGCGCTCCAAGTCGGCGAGGTCGGTAGCCGATCTGAGCGTGCTCTCGCGGTCGTCGGCTTCCTGTGCGGAGGCCTCGGCGGCCGCGACGGCCTCCTGTGCGGCTCGGACCTTCACGGCGATGCTCTCGTCGAGAGCGCAGGCCTCACGGTAGGAGGCCGCGAGGTAGCACTGCCACGCCGCTCGGCCAGCTTCGAGGCTGTCTCGGGCGGCCTGTCGGGCTCGCACAGCGTCCATCACCTGCTCTTCGGCGCGCCGTTGCTTCTCGTGCTCCGTTTGAGCCTTCTCGAGGTCGATCTGGCTCTCCAGCGCGAGGCCGCGCAGTCTGTATTCCTCGTCCAGCAGATGGCTCATGCCTGACAGGGCGATCAGGGACCGGCCGATGTCCTTGGGTTCCATCTCTGTCAGCTGCTGGCTGAGCAGCGAGGGGGCGGGTGAGCGCAGGGCGGTGTCGAGGTAAGTGAGGCAGCGGGGGGCGATGCCGTAGAGCTTGTCGGCCATGGCGCGGGCGGAGAGCAGTTCGCGTGTGCCCAGTGCGCGCCAGAGGTCGTCGGCCTGGATGCTGCGTTCGTGGTCGGTGGCGGCGTCGGCGAGGTGCAGACTTTCGGTCCAGTTGGCCTGCAGGTAGGGCGCGGTGGTGGCGATGCGGATCCAGACGGTCAAGGGGTTGGCCGCGGGGTCGGCAGGGTGGGCGAAGACGCCGACGATGTAGCCGTGGTCGACCGGCGATGCCCGGTGGGCCTGGTCGACTCCGGCGGCTTCGGGATGGAACAGGATGCCGCTGGCAGGTCGTCCCCCGTTGGTGTCCAGTCGCCATTGCGGATCGGCCAGCAGCAGGGAGACGGCGATGAGAAAGCTGGTCTTCCCGGAGCCGTTGGAGTCCTCCTTGGGACCGAGGCCGGAGACCGCGATGAATGTCTCGGGGACGATCGGGACGGGGTGTGAGGTGAGCCTGGCAATGTCAAAGGTCTGCATGGCGACGAGTTGGCGGTCGCCGACGACGCCCCGTGGCAGGTCGGACGCGGGTGGGGTGGTCATGGCGTGTCCTGTCTCTGTCGATCAGGGACGACGGTCGGGGATGCCGGGCGGAAAGCTCGTCGGCGCCGGATCGACTCGGCGAGCGGACCGGCGGGGTCGGCCAACAGGATGAGTTCTTCGAACAGTTCACTGCCCGCGGACTTCGTCAGGCGAAGAAACTGGTGACCCAGGACGTAGCCGGTCCTCGTGTGGCGAACCAGGTCCGCGTCGACCAGTCGCTGCAGAGCGCCGGTGACGACTCCGTCGGGCACCCGGCAGCCTTTGAGTTCCTGCACGGGCACGGGCGTGCCGAGAGTCCAGGGCTGGTCGGGCAGGGTGACGCCCGAGGCCTGGGGAATGGCAACGCTGTGGAGCAGGACCAGGGTGAGGACGGCGCGGTCGGCGCGCGGCAGGATGCCGATGCCTTCGTGTGCCAGGCGCTGCCTGACGTCGTCGTCGTAGCCGGAGAGGTAGCCGCCGCCCACAGCGAGCAGGGTACGTCCGGACGCGGCCAGGACCTGTTCCACGACGACTCGAAGCGCAGTCTCCGCGAGGGCGCGGTAGTGGGCCGGCCGTACTGGCAGCCTGGCGGTCTCCACGGCGCTGACCGCGGCGCGTACGTCCGCCCGCCGGCCGTAGGGCAGGGAGTCCAGTGCCGGTATGTCCACCGTGTCACTCCTTCCTCGGGCCGGGTAGGACGTCGTAGCCGCTTCGGAGTTCGGTGACGTCACGCTCGGACCACAGTGCGCACATGGGGCCGAGGCGGATCGTGCCGTCGTCTTCGTCCGGGGCGAGGTAGCCGCAGGCGCGCAAGAAACGTACGGCGGCGAGGAAATGCGAGGTGCGGCCCAGTGCGCCGATGCCCTCCCGGGGGGCGAGGGCATCGTGGAGCGGGGCCAGGGTGGCTATGACGTCGTCCTGTCTGGCGGCCTGTCCCGGGTACAGGGGCTGGCTCCGGTCGGGCCAGCAATGGCGGATACAGGCCGCGAGGGTGACCAGGCGGAAGGCCGAGGCAGGGCGGCGGACATCGCTGTCGTCCAGGGAACCGTTGGCGGGTTCGACGTCGGGGCTGAAGGCGAGCATCAGTTCACGGTTTCCTCCTGCGGTGACGACGTCGGTCAGGCGCCGGTCCACGTCATCGACAGCGCTGCGCAGCCGAGCGAGCTCTTCACGGTCGGCCGGGACAGGAAAGGTGCGCGATGCCCTGGCACGCGCCAGCTGGTAGCGGTCCTCGCTCATGAGGGCTCTGCCGGCGTGGTCTCGGAGTCGTCGTTGCGGTCCTGCATGTCCTGAGGGCCGTCGGGAACCCGGTACACGGCCATGGGCGAGGCGTAGGTGACAGGGCCGTCGGGATCCACCACAACCTTCCGGGAAATGGCGAGCATGAACGGCAGGGCCGGGTCGGCCGCGGCACGTAGCAGATCGACGACATGTCGGACCGCTGTCTGCCACGGCATCGCGCGCAGTTCCTCCGTGAGGTCGGCTCCGGCCCTGCCCCCCATCAGCAGCGTCACCGCGGCTTCGCGTCGCTCCCGTGCCCGGGCGACCCTGGCCCGCGCGGTCTCGACCGGATCCGGACCCGGCGGCCTGGCGGGAGGCCGCGGCAAGCGCTGCCGCGGCGGCGGGGTCCGGTGGTCGGCGGCGGCGGTGAGAACCTGGCCGACAGTGATGTCCACACGAGGCGGGTCGAAGACGGTCGCGGCGAACACGCCTGCCAGCGCGTCGAGAGGCGCCCGACGGGCAGCAGTCAGGTACTGCTCGGGCAGCAGCATGCTGAAGTCGCGGCGGGTAATGGCCTGCCGCATGAGCCGGTCGTGGAACTCCTGAACAGCCGCCGTGTATCGCAGCGCCTCCTGGATCAGCCGCGTACCGGCGGGGCGCAGCCCGGGGTACCGCTCCGCGATGGCGTCGACGACGTACTTTGCCTCCTGGATCGACGCGGCATGGGCGTGATGGTGGCGCTGACCGAGGAGTTCCTCGATGGGCCTGGTCCGGACGAGCCTGAGCAGATGGTTGGTGTAGTTCGCCAGGCTGCGCCGGACTTTGGCGATCTTCGTGGCGAGGTCCGCCCCGGTCAGGGAACCGTTCAGGATGCCTTCACGGGTCCGGTCCAGGAGCATCGTGATCTCGTGGACTCCGCCGGCCTCCCGCAGGCGCTCATAGACCAGGAGCGCCGCCCCGCTGGTGGGGTTGAAGACATAGCGCTGGTCGTGGGCCTTGAGCCGCAGCGGCTCCAGCAGCTGGAGCCTGGTGAAGACATGGAAGCGTGCATCGAACTCGTCGGCGGAGGCCACTGACTCGCATGCCTGGGAGATCTCCGCGCGGCTGAGGCCGTTCTCGGAGCCGGAGTCCCCGAACACATCTCGAATCGCCTCGGCGATGCGCAGCGCCACCGGATCGGCGGTTACCGCGCCGGCCGTGGCGGCCACTGGCGCGACGAACGGCGGTATGTGCTGGAGACCATCGGCACTGTCCTCTAGTTGCGCGGAGAACAGATCAGGCTGATCCGACAAGCGCCCCCCTCACTCCCCCGCCCCGGACCTATCGACCAAGCATGACTGTCGATGGCGTCAACGCGCCCGGAAACGAGCCAACTTGTACTTGCTCATCACCAGGCGGCCCTTCACCCGAGCCCGCACGATCGTCACGATCTCGAGATACGCCGTCGCCCCTGAGGCCGCAGTCGCAGAGGATCTTCCAGGTCTTCATGCGGGCGAAGACGCGCTCGACGCGGGCTGGCTCGAACCTGCTTGTGGGACTTGTTGTGGTCCTCCTACCAGGCCGGGAGCCTGGTCTGGCCGCGCTCGCGGCGGTGCGGGATGACGAGTCCGGTTCCCGGGTAGCCGCCGTCGGCGATCGTGAGGGTCTTGCCGACGGCGGCCTTGGCGCCGGACTGTAGCCTCGCGGGCCTCCAACCGGCCATGAATGTCCGCAGCGCCTCGACCCGCCAAGGACCATAGGCGTTCTCACATGATCTGCGGCAATCACAAGCACCTTGCAGGATGCCAGTTCAGGCATGCTCCCCTCCCCGGGACTGCCTCATTCCATAAGCAGGACCACAGGTCAGAGCCGCATTGCTGCCGCAGTATCAATGAGAACTCATAACACGGCTCTGACCAGAAATAACAAGCGCGCATGGCCACAGGCTCCGCCGTCACCTACAGGCGTGTCACCACATACACAACAACACCAAGATCAATCCCACACAACGACGAAACCCCAGACCAGCACCACGAACAACCAAACCGAACACCACCACAGAGCACTCGGCCACGACCATCGGCACCCGCCCAACCCGACCGTAATCCCAGGCCAAACAGTGAAACACCAGGCCATAACAGCCCCGCTACCACCCACCTAGCGCTCCGTCACACCTGCGCTTCGCTCCGGACGGGTTCGGGTCTCGCTCCGCCCCACCCCGAACGGCCCGCTGCGCAGGCCTCAATGACCTCGTTTCACAAGGTCCGGGCCTACGGCCCGTGGGGCGGGTCCGCTCCGCTCCCCATCCCAGAGCCCTTCCGGCTCCTCAGGGCCACCCTGCTCAGCATCAGCACGGTCTTGTGCAGCTATCCCCACATGACCAGACTTCTGACTGGCCATCTTGAAGGCTCACTCTGGGGGCGGCGTGAACACAGAAACTCTGCTTGGGCTCGGCTCAGCACTCTTCGGCGGCTCCGCCGTAGCCTTCGTCAACCACCTCGGGACTCGGGAGAAGGGCAAAGCTGAGGCCGACAAACTCCGTGCAGAAGCCGAGCAAATCCGGTTTCAGACCTCCACACACATGAGCACTGGGCTGAGCATCGACCCGAAAACCGAGATCCCCGCATGGCAAGTGACCGGAGACAGGGCATTCGAGGACTACGAGGCCCTCCTCGACTCCGAGGTCACGCGCCATGCCGGCTGCAGCGCCCGGATCGACGCAATGCCAAGGGCCCGGGGCTTCGCCACACTCATGCAGTCCGTCGACGCCACGCCATTTCGCGGACAACGGCTCCGTATGACCGCCTGGGTCAGGACCGAGAGCGTCCGGAAAGCCGCGATCTGGATGCGGGTGGACGGGCCCGACGGCAACATGCTCGCATTCGACAACATGTCCAACCGGCCGATCAAAGGAACTACAGGCTGGTGTCAGTACAGCATCGTTCTGAACGTCACCTCCGAAAGCCTGATGCTCGCGTTCGGCTTCATGCTCTCCGGTCGAGGCCGAGTCTGGGCAGACGATTTCTCCTTCGAAGAGGTGGGCCTTGAGGTACCCACGACGCAGACCACACCAGCCGGCTACGAATTCCTGGCAACTCCGCAGAACCTCGGCTTCGACGATCCCGTTGGCCTACTCAGCTGACCGGCGTTGAACCACTGCTGCCCGCGCAGACACCAACCCACCACCCGCACACAACAAGTCCTTTGGCGACGCCTGCCGTGCCGCCCAGGACCGACAGGACGAAGTCCGCCTGCACCAGACCCAGGTCGCCCGCCCGCCAGGCGGCCGCGAGCAGCACACCGGTCACCAGCAGGCCCTCGACCGCGATCCGGTCCCGGCCCGACAGCGCCCACCAGGCCGCCCGTACCCGGTCCACGCGCGCCCACAAGCCCCGCCATATCCGTCTTGACAGATCGGAGGTACCCCATGCCCCGCAAACCGCGCACCCCCTGCCGGATTCCCGGGTGTCCCGAGCAGACCCGGGCCCGCGGAGGTCCGCGACGGTCCGTGAGGCTGTGGCCGTTGACTGCATCAACAGTTTCGTACGCAAGGTGAAGTGACTGTCGGATGACACACACCCACCATGACCAGCAGAAAGGGTCAAACTGCCCACCCGAAGGGGCGAGGGCTGCGAGATGGACGCGGACGGGAATGTTCAACCGCACTGCCGTCCGCGCCATCGGATCAAGACCCGTGGAGAGATTGGAGCCGCGGGTGCCCCGTTCTGAGCATGAAAGGACCTGCCAGAACGGGACCCAACCCGTGCCAGGCGGCACCACCTACCGCTGAGGAAGCGTGAAGAGAGGCCGGGGCTGGATCGTCTGTGGCTGGGCCGGCCCCGAGCACCGTTTGGACTTCGACAAAGACTGGGACTGCCCCTGGCCCCTGGACTGGCAGCGCCGCTACCGCGTGCTCGCCGACCTGGTCGACGCCGACGGGCAGCTGCCCGACATTGCCCCGGGCGTCGTCTTCGACGGCGACGACGTCGGCAAGTGGCTCCAACAGCAAAAGCAGCCGGCCACCTGGGCACGGCTGCTGCCACCGAGCCAACACCGCGGCCCCGCACCCGGCGGTCCAAGCCCGACGGCAAGGCCGCCGGTGCCGCTACACGCGACTCAGGCACGGAGATTCCCACGCAGACTCCCGTCAACGCCTGACCTTGCCGGTTCACCCGGGCGGGTACTACTCGCCGGAAGCGCCTGAGGTCGCGCATACTCGTCTGGCCTTGCCAGCAGTCAGGACACCGGTACTGGGGGTACTGGCAGATCCGCCCCGCTGTTCCCGGAACCCTGCACGCGATACCGGCCACCCCCGATCGGCACGGACCGACCCCGCATTACCGCTGCAACGCCATCAGACCAACGTGTCTGATCCGACCACTCCACCCCCACCAGGTCCACGTCGGTCAGGTCCACGTCAGTCAGGTCCGCTTCGGTCAGGTCCGCTTCGGTCAGGTTCGCGCCGTTCAGGTCCGCGTCGGTCAGGTCCGCACCGTTCAGGTTCGCACCGCGCAGTTTCGCGCCGCGCAGTTTCGCGAAGCGCAGGTCCGCGCCGGTCAGGTCCGCGCCGTTCAGGTCCGCACCGTTCAGGTCCGCACCGCGCAGTTTCGCGCCGCGCAGTTTCGCGCCGCGCAGGTCCGCGTCGCGCAGCTCCCCGCGGATCAGGTCCGCGCCGTTCAGGTGCGCGCCGCGCAGGTTCGCGTCGGTCAGGTGCGTGCGGGTCAGGTCCGCGCCGTTCAGGTTCGCGTAGCGCAGTTTCGCGTCGCGCAGGTCCCCGTGGGACAGGTCCGCGCTGGTCAGATCCGCGCCGGTCAGATTCGCGCCATTCAGGTTCACGTAGCGCAGATTCGCGTCGCGCAGGTACGCGCCGGTCAGGTTCGCGCCGGTCAGATCCGCGCCGGTCAGATGCGCGAGGATCAGGTCCGCGCCGTTCAGGTTCGCGTAGCGCAGTTTCGCGCCGTTCAGGTCCGCGCCCCGCAGGTCCGCGTAGCGCAGGTCCGCGCGGATCAGTTCCGCGCCGTTCAGGTCCGCGCCGCGCAGGTACGCATCGCGCAGTTTCGCGCCGCGCAGGTCCGCGCCGCGCAGTTGCGCGCCGTGCAGGTCCGCGCCGCGCAGGGACTGGCGCCGAGCGCCGCCAGTCAGAAGTACCCGAGTCCACCAGTTGGAGGCCTGAATGCGCAGCCAGGGACGGGAAGGGCTGGCAGCTACGGCAAGCCGACCAAGGAAGGTGTCAGAGCGCGTCCTCATGGACCTCCCCCTCCCCGGGCACAGGCGGCAGCGGCGGGGCTACGGCAGCCTGAGGGCGGCGTCGGCGCCGCGGTTCGACCTCTACACCGGAGAGGAGGCCCCGGATCGTAGCGGGGGCACCGATGCCGAAGATGAAGGCTGGCCACGGCCCACTGATCTGACTATGTGCGGCGGCGGCCACCAAGGATCCCAGCATGAGCCCGGCGGCCACAACAAACAGCCGCGGCCCCAGTTCGCCTTCCTTACGCCACGGCCAGGTGTATCCCGCCGACACGACAGCTGCAGACAGGGAGAACACCGAGGCCGCTCCACCGCCAGCCAAGCCCCACATTGCCGCCTGCCACCACGTCATGCTCCAACGATAGCCACCCAAGGCAGCTATTTGCAGGGCCAGTTAGAAAATGCGCCAAACGCCCAGGGCTGCAGGCGACACGGGGTGTGAAGTACATGTATCCGCTGCGGTTCGGCAGGCGCCGAGGTGAGAACGCTGTCACCAGGCCACCAAGGGGTAAGCGCTGGAAAATGAGGGTCTGCCGATACTTGTCCCGGACACGGCTTTTCCGGAGGTCGGCAGGTCGAGAACACCCGCCGGGAATCAACATCGGGAAGCGGGGGTGTTGACGAACTCACTAGCCGGCCACTTGTACCCTGGTGTCCGACCTACGAGGCCGTCCTCCACCACTTGGCCACGCCGACACGCACCCACCGGGCCCGGGCGAGAGCCGCGGCGTGTGGTCCAGCCAGCGGAAAGGGCCCCGAAGGCGTCGCTGACCCTGGGGGCGGATTCCTGGCCGCCTACTCGGACCCTGTGTTCACCTTGATCATTTGCCCTGCGTTCGGGGTGTGCGCCTCGGTACGATCAGCCCCTGGATGATCCGCATCCACCTCGACCTCCCGCCCGCCGACGCGCTAGTCCGACGCCGGCGGTCGACACCAGACCGAGAGTTCACGCAGATAGGGAAGCCACCCCTTGATCTTCGAAGACGCGAAGCGCTCCTTAGAGCGGAAACTCCACGTCCAGGAGTACCGCCACACCCCCCTGATCGACGGGTACGAGGACGCGGAAAAGCTGTACAAGCACTTCCGAGCCCACCTGGACATGGTGAGTGCATGCCTGAAGTCGCTGACGTCCTACGAGTTCGGGGGTCAGTTCTTCCGGCAGGTCGCCGAGGTGCCGTTGCTGACGGCCGACCCGGAGACGACGGCGCTGAAGCGCGAGGACATGTACACGGACATCGCCCGGGTGGGCACCAGCCTTAAGGCCGCTCTCCCGCCCGGTCCGCTCACCGCCACTGCCGCGGCCTTCTAGGCCGCCTATCTGACGATCGCCGCGTCCAAGGAGCGAATGAACCTCGCCCTGACCGCGCAGCAGGAAGCGCTCGGGGAGCTGAAGAAGCGGGAGAAGTCCATTGACGAGGCGCGTCGCCGCGTGGCCGACCTGCGCTACGACCTGGAAGCGGCACGGCAGTCCAGTGTCCCGAAGCCGGCCACGGACACAGCGCAGGCGGAGCAGGACTATGCCGACGCCTCGAAGACGGCTCTAGGCGCGATGTCGGCTTTCAACGGCGATCAGGGCATCGGCGGGATCCTCCGCGGCATCTCCGTGGCCCACCATCAGTTCTCCGCGCAGGAAGCCGACGCTCTGAAGAACCTCGGTTGATGTGCGACATCACGTGAGTTCCTCTGAGTTCCGGGACCCCGCTGCCTCCGAGGACGGGGAGGTCGAGGAGGGCTGAGGGTGCAGGTCCCGGCCGAGGTGCCGGCCGGGACCTGGGGGTGTCAGTCGGCCTGGTTGGCGGCTTGCTTGGGCAGGCAGAACATCAGGGCCCACATCAGGGCGAGGAGGCCGCCGACCCACCACAGCACGGTGACGAACGCGTCGCGGTTGACCGCGCCGTCGGGCGAACCGCGGGTGATGGCGAAGAACACCACGGCGGTGAGCGCGATGCCCAGGTGGATGGCGGTGTTGAACAGGCCCGAGGCCGAGCCTGCGTCCTCGTGCGGGACCCTGGCCAGTGACAGATCGGCGAGTGGGCCGGAGACCATGCCCAGGCCGAAGCCGATCAGTACCACCGGAGCGGTCATCGCCAGCAGGGTCAGGTCGGCCTGGTGGCTGCCGATCTGGAGCCCGTAGGCGATTATCGCAGCGGTCGCGATGAGGGCGCCGGCCTGCGGCAGACGGCGGGCGAAACGTCCGGCGGTCTTCGCCGCGATGGTCGCGCCGGCCAGTTCTCCCACGGAGAGCAGTACGACGGCCGCGGCCGCCTCAAGCGGGCTCATGCCCAGTCCGCGCTGCAGGTACAGCGTCCAGGTCATGAAGAACAGGCCGCACAGCAGGCCGTGCATCAGGTCCGCGGCCATGCCCCCGGAGAACTGCCCGACCCGGAAGAGGAACAGGGTCACCAGCGGGGCGTTGCCCTGCCTGCGCCGCTGCTGGCGCAGGAAGACACCGAGGACGAGGGCGCCGGCGGCGAGCATGGCGAAGCACCACAGCGGCCATCGGTGGGCGTGGCCCTCGGTGAGCGGGAAGAGGATCAGGACGATGGCCAGGCCGGACAGCAGCATCCCCCGGCAGGTCGAGTCGGTCGGCCTTACGGACGGTCGATTCGGGGATGACCTTGCGTCCGAGGAGGAGTACGGCCAGGCCGACGGGCACGTTGACCAGGAAGATCGGCCGCCAAGACAGCCCGAACAGGTCGGCCTGGGTGAGCACGCCGCCCAGGACCGGGCCCAGGACGTTGGCGATGGCCAGGACGGCCCCGTACAGGCCGAACGCCTTGCTGCGGTTGTGGCCTTCGAAGGTGACGTGCATGGTCGCCAGGACCTGCGGGATCATCACGGCCACGCCGACGCCCTGGAGCAGGCGGGCGCCGATCAGCTCGCCCGGGCTGGTGGCCAGGCCGCACAGCAGCGAGGCGCCGGTGAACACGAGGGTGCCGATCAGCAGGATCCTGCGCCGGCCGTAGATGTCACCGAGCCGTCCGCCGGTGATCAGCCCGACGGCGACGGGCAGCGAATAGGCGGTGGTCAGCCACTGCACCGCGACCGGCCCGGCACCGGTCGACTCCTGGATCGCAGGCAGGGCGGTCAGGACGACGGACTGGTCGAGCATGTTCATCAGCTCGGCGGTCAGCAGAACCAGGAGGGCGATCCAGGCTGCCAGGGCCATCTTCGAGGGTCGAGGTGATGGGTGGGTCGGGGTCTGGGTGGTGGTGTGCTCTGGCTCGTTGTCGAGCGCGGAGGAAGACAAAACGGGAACTCCTGATCCAAAGGAATCGGGGAGCCCTGCCGACAGCCGCACCGGGGCCGAAAAACACCAAAGCCCGGGGCAGACGGCAGAGCTGCACCCGGGACAGAAAACTGCGGGGATGGGTGACGCAACTCAGGCCAGCGCGACGTCCGCCCCCGGACACGTGCGACAACACAGCACGCGGGGAACACGGACGACCACATGGCCTGGTTAATAGGACGTCACCTCAAGATCGACACAGATGGAACAAGAACTCCGGTCACTGCCACCGACACCTAGGGCGTGTTTTAGAAGTTGCTGGTGTGCTGGGTGGGCCATCCGGGAAAGTCGCGGGCGGCCATCCAGATGGTGAGGTCACGGGCGATCTGGTCGATGCTGGTCACGGTGGCGACGTCGTGTTCGCGACGGGTGGTGTCGCGTCGGACGACCTCGTAGCCGCCTTCGTCCAAGACCGCGACCGAGGTGAACCACACCGGGTCGTCCTCGTCGGGCTGGATGACGACGAAGGTGTTGTCCGAGTCGTTGAGGTCGTCGATCAGCATGAACAGCGCGTCCTCGGACGGGTCCTCGATGTGGTCGCCGCTCTCGCTCTCGGCCCGGTAGTACGCAGCCCCCATCGGCCCTGTCTCCCCTCAGCCCGCTGACCTGATCGCGGCCAGAATGACACGCGGGGCTGACACTTCAGGCAGGTCACAGCCATTCGTTGATCGCGACGATGAGGACGGTCGCTTCGAAGCGGACCGCGAGCTTGTCGAACCGGGTGGCCACCGCCCGGTTCCGCTTCAGCCGGTTGATACCGCACTCGACCGCGTGCCGGGCCTTGTAGTCCTCGCGGTCGAAGGCCGGAGGCCGCCCGCCGACCATGCCCCGCCGTTTGCGGTGGCCGGCCTGATCGGCCGGTTCCGGGATCGTGCAGCGGATCCCGCGCCGACGCAGATAGGCACGGTTCGCGCGCGACGAATACGCTTTATCGCCCCGCACCCGCAATGGACGGACCCGTGGCCGGCCCAGCCCGAGGCGAGGAACCCGGATGGCTTCCAAGACGGCCGTGAACTGCGGGCTGTCTCCCCACTGACCGGCTGTGACAAGCAGCGATAACGGCCTCTGCCCTTGTTCGCAGGCCAGGTGAATCTTCGTGGTCCAGCCTCCGCGCGACCGGCCCAGGCCATGGTCGTCGGGTTCGTCCTGGCGGCCGCCCGGCGGCTCCTTCTGAGCCTGGCCGTCGCGCCGGGCACCGGCCGCGTGCTGATGGGCCCTGCAGACCGTGGAGTCGACATTCACCTCCCAGGTGATCAGACCGGCCGCGTCCGCCCGTGCCTGCAACCCGGCCAACACCGCCGACCAGACACCATCGCGTTGCCAGCGGCGGAAGAGCCCATACACCGTCTGCCACGGACCGTATTCGGCTGGCAGATCCCGCCACGGGGCACCGGTTCGCACCCGCCAGCGGATCCCATCGATCAACCGCCGCCGGCACACCGAAGGCCTGCCCAACACCGCGACCGGCAACAACGGCCCCAGCACCGCCCACTGGTCATCTGAAAGATCCCCTCGCCCCACACCGAGATCATCACGGCACGAGGCGAGACACGGACCCCAGTTCTAAAACACGCCCTAGGGGGTGTCTTCAAAGAGTGATGAGGGGGCATCATGTCCGTATGGTGCGTCGTCATGAGCTCACGGATGTCGAGTGGGAAGTGTTGTCCGGACTGTTGCCGCGGGCGTCATCAGGGCGGCCTCGGCTGGATGATCGAGTGGTGTTGAACGGCATCGTCTGGAAGTTGCGGACGGGCACGGCCTGGCGTGACGTACCCGCGCGGTACGGGCCTTGGCAGACCTTGTATACGCGTTTCCGCAGGTGGGCTCTGGATGGGACGTTCACGAGAATGTTGATGGCGGTCCAGGCGGAGAAGGACGCGGCCGGTGACATCGACTGGCTGGTGTCGGTCGACTCCACCGTCGCCCGTGCCCATCAACATGCCGCGGGCGCCCGTAAAAAGGGGCAGGGACAGGGGACGAAGTACACGATCACGCCCTCGGACGATCCCGAGGCGGACTGACGACCAAGATCCACCTCGCCTGCGACGGCCGCGGCCGGCCCCTCGGCTTCGTCCTCACGGGCGGCAACGCGGCCGACTGCACCCACTTCGAGCAGGTGATGGACGCGATCAAGGTCCTCCGGGTCGGGCCCGGCAGGCCTCGAACCCGCCCGGACCACGTTCTGGGCGACAAGGGCTACAGCTCCCGCAAGATACGCGCCTACCTGCGCAAACGCGGGATCGACCACACCATCCCCGAACGCCGCGACCAGCGAGCCAACAGACGACGCAAAGGCCGAACCGGCGGCCGCCCCTGCGGCTTCGACAAGCAGCTCTACAAAAGACGCAACGTCGTCGAGCGCTGCTTCAACCGGTTGAAACAGTGGCGCGGCATCGCCACTCGCTACGACAAAACCCGCGAGTCCTACCACGCCGCCGTCACCATCGCCTCCCTCTTCCTCTGGCTCAACCCTCTTTGAAGACACTGCCTAGTAGTGCTTTGTTACGTGCTGTTGTGGGCCTGTCTTGGGGTGGGTTGTCGGCAGGTGGGGCAGGTTGTCGGCGGACGTGGCAAAGTCCAGGTGTGCGGCCAGTTGAGTCCCGGCTGATGGCCACCAGAAATCCAGGTGGATGGCCTTCCGGCCCGCGGTGTTCCTGATCGCTTCCTTGTCTGGAGGGGACCCCTCCGTCCGGTTTGCTGTTGTTTGCGAAGCATCAGCGAACTGGTCGAAGAGGTCCTGTGACGAAGTCTGACAGAGAGATCATGGAGATATTCGAGGCGTACGACCTGACCGAGACGGTCTGGTCGGCGGCCACCCTGACGGGGCACGACCCGAAGACGGTCAAGCGGTACGTCGAGGCCCGCGAGGCCGGGCGCAACCCGTATGAACGCGAGCCGCGGCCGAAGATGATCGACGCCTTCCTGGAGAAGATCGAGGAGTGGGTCGAGCAGTCCAAGGCGACGATCCGCGCCGACGTGGTCCACGAGAAGCTGGCGAAGATGGGCTACCCGGGCAGCGCGCGCTCGACCCGGCGTGCGGTGAACACGGCGAAGACCGCGTGGAAGGCGGGCAAACGCCGGACCTACCGGCCCTGGATCCCCGAGCCGGGTCGATGGCTGCAGTTCGACTGGGGAGAAGGGCCCCGTATCGGCGGGCGTCGGACCTGGCTGTTCTGCGCGTGGCTGTCGTGGTCGCGATTCAGAGTGGTCATTCCGGTCTGGGACTGCACCCTGGGCACGCTGGTGGCCTGCCTGGACACCGCCTTGCGCCGGATCGGCGGGGCGCCGACCTACGTACTGACCGACAACGCGAAGACGGTCACCGTCGAGCACATCGCCGGGATCCCGGTCCGGCACCCGCAGATGGTCGCCGCCGGCCGGCACTACGGTTGCCAGGTGGTCAGCTGCGTCCCCTACGACCCCGAGTCCAAGGGTGGTGCGGAGGCCACGGTCCGTATCGCGAAGGCCGACCTGGTGCCCACGGACGCGAACCTGCTGCCCGCCTACGACACCTTCGCCGAGCTCGCGGACGCCTGCCTGACCTGGTCTGATGCGGTGAACGCGCGCCGCCACCGGGCGACCGGACAGATACCCGCCGACCGCCTGGACATTGAACGCACCACGCTGCACGTCCTCCCGCTGGAGCCGCTGGCGCTCGCGCTGGGCGAGGAGAGGGTGGTCGGCTCGGACCGCACGATCAGCTTCAACTCGGTGCGCTACTCGACCCCGCCGGGCTATACCGGCGCCCGGGTCTGGTGCCGGGTGGTCGGCGAGGAATTGTCCATCACCGCTCGCACCAACTCCGGTGACCTGTCGGAGATCTGGCGCCACCAGCTGTCGGTCCCAGGGATTCCGCAGATCATCGACGCGCACTACCCCGATCACCCTGACGGCCGCGGCGTCCACCAGCCCAGACTGCAGCCGCGCTCGGAAGCGGAGATCGCGTTCGTGGGCATCGGCCCGGGAGCCGGCCGCTGGCTCAAGGAGGCCGGACCCGCCAGCGCGGTCCGTATCCGCGCCAAGATGGCCCGCGCCGTCGAGCTCGCCACCGTCATGGGCTCCGGCAGCGTCGATCAGGCTCTGGGGCTGGCCGCGACCGCCGGACGCTTCGCCGACGACGACCTGCTTTCCATTCTGGAGCACCTCGCGGCGAAGAGGCCCGCCGGTGAGTTCGTACGCGCGGACGAGGCGCACTCCGTCCAGAGCGGCACGATCGGCTGGCAGGCCCTGGGGCAGTAGACAGCGACCGGGAGCTGGTTGAAAACCAGCCGATCGGGGTCAGTCACCGATGAACCACAGATACAGGTGCGTCCCGCGCTCGACGACCTGACACAACTCGCGGGCCTGGGCAACCCAGTCGCCACCGCAGACGGCGGGAAGCCGGTCGAGTTCCGCCACTAGCAATGGCATCTGCCGATGATTGAACACAGCGTCCCCATACGGAGTCAGGGCGATGAGCATCGGGAAGTCCGCCGGGTCCAGATCCGCAAAAGCCGCGGTCCACTCCACACCGGCCTCAGCGCGAGCCACGATTTTCCTGCTGTCACCACGCACGGCCTGATTGATCATCCGCCGAGCTTATCGGCGCCCATCCCGACCTGCGAAGGAATATACGACCCGTGACGTTTCCCCAGGCCCCGGCCCTGCCAGAGGAGCTGGACAGGCTGATGCGCCGAATGCGCCTGCCCTATATGCGCAAAGCCGCCCCCGACGTGCTGGCCACCGCCCGCGCGCAACGCTGGGATCCCGCCGAGGTCCTGCGGCTGCTGATCGCCGAGGAGGTCACCGGCCGTGACGCCGCCACCCGACGATTGAGGCGGCACTCTGCGAACTTCCCCACCGGCAAGACCCTGGCTTCCTGGCGGGCCGAGGACTCCACGATTCCCGAGCCCACCCAGAACTCGCTGGTCACCCTGGAGTGGATCGGCCGGGCGGAGAACTTGGTGATCGCCGGCCCGTCGGGAACTGGAAAGTCGCACTTCACGGAGGGTCTGGCACAGGCCGCGATCGAGAAGGACCTGCGAGTGGCCTGGTTCACCCTGGAGACCCTGAGCGCGGCGATCAGCAAGTCGAAGGTCGACGGGTCCACCGCCCGCACCGTTGCACGGATCTGCCGGGCGGACCTCATCGTCGTCGACCTATGCCGACACCGCGACTATGCCGAAGCTGTGTGACTAGGTCCGCTCCTTCGTGGGGTTTCGGCTGTTCATAGCTCTGCATAGTTTCTGTTCCGGGCAGCCTCGAGTGCGAGGGGGCAGGGGGCT
The DNA here is from genome assembly GCF_003287935.1 of Streptomyces sp. ICC1. Lineage (GTDB taxonomy): Bacteria > Actinomycetota > Actinomycetes > Streptomycetales > Streptomycetaceae > Streptomyces > Streptomyces tritrimontium. The sequence continues at coordinate 2,583,370 of NZ_CP030287.1, forward strand.
CCCGCGAGGGGGTGGCGATGCCGTTCGGAAGTGCGCGTCGGAAGGCGGGTGTCCTGACCGGGCAGGTCGAGGGCTACCGGGCCTGGCTGGCGGAGCGCGGGTACACGACCCTGACTGTCAGGAACATGCTCAAGGATCTGGGGCAGGTCGGCCTGTGGCTTTCCGGGCAGGGCCTTGATGCCGCCGATCTGGACGCGAAGCGGGTGGACCAGCACCTTTCCGATCTACAGAGGGCGGGTCGTCGTCGGGTGGCTGGGCCGCGCGGCATGGTCCCGCTGCTGATGTTCCTGCGTGAGGCCGGGGTGGTACCTGTGCCGCAGGTGACGTCCTCGCCGGCGGAGGCTCTGCTGGAGCGGTACCGGTGCTGGATGGAGTCCGAGCGTGGCCTGTCGGCGTCGACGATGCTGCGCTACGGGAACACTGCCCGACGCTTCCTGGCCGAACAGGCGACAGACGATGGGGAGTTCGCGCCGGAGGGGCTGACGGGGGCGGATCTGAGCGCGTTCCTGCTGCGGGAGTGCACCAGGGTCTCGGCGGGCTCGGCGAAGGGGCGGGTTGCCGAGCTGCGGTCGCTGATGCGGTTCCTGCACCTGCACGGCATCATCCCGATGAAGCTTGGCGGCGCGGTGCCTCCGGTGGGCGGTTGGCGCTTCGCTTCCGTGCCGCCGACGATGGCGGTCGGCGACGTTCAGCGGCTGCTGGACCACACTCCGCGCGAGGGGATGGTGGGCGTCCGCGACTACGCGATCCTGATGCTGGTGGCCAGGCTCGGCCTGCGCTCGATCGAGGTGGCCCGGCTGCTGCTGGACGATGTGGACTGGCGCTGCGGCGAGATCGTGGTCCGGGGCAAGGGACGCCGCGAGGACCGGCTCCCGCTGCCCGCCGACGTCGGCGAGGCCCTGGTCGCCTACTTGGACGGTCCCAGACCGCATCTGAAGGACCGCCATGTGTTCTTGACCTGCAGGGCTCCGCGCGGGCCGATCCGGGCGGACCTGGTCGGCGACGTGGTGGAGAGGGCGTGTCTGCGGGCCGGCGCTTCCAAGGTTGGGCCGCACCGGCTGCGTCATGCACTAGCCGCCGACATGCTGCGTCACGGCGCGGGGCTCACCGCCATCGGGCAGGTGCTTCGGCATCAGGACCTGGCAACGACCGCGCTCTACGCGAAGGTCGACTTCGTCGCATTGCGCGCAGTCGCCCAGCCGTGGCCCGGGATGGAGGCGGCGTGACCGATCTTCACCAAGCCCTCGACGACTACCTGCGGCTCCGCCGTTCACTGGGGCACCAGATGGCCGAAGCCGCTCACCTGCTGCCGGACTTCGTGACCTTCATGGACCTCCGCGGCGAACAGACCGTGACTATCGCCGCCGCACTGGAGTGGATGAACAGCCGCGAGCTCGAGGTGATCACGACGGTCAGCCCTCGTCGGATCACCGCTGTTCGTGGGTTCGCCCGCTACCTGAGCGGGATCGACCCGGCAACCGAGGTGCCGCCGCTGGGACTGGTGCCTTACAACCGGCGCCGGGGCCGGGTCTTCCTCTACTCCGACGCCGACATCGCAGCAATCATGGCCACGGCCAAGGAGACGATCCCGCAGCCGCTGCGGGCGGCGACCTATCACACGCTGATCGGGCTGCTGGCCGCATCGGGCCTGCGCATCGGCGAGGCCATCAAGCTGGACCGCGACGACATCGACTGGAACCAGGGTGTGCTGCACATCCGCGAGTCCAAGTTCGGCAAGTCCCGATTGGTCCCGCTGCAGGGCAGCACCACGAACGCGTTGCGCAAGTACGACAAGGTGCGCGAAGACCTGATGCCCAGGCCCCAGGACCCCGCGTTCTTCATCTCCCGCACCGGCAAGCGGCTGATCTACGCCTGCGTGCACCCGGTCTTCCGGGCCTTGGTCGACACCGCCGGCGTCGGCCTCGACGCCCCGCACAGACCTCGACTGCACGAACTGCGACACACCTTCGCCGTTCGAACCCTGCTGCACTGGTATCGCACCGAGGACAACATCCAGGCCAGGATCCCGTCACTGTCGACCTACATGGGACACCGCGAACCGGCCTGCACCTACTGGTACCTGTCAGCGGCCCCGGAACTGCTCGCCCTAGCCGCCGTCCGCCGCGACGGCGTCCGGAAGGCGGCCCGCCCATGACCCTGATCGCACCCACCCTGCAGGCGTTCTTCACCGACCGGCTCGCCCGCCAGCGCCAGGCCAGCCCCCGCACCATCGCCGCCTACCGCGACGCGCTCCGCCTCCTGCTCGGCTTCGTCCGACAACGGACCGGCACCGCTCCGGCGAAACTGGACTGGAACGACCTGAGCGCGGACGTGATCTCGGCATTCCTGAACCACCTGGAGGACGAGCGCGGCAACAGCACCCGAACCCGCAACGTCCGCCTGACCGCGATCCGCTCCCTGTTCTCTTACGCCGCCCTCCAGCACCCCGAACACGCCCTGCTCATCCAGCGGGTCCTGGACATCCCACCCAAGAGGTTCGATAAGCGGACTGTCACCTTCCTGACCGGTCCGGAAGTCGATGCGCTGCTGGCCGCGCCGGATCCGAAACGCTGGGAAGGACGACGGGACAAGGCCATGCTGGCCCTGGCCGTCCAGACCGGCCTACGCGTCTCTGAACTCACCAGCCTGAACCGCGACGACATCACCCTCGGCGACGGCGCCGCCGTCCGCTGCGAGGGCAAGGGGCGCAAACAGCGCACCGTCCCACTCGACCGCCCTATCCAGAGCCTGCTGAGCTCCTGGGTGAACGAACGCGCCGGCCACGGCGGCGACCCCTTGTTCTGCACCCGCACCGGGCGTCGGCTCAGCCGCGACGCCGTCGCCCAGCGCCTGAGCACCCACGTACGCACTGCCGCACAAGCTTGCCCGTCCCTGATCGACAAGAGCATCCACCCGCACGTCCTACGGCATAGCTGCGCGATGTCGCTGCTGCAGGCCGGTGTCGACACCACGGTCATCGCGCTGTGGCTCGGCCACGCCGGCGTCCGCTCCACCGACGCTTACGTCCACGCCGACATGACCATCAAGGAAAAGGCCCTCGCCCTCACCGCACCGGTCACCGCCCGCCCGGGCCGCTACCAACCCACCGACAAGATCCTCGCATTTCTCGACCGTCTGTGACTGCCTTGATCGACGCGAATCGAGTCGCTCGAAGTGTTCTCGCCCGTCTCAGGGCGTGGTCAGCTGACTCCCTGCCAGCCATTGCATATACCAATCGTGGAAGTCCGGCCCTGGGCTAAGGGGGTGTCCGCAGCCGATGTCGTCCGTCCAGACCTGTCCACGCCCCGGGCCGGTGACCACCAGGCGATAGAAGGAGCCGCAGCCGATCTCGGCAATGATCAGTGATCCGGTGAACCAGCACGGCGAGAAGTCCTCCTCGCCGGGGGAGTGCTCAGCGCAGACGGACCGCTCGTCCGAGGGCAAAAAGGGACCCGTGTGAGGGAAAGGAACAGACAGCAGATCGGCCCAGTTGGCGCCCAGGTCGCCCTGTGAGTCGACCCACGGCTTGCTGCCGAACTCGTACAGTCCGTATGCCGGTCCAGCGCCCCCGCTGCCCACCGTGGTGATGAAAGAGCGGTAGGCGCCCGGGAACTCGAACCCGTGCCGCTGCTCGAACTTGGCCACGACATCCTCGGCCACAGGCGGCCCGAGCATCCAGCGGTGCCTCCGCGCACCGAAGTCCCGGCATTCGGGGTCTGCCTCCGCCCGCGTCCGAAGTCGCTCACGCAGCGCGTCGATATCCCACATGCCCCCACGATATCGCCCCGCTCCCAGACCCAAGCAGCACTCGGCACCGCCTCAACCCAACTGCAGCTTCCGTCAAACTGGGCGTATCCATGGTGCCGACTATGCCGAACCGGGATGCGCTTTCGACCGCCTACAACCGTTCCACTACTGTCCCGCTCGGCATAGTCGCGGTGTCGGCATAGGTCGATGACCAGCAGCTTCGGGCCGGCGAAGAAGTTCATGCAGGACTTCCACCGGCCTTCGAGAGCGGCCTTGTGGCAGCGGGCCGAGAGCTCGGCGGCGGTGGTGAAGTAGACACGGTGCCCCGCTTCGACCGCGGCCCGGCCGAGCGCGACGGACAACATGGTTTTGCCGACTCCGGGCGGCCCCACGAACAGGACGTTGGAGGCGTCGTCGAGGAAGCGGAGGGTGGCCAGGTCCCGGATGAGCTTCTCGTCGACGCCGGGCTGGGCGGCGAAGTCGAAGTCGTTGAGGGTCCAGGGTTCGGGCAGGCAGGCGAACCGGAGCCGGGCCGCCAGCCGGCGGGCCTCGGTGGCCTCGACCTCGATCTCCAGCAGCCGCTCCAGGGCCGCGGTCAGCGACATCCGCTCACTCCGGGCCTGGTCCAGGACCCGGTTCAGGGCCTCGGCGGCATCGTTCAACTTGAGGTAGGACAGATGGCCTCGCAGCTGCTGGAAGCGGCGTGCTTCGCTCATCTGCATCGGCGACGATGGTGTACTCACTCCTCGTTCTCCTCCTTCGGTGAGGGAGCTGTCCGCAGCCGGTCGGCCACGGCGGCATAGTGAGACAGGTCGATCACGACCCGTTCGGCCGGATCCCCGGCCGCCGGAAGCCCGCGCAGACGCTCGGCCTCCGCGAGAGCGGCCGCCGAGGGCGGCCTTCGGACCTTGGTCTTGCATGGAGCCCGGTCGGAAAACGACGCGAGCACGGCTCGCTCCAGTGCGATGACGTGGCCGTTGTCCCGGACGGTCTGCCCTGATCCCCGAGGGGCCCGGCGGTGCTGGGCGATGACCGCCCGGCCCGCGGTGGCGATCCGCAGGACGTCGTCGCCCAGGCGAATGAGGACCCTGACCTGGACTCCGGGCAGGCCGGGAGGGACGGAGTAGAAGTTCCCGTCGAAGTGGACCAGGCTCTGCGGGCTGACCGTCCGCTCGACTTCCAGCTCGGCCGGGAACGGCCTCACCGGGATGTCGAGCATCGGCTCGGCCGCGGCGAGCTCACCGACCGTGGTGGCCACTCCGTCGATGCGCCGCCGCCGCTCGTCCATCCGGACGGCCAGCTTGTCGACGCCGGACTGGGCCTGGACGACGGTCAGCCCGTCCGGGACCGTGCGCCACCATCGTTGAGCGGCCGAGTCGTTGGCCTTCTCCACCACTCCCTTGCGGTTGCCGCGACGGGGCGGACAGATATCCACGCCGGCTCCGTAGTACTTGGCGACGGCGGCGAAGGAGGAGGTCACCTGCCCGCTGGAGGGGTAACAGACCGTCGCCATCCGGTCAAAGCGCCACCGGCGGGCCGTTCCACCGAGTTTGCGCATGACCTCGTCGAGGGCCTGGACCAGGTGAGGGAAGTCCTCGGACTCCGAGAGGACCGCCCGCCACCGGCCCGAATGCGCGAGCGCCCCGACCAGCAGATGGGCGTGCTCACCCACTCCCCACCCCTCTGGCGGGCTCGGCAGCCCCAGCCAGTCGAACTGGATCTCCTCGCCGGGCGGATGCGCGATCACCGCGACGTTCCTGCCGGTGGAGGCGTGGCAGGGCTCGCAATGCGGGCGAACCTGGTAGCGGCGCAGTGCCCGGGTGAAGGTCGAGTACGCGCCCTCATAGCCGAGTTCGGTCACCTCGTCGAACAGGGTCGAGGCCCACAGATGCGGATCGTCGGCGAGGCGTTGGCGGCAGTAGGACAGGAACGGCACGAACGCGTCCGGGCCCTCGCGTCGCTCGCCGGGGGTCCGCTCGCCGTTCAGATAGGCACGGATCGTCTTGCGATCACGGCCCAGATGCCGTGCGATCGCAGAGATCGTCCATCCCTGACGACGCAGAGCATGAGCGTCCACGTCTTCCTCCCGAGTGAGCATTCAGGCCCCCGAACAGGCCGAACTCCTAGCTCACGCAGGCTCTCCACGACACGCCGACACCAGTTCGACACGCCGGGAGGATCACACAATCGATGGGGAGATCAAGAGAGCAGGTTTGCCCCACCCCAGAGCGACAAGTGAGGAAATCCAAATATCCCCATCACCCAGCGGGGGCGGTACTTCCCCCCGGCGCCGGCAGGGTTTATGTGGGTCAAGACCGCAGAAGCGAGCGACGGGGAGACGAGCTACGAGCTTGGCCGGGTACCGGGCAGCCAGGCACCGTGGGTGTCCACCGAGCTCGTGTTCCCTGCCATCACACCGCAGGTCCGTGGGCCCATCTCACAGCCGCATTACGCTCTCCCCGCCGTACTCGCTGCTGCCGAACCCGACCCGCTCAAAGGAGCTCTTGATGCGGTGTGGGATGCGCTGAACACGTACGGAGAGCACTACCCCGAGTTGTTGGATGAGATCCGGTCGATCTGGGGCGGGCGGATGTCCGTGCCGGATGCGAAGCTACGGCCGGCTGCCCTGGGCCGACGAGTGCGGAGCGGACGAGGGAGCATGGCGATGGTCAACTACCGGGTGAAGTGGGTACGCGCGAGCGACGGCAAGGCCATGGTGTCCACGGTGAGCTACGACCAGCCCAGCGCCGAACACCGCAAGGCAGATCTCGAGGCGGAGAGCGCCACGGACATCAAGATCGTGAAGGTGCGGCCCGGCGAGTAGAACCGCCCACGCGGGCGTTGAATGCGAACAGCCTCCTCGACCTGGTGGTCGAGGAGGCTGTTGCGTTGGTAGCGGGGACAGGATTTGAACCTGCGACCTCTGGGTTATGAGCCCAGCGAGCTACCGAGCTGCTCCACCCCGCGTCGGTGAACACCACCCTACGGCACTGGCCCCACGCTTCCGACCGAGTATCCGGACGGTGAGGCGCTCCCGTTCAACCCGCAGCGTCCCGGGTCCGCCGCACTGTCCCTGACAGTGGTCAGCCCGTACTCCTCGGGAACGGACCGGGGAGTGTCTCGGACTTCCACGACCGCCCCTCCAGCGGACCAAGCTGAAGGGGCGGAGGGCCGCCCGTGAGACAGCCCGTACCGACCTGCGCACCCGCCCAGATCGGCCCGTGTGCGAGGTGGCCTGTTGACTGTACTGACGGTGCACGCGCCCCGGCGCCGTGATTCGGGGCAGGGCGGGCGGTCGGACCCTGACCGCCCGTTCTCGACGACGAGGGCCAACCCGCTCGCGCCAGGCGTTCGGGGCCCGGGAGGTGGATATCGCGCGTCGGAACCCCGGGGAGCGCGGGGGGGGCGAACTGCGCCTGGCTATGGGACAGTTCATGATGTTGTGTCACCGGCTGCTGGGGGAAGGGCGGAATATGGCGGACGAGGGGGACGGCTGGCTGACGGAGCGCCAGGTGAGCAGCTTGTGGCCGGGCGTCGGTACTGGCTCGGTGTATGTGAATGCGCTGGCCCATGGGGTGCGGACCCGTACGGAGAGCTGGATGACCACTACGGGCTATGCCGGCAAGATGTGGTATCACGCCGACGACGTGCGCCGAGTGGCCGCGCAGGTAGCAGCCGAGCCACTCAAGGGGCCGTCCCAGGTACCGTGCTGTCTGGTGCTGATCGTTCTGGCAGCGGCACCGCTCGTGTGGCTTGCGATACAGATAGAAAGCGCAGGCGGGTGGTGAAGGTCAAGTGTGTGGCTGCGCGGCCGGCCAGCCGCGAGATGCTGGGGTGTCAACTGCATCATCTCTGGCTCGTTGGGCAGGGCGCTTCCGAGCCTCAAGGAGAGGCCGATCAGATGCCTACACGCGTGGGTACGGCGTCCGCACGTCCGTAGTCGAGCATCTGGGTGAGGACTTGTCGGAACGTGATGAGGCCTTCGGCCGGCGCTTCGCGTTGGTACTAGCCGGGGCCTGCCTCCTCCTGTCGCATCTGGGCCCCGCATCTTCCCCTTGCCGCTGTGTCTTCTTCCCGGGAGGTGTCCGGTCATGGTCCTTTTCCTGGCGCTGCTCATCGCGGGAAAACTGGGCTCTTACAAGATTTTCGTAGGTCTTGATCGGGATTGCTGACGGGTCGTGACATCCGTTCCCTGCGGCGGGATGCTGCGACTGTGTGACGAGATGTTGACGACGCTCTTGCCGCAGCTCAACGTGGTCGTGGTCGAGTCCGTGGAGGTCGAGAGGGACATGGTGGTGGTGACCGCACGTACTCGTGCGGGGCCAGTGCGATGTCCAGGGTGCGGGCAGCAGTCGTCCTGGGAGCACAGCCGCTACGTACGCCGCCTCGGAGACGAGGCCATTGGTGGCCGGGCGGTGCGGATCGACTTATCGGTGCGCCGTCTGTACTGCGAGAACACTGCATGCTCCAAGGTGACGTTCGTCGAGCAGGTCTGCGGGTTGACCGTGCGCTACCAGCGGCGGACCCCTGCTCTGCAGCTTGTGGTTGAGGCCGTCGCGGTCGCCTTGGCCGGCAGTGTGTCGGCGTACGCCATGTGCTCAGCGAGGTACAGCCCAAGGTGCTCAGCCTCCGTCGCTGGTTCAGGCTTGATTCATCCCACCGGCGCCCCCATCCGCCGGGCGGCCGCCCCCACCCACTGAGGGCGGCCCCCCGGGTTCCCCCGCTCCGGTCTGCGATCACGGATCGGCAAACCCGGGCTCCTCCGTCCGGGGCCAAGGGTTGGATGTGCGGACGTCCCCCGTCCACGACCGTCCCGGCAGAAAGGCGCCGACGATGACATCGCCCAGGAAAGTAGTCCTGACCAAGGCATCCCCGACGGTCTCCCTCGGCAAGCACGGCGTGACCTCGGGGCTGATTAGGGTCAACCTGCAATGGACCTCACGGCGGGCAGTGGCAGAGAGGGACGCCCGCGAGGCACGCGGGCTTTTCCGGAGGATCCGGTCCTCCCTGCGCACGAGCGCGGCCAAGGACGTGGACCTCGATCTCGGCTGCATGATCAAATGCCGCGACGGCAGTAAGACCGTGGTCCAGGCGCTCGGCAACGCGTTCGGCGCGGTGGATAGCTTCCCCTACGTCGCTCTGGACTCGGACGACCGGACCGGCACGAGTACAGCGGGCGAGAACCTGGTGATCAATCTGGACCACCAGGACGTGTTCTCCAAACTGCTGCTCTTCGTCTACATCTACGACGGCGCCGGGGACTTCGCCGGCCTCGACGCCGTCGTAACGCTCACGTCCGACCGCGGCGATTCCTTCGAGGTGCGCCTGGACGAGTGCCCGCCGCAGGCGCACGCGTGCGCGATCGCCCTGGTCAAGCGTCAAGGACGGGAGCTCGTCGTGGGGCGTGAGGTCAGGTGGTTCACGCCGCAGGACGGCCCGGGCGTCCAGGACGTCATCTCACGGGCGTACCGGCTCGGCATCAAGTGGAACCCCGGGAGGAAGTGACCGCCGCGCAATCGCCAGCGATAGCGGCTGGGGATGGGCTCACTTCGCTCCAGGTGATCGTGACGCCGCCTGTCCTGGAGATGTACAACTCTGGTGGCTTTGACCTCTGGCCCTGCCTATACCCGTCCGCCGGCCAGCCCTCGGCTTCTTGCAGTTTCCGGCCGACGATCAGTTCGCAGTGACACAACGCGACCGATACCCGGGGGTAGTGAACCCGCCGAGTTCAGGTAGCCAGCGAGGGCCTGCGGTCCTGATCGACGCGAGTATCGGTGCCCCGTAGAAGCGTGGACGATCGTGTAGAACAGCGCCATGACCAGCGCAGCGTGCTCCCTGCCGCAGGCGGCAGGCCTGCCCCGTGTACCCCGGCACCTGGCCCTGATCCTGGATGGGAACCGGCGCTGGGCCCCAGGCCACGGGCTACCCGTGGCTGCGGGAAGGCCGACGGTCCACGCTGGCCCGGGTTCGCGCGCCGGACCGGGCTGGCCACCCCCCGACACTGCGTCGGCACCGTGCAGGCCCGCAGCCCGAGCCGCCACACCGTCGGGTGACGCGACTCAGCCAGGCGAGTGACAGCGGCGACCACCGGATGCCACCTGGCGGGCCGGTGTTCCAGGATCGGTGCCGCCGCAGTCTCCGGCGGATTGTGTGCCGACCGAGTCAGTGCCGTGCGATCGGTTCGACCACGGCTGTTCGAGGAGTCCCGTCCCATGCGTTCACGAGTCATCGCCCTCATGGCCGCCGCCGTCGCGGCCACTGCGGCGCTCACGCAGCCCGCCCACGCCGCCCCGCTCATGGACGGGGTCTACCGGTTCGCGTCCCTTGCGGACGGCAAGTGCCTGGTCTGGCCCAAGATGCACGCACCTGTCGGCACAGTGTCACTGGGCGAATGCGCGGACGCCACGTACACCTCGGCGAACTGGCACGTACAGCAACGGCCCAACGGAACGATGGACGTCTCCGTGCCGAACTCGTTCCCGCGCGGCTGCATGAGGTTGACGGACGACCACAAGGTGGGGATCAGCGACCAGTGCGACAAGTACGCCGAGTGGACCGTCTTCTATGGTTCTGCCGGGCCAGACAGCCCGGTGTGGGCCGACATCGAGCACACCCCCGGCGACCGGTCCACCTCGTGGGGAAAGCTCGTCGACGACCCCGGCGTGACCGCCCGGCTCGTGGTGAGGCCGACCCCCATCGAGCCGCACCACTGGGCCTTGCAGCCGGCCGGCTAGGACCTGCCAGCGATCGCATGCACAGCGGGCACGGAACGGAAGCCCCCCACAGTGCGCACGCTCGGGCAGTCACCAGGTAGCCGGGCAGGTAGTTGTCCCAAGAGGCACACCGCCAGACCGCTGAGCAGGGCAAAGACGGTGAAGGACGGCCCCGCAGTGCCGTAGGGTGGGTTTCACCGACGCGGGGTGGAGCAGTTCGGTAGCTCGCTGGGCTCATAATCCAGAGGTCGCAGGTTCAAATCCTGTCCCCGCTACTGAGCAGAAGGGCCCGGATCCACAAGGATCCGGGCCCTTCTGCCATACCCGGCAACGCGGCGGGCTTCGCGGCACTATGCCGCGAAGCCCTCGTCTCGGGTGGCACTGCTCAGCCCAGGCACCTGTCGCTGTTGCCGCGCTCGAGTAACTTGATCCCGCCTGTGCCGCCCGTCGGCTACCCACAGACCAACGGCGTTGTTCACGGTGGGCCTCCCGGCATGTGCCGCATGACCAGATGTGCTGGGTGACAGATTCGGTGCTGCCGACACCCGCACTGCGTACCATCGCATTCACACTGTTCAACACGGCAGATGGCGGGCACCCCATGACTACAGCAACCAACCCTGCTCAGATCAAAACCGATTACGCGCAGCAAATCGCTGGCGATCTCGCAGCGAACCAGACTGCACAGGAGCAGACGCGCGCGGAACTGCAACGACTGCAGGTGGAATTGAGTCAGCTGGAGGACAACGAGAAGGTTCTGCTGAAGATGCAGGAAGCTTTGGGTATCGAAGCAGAACCTGTGACTCCTCAGGTCGCGAAGCGCAGTACTCGGCGTACATCGGTGCCTGCCGCGCGCAGTGGCGCCCTGGAGAAGAAGGCCACAGTACTCAAGCCGGAAGCCGCTAAGACCTCCCCCACGCGGGGGGCTACCGAGAAGGCCCGGACTCGGAAGAAGACCGAGGGTCCGTCCTGGCTTGAGCTTGTCACCGCTGTCGTCACCGGTCAGACAGGACCGAAGTCCGCGGCCGAAGTCGCAGACATGATGAGCGCGGCCCATCCTGAGCGCAAGGTGCAGGCAGCCGTCATCCGCAATACCCTCGAACAGGGCGTCGCCCGGGGGCTCCTCGAGCGCTCCAAGCAGGGACGTTCCGTCTACTATAACCTGGTCAGCACTCCCGCAACAGGACCTGACACCGAGTCGGCGAACGCGGTCTCATAGAACAATGCGCCACCCGCGCATCTACCCCCTTCTCCCCCAGCGAGCCAAGCTCCGGTGCGCCAGCAGCATCAGTGAGCCTTTTCCGACCGGCTGGGTCGGTGGGCGGCGTGCACGCAGACATGCCGGCGGCCCAGGTGCTGGGCCGGTGCGTGGAGTCAAACCGGATGTACGGCCCGAAGTCAGGAGATCTTCGGCCGTCCGACCGCCTTGGGCCGCCAGACGTCGAGGTCCAGAGTCGTCGTGAGGCACTCGCCCTCCGCGCGGACCACCAGGTCGGGATGATCGATCCCCGCCGCGAACTCCTCCGCTCGTACCTCGTCGAGCAGGAAGACGAAGTGCTCGATCAACACAGGATCGTCCTTGGGGTTGCCGTCCGGATCCACCTCGGTGTTCGCGCGGTCCAACGCCAGGCAGAGCACCGTCCTGAACACCTTGAGGTTATCCGCCCAGAGGAGCACAGTCGCTACGCTCGCCGCTGCGGAACTGTGGGCGGACAAGGCATGCCAAGGCGCCAACCTGCACATCCGAGGCCGCCGACTCAGGCCCGGCTGGCCGAGACGTCGCTGACACCGACCGAACGCGCTGAGCGGGCGGAGAAGGCGTGGGCTGCGTTGCCGGCCTGGAACAGGTACGCGCCGACCGCCAGCGAGCAGCACGAACTCGCCCGGCGCCTGGCGCAGGTGCAGCGACCGTGAGCGAAGCGATGCGCATCGTGCTGGACGAGACGGCAATGGCCGCGGCCGGGCAGCGCAACCTCCCGGCTGATCCGTCGGCCAGGGCGCCGGCACGCCGATGCACTCGAGCGACGTTCTCAGATGCTACTGACAACGCCGCCCCTCGCAAGGAGCAACCCGGATCCGGTCGATGGCGTGCTGCCGTCGGCGGGGGTGAGGGTGTAGAAGACCGTGATGGAGCCCTCGGTGGCGGCGTCCAGGACGCCGTCCCAGGGGATGGTGTAGCTGACGGAGGTGGTGTCAGCGGTGACGCTCACGATGCCCTGGGTCTTCGCGGCCAAGGTCTGCCCGGTGGTGGTGTCGCTGTAGACCGTGACCTCGAAGGTGACCTTGTCGCCGGCTGTGAAGGGTATTTGGTCCACCTTGACGAGGACGCCATTCCAGGGCTTCTGCAGGCAGTTGATCGAGCCGGGGGGCTCCTCAAAGGGAAATTCCGGGAAGTCGAGCGCGATCGACATGCAGGCTCCTGATTGCCGAAGGGCGGTCTGACCGGTCGCCCCCCGCCGCTTGGCTGGCGAACCGAGGTTCGGTGGCTTAAGGCTGTGGCGTTACGGCCGGTGCCTCAAGGTCGAGCGCGCGGGCGAGGGCGGCGGTGACGGTAGCCCCGTGGCCGGGCAGGTGTTGCAGGATCCAGTCGGTGGCCAGCGTAAAGAAGTCGGTCAGGTCGCGTTCGACAGCCTCGAGGAGGGTGCGGAGCTCGGTGACGGACAGTTCGATCACTGGGCTGTCGCTCTGCTCGCCGTTGACTGTGAGCCGGACGGTGTCGCCGAAGCGCTCGGCCATGGGCGACACCGGGTCGTGGCCGAATCCGAGCAGGCTGCCACCGTCAGCGAATTGGTGCCAGTCGCGCCAGTCCTCCAGCCCGTCGCAGCAGCCGGGCTGGAAGGTGACGCCCGTGGACGTGTCCGTGACCTGCAGACCGCCAGCAGCGAAGACGTTCTCGAAGGTCAGCAGTCCGTGAAGGAACGAGGCGAGCGGGTCGGCCGGCCGGGGCGGCCCGTCCTCGTCGGGGTCGCTGTCATTGAAGCTGGCGATGCTCGCGATCGCTGCCCCGACCTCGGCGGGTGAGAGCTCCCCGGCGAGGGGCAAGAAGCCGAACCGCTCGACATCGGCTACAGGCCAGAGGTCGAAGGGGTCAGGGGTGCACATCTCCAGGACGGGCCGCATCACGATCACCCGACGAAGTGTTCCGCATCCCGCCCACACACCGCCTCCCCATTACGTCGGGCACTCCGGCCTCAGCCAACGAGCTGGTCACCTTCGGTCCGCCGCCTGGCCAAGACGGACCAGGTCATCAAAATCGGCAGTGGCCCACCCACGAGGACAGCGCCGGTGAGCCTGTCTGGTCAAACTTCAGCGCAGGTCAGCGGGGAGCGGGGTCGGTCGTGGTTCACGAGCGCGGGTAGCCGTGTCCGGCGGCGCGTACTCGCGGTACGGGAGCACGGCGACGCCGTGGAGGGCGATGCGCTCGGACTCCACGGCGTCGCCGTGCCGGTCCCGTTGGCGCCGGCTTCGTCGATCGCCTGCAGCAGCCGCGTCAACCGATCCCTCTCCGAGCCCGCGGGCAGCGGGCCGTGCGGGGGGCGTGGCCCGGGAGGCACACGGCACTCAGGCACCACATCGGGGAGTGCGTCCCGGACAAATCCAGCTCGTCCCTGACCACGACCGCCGGAATCAGCAGTGCACGGTTCGAATCCGGCGATCTAGTGCTGTGACCGGGAAGGTTCGCCGGGTTGCTCGTGGTGCTGGTTGGAAAGGAGTTCTCCAATCAGCGTGGGGAGGCGGGATGGCGCAACCGGTCCGGGTTCGCGGGCTGACCGAGCAGGAGGGGAAGCCGCCCGCCTACGCTCGACCACCGCTGGCGAGCGAACTCCTCCTCACCCGGCCCGTACTCCCCGGACCGCAGCAGCAGCTGCGCCTCCTGTAAGCCAGCAACACCAGCATCGCCGATAGCGGTGGTCACACTGGGGCCGAGTATCCGAGGCTGGCGCCGGCGGTTGGCGGAGCCACAACACACACTGAAGCTCCGCCATCTTGAAGTGGCTGGTCAGCGGGGTGGCGTGACCTCGTTTCGGGGTGCTCGTGCTGGTCGTGGGTGGCAGTCTGTGTTGTCGATCGTCCGGCGGGATGGTTTCGCCGATGAGTTCACCGTCCTCGAACGGTCTACCCAGCGACACGACCGTTCTCGACAGGAGTGCCATGTCCACCATCCAGCCCGTGATCCTGACTGCCGACCAGGACGTTTTGCTCGTCTTTTATACAGAATTGTTCGGCGCTGAGGAGATCTTCCGGGTACCGGAGGAAGGCGCCGCCTTCTACCTCGGCCTGCGCATCGGCGACACCGACCTCGGGCTGGTGGCCAAGGCGGACCCGGGGACCGGGGCGGCGTCGCGGATCCTGCTCAGCATCGGTGTCGACGACGTCGACGAGACGCTCGCCCGGGTGGAGGCGCTCGGCGGCTCGGTCAGCGGAGGCCCCAACGACATGCCGTGGGGACAGCGCGTCGCCCACATTAAGGACCCCGACGGCAACCCGGTGAACCTCACTCAGCCGATCCCGGCCCGGTGACGCGGTTCCCGGGGGCATGTGCTGATCGTGGGCTACCTGCGGTAGAGATCAATCGCCGGTAATGGCCTCGATGTTCGTCAGGACGAGCAGCGCGCGAAATAGGTGGGTGGCGCGGGCGGGGTCAGTCCGGAGCTTGGTGAGGATCCGCCAGTTCTTCAGGTGGGCAAAGCCGCGTTCGACGGGGACGCGTCCGGCGGCAAGTGCCCGGTTGGCGTCCTTCTGGCCGGGGGTCAGCTTGCGGGCGCGGGTGGCCTTGAATCCGGTGACGACTACGGGGTTGTCCGGATCGTCGTCCAGGCCGAGGAAGCCCAGGTCGGCCAGGGCGCCGAGGCCGGCAGCGCGCAGGTGGGCCAGCAGGTGGTCGCGGCGGGCGGCGGTGATGTCGTGGGTGCGGCCGGGCCGGGCAGCGGAAATCCAGATCAGCCGGCCTTTCTCGTCGGTCAGGGCGAGGACGTGCAGGCCGTGACGGTGATGCTTGCCGGAGTAGTTCGGCCGGTTCGCCTTCCCGGTGCGGCGCTGGGTGGGGATGAGGGTGCCGTCGATCAGGACGGCCTCGCCGCCCCGCCGGGCGATCTTCTTCAGGGCGCGGTCCAGGCGTGGGGCCTTTGCGGCCAGCAGGCCGATCAGCTCGTCCCGCCAGCGGCGCACGGTGGTGGCGGAGATGTCGTTCCCGCCGGCCATGTCGGCCAGGCGCTGGTCGTGCCGCAGTACGGCCAGGACGATCACAGCGGTCTTCCCAGGTGGCAGTGTCCGCCACCTCGACCGTATCGCTTTGAGATGGCGGCGCAGCAGGTCGGCGAGGTAGGTCAGGGTGTGCGTGGACAGCGGCAGGCGATACTGGTAGACCAGGGACACGGCGTCCCCGGCGTGCTTTCTGGTATTCGTCACACAATTCCAACAGCCGCCGGGGGCACCTCGGTTACGCCCCGTCGCTGTGCGGCCTGGTCACGCGCGGGTGGTGAACTTCCCGTCTGGGCGTTTGTGCAGCCAGCCGCGGTCGGCCAGCTTCGTGAGCTTCCCGCGCAGCGGCTCCAGCTTGCCCCTCACCCCGTTGTCCAAGCCCAGTACCTCGCCGATCTGCCGGGTGGAGACCGGGCCGCCGGCCTGCCGCACGGCGGTCAGGATGCGCTGGTACTCCGCCGGCAGCGCAGACTCGGCCGACCCCGGCGCACGATCCGGAACCAGCCGCACCGCCCGACCCGCCACTTGGACGACCGGCGACCCGGCCTCCATGCGCTCGTCGGCGAGCTGCTCATTCATCCGCTGCCACACCCGCTCGGCCACGGCGAGCTCATCCCGCTCAGCCCGTACCTCCGACAGCTGCTTGACCAGCTGTTCTTCGAGCCCGTCCAACTTCGCACGCCGCGCGGCGATCCGCTCCAGCACTTCGGGATCCATCATGCGCCGGAGCGTAGGAGCGGCACCCGCGACGACGGACGGGAATCCGCAAACCCGCCCCTGCCCAACGATCTACACCCCAGACTGCCGCCCACGACCAGCACGAGCACCCCGAACCGGCGTCACACCAGCACCCTGACCAGCTACTTCAAGATGGCGCAGCTTCACTGTTCGATGGGCCAGTCGTGCGGAGCCCGTTGCCTCAGGGGGCAGGCTGCGAGTGATCCCGTTCCTCCGGGGCCAGTTCGGCCACCGGGTCACGGCCGCTCTCGTCTTCAAGTTGCCTCTCCGGCCCGGAGTCCAGCTCGGAAGGCCGGCCAACGTGTCCCACGCGCCATGTCGAGTAGAGAGCCGACAGCGCGATGGTCACTGCGGCGAGCGACTCGGGTGCGACACCGAGCGCAACGAGGGCCACTCCCGTGGCCAGCACGGCCACGAGGGCTGCGAAGTCGTACATGGAGCGGCGGGGGGACGGCGAGCGCTGGGGCATGGCGGCTGGACTCCTCTTGTGGCGTGAGTGACGGAATCAGAGTGTCGCCATGTTGGTCATCCCGGTAGCATTTTCTCGGTTCCATCAGAGAGAACACGACTGTTACCGAGAGAACTGGGCTGATGTCAGGGCGATCACAACAACGCGGCGGGCGTCCACCTGGCGTTCCGTGCGGAGAGTCTGATGCAGAGAATCAACTCGTCATATTCCTGCGCACCCTTCGGGACGGTGCTGGCCTGTCGGTGGAGCAACTGCACGTCCTACTGCCCGACAGGGTGGGCGACGCCGCGAAGCCAGGCCTGTCGACCTTGCACCGACGGCTGAGGGGCACCGACCTCAAGAACCACAGGGGTCTGGTCAAGGCCGTGGTCGACGCATGCGTCAGGGACGAGGCCGAGGCGGTCAAGGCCAACAAGAGGGCTCGTTCGCTGCTGAAGGTGGCATGGCGGCCGCCCTCCCCAGGCGAGCCCGACGGGCACAGGGGTGAGGACTGCACCGCCCACCTCGCGAAACTGGTCCGAGTGCAGGAGCAGCTACTGAAGACCAGCTCAGCCCTTGGCCTGGCCCTCCAGGCCAAGGAGCGGGCCGAGGCCGATCTCGACGCGCGCACGAACTCCCGCGATGACGAACACACCGACTTGCTGCGCAGGCTGCGGGAGGCGATCGGCGAGCGGGATACAGCACGGCAGTCTGCTCGGGAGGCAGCTCAGCGGATCACAGCACTAGAAGGACTGCTTGCCGCTGCCAGGTCATCCCCGGCACCTGGTGGAGAAGGGCAGCCGCAGCCCGAGCCGGAACGGATCCCCGGCAGCGATGAAGTGGCAGTGGTACGGGAGGAACTCCTGAAGCTCGACCCGTACGGGCGCCGTATGGCGGCTGTCATCGAGCAGGCTGTGGAGCGATTGCTCGACGGGGCACACACAGGCCGGTATCGCTGGGAGGACCTAAGCAAGGCAGAGAAGACGATGTCGGGGCAGCTCGTGGAGAACCTGATGCGTCACCACTTCCACTTCGAGCCCGGTCGAAAGCTCGACTTTCGGATCGCCGGGGTCGATGTGGATCTCAAGATCACAGCCGCTGCCAACTGGACGATCCCCACGGAAACGGAGGACGGCCTTTGCCTTCTGGTCCGGATCGACCACCGCAAGGGATCGTGGAGCCTCGGAGTGGTGAGGGCGACGGAAGAGTTGCTGCAAAGGCCCTTTGGGAGCCGGGACCGTAAGCGGACGCTGAGCCGTGCGGGTCACGAGGCGATCGAATGGATCCATCGAGACGTCCTCTTGCCTGTGAACATCCTTGATCGGCTTCCGGACGACGAGGTGCGCGCGATCCTCGCTGAAGCATCCGGACAGCGCCGCGTGAACCAACTGTTCCGCGTGGCGCAGCGCCAACCGGTGACTCGTACGGTCGTCGCCACGGTCGCGAGGCAGGAGGACGCGCCGAAGAGAGTGCGAGACGCCCGCAGAGCGCTGGCGGCGGAGGGCATTCTCATCCTTAGCCACCAGAGCTCCCATCCGGAGATCGCCAGGACATTGGGGCTGCCGGTTCCCGAGAAGGGGGTGTGGGTCAGCGTTCGCCTGGCGCCTACCACGGAAGACGACGAAGGCGCAGGACGATCGGTTCTCCTCTCCGGTACGCATTGGAGGCTGGCGAAGCCGGATGACGAGCCGAGTCCTCTCCCGGCGTCGGAGTGGTGATGCCCAACATGTTCGACACGGCCCCCTTGTCGCTGTGCTTGGCGGAGCGCTCGCAGCGAGTACTTCGGCATGTACAGCGGTAGCCGTCTGTGATGCACCAAGCTCGACCTTGACGACCGGGAACCGTCGTCCCTCCGCCGCGCGGCTTCACACCCGTCCACTCGCCTCATGGACGACGAGGGGGCGCTCTCGACCTGCATCCGGGGTCAGACCTGGCCGCTGCTCAATCACCCTTACTCCGCAAGTGGGCCAGCACGTCAGCAAGGTTCAAGTCGTACTGGTCCTTGTCTCCTTCCCAGCGCGACATCACCGCCACCGCGGCCTCGGCCATGTCCGCGGGCAACCCAGCCTCGAGGAGGGTCTTGGCGATGTCCTCCATCTCGGGGGCCCAGCGCCAGGAGCGTGCGGCCACGCTCGGCAGGTATCCGGGATCGGAGAGGATGTTGGACGCCATCATCTGCGCCTCGGCCGTGAGCTCGTCGCCGACGCCGTGTGCATTTGCCAGCGCGTGGGCCACGCCGGCGAGGGTTCGGGCAGCCTTCTGGTAGCTGGCGAACGCCATCTTCAGCGCGGAGGCGGAGCCGACACCTCCACTCGCGCGGCGCACGTGCAATGCAGTGTCCCTGAAGAGGGGCTCTATCGTATCCACGGCCTGGGCTTCGCCGGCCAGGTAGAGACGAGCAGCCCTCTGGCCACCAGGCGGCGGGCCGAAGATCGCCCCATCTAGGACTATGGCGCCCGGCCTGATCTCCTCCGCGATTCTCTGCATGCGCTTGGGGTTGATCGCGTTGGCGTCCACGTACACCCCGGTGAAGGCGTGGCCAGCAACCGTTGCAGCGACGTCTTCGGCGGCCTGCGGAGGACAGATCGACAGGACGATCTCGCTGCGTTCCAGCGCTTCGCCGAGCGAGTCACATGCGGTGGCGCCGGCTTCCTTCGCGCGCCGGTGGGTGGCGTCGCTGCGGTCTTCCGGCACCCACAGCACCTCGTGGCCTGCCTTGACGGCCTGGGCGGCGACGGCCGCGCCCATGGCGCCGGGGTGCAAGAGGGTCATGGTCGTCACGGGCTGCCTCCTGGCGGGAGCTGAGCGGGCATGCGTTCCTGATGAGCAATGATCACCTCACGGAGGCCGATCGCGGCAGGTGATCCGGCCCCGGGGTGCAGCGCGAGCTGGCGGCTGAAGTGGCCGAGCCGGCGATCGACGCTCTCGGTGCGGCGCCGGGCACTGACCCCGAGGACAGCGTGGATCTGCGTCGCGGCCCCGTCGATGTCTCCTCGGCCCAGCCGCGCCATGGCCAGGTCCATGCGGGCCAGGGACATCTCGCCGAGTCTCTGCTGCTCCGGCGGCGCGGACTGGAACATCTCCACCGCTTCGTCGGCGCGGGCCTCGGCGTCGCTGAGGTGCTGCGTGCCGGCAAGCCAGAGGTGCGTGCTGCTGGAGTAGAACAGTTGCTTCTCGGCGGGGAAGGCCATCATTCCGCCGGGCAGTTCGTCCCCTTCGACGAGACGCTCGCGCAGGCGGTCGGCGGCGCTCAGGGAGGCCATGGCATCGCTGCCCCGGTTGAGCTGGCCATAGGCGCGTGCCTTGATGCTCTCCAGCCGGATCTGCGCCGTGCCGGATTCGGGGGTGAACGCGCTTCCGGAGTCGGCGAGGCGTACGGCGTCTACGGGGCGGCCGTCCCAGTACGCGATGAGTGCCTGGAGTCCGCGTACCCAGGAGCGCAGTCCGTTGTGGCCGGCGAGCTCGCCGAATAGGAAGGCGGTGCGTGCCTGTGTTTCGGCGGCGCCGTAGCGGCCCAGGTCGAAGCTGGCATTCGCGAGTACGCCGCACAGGACGCCGGCACCTACGTAGAGGTCGCTGGTGTACCGCGGTGGCTGACGTCCTTCGAGGAGTTCGAAGGCACGGTCACGAAGGGCACGTACCTCGCGGAACAGTGGCCCGACGGGCCGGTTGGGGTACGTAATGACGAGGCGGCGGATGTCAGCTTCCAGCTGCTCCAGCGTGTGCGGTCCCACGTTGCTGCTCTCTGCCCTGGCCGCGAACTGCGCCGACTCATTCGCCGCCGCCATGACCACGTCTTCAAGGCCGTACTCGGATGGATCCACTGCGTTGCGGTCGTCAGCCGCCGGGTAGTGCGGCGAGGCCGTCGGCTTGGGCTCCGCAGGCCCGAGGAGTCGGGCGGCCGGGAGGCCCGGGAACATGAACTCGAGGACGCGGCGGCCGACGGTCTGCGGTGTCCGGACCTCGCCGTGCGCGTACCGGAAGAACTGCCGCTTCTCGATCGTCGCGGTCGCGATCGATGGCGGCCCCTCCAGCTCGGCTAACTGTTTGGCCGCCTGCTCGTAGCGCCGCTTGAAGACCTGGTAATCCTGCCAGCCCCGCTGGTTGATCAGAGTCTGGAAGAGGGTCGGTCCTGATGGCTGCACAGCCGCTCCCTCGTGCTGGGGGTCCTTGTCCGACATCCACGCTAGACATCAACAGCCGCCGATCGAAGATCTGTTGTCCAGAAATTCCAGGTGGACAGCGAATAGACATCGGTTAGGCACGAAAGGACGGCGTTCGGCGCCGCTCAGGGCCTCGTTCAGGCGGGAGCCGCCGGGAACACTTCATCTTCGCCCCGGCAAGACAGCGGCCCTGCGAGGCCGAGTCTCCGCCGTGGTTACGCAAGTCAGGCAGCCCAGGAGGCCCGCTCATGGCAGCGCACCACCAGCTCGCGTTCACCGTCGCCCGCACGGCAGCCGCCGCCCAGCAGGCACGACACCACGTCGTCGCCGGCATCCGTTCTTGGGGCATACGGCTCGACGAGGAGGCACTGGACGGAATCGAGCTGGCGGCTGGTGAGCTGATTACCAACGCCGTGCGCCACACCACGTCGGGGCTGGTCACCGTCAGTGTCTGCCAGGAGGGGCCTGTGCTTGTGGTCGAGGTGCATGACGCTACAAAGGTGCTGCCGCGGCCGGAGCCCTTGAGCGGTAGTTCCGAGTCCGGGCGCGGCCTGTATCTCGTATCCGTGCTCGCCGACCGCCACGGTGCTGATCTGACTGCGACGGGCAAGCGCTGCTGGGCGGAGTTCGATCTGCCCAGCAGTGCGGGTGATCGAAGGGCGGATCGGGGCAGCAGTCGCGATCAGCAACTGCTCTCCGGCCACGCCGCCGAAGTGGCTGATCGAGCGGCGACGAGGGTTCGCCCATCGGCAGCGGGCTCGTCATCGAACACCCGCACGAGGGCCAGGCGTCGGACCGCGGCCCCAGCAGCCGATAGGTCCCGTGTCGGCCAGCTGCTCGACTGAATAACGCTGATTCGACGGCAAGTTGGGGGGCCTAGACTCGTGGGCTTCCCCAGGACACCGGCCGATCACGGTCGACCACGGGACAAACAGTCCCCGGCCCTCTACCGGGCCGGCCCCACGAGTCAGCTTCTGTGCCAAGTGGAGGTTTTCGTAATGCCCGAGAAGGTCACGAAGGAAAAGGTCCTCGTCTACGTCGTGCGCGACGGGCGCCTGCTGGTGTTCCGCCACACCGACTACTCCTACGAGGAGGTCGGCATCCAGGTCCCCGCGGGCAGCATCCGCCCAGGTGAGACCCCGGAGGCCGCCGCCCTGCGCGAAGCCCGCGAGGAGACCGGCCTGTCGGACTTCAAGATCGTCCGCAAGCTCGGCGAGACCGCGTACGACATCAGCCCGTACCGGTTCGAGATCCAGCACCGGCACGTATTCCACCTGGAGCTCACCGAGCCGACCCCGGAGCGGTGGATGAGCCAGGAGGACCACGACGGCGAGCAGGAGCCGACTCACTTCGAGTGCTTCTGGATCCCGCTGGAGGCCGCGCACATTCTCCAGTCCGGCCAGGGCGCCCTGCTGGGGCGCCTGTCCGACTAGCCAGTCATCCGGTCACGGCAGCATAGGAGGGGGCAGCCGATGAACCTCAGCACAGAACAACGCCACACGATCGACGGGCTCTACCGGAGCCTGAACGCCGATGACACTGGCACCGCGGTGTCGGTCATCGTCAAGACGCGCGGCGAGACGTGCGACATCGACTGCCTCTACTGCTACGAGAAACGTAAGGAGGCCCCTGGGGGTGCCAGGGTAAGCGCCGACCAGATCAGGCGCCTGGCCGACATCTTCAAGGGCCGCAAGCTCGCCGTCGAACTCCACGGCGGCGAGCCCCTGACGGCCGGGCGTGAGCACATCGGCGAGATCCTCGCTGAGCTGGCCAGCCTGCCGCAGGTCGTCCGCGTCAGCCTGCAGACCAACGGTGTCCTGCTCGACGCCGACTGGCTCGACATGTTCGACACCCTCTGCCCTGACCTCCAGATCGGTATCTCCCTCGACGGTGACGCCCAGGGCAACGCCTGGCGCGTCGGCTACGACGGCAAGCCCGTGTATCCGCGCGTCGCCGCCGCCCTGAACCTGCTCGCGGAGCGGGGCCGGAGCGTCGGCGTGATCGCCGCGGTGACCCCGGCGGTGCTGGACCGCGCCGAAGAGGTGCTGGACCACCTCGCCGGCTTCGGTTCGGTCAACGCGATCAGCTTCGTACCCTGCTTCGACTCCACGATCCGCCGCTCCACGGCCCTGCCGAGCAGACGCAAATCGGCCAGCCGACTGCTTCAACAGGCTGCCGTGAACGCGGCCGATGGCCCGGCCTGGGCGATCCATCCCGACGAGTACGCCCAGTTCGTCCTTGCCGCCACCGCCCATTGGATCACCGCCGGGCACTTCGCCCGCATCAAGCTCGAACCGGCCGTCTCCACGATCCGGCGATTACGGGGTCTGCCGACAGGGTTCTGCCACTTCTCCGACCTCAAGTGCGACCACGTCTTCACCCTCTACCCCGATGGCCGCCTCGGCAGCTGCGACGAACTGCCCTGGCCACAGGCCCGCCTCACCCAACTGGAGTCCACAGCCGACGAGCACGAGGTGGTCCGCGCCCAGCAGGACTTGTTCCTCCTGAATCAGGGCAAAGCCCTGATGGACAAGTGCACGACCTGCGACTACCGCACCACCTGCGGCGGAGGGTGCATCGCCACCCGCTGGCGCCAGGACCCGGCCAACGATCGCGACGCGTACTGCGACTACCGCATGCGGATGATCGACGGCGTCGCCGCACTGCTGGCCCAGCCCGCGCACCCCGCCGGCACCTGGTGCCAGACCCTGCGCTGGCGCCCGCGCACCCCGAACAGCATGCGCGACGTGAACGCCTTCCTGACCAGCTGGGATGCTCGCGACCTCGCCCACGGCGCGGTGAGGCTGCACACCAGCGAGCACGGCAACATCAACACCGTGGGCCTCGCCGGTATCCACGAGGCCGACGATCTGACCCCAGCCCACCCGATGTGGCAGGCGGCCATCGAACCCGGCGTCTGGCCGTTGGTCGACACGGTCACCCGAGCCTGGGGGCTGGTCACGTACGACAGCTGCCAGGGCCACCAGTACACCGGCGTGGACCTGGCCCCAACGGGTCTGCGCATCGGGCTCCTCCCCCGCGACCGCCAGGAGTACGCCCGCGCTGCTGCGGCACTGTGCCGGGCTGCCACCTTCGCAAGATCCCTCCTCCCCGCAGGCATCGAGGTCAACGTCGGTCGCTCGGAGCTCACCTGCGAGATCACGGGCACCACCACCCCGGTCCTCGACCTGAGCTTGGACCCCGGCTCCGGTCAAGGGTGGGACGGCTACTTCGCCCGCCTGAACGAGGCCACCGCTGTGTTGGCCGCAGCCCTCGACGCCGAGCGCCCCAAGGCCGAATCCGCGTGCGTCTGCCCGCTGCCGGTGTCGCCGCAAGCCCCCGAGGGGGTGCTGCGATGAAGCCCGGCGACGCGGTCACCCTCCACCAGCTCCTGGGACGCATCGCCTACTTCCACACCCTGTTCATCGAACCCGCCCTCTCCTCCAGCAAGCAGCCCAGAGCGGGCGAGTCCTGCTGCAACCACAAGAACACCGCGGGATACCGACAGCCAGACGTCGGGACCGTGCTGGCCAGGACCGCTTGGGCAGTCCTCGACGAGATCGCGACCACCCTCGGCGAGCATCTCCGCCTCTGCCCGGAATCCGACCACCGGTGCTGCGCGACCTGCCGCATCGCAGCCTCCGGCGCCGCCATCGCCCAGGCGTGGACAGTCACCGAACACCGCTCGTACGGCTTGCCGCTGCCTCCGGACCCCCTCGTACGGGCCTGCGGCACCACGGCCGCAACCCGTCTCGCCCTCGTCTTCACCCAGCAGCACGGGGCCTCGTGCGGCGCCCTGGCCCAGGCCGAGACAGCTGACGCCGGCCTACTTCCCGACAGCGGCGACTTGCCGTTGACCGGAGAGCTCCTCGCCCTATGGCAGGACCCGCTGGCTACCACCCGCAGCCCGGTCGTCAGCTGGCTCAACCACTGCACGGACCTGAACGACATCCACCGCGTGCTCCAGCAAGGGGGAACCACGAAGTGATCCACATAGCCGAGACCGTCGGCGTCGGAAGCATCGAGAACTTCCTCAGCGACGCCGAGCGGACCCACCTCGCCGACCTGATGAACGACGTCCTGACCAGCGGCGGCACCAGCCGCTTCGGTGACGAGCGCCGTACCTCCATCCATGAAATCCCCGGCCACAGCCCCGAACAGGCCATGGCCGTCTACGAGCCCGCCGGACGCGTCGAGATCCCCTCGATCCCCCCGGCCGCCGAGAAGCTCCTGGGCGACGCCTTCGAACGCGCTCGCCCGGCGCTCGCCCGCGTCATGCCCGCGATCACCCTCTGCCGGCCGTGGACATACGTCGAGTACGGCGTAGGCCAGCACATCACCAGCCACCTCGACGGCATCGCCCCCGACCCGCTCGCCTGGCCCCGCCAGATCGCCGGCATCAGCGTCGTGATCACCCAGGCCGACGCCGGAGGCGACTTCTACGTCGAGACCGCCTCCAGCGACCGCCTGTGGAACGGTAAGGCCCCCGACGCCGCTCCGAACGGTTACGCGGAGGGCATGTGGCTGACCTACGACGGAGCCGACAACTCCGCGACCTGGTTCCAGCAGATGCCCCGAACCCGCTGGAGCGTCGCCCCAGCGCCCGGTACCGCCCTGCTATACGGCTCCCAGCTCGCGCACGGAACCCTTCCGGTCACCGCGGGCCGGGTCGCCAAGTTCATCAGCTGGCTCATCGCCGAGCCCACCACGGCGGGGTGAGCACGTGCTCCTGGCCCTGGAAGGCATAGCCGGCGCCGGAAAGAGCACCCTCCGCGACCGGCTCCTGGCCGCCGCCCACGCCGAGGGCATCCCCCTCAGTCACATCGGCCAGTTCTCCTGGCTCTCCCACCCGGCCACTCGCACGCTGATCCGCCTGCGGGCCGGGCACGGCGGAGACGAGCAGGAGGCCATCGAGGCCGCCGCCCAGGACCTGGCCCTGCACTCCCGCTTCAACATCGCCGTCGCCCTCACCGAGGGCCCGGTCCTCGCCGACCGGCTCACCCTCTCCACCGCCTGCCTGCTCGCCCTGCTCCACGGGCAGCCCGTCGACGCGTACGTCGAGCGCCTCGCCGAGCAAACCCGGGCCCGACCGCAGCTGACCGTTCTGCTGACCACCGATCCCGCCATCTGCCACGCCCGCATCATGCGACGTGCCACAAAGCGGCGCTTCACCGAACAGGCCGAGGCCGCCACCCGGCTGGCCGCTCTCTACAACGAGGCCGTAGACGCCTGGACCAAGGCCACCGGTCTTCCCGTGCTGAAGCACGCCTGCACGACCTATGCCGACCTCGAAGCCCTGGTCGACGCCTGCATGGAGGACCTCCGCTCGGCCGACAGCCCCGCGGCCCCGCACAAGGAAGCGAGCCGATGAACCTGCACTCGATGCATCCCGCAGCCTGGGTACTCGATCAGCTCCGCACGGACGGCTGGCACATCAGCGACCTCCTCGCGTTCACGCGAGCCAGCACCCTCGTCAGAGCGAACCGCCCCGGCCAGGAGGATGTCGTGCTGAAGGCGGGCTTCGGCAGCAACCACGTCCTGGCCGAGCTCGACCCCAGTGAGAAGCCCGCCGCGTACGGCTTCTACTGGTACGCGCAGATGACCGAGACCGAACGCGCTCTCACCCGTGAAGACTTTCGCCACGAAGCGGAGCTGACCGCCGCCGCAGGAGCAACTGATCACATCGTCCCGCTGCTGGAACATGGCAGCTCGGAGCGATTCGACTGGTACACCATGCCGCACTGCGACGGCGGGAACTTCCGGGCCTTCATGACCTCGTCAAAGGACACCGGGAAGGGCCTCAGCATCCTCACCGACGTCGCCGACGGCCTGGACAATCTGCACCAGCGCGGGATCGTCCACCGCGACGTCTACCAGGAGAACATCCTCATCGACCAGGACCGGGGCCTGATCACCGACCTCGGAGCCGCCCGCCGCCGGTCCACCCCGCGCGGGCCTGAACACCGCGGCCCCGAGGTCCACTGGCCGCCGGAATACCTCACCGGCTACCACGAAGCCACCCCTGCAGCCGACGTGTTCAGCCTCGCCGTCCTCGTCTACCGCTACCTGTGCGGGGACATCCCCCGCCTGGCCGGCCGCATGAACCTGCCCCTCATCCCGGAGCCCCTGCGCGGCGTCGTGACCGCCGCACTCTCCGACGACGCGGACGACCGCCCCTCTATGGACGACCTGCGCACCGCGCTCCGCACCGCGGCCGACCTGCAGCTGCGCTGACCAACACGAGGGAGCCCCTCATGCCCAGGGCGAGATCTCCGCCCCGAATCCGGCCCCAAAGCCGAGCAAGTGGAACAAGCCGAAGCCAACGAGACCGAAAGGCGGAACACCCCATGAACCAGGACCGCATCGCCGACTTCCTCGCCAACGTCGAGGACCTGCGCGGCGAGGACGAGACCGTCCGTACCACCGCCCACACCTCCAGCGTCTCGGCCGAGGGCTGGCCGGCGGCCGAGGCGGAGACCACCACCGCCTGAACACCCACAGCCGCCCGGCGCTCTGAGCGCCGCCGGTGAACACACCTGGGGCCGGGCTACCAGCACCTGCGGCCCGGCCCCAGACCCAGACCCACCACCGAACAGGAGAGCCGCCTCGTGCACACCCTCGCCGACCTCTTCGGCCTCCCGCCGATCGACCGCCTGCACCACGAGCGGACGCAGCGCATCCACGCGCTCATCCGCCCCGAAGCCCAGCCGCCTCAGTCCAGCACCAGTACTGCGGCCGACTACTGCCTGGCCCATCACGCCCTCGAAGGAGCCGAAGCAGCCGCCCACGCCGGCGATGCCTCGACCTTCGACTGGTACGTCGCCCATCCCGACGCTGGGGCCACCACCAGCTCCATCCCTACCGCGGTCGGCACACGCATGGTCGTGGCACCCGCACTCGCCGACCTGCCCCGATCCGCGATCTCCGAGACCCCCTACTACGTCCTGGGCCCCGGTACCGAGCCGGCCCAGCCCCACCTGCTCAGCCTCGCGGCCGACGCGTACGCCAGCGCCGCACGAGCGGGCTTCCGCGATCTACTCGCCTCGCACGCCGTCGTCCTGTGCCTGCTGCGGACCAAGAGCCTCGGCGAGATCCTCGACAGCTGGACCATCAGCCGCCTGCCCGGCACGGTCTTCATGGACCACGTCGACGACCCGGTCATCCTGGCCCGCGACCTCATCCACGAGGCCGGACACAACTGGCTGAACGACGCCCTCGCGGCAACGGGAAGCAAGATCAGCGACGCCGCGCACTTCCACTCCCCGTGGAAGCAGACAACACGGCCGGCGTTCGGCTTCCTCCACGCCTGCTGGGCGTTCCCGCTCACTATGCTGTTCACCGCGCACGCGCTGAACAGCACCAAGGGAGACCTTCACCGGTTCCTAGCTGCCTACCTCGACCAGCAACGAAGCCTCCTCGCCGACACCGCACCCGACCATGCCCGCGCTCTGGAGCTGATCAGCGATGACGGACTCCGCCACCGCCTCGCTGCCGCCCACCACCAGGCCCTCGCCCTGTGAACGCGGCCCGCAACGAGGAGCCCGGCCTGTCCCTGCTGGTCCACCGGTCAGGCGAAGAGCCCGCTCTGCTGCACACCGGTCTGGCCAGCCTCGAACACGGACTGCCCATTGGACCGGACACCACCTTCAACGTCGGCTCGGTCGCGAAGCAGATCACCGCCCACCTGATCCTGCTCGCCGCGCATGACGATCTCCTGCGCCTGGACCAGCAGGCCGCGGACCTGCTGCCCCGACTCAAGATCAGCGATGTCACTGTCGCGGACCTGGTCACCCACCGTTCGGGCATACGCGATGCCGAGTCCCTGCTCTCCCTCGCCGGCTTCCGGGACCTCGACCACTACACGGCCGACGACCTGCGAACCCTCGCTTACCGGCAGGACCAGCGCGCCGTCCCCGAAGGCCGCTTCCTCTACAGCAACACCAACTACCTCCTCCTGGCAGAGATCCTCGAAACGGTCCACCGCACCACGCTGCCCGACCTCGCCCGGCACCGCATTTTCGGCCCGCTCGGCATGGACGCCACCCACTTCAAGAGCGACCCCCACCAGGTCATCCCCGGATCCGCATCCGCCTACCAGGCCACTCACCACGGCTGGCAGCACACGGAAACGCCGGTCACCCTGCCCGGACCCGGCACCCTATGGACCACCGTCGGCGACCTCGACTGCTGGCTCACCCGCCTCCACCAGCGCTGGCAGCACCCCCACCAACTCCCCTGGCAGGAAGCTGTCGACTACGAGCCCAGCGACCACGAGCCCTATCTCTACGGCCCCGGGCTCTACGCCGACGCCCGCCCCGGCCGCACTGCCGTCTTCCACTACGGCCACGAACAGGGCTTCTCCGCCGCTGCCCACGTGGAAGCGTCAGGGCTACGCGTGGTCTCCCTGTCCAACAATGCCGAGCTCTCGGCCGACCGCATCAGCGCCGCCATCCTCCGGGACCTCCACAAGCAGCCGATGCTGGCCCCTAAGGAAGTCCTCCTCCGCACCGCGACCCTGGCGCAAACCCCGAGTACTGCCGTACGAGACCAGCCCACACTCAACGACTACGTCCAGCGGACAGAGCTCGGTACCTTCACCTGCACCCAGGCCCCCGGCAGCCTGCGACTCACCCGCAGCGCCGGCGCCCTCCACCTGTGGCGCCGAGGAACAAGGGACCAGCTCACCCCGACGGGGCCGGGCATCTACACCGGCAATGGCTACACCCTCACCGTGTCCAGCAGCACGGACCAGGTCGACCGCTTCACCCTCGACCTCGACCGCGCCCCAGGACTCACGTACATCCGCCAGTAGCCACCCACCACGAACCTACTTCCCGCCCCCGCCTCACCGGCTGGCAGAAGATCGAACCGGAGACTCCCGATGTCTGACCACATGGTGATTCCTGGGGTGGCCTCGTTCGCCAGCAACGGTCTGCCCGCGCCCGCCCAGACCGACGACGGAAACCCATGGATCGACGGCGTCTGCTGGCTGTACTGCGGACAACGCTGGACCCGCGTCTTATGGATAGGACCCGCGAGCATCGCGGGCATGCAGGCCCCGATGTTCGCGTGCAGCCCCTGCATCGCCGAACTCCACGAGCGGGTGTGGCGATCAGTCCGCCTCAGAGACGGGCCCGCAGTTCCCCGCCCACGCCCTCAGCGAGCCTGTGTCGAGCCCAGTCACCCCGCCTAAGGCCGTCACCCAACCGAAGGTGAGTGCCTGCGTTCACGAACAGACGAAACGCAGGCACTCACCGATCGAAATCAACGCCCCCATGGGCGCTGCACGGTCCCTCTAGTGCTGTGGCCCGACCTGCGAGATGGCAGCGACCTTGAGGAACCTCTTGCCGCCATCCCCATCCGGAAGGTGCAGGGCGGGCGGCTCATCCTGCGCAGCGAACGGGTCCACCCTCTGCGGGCAGAGCTGGGCGAAGTCGCAAGCCCCACACTTCCTCCCTGAAGCACGCTGAGGGAAGTCCCCCTCCATGATCCGATCGACCGCCCATTCCACGTTGGCGACCGCTGCGTCCACCGCTACGCCGTCGACCGGGACCGACACTCGCTGACCGTCCTTGAGGAGGTGCACTGCACCAGTCCGCGCGTTCAACCCGTGGACCAGATCCGCACCACGAGCGTAGAGCTGCACCTGCAGGGAGAGGTCCTCCCAGTTCAGATCGGGGTTGTTAACCGGTTCGGGGCCACCCTTCATGGTCTTGAAGTCGACCACTGAGGCCTCACGGATCTTGTCCGAGTCATCGAGGCTCAGCAGCAGGTCGATGGCCCCAGAGATCACCGCACGATTCACGGGGACCTCGAAGGGCAGCTCAATCTGGCGCTTACGCTCGAAGTCCTTGGCGTACTTGTCCGCGTAGTCGGACACGATGTCCGCCGACTTCTGCTGAGCCCGCTCGTACGCGCCGGGACGGTTGACCGGGTCGGAGCTTGGGGCGACGTGCTTGAGGTGGAACATCTCCTCGGCCACGAGCCTCGCCTCAACAGGGCTGGGCGCCTGGTCCTTGTAGAGCTGGTGCAGCTTCCCCACCGCGGCATGGACCGCACGCCCGAAGCCGAAGAGCTCTGGAACGGGTGGTGCGAAACCGTGCACCACGCTGAGCTTGTAGGCGTGCGGGCATCGCATGTAGGTGTGGATCTCGGAGTAGGTGGTCGGCAGCACCGACTCGTCTCCGCGCCTGCGCGGAATCGCCGGCGGGGGCATCACGCGGGGCGGCGCGGACGGATCAAGGAGATCGTCACGGATCTCTGTGTGCGACAGCAGAGCCGTGTACGGGGAGACCTTCGCCGGGCGCCTGCCGCCGGGCAGCCATTCGGAGCCGGTGACGTAGAGAAAGCGTTCGGCGCGAGTGACCGCGGTGTAGAACAGGCGCGCCTGATCCGGCCTGTCCGTTTGGTAGCTACCGTTGGTGATCGCCCGCTGCACAAGGGCGGCAGGGATCCAGCCGTCGTAGGATCGGCGCTTCCCCGGGAAGCGACCAGCCTCGACGTCCACAACGAACACGACGGGGAACTCGAGGCCCTTGGCCTTGTGGATGGTGGAGACGGTTACGGCATCCGGGCGTGCCATCATCTGGTTGTCGGTCTCGTACCCATCGCCGGCGACGTTCTGCAGGAAGTTGAGGAGCTCACCGAACCGGCCCTTGCCGTCGATCGATACGTAGACCGACTCGAAGTCCGTGAGGATCTTGCTGAAGGTCCCCAGGTCCGCCATGACACCGTCGCCGAACCCGCTAGAGGCGACACCTAGGGCCTCCAACAGGTCATGCAGCAGCTGCTGCGGAAAGAGCCGCTGTCGGGGGATGCCGGGCCCCACAGGGGCGTGGATGCGACGGCCCCAGTCGGCGAAGACCTTCCGGAGGCGGTTGAGATCGGCACACGGGAACGCTGCAGAGAGCTCGGAGTGGAACAGACCGTCCGCCTGGGTGCGGTCGGGGGACCCATCGCGCAACAGCTCGAAGGAACTCCGAACCGCTGCCGGCTGAACCCGGTCGAAGAGTTGACCTCCGGCATTGAGCGCGTACTCGATACCCCGTGCGTCAAGGGCCCGGATGAACGCCGTGTGCCGCTTGGTACCGTCGCCCTCGGGCTGGTTCGTCGAGCGCATCAGGATCGCGAAGTCGGCGGGGGTCAGCCCTCGTACGGTGCCATCCGGTTCCTCGTAGGCGGTACCGAGCAGCTCCTTGATCCGGTCGCCGACGAAGGCCGCTTCCTCGACACGATTGGAAAATCGCAGCACGGCGACCTCCCGGGGGTCACGGTCCACTGCTGCGGTCAGCTGCTTCGGCAACCGCGTTGCACCCAGCTCCTGGGCAGCGAAACCACCAGCAGCCTCGACGATGGCCGACGTGGAGCGGAAGTTGGTCAGCAGCTTATACACCGCCGCGTTCGGATACCGCTGGTCGAACTCCAAGATGTTAGTGATGTCTGCGCCCCGCCACCCGTAGATCGCCTGGTCGTCGTCACCCACGACGAACAGAGTCTCGGAGTCCCGATGCATGAGTTCGATCAGTCGTTCTTGAACGACGTTCACGTCCTGGTACTCGTCCACCAGCACATGCCGCAGAGGCCCGAGTGCCTGGCCCACTCCAGGGTCATCGCCTTCGAGCGCCTCAACCACAAGCCGCTGCATGAGCGAGAAGTCGATGAAGTTGTCATGCTCCATCTGACCTCGCAGCCGGTCCAGGGTCTCACCCAAGGCACCGTCCTCAGCTGCGATCTGCGCCGGATCGAGCAGCTCGTCGTTCATCATCTGCCAGGCGCGGCTGACCTGCATGAGCGTCTCGAAGTATCCGCGCCGGTTGCCTGCGTTGGTGAGGCGCTGGTCTCGCAGGGGATTGATGTTGAGCTTCGGGTAGCGAGAGATCAGATAGACCTGGAACTGCATCGCGTCCAGCACGTCGAACTGTCGGTACTTCGCATCCATGTCACCGAGTACACGACGACACCAGGCATGGATCGTTCCGATGTACATCCCACCCACGAGGAGCGGGTCCATGCCGCACACCTTGAGCGCGGTTGCCACGCGATTCTTGATCGTCTCCGCTGCCTTGTCCGAGAAGGTGAAGGCCACCACCGACTCCGGAGCGGCGCCAGAGGCCACCAGGAACGCCACTCGAGCAGCAAGCGTCCGCGACTTACCCGACCCAGCGCCGGCGAGCGCGAGAATCTCGGCGTCCGCAGCGATCGCAGCCGGGAGCTGATCGGGGGTGAGCCACTCACCGAGCGCCTGCTTCACATCCATCTGCGCACTCCACTTCCTGACGGACAACCAGTCACACGTCACATTGCCAGGTGGGTCTGACAATCGCCCTCGAAGTGAGAATCCACTGGACAGAAGCGAGCGGGCTGCCGGCGCCGTCCGCAGATTCCGACCACGACTCCATCCCCTCCCGCCCCAGGAGCCACCTCGACGCCAAGGCCTTGAACAGCACCAGGTTCGGCGAGCTGCGCGGACAGCGGAGGACTTTGCAGGAGAGCGACGGGCTGCCCGGCGGCGCGCTGCTGGTAGGTGCGGAAGGGGCTGCCGCGCGCGTCGTCCAGCCCGTCATCGACTCATCCGCGCGGTCTGGCCCATGCCGGATACTGGCCACATCAGCCAAGGAAGCGGTCTCTCCTAGGTGTTGTCCCCCGTCATGGCACGCAGGGACTCCTCTACGAGAGCACTGAGTTCCCCGTCCAGCACCTCCTCGGGCAGCGAGTCGAAGGACATGAAGGCGTTGAGCCTGCGCACCCGCTTAAGGAAGTCGCGAAGCAGGTCGCGTTCCCCGACGCCACCGTGAGCGATGTCCACTACCTCCCACGTCCTGACGATCGCCCTGACCAGGTGTGGGCTTCCGCCGATCGACGTGCGTCGGGCGTAGATCTGGTCGAAGGCGGCCTCGCCGAGGACGGACAACGCGGCGTAGAGGTCCTCTCGGTCCGCGCCCTCGTCGTGGAGGAGGTGCGCCCGCCACCACAGGCGTCCGAACACGTGCCGGGTGACGTCGGTTCCAAGGACCCGGTCGCGGTGAAGGTCAGGGAAGCGCCACGCTGCCACATCGGGCATGACGACCAACGACAGGAATGCCCACATGTCGCCCGCAACGGCCTCGGCGGGGATGATCCCCGACTCGCGATGGAGTATCTCCGCACTAGCGATGTCAAAGGCCGCAGCCTGGCGTCTCGCCGGGGGCGCCGGATAGCCTCGGTCGATGGCGCACCCGACCACGGACTGTCGAAGCGCCCTCAACCTCTGTTGTGGGAGTCTCATGCCTCCCGTAGCGGCGTAGAACACGGCGGGATGGGAGACGTCTGCCCGTCCGCGCAATTCCTCCACGGTCCTTTCGAGACACTCCTCCCGTAGCGATACTGCAGCCTTCGGGAGTAGGCGCGGGTACAGGTACGCCACTAGGACTCCTTCTTGAAGAGGCCGACGGCGTGCTGGACCCGAGCGGACAGGAGCGCCGGGTCGCTGCGGCGCATCGTGCGCAGCGAGGCCAAGGTCGTGCCCGGCAGATAGGTGCGGATTAGGCCGAGGAGCATGTGCCCAAGAGTGTCGGGTTCGAACACCGAGTCGTCCGTCAGCTCATCGTCCGAGAGGGCGTGCTCGACCATCAGGCGCACAACATCCTGTCGCAGGGCCGACTGAATGAGGCGCTCCGCGTACGACGCTTTGTCTGCTCTACGCAGCGCGTTCAACGCCGTGGGAGCGTTGCTGTTCACAAGCAGGACGACGGCGCCCATCGTCGCTGCCTCCAGGTTGGGGCTGATGTCCAGGTACCAAGGGGCGTCTTCCGGATAGCCCGCCTCCTTGAAGTCGACTACCGCCATCGGGAACTGCGAGGCGTCCCCTTGCAGCCGTACCCGAACTTCGTGGCGCCACAGAATGGAGCCCGCGCGTCGGGGGCCGGTCGGATCGGGGTTCTCTATGCCTTTCGCCAGTACGAGTTGAGTCTCGACGGTGAGCACCCCGCCGCTATTGCGCCCGGCCACCAGGAAGGCCAGCTGAACGGACCTGTTGCCAGTGCCATGCACCGGAACCTGGTCGGCAAGCCTTCGGATACCGCTTCCGGAAGCGCTCCATACGACGGTGAGAGCGAGTTCGGACTCCGAGGGGAGGGCAGCCGACATCCGGACCTCGTCCAAGTCGACACCGAGGACGGTCTCGAGGGCGAGGTCTCTCTGGAAATCCCAGTCCGGGATGGAGGACGGCAGTGGCACCGCTCCGCCGTCCTCGGACTTGAGCGACCAGCCGCTCATCGACACGCTCTCCGGGGCGGCCATGCGATAGGGGTAGGCGCGGCGGCTCATATACTCACCTGTCCCTGATCGGCCACGACTACGAGCTCGGTGACCGTATCGGGCGCCGGTCTGACGACGAGCGACCAGACAGCCCCGTCACCACCCTCCGTGGAGAGAGTGCGGCCTTCGGTGATCACTCCCGACTGAGAACGCCATCCCAACACCGTGGGAGTCGAAGCACCCAATGGAGGCTCTGCCTCACTTCCCTGTCCTTCACCGAGGGCGACGGCCGGCCTCCCGTGGACGACATGCGCACCGAGGTCCGGCAGGGTGAACCGCTGGACGATCACGGCCTGTCCGTCGAGCACGTCGTGTACCGGGTCTCCCAGGTAGACGACTCGCTGCCTGCCACGGGGGCGTCCAGGCTGCCCAGCCGTGGCAGCGCCGGACCCGCCTGCGCCACCGGCACGACCCCCACCACCGGAGGCCCCTCCGGTGGTGGGGAAGATCGCCGCCGCACCCTCCCCTGCGGTGCCGACCATGAGACCGGCGAGCAACTGACTCATCCCCGCCAGGGAGACACCCTCGCCAGCCTCGTTGACGACCGAAGCGGGGCCGGACGCTTCCTTCATCGCGTCCGAGATCTTCCGCAGAGCGTGTTTGGCAAGTCGGTGCTCTTCAACGTCCTGGAGTTTGTCCACCAGCCAGTCGTCGTGGGTGGCCGGCTCCGTAGCCGCGAACACGCGGTCCATCTCCGGATCCGCGCGGAACACCGCCGCGTACCCTCCGTGTTCCTCGTAGAAGGGCGGACCCTCGAGGTACTTCACTACGAGGTCCACTGGACGCATCAGGCATGTGTGGTGCAAGCGGTCACCCAGGCCGACCTCTCGCGCGGCAGCGGAGATCGGGCCGACGGGGGCTAGGAATTTCCGCATTCCGAGCCGCCCGAGGTTACGTCGCATCGACTTGTGTTCCACGACATGACTCATATCGTCGAACGCCCAGACGAATGGGCGTAGGTGGGGGGTCTCCGAGGGCCGGGGCACCGGAACGGTGCGGCCTTCGTGGAGGACACTGAAGCGCATCGGCGCGTCCCCACCCTCCGGCAGCATCTTGGGCCAGAGGTTCCAGAGCATCGCCTCGGAGATCCAGCGCATCGCCTCATCGTCCCCGCGCTCGACGAACACGGGGTCGACCACGGCAACCGTGGTGCCCGTACCGCCCTCAGGGAAGGGTCGCAGACCCAACCGGCGGGCAACCTCGTCGGCCTCGTCGCCCACGAGGGGCTCTACATATCCGCCAGTGGGCTTCCCCCAGTAATGGCGACCCGTGTAGGAATTGGCCGCGCCGGACACGTCGGTGGTGTAGCTCTCGTGCACCGCCCATCCGATGAGGCGGGTCTCCAGCCTGTCGCCGACCCGGCAGCGGGTGTGGACGAGGACGGTGTGGGCGGCGGAGATGAGATGGAAGACGGCCTTGCCGAACCCGTAGGTACCACCCCTGCCGTTCATGTCTCTCGAACTGCCGATCTTGCGGACGAACGACACGAAGTCGGACTCTCCGGGTTTCGCAACATCGGCCCGGGTCGGTCCTCCCAGCCCCCGGGTTCCCGTGTCCGTCACCGTGAGGATGCGCAGAACCGAACGTGCCAAAGAGGAACGGAGCCTCAGATGATCGGCCCGCGGTACGCCCTCGGACAGCAGGTCCCGCCACACCGGAGCCTCACTCGGCCCGAGCGTTCGGAGCTCGACTCGATAGTCGACGGGCCCGGCGCCAGTACGTGCGTCCCAACTGTTCTGGACCGACTCCCGAACGAGCAGCGTCAAAGGATCGAGTTCCGTGGCGTCGAGGTTCCTGAGCGCTCCTTCGGCCGCTCCTCCACCGCCCGGCCCGTAGGGTTCGGAGAGCCAGCGGGCGCCGTACGCGCTCACGAGTAGCCCCCCATCTCGGAGATGAGGGTGTCGACGGCCTCTTCGTCCAGCGGGGCGGATCGGACGCCGGCCAGGTCCACTGTGTAGCGCACGTCGTAAACACCGTCCGGGATTGCGCCGTCGAGGGTTACCCCGGTCAGGCGGGGGAAGTCTTCGTCGACCACGTACCAGCGTGACTCGACAGGGGCCAGCCGGGATTCGGTGCTCTGATCGGTCTGTGACAACGAGTATCCGAGTCGGGAGAGTCGG
Source organism: Streptomyces sp. ICC1 (assembly GCF_003287935.1). GTDB lineage: Bacteria > Actinomycetota > Actinomycetes > Streptomycetales > Streptomycetaceae > Streptomyces > Streptomyces tritrimontium. The sequence goes on from NZ_CP030287.1 coordinate 2,620,796, forward strand.
TCCACGAGTTCTGACTCATCGTCACAAAGCTGCCCGGCCTCGGCAACTAGTTCCCGCACAGTTCGCCCGTCGGGTCGCCGTTCGAAACGTTGCCACGCCAGGAACAGTCGACCGTCCTGCGGGGGTTCGAGCTGGTCGAGTCCGTGGGCCTCGAAGGTACGCCGTCCAGACACGGCAAGAGTGCTCTTCACCTCGACGGCGCGGATTCCATCGGTGAAGTCGTGGCGCGCCCCTTCGGGGCCGACCCAGTGGCGTATGGCGGCGGAATCGTCTCGGAGTAGGCGCAGCAGCACGAGTAGTTCGCCGGCCAGGCCCACTTCCTCCGCGACAGTCAGTCCTCGGAGGCCCCCGCTGAAAAGTTGTCGCCACCGGTTCACCACGGCAAGGGTGGTGCGGTAGGGGCGCTGACCGTCCGCCTCGAGGGCCACAAGTACGTCGCCGCAGAGGCCGGTGAAGACATCGTCGAGGTCGCGTCTGGTGCAAACGACGTCAGCGAATCGCCCGTAGGCACTGTCGTCCTGGAGCGCCCGTTCGGAAACCCGCAGAGCTCCGCCGATGCGGCCCGTGGGGATGTTCTGGCGCCCTCGGAGGGGGATCAGTAGATGTCGCAGCCCGTCGACGTCCATGGCTGCGGAGATCGCCCCGTAGTCGGTGACTACCGGTAGCTCCGAGACCCTGAGCGCGACCTCGGCACGTACTGGGGCTGAAGCAAGTTCGGCCCAGTGGTGGTCCAGGACGACCCGCAGGTCCGTGCCGCTCACCGGTCGTCCTCGTCGAAGAGAAGACTGAAGTCCTCCTCTTCATCGTCCTCCACGGAGGACAGGTCCGCGCTGTACCACTCGACCTTGCTGTCCTCGCCGCGCGGCATGGGGAACACCAATCCGACGCCGATGACGTGATCGACGGCATCGAGCGGGGAGCGGAGGGCTCGGTTGGCGGGCGATGGCGACAGGGCGTCGATCGGGTAGAGGGTGAGCAGGGCCGTATCCGGGGACTGGGTACGACGGGCAACCTTGAGCGCGGCCTCCGTAACTTCGGAGAGGCCAGTGAGGTCAAGGTCCACACCGGCGTCGCGACGGCTCATGAGGGTCTTGATGTCCGCGGCGTCATGTCCGCTCGTCTGCAGCTTGGCACGCACGACACGGTCTACGGCGATACCGGGAGCGAACTCGTAGCGGCGGTCTGTGTCGCCGCTCAGCGGATTTCCGATGACGGCCACGTTCCACCGCTTCAGTGCACCGCCGCCGGCCGCCCGCACCCGACGTTCGATGTAGGTCCGCAAGAGCTTCGCATCGCACTCCATCGACTTGTCGTGGAAGCGGTATCGCTCCAGGAAATCCAGGACCAGGTCATAGGGGACGTTCCGCAGCACGTGCCGACCCTCTGAGCCCCGTTCCTCGTGCCTGGCTCCCGCAATGCGCAAGGAGTTGTCTACGAGTGCGTGGGCTGCCTCACGGTTACCCAGGAGCCACGCTGCATCGTGGGAGCGGAAGTAGCGGGTCTGGACCCGCTGCCCGCCGTAGGACGCGCCGACCTTCACCGCGTCTCGCATCTTTGCGGGGGCGGTGATGCGGAGCGCCGGGTGGTTGCGCAGGCGGACTGCGAACGAGGTGGGCGTTTTATCCTCGACCATGTACAAGTCGATGTCCCGGCGCATCTCGGACTCGACGGTGGCGATGTGGCGGAACCAGTCCCGCAGCTCGTCAGTCATCCAGATGCGCGGTAGGTCGGCATATCCTTCGCGGAAACCGAACCAACGACCCATTTGAAGCAGGCTGTCGTACGTCGAGGCCCCTCGTACGAAGTAACTGACCGCCAGACCCTCCAGGGTGAGTCCGCGGGAGAGGGTGTTACCGCCCACCGCGATAGCGACGACCGGCCCGGTCTCGTAGTCGAGCCGCTCCACGCTCTTTGAGTTGTCCATGATGATGCGGCAGTCGTCCACAACGCCGCCCAGCTTCGGGAGGAGTGCGTCGAAGGGCACCGGATCCTCTCCCAGGTCCGGCTCGGTGCCCGGGACTCGAGCCGTCTCCGCATCCCAGAGATCCCTGAGTTCGGCGAAGAGTGCAGCGTCGGCATCCACGATCTTCCCCGCAATCCGGGAGCGGAACGCCTCCAGCGGGGCCTTGAAGCTCTCATGGACCAGGGTGCTCACACTGGTGTGGACGAGCATCGTCGAGTGGGGGGTGCCGTGACGTCGCACCCGTCGGGCGGCCGTCACAAGCCAGAAGTAGAGCACCGCGGTGCGAAGGGCGCCGTCGACCTCGGGGACGAAACCCTCGATCTCGCCACGCCCAGGCCGGACGAGGGACACCTCGTCGTCGGGAACGCTGCGAATCATGTCGTACCCGTCCGGCACGTCCTCGGGATCCTCACCATCCAGAGCTTCTCGTCCGAACAGCACCTCCGTGCCGAAGTGGCCTCGGGGCTTCGGCAGGTTCACGACGAAGTCCTCGGGGTACAGGTCCTTAGCCGCGGGGTCGATGAGGAGGTTGGCGAACGGCGTCGCGGTGTAGCCGACGTATCCCCCACGGGGAAAGAGGTCGATGATCTCCCTGATCAGGGGATTGGTGCTCTTAGAGGCGACACTGGCCTGATCGGCCTCGTCGTCGATGATCAAAGTCGGGCAGTTGCGTAGGTAGTCGGGGGCCTTCTCGAGCCAGGCCTTCAGCTTCTTGAGGCGAGGCACGTTCTTCTTGATCACGCACAGGACGTGCTGCTGGCTCTTGTCACCGAAGAACGCGGCCGGGTTGCCGGCTGGCGGCTCGAAGTCCCCCTCCCGTGCCGTCAGGGGGTGCCACTGGTCAATGACGGGTTCCACGAGCTGCCGCTCCAGGCGGAGTTGGGTCTGACGCCTCAGACCGTTGTGAACCCCCGCAAGGACGATGAAGAACTTGTATCCCGAGTCTGCGGCCTTGGCAATCAGCGCGGTGAAGTTCGTCGTCTTGCCCGACTGCACGTACCCGACGACGAGGCCCCTGGTAGAGAACTCCCCCGCCATAGGGTGGTCGAGCATGGAGACGACCTTGGTGGACGCCGCGTCCAGGTCACGGACGCTCTCGTCGCTCCACGACTGCTTACCCAGCAGGTCACGCAGGGCAGGCCAACACCGGTCATCGTCCTGCGGCCCCACATACCAGGTCTCGCGGTTGTTCCGGACGACGGATCCGGGCTCCCGCTTGTCGCGGACCTCTATGGTCTCCCGCTGATGGCGTTCGGCGATCCGCCTGGCCAACTCCTCTTCCATGCCGAAGAGCTTGATCGTCGCCAATGCCTGCTCGGGCGTGTGCGTCTTGATGAGACGGCGGAACGCCTCATATTGGTCGTCGAACTCGTTCAAGGTCCCCACCCTTTCCCCGGCGCCGGACGCCGCTTGCGTCCGGGCGTCGACGATCCATCCGTAACTGAGCCTCCATGGGTACGCACGGGGCCACGGGCGGAGGCCAGGACGGGGATTGGGTAGGGGCGACGGACCCAGGGACCGTCGGAGACCCACACCTCACCTACGGGCACTCCATGCGGTCACGCATGGTACGTGGTGGTTCACATGGCACTTTATCCCGCCGATGCTCGTCCTCGCGGGGCGTGACCGAACTGTGGGATCTGGGGCGCTTGTCTGTTCATGGCCGGAAATGAGGGCGACGCCTGGCCGGTCGAGCAAGGCGGCGGGCCCGCCATAGCCGCCTACACGGCAGCGAGGTTTCGCTTTCCCCCGCGGGAACGAGGTGCGCGAATCGGCTGGCTGGCGGGCCCACTTCGCTGGGCCAGCAACAGTGGTGCCAGGTGCTCGGCGATCGCGCGCCCGAGGCCGACGGGGACGGCGTTACCGATCTGCCGTGCGATCTGGTTGCGGCTTCCACACCATTCAAAGTCCATCGGGAAACCCTGCAACAGGGCCGCCTCGAGGTGCGTGATGGGACGGTGGAGCCAGGGGTGCAGGTACCTCCCCTTTTCGGGCTTGAAGAACTCCGTGCGGATGGTGACGGAGGGCTTGTCCCGGAAGAGTCTCCCCATAACGTCCGCGGATCCGGTCTTGTGCTTCCTCCAGCACGGTGAGAGAAGCTCGTCGGGGAGGTTGAAGCGGTTCCCCTCTTCGGGGATCGCCCTGTATCGCTCCATGGACCGGTCGGTGATCCCGTTGCGGCGGAGGTGGAGCTCGGCCATCGTGAAGCGTCCGGCGATGCGCTTGCCGTTGACCTCCTCCCAACGTCCAGGCAGCTCCCGGAGTGTCTTCTGGAGCACCAGGCCCGAGATCGTCTCCCACACCGTCTTCTGCTGAGCCGGGGAGGGCTGGGGGATCAAAAGAGACTGCAGTTCCAGCTCAGAGACGTCCCCGACGCGTTCAGTTGCCCCCTGCCCCACCCGAAGATCCTTACGGACACCGACGAGGATCGTGCGCAACCGTCGCTGCGGTACACCATGGTCCGCCGCGTTGATGACCTCGTGATGAAGGACATACTCGGACAGCTTCCCGCCCGGACGCGTCTCGTCGACGAGGAACTGGAACTCTGGGGAACGCCTGAACGGCTCGACGTTCTCCATGATGAAGGCCTTGGGGTTGGCCCGGGACACGACGGTCAGGTAGTGCCGCCACAACTGGTTGCGCTCGTCGGTCGGGTCCTGGTTTCCGAGCTGAGAAAACCCCTGACACGGCGGCCCACCCAAAACGACGTCCGCCTCGGGGATGCCCTCCGCCCTCATGACCCAGTCGGCGATGTCCCCCTGGTGGACGTCCGCACCGAAGTTCACCGCATACGTCGCCGCGGCGGCTTGGTCGAGCTCGACTGCGGCGACGTGCTCGTAGACCGCCTGTCCCCCGCGCCGGACGTCCGCGAATCCCTGGGTGAGTCCCCCACACCCCGCGAACAGGTCGATGGTCCGGAGAGGAAGCCCTGGGGCGCTCAGGCCGCTGAGGAGCTTGTCCGGATAGTCACTGTCGGGTAGTGCGAGGGTCATAGGCGAACTCTAGCCGGCCCGGTCGCGCCTGACAACGGACAGAGGACAGGAGCAGGATACTACTCATGTCCTCTTTGCGCCGGCCCCCTCTAAGTCGCAATTCACGGAGGCATGACCTGGTGATTTCCACGTCGTACCGTCCGTGTGTGACGAATGTCGAGCACGATGCAGCGACGGGAACGCCCAAGGGGGGAACTCCTACCCGCAGTAGTGAGGCACCTCCTCGCTCGTGGCGTCCGCGACCGGGGCTGACCAGGACACAGCGCTCGCGGGAACAGGACCGGGCGGCCGGCGGGGCGTCCAACCGCCTCGTGGATGTGGGTGAGGGGCGAAGGGGAGCGGCGCATGTGACTCTGACGCCGTCCCGCAGGACGGGACGGGTGTCGGCAAGCCTGCAGTGGACGTCGGAAGGGCGGCGAAAGCGACTGCACCTAGGGGAGGTCGACCTCCCGACCCGATCGGCCAACCTACGGGAGGCGTGGAGGCTTGCGGGGGAGACAGGGCTCCTTGTCGGGGAAGACACAGCAGGATCATGGGCGTCCTCGCCAGCGACTCGCGCCTCGATGCGGTCCAACAGGAGCCGGGACACCAAGCCGGAGCTGCGACTACGGTCACTGCTGCACAGGGCCGGACTCCGCTACCTCGTGGCCGCCAAACCCCTCCCGCATCTGCGTCGAACGGCGGACGTCGTGTTCACCAAGGCCAGGGTCGCGGTGTTCGTGGATGGGTGTTACTGGCACGGCTGCCCTGAACATGGGTCGATCCCAGCGACGAACCGCGACTTCTGGAGTAAGAAGATCGAGGGCAACGCCAGGAGGGACAAAGAGACGGACCGGCTCCTGACCGAGGCGGGCTGGAAGGTAGTCCGTGTGTGGGAACACACACCTCCGGCCGACGCTGCTGAGCTCGTCCAGCAAGCACTCGTCAAAGCAGACGGCCGGGGAGCGCGCGCAGCCCCTTCAGAGCGGACGGCCGTTCAGTAGGTCCTCGATTGCGTCGGCCTCCCTGCGGAGCACGATCCTGCCGTCACCGTCGCTGTAGACAAGGACCCTGACCCCCGTGGTGAGGCCAGCCTCGGCGAGGATGCCCATGGGTAGTTCGACGGTGCCGTCTTCTCGGATTTGCGCCTCTGCGGGTTCCCTGATCACCGGACCAGGATGCCATGCCCCGCGACGGTACGCCCCGGCCTTCCACGCCGTGCGCCAGGTATCGAACGTTGACGCAGCGCACGGAGCCGGGGAAGTCAGGGACCGGGCGAAGCCTCAGTGCTGCAGCAATGGGAGGCCACACCAAGGCACGTTCCACTCAGACGCCCACGGAAGGCTTGATCCATGGCACGTGCGCTGGAGCGTACCGCGTCAGGGCGCGGTCGGCGGGAGCCATCTCGTGCACAAGAGACCGAGGAGCTGCGCTCTCAAGGCGTTGGCACTCGCCGGCGAGAACCCTGGCGAAAGTGATCAGCTTGCGCCCCGCTGGATCACCGAGAAGGCGCGACGCTTCCTCGGTGCCATGACAGATGCGCCGCACCGTACACAGCAGCTCATGCTTCGCGCCCGGCCGGCCGCAGGCGAGCTCCGCAGCCAAGCGATTGCGCTCCCCGACTGCATGGGCTGCGGCTATGGCTAGGACCGTCCGTGCAGCCACCTCATGAGTCTCCCCTGAGTTGACCATGGCGTTCGCGAGCAAGGGGAGCTCTGCGAATGGAAGCGGATCGGCCGCCTCCCATAGGTCCTCGGCGAGCCGTAGGGCTGCCTGGACGCCAGTCTGATCGACGTAGAGCATCGGCCGATCGGCATTCTGTCGAACCTCCCAACGAGCGATGCTCTCGTCTGCCAGCGAGGCCCTGAGCAGGGCACGGAACAAGGTTCGCAGCGTCTCGATGGAAAGCTCCGGCACCTCCAGTCGCATGCACGTGCCCTGGCGCTGCACGTCCAACACCGGCTGGCCGGCTTCACCGATCGCCTGAAGCATCTCCAGGGTTCTTGTGACCTCGTTGGGTTCCTGCTCATCGTGGTGACCGGCTTGGGCGTGCTGGGCGTATGCCACAGCGACACCATGCTCGAATCCTTGACAGACAGTGCGGGCGGTACGAGCAGTGTGGAGTAGCTCATCGAGGCTGACCGGTCGGCCGCCCAGTACGGGCGTGGAGTGCATCGGGTCCCAGTGGTAGTCCTCGTGAGCGATTGCATTCCGCCACTCCGGCCTGATCACCGAGGCCAGCGTCAGGCAGAGGGGATGGGCCTCGGCATTCAACGAGTCTCGTACAGCCGCAAGGGTGTGCGCGGCTGGGATCGCCCTGCCCAGCAAGTCGAGGACCACGGCCGCAGTCCACTTGACGTCGCCTTCGACGACGACCTTGTACAAGTCTGCGACTGGGCGCATCTGCTTCTCATCGGACGTGGCACGCAAGTAGCCTTCCCACGCCGATGTCTGACCGCGGTATGCGGACAGCATCAAGGGTTCACGTTTGACGTGTCGGGAAATCGCTGCATAGGCAAGCTGTGGATCTTCCATCAGCTTGTCCGCAACGAGGTCGCGTGCCAGACGCGCGGCACGATGCGCGGTTAACGGCTGACCGGACACGGCCAGTGCAGCGAGATGTTGTCGTAGTTTGCCCGTAAGGAGTTGGGAGCCACCGATCAGATGCCCCATCTGCTGGCGCAATCGGCGATCAAGCCCGTTGGGATCCCGTGACCAGGCCGCTGCGAGTCGGGCCCGCCCCGCCAACCCCTCGCCCTGCTGTATCTCTGCCGATGAGAGTCCGAGTGTTCGCTGGTACAGGTCCTCGTTCGCATCCACCGGTGTGGCCTGCGAGGCCTCGAGTCGGCGTACATTGGCATCCGTTTCAACGGCGCACTCCCACGCCGCCGACCAGTGAGAAGCGTCCCACCCCAGCTCCAGACAGGCAATCACCGCAGAGGCCATCCCATGGCTTGAGACTGCGATGTCCCTTGCCATGCGGCGTTCTTCGGTGACGCTGCTGGGGGGCGCGAACAAGGAAACGTCGTTCCAAATCGCAACCATCTCGTTGGACGCCGCACGGAGTCGCCGTGCAAGCGCTGGAAGCCTCTTGCCAGCGGATCGCCCGGAGGTCGACGCCGTGGAGGCCACCTCCAGTGCCGTTGCCCGCATCTCCTGCCATCTTCCGGCAAGCTCTGCGTCGGCGAGTACAGCCCGCCACTGCGAGGAGGTCATAGGAACGGTGGCCTCCTCCCCGAGGGCATCCGTATCCTTCGAGGATTCGGGGAATCCGAGGTTTCGGAAGACGGCCCGGGCCGCCTGACTTGCACCGGGAGGTAAGTTGCCCAGCCTTTCGGGGAATTCTGTGTCCACGAACGCAGGATGCCACTGCATCTGTGGCCGCGGCGCACGCTTTTCGGAGACTACTGCGGGCGGCGCCAAGGGATGTGCTTCAAGCCTGGCGGCTGGGCTGCAGGCCCGATAGGCGCCAGCGCCGCACAGAGGCGGACGGTCAGGCGTGGTTGACCGGGAGGACGTCCGGGGAGAGAGCGCCCGCGTGGGCCGCCGACGAGGTCATCCGCTTGCGGTGGTGGCGGCGGCAGAGGACCTCGTAACCGATCTCCCCCGCCGGGCGGTTCACATCGCCGACGACGACCTGCGCGCCCTCGACCACCATCTCGCCGTCTATCGTGCGGGCATTGTGGGTGGCGCGGGCGCCGCACCAGCACAGGGCCTCGACCTGGAGCTGCTCGATCCGGTCCGCCAGCTCGATCAGGCGCTGGGAGCCCGGGAAGAGCTTCGTGCGGAAATCCGTCGTGATGCCGAAGGCGAACACGTCCATGTCGAGGTCGTCCACGATGCGGGCGAGCTGGTCGATCTGGTCGGGAGCCAGGAATTGGGCCTCGTCCACGATCACGTAGTCGACCCTGCCGCCCTTGGAGAGCTGGTCCACGAGGTACGCGTAGAGGTCCATGCCCTCTGTGGCCTCGACCGCCTCCGTCACCAGGCCAAGACGGGAAGACAGCTTGCCCTCCCCCGCGCGGTCGTCGCGCGTGAAGATCACGCCCTGGAGCCCGCGGGCCGAACGGTTGTGTCCGATCTGGAGCGCCAAAGTACTCTTCCCGCAATCCATGGTGCCGGAGAAAAATACCAATTCGGACATCAGAGGAGGGTGACCTTTCGGGGCGGGCAGACCGTGGGGTCGGCGGCCCCAGTGGGAGATGGCGGATTCCCCAGCAAGTTGGTGCTCTTTCCGCAGTCCATCGTTCCGGAGAAGAACACCAGCTCGGGCATGGGGAGTACAGGACCTTTCGATGGGTCGGCGTGAGGGGGAGGGGCCGGACGGAACCGGGTGTCAGGAGCGGATCTCGAGCAGCGGGACGAGCTGCTCGGCCGGGGTCATGGAGCCGTGCATGCCGGCGAGCGCCGACTCGTTGGGCTCGGCCCGGGAGGCGGTGATCGCCACGTCCGCCTGGGCGGCCGCGACGACGTCGCCGATCCGGCCGAGGACGCGCTCGTCGCACTCCCCCGGTGTCCCGAACCAGCCCAGTTCCAGGGCTTCCTCGCGGCTCGCGATCCAGAAGCGGTCGCCGAGCACCTCGCGCCACACGGTCAGGACGTCGGTCTCGGCGCCCGGTACGGCGTACACGTGCCGGGCGCGGCCCTCGCCGCCCAGCAGGGCGACGCCGGCGCCCAGTTCCCAGTCGTCGTCGTAGTCGATGCGGGAGTCCTCGTCGAAGGGGACGTCCACCATGCCGTGGTCGGCGGTCACGTACAGCGCGGTGCGCGGCGGCAGTTGCTCCGCGAGCCGCTGGACCAGCCGGTCGACGTACATCAGCTGGCCGCGCCAGGCGTCGGAGTCGACCCCGTGCCGGTGGCCGGCGCCGTCGAGCTCGCTGTAGTACGTGTACACGAGCGAGCGGTCGCCGGCCCCGAGGCGCTCGGCCGCGAGGTCCATGCGCTCCTCGCCGGTCATCCGGCCGAGGAAGGTGCCGCCGCTCAGCGCGACCTTGGTGAGCGGGGTGGTCTGGAAGGCCGGCGAGGAGACCTGCGCGGTGGCCACACCGGCCGCGTCCGCCTGCTGGAAGACGGTCGGGTACGGCTGCCAGGCCTTGGGCTGGGTCCACGGGTGCCAGCGGAGCTGGTTCATCAGTTCGCCGGTGGCCGGATTGCGCACGGTGTAGCCGGGCAGTCCGTGGCGCGCGGGCGGCAGGCCGGTGCCGACGCTGGCCAGCGAGGTGGCGGTGGTCGCCGGGAAGCCCGCGGTGATCGGGCGGCCGGTGCCGCCGCGCGAGGTGGCGAGCAGGGAGGTGAGGTACGGGGCCTCGTCCGGGTGGGCCTTGATCTGCTCCCAGCCCATGCCGTCGACCAGGAACACGCAGTTCCGGTCGGCCGGGGTCAGCTCGGTGATCGCGGCCTCGAAGCCGGGTACGCCCTGGCCGGCCACGAGGGTGGGCAGCAGGTCGGCGAGCGAGCCGGTGCCGTATTCCGGGACAGGGGCACCGCTGAGGTCCAGCAGTTCCGGCTCGTCCTGCCAGCTCTGGGCGGCGGAGTGGGCCATCAGCGGGCGGGGGTGGACGTCGCCGCCGTCGCTTCGCTGAGCGCCTGGGCGAAGAGCAGGGTCTGGCGGACCGCCTCCGGGCCGTCCCCCGCCTCGCTCACGCGCAGGCTGAGGTCGTCGGCGGTGGAGTTGCCGGTGTAACCGTGGTCGGCGTCGCAGTTCTGGTCGCCGCAGGCGGCGGGCTCCAGGTCGATGCGCGAGACCGCGCCCCAGCCGATGGTCAGGACGACCTCGCGGGGCAGGGTGCCGGGAGTGTAGGACTCCGGGTTGGCGACGACGCGGCTGAGCACGACCGAGGAGATGCCGGACAGCTTGACCGACTCGGTGGAGGTGGTCGCGTACGGGGACGGGGATCCGGCGTCGGCGGCCTGCTCGTCGGTGTGGCTGACGATGAAGCGGTTGCCGGTCAGGACCAGCACCGTGACGTGCCGGCGCACCTCGTTGGAGTCGAAGGTCGTCTCCTGGTGGACCAGGTACGACGAAATCGGCTCGCCGCCCACCGCGGCCTCCACGGCCTCGGCCACGAGGGCCGGGTAGTAGCCGCTGCGCTCGATCGCCGTGCGCAGCCCCTGGGTCGTCGTACCGGATTTCGCCATGAGGTCCATCCTAAGGCCCGTACGGGTCACTCCGGCCGCCCCGGACCTCAGTAGCTGGGCAGGGTCCGCGGGCCGAGGTCGCCGCGGGCGGGCGGATGGGCGACGCGGACGGTCGCGCTGAGCACGGACAGACCCTCGGTGGCGACGACTACGGGCTCCAGGACCACCCCCACCACCTCGGGATGGTCGTCGACGAGGCGGGACAGGCGCAGGAGCAGTTCCTCCAGCGCGGGGGTGTCGACGGGGGCGCTGCCGCGCCAGCCGAAGAGCAGCGGGGCGGTGCGGATGGACCGGATCAGGCCCGCCGCGTCCCGGTCGGTGGCGGGAACGAGCCGGTGGGCGGTGTCGCCGAGGAGTTCGGAGGCGACTCCGGAGAGGCCGAAGGACAGCACGGCGCCGGCGGCGGGGTCGATGACGGAGCGGATGACGGTGTCGACGCCCCGGGGCACCATCGACTGGACCACGGGGAGCAGCTCCTGCGGTTTGCCGAGCGCGTGGGTGAGCTCCTCGTAGGAGCGGCGCAGCTCGGCCTCGGTGGTGAGGTCGAGGCGGACGCCCCCGAGGTCGGCGCGGTGGCGCAGGTGCGGGGCGGTGGTCTTGAGGGCCACGGGGTATCCGAGGACCCCGGCGGCGCGGACCGCGGCGTCGGGGCTGGTCCCCCCACAGGTCCCGCACCCCCCACATCCCGAGCATCCCGTCACCGACTCACCACGGAAGGACGCCATCACCCGTGCCTCACATACCCCCCGTAGAGCCGTACCCCATGCCGGCGGAAGGGGACCTCCCCGACAACACGGTGGGCTGGGTGCCCGACCCGGCCCGGGTCGTGCTGCTGCTGCACGACATGCAGGAGTTCTTCCTCAGGCCGTTCCCCCGCACCGGCGAACCCGGCGGCTCCCTCGTGTCCAACGCCACCCTCCTGCGGGACCGCTGCGCCGAGCTGGGCGTCCCCGTGGCCTACACCGCCCAGCCCGGCGGCATGACCGTGGAGCAGCGCGGTCTGCTCCGCGACTTCTGGGGGCCGGGGATGACCCCGACACCGGAGGACCGCAGGATCGTCCCCGGGCTCGAATCGCGCCCGCAGGACTGGGTGTTCACCAAGTGGCGGTACAGCGCCTTCCACCAGTCCGACCTCCTGGAGCGGATGCGCCTCCACCAGCGCGACCAGCTGATCGTCTGCGGCGTCTACGCGCACATCGGGGTCCTGATGACCGCCGTGGACGCGTACACCAACGACATCCAGCCCTTCCTGGTCGCCGACGCCGTGGCCGACTTCTCCGCCGACGACCACCGGCTCGCCTTGAACTACGTCGCACGGCGCGCCGGCCGGGTGCTCACGACCAAGACCGCCCTCGGCGAACTCGGCGGACCCGCCGGACCCGCCGGACCCGGGGAACCCGGCGAATCCGGAGCAGCCCGGTGAACACGCCCTCCACAGCACCTGACCCGACGAGGAACAACATGGCATCAGCACGTGAGACACCTGACCTCCTGGCACGGATCCTCGACGGCCGCGCGGACGACTTCGCGCTGCTGCACCGGCCGGAGCAGGCCGGGGCCGACACCCTGGAGATCCTCCTCGGCGAGGTGACCGAGGTCGCCGCCCTCAAGGACCTGCCGCTCGCCGAGGACCCGGCGCCCGGTGCGGGACACGACCTGCTGGTCATGGTCCCGTACGGGCAGATCACCGAGCGGGGCTTCCGGGCCCGCGCCGACGGCGAGTCGCTGCTCTCCATGGCCGTACGCGAGCAGGCCGCGGTGCCGCTCGGCGCGACCCTGTCCCGGCTCCCGGACGGGCCGGTCAAGTGCGTCGACGGACGGTTCGACGTCCCGGACGAGGAGTACGCGGACATCGTGCGCCGTGTGATCAAGGACGAGATCGGTACCGGGGAGGGGGCCAACTTCGTCATCAAGCGCTCCTACGTCGCGCAGCTGCCCGACTTCTCCCGGCAGGTGGCCCTGGCCGTCTTCCGGCGGCTGCTGGAGCGCGAGTCCGGTGCGTACTGGACGTTCCTCGTGCACACGGGCGGACGCACGTTCGTCGGCGCCACACCGGAGCGGCACATCAGCGTGCACGGCGGCGTGGCCGTCATGAACCCCATCAGCGGCACCTACCGCTATCCCGCGGCCGGCCCCTCCCTGGACGGCGTCCTGGAGTTCCTCGAGGACCAGAAGGAGACCGATGAGCTCTACATGGTCGTCGACGAGGAGCTGAAGATGATGGGCCGTGTCTGCCCGTCGGGCGCGCGGCTGTCCGGCCCGTACCTCAAGGAGATGGCACGCCTGGCGCACACGGAGTACTTCATCGAGGGCACGACCGATCGCGACGTCCGCGACATCCTCCGCGAGACGCTGTTCGCCCCGACCGTCACCGGCTCCCCGCTGGAGAGCGCGGCCAAGGTGATCCACCGTTACGAGCCCGTCGGCCGCGGCTACTACAGCGGGATCGCCGCTCTCATCGGCCACGATGCCGCGGGTGGCCGCACCCTCGATTCCTCGATCCTCATCCGCACCGCCGACATCGACGCCTCGGGGCGGATGAGCATCGGGACGGGCGCGACCCTGGTGCGCCACTCGGACCCCGTGTCCGAGGTGCGCGAGACCTGGGCCAAGGCCGCGGGGCTGCTCGCGGCACTGGGCGAACCCGAGCCCACCCGCTTCGGCGCCCACCCCGCGGTCCGCAGGGCGCTCGACGGGCGCAACGAGCGGATCGCCGACTTCTGGCTGCGCGACCCGGGCAGCCAGACCGGGCAGGAACAGCCCCTGGCGGGGCAGAGGGTCCTGGTGGTGGACGCGGAGGACACCTTCACCGAGATGATCGCCCACCAGGTGCGCTCCCTCGGGTGCGAGGTGACGGTACGGCGCTTCGACGAGCCGTACGAAGTGGCCGGGCACGACCTGGTGATCCTGGGCCCCGGACCGGGCGATCCGCGCGAGGTGGACCACCCCAAGATCGCCCATCTGCGGGCTGCCGTCACCGGGCTGCTCGCGGAGCGCCGGCCCTTCCTGGCCGTGTGCCTGAGCCATCAGGTGCTCAGCACCGTCCTGGGCCTGCCGCTGCACCGCAGGCCGGTGCCCAACCAGGGCGTCCAGCACGAGATCGACTGGTTCGGCGGGCGCGCGCGGGTGGGCTTCTACAACACCTTCGCCGCCCACACCGAGGAGGACGGGTTCGACCATCACGCGTACGGGCGGGTACGGGTCAGCCGCGATCCCGAGACCGGTGAGGTCCACGGCCTGCTGGCCGACGGCTTCGCCTCCATGCAGTTCCACGCCGAGTCCGTGCTGACCCAGAACGGCCCCGGTGTCATCGCCGCGCTCCTCGAGGGCCTGGCCGCCGCACACCGCACGGACGCTTTGGAGCCCACCCATGTCAGTTGAAGACCAGACCCTCGCCACCGCGACTCCCGACGAAGCGCCGGCCGCGGTGGTGGCCGAGGTCACGCACCTGCTCGCCGACGTGCTCAGGGTGAAGCCCGAACTGATCGATCCCGGGCAGACGTTCGTTTCGCTGGGCGTCGGATCCGTGGCGACCGTGCAGTTCGTCTCGGTGGTCAACACGCGTTACGGAACCGCCCTCAAGGCCACCTCGCTGTTCGGTCAACCGACTCCGCTGGCCTTCGCGGGTCTCGTGGCACGCGAAGCGGGGATCAGGGAGCAGGGGGTGGCGTCCGCCGAGCCGGCCCCCGCCGACCAGGCCGCGGCCGACGGCCAACGGCTCGGCGACGGCCACCGGCCCGCCGACGGCCGACCGCTCGCCGACGACCAGGCGGCCGCCGAAGAACTGGGGGCCGCCGAAGAACTGGGGGCGCTCCTCGACGCGGTGCGCGCGGACCGGCTTTCCGTGGACGAGGCGCTCACGCGGCTGCCTCACCAGGCGTGAACGGGCGGCAACGATGGACGAACGAGAGATAATCACCCGGTTCAAGGCCGGACTCCTGGAGCGCGAGCAGGCCGTGTGGCTCCTCGCCGAGCGGCGAAGGACACCCGGTCGCGGCCCGGTCGCGGTCGCGGTGTCCGGCGGGGCAGACACGGCGCCGGAGCGGACCGAGCCCATCAAGCTCTGGTTCTGCTCCAACGACGAGCTCGATCCCGGGCTCGCCGTCACCCTGGCCGGGCACTGGCTGGACGCACAGGAGCAGGAGATCGCAGACCGGTTCCTGTTCGAACGGGACCGGCGCCAGTATCTGGTGGCCCATGCGCTCGTACGGCGGGTACTCGCGCTGGAAAGCGGCCTGCCCGAGGCGGAAGCCGTGATCTGGCGCTCTGAGCGCGGGCGGCCGTTCCTGCGGCCACCCACCGCAGGACTACCGCGCGGCGGTGCGGAGTTGGACTTCAACCTGTCCCATGCCGGGGGCCACAACCTGCTCGGCGTGGTGCGCAGTCACCGGATCGGGGTGGACGTGGAGCGGGTCGACCGCGGTGAGCAGGGGCTCGACGCGATCATCGAGACCTTCGCACGGGACGAGCGGGATTGGGTGGCACAGGCCGCGCCCGGCCGCACCCGGGACTGCCGGACCCTGCGGCTGTGGACTCTGAAGGAGGCGTACTCCAAGGCGCGCGGGCTGGGCCTCGGACTCCCCTTCGACAGCTTCTCCTTCACCCTGGACGAGGAGCGCGGGGTCCTGGGATTCAGGCCGCCCGAGTCCGAAGGGGCGCTGCCCTGGCGGTTCCTGGAGCTGGAGCCGGAGCCCGGAGTGCTCGCGGCCGTGGCACTCCTCGCCGGCACGGGCGTGTCGTCCGTTCTCCAGCTGCACCGCGGTTTTCCCTGGAGCCGGGAGGCACCGGAGCTGCTGGCGCTACCGGTTCCGGTCGCCGGCCTCTGACTCCGCGCCGGCGGTGTCGGGCGGCGCGGTGTCGGGTGTCACGGTGGACGGCGTCACGGTGGACGGCGTCGCCGGGTGGGACTCGTCGCCGCGCCGCAGGGAGAGATCGATACGGGGCAGGGTCCCGGGCGTGGCGATCCCCGGGAGCAGCAGCCGCCACATCTCCACCGTGCGCTCCGGCAGGTCCTTGCGCCCGTTCACCAGCTGCGCGTACAACTGCACGCCGGTACACGCGCTGACGACGAACTCGGCCACCCACATCGGGTCGATTCCGGGCAGCAGCTCCCCGCGGTCCCGCGCGTCACAGAGACACTGCGCCATGATGTCCCGCCACTGCAGATAGGGCGTGATGTCGTGGACGCCGAAGCTGCCCTGTTCCACGGAGAGACGCACGCCGGCGCGCAGCAGCGGGTCCTGCAGGAGCTGGTGCGACCACACCCGTGTGATGTCCACGATGCGCTGCAGCCCCTGAGTGTCGAGACTCGGCTCGATGCTCTGGGGCTGCGACTGCATGACCGCCTTGGCAATGCCTTCCTTCGACTCGAAGTGGAAGTACAGCGCTCCCACGGTCAGCCCGGCGCGCTTCGCGATCTTGTTGAGCCCCGTGCCGGCGTACCCGGACGCGTCGAACTCCTCTGCCGCCGCTCGTAGGAGCAGCTCGCGTGTGCGCAGCGCGCGATCCTGCATCGGACGTTCCATGCCTGAGCTCCGTTCGGCAAGCCAGTAAAGACTAGACAAAAAAAAGAATCATCCTTATTTTATCTCTCACGGGCTTCGCCGTCCAGGCGTGTGCGCCCGCCGCGTGTTCTGTGCCCGCCCTCGTTCGATGTGACCACTTCGGCGTGGGGACGCGGCACGTTCATGTGCGCTTCGTGCCCGTAGGTCTTCACCGGGGGAGAAATCGCATGCCATGCACCGCCACAGCCGCCCTCGCTCCGCCCCTCATGTTCGTTGCGGGGGAGCTCGTCCACAAGGCCCGCCCCGGCTCAGTGCTCCTGACCGGTCTGCGGTCCGACGGGAGCGACGGGTTCGTCGTCTCCGCCCACTGGCCCGCGGTGCACGGCTACTACGCCACCGGGCAGACCGCGCTCGACCCGCTCCTGCTCACCGAGACGGTGCGCCAGTGCTTACCCCTGCTGTGCCACAGCGCGTATGACGTCCCCCTGGGGCACCACCTGCTCTGGGACACCCTCAGATACGAACTGACTCCCGCGGCCCTGGTCCCGAAGGACCGCAGCGGAGGGCTCGAACTCCGCGTCACCTGCCTGGAGTCGACCCGTCGCGGCGGGCGGGCGTCCGCGCTGACCCTGCTCATATCCGTGGTGCAGGGCGGGCAGTTGCTCGCCGAGTGCACCACCCGCCTGACCGTGCAGGCGCCGGCCGTCTACCAGCGGCTGCGGGCGGGGCGCGGCGCCCCCGATGCCGTCACCGCCCTGCCGGCCGCACCCACCGCCCCCATCGAGCCGTCCGCCCTGGGGCGCGCCCGGCTCCGCGACGTCGTCCTCAGCCCTGTGGTGGGGCTCGGTCGGTGGAGGTTGCGGGTGGACACCAAGGATCCCCTCTTCTTCGACCACCCGCTCGATCACGTGCCGGGCCTGCTCCTCCTGGAGGCGTCCCGCCAGGCCGCGTTGACGCTTCCCTCCGAGCGCCCGCTGTCCGTGACGGCCTTGGAGTCCTCCTTCTTCCGCTACGTCGAACTCGACGCTCCGTGCTGGATCGAGGCGCGGCCGACCGACTCGGACGGCCACCGGCGTGCGGTGGTCACGATGTGGCAGAACGGTGGCGTGTGCTTCTCCGCGACGGTGCTGCTCGCCCGGAAGCCGGGCCCCGGTCCCGCCGACCCGGTGGGTACCGGTGGCGAGGTCATCCCGTTCCCGCGGTGAGGGGTCGTGCGGGTCGCATCCCGCCGGCCTGATACGAAAACGGCGGCCCGCCCCGGAGATGGGGCGGGCCGCCGAGCCGTGAGCCGAGCCGTGAGCCGAGCCGTGAGCCGAGCCGTGAGGGCAGGTCAGGCGGCGGTCCAGCCACCGTCGACCGGCATCGCGACGCCCGTGACGAAAGAGGCCTGATCGCTGCACAGCCAGGCGGCGGCACGCGCGATCTCATCCGGTGCGGCCATCCGCTTCTGGACCGAGCGCCCGACGAAATCCTCCTCCAGCGAGGGGTTCTCCTTGAGCACCTGGTCCATCATCTCGGTGCGGGTGCTGCCCACCACCAGGGCGTTCACCCGGATCCCGCGCAGGCCGTACTCGGCCGCGGCCGCCCGCGTCAGCCCGAGGACCGCGTGCTTGGCCGCCACATAGGCGGAGGACGCTCCGGTAGCCAACACCCCTGCCACGCTGGAGGTGTTCACGATCGCCGCCGGGCGGCCGGAGCCGAGCATGGCGGGGATCTGGTGGCGCATGCAGTTCCACACGCCCCGGACGTTCACGGCCATGATCTGCTCGAAGACCGCGGTGTCCGTCTCGTGCAACAAGCTGCCGGACGTCGCGTAACCGGCGTTGTTGAAGGCCCCGTCCAGCCGGCCGAACCGGGACACCGTTTCGGCGACGGCCCGTTCGACCTCGTCCTCCCGGGTCACATCCGCCGCCGCCACCACCGCGCGCCCCCCGGCCGCGGCTATCTCGGCGGCCAGCTCGCGCAGCCGCTCCTCGCGCCGTGCCATGAGCACCACGGTCGCCCCCTCGGCGGCGAACACGCGCCCGGCCGCCGCCCCGATTCCGCTGGACGCCCCCGTGATCATCACGATCCGGTCCCGCAGCAAGCCTGTGTCTCTCGTCATGTCGAGCTTCCCTCCCCCTGGATTGCCGCTTCTGACCCTCGGGGGCCGATCGTCACGCGGCCCCCTCGACAGGGAAAAGAATAATGGTTCTTATGTGATTTCGCCAGCGGGTGGCCGATGCCGGGGGAGCCGGGGCGGGATCCGACCCTAACCCGCCCCGGGCGGGCGGATGGCCGAGATGCCGTACAGGAGCAGGTCGCAGAGGTGGGCGAACAGGGCCCTGGCGGCCTCGGATCCCTCGGACCGCGCGTCGTTGCCGCGGGCGCACACCTCCGTCCCGGTGATCAGGCGCAGGGCCATGTCCGTCACCGCCTCCGGCGTGACGCCCTCCCTCAACTGCCCTCTTTCTCCCGCGCTCCGGAACATCTCGCGCGCCTGCTGGAACCAGGACTCCGACCAGTCTCCGGCTTCCGGGACCTCTCCGGAGAGCCGTACGGCCGCGCGCGCCAAGACGTCGCGGTGCAACAGTTCGAGCAGGGCGAGGAGGAGCGAACGGGCCCTGTGCAGCGGGGCCGCCGGGCGTTGGGCCACCTCGCCCACCCGCTCCTGGATCCGGGCGAACCCGACCTCCATCAGCTCGGCGAGGAGCCGGTCCTTCGTGGGGAAGTGAAAGGTCAGCGCGCCCGTCGTGACGCCGACCTCGTTTGCGATGCGATGCATGGCCATGCCGCCGTAGCCGTACTTGTCGATCTCCCGTGCGGCGGCATCCAGGAGAGCGCCGCGCGTCAGCAGGGACCTCTCCTGCTGTTTCGCCGGCCTCCTTCCTTCTCCGTGTGGCGCCAATGCGACCTCCTGCTCTCTGTTCGCTGATCGACCTCATACGGTCCACGGCTCATCCGCCGTCCACAACGGCGAGTTGACGAACTTGCACCGAGAAGGCATCCTCGGTCTTCAAAAGAATAAGAATGATGGTTATGTTTCTACTGCGGCTGGCGACCACCGCCAGCCAGGACCGATCAAGGAGCCAGTCATGTCTGCACGCGTCGCGGCGGTCCTCAGCGCACCGCTCAGCGCACCGCTCAGCGCACCGCTCAGCGCACCGCTCAGCGCACCGGAGCGCGCGCAGCGAGGGCGACCGGAGGGCCTGACCGCCTACGGGGAGCGGGTCTTCGGGTATCTGCCCCGCAGCGACCAGCGCCGCTGGGCGGACGCCTATCTGCGAGGGCTGCTGGACACGCCGGGGCGCAAGACGGTGCGGCGGATGGCCCGGATGCTGGCCCTGCCCGAGAGCGCGCCGCAGGCTCTGCGGCAGTTCATCTCCGCCAGCCCCTGGGAATGGGAGCCCGCGCGGGTGGAGCTGGCCCGGATCGCCATGGACCTGCTGCCCGATGCCGTGTGGACGGCCAAGCCCGTGCTGCTGCGCAAGCGGGGAAGCCATTCGGTGGGTCTTCGTCCGGGCGTCCTGCCGGGGACCGGCCGCCGGGTGAACTGTCAGGTCGGCATCGGCCTGTTCCTCTCCGGCGGCCGGTGCAGCATCCCGGTCGCCTGGCGTCTCCTTCTCGACGACGCCTGGTGCGACGACCCCGAACGGCGCCGTCGGGCGCGGATTCCGGACGAGGTGACGCCCAGGCCCGCCTGGGCCCTCGTACTGGAGATGGTCGAGCAGTTCGCCGCCGCGGGTGTGGCCGAGTCCGTGCCCCTGGTGCTCGGCCGTGACTTCGCCCCGGTTGCCCAGCAGGTGGCCGCGCAACTCACGAGGAGCGGCCGGGACTTCGTCCTCGAGGTGGCGCCCGGACAGCCGCTCATCCCGGTCTCGCCCCGCGGGGCCGGCCCGTCCCCGGCCGCTGTCTCCGTCAGTGGCGCGGCGGCCTTCGTGGCGGCCCACTGCCGGCGGACGATGTCCGAGCCGCCCGGCCGGGCGCAGATGTTCTCGACCGCGGTGCGCCTCCTTCCGCCCCGTCCCACGGTGCCGGCCGCCAACCAGCCCCAACGGCTCGTGGCGGAGGTCGCCGCCGTCCCGAAGCGGCCCTCCCGGTTCTGGGTCACGTCGCTCCGCGACGCACGGACCACCACCGTGCGGGGGATCGCGCACCGCACCGCCCTGACCGACGTGGCGGTCTGGGACGTCCAGACCGAGCTCGGGCTCCTGGACTTCGAGGGCCGTTCCTTCCCCGGCTGGCACCACCACATGACGCTGGCCTCCGCCACCTACCTCTATCGCCAACTGGGGTTCGCGGGCGCGCCGCAGAGGTGGCCCGCCGGTGCATGACCGCGTCCCTCCCCGCCGCCGCCCAGCCGGACACCGTGCCACCCCGCCGCCGATCCCTCCGGGGGTCTTGCCCTCGGGCAACAGTGAGGAAGCCGATGATTGACCACCACCCGCCCGTTGTGCGTGCCGGTCACGCCATGCCGGCTCCGCTCCGTCCCGCTTCCCGGGACATGATCCTCGCCGAGCTGTCCTCCAGGGTCTTCACTTCACTGCCCCGGAGCGATCAGCGCCGCAAAGGCCTGCAGTATCTGAACGGTCTGCTGACCATCCAGGGGCGCAAGTCGATCCGCAACATCGCGAAGCTGCTCGGAGGCCAGGTGTCCGAGCAGAACCTGCACCATTTCATCAGCGACTCCACCTGGGACTGGGTTCCCATCCGCCGGGCGCTGGCCGACGCCCTGGACGCCGCCCTGCCGACCCGGGCGTGGGTGGTGCGGCCCATGACCATCCCCAAGGCCGGGCAGTACTCCGTGGGGGTGGGCCGGCACTTCTCCCCGGCGCTCGGGCAGACGTTGAACGCGCAGCGCGCCATCGGTGTCTGGGCGGCGTCGGAATCCGCGAGCGTGCCGGTCAACTGGCGCTTACAGCTCCCCTCTTCGTGGCACGTGGACGATCCCCGGCGCAGCCAGGCGGCGATACCGGAGGGAACGGGCGCGGAGAGCCTGCACGAATGCGCGGTCGAGGCGTCCCGGGAGACCGTGCGGGGATGGGGGCTGCCGGTGCGGCCCGTCATCTTCGACCTGGAGGAGGTGCCCGAGCCGCTCCTGGAGCCGCTCGCCACCACGCGCGCCCCGTTCATGGCGAGGGTGGGCGGGGACACCCCGCTCACGGTGACGGACCGCGTCATGGCCGGACGGGAGCAGAGCACGCTCACCGCGCACCAGATCATGGCCATGGCCGTGAACATGCGGCGGCCGGTCCCGGGGAGGCGTCCCCTGTCGGGCGTCGTGAAGGGCATGTCCCTCGCCGCCGCCGTCCGCGTCGAACTCCCGTCGTACCCCAGGGGTTTGCCACACGGACAGCTGGTGCTGATGGGAATGGGCGAGTACGGCGGCCGGTGGCCGGCCGAACTGTGGCTGTCCAACTCCACCACGGTCCCCCTGGAGTATCTGGCCAGGCTGAGGCAGCTCACGGACAGGGTGGCCCAGGACTCCGCGGGCGTCGCGGACCGGGTGGGCATCCGGGACTTCACCGGGCGTTCCTTCAACGGCTGGCACCGGCACGTCACGCTCGCCTCGATCGCCCACGCCGTCACCGTGCTCGGCGACCAACCCCAACAAAGACCCCGCATCGCGGGCTAGTGCTGTGACCGGAAAGGTCTACCGGGTCGCGGCGCCCGGCACGGCACCTCGCGGCGTTGTCGGACCACGCCGGTACGTCCGGTACGAGGCGTGGTCCTCCGCCCGGGGGCCCCTCCCGGCGGTAGCTGGGGGAGATGCACCGCACCGGACACCGCGACCCGGCAAACCTTCCCGGCCACAGCACTGGTTGTCGAAGTCCGGCTTGGGACGCGACCGTCGGCCCCATAGCTTTGAGGGGCAGCCGGGGAACGGCCCGAAGCAGTTGCGGGCCGCCCCATCGCCGGGCCCTTCGGGCGCGCTGCGTGCCGCCGCGTGGCCCGCGGCGAGGACCGGCCCCGGGCAGGGGACTTCCCCCGAACACCCCTCTCACGCCTCTCACGCACCTCACGCACCTCTCGACCGCGCTGCCCCGAGCAGCGCCCATGACCAGCCCGCGGTTCTCCCGGACCGCCGAATCCGTAGGGACGAGACCCCATGCAGTCACCACCGCAGACCGCACCGGATCAGCCGGCGCAGCGCCCCGACGACTGGAGCGCGCTCGACCAGCGGGCCGTCGACACCGCCCGCGCCCTGGCCATGGACGCGGTGCAGCACGCCGGGCACGGACATCCCGGAACCGCGATGAGCCTCGCCCCGGCCGCGTACGTCCTCTTCCAGAAGGTCATGCGGCACGACCCCGCCGACCCCGGCTGGGAGGGGCGGGACCGTTTCGTGCTCTCGGCCGGTCACGCCAGCCTGCTGCTGTACGTCCAGCTGATGCTGGCGGGCTACCCGCTGAGCCTGGACGACCTGAAGGCGTTCCGCCGACGGGGCAGCCTCACCCCCGGACACCCGGAGCGCGGCCACACCCCCGGTGTGGAGACCACCACCGGGCCGCTGGGGCAGGGCGTCGCCAACGCGGTGGGCATGGCCATGGCGGCCCGCTACGAGCGGGGGCTCTACGACCCGGGGGCCCCCGCCGGCTCCTCCGCCTTCGACCACACGGTCTGGGTCATCGCGGGCGACGGCGACCTGCAGGAAGGCGTGTGCGCCGAGGCGTCGTCGCTGGCCGGACACCAGAAGCTCGGCAACCTGGTCGTGCTCTACGACGACAACCACATCTCGATCGAAGGGGACACGAGCACCGCCTTCTCCGAGGACGTCGCGCAGCGGTACGCCTCCTACGGCTGGCACGTGCAGCGGGTGGAGCCGAAGCCCGACGGCGACCTGGACCCCCGTGCCCTGCAGAAGGCGTTCCTCGCGGCCAAGGAGGAACGGGGGCGGCCCTCGCTGATCGCCGCGCGCTCGGTCATCGCCTGGCCCGCCCCGCGCGCGCAGGGCACCGCCGCCGCACACGGTGCCGCGCTGGGCGCGGAGGAGGTCGCCGCCACCAAGGAGGTCCTCGGACTCGACCCGGGCCTCTCGTTCCACGTACCGCGGGAGGTGCTCGCGCACACCCGGACGGCCCTCGACCGCGGCCGTGCCGCACACGCCGCCTGGGCCGGGAAGCTGGCGCGGTGGCGCGAGGCCCACCCCGGTCGGGCCGCGGAGCACGAGCGGATCACCCAAGGGCAGCCGCCGACCGGGTGGGAGAACAAGCTCCCCGTCTTCGAGCCCGGCAGCACCATGGCCACCCGCAAGGCCTCAGGCACCGTACTCGCCGCGCTGGGACCGCTGTTGCCCGAGCTGTGGGGAGGCTCCGCCGACCTCGCGGGGTCCAACAACACCACGATCGACAGCACTTCCTCCTTCCTGCCCGTGGGCAACGCCCTGCCGCAGGCGGATCCGTACGGCCGTACGGTGCACTTCGGGATCAGGGAACACGCCATGGCCTCCGTGATGAACGGCGTGGCGCTGCACGGCGCGACCCGCATCTACGGAGGCACCTTCCTGGTCTTCTCCGACTACATGCGCCCCGCGGTGCGGCTCGCCGCGCTGATGCGGCTCCCGGTCACCCACGTGTGGACCCACGATTCGATCGGGCTCGGCGAAGACGGCCCCACCCACCAGCCGGTCGAGCAGCTCGCCTCCCTGCGCGCGATTCCCGGCCTGAACGTCGTACGCCCCGCGGACGCGAACGAGACGGCGGCGGCCTGGGCGGAGATCCTGCGCCGGCACAGCGCGGACCCGGCCCCGCACGGACTCGTGCTGTCCCGGCAGGATCTGCCCGTCTACCCGCCCAACGAACTCGTCTCCCGCGGTGGTTACGTCTTCCGCGAGGCCGAGGGCGGCGCTCCGCAAGCCCTGATCGTGGCCACCGGTTCCGAGGTGTCCCTCGCGGTCGCGGCACAAGAGCTGCTGCGGGAGCGCGGCATCGCGACCCGCGTGGTGTCGATGCCCTGCCTGGAATGGTTCATGGAGCAGGACCGCTCCTACCGGGACCAGGTGCTGCCCCCCGCCGTGCGGGCGCGGGTGACGGTCGAGGCCGGGATCGGCATGGGCTGGGACCGCATCGCGGGCGAGGCGGGGCGCGTGGTGTCCCTGGAGCGGTTCGGGGCCTCGGCCGACGGCGCGCTGCTCTTCCGCGAGTTCGGCTTCACCCCCGAGGCGATCGCCGCCGAGGTGGAGACCGTCATGGACAGGGCGGCCCGCCGATGACGCCGCAAGTCTCCCGGCTGCGCCCGTTGACCGCGCGCATCCCCGGCTCCAAGAGCATCACCACCAGGGCCCTGCTCCTGGCGGCGGCGGCGAAGGGCACCAGCACCCTGTGGGCCCCTCTGGTCAGCCATGACACCCTCGCTTTCAAGGCAGCCCTCGGCAGCCTCGGCGTGCGGGTCGAGACCAGTCCCAGCGACCAGTTCTGGGACGTGACCGGCAACGGCCGCGGCCCCGTCGGCACGGCCGAGGTGTGGTGCGCGGACGCCGGCACCGCGGCCCGCTTCCTGCCCCCGTTCAGCGCGGCGGGCGAGGGCACCTTCACCTTCGACGGCTCCGAACAGCTCCGGGCCCGGCCGCTGGGCCCGCTGATGAAGGCCATGGCCGACCTCGGTGCCCATCTGGAGGCCCCCGTCCCGGGTCGCCTCCCGCTGACCGTACGGGCCACCGGTCTGGAGGGCGGTGAGCTGCGGGTGGATTCCTCCATGAGCAGTCAGTTCCTCAGCGGCCTGCTGATGGCCGCCCCTCTGATGCGGCGTCCGGTCCGGGCCGACCTGCGGGGATCCGTCAGCCGCCCCTACCTGGACATGACGCTGTCCCTGATGCGGCGCTTCGGCGCGGACGTCCGGGAACCCGAGAACGGCGTGGTCGAGGTGCGGCCGGGCGGCTACCGGCCCGCCGCCGTCGTCATCGAGCCCGATGCCTCCACCGCCTCGTACGTCTTCGCCGCGGCCGCCGCGACGGAGCACAGGGTGACGGTGATGGGTCTCTGCGCGCGGAGCCTCCAGGGTGATCTGCGGTTCGTGGACGCACTGCGCACGATGGGCGCACAGGTGGAGGTGTCGGATGCCGCCGTCACCGTGACGGGCACCGGTCGGCTGCGCGGCGGTTTCACCCTCGACATGGGTGACATCTCGGACACCTTCATGACCCTCGCGGCCATCGCCCCGCTCGCCGACGCGCCGCTGACCATCCGAGGCGTGCGGCACGCGCGGTTCAAGGAGTCGGACCGCATAGCGGCGGTGGCGCAGAACCTGCGCGCCTGCGGAATCCGGGTGGACGAGACGGAGGACTCGGTCACCGTCCACCCCGGTCCCCTGCGGCCGGCCCGCATCGCCTGCCACCGGGACCACCGGATCGCCATGGCGTTCTCCGTCCTGGGGCTGGCCGCACAGGTTCCGCTGGTACTCGACGACCCGTCCTGCGTGACCAAGACCTTCCCCGGGTTCCACCAGGAGATGGCGCGGCTCTTCCCGCACTACGCGGTGCCGGAGCGCCGCTGACGGGAACGGCCCGTCCACCCCACCGTCCACCGCACACCGCACACCGCCCATGGCCATGAGGACAAGAGGAGAGCAGGGAAACGATGAGCAGACTGCGCTGGCTCACCGCGGGGGAGTCGCACGGCCCCGCACTCGTCGCGACGTTGGAGGGCCTGCCCGCCGGCGTGCCGATCACCACGCGGATGGTGGTGGACGAGCTGACGCGGCGGCGCCTCGGCCACGGGCGCGGCGCGCGGATGAAGTTCGAGCAGGACGAAGTGACCTTCCTCGGCGGTGTGCGGCACGGGCTCACGCTGGGTTCCCCGGTCGCGGTCATGGTGGGGAACACCGAGTGGCCGAAGTGGCGGCAGGTGATGGCGGCCGACCCGGTCGACCCCGCGGAACTGGCGGGCCTGGCCCGCAACGCCGCGCTGACCCGTCCGCGTCCGGGCCACGCCGACCTCGCGGGGATGCAGAAGTACGGCTTCGACGAGGCGCGCCCCGTGCTGGAGCGCGCCAGCGCGCGGGAGACCGCGGCGAGGGTGGCGCTCGGAGCGGTGGCCCGGTCGTACCTGAAGGAGACGGCGGGGATCGAGATCGTCAGCCATGTGGTGGAGCTGGGAGCCGCGAAGGCCCCGTACGGGCTGGTGCCCGCGCCGGACGACGTGGAGCGGCTCGACGCGGACCCGGTGCGCTGCCTGGACGGGGACGCGAGCAGGGCGATGGTCGCCGAGATCGACCGGGCCCAGAGGGACGGAGACACCCTGGGCGGCGTCGTCGAGGTCGTCGCCCACGGTGTGCCGGTCGGCCTCGGCTCGCACGTGCACTGGGACCGCAGGCTGGACGCGCGGCTGGCCGGTGCGCTGATGGGCATCCAGGCGATCAAGGGGGTCGAGGTGGGCGACGGCTTCGGCCTGGCGCGCGTACCGGGCTCGCGGGCCCACGACGAGATCGTGCCGACGGCCGACGGCATCCGGCGCTCCTCCGGCCGGTCCGGCGGCACCGAGGGCGGACTGTCCACCGGTGAACTCCTGCGCGTACGGGCCGCGATGAAGCCGATCGCGACGGTTCCGCACGCTCTGGCCACCGTGGACGTCAGCACCGGGGAGGCGGCCGTCGCCCACCACCAGCGCTCGGACGTGTGCGCCGTGCCCGCCGCCGGGATCGTGGCGGAGGCGATGGTGGCGCTGGTCCTCGCCGACGCGGTGGCGGAGAAGTTCGGCGGCGACAGCACGGCCGAGACCCGCCGCAACGTGCACGGGTTCCTGGGCAACTTGGAGATCGCATGACCGTTGTCCGCATCCCCGTCGGGGCGAGCGCCGGGACGGACCCGTACGAGGTCCTGGTCGGGCACCGACTCATGGGTGAACTGGGCCCGTTGGTCGGGCCCGCGCACCGGGTCGCGGTGATCCACCCGGTGGCGCTGACCCCGATGGGGGAGGCCGTACGGGAGGATCTCGCCGCCCGGGGATACGAGGCGGTCGCCATCCGGGTGCCGAACGCGGAGGGGGCCAAGACCGTCGAGGTCGCCGCCCACTGCTGGCGGGCCCTGGGGCGGGCCGGCTTCACCCGCAGCGATGTGATCGTCGGCATCGGCGGCGGCGCCACCACGGACCTGGCGGGTTTCGTCGCGGCCGGCTGGCTGCGCGGGGTGCGCTGGATCGCGGTGCCCACCACGGTCCTCGCCATGGTGGACGCGGCCGTCGGCGGCAAGACGGGCGTCAACACCGCCGAGGGCAAGAACCTCGTCGGCGCCTTCCACCCGCCCGCGGGGGTGCTGTGCGACCTGGCGGCGCTGGAGTCGCTGGACGTCGAGGACTACGTCTCCGGCCTCGCCGAGATCATCAAGGCGGGCTTCATCGCCGACCCGGCCATCCTCGACCTGGTCGAGGCGGACCCGGAGGCCGCCCGCACCCCCGCGGGACAGCACACCGCGGAGCTGATCGAGCGTGCGATCCGGGTCAAGGCGGAAGTCGTTTCGCAGGACCTCAAGGAGGCCGGCCGGCGCGAGATCCTCAACTACGGGCACACCCTGGCCCACGCCATCGAGCAGAACGAGGGCTACCGCTGGCGGCACGGTGCGGCGGTCTCCGTCGGCCTGGTGTTCGCCGCCGAACTCGGCCGCGCCGCAGGACGTCTGGACGACGCCACCGCCGACCGGCACCGCGCGGTCCTCGAGTCGGTGGGCCTCCCGGTGGCCTACCGCGGTGACCAGTGGCCCGAGCTCCTGGCCGCCATGCGGATCGACAAGAAGTCCCGCGGCGACCTGCTGCGCCTGATCGTCCTCGACGGTCTCGCCAGGCCGGCCGTACTGGAGGGCCCCGACCCGGCCGTCCTGCACACCGCCTACGTCGAGGGCTGCGCCTTCTCGGGCTCCCCCACACGGAAGGCGGAGATGTGACGCCCCGCCCACGCCCGGAAGGTGCCGGGTTCCCGGCCGATCGCTTCGCGCACCCCGTGGCCCACTCCGCTCTTGGCCCCCTTGGCCTGCCGGTTCGCACTCTCGAGGAGTGCTTGCGCGAGTGCGGCGGGGAAGCGGGAGCCCCAGGCGTCCAGGGCCTCCGACTCCGCCAACTCCTCATGCCGTACGGGACGGCCGAGCACCGCCCCCAACTGTTCGACCTGCTGCCGGGCCGACACGGGGCTCGGCCCCGTCAGCGCGTACGCCCGTCCCGCGCACTCCGGGGAGGTCAGGGCACGGGCCGCCGCCTCGGCCACGTCCCGGGGGTCGACGCAGGAGTTCAGGGAAGCGCCGTGCAGCGTGCGCACCACACCGCCGTCGCGCACGGTCTGGGCCCAGCCCAGGCTGTTGGACATGAAGGCGCGTGGGCGCAGCAGCGTCCAGGACATCCCGGACGCGCGTACGCGCTCCTCGCAGTCGCGCTGCCACCGGGTGATCGCGTCCTGCGCCTGCGGATCGGTGACCGCGAGGGCCGAGAGCTTCACGACGTGTCGGACCCCGGCCCGGCGGGCGGCGGCGAGGACGTGCTCGTCATGAGCGGCCCGAAGCGGGTCGAACGTCACCACCAGGAGCGCGTCCGCCCCGGTCAGCGCCCGCGTCAGGGAGGAGGGGTCGTCCAGGTCGGCTTCGACGGCCAGGCCCGGCACCCGTAAGCGGGCCGCCCGCTCCGGGGAGCGGGTCAGGCAGCGCAGGTGATGCTGCGGGGAGAGGAGGCGTGCCACCTGGCCGCCCACCGTCCCCGTCGCGCCTGTCAGCGCAATACGCAAGGCATCTCTCCCATCTCCGGCCCCGCGGCCAGCCACATCTGGTCCGGGGGGCGCCCACCACGAGAAGATAATAATGAACCCTATGCTTTTTGTTGAGCAGTCGTGTCCCCGATTTCGGACGGAACTCACCCCGGAGGAAGTACGTTGACCACGCGCAGCACCACACCCCGCCGGGCCTGGCTCGGCTTCACCCTCGTCCTCAGCCTGGTCGGGCTGGTGGCGATGGACAATTCGGTGCTCTACCTCGCGATGCCGAGCATCAACGGGGCGATCTCCCCAAGTGCCGGTCAGGCGCTGTGGATCGTCGACATCTACGGCTTCGTGGTGGCCTCGCTGCTGATCGCGTTCGGCAGCCTCGGCGACCGGCACGGCCGGCTGAAGTTCCTGCTCGGCGGAGCGATGCTCTTCGGCATCGGATCGGCCGGCGCCATGCTGGCCGGCAGCCCGGAACTCCTCATCGCCTCAAGGGGGTTGATGGGTCTCGGCGGCGCCACACTGCTGCCCTCCGGGCTGGCGATCGTCAGCAACCTCTTCCCCGACCCGAAGCAGCGCGCCCGGGCGATCGGCATCTTCGCGGCCACCTTCGCGGCGGGCTTCGCGGTCGGACCGGTCGCCGGCGGCCTGCTCCTCGACCGCTTCTGGTGGGGTTCGGTGTTCCTGATCAACCTCCCGGTCGTGGTGGTCTTCCTGACGTTCGCCCCGAAGCTCCTCAAGGACGTCCGCGAGGCCCGGCCCGGCCGAGTGGACGCGCTGAGCGTGGCGCAGTCGGCGGCCGGCATCCTGCTCGCCGTCTACTCGGTCAAGGCCCTCGCGGCGGAGGGGTTCTCGGCCGGGCAGTCGGCCGCCGGCATCGCGGGCGTCGCCATCCTGGTCTGGTTCGTGCGCAGGCAGTTCACGCTAGAGGAGCCGCTGCTCGACCTCAAACTCTTCCGTGACCGGGTCTTCACCGTCGCCGTTCTGACCGGGCTCCTCTCCCTGGTGGCCTGGGCCGCGGCGGGCTACCTCAGCGGTGTGTACCTCCAGTCGGTGCTCGGATTCAGCGTGCTGACCGCGGCGTTCCTCGCACTGCCCGGGGCGGCCGTGCTCACCGCGGCCTGCATCGGCACGGCCGGTGTGGTCGAGCGGATCGGCAAGCGGGCCGCACTGATCGCCTCACACTTCTTCATCGGAGCCGGGCTCCTGCTGCTGCTCTTCACCGGGACCACCGGCGGTGCGGCGCTGTACATCGCCTCCACCGTCATCGCGGGCGTCGGCTACGGGCTCTCCTTCAGCCTGGTCGCGGAGACCGCCGTCGCGGCGGTGCCCCCGGAGCGGGCCGGTTCGGCCGGCGCGATCGCGGAGATGAGCAACGAGCTGGGCGGCGCGCTCGGCATCTCCCTGCTCGGCTCGCTCGCCGCGTTCCTCTTCCGGTTCCTCGGCCCCGGTACGGCGGGCACCCTCGATACGACCTTGGCCACCCCGGGCCTTTCCGGCGAGACCGCCGCCCAGGCCAAGGACGCCTTCGTCACCGGCCTGCACGCGGCGATCGGCGTCGCCGCCGCGCTCACCTTCGCGCTCGGCTTCCTCGCGCTGCGCTGGCTGCCGCGCGAGGAGCGGAACGGGGAGCCCGAGCTCCCGCGCCGGGAGGAGCAGGCCGTGTCCTGAGCGCGTCCCCGCATTCCCTGCCGTACTCCGCCGTACCTGCCGCGCTCCTCCCGTACGAAGCCGCACCCCTTCGCGGACGTCGTACGGGAGGAGCGCGCGCGGATTCAGCGCTGTCCGGCCCGTGCGGTCGACTCCGACCCTGCGGCCCGGCCGCTCTGCTGGTTCAGGACGCGCAACGCGTCCGCGGAGGCCGGGTCGTTGGGGGTGTAGATCTCGACCCGATGGTCGGGGCTGTCGGGCTGGAGCCACACCTGGTAGTCCACGTTCACCGCGCCGACGGTGGGGTGCTGCAGGTCCATGACCCCGACGGTGCAGTCGGAGACGTCGCCGGTGGCCCACATCGTGGCGAAGTCGGCGCTGCCCATGGCGAGTTCGCCGATCAGTCCCGCGAGCCGGGAGTCGGTGGGGTACCGGCCCGCGGTGAGCCGCAGGTAGGCGACGTGGACGCGGGCGAGCTCGGGCCAGTTGCGGTACGTGTCGCGGGTGTGGGGATCGAGGAAGAACATCCGCGGGACCGACGGACGCGACTGCGGGTGCCGTGGTGCCTCGTAGGGGATGTGCTCGGCGACGAGTGCGTGCCCGGTGCGGTTCCACGCGAGTACGTCTCCCCGCCTGCCGAGTACCACCGCGGGCGTGGCCTCGCCGAGGGAGGCCAGGAGCGTGAGGACGCGCGGGTGGGGGTCCTCACGGGGCGGTTCGCACAGACCGGGCTTCACGGATTGCCGGGCGAGATTGTGCAGGTGGACGGTCTCCACCTGATCGAGCCGGAGCACCCGGGCGAGCGCGTCGAGCACCTGCTCGGAGGCGGCGTCGGCCTGCCCCTGCTCCAGCCGAGTGTAGTAGCCCGCACTCACTCCGGCGAGCTGGGCGAGCTCCTCACGCCTGAGACCGGGGACCCGGCGGGACGTGCCGTAGGTGCGCAGGCCGATCTCAGCCGGAGTGACCCGGTCGCGGCGGCTCTTGAGGAACGTTCCGAGGCTCTCCATGAACCCAAGCCTAGGATGCCGGCCGGCTCCGTGGGTGTACCTGTCGGGTGTACCCACGGCAGGGGGATGGCTGGCGGCCGCGCCGTGCCGGACCGTCGAGAACATGACTCAACAGCGTGCGCACAACGCACCCGGCCTGCGGGCATGGCTCGGGCTCGCGGTGATCCTCGGACCGGTCCTCCTGGTCTCCATGGACGGATCGATCCTGTTCCTGGCGATGCCGCGGATCAGCCAAGCCCTCTCACCCACCGCGGACCAGGCACTGTGGATCCTGGACATCTACGGCTTCGCCGTCGGCTCCCTGCTGGTCGCCTTCGGCAGCATCGGTGACCGCTACGGCCGGCTGAAGCTCCTGATGATCGGCGCGACCGTGTTCGGACTCGGGTCCGCCGGAGCGGCCTTCGCGCCGACCCCGGAACTCCTCATCGCCTGCCGGGCGCTCATGGGTGTGGCCGGCGCGACCCTGCTGCCCTCGGCGCTGGCCGTGCTGAGCGAGCTGTTCCCCGACCCCCGGCGCCGGGCGCAGGCCATCGGGATCTTCGCGGCCGCCTTCGCCGCCGGGTTCGCCATCGGCCCGATCGTCGGCGGCACCCTCCTCGGGCAGTTCTGGTGGGGCTCGGTCTTCCTCGTCAACCTCCCCGTCATCGTCGCGTTCCTGGTGTTCGCGCCGGTCCTCCTCGGCGAGGTCCGGGCGACCGGGACGGGCCGCATCGACCTGCTCAGCGTGGTCACCTCCGCCGGAGGCCTGCTGCTCACGATCTACGGGATCAAGCACCTGGCCGCGGACGGGGTGTCGGCCCTGGCGATCGCGACGATGCTCCTCGGCATCGGGGTGCTCACGTTCTTCGCCCTGCGCCAACAGCACCTCGAACACCCGCTGATCGACTTCTCCCTCTTCCGCGACCGGGTCTTCACGATCGCGATCATCACGGGCCTGCTGCCGCTGGCCGCGTGGTCGGCGACGGCGTTCCTGTCGGGCATCTACCTCCAGTCCGTACTGGACCTGAGCGTCCTGCACGCGGCACTCCTGGCGCTCCCCGGCGCGGCCGTTCTCACGATGGCCTGCATCGTCACACCGGCCGTCGTCGAGCGCATCGGCAAGAGGGCCGCGCTCATCGTCTGCCACTTCTCCATCGCCGGCGGCCTGTTGCTGCTGCTCCCCACCACGATCACGGGCGGGATCGGCTGGTACGTCGCTTCGACCGCGCTCGCCGGCGTGGGGTACGGCATCTCCTTCAGCGTCGTCGCGGACACCGCCGTCGGGGCGGTCCCCGCGGAGCGGGCGGGCTCGGCCGGCGCGATCGCCGAGACCAGCAACGAGCTCGGCAACGCCCTCGGCATCGCGATCCTCGGTTCCCTCGCCGCCCTGCTCTTCCGCCTCCAGGGCCCGGACCTCGCTCCCACCCTCGACGAGACCCTCCAGCTCCCGGCCCTCGCGGCGGCAGCGGCCCAGGACGCGAAGTCCGCGTTCGTCACCGCCCTGCACGTCGTCGTGGTGGTGGCCGGCCTGCTGCACGCCGTACTCGGAGCGGTCGCCCTGCGCTGGCTCCCCAGGTCGGCGCCTGACGCGTCGGGCTCCGAGGCGCCGGGCTCGGACGTGCCGGGCTCGGATGCGCCGGGCTCGGATGCGCCGGGCTCCGACGCGCCGGGCTCCGACGCGCCGGGCTCCGACGCGCCGGCGTCCGGCAAGCCGGGCTCCGACATCCACGGCGAGTCCGCGAACGACCGGGTGACGAACACGGCCTGAACCGCTCCTCTCCGCAGCCCGGTCCGGCGCCGCGAGCCGATAGATTTTGCGGCCCGGACCGAAGGAGCCACCACCCGTGATCGTCATAGCCCACCTGAGCGACGTCCACCTCGACGGAGGCGGCCGGGCCGCGGAGCGCACCCGCGCCGTCATGGAATACCTGGAGGAGCTCCCGTACGCCCTCGACGCGGTGCTCGTCAGCGGGGACATCGCGGACCACGGGAGCGCGGAGGAGTACGAGGAGGCGCGCAAGGCCCTCGGCTCGCGGCACCCGCTGGTCGCCTGCCCCGGCAACCACGACGACCGCGCCGCCTTCCGGCGCGGCCTGCTGGGGGAGGAGCGCCCGTCAGGGGCCCCGGTCGACCAGGTGCTGCGCGGCGACGGCTTCGTGCTCGCGGTGTGCGATTCGTCGGTCCCCGGCGAACACCGCGGACACCTGGAGGACTCGACGATTTCCTGGCTCGACGGGGTGCTCGCCGGGACCCCGCGCGAGGTGCCGGTGCTGGTCGCCTTCCACCACCCGCCCGTCCCGCTGCACATCCCCTACGTGGACGGGATCAGGCAGTTCGGCGAGGAGCGGCTGGCGGCGCTCGTCGACCGGCACCCGCACCTGACCGCGTTCCTGTGCGGGCACGCCCACACGGGCGCGGCGACCACCTTCGCGGGCCGGCCGCTGCTCGTGGCGCCGGGCGTGGTGTCCACGACCCGGCTCCCGTGGGAGGCGGCGTCCGGCGCCAGCGAGTACATCCACCTCGACGAGCCGCCCGCCGTGGCCTTCCACGTCATCGGCGGGGACGGGCGCCTGACGACGCACTACAGGGTGGTCGTGGCCCGCCGGTAGCCGGCGCCGTCGCGGGTCCGGGTGAGGTGACCGGCGATGACCATGTACCGCCGCAGCGCCGCGCAGTCCTCGTGGACGGTGAGGAGGAGCCGGTTCACCTCGGGCTCGGTGTACTCGCGGTCCGCCGCGAAGAGGGTCTCGGCGAGGTGGACGAGCAACTGCTCGCGGCGGGCCGCCTTGCGCGGGATGGCCGCGAGGCGGCCGCCGGCGGTGAAGAGGTCGCCGACGCCTCGTTGTGCGTGCGGACGGGTTTCTACGGAGCTCTGTGACATGTCATGGAGCTTCACCCGCCCCGGCACCCCTCGGCAACGGATTTTCGCCCCGGAGGCCTTCCTGCGCGGCGGGCTCCAGGGCGCCCCGCCGCAATATGCCGCACCCCGCCGCAACATGCCTCAACGTGCCGCACTCCGGCAAAAAGTGACGGTCATTCATCTTACTGAGAAGTAGCACCTGCCAGTACCCTCCCCGTGACCGGTTCCTGCCCCCCACGGAGGAGCACGTATGCGACGCCCCACCACCCGCGTCAAAGCAGCCGCGGCCGCCGCGCTCATCGCCCTCGGCGCGGCCCTGCTGGCCCCGGCCGCATCGGCCGCGCCGGCCGCCGGGTCCGACACCCCGGTGCCGCTGCCCATCGCCGACTACTGCGGACAGCAGTGCGCCGACATCCTGCCGCCCGGCCAGAGCGGCAACGCCACCCTCGCCCAGATCCTCGCGCACAAGGCGTTCGGGACCATGCCCGCCCACGCCTCCGACCAACTGGCCCGCTACGACTCCCTGGTGGCCGGCTACCCCGGCCTCACCGACGCCAAGGTCAACGAGTTCTTCAACGATGCCTCCTTCGGCGTCCCGGGCAACCAGGTCGAGTCCACCACCAGCCCGCGCCCCGACGTCACCATCACCCGGGACAAGAAGACCGGGGTCCCCCACATCAAGGGAACCACCCGCTACGGGACTTCCTACGGCGCCGGTTACGCCGCCGGGCAGGACC
Organism: Streptomyces sp. ICC1; assembly: GCF_003287935.1. GTDB lineage: Bacteria > Actinomycetota > Actinomycetes > Streptomycetales > Streptomycetaceae > Streptomyces > Streptomyces tritrimontium. The sequence continues at coordinate 2,656,257 of NZ_CP030287.1, forward strand.
GGCTCTGGCAGATGGACCTCTTCCGGCACGTCGGCCGCGGCGACCTCACCCCCTTCGCGGGCGGCGCCCTCGCCAATCAGGGCCTGGAGCAGCAGTTCTGGCCGCAGGCCCCGTACACCGAGGCGGACCTCCAGGCCCAGGTGGACCGGATCCGGACCACCGAGGGCGAGCGCGGGCGGCTCGCGATGGAGGACGCCCAGGCCTACATCGACGGCATCAACGCCTACCGCGTCCAGTCCAAGAACGGCCGCTACTTCCCCGGCGAGTACGTGCTGACCGGGCACATCAACTCGATCACCAACGCCGGTGAGATCCAGCCCTTCAAGCTCACCGACCTGATCGCCCTCGCCTCCGTCGTCGGCGGCCTGTTCGGCGGCGGCGGAGGCGGCGAGGTGCAGGCCGCGCTCTCCCTGCTGTCCGCGCAGCAGAAGTACGGCCTGGAGGAGGGCACCCGCGTCTGGGAATCCTTCCGCGAGCGCGAGGACCCGGAAGCCGTGCTCACCGTGCACGACGGCTCGAGCTTCCCCTACGCCCAGAAGCCCGCGAACCCGCAGGGCGCGGCCCTGCCCGACGCCGGCTCGGTCACCGCCGAACAGCTCGTGTACGACCGTACGGGCGCGGCCACGGCCGCCGCGGCGGCAAACCCGCCGAAGCTCATGAAGTCGAGCATGTCCAACGCCCTGCTCGTCTCCGGATCGAAGACCGCGAGCGGCCACCCGGTCGCCGTCTTCGGACCGCAGACCGGCTACCTCGCCCCCCAGCTCCTCATGCTCCAAGAGCTCCAGGGCCCCGGCATCAGCGCGCGCGGCGCCTCCTTCGCCGGCGTCAGCATGTACGTACAGCTCGGCCGCGGCCAGGACTACGCCTGGAGCGCCACCTCCGCCGGCCAGGACATCACCGACACCTTCGCCGTCGAACTGTGCGAGCCGGGCGGCGGCGCCCCCACCAAGGCGAGCACCTCCTACCTCTACCGGGGCACCTGCACGCCCATGGAGAAGCTGGAACACACCAACGCCTGGAAGTCCTCCGTCGCCGACTCCACGCCGAACGGCTCCTACCGGATGCAGGTCTGGCGCACGCACTACGGCATCGTCACGCACCGCGCGACCGTCGAGGGCAAGCCCGTGGCCTACACCGCGCTGCGCTCCACCTACCGCCACGAGGCCGACTCGATCATCGGCTTCCAGATGCTGAACGACCCCTCCTACGTGAAGGACTCCCGCACCTTCCAGGAGGCGGCCCGGCGCATTGGCTACGCCTTCAACTGGTTCTACGCCGACTCGCGCGAAGCGGCCTACTACAACAGCGGGTTGAACCCGGTCCGGCCGCCCGGCGTTGACGCCGCGCTCCCCGTACACGCGAAGCGGCAGTACGAGTGGCAGGGCTTCGACCCGGCCGCCAACACCGCCTCCTACACCCCGCCCGCCGAGCACCCGCAGTCCATCGGGCAGGACTACTACATCAGTTGGAACAACAAGCAGGCCAAGGACTACTCCGCGGCCGGCTTCGGGATGGGCTCCGTCCACCGCGGCGACCTCATCGACCAGCGGGTCAAGACGCTCGTCGCGGCGGGCGGCGTGACCCGGGCCAAGCTCACCCAGGCCATGGCGGACGCCGCCGTCACCGACCTGCGCGCCGAGAACCTGCTGCCCGAGCTGCTGGCCGTGCTGCGCAGCGCGCCCGCCACGGACCCGGCCGTGAGCGCCGCGATCGACAAGCTGTCCGCCTGGCAGGCGGCCGGCACCGAACGCAAGGAGGCCGCGCCCGGTTCGAAGGCGTACGCGCACGCGGACGCCGTCCGGATCATGGACGCCTGGTGGCCGCTGCTCGTCGAGGCCGAGTTCAAGCCCGGCCTCGGGGCCCCGCTGTACGACGCCCTGCGCGCCTCCCTGACCGTGGACGAGGCACCCAACGCGGGCCACGGGCCCACCGGTTCGCACGCCGGGTCGGCCTTCCAGTACGGCTGGTGGAGCTACGCCGACAAGGACCTGCGCACGGTGCTCGGCCGCCCGGTGGCCGGACCGCTGGCCCGGGCCTACTGCGGCGGCGGCTCGCTCGCCGGCTGCCGGGACGTCATGACGGCGACGCTGAAGCAGGCGGCCGCCGCCACGCCCGCCGCCGTCTATCCGGCGGACGGGACCTGCGCCGCGGGCAACCAGTGGTGCGCGGACGCGATCGTGCAGCGCCCGGTGGGCGGCCTGGCCCACCCGCAGATCAACTGGCAGAACCGGCCGACCTACCAGCAGGTGGTGGAGTTCCCCGCCCACCGTTGAGGCCCGTGCGCACGAAAGCCCGCCGGCCGCACGAAGGCCCGCCCGTCCCGGAACGCGAGCGCTCCGGGGCCGGCGGGCCTCTTCGTGCGGGGGTGCGTCAGGGGCCGACGGTGATCTGCTGTGCCGGGTTGGTGGTGTCGGTGACCTTGTACACGGCGTTGAAGGTGGACGAGGTCGCGCTGGTCGGGCAGCCGAACCCGCCGGTGACCGTGACCGGCACCGAGGCGTTGGTGAAGGTCAGGCTCGGCGGGGCGCCGTTCGTCCAGGTCCCGTTGACGTTCGCGGGGCCGGAGGGGGCCGCGGTGACCGTGCAGACCGCGAGCCCGGTGGTGTGCACGACGAGCCCGCCCGTGGGCACCTTCATGGTGGCGGTGATGGGGGAGCCGTTCTGCATCGACACCGTCCAGGCACCGCTGGTGGTGACCGTGGGGGTCACGCCCGGGATGCTGGAGGTGCAGGAACTGTAGGTGGGCGGCGAGATCGGGGAGGAGACCGGGCCCGCCGGGTTGTTGTTGCCGGGTGCGGCCGGCACCGTGCCGGTGGAGACGGAGACCGTACAAGTCACCGTCACCGAACCGGCCTTGAGGGTGGCCTTGCCACTGAGCGTGGCCTTGAACGCGTGCCCGGCCGGGGTGACGGTGGTCGACCCGGCCAGGGGTAACGGCGCGGCGGTGGCGGAGAGCGGGGCCAGGCAGAAGGCTCCGGCCGCGGTGGCCGCGGCGAGCGCGAGGGTGGTACGCGTACGGCTCATGGCTGTGCTCCTTGGGGATCGTGGTGCGTTGGGGGAGCGGGGACGGGTGCGGTCGTGGGGGTGACCGCGGGGGACCGCCGGTCGGCGTACGGCTGCCAGGCGAACATCAGGCCGCCGCCGAGGATGCCGAGCAGGGTGCCGATCAGGAACCCGCCGAGGTTCGAGAGGACCAGCGCGGCGGTGGCGATGAGAGTGGTGAGGACGCCGGCCAGAGCGCGCTGGGCCGGCGAGAACCAGGCGGTGAGGCCGAGCACGATCATGACGACGCCCATCAGGACGGACGGGATCCCCGCCACCCCCTGCTGGAGCATGATCTTCAGGGGGGCCAGCGGGAGGGCGCAGATCTCGGCCCCGGCGAGGATGGCGAAGAGCCCGCCCCAGAACGGTCGGCCGCGCCGCCACCGCCGCCAGCGGCTCAGAAGCATTCCTTCTTGCCCTTGGCGATGCTCATGTTCAGACCGGAGAGCTTGAAGGTGCCCGCGTTGGTGGCCCAGGCCGTCTGGTGGAGGTCGGTGATGCTGACCGTGTCGGCCTGCTGGGCGAACAGGTCCTGCATGCCCACCGCTTCGGCCGGTCCCTTGTCGAGGGTGGAGGCGTCCCGGCCGATCTCGATGTTGGTGAAGACCGCGTCGCCGGACAACTGGGTGGCGTCGACGAAGAGGTTGGTCGCCTCGACGGGGGTCTTCTGGCCGGCGGTGAGGTTGAGCGAGATGTCGCCGATGATCGGGAGGGTGGTGACCACCGACTGGCAGAGGCTGTTGAGCTTCGCTTCCCTGATGGCGGTGACGGCCACCGGGATGAGCTCTTCGCGGGCGTTGACGTCGACGCTGCCGTACTGCGCGAAGCCCTCGCCCTCCAGGCTCTTCGCCGACACCTTGAACTGCTGTCCCGACACCGCGAAGGAGGCGGCCAGCGCGCCCTGCGCGAGGGCGATGCCGAGTCCGGCGGTCACGGCCACGGCGGGGACGGTCAGGACGGCGAACCGGCGCCAGCGGACGCGGCCCGCGCCACCGGCTCTTGCGTCGGCGCCCTCGCCGGGCGGTCCGGGTAACTTCGGGGAATCTGCCATGAGATCGTCCCTTGTGATCGGCTGTGCACCGTTGTTACCGACGAGTTGAATGTAAGAGTGCCAATGGGGGTTGGCAAGGTTGCTCGAGCGCACCTTTTCGGCCGACTCCTACTGACCGGTTACGCCTCAGGAGACTCCGTGCGCAGCAGCTCGGCGACCTCGGCATCGACCCGCCGGGCCATCGCCCGGGCGAACTCGGCGGCCACGACCCCGCCGGCCAGCGGACGCAGCGCCGCCACCGCCTCCGTGATGTGCCGAAGCCGCGTGGCCGAAAGCTGTTCCAGCCCCTCCGGGCCGATCACGTGCTGCCGGAACAGCGCGACGAACCGGTCCGCGACCGCGGCCGCCTGCGCCTGTACGAAGTCACCCGCGTCCAGGACCTCGCCGAGCGGCACGCCCGCGCGCACCAGCGTCTCGGTCGCCTCCAGGAGGCGCCGACTGCGGTGGGTGACGAGGTCCCCGTCGATCGTCACGTAGCCCAACTCGGCCGCCCGCCGGGTGTCCTCGGGGGACGCCGTCGGGCCGAAGAGCTCGCGCAGCTCGGCCCGGGACATGGAGACCGACTCCTCCTGCTCCCAGTCGCGGGTCATCTCCCGCTCCAGGCCAAGCAGTTGGGATATCCCGCCGCCCTGCTCCCAGGCGGCCAGCAGTTCCGCGATGCCGTTGACGGTGTAGCCGCGCCCCAACAGGTCGCTGATCAGGCGCAGTCGGGTGAGGTGGTCGTCGGAGTACCAGGCGATCCGGCCCTCCCGGCGCGGCGGCGGCAGCAGCCCGCGCTCCTGGTAGTAGCGCAGGTTGCGCACCTTGACGCCGGCCGCGCGGGCCACGTCTTCCCGCCGGTAGCGCCCGCCGGAGGTCCTGTCCTGATCCACCTGACTGCTCACGCGGCCGAGTGTAGGACGAACAGGCGGACCTACCGGCGGGTTACCTGACGGGCGTACCGGCAGGTCACGCGGGGCGGGCGTACCGGCGGATCACGCGGGGCGGGGCTGCTCGCGCCGCTTGACCGCCCGCAGCACCACGAACTTCGGTTCGCTCGCGGCGACCTCGCTGTTGCCGAAGAGCCGGCGCAGGTGGGTGTGGTAGCCCATGTGGCGGTTGGCGACCACCCACAGCTCGCCGCCCGGCCGCAGCGCCTTGCGCGACTGCGCGAACATGCGCAGCGCCGTGGCGTCCGTCGTCGCCTGGTGGGAGTGGAAGGGCGGGTTGCACAGGATCAGGTCCACCGAGCCGGGCGGCAGCATCGCGACGCCGTCGCCGACGAGGAATTCGGCGCGGTCCAGCCTGCCCTTGACGTTCGCCCGGTACGTCGCCTCGGCCGAGGCCATCGCCTGGTACGACTCGTCCGTGAAGACGACCTCGGCGTCCGGGTCGGCCACCGCGACCGCCGTGCCGACGATGCCGTTGCCGCAGCCCAGGTCGACGACCCGGGCCCCGTCCGTGTTGGTCGGGATGTTCTGGAGGAAGAAGCGCGTGCCGACGTCCAGCCGGTCGGCGCAGAAGATCCCGGCGTGGTTGACGACGGTCAGCCCCGAGCCGGATCCGGCCTCCTGGTCCGCCGTGTACGTCACGGGCCACGGCCCGGCGGTCGTGGGGTGCGCGGCGCCGGGGTTCCCGGGCGTGCAGAAGATCAGCCGGGCCTTCTTCTCCGCCAGCGAGGTCTTGGTCGGCCCGAGGATCTTCTCGAAGAGGCGCAGCGTGGAGGTGTGGATCTCCTTCACCATGCCGGTGCCCACGACGACGGTCCCGGCGTGCACGTGCGGGGCCACCCGGTAGAGCTGGTCCTCCAGCAGCGCCAGGCTCTTGGGGATCCGTACCAGGAGCACGTCGATCCGCTCCGGCGGCGCGTCCTGCGTGGTCAGCAGCGTCACGGTGCTCTTGCTCGTCCCGATGCCGTTGCGGTCCAGGTTGGCCGCGGTGGCGGAACGGGTCAGGCAGGAGTCGGTGATCTGCGTGGGGTGGTGGGCGGCCAGCGCCGTCGTCAGCGCCCCCCACCGGTCCCCGATCACGGTGATCTGGCCGGCGGCGGCCAGATCCACCGGGCCGCGTTCGCCCGTACCGGATTCGAGGTGGCGCAGCAGGTACTCGTCGGCGGCGTCCCATGCGAAGAGCCGGTCGCGCGGGTCCTCGGGGAAGCGGGCGAGCTCGAAGGAGCCGAAGGGCGTGGTCAGACGGTTCATATTGCCCCCAGGCTAACCGAGGGACCGCCCCGGCCCCGCATGGGCGGGGCCGGGGAGCGGCGTACGGAGTGCCACCCCGTCATCCGCACGGGGCCGGACGGGGCCGCATGGGGCTGTACGACCCCCCACGGGGCGAGGAACCGCCGGGACGTCCCGGGACCTACTCGGGGAAATCCCCGGCCATCGCGGCGGCGATCCGCAGGTGCGGCGCCGCCTCCGCGGCCCGGCCCTGGCGCTCCAGGGTCCGGCCGAGCATCAGCTGCGCGTAGTCCTCCACGGGCCACCGCTCCAGGATGGCGCGCAGCTCGCGCTCGGCCCGCGAGAGCTGGGCGGAGTGGTAGTAGGCACGGGCCAGCAGCAGCCGGGGCGCCAGCAGCTCGGGCGCCTCTGCGGCCACGCCGTCCAGGACCAGGGCGGCGTTCGCGTACTCCTTGGCCTCGAAGAAGAGCAGGCCGCGGTCCCAGCGCTCGGCCGCGGTCCCGTGCTCCAGGTAGCCCTGCTGCGCGTTCATCGGTTCCCTTCCGCCGTTGAGGCTCTGTCGCTCTGTCCGCCCCTCCAACACGGGGATCCCGAGGAACATTCCACTGACCGCGGCGACCGCGCCGGGACTAAGTTGTGCCGTATGAGCAATCTCGATCGCCAGCCCGCTCTCTCCACCTGCGGCGGCCGCGGTTTCGTCGTGGCCGAGCCCGTACGCGAGCTCCTGAGCCCGCGCACCGTCAAGCTCGGTGGGTCCACCGAGGTACGCCGTCTCCTGCCGAACCTGGGTCGCCGGATGGTCGGCGCCTGGTGCTTCGTCGACCACTACGGCCCCGACGACATCGCCGACGAGCCCGGCATGGCGGTGGCCCCCCACCCCCACTCGGGTCTGCAGACCGTCAGCTGGCTCCACGAGGGCGAGGTGCTGCACCGCGACAGCGTCGGCAGCCTGGCGACGATCCGCCCGCGCGAGCTGGGCCTGATGACCTCCGGCCGCGGCATCAGCCACTCGGAGGAGAGCCCGCGCCCGCACGCCCGCTTCCTGCACGGCGCGCAGCTGTGGGTGGCGCTCCCCGACGCCCACCGCGACGTGGACCCGCACTTCCAGCACCACGCGGAGCTCCCGCAGGTCACCGCCCCGGGTCTGGCGGCGACCGTCATCCTGGGCACGCTGGACTCGGCGACCTCGCCGGGGTCCACGTACAGCCCGATCGTCGGAGCGGACCTGACGCTGGCGGCGGGCACGGAAACCCGGCTCCCGCTGGACCCGGACTTCGAGTACGCGGTCCTGTCGATGTCGGGCGAAGCCCACGTCGACGGCGTCCCGCTCCTCCCGGGCTCGATGCTCTACCTCGGCTGCGGCCGCCCGGACCTCCCCCTGCGCGCGAGCTCGGACGCGAGCCTGATGCTCCTGGGCGGCGAGCCGTTCGAGGAGGAGATCGTGATGTTCTGGAACTGGATCGGCCGGAGCCAGGCGGACATCGAGGAGTTCCGCGAGGCCTGGACGAACGGCACCCTCTACGGCGAGGTCAAGGGCTACGACGGCCCCCCGATCCCCGCGCCTGAACTCCCGCCAACTCGCTTGAAGCCTAGGGGGAGAACGCGCTGAACTGCGTCAATGTCATCGGGGGGTGGTCCGCAGGCGGCGGCTGCTAAGTCGTTCCGCTTCCAGAGGCCTCACGGAAGTCAGCGCGGACCCTGGAGGGATTTTTTGATCTTGAAGCGGAGTGGCATGTGGGTCAGGGTGTGGTCAGGCTTGGTCGGGCGTATGCTGACCCTTTGCTGACTCTACTGACGAGTAGTTAGATTTCTCGAGGGGGAGTCAGGGCGCGCCTCCCGGCAGGCGACCGGTCACGCCCTGCCCCCCCGGCCCTGGCCCCCCTTGGCTGCTGCGAGCTCCTCAGGCGGCCTCTCCCTCAAGGCCGCGGGTCGCTGCCCATCTCTCATGGAGGCCGGCGCGCGACGCTGTGGGCAGTCAACAAAGCGCGTTGTTGAAGCCGCGGAGGTTACGCCGACAGGCGTCCCATGATGAGCGAGTGTCCGCCGGCGGCCACTCCACGTACCAACCGCGGGGCGGGCGCTGTGTGGGGGCACGGCTGCGGCTATGGGGGGGCTCGACTTATCAGCTGTCTCACCTGCTCGTTGACCTAGCGAGGTCAAGCCCGACTCATGATCGTGTTACGAGCTCTCAAGCGTGCCCTTCGGCATCTCCGTCAGGTCGTCCATCGGGGTCCCCTCTCCGATCCCCCCGTGTACTGCGTAGCACCGAGTACCACTATGCGGTATCACGGAGTAGCCGGGTGAGAGAGGACCCCGTGCTGTCGGCCTTCCCGGCTCCTCAGGACGCGGTGCAGTTGACCCGCACCGGGGCCGCTGCGGCGTGGCGGTTGTCGGCGCCGTTGCCGCGGTTGTCGAGGACGACGGAGATCTTGTTGTCCGTGATCGAGAAGGTCCCGGCGGACACCCACTGGCCCAGCGAGGCGGGCTGGTTGATCGTGAAGGATCCGATCTCGTCGCCCGACTTCTGGGTGAACGAGCGGTAGACGGTGTAGTGGGCCGGGCTGCCGCCGACGTACGAGAGGTCGCGCACGTTCGGAACGAACACTTGGACCGAGCAGCGACCCTTCTGCACCTTGTCCGTCGTGAACTTCCACTGCGCCCAGATGCCGTCCGAGCGTGAACTGCCGGACATCGGGAGGCTGTAATAGAAGCCGCTGCAGCCATAGGACTTGGTGCTGTCCCAGCTCTTGCGCCAGCCCTCGTTGCCGTCGGTGTAGAAGTCGCCGGTGGCGAACCCGGGGGTCTCGCAGCCGGGGCCGATCAGGTGCGAGTACGTGACGGCCGAGGGCCGGTTCTCCGGGACGGCCGCGGGCGGGTTGCCGCCGGGCGAGCCCTTCGAAGGGACCTGTCCGGGGTTCTGGGACACCGGGGTGTCCGTACGGCTCTCCCCGGCCGGCGCCGCGTGGTTCGAGCCTCCCGGGGAGCTGCCCTCGCCCCCGCCGCCGGAGCCCTGGGGGCTGCCCGCAGGCTCGCCGGCCGTGGTTCCGGGGGCCGCGCCGGGCTGCTCGCCGCCGACCGCGGGGGGGCTCGGGACGGAGACCCGCTGCTCGCCGGGTACGAGCCCGGGGCCGGAGCCGTCGGGGTTCAGCGGGCTGCCGGCCGGAGTCTCGGAGGAAGCGGCGCGGGGCTTCTCGTCGGGGCCGGATATGAGGAACGGCAACCCGATGAGGACCAGCCCGCCGAGGACGGCCGCGGCGATCATCGGCTTGTTGGGCCGCCCCGGGGGCAGGAGGGCGGCGCGCGTGCCGGAGGTGCCCGAGCGGGTCGTCGTGGCGAGTCGGGTCTCGGCCGCCGACTCGGTCGCGGTACGGGCTTCGGCGTTGGTGGAGGTGGAGGTGGCGGTTTCCGTTGTGGCGGCCGCCGCCTCGGTGGTGGTCGGGACGGCGGCGGCCGAGGCGGGCTGCCGGGCCGCGGGCCGGGCCTGCGGTTCCGCTGCCTCCGGCTCCGTGGCCGCCTGCGGGGCAGGTTCCGCGGCCTCGGTGGCGGTGGCGGTCGCGGTCGCGGTCGAGGTGGCGGTGGCGGTCGCGGTGGAGGCGGCGGTCGCGGTGGCCGCGCCGCCCGCCTCCGTGGTGCGCGTCCCGGTCACGGCGCCTGCCTGCGGGCCGGCGGGGGCGGACCCGGTGACCGAGGGGGCGGCGGGGAACAGGCCCGTCGTCGGCTCCTCGGACAGGACGGCGAGCGCCGCCGCGCGACGCACCGGGGACCCCCCGGCGTTCTCACCTACCGGGTTGGACTCTCTGCTTGCCATGGCTGTGGGCCTTTCGGGGGTGGGAGGAGGAGCAAGGGTGCGGGAACGACGACGTCGCTCAAGGACTCGACTGGGCCCGGTGGAACGGGCCGGTGCACCGGTCCGGCCAGGGCGTCGCCCCGGCCGGGCCCGTACGGCGGGCGACGGCGTCCAGCCGTTCCACGACATCGGACGAGGGGGCCCGGAAGGGGCCGGTGCCGGTGGGCAGTTCGGCCAGCAGGATGCGGGCGGGCAGGGCGCCGGCCGCGTCGTGGCGGGCCAGGACGGTGAACGCCGCGCCGGTACCGAAGAGAGCCTGCGTCCCGTTCCCGTCACGGGAGAGCACCGAGGTGCGGCGGGCGGTCAGGGGCCGGATGGCGTAGCGGACGTGGGACGGCGGCGGCTGGGGCGCGTGCCGCGCGTCCAGGTGGACGACGTCCAGCGGAACGTCGCACTCCAGCAGCGCGCCCGGCACCAACTCGTCCGGGACGGACGACGGCGCCACGGCGCGTACGAGGGTGCCCCGCAGCGCGGGAAGGCGCCGCAGACCGGAGGCCAGGCAGGCGGCGTACGGGCGCAGCGCGCCGTCGCCGTCCTCGGGCAGGGCGCGGGCTCCGAACGGGTCGTCGGGGGAGGAGGAGAGGTAGAGGTGGACGGCGATCAGATCGGCCAGGGCCGCCTCCTCGCCGCTTCCGCGCAGGGCGGGCAGCCGGATGAGGGCCTGGCTGACGGGGCCGCTGTGCTTCTCCCAGACCCCGGAGGCCAGCTCCCGGAACGCGCGGCGGTCCGGCGGGGCGCGGCCGGGCCCGCGCCCGGGCGCGGGGCCTCGATACCGCGGGCTACGACGACGCGTACAACGGCATCGGGAACTCGGTGCTGTCGGTCCTGCGCCACCCCCAGTACGACCCCCCCGCCTGGCCGGTCTCCGCCGGCGCGTCCCTGGCGCGCCGCGCCTCGCAGCCGGCGCACCAGCCGCGGGCCGGGTGGGCTGCGTGGTGGCCTTGTCGGTGCGGTCCGGGGACCCGGTGCGCGCACCGGGCACGCCCGGGGCGGCGAAGGGCAGCTCGCTCAGGGCGAGTTCCGGGTCGGTTGCCAGCGTATGGAGCAGGGCCGCGTAGTCCCGTACGGCGGCCTCCGCCACGGTGTCGTCCAGCGTGTTGCCGTCGTACTGGACCAATGCGGCGGGCTGTGCGGCGTCGCTGAGCCCCAGGCCGTAGGACAGGGTGAACTTCGCGCCGTCCGTGGGTACGTCCACGTACTCGGCCGACGTACCCGGCACGCGGAGGACCGTCGGTTCGCCGAGGACGTCGGAGGTGACCTGGACCAGCGCGGTGCCGTCAGCGCCGCGTGCTCCCGCGCCGAGGCGTTCGAGGACCAGGTCGAAGGGGAGGTGCCTGCGGCCCTGGGCTTCGACGAGTGCGTCGCGTACCCGTCGCAGAAGGTCGGCGAGGGTCGGGTCGTCCGAGACGTCGACCCGTACGGGCAGGGTGTTGACGCACAGGCCGACCAGCCCGCGCATGGCCGTTCCGCCGCGGTGGGTGGCCGCCACGCCGATGACGAGGTCGTCGTCGCCGGTGAGGCGGTGCAGGGCGGCGAAGGCCGCGGTCAGCGACACCGCGAAGAGCGTGGCGTGCCGCTCTGCACCCAGCGCCCGCAGGGCGCCGGGCACGGTGGGCGCGAGGGGCACGGTGCACACGGCCGCGGGCCGGGCGCCGGTGTGCGGCGCGGCCGCCGCCGGCAGGGGCAGGCGCGGTGGGGCGGCGTCGGCCAACAGGGCGGTCCAGCGGTCCAGTTCAGCCGTGAATCCGGAGAGGCCCTCGTGCTCGTGGCGCGCGTGGTCGGCGTACTGCGGCGGTGCGGCGAGCTCGTGCCGGCCCGCCGCGTCGGTGGCCGCCGCGTAGAAGACGGCGAGTTCGGCGGCCACGGTCTCCAGCGAGGCGCCGTCCACCGCGATGTGATGGAACGTCAGGAGCAGCGTGTGGTCCTGCGGGCCGTGGCGCAGGACGAGCGCCCGTACGGCGTCGCCGGCCGCGAGGTCGAACGGCCGGGCCGACTCCCGCCGCAGCAGCCCCGGGGCGTGCGTCACGTCGGTGTCGATGACGGGTACGGGGACCTCATCCGGTGCCGGGAGCACCTCCTGCAGGGGCTCGCCCTCGCACTCCGTGTAGCGGGTGCGGAGGATGCCGTGCCGGGCCACCAGTGAGGTGACGGCGGTGGCGAACGCGGCCACGTCGAACGGACCGCGCACGCGCGTGGCGAACGGTACGTGGTACGAGTCGCCCGCGCCGCCGAGCCGCTCCATCAGCCACATGCGGCGCTGGGCGCGGGAGAGGGGGGCGCTCGCGGCCCGCGGGTCGGTACCGGATCGGGCGGTGCCGCGTGCTGCGTGATCGTCCTCACGGGAGGCCGCGCCGGTGCCGGTACGGGGCTTCGCGCGCCCGGCGGCTCTGGTGCGGGCCAGGCGCAGCAGTTCCACCTGCCGTTCCTGTTGGCGGTCGCGTGCCGCGGAGTCGGCGTCAGTGGGCATCGCTGTGCTCCGGAAGGTCGAGGTGGAGGTCGCCGTGGGCGGCCAGGAGGGCACGTTCGACCAGCGCGGCCTGCGCGGCGACGGTCGGGGCGGCGAAGAACTCGGCGAGGGAGATTTCCACGCCGAGTTCCTCGCGGAGGTTCTCGGTGGCGGCGAGGGCGAGCAGGGAATGGCCGCCGAGGGCGAAGAACTCGATGTCGGCGCTGGTGACTTCGAGTTCCAGGGCCTGGCTCCACACATCGGCGACGGCCTGCTCCAGCGGTGTCATCTCCGCTGCCGGCACGTCGGTGGGCCGGTTGTCGGCCGCGTGCGGGCGACCGGTGAGCGCCCGCCGGTCGACCTTGCCGGCCGGGGTGAGGGGAAGCCGCCCCAGCAGGGTGATCGCGTCGGGCACCAGGTGGGCGGGCAGGGCAGCGGTGAGACGCTCGCGCAGCGCTCCGCCGGAGGGCACCGGGCCGGGCGCGGCGACGACGAACGCGACGAGGCGCGCCTGGGGGGTGCCGGCGCCGTCGACGGTCACGGCGGCGTCGTCGACGTCCGGCTGCTCGCGCAGGACGTGTTCGACTTCGGCGGGCTCGATGCGGAAGCCGCGGACCTTCACCTGGTCGTCGTTGCGGCCGTGGAACCGGAGGATGCCGTCGGGCCTGAGGGAGACGACGTCGCCCGTACGGTAGAGCCGGCCGGCGGCGGGATGCTCGACGAAGCGCTCGGCGGTGAGTTCGGGCCGGCCCGTGTACCCGAGGGCGAGCCTGCTGCCGCCGATCCACAGTTCGCCCCGGTCGCCGTCGGCCACCGGGCGGCCCTCGGAGTCCAGGACGTGCGCCGTGGCCCCGGAGATGGGCCTGCCGATCGGTATCGGCCCCTCCAGGTCCTGCTCGGTGACCCGGTGGGCGGTGGCGAAGGTGGTCGTCTCGGTCGGTCCGTAGCCGTTGACGAGCTCCAGCCAGGGGAAGGCGGTGAGCACCTCGCGGGCAGGTGCGGTGGCCATCGCCTCGCCGCCGACGAGGACCGAGCGGAGCTGGGTGAAGACGCGGGAGCGGCGCGCGGCGAGCTGGTGGAAGAGGGCGGTGGTGAAGAACGCCACCGTCACGCCGTACCGCTCGACGTGCCGGGCCAGGTCCTCCAGGGAGGGCCGCTGCTCGGTGCAGACGACGACCGCCGCGCCGTTGGCGAGCGCGACCCAGACTTCGAAGGTCGAGGCGTCGAAGGTCATGGGCGAGTGGAACAGGACGCGGTCGCGGCCGGTGAGGGTGACGTAGTCGGGTGCGGTGACCAGCTCGGCAATGGCACGGTGCGGCACGGCGACGCCCTTGGGGCGGCCGGTGGAGCCGGAGGTGAACATGATGAACGCCGGGCTGTCCGGGTCGGAGTCGTCGACCGGCGAGCCGCTCATGAGCGGCTCCTCGGGCAGGGCGAGTACGGGCCCGGGGAGCGTGACCGCGTCCAGCAGCTTGCCGTCGCCGACGGTGAGCGTCACGTCCGCGTCGGCGATCATCGCCTCGGTGCGCGGCCGGGGCTGGGCGGGGTCGAGCGGCACGCACACGGCTCCGGCCAGCCACAGCCCGAGCTGCGCCACGACCGTGCGGGCCGACCGTGTCGTCATCAGCGCGACCCGGTCGCCGCGGGACACCCCGTGGTCGCGCAGGTACGCCGCGAGGGCGTGGCCGGCCTCGAGGAGACCGGCGTAGGTGAGGGTGGTGTCGCCGTCCACGACGGCGAGTGCGTTCGGGGTGAGTGCGGCGTTCCGGGCAAGGAGCGCCGACAGGGTGGTCGCCCGCACCGGCGGCGGTACGGGTGCACCGGTCACCGGGTCGATGGGCTGCGGGGTGGTGGGCTGCGGGGTGGTGGGTGTCATGTCAGGCTCCTTCCGGTCGCGGGGTGCGGCGCTGGTGGACGACGGCGGCGAAGGCGCGCAGGTCGGCGCTGCGCAGCAGCTCGTGGGCGCGCGGGCGTACTCCGGTCTCGCGTTCGACGGCCGCCATCAGCCGTGCGGCGACGACGGAGGTGCCGCCGGCGTCGGTGAAGTTGTCGCCGGGGCCGGTGTCGGGCCGGCCGAGGAGGTCGCGCACGGTCGTCAGCACGAACCGCTCGGTGCCGGTGGCGTCGGCGAGGTCGTTCGGGGCGGCGGTCCGGGGCGTCACGGGGTCCGGGGTCCGGGCCGTCAGGGCGGCCCGGTCCACCTTGCCGTTGGCGTCGAGCGGGTAGCCGTCGACGATCCGTACGGCGCTGGGGACGGCCTGCTCGGGCAGCCAGGCACGGACCGCGGCGAGGAGGTCCCCGGCCGCGGGTTCGGCGCCGTCGACGGGCCGTACGTGCGCGACGAGGCGGCCGTGGCCGGAGCTGTCGCGCAGCACGGTGACGACGGCACTGCGTACCCGGTGGTCCTGCTCGAAGGCGGCTTCCACCTCGGCCGGTTCGATCCGCACCCCGCTGATCTTCACCTGGTCGTCCAGGCGGCCGAGGAAGTCCAGGCCGCCGTCGGCGTTCATCCGTACCCGGTCGCCCGTGCGGTAGAGGCGGTCGACCGCGGGCAGCTCCGGCTCTTGTGGAGGCGCGGCGAACCGGCGTGCGGTCAGTTCGGGGTCAAGGTATCCGAGCGCCAGGCAGTGGCCGCCGATGCGCAGTTCGCCGTCCTGCCCGCGGGCGACGGGCCGGCCCTCGTCGTCCGTGACGACGAGGGTGACGCCCGGCAGCGCGGTGCCGATGGGTGGCGGGGTCGGGTCACCGGCCTCCGGGTCCGTGCCGCGCATGGTGTGGGTGGTGGTGACGACGGTGGCTTCCGCGGGGCCGTAGGCGTTGTGGACGGTGGCGGTGACGTCGGGGCCGGGCCGTCGGCGCATGCGGTCGCCGCCGACGACGAGGTGGCGCAGGTTGAGGTCCTGCGGCCACGGCCGGTCCAGGAGCGGTTCGACGGTGGGAGTGGCCGCCACCACGTGGGTGAGGGCGGTGTCACGCCACCAGTCGGTGAGCACGTCCGAGTCCCAGCGGGTGTCGTCCGGGGCCGGGACGAGGGCGGCACCGGAGGTCAGTGCGGCCCAGAGCTCCAGCAGATGCGGGTCGAACGCGACGCCGATGAGCAGGGACTGGCGGTCACCCGGCGCCAGGCCGGTCTCGGCCCGGTACCAGTCGAGGGCGACGGAGAGCGAGGACTCGGCCACGGCGACCGCCTTGGGGCGGCCGGTGGAGCCGGAGGTGAGGACGGCGTACAGGGCGCCCTCGGGCGCGCGCCGGGTTCCGCGGACGGAGTCGGCGAAGGCCGCCACCGCGGCGGCGGGGGCGTTGACGCCATCGGTGGGCAGCAGCAGCGGCAGCGGGGCGTGCTTCCCGCCGCGGTGTTCCTCGGGCAGGACAGCGGGGTCGCCGATGAGGCAGGCGACGTCGAGGTCCTCGGTGACGGCCTGGATGCGGCGTTCGCCGGGGCGGGGGCCGAGCGGCAGGTAGACGGCGCCGATCCGGGCGAGGGCGACGGCGGTCACCACCAGGGCCGTGGACCGGTCGAGGCAGACGCCGACCAGGTCGCCGGGCCGTACGCGGTCGCCCAGATCGGCGGCGACCAGCTCGGCCGCCGCGTCGAGGTCCTGGTACGTCCAGATCTCGGTGCGGTCGATCACTGCCGGGGCCCGCGGGGTGCGCCGGGCCCAGTCCTCGAAGCGGGCGAGCACACTGGTCGGTTCGGCGGCCGGGCCATGGGCGACGCTCAGCGCGGTGCCGAGGCCGGTGCCGGTGCCGAGGCCGGTGTTGCGGCCCGTGCCGAGGCCGGTGTGGAGAGGCTTGGCGGGGACGACGGGCGCGGTCGGGGACTGGGTCATCACGACTCCGTGGAAGGGGCGGTGGTGGCGAGGGCTTCGGCCTGGTCGGCGAGCACGGGGTTGCGGAAGAGCACCCTCAGCGGCGGGCGCGTGCCCAGCCGGGGCTCCAGCCAGGCGGCCAGCTCGGCGGCCAGCAGGGGATGGCCCCCGCTGTGGAAGAAGTGGGAGCGGGCGTCGAAGCGGCTGTGGCCGAGGACCTGACGCCAGCCTTCGGTGAGCAGAGCCGTCATCGGATCGTCGGACACGGCGGACGCGTCGGACCCGGCGGACCCGGCGGACACGTCGGACCCGGCGGTGGCCTCGGGCCCGGCCTCGCGATCGCCTCCGGGCTCGTACGTCGCCGTGTCGTCGGGGTCGAGCGCCGCCGCTCGGCGGGCCAGGGCCGTACGGTCGGGCTTGCCACCGGCGAGGGTCGGCATGGTGTCCAGCCGTGCCCACCGGGCGGGCACGAGGGGGCCGGGCAGGCGGCGGCTCAACTCGGCGTGCAGCGTCTTGTCGTCGAAGTCCGCGCCGCTCGCGCCGTTCGCGCCGTTCGCGCCCTCGGCGCCCTCGGCGCCGACTTCGAGGAAGCCGACGAGCCTGGGCCCGCCGGGACCCTCCCGGTCCAGTACGACGGCGCATGACCGGCCGCCGAGCACCGCGGACGCCGCCGCCTCGATCTCCTCCAGCTCGATGCGGTGACCCCGGAGCTTGATCTGGTTGTCGCGCCGCCCGAGGAAGTACAGCAGGCCGTCCAGACCGCGGTAGCCGAGGTCGCCGGTGAGGTAGACGCGCTGCCCGTCGAGTGCGTCGACGGTGACGAACCGGGCGGCCGTAGCCTCCGCGTTGCCCGCGTAGCCGTCGGCGAGGCCGGGACCGGCGACGGCGAGTTCCCCGACGGCGCCGGTGGGCAGCGGGCGGTGGTGGGCGTCCAGGACGTGGATCCGCTCGCCCGGAAGCTCGGTGCCCAGGGGGATCTCGGCGCCCTCGGCGAGGGCCTCCCGGGAGACCTCGTGGACGGTCGAGCTGATGGCCGCCTCCGTGACGCCGTACACGTTGAGCACGGTCGCGTCGGTGTCGGTGAGGACTCCGCTCAGTGCCTGGGCGGGAAGGCGCTCGCCGCCGAGGACCAGGAGCCTCGGTGCCCAGCTCTCGTCGCGCAGCGCGGGACGCAGGTCCTCGCGGGTGGCGAGGAAGTAGCTGGTGGGCAGGTTGGCGACGGTCACCCGGGCTGACGCCAGCAGTTCGGCGAGCTCCGCGCCCGTGGGCACCTCGTACTCGGGCAGGACCAGGCACGCACCGGCGTACAGGGTCGGCAGCACCTCCTCGAGCGCCACGTCGAAGGACGGCTGGGCGAACATCAGGACCCGGTCCGAGGTGGTGAGGCCGAACCGGTCGGCGGCCGCCGTCAGATGGTGCGCCAGCGCCTCGTGGCCGACGGCGACCGGCTTCGGCAGCCCGGTGGAGCCGGAGGTGTGGATGACGTACGCGGTGCCGGGAAGCTCCGCGGCCCCGTGCGCGGCGGGCAGTACCGGGGCGTCGATCCGGGCGGTCGGCAGTCCTTCCGGCAGGGCCGGGGTGCCGTCACCGGTGAGGACCAGTGCGGGGGCGAGCCGCTCCAGGAGCACTCCGAGCCGGGCCGGCGGATCGGACGGGGACAGCGGGCAGTAGACGGCGCCGGTCCGCAGGCATGCGAGCAGGGCGACGACGGAGTCGGTCCCCCTGGGCAGGACCACGGCCACCGGCCGGCCGGGCTTCACACCGGCATCGCGCAGTCGCTCGGCGAGGGAGCCGACGCGGTCGTCGAGTTCGCCGTAGGTGAGCCGGCGCGCGCCGCACAGCAGGGCGGGCAGCGACGGGTGGTGCGCGGGTACGGGGTCCAGCGGATCGCGGTCGGCCGGGACGGGCACGGGCTCGGCGGCCGGCTCCACGGCGGTCGGTGCCAGGTCGGCCAGCGCGGTCTCGGGGCTGTCGAGGTAGGCGCGCAGCAGGTCCAGGAAGCGGCCGGAGAGCAGCCGGGCGACGTCTTCGCCGAAGAGGTCCGCGTCGTAGTCCCAGACCAGGGTCATGCCGGGCGAGCCGTGGCGCGGGGTGACGCCGCGCCGGTCGTCCGGGAGCAGCACCACGTCGAGGTCGAAGCGGGTGGTGCCGGTGTTGAAGCCCTCGAAGAGGGTGATGTCGAGACCGGGTACGTCGATCTCGGGCAGCGGTGCGTCGTGGGCGCTGAACATGACGGAGAAGAGCGGGTTGTCGGCGCCGGAGGTGTGCATGCCGAGCGCCCGGGTCAGCTCCTGGACCGGCACGTCCTGGTGCGGCAGGGCCCGGATGAGGGTGTCGGTGACCTCGTCCATGGTGTCCTGGGCGGGGGCGGCGGCGTCCAGGGCGAGCGGCAGCGGGATGGTGTTGACGAACATGCCCACGGCGTCCTCGTAGCCGAGGGGGCGGTTGCCGACGGCGGTGCCGATGACCATCCGGGACCGGCCGCTGTGCCGGCGCAGGAGTTCGGCGAACAGGCCGAGAAGCGTGGCGAACGGGGTGAGACCGCGGGAACGGGTGTGCGTGCGCAGGCGCTCGGCTAGGTCGGCGCCGATCGTCTGGCGCAGCTGTCCGCCGTGGTGCCGGCGGCGGGCACCGGGGCGGGCGAGGCCGGGCAGCGGCAGGTCGTGGGGCTGGTCGCGCAGTTCGGCTCGCCAGAAGTCGAGCGATTCGGGCGTGTACGCGGCCTCGGCCTGGGCCCGGACGTGGTCCGCGTACGAGGACGCGGGCGGGAGCTCCAGGGTCTCGCCGAGGACGTGGGCGCGGTAGACGCGGAAGACGTCGTCGAGCAGGATCGCGAAGGAGTGCCCGTCGTGGATCAGGTGGTGCTCGACGTGGACGAGCCGGTGATGGTTCTCGGCCAGCCGCACGAGCGTCCAGCGGATCAGCGGTGCCTCGAAGGTGTCGAGCGGTGTCTCGGCCTCGGTGCGCAGGAGATCGCCGAAAGCCGCCTCGGGGTCCCCTCCGGTGCTGAGGTCGATCGTGCGCAGCCTCGGCGGACACTGCGCCGCGACCCGCTGCCCGGGTACGGACGGCCCGGTGGGGGCGACGAGTTCGAGCCGCAGACCGGGGTGGCGGGCCAGGGTGGCGGCGAGGCCCCGGCGCAGTGCGTCGGTGTCGAGCGTGCCCCACAGGTCCAGTGAGGCGGTGAAGTTGTAGGCGCGACTGCCGGGCTGCATCTGCTCGTGCAGCCAGACGATCTCCTGCGAGGAGGAGAGGGGAAGCATGGGCGATCCCTGAGGTTGTCGGGTCGGTCTCCGGTGCCGGTCACGGTTGTGCCCGGTGGTCGTGCGGGCGGATTTCGCGGGTCGCGCGGGGCCGCTTTCGGCATGGGTCGATGCCGTGGGGGGAGCTTGGAGTGCGCGCCGCGGCGTGGGAGGTGGTGCCGGGCGGTGTGGGGTGTGCGTGGGTGCTGGTGCCGGTACCGGGTGTGGGTGGGTGCCGGTACGCGGGCTTCCGGGCGGCGGGGCCGTCAGTCCGAGGGGCGCGCCGAGGGACGCGCCGAGGCGCGCAGCGCGTGGGTGAGCGCGTCGAAGGCCCGGTGCGCGGTGTCGTCGTCGATCACCTCGCGGTTCCACCCCATCCGCAGGCGGATCTCCGCTCCCTGGGTGACCGAGACGGCGAAGGGGCCGCGGACGGGTCTGCCGTCGACGTGGACCTCTCGTCCCTCGACACCGGCCAGTTCGAGGGGCGGGCGGCGGCTGTCGTCGTCCACGGTGAGCAGTCCGTCGAGGCCTCCGCTCCAGGGCGAGCCGGCGGCCCGTACGGCGGTCGCGACCGCGTCGAACGGGACGTCGGCCCGATCGAGGTCGTCCCACCACGCGTCGGCAGTCGCCTCCGCGTCAGGTCCGTGGCCGGTGTCGGCCGGGAAGACGAGGGTGTTGAGGAAGCACCCGACGACCGGCTCCGCTCCCGTGGGACGGCCGCCCCACGGGTAGCCGAGCGGGACCACGTTGTCCGGGCCGTACAACTCGCGGGCCGCGGACCGGCAGGCGTCGAGCAGCCCGGGGAAGGGCAGGCCGCCGCCGTGCGCGGGAAGCCGGGCCTGTGCGAAACCGCCGGGTAAGGCGCCGTCGGGCACGCGTGCCGGACGCGGTGGCGGGGCGTGAACGCGCAGCGCGCGCAGCCGGTCCGCCCAGTACTCGGCCGCTTCGGGTGTCTCCGCCCGTTCCTCGGCGGCGAGTTGGCGCAGAACCGTGTCCCGGTAGGCGTCGAGTTCGGCTTCCGTCTCCGCGGGCGCGGGCGCGGGGCTGAGGTCGGTGGCCTCCTCGGTGTACGCGGCGCCGAGTTCCTCGACGATCCGCGTCAGCGAGCGGCCGTCGCAGACGGCGTGGTCCAGGACGATGGCGAGGATGTCCTCGTCGAGGTCTTCGTCGCGGTCCGCCTCGCGGTCTTCGTCGCGTACGAGGAAGAGCCGCAGGGCGGGACCCCCCGCATCCCAGGAGGCCAGCGCGCGACGGAGGGTGTCGGCGGGCCGCTCCCCCGGCACGGGGGCCGGCCGGGTCACGCTGACGTCCGGTTCGGCGACGCGCAGGACGGGAGTGCCGCGGACGACGACGGGCCGCGAGCGCAGGGCGGTGTGCCGTGCGGCGAGCCTGCCGGCTGCTGCGCGCAGGCGTTCGGGGTCGACGGTTCCGCGCGGGAAGGCGAAGAACATCGGCACCAGGTCGGGGCGTCCCGACGGGTCCAGCGAGCGCACCAGGACGAAGCGGCGCTGTGCTCCGGTGACCGGCAGCAGGGTGTCGGACCGGTCGTCGGCGGTGAGACGCCGGTAGCGGGCCAGGTACTGACTCGTGATGCTGAGCACGTGGTCCTCTCTGTCGTAGTCAGCCGATGGGTGCGGGGGCCGGGCGTTCGCCGTCATCGGCGGAGGTCTTCTCCCGCGGTGTCTCCTCGGCGGCGCCGGCGAGGACGTCGTCCTCGGGACCGGGCAGGTCCCGCATCCGGCGCAGCGGGGAGAGCAGCAGCGGCAGCGGTACGGCGAGGATGCCGACGGCGCACCAGGCGAGTGCCGTACGCGACCCGTAGGACTGGGCGAGGGCGCCGCCGAGGAGCGCGCCGAGCGGCAAGGTTCCCCACATCAGGAAGCGCAGGGTGGCGTTCATCCGCCCGAGCAGGCGCGGGGGGCAAAGCCCTTGGCGGAAGCTGACCTGGGCGATGTTGTAGACGACGGCGCCGAAGGAGACGACCGCCGATCCGGCGGCGAAGAGGGCCGCCCCGGGGAGGCCGGGCCCGGACAGGGGCCACAGCAGGGCGAACGGGCCGGTCACCAGGACGGACAGGAAGATCACCCGGGCCTGCCCCAGCCGGGCGGCGAGGCGCCCGGCGCACAGGGCGCCCAGGAGCCCGCCCACGGCCGATGCGGACAGCACCAGCCCGAGCCCGCCGGGCTTCAGTCCGACGACACGGACGAGATGCACGGTCTGGGTCGCCATGAGGACGGCGGTACAGAAATTGGCCAGGCCGGTGGTGAGGGCGATGACGCGGAGCAGCGGATGGCCGAAGACGAAGCGGACACCTTCGCCGATCTCCTTGCGCAGGGAGCGCCCGGGGGCGGGGTCGGACTCCGGTCCTTCCTCGGGCTGTTTGATGCGGAGCAGGAACAGGGCGGAAAGTACGTAGCCGAGTGCGTCGGCGATGACGGCGAAGTGCGCTCCGACGAGCTGGACCAGTCCGCCGCCGACACCGGGGCCGGTCACCTGGGCGGTGGAACGGACCGTCTCCAGGGCGCCGTTGCCGGCCACGAGTTGGTCGCGGGGCAGGATCTGCGGAAGGTAGCTCTGGTGGGCGACGTCGAAGAACACGGTCGCCACGCCGGTCACGAGCGCGACGGCGTAGAGCTGGGCCATGGTCAGGACGTGGGCGAGCGCGGCAACGGGGATGCTCGCCATGGCGACCGCGCGCACCAGGTCCGCGCGGATCATCAGGGTCCGCTTGCGCATGCGGTCGGTGAGTGCCCCGGCGGGCAGCCCGACGACCAAGAAGGCGGCAGTCTCCGCGGCGGTCAGGAGACCCACCTGGAAGGCAGGGGCCTCAAGTTCGAGGACGGCCACGAGGGGCAGCGCCACCAGCGTCACCTGGGCACCGAGCTGTCCGGTGGCGGCTCCCGCGAGCAGCATCCGGAAGTCACGCAAACGCATAGGGCCACGGGTGGCGGCTCGGGATGTTTCGGACATGTGAACGACAGTCGCGGACCCGTCGATCCGAAGTCAAAGCAACCCCGTCAGTTTCGGACTTCTTTTTCGGCACGATGGAGGCACCTCCGCAAATCTTTCGGGCTACCCAGGGTTCGACCACGTGAATTCCTGTTGATCATGCAGTCAGCCAGGGGCGGGTGGGGCAAGGGAGAGCAAGGGAGGACAGGGGCGCACGGACGGGCTGAGCAGCGCCTCGCCATGCTGAGGTTTCGATTCGATCCTGACCGAAAAAGCCCATCCGTGATCATGCCCCTACGGAATCACCCATTCCGTCCGCTACGAACGCCGCGCGGTGCCGGGCCAGTTGACACACGCCAGACCTGACGAGTCGCCCGCCACCAGGGAAACCTCCGGCCGGCGGGTGGGGATAGGACCGGGTGGCTTTGACGGCGCCTTCCGACTCCACCCGGAAGGCGAGTTCTGACTCCGCCCCTGCCCGCGGGAGCAGGCTGACTGATGGGTTCTTCTCGGCAAGCCGGTTCAGCCACGCGTGGCGGGAGGGGATCGATCCGCGCTGCCGGAGCTACGCGGGCCGTCCACGTGCATCCGGCGGATTGCTCTGACCAGCCGACAGCCCTGCCCGTGCAGAGCGGCAGGCGGTGGTTTTCAGCGGTCCCCTGGGGCGATCGCCTTGGCAGCGGGGTTCTGCCAGGTGACGCTACCGCTGATATTCACGCTGCCTTCGAGGTCAGCCGGAAGGTCGGCCTCGATGACACCCTCCTGGGCGGCGCCGGCATCCAGGGCGGGAAAGGTGCACCGGATGGTCTTGGCATCCTGCGCCGGGACCTCGCACCCCGGGGACACACGGGTGACGACCACCGTCGGGGTGATCTTGCTCGTGAACACCACCCGGGAGACGCTGCGGCCGGTGTTGTTCATCACCGTCCAACTCCAAGTGACGTGGTCGCCTTCGTCGCTGATGTCGGGGGCCGAGTACTCAAAGAGCCCTCACCAGCGACGCCGCGCCGCCCAGGAAACCCGCCATCCGGGGCGCCACTGACGGCCCGGCCCTCGCCCCGCGCGGCTGACGGGACAGCGCATGCGCTGCGAATGCCGGGCGGGGCCCCCGCCGCGACCCTGGCGGCCAGGACCGCGCCCCAGGATGGAGTCAGAACCCGCCTTCCGGGTGGAGTCACAAGTGACCGCCAAAGCCAGACCGGGCGGTTCGCGAAGTCCCGCCGTGACGCTTCTCAAAGAGCAGTGGTTGGACGTAGCAGACGAGGTGGAACGTGGAGAAGCGTGGGTCACAGAGGGTGCGGTGGAACGCCCTGACGTCCGTGGCGAACTCCTGTGCCGCGGCGGACGTGCCGCGATACTTCTGGAGAGACGTACAGGCACGCTTTCTCTCACTTGGAGTCGCCGATGGCCGTTCGACGTGTCGTGCCCAATATCCAGTCGGAGGCCGTGGAGGAGAGCCGGGAGTTCTACGGCCTGCTGGGCTTCGAGGAGGTCATGAACCACGGCTGGATCATGACGCTCGCCTCCCCGACCAGCCCGGCAGCGCAAATCAGCGTGGTGACCAGCGACAAGACCGCGCCCGTCACCCCCGACATGAGCATCGAGGTGGACGACGTGGATGCGGCCTACGCGGTCATGCGGGACAGCGGTGCGGAGATCATTCACCCCTTGCAGGACGAGGAATGGGGCGTGCGGCGGTTCTTCGTCCGCGACCCCAGCGGACGGGTGGTCAACGTGCTGGGCCACCGCTGAAGTCCAGCGGGCTCGGGCACTGTCGGCGCAGTGAGTGCTGTGCTCGCTGTACGGCGCCGGTACTGGAAGGACGAAGGAGCCTTCGAAGGCGACCGGTATCAGCGGATCCCAACCGAGCAGCGCCTCATAGCCCTCCTGTCCGCCGGGCTGGAGACGGCACAGATCCTCGAAGGCGCCCGTCCAGCAACCGCAGGGCCGGATGACTCAGCAGTCGTAGCGATGCATGTACGGCATGTCCGGGCAGGTGAGGCAGACGAAAAGGTACATGCCGCCGAGATCCCCCATGTCCATGCCGTGACCGACTGCGTCAGGTTCCTGTCCTTCATGTGCGAACCATCGGCCGTCGACCGGTTCCGTGGCGGTGATGCTCAGCTTGTTCTTTGTCTACGGGCGTCACGCAGAGCTACCAGAGTGTCGAAATGCCTGCCCTGTGTGCCAGCCGTGGCGCGGTAGCTGCAATCCAGTCGACGTGGCACGGACTTGCTGCGGAGAATCAGCGCATGAGCCTCAATGTGGACACCTTCATATACGAAGCCAACGGCAAGTGGACCCTTCTGGAAGATCCCGACGACGACTACAACAAGACCAGGGCCGGATTCGAGAGCGCGCGCCAGAAGCTATGGGGCTCTGCGGCGGTTCAGGCGCTTGGGGCTCACTTCTTTCCCCGGCTCGATGGCGACAACCTCCAGGTCGAGCCGGGGGAGATCGATGACTTCCTGGCCGAGTGCGGAGCGATACGCCCGCACTTGGATCAGCTTGGTGAAGTCAGCGGCTACGGCACGGAGTACGTCACCAAATGCTTCAACAACATCGTTGCCGCCTCCGTACGCGCCAAAGCCGAAGGCGGCGGTGTCATCGTCTGGTGAGCTTGATCTTTACCCTCGGGCGTCGTGGGGTCAGCATCTACCAGGATCTACCGGGTCTGCCGATGGCCTTGAGGGTCTCGGGGCGTTTGACGGTCTTGCCGACGTCGTAGCGGGGTGCGGGGCGACGGTTCTTGCTTCCAGGCGGCCGTCCGGGACCGGCACCACGAGGTTGAGGAACACGGGTGGGGCAGAGAAGGTAGGCTCGGATGTTCCGAAACCCCGGCGGACCCGGGCCGGGGTGAGGCGTTCGGGCTTGGCCGGCTTCTCCCAGGGGCGGCGGAGGTCGGCGGCAAGCGGTCGGGCGAGACGGAGCTGGTCTTCGAGGACCACAGACACACTGGCGGTGCTTCCCGGTCCTTGGAGAGATGCTCGACTTTGAGGCGGACCAGGGTGCCTTCGACGGTGGGAAGTTCACCGTCGTGCTCCAGCCAGGCCGAGCGGTGGGTCAGCCGTGGGTGGACCCGGTCGCCGCGGATCCGCCCGACCAGCTCGACGGGCAGATCCCGCAGGACCCAGGCCAGGCGGGTGACGTCGTAGCCGGCGTCCATGACGATCGTGATGTCCGGGTTGCCAGGCGTCCTGACCAGCCGCGACGAGCCGCTCGACCACGGCCCTCAGCTGGGCGGCGGTGACGGCAGTCGCGTCATCTTCGGGTCCCAGCCGGACCACGTCCAGGACCCCGGTCCACGAGGTGGCCCCGGGCTCCAGCACGGCGACGAAGGAGTACGGCCAGCCCGGGATGAACTGCGACGCGGACTTCGCCCGCCCGTAGACATGACAGAACAGCCGCTGGTCCGAGCACGGCGCGTCCGAGCGCAACCACGGCGACACGTCGACCGCCAGCATCAGGCGCCCGCCCTCAAACCGGGGCAGCGGCAGCCCGGCGAGCATCGTCCGCAGCCGGTCGACGTCGATCCGGCCGCGGTTGCGGGCTCCGTACAACGCTCCGTGGACGCGAGGGTGTTCGGGTACCAGCGTCAACTCCACCGGCGGGGTAACCGGCCCGTCGGCACACAACACCGCATCGGTCAGCTCGAACAACTCATCCCGCCGAGCAGGCAGGCACTCGTAGAAATCTGCCCGGAAGCGTGACGCTTCCGCGAACGCTTCCTGCCGGGCATCGTGATGCAGAAAACTCACCCCTGGCGGCCTTGGGATCTTGCGACGTAGTGAAACTCGCACTCTGGTCAGCACGAAGGATCACGCCAAGGCCGCCCCTGAGTCCGCCGAACTCCCTCCTGAGCAATCAAGTTCGGGACGCATTTCGAAGCCGGAAGAAAAAGAACAAGCTCAGAAGGTGTTCCATGCGTCTGCCGCAGCGGCAGTCCGGCCACTGGGGGCCCTGGGCCCAAGACGGGTAGCCTCCGACCTTGCTCTGGAGGGTGGTGGCTGTTTCGTAGTACGAGAAGCCCGTTTCCACCTCGATCTCCTCGAACCGTCGGCTCAGCTTCCGCGTCAGACTTCCCGGCAGGTCGGCATTCGGGTACTCCACCGCCCGCGTCGGAGCCACCGTGCAGGGCCGGGGCGTGAATTCCTCTTCGTACTCGTACGGTTCCGGCCGCTCCGAGAGCACCGCGCCCGCCGCCAGCTTCTGCTCACTGCGCCAGTACACCTTCGGCAGCGCGGTATCCCCGTGGTCATCGTGGATCAAGGGGCACCACACGACCTGCAGCACGTCCGTGCCCGCCGGGAACGGCAGCTCGGGCACGTCCCGTGCGTAGAGCTGCACGATCGGCACCATCGCCACCGGCTCGGGGCCGACCACCTCGGTGGGAGTCCGCAGGGGCTTCCAGTGGCCCGGCTCGGCACACAGCGGCCACGGTTCACCGGCCGGCCACAGCAGGGGGCCGCCAATGGAGCTGTCGCGCACTCCTGGTTCGCCGCTGCGTGGATACGGCAGGGTCGTTTCCCGCGCCAGACCGGCGAGCTCCGGTATCAGCGATTCCACGTCGAGGGCGGGGGAGGTGCCAGGCGGGGCATGGTGGGTTCCTTCATGGGGGGGCAGGACCGGTTACCGGGGTCGGAGGCGGGGTCAGGAACGCGAGGTCAGTCGTACTCCATGCCGAAGAACGGGTTGGGTTCACCTGTATAGGGGTCGATTCCGGACTCCCGGCGTCGTTGTTCCTCGCGCCAGTGGACGAAGTGCGGAGCGGGCTCGCCCCACAGCGACCCATCGCTGAGCGGGCACTTGTCGAAGGCTTCGGCGAACAGACGGTGGAGGAACTCCACCATTCCGCAGTCGTAGATCTTCCAGTGGGGCCGGCCGTGCCGTTCCCACACGATCACCGGCCACTTGTCGGGGTCCTCGTCAACGGCGACCCAGCAGAGGATGTCGGCTCCGCAGCTGACACCCCAAGCGATGACGGAATCAGGGCCGGCGGTGACTCCGTCGGAACCTCCTTCGGTCGCCCAGATGTGTCGCATGCCGGCGGTCTCGCCCGCCATGCTCCCGATTCCCGGGCCCTCTGGTGGCTGCGGGGTCGCTTCGGGAGTGAGAACGCCGAACGCGTCGTCGATGCCTCCGGCGCCGTATGCGGCCATGAAGGCCCTGTAGTCGGACGGAAACCCGACTCGCCAAGCTCGTCGCAGCTCGTCCCAGTCCACCTGCTCATCCGCACCATCATGGGCCGACATGACGGACAGGAGCGCGGTGAGATGTATTTCCTCAGATGGCATGGCCCCTCCAGCACTGCGCTTCTTTTGGCGCAACCTTTCTGGCGTCACCGACATCGGGTTCCCGGGGGCGTGAGAACGAGGCAGGGCAGCTGCCGCTTCGGGCGAGCACTTGCGACAGTCGGGGCTCCAGTGCTGCGAGGCCCGGGTCTCGGCTGCATGTTGTGCGAGGAGGGCTGCCTATGTGCTGCGCGAGAAGACTGCGGCAGCGCAGGAGCGACTGGCCCGCCTGACGATCACACGCGGGACGCAGCCTTCCCTCACGGGCGAACGAAGGCCACGCTGACGACGACCACACAGAGCCTCCACCGCAGGAGCAGAGCCCGTCAGAGAGCCAGAACCCCTCGAATGGCCCGCGAGCGGATGCCGGTGCTGATGACCGGGGCAGGGCAGGAGTTGAAAGACCAGGACATCGCCGACCCGCAATAGGCCCATAGGTGCTCGGGGTGCCGCATCGTCCAGTCGGTGATCCGGCGGATTCCTGGGGCGACGGGCGGACGCCGGCGATGGCCTCGTCGAAGGGTCTTGCGGTTCAGCGGGGCGATCCGGATCTGCGTCACAGGCGCCAGCGCGTGCTGACGGTGGAGGTGAGGCTCGCACGGCGTTGCGCCGACTGCCGGGAACTCCCGCTCCCCCAGCCGCCGCGACTCGTCTCGATCGCTCCGGTGCCTTCGATCCCGGTTCGCCGGTTCCGGAGTTCTTGCGCCGCCTCGGAGGCTGACGCTTGGCCGGCCCCGCGCGCGGGGGGCCGGCCAAGCCACCCATGCGGGTGCCGGCGCGATCGGCGGGCCGGACCTCCGGCCCGCCCGGACTCACCTGCCTGTCAGACGCCGAAGTCGGCGACGATCCCGGTCAGGCCGGAGGCGTACCCCTGGCCCACGGCGCGGAACTTCCATTCGGCGCCGTTGCGGTAGAGCTCGCCGAAGATCATCGCGGTCTCGGTTGCGGCGTCCTCGGAGAGGTCGTAGCGGGCGAGTTCGGCGCCGCCGGCCTGGTTGACGACGCGGATGAAGGCGTTGCGGACCTGGCCGAAGCTGTGGCCGCGGGCCTCCGCGTCGTGGATGGAGACCGGGAAAACGATCTTCTGGATGTCCGCCGGGACGGCGGCGAGGTCGACCTTGACCACCTCGTCGTCGCCCTCGCCCTCACCGGTGAGGTTGTCGCCGGTGTGCTCGACGGAGCCGTCGGGGCTCTTCAGGTTGTTGTAGAAGACGAAGTGCCCGCTGGAGGGCACCTTGCCGGACTCCCCCACCAGCAGGGCGCTGGCGTCGAGGTCGTAGTCGGTGCCGGTGGTCGTACGGACGTCCCAGCCCAGGCCGACCAGTACCGCGGTCAGGCCCGGCGCCTCCTTGCTCAGCGAGACATTGCCGCCCTTGGACAGGCTCACACCCATGTCGTATCCCTCTCGCGGCCGAAGCCGGTAGCCGAGTAGCCGAAACAGAAAACCACACTAATGTAGAAGTTTGGCCTGGTCGCGTGGGCGCGGCCGTGCACTCCCGCAGAGGTCCATCAGTACGGTGATCCGCGCCGCGGAGGCAGACGGGGGTTGGGGCTAGCTGGAGGCGCAGGCGCAGGTGCCGGCCGCGCCGCGCCGCTCCGGGCTCCGGGCTCCGGGCTCCGGGCTCCGGGCTCCGGGCTCCGGGCTCCGGGCTCCGGGCTCCGGGCTCCGGGCTCCGGGCTCCGGGCTCCGGGCTCCGGGCTCCGGGCTCCGGGCTCCGGGCTCCGGGGCCGACGTGCGCGGGCACCCTGGGGTGGGTCAAATCAGCCGGTGGGGATGACGTCGGCGCGGGCGAAGCGGGTGCCGATCACGGCTTCGTGGAGGTGTGACCGGCGATGGCGCGGTCGCCTTCGGTGCCCGGACACCCCCCATTGACCAAGAGGGCGTAGACCTGATGGTCAGTCCTGCCCGAGTGCGTATGCCGGATATGGCAAGAGCGATCCGTTGTGGTCCCGCTGATCTCTGGTGCCGATGGGGCGAAGCCGGTCTTGGCCAGGACGCGGCCGGAGGCGGGGTTGTCGGGATGGTGCATGGCCTCCATGGTCGGGGAGCGGCGCCGTACGGAGATGAGGCCGACCACGTCGTCCCCCGCGAGGATGGCCCAGCTCCACTGCGCACGGGGGTTCTGGGCGGCTCGGGCGAGTGCGGCCCGGATCTTCTCGCGCGCCTCGTCCGGGGTGAGGGGCTCGCCGACGGTCTCGTTCGTCGGGCATCGACGCAAGGCGAACGTACGGGCCGGGGTGCTCCTTTGGGTACGCAGGCGGCCCCCGGCGCTGGGCGCGGACCCCGGTTCGGTGCAGCGGATGGAAGCGACGATGGACGCGGCGGATCGTCGCGGTCGGCTTCGGCAACCGCGTGGACGGGCCGTAACCGGTGTCCCGGTTGGGTGCACTCCCGGGACACCGGACAGGTGCTCGTCTGGGCGCTGGGCTTCCCTCCGCAGGGGCCTGATGCGGACGCGGTCTTCACCGCGGTGTTCGACGGCGGCATTCAGGCATTCAGGACGGGTCTGCGGGAGATTCGAGGTCCTTCGGGCTCACCCCCATGACGGGGCCCAGGTGTGCGGCACCGAACTGTGGCGCTTCCACCGGGTGCTCGGGAGGTTCCGCGACAAGCCGTCCGTGTTCAGCGGGCGCGACAGCCGCGCCGACCGGGATGATGCTCGGCATGACATTCGAGCATCCCGCTGAGAAGAACGAGGACGGCCACGTCGGTCCGTTCGAGAGGCTGGCCGAGCTGGCCTCCAACTTCACGAGTTCGGCCGCCTTCTTCGTGGTGTGCGTGGCCCTGGTGGTCAACGTCGTGGTCGTGCACGTCCTGCATCTGTCCCAGAGCTGGCAGCACCTGGCGGGCGATGCCGTGGCCTCCGTCGCCCTGCTCCTGCTGGCCCTGCTGAAGAACTCCGAACGGCGGGCCGAGCACGCCATCCAGCGCAAGCTGGACGCCATCGCCGCCGCGCTGCTGGAACAGCACTCGGGCAAGCCCGGCACGGCGCACGAGGAACTGGCGAAGGCGATCGGGATCGAGCAGCGTCAGTAGGACCGACCGACGTGGAAAAGACGCGGGGGCCTCGCGTCGGCCGAAGGAGGCGGGGAGGTTCCGAGATGTGAGCCGGTGTCCGGTGCTGTTGCAGGTGCGGCGGGGCCGCCGTGCCTGCGACGCCTATCGCTCCAGAGCCCCACGGGCATTGCGGAGTCCTCTCCGGGCCTCGCCCAGCCTCTCCCTGAACCGGGTGATCGCCTCGGGATCGTCACCCCGCAACGCATCCTTGAGGTCGTTCTCCCGCCCGAGCACCTCGTGCTCCGCCTTGAGGAGCCGCTGCTCGGATTCCTTGCGCTGTTGCGCGGCCTCGTCGCCCATCGTCATCTCTACCTCAGGTCGAGTTACCCCAGCCACACAGCTCGCTCGCCACAGACGCAAACTCCGTAAGCCCGGCACACAGCAGACACCATGCCCCCAAGATCTACCAGCTTCCCCACTGGTCAGAGGCATGACCCGGCTCAGGAAGACGGACAGCCACCGCCAGCGGCCTACCGCCCGTCGCGCACGCGGGGCCCCGGCGAGTACGACCGAGGCGAAGCATCGCCGCGAAACGGACCGACCCGGAGTCGCCGTGCGGGTCGAGCCGCGGCCTTGGGGGGACTGCCGGGGGAAGGGGAAAGAGGTCCCGCATCCCCTCGCGGCGGGCGGCGATGTGCGCTGTGTGCGTGGGGTGTGCGCACGGGATGCGCGGCGAATGAGCGTTCAGTAACAGCCAGTTGAGGGGTCGTTACATTCGGGGATCGCTTCGCGATTCTGGAGGTGAGGGCTGCGGGAGGACAGCGGCGCTCACCTAAATCCAGGGGGAAACGACGTGCGACGCACACCTCAGATCAGGCGGAACGGAGCGAGAGCGGGGTCCGCGGCCGTTCTTGCCGCCTTCGCTCTCGTGGCGGGGCTCACCACCCCGCTCATCACACCTGCCGCGGCTGCCGGTGCCGCTTCCCCGGCCGGGGAAGCGGGGGGCGCCGGAGCCGACGGGCTCACCCGGCTCACCCTCGTCACCGGCGACCGGGTCACCGTGGACGGCGCCGGGCGTCCCGTCGCGTTCCAGCCCGCGCCAGGGCGCGAGAAGATCGCCGTCTCCGTGGAGCGGGACAACGGGTGCACCAGCCTCGTCCCCGCCGACGTGCGGGGGCTCGTCCTGGCGGGGCGGCTCGACGCCCGGCTGTTCGACATCACCGAGCTCAGCCGGGCCGAGTACCGCCGGGCTCGGGGCAGCGGTGACCGGGTGCGGCTGATCGTCAGCTACGAGAAGGGGTTCGCGCCCGCCGGGCGGTCGGCCGTGCGAGGTGGCGGCGGGCTCCAGGTGGACCGTACGTACGCGTTCCTCGGCGCCGACGCGGTCAGCGCGAGCTCCGCGGGGGCGGCCGCCGCCTGGCAGGCGCTGACCGGCACGCGGGCCCTGACCGGCACGCAGGCGCCCGGCCTGGCCCGTGGCGGGGATCCCGGTCTGGCTCCCGGGATCGCGAAGGTCTGGCTGGACTCCGTACGGTCCGCGACCCTCGACAAGACCACCCGGCAGATCGGGGCCGACCGGGCCTGGGAGGCCGGGTACAACGGCGCCGGCGTGAAGATCGCCGTGCTGGACACCGGAGTCGACTCCACCCACTCCGACCTCGTCGGGAAGGTCGTGGCGGAGCAGAACTTCACCGTTTCCGAGGACCCGAAGGACCGGCACGGGCACGGCACCCACGTGGCCTCGATCGCGGCGGGCACGGGCGCCAAGTCGGGCGGGAAGTTCAAGGGGGTGGCCCCCGGTGCCTCGATCATCAACGGCAAGGTCCTCGACGACCAGGGCTACGGCGACGACTCCGAGATCATCGCCGGCATGGAATGGGCCGTCGCCCAGGGCGCGCAGGTCGTCAACCTGAGCCTCGCCGGCGCCGACTACCCCGGCGTCGACCCCCTCGAAGAGGCCGTGAACAAGCTGAGCGCCGAGCACGGCGTGCTGTTCGCCATCGCGGCCGGCAACAGGGGCGAGTACGGATCCGCCACCGTGGACTCCCCCGGCAGCGCGGACGCCGCGCTGACCGTGGGCGCGGTCGACGACTCCGACGTCCTGGCCCCCTTCTCCGGCACCGGCCCGCGCCTCGGCGACGGGGCGATCAAGCCGGACGTCACCGCGCCGGGCGTCGACGTCACGGCGGCGGCCCTGTCCGGTGGCGGCGAGGGCGGTGATCCGGACGGCTACGTCTCGATGTCCGGCACCTCGATGGCCACCCCGCACGCCGCAGGCGCGGCAGCGCTGCTCAAGCAGCAGCACCCCGGGTGGACCGGCTCCGACCTCAAGAGCGTCCTGACCGGGTCCACGAAGCCGGGGGCCTACGGCGCGTTCCAGCAGGGCAGCGGCCGGATCTCCGTCGCCAACGCGCTGCGCCAGCCGCTCGCCGCCGCACCCCAGTCGCTGTCCTACGCCGCCCAGGCGTGGCCGCACCACGACGACACTCCGGAGAAGAAGCAGCTGACCTACCGGAACCTGGGCACCGACCCGGTCGTTCTCGACCTGTCGGGGGACGCCACCGGCCCGGACGGCAGTACGGCACCGGCCGGCTTCCTCGCGTTCGACGCGCCCCGGGTGACCGTCCCGGCGGGCGGCAGCGCCTCGGTGGGCATCACGGTCGACTCCCGGCTCGGCGGTCTGCCGCCCGGCACCTACACGGGGTACGTGGTCGCGAGCGGCCCGGGCGGGCAGAGCGTCCGTACCGGGATGGCCATCGAGATCGAGGCGGAAGCGTACGACCTGACCGTCAAGCACATCGGGCGCGACGGCAAGGAGCCCACGGCCTACCGGGCCGCGCTCAAGGGGATGACGGGTGGGGGCGCCGACCGGGAGTTCTGGTGGGTCGGCGGGACCGTGAGCGGCGAGGAGGGGAGCGGCGAGAAGGGGAGCGACACGCACACGCTGCGGGTGCCCCCCGGCTCGTACATGCTGGACTCGAACTTCTACGTGGACGTGAACGACGCTTCCAAGGGCATCGACTGGCTGGCGCAGCCGCGCCTGGACATCACCGGTGACACCACCCTGAACGTCGACGCGCGCACCGCCAAGCCCGTGGACATCACCGTGCCCTCGAGGTCCGCCACCCTCTCGTCCGCCTCGCTCGGCTACGACCTGCGGCTGCCCACGGCCTCCCGGGGCTTCGGGATGTGGGTCATGGACCTCACCGGGCTGCGCACCGCGCACTTGGGCCCGGACGTGACCTCCGGCGCCGCCCCCGTGGACGAGCGGCGGGAACAGAACATGACGGGACGGAGCACGGCGGGACAGAGCATGGATCCGGTCCCGGTCACCACCCTGGTCCAGCAGTGGGACGCGCACTGGACGGACGGCGCGGCGGAGGAGTACCACCTCGTCTCGGGCGGCCCGGTACAGCGGCTGGCCACCGGCTACGTGAAGCACGTGGGGCGGAGCGAGCTCGCGACGGTCGCGGTCGAGCAGGGCTCCTCGGCGGCCGGCAAGCAGGGCGAGGTCGTCGCACGGGGCGTGCTGCCCGGCGGCGTCGGGGAGAGTGCCGCCTACGTCGCGCGGCCGCTGCCGGGCTCGGTGAAGCTCCATCTGTCGGCGAGGGAGGGGGTGTTGTGGCACCTGGCCACGGTGCAGTGGGGGACGGACGCGGACGGCTTCCCCGTCCAGGAGAACGAGTACGCGGGCGGACCGGTCGCCTACCAGGCGGGGCGGACCTACCGGGAGCGGTTCGCCGCCGGGGTGTTCGGCCCGCGCATGGCGCCCGAACAGGGACACGCGCTGTTCCGCAGGGGCGACGACCTGTTCGGCGGGCCGCCGCTGCTGTCGGACGGGGCCGGCCACACCGGCCGCGACTTCGTCGGCCAGGGCGAGACCGTCCTGTACCGCGACGGCAAGGTCATGGGCACGCAGGACGTGGAGCTGTCCGACTCGGGGGGCTTCACCCTCCCGGCGGCGAACGCCGCGTACAAGCTGGTCACCTCGTTCACCCGGCCGGAGACGGTGGCGCGGACCTCGACCAAGGTGACCGCCACCTGGTGGTTCCGTTCGAAGACGACGCCCGAGGACAAGAAGGTCACGGTCCCCGTCTCGACCGTGCACTTCAGCCCGGAGCTGTCCCTGAGGGGTACGTCGCCGGCTGACCGGAAGGTCCGCGTCCCGGTGACCGTCCTCGGCGGCAAGTCGAAGTCCCTCACGGTCCAGGTCTCCTACGACGACGGCCGCACCTGGCGGACCGTCCCGGTGACGTCCGGCGCGGCGACGGTCAAGAACCCGGCGAAGGGCGGCCACGTCTCCCTCCGGGGCACGGTGACCGACGCCTCGGGCAACAGGTCGGAGATCACGGTCACCCGGGCCTACCTGACGGCCTGACCGGTGCGGTGGGGTGCGGTGCGGTGCGTGCGCCCGCGCCCTTGGAACACAGGCCCTCAGGGGCTTGACGCGGGCCTGCGGACCCGCCCCGAGTGGGGCGGTTCCGCAGGCCCGCGGTCGCGCTCAGGGCTGCCGGGAGCTGGGGCCGGGGCCGCACCGGCTTGGGCATGACGGCGTCCACGGGCATCCCTTCGGTGCTGCTCGCAGCATCTCAAGGCCGAAGCCGGCGCTATTTCTCCGCGAGGACGGGGTCGATCATCGAGCGCAGCTTCTCGGCGTTGACCGCCGCCAGCATGCGGGCGGCGATCTTGCCGTCCCTGTCGAGGATGATCGTGGACGGAATGGCGTTCGGGTTGAGCGAGCCCCCGGGGAAGCGGAGCAGTAGCTTTCCATCCGGGTTGAAGAGGCTCGGGTAGGTGATCCCGTAGGTCTCTTCGAAGGCGGCGGCGTTCTCCTTGGTGTTGTCGCGGATGTTGATGCCGACGAAGGCGGCGGGCTGTCCGGCGGCCTCCAGTTCCTTGGAGACCTGCGCGAAGTACGGGGCCTCCCCCCGGCACGGCCTGCACCAGGAACCCCAGACGTTGAGGACGACGACCTTGCCCTTGAGCTCGGTGGTGTCCAGCGTCTTGCCGTCGACGGTCTCGCCGTCGAGCTTGGGTGCCTCGATGCGGTCGGCCTTGGCCGCGGTGGAGATGCCGTTGGAGCCCGTCACGTAGTTGCCGCCGGCGGAGCCGGCGGAGCCGGCGGACTTGGCCCCGCCCGCATCGCACGCCGCGAGGGTCAGGGCGCCGGCGAGGGCCGCCGCGGTCAGCAGGGCAGTGCGGCCGCTGACCGAGCGGCTGCGACGGGGGGCGCGGCTGAGGCTCATCGGAAAAGTTTCGCATGAGCCCGCGCGCGATCCGCCGTGCCCCCGAGTCCGCCCAACCCATGGCCCTCGGCGACGCGAAACGCGGCCACGAGCTGCGCGGCAAACGCCTCGGCATCGTTCTCAGCGGGACCCCGCGGCATGGTCCACGGTCGTCATCGTCCATCGTCCATCGGCCTCGAAGCCTCACGCTGCCCCGCTGGGGCGGACGACCTCGCGCGGCCCCAGCCTGAGCTACCGCGCGGCCCGCAATGCCGCCGCGATCTCGGTGACTTCCAAGTCGACGACGACCTCCTCGCCCTCCCATACGCCGCGCGAGGTGATGGCCAAGCCGATGAAGGCGAGCTCGGCGGCATCGTCGCGCAGCGCGTACTCTTCGCGGCTCTCGTCTGCGACCCCACCCAGTTCGTCGCGATCCCAGGCGGCAACGGCCGACTCGCCAACGGACCGCGGCAACCGCACGCTGATCCGGCCGATCTGGGGATCGAGATGAGCCCCGATCGCCGCCAGCACGGTCCGGTCCTGCTGATACCTCACATGCTCCTCGCGATCTTCCACAAGGCGAGGGTACCCAGGCGGCCCAGGCCGTCTCTTTCGGATCTTGTCGGCCGAGCCCGCAGCGCCTGGTGCCGTGCCTGGCAAGGCGGAGGGGCGCTCCGTGTACTGGACGTACTCGTGGACGATCGCGGCGCGCCGCTCTTCGTCGAGGCCGGCCACCTCGACGCGGGGTCGCCCCGCCTTCTCGTACGGCTTCCGCGTCTCGGCGGCGTCACCGGTCAGACGGTGCAGCGCGTACACGGCCCACAGCTTCGCCTCCTCGGTCGGCGCCTCGGCCAGGTAGGCGCGCAGCCGTTCGGGGTCGGTCAGGAGCGCCTGGGCGCGGTAGGCGACGCCCCGGTCGCCAGTGGGCGAGCGCGCCGGTCATGTCCCCGCCTCCTCGATGGCGCATACGGGCTGCGACGGAGCGGTCCTCGGGCCTGGCCCCGCCGAGTTCGGCCGGCACCGACTCGACCCCGCGCCGGGCGGCCAGTGCGTCCAGCCCGGCCCCGCCGGTCTCCCGCCGGTGACGCCACGGGCTGAAGGCGAGCGTCGCCAGGTCCCTCGCCGCCGTACGGTCGCCGAGCGCACCGCGCGCCTCGAGGACCGCCTCGGCCATGCCGTACGAGTTCTCCCGCATCCGGTCCTCGTGCTGCAGCCGGGGCAGCAGCTCCGGCCGGTCCGCGAGGAGGTGCTAGGCGGCACCGGTTCCTCGCCGCCGTGAACGGGGAACTCGGCGAGCTGCGGGCGCCGGGGCGCTGAATCTCCGGCGGCCCGCATCCGTGGCCGCCCTTACCGGAGAAGACAGGGGTACGAACAAACGGCGCCGGCCCTCCTGGCTGTCGCAACACCCCTCGTCTCATCTCTCTCAATGATTGAGATTGTCAACTGTTGAGACAGATCTCCAGGAGCTTCATGTCCGCCTCACCACGCTTCACCCGATGGCTGATCCCCGTCATCCTGCTCGTCGCATGGCTGCTCGTCGGAGGCGGGCTGGGTCCGTACGCGGGCAAGCTCGGCGAGGTGGCCACCAACGATCAGACCGCGTTCCTGCCCCGCAGTGCCGAATCCACCCAGGTCGTCGAGGCGCAGAAGGCCTTCCGGCAGGACGAGACCCTGCCGGCGGTCGTGGTGTGGACGGCGAAGACGCCGGGCGCGAAGCCGGGTCCCCAGCAGCAGGAGGAAGCCACGCGGGCCTTGGCCGGTCTGGGCGACGCCG
The DNA here is from genome assembly GCF_003287935.1 of Streptomyces sp. ICC1. GTDB lineage: Bacteria > Actinomycetota > Actinomycetes > Streptomycetales > Streptomycetaceae > Streptomyces > Streptomyces tritrimontium. The sequence continues at coordinate 2,694,090 of NZ_CP030287.1, forward strand.
ACTTCGTGGCCGGTCCTTCCTCCGCCGCCGCCCTCTCCGCCGACGGCCAGGCGCTGCAAGGCGTCGTACAGCTCAAGCCCGACCTCGGAGAGGAGTTGCCCCGCGCCTTGGAGGAGATCGCGGCGGCCGCGGGCAAGGTCCCCGGGACCGTCGCACAGGTGGCCGGCCCCGCGGCGAGCCAAGCCGATCTCGCCGATGCGTTCGCCGGGATCGACGGGCTCCTGCTGGCCGTTGCCCTGATCGCGGTCCTGCTCATCCTGCTGGTGGTCTACCGCAGCCTGCTGCTCCCCGTGGTGATCATCGTCGGGGCCGTGTTCTCCCTGGGACTCGCCTGCGCGATCGTCTACGTGCTGGCCGACCGGGGCGTCGTCCGCGTCGACGGGCAGGTACAGGGCATCCTCTCGATCCTCGTGATCGGTGCGGCCACCGACTACTCCCTGCTGCTCACAGCACGCTTCCGCGAGGAGCTCCAGGCCCGCTCGGACCGATTCGCCGCCGTACGGGCGGCCCTGCGCCGGTCGGTCGGCCCCATCACGGCGAGCGCGGGCACCGTCGCCCTCGGCCTGCTCGCCCTGCTGTTGAGCGACCTCACCAACAACCGCGCCCTCGGCCCGGTGGGGGCGATCGGCATCGTGTGCGCGGTCTTGAGCACCCTCACCTTCCTGCCCGCCGTCCTCGTCCTGCTGGGCCGCGCCGCCTACTGGCCCGCCAAGATCCGCCACACCGCTGACGACACCACAGGCCGCGGCATCTGGGAGACCGTGGCGGCCTGGGTGGACCGCGCCCCGCGCAAGGTCTGGGCCCTCAGTCTCGCCCTGCTCCTGGCCTGCGCCGCGTTCGCCCCCACGCTCAACGCCAAAGGCGTGCCGCTGGACGAAATCTTCGTGAACGACGCCCCGTCGGTGGCCGCACAGCAGACCCTGAGCGAGCACTTCCCCGGCGGATCGGGCAATCCGGCCGTCGTGATCGCGGACGCCGACCAGCTCGCCCAGGTCACGCGGGCGGCCGGGCAGACCGAAGGCGTCGCCGCCGTCACTCCCGTCACCGCACCGGGCCCGGCGGGCGGCACCCCGCTCGTGGCGGACGGGAAGATCCGCCTCAACGCCACGCTCGAGGCACCCTCGGACAGCAGGGCCGCACAGCAGACCGTCGTCCGACTGCGTCAGGCGGTTCACGCCGTACCGGACGCCGACGCGATCGTCGGCGGCTACAGCGCGCAGCAGTACGACACCCAGCGCACGGCCGAGCAGGACCGCACACTCATCATCCCCGTCGTCCTGGTGATCATCCTGATCATCCTCGTCGGGCTGCTGCGCTCGGTGCTGATGCCCCTGCTCCTGGTCACCACCGTCGCCCTCAGCTTCGTCGCGACCCTGGGCATCTCGGCGATCGTGTTCCAGCAGCTCCTCGGGTTCAGTGGGACGGACTCCTCCGTACCGCTCTACGGCTTCGTGTTCCTGGTGGCCCTCGGGGTCGACTACAACATCTTCCTGATGACCCGCGTCCGCGAGGAGTCCCTTCTGCACGGCGCCCGCCAGGGAGTGCTGCGGGGACTGGTGGCCACCGGCGGCGTGATCACCTCCGCGGGTGTCGTCCTCGCCGCGACGTTCGCCGCGCTCGGCGTGATCCCGCTGGCGTTCATGCTCCAGATCGCCTTCATCGTGGCTTTCGGCGTGCTCCTCGACACCCTCCTGGTCCGGTCCCTCCTGGTACCGGCCCTCGTCCGGGACATCGGCCCGGCCGCATGGTGGCCCGGCGCCCTCAGTCGCGCCGCCCACCAGGACGATCGGCACTGAACCCATCCGCCCACGACGTTCCGCACGGTCCACGGCGACGCCTCGATGTTCACCGGGGGCTGGAAGAACTTCCAGCACCGCGGCGATGACGTCCCCGACCACGGTCTCGGTCGGGGACGTCATCGTGCCTCACTCGGCGTGCGGGTGGGTCGGAATCAGCCGCACTGCAGGCCGAGCTGCGCGCTCGCGACGGCCGTGTCGAGCTTCTGCAGGTCCGGGGTGAGCTTGGTCAGGGCATCGGCCCCGGTGGTGTCGCCGGGCAGGTCGTCGTACGCCTTCTTCACGTCGTTGGCCGCGGACTTGATCGCGTCCTTCTGGGCGGCGTTGAACTGCGCGGTGGACTCGGCGACGGTCTTCCAGTCGTCCTGGACGGCGTTGTGCGCGTCCTTGATCTGGTCCTTCGTGGCGGTCGCCGGGTCGAGCGTGCGCAACTTCGCGTTGTCGGCCTTGAGTTCGGTCAAGCTGCTGCACAGCTCCTTGGTCGCGTCGTCAGTGGGCTCGGCGGAGGCCGAGGCGGCCCCGCCGGCCACGAGAAGCGCTGCGGCGGCCGTGCTCACGGCCGTGGCGAGAAGTCGGTTCATCTGCGATGCACCCCTTCGGGAAAGACGCCCCCTGATCCAGCCCCCACTCGTACCAAGCTGGCACAGGGCCACCGGGCCCGCATCCGCACACCACACCTCCACCACGCCGGCACTCCGGACGAAACCGCAGGTCAGCAGGGGTTCACAGCTCGCCAAGCGGTGAAGATGTTGCAGAACTCGCGCATCGTGCGGCCGGAAAGCTTGTGTCGGGGGCACCGATTCATTCGTACATGCTTTCGCATCACGTTAAGTGGGGATGCGTACCGCGCAGGGGGCCGCGCGTCCTGCGGATCCTGCCATCGGTGACATGAGTTGCGCGGAACTGGAAACCAGCGGGGCATGAGAAGCGCCTCGCACGCCCGCCGTGATGACGAACGCACACGCACACGCGCACGCAAGGACACCGGCAAGGACCAGGACGCGGGGCCGACCGAACCGAGTGAACCGGCCCAACCGGCGGAGAAGGGGGCTCCCGAGACGCCCTCCGGGCTGCCGAGGCGGCAGTGGTGGGCCGTACTGCGCGGAACGGCCAGGGAGTTCACCGACGACGAGCTGAGCGACCGCGCCGCGGCGCTGACCTACTTCGGGGTGCTGGCCGTCTTCCCCGCCCTCCTGGTCCTCGTTTCCCTCCTGGGGATCGCCGGCGAGGCTACGACCGCGAAGGTGCTGGACAACCTGCAGAGGCTGGCCCCCGGATCGGCCCGGGACCTCATCAGCGACGCGGTCGCGCAGTTGCAGGGCCGAAGCGGCGTCGGTTCCATGCTGGCGATGGTCGGCCTGGCCATCGCGCTCTGGTCCGCCTCCGGCTACGTCGCCGCGTTCATCCGCGCCTCGAACGCCGTCTACGACGTGCCCGAGGGCCGGCCGGTGTGGAAGACCCTGCCCCTCCGCCTGGCGCTCACCCTGACGCTGATGGTCCTCGCCACCGCCAGCGCGCTCATCGTGGTCTTCACCGGCGGTCTGGCGCGGCAGGCGGGCCTGGTCCTGGGAATCGGCGACGGCGCACTGACGGTGTGGTCGATCGCGAAATGGCCGGTGCTCGTGTTCCTCGTCACGATCATGATCGCGCTGCTGTACTGGGCCTCACCGAACGCCAAGGGCCGCGGCTGGAAATGGGTGACGCCCGGCAGCCTGCTGGCCCTGGTGATCTGGCTGGCCGCCTCGGCCGGCTTCGCGTTCTACGTCGCCAACTTCGCCTCCTACAACAAGACGTACGGAGCCGTCGCGGGCGTCGTCGTCTTCCTGGTGTGGCTGTGGATCACCAACCTGGCCATCATCCTCGGGCTGGAATTCGACTCGGAACTGGCCCGCCAGCGCGCGATCGCCGGCGGACTGCCCAAGGACCGGGAGCCCTACGTCGAGCCCCGCGACACCCGCACCTGGAGCGACAAGGAGCGCCGCCGCATGGCATGACCCCGGTGGGCGGGACGTTTCCCGGCCGTGGCGCTCGTCGGCAACCGGCGGTGGAAGCCGAAGGCCGCGGCGCCGCGCGCCGGCGAAGGCGATGCCCGTCGAGCACTGGCCTCGCGCGCCGATGGGGCGGGGCCGGACCGTGGATCGGTCCGGCCCCGCCCCATCGGCGGCATTCGCGGTGGCGGGGGCGGTGCCGCCCCGGGCCTGCCGTAGGCCGTCGCCTCAGCCGATGAAGCCACCGTAGTAGCCGCCGATCCGGCTGTAGTAGTCCGTGTCCCCGATGTGCTTCTCGCTGGAGAACTCGGGAGCCGCCTTGATCTGCTCCTTGGTGCGGTCGACGTAGATCTTCTCTTCCTCCACGTCGACGTGGGTGACCGTACCCGCGGGCAGGAGCACCTCCCGGCCGAAGATCCACGGTCCGGTGTCCACCACGAGGTAGGAGGAGCCGACCTCGTCGGAGTGCTTGCTCACCTTGCCGATGCCCCCGTCGGCCGCCTCGACCTTGAACCCGCTCAGGTCGATCGCCTCCAGTCGGCCCGAAGTCTCGCGGTAGCTCCACACGTTCACGTTCACGGGTGTCTCCCTCTTCTGTGCGTCGGCGCGCCCGCTCCCCCGGTCCGACGGGTCACGGGCGCCTCTGTCGACGACCGCCTGCCCGACGGTCCCGATCTCACACGTCGACCTCGCGACGGGGCGCCCGCGGCGCCCTCACGTCGGCCAGGTGCCGGTGAAACGCCGGGTCACGACGGCGCCGGACCGGTCGACACCGGCCTTGACGACGGCGAAGATCACGCCCTGGATGGCGGCCGCGATGAGCACCTCCGTCCAGGAACGGTCCTCGTCGGTGGCGCTCGGGGCTTCGTCCTGCCCTTCGATCAGCTTCCAGGCCTTCTTGAACGCCATACCCGCGAGCAGGCCGCTGACGGAACCCAGAGCCAGCCCGACCGGCTTGTACGCGCCCTTCGACACCTTCACTTGTGCCCCCGACCGTGACGTACCCACAGGATGACGGCGAGGACGACCCCGAAGGCGATCAACGGGACCCGGTTGGCCCGGGCCGTGGTCGCCACCTGGCCCGCCGTGTCCAGTACGGGTTCGGCCGTCTTTCCCCTCACCAGCCGTGCGGCCTGCTCCTTCACCGCGGCAGCCGCCTCCACGGCGTGGGCCGCCGTCTCCTTGGCCTGGGCCTTTACGTCGGTTCCGCCCGCGAGGGCCTCGACGGTCCGGGTCAGCCCGGCACGGGTGTGCTCCATCCGGTGGCGCAGCTCTCCAGGGGAAAGGGAGGAGGTGAATCCGTTGCTGCGGGAGTGGTTCTTCATCGGTGTTCGTCTCCTTGGTCTCGGCCTCGTCTGCCCGTGTCGTGCGCCGGCCAGGCGGACTTGTGACTCCACGCGTGCTCAGTCACGCAAGAACGACTCCTCCGGCAAGCGGAGGACGTTCGCCTGAACACCGTCTGCCCCGCCGTTTGGCTCTCACGCCCGAACGGTCTGGTGGTCGGACCGGCTGCGGCTTCCGGGAAGCAGCCGCCTCTGCGCACTCGTGTCTGAAACCTTGCCGAGTGGGTAGCCGGTCGAGGGGAGGCGCCACGAATGAAACACAGTGACTGGATGCTCACCGCCGGTGAACGCGGGAACACCGCCACCCGGGTCGACAGCCGCCACCCCGACGGAGCCGCCTGGACCCGCGGCAACGAGGCGCGCCCGCTCGTGCACGGCGCCACGTACTTCGCGGAGCTCCTGCGGAACATCCGGGCCCAGCGGCGCGGCGACCTCCTCTTCTTCACGGACTGGCGCGGCGACCCCGACGAACGGCTCGACGGCGAGGGCACGGAGGTCGGCGCCGTCCTGGCGGACGCGGCCGCGCGCGGCGTGCTCGTCAAGGGCCTGCTCTGGCGCTCCCACCTGGATGGATTGCGGTTCAGCGAGAGCGAGAACCGGCACCTCGGGGAGGAGATCGCGGCGGCGGGCGGTGAATGCCTGCTCGACATGCGGGTCCGCCCCGGAGGGAGCCACCACCAGAAGCTGGTCGTCCTGCGCCACCCCGGCCGCCCTGCCCTGGACGTGGCCTACGTCGGCGGGATCGACCTGTGCCACAGCCGCAACGACGACGCCTCGCACCACGGGGATCCGCAGGCCATGCCCCTGGCGGCCGCGTACGGCCCCCGGCCTCCTTGGCACGACGTCCAGATGGCCGTCCGGGGACCGGCCGTCGGTGACATCGAGGCCGGCTTCCGCGAGCGCTGGGAGGATCCGGCCGCCTTGAGCCGCAGCCCGCTCGTGAAGCTGCGGGCGCTCATCAACGGGGAGGACACCTACGCGGATCCCATCCCGCCGCAGCTCCCCGATCCCCCGCCCTGCGGCAACCAGACCGTTCAGGTGCTGCGCACCTACCCGAACCGGCTGCTGCGCGGCTACCCCTTCGCGCCGGACGGAGAGCGCAGCGTCGCGCGCAGCTACCTCAAGGCGTTGAAGCGGGCCAGGCGGCTCATCTACCTGGAGGACCAGTACCTCTGGTCCCCGGAGGTGGTGGAGTCCTTCGCCCTGGCGCTGCGCGAGAACCCCGAACTCCGCCTGATCGCCGTGATACCCAGCGTTCCCGACCAGGACGGACGGCTGTCCGGGCCCATGAACCTGGTCGGAAGGGTCCAGGCGCTGGACAAACTGCGCGAGGCGGGTGGCGGACGGGTGGCGGTCTACGGGCTGGAGAACCGCGCGGGCACGCCGGTCTACGTGCACGCCAAGGTGTGCGCCGTCGACGACGTGTGGGCCACGATCGGATCCGACAACATCAACCTGCGGTCCTGGACCCATGACTCGGAACTCAACTGCGCCGTCCTGGACGACGACGTGGACTCCCGCGCGCCCGCCGATCCCGCCGGGTTGGGTGACGGTGCCCGCCGCTTCGCGAGGGAGCTGCGGCTGAGGCTCTCCCGCGAGCACCTCGACGCTGTCTCCACCGAACCCGACGGCACCCACTGGAGCCAGCGCGCCGCCGTCACCGGCCTGGGCGCCGACACCGGCCTGCTCCGCCGCCTCGCCCTCTCGGCCCGCGACGCCGGCCTCTGGGGCATCGTGCACACCCCCGCTACGCCCGGCGCCGGCCGGGCCGGTTGGGGCACGGGCCAACCCCAGTCGGCGGTCCGGACCGCGAGGAGCCCCGGCGGGGCCGGGGCTCCTTGGCTTCAGGACTTCGGGATCCAGGGCGGGGTCTGGCCCCAGGACCAGACCGGGATCGCCGCCGCGTCGACCGGGGGCGGGTTGGGGCCCGAGTAGATCAGGGCCATGCGGGTGCCCCACTCGATGTAGTAGGCGAAGACCGCGCGGAACTCCGGGTCGCTGGGCAGGCCGACCTCGTCGGCGGTGTCCATCAGCAGGTCCACCCAGCGGCGGCGCTGCTGTTCGGTGATCGCGCGGCCCAGGTGCTTGGAGGCCATGTGCTGGTGGCCGCCGTGCGAGGCGGTGTACTTGGCCGGGCCGCCGAAGACCTCCGCCAGCCAGACCGCCACGTGCCGCGGGTGCCCGGAGTCCATGCCGGCGAAGACCGGTTCCAGGACCTCGTCCCGCAGGGCGTGCGCGTAGAAGACGTCGGTGAGGCGGTTCATCGCCTCCTCGCCGCCCATCCACTCGTAGATCGTGGGTGTGGTGTCGGGTGCGGTGTCGGGTGCGGTGCTCATGACGGGGTGGACGCCTTTCCCGGGCCGGCCACCTCGGTGACGAGGTAGTGCTGCATCTCCTCGATGGCCGTCACGTACGGGCGGATCGCGGCGAAGAACGCCGGGAAGTGCTCACCCTTGCGGAATCCGTTGAGGTGGGCGTCGACCGAGGTCCACCGGATGCGCAGGATGTAGCGCTCGGGCTCCTCCTCGCAGCGGGCCAGCTCGTAGTCGATGCACTCCGGCGAGGCGGCCAGGGCGTCGGCGGCCCTGGCGTACGAGTCCTCGAAGGCCGGCTGGTCGTCCAATGCGATCCGGTAGCGGATGTATTCGACGGTGGTGGTCATGGTGCGGGCCTCTCCCTGGGGTCGGGCGTTGATCGCCGCTGGGTCTGGGTCAGCGTTGCGTGATCATGCGCGGATGCGGAGCCCTTTCGGCGTTATGACCCAGACTTCTGGGAGTCGGTGACGTCCGGGCCCTCGGCGCGGACCCGCTGGACCCGGTCCAGGGACTCGCGCAGCTCCGTCAGCCAGGTGTCGGTGTTGCGTCCGACCAGGCGTACGCACCAGGCCAGCGCGTCGGCGCGGCTGCGGGCGACGCCGCCCGCGACCAGGGTGTCGAGGACCTGGCGCTCGGGCTGGCGCAGGCGGGTCATGACCGGGACAGAGAGGTGGGTGAACAGGGTCCGGTCCTCGCCCGACTGGACGGCCCAGGACACCTTGCGGCGGTAGAGCTCCTCCGCCTCCCGGGCGACCTCGACGCGCTGTTCGCGGGTGCGCTCGCGGAAGGCCGCGGCCGATTCGGCCGCGGGGAGGGTCCCGACGACGGTGATCTCCTCCCGGTCCACCGTGACCGAGAGGAGCGACTCGTAGACGTCCACCGGCAGGCGCTCGGCGAACCACGTGCGGAGCTGGTCGTTCTGCTCAGCTGTAATCATGTAATCAACGGTGCGTCCGGCGCGGCCTTGATCGCAAGGGCGCCGGGGCCGTGTTCGCTGTCAGCCCATCGACCGGTAGCGGTGGACCAGGGAGACCGCCATGGCGCCCTCGCCCACGCCGGAGGCGACCCGCTTGACCGAGTGGGCCCGTACGTCGCCGGCCGCGAAGACCCCGGGAACGCTGGTCTCCAGCGGGTACGGGGCGCGCTCCAGGCTCCACTCCGCGGGGAGTTCGCCGCCGTTGGCGATCAGGTCGGAGCCGGTCAGGACGAAGCCGTACTCGTCCCGTTCGACCACCCCGGCCAGCCACTGCGTGTGCGGGCGGGCGCCGATGAAGGTGAACATGAACCGGGCCGGGACCTCCTCGTCCTCGCCGGTGTCCGAGTGGTGGAGGGTCAGGCGCTCCAGGTGTTCCTCGCCGTGGAGGCGGACGACCGTCGTGCGGACCTTCACCTCGATGTTCGGGGTGCGCGCGATCTCGTCGATCAGGTAGCGGGACATGCTGTCGTCGAGCGAGGCCGCGCGGACCAGGATCGTGACCCGGGCCGCGTACTTGGCGAAGTGGACGGCGGCCTGGCCGGCCGAGTTGGCGCCGCCCACGATGAACACGTGCTGCGAGATGCACGCCGAGCTCTCGGTCGTCGCCGCGCCGTAGTAGAGCCCGGCGCCCTCGAAGCGGTCCGCGCCGGGGGCGTCCAGGCGGTTGTACGAGACCCCGGTCGCCAGGAGCACCGTCTCGGCGCTGATCTCCGTACCGTCCGCCAGGGTCAGGATCTTCGCCGGGTCGTCCCGGGTCAGCGACACGACCTCCACCGGGTGCAGGATCTCGGCGCCGAACCGGGCGGCCTGGATGGTGGCGCGGCGGGTCAGGTCGGCGCCGGAGAGGCCGGAGGGGAAGCCGAGGTAGTTCTCGATCAGGCTGGAGGTGCCGGCCTGGCCGCCCGGGGCCCGCGAGTCCAGCATGAGCGTGGACAGGCCCTCGGACGCCGAGTAGACGCCGGCCGCGAGCCCCGCCGGACCCGCCCCGACGATGACGCACTCGTAGTGCGGCCGGGAGGCGGTGGTGGCCAGGCCCAGGCTCTGGGCGAGCTGGGTGTCGGTCGGCGCGGCGAGCACCGAGCCGTCCGGGAAGCGGACCAGCGGGAGCGCCGCGCCGGCCTGGGCGGCGGCGATCACGGTCAGCGCCTCCGGGTCCCGCTCGACGTTGAGGAAGCGGAACGGCTGTCCGTTGCGCGTGAAGAAGTCCCGGACGGCGTGGGTGCCGGGGGAGACCAGGTGGCCCGCGACGATGATCCCGTCGTACGCCGGGCGGTAGGTGGCGAGCCAGTCCGAGAGCAGGTCGTCCAGGACCGGGAAGAGCCGCTCGTGCGGCGGGTCCCACGGCTTGAGCAGGTAGTAGTCCAGGCGCACCCGGTTGATGGCGGTGATCGCCGCGTCCGTCTCGGCGTACGCGGTGAGGAGCACGCGGCGGGCGTCGGGGAAGCGGCTGACCGCCTCCAGCAGGAACTCGACGCCGGTGACGTCGGGCATGCGCTGGTCCACGAGGAAGAGCGCGGGGTCGTGGCCGCGCTCGTCGAGGGAGTCCAGGATCTTGAGGGCATCGGCGGCGGAGGACGCGCCGAGGACCCGGTACCGGTCGCCGTACGCGCTGCGCAGGTCCCGGCGCACGGCGCGGAGCACCTGCGGGTCGTCGTCCACGGCCAGGATGACGGGCTTGCGGTTCTCCGCACGCTCGGCGGCAGCCCTGGTCGCCGCCGCACCGGTCGGGGAGGCCGGGTCGGTCGGGGAGGCCGGGGAGGCCGCACCGGCGGGAGCGGCCGCGCTCTCCGGGGCCGCGCTCACGCCGCGTCCAGCATCAGCTTGTCGGCGTAGCACCAGGCCCAGTCCTCGCCGGGCTCGTGGGAGGCCGCCAGGGGGTGCCCGGAGGCTCCGTAGTGCCGGGTGGCATGACGGTTCTTCGAGGAATCGCAGCACCCGACGTGCCCGCAGCTCAGGCACATCCGCAGGTGCACCCAGGTGTCCCCGGAGGCGAGGCATTCCTCGCAGCCCTCCGTGCCGGGTTTCACCGGACGTATCTGATCGATGTGGGTGCACAACAGGTCCATCGTCATCGTCCCCGTCCCTCTCTCACGCGTATCGCACCCGTGATTCACGGCGCGTCCAGACCATAAGGGGGAGGTTCGGCGAGGGTTCACCGATTCGGCCGAAGTCAGGTAGTACGGAAGCTACTTCATGACCTCGCGGACGACTTCCTGAGGTACCTGCTTGACCTGGGCGACTACCTCACGAAGTCGCACACGGGCGCTTTGACGGGAACCCCCGGCACGGCCAGTGTGGGGGACGCCAACGACAACAGGCGGCGCCTGGAGGAATCCGTGAGCAGAAAGATTCTGGTCATTGTCTCCGAACACGGTTACTGGGCCGAGGAACTGATCGGCCCCGTATCGAAGTTCGACGAGCAGGGCTATGAAGTCGTATTCGCCACGCCGACCGGAAAGCGTGCGCACGCTCTCCCGCCGAGCCTCGACGCGAACTACATCGATCCTCCGCTGGGACGCTCGGTCACCACCGAGGAGAACGCCCGGCTGGGCCGGGAGTTCGAGCAGTCGAGCCGGCTCGACTCCCCGCTCGACATCGAAGCGTGGGCGCCCGAGCGCCCGTACACCAGCGACGAGGGCTATCTGCCCAAGCTGGAGCAGTACCACCGCGATCTGGACAAGCTCCAGGCCGACATCGCCGGTTTCGACGCGCTCCTCATCGTCGGCGGCAGCGGCCCGATCGTGGACCTCGCCAACAACGAGCGCGTGCACGCCCTGATCCTGGCGTTCAAGAACGCCGGCAAGGTCGTCGCCGCCGAGTGCTACGGCGTGGCCTGCCTGGCCTTCGCCCGGGACTGGGGCGACCGCCGCAGCATCATCTGGGGCAAGCACGTGACCGGCCACTGCAAGGAATACGACTACAAGGACGGCACCGGATTCCTCGGTACCGACTTCAACATGGGGCCGCCGCCGTATCCGCTGGAGTACATCCTGCGCGACGCGACCGGACCGGGCGGCGCCTATCACGGAAACTTCGGCCACCCGCTTTCGGTGATCGTCGACTTCCCGTTCGTGACGGGCCGTTCCACCCCCGACTCCTATCTCACGGGGCAGAAGATCGTGGAAGTCCTGGAGAACGGCCTCACCCGGTACGGCTGGTAATTCCGGAGCGTCCCGGCAACCCGGTGGAAAAAGAGGGGGAGTTCGATGAGTTCCGGAGCCACTCCCGGACGGGAAAGGCTGATCGACCAGTTCAAGGCCGACGGCCTGAACATCATGTTCGGAAATCCGGGGACGGTGGAACAGGGATTCCTCGACGCGGTGGACGCCGCGGAGGACTTCTCCTACGTCCTGGCCCTCCAGGAGACCGTGGCCGCCGGCATCGCCGACGGCTACGCCCGGGCCACCGGCGGCGCGGCCCTGCTCCAGCTCCACTCCGGGGTCGGGCTGGGCAACGGCATCGGCATGCTCTACCAGTCGCTGCGCGGGCACACCCCGCTCGTCGTCGTCGCCGGCGACGCCGGGGTCCGCTACGACGCCATGGACGCGCAGATGGCGTGCGACCTGGTGGCGATGGCCAAGCCGGTGACCAAGTACGCGACCCGGGTCACCGACCGGCACTCCGTACTGCGCACCATCCGGCGGGCGGTGAAGATCGCCCTGACCCCGCCGCGCGGCCCGGTGTTCGTGGCGCTGCCGATGGACGTGCTGGACGAGCTCAACTCCGAGCCCGTCCTGCCGACCACGGTGCCGCTCACGGACGTGGCGCCCTCGCCAGCCTCGGTGGGGCGGGCGGCCGAGCTGCTCGCCTCCGCCGAGCGGCCGGTCGTCCTCGTCGGAGACGGGGTCGCGCTCTCCGGGGCGCAGCGCGAACTCGCCGCCGTCGCCGAGCTGCTCGGCGCGGACGTGTACGAGGTCGACTCCTCGGAGGTGAACATCGCGGCCTCGCACCCGCTGCGCCGCGGCCAGACGGGCCACATGTTCGGCCCGCACAGCAAGGAGCTGATCGGGGACGCCGACGGGGTGCTGATCGTGGGCACCTACGTCTTCCCCGAGGTGTTCCCGGAGCTGGAGAGCCCCTTCCGGGCGGGCGCGAAGGTCGTGCACATCGACCTGAACGCCTACGAGATCGCCAAGAACCACCCGGTGGACCTCGGGCTCGCCGCCGATCCGCGCCAGGCGCTGCGCGCGCTGGCCGGCGTACTGGAGAACCTGCTGACCCCCGCCCGGCGGGCGGCGGCGGCCGGGCGGCTGGAGGCGCGGACCCGGGAGCGGGCGCGCGCAAACCTGCTCGACGGGGCCGACGCGGACGGATCGACGATGGCGGTCTTCCTGCGGACGCTGGCCGAGCGCACCGGCGGGGACCTGATCGTCTTCGACGAGGCGCTGACCACCTCCCCGCTGGTCACGAAGTACTTGCCGCCGGAGCGGCCGGGCGACTACCACCTCACCCGGGGCGGCTCGCTCGGGGTGGGCTTCCCGGGCGCGGTCGGCGTCAAGCTCGCCCGCCCGGACCGGCTCGTCGTCGGCTTCGCGGGCGACGGCGGCTCGATGTACACCTACCAGGCGCTGTGGACCGCGGTCCGGCACGGCATCGACGCGAAGTTCGTGGTCTGCAACAACCGCAAGTACCGGCTGCTGGACGACAACATCGCCCAGTACTGGCGGGAGCGGGAGATTCCCGAGCACCGCTTCCCGGGCTCCTTCGACCTCTCCCGCCCCGAGATCGACTTCGCGGCCCTGGCCCGGTCGCTCGGCGCCGGCGGCGTGCGGGTGGAGAAGCCGGACGAGGCGGTCCAGGCCGTGGGCCGGATGCTGGACCACCCCGGGCCCTTCCTGGTCGACGTACAGATCTGACGGACGGACGGGCGGCCGCCCCGCACGGCCGCCCCGCACAGGCACCCCGCACAGCGCAGCCATCCCGCACCGACAGGAGGAGACCGCATGCCCGCCGAGCGGCTGACCGAGGACGCGATCCGCGCCTTCGCCGAGAACTGGTACGTGGCCCTGGACCAGCACCTCGCGCCGGACCAGGTGCTGGCGCTGATCACCGAGGACCTGGAGTTCAAGGTCCCCGAAGACACCTTCCTCGGCCACCAGGGCTTCGGCCGCTGGTACGAGGCGGTCACCCACCGCTTCTTCGACGAGGTGCACACGGTCACGAAGGTGGAGCCCGTCATCGAGGGCGACCGGGCGGTCGTCCGGGTCCTCGTCAACTGGCAGGCCAGGATCTGGGACCCGCCGGCCGCCCGCAGCGTCTGGCTGGGCTTCGACGCGGACCAGACCTGGACCGTGGTCGCGGGCCCCGACGGGCCGCTGATCAAGCAGTACACCGTGAACGAACTGGCGCCCATGCCCGGTTCCGCCTCCCTCTGAGCGCCGAAGGAGCAGCGACGATGACCGAAGTGACGCGCGAGCGGGTCGAGGCGGCCTACCGGGCCCTCGGCTCCGGCGACCGGGCCCGGATCCTGGAGTACTACTCCGAGGACCTGCGCTGGCAGGTCCCCGGCAACCACCCGCTCGCCGGCTGGTACGAGAGCCTGGACGCCTTCCTGGAGCTGATGGGCCAGACCCACAAGCTCACGGGCGGCACCTTCCGCATGGACCTGGAAGCGGTCCTCGTCGGCGAGGACTGCAGCGCGGACGTCTGCCGCAACATCGCCCTGCGCGGCGGCGCGGACGAGTCGAGCAGTTCCCCGTACGAGCGGATGGACTACCCGGTCTTCCACTTCATGCGCTGGCGGGACGGCCGGATCGTCGAGGGCCACGACGGCCTGTTCGGCGACTCGGCGACGGCCTTCAGCCAGTTCTGGGCGCCCTTCGCGCCGGACGGAACCCGCAGGGACCGATAGGGGGAATGAACGCCATGGACGCGCGGCAGATCTTGCAGAAGTACTACGAGTACGCCAACGCCGGTGACTGGGACGCCTGGTGCGACCTGTTCTCCGAGGACCAGGTCATGGACGAGCAGCTCGCCGGCCACATCGAGGGCCTGGAGACGCTGCGGTCGATGATGAAGGGCATGGGGACGATGTACCGGGTGTTCCGCAACGAGCCCGTGCACTTCCTCGTCGACGGGGAGAAGGCGGCGGCCGTCTCCCACCTGACGGCGGTCACCCCGGCGGGCGAGAACATCGAGGCCGAGGTCATGAACTTCTTCCGGATCGTGGACGGAAAGATCGCCTACATGGCGAACCACCACGACACCGTCCCCTTCCAGGTGCTCGGCCAGGGCTGAGGGGGACACGCGATGGCCGCAGACGAGTACGACTACATCATCGTGGGATCCGGCACCGCGGGCAGCGTCCTCGCGAACCGGCTCTCCGAGGACCCGGACACCACCGTCCTCGTCCTGGAAGCCGGCGCGGGCCGCATCCCGCCCGAGGTGGACGACCCGTCCTCCTGGTACAAGCTGCTCGGCGGGCCCGTCGACTGGGGCTACACCAGCGTCCCGCAGCCCGGCCTCGACGGCCGGCGCACCTACGAACCGCGCGGCAAGGCCCCCGGGGGCAGCAGCAACCTCTACATCATGATGCACATCCGGGGCCACGCCTCGGACTTCGACAACTGGGCCTACCAGGGCGCGGCGGGCTGGGCCCACGAGGACGTGCTGCCCTACTTCGCCCTGCTGGAGGGCCAGGAGGACGCCACCGCCGCGACCACCGGCACCCGCGGCCCGCAGCGGATCACCAACGCCGGGCGGCACCACCCCAATCCGGTCTCCCGCGCCTTCATCGACGCCGCCGTCGAGCTCGGCCACGAGGAGATCGCCGACTTCAACACCGACGGCCCCCGGCGCGGGCTCTTCGGCACCGGCTGGCATCACATCGACGTGGCGGAGGGCCGCCGCCAGGGCGTGCTCGCCGCCTATCTCGAACCGGCCCTCGACCGCCCGAACCTGACCCTGCGCACCAGTGCGCAGAGCACCCGGCTGCTCTTCGACGGCGACACCTGCACGGGCGTGGAGTACGTCCAGCTCGCCCCGCCCGCCGACATCCCGGGCCGGACCGTGCGGGACGGGCACAGCACCCCGCCCGAGCCCGGTCCGCAGACCGCGCGGGCCCGCCGGGAGGTGATCGTGGCCGCCGGGGCGATCGAATCGCCCAAGCTGCTGCTGCTCTCCGGGATCGGGCACCCCGAGCAGCTCGCCGAGCACGGCATCCGGACGGTGGCGGCCCTGCCCGGAGTCGGCGAGAACTTCCACAACCACGTGCTGACCGGGCTGATGGCCGAGGTCACCCAGGAACTCCCGCCGCCGGCGCAGAACCTGTCGGAGAGCGCGCTGTTCCTCTCCTCCCGCCCCGGACTGCCCGCCCCGGACCTGCAGATCGCCTTCGTCCACGTGCCGTTCGACGTGATCGTCGGCCAGGACCACCCCAACACGGTGTCCATCCTGCCCGGCGTCGTACGCCCCGTCTCGCGCGGCTGGATCAAGCTGGCGAGCGCCGATCCGCTGGCCCACCCGCTGATCCACCCGAACTACCTGGGCGACCGCTGGGACCTGGAGCGGATGGTGCAGGGCGTCAAGACGGCCCGGGAGATCTTCGCGACCTCCGCCTTCTCGCCCTGGTACAAGCAGGAGCTCCAGCCCGGCCCGGGCCACGAGTCCGACGCCGACCTGCGCGCCTTCGTGAAGCAGAAGTCGGAGAGCTACCACCACCAGGCGGGCTCCTGTCGCATGGGCGTCGACGACCTGTCCGTCGTCGACCCCGAGCTGCGGGTGCACGGCGTGCGGAACCTGCGCGTCGTCGACGCGAGCGTGATGCCCGCCGTCCCGTCGGGCAACTGCCACACCGCCATCGCCATGATCGCCGAACGCGCCGCGGACTTCCTCCGCGGCCTGGACAGGGGGGCTTCCGGTGCCTGACGCCGTACTGCGCGAGGGCGCGCTCTCCGGGACGCGGATCGCGGTCCTGGTCGAGAGCGACTTCTACGAGCCGGAGATCTTCTACTACCTGCACCGGTTCGCGGAGGAGGGCGCCGAGGTCGACTTCCTGACCCGGCTGTGGGGCAACGACTCCATCACCTTCACCGGACACGAGTACCGGGCGCCCTTCACCGCGACCAAATCCCTGGAGGGACTGGGCGACGAGGACCTGCGCCGGTACGCGGCGCTCATCGTGCCCTCGGGCATGGTGGCCGACCGGCTGCGCTACACCGAGGACGTGGACGTGCTGGCCCCGGCGACGGAGCTGCTGCGCCGGGCCTTCGAGGAGCCGGCCGTCCTCAAGGGGATCATCTGCCACGGCATGTGGCTGGCCGCTTCGATCCCGGACAAGGTGCGCGGCCGCAAGGTCGTCTGCCACAACAACCTCATCGGCGACGTCCGCAACATGGGCGCCGAGTACGTGGACGAGGACGTGGTGGTCGACGGCGACCTGGTCACCGGCCGCACCGGCGCCCACCACCACCTCTTCGCCCGGCGGATCATCGAGCTGATCGCGGCCGGCCGCGGGGCGCGGGGCGCGGGGGCGGCGACCGCGCGCGGCGCCGGCTGATGGGGGCGGCGGGGACGATGCGCTGGTCGCACGTGGGCCTGAACTGCGTGGACCAGAAGGCCACCGAGGAGTTCTACACCCGGTACTTCGGCTTCACCCGGGCCCGGGTGGTCGACCTCGGGGACGCCCGGATCGTGTTCCTGCGCCAGGGGGACGTGTACCTGGAGCTCTTCGGGGCGGGCACCGAGCCGGCCGGCACGGCACTGCACGACGGACCGCCGGCCCCGGGCCGGATGCGCCACCTGGCCTTCCAGACCGACAGCGTGGACGCCTTCCTGTCCACGCTCGGCGACGCGGCCGAAGTGACCCTGGGGCCACTGGACTTCGGCGACTTCATCTGCGGGTGGCGGACCGTGTGGGTCCGCGATCCCGACGGGGTGATCGTCGAGGTCAGCCAGGGATTCGAGGACGAGCACCCGCATGAGGGCTTCCACGACGACAAGGACGGTGTATGACATGGCGGATGCCGTGAGCTTCTCCTTCTCCGACACGATCGCCGGCTACGTCACCCGCTTCGACTCCGGGTCGCGCCTGCTGCGCCTGAAGACCTCGGACGGCCGCGCGTTCGACGTCTCGCTGGCCGGCGACCCCAGCGCCGAACTGGTCCGCAACCTGGACGAGCCGTACATCGACGCCTCCGGGCACATCGACGAGATGCTCTCGCCGGGCCGGTTCCTCTACGTCTACGGGGTCCACTACCCCGAGCACGGCGGCCGCTTCGAGGCCAAGCGCCTGGTGTTCCTGGGCCGCGGGGCCGAGGACTTCCGCTTCGAGGAGCCCAGCTGGTGGATCAAGCAGATCGAGTCGCTGGCCGACTTCTACAAGCGGGCGCAGTTCGGTGACGGGCCGGTGGACTTCGCCGAGTACCGCACCGAGATCCGGCTCGGCGGCGACAAGACCGCCAGCCACGTCCAGGAGACCGACACGATCTCCCGGCTGGTCTACGGCATGGCCTCGGCCTACCTGCTGACCGGCAAGGACGAGTACCTGGAGGTCGCCGAGCGCGGCACCGAGTACCTGCGCAAGCACATGCGGGTCGTGGACAGCGAGGAGGACGTGGTCTTCTGGTACCACGGCATCAGCGTCGACGGGGACAGCGAGCGCAAGCTGTTCACCTCGGAGTTCTCCGACGACTACGACGCGATCCCGATGTACGAGCAGATCTACGCGCTGGCCGGCCCGATCCAGACCTACCGGATCACCGGCGACGTCCGGATCAAGAACGACGCGGACGCCACCATCCGGCTGTTCGACAAGTTCTTCAAGGACCCGGAGCAGGGCGGCTACTACTCGCACATCGACCCGATCCTCTTCAGCGCCGACCACGAGTCCCTCGGGGAGAACGCGGAGCGCAAGAACTGGAACTCGGTCGGCGACCACGCGCCGGCGTACCTGATCAACCTGTACCTGGCGACCGGCGACCAGAAGTACGCCGACTTCCTCGAGTACACCTTCGACACCATCGCGGACAAGTTCCCGGACTACAAGAACAGCCCCTTCGTCCAGGAGCGCTTCTTCCGCGACTGGTCCCACGACACCGCGCACAGCTGGCAACAGAACCGCGCGGTCGTCGGCCACAACCTCAAGATCGCCTGGAACCTGATGCGGATGAACTCGCTGAAGGCCAAGCCGGCCTACGAGGAGCTCGCCCGCAAGATCGGCGAGATCATGCCGGCCGCCGGCAGCGACGTGCAGCGCGGCGGCTGGTACGACGTGGTGGAGCGGGTGAAGGAGGGGGACCAGGAGACGTATCGTTTCGCCTGGCACGACCGCAAGGCCTGGTGGCAGCAGGAGCAGGCGATCCTCGCCTACCTCATCCTGAACGGCACCGTCGGCGGCGACGCCTTCCTGCGCGAGGCGCGGCAGGCGCAGTCCTTCTACAACACCTTCTTCCTCGACCACGACGAGGGAGCCGTCTACTTCAACGTGCTCGCCAGCGGTACCCCGTACCTGCTCGGCACGGAGCGGCTCAAGGGCAGCCACTCGATGTCCATGTACCACTCCGCGGAGCTCTGCTACCTCTCCGCCGTCTACAACAACCTGCTCGTCAACGGCCGGGAGATGGACTTCCACTTCCAGCCCGACCCGAGCGGCTTGCCCGACCGCGTGCTGCGCGTCTCGCCCGACCTGCTCCCCGCCGGCTCGGTGCGGATCGCGTCCGTCGACATCGACGAGAAGCCGTACACGGACTTCGACGCCGACGGGCTCACCGTCCGGCTGCCCGACGTCCAGGGCCGGGTCAAGGTCAAGGTCCGGCTGCGGCCGACCGCTCACTAGCGCTCAACGGGGGCGCCCCACTCAGAGGGGAAAGCAATGACCCTGAACGTGAAGGAACGACGCAACAAGACGGGCACCGTGCTCGTCGCAACCGGCGAGATCAACAGCGAGACCTCCGGATCGCTGCTCCAGACGCTGCTGCCGCTGGTCCGCGAGGGCAAGCCGCTGCGCATCGACCTGACGGCCGTCACCTACGTCTCCAGCGCCGGGCTGCGCACCCTGCTCGTCGTCTACCGCGAGGCCCAGCACGCCGGGGTCGCCGTCACCCTCTACGGGGTGAGCGAGGAAGTCCGGTTCGTCATGTCGGCCACCGGCTTCCTCGACTTCTTCTCCACCGGCGAGGCCGAGGCGGCCACCGTCAAGGCGGCCGCCCGGGCACGGGCCGCGCGATGAGCGAGCCGGTGTCCGAACAGGTGCTGCGCGTCGACGCGTACCCGACCCACGAGGTGGGCGGGTACCGGGTCCGGGCCGGCAAGCCGTTCCCCTTCGGGGCCAACGTGGTCCCCGGCGGGGTCAGCTTCTCCGTCTTCTCCGACCAGGCCACCTCCATGACCCTGGTCCTCTACAAGCGCGGCGAGCCCGAACCGATGGCCGAACTGGAGTTCCCCAAGGAATTCCGCACCGGCAGCGTCTTCGCCATGACGGTCTTCGGCCTCGTCCACGAGAACATCGAGTACGGGTACCGGGCCGACGGCCCCTACGACCCCGTCACCGGCCACCGCTTCGACGCCCGCCAGGTGCTCTCCGACCCGTACGCCCGGCTGATCGCCGGCCGCGACGTGTGGGGCGTGGAGCCGGACCGCAGCCGCGGCTACCAGTACCGCTCCCGCGTCTGCCTCCAGGACTTCGACTGGGGCGACGACACCCCGCTGGGCGTCCCCGCCGAGGACCTCGTCGTGTACGAGACCCACGTGCGCGGCTTCACCCGGCACCCCTCCTCGGGGGTCACCGCCCCCGGCACCTTCGCGGGGCTGCGCGAGAAGATCCCGTACCTGAAGGAGCTCGGGGTCAACTGCATCGAGCTGCTCCCGGTGTTCGAGTTCGACGAGAGCGACAACCCGCGCACCAACCCGGAGACGGGCGAGCAGCTCTTCGACTACTGGGGCTACAACACCGTCTCCTTCTTCGCCCCCAAGGCCGGCTACGCGGCCACGGGACGCTACGGCATGCAGGGCGACGAGTTCCGCACCCTGATCAAGGAACTGCACGCCGCCGGCATCGAGGTCATCCTCGACGTCGTCTTCAACCACACCGCCGAGGGCAACGAGCACGGCCCGACGATCTCCTTCAAGGGGCTCGACAACGCCACGTACTACATGCTCACGCCCGAGGGGTACTACTTCAACTTCAGCGGCACCGGCAACACCGTCAACTGCAACCACCCCGTGGTGCGCAACTACGTGCTCGACTGCCTGCGCCACTGGGTCGCCGACTACCACATCGACGGTTTCCGCTTCGACCTGGCGGCCATCCTCGGCCGCTCCGCCGACGGCACCCCGCTGCCCAACCCGCCGCTGCTGGAACTGCTCGCCTACGACCCCGTCCTGCGGCACACCAAGCTCATCGCCGAGGCCTGGGACGCCGGCGGCCTCTACGAGGTCGGCAACTTCCCGGCGTACGGCCGCTGGGCGGAGTGGAACGGCAAGTACCGCGACACCGTGCGAAGCTTCCTCAAGGGCGACCCCGGGGTCACCGGGGAGCTCGCCACCCGGATCGCCGGCTCGCCCGACCTGTACTCCAGCCGCGGCACCTCCGCGTCGGTCAACTTCCTGACCGCGCACGACGGTTTCAGCCTCGCCGACCTGGTCTCCTACAACGACAAGCACAACGAGGCCAACGGCGAGGGCAACAACGACGGCGGCAACGACAACGCCAGCTGGAACTGCGGCGCCGAGGGCCCGACCGACGATCCCGAGGTCAACGCGCTGCGGCTGCGCCAGATGAAGAACGCCCTGGCCATCCTCTTCACCAGCCAGGGCATCCCGATGCTCCTGTCGGGCGACGAGGTGGCGCGCAGCCAGCAGGGCAACAACAACACGTACTGCCAGGACAACGAACTGTCCTGGTTCGACTGGGACCAGGTCGACGAGAACTCCGAACTCCTGCGGTTCACCCGGGAGATGATCGCCTTCCGCAAGCACCACCGCGAACTGCGCTCCACCTCCCACCCCACGGGACAGCTCAGGGACAGCCTCGGGCTGCCCGACATCAGCTGGCACGGGGAGCGGGCCTGGCAGCCCGACTGGTCGCCGGAGAGCAGGCTGCTGGCGGTGGCCCGCTGCGGCACCGGTGACGACGACGTGGTGTACGTGGCCATGAACTCCCACTGGGAACCGCACGACCTGGAACTGCCCGCGCTGCCGGGAGGCCGCGTCTGGCACCTCTTCGCGGACACCGGGGCGAGCGCCCCGTACGACATCCGCACCCCCGGCGCCGAGCTCGAACTGGAGAACGCCGGCAAGTACCTGATCGGCCCGCGCTCGGTCGTGATCCTGGTCGGCCGCACGCCGGACGCCGAGCTCTAGCGCGCGCTCCGGCCCGCGCGAACCCGTACGCCGTACGCCGTACCTCCGAAGGAGACCTGACATGCCGCTTTCCGTGTCCCTGAGCATCGAGGGCGACACCACCGTGATCGAGCTGGAGGGCGAACTGGACGCCAAGACCGCGCCGGACTTCCACCGGACCATCGAGAAGGCCGCAGGGCACGGAACCAGCACCGTCGAGATCAGGATGGCCGGCGTCGGCTACATGGCCAGTGCCGGACTGCGCTCCCTGGTCTTCGCCCAGCAGAAGGTGGGGGACCACGTCACCATCAAGGTGGTCGGCGCCATCGAGCCCGTCGCCCGGACCATCCGGACGGCCGGGCTGGACCGCAGCATCGTGCTCACCGACTGAGTCCGATGGCTGACCTGGTCAAGTCGGCGGTGACCGCCGCGGAACTGGAAGTGCCCGCCACCCTGGGGGCGCTGGGCGACATCGCCGCGCTCGTCCTGCGGCTGGCCGGGGGAGCGGGCCTCGACAAGGGCTCCGCCTACCGGATCCGGCTGGCCGTGGACGAGCTGGCCACGAACATCGTGGTGCACGGGTACCGGGGCGGCGACGGACGGATCACCGTCAGGGGCCGCTCCGGCCCGGGCCGGGTGCAGATCGCCATAGAGGACCGGGCGCCGGCCTTCGACCCCGTCCGGGGGAGGCTGCCGCCCGACCGGGAGAGTGCCCCCGAGCGGCGCCGGATCGGCGGCCTCGGCATTCACCTGGCACTGACCAGCGTGGACGAGTTCGGCTACGTACGCAGGGACGGCCGCAACATCAGCACGCTGACCGTGATGGCTGAGGGGACTGACCCATGCCCTCCACGACCGTGATCATCCTCGACCAATACCCGCCGCCGCCCATCGAACTGCTCGACGCGCTGGGGGAGATGGACGCGGAACTCGTGCCCCGCACCCTCGCCGACCTGCTGTCCGGCCCGCTGGAGGACCTGCCCGAGGCGGACGTGCTGCTCGCCCCGGCCGAGGCCGACGGGGAGTCCGTCCGGACGGCCGTGCGCAGGCTGCGCCGCTGGGCCGGCGCCCCCATCGTGGTCGTCTGGACCGTGACGGCGTTCGCCGCGCTGGAGGAGCACGTCCGGATCGGCCACGACTACCTCGTACCGCCCTTCCTGCCCTCGCTCGTCGGGGCCCGGCTGCACAGCTGCTCGGAGCGCGCCGGACTCGGCCGCACCCTGCGCGAAGCCGACGCCCGCGCCGAACTCATGGGGTACGAGAAGGAGCTGGAGATCGGCCGGGAGATCCAGGCCGGCTTCCTGCCGGAATCCCTGCCGGTCCCCGACGGCTGGGAGATCGACGTGTGCTTCCGGCCCGCGCGGCAGGTCGCCGGGGACTTCTACGACGTCTTCGAGCTCTCCCGGGGCCGGCGGCTGGCCTTCGTGGTCGCCGACGTCTGCGACAAGGGGGTCGGCGCCGCCCTCTTCATGGCGCTCATCCGCTCCCTGCTGCGGCACACCGCCGAGAACAGCGGCCTCCAGCACCTGGTGGCCGCCGGCCGCACCGGCAACAGCCGGCGGATCCCGGTCGTCGGCGCCACCCCGCTGCTCAACGCGGTCACCGCCACCAACGGCTACCTGACCCGCAACCACCTGCGCCAGGGCTACTTCGCCACGCTCTTCTTCGGGGTGCTCGACCCGCTCACCGGCTCGCTGGTCTACATCAACGGCGGACACAACCCGCCGCTGCTGCTGGCCGCCGACGGCGCGGAGCCGCTCGCCCTGGACGTCACCGGCCCGGCCGTCGGGGTGCTCCCGGACTGTGTGTACACGCTCGGCTACGCCCAGCTGAACCCGGGCGACACCCTCTTCGTGTTCACCGACGGAGTGCCCGAGGCCCGCTGCCCCAGCGGGACCTTCCTCGGGGACGAGCGGATGCTGCAGCTGCTTTCCGGCCCGCCGGTCAGCGGCAGGGAGATGGTCGACCGGATGGACACCGCCGTACGCGAACACACCGGAACAGCGGAACAGCACGACGACGTCACCATGCTGGCCCTGCACCGGCCACGCGCGGCGCGGGGGCCGCACGACGGCAGTGCGGGCCACAAGGTCGTGGCCTGAGATGACCCGGACCATCGTGGTGCACTCGTACCGCGGCGGGACCGGGAAGTCCTCGGTGCTGGCGAACCTGGCCCTGCTCATCGCCGCCGGGGGGCGCCGGGTCGGGGTGATCGACACGGACATCCAGTCGCCCACCCTGGACCAGCTCTTCCGGCTGGGCCCCGGCCCCTCGCTGGCCGACTACCTGCTCGGACGGTGCGAGATCGAGGCCGCCGCCCAGGAGGTCGCCCTGCCCGGGCTGTACGTCGTACCGGCCCGGACCGGGACGGCGGCCCTGCGCGAGCTCATGACCACCGGCTACGACGTGGGGCTGCTGCCCGAGGGCTTCGACCGGCTGTCCTGCCACCACGACCTCGACGTCCTGCTCCTCGACACCCATGCCGGGCTCAACAACGAGTCGGTCACCGCCATGGCCAGCGCCGACGTGCTCCTCATCATGGCCAGGGCCGACCGGATCGACCTGCTCGGCGCCGCCGAGACCATCGCCCTGACCGGCCGGCTCACCTGCCGCCGGACCCTGGTGATGAGCATGGCCCCCGAGGGCGTCGACCGGGAAGCCGCCCGGCGGCGGGCCGAGGAGGTCTACCGCACCCCGCTGGCCGGAATCCTTCCCTACGTACCGGAAATGGCCGCCCTCTACGGGGAGCGCATATTCGCGGAAGCGCATCCCGACCATCCCCTGGTCAGTGAATTCCGCACCATCATCTCGGCGTTGGACGCACGTGACGAAGTATCGCGGGCCTGACGTCAGGCCCTTACGCCCCTAGGCGGGGGCGTGTTGAATCGGCAGCGAATCCGGCGCATCATGAACAAGGAGAAGAGTCATGAAGATTCTCGTCGTCATGACGGCCAAGGCCACGCTTCATCTGCTGGACGGGGAACAGCACCCCTCGGGTTTCTGGGCCGAGGAATTCGCCGTCCCCTATGCGCTCTTCAAGAACGCGGGCCACAGCGTGGACGTGGCGACGATCGGGGGACTGGTCCCCACGGTCGACCAGACCAGCGTCGACCCCCAGTTCCTCCAGTGGGTCCGGCCCCAGGGCTCGGCGGACGAGGACGCGGCCAACGCCGCCGAGTACGTCCGCGTCATCGGCGAGAGCCCGCAACTCAGAAGTCCGATCGCGCTGGAGTCCCTGGGCGAGAAGGACATCGCCGGCTACGACGGCATCTACATCAGCGGCGGCCACGGCGCCATCGGCGACCTGCCCAAGTCCGACGAGCTCGCGCAGATCCTGCGCTGGGCCATCGCCCAGGACAAGCCGCTCGCCACCGTCTGCCACGGCCACACCGCACTGCTCGCCCTGCGCGACGGCGAGGGCCGCTGGCCCTTCGAGGGCTACCGCATGACCGCCTTCTCGCACAGCGAGGAGCTGGTCACCAACATGGCCGGCCGCCTCCCGCTGATCCTGGAGGCCGAACTCACCCGGCTCGGCGCGCGCTACGAGAAGGCCGAGGCCATCTGGGACTCGCACGTCGTGGTGGACCGCAGGCTCACCACCGGCCAGAACCCGTACTCCTCCAAGGCCCTCGCGCAGACGTTCCTGGCCCAGCTCGCGCGGGACTGACGAAGCCCCGCTCCTCGCATCCGACACCGGAAGGCAGCCACAGCCATGACCAAGCGCGAGCTCAGCGACCAGCCCTTGGCCAACCCCGGAAAGCTGTTCATCGGCGGCACCTGGGTCCCGGCCCGGGACGGCCGTACCGAACCGGACATCAGCCCCGTGGACGGCCAGGAGATCGTGCCGGTGGCCCAGGCCGCCGCCGCCGACGCGGACGCGGCCGTGGCCGCCGCCCGCACGGCGTACGAGGAAGGTCCGTGGAGCAGACTGTCCGCCCAGGAGCGCGCGCTGCGGCTGAACCGGGTCGGTGAGCTCATCGAGCGCGACCTCGAGGAGATCGCCCTGCTCGAGACGGTGGACATGGGCAAGCCGTTCGCCTTCTCCTCCACGGTCGACGCCCCCATGGCCGCCCAGCTCATGCACTACTACGCCGGCGCCGTGACCCGGGTGGACGGCTCCTCCAGGGCCCCCGCCGGCGGACAGCTCGCCTACACCCTGCGCGAACCGCTGGGCGTGGTGTGCGCCATCACCCCCTTCAACTTCCCGCTGCTGCTGTCGATGACGAAGATCGCCCCGGCCCTCGCCGCCGGGAACACGGTCGTCCACAAGCCCTCGCCGGCCACCCCGCTCACCGCCCTGAAGATCGCCGAGCTGTTCCAGGAGGCGGAGATCCCCGACGGGGTGCTGAACGTCATCACCGGTCCGGGCGTGGAACTGGGGGAGACCCTCACCGGCCACCCCGGCATCGACAAGATCGCCTTCACGGGCTCCACCTCGGTGGGCCAGTCGATCATCCGCAAGGCGGCCGGCACCCTGAAGAAGGTGACGATGGAGCTCGGCGGCAAGTCCGCCAACATCGTCTTCGCCGACGCGGACCTCGACGCCGCCGAGGAGCTGGCCTTCTTCGGCATCTACTACAACAAGGGCGAGATCTGCACCGCGGGCTCCCGCCTGCTGCTCCAGCGCCCGATCCACGACGAGATGGTCGAACGGCTCGTCACCCGGGCCGCGGCCCTCAAGCCCGGCGACCCCCGCGACCCGGCCACCCTCTTCGGACCGCTCGCGCACCAGGGCCAGTTCGACAAGGTCAGCTCGTACATCGAGGTCGGCGAGAAGGAAGGCGCCGTCCTGCGCACCGGCGGCACCGGCTGGACCCCCCAAGGGGCCTCGCACGAGGGGCTCTACTTCCTGCCGACCATCTTCACCGGCGTCGACAACGGCATGCGGATCGCCCAGGAGGAGATCTTCGGGCCGGTCCTGTCGATCATCCCCTTCGACACCGAGGAGGACGCCGTGCGCATCGCCAACGACAGCGCGTACGGCCTCGCCGCCGGCGTCCACACCAAGGACCTGCGCCGCGCCCACCGGGTCGCCTCGCAGATCAAGGCCGGCACGGTCTGGGTCAATTGCTACAACCAGTACGACCCCGCCGTGCCCTACGGCGGCTACAAGGCCTCCGGGTACGGGCGCGAGTGC
The DNA here is from genome assembly GCF_003287935.1 of Streptomyces sp. ICC1. Lineage (GTDB taxonomy): Bacteria > Actinomycetota > Actinomycetes > Streptomycetales > Streptomycetaceae > Streptomyces > Streptomyces tritrimontium. The sequence continues at coordinate 2,720,923 of NZ_CP030287.1, forward strand.
GGCCCCGAGTCCCTGGAGAGCTACACCCAGACCAAGTCGGTCTGGATCGGAATGGACTGACCCGGAACGGACGGACCCGGCAACCACCTGAGGAGCCCTCATGCGGATCGGCATCATCGGCACCGGCCGGATCGGCTCGACCCTGGCAAGGATCCTCGTGGCGGCGGGCCACCAGGTCGTGCTCGCCAACGCCCGGGGACCGCGCAGCCTCGCACCCCTGCTGGCCGAACTGGGCCCCGCGGCCTCGGCGGCGCACCCCGCCGAGGCCGCGGACCGGGCCGACGTGCTGGTGCTGATGGTGCCCTTCGACAGCGTCGAGGGGCTGCTGGAGCCGGACGCGCTGCGGGGCACCGTACTCGTCGACGCCACCAACGCGTTCGCCCCGCCGGGCGGCGCCCCGCGGAATTCGGAAGGGCGCGGCTCCAGCGAACTCGTCGCCGAGTGGTATCCCGGCGCACGGCTGGTGAAATCCCTGAACACCATGCATTTTGAAACACTCGCCGTGGCCGGGACTTCCGACGGCCCGCGTCTGGCCCATTTCACGGCGGGTGACGACGGGAAAGCGAAAGACATCGTCGCGGGAATCATCGCGGATCTCGGATTCGCCCCCGTCGACACCGGCCCGCTGCATTCCGGAGGAATTCTCCAACAGCCCGGCGGGCCCCTCTTCAACCGGCCGCTCACGGAAGCGCAGGCGCTGGCATGGACCTCACACTGAATGTGAACGGAAGACCGGAGCGGTTCTCGGCCCAGCCGAACGAACTGCTCGTGGAACGGCTCCGCGACGGCCTCGCGCTGACCGGGACCAAGGTCGGCTGCGACACCGGCCAGTGCGGCAGCTGCGTCGTCCGGCTCGACGGCCGGTCCGTCAAGAGCTGCCTGATCCTCACCGTCGCGGCCGCCGGCTCCGAGGTGGCCACCATCGAGGGCGTCACCACACCCGGCGGCGAACTCACCGGTCTCCAGGAGGCCCTGCGCCAGGAGCACGGCACCCAGTGCGGCTTCTGCACCCCCGGCATGGTCATGGCGCTGGGCGAGCTCGTCGACAACACGGCCGAACGCGAAGCGCCCACCGAGCCCGAGATCCGCGAGTGGCTCACCGGCAACCTGTGCCGCTGCACCGGCTACCACAGCGTCGTACGGGGAGTGCAGCGCGCCTGCTCCGCCGCCCGCGGCGAGGCCTCCGCCGAGCACGCCGACGCCGCCGTGTCCGGACAGGAGGGATGAAGGGGATGACCGCAGTGACGGGGGAGACTCCCCTCCAGGAAGCGCCGGCCGCCGCCACGCCGGCCGCCGCCACGACGACCGCCGCCACGACGACCGTCGACCCGCCGCCCCAGGACCCGCCGCTCCAGGGCAGCGGCCTGCTCGGGCAGCCGCTCGACAGCCGCGAGGATCCGCAGCTGCTGCGCGGCGAGGCCGTGTACGTGGCCGACATCGACCTGCCGGGCACCGCCCACATGGCGATCCTCGGCAGCCCGGTCGCGCACGCGAAGATCCTCTCCATCGAGACCAAGGCGGCCGAACAGCTGCCCGGCGTCCTGAAGGTGGCCACCGCCGCCGACTTCACCGACGTCATGCCGCTCCCCTGCATCTGGATACCCGGCGGGGTCGAGAGCCACTTCCCGCCCCACCCCTACGGACTTCCCGGCGCCCGCCCGGTGCTGACCGGCGACACCGTGCGCCACGTCGGCGACCCCATCGCGGTGGTCGTCGCCGAGACCCCGCGCCAGGCCGCCGCCGCGCTCGCCGCCATCGCCGTCGAGTACGAGCCGCTGCCCGTCGTGACCCGCGCCGACGCGGCCCTCGCCGAAGGCGCGCCCCAGCTGCACGAGGCCGTCCCGGGCAACCTGAACGCGTACTGGACCTGCGGCGACAAGGACCGCACCGACGCGGCCATCGCCGAGGCCGAGGTCACCGTCGAGCTCGACCTGGTCAACCAGCGCACGATCAACAGCCCCATCGAACCCCGCGGGGCGGTCGGCGACTACAACGCCGCCACCGGCGAGTACACGCTCTACGCCTCCACCCAGGGCCCGCACAACCACCGCTTCCTGCTCTCCGCCCTGGTTCTCGGCATCCCGTTCAACAAGCTCCGCGTCGTCGCCCCGACCGTCGGCGGCAGCTTCGGCACCAAGGGCTACCTCTACCCCGACATGCCGCTGGTGCTGCTGCTCTCCAAGGCGCTCGGCCGGCCCGTGAAATGGGTCGACACCCGCACCGGGCTGATGAACTCCACGGTCCAGGGCCGCGACCACCGCCAGCACGTGGTCCTCGCCGGCACCCGCGACGGCCGCATCACCGCCGTGCGCGCCACGAGCTACGCGAACCTCGGGGCCTACCCCTCCACCATCGGCCCCGGCGTCGCCACCGCCCTGATGGGCCGCTCCATCAGCGGCATGTACGACATCGACGCCGCCTTCTGCGAGGTCTACGCCGCCTTCACCAACACCGTCTCGCTCGGCGCGCAGCGGGGCAGCGGGCGCGCCGAGGCCGCCTTCCTGATGGAGCGGCTCGTCGACCGGTACGCCGGCGAGATCGGCATGGACCCGGCGGCCGTCCGCCGCAAGAACCTGGTGCCGAAGGAGAAGTTCCCCTACGACAACGGCCTGGGCTGGACCTACGACTCCGGCGACTACCAGCTCAACTTCGACCGGGCCATGGAGCTGTCGCAGTACGTCGAGATGCCCGCCCGCAAGGCCGAGGCCCGCGCCCGCGGCAAGCGGCTCGGCGTCGGCATCGCCTCCTACGTCGCGATCTGCGGGGTCGGCCCCTCCACCCGGATGTCCAAGGAGGGCATGCTCGGCGGCACGTGGGAGAGCGCCAACATCCGCGTCCACCCGACCGGCGAGGTCACCGTCACCGTCGGCTCCGCCTCCACCGGGCAGAGCCACGGCACCGTCTTCGCGCAGGTCGCCGCCGACGAGCTCGGCATCGACCCGGCACAGGTCCAGGTGTACGAGGGGGATACGCAGAAGGCCCCGTACGGCCAGGGCACTTACGGCTCGCGCTCCTACAGCATGGCCGCGCCGGCCATCGCGCTGACCGCCCGCAAGATCAAGGCCAAGCTGGTCAAGGCCGGAGCCGTCTTCCTCGGCGTCCCCGAGGACAAGGTCGTCTACGAAGGCGGCAAGGTCCACGAAGAGGGCAACGAGGAGAACGCCAAGACCTTCGCCGAGCTGGCGATGGCCATGTGGTACGGCTGGGGGCTGCCCCCCGAGATCGAGCCGGCCCTCGACGAGACCACCCACTTCGACCCGCCGGACTTCAACTACCCCTTCGGGACGCACGTGGCGGTCGTCGAGATCGACGAACTGACCGGTGAGACCGAGGTGGTGGCCTACACCGCGGTCGACGACGCCGGCAACATCGGCAACCCCAAGATCGTCCTCGGCCAGATCGAGGGCAGCATCCTGCACGGCCTCGGCCAGGCCCTGATGGAGCACGCCGAATACGACGAGGACGGCCTGCTCGTCAGCCGCGACCTGAACCACTACGCCCTGCCGCGCGCCGCCGACGCGCCCTTCTACACCCTCGGCAAGACCACCACGCCCTCCCCGCACAACCCGCTCGGCGCCAAGGGCGCGGGCGAGATCGCCACCGTGCCGCCCGCCGCGGCCGTCGTCAACGCCGTCGTCGACGCCCTCTCCGACCTGGGCGTCCTGCACATCGACATGCCCGTGACCCCCGAGAAGGTCTGGCGCCGCCTGAGAGGGGAATCCCAGTGATCCTCGCCGATTTCGACTACGTCCGGCCCGTGGGCCTGGACGAGGCCCTGACCCTGCTGGCAGGCCGTCCCGGCGCCCGCGTGCTGGCCGGCGGCCAGAGCCTGCTGCCCGGCCTGCGCACCGGTGAGGAACGGGCCGCCCTGGTCGTCGACATCCGCCGGCTGGAGGAGCTGCGGGGCATCGGGCGGGCCGCCGACGGGATCCGGATCGGAGCGGCGACCACCCTCGCCGAACTGGCCGCGCACCCGCTGGTCCTGGCCCGCGCCCCGGAGCTCGCCGCCGCGGCCCGCGCCAACGGGGACCCGCAGGTCCGCAACCTCGGCACGGTGGGCGGCAACCTCGCCGCCGGGGGCCGCGCCACCGATCTGCCGGTGGCCGCCATCGCCGCCGGCGCCACGGCCGAACTGGCCGGGCCCGGGCGCCGGGCCGTGACCGCCGAGGAGCTCGCCTCCTCCGGGGTCCCGGCCGGCACCGTCATCACCGCGCTCCTGGTGCCCGGAGCCGGGCCGGCCGCCGCCTTCGAGAAGACCGCCGACCGGGCGACCCGCTACCCGGTGTGCGCCGCCGCCGTACGGATCACCCCCGACGGGCCGCGCATCGCGGTCACCGGGGCCACCGTCCGCGCGACCCGGCTGCGCGGGGTCGAAGAACGGCTGCGCGGGGGCCCGTACACGACGGAGACCGTGCTCGAGGCCTTCCGCGCCGAGCCCCGGGAGCTGTTCGTCCCCGGGCGCGGCACCTCGGCCGAGTACCTCGGCCACCTCGCGGGGGTGCTCACCGCCCGTGCGCTGGCGCGGGCAGCTCAGTCCCTCGGCTGACCGCCCACCAACGGGGAGTTGACGCAGTGGAACCCTTTCCGACGACCGCGACCACCACGGGGGTCACCGTGCGCCCAGCCGTCGACGCGCCCGGAGGACCGAGAGGCACGGGCTTCTGGGTGGTGGGCGCGGTCCTCGTCCTGCTGATGCTCTCCTCCTCCGTCCCCTCCGCCCTCTACGTGCTCTACCAGCAGGAGTGGGGCCTGTCCTCCGGCATGATCACGGTGGTCTTCGCCCTGTACGCCGTCACCGTGCTCGCCGGACTCCTGCTGTTCGGGTCGCTGTCCGACACCCTCGGCCGGCGGCCCGTGCTCGGCGCCGGACTGGTCCTCGCGATCGTCTCGATGGGCCTGTTCGCCGGGGCCGACGGGCTCGGCCTGCTGCTCGCCGCCCGCGCCGTGCAGGGTCTCGCCGTGGGCCTGGCCACCGGGGCCATGGGCGCCGCGCTGCTCGAACTCGCACCGCGCTCCCGGCCCGCGCTCGGCGCCCAGGTCAACAGCGCGGGACCGACCATCGGCATCGGGCTCGGCGGCATAGGCGCCGGACTGCTGGTCCAGTACGCGCCCGCGCCGACCGTACTGACCTACCTGCTGCTCGTCGGGGCCTTCGCCGTCGCCCTGGTCGGCGTCGTGCGGATGCGCGAGAGCGCCCCGGCCCGGCCGGACCCGGGCGGCGGCGGCCGCTTCAAGATCATCCCGCACCGGATCCGCGTCCCCGCCGCCGCCCGCGGCCGGTTCGCCGTGCTGATCCTGACCATCGTCGCCGTCTGGTCGGTCGGCGGCTTCTACCTCTCCCTCGGCCCGCACCTGGCCCTCTCCCTGCTGGAGAGCACCAACTACCTGGCCGGCGGCGCCACCGTGGCCCTGCTCGCCGGCGCCGCCACCGCCGCCCAGCTGCTGCTGGGCCGCACCGAGGCGCTGCGCACCGCCGTCCTCGGGCTGCTCGGCCTGCTGGCCGGGCTCGCCCTGGTGCTGCTCGCGCTCGGCCTCGGCTCGGCGCCCGTGTTCCTCGCGGCCACCGCCGTGCTCGGGGCCGGCTGGGGCGCCGCCTTCCTCGGCGCCTTCCGTGCGCTCAGCGCGCTGGCCGAGCCCGCGCACCGCGGCGAACTGACCGCCGCCGTCTACGTCTTCGCGTACCTCGCGATGAGCGTGCCGGCGGTCCTCGCCGGGCTGTTCACCAACATCCACGGCCTGCACCGGACCTCGGTCGGCTTCATGGCCGCCGTCGCCGCGGTCTGCGTGCTGGCCCTCCTGGCCACCCTGCGGCTGGCCGCCCGCACCCGGGCGCAGGGGAGCCCGTCATGAGCACCGCCGCCGGTCCCGCTGCCGGTCCCGCCGTCGGCCCGGGCGCGGACCTGCGCGAGGCCCTGCGCGCACTGGAGATCTTCGCGGGGCTCACCGGCGAACAGCTGGACTGGCTGGTCTCGGTCTCCGAACCCCGGGTGCTCGCGGACGGGGAGGTCCTCTTCCGGGACGGCGAGGAGGCGACCGGCTTCCACGTCCTGCTCTCGGGCGGGCTCGTGGTGACCAAGGTCGTCGACGGCCGCGAGGAGGTCCTGACCCGGAACTCCACCGAGGAGGAGGGCGCGGAGGCCGAAGGCCACGACGGCAAGCCCTCGGCCGCGCACCGGTTCACCGGCGAACTGCCGCTGCTCACCGACGGGGCGTACGTGGCCACCGCCGCCGCGAGCGGGCCCGCCACCACCGTGGTGGCGTACGCGAAGCCGGTCTTCTTCGAGATGCTGACCCGCTGCCACGGGGTGGCCGCCGTACTGATCCCCGTACTGGCCTGGCGCATCAAGTCCTCGGAGGTCCAGGCCCGCAAACGGGCCACCGTCGAGGCGCTGGGCACCCTCGCCGCGGGCCTCGCGCACGAGCTGAACAATCCCGCGGCGGCCGTCGCCCGGGCCGCGCAGGAACTGGCGCCCGCCCTGGACCAGCTGACCCGGACCGCCCAGGCCTGGGGCGCGGCCGCCTCGGGCACCGAGCGCTCCGTCTTCGACCGGCTGGCCGACGAGCTGGACAAGGTGGCCCCGCCCGTGGTCACCGATCCGCTGGGCCAGGCCGACGCCGAGGAGGAGCTCGCCGACTGGGCCGAGGAGACGGGCGCGGAGCGGCCCGGGTTGCTCGGCTCGGGGATCAGCGACCTCGGGCTGGAGCTGGGCTGGCTGCTGGAGCGCCTGGAGGGGATCGGTGAGCCGGCCCTGCCCGCCGCCCTGGACCACCTCGCGGCGCTCCTGGAGATCCGCTCGCTCGCCGCGGAGCTGCGGGCGGCCGGTCCCCGGATCTCCCAGCTGGTTGCGGCCACCCGGGATTACGCCAATCTCGACCGGGCCCCCGAGCAGCGCTTCGCGGTGACCGACGGGCTGGAGAACACGCTGGTCGTCCTGCGTGCCAAGCTCTCGGGAATCGCGATCGTCCGTGCTTACGACCCCGACCTGCCCGAACTGACGGGCTATCCCAGCGAGTTGAACCAGGTGTGGACCAACCTGGTCGACAATTCGGCGGCCGCCATGGAAGGCGCCGGCACGCTCACCCTGCGTGCCCGGGTCGAAGGCGTCTGCATGGAGGTGGAGATCGCGGACACGGGCTCGGGCATAGCCGAGGAATCCCTGCCCAGGATCTTCGAACCCTTCTACACGACCAAGGACGTGGGGAAGGGGACCGGCCTCGGGCTGCACCTCAGCTACCGGATCGTGACCCAGCGTCACCACGGTTCGATCACCGCCCGCTCCCGTCCGGGGGAGACCCGGATGACCGTCCGGCTGCCGCTGTCGGGGACGGACCCGTCCTGCGCCGTACCCGAACCGCCCGAACCGCCCGAACCGCAGGGCCGCCCGTAGAAGAGCCACCCCTAGAAGAGCCGCCCGTAGAAGAGCCACCCACCGAAGAGTCACCCATCGAAGAGTTGAAGTGGAGTCGACATGCCCAAGTACGACATCGCCACGCTGCACCCGGTCTTCGTCCGTCAGATGGAGGCGCTCGCCGCCCTGGACATCGAAGCGGTGATGAAGAACTACACCGACGACGCGGTGCTGTTGCGCTTCGAGGGGGTCTCGGTCGGCATCGACGCGGTGCGCGAGACGTTCACCGGCTACCTCACCGTGAAGCCCGCCCTGGTGGAACTCCAGGAGTACGTCGAGACCGACGACACCATCTTCTACCGGGCGATCATGAACCTGAACGGTGAACCGGAGCACGCGTTCGGGACACTTGTGGTCCGCGATGGCCGAATCTGGCGGCAGACAGCCGGCTTTGGCAGCTGACCGCCGAAATCTGGGTAGCGTGTGCGGGGAGGGCGGAGAAGGACGTGCGCCCTCCCCGTATGTGCGCCAGGCGTAGATATATGCAAGCAGTGCGAAGGGGAGGTCATGGAAACCGAAACCGGTCGGGTCGAGGCATTCAGTGACGGTGTATTCGCGGTCATCATCACCATCCTCGTTCTGGAATTGAAAGTTCCGGAAGAAACGGGATCCGACTTCTGGCACGGAGTGCGGGAACAGTGGCCGCACTACGCCGCCTATGTGGTGAGTTTCCTCATCATCGGAGTGATGTGGGTGAACCACCACACCATCTTCAGTCACATCAAACGGGTCGACCGTCCTTTGCTGTTCCTGAACCTCCTGGTGCTGATGGTGGTGTCGGTGGTCCCGTACACGACCAACGTGCTCGCCGAGCACCTCATGGAGGAGGGCGGGTCGGCCAACGCGGCGGCCGTCCTCTACAGTCTCGTCACCGTGGCCTACGCCTTGGCGTTCCTGGCCTTCTGGTGGTACGTCACCCGGCTCGGGCACCTCTTCCACGAACAGGTGGACAAGGACGGCGCCCGCGCCACCAGGGTCCGCTTCGGCCTGGGCGCCATTGCCTACCCGTGCACCGTCGCCCTGGCGTTCTACTCCGCACCGCTCACGCTTGTCGCACACTTCCTGATCGCGATCTACTATGCGGCGAACCAGATCCCCATCCCCCTCGTGGTAGAGGAAGAGCGGCTCGAAACTGCCAGCGACCTCAGGAAGTAGCCGCCGGGGCCTACGGCCGTTCTCCACGGTCAAGTAGGGTATTGGATCTAGCTGGTCGCGGGGGAGGCCCAGATGGCTCGCGTAGTCCTGCCGGAGGAATCCACGAAGGAAATCTCCGAATTGATCGACGTACTGATCTCGCTCTTCTTCGAGTCCTTACCTCGGCGGGACCAGCGAAACTGGGCCCGCGTATATCTGAACGGCCTGGTGCGGACGAGCGGAAAGAAAACAATCCGCAACATCGCCGGAACAGGGGCCAGTTCCGTCGAACAGAGCCTCCAGCAGTTCATCAGCAAGTCCCCCTGGGACTGGACCCCCGTCCGCCGGTCCCTCGCCCAGCACCTCGAACGGACCGCGCAGCGCCCGCTGGCCTGGGTGGTCCAGCCGATGGTCATCGAGAAGGCCGGAGACCGCTCGGTCGGCGTGGGCCGGCAGTTCGTCCCCCAGCTCGGCCGCACCGCCAACTGTCAGCAGGCCAGCGGGATCTGGCTGGCGTCCAGCGACGCGGGCTTCCCCGTCGAATGGACCCTCACCCTCCCCGGTCCGTGGACGGCCGAGCTCCTGCGCCGCCGCAGGGCCGGCATCCCCGACACCGCACGCTCGCTCACCCCCGCCCAGGACGCCGTACACGCCGTCCAGCGGATGGCCGCAGGCTGGCAACTCCAGCGCAGGCCCGTGGTGATGGAGGTGTCCAACGCAGAACTGCCCCAGTGCATCGAGTCGTTCGCGCTCCAGGACATCCCCTTCGTATTCAAAGTGGACGGCACCCTGCCCGTCTCCTTCGGCGGGGCCGGCCGCCACAAGCCCGGCCCGCACACCGCGCCCGCCCGTGAGCTCATCGACTCCCTGCGCTCCCAGCGCCGCGTCGTCGAATGGACCCGGCACGGCCGCACCGAGGGGGCGGTCACCCTGCTCACCTCGGCCGCCATCTTCGCCACCCCCGGCGAGGACCGGCTCGTCCCCGCGCCGCCCACCCCGCTGCTGCTCGTCGGGGCGTGGACCGAAGCGGCCCTGCTGCCCTCGGAGTTCTGGATCACCAACATCGGTGACCGGCCGCTCGCGCAGCTGTTCCTGCTCGCCAAGCTCACCGACCGGGTGGACCTCGACTTCGCCGAGGTCTGCGAACCCGCCGGGATCCGCGATTTCGAAGGCCGCTCCTTCCGCGGCTGGCACCACCACGCCACCCTCGCCAGCGTCGCCCACGCCGCGATGCTGCTCGGCGCGCGCGGACGGGAACCGGAGCGGTACCCCGCCCCCTCCCGGCCGGCCGTCCCCCGTACGGTCGCCGCCCACACCGCCGTCGGGCCGGTGCTGCCGTCGAGACCGCTCCTCCCCGGGCAGAGCCCGCGCCGCGAGTACATCCGCTGATGCTCGACATCGCCGCGGAGCTACGCGCGTGGTGCGCCGCCGGCCGGGACTTCGCGCTGGCCACGGTCGTCGCCGTCAGCGGCAGCGCGCCGCGCGGACCGGGCGCCTCGCTGGCCGTCGACTCCGCGGGCAGCGCGCTCGGCTCCCTCTCGGGGGGCTGCGTGGAGTCCGCCGTCCACGAGCTCTGCCTGGAGGCGATCGACTCCGGCGAAGGCGGCGTCCACCGCTTCGGCTACAGCGACGACGACGCCTTCGCGGTCGGGCTGACCTGCGGGGGAGTACTCGAAGTCCTGATCACTCCGGTACGCCGGCACGACCCCGTGCGGCCCGTCATCGGCGCGGTGCTCGACGCCGCCCGCGACGGGGCCCGCTCCGCGCTCGGCCGGGTGGTCTGCGGTCCGCCCGAACAGCTCGGCCGGGCGCTGGCCGTGCACGCGGACGGCTCGTACGAGGGCCGCCTCGGCGGCAGCGCCGAGCTGGACCGGGTGGCCGCCGAGCGGGTGCGGGTCTGGCTCGCCGCCGGGCGCACCGGCACCACCGAGCTCGGCGGCGCCGCGGGCGGATGGTGCGGGGCCCCGCTCACCCTGCTCGTGGAGTCGGCGGCCGCGCCGCCCCGGCTGCTCGTCTACGGGGCCATCGACTTCGCCGCCGCCCTCGCCCGGATCGGGGCCTTCCTGGGCTACCGGGTCACGGTGTGCGACGCACGGCCCGTCTTCGTCACCGCCGCCCGGTTCCCCGATGCCGACGAGGTGGTCGTGGACTGGCCGCACCGGCACCTCGCCGCGGAATGGGAGGCCGGCCGCCTCGACCCCCGCACGGTGGTGTGCGTACTGACCCACGACGCCAAGTTCGACATCCCCCTGCTGGCGCTCGCGCTGCGGCTGCCGGTCGGGTACGTGGGGGCCATGGGGTCCAGGCGCACGCACGAGGAGCGGACCGGGCGGCTGCGCGCCGAGGGGCTGCCGGCCGCCCTGCTGGACCGGCTGCGCTCGCCGATCGGCCTGGACCTCGGCGGCGGGACCCCCGAGGAGACGGCCCTGGCCATCGCCGCGGAGTTCACGGCCGAGCGGTACGGACGCGGCGGCGGGCCGGTCCTCCCGCTGGCCCGGAGCGCGGGACCGGTCCACCGGCGGCCGGCCGCGCCGCACCCGGCCGCGCCGCACCCGGCCGCGGTGGCCCAGGGGTCTAAAGTCCCGTAGGAAACGACCATGCGGCCCCATGTGTCCTGGACGATCGGCCCGGGCCACGTAAACGCCAGGGCGTGGGACAATGAAGTACGTGCGTTTCCTCGGCTGCCCTGACGTGGGTAGGACGGGCTCCTCCGATTCGACTGGGATGTTCTGCACGTGCGTTTTCTCAATGACCTGAAGCCGCCGTACGACCTTACGTACGACGATGTGTTCATGGTGCCGAGCCGCTCCGCGGTGGGTTCCCGCCAGAGCGTCGACCTCTCGGCCCCCGACGGCACCGGCACCACCATTCCGCTGGTCGTGGCGAACATGACCGCCATCGCCGGCCGCCGGATGGCCGAGACGATCGCCCGCCGGGGCGGCATCGTCGTCATCCCGCAGGACATCCCGATCGATGTCGTCACCGACGTCATCTCCTGGGTGAAGACCCGCCACCTCGTGCTCGACACCCCGATCACGCTGGCGCCCACCCAGACCGTCGCCGACGCGCTGTCCCTGCTGCCCAAGCGGGCGCACGGCGCCGGCGTCGTCGTCGACGCCGACGGCCGCCCGGTCGGCGTCGTCACCGACCACGACCTCACCGGCGTGGACCGCTTCACCCAGCTCTCCGAGGTCATGTCGAAGGAGCTGCTGCTCATCGACGCCGACATCGACCCGCGCGAGGCCTTCAACAAGCTCGACGCCGGCCACCGCAAGCTGGCCCCCGCCGTCGACAAGGACGGCAAGCTCGTCGGCATCCTGACCCGCAAGGGCGCCCTGCGCGCGACCCTGTACACCCCGGCCACCGACGCCAACGGCAAGCTGCGCATCGCCGCCGCCGTCGGCATCAACGGCGACTTCGTCGCCAAGGCCAAGCAGCTGCTGGACGCCGGCGTCGACACGCTGGTCATCGACACGGCCCACGGCCACCAGGAATCGATGATCAACGCGATCAAGGCCGTCCGCGCGCTGGACCCGCAGGTCCCGATCGTCGCCGGCAACATCGTCGCCGCCGAGGGAGTCAAGGACCTCATCGACGCCGGCGCCGACATCATCAAGGTCGGTGTGGGCCCCGGCGCGATGTGCACCACCCGCATGATGACCGGCGTGGGTCGCCCGCAGTTCTCCGCCGTGCTCGAGTGCGCGGCCGAGGCGAAGAAGCACGGCAAGCACGTGTGGGCCGACGGCGGCGTCCGCCACCCGCGCGACGTGGCCATGGCGCTGGCCGCCGGCGCGTCGAACGTCATGATCGGTTCCTGGTTCGCCGGTACGTACGAGTCCCCGGGCGACCTGCAGCAGTCGGCCGACGGCCGCCTGTACAAGGAGTCCTTCGGCATGGCCTCGGCGCGCGCGGTGCAGAACCGCACCTCGGAGGAGTCGGCGTACGACCGTGCCCGCAAGGGCCTCTTCGAGGAGGGCATCTCCACCTCGCGGATGTTCCTCGACCCGACCCGTCCGGGCGTCGAGGACCTGATCGACTCCATCATCGCCGGTGTCCGCTCCTCCTGCACCTACGCCGGTGCGGGCTCCCTCGCGGAGTTCGAGGAGAACGCCGTCGTGGGCGTCCAGTCCGCGGCGGGCTACGCCGAGGGCAAGCCGCTGCACGCCAGCTGGAGCTAGTCCCTTCCTGACGCGCGCTTCGTTCCGTCGGCCCCCCGAGCTCCGGCCCGGGGGGCCGACGGCGTCCGCGGCCGCCGCGCGGGGGTCAAGGTGCGTGGGGCGGGCGACCGTTCGGCGACGCCGGACGACCGGTCGGCGCAAGACGGGGCGGGATACGCCGGGCGGCGGATAACTCCGCGCGCGGACTGCGGCACGCTCCGGTCATCCGACCCGGAAGGGGTGGCCCGTGCCCGCGACCGCCGACACCACGACCCGCCGCCGCACCGACGCGCACTCCCTCGCCCGTCTGCACAGGGAACACGGCAAGGCCCTCCAGGGCTTCCTCCTCGGCCTCACCTTCGGCGACCGGCACCGTGCCGAGGACCTCCTCCAGGAGACCCTCTTCCGCGCGTGGAAGCACCCCGAGGCGCTCGAGAGCGGCGCCCACGCCTCCCCGCGGCCCTGGCTGTACACCGTGGCCCGGCGCGTCGCCATCGACGCCCGCCGGGCCCGGCTCGCGCGCCCCGCCGAGGTCGGGCCCGACGGGCTGGAGCACTCGCCCGCCGACGAGGACCGCACCGAGCGGTCCGCCGCCGTCCTCGACGTCCGCGAGGCCCTGCGCTCACTCAGCTCCGACCACCGGGCCGTCCTGCTCCAGATCTACTTCCACGGGGCCAGCGTCTGTGAGGCCGCCGAGGCGCTGGGGGTGCCCGCCGGGACGGTCAAGTCCCGTACCCACTACGCCCTGCGGGCCCAGTGCAGCGTGAGGTAGGCGAGGCGGGCGCGGGCCTGTGGGCCGGGCGGCGGGGCTTGGCCCTCCCCGCCCTCTCAGTGTTTCCCGGGCCGGGTCGGGCCCGTTGGAGTCCGGGGTGCGCCCGGGGGTTGTGGGGCTCCGCCCCCGGCTCCGCGCCCCTAACGCCGGCGGGATCCGCCCGGCGGCGGTCAGGGGCGGGGGCCGCGGAGGGCGCCTCGGGCCGGGAGGGATGTGGCCGCCAGGGTCAGGGCCACTGCGGCGGCCACGAAGGAGACGTAGACGACGGGCGGGACGTACGGGCCGGTGCCGGTCACGGCCCTGGTCAGCGGGATCAGCGTGGCCAGCGCGATCGCCGAGCCGAGGGTGACGCCGGCGCCGCTGACCAGCAGGGCTTCCCAGCGGAGCATCCGCAGCACCTGGCGGCGGGTGGAGCCGACCAGCCGCAGCATGCCCAGTTCGCGGCGGCGGTCGAGGACGGTCATCACCAGGGTGTTGGCGGCGGCGACGGCCGCGAAGCCGCCGAGGACGGCCGCCATGGTGGTGTTGGCCCAGGCGTTGACCTCGCGCTCCATGCTCCGCTCGGCGGTCCAGGCGGAAGCGGACAGTGCCGGGCCGAAGCCCGTGGGGAGCGGACCGCGGACCAGGAGTTCCGTGGGGCGGCCGGCGGTGGTGTGGCCGGCCAGGTCGGCGGCGGGGAGGGTGATCTCGCCGAGGCCGAGGCCGCGGGAGTAGACGGCCACGATCTCGGGGGTGGTGCGGGTGCCGTCCGGGAGGCGCAGGTCCATGCGGTCGCCGACGGCGGCGCGGTCGGCGTCGGCCAGGGTCCGGTCGACGGCGACCTTGCCGGGCGCCAGCCGGGCGAGGTCCCCGGAGAGCACGCCCAGGTCCTCGACGGTGGTGATGTCCCCGGTGACGCCCTGGGCGGAGGCGCTGTGGATCAGGCGCTCCGGTCCGGAGCCGACGACGGCGAGGACGGAGGTGCGGGTGAGCGCGACCGCCCCGGCCGCGACCGCCCGGTCCGTGTCGTGCGGGTCGGTGATGACGTGGTCGGCGAGCAGCCCGGCCTCCTGCTGCCGGCTCACGGCCCGGTCCTGGCTGGTGTGGAGGAAGACCAGGGTGGAGGAGAAGGCCATGGCGAGCACGATCGGGGTGATCGCGGAGGCGAGGCGGCGGGCGTTGGTACGGGAGTTGGCGGCGGCCAGCGAGCCGGCGGCGCCCGCGGCCCGCAGGGGCAGTCCGAAGAGCGCGGCGCAGGCGCGGGCGATCAGCGGGCCGAGCAGCGCGACGGCGAGCATGAAGAGCATGACGACGCCGAGCGCGGCGTTGGCGGCGTCGGGCCCGCTGCTGGTGGCGGCCAGGCTCGCGCACGCGGTGCCCCCGGCCACGGCGGCGAGGCCCAGCGGGGTACGGATCCACCCGGGCCCGAGGCGTTCCACGGCGGCCGCGGCGAGGGCCTGGCCGGGGCGGATGCGGGCGGGGCGGCGGGCGGCGGCCCAGCCGGCGAGCAGGGCGGTGACGATTCCGATGCCGACCGCGCTGACCAGGGGGATCCAGCCGATGGTCAGGTCCACGGCGGCCGGGATGGCGCCCTTCTCCTTGAGCTGTCCGAACCACCAGGAGGCGAGCGCGATGCCGGGTACGAGGCCCAGTGCGCCCGCGGCGGGTGCGACGAGCAGGGCTTCGGTGGCGACCGTGCGGCGGATCTGGCGCGGGGTGGCTCCGACGGCGCGCAGCAGGGCGAACTCGCGGGAGCGCTGGCCGACGGAGAGCGCGACGGTGCCCGCGGCGGTGAATACGGCGACGAGGGTGGCGATGCCGCCGAAGGAGCCTCCGAGGCCGGCCAGCATCTCCTTGGCGCCCGCGAGCTGCGGGTCCATGGCGCGGTCGGCGCCGGTCAGGACCTGGGCGCGGCCGTCCACGGCGGCCCGGACCCGTTCGGCGTCGGCCCCGAAGACCACGATGGCGTCGAGGGTTCCGGGGTGTCCGGAGAGGGCGCGCGCTTCGGCGTCGGAGAACCAGGCGCCGGGGCGGTCGGTGCGCCCGACGACCCGGAACTCCCGCTGTCCGGCGGGGGTGTCGAGGGTGACCCGGCCGTCCCCGTCCGAGGCGGGTCCGCCGCCGAGGACGACTTCGCCCGGGGCGGCCGGGGCGCGGCCCGCGCGCAGCTGCGCGGGGCTGAAGGCGGTGGAGCCCCAGCCGTACGCGTCGAAGGCCGGGCCGGGGGCGCCCGCGGTGTCCCGTACGGGGAACGCCACATCGGGCACGGCCCGTCCCAGCGGGGCCAGCCGGTCCAGGAGCGCGGCGTCCACCCGGGCGTGCTCGGGGACCTGCGCGGAGACGTCGTAGGCCCCCTCGCCGCTGCCCACGCGCAGGGTGACCCGCTGGTCGGCGGCGACCACGACGGGGGCTTCGGCGTACCGGGTCGGCGGGGTGCTCGCCCGGAGGCCGGACTCCAGGAGGAGTCCGCAGGCGGAGACGATGGCGACGGTCATGAGCAGGGCGACGAAGGTGCCGGCGAAGGCGGCGGGGCGCAGCCGCAGCGCCGCGCGGGCCAGGCCGTTGGGGCGCGGGGCCATCAGGCGGCCGCTCCCGCGAGCACCGGACCGGTGGTGGGACCGGTGGTGAGGGCGGTCATCCGGGCGGCGATCGCGGCGGTGGAGCTGCGCGGGAGCCGGTCGGTGATGAGGCCGTCGGCGAGGAAGAGCACCTGGTCGGCGTGGGCGGCGGCGCCGGGGTCGTGGGTGACCATGACGACGGTGGCTCCGAGGGAGTCGACGGCGGAGCGGAGCAGGCCGAGGACCTCGGCCGCGGTGGTGGTGTCGAGGGCGCCGGTGGGCTCGTCGGCGAAGATCACGTCGGGCCGGGTGACCAGCGCCCGGGCGATGGCGACGCGCTGCTGCTGGCCGCCGGAGAGTTCGGCGGGGCGGCGCCGGCCCTTGCCCCCGAGGCCGACGCGGTCGAGCAGGTCGGCGGCGCGGCCGTGGTCCTGGCGTCCGCCGGCGAGGCGCATGGGGAGCAGGACGTTCTGCTCGACGGTGAGCGAGGGCAGCAGGTTGAAGGCCTGGAAGACGAAGCCCAGGCGGCTGCGGCGCAGCTCGGTGAGCTGGTTCTCGTTCATGCCGGTGATCTCGGTGCCGCCGAGGCGGACGGAGCCCGCGGTGGGGACGTCGAGTCCGGCGGCGCACTGCAGGAAGGTGGACTTGCCGGAGCCGGAGGGGCCCATCACGGCGGTGAAGGTGCCGCGCGGCAGGCCGAGGTCGATGCCGCGCAGGGCGTGGACGGCGGCGGAGCCGCGCCCGTACTGCCTGCGGACGCCGCGCAGCTCGACGGCGGGGGCGGCGTCGTGCGTGGACCGCTGCCCGGCCTGTCGTTCGGCCTGTCGTCTGGTCCGCCGGAACCCCATGGTGTGCCGCCTTCCGCTGTGCGTCGTTGCCTGTGTGGTGACGGTCTCGACGCTACGGAGGGAGCGGTGGCGGGGACCATGACGGGACCTGGCGCATGTGTGGTGGGGTTTCCCCTACCACGCCCCACCGCGCCTCCCCCACCAAGGCCTGCCGCCCGGCAGGTCAGTCCCGGCGGATGAGCAGCAGGGCGCGGTCGTCGTTGACGTCCTTGGCGACCTTTTCGATCAGGTGCCAGGCCGCGCCCTCCCAGCCGGCGGCGACGTACCGGTCGGCCTCGCCGGTGAGTCGGTCCATGCCTTCGCTGATGTCGCGTTCGGAGGTCTCGACGAGCCCGTCGGTGAAGAGCATCAGGACGTCGCCGTGGCGCAGGTTGCCCCGGGCGGGTTCGAACTCCGCGCCGTCGTAGACGCCCAGCAGCGGGCCGTCGCCGGAGACCTCCTGCCAGCGCCCGGTGCCGGCGCAGAGCTGGAGCGCGGGCAGGTGGCCGGCGGACAGGAGTTCGTAGTCGCCGCTCTCCAGGTCCAGGACGAGGTGGATGGAGGTGGCGAAGCCCTCGTCCCAGTCCTGGCGCAGCAGGTAGCCGTTGGCGGCGGGCAGGAAGCCGTGCGGGGGCAGGGCGCCGAGGAGTCCGCCGAAGGCGCCGGAGAGCAGCAGGGCGCGGGAGCCGGCTTCCATGCCCTTGCCGGAGACGTCGGTGAGGACGATCTCCAGGGTGCGGCCGCCGTTGGTGCGGGCGGCGACGACGAAGTCGCCGGAGAAGGACTGGCCGCCGGCCGGGCGCAGGGCCATCTCGCGGTGCCAGCCGCGCGGCAGGGAGGGCAGCTTGCTCTGGACCCGGATGCGTTCGCGCAGGTCGAAGAGCATGGTGCCGCCGCGCCGCCAGGGCACGCCGACGCGGCTGCGGAACTGGGCGATGACCAGTCCGAAGAACCCGCAGGCGGCGACGACCAGCACGGTGCCGGGCGTGACCCGGGCCGGGCCCTGGGTGTACGGCCCGAGGACGAGGGCCTCGACGATGAGGGCGGCCGCGGAGGCCGCGTACAGCGCGAGCAGGCTGGCGGGGCGCAGCAGCAGGCCGCCGGCCACGATGGGCAGGACGAGGGCGGACGGGGAGAACCACACCGGCAGCATCAGCGTGCCGCAGGCGATGGCCGGGATGGTGAGCAGCAGGCCGCCGAAGGCGAGCCAATCGGAGGCGTCGCCGCGGAAGTAGTCGACGGCGGATTTGCGCAGGGCGGTGCGTGCCCGGTGCGACAGCATGCGCGTCCGGGCCAGGAGGGTCTCCACACGTGCTCCGGCCATTGCTTCGGGACCCTATCCATCCTGGCTGTGCGCGCGCAGGGGTACCCCCGGAGATGGGTCCATCGGCGACCGAAAAGAGATCGACCGGGACGGATTGCCCTGGTAAGGATGGCCGCATGGCTCTTGAGACGCGCGTATTGCAGGCTGATGAGTGGGATGTCTGGTATGACCACCTGGAACTGGCGTTCGGCGGGGTGCCCGAGTCCCCCGAGGAGCGGGACCTGTACAAGTCCCTGACGGAGACGAAACGATCCCTCGGCGTCTGGGACGGCGAGACGTGCGTGGGATCGGCCGGGGCCTTCTCCTTCCGGCTGTCCGTGCCGGGCGGGGCCCTCGTTCCCGCGGGCGGCGTCACGATGGTCGGCGTCTCCCCCACCCATCGCAGGCGGGGCGTGCTGACTTCGCTGATGCGGCGCCAATTGGACGACATCCGTGCGGGTGGCGAACCGCTCGCCGTGCTGACGGCCTCGGATCCGGCGATCTACGGGCGCTTCGGCTACGGCACGGCCACGTACGCGGTGTCCGTCGACATCGACACCACGCGCGTACGCCTCTCCGTGCCGCCGGGGACCGACGACGTACGCCTGCGGCTCGTCGATCCGCGCAAGGCGCTGGCCGACTGCGAGCGGGTCTACGCGATGCTGGTCGGGCGGCGGCCGGGGATGCCGGCCCGGCAGCCGGGCTGGGAGGAGCAGGGCGTGCTCGACCCGCCGGCGGGCCGGGGCGGCGGCTCCCCGCTGAAGTGCGTGGTGGCCGAGGGGGTGGACGGCGAGGTCGTCGGCTACGCCCGCTATCACGTCAAGCCCGACTGGGAGCAGACCGGTTCGGACGGCAAGGTCCAGGTGCGCGAGTTGAACGCGCTGGATCCGGCGGCGTACGCGGCGCTGTGGCGCTACCTCTTCGACATCGACCTGGCCTGGCGGGTGAGGGCGTACGGGCGGCCCGTGGACGATCCGGTGCTGCACCTGGTGAGTGACGAACGGCGGGCCCAGGTGCGCCGGCGCGACGCGCTGCACGTGCGGCTCGTGGACCTGCCGGCGGCGCTCCGGGCGCGGACGTACGGGGCCGCGGTGGACGTGGTGCTGGAGGTCGAGGACGCGTTCTGCCCGTGGAACGCGGGGCGCTGGCGGCTGGCCGTCGGCGCGGACGGGGCCGCCGCCTGTACCCGGACGGAGGATCCGGCGGACCTGGAGCTGTCGGTACGGGAGCTCGGCTCGGCCTACCTGGGCGGGGTCTCGCTGGCCTCGCTCGCCGCGGCCGGCCGGGTGCGCGAGGTGCGGGCGGGGGCCTTGGCGGCGGCCTCGCGGGCCTTCGCGGGGGACGTGGCCCCGTGGCTGCCGCACGGGTTCTAGGAGCCCCGCGGCCCCGGCCGTCCCGGGCCCTGGCCCTGGCCTTGCCTCCGGCCCTGGCCCTGGCCCTGGCCCTGGCCCTGGCCTAGCGGGCCTGGCAGCCCGGGCACCAGAAGAGGTTGCGGGCGGCGAGACCGGCGGTGCGGATCTCGCCCCCGCAGATGTGGCAGGGCATGTTCGCCCTCCGGTAGACGTACACCTCGCCCCCGTGGTCGTCCACCCTCGGCGGGCGGCCCATGGCCTCGGGCAGGTGCTCGTCGCGGACGGTGTCGATGCGGTTGTTGCGCACGCCCTCACGCATGAGCAGGACCAGGTCGGCCCAGATCGCGTCCCACTCGCGGCGGGTCAGGTCCTTGCCGAGGCGGTACGGGTCGATGCCGTGCCGGAAGAGCACCTCGGCGCGGTAGACGTTGCCGACGCCCGAGACGACCTTCTGGTCCATGAGCAGGGCGGCGACGGTGGTGCGGGAGCGGGAGATCCGGGCCCAGGCGCGGTCGGGGTCGTCGGCCGGGCGCAGCGGGTCGGGGCCGAGCCGGTCGTGTATCGCCTTCTTCTCGCCCTCGTCGATCAGGGCGCAGGCGGTGGGTCCGCGCAGGTCGGCGTAGTGCTCCTCGTTCAGCAGCCGCAGCCGGACCGTCTCGGTGGCGGGCGGGGCCGGGGCGGGGCCGAAGCCGAGCTTCCCGAAGAGGCCGAGGTGGATGTGGACCCAGGCGTCGCCGAGCTCCAGGAAGAGGTGCTTGCCGTGCGCCTCGGCGGATTCCAGCTCGCGCCCGTCGAGCAGGGCCGCGCTCTCGGCGAACCGGCCCTGCGGACTGCTCACCCGGACCGTGCGGGCGGCGAAGCGCTCGGTGTGGTCCCGGGCGAGGCGGTGGATCGTATGCCCCTCGGGCACGGCGGTACTCCTCGGAAAAGAAAAACCGGCCGCGCCGCCCCTGGAGGCGACGCGGCCGGAAGCGGGATCAGCCCTGCGGGTGGTGCGCCGGGATCGGGGGGAGCTCGCCGGTCTGCTCGTAGGCCGAGAGCATGTCGATGCGGCGGGTGTGGCGCTCCTCGTCGGAGTACGGCGTCTTCAGGAACGCGTCGATGAAGCTGACGACCTCGTCCTGGGTGTGCATGCGGCCGCCGACGGAGATGACGTTGGCGTTGTTGTGCTCGCGGCCGAGCTCGGCGGTCTGGACGCTCCACGCGAGGATGGCGCGGATGCCCTTGACCTTGTTCGCGGCGATCTGCTCGCCGTTGCCGGAGCCGCCGATCACGATGCCGAGGGAGCCGGCGTCCGCGGCCGTCTTCTCCGCGGCCCGCAGGCAGAACGGCGGGTAGTCGTCCACCGCGTCGTAGATGTGGGGCCCGCAGTCGACGGGCTCGTGGCCGTTGTTCTTGAGCCAGTCCACCAGGTGGTTCTTGAGCTCAAAGCCGGCATGGTCGGATCCGAGGTACACGCGCATGGATCGAGTGTGGCACGAGCGCACCCGCCGGGCGGCAGCGGGTGTCGCGTAAGTCACTTCTCAAGCTCAAGTAAACCCAAAGGACGCAGATGGGACACGGTGGGACCGAAGTCCCGGACGTTCGTCCCCTCGCAACGATCCGGACTGGGGTCTTCCGCCCTGCGTTCATCTCAGGTTTGAATGCCCGGGCTCGCAACCCGAGAACCTAAGGATCCGTCCATGAGTTCCACGACGACCCTTCAGAAGGCAGGCGACCCGACCGGTGAACCCGGTTCGGCCCAGCCCTCCGACGGTCTCAAGGCCGGTCTCAAGAACCGCCACCTGTCCATGATCGCCATCGGCGGTGTCATCGGCGCCGGCCTCTTCGTCGGCTCCAGCGGCGGCATCGCCAAGGCCGGCCCCGCCATCCTGCTCTCCTACGCGCTGGTCGGCGCGATGGTCGTCTTCGTCATGCGGATGCTGGGCGAGATGGCCGCCGCCAGCCCGAACTCCGGGTCCTTCTCCGCGTACGCCGACCGGGCGCTCGGCCGCTGGGCCGGCTTCTCCATCGGCTGGCTGTACTGGTTCTTCTGGGTCGTGGTCCTGGCCGTGGAGGCCACCGCCGGCGCCGTCATCCTCGAAAGCTGGGTCCCGGCCGTCCCGCAGTGGGCCTGGGCGCTGATCGTGATGGCCGTGCTGACGGTCACCAACCTCGGCTCGGTCGCCTCGTACGGCGAGTTCGAGTTCTGGTTCGCCGGCATCAAGGTGGTCGCCATCGGCGGCTTCGTGGTCATCGGCATGCTGGCCGTCTTCGGCGTGCTGCCGGGCTCGGACAACCCGGGTGCGGGCTTCGCCCACCTCACCGACACGGGCGGCTTCATGCCGAACGGCTGGGGCTCGGTCCTCACCGGTGTGCTGATGGTCGTCTTCTCCTTCATGGGCAGCGAGATCGTCACACTGGCCGCCGGCGAGTCCGAGGACCCGCGCCGCGCGGTCACCAAGGCCACCAACTCGGTGATCTGGCGGATCGGCGTCTTCTACCTGGGCTCGATCTTCATCGTGCTGACCCTGCTGCCGTGGAACGACAAGTCGATCACCGAGAAGGGCTCGTACGTCGCCGCCCTGGACTCGATCGGCATCGCGCACGCCGGCCAGATCATGAACGTGATCGTGCTGACGGCCGTGCTGTCCTGCCTGAACTCGGGCCTGTACACCGCCTCCCGCATGGCGTTCTCGCTGGGCGAGCGCGGTGACGCGCCGAAGGCCTTCGCCAAGGTGACCAAGCGCGGCGTGCCGACGGCCGCGATCCTGGGCTCCGTGGTCTTCGGCTTCGCCGCCGTCTACTTCAACTACGCCTTCAAGGACACGGTCTTCAGCTTCCTGCTGAACGCCTCGGGCGCCATCGCGCTGTTCGTGTGGCTGGTCATCTGCCTGACCCAGCTGCGGATGCGCGGGATCCTGATGCGCGAGGCCCCGGAGAAGGTGACGGTGAAGATGTGGTTCTTCCCGTACCTGACCTGGGCCACCGCCGCGATGATCACCTTCGTCCTGGGCTACATGGTCTACGACAAGGACAACCGCGAGACCGTCCTGCTGTCGCTGCTGGTGGCGGCCGTGGTGATCGTCATCGGCGTGGTCCGCGACGTACGCCGCAAGGCCGCCGCCCGCCTCTCCGCGTAAGCGGGGGCGGCGCGGACGCGCCTGCGCGCCCGGCGCGGGCGCAGGCACGCGGGCGCGCAGGCGCCGCACGACGACAGCAGCCCCGGACCGCCGCTCGCGGTCCGGGGCTGCTGTGCGCGGTCCGGGCGGTCAGCCGCGGCGGAGGAGCTTCCACGCGGCGGGCAGCAGGCCCATCGCCAGTGCGGCCTTGAGCGCGTCGCCGATCAGGAACGGGGTCAGGCCGGCCGCGACGGCCGCGCCGAAGGACATCCCGGTGGCCAGCGCGAGGTAGGGGACGCCGACGGCGTAGATCAGCGCGGAGCCCAGCACCATCGCGCCCGCCGCACGCGGGACGGAGCGGTCGGCGCCGCGCCGCGCGAGGGCGCCGACGACGGTGGCGGCCAGCAGCATGCCGAGCACGTAGCCGAAGGAGGCACCGCCCGCTCCGGAGGTGCCGCCCGCGAACCACGGCACGCCGGCCATGCCGACCAGGGCGTAGAGGGCGAGCGAGAGGAAGCCGCGGCGGGCGCCGAAGGCGGAGCCGACGAGGAGGGCCGCGAAGGTCTGCCCGGTGACGGGGACCGGGGAGCCGGGGACGGGAACGGCGATCTGCGCGGCCAGGCCCGTGAGCACGGCCCCGCCGGCGACGAACGCGATGTCGCGGACGCGGCTCGCGGGCAGGAGGTCGGCGAGGACGGCGCCGGGCCGGAAGGATACGGAAGCAGTGCTCATCGGGGACTCCGCGGGAGGCTGGTGTCGACAGGACGATCACCGACGTTAGTCCCGGGTCCGCGGCCGCATCAGCGTCGCCCGGGACAAAGCCGCACTCCCCGGTTTGGTGGGGAGTAAACAAACCCACTGGTTCACACCCGAGTTGAAGTGATCCGCATCACGAGCCAGAACCGATAACACGTCCGTTTTGCACGGATGGGTGCTCTCCGGGGAGACTGTAGGGTCCCTCCAACTGTCGCGGAGCCCCCACCGCCGCCAGGCCACAGAGAGTACGAGCACCCCTCATGCGCGACCCCCTGCCCGAACCGCCCTCCGGCACGGGCGGGCTCCCTCCGGAGCCCCTCAGCCACAGCCTCAAGCAGCGCCACCTGACCATGCTGGGCCTCGGCGGCGTGATCGGCGCCGGGCTCTTCGTCGGCTCCGGAGCCGGCATCACGATCGCCGGTCCCGCGATCATCCTCTCGTACCTGCTCGCGGGCGTCCTCGCGATGCTGGTGATGCGCGCGCTCGGCGAGATGTCCGCGGCGATGCCCGCCTCCGGCTCCTTCTCCGTCTACGCGGAGAAGGCGCTCGGCCGCTGGGCCGGCTTCTCGGCGGGCTGGCTGTACTGGTTCCTGCTGGTCGTGGTGCTGGCCGTGGAGGCCACCGCCGCGGCGAAGATCGCGAACGGCTGGCTGCCCTCGGTGGACCAGTGGGTCTGGGTGCTCGTCTTCATGGTGGTCTTCACCGTGAGCAACCTGGCCGCCGTACGGAACTTCGGCGAGTTCGAGTTCTGGTTCGCCGCCCTGAAGGTCGGCGCGATCGTGCTGTTCCTGATCCTCGGCACGCTGGCCGTCTTCGGCTTCCTCCCGGACACCGACCCGGTCGGCATGGCCAATCTGACCGGCCAGGGCGGCTTCTTCCCGAACGGCGCGAGCGGTGTGGTCGCCGGCATGCTGGCCGTCGTCTTCGCCTTCGGCGGCCTGGAGGTCGTCACCATCGCGGCCGCCGAGTCGGACGACCCGGCCAGGTCCGTGGCCCGCGCGGTGCGCAGCGCCGTGTGGCGCATCCTCTTCTTCTACGTCGGCTCGATGCTGGTCATCGTGACCCTGCTGCCGTGGGACTCGCTGGCCCCGGGCCAGAGCCCGTACGTGGCCGTCCTCGACTCGATCGGCATCGCGCACGCCGGGCAGATCATGGACGTCGTGATCTTCGTGGCGCTGCTGTCGGCGCTCAACGCGAACCTGTACGGGTCCTCGCGCATGGTGTTCTCGCTCGCGGAGCGGGGCGAGGCGCCGAGGTCCTTGCTGAAGGTGTCGGGCGGCGGGGTGCCGCGCCGGGCGGTCTTCGCCTCGGTGGCCTTCGGGTTCGTCTCGGTCGTGCTGAACCTGCTGTGGCCGGACACGATCTTCCTCTACATGCTCAACGCGGTGGGCGCGGTGCTGATCTTCGTGTGGGCGCTGATCGCGGTCTCACAGCTGAAGCTGCGCCGCATGATCGAGCGGGAGATGCCGGAGCGGCTGACGCTGCCGATGTGGCTGTTCCCGTACGCGACGTGGGCCGCGCTGATCGCGATGGCCACCGTGCTGGTCCTGATGCTGTTCGACGATTCGGCGCGCCCTCAGCTGCTGTGGTCCTCGGGGGCGGCGGGCGCGGTGCTGCTGGTGGCGTGGATCCGGGAGGTCCGGGAGGGCCGGGCAGTCCGGGCCGAGCGGCCCTGACGGAGCCGATGTGTCGGAACGGGCCCGGGACCTTCGTCCCGGGCCCGTTCTCGTGTGCGGACGGATGATCACGTCCCGTGAACCGGGTGTCCGGATGCTGGACGGTAAGTGTCCGATAAACGGACGATGGGCAGACTGGGGCACCTCACCCCGTCCACCCGCACACCGGACAGGCACCACTCCCATGAGCCACAGCACCCTGACCCCGCCCGAGCAGCAGAGCGCGGACCCCGCGACCACCGAGGGGCCGGCTGACGGATCCTCGCCCCTGGGCAACGGACTCAAGCAGCGCCATCTCTCGATGATCGCCCTCGGCGGCGTCATCGGCGCGGGCCTCTTCGTGGGCTCCGGCGCCGGCATCGCGGCCGCCGGCCCCTCGATCGTGCTCGCGTACGCGGCGTCCGGCCTGCTCGTGATGTTCGTGATGCGGATGCTCGGCGAGATGTCCGCGGCGAACCCGGCCTCCGGCTCCTTCTCGGTGCACGCGGACCGGGCCATCGGCCCGTGGGCGGGCTTCACGGCCGGCTGGATGTTCTGGACGCTGCTGTGCGTGGGCGTCGCCATCGAGGCGATCGGCGCGGCGCACATCATGACGGGCTGGTTCCCGGGCACCCCCTCGTGGATGTGGGTGCTGGTCTTCATGGCGGTGTTCTGCGGCTCGAACCTGGCCGCCGTCTCCCACTTCGGCGAGTTCGAGTTCTGGTTCGCCGCCCTGAAGATCGGCGCGATCGGGCTCTTCCTGGGCCTGGGCGTGCTGGCCGTCATGGGCGTGCTGCCCGGCACCGACTCCCCCGGCTCGGCCAATCTGCTCCACGACGGCGGCTTCCTGCCCAACGGCGTGGACGGACTGCTGGTCGGCCTGCTCGCCTCCGTCGTCGCCTACGGCGGCCTGGAGACGGTGACCATCGCCGCCGCCGAGTCGAAGAATCCGGTCAAGGGCGTCGCCAAGGCCGTGAAGACCACCATGTGGCGGATCGCCATCGTCTACGTCGGCTCGATGCTGGTCATCGTCACGCTGCTGCCGTGGAACGACCCGGCGGTCACCGCCGACGGCCCGTACGCGGCCACCCTGAACCACCTGGGCATCGAGAACGCCGGCCAGGTCATGAACGTGGTCATCCTGATCGCCCTGCTGTCCGCGATGAACGCGAACATCTACGGCTCCTCGCGCATGGCCTACTCGCTGGTCGCCCGCGGCCAGGGCCCCAAGGCGCTGGGCAAGCTCACCGGCCGGGTCCCGCGCCGCGCGGTGCTCGCCTCCTCCGGCTTCGGCTTCGTCACCGTGCTGCTGTCGTACTGGTACCCGGACACCCTCTTCGCCTGGCTGCTGAACATGGTCGGCGGCGTCATCCTCGTCGTCTGGGGCTTCATCGCCGTCTCGCAGTTCGTGCTGCGGCGCCGCACGGAGCGCGAGGCCCCCGAGAAGCTCGTCGTGAAGATGTGGGGCTTCCCCTATCTGACGTGGGTCGCGGTCGCCGGCCTCGTCGGCGTCCTGGTCCTGATGGCCCTGGGCGAGGACACCCGGATCCAGCTCGTCTTCACCGGCGGCCTCACCCTCGCGCTGGCCGCCACCGGCTACGCCGTGCAGCGCCGGGCGGCGGCGCGCGAAGCGGCGTAGCCCCCTCTCAACACCCCCCGGAACACCTCCCGGAAGCCGGGCCCGTGCGATCGCACGGGCCCGGCTTCCGGCGTTGCGGAGGTCCCCGCAAGAGAGGCAACCCTTATGTGAGCTGCGGAATAGATACTGCTAGCGTGCAGTTGCGCATTGATTGCAATAAGCAGTTGGCTCGCTGAGGGGACCGGATAACACGCATGGCCATCTACACGCTGCCTGAGCTTCCTTACGACTACGCGGCTCTCGAGCCGGTGATCAACCCGCAGATCATCGAGCTGCACCACGACAAGCACCACGCGGCCTACGTCACGGGCGCCAACAACACGCTGGAGCAGCTGGCGGAGGCGCGCGAGAAGGAGAACTGGGGCGCGCTGAACGGCCTGGAGAAGAACCTGGCGTTCCACCTCTCCGGGCACATCCTGCACAGCATCTACTGGCACAACATGGCCAGCCCGAAGACCGGCGAGGGCGGCGGCGAGCCCACCGCGGCCGACGGCCTGGGCGACCTGGCCGACGCGATCACCGAGTCGTTCGGCTCCTTCGCCAAGTTCCGCAAGCAGCTGACCTTCGCGTCCTCCGCGACGCAGGGCTCCGGCTGGGGCGTGCTCGCGTACGAGCCCGTCAGCGGCCGCCTGATCGTCGAGCAGATCTACGACCACCAGGGCAACGTCGGCGTGGCCAGCACCCCGGTCCTCGTCTTCGACGCCTGGGAGCACGCCTTCTACCTTCAGTACAAGAACCAGAAGGTGGACTTCATCGAGGCCATGTGGAACGTCGTCAACTGGCAGGACGTGGCCAAGCGCTACGCCGACGCCAAGGCGAACACCCCGCTGCTGATCCCCGCCAAGGGCTGATCGGCGCCACCAGCCCTCCCCCAGCTACCGCTGGGAGGTGCCCCCGGGTCTCGTGATCGTCTTCTCAACTTTCACCCCGGGGGCGTGTCCACCAGAAGGCCCCCGCGAGGACGTGACTCGCGGGGGCCTTCTGTATCCACCATACGGTCGGCCTCGCCGAGCAGCCGTGAAGTCGCTGGCCAGGCCCGGCTCGTGGAGCCGGGCCTCGCGCGCAAATGGGGACCGAACTCGGATTCCCCGCAATGAAGGCTCCAGCGTTGTGCACCTGGAAGCGTTGATCTCCTCTGCCCCGTTTGTGGAACAGACTCCCAGTCGGGCCGGTGTACGGCCCGCTGGGTGGTTGACGCTTCGCAGCCTGCCCAACGGCTAAGGCTCCACGTCCTGCAACCGCCGATCCGGCGGCCGTACTGCTGGGTGATATCAGCTTGATTATCGCCGATGCCGGAACTGAGCGTAGCGCAAACCGGCCCTTCGCAGCTCGGGTTCGAGAATGCGTTGCACTCCCGCCTGAAGGGCGGCATCACCGGCAGCCGCGCCACCCACACGAGCTCCCCGACAGCGGGGTACGCACCGCGGCCCGAGGGCCGTCCACAGCGGGGGCACCACCACGCAAGCTGCCCGCGGCACCCGGTCTCGGGGGCGTGCGGGCAGGCCGGCGTGCGCTGCGTTGTCGTTCGGTATCCCGGGCTCTGCCCGGCCGCCGCTGCGGCCGAGCGGTTCCTCGCGCATGCTCTCGTGCGTCGGGCTGGTCCCCATAGGGGGACGTTAAGGGGGGAAGGGGACACCCGCCTCCCGGGAGGAGCCCTCCGGAGGACTCTCCGGACTACTTAAGAGGTGTTCCGTAATTCAGGCGGCGTCGATCTTGAGGTGATGACTTCGGGAGCGCTGCGGTATGTGCCGTCGCCGATTGCCAGTCGGTGACCTGTGACTTGCTTGAACTGCTCACGCACTGTGTCGTAAGGCAGCTATTTTAGTGAGGGGAGGTGACGGTGATGCAGGCTGCCCAGCCGAGGAAGTTCCGGGGGAAGAACAAGGCCCCGAAGTGGACCAAGCCAGACGACGGGATCGTGTCGGTGATGGTGCTGCCGCTGGCCGTCACCGATCCCGCCGACCTCGCCCGGCTGGAGAAGCTGTTCGGGGCGATGTGGTCGGTCAAGCGTGCCGTCCAGCTGGATGCCCGCGCCAAGGTGGACGCCTACTGGGCCGCGTACCGCGAGCGGGAGGAGCAGGGGGCGAAGGTCGTAGGGCAGCGCCTGGGCTTGTCCCGTGAGGGTCTGGAGTGCTGCGCGTACAAGCATGTGGAGGAATCGGGGCACCTGAAGCACCACGCCTCCAAGGCCCTGGCCATGCATATGGCCGATGCGGTGTGGACCGGCGTACAGCGACACCTCTTCCCCGACGCCACCGGCCAGCGCTTCGGCCGCCCGAAGATCGGCAACTGGCACGACTTCACCCGCATCCCCGGCCGCGCCCGATCCCACACCACCGAGAACAAATGGGACCTTCCGCCTGGTCGGCACCCTCCACGGCCACTCCACGGCCTACACCGACGGCGGCCGGCACGCGCTGATGCAGCCCCGCCTGATGCCGAAGCCCACGATCCCGGATGTCCGCGTGCCCACGGGCAAGGTCACCGCCTCGGGCAAGCCCGCCACTCGGAAGGCGACGTGGTGGGACCACACCGGCCCCCTCGCCGTCGTCTTCGCCGGAGGACCCGAAAGTGCCCGTGGTGATCTCGTACTTCCGGTACGCATCCCGCAGCAGCCCGGCCAGTGGACGCGGGTGCGGCACTTCCTCTCCCACCCCGGCTGCTGGCACAAGGTGGACCTCATCCGCCGCCGCAAGGCCGGTGCGCCGGGCGGCTGGGTGTATGAGGCGCACCTCATGATCCTTGCTCCCGGATACACCGCGCCCAGCGTGCGGGCCATGCGTGACCGCGCCGTCCAGCTCGACCGTATCGGCGGGGTGGACGGCAACGTCTCCAACCTCTCCGTCGTCTCCTTCCCCGCCGCCCTCACCGACGGCAAGCCCGTCTCCACCGAGATCACGCTCACCGATACCGAGCAGGCCCTGTTGGAGAGGCAGGCGAAGAAGCGGCGGGACCGTGCGCGGGCGCTGGAGCGCTCCCGCCGGGCGACGAACGCCGCGCAGTACGGCCTGTCGAAGAAGCAGGCCAAGCACGCCGCCCGGAGGAAGGCGCATGGCCTCAAGCCGAAGACGGTCAACGTTCCTGGTGGTGCCCGCGTTGCCCGGTCCGATGGAGTGCCAAAGCAGGCGTTCCGCCGTGACCGACTCTCCGCCAACTACCGGGAGCAGCGGGCCCGCCAGGTCGAACACGCCGTCGGCATCGCCGAGCACCGCCGTCACCGCGCCCGCCTGGTGGCCCGGGAGATCATCGCCGCCCACGGTCCCGTACTCGTGGTCGAGGACTGCGACATCCGCACCTGGTACCGGCTGTGGGGCAAGCGCCTGTCACAGACCACGCCGGGCATGCTGATCTCGGCCCTCAAAGTGGAGTGCGAGGCGGCCGGTGGTCGACTGGTCCGGGCCTCCACCTGGTCAACGGCCCTGTCGCAGCACTGTCTGTGCGGTGAGCGGGTACGCAAGAGCCTGCGGGACCGTGAGCACAAGTGCACCGCGTGCGGCCTCACCGGCAAGCGGGACCTCGTATCCGCCGCGCTGGCCGCGTTCGTCCGCTTCACCGACGTAGACGACCCCACGACCGCATACTTGGACACCGCCATGTCCCGGCACGCACAGATCACCTACGCACAAGCGCTGGAAGAAGCGCTGCGGGAGTCAACCACACCGAGCCCGAAACCGCTCCGGCGGCCGGGTCGCGTGGCAGTCCCACGGCAGCAACGCCGTGAGACCCCTGCTCCCCGAACCGCCGGACAGCGGCACCGAGCGACCCCGGATGAGTCACGCTCGCGTGGCCACGCCGGAAAGCCCGGTCCCCGCACCGCGTGCAGTCCACAGCTCACCCTCTGGTGAATTGCGGATCAAGTCTTAGTCGAAGATCGGGCCCTGGGTGCGGGTGCGCTTGATCTCGTAGAAGCCGGGGGTGGAGGCGACCAGCAGGGTGCCGTCCCACAGACGGGCCGCGGCCTCGCCGCGCGGGGCCGGGGTGACGACCGGCCCGAAGAAGGCCACTTCCTCGCCGTCGGCGCCGGGAACGGAGATCACCGGGGTGCCGACCTCCTGGCCGACCCGGTTGATGCCGTCGTTGTGCGAGTCGCGCAGCACTTCGTCGTACTCGTCGGAGTCGGCGTAGTGGATCAGCTCGGCGGGCAGGTCGAGCTCGGCCAGCGCCTCGACGATCGCCTCGCGGGTCGGGCCCTGGCCCTCGTTGTGGAAGCGGGTCCCGATCGCCGTGTAGAGCTTGCCGGTGACCTCGTTGCCGAACTTCTGCTGGGCGGCGACGACCACGCGCACGGGGGCCCAGCCCTTGGGGCCGAGCATCTCGCGGTAGCGCTCGGGCAGTTCGTCGAGCCTGTTCTCGTTCAGCACGGCGAGGCTCATGACGTGCCAGCGGACCTCGACGTCACGGACCTTCTCGACCTCCAGCATCCAGCGGGACGTCATCCAGGCCCAGGGGCAGAGCGGGTCGAACCAGAAGTCGACAGGGGTCTTCTCGTGCACCTGGGTGTCAGCCATGTCTCTCCTCAGATCGGAACGTTCCTCCCTGGCCAACCGGCCAGCCCGCACACGCATTCCCCCGTGGGAGGATTCGTTCAGGTATCGCGATCACGCACGAAGGAGTGCACGTGCCCGGAGAAAATCTGTCCCGTGACGAGGCCCGCCAGCGGGCCGAACTGCTGTCCGTCGACGGGTACGAGGTGGTCCTCGATCTGAGGTCCGCGGCGGACGAGGCCGAACCGGCCGAGGGCCCCCGGACGTTCCGTTCGGTGACCACCATCCGTTTCCGGGCCGCCGCGGCGGGAGTCTCGACCTTCGCCGACCTCATCGCCCCCTCGGTGAACTCGGTCACACTCAACGGGCGCGGGCTCGACGCGGCCGCCGTGTTCGACGGCTCGCGGATCGCCCTGGAGGACCTGGCCCCCGAGAACGTCCTGGTGGTGGACGCCAACTGCGCCTACAGCCGGACCGGCGAGGGCATGCACCGCTTCGTGGACCCGGAGGACGGCGAGGTCTACCTCTACACCCAGTACGAGCCGGCCGACGCCCGGCGGGTGTACGCGAACTTCGAGCAGCCGGACCTCAAGGCCCCGTACCGCTTCGAGGTGACCGCGCCCGAGGGCTGGCAGGTCTGGAGCAACGGCGCCGAGGAGTCCCGCGAGGGGCTGACCCGCCGCTTCGCCGAGACCGCGCCGATCTCCACCTACATCACGTGCGTGGTCGCGGGTCCGTACCACTACGTGACGGACACCTACGCGCGCGGGGACCTGACGATCCCGCTCGGCGCGATCTGCCGCAAGGGGCTGGCCAAGCACTTCGACGCGGACGAGGTGTTCCTCGTCACGAAGCAGGGCTTCGACCTGTTCCACGAGATCTTCGACTACCCGTACCCCTTCGGGAAGTACGACCAGGCCTTCGTGCCGGAGTACAACCTGGGCGCGATGGAGAACCCGGGGATGGTGACCTTCCGGGAGGAGTACATCTTCCGCGGGAAGGTCACGCAGGCCTCCTACGAGCGGCGCGCGAACACCATCCTGCACGAGATGGCGCACATGTGGTTCGGCGACCTGGTCACCATGAAGTGGTGGGACGACCTGTGGCTGAAGGAGTCCTTCGCGGACTTCATGGGCTCCTTCGCGCTGGTCGAGGCCACCCGCTTCGACCAGGCGTGGGTCACCTTCGCCAACAGCCGCAAGGCGTGGGCCTACCGGGCCGACCAGCTGCCGTCCACGCACCCGATCACGGCCGACATCCGTGACCTGGAGGACGCGAAGCTGAACTTCGACGGCATCACCTACG
This sequence comes from Streptomyces sp. ICC1, assembly GCF_003287935.1. Lineage (GTDB taxonomy): Bacteria > Actinomycetota > Actinomycetes > Streptomycetales > Streptomycetaceae > Streptomyces > Streptomyces tritrimontium. Next base: position 2,753,354 of record NZ_CP030287.1, read on the forward strand.
CCAAGGGCGCGGCGGTGCTCAAGCAGCTCGTGGCGTACGTGGGCCGGGACGCGTTCCTGGAGGGCGCGCGGCGCTACTTCAAGGCCAACGCGTACGGGAACACCACGCTGGACGACCTGCTGTCGGTCCTCGCGGAGGTTTCCGGGCGCGATATGGCCGAATGGTCGCGGGCCTGGCTGCAGACGGCCGGCGTCAACGCGCTGACCCCGGTGGTGACCTGTGACGCGGGCGGCCGGGTGACCGAGCTGGCGGTGCTCCAGGACGGCGCGGAGCTGCGCCCGCACCGGGTCGCGGTGGGCCTGTACCGGCTGGACGCGGACGGCGCGCTGGTGCGCTACGCGCGGGCCGAGGCGGACGTGGCCGGGGCGCGGACGGTCGTCGGCGAGCTGGCCGGGCAGGAGGAGCCCGCCCTCGTGCTCGTCAACGACGACGACCTCACCTACTGCAAGATCCGCTTCGACCCGGTGTCGCTGGCCACGCTGCGCACGCACCTGGGCTCGGTGGCCGATCCGCTGACCCGCGCGCTGTGCTGGTCCGCGCTGTGGAACCTGACGCGCGACGCGCTGATGCCCGCGCGGGACTTCGTCTCGCTCGTCCTGGCCCACTCGGGCCGGGAGACCGACGTCGGCGTGCTCCAGATGCTGCACGCGCAGGTGCGGACGGCGGTCAACCACTACGCGGATCCCCAGTGGCGGGAGCAGGGCGGCAAGGTGCTCGCCGCGTGCGCCCTCCAGGAGCTGCGCTTCGCGGAGCCGGGGTCGGAGCACCAGCTCACGTGGGCCCGCTTCTTCGCGGCGGGCGCCGCGACCGAGGGCGACTTCCAGCTGCTGCTGGGGCTGCTCGACGGATCGGCGCGGATCGACGGGCTGGAGGTGGACCAGGAGCTGCGCTGGGACTTCCTGCTGCCGCTGGCCGCGCACGGGGCGATCGGCGAGGAGGCCCTCGCCGCCGAACTGGCGCGCGACGACACGGCGTCGGGCAAGCGGCACCAGGTGCGCTGCCTGGCGGCGCGGCCGTCGGCGGCGGTCAAGGACCAGGCGTGGGCCGCGGTGGTGGAGTCGGACGCGCTGTCGAACGCGCTGGTCGAGGCCACGATCGCGGGAATGCAGCAGCCCTCCCAGCGGGCCCTGCTGGCCGGGTTCACGCAGCCGTACTTCGCGGCCATCGAGCGGCTGTGGGCGGACCGGTCGATCCAGATCGGCATGGACGTGGTGCGGGGCCTGTACCCGGCGCTCCAGGACTCCCGGGCGACGGTGGACGCCACCGACGCCTGGCTGAGCGCGCACGAGTCGGCTCCGCCGGCCCTGCGCCGTCTGGTGCTGGAGTCCCGGGACGACCTGGCCCGCGCGCTGCGCGCCCAGCACTGCGACGCGACCGCCGGCGCGGGCAAGTAACCCTCTGGCCTGCGCTTCACGCGCCGGCGGGGCCGGATTTCCCCGGCCCCGCCGGCGTTTTGCGTCCCGGAGGCGAACGGCGGTATCGGCATTCGAACGCCCGTACTTTAGCCCCGGCTTGTCCCGATTTGTCGACGAGCGTGTAACAGGGGTTAGCAAGGCCATGGCCTGAGGGAATCACCGCGTCATGAACCACAACGCGCCCCTCCCCCTCGCCCACCTCGCCGACAACCGCCCCCGCGTGCTGTCGCTGGCCCAGCTCCGCGAGCACGGCGTCTCGGCCTCCGACGCCGCCGAGCGGGCCTGGCAGCAGATCCTGCCCGGGGTGTTCCTGCTCCACTCCGGCCCCGCGACCAGCGAGGAGCGGCTGCACGCGGCGCTGCTCTACGCGGGGCGGCGCGGCGACGAAGCCATGATCACCGGGCTGGCGGCCCTCGCGCTGTACCGGTTCTCCTCCGCCCCCGCCCTGCTCGGCCTCCCGCACATCGACGTCCTCGTGCCGAACACCCGCCGGCTGCGCTCCACCGGGCAGGTCCGCATCGTCCGGGCCCACACCCCGCCCCGCCCGATGGAGGTCACCGGGCTCCCGGTCGCTCCGGTGGCCCGCGCCGTCGCCGACGCCGTAGCCCAGCTCTCCGACGCCGGCACGGTCCGCCGCCTGCTCAGCGAGGCCGTGCGCGGCGGGCACTGCGAACCGGCCGCCGTGGTGCGCGAGCTGACGGTGGCCCGGCTGCTGAACCGGCCGCACGTCGTGGACGCCGTCGAGTCGCTGCTCGCGGAGGGCCGGGCCATCGCCGAGGACCGGCTGTACCAGCTCGTACGGGGCTTCGAGCTCCCCGAGCCGGTCTGGAACGTGGACCTGCGGCTGCCCGGCGGCCCGCACCTGGGCGGGGTCGACGCGTACTGGCCCGAGCACGCGGTCGCCCTGGAGATCGACACCCGCGCCCCGCGCCAGGGCGAGGACGAGGAGTGGTCGGAGTCGGTCCGCAAGCGGGAGACCCTGGAGCGGTGCGGGGTGACCGTCCTGCACATCACCCCGCGCAAGCTCCGCGACTGGCCCGAGCAGCAGGCGGCGGTCGTGCGGACCGCACTCACGGCCTCCGGGGACCGCGAGCCCGCCGCCTACCTGGTCGTACTGCCCAGGTGAGGCCGCCACGGCACAGGGGGCCCGGGCAGCGCCGGATTGGCCGGCGAGTACTCCGGGGCGCTCCACAGAAGCCGCCCCGGGTGCGAGCTCTCCACCACCGCGTCGACGCGGAAGCGGACCCGCCGCTCCCCGTGGGGCCCGAACTCGGGCTCGGCCCGCCCGCTGAGCTGCAGCAGCGCCCCGCTCTCCCAGTCCGGGAACAGCAGCCCGGCCCGCGGGTCGGCCAGCAGGTTCCCCAGCGTCAGGAACATCGTGTTGCCCGTGTAGTCGGGCCAGACCAGCTCGGTCGGGGACAGCACCTCCACGAAGCCCGGCATTCCGCCCCGATGGCTCGCGTCGGCCCCGTCCTCCTCGGCGGTGGTGGCGACGAAGAAGGTGTCGGCGGCGCGGACGGCCCGTTCCTGGTCGGGGGTGAGCGCGCCCCCGCGCCGCACGACACCGGCTCCTTCGGCGGCGAGCCGGACAGGCTGCCGCTTCTGGAGGTACTTGGGGCAGTTGGCGAAGACCTGCTCGGCCGCCACCGCGAACCCGCCCCGGGCCGACGCCACGGTTCCGTTGAGGCGCATCCGGCGCCGGGTGCGCGGATCGAGGGAGATGGTTCCGATCCGGGTGCCCTCGGTGGCCAGCGCCTCGGCGAGCGGATCCCCCTCGGGCACCCCGCCGGCGACCTCGATCCGGTCCGGCCCGGTGGCCCGTACGAAACCGGGGGCGCCGGTCGGCATCGAGGCCCACAGCCGGCCGCCCGCGTCGGCGGCGCCGACGACCAGGTGCGGCTGCTGCTCCAGGAAGGCCGCGGCCACGTCCTTGATGTACGGGGTGACCGAGCGGCCCACGTGGACGGCGTGCTCGCGGACGCCGACCCGGTCCTGCACGGCCAGCGAACCCCAGTGGTACCCGGACATTAGAAGAACCCGCAGGTCGGGGCCCCTGTGGTGGGGGCGTCGGAGCCTTCGGCGCCGACCGGCGCGGAGATCTCCAGGCGGGTTCCGTCCGGGTCGTGGAAGAAGATCCCGCCCGAGGCCGCGCCCTCCCCGTGGGGGACGACCCCGTCGTACTTGAAGTCGACGCCCGAGCTCCGCAGCCGCTCCTCGTACGCCCGGACCTCCTCGATGCCGTCGACGGAGAGCGCGAGGTGGTGCAGTCCGGCCGCGGCGGGCGCGTACCGGCCCTCCGCCTGCTGCCACAGCGTGAGGACCAGCTCGCCGTCCTGGCCGAGGAAGGCGTACCGCCGCTCCTCCTCCTTGCCCTCGCCGAGCAGCTCGAAGCCCAGGGAGCCCTGGTAGAAGGCAAGCGAGCGGGCGAGGTCGGTGACGTTCAGCCCCACGTGGCCGGTGCGCAGCTTGCTGGTGACGGCTGTCATGTCGGGTTCCTTCCCTCGGAAACATCTAACCTTCTACTGAGAGATTAAAGGTTAGACATGGGCCCGTCAACCGCTCACGTACCCTTGAGGGGTTAGCGGCGCGAGGAGGCGTACATGACGACGGCGGACCCACGACCCCTGACCGGCGAACCGGTGGCCCTGGACCTGCTGAACACGCGCTGGATGGCGGAGGGCGAACCCGTCGACCTCTTCGCCGGGGCCTTCGGACTCACCCGCGTCGAGGGGCTCGCGGTCTGGCTGGAGAGCACCGGACTGGCCGGCCGCTTCCGCGCGGACGCCGCGACCCTGGTCCACCTGCTCACCGCCCGGGAGTCCCTGGCCCGCGCCGTCGCCGATCCGGCCGACGGGAGCGCCCGCGCCCTGGTCGACGCCGTCCTGGACCACGGGCGGATCCGCGCCACCCTGACCGCCGAAGGCCCCGGCGAGCGGGCCGAGTTCGACGACCCCTCCTGGGGGCCGGCCTGGACGGCCGCCCGCGACTACCTGGAGCTACTGGGATCCGATCCCGGCCGGATCCGCAAGTGCGCCTCCGAGACGTGCGTCCTGCACTTCCACGACGTCTCGCGCAACGGCACCCGGCGCTGGTGCTCGATGTCGGCCTGCGGAAACCGGGCGAAAGCCTCTCGCCATTACGCGCGCACGCGCGAGCGCTGAACGCCCCGAAGTTGTCACACCCGATCTGAGACCGGCGCACACCCCGGCGGCGCCGACCGGTCAGGAAGTCTACAAATAGATCTTTGACCCCGAAGGTTCGTACCGGAACACCCCGGTACGGACCTTCTGGCGTATCCGGCACCCTGGCGGGAGTCCGCCACCTCAGGTCTCGGTCAGTGACAACTCTCCCCAAAGAGCTGTCACTTGCGCGAGGCTGACCGGTCATCCGGCACCGAAATCCGGACCGTATCTTTCACTTAGCCAGGGATGCTGATGACCCTCGACTCCCCCGCTCGTTCCCCGCAAAGCGGCATACCCGCGACCCGGCGCGCCGTGCGCGTCGCGGCCGCGGCCGGCCTGGTGGCCGCCCTCGTGGCCACCGGCGCCATGCCCGTCTTCGCGGCGACCGGCACCGACACCCCCACGGCCAACCCCGCGGTCAAATCGGCTGACCAGAAGCTCGGTTCGGCCGACGTCGAGCTGCTGCAGGAAGCCAAGTCCAAGGGCGAGAAGACCGTCACCGTCATGGTGGCGACCGCCCCCGGCGAGACGCAGCAGGTGGCCAAGCAGCTCGACGCCGTCCAGGGCGCCTCGGTGGGCCAGACGTACGACAAGCTCGGCTACGTCCGCGCCACCCTGCCGACCGACCAGGCCGAGGGCGCGCTGAAGGCGGCCGCCAAGCTGTCCTCCGTGCACGGCATCGACCTGCGCCACGAGATCCAGCTGCCGGACCCCCGTCCGGACGCGGACCGCGAGACCGGCACGGCCAAGAAGACCGCGGGCGAGACGTACCCGGGGCCGGACAAGAACACCCCGGCGAAGAACCCGTACAACCCGTCCTTCGAGACCGGTGCGCTGGACTTCCTCAAGAAGAACCCGAAGGCCGACGGCCGCGGCGTGACCATCGGTGTCCTGGACTCGGGCGTCGACCTCGGCCACCCCGCGCTCCAGAAGACCACCACCGGCGAGCGCAAGATCGTCGACTGGGTCACCGCGACCGACCCGCTGGCCGACGGCGACGCCACCTGGCGCGCCCAGATCACCCCGGTCACCGGTGGCACCTTCACCGCGGGCGGCGGCAGCTGGAAGGCTCCGGAGGGCTCGTTCCAGTGGAGCCGCTTCACCGAGTCGATCACCGCCAACGGTGACATGAAGGGCGACGTCAACCGGGACGGGGACACCACCGACCGGTTCGGCCTGCTCTACGACCCGGTCGCCGGGACCGTCCGCGTCGACACCGACCAGGACAACGACTTCACGAACAACGAGCCGATGAAGCCGTACAAGGACGGCTACCAGATCGGCTACTTCGGCACGGACAACCCGGCGACCGAGGTCGCCGAGCGCATCCCGTTCGTGATCGAGATCCGCAAGGACGTCCCGATGGACCCGCTGGGCGGTGACTGGATCGGCAAGAAGGCCGACTTCGTCAACGTCGGCATCATCGAGTCCGAGCACGGCACGCACGTCGCGGGCATCACCGCCGCCAACGGCCTGTTCGGCGGCGCGATGAACGGCGAGGCGCCCGGCGCCAAGGTCGTCTCCTCGCGCGCCTGCTCCTGGTCCGGCGGCTGCACCAACATCGCGCTGACCGAGGGCATGATCGACCTCGTCGTCAACCGCGGCGTGGACATCGTCAACATGTCGATCGGCGGCCTGCCGGCGCTGAACGACGGCAACAACGCGCGCTCCGAGCTCTACAAGAACCTCATCGACACCTACGGTGTCCAGCTCGTCATCTCGGCGGGCAACGAGGGCCCCGGTGTCAACACCATCGGCGACCCCGGTCTCGCGGACAAGGTCATCTCCGTGGGCGCGGCGGTCTCCAAGGAGACCTGGGCGGCCAACTACGGCTCCGGCGTGGCCAAGAAGTACAACATGTTCCCCTTCTCCTCCCGCGGTCCGCGCGAGGACGGCGGCTTCACGCCGACGATCACCGCCCCCGGCGCGTCGATCAACACCATCCAGACCTGGCTGCCCGGTGCACCGGTGAAGGAGGCCGGCTACAACCTGCCGGCCGGTTACGGCATGCTCCAGGGCACCTCGATGTCCTCGCCGCAGGCGGCGGGCGCCAGCGCCCTGCTGATCTCGGCCGCCAAGCAGCAGAAGATCGCCCTCACCCCGGCGAGCCTGCGCATCGCGCTCACCAGCAGCGCGAAGAAGATCGACGACGTCCCGGCACACGCCCAGGGCGCCGGTCTGATCAACATCCCCGGCGCGTGGGAGTCCATCAAGAGCGGCGCGAAGGCCAACGAGTTCACCGTCTCGGCGCCGGTCGACACCGCGATCGACCAGTTCCTGAAGACCCCGGGCTTCGGCACCGGCGTCTACGACCGTGAGGGCGGCCTGAAGGTCGGCCAGAAGAAGGTCTACAACGTCGTCGTGACGCGCACCACCGGCGTCAAGTACGGCACCCCGCACAAGCTCAGCTGGCGCAACAACGACGGCACGTTCAAGGTCCTCAGCGACTACGACTACGTCACCCTGCCGCTGAACAAGCCGGTCACCATCAAGGTCGAGGCGAAGGCCAAGTCGGCCGGCGTCCACAGCGGCATCCTGCAGCTCGACGACCCGTTCACCGAGGGCATCGACAAGCAGATCCTCTCCACCGTCGTCGTCTCGACGCCGCTGGCGACGCCGTCGTTCGCCTACTCGGACACCTCGTCCGTGCAGCGCAACAGCCACAAGTCGTACTTCGTGACCGTCCCGGCGGGCGCCAAGACCCTCGAGGTCGCCCTCGGCGGTCTGAAGCCGGGCAGCCAGACCCGCTTCATCTCGATCCACCCGTACGGCGTGGGCGTCGAGGACAGCGCGACGACCCAGTGCTACCCGAACTACGACAACCCGGCGAACCTGTGCCGCCCCGACCTGCGGTCGTACCCGAACCCGCAGCCGGGCGTCTGGGAGATCGAGGTCGAGTCGCGCCGTACGTCGCCGCTGCTCGACAACCCGTTCAAGCTGGACGTCTCCGTGCTCGGCGCGGTCTTCGACCCCGCGGTCAAGGTCCTGCCCGAGGTCAAGCAGGGCACCCCGGCCCCGGTCCAGTGGTCCGTGAAGAACGACGGCGCGGCCATCTCGGGCGGCAAGCTCCAGGGCGGCCCGCTCGGCTCCGCGAAGGTCGCCAAGCCGACCATCGCCGCCGGTGAGACCCAGACCACCGAGGTCACGATCGGCGAGGGCGTCTCCCGCCTCGACATCGCGATCGGCCACGTCTCCGACGCGGCCGCCGACCTCGACCTGGACATCTACAAGGACGGCGTCAAGGTCGGCACCTCCGCCGACGGCGACTCCGAGGAGGCCGTGAGCCTCATCAACCCGGCCGCGGGCACGTACACCATCGAGGTGTTCGGCTACGCGATCCCGTCCGGCTCCACCACCTACGACTACCGCGACGTCTACTACTCGGCCGCCCTGGGCACCGTCCAGGTCGACGAGGCCGCGAAGGTCAACCTCGCCAACGGCGCCTCGGCGTCCGTCTCCGCGAACGTGCTGGTCAACAGCGCGGCCCCGGAGGGCCGTCAGTTCTTCGGCGAGGTCAAGCTGCTCAACGCCCGCGGCACCGCCGCCGGCACCGGCAGCGTGCAGATCGAGAAGGTCCTCCCGTAACCCGGTAGGACACCGAGGGGGCGGTGCTCGACAGAGCACCGCCCCCTCGGGCTTTTCCCCCTCGGGTACGGGCCTACTTGCCCAGCGAGCCCAGGGACTCGGCGTACGGGGCTCCGGCCGTGCCGCCGTACCGCTTGGCCTGCTCGGCGGTCTTGATGCCCTCGGCGCCGGTGAAGGTGCCGCCGGCCGGGATGCCGTTCGCGATGAACGGGCCGTAGTCGGAGCGGCCGTCGAAGTCACTGCCCTCGTGGGGCTTGCCCTTCCGGTCGAGGAGGCCGTTGATCAGCGCCTCGATCTGCGCCGAGCCGGCCGGGCCGGCCCCCTCGCCCGTCTTGTCGGACAGTTGTGCCACGTAGTGCTCGGAGCTCAGCAGGCCGAGCTCCTCCGCCGACCACCAGGCGAAGCGGACCTTGTTGGCGGGCCCCTTGCCCTTCTTGTTCGCGCCCTCGTCCGCGAGCTTGAGGGCCACCTCCAGCAGGCCGGCCGAGCCCGAGCCGTTGTCGTTGATGCCCGGGCCCTCGGGGACCGAGTCCAGGTGGGAGCCGAGGGCCACCACGCGGTCGGCGCGGCCGCCCCCGGCCCTCGCGCGGATGGGCGGACGCCGGCGTGGCGGTGAGCAGGACGGGTGCGGCGACGGCGGCGGCCGCGAGGGCGGCGAGGGCCGGTATGGACCGGCGGCGGCGGTGGATGGCGCGCACGGTGGTTCTCCCCGAGTTCGATGTGCGGAACGCACGTCCGCATTACGGACGCGACAGACCGGACCGTAACCGGCCGCGACCTGGCAAAAGGGGTGCTCGGAGGGGATGCAACACGGCCGCCACGGAGTTGTCACGGGGGTTCACACGGAGAACAGCGTCCGCTCCTCGGACAATGGATTGGACAAGGCTCGTGGGGTCGAACGCATGATGGCTTCACGCGCGCCCGCGTCGTACGTACCAAGAGGAGTCACCGTGAGGGTCGGAATCGTCGGAGCCACCGGACAGGTCGGCGGAGTCATGCGCGGCATCCTCGCCGAGCGCAAGTTCCCGGTGGACGAGCTGCGGCTGTTCGCCTCGGCCCGTTCGGCCGGCTCGACCCTCGAGTGGGAGGGCCGGGAGATCACCATCGAGGACGCCTCCACGGCCGACTACTCCGGCCTGGACATCGTGCTCTTCTCCGCGGGCGGCGCCACCTCCAAGGCCCTCGCCGAGAAGGTCGCCTCGCAGGGCGCCGTGGTCATCGACAACTCCTCCGCCTGGCGCCGCGACCCCGAGGTCCCCCTCGTCGTCTCCGAGGTCAACCCGCACGCGATCGCGAACCGCCCCAAGGGCATCATCGCGAACCCGAACTGCACCACGATGGCCGCGATGCCGGTGCTGCGCCCGCTGCACGACGAGGCCGGCCTGGTCTCGCTGATCGCCACGACCTACCAGGCCGTGTCCGGCTCGGGCCTGGCGGGCGTCGCCGAGCTCAAGGCCCAGGCCTGCGCGGTCGCCGAGGCCGCTGACCAGCTGACCTTCGACGGCGGCGCGGTGGAGTTCCCGGAGCCGAAGGTCTACCAGCGGCCGATCGCCTACAACGTGGTCCCGCTCGCGGGCAACCTGGTCGACGACGGCTCCTTCGAGACCGACGAGGAGCAGAAGCTCCGCAACGAGTCCCGCAAGATCCTGGAGATCCCGGAGCTCAAGGTCTCGGGCACCTGCGTGCGCGTGCCGGTCTTCTCCGGCCACTCCCTCCAGGTCAACCTCCGCTTCACCCGTCCGCTGAGCGTCGAGCGCGCCTACGAGCTGCTGAAGGACGCCCCGGGCGTCGAGCTCTCGGACATCCCGACCCCGCTGCAGGCCGCCGGCCAGGACGCCTCGTACGTGGGCCGCATCCGCGTCGACGAGACCGCCGAGAACGGCCTCGCGCTGTTCCTCTCCAACGACAACCTCCGCAAGGGCGCCGCGCTGAACGCGGTCCAGATCGCGGAGCTCGTCGCGCAGGAGCTGCGCGGCTGATCCCGCGCGCACGCACGACACGAAGGGGCGGCGCCGGCACGGCGCCGCCCCTTCGGCGGTCCGGAAGGGGGCTTCAGCCCCGGCGGACCTCGAAGAGGTAGCAGCCGAACTCGGCCGCGCGGACGTGCACGAGAGCGGTCCGCGGGTCCGCGAAGGCGTCCGCGAGCGCCTGCCCGATCACCGCGTCCGGGTCCTCGCCGAGGGCCAGGACCCGGCCGCCGAGGATGCGGCCCGCCGCGTCGTAGCGGCGGGCCGTGCGCAGGGCCCCGGGGTGGGCGAAGGGGTGCCCGGCCGCCGCGGCGGGTCCGCCGCAGTCGGCCGCGTGCACGAAGACCGGGCCCTGCTCGTCGTAGGCGCCGGGGTCGGCGCCCGTCTCCTCGGCCCAGCGGCGCAGCGGGGCGTAGGAGACGAGGGCGATCCGTTCGCCGGGGGCACTGCGGCGCAGGCAGCAGCGGAGGGGGGCGCCGCCCTCGGTGTCCTCGTACGGCAGACAGGGCCGCCCCGCATCGTCGAGGACGCGCAGGGAGGCGAGGGCGGGCGGGGCGATGGGGAGCGCGGTGTGAGCGGTCATGGAGTCCACGGTGCGCGACCGCACCCGCCGAAGCTGGCGGAAATCGGACATCGCGTTCGCCCGTGGATTACTCCGACGCGGTGACCCGGCCCGCGTGGAAGGATGGCGGGCACCGTCACCATCGAAGGAGATGAACGCGTGCCTGGCACGAATCTGACCCGTGAAGAGGCTCAGCAGCGCGCAAAGCTGCTCAGTGTCGACTCGTACGAGATCGAGCTCGATCTCAGCGGAGCGCAGGAGGGCGGCACGTACCCCTCCGTGACCACCGTGCGCTTCCAGTCCGCCGAGGCAGGCGCCGAGACCTTCATCGACCTGGTCGCGCCGGCCGTGCACGAGGTCGTCCTCAACGGCAAGGCCCTGGACGTGGCCGCGGTCTTCCGGGACTCCCGGATCGCGCTCGCCCACCTCGCCGCCGGGGCCAACGAGCTCCGCGTCGTCGCCGACTGCGCCTACACCAACACCGGTGAGGGCCTGCACCGCTTCGTCGACCCGGTCGACGAGCAGGCCTACCTGTACACCCAGTTCGAGGTTCCGGACGCGCGGCGGGTCTTCGCCAGCTTCGAGCAGCCCGACCTGAAGGCCGCGTTCCAGTTCACCGTGACGGCCCCCGCGGGCTGGACGGTCATCTCGAACTCCCCACGCGACATTCCGCAGGGGGCGGCGGCCTCCGCCGACAACGTCTGGCGCTTCGAGCCCACCCCGCGCATCTCCTCGTACATCACGGCCCTGATCGTCGGCCCGTACCACGCGGTGCACAGCTCCTACGAGGGCAAGGACGGACAGTCCGTCCCGCTCGGCATCTACTGCCGGCCCTCGCTCGCCGAGTTCCTCGACGCCGACGCGATCTTCGACGTGACCCGGCAGGGCTTCGACTGGTTCCAGGAGAAGTTCGCCTACGACTACCCGTTCGCGAAGTACGACCAGCTCTTCGTGCCGGAGTTCAACGCGGGCGCGATGGAGAACGCGGGCGCGGTCACCATCCGCGACCAGTACGTCTTCCGCTCGAAGGTGACGGACGCGGCGTACGAGGTGCGCGCCGAGACGATCCTGCACGAGCTCGCGCACATGTGGTTCGGCGACCTGGTCACCATGGAGTGGTGGAACGACCTGTGGCTGAACGAGTCGTTCGCCACGTACACCTCGATCGCCTGCCAGGCCTACGCCGAGGGCTCGAAGTGGCCGCACGCGTGGACGACCTTCGCCAACTCCATGAAGACCTGGGCGTACCGGCAGGACCAGCTGCCGTCCACGCACCCGATCATGGCCGACATCCGTGACCTGGACGACGTCCTCGTCAACTTCGACGGCATCACGTACGCCAAGGGCGCCTCGGTGCTCAAGCAGCTCGTCGCCTACGTCGGCATGGACGCCTTCTTCAAGGGCGTGCAGGCGTACTTCAAGGCGCACGCGTACGGGAACACCCGCCTGTCCGACCTGCTGGGCGCGCTGGAGGAGACCTCCGGCCGCGACCTGACCACCTGGTCGAAGGCGTGGCTGGAGACGGCCGGCATCAACATCCTGCGCCCGGAGATCGAGACGGACGCGAACGGTGTCATCACCGCCTTCGCCGTCCGCCAGGAGGCCCCGGCGCTGCCGGCCGGCGCCAAGGGCGAGCCGGTGCTGCGTCCGCACCGCATCGCGGTCGGCCTGTACGACCTGGCCGACGGCAAGCTGGTGCGCACCGACCGGATCGAGCTGGACATCGACGGCGGCCTGACGGCCGTACCGGAGCTCGTGGGCCGCACCCGCCCGGCCGTCGTGCTGCTCAACGACGACGATCTGTCGTACGCCAAGGTCCGCCTGGACGAGGTGTCGCTGGAGAACGTCACCGCGCACCTGGGCGACTTCACCGAGTCGCTGCCGCGCGCGCTGTGCTGGGCCTCGGCCTGGGACATGACCCGCGACGGCGAGCTGGCCACCCGCGACTACCTCGCCCTCGTCCTGTCGGGCATCGGCAAGGAGTCGGACATCGGCGTCGTCCAGTCGCTGCACCGCCAGGTGAAGCTGGCGGTCGACCTGTACGCCGACCCGGCGTGGCGGGAGCAGGGGCTGGCCGTCTGGACGGAGGCCACGCTGGAGCACCTGCGCGCGGCCGCTCCGGGCAGCGACCACCAGCTGGCCTGGGCCCGCGCCTTCGCGGCGACGGCCCGCACCGAGGAGCAGCTGACCTACCTGTCGGCGCTGCTGGACGGCTCGGCGGAGGTCAAGGGCCTGGCCGTCGACACCGAGCTGCGGTGGGCGTTCCTCGAGCGCCTGGTCGCCACGGGCACCGCCGACGAGCCGGCCGTCGCGGCCGAGCTGGAGCGGGACAAGACGGCGGCGGGCGAGCGCCACGCGGCGACCGCCCGGGCGGCGCGTCCGACGGCGGAGGCCAAGGCCGAGGCGTGGGCCTCGGTCGTCGAGGGCGACTCGCTCCCGAACGCGGTGCAGGAGGCGGTGATCGGCGGCTTCGTCCAGACCGACCAGCGCGAGCTCCTCGCCCCGTACACGGAGAAGTACTTCTCGGCGGTCAAGGAGGTCTGGGAGACCCGCAGCCACGAGATCGCCCAGCAGATCGCGGTGGGGCTCTACCCGTCCCTCCAGGTCTCCCCGGAGACCCTCGCGGCGACGGACGCCTGGCTGGCCTCGGCCGAGCCGAACGCGGCCCTGCGCCGCCTGGTCTCGGAGTCCCGCGCGGGCGTCGAGCGCGCGCTGACCGCCCAGGCGGCCGACGCGGCTGCCGCTGCCGCTCGGGTCTGAGGGCCCCCGGGCTCTGCCCGCACCCGTGGGAGCGCGGTCGTCCCGCGGGTGCGGCGCCGCTGCCGGGAGCCGGCCCCCGGACCCCCGCGCCTCACACGCCGGCGAGGCTGATCGTGCCCCGCGGTGCTGGATTGCCCGGAGGGCATCTTCAGCCCGTCCGACGTGTGAGGACCGGGTCCGGGCGGGGCCCGGGGAACGGTGGAAGGGCGGGTAGGGGACGGCCCCGCGCAGCGGCCCCGCCGCCGCCCGCCCCCGCGGCTACGGCTACGGCTACGGCTACGGCCGGCCGTCGGCGATGGCGCGCAGGGCCGACAGGACGTGGGCCAGTGCCGGGGCGGCTTCCGAGCCGCTCCGCAGGGCCGCGATGACGTGTCGGGTGGGCCGGTCGCGGGACAGGACGCGGACGGCTACGCCCGAGGCGCGGCTCGCCACCATCCGGGGGACCAGGGCCACGCCCATGCCCGCCTCCACCATGGCCAGGATCGCGGTCCACCCGGACGCCGAGTGCGCCTGTTCGGGTACGAACCCGGCCGCCTCGCAGGCGGTGCGGGTGATCTCCGACCAGGGCCCGGAGCCGCCGTAGATCCACGGGTCTCCCGACAGGTCCACGAGCCGCAGCTCCGCCGCGCCCGCCAGCGGGTGGTCCGGGGGCAGGGCCACGTCGAGGGGGTCCTCCAGCAGGGTCGTCCGGGTGAAGCGGGCGTCCCGGGCCGTCGGTGCGTGGGCCGCGAGGGACAGCGCCAGGTCGACGACCCCGGCGGACAGCAGCTCGTAGGACTCGGCCGCCTCGGTCTCCCGTACGCGGACCTCCACCGCGGGGTGCGAGAGCCGCAGGGCGGCCACCGCGGGGACCACCAGCACCGGCACGGCGGTGGAGAAGGCCCCGATCCGCACCTCCCCCCCCTCCCGGCCCCCGCCCCCACCCGGCTGGAACCCCAGAGCCGCGACGTCGCGCCCCGCGCCTTCCCGCCCGTCTCCATCCCCGCGCTCTACCTCGACGACCGTCAGGCCCGCCAGGAACGCGACCGAACGGCCGCCCTCGACAGCGCCGACTCGCTGTGGAGCGGCATCCTCGGCGCGCTCCGCGGCTCCGCGGACCCGTCCACGTCGTCCGCCGCCCGCTCCGCCACCCGTACCGCGTCCTCGCTCATCCCCCGATCATCGCCGACCGGGGGAGGGGGAAGCGCACCCCATTTCCCCGGGACGGCTTAGCATGGCGACGTATCGTCCGGTACCCCCCGCGGACTGGAACGGAAGGCTTTCCCCGCGTGAACACATCCCCTCAGGCGGAGCGCCCCGCCAGGCTCGCCGTCGGTGTCGTCGGAGCCGGCCGGGTCGGCCCCGCGCTGGCCCGCGCCCTCCAGCAGACCGGGCACCGCCCCGTCGCCGTGTCGGGCGTCTCCGACGCCTCGCGCCGCCGCGCCGAGCGGATGCTGCCCGACGTGCCGGTCGTGGCGCCCGCGCAGGTCCTCCAGGCCGCCGACCTCGTCCTGCTCACCGTCCCCGACGACGCCCTGCCGACCCTGGTGCAGGGACTCGCCGAGACCGGCGCGGTCCGCCCCGGCCAGCTCCTCGTGCACACCTCCGGGCGGTACGGGGTCGCCGTGCTGGACCCGGCCCGCCGCGCGGGCGCCCTCCCGCTGGCCCTGCACCCCGCGATGACCTTCACCGGCACCGAGGTCGACGTCCAGCGCCTCGCCGGCTGCTCCTTCGGGGTGACCGCCCCCGACGAGCTGCGGCTCGCCGCCGAGGCCCTGGTCATCGAGATGGGCGGGGAGCCCGAGTGGATCGCCGAGGCGAACCGCCCGCTCTACCACGCGGCCCTCGCCCTCGGCGCGAACCACCTGGTCACCCTGGTGGCCCAGTCCATGGAGCTGCTGAGCAAGGCCGGCGTCGAGCACCCCGCCCGGATGCTCGGCCCGCTCCTCGGCGCGGCCCTCGACAACGCCCTGCGCTCCGGTGACGCCGCCCTGACCGGCCCGGTGGCCCGCGGTGACGCCGGCACCGTGGCCGCGCACGTCTCCGAACTGCGCAAGCACGCCCCGGGCACCGTCGCCGGCTACCTCGCGATGGCCCGTTCCACCGCCGACCGGGCCCTCGCGCACGGCCTGCTCAAGCCCGAACTCGCCGAGGACCTGCTCGGCGTGCTCGCCGACGGCGCGGCCGGATTCGACGCCCACGACCCCGAAGGCGGCGACCGGTGATCCTCCTCGACACCGCCGAGCAGCTCCACCGGCTCCCCCGGGACGGCACGACCTCGGCCCCGGGCGCCGACAGCGGCCGCCGCGCCGTCGTCATGACCATGGGCGCCCTCCACGACGGCCACGCCACCCTGGTCCGCACCGCCCGCGCGCAGGTCGGCCCCGCCGGCCAGGTCGTGGTCACGGTCTTCGTCAACCCCCTCCAGTTCGGGGCCAACGAGGACCTCGACCGCTACCCCCGCACCCTCGACGCAGACCTGGCCCTCGCCGAAGCGGCCGGCGCCGACGCCGTCTTCGCCCCCGCCGTCGACGAGGTGTACCCCGGCGGCGACCCCCAGGTCCGGATCAGCGCCGGACCGATGGGCGGCCGCCTCGAAGGCGCCACCCGCCCGGGCCACTTCGACGGCATGCTGACCGTCGTCGCCAAGCTGCTCCACCTCACCCGCCCCGACCTGGCCTTCTTCGGCCAGAAGGACGCGCAGCAACTGGCTCTGATCCGGCGGATGGTGACCGACCTCAACTTCCCCGTGGAGGTGTGGGGCGTACCGACCGTCCGCGAGGAGGACGGGCTCGCGCTGTCCTCCCGCAACCGCTACCTCTCCGCCAAGGAGCGCGGCACCGCCCTCGCCCTGTCCCGCGCCCTGTTCGCCGGCCGCGACCGGCTCGCCGCCCAGGCCGCGCTGCGCGACCGCGCCGAGGCCCAGTCGCCCCCCGCCGGCGACGAGCGGGCCACCGGCCTGGCCCGGCTCGGCGAGATCCGCGCCTCCGCCGACGCCCACGCCGTCGCGGCGGCGGGCGCCGGCCTGCCGGAGGCCGTACGGGCCGCCGCCCGGCACGTCCTCCACGAGGCGGGCCGGCACGACCCGCCCCTCGTACTGGACTACCTGGCGCTGGTCGACCCCCAGGACTTCACCGAGGCCGGCCCCGGCTTCACCGGTCAGGCCGTGCTGGCCGTCGCCGCGAAGGTGGGCGCGACCCGGCTGATCGACAACATCCCATTGGAGTTCGGAGCACACGCGTGAGTACCCCAGGCAGAGGCCCCGCGACAGCGGGCACCAGCACCGGCATACGGCTGCACGCCCCGGCCCCCGGCTGGTCCGTCGACGCCGACGTCGTGGTCGTCGGGTCCGGAGTCGCGGGCCTGACCGCCGCGCTGCGCTGCGCCGCCGCGGGCCGCCGCACCGTCGTGGTCACCAAGGCCCGGCTCGACGACGGCTCCACCCGCTGGGCCCAGGGCGGCATCGCCGCCGCCCTCGGCGACGGGGACACCCCCGAGCAGCACCTCGAAGACACCCTCGTCGCCGGCGCCGGCCTGTGCGACGAGGCCGCCGTCCGGCTCCTGGTCACCGAGGGCCCGGACGCCGTGCGCCGGCTCATCGCCGAGGGCGCCGTCTTCGACACCTCCGCCGAGACCGGCGAGATCGAGCTGACCCGCGAGGGCGGCCACCACCGCCGCCGCATCGCGCACGCCGGCGGCGACGCCACCGGCGCCGAGATCTCCCGGGCACTCGTCGAAGCCGTCCAGGCGGCCGGCATCGAGACCGTCGAGAACGCCCTGGTCCTGGACCTCCTCCTGGACGCGCGGGGGCGCACCGCGGGCGTCACGCTGCACGTCATGGGCGAGGGCCAGCACGACGGGGTCGGCGCCGTCCACGCGCCCGCCGTGATCCTGGCGACCGGCGGCATGGGCCAGGTCTTCTCCGCGACCACCAACCCGTCCGTCTCCACGGGCGACGGCGTGGCCCTCGCACTGCGCGCCGGCGCCGAGGTGTCCGACCTCGAATTCGTCCAGTTCCACCCCACCGTGCTCTTCCTCGGCGCCGACGCCGAGGGCCAGCAGCCCCTGGTGTCGGAGGCCGTCCGCGGCGAGGGCGCGTACCTCGTCGACGCCGACGGAGTCCGCTTCATGACCGGCCAGCACGAGCTCGCCGAGCTCGCGCCCCGCGACATCGTCGCCAAGGGCATCATGCGCCGCATGCAGGAGCAGGGCACCGAGCACATGTACCTGGACGCCCGGCACTTCGGCGCCCGGATGTGGGAGCAGCGCTTCCCGACCATCCTCGCCGCCTGTCGCTCCCACGGCATCGACCCGGTCACCGAGCCCATCCCCGTGGCCCCGGCCGCGCACTACGCCTCCGGCGGCGTACGCACCGACCTGCACGGCCGCACCACCGTCCCCGGCCTGTACGCGTGCGGCGAGGTCGCCTGCACCGGCGTGCACGGCGCGAACCGGCTGGCCTCCAACTCCCTGCTGGAGGGCCTGGTCTTCGCCGAGCGGATCGCCGACGAGATCATCGGGAACCCGCCCGCCGGCAACGGCCCCGGCATCCCCGTCCCGGCCACCGGCCCCCTCCAGCCCGCCGAGGCGCGGTACGAGATCCAGCGCATCATGACCGACGGCGCGGGCGTGCTCCGCTCCGCCGCATCGCTGGCGACGGCCGCCGCCGCGCTCGAAGCGCTGTACGCGACGGCCCTGACCGAGCTGGAGACCCGGGGCAAGACGGCCGTCCCCGGCACCGAGACCTGGGAGGCCACCAACCTGCTGTGCGTGGCCCGGGTCCTGGTCGCCGCCGCCCAGCGGCGCGCGGAGACCCGCGGCTGCCACTGGCGCGAGGACCACCCCGACCGGGACGACGCCGCATGGCGCCGCCACCTCGTCGTACGCCTGTCGGCGACCGAGCGGCGGGCCCTGGTCGTCACCTCCACCGACTCGGCGGACTTCCCGCCCGTACAGATCCCCCTGAGCACCGACAGCCTGGAGCGGTAACCGTGAGCACGCACGAGCAGGAAACCCCCCACGAGCACGACCACACCCACGAGCACGAGGAGCTCCCCCTCCTCGGCCGGCCCGCCGGCGGCGACGGCGGCTGCGGCGACGACTGCGCCTGCGGCGAGGGCGAGGAGACCGGCCTCGACCCGGCACTGGCCCAACTGCTCGCCGACGCGGGCCTGGACCCGGTCGAGGTCGAGGACATCGCGCACATGGCGATCTCCGAGGACCTCGACGGCGGGGTCGACGTGACCACCGTCGCCACCGTCCCCGAGGAAGCCGTCGCGACGGCCGACTTCACCGCGCGCGAGGCGGGCACGGTCGCCGGCCTGCGCGTCGCCGAGGCCGTCCTGTCCGTCGTGTGCACCGAGACGTTCGAGGTGGAGCGGCACGTCGAGGACGGCGAGCGCGTCGAGCCCGGCCAGGTGCTGCTGTCGGTCCGGGCCCGCACCCGCGACCTGCTCACCGGCGAACGCAGCGCGCTCAACCTGCTCTGCCTGATGTCGGGCATCGCCACCGCGACCCGCGCGTGGGCCGACGAGCTGGAGGGCACCAAGGCCAAGGTCCGCGACACCCGCAAGACCACCCCCGGCCTGCGCTGCCTGGAGAAGTACGCGGTCCGCTGCGGCGGCGGCGTCAACCACCGGATGTCCCTCTCGGACGCGGCGCTGGTCAAGGACAACCACGTGATCGCGGCGGGCGGGGTCCGCGAGGCCTTCAAGGCCGTGCGCGAGCAGTTCCCCGACCTGCCCGTCGAGGTCGAGGTGGACACCCTCCAGCAGGTCCGCGAGGCCCTGGAGGCGGGCGCCGACCTGATCCTGCTCGACAACTTCACCCCGATCGAGACCGCGGAGGCGGTGGCGCTCGTGCACGGCCGCGCGGTGCTGGAGTCCTCGGGCCGCCTCACCATGCACAACGCCCGCGCCTACGCCGAGACCGGCGTCGACTACCTCGCGGTCGGCGGCCTCACCCACTCCTCCCCGATCCTGGACATCGGCCTCGATCTGCGCGAGGCGGTGTAACCGGTGCTCCTCACCATCGACGTGGGCAACACCCATACGGTCTTCGGCCTGTTCGACGGTGACGAGATCGTCGAGCACTGGCGCATCTCGACCGACCCGCGCCGCACGGCCGACGAGATGGCCGTGCTCATGCAGGGCCTGATGGGCATGCACCCGATGCTCGGCAACGAGCTGGGAGACGGCATCCACGGCATCGCGATCTGCTCGACGGTGCCGGCGGTCCTGCACGAGCTGCGCGAGGTGACCCGCCGCTACTACGGCGACGTTCCGGCGGTGATCGTGGAGCCCGGGACCAAGACGGGCGTCCCGATCCTCATGGACAACCCGAAGGAGGTCGGCGCGGACCGCATCGTCAACGCGGTCGCGGTGGTCGAGCTCTACGGCGGTCCGGCGATCGTCGTCGACCTCGGTACGGCCACCACCTTCGACGCCGTGTCCGCGAAGGGCGAGTACGTCGGCGGGGTGATCTCCCCGGGCATCGAGATCTCGATGGAGGCCCTCGGCGTACGGGGCGCCCAGCTCCGCAAGATCGAGCTGGCCCGCCCGCGCAACGTCATCGGCAAGTCCACCGTCGAGGCGATGCAGTCGGGCGTGGTCTACGGGTTCGCCGGCCAGGTCGACGGGATCGTGACCCGGATGGCCAAGGAGCTGGCCGGCCCGAACGGCGCCCCGGACGAGGTCCGCGTCATCGCCACGGGCGGCCTGGCCCCGATCGTCCTCGGCGAGGCCTCGGTGATCGACGACCACGAGCCCTGGCTCACCCTGGTCGGCCTGCGCCTGGTCTACGAGCGCAACGCCCCGACCTTCGACTGACGCGCCGGCCCCCGCCCCCGGGTGGGGGCCCGGGCCCGTGCCCGTGCGCCCGCGGCCGGGGTTGACCGGGCCGGCCGGGCGGCGGGTCCACGACGAGCACAGGACGGCCGAAATGCCCCGCGACACCGCGTACGTGAAGGTGGCCGACGCGCTCCGGACCCGGATCCGGGCCGCGGAATGGCCCGTCGGGTCGAGGCTCCCCTCGCGGGCCCGGCTCGCCGCCGAGTACCGCGTGGGGCAGTCCGTCACCCAGCGGGCGATGGAACTCCTGGTCATCGAGGGCCTCCTCGAAGGCCGGCCCGGCGCCGGCACCTACGTCCGCGTCCCGCGGCAGCGCCCGCGCGTCCTGCGCTCCGGCCCCGCCGATCCTGTAGGGCCCGCCGGGCCCGACGGCTCCGGCCGCGTGCGCCGGGAGTCCCACACCAAGGCCCGCGTCGCCGCCACCGAGGCCATCGCCGAGCGCCTCGCCATCGCCCCCGGCGACCCGTGCGTGCTCACCACGTACGCGCTCTTCGACGGGGAGCTCCCCTTCGAGGTCTGCGAGTCCTGGGAGCCGATGGCGCTCACCGGCGGAACCCCGGTCGTCCTGCCCGAGCTGGGCCCCCACAAGGGCGCCGGCGTCGTGGCGCGGATGCGCGCGATCGGCATCGCGGTCACCTCGGCGGTGGAGGTCCCGCGCCCGGCCCGCGCGGACCGCCGCCAGGCCGGGCTGCTCGCCATCGGCGTCGGCGACCTGATCACCCGGATCGAGCGCACGCACTACGCGGCGGACGGCCGCGCGGTGGAGACCGCCGACATCGCGGTCGCCGACCGGCACGCGGAGATCGCCTACGAGATCCCCGTACCTCTTAGCGCCTCCTGACGCCCGGCGCAGCGAATTCCCCGGAAATGGCCGGAGTGCGGCCGCCATGGGGTTACGGTCCCCCCACGAGAAATACCGGGAGCTCGTCCACGGCGCCGCACGCGCCTGTGAGCTGAGGAGACACCATGACCACTCGGACCGCCTGGCAGAAGTCCTCGTTCTGCGGCGAGGGGGACAACTGCGTGTACGTCAGCGCGGCCCCCGGCACCCTGGTCCGCGTGGCGGACCGCGCCGATCCGGCCCACCTCGTCCTCGCCACCACCCAGGCCGCCTGGGCCGATTTCCTCCGCGTGGTCAAGGAGTCCGGCTGAAGGTCCGGCGCGCCGGGCGCGGGTTCCCTGAGGGGATTTTGTCCGATTAGCGCGTATCTTCGGCCCATGCCCACGCCCTACGGATCCCGCGGCGGCATGGCGTTCAGCGCTGATGAGCTTCACGTGCTCAGGCGTTCGCTCGCTCACGCCCTCCAGTCCTCCACGGCCCCTCTGACGGCCGCCGAGGTCCAGGACTGCCTGCGCCTCGCGCAGTCGGTGGACGAAGCGGTCCAGGAGGCGGGGCGGCTCAGAGCGTTCCTCCTCGCCGACCTGGCCCGGTACAGAGCCGCGCTGCCGGGGAGCCTCACGGGCTACCTGGAGCTGCTCCAGGACGCCCTGGCCGCCGGTTACGAGCCCGTGCCCGACGACCTCGCCGCCCTGCGGGCCCTGCGCGCCAACCCGGTCGCGGCCGCCCTGCTGGAGCGGTCGCAGGTGATCGCGGAGCGCTCCGTACGCCGCAGGCTCTCCACCGCGCCCGCGCCGCGGACCCGGCTGCTGGCCATCGCCGGCGGCGCCGGGACGGCCAGCGGCCCCGCCGGCTCCGGCTCGGCCCAAGGCGCGGTGTCCGGATCAGGGTCCGGCTCCGGCTCCGGCAAGGAGAAGGAGCCGCGCCCGCGGGAGCCCGAGCCCGACGACCGGCCCGCGCACCCGATCCCGACCCCGGGCGAGGTCTTCCCGCCGCGCCGCAAGCCCGCGCCGCCCCCGGCGGCGGGCCGCGCGGCCGGCTAGTGCTGTGGCCGGGAAGGTTTGCCGGGCGCCGCGACCCGGTGAACCTTTCCGGTCACAGCACTAGCTAGGCTGGGGGCATGGACTACGTTTCCGCGCTCGTGCCCCCCTTCGTGATGGCCGTGTTCTTCATCGCGCTCGTCGTGACGATCGTGAAGAGCCAGGGCGGTGCCAACAAGGGCAAGGAGGACGCGGCGGTGGACGCCGTGCTCGCCCGCGCCGAGGCCGCCCGGCAGTCCAAGCCCCAGAACTAGTACCCCCCCGAGGGGGACGGGCGTACGGCTCCTCGAGCCGTACGCCTTCTGCGTATGCCCTCCCACATTTCGCCGCGCGTTGCCGTCCGAATAGCCGGGCAATTCGCCGCATCCCGCACTATCGTGCTGCTGTGCCTCGCCCCTTGGGAGAACTCGAAGACTCAGTCATGACGCGGGTGTGGCAGTGGAACCGCCCGGTCACCGTTCGCGAAGTCCTGGAAGACCTGCAGCAGGAACGGTCCATCGCGTACACCACGGTCATGACCGTTATGGACAATCTCCACCAGAAGGGCTGGGTCCGCCGGGAAGCGGAAGGCCGCGCCTATCGATATACGGCGGTCTCCACCCGCGCCGCCTACTCGGCCGCGCTGATGAACGAGGCCTGGTCGACGAGCGACAACCCCGCGGCCGCCCTCGTGGCCTTCTTCGGCATGATGTCCGCCGAGCAGCGCGAGGCGCTGCGGGACGCCGTGCGGATCGTGCAGCCCGCCGAGGAGCCGGCGGAACCGGCGGGCCCCCCGCCGGCGGCCGCCGCCCCGCCGTCGGCCGATGCCGCCGACGCCGAAGCGGACTCCGGC
The DNA here is from genome assembly GCF_003287935.1 of Streptomyces sp. ICC1. GTDB lineage: Bacteria > Actinomycetota > Actinomycetes > Streptomycetales > Streptomycetaceae > Streptomyces > Streptomyces tritrimontium. The sequence goes on from NZ_CP030287.1 coordinate 2,776,362, forward strand.
GGGCGGCAGGGCGAGCCGGGGCGATAACGTCCGGGCATGGGTGAGTTTTCCGCTGCAGATGCAAAAACAGTGACGATCCGCCGAGCGCGCACCGGTGATGTTCCCGCGCTGCGCCGCCTGCTCGACCAGTACGTGCAGCAGCGCATCCTGCTCGACAAAGCGCCGGTCGTCCTTTACGAGGACATCCAGGAGTTCTGGGTCGCCGAACGCGACACCGACGGCCAGGTGGTCGGCTGCGGGGCGCTCCACGTGATGTGGGAAGACCTGGCCGAAGTCCGCACTCTCGCCGTCGACCGAGAGTTGAAGGGCGCCGGAGTCGGCCATCTCGTGCTCGACCAGTTGTTGCGGACGGCCCGCCTGGTCGGGGTGAGCCGGGTTTTCTGCCTGACCTTCGAAGTGGACTTCTTCGCGAAGCACGGCTTCGTCGAGATCGGCGAGACCCCGGTCGAGACCGATGTGTACATGGAGCTGCTGCGTTCCTATGACGAGGGTGTCGCCGAGTTCCTCGGTCTCGAACGAGTGAAGCCGAACACCTTGGGCAACAGCCGGATGCTTCTGCACCTCTGATCGATCACAGCGGGATTTCCCGGGACCACGGTGCGTGTGGCCTATGTCCGAATCGCGCACGTTTCCCTACCCGTTGCGGACCCGAACCTCTCACCGGGGGTTTGTGTTTTCCAGGCAAAAGCGGTTTCCTTTCCGCGTACTGCTTTTCGATGAAAGGAAATCCCGGTGGCACAGAAGGTTCAGGTCCTTCTTGTCGACGACCTCGACGGCGGCGAGGCGGACGAGACGGTGACGTTCGCTCTGGATGGCAAGACCTACGAGATCGACCTCACCACCGCCAACGCTGAAAAGCTCCGCGGTCTGCTCGACCCGTACACCAAGGGCGGGCGCCGCACCGGTGGCCGCGGCGCCGCGACCGGCCGTACCAAGGGGCGCGCTGTCGCCGCTTCGGCCGGAAACCCGGACACCGCCGTCATTCGCGCGTGGGCCAAGGAAAACGGCTACAGCGTGAATGACCGCGGCCGCGTTCCCGCGGAAATCCGTCAGGCGTTCGAGGACCGCAAGGTCTGACCCCGGCGCAGGCGGGCCCGGTGGCATTCCGTCGCCGCCGCCGCGACCAGGCGTACGAGATCGGGTCCGCGCGCGGACCCGGACGGGCCCTGTCCGGGAGCGGGCAGGGCGGGAAGCAGTGCCTCACACCCCTGCCCGGGGGGCCGCAGCCACACGGCGGTTCCCCGGGGGCTCCTCTGTGGATCCGCCTCGCCGCCCGTACCCCCGGCGGGGGGTCCCGGGGGGACCGGTGCCGTGATCCGGCCACCCGTACCCAGGGCGGCGAGATCCAGGGCGACCCCGCCCCATTCCAGCCAGGCGAGCAGTCCTTCCAGCTCGTCGGCGCTCCCCGGGGCCACCAGGAACCGCATCCTGCGGCCCATGACGGCGACAGGACCCGTGGCGACGCGTCCGCGCAGCACCGCGGTCCCGGCGTCGGCCGGCAGTTCCAGCACGTCGAACCGCAGGCCGGTCTCCAACTGGACGGGCGGTCCGCCGACGACGGTCCAGCCGAGCTCGCGCTCGTACCAGGAGGCGGTCGGGGAGACCGGATCGCCTTCCGATCCGCACCCCCCGATCGGGGCGCGGGGGAGCGGGACGACGGCGGCGGGCGGCGCGGTGAGAGCCATGACCGGAGCAACTCCCCAATCGCTGCGGGGTTACGCGCGATGTGACGTTCCGCACGCGGGTCAATGCGGAACGTAAACGTCCGTGGCGGCCGAGTCCCACATTCGGGACGGAGGCGTGTTCGCCCGTAGCGGAGGGATCGGGCGTCACTGACGTGAACTGTCCGCGCTTAGGGGGTAAGACATTCCTAGTGGATCGGGGCGACACGCTGATTTGCACGGTCCGGGACCGGCTTCCGTTCGCCATCGGCGTACACCTGTGACGGGTATCTGCCTGGCCTGCGGGAACATCGTCTCGCACCATCGGGTTGGAGCAGTTGTCGGCACTTGCAGCCGGGTTTTCCCACGGACGTGAGGGTGAGCCGCGGACGGATGTCGGCAGTTGGAATGAGCTGTCCCGCCCCGCGGGACTAGCATGCGGAAGGACAGGGCGGGGACCGACCCCGAACTGCCCGACCGCTCTGAGGAGCGATAAACGATGTTCGAGAGGTTCACAGACCGCGCGCGGCGGGTTGTCGTCCTGGCTCAGGAAGAAGCCCGGATGCTCAACCACAACTACATCGGCACTGAGCACATCCTCCTGGGCTTGATCCACGAGGGTGAGGGTGTCGCCGCTAAGGCCTTGGAGAGCCTCGGGATTTCGCTCGAGGCTGTTCGCCAGCAGGTTGAGGAGATCATCGGCCAGGGGCAGCAGGCCCCGTCCGGCCACATCCCCTTCACCCCGCGGGCGAAGAAGGTCCTGGAGCTTTCGCTCCGAGAGGCCCTCCAGCTCGGCCACAACTACATCGGCACCGAGCACATCCTGCTCGGCCTCATTCGCGAGGGCGAGGGCGTCGCCGCCCAGGTCCTGGTGAAGCTGGGCGCCGATCTCAACCGAGTCCGGCAGCAGGTCATCCAGCTGCTCTCCGGCTACTCCGGCGGAGGCAAGGAGTCGGCCACGGCCGGCGGCCCGGCCGAGGGCACGCCCTCGACCTCGCTCGTCCTGGACCAGTTCGGCCGCAACCTGACGCAGGCCGCTCGCGAATCCAAGCTCGACCCGGTCATCGGGCGCGAGAAGGAGATCGAGCGGGTCATGCAGGTGCTGTCCCGCCGGACCAAGAACAACCCGGTCCTCATCGGCGAGCCCGGCGTCGGCAAGACCGCCGTCGTCGAGGGCCTCGCCCAGGCGATCGTCAAGGGCGAGGTGCCCGAGACCCTCAAGGACAAGCACCTCTACACCCTTGACCTGGGTGCCCTGGTGGCCGGTTCCCGCTACCGCGGTGACTTCGAAGAGCGCCTCAAGAAGGTGCTCAAGGAGATCCGCACCCGCGGCGACATCATCCTGTTCATCGACGAGCTCCACACCCTGGTGGGTGCGGGTGCCGCCGAGGGCGCGATCGACGCCGCCAGCATCCTGAAGCCCATGCTGGCCCGTGGCGAGCTCCAGACCATCGGTGCCACGACGCTGGACGAGTACCGCAAGCACCTTGAGAAGGACGCCGCTCTCGAGCGCCGCTTCCAGCCGATCCAGGTGGCGGAGCCTTCCCTCCAGCACACCATCGAGATCCTCAAGGGCCTGCGCGACCGCTACGAGGCCCACCACCGCGTCTCCATCACGGACGAGGCCCTCGTGCAGGCGGCCACCCTGGCCGACCGGTACATCTCGGACCGCTTCCTCCCGGACAAGGCGATCGACCTGATCGACGAGGCCGGCTCCCGGATGCGCATCCGCCGGATGACCGCGCCGCCGGACCTCCGCGAGTTCGACGAGAAGATCGCGAACGTGCGTCGCGACAAGGAGTCGGCCATCGACTCCCAGGACTTCGAGAAGGCGGCTTCCCTCCGTGATTCGGAGAAGCAGCTGCTGGCGGGGAAGGCCAAGCGCGAGAAGGAATGGAAGGCCGGCGACATGGACATCGTCGCCGAGGTCGACGGCGAGCTCATCGCCGAAGTCCTCGCGACCGCGACCGGCATTCCCGTCTTCAAGCTCACCGAGGAGGAGTCCTCGCGTCTGCTCCGCATGGAGGACGAGCTCCACAAGCGCGTCATCGGCCAGAAGGACGCCATCAAGGCGCTCTCCCAGGCGATCCGCCGCACCCGTGCGGGTCTGAAGGACCCGAAGCGCCCGGGTGGCTCGTTCATCTTCGCCGGCCCGTCCGGTGTCGGTAAGACCGAGCTCGCCAAGACGCTCGCCGAATTCCTCTTCGGCGACGAGGACGCGCTGATCTCCCTCGACATGTCGGAGTTCAGCGAGAAGCACACGGTTTCCCGCCTCTTCGGTTCGCCCCCCGGCTACGTGGGCTACGAAGAGGGCGGCCAGCTGACCGAGAAGGTCCGCCGGAAGCCGTTCTCCGTCGTCCTCTTCGACGAGGTCGAGAAGGCGCACCCGGATATCTTCAATTCCCTTCTCCAGATCCTGGAAGACGGTCGTCTGACCGACTCCCAGGGCCGGGTCGTGGACTTCAAGAACACGGTCATCATCATGACGACCAACCTGGGTACGCGGGACATCTCGAAGGGCTTCAACCTCGGCTTCGCCGCCGTGGGAGACACCAAGACCGGATACGACCGGATGAAGGTGAAGGTCAACGAAGAGCTCAAGCAGCACTTCCGGCCCGAGTTCCTCAACCGCGTCGACGACACGGTCGTCTTCCACCAGCTCGCGGAGGAAGACATCATTCAGATCGTCGACCTCATGCTCGCCAAGGTCGACGACCGCCTGAAGGACCGCGACATGGGCATCGAGCTGAGCGGCGACGCGAAGCTCCTGCTCGCCAAGCGCGGCTACGACCCGATCCTGGGTGCCCGTCCGCTGCGCCGGACGATCCAGCGCGAGATCGAGGACGTGCTGTCGGAGAAGATCCTCTTCGGCGAGCTGCGCCCCGGTCACATCGTGGTCGTCGGCAAGGAGGGTGAGGGCGAGGAAGCCAAGTTCACCTTCCGAGGCGAGGAGAAGTCGGCTCTGCCGGACCTCCCCCCGATCGAGGCCACGGGCTCCGGCCCGGACCTGTCGAAGGGCGCGTAACGCGAAGCGGTACGAAGGGGCGGCCCCGGGACCGAAAGGTTCCGGGGCCGCCCCTTTTCGCGTGGCGCGCGGGCGCCGTCAGATGTCGTACATCTGCGGCACGCTCTCCAGCCGCGCCTGCGGGAAGCGGCGCAGCACCCGCTCCTCCAGGCCCGCGTCCCACTCCTTGTCGTCGTCGTAGACCATGACGCTCCTGAGCGAGGGCAGGTCCGCGTACGCGGCGAGGCCGTCCAGCGTCTCGGCGTGCACGGCGATCTCCAGCAGGTCGCCCAGCGCCGAGACCTGGGCCCAGGCGGCCTTTCCGCCGGGGCGCCAGGGGTGGCCGAGCCACAGCCGCCGCAGGCTCGTGAGCCGCCCCAGGCCGGCCAGGTCCGGATCCGCGTCGTCCACCTCGAGCACCTCGGGGCGGGCTTCGGGGGAGAAGTCCTCGAAGGACCACGGACCGTGCCCCGCGTGCAGCTGGAAGGCGCGCAGCCGGGGCCAGGCCGCGAGGGCCGGGCCGAGGGGGACGGTGCTGTCCACGTAGAGCGACACGTCCTCCAGGGGCAGTCCGTGCAGCGGGGCCAGGTCCCGCAGTCCGGACCAGGCGTTGATGTTGAGCCGTCGCAGCGAGGTGTGGCCGCGCAGGAACTCCGCGTCGCTCCCGCCCTGGAAGCTCCACAGGGTCAGGCCCGACACCGGCTGGCGGGCCAGGAAGCGGGCCAGGGCGCCGCGGGTCACCTCGTGGCGGATGAACAGGTCGGGCGGGGCGGTGAAGCCGCGCAGCGCGTCGAGCCCGTCGTCGGAGCCGATGACGAGGTCGCGGGGCGGCGGGTCCATGCGCGCGAGCACCTCGGCCGCGTAGTGGGGGGTGCCGAACCGCTGCCACCCGCGGGTCAGCGTCTCGCGGACCCGCTCGTCGGGGTCGCGGCAGTAGCCGGCGAGGAAGCCGACGGCCGTCTCGGACCCCGTCTCCATGGCCGCGATCACCGACAGGTGGGCCTCGCTGCGCCGGGCCTCCTCACCGCGGGGCAGCAGGTCAAGGACCAGCGGCCCGATCCGGCCCAGGGCCCGCGCCGCGTCCTCGTCCTTCGGGGGGACGAGCCGGCGGGCGGCCGCCCGGACGCGGTCGCGCAGCTCCGGCTCCAGCTCGGCGGCGTACTCCACGGCCGCGAAGGCCAGCAGCACGGCCCGGTCGGAGCCCCGTACGAGCAGGTCGCCGATGATGGCCGCGCGCTCCAGCGGGCGGCCCTGGGCGACCGCCATGCGGATGACGTCCTCCCACTGGTCGTCCTCCGCGTGCCGGGTGATGACGCCGAGACTGCCCTCGTCCAGGGCCGCCCGCGCCCCCAGGTAGTCCTGGAAGGTGCGGTGGACGAACTCGACGGTGTCTTCCGTAGCGGCCCGCAGCAGGCCGGTGCGCTCCACGAAGCGCCGCAGGACCGCCGGGGCGTCGCCCAGGGCCTGCGCGGCCGGTACGGCGGGCAGCGCGTCGGCGATCAGGGCCGTGGCCCGGTCCCGGCTCATCTCGGTGCGGCCGTTGCGGATGAGCCAGTACGCGAGCCGCTGCAGGAGCTGGAGCTGGGGCTCCTCCGCCAGCCGGGGCAGGCGCAGCTCCCGCTCCACGTCGCGGTCGTGCAGCAGCATCGACAGGGCGGCCGTGTACAGCTCCCTGCGGCCCGCCGGCAGGAAGCCCCGGCGCTCGCGGTGCAGGGCGCAGATCAGCCCGCACAGCAGCGGGCTGGTGGCGAGCCGGGCCAGTTCCGGCTTGGTGCGCAGGGAGTCCAGCAGCTGTTCGCGCAGGTCCCCGCCGGCCTCGGCGGCATCGTGCCAGCGGGTGACGAAGGCGGCCACGTCGGCCCGGTTCATGGGGGCGAGGGTCAGCTCGGTGAACTGCTCGTCGGCGAGCCAGTCCTGCCGGACGGCCGAGGGGCGGGAGGTCACCACCCACCGGTTGCCGGGGTAGGCGGTGAGCAGGTCGCAGAGCCAGTCGCGGGCGCGGGCCCGCTCGGCCTCCGGGATCTCGTCGATGCCGTCCACCAGGATCAGGCCGCGTCCCGCGCTCAGGACCCGGCTCTCCCACCCCTCGGGGGCCTGTCCCTTGAGGGCGGTGGCGACCAGGAAGTCCTCGGGGGCGGGCAGCCGCTCCCCGTAGCGGGTCAGGCTGCGCAGGGGCAGGACGTACGGGACGGGGCCGCCCTCGGCCGCCTCCCGGGCGGTGGAGACGGTCAGCCGCTGGATCAGCGTGGTCTTGCCGGAGCCGGCCTCGCCGCGCAGGAGCACGCGGGGCTCGCGGGCCAGCGCCTCTTCGGCGGTGCCGGGGGTGCGGGCCCTGGGGGCGCCGGCGTCAGGGCCCTCGGCGCCGCCGCGCTGCCGGGGCAGGGAGGCCACCTCCAGGCTCACGTACGCCGTGTCCAGCGGCCAGCGCGCCGAGCCCGGGGGCAGCTCGATGCCGAAGATCGTCAGGCTGCTGTGCCGTTGGGCGAGGTACGCCAGGTACCTGGTCTCGAACCCCGGGTCCCTGGCGTCCTCGCGGGTGGTCCGGGACAGCAGCTCGTCCATCTTGGCGATCAGCTCGGCCTGGCGGCGGGCCTGCTCGACCAGCGCGCGCGGGATGTAGGTGGAGCGGGTGGTGAAGAAGTGCAGGACGTGCAGGCAGGTGAGCTCGAGCAGCCGGTCGTGGAAGAGCTCGGCGTCCCGCCCCAGGCCGGTCGCGGGCGCGGCCCGGCGCAGTGCGGCGGCGAAGGCGGCCGGGCCCATCTCGACCGCCTGGACGTCCTCCATGGCGAGGTCCCCGAGCGCGTGGAGGGTGGCGGCCAGCGCGGCCGCGACGCCCGCCTCCTCGCCCGGCGGCAGCGGCCGCTCGCCGGGGGCCCGCAGGGCGCGGTCGACCAGCTTGTCGGCGAGCGCGCGCAGGTCGTCGCGGGACAGGGTGCGATGCTCGCGCAGGGAGACGTAGGAGGAGATCCGCACGGGCCGGTCCACGAGGTCGGCGCCGGCACCCTCCCCGCGCAGGAGCTTCTTCACGAGGGGGGTCACGACCCCCGAGGCCAGCCGGATCCCCATCACGGATGCGTCCACGAGGCGTGAGCGTAGCTCCAGCCGGAACGGGGCGCAGGGCTTTGGCCCCGGCCGGGGGCCGCAGAGGTCCGGCGCCGGTGACAAGCCGCACAGGGCAAATCGGACCTACTAGGAACATTCGTAGAGTTGGGCGTCCGATTTGCCCCACCCCGAACCCAGTGCGGGGGCGGTCAACAGGCCGGACAGCCTTCCCCGCTCCTACGAGCCCCGTTAGTAAGCGGGGGGTTTGGGGAAGCGCGGGGGCGCGGGTTACCAAGGATGTCGAGCAAGCCCGGCGCCCCCCTCGGAGTGCCGGGCGGCTTCTTGCCCGAAGTGCCGGAGCACCGGTACCGAAGCACCGTCCTTGTCCCCGGCCCCGGAGGTCTCCTTCATGTCCGCGAAGCGCGTCACCACCCGTCGTACCCGTATCGCCGTCGGCGCCACCGCTCTCGGTGCGGCCCTGGCTCTCGGGGCCGGGACGACCGCCGCCTTCGCCGACGAGGCCCAGACCGCCCTGAGCGGCACCGCCCAGCTGGTGGCCGCCCAGGCCGGCGCGCAGGCCGCGGCCGCGGCCGCCGCCGCGAAGCCGGCCGGCCTGTGGGACAAGCCGCTGTCGAAGTACACGCTCTCGGCGACCTTCGGCAAGGGCGGCACCATGTGGTCGCACAAGCACTCCGGCCAGGACTTCGCCGTCCCGGTCGGCACCCCGGTCGACGCCGTCTCGGCGGGCACCGTGGTCAAGGCCGGCCCGAACGGCGGCGGCGACGGCCCGGCGTACGGCAACGCCATCGTGATCAAGCACGCGAACAACACGTACTCGCAGTACGCGCACCTCTCGAAGATCAAGGTCAAGATCGGCCAGAAGGTCTCCAAGGACACGCAGATCGCCCTGTCCGGCAACACCGGCAATTCGAGCGGCCCGCACCTGCACTTCGAGATCCGCACCACCCCGAACTACGGCTCGGCCGTGAACCCGGTCAGCTTCCTGCGCGCGGTCGGCGTCACTGTCTGATCCCCTGCCGCACCCTCCGGGTGCCTCTGATCGCGCCCGGGCCCGGGCGCGATCAGAACAGCATCCAGGAGCCGACCGGCCTGATCGAGGCGTCGATCTTGCCGGGCTTCTGGTCGTTGACCTGCTCCGGCGACAGCGCGATCCGGTAGACCCGCACGCTGTCCATGGCACCGCTCCAGGCCCCGGCCCAGTTGTCCTGCGCGCGGGTCCGGCCCAGTTCCAGCGGCCCGGGGGCCTTGTAGACGCCGGGGACCTTGGTCTCGTTGATCTGCTTGCCGTCGACGAACAGCGTGATCATCTTCGTCGAGTCGTTGTAGGTGCCGGTCAGCTCCGTCATGGTGTTGTCCATCTTGCGGCCCTCGGCCACGACGGTCTTGGTGGTGGCGTCCGCCCCCTCCTTGTCCGTCTGGATCCGGAAGATCCACGCCGGCTTGCCGTTCACCTCGTCCGAGCCCAGCTCGAACGAGAACGTCTTCTCGTTGCCCTGGCTGACGGCGATCTGCCGCCCCTTGGGGGCGCTGTTCGAGACGCGGGCCGTGACGGTGAAGCTCTTGGACACGTCGAGCAGGGCCTTCTCGGACTCGGCGTACGAGTTCGCGGTGCCCGTCGTGCGGAACTCGAACCGCTTGTCCACCGGGACGGTCGAGGCCTCCGCGCCCATCTTCAGGTGCGCCTTGGCGGTGCGGTCGCGCAGCTTCGTCGGGTCGTCCGCCAGGGTCGGGCCGTTGTCCACCGGCGGCTTGGACCCGCTCGCCGAGGGCGAGGCGGAGGGCGAGGCGGAGGCGTCGGCCTTCGCGTCGTCGGGGGCGCCGCCGTCGTCGCCCAGCAGCAGGAAGGCGCCGCCGCCGGCCAGCAGGGCCAGTACGGTCACGCCACCGCCGATCGCCCACAGCCGCTTCTTGCGCCGCTCCCGGTCGGCCCCGTCCGCCAGCGCACCCCAGTCGGGCGCGTCGGACTGCGGCTGGAACCCGCCCTGGAAGCCGTCCTGGCCTCGGAAGCCGTCCTGGCCTTGGAACCCGTCCTGGGGCTGGAAGCCGTCCTGGCCCTGGAACCCGTCCTGGCCCTGGAAGGCGTCGGGCACCGGGGCGCCCGGACCCTGCTGGTACGGGCCCGCCTGCGGGTAGCCGTAGCCGGCGGGCACCTGCGCGGGGCCGCCGGGCGGCGGGCCGAAGGCGCCGGGCTCGGCCGCAGCGGGCGTGGCGGGCGGGTACCCGTAGCCTCCGGGCTGCCCGGCCTGCGGATAGCCGTACCCGGCGGCGGGTATCTGCCCCTGGGGGTGGCCGTCGCCTCCGGGGTGGTGGGCGTCGGGCTCGGGCTGGGGGCTGTGCGGGCGATCCGTACCGTCAGTCATGGATCGGATGCTAAAACATCGGCGTCCGCAATCGAACAGCCGATGGTCGCGATAAGGAACCGATCAGCCCGCCGGGGGCACGACCGGGAAGCTCCCCGTCGCCGTCGGAGCGTGCTCCGGCAGCCACAGCACCGCCACCGCGCCCGCCGCCTCGCCCGCCGCCTCGGCCGAGCGGGAGCGGCCGCCCGGCGCCGCCACGTTGCGGAAGGTCAGCCGGGCGCCCAGCACCCGCGCCTGCCCCTCCGCGATGGTCAGCCCCAGCCCGTGCCCCACCCCGGCCCGGTCCGTGGACCCGGTGCGGAAGCGGCTCGGCCCCTCGCGCAGCAGCGCCTCCGGGAAGCCCGGCCCGTGGTCCCGGACCCGCACCACCCGGCCCTCGACATCGACCTGGACCGGCGCCCGCCCGTACCGCGCGGCGTTGGCGAGGAGATTGCCGAGGATCCGCTCCAGGCGGCGCGGATCGGTGCTGACGATCTCGTCCGCGACGATCCGTACGCTCGCCTCCGGCATCAGCGAGGTGACCCGGCGGCTCACGAACTCGCCCAGCGCCACCTCCTGGAGCTCCGCCCGCTCGGACGCGCTGTCCAGCCGGGCCACCTCCAGCACGTCCTCGACCAGCGCCCGAAGCGCCTGGGCGCGGTCCCGGACGAGCTCGGTCGGCCGGCCCGGAGGCAGCAGTTCCGCCGCCGTGAGCAGGCCCGTCACCGGGGTGCGCAGCTCGTGCGCGATGTCGGCGGTCACCCGCCGCTCGGCCTCCAGCCGCTGCTGGAGCGCGTCCGCCATCGCGTCGACGGCCCGCGCGAGGTCGTCGGTCTCATCGCGTACGACGCCCCCGACCGCGTCCCGCACCCGTACCTCGGGATCCCCGTGCGCCACCCGCTGCGCGGCGGCCGCGGCCTTGCGCAGCCGGCGCGAGATCTGCCCGCCGATGAGCACGCCGAGCGCGGAACCGCCGATCACCACGGCGAGGGAGCCGACGACCAGCGCCCGGTCCAGGTCGCGCACCATGTTGGCGCTCTCCCGGAAGGGATGGTGCAGGGAGAGCACCTGGCTGTTGCCGAGCGGCACGGCGGCCCACACCTCCGGCGCCTTGTGCGGACGCTCCTGCACGTACGTGCCGCGCCGCCCCGAGCGGGCCTTCTCCCGCAGCTGCGGGGGCAGTTCCGGGTCGTTGAGCTTGGCGCCCCAGATCGGCTTGCGGCCCATGTCGGTGTTGCGCGTGGCGATGTACTGCACGCGCTCCAGCTCCGCGTCGCGGGCGCTCTCCAGCATCGAGACGCGGGCAGCACTGTGCACGACCAGGCTCAGCGCGACCGCGGTGAGGGCGCCCACGGCGGCGATGGCGAGTGTGATCTTCCAGCGGATCCCCGTACGGAGGGTGAAGCGCCTCATGCCTTCAGCTTGTATCCGAAGCCCCGGACCGTCTCGATCCGGTCCTGACCGATCTTGGTGCGCAGCCGCTGGACGTGGACGTCCACGACACGGGTGTCGCCGCCCCAGTCGTAGTCCCAGACCCGCTCCAGCAGCCGGTCGCGCGAGAGCACCGTGCCGGGGGAGGTGGAGAACTCCAGCAGCAGCCGCATCTCGGTGGGCGTCAGCGCCACCGAGACGCCCGCCTTGCGCACCTCCATGCCCTCCGTGTCGACCTCGAGGTCGCCGAAGACCAGCACCCCGCGCTCGTCGGAAGCGTCGCCGTCGCCCCCGGCGCCGCCGTTGCGCGGGCCGCCGGCGTGGCCGAAGCGGCGGAGCACGGCGCGGATCCGGGCGACGAGGACGGAGCCGTCGAAGGGCTTGGTGACGTAGTCGTCGGCGCCCGCCTCCAGGCCCAGGACCACGTCGATGGAGTCGGCGCGCGCCGAGAGCATGATGACGGGGACGGTGGACTCGTCGCGGATGCGGCGGCACAGGCTCACGCCGTCCATGCCGGGCACCATCACGTCGAGCAGCGCGATGTCGGGCCGGTTCGCCCGGAAGGACTCCAGCCCGGACAGCCCGTCGGGCATGGCGGTGACCACGAACCCGTCGCGTTCCAGCGCCAGGGTCGTGGCCTCACGGATGACGTCGTCGTCCTCGACGAACAGGACATGGGTATCGGCCATGGGGGAGCTTCGCCTCGCCTCGGTACTCAGTTCTTCTGGCTGACGGCCGGGGCGGGAACCGCTCCGCCGTCCACCACGTTGCTGTAGTCGGTGTGCACCCGGTCCTGCTCGGTGAACCTCTCCCCGTCCCAGCGGTACGTGATCAGGTCCTCGCCCGAAGGATAGGAGAGCGCGTCGCTCTTCCCGTAGACCTGCCTCGTGACGACCAGGTCGCCCCGGTCGATCTCGGCGTAGACGGGCTGCTGCTCGTCCGAGAAGACATTCTCGTACTTCCCGTGGTCCGCCCGGTACACGTACGAGCCGCGGCCCAGGGCGTCGGCGCAGGACAGGACGTTGACGACGATGTCGACCGCCGGACCGCCGGTGACCTTCCCGTAGCTCACGTCCACCGGGTACTCCTTGCCGGAGCACGGTTTCAGGTCCCGTTTGACGGCGGCGCTGACCTTCGGGTCCGCCTTGAGCAGCACGATCGGGTCGATCTTCTCGCCCGGCTTGCCGGACGCACGGGGAGCCGGGGCGGAGGCGGTGCCCCCGTCGGCCTCGGAGGGCGCGGACGACGGCGGGGAGGTCTTGGCCACCGACTCGGTGCGGGCCGGCCCGCCGTCACGCAGCCCCGTACCCCCGGTGGTGCAGCCGGCCGCGAACAGCACGGTGCCGGCGAGGACGACCGTCCCCGCCGACATCAGTACCACTGAGCTCTTGCCGCTCAGACATGGGCCGTTCAGGCCGCGCACCGCTCACGCCCCTCGTACCGGATGGTGTGGTCACCGCGTTCCAGCGCGCGCATGTCCAGGTCCCTGCTCTCCAGTTCCTGCCGGAGGCGGGCCAGTGCGCGGTGCAGGGTGCTCTTCACGGTTCCCGCCGACATGCCGAGCGCCGCGGCCGTCTCCTCGGTGCTCATCTGCTCCCAGTGTCGCAGCACGACCACGCTGCGCTGCTTGGGCGCGAGCACCTTGAGGATGTCCATCAGCAGGGCGCGGTCGGCGCGCTGGTCGGAGCCGTCCCCGACGGAGGCGTCGGGGAGCTGCTCGGTGGGGACCTCTTCGAGCTTGCGGGCACGCCACCACTCGGTACGGGTGTTGATCATGACGCGGCGCAGGTAGGCGTCGGCGAGGGACTTGTCGGCGATGCCGTCCCAGCGGCCGTAGGTGCGGACGAGGGCGGTCTGCAGGAGGTCCTGGGCGTCGGTCGGGTCCGGCACCAGGCGGCGGGCGCTGCGCAGCAGCGCGTCCTGCCGGGTGCGTACGTACTCTTCGAATTCGAGTACCTCGCCGTGCGCCATCTCCGACCGCCTCCGCTGACGTTCAACCGCTGATCCGCTGCCTTACGAGTTCGAAGGTACGGAGGCGTTGTCACGGGCCTGTGCGGGTGAGCCTTCGGTGGGCGCACGGACACCCATAGGTTGTGTAACAGCGGTCGTGAGCTGCGGTTTCTCCGATCCAAGCGGAATCTGCGAGTCAGCTTGAGGGGGCCGGTACGGGCACTGCGGCGGGGTCCGCGGAGGCGCCGGCGGCGGGGCTCGCGGACGCACCGGCGGCGGGGCCCGCGGGCAGCCGGTACATCTGCCCGGCCAGCGGCTCCACCAGTCCGTCCGAGACCAGCCCGTCCAGGGCGCGGGCCCGCTGCACGGGCTCGTCCCAGACGGTGTCGAGGACGGACTGCGGCACCGCGCCGACCGCCTCCCGGAGCACCGCGAGGAGCTTGCCGCGCACCTGCCGGTCCGTCCCGGCGTACGTCTGCCCGCGCCGGGGCGGCCCCTCGTGCGCGGGCTTGCCGGCGAGCCGCCAGGCGCAGAGCCCGGCCACCGGGCAGCGGCCGCACTCCGGGCTCTTGGCGGTGCACACCAGCGCCCCGAGCTCCATGGAGGCCGCCGCCCAGCGGGCCGCGGTGTCCTCGTCCTCGGGCAGCAGGGCGCGCGCCAGGCGCCGTTCGGCGGCGGTCGTGGCGTTCGGCGGGTACTCGACCCCGGTCGAGGTGCGCGCGAAGACCCGGCGCACGTTCGTGTCGAGGACCGCGTGCCGCTGCCCGTACGCGAAGGAGGCCACGGCGGCCGCCGTGTACTCGCCGATCCCGGGCAGGGCCAGCAGCTGCGCGTGCTCGCGCGGTACGTCGCCCCCGTGCCGTTCCGTTATGGCGGCGGCCGCGCCGTGCAGGCGCAGGGCCCGGCGCGGGTAGCCGAGCCGTCCCCAGGCCCGTACGGCCTCGCCGGGGGCCTCGGCGGCCAGGTCGGCGGGGCGGGGCCAGCGGGCGAGCCAGTGCTCGTAGACCGGAAGGACCCGGTTGACGGGGGTCTGCTGGAGCATGAACTCGCTGACCATCACCCCCCAGGGCCCGGCCTCGGGACGGCGCCAGGGCAGATCGCGGGCATGCGCGTCGAACCACGCGATGACGGGGGCGTGCAGCGCGGCGGGGGGTGTGGTGGATGCAGTCATGGCAGACGGCATCCTGGCACGTTTCGTGCCTACCGCGTGGGGCCCGGGCCGGTGATCAGGACAGCGGAGCGGACACCGCTCGCCCGTACGGCCGCGACGACCCCGGCCGTGGGACCGGTGAGCGCGAGGACGGCGAGCGCGGCCAGGCTCGCGCCCAGCACCAGGCCCAGCGCCACGTCGTGCGGGTAGTGCACCCCGACGAAGACCCGGGAGAAGGCCATGAGCAGGGCCAGGGGCACGGTCAGCAGTGCGAGCCGGGGCAGGGCCATGGCCAGGGCGACGGCGGCGGCGCCCGCTATGACGGAATGGTTGCTGGGGAACGACCAGTCGCCGGTGGCCGGGCACGGGATCAGCGAGGCCGCCGCCCCGGCCACGGCCCGGCAGGGGCGCTCCTCGTCGACGGCCGACTTCACCAGCTCGGAGGCGACGTAGGCCAGCGCGGTGACGAGCGGCGCGAGGACGGCCAGGGCGACGGCGCGGGAGTCGCCCTGCCCGCGCGAGCGCCACCACACGGCCACGAAGAGGGCGCCGAAGGCGAACAGCCCGTACTCCGTCCAGAGCTCGAAGGCCGACTGCACCCAGGCGGGGGTCGAGTGGGCGAAATCGGTGACGTCGAGGTAGAGGCCGGAGCTGTCCATGGTGACCGACGGTACTCAAAGCGGAATAACGTCATCGTCAGCCTCCTGGCTGATTCCGGGCGCCAGGACTCCCCCCGCAGGATGATCATCGGCAAAACAAGCCGAGTGCGCGGCATGTGGGGCACGGATCGCGCCGCGAACTCTCGTAAAGTTCCGTCCGTGGGATCTCTGCGCAATCCGGTCGGGCCGCTCCCCTCCTCCATCTACTGGCGACGGAGGGCCGTGCTGGCGTCCGTTGCCGCGCTCCTCGCGCTCCTCGCCGTGTGGACCATCAGCTCCGGCGGGGGGAAGCCGGGTGCGAACGGCAAGGGCCAAGGCCCCGATCCCGTCACCCAGATCACCCCCGGGCCGTCCGGCTCGGGTCCGGCGATCAGTCAGGCCCCGGGCGGGCGCGGCGAGTCGGGCTCGGGCGGCGCCGGTACGGGTACCGGCTCCGACGCCGGCGCGAGCCCCGGCACGGGCAAGAACGGTGAGCCGGGCGGCGGGCCGGGCTCCACCGACGCGGGCGGCTCCGGCGCGGGCCAGGCCGTCCCCGCGGACTCGCCGGTGCCCACGTGCGCGCCGGGCGCGCTGCAGTGGGAGGTCAAGAGCCTGAAGAACGAGTACGAGGCGAGCGAGAAGCCCCGCCTCGAACTCATCGCGCGCAACGTCTCGGGCACCACGTGCAAGGTCGATCTCGGCCCGAAGCAGGCGGTGCTGACCATCACTCAGGCGAGCAATGCCAAGCCGGTCTGGTCCTCGGCCGACTGCCCGGCGGGCGCGGGCAACGCGTTCTTCCGCGTGCCCTCGCAGGGCGAGACCAGGCAGTCCCTCGAATGGGACCGGCACTTCAGCGCGGCCGCCCAGTGCCAGTCGCCTCCGGCGGGGGCAGCCGCGCCGGACACGTACGTGGTCGAGGTCAAGTC
Organism: Streptomyces sp. ICC1; assembly: GCF_003287935.1. Classification (GTDB taxonomy): domain Bacteria; phylum Actinomycetota; class Actinomycetes; order Streptomycetales; family Streptomycetaceae; genus Streptomyces; species Streptomyces tritrimontium. The sequence continues at coordinate 2,792,524 of NZ_CP030287.1, forward strand.
CCCGGGCATGCCGGTGGCGCGCACGTCCTTCGTCCTGAAGCAGGACTGAGCCCCGGCCGGCCCGGGACGCTCCCCGGGCCGGCCCTCAACTCCGCCTAGACGTAGCGCTCCAGGATCGAGGACTCCGCCAGGCGGGACAGGCCCTCGCGCACGCTCCGCGCCCGCGCCTCGCCCACGCCGTCCACCGTCTGCAGGTCGTCCACACTGGCGGCCAGCAGCTTCTGCAGCCCGCCGAAGTGCTCCACCAGCCGCTCCATGATCGCCCCGGGCAGCCGGGGAATCTTCGCGAGCAGCCGGTACCCGCGCGGGGACACCGCCGAGTCCAGCGTCTCCGGCGACCCCGTGTACCCCAGGGCCTTCGCCACGATCGCCAGCTCCAGCAGCTCCGGGTGCGTCAGCGCGTCCAGCGCCGGCAGCGCCTCGTCCACCGTGCGGGAACGCTTCGCCGTCGGCTCCGGGACGTAGTCGCGGATCACCAGCTCCCGCTCCTGCTCGATGCCGACCGTCAGCTCGTCCAGTTGGAGCGACAGCAGTCGGCCGTCGGTGCCCAGCTCGATCACGTACTCCGCGATCTCCGTCGCGATGCGCCGCACCATTTCCAGCCGCTGCGCCACCGCCGTGACATCGCGGACCGTCACCAGGTCCTCGATCTCCAGCGCCGACAGCGTCCCCGCCACCTCGTCCAGGCGGAGCTTGTACCGCTCCAGCGTGGCCAGCGCCTGGTTCGCCCGCGACAGGATCGCCCCGGACTCCTCCAGCACGCGCCGCTCGCCGTCCACGTACAGCGCGATCAGCCGCATCGACTGCGACACCGACACCACCGGGAATCCGCACTGCTTCGAGACGCGGTCCGCGGTCCGGTGCCGGGTGCCCGTCTCCTCCGTGTGGATGGACGCGTCCGGCACCAGCTGGACGCCCGCCCGCAGGATCTTGGTGATGTCCTTGTCCAGGATCAGCGCGCCGTCGAGCTTGCACAGCTCGCGCAGCCGGGTCGCGGTGAACTCCACGTCCAGGACGAAGCCGCCCGTGCACATCGCCTCGACGGACTTGTCCATGCCGAGGACGATGAGGCCTCCGGTATTGCCGCGGACGATCCGTTCGAGCCCGTCACGCAGGGGCTGACCAGGTGCGACCGCGCTCAGCGAGGCACGCATCATGGCCTCCTGCTTGGAGCTCGCGCCCGACTTCCCGGATGCTGCTGCCCCGTCCTTGGCTGCCACTGCACTCCTCCGGTCGCGGGTTTGTACCGCCTGCGTACGGCCGGGCGGACCAGGCCAAAGTCTACCGGCGCGGCCCGCGCCCCCGCCGTGCCTTGGCCCGGCCGGGCCGAAGGGCACCCCGTCCGGGCCCCCTGACCTGCGAAGGGGAGCCGTTTGCTAACCGGCGTCGGCGTCCTTCGCCGGCGTACGCGACCGCCCGCGCGGCAGGACCCGCAGCGCGTCGCCCATGTCGGCGACCTCCGTCACCTTCATCCCGGCCGGCACCTTCCCCGGATCCGACGGCACCAGCGCGTGCGTGAAGCCCAGCCGGTACGCCTCCGCGAGCCGCCGCTGCACGCCCGTCACCCGGCGCACCTCGCCCGCGAGGCCGACCTCGCCGATCGCGACCAGGTTCTTCGGGAGCGGTACGTCGCTGGCGGCCGAGGCCAGCGCCAGCGCGACGGCCAGGTCGGCGGCCGGCTCGGTCAGCTTCACCCCGCCCACGGTCGCGGTGTAGATGTCCCGCTTGCCGAGCGCCGTGATCCGGCCGCGCTGCTCCAGGACGGCCAGCATCATCGAGACGCGCGAGGTCTCCAGTCCGGAGGTGGTCCGGCGCGGCGAGGGGATCTGCGAGTCCACCGTCAGCGCCTGCACCTCGGCGACCAGCGGGCGCTTGCCCTCCAGCGTCACCGTCAGACAGGTGCCGGGGACCGCCTCGGCGCGGCGGGTCAGGAACAGCCCGCTCGGATCGGCGAGGCCGTTGATCCCCTCGTCGGTCAGCTCGAAGCAGCCGACCTCGTCCGTGGTCCCGTACCGGTTCTTCACACCGCGGACCAGCCGCAGGCGCGCGTGCCGGTCGCCCTCGAAGCTCAGGACCACATCGACGAGGTGCTCCAGCAGCCGCGGACCGGCGATCGCCCCGTCCTTGGTGACGTGGCCGACGAGCAGGGTGGACATCCCGCGCTCCTTGGAGGCCCGGATCAGCGCGCCGGCCACCTCCCGGACCTGCGCCATGCCGCCGGGCGCGCCGTCGATCTCGGGCGAGGCCACGGTCTGTACGGAGTCCATGATCAGCAGCGAGGGCTTCACCGCGTCGAGGTGCCCGAGTACGGCGGAGAGGTCGGTCTCGGCGGCGAGGTAGAGGTGGTCGCTGAGCGCGTTGATCCGGTCGGCCCGCAGCCGCACCTGGCTCGCCGACTCCTCGCCCGTGACGTACAGCGTGCGGTGCTCGTCGCTGGCCGCCTTCGCCGCGACGTCGAGCAGCAGCGTGGACTTGCCGACGCCCGGCTCGCCCGCGAGCAGCACGACCGCGCCGGGTACGAGGCCGCCGCCCAGCACCCGGTCCAGCTCGCTCACGCCGGTGCTGCGCGCGGTCGCCGTCCGGACGTCGACCTGCCCGATCGGCACGGCGGCCGTGGTGACCCGGCCGGCCGCGGTGGTCCGCACGGCGGGCGCGCCGCCGAGCTCCTCGACGGTGCCCCAGGCCTGGCACTCGGGGCACCGGCCGAGCCACTTGGCGGTGGAGTACCCGCACTCGGTACAACGGTAGGACGGCCGGTCCTTGGCGGATGAACGAGATGTACGGGCAGCCATGCGGCCCACCGTAGCCGCCCCCACCGACAGCCCCGCCGGCCGCGGCCGCCGACCGCCGAGGGCCACCGCTGCCGGCCGCCACCGGCCCCGGTCGGCGGCCCCGCCACCGGCCGCCGTGGCGTGCACCGTCAGGGCGGCTGTCAGCGCGGAGCCGATCTGTTCACCCGTAAGGGCTAAAAGTGGTGAAGGCTTCCGGAGCGCCACCGGCGCGCCGCCTACGGTCGCCGAGTGACGAGCAGCAACCAGGGACACCCCGCACCGCGCACCGGCGCACACCGGGCGCACGGGCGCACGCCCCCCGAGGGGACCAGGGTGGAGCAGCCGCCACCGTTCCGGCACGAGCCCTACCTGGACGGCCTGTTCACGTACTGCCTCTCGGTCCTGTGCGACCACGACACCGCCACCGACGTGCTCGGAGATGTCCTCGCCGTCGCCGAACGCCATCCGGGCCGCTGCCCCGACGAGGGGGACCGGCGCGCGTGGCTCTACGCCCTCGCCCGCTGGGCCTGCCTGCGGCGGCTGGCCGAGCGACGGCGCACGCGTCACGGGTACGGCGGAGCGCACTCCGCCCGGCGTACACCGGAGCACACCGGTCCGGGCCGTGCGCCGGACCCGGTGGCCGCCGATGTGAACGCCGCCGCGAACGCCGCGAACGCCGGCGCGCCCACCGCCGCGAACGCCGCCGTGCCCGCCCGCACGGGCACCCTCGACGTATCCGCCTACCGCCGCACCGAGCTCGCCCGCCTCGCCTGGCCGGAGGCCGCCGGCACCACCCCCGAGCAGCGCGAGGCCCTCGAACTCGCCGTCCGCCACCGCCTCGGCGTCCCCGAACTCGCCGCCGTCCTCGGCACGCCCCCGGCCGCCGCCCGCGAGCTGCTCTCCGGCGCCGCCTGCGAGGTCGAGCGCACCCGCGCCGCCCTCGCCGTCGTGGAGACCGGCAACTGCCCGACCGTGTCCCGGCTCACCGGCGACGACGGCGAAGGCGGCGGGGACGGCCGGGACTTCAACGTCCTGCTGTCCTCGTCCCTGCGCGCCGAACTGGTCCGGCACGTCGACGACTGCCCGCGCTGCCGCCGCGTCGCCGAACGCGTCGGCGCCGGCGGGCCCTGGCCCGGCTCGGGCGGCATCGACACCGCCGCCCTCCCGCTGGTCCCGGCCCCGCGCACCGCCGTCCGCGCCGCGATGGTCCGCTCCGGCAGCCGCCGGGGCGGCGGACCCGGCCCGCGCTTCGACCGCACCGGCTTCCCGATGGACCCCAAGGACCGCGCGGCCCGCCGCGACCGGCTGCGCGCCCGCGCCGTGACCACCACCGTGGTCGCCACCGTCGTCGCGGCCCCGGTGCTGGCCCTGTGGGCGGCCTACCGGGGAGCCCCGAGCACCGGGGAGTCCGTCGGCACCGGCTCCACCCGCATCTCGGCGAGCGATGCGCAGCTCCCGCCGCGCACCGACGGCCGCCCGCTGACGGCGTACGAGAACGCGGGCAACGCGGCCGCCGTCACCGACGGCCCCGGCTTCGCCCCGCCCTCCGCCGGCCCCGACGTCTCCGTCGAGGTCATCAGCAGCGGCGCGCCCTCCGCCACGCCCAGCGGGCCCGGGGCCCCGGGCCGGCTGACCGCGACCGCCGCCTCGCGCGGCTCGACCACCCTGCTGACCCTCACCGCGTCGGGCGGCGCACCGGTCGACTGGCGGCTGTGGTCCGACGCCCCGTGGCTGCGCGCGAGCCTCACCTCGGGCCGGCTGTCACCTGGAGAATCGGTCACCCTGCGGATCGCCGTGGACTCCGAAGCCCAGCCCGTGGGGGCCTGGAGCGCCCGGGTCGGCGTGGACCCGGCCGGCGCGGTGATCTCGATCCGGGGCCGGGGCCGCCCGGCGCCGACCCCGACGCCCACCCCGACGGGGGAGACCGGCGGGACCGGAACGTCCACGGGCACGACGACGGGAACGACGGGCGGCACGCCGTGACCGGCCCGGACGGGACGACCGACGGCGCCTAGAACAGGCGGAGCTTGTCGTCCTCGATGCCGCGCATGGCGTTGTAGTCGAGGACGACGCAGTCCATGCCGCGGTCGTTCGCCAGGACGCGGGCCTGGGGCTTGATCTCCTGGGCCGCGAACACGCCCTTGACGGGCGCCAGGTGCGGGTCTCGGTTCAGGAGCTCCAGGTAGCGCGTGAGCTGCTCCACGCCGTCGATCTCACCGCGCCGCTTGATCTCCACCGCGACCGTCGCGCCCGAACCGTCCCGGCACAGGATGTCCACCGGGCCGATCGCGGTCATGTACTCGCGGCGGATCAGCGTGTAGCCCTCGCCGAGGGTGTCGATCCGGTCGGCCAGGAGCTCCTGCAGGTGGGCCTCGACGCCGTCCTTGATCAGGCCCGGGTCGATGCCCAGCTCGTGCGAGGAGTCGTGGAGGACTTCCTCCATGGTGATGATGAGCTTCTCGCCCGCCTTGTTGATGACGGTCCAGACGCCGGCTTCGTCACCGGTCCCCTCCTTGAGGGTGCACGGCGGCGACATCCAGTTGAGCGGTTTGTACGCCCGGTCGTCCGCGTGGATCGAGACACTGCCGTCGGCCTTCACGAGGATCAGACGGGGTGCCGAGGGCAGATGGGCGGTGAGCCGGCCCGCGTAATCGACGGAGCAGCGGGCAATGACGAGACGCATGGTCGGCAACGCTACTCGACCGATGGGCCTGCACGCGATTCGCCCCCGAAAGCCCCGTTCGCGGATGGCGCGTTGTATGCGCATTCTCCTGGTGCGGTCCCCACCGGGCGCCTACCGTGGTGAGCGGGAGGTTGCGACGCGTGCACACTGCGTCGCGATCTCCGTCCCTGCCCGTAAGACTCCGGTCACCCAATCGGCCGGGGTCGCGAGAGGAGAACCCATGTCGCTCGACGTCTCACCGGCCCTACTCGAACAGGCCGAGCGAGGCGAGGTCGACGAAGCCGCTTTCGTCGACTGCGTCCGGACCTCCCTGCCCTACGCATGGGAGATGATCAGCTCGTTGGTGGCCCAGCTGAAGGTCGACGGCGGACAGTTCGCCGACAACCAGACGCCGCCGCCCGACGAGCAGGCGCGTGGCCAACTGCTGCGCGCTCTCGCGAGCGACGCGATACGGGGTGCGCTGCAGCGCCACTTCGGAGTGCGCCTGGCATTCCAGAACTGTCACCGGCTGGCGGTCTTCCCGCTGGATTCCTCGGTGGACGACCGGCTGGCCAAGTTCACTTCGATCCGCGGTCAGCTGCTCAACCAGTCGCCGGAGCTGCGCGACTGTTAGCACGGCCCCGTAGGCGCACGCCCCGTTCGTCAGCGCACGATCCGCACATGTGACCGTGTACGACCGGTATCCCGCTGCCGCTCCGGTGCCAACGGAGCGGCAGCCCTGGTCTCAGCCGAGCCGGGGCACGACTTCGGTGCCGAGCCTGCGGAGGTTCTCCTCCGTCGCGGCGAGGTCCCCCGAGCCTTCCGTCAGCAGGGCGAACCGCGTGATGCCCGTACGTTCCGAGGTGGCCGCCAGCCGGTCCGCCGCCAGCTCCGGGGTGCCCACGGGGTGCAGGTCGCACAACAGCTCGGTGTACGCGACCGGGTCGCGCATCGCGCGCCGGCGGCCGTCCACCGTCACGTGCGCGTCCAGCCCCTGCTTGAGCCAGCCCGGCATCGACTTCATCAGCGTTTCCCGGGCGTCCGCCGTCCGGTCCGCCAGCTGGCACACCCCGGCCGACACGTGGTCCGCCTCGGGCGAGCGGCCCGCGGCCCGCGCCGTGCGCCGCCACAGGTCGACCATCGCGGCCTTGTCCTCGTCACCGCAGTGCATGCCGAGCAGCATGGGCAGACCGCGCTCCGCGGCCAGCCGGACCGATGCGGGGGAGGTGCAGGCGACGATCACTTCCGGCCCCTTCCCGTCCCCGTCCAGAGCCTCCGACGGGCGCGGTACGACGGCCACCTCGCGGAAGCCGTACCGCCCGCCGGGGCCCCGCAGATCCGGCTGCACAGCCGCCTGCGCGGCCGCCGGGGACCCCGCTCCCGACCCCGCCCCCACCCGAGGCTCGGCCAGCCAGCGGCGCAGCAGGTCCAGGTCCTCCTGGAAGCGGTTCTCGTACGCGTCGAGGCCGCCCCCGAAGACCTCCAGGTCCACCCAGGGGCCGCCCCGGCCGACGCCGAGGGAGAACCGTCCCTCCGAGGTCAGGTGCAGCAGGGCCGCCTGCTCGCCCAGGGCCACCGGGTGCGTGTTCGGCAGCACGCTGACCGCCGTGCCCACGCGCAGCCGGCGGGTGCGGCCCAGCATCAGGGCCGCCAGGGTCACCGCCGAGGGGCAGACCCCGTACGGGACGAAGTGGTGCTCGGCGAGCCAGACCGAGTCGAGCCCGGTCTCCTCGGCCACCTCGGCGGTCCGCACCGCCCGGTGCAGTGCCTCTCCCTGACCCTGGCCAGGGAACTGGGCTGCCAGTACAAACGCTCCTACACGCATCGCCTTTAGCCTCCTCGCGGCTGACGCGGCCTCCCCCAGGCGGACCGGTTTTCTTACCGGCAACAACGTCTGACACGTGCCAAAGGCACGGCCTGACAGGAAAGTTATTGGGATTGTCGGGCCAGTCACGTATTGCGGATGGTCGTCCTTCGGCCACCCTGCGGGTACCCCGGCTCGCTGCGCGTAGTCTGGGAGAAAGTCACTGCCGTCCGCCCATCCGTGAGGTATACGTGTCACCGCGCCACAACCGCCCCAGGGGCGGCGAGAATCCAGCCGATCGTTCGGACCAGGCCTCGGGCCCGGGCAGTCTGGACCGGTACGGGCTGGAGCGCATGGAGGAGTACCAGGGCGAGGACTGGAAGGTCCGGCACGTCGCGGGCGCGAGCGCGGCGGGCAAGCGGTACCGCTGCCCCGGATGCGACCAGGAGATCCCCTCCGGCACCCCGCACCTGGTGGCCTGGCCGGAGTACGGCGGCGTCGACGACCGCAGGCACTGGCACAAGGCCTGCTGGAACGCGAAGGACCGCCGCACCTCCAAGGTGCAGCGGTCCCGCAACGCTCCCAAGCACTGAGCCGGCCCCGGACGTCCCGGTCAGGTCGGGTCCGGTCGGGGCCCGTCGGGTCCCGTCCCGTCAGGTCCGTCCTAGACGTCCCGGCGGCCGGTCACCACGTACGAGGCGGCGACCGCCGCGCCCGTCACCAGCAGGATCAGCACCAGGTGGCTCAGGCTGCCCGGGGCCGTGATGCCGTCCGCGACCACGGCGCCGTCCGCGGCCGGCTCGCTGCCGCCGGCGGGCAGCCCGAACAGCTGCATCAGCGCCATGGGCGCGTTGTACTGGATCATGGCCCGGCCGACCGGGGCGAGGGCCTCCCAGATGCTGAACACGGCCCCTATGACCGGCGGCAGGGTGACGATGCCCAGCATCAGGGCGATCGCGCCCGCGGAATGCCGCACCAGCGCCCCGATAGCCAGGGACAGCACGCCGAGCAGGGTGACGTAGAAGCTGCCCAGGAGCCCGGAGACCCACTCGGAGCCGGAGTGCGTCCCCGAGGCCGAGCCGCCGTGCAGGATCGAGGCGGTCAGCCCGACCAGGGCGACCGACCCGGCGGTGGTGAGGAAGGCCGCGGTGCCGAAGACGAGGTACTTCGCGGTCAGCACCCGGTACCGGTCGGGGGCCGCCGTGAAGGTGGTGCGGACCAGGCCGGTGCCGTATTCGGAGGTCACGGTCAGCACCCCGAGCACCATCACCGACAGCTGCCCGACGAGCAGGCCGAAGAGGGAGGGGGCGATGAACGGCATCTGCTCGTAGTCCAGGTCCCGGGTCTGCAGGATCACCGCGCCGCCGATGCCGACGACGAGCAGCACCAGCGAGCCGAGCGTCCACATCGTGGAGCGGACCGAGATCAGCTTCGTCCACTCCGAGGCCACCGCGTGCCCCAGGTGCGGCCGCGTGGCCGGCAGCGGGGAGCTGTAGCCCTGCGGGGCCGGCTCCCCGGCGGTCGCGGTGGTGGGGGCGGCGGTTGGACTGGCACCGGTGGCGGAGGCGGCCGGCCGCGCGCGGTCCGGCGAGTGCCCCTGAGTGTTCGCAGATCTCACTGCTGCCGAGGGTGGCTAGGTGAACCTGCCCCGGGGGGCGGCTGGGGAACGGGGGTCATCAGTACCTCACCCTCGGGTCGATGACGGCGTACAGGAGGTCGACGGCGAGGTTCGCGACGACGATGAAGAAGGCGGCCAGCAGGGTGACCCCGAGGACCACGGGCTGGTCCGAGCTGACCAGGGCCCCGTAGAACAGCCGCCCGATGCCCGGGAGTCCGAAGATGGACTCGGTGATGACGGCTCCGGCGAGCAGGCTGCCGAGGTCCATGCCGAAGATGGTGAGGATCGGGGTCATCCCGGAGCGCAGTCCGTGCTTGACGACGACGGTGCGCTCGGGCATCCCCTTGGCGCGGGCGGTGCGGATGTACGGCTCGGCCATCGCCTCGATCATCGAACCGCGGCTCTGCCGGGCGTACATGGCGGCGTAGAGCAGGGCCAGCGCCGTCCACGGGAGCAACAGGTTGCTCGCCCAGCCGAGCGGGTTGTCGGTGAAGGCCTGGTAGGTGGGGTAGGGCAGGATCCCGGCGACGCGGATGACCCCGTAGATGAGCATCACGGAGGTGAAGTAGACGGGCAGGGAGGCGGCGGCGACCGCGCCGACCATCAGCACCTTGTCGGTGGCGGTGTCCTTGCGCAGGGCGGCGGTGACGCCCGCGCCGAGGCCGAGGACCAGCCAGAGGGCGGCGGCGCCGACGGCGAGGGAGGCGGAGACCGGGAGGCGGTCCATCAGGAGGTCCCACACGGGCAGGGAGTTCTCGTACGAGTAGCCCAAGCACGGGAAGTCGCACTGGACGGCGTACTGGCCGGTGCCCAGGGTGCGCCCGGTGAAGATGCCGGTGAGGAAGTCGAGGAACTGGCGCCACACGGGCTGGTCGAGGCCGAGGTACGCGCGCACGTCGGCCAGTCGCTCCGCGCTGCAGGTCTTTCCGCAGGCGGAGGCGGCCGGGTCGGAGGGGAGCACGTAGAAGATGAGGAAGGTGACGGCGGCGATGGCGAGCAGGACGCCCGCGAGGGCGAGCAGCCGGCGTGCGAGGTAGAGGATCACGTCCGCCCGCCCCTCGGGTCGAGGATGTCGCGCAGGGCGTCGCCGAGCAGGGTGAAGGCGAGCACCGCGAGGAAGAGGAAGAGGCTCGGGATGACGAAGTACATGGGGTCGGTCTCGTAGAAGGCCACGGACTCGGCGATCATCTGGCCCCAGGAGGGGGTGGGCGGGCGCACGCCGACGCCGAGGTAGCTGAGGGCGGCCTCGGTGCTGATCATCCCGGGGATGAGCAGGGTGGTGTAGGCGATGACGGGGCCCGAGACGCCCGGGAGGATCTCGCGGGTCAGGATCCGCCAGGCGCTCGCCCCGCCGACGCGGGCGGCGTCCACGTACTCGCGGTGTTTGAGGGAGAAGGTCTGGCCGCGCACGACGCGGGCGACGCCGGGCCAGCCGAAGACGCCGATGACGGCGGTCATGAGGACGATGCGGTTGACGTCCTTGGCCACGGACAGCATCGCGATCATGAAGATGAGGCTGGGGAAGGACATGGTGAGGTCCATCAGGCGGGACAGGACGGCGTCGGTGCGGCCGCCGAAGTAGCCGGCGGCGATCCCGGCCGCGGTGCCGGCCACCACGACGATGGCGGTGGCGGCGAAGGCGATGAGGAGCGAGACCTGGGCGCCGTGGACGACGCGGGCGAACAGATCGCGGCCGGTGACGGGTTCGACGCCGAGCCAGTGCTCGGGGCTGATCCCGCCGAAGGAGCCCAGGGGCTGGCCCCCGAGGTAGGGGTCGATGGCGGACTTGTCGAACTCGTCCGGGGACCAGCCGCCGAGTGCGCCCAGCCAGGGGGCGGTGGCGGCCATCAGGACGAAGAGCAGGACGACGCAGAGGCTGATGCGGACGGCGGGGCGGCGGCGGAGTTCCCGCCGGGCGAGCTGCCAGGGGCTGCTGCCCGGGGGGACCGGGGCGGCCGCCGCCGCGTCCGTGGACGTGGCGGCGGTCATGGTCAGCCCTGGCTCTGGCTCTTGGCGGGGTCCTTGAGGCCGATGGTGGCGTAGTCGAGCTGGCCGACCCAGACGGGGTGGCCGTAGGCCCCGGCGATGTTGGTGCCGACGAGCAGCGGCTTGCGCTCCAGCAGGACGGGGACGGCCGGGGACTTCTTCATGATCTCGGCGTCGAGGTCGATCCAGGCCTGGTTGGCCTGCTTGGCGTCGGCCATGGCGTTGATCTCGTCGATCCGCTTGATCGTCGCGTCGTCCTTGAACTGCGAGTAGTTGCCCGAGTTGCCCTTGACCTTGATGGTGCGGCCGTCGAAGACGAAGGGCAGGAAGGTGGACCCGGAGGGGTAGTCGGGGCACCAGCCGCTGAGCACGAGGTCGGGCGCGGTGGTGGTGTCGCCGATGACGTCGTAGTACGCGCCCGGGTCGACGGTGTCGATGACGATCTCGACGCCCGCGCGGGCCAGGCCCTGCTGGACGGCCTCCGCCTTGCCCTTGTCGCCGGTGGAGACGGCGAGGGAGACCTTCAGGGTCTCCTTGCCGGCGGCCTTCAGGAGCTCCTTGGCCTTGGCCGGGTCGCCGGCCGGGGGAACCTTGAGGGTGTCGGCCTGCTTGCCGCCGGAGAGGGCCGGGGGCAAGTAGGCGGTGGCGATCTCGTTGAGGGCCGGGCCGCCGCCGGCGGTGACCACGGCCTCCTTGTCGAGGGCGTACTGCATGGCCTCGCGGACCTTGGGGTCGTCGAAGGGGGCGCGGGAGTTGTTCATCTGGAGCATCTCGGTACAGCCCTGCGACTCGGCCAGCAGCCGGGACTTGACCTCCGGCTTGGGCAGCACCTTGGGGGCGCTCTCGGGCCGCATGTCGGACCACTGGACGGCGGAGGCGTCGGCGCCCTCGCCGGCGATGATCCGGTCGTCGATCTGGCCGCCCTTGAGGCCCATCACGACGACGAACTTGTCCGGGTAGGCCTTGCGGACGGTGTCGGTCTTGGCGTCCCAGTGCTCGTTGCGGACCAGGACGAGCTTCTTGTCGCGGTCGTACGACTCGATCTTGTACGGGCCGGAGGAGAACGGGCGGGCGTCGTACTGCGTGCCCTTCTCCTGGGCCTCGGGGACCGGAGCGAAGGTCGGCAGGGTCGCGGTCGCGGAGAACTCGGCGACGGGCCGCTTCAGTTCGAAGACGATCGTGCGGTCGTCGGGGGTCTTGACGGAGTCGAGGTGCTTGCCCTGGAGCGGGCCCTTGTAGCCCTCGGTGCCGGCCAGGTACTGGGCCGCGTAGTCGGGGCCGCCGGTGAGGTCGGGGGCGAAGGAGCGCTCGACGTTGTACTTGATGTCCTGCGCCTTGATGGGCGATCCGTCCTCGTACTTCACGCCCTCCTTCAGGGTGAAGGTCCAGGTGCGGCCGCCGTTGGAGGAGGTGCCGAGGTCGGTGGCGAGGTCGGGGACGAGCTCGCTGCCGCCCTTGCCGGGCTCGGCCTTGAAGGTGACGAGGGTGCGGTAGAGGAGGCGGGTGCCGAAGTCCATCGTCGGCATGACCCAGTTGCGGGCGGGGTCGAGGTGGGCGAAGTCCTGGTTGGACAGGACGGTGAGAGTGCCGCCCTTCACGGGGGTCCCGCCGAGGATCTTCCCGTCGTTGGCGGAGGCGGGGTTGGAGGCACCCGCCCCGGCGGAGCCCTTCTTGGGGTCGGAGCAGCCGGAGGCACCGAGTGCGAGTGCGGCCACCAGAGTGGTGGCGAGGGCGAGTTGGGTGCGCTTGGTCATGGTCACTCCAGTGAAGGGCCGCGCTCTATGATGTGACCGGTAACATAGTAATGTGAAATTGTACTGACAAGGGGTTGGAGCCGCCGTTATCCAGCCGTGTCCAAATCCGGCCGGGCGGTTGGCTGTTGGACCGCCCTCCTACACGCCCTCCTATGCGCCCTCCTATGCTGCCGCCATGGATCCGATACGGCTGACCGGGCTCGGCCACCTCCCGGCGGTACTGCAAGGACTCGCACGGAACACCGCGCTGCCCGGGGAACTGGCGGCGCGGATGCTGCCCTACGGCATGGCACCGCTCCGGCTGGCGCTCCGCAAGGGGTTCGCTCCCGGCCCCGAGCTGTGCGAGGCGTTCCTTGCCTGCGGCGCGGCCGAGGCGCTCGCGCACGCCGAGGTGCTGCCGCCGGAGTTCGCCGCGCGGCTGGCGGCAGATCCGGACCCGGAGGTGCGGGCGGTGCGTGCGGGCCAGGAGCACGTTTCCGCCGGGCGGCAGGCCGTGTTCGCCGCCGACTCCGACGCGGCGGTACGGGCCGCCCTCGCGAAGCACCCGGACCTCCCGGCAGGGCTCCTCGCCGTGCTGGCCGCCGACGGGGACCCCGGGGTACGAACGGCGGTCGCCTCGCGCGGGGCTGAGCTGCCGGACGGGCTCCTGCGGGGGCTGCTGACGGACACCGACCCGAAGGTGCGGGCGGCCGCGTGCAAGCACCGGCCGCCCCGCGATCTGCACGCGGCGCTGCTGGCCGACCCGGTCACGCGCAGGGCCGTCGTACGCTTCCTCGACCTGGACGCGGACACGGCGGCCGCCCTGGCCGCCGACCCCGACGAGGACGTGCGCGCGGAGCTGGCCGTCCACCCGGCACTGCCGTCACGGGTACGGAACGCTCTGGCCCGGGACGTGAGCCCCCACGTGCGGGGAAGGGTCTTCGTCCGCGCGGACACCCCGGCGGAGCTCCGGGACGAGATCCACGCCTGGCTGACCGCCGGAGCCGGGCGGGCGGAGGACTGGGCGAACGCGGAGGAGGACGACGTCTTCTGCGAGATCGCCCTCGTCTTCCTGGAGGCGGACTCCTACCCCTGGATCGAGGCCGACCCCGTCCCGTACGCCGCCTCCCCCCACCCCGGGCTGCGGCGCGCGGCGGCCCGCAGCGAGTTGCTGCCGGCCGGGCTGGTGCGCGGGATGCTCGGCGACGAGGATCCTGCGATCCGCACGATCGCCCTGGAGCGGACGCCCGGCGTCGATCTCGCCACCGCCGAGGACCTCGAACGGCGCCACGTCCCGTCGAAGTTCCGGTGCCGGCCCGCGGACTACTTCCCGTTCCCGCCCGAGGCGCTCCGCCGGTTCGCCTCCGACCCCGACGCCCGCATGCGCGTACTCGCGCTGCGTGACCCCGACTTGCCCGCCGCGCTGCTGGAGCGGCTGGCGGCGGACGAGGACGACACCGTCCGGCGGGCCGTCGCCGAGGATTCCCGGACGGCGCCGGGCACGCTGCTGCGCCTGCTCGGCGACGACTCGGAGTCCGTCGCCGTGTCCGCCGCCACCTCTCCCGACCTGCCGGTGGAGGCCATGCGCGCGGTGCTCGACCTGGTCGCCCGTGACGACGCCGCCGAGCGCGGGAGCGCCGTTCTGCTGTGCGGGCCGTCCGCGTCGGGCCGGGACGCCCGCGCGCGGGATCTCGCGGGCCGCGGCTACTTCCGGTTGTCCCTGGACGAGGACGTCCGAGACCGGCTGGCGGGCGAGCCGGTCGCGGAGGGCACGGACGAGCACGACCGGCTGCGGGCGGACGTGCAGCGGGAGTTGTGGTGCGAGCTGGAGCAGCTCCTGGAGGACCGGGAACCGGTCGTGGTCGACCACGGTGTCCTGAGCGGGACCACCGGGGAGCGCTACCGGGCCCTGTTCGAGAGCCACGGTTACCGCTGCGAGGTCGTCCACATCGAGGCGGACGCGACCCCGCAGGGGTGACCCGGGCCGGCCGGTGGCCGGGGCCGGGGCTACCCGGGCCGTTCCTAGTGCTGTGGCCGGGAAGGTTTGCCGGGTCGCGGTGTCCGGTGCGGTGCATCTCCCCCAGCTACCGCCGGGAGGGGCCCCCGGGCGGAGGACCACGCCTCGTACTGGACGTACCGGTGTGGTCCGACAACGCGGCGAGGTGCCGTGCCGGGCGCCGGGCCCCGGTGAACCCTTCCGGTCACAGCACTAGAGGCCCGAGCCCAGGCCGCCCGGGATGCGGCCCACCGGTTCGTCGCGGCCCTGGGCCCACAGCGAGCGGACGTGGCCGAGGTGGCGGGTCATGCAGGCTTCGGCCGCCTCCGCGTCGCCGGTGAGCATCAGGTCGAGGAGCTCGATGTGCTCCTCGGCCGAGGAGACCAGCTTCCCGGCCTCGTCCAGGCCCGTCAGGCCGTACAGCCGGGAGCGCTTGCGCAGGTCGCCGACCGTTTCGACCAGGCGGTCGTTGCCCGAGAGGGCCAGCAGGCTCAGATGGAAGCGGCGGTCGGCCTCCAGGTACCCGATGAGGTTGTGCTCGCGGGCGCTGGTGACGATCTCCTCGGCGACGGGGCGCAGCGCCTCCAGCTGCTCCGGCGTCGCGATCTTGGTGATCCGGCCGATGGTCGGGACCTCGATCATCGTGCGCAGTTCGGTGTACTGGTCCAGATCGCGCTCGCTGACCTCCGTGATCCGGAAGCCCTTGTTGCGGACGGGCTCGACCAGGCCTTCACGGGCCAGGTCGAGCATGGCCTCGCGCACCGGGGTGGCCGAGACGCCGAGTTCGGCCGCGAGGCCGGGGGCGGAGTAGACGCTCCCCGGGCGCAGCTCACCCGCTATCAGGGCTGCCCGGAGCGCATGGCCGACCTGGTCGCGGAGCCGTTCCTGAGCCTTGATGAGGCTGTGCTGCTTCAGGTCACCCATTGCATTTCCTCCGAGACCGCTCACACCACTGGCGTGCGGAGGAACAGCGTACAATGTCACGTTGCGCTTGCTCCTCAGTGGACACCGCTCCCGGCGGCCTCGAACAGTGCGACCGCCACAGCGAGATCTTCCCAGGCCATGCCCACACTCTTGAAGAGCTGGGGACAACTTGCCGTCCCCGCCCCCGGCATCCGGCCGGCCACCAGATCCGCCAGGGTGCCGCTGATGTGGCCGGCGCCGATAGCCCCTTCCGCCTCCGGCACCAGCAGGTCGCCCGCCTCGCGCAGCGCCGCCGCACGCGACTCCACGTACACGGCCGCCCGCCGCACCAGCGCCGTGTCGACCTCGCGGGCGTCCGGCTCGTGCGAGCCGACCGCGACCACGGTGGCGCCCGGCGCGATCAGCCGCCCGTCGAAGAGCGGTTCGCGGGAGGTGGTGCAGCAGACCACCAGGTCGGCGTCCGCGACTTCGGCCGCCACGCCCGGCCGGGCCGGGACCCCCAGACCCCGCGCGTGCTCCGCCAGCTTCCGCGCGCCCGCCGGGTCCCGGGCCACGACCACCACCTCCGCCAACTGCCGCAGCGCCAGCACCGCTTCGAGGTGACCGTACGCCTGCGGCCCCGACCCGAAGAGCAGCATCCGCAGCGGCCGCCCGGCCGGGAGCAGGTGGCGCAGCGCCAGCGCCGAGACCGCCGGGGTGCGCAGGGTGGTCAGCGCCGCCCCGTCGAGCAGGGCGAGGGGGCGCAGCGTGGGCCCGTCCAGGAGGAGGTAGGACCCGGTGATCCTGGGCAGGCCGAGCCCTGGGTTCCCCGGTGCCACTCCGGCGATCTTCACGCCCGCGTAGGCACCGGTGGCGGCCGGCATCAGCAGCAGCTCCCCGCCGCCCGGCACGGGCAGGGCGCTGCGCGGCGGGCAGGTCTCCGGGTCCAGCCCGGCCAGCAGGACGCCGGCCAGCGCGTCGGCGGCGGCGGCCGGGGTGAGCAGGCCGGCCGTCTCGGCGGCCGACAGCTGGGGGATCACAGGAGGAAGCCGGTGCCGAGCGCGTCGCGCGGGTCGACGGTGAAGAAGTGCTCGCCCGTGCGGTACGCCGTGCCGGTGACCTCCGTGACCAGGCCGTCCGCCGTGCGCGCGGCGGCGCGGCCGGTGAACACCGTGCCCACGACCGACTCGTGGAGCAGGTCCTCGCCCTCCCCCAGCCGCCCGTCCTCGGCCAGCAGGGCGAGCCGCGCCGAGGTGCCGGAGCCGCAGGGCGAGCGGTCGACCTGCCCGTCGGCGAAGACGGTGACGTTGCGCTGGTGCGGCCCGAAGGGGGTGTCGGGCAGCTCCTCGTACAGGATCACCCCGTAGACCCCGGAGAGCAGCGGCCCGCCCGGGTGCCAGGTCCCGGGGTGGGTGGCCAGGGCCGCCCGGATCTCCTGCCCGGCCCGCACGAGCGAGGGCAGCGCGGCCGGGCTCACCTCCAGGCCGAGGTCCCGCGCGGCGACGGAGGCGTAACAGGCCCCGGCGTGCGCGATGTCGGCCTCGGCCATGCCCAGGGTGGTGGCGACGGGCACCTTGCGGGCGCTGGTGCGCGCCGCGACGTTGCGGAAGGTGACCCCGGTGGTGCGGCCGGCCGCGCGGTGCACGGTCGCGCAGACCCGCCCCGAGGGCACGTCGATCCGTACCTGGACGTCCCCGTCGTCGGGGGCGGCGACCCGGCCGGTGTCCACGGCCCAGGCGCCGAGCGCCATGGTGCCGTGGCCGCAGGCGGTGGAGTAGCCGTCCTTGTGCCAGAACAGCACCCCGAAGTGGGCCCCGTCGTCATCGGGCGGCACCACGAAGCCCCCGTACATCCCCGCGTGCCCGCGCGGCTCCTGCACCAGGAGCCGGCGTACGTCGTCCAGGGCGCTCCGGCGCGGCGCCGTGCCGGATCCGCCCGGTCCGATGGCGGTGGCGCACCGCTCGGCGACCGTGTCCCCGGGCACGGGCGGCAGGCCGGCCGCGCGGGTGTCGACGATGCGGAAGGGCTCCCCGGCGGCGTGGTAGTCCTCGGTCCGAACGGTGGTGGTCACAACAGGAACCCTCCCGGGAAGGGGTCGGACGGGTCGAGGAAGTACTGGGCGGTGCCGGTGATCCAGGCCCGCCCGGTGACGGTCGGCACGACGGCCGGCAGTCCGCCCACCGTGGTCTCGCCGACCAGCCGGCCGGTGAACTCGGTGCCGATGAAGGACTCGTTGGCGAAGTCCGTGTCCAGCGCGAGCTGGCCCCGGGCGTGCAGCTGCGCCATGCGCGCGCTGGTCCCCGTACCGCAGGGCGAGCGGTCGAACCAGCCGGGATGGATGGCCATCGCGTGCCGGGAGCGGCGGGCGTCGGAGCCGGGGGCCGCGAGGTAGACGTGCTTGACCCCGGCGATGGAGGGGTTCTCGGGGTGGACGGGCCGGTCGGCGGAGGCGTTGACCGCCTCCATGACGGCCAGTCCGGCGGCGAGCAGCTCGTCCCCGCGCTCCCGGTCGAAGGGCAGGCCCAGGGCGTCGAGTTCGACGAAGGCGTAGAAGTTCCCGCCGTAGGCGAGGTCGTAGGTGACCGTGCCGTAGCCGGGGACGTCGGCCTTGAGGTCGAGCCCGACGCTGAAGGACGGGACGTTGGTGAGGGTGACGGCGGTGGCCGCCCCGTCCTCGACGCGGACGTCCACGCTCACCAGGCCCGCCGGGGTGTCGAGCCGGACGGTGGTGACCGGCTCGACGACGGGCACCATGCCGGTCTCGACCAGGACGGTGGCGACGCCGATGGTGCCGTGCCCGCACATCGGGAGCAGGCCCGACACCTCGATGTAGAGGACCCCGAAGTCGGCGTCGGGGCGGGTCGGGGGCTGCAGGATGGCGCCGCTCATGGCGGAGTGGCCGCGCGGCTCGTACATGAGCAGGGTCCGGATGTGGTCCAGGTGCTCGATGAAGTGGAGCCGTTTGGCGGCCATGGTGGCGCCGGGGATCACCCCGACCCCTCCGGTGATCACCCGGGTGGGCATGCCCTCGGTGTGCGAGTCCACCGCGTGGTAGATGTGGCGTGTGCGCATGGGGTCCCCCCTGGCTGGCGGTTCGGCGTGGTCAGTTGAGGCCCTCGGCGAGGGCCTTCTCGGTGGCGGCGCGGACGGCGGCCTCGATCTCGCCGGTCAGCGGGAAGCGGGGCGGGCGGGTGGCGCCGCCGGGGCGGCCGGCCAGGTCCATGGAGAGCTTGATGGCCTGCACGAACTCGGTCTTGGAGTCCCAGCGCAGCAGCGAGTGGAGGGACTTGTAGAGCGGCAGGGCCGTGGTGAGGTCTCCGGCGACGGCGGCCCGGTAGAGGGTGGCGCAGGACTGCGGGAGGGCGTTGGGGTAGCCGGCGATCCAGCCGACGGCGCCGGCCAGGGCGAGTTCGAGCAGGACGTCGTCGGCGCCGATGAGCAGGTCCAGGCCCGGGGCGAGTTCGGCGATCTCGTAGGCGCGCCGCACGTCGCCGCTGAACTCCTTGACGGCGACGACGGAGCCGTCGGCGTGGAGCCGGGCGAGCAGGGACGGGACGAGGTCCACCTTGGTGTCTATGGGGTTGTTGTACGCGACGACGGGCAGCCCGGCGCGGGCGACCTCGGCGTAGTGGGCGCGCACGGTGTCCTCGTTGGCCCGGAAGGCGTTGGGGGGCAGCAGCAGGACGGATCCGGCGCCGGCCTCGGCGGCCTGGTCGGCCCAGCGGCGGGATTCGGCGCTGCCGTAGGCGGCGACGCCGGGCATGACGCGGGCGCCGTCGCCGGCGGCCTCGACGGCGGTGCGCACGACGCGGGCGCGCTCCTCGTCGGTCAGGGTCTGGTACTCGCCGAGGGAGCCGTTGGGGACGACGCCGTCGCAGCCGTTCGCGATCAGCCAGGCCACGTGCTCGGCGTACGCGTCGTAGTCGACGCTCAGGTCTTCCCGCAGGGGTAGCGCGGTGGCGACCATGATGCCGTGCCAGGGGCGGGTACGGGTGTCGGTACCGGCGGGCGCGGGGGTGTGCGCGTGGTTCATGAGTGAGCTCTCCCTAGAGTGGTGTGTGACATTTTACTAGTGGGTACAAGGTGGCCACAAGACTCGCGGCACACCCGAATCAGTGGTCCGCGGGAGGAAGTTCCGCGAGGTGGCCCAGCGGGACCGGGCAGGACAGCGGTCTGCGGTCGGGCGCGGGGTCGTGTCCGGCCAGGGCCGCGACGGCCGGACCGCACATCCGGCCCTGGCACCAGCCCATCCCGGCCCGGGTGAGCAGTTTGACCGTACGAGCGTCCCGCGCCCCCAGGTCCCGCACGGCCTCCCGGATCCGGCCGGCCGGGACCTCCTCGCAGCGGCACACGTCGGTGTCCTCGCGCAGCCAGCCGGTCCAGCCGGGCCCCGGGCGGTGGGCGGCGGCCATCGCGGCGGCGAAGGCGCGCAGCCTCGTACGGGTCCGGGCGAGCCGGGCCGGGACGGGTCGGCCGGCGAGGGCGTGGGCGGCGATCTCCCCTTCGGCCAGGGCCAGTTGGGCGCCGCCGACGCCGCCGGTCTCCCCGGCGGACCAGATCCCGGGGACGGAGGTGCGGCCGTCGGGGTCGAGCTCCAGGGCGACGGCCCCGTCGGGGCCGGTGGCCGTGGCGCAGCCCAGTCCGGTCGCCAGTTCCAGCTGGGGCACGAGCCCGTGGCCCACCGCGAGGGCGTCGCACGGGATGCGGCGGCCCGTGCCGGGCACCGGGCGCCAGTCGCGGTCGAGGCGGGCCACGGTGACGGCCTCGACGCGGCCGGTGCCGTGGGCCTCGGTGACGGCGTGCCGGGTCAGGAAGCGGATGCCGTGGCGGAGCAGGGCGCTGCCGTACGTGGCCGCCTCGGCGAGCTTGGCGGGGTTGCGCAGCAGGACCGGGGTGTGGGCGGCGTAGCCGGTGTAGGCGGCGGCTTCGACCACGGCGGGCACGCGGGCCCCGGCGGCGCCGAGCGAGCCGGCCACGGCGAGCAGCAGGGGCCCGCTCCCGGCGACGACGACGCGCTTGCCCGGGAGCACGAGCCCGCTCTTGAGCATGGCCTGGGCCCCGCCGGCTCCGACGACCCCGGGGAGGGTCCAGCCGGGGAAGGGCAGTTGGCGCTCGTACGCGCCGGTGGCGAGCAGGACGGCGCGGGCCCGCACCCGCGCGGGGCCCTCCTCCGGTCCGGCGACGGCGTGCAGGATCCACCCGGGGGCCGCCGCCCCGTCGGGGACGACGGTCCAGACGTGGTGGAAGGGGAGGTGGGTGATCCGCCCGGCCGCCTCGTGGGCGCGCAGGGCGGCTTCGCGCGGGGCGAAGGCGCTCCAGCCGTGGTGCAGGGCTTCGGGGCGGGCCGCGCCGAGGGCGGGCGCCGGGTGGCGGTAGTACTGCCCGCCGGGGCGTTCCCCCGCGTCCAGGAGGGTGACGCGCAGCCCGAGTCCGGCGGCCGTGACGGCGGCGGCGAGGCCGGCGGGGCCGGCGCCGACGACGGCGAGGTCGCACGGCCCGCCGTCCGCCCCGGCGGGGGCGGTGCCGGTGCCGGGTCCGGAGTCGGGTCCGGTGTCGGCGCGGCGCGCGTCGCGGTCAGACGGCGAGGTCGCCATGGCCCGTTCCTTCCTGAGTGGTGACGCGGTCCCCGGGCCGGGCGGGCACCAGGCACGCCCGCTGGTTCGGGCGGCCGTTGACGGTGACGAGGCAGTCGTAGCAGCTCCCGATCCCGCAGAACGCTCCGCGCGGGGCGCCGGTCTCCCGGGTGGTCCGCCAGGCGAGGATGCCGGCGGACCAGAGGACGGCGGCGATGCTCTGACCGGCCTGCGCGGACAGCTCGCGGCCGTCGAAGCGGAGGCTCCACGTTGCCGTGGGGGTGCCGCCGACCAGGTCGCGGGGCGACCTTCGCCGGCCCCTCGTCGCTTCGCTCATCGCTTCCGTTCTCCTCGGTGCTCGGTTGCTCGGTTCCCCGGGCTCTGCCCGGACCCGTCCTGAGGCTCCGCCCCGGACCCCGCGCCTCAAACGCCGGCGGGGCTGAGTTTGCCCGGCCCGGAATCGCCCGGGTCGAAGCGGGACGGGGCGAAGGGGGTCGGGTCCAGCGGCGGGGCCGTGGCCGTCAGGGCCGCCGTGATCAGGGAGCCCGTGGCCGGGGCCAGGCCGATGCCCGCCCCCTCGTGGCCGCACGCGTGCAGCAGCCCCGGCACCCGGGGGTCCTGGCCGATCGCCGGGAGGTGGTCCGGCAGGTACGGGCGGAAGCCGTGGTAGGTGCGGAGCACCTTGACGGACGACAGCACCGGGAACAGCGCCGCCGCCTGCGCCGCGAGCCGCCGCAGCGCTTCCGTCGACAGCGAGCGGTCGAAGCCGACCCGCTCGCGCGTCGCCCCGATCAGCACCGGGCCCGCCGGGGTGCCTTCGACGACCGCCGATGACTGCAGCGCCGCCGATCCGCTCGCCACGTCCGCGATGTAGTCCGCCGCGTAGACCTTGTGCCGCACCACCCTCGGCAGCGGCTCCGTGACCAGGACGAACCCCCGGCGCGGCAGCACCGGCAGCGAGGCTCCCGCCAGGGCGGCCACCGCGCCGCCCCAGGTCCCGGCGGCGTTGACCACCGCCGGGGCCAAGAGGTCCCGGCGGGCCGTGCGGACGCCCCGGACCGATCCCGAGGGGTCGAGCAGCAGGTCCGTCACCTCCTCGCCGAGGTACGTCCGCGCCCCCGAGGCCGCCAGCAGCCGGGCCGCCGCCTGGGCCGGCTGGACCTGCGCGTCCTGCGGGTAGTGGAAGCCGCCCGCCAGGCCCGGGGCCAGGTGGGGTTCCAGCTCGCGCAGTTCCTCCGGCCCGACCTCCACCGCGTCGACCCCGGCGGCGCGCTGGCCTTGCGCGAAGCCCCGCAGCCCCTTCACCGTGTCCCCGTCGGCCGCGACGACCAGACCGCCCTTGGCCTCGTACTCGATCTCCTCGGGGAGCTCGGGCGCCAGTTCGCGCCACAGGCGTGCCGACAGCAGGGCGAGGTCCAGCTCCGGGCCCGCCTCCTTGTCGGAGACGAGCAGGTTGCCCTCGCCGGCGCCGGTCGTACCGCCCGCGACCGGGCCGCGGTCGACGACGGCCACGTGCAGTCCGGCGCGCGCCGCGTAGTACGCGCACGCGGCGCCGACGACGCCCGCGCCGATGATCACGACGTCCGGGGAGGTTCTCTTGGGCACGGCAGTAATATGTCACATTCTTTATCGAGGGAACAGGGAGTGGAACGGGCCGGCCCCCGCCGGGACCGGCCCGGACCGGTCAGCTGCGCAGCGGGCCCTCGCAGGAGTAACTCGAGGTGCCCGCGACGTGGTTGGTCCAGATCTCCACGGGCCCGAAGGAGCAGTTCATGTCGGCCAGGTTGTTCGAGGCCGCGCCCGCCCGGTCGAGGAGGAAGTAGTCGACCGTCTCGGACATGTCCTTGAAGTTCTGGTCGTCGCTGCGCCACTTCGTCAGGTTCGCGGTGATCTTGCCCGTACAGGTGAACCGGCGCTTGCCGGGGTCGCCGTTCTCCACGCAGTCCGGATTGCTGTACGTGGCCGTCGCGAAGGCCGACTTCACGTCCGCGAGCGCCGCGTCGCGCAGCAGGCCGTTCGGGGTGAAGGAGGTGTTCGGCACGTACAGCTGGTCCAGCTTGGCGATCTGGGCGTCGAGGAAGCGGTCGTAGTCGCGCTGGAGGTAGGAGTCCTGGCCCAGCCGGGTGCGCCAGGCGTCGTAGCCCGCCGGGTCGTCTGCGCGCAGGAGGCCGTACATCTCCTTGAGCACCGAGGGGTGCTCGGTCCACAGGAACTCGAAGAAGGTGCCGGCGTAGTTGTAGAAGCGGAAGCCGTCGCCGTCGTAGGTGGCGTGCAGCAGCTGGTCCACCGTCATGCGCGGGCCGCCGCCGGCCGTGTCGTTGACGATGCCCCGGACCAGGGACTTCCGCACGGCGATGCCGTTGTCGCGGGTCGCGCCGTCGAAGAACTCGGCGGTGCCCTCGTCCATGGCGGTCGTGCGGTCGTTCTGGTACCAGGGGCCCTGGCCGAAGGAGCCGGGGACGGCGAAGCGGCCGTTGAGGTAGTGCGTGTACTCGTGGCGGAAGAGCTCCTCGAGGGTGAGCGAGGAGTCCTGCGGGACGCGGCGCTGGTAGGTGTAGAAGGTGGCGCCGTTCTCGATGTAGATGCCGCCGTTGTTGGTGCCGTAGCCGGTCAGGACCGGGTGGTAGCCCACGTAGTCGGCGCGCGAGGCGTAGAGCACGATGTTCAGCGTGGCGTTGGCGTCTCCGGCGAGCGGCTGTTCGGTGCCCAGCACGCGGTGGAACTGCGTCTTGACCTGCTTGCTCGCGTAGTAGAGCTGGTCGACGGTGGCCCGGTCGAGGCCGGTGCGGACCTTGATGGCGCCGTTGTCGTACGTGAAGGTGTTCGGGAAGAGCTGCCTCTCGATGTCCTCCTTGCACACCCCGTACGGCTTGCACGCCTGGTAGTAGTTGAGCCAGGAGACGACCTTCGCCCACTGCTCGCTGCCGTCGCCGAAGGTGGACCTGACCGGGCCCAGCAGCGCGCCGAGGTCGGCGGTGATCGCGTCCCGCAGGCTCGGGATCTGGCCGAAGCGGCCGTACTCGGCCAGCGCGTCGCGCGCCACCCAGGCGTTGGTGGCGCCCTTGAGGTGGGCGTACGTCGCGAAGTTCTTGAAGACGGCGCGGTACGCGGGGTCGCCGGCCGCGGCCGCCCGGAAGGCGGCGTCCTGGTTGTTGACGCCGAGGTAGTTGACGGAGAGGGCGGCGAGCGCCGCGCCCGCCCAGGCGGTGTCCAGGTGCGTCGCGGGGTGCGACGGGTCCATGGTGGCCAGGACCTTCGTGATCAGGCCGAGCTGGTGCTGGCGCAGGCCGGGGGCGCTGGCGGCGTACAGGGCCTCGCGCAGGGTGCGGGCGTTGGAGGCGGTGGCGTCGAAGGTGCGGGCGGCGGAGCCGAAGTCGGCGACGGCCCGACGCATCGCGTCCACGGTCGGGGCGTCGGTGACGTCGATCTCGGTGCGGGAGAAGTCGTGGTAGGCCACCGCGTGCAGGTAGGTGAACATCTCCTCCAGGTGCGAGGAGTTACGGCCGTCGTGGGCGGCGGCGAGGGTGGATATGCGGCGCGAGACGGCCTGGACGTGGGCGTCGGACATGACGGGGGCCAGGCGCGCGTCCCACGTCCATATGAGGCCCGAGAGGCAGCCGCCCGAGCCTGCGGTGACGGCCGGGTCGGCGAGGAAGTCGGCGAACTGCTCGGGAGAGAGGTTCGTGATCCCGTCGAGGGTGCAGGGGACGCCCGAGGCGAGTCCCTGGGCGGCGGCGGCGAGCTTGCCGCTCTTCGCGGTGCTCGCGGCGGCGGGCTTGGTCACGGGGCCCGGGACCTGCCCGTCGGTGACGGCCTGGCCGCCGGGGGCCGGAGCGGGGGCCGGGTCCGTCTTCGGCGCGTCGGCGAGGTGGTCGACCTCGTCGAAGGGGTTGGCGCCCTGGGCTCCCGCGGCGAAGGTGTCGGGCGCGGTGGCGCCCGGGGCCTGCGCCGCGGCGCCCGCGGCCTTCGCGCCGGCGCCGGTCTCGGCGGCCTGGGTCACGGCCTGGCCGGCGGTGGCGAGGAGGGTGACCGCGACGGCGGCGGAGAGGAGCGACGTACGCACGGCTCTGTGCTGGAACACCAAGAACTCCTGCTGGGAGGGGAGGTGGGGGAAGTGGTGCGCGAACTGCCCTGCTTCACGCGGCGTTTGACGGGGATTAACGAACCGCTGTGTGACCTGTAACATAGTAATGTGAAATTGCACTGACAAGACCCGTGCGCCCACCAGTTCGCATCTTCTTGAGGGAGCTCCCGTGACCGACCCCCACTCCCGCCCCACCACCGGGCTCAACATCGGCAGCCATGACCTGCCGGTATCACCCGAGTTGTCCCGCTTCATGGCGTCCGACTGGGCCGCCTCGCCCCTCCCGGAGACCGACCGCGTCCCCGCGCACGCGCTCACCCCGGCCCGCCGCGCCCGCCTCTCGGCCCGCTTCCCCGGCGAGCGCCTGATCGTCCGGGCCGGTGAACTGCGGGCCCGCACCCACGACTGCGACCACCGCTTCCGCCCGGACACCGCCTACGCCTGGCTGACCGGGCTCACCGGCGAGGACCAGGTGGGCCACGTCCTGGTCATGGAACCCTCGGGGCCGCACGGCCACGAGGCCGTCCTGTACCTGCGCCCCCGCTCCTCGCGCGGGGACGGCACCGAGGAGTTCTACCGGGACCGCCGCTACGGGGAGTTCTGGGTCGGCCGGCGCCCCGACCTCGCGGAGGCCGAGCGGCTCAGCGGCATCCGCTGCGCGCACCTGGACTCGCTCGGCTCCCCGTCGGGGCGCGAGGCCGCCACGGACGCGGACCTCGGCGCCGCGCTCTCCGAGCTGCGCCTGGTCAAGGACGCGTGGGAGGTGGGCCAGCTACAGCTGGCCGTCGACCACACCGTCACCGGCTTCGAGGACGTCGTACGGGACCTGCCGCGCGCGCTGGCGCACCCGCGCGGGGAGCGGTGGATCGAGGGGGTCTTCAACCGCCGCGCCCGGGCGGAGGGCAACGGCACCGGCTACGACACGATCGCGGCGTCGGGCGCGCACGCGTGCGTCCTGCACTGGATCCGCAACGACGGGCGGCTGCGCGGCGACGAGCTGCTCCTGCTGGACGCGGGCGTGGAGACCGACAGCCTCTACACGGCCGACATCACCCGCACCCTCCCGCTGTCGGGGCGGTTCTCACCGGTCCAGCGCCAGGTGTACGAACTGGTGCTGGCCGCGCAGGACGCGGGCATGGCGGCGCTGCGGCCGGGCGCCAGCTTCCGCGACTTCCACCGGGCCGGGATGCGCGTGATCGCCGAGGGGCTCGCGGAGTGGGGCGTGCTCAAGCACGCGGAGGGCGACCTGCACCGGCGCTACACCCTGTGCAGCAGCGGGCACATGCTGGGCCTGGACGTGCACGACTGCGCGCAGGCGCGGGCGGACGCCTACCTGGACGGGATCCTGGAGGAGGGCCAGGTGCTCACGGTGGAGCCGGGACTCTACCTCCAGCCCGACGACGAGACCCTGCCGCCGGAGCTGCGCGGCATCGGCGTGCGCATCGAGGACGACCTGGTCATCACGGCCGAGGGCGCCCGGCTGATGTCGGGCGCCCTGCCGCGGACGGTGGCGGGTATCGAGGAGTGGATGGGGAACCTGCTGGAGGGCTGAGCCTCCGGGTCGGGAACGGGGCGGGCCCCGGCGCGGTTCACGCGACCGGGCCTCGCGTCAGTCGTTCCAGTTGTTCCCGTTGCGACCGCCGTCACGCCAGTTGTTGTCGTTGTTCCAGTTGCCGTTGTCGTGGTTGTTCCAGTTGCCGTTGTCGTGGTTCCAACTGTCGTTGTCGTTCCAGTTGTCGTGGTTCCGGTTGCCGTTGTCGTGGTTCCAGTTGTTGTTGTCCCAGTTGCTGTTCCAGCTGTCGTGGTTCCAACTGTCGTTGTCCCAGCACCAGCTGGGGCGGTCGTACCCGCGCGAGGAGTCGCAGCAGTTTCGCCACCAGTCGTCCCCGCGCCAGTCGTTCGAACGCCAGTCGGAACACCGATATGTCTGCGGAAGACTCGAGGCAAAGGCACTGCTGACGGGCATCAGGCCGAGTGTGATCCCGGCGGCCCCCGCCACGGCTGCCGCAACGAACCCACGGCGCATAGTCATACACCTCCGAGAAGAAGGGTGGATTACTCCGCTTATGAGGCATTTCCACCCTCCACCCTCCCCTGCCCACTGTCAAAGGCACCCGTTCCCACCTGCGGAAAGACCTACGGAAGCACCGCCAGCCCGTCCAGCTCGACCAGCGCCTCCTCGTCCCACAGCCGGACCACCCCCACGACCGCCATCGCCGGGTACTCGCGCCCGGCCAACCGCCGCCAGATCCGGCCGAGTTCCGGCGCGCGGGCCCGGTAGTCCGCCACGTCCACCGCGTAGACGGTGACCCGCGCCAGATCGGCCGGCGAGCCGCCCGCCCCCGCCAGTGCCGCCAGCAGGTTCGCCAGCGCCCGCTCGAACTGGGCCGCCAGCGTCTCCCCCACCACCTTCCCCGCACCGTCGAGCGCCGTCTGCCCCGCCAGGAAGACCAGCCGGCCCCCGCTCGCGACCACTGCGTGCGAGAAGCCCGTGGCCGGGGACAGCTCCTCCGGGTTGATCCGCTCCAGGCTCACGCTTCCCGCACCTCCCGGTAGAGCTCCTTGGCGATGATCGTGCGCTGCACCTCGCTGGCCCCCTCGTAGATCCGCGGGGCCCGCACCTCCCGGTAGAGGTGTTCCAGCAGGTGGCCCCGGCGCAGGGCGACCGCCCCGTGCAGCTGCACCGCGTGGTCGACCACGTACTGCGCCGTCTCGGTGGCCAGCAGCTTCGCCATGGCCGCCCGGCGCGGCACCTCCGGCGAACCCGCGTCGGCGTCGTAGGCCCCGGCCGCCGCGTAGACCAGGAGCCGGGCCGCCTCGGTCCGCGTCGCCATCTCGGCCACCCGGTGCGCCACGGCCTGCAGGTCCGCCAGCACCCCGCCGAAGGCCGTACGGGCCGCCGTGTGCGCCACCGTCGCGTCCAGGGCGGCGCGGGCCATCCCGACGGCGAAGGCGCCGACGCTGGGCCGGAAGAGGTTCAGGGTGTCCATGGCCACCCTGAAGCCGCGCCCCGGCTCGCCGAGCAGATCCTCCGGGCCGACCGGGACCCCGTCGAAGGACAGCGACCCGATCGGGTGCGGGGACAGCATGTCGACGGCCTCGCCGGTCAGGCCCGGCCGGTCGGCGGGGACCAGGAAGGCGGTGATCCCCTTGGCCCCCGGGCCCTCGCCGGTGCGCGCGAAGACGGTGTAGAAGTCGGCCTCGGGAGCGTTGGAGATCCAGCACTTGCTCCCGCTGAGCCGCCAGAGCGGCGCCCCGCCGCGCTCCTCCCGTACGGCTTCGAGTTCCAGCGCCCCCGCGTCCGAGCCGGCCCCGGGCTCGCTCAGCGCGAAGGCGGCCACCGTCCGTCCGGTGCGCACCCCGGGCAGCCAGCGTTCGCGCTGCCCCGCGCTGCCCGACCTCAGGACCGGGTACGCGCCCAGCCCCTGGAGGGCCAGCGCCGTCTCGGCCTCCGTGCAGCCGTAGGCGAGGGATTCGCGCAGCAGGCACAGCTCCAGCGCGCCCGAGGTGAACAGCCGCTCCAGCAGGCCCGCCTCGCCCAGCGCCGCGAGCAGCGGCCTGTTGACCCGGCCCGGCTCCCCCTTCTCCGCCAGCAGCCGCAGCCGCTCCGCCGCCAGTGCGCGCAGCCGCGCGCACCACTCCTCCTGGTCCGCCCCGAGCGCGAATCCTGCGGATCCCGCGAATCCGGTCATCCGAATGCCCCAGCCTCTATCGCGTCCTGTTGACTGCCGTCACCATGACGATACGCTCGTGCTGCGACCGCACGGCAGGCTCCGCACATTCGGTGCCAGGTTCCACAGCAAGGTCCATACGGAGGGTCCGGCCCCGACCCCGGGGTCCGGACCGTTGCAAGGGGGCGAACCCGCCTTGGAGCTCATGCCTTCCGCCCACCGTGACACCTTTGCCCGCGACCATCTGCCGCCCGCCGACGCCTGGCCGCGGCTCCTCTTCGAACTCCCCGAGCTGGCCTATCCCGACCGGCTCAACTGCGGCGTGGAGCTGCTCGACGCCACCATCGACCGGTTCGGCCCCGACCGCCCCGCCTTCCGCGGCGGGGACGGCACCGTGTGGTCGTACGGGGAGCTGCGCGCCCGCGTCGACCGGCTCGCGCACGTCCTCACCGCCGACCTCGGCGTGGTCCCCGGCAACCGCGTGCTGCTGCGCGGCCCCACCGGCCCCTGGCTCGCCGCCTGCTGGCTGGCGGTGATGAAGGCGGGCGCGGTGGCCGTCACCGTGCTGGCCCAGCAGCGCGCGCAGGAGCTGGCCACCGTGTGCGCGATGGCCCGGGTGAGCCATGCCCTGTGCCACGCGGACGTGGTGGACGACCTGGTCAAGGCGCAGGTACCGGGCCTGCGGATCACCGCGTACGGCGGCGGGGCCCCGGACGACCTGCTGCGGCTGGCCGCGTCCGGGCGCCACCAGGAGCCCTTCACCGCGGTCGAGACCTCCGCCGACGACGTCGCGCTCATCGCCTTCACCTCGGGCACCACCGGGCGCCCCAAGGGCTGCATGCACTTCCACCGCGATCTGCTCGCGGTGGCCGACACCTTCTCCCGCCAGGTGCTGCGCCCCCGCCCCGACGACGTCTTCGCGGGCAGCCCGCCGCTCGGCTTCACCTTCGGCCTCGGCGGGCTGGTCGTCTTCCCGCTGCGGGCCGGCGCCTCGGCCCTGCTGCTGGCGGACGGGTCCCCGCGCCGGCTGCTGCCCGCGCTCGCCGAGCACCGGGTGTCCGTGCTGTTCACGGCGCCCACCGCGTACCGGTCGATGCTGGACACGCTGGGCCCGTACGACACGGGCGCCTACGACCTCGGCGCGCTGCGCCGCTGCGTCTCGGCGGGCGAGAACCTGCCGGCCGCCACCTGGCACGCCTGGTACGAGCGGACGGGCCTGCGGATCATCAACGGGATCGGTGCGACCGAGCTGCTGCACATCTTCATCTCGGCGGCCGACGAGGACATCCGCCCGGGCACGACGGGCCGGGTGGTCCCGGGCTGGCAGGCCCGGGTGGTGGACGAGGCGGGCCGGCCGGTCCCGGACGACGAGCCGGGGCTGCTGGCCGTCCGGGGGCCCGTGGGCTGCCGCTACCTGGCGGACCCGCGGCAGGGCGAGTACGTGCGGGACGGCTGGAACGTCACGGGAGACACCTACGTCCGCGACGCGGAGGGCTACTTCCGCTACGTGGCCCGTGCCGACGACATGATCATCTCGGCGGGGTACAACATCGCGGGCCCGGAGGTGGAGGAGGCCCTGCTGCGCCACCCCGACGTACTGGAGGCGGCGGTGGTCGGCCGCCCCGACGAGCGGCGCGGGCAGGTCGTGGTCGCCTACACCGTCGCCCGGGAGGGCGCCGTCCTGACCGAGGACGCCCTGCGCACCTTCATGCGCGCGGAGCTCGCGCCGCACAAATGCCCGCGCTCCTTCGTCTTCCTGCCCGCCCTGCCGCGGACCGCCACGGGCAAGCTGCAGCGGTTCCGGCTGCGCGAGGAAGGCCCGTCCACCAGCCCTGACCTGCCCGGCAGGCCCGACAGGTCCTAGAGTGAATCCGTGGCCGAGCAACATCCCCCGCGATCCCTGATCGTCACGCTCTACGGAGCCTACGGGCGGGCCTTCCGGGGCCCGGTCCCGGTGTCCGCGCTGGTGCGCCTGCTGGGCGCGGCCGGCGTGGACGCTCCGTCCGTCCGCTCGTCGGTGTCCCGGCTCAAGCGGCGCGGCTTCCTGCTGCCCGCGCGGACCGCGGACGGCTCCGCGGCGTACGGGCTCTCCGGGGAGGCCCGCGAACTGCTCGAGGACGGCGACCGGCGGATCTACGGGGCTCCGCGCCGGTCCGAGGAGTGGCTGCTCGCGGTCTTCTCCGTACCGGAGCAGGAGCGCGCCAAACGGCACCTGCTGCGCTCCCGGCTCGCCCGGCTCGGCTTCGGCGCGGTCGCGCCGGGCGTGTGGATCGCCCCGGCCCACCTGGAGGGGGAGACCCGGCGCACCCTGGACCGGCTGCACCTGACGGCGTACGTGGAGCTGTTCCGCGGCGCCCACCTGGGCTTCGCCCCGACCGCCGAGTCGGTGTCCCGCTGGTGGGACCTGGCGGCGCTGGCCAAGCAGCACGAGGAGTTCCTCGACCTCCACGAACCCGCCCTGCGCGCCCTGCAGTCGGGCCCGGCCCCGGAGCCGGAGGCCGCCTACCGCGGCTACCTCTTCGCCCTGGACGCCTGGCGCCGCCTCCCGTACGCCGATCCGGGCCTGCCCCGCGACCTGCTCCCGGCGGACTGGCCGGGCGACCGCTCGGCGGCGGTCTTCGCCGAACTCCACGACCGCCTGAGGGACATCGGCGCCGGATTCGCGCAGCCGTAGCCGCGGGCGGCGGGGATGCGGGCGGGCAGCCGAGCGGCCGGGCGGCCGGGCGGCGGCGGAAAAACCGGCTGCACGGCCGGCCGGGCGCGGGTGACCATGACCCATGACGTGGACCTTCTCATCCGACCTGGCGGCCTATCTGGCCGCGGCGCGCCCGGCCATCGCCGCCGAGCCCGTCGCCAACACCTCGCTGCTGACCGTCATCGACGCCCTGGAGCGGCGGGGCCCTGACGCCTACGGCCCGGACGCCCCCTTCTTCGGCTGGTGGACCGGCGAAGACGGGGCCGTCGCCGGCGCCCTGCTGTGCACCCCGCCGTACCCGCTGCTGATCGGGACGCTGCCCGCCGGGGCCGTCCGGGAGCTGGGGGCCGCGCTCGGCTCCGAGCCGGTGCTGGCCGGCGTCGACGCGCTGAACGCCCGCCGCGACGACGCGCGGGTGCTGGCCGCCGCCTGGGGCAAGCCCACCGAGGTCGCCGAGGAGAACCGGCTCTACCGGCTGGCCGGACTCCTCGCACCGGACCCCGTACCGGCCGGGCGGGCCCGGCTCGCCGGCCCGGCGGACCTCCCGCTGCTGCTGGACTGGGTCACCGCCTTCAAGCAGGAGTCCGGCGAGGGCGGCACCGCCTCCGAAGCCGCCCTGCGCGACCGGCTCTCGTACGGCGGGATGCTGCTCTGGGAGGACGCCGGGGACCCGGTCTCGCTGGCCGGCTTCTTCCGCCCGGTCGGCGCGGTGGCCCGCATCGGCCCGGTCTACACCCCGCCCGAGCGCCGGGGCCGCGGCTACGCCGCCGGGGTCACCCACGCCGTGAGCGAGGCGGCGTACGCGGCCGGCGCGGTGGAGGTGCTGCTCTTCGCCGACCTGGCCAACCCGACCAGCAACGGCGTCTACCGGCGCCTGGGCTACACCCCGATCGAGGACCGGGTGGAGGTCGAGGTGGTCGCGGCCTGAGCACCCGGCCGGGCCGCGGCTCGCCGCCTGCTCGGGGTCAGCTCACCGCCTGCTTCACGAGTGCGGCGATCCGCGCCTCCACCTCGGCCGTCACCTCCGTCAGGGCGAAGACGGCCGCCCACATCGGGCCGTCGTCCAGCTGCGCCTGGTCGCTGAAGCCGAGCGTCGCGTAGCGCGCCTTGAACTTCTCCGCGCTCTGGAAGTAGCAGACGACCTTTCCGTCCAGCGCGTAGGAGGGCATCCCGTACCAGAGCTTCGGCGCGAGGACCGGGGCGGTGGCGGTGACGACGGCGTGGACGCGCTCGGCCATGATCCGGTCCGCGTCCTGCATCTCGGCGATCTTCGCGAGGACGTCCTGTTCCGCCTCGGCCGCCTTGTCCGCCTTCGAGCTGCGGCGCGCCGCCTTCTTGAGCTCCTGTGCGTGGTCCTTCATCGCGGCACGCTCCTCGGCCGTGAATCCCTCGTGCGTGCGGTTGTCGGTGGTGCTGCTCATGGCGGGTCTCCCTCGTGAGGCTCTGGATGGGTGGATCTCGAACAGGGGCGGGGCGTCAGACCAGCCAGCGACCGTCGCGCATCAGCTCACGGCCGGCCAGCTCGTTCTCCTCCCGCCAGGCCCGGATGCGGTGGGGAGTGATGCGGAACCAGCGGTACCCGGTGGTCAGCGAGCGGGGGTCGAAGCCGGTGCGTGCGGCGAACCGGTCACCCAGGTGCGGCGGCAGTGCGTCGATGGCGAGGACCTCGACGTGCCCCTCGATCATGGCGACGTCGCGGGTGTGGCCGAGGGCGAGCCGAGCGGTCCGGGTGGCGGCCAGGTTCCGGCCGGTGGGGCTTTCCGCCGGGGTGGCCGCCAAGAGCGCCTCGCCGTCCCAGTCGAAGGACAGCGGCACCAGGTGTGGGGCGCCGTCCGGCGAGGCACTGGCCACCCAGACGTCGATGTCATGGCCGAGCCGGTGCTCGGTCTCGCGACGGCGCTGCTCGCGGGAGCGGGGTGGGGTGCTCATCAGTCCTGCAGCAGTCCGATGAGGTTTCCGTCGGGGTCGATGGCGGTGGCCACCAGGCGGCCGCCGCCGACGTCGTGCGCGGCCTCCTTGACGGCGGCGCCCGCGGCGGTCAGTTCGGCGAGCTTCGCCTCGATGTCCGGCACGTGCCAGTAGGCGAGCGACGCGGTCAGGCCCTGCGGCCCGCCGCCCGGGAGGAGGCCGACGTGCTGGCCGGCGGCCTCGAAGCCGACGTAGTGGGGCCCGTCGGTCTGCGGCGCGACACCGAGCAGCGCGGTGTACACCGCCTTGGCCTGGGCGAGGTCGGAAACGGGGTGCAGCACGGTCTTCATCCCCTGGGTGGAAGAGCTGGTCACGGTCACTCCTGTCGTCGCGGAACCGATCGCCCCGGTGTGGTCCGCCGGGCTCGTTCCTCGTGACCGAAGCTTCCCCCGTCCGGGGTACGGGGCGCCTCCGTGCTGACCACGGAGAGCACTACGGATAATGGCCCGGTGTCCACTCCAGTGATCTCGGCCCGGGAAGCAGACGTACTCGAACTGCTCGGGGAGCACCTGAGCAACGCGGAGATAGCCGCGCGGCTGTTCATTTCGGTACGGACGGTCGAATCGCACGTCTCCTCGCTGCTCAGGAAGTTGGAGGTGCCGGACCGGCGGGCGCTGTCCCGGCACGCGCCCGAACCGGCGCGCGGCGAACCGGCGCGCCGGGCCCCCGCGCTTCCGGCACCGCTGACGGCGTTCGTCGGCCGGGCACGGGAACGCGGGGAGCTGGCCGCTGCGGTGACGGCACGTCGGCTGGTGACCGCCGTCGGTCTGGGCGGGGTGGGCAAGACGCGGCTCGCGCTGGCGGTGGCGGCCGACGCGGCGGGCGACTTCGCCGACGGGGTGTGCTTCGTCGACCTGGTCCCGGTCACCGATCCCGGGCGGGTGGGCGCGGCGGTCGCGGCGGCCATGGGCGTGGGCGAGCAGCCCGGGCGCGGCATCGACGACGCGCTGATGGCCGCGCTGGCGGACCGTCAGGCACTGCTGGTACTGGACAACTGCGAGCAGGTGCGCGACGGGGTGGCGCCGTTCCTGGAACGGCTGCTCGTCGCCTGCCCGGGGATACGGGTGCTCGCGACCAGCCGGGCCCGGCTGATGGTGCCGTTCGAGTGGGTCTTCCCGGTTCCGCCGCTGTCGCGCGTCGGCGGCGGCGAGTCGGAGGCGGTGGCCCTGTTCCTGGAGCGGGCGGCGGCGGTCGGCAGGGCCCCCGCGCCGGCGGAACGCGACCGGATCGCGGCGCTGTGCGAACGGCTCGACGGCATGGCGCTGGCCATCGAACTGGCGGCGGCCCGGTGGTCCACGCTCGGATTGGACGGCCTGGCGGCCGGCCTCGGCGACCAGCTCCGGATCCTCGCCGGCGGCCCCCGCGCCGACGGCAGGCACCGGTCGGTGCGGGCCGTCCTCGACTGGAGCCACGACCTGCTCGAGCCGCGGGACCGGGCACTGCTGCGTCGGGTGTCGGCGTTCGTCGCTCCGTTCACCGCCGAGGCGGCCGCCGAAGTGGCCTCCGAGGTGGCCGCCGAAGTGGCCTCCGAGGTGGCCGGGTTCGCCCCGCTGGAGGCGGCCGCGGTCGCCGACGGGCTCGGCAGGCTCGCCGAGCAGAGCCTGCTCGCCGTGACACCGTCCGACACCGGCACCCGCTACCAGGCGCTGGAGACCCTCCGCCAGTACGGCACGGAGCGGCTCGCCGACGCCGGTGAGCTCGGCGACGTCCGGTCGCGCCACCTGGCTTGGTGCCTGGCCGGTGCGGCCGGCCTCCAGGAAGGCGGCGGCTCGGACTGGCGAGCCCGGTTCGACGCGGTCGCGGAGGACCTGCGGGCCGCCCTGGCCTGGGCCGCGGGCCGGCCGGAGCAGCGCGCGGACGCGTGCCGTCTCGCCCTGTCCATGGCCGAGCTGGCCTTCACCCGGAACCTGCTGGGCGAGGCCCAACAGCGGTACGAGCAGGCGGCCTCGCTCGCCGTCGGCGCCGACGCCGCCGCCGCATTGCGGCAGGCCGCCGGGGTGGCCGGGTGCCGCAGGCTCGGGGACGACATGTACCGCCTGCACCGGGCCGCCGCCGAAGCCGCCCGACGGGCCGGGGACGCCTCCGGGGCCGCCCGCGACCTGGCGGCTGCCGCCACCGCCGCCTACCGCTTCTCCAGCACGTTCAGCAGCCGGGTTCCGCCCGCGGACGAGGTGACCGGCCTGCTCGCGGCGGCGCGCGAGCTGACCGGTGACGACGACCCGGCCGCCGAGGCGGCTTTCGCGCTGGCCGAGGCCGCGGTGGTCGCGGACGCGTTCGGCGCGGTCCAGGGGGCTGCGGACAACACCGCACCGGACACCGTCGCGTGCGCCGAACGGGCCGTCGAACTCGCCGGGCGCGCGGGCGACCCGGTGGCACGGTCCGCCGCCCTCGACGCGCTCTCCGGCGCCCAGAGCTGGGCCGGTGAGAGCTTCGCCGCCGCGGCCGCCGCCCGGGCCCGGATCGACATCCTGACCTCGGCGCCGAGCGCCCCCGCCCGGACGCACGAGCTGATCGACGCCCTGGCCATGGCCGCCGCGACCGCCGTCGGCACGGGCGAGCTGTCGGCGGCCCGCCAGTGGGGCAGCCGGCTCGCGGACCAGCCGCAGCTGGCCGAGGTGGGCGACCACGCCACGTCCTGGCTGCTGGTCGCGGACGCGTTCGCGGGCCGTGCCGACGCGGTGCTCACCAGCAGCGTGCGCTTCCTCGACGCGTGGGAGCAGGCCGGCCGGCAGCGGTCGTTCTCACTCGGTCCGGCCGCCGCGTCCGTCGCGATGATCCACGGCTTGCGGGGCGACCACGAGGCCCGAGCGGCCTGGCTCACGATCACCGACCGGACCGGCAGCAAGGAGGACCACCACCACGGCCACGGCGCCGTCTTCGACGCCATGGTCCTGCTCCACCACGGGGACGCGCACGCGGCCCTGGAGCGCGTCGCGCCCGAGCCGGAGCAGGTGTGGAAGTGGGTCTGCTGGGTCTGGCTGCACTGGTACGCGGCGCTCCGGGCGGAGGCAGCGGTCCTCGCCGGGCACCCGGACGCCCGGGCGCGGATCGCCGCCGCCCGGGCCGTGGTCGCCGGGAACCCGGTCGCCACCGCCCTGGTCGACCGGGCGGAGGCACTGCTCGGCGGCGATCTGCCGCAGTTGCTCGCCACCGCGGCGGCGTTCGAGGCGGCCGGCTGCCGCTACCAGTGGGCGCGCACGCTGCTGCTCGCCGGGGGCGCGCACGCCGCGACCGGCGCGTCCGCCCTGTCCGACCTCGGACTCGCGCCCATGTCGACCTAGTCCCGCCCGGTCGGGGGTCTGCGGCTGCCTGCCAGGTAGGGGGCCGGCCAGGGGGCGGCCGGACCCGTGTAGGACTGCTCGGCGGCCGCGTGCAGGGTCCAGTGCGGGTCGTAGAGGTGGGGGCGGCCGAGTGCGCAGAGGTCGGCGCGGCCGGCCAGGAGCAGGGAGTTGACGTCGTCCCAGGAGGAGATCGCGCCGACCGCGATGACCGGGACGCCGAGCGCGGCCCGGATCCGGTCGGCGTAGGGGGTCTGGTACGAGCGCCCGTACTCGGGGGCCTCGTCCGCCACCACCTGGCCCGTCGAGACGTCGATGGCATCCGCGCCGTGGGCCGCGAAGGCCCCGGCGATGGCGACCGCGTCCTCGGGCGAGGTGCCGCCGGGCGCCCAGTCGGTGGCCGAGAGGCGGACCGTCATCGGCCGGTCCGCGGGCCAGACGGCGCGGACCGCGTCGAAGACCTCGAGCGGGAAGCGGAGCCGGTTCTCCAGCGGGCCGCCGTAGGCGTCGGTGCGCAGGTTGGTCAGCGGGGAGAGGAACCCGGAGAGCAGGTAGCCGTGCGCGCAGTGCAGTTCCAGCAGGTCGAAGCCGGCGTCGGCGGCGCGGACGGCGGCCGCCGCGAAGTCGGAGCGGACGGCGGCGAGGTCGGCGGCGGCCAGCTCGCGCGGGACGGCCGAGACCCCGGGCCGGTACGGCAGCGCGGAGGCGGCCACCAGCGGCCAGTTGCCCTCGGGCAGGGGGGCGTCCATGCCCTCCCACATCACCCGGGTCGAGCCCTTGCGGCCCGAGTGGCCGAGCTGGACGCCGAGGGCGACTCCGGGCGCGGAGGCGTGCACGAAGTCGGCGATCCGCGCCCAGGCTGCGGCCTGCCGCGCGGTGTAGAGGCCCGTGCAGCCCGGGGTGATGCGGCCCTCGGCGCTGACGCAGACCATCTCGGTCATCACCAGGGCCGCCCCACCGAGAGCCCGCGCGCCGAGGTGGACCAGGTGGAAATCGCCCGGGACCCCCTCGTCCCCGGTCGCCGCAGCACGTCCTGTCGCCGAGGCACCTCCTGTCGCCGAATACATGTCCATCGGGGACACCACGACCCGGTTGCGCAGCGTCAGTCCGCGCAGGGTGAGCGGGGTGAACATCGGCGGCGTTCCCGCCCGGTCCGGGCCCTCGCCGGCCCCGTCGGGGCAGCCGAACTCCTGCTCCACCGCGCGGGTGAAGCGCGGGTCGCGCAGCCGCAGGTTGCCGTGGGTGACCCGCCTGCTGCGCGTGAGGAGGTTGAAGGCGAACTGCCGGGCGGGCTGGTCCACGTACGCGGCGGCCTCCTCGAACCACCGCATGCTGGCGGCGGCCGCCCGCTGGGTGGAGGCCACCGCAGGCCGCCGTGCGGCCTCGTAGGCGGCCAGCGCGGCGGGGACGTCCCGGTCCGCCTCCAGCGCCCGGGCGAGCGCGAGCGCGTCCTCCACGGCCAGTTTGGTGCCGGAGCCGATCGAGAAGTGCGCGGTGTGCGCCGCATCGCCGATCAGCACCACGTTCCCGTGGGACCAGTGCTCGTTGGCGACGGTGTGGAACCGGGTCCACGCGGAGCGGTTCCCGCGCAGCGGCCGTCCCCGCAGGGCCTCGCTGAAGATCTTGGCGCAGCGGGCGGCCGATTCCGCCTCGTCGCACAGGTCGAAGCCGGCCTGCCGCCAGACCTCCTCGCGCATCTCGACGATCACGGTGGAGGAGTCCGCCGCGTACGGGTAGGCGTGCAGCTGCATCACCCCGTGCTCGGTCTCGGCGATCTCGAAGCGGAAGGCCGTGAGCGCGAAGTCGGCGGCCAGCCAGATGTACCGGCACCGGCCTCCCGTGACCGTCGGCCGGTAGTGCGCCGCGCCGCTCTCGCGGATCCGGCTGTGCACCCCGTCCGCCGCGACGACCAGGTCGTACGAGGCCGCGAGCGCCCGCGGGTCGGGGGCTTCGGCGCGGAAGCGCAGCCGGACCCCGAGGCCCGCGCACCGCTCGTGCAGGATCTCCAGGAGGCGGCGGCGGCCCAGCGCGGCGAAGCCGTGGCCGCCGGAGGTCAGCAGCCGGCCCCGGTGCACGATGTCGACGTCGTCCCAGCGCGTGAACTCCGCGCACAGGGCGGCGTAGACGACGGCGTCGGCCGCTTCGATGCCGCCGAGGGTCTCGTCGGAGAGCACCACGCCGAAGCCGAAGGTGTCATCGGGGGCGTTGCGCTCCCAGACCTCCACCGCGTGCCCCTGCCGGGCGAGCAGGGCGGCGGCGTACAGCCCGCCCGGTCCCCCGCCCACGACGGCGACCCTCAGCACGGCGGGTTCCGGCATCGCGCTACCTGCCCTTCCACTGGGGCGCCCGCTTCCCGGTGAAGGCCGCGTGGAACTCC
Organism: Streptomyces sp. ICC1; assembly: GCF_003287935.1. Classification (GTDB taxonomy): domain Bacteria; phylum Actinomycetota; class Actinomycetes; order Streptomycetales; family Streptomycetaceae; genus Streptomyces; species Streptomyces tritrimontium. Next base: position 2,831,643 of record NZ_CP030287.1, read on the forward strand.
CGGTAGTCCTCGCCGTTCATCAGCAGCGCCTGGGTGTTCGCGTCCAGCTCCACGGAGGCGGCGAGCGGCATGTCGAGCTCGGCGGTCAGCAGCGCCTTGGTCTGCGCGTAGGCGAGGGCGGGGCCGGCGGCGAGGTGCGCGGCGAGTTCGGCGGCCCGCGCGAAGGCCCCGCCCTCCTCGGTCACCTCGCTCAGCAGCCCGATCCGCTCGGCTTCGGGGGCCCTGACCTGCTCCCCCAGCATCAGGAGCCGGGTGGCGTGGCCGAGCCCGACGATCCGGGGCAGCAGGTAAGCGGCGCCCATGTCGCCGCCGGAGAGGCCGACGCGGGTGAAGAGGAACGCGAAGCGGGCGGTGGGGTCGGCGATCCGGAAGTCCGCGGCGAGGGCGATGACGGCGCCCGCGCCGGCGGCGATGCCGTGGACGGCGGCGATCACCGGGAAGGGGCATTCGCGCAGGGCGCGCACGACCTGGCCGGTCATCCGGTTGAAGTCGAGGAGCTGGGCCGTGTCCATCGCGAGGGTGGCGCCGATGATCTCGTCGACGTCGCCTCCGGAGCAGAAGCCGCGGCCCTCGCCGCCGAGCACGAGGGCGCGCACGGAACGCTCCCTGGACAGTTCGGCGAGCAGGTCGCGCAGGTCGGCGTAGGCGCCGAAGGTGAGCGCGTTCAGCTTCTCGGGGCGGTCGAGGGTGACGGTGGCGACGCCGTCGCGCCGGTCCACCCGCAGGTGGCGCCAGCGTTCGGTCGCTGGAGTGGAACCAAGGAAGGGGCTCACCTTCCCGAAGGTATCACCGGCTCGTGACCACCGTCACAGAAACGCGATACATCCGGCCTCCCGGTGCGAGCCCGCCCGCCACACGCACCGAAGGTCCCGAACCGGTGTGGCCCTCGTCCCTTGCGCTCACGTCGGGGTGCCCTACGGTCCGACATTTCCACTTCGTATCGTTGAAAGCAGGATTTCCTCCGCAGTACGACCCCGAACGACCCCGGAACGACCTCGGAACGACCCCGAAGCCCACCACGGAACGGACGGTCCCGCCTTGTCCGACGTCTCCGCCACAGCCTGGCGGATCACCCTGCCGCACACCACCGCCGCCGTACCGATCGCCCGCGCCCTGGTCCGTACGGCGCTCGCCGACACCGACGCCCCCGCCGACAGCGACACCGCCGAGCTGCTCACCGCCGAGCTGGTCGCCAACGCCGTCGAGCACACCCCCTCCGCCGCCCCGATCGAGCTGGTCGTGGAGCTGCTGGCCAACGGGTGCCAGGTCGAGGTCCACGACGGGGACCCGCAGGCCCCCGGCGACCTCACCGCCCCCGGCGCGGACTCCGCGCACCCCGATCCCTGGCAGGAGCACGGCCGCGGCCTGCTGCTGATCCGGACCCTCAGCTCCGCCTGCGGCCACCGCCGCACCCCGCACGGCAAGGCCGTCTGGTTCACCCTGCCGGCCCGGCGCCCCCACTAGAAGAGCGCCGAGCGGGGCGCATGACTATGCGTCCGGCCCCGCGAGCGTCGCGACGAGGACCGCCTTGATGGTGTGCAGCCGGTTCTCCGCCTCGTCGAAGACGACCGAGTGCGCGGATTCGAACACCTCGTCCGTCACCTCCAGCGAGTCCAGCCCGTGCCGCTCGTGGATCTCCCGCGCCACCTCGGCGCCGAGGTCGTGGAAGGCCGGCAGGCAGTGCATGAACTTCACGTCCGGGTTCCCGGTGGCGCGCAGCACGTCCATGGTGACGGCGTACGGGGACAGCGCCTCGATCCGCTCGTCCCAGACCTCCTTGGGCTCGCCCATGGACACCCAGATGTCCGTCAGCACGAAGTCGGCCTGCGCGACGCCCTCCTCCAGGTCCTCGGTGAGGGTGATCCGGGCGCCGCTCCCGGCCGCCAGCTCGCGGGCCGCGGCCACCACGGGCTCGGCCGGCCAGTACCGCCGCGGCGCGACGATCCGTACGTCCATGCCCAGCAGCGCGCCGGTCACCAGGTAGGAGTTGCCCATGTTGAACCGGGCGTCGCCGAGGTAGGCGAAGGCCATCCGCTCCAGCGGCTTGGCGCAGTGCTCGGTCATCGTGAGCACGTCTGCCAGCATCTGGGTGGGGTGCCAGTCGTCGGTGAGGCCGTTGAAGACGGGTACGCCGGAGTGCGCGGCGAGCTGCTCGACGGTGTCCTGCGCGTCGCCCCGGTACTCGATGCCGTCGAACATCCGGCCCAGCACCCGCGCGGTGTCCTTGACCGATTCCTTGTGGCCCATCTGGGAGCCGGCGGGGTCGAGGTAGGTGGTGTGGGCGCCCTGGTCGGCGGCGGCGACCTCGAAGGCGCAGCGGGTGCGCGTGGAGGTCTTCTCGAAGATCAGGGCGATGTTCTTGCCCTGGAGGCGCCGCCGCTCGGCCCCGGCCCTCTTGGCCGCCTTGAGTTCGGCGGCGAGCTCGACCAGGCCGCGGAACTCGGCGGCCGAGAAGTCGAGCTCCTTGAGGAAACTGCGGCCGACGAGGTCGGTGGCCATGGGGACTCCAAAGTCACGGTGACGGGGCAACGCTGGAAGTCTATACGATGCTCTGTATTGATATACAGACCCCCGCGGACCCCCGCCGCTGCCCCCGCACCCCCCCCGCCGCCTTCGCCCACCCCGGAGTCCTGAACAGTCGTGCCCAGCTGGACTTCGTACGGGCCAAGGTGCAGGCGGGGCAGCAGCCGTGGAAGGCGGCGTTCGACGACATGCTGGCGAGCCGCTACGGCTCGCTGTCCCGGACCCCCAAGCCGCGGGCCGTCGTCGAATGCGGCTCCTACTCCAACCCGAACCTCGGATGCACCGACGAGCGGGAGGACGCGATAGCCGCGTACACCGACGCGCTCGCCTGGTACGTCACCCGCGACGACCGCTACGCGAAGAAGTCGATCGAGCTGATGGACGCCTGGTCAGCCCGGATCAAGGACCACACGAACAGCAACGCCCCGCTGCAGAGCGGCTGGGCGGGCTCCACCTGGCCGCGCGCCGCCGAGATCGTCAAACACGCCTACACCGGCGGCTGGCCGAACCAGGGGCGCTTCGCGACCATGCTGCGCGAGGTCTACCTGCCGGAGGTGATCGGCGGGCGGCCGAACAGCAACGGCAACTGGGAACTGATCATGATGGACGCGGCCGTCGGCATCTCCGTCCACCTCGACGACCGCGCGAGCTACGACAAGGCGATGGCGGTCTACCTCGGGCGGGTGCCCGCCTACTTCTACCTGGCCTCCGACGGGCCGCAGCCGAAGTACCCGCCGCGCTCCACCATCGACACCAGGAGCGAGCTGATCGACTACTGGCACGGCCAGAGCACCTTCACGGACGGTCTCGCGCAGGAGACCTGCCGGGACTTCGGCCACACCGGCATGGGGATCGCGGCGACGATGCACGTGGCGGAGACCTCGCGCATCCAAGGGCGGGACCTCTACCCGGAGTTCAAGGACCGGTTCCGGCACGCGCTGGGCTTCCACGCCAAGTACGAGCTCGGCGAGGCCGTGCCCGCCTCGCTCTGCGGCGGGAGCCTGGCCAAGGGCCTGGGGCCGGCCACCGAGGTCGGCTACAACGCCCTGCACACCCGGCTCGGCGTCACGATGGAGAACACCCGCAGGCTCACCGAGGGCCGGCGCCCGGCGGGCACCGAGAACCACTTCGAGGCGTGGGAGACGCTGACCCACGCGGACAACCCGAACTGACGGCCGCGCCCGGTACGAACGGTACGGCCGGCGCCGCCGGTCGTACCGGCACGGTGCGGCCCCGCCACCCGGCGGGGCCGCACGCGTGTGGGAGGGCTCAGCCGGCTTCCTTGACCTGGGCCGCCGTCGGCGCGGTGCCGCCGAGGTGGGCCGGCAGCCACCAGGAGTCCTCCGGACCCTTGGGCCGGGCCGGGTAGGCGCTCTGCGCGGCGTCCAGCAGCTCCTGCACCCGCTCGCGCACCCGGCGGGTGATGGCGCCGGCGTACTGGTCGGACGGAGCCTCCAGCGGCTCGCCGACCCGCATCGTCACCGGGATGTGGCTGCGCTTGAGGTCCTTGGGGCGGCCCTTGGTCCACAGGCGCTGCGTGCCCCACAGGGCCACCGGGATCAGCGGGACGCCGGCCTCCTGCGCCATGCGCGCCGCACCGGACTTGAAGCTCTTCAGCGTGAAGGACTGGGAGATCGTCGCTTCCGGGAACACACCGATGATCTCGCCGGAGCGCAGCGAGTCCAGCGCGTGCTGGTACGCCGTCTCACCCTGCGCCCGGTCCACCGGGATGTGCTTCATCGCGCGCATCAGCGGGCCGGACACCTTGTGCCGGAACACCGACTCCTTCGCCATGAAGCGGACGAGGCGCTTCTGCGGGCGCGCGGTGAGCCCGGCGAAGATGAAGTCGAGGTAGCCGATGTGGTTCGACACCAGAACCGCCCCGCCCTTGCGCGGGATGTTCTCGGTGCCCTTCATGTCGATGCGGACGTCGAGGGCGCGGAAAAAGGTGTGTGCGGCGCCGATCACCGGGGGGTAGACGAGCTCAGCCATGGTGGGGAGACCCCGCTTTCTGCCTGGAGGTGTTCCCGGCCGGAAGTTACGGCAGCGTAGGTACGCGGCCATGGGGATCGTGCCCCATACGCGGGCCGCAGGCCAGCCCAGACGCCCGTGCCCGGCGAGATTCTCGTCACGCCGGGAATGCGGCGCACGCGCGGGGCGCTCGGATCAGCGTACGAACGGACCGGGATGATGGACGAGTGCGTTGTACGAGCGGACGTACGACAGCGGGTGTGGACGCGGGTCCGCGGACCTGCGCGGGCAGGACTACGGCGGCGACGGGAGCACGCGTGCACGGGCACGAAGAGGCACGGGCACGAAGGGCACGGGGTGCACGGGGTGCACGAGCGGAACGAGCCGGCCGGGGCGGACGAACGGCACCGGCGGGACGGCCGGAGCGGGGGCGGGCCGCGGCTGGGCGCCGCGGAACTGGGCGCGGAGTTGGGGGAGCGGGCCAGCCTGGTGCAGTTCTCCAGCGCCTTCTGCCAGCCCTGCCGGGCCACCCGCAGGATCCTCGCCGAGGTCGCGGCCATGGTCGAAGGCGTGGCGCACATCGAGATCGACGCCGAGAAGAACCTGGACCTCGTCCGGGCGCTGGGCGTCGAGACGACCCCGACGGTCCTCGTCCTGGACGCGGGCGGCCGGATCGTGCGGCGGGCGGCCGGGATGCCGCGCAAGGCCGACGTGATCGCGGCCTTGGGAGCCGCCGTATGACCCGCGCCGAGGCGCTCCCCGAGGTGCGACCCGAGGCACTCCCCGCGGCGGCCGGAGCGCCGGTGCGCGCGCCCGCACGCAGCGTGACGCGCCCTACATCTGTCCGCTGCGGCTTGACTGTGTACACGGGTGATCGCCAGGCTGGCGACATGCGGTATGAACTCCTGCTTTACCGACGGGGACTCCCCTCGTGACTGCTCCGACGGCTCCCCCTCCCCGTTCCGGCACCGGCCTGCCCGGCTCGCCCGACCTGCTGCGCTCGGTGTTCCGCCGGCACGCGGCGGGCGTTGCCGTGATCACCGCCGAGAGCGGCGGCCGGCCGGCGGGCTTCACCGCGACCTCGCTCAACTCGGTCTCCGCCGACCCGCCGCTCCTGTCGTTCACCATCGGCACCGGATCCTCCAGCTGGCCCGCGGTACGGGACTCCGACCACCTCGGCGTGCACATACTCGGCGAGCACCAGCGGGAACTGGCCGGTCTGTTCGCGCGGAACGGGGCCGATCGCTTCGGTCCGGCGACCGACTGGGCGCCCGGGCCGCACGGGGTCCCGGTGCTGGAGGGCGTCCTGGCCTGGCTGGTGTGCCGGGTGGTGGCGCGGGTGCCCGCCGGCGAGCACCGGGTGATCATCGCGGAGGCGGTGGCCGGGGACCCGGCGGGAGACGCTCTGGGGGACCCGGCCGGGCAGGGCCGTCCGCTGTTGTACCACCAAGGGCGCTTCAACGCGTTGCGCGACTGAATCGTGCCTGTTGGGGTGGGTTGCGGAGGCGTTGGCCAGATCACAGCCCGCCGCCCTTGCAACCTGGCGGCCCCCGCTGTGTACTGACGAGTAACATCCCCTTTGGGGCACGGGCCGCCCCTTAAGGGGTGGCTCCGAGATGGCGCCTATGCTGCCTGAGCAAGGCGGTACCAGAAATGTCGATGCGGTAGGAGAGCCGGCGTGAGCCTGAGGATCGTTGTCTGTGTGAAGTACGTGCCCGACGCCACCGGCGACCGGCAGTTCACCGAGGACCTGACCGTCAACCGCGACGACGTCGACGGCCTGCTGTCGGAGCTCGACGAGTACGCCGTGGAGCAGGCGCTGCAGATCGCCGACGAGGCCGATGACGCGGAGATCACGGTCCTGACGGTGGGCCCCGAGGACGCGAAGGACGCGCTGCGCAAGGCGCTGTCGATGGGTGCCGACAAGGCCATCCACGTCGAGGACGACGACCTGCACGGCAGCGACGTCATGGGCACCTCGCTGGTGCTCGCCAAGGCGATCGAGAAGGCCGGCTACGACCTGGTCATCACGGGCATGGCCTCGACGGACGGCACCATGGGTGTCCTCCCGGCGATCCTGGCGGAGCGCCTGGGGGTCCCGCAGGTCACCCTCCTGTCCGAGGTCAAGGTCGAGGGCGGCGTCGTGACCGGCCGCCGCGACGGCGACTCGGCGAGCGAGCAGCTGGAGGCCTCCCTCCCGGCGCTCGTCTCGGTGACGGACCAGTCGGGCGAGGCCCGCTACCCGTCCTTCAAGGGCATCATGGCCGCCAAGAAGAAGCCGGTGGAGTCCTGGGACCTCGAGGAGCTCGAGATCGAGGCCGACGAGGTCGGCCTCGAGGGCTCCTGGACCGCGGTCGACTCCGCGACCCAGCGCCCGGCCCGTACCGCCGGAACGATCGTCAAGGACGAGGGCGAGGGCGGCAAGTCGCTGGCCGGCTTCCTTGCGGAGCAGAAGTTCATCTAGGCACAGCCTGGCCGGCCGGAAGCTCGTCCAAGAGCTTCGGCCCTCTCACTACGCCCCCTGACCTACTTCGCATGCGCAGGAGCATCCCCCAATGGCTGAAGTCCTCGTCTACGTCGACCACGTCGACGGCGCCGTCCGCAAGCCCACCCTCGAACTGCTGACGCTGGCCCGCCGCATCGGCGAGCCCGTCGCCCTGGCGCTCGGCGCCGGCGCCGAGGCCACCGCCGCCGTGCTCGCCGAGCACGGTGCCGTCAAGGTCCTCACCGCCGACGCCCCCGAGTTCTCCGACTACCTCGTCGTACCGAAGGTGGACGCGCTCCAGGCCGCGTACGACGCCGTGTCCGCCGCGGGTTCCCTGGTCGCCGTGCTCGTCCCGTCCTCCGCGGAGGGCAAGGAGATCGCCGCCCGCCTGGCCGTCCGCATCGGCTCGGGCATCATCACCGACGCCATCGACATCGAGGCGGGTGACAAGGGTCCGGTCGCGACGCAGGCCGCGTTCGCCGCGTCCTTCACCACCAAGTCCGTGGTCTCCAAGGGCACCCCGGTCATCACCGTGAAGCCGAACTCGGCCCCGGTCGAGGCCGCCCCGGCCGCCGGCACCGTCGAGGCGCTCGCCGTCACCTTCGGCGCCCTGGCCACCGGCACCAAGATCACCTCCCGCACCCCGCGCGAGTCGACCGGCCGCCCCGAGCTGACCGAGGCCGCGATCGTGGTCTCCGGCGGCCGCGGCGTCAACGGCGCCGAGAACTTCCACATCATCGAGGCGCTCGCGGACTCCCTCGGCGCGGCCGTCGGCGCCTCGCGCGCGGCCGTCGACGCCGGCTGGTACCCGCACTCCAACCAGGTCGGCCAGACCGGCAAGTCGGTCTCCCCGCAGCTGTACATCGCCTCCGGCATCTCGGGCGCGATCCAGCACCGGGCCGGCATGCAGACCTCGAAGACCATCGTCGCCATCAACAAGGACGCCGAGGCTCCGATCTTCGACCTCGTCGACTACGGCGTGGTCGGCGACCTCTTCGCGGTCGTCCCGCAGCTGACCGACGAGATCAAGGCGCGCAAGGGCTAGATCCCTGTCGCAGGCGCTGACCTGCGGGTAAGTGGTCTCCGGGGCCGTGTGGTGTTTCTCACCGCACGGCCCCGAGTCGTTTGTCCAGGACGGCGGGGGGACCATTGACGGAGTGGAACCCCGTGACTAAATTCTGTAATGCGGATCTAAGATTCCGTGAAGCGGAAAAGAGGAGAGTGCACGATGGGTCAGCAGGAGAAGGTGGCGACGAGCCTCGCAGGCGCGGTCAGCGAGGGCATCAGCGCTTCCCTCAAGCCGGTGGACGCGGAACTCGCGCGCCACTACCCGGGCGACCCCGGCACCCGCCAGCCCATCCACACGGTCTACGTGCCCGGTGACGTCTTCGCCGCGGACACCATCCGCTCCTGGGGCGACCAGGCCCTCGCGGCCCTGGACGAGCACGCCCCGGACGCCGCCACCTTCGCCAAGGTGCTGGGCATCTCCGACGAGCTGGCCGTCCCGGTCTACGACCGCGTCCGCGCCAAGCTCGCCTCCGAGCCCATCGAGGACCTCCGCGTCGACTTCGAGGACGGCTTCGGCGTCCGCTCCGACGAGGAGGAGGACCAGGCCGCCGCCCGCGCCGCCCGTCTCGTCGCCGAAGCGTTCTCCAACGGCACGAACGCCCCGTACATGGGCATCCGCATGAAGTGCATGGAGTCCAACGTCCGCGACCGCGGCATCCGGACCACCGACATCTTCCTCTCCGGCCTGCTCGCGCACGGCGGCCTGCCCGAGGGTCTGGTCCTGACCCTGCCCAAGGTCACGTACCCCGAGCAGGTCACGGCGTTCGTGCAGCTGCTGGAGGCCTTCGAGACCGCCCGCGGCCTGCGCCCGGGCCGGATCGGCTTCGAGATCCAGATCGAGACCAGCCAGTCCATCCTCGCCTCCGACGGCACCGCCGCGGTCGCCCGGATGATCGAGGCCTCCAAGGGCCGCGCCACCGGCCTGCACTACGGCACCTTCGACTACAGCGCCTGCGTCGGCGTCTCGGCCGCCTACCAGTCGAGCGACCACCCCGCCGCCGACCACGCCAAGGCGATCATGCAGGTCGCGGCCGCCGGCACCGGCGTACGCGTCTCCGACGGCTCCACCAACGTCCTGCCGATCGGCACCACCGAGCACGTCCACGAGGCCTGGAAGCTGCACTACGGCCTGACCCGGCGCGCCCTGGCCCGTGCCTATTACCAGGGCTGGGACATGCACCCGGCGCACCTGCCGACCCGCTACGCGGCCGTCTTCGTCTTCTACCGCGAGGGCCTCGAGACGGCCGCCGCGCGCCTGAAGGCGTACGTCGCCAAGATCGAGGGCGACGTCATGGACGAGCCCGCCACCGCGAAGGCGCTGGCCGGCTACCTGGTCCGCGGCCTCGACTGCGGCGCCGTCGGCGCCGAGGAGGTCACCGCCCTGACCGGCCTGACCCGCGCGGAGCTCGACGCCTTCGCCATCCCGCGCCGCTCGGCCACCCTGACGGCGACCGCCTGACCCCCGGTCCGCCCCGGCCCCAGCGCCTGCGCAGCCCCGCCCGGACGATCCCGGGCGGGGCTGCGGCGCGTTCGGCGCCCGGCGGCACCCGACGCGTCAGGAGCCCGGCGGGATTTCGCCCGAGCCGCGGGGGATCAGGCGGGTCGGGAGCTCGATGCGGGCCGGCGGGAGGTCGGCGCCCGCCAGGCGCTGGAAGAGGCGGTCCGTGGCCACGCGGCCCAGCGCCGCCGCGTCTTGGGCGATCACGGTGACTCCGGGGCGCAGCAGGTCGGCGAGCTCGAAGTCGTCGAAGCCGACCAGCGCCACCCGGCCGGGCCGCGCCGCCAGGACCCGTACGACCGTGACCGTCACCCGGTTGTTCCCGGCGAAGAGGGCCGTCACCGGCTCCGGGCCGGACAGCATCGACCGGGTGGCGGCCGCGACGCGGTCGGGGGCGGTCGGGCCGAGGGAGACCCAGGACCCGGCGACCGGCAGGCCTGCGTCCTCCATGGCCGCGCGGTAGCCCCGGAGCCGCTCGGTCGCCGTGTGGATGTGCGGGTGGTCGCCGATGAAGCCGATCCGGCGGTGGCCGCCCGCGATCAGGTGGGCCACCCCGTCCCGTGCGCCGCCGAAGCTGTCGGACAGTACGACGTCCGCGTCGATCCGGCCCGCCGGCCGGTCCACGAACACCGTGGCCACCCCGGCCCGGATCTCCGGCTCGAGATAGCGGTGGTCGTCCCCGGCCGGGATCACCACGAGTCCGTCCACCCGGCGGGCGCACAGCGCGAGCGCCAACTCCCGCTCGCGGTCCGGGTCCTCGGCGCTGGAGCCGTTGATCAGCAGCGCGCCGTGCGCCCGGGCCACCTCCTCCACGGCCCGGTTGAGCGGCCCGTAGAAGGGGTCGGCGAGGTCCTCCAGGACGAGGCCGACGGTCGCGGTGCGGCCCTTGCGGAGCACGCGGGCGCTGTCGTTGCGGCGGAAGCCGAGGGCGTCGATGGCGTCCTGGACCCGCTTCTCCGTGTCCGGTGTGACCCCCGGCTCGCCGTTGACCACGCGCGACACCGTCTTCAGGCCCACGCCGGCCCGGGCCGCCACGTCCTTCATGGTCGGCCGGTTGCCGTAGCGGGGCTCGATCGGGCGGCGGGTGTGCGGCACGGTGGGGAACCTCCGGTGGGTCGGGCGCCCTGGCGGCGCGGACAGGCCTGTGACCTTGAGGATAAGCACTCGGCGGGGGAGCGGGGTTTCCGTGGCAGGGTGGTGCGGGCAAGCCACTGGGGGCATCGGGAGAGGGGTAGACGTGATTGTCTGGATCAACGGCACTTTCAGCGCCGGGAAGAGCAGCACGGCCCGGGAACTGACCGGGCTCCTGCCGGACAGCACCCTGTTCGACCCGGAGTTCATCGGTGACGCGCTGCGCGTGCTGCTGCCGCGCAAGCGCCTCGCGGAGGTCTCCGACTACCAGGACCTGCCGATGTGGCGGCGGCTCGTCGTGGACACGGCGGCGGCGATGCTCGCGGAGCTGGGCGGCGTCCTGGTGGTGCCGATGACCCTGCTGCGGCAGGAGTACCGGGACGAGATCTTCGGCGGGCTGGCGGCGCGCAGGATCGCGGTGCGGCACGTGCTGCTGGCCCCGGCGGAAACGATCCTGCGCGAGCGGATCGCGACGCGGGAGGAGCCCGGGGCGCCGCGGGAAGTGGACCTCCGGGTGCGGCAGTGGGCCTACGACCACATACCGGTCTACCAGCACGCGCTGGGCTGGCTGACGGCCGACGCCCACGTCGTCGACAACGGGGCCCTGACGGTCCGGGAGACGGCGGAGCGGATCGCCGAGGCCGTACGCACCGGCGCCGCCCCGGCCTGTGACATCGTGCAGACCCCGCAGCCGACGCGCGAGACGGTGGCGGCCGGGGTGCTCCTCTTCGACGACGAGGACCGGGTGCTCCTCGTGGATCCGACGTACAAGGCGGGCTGGGAGTTCCCGGGTGGCGTCGTCGAGGCGGGCGAGGCACCGGCCCGCGCCGGGATGCGGGAGGTCGAGGAGGAGCTGGGCCTCGTCCTGGAGCACGCCCCGGAACTGCTGGTCGTGGACTGGGAGCCGCCGGCGCCCCCGGCGGGGTACGGGGGACTGCGGCTGCTCTTCGACGGCGGCCGGCTGCCGGCGGCGCAGGCCGGGCGGCTGCGGCTGCCGGGGCCGGAGCTGCGGGCGTGGAGGTTCGTGACGGAGGAGGAGGCGGCGCACCTCCTCCCGGAAGTCCGGTACGAGCGGCTGCGATGGGCCCTGCGCGCACGGGAGCGGGGCCGCGCGGCGTACCTCGAGGCGGGCCGGCCGGTCCCCCAGGGGGTGTGACCCCGGGCTCCGCGGAGTCCCTCCCTAGGATGATCCGATGGGCCTCTTCGACAGACTGACCGGCACGAGCGGTCCCCGCGCCGGTGCGGCACCGCTCTCCGCGGCGGCGGTACGCACCGTGCTGCTCGCGATCAACGGACCGGGCGTGCCGTACGCGGTGCGCGAGGGCACGCCCGGGGAGCGCGCCGACCTGGTGGCGGAGTGGCACGTCCGGGGGCTGGACCTGAGGCTCAGGACCCGGATGCGCCTGGTCCCGGCGCGGCGCGAGGTACGGGCCGTCGACGAGCAGTGGGACGGGGTGACGCGCGAGTACGGCCGGGGGCCGACGACGACGGTGTCGCGGCAGTGGACGTACGAGCGGGGGCCGGACGGCCGTCGCCGCCGGGTCGAGACGTTGCGCGTCGACCCGCGGGAGATGAGGAACCCCCTGCGGGCCGCGGTCATCGGCGCGGGCTGGACATGGCGCGGAGTGCTGTTCAGGCTGTGACCGGCGGGCCGGAGGCGGCCGTGGCGGAGGAGCCCGCGTCCGGGGCGTCCGGGGCTTCCGTCGCGGCTGCGTCGGTCGCCTTCGCCGCCGAGCGGAGGGTGGCGGCCGTGTCCTCGGTCAGGGGGTCGCCGTGGCCGAAGCAGGCCACCGACGGGGACAGCCCGGCCAGCCGGCGGAAGGAGGCGACGGCCTCGGCGCGGTCCACGTTGAAGACGCCCAGCATCACCCGGCCGACTCCGGCGACGCAGTCACCCGTGAACAGCACTCCGTGCGCGGGCAGATGGACCGCGATGCTGCCGGGGGTGTGGCCCGGGGAGTGGACGACGACGGCGCCGCCGCCGAAGGTGAGTACCTCGCCGTCCGAGAGCTCCCGGTCCACACGGGTCGGCGGGGCCTCGGACACCGTCAAGCCGTGTGCGTACAGCGGCAGTTCCCAGTCCAGCAGCACCGGCTCGGGGACCGGCTGCTCGCCGCGGACCACCGGTGCGTCCAGCCGGTGCGCCAGCACCTGCGCGCCCCAGCGGGCGGCGAGTTCGCCCGCCGCGCCGACGTGGTCGCGGTGGCAGTGGGTCAGGACGATCCGCTCCAGCCGTTCGGGCCGCAACCCGAGGGAGCGTATGGCGTCCTCGATCGCGGCCGCCGACTCGGCGTGGCCCGCGTCGATCAGGGTCAGGTCCGCCCCGTCGCGCCAGAGATAGGCCTGGCCGATGCGGAAGCGGAGCATGTGGAGCCGTTCGGGGATGACTTCGACGAGATCCAGGTCCATCCCCCGAACGTAACCGGGCCGATCCCGCGGAGGGCGGCGATACGCCGGAAGCGGAGTTCGCCCCCGGCGGACCCCATGCGGACCCCCGGCGGATCCTGCCGGCGGTCTTCGGTCGACCGCCGGCAGGATCCGCCGGCCGGCGTCAGGCCCGCTTGGACTCGGCGTAGTTGACGAGGAACAGTGCCTCGGTGACCGAGAGGCGCTCCAACTCCTCCGGGGAGACGCTCTCGTTCACCGCGTGGATCTGCGCCTCGGGCTCGCTCAGCCCGATCAGCAGCATCTCCGCGTCCGGGTACAGCGAGGTCAGCGTGTTGCACAGGGGGATCGATCCGCCCATGCCGCTGATCTGCATCTCCTGGCCGGGGTACGCCGCCTCCATGGCCTTCGCCATCGACGCGTACGCCGGGCTGTCGGTGTCCGCCTGGAACGGCTGCCCCTGGCCGACGACTTCGAGCTCCAGGCGGGCCTGCCACGGGGTGTGCGCCACCAGGTGCGCCTCCAGCAGCTTGATGGCCTGCGCCGTGTCCACGCCCGGCGGCACCCGCAGGCTCACCAGCGCGCCCGCGCTCGCGTGCACCGACGGGGTCGCGCCGACCAGCGGCGGGGAGTCGATGGCCAGCACGGTGACCGCGGGCCGGGCCCACAGCCGGTCGGCGATGGTGCCCCCGCCGATCAGCTCGACCCCGTCCAGTACCTTCGCGTCGGCACGGAAGTCGGCCTCCGGGTACTGGAGCCCCTCCCACACCGTGTCCGAGGAGAGCCCGTCCACCGTGGTCGAACCGTCCGCCGAGCGCAGCGAGGCCAGCAGCTGGATCAGCGCGGCCATCGCGTCCGGGGCGGCGCCGCCGAACATGCCGGAGTGCAGGTTGCCCGCCAGGGTGTCGATCCTGACCTTCAGCAGGGCCATCCCGCGCAGGGTCGCCGTGACCGTCGGCAGGCCCTTGCGGAAGTTGCCCGCGTCGCCGATCACGACGGCGTCGGCGGCCAGCAGTTCGGGGTGGGCCGTCGCGTACTGCTGCAGACCGCCCGTGCCCTGCTCCTCCGAGCCCTCGACGATCACCTTGACGCCCACCGGCACACCGCCGTTGGCCTTCAGGGCGCGCAGCGCGAGCAGGTGCAGGATGAACCCGCCCTTGCAGTCGGCCGTACCGCGCCCGTACCAGCGCCCGTCGCGCTCGGTCAGCTCGAAGGCCGGGGAGACCCAGGCCGGGTCGTCCAGCGGGGGCTGCACGTCGTAGTGCGCGTACAGCAGCACGGTCGGCGCGCCCGCGGGACCGGGCAGGTAGCCGTACACCGACTGGGTGTCGTCGGGGGTGTCGAGGAGCGCCACGTCCTGGAAGCCCTCGGCGCGCAGCGCGTCGGCCACCCAGTTCGCCGCGGCCTCGCTCTCGCTCTTGGGGAACTGTGCCCAGTCCGCCACCGACTGGAAAGCCACCAGCTCGGACAGCTCCTGCTTGGCGCGGGGCATCAGCGAGGCGACGGTCTCGGCGATCGGATGAGACGGCATGGGCACGCTCCTCTTGGGTGCGACGTTGGTGTACGTGTACGCGTCCCGCATTCGCGGGGTGGGCGTATGCGGAGTACGGCGAAAGACTGTCTCGATCCTCGCACAACGGGGCAGGCGGTCTCGCGCCGTAGGATTTCCCCGGCATCGGAGCAACGGCGTGAACCGCAGGATCAGGAGCAGCAGCACATCGTGAGCAGCGACGAGAGCGACAACGGCGACGTACGCGACGCGGCGGCAGGACAGGCCGCCGAGCACACGGACGCGGAGGTGGCCGGGGGGACCGGCGAGGTGTGGGACGTGGTCGTGGTCGGGGCCGGGCCGGCCGGGTCCTCGGCGGCGCACGCGGCGGCGGCCGCCGGGCGGCGCGTCCTGCTGCTGGAGAAGGCGGAACTGCCCCGGTACAAGACCTGCGGCGGAGGCATCATCGGCCCCTCGCGCGACGCCCTGCCGCCGGGCTTCGTACTGCCGTTCAAGGACCGCATCCACGCGGTCACCTTCTCGCTGGACGGGAAGTTCGCCCGGACGCGGCGTTCCAAGCAGATGCTGTTCGGCCTGATCAACCGGCCCGAGTTCGACGCGGCGCTGGTCGCCGAGGCGGAGAAGGCGGGCGCGACGGTCCGTACGGGTACGGCCGTGGCGCGGGTCGAGCAGCACGGGGCCTCCGTGCCCGACCGGCGCACCGTCGCCGTGGTCCTGGCCGACGGCGAGACCGTGCTGGCGCGGGCCGTGGTCGGCGCGGACGGCAGCGCGAGCCGGATCGGCGCCCACGTGGGGGTCGAGATGGACCAGGTCGACCTCGGCCTGGAGGCGGAGATCCCGGTGCCCGCCACGGTCGCCGAGGACTGGAAGGGCCGGGTCCTCATCGACTGGGGCCCGCTCCCCGGCAGCTACGGCTGGGTCTTCCCCAAGGGCGACACCCTCACCGTCGGGGTCATCTCGGCGAAGGGGGAGGGCGCCGCGACCAAGCGGTACCTGGACGACTTCATCGCCCGGCTGGGTCTGGCCGGCTTCGAACCGGCCGTCTCCTCGGGGCACTTGACCCGCTGCCGCAAGCCGGGCTCGCCGCTCTCGCGCGGCCGGGTGCTGGTCGCCGGCGACGCGGCCGGGCTGCTGGAGCCGTGGACGCGCGAGGGCATCTCCTTCGCGCTGCGCTCGGGCCGGCTCGCCGGGGAGTGGGCGGTGAAGGTCTCCGAGGCGCAGGACGCGGTGGACGCGCGCCGCCAGGCGCTCAACTACGCCTTCGCGGTCAAGGCCGGGCTGGGTGTGGAGATGGGCGTCGGCAAGCGGATGCTGACGGTCTTCGAGGCCAAGCCGGGACTCCTGCACGCGGTGATCACCGGCTTCCGGCCGGCCTGGCTGGCCTTCGCCCGGATCACGCGCGGCTCGATGACCCTGGCCGACATGGTGCGTACGTACCCGCTGGCGCGCAAGGCGCTGCACCTGCTCGACGCCAGGCAGGCGCGGAGCCGGGGCGAGGGCGCGGGCGGGGGCCCGGGCCCGGACGAGGCTGCGGGCGCGGGCGCCGATCAGGGAGGGGCCCGGGGCTGAGACCGGCGGACGGCGGACGGCGGACGGCGGTCAGCGGACGGCTGTCGGCCGTCGACGGTCGCTGTCGCCGGTCAGCCGGTGACCGTGATGCGGAAGACCGGGTGGTCGGCCGCGGCCGCGCGGAGCTCGGACTCGGAGGAGTCCGCGGTGACGCCGTTGAAGAACCGGTTGACCTCCCAGCCCCACTTCTTCAGGTAGCCGCGAAGGACCACGGCCTGCTCGGCGGGGTCGGTGAGTTCGGTGACGGTGAAGCTGCGCACCTTGCGGCCCACCCGGAGCTCGCCGCCGCCCGCCGCCCGCATGTTGCGCACCCACTGCGAGTGGCCCCGGGCGGAGACCAGGTACTGCTCGCCGTCCTGGGTGTGGGGGTTCACCGGAATCCGCTGCATCTGGCCGGAGGTGCGGCCGCGCACCGACAGCTCGGCCGTACCGGCCAGGCTGATGCCGATCCGGGCGAGCTTGCCGAGGAGGGCGTTGAAGCGGACACCGACCGGGCCGGCCTGGATGTAGTACGGCTTGGACGCGTTCATGACGGCCTCCGAGGATATGTGGGAGAGCACTGCTCTCGCTTGAGATCAGTGTGCACGGGTCGGCGATCCAAAGCAAGAGCAGTGCTCTCTGAATGGATCGGTGATCCAGTTTTTGGGCGCTGCTCTCGCTCCGTGCCACACTGACGTCCATGAGCACCGTGCGAGGGGCCCGCGAGCGGGCCCGCATCGAAGTCACCGCCGCCATCAAGGACGAGGCGCGCCGCGCGCTCGCGGCCGAGGGCGCGGCCAAGCTCTCGCTGCGCGCCGTCGCCCGCGAGCTGGGCATGGTCTCCTCCGCCCTCTACCGCTACTTCCCCAGCCGCGACGAGCTGCTCACCGCCCTCATCGTCGACGCCTACGACAGCGTCGGCGCCGCCGCCGAGGCGGTCGACGCCCGGGCCCTCGCCGCCGGCTCCGGGCCCCGCGCGCGCTGGATCGCGGTCTGTGAGGCCGTCCGCGCCTGGGCGCTGGAGCACCCGCACGAGTACGCGCTCATCTACGGCTCACCGGTCCCCGGCTACACCGCACCCCTGGACACCATCGGCCCCGCCTCGCGCGTCGGCAACGCCCTCATTGGCATCGTCCGCGCCGCCTACGAGGGCCGGGGCGTCGCCCTCCCGCCGCTCCCCGCCGAGCTGCGCCCCGAAGCCGTCCGGATGGTCGAGGACTTCGCCGCAGGGCTGCCCCCCGAGGTCGCCGCCGCCCTGGTCGCGGCCTGGGCGCAGCTCTTCGGGCTGGTCTCCTTCGAGGTGTTCGGCCAGTTCGCCCGGGTCGTCGAGGACCGGGAGGCGTTCTTCGCGCACGCCGCCGGGCAGTTGGCGCACGGAGTGGGGCTGTCCGCCGTGTGACGGGGCCGCGATTGTTCGCTTGTCAGTTCCTCATACCGAAGCAGAGGATTCGGCTCTGGCGGGCCCGGCGGTCCGTCTAGTGTTCCTCGGGTCGCGCCCCCGTCGTCGCGCCGCCCCGTCGTCCCGTCGTCGCTCGAGGAGCAGTCATGACCCGTGCCGCGAAGGCCGTCTACGCCGTCCTCGCGACCCTCTTACTGGCCGCGCCGGCGCCCGCCGTCACCGCTTCGGCGAGCTCGGGCCGGGCCCCGTCGGCCACCGCCGCCCCCGCACCGGCCCAGGCCGAGACCGTGACCCGGGGTCAGGACCAGGCCCCGGCCCCCCAAGTGATCCCGACACCCCGCAGACCGGGCGTACGGGGCCTGGAGATAGCCGTACCCGCCTACGTCTGGGCCGACGACCCGATGCTCGTCGAACTCACGGCCACCGGCCCGGCCGCCTCCGTCGTCGTCCTCAACCCGGGCAACGGCGACTCCCCGTTCGACGCCCCCTGGCGGGCCCGCGCCGACGCCCTGCGCGCCGGGACCACCGCCACCGGCGAGAAGACCAAGGTGCTCGGCTACGTCCACACCGACCACGGCAACCGGGACGCCGCCGCCGTCAAGGCCTCCGTCGACAACTACCTGAAGACTCCCGACGGCCGCCTCCATGTGGACGGCATCTTCTTCGACGTCGTCAGCCGTGACTGCGGCCCGGCCAATGCCACCCGCGACCACTACGCGGAACTGCGCCGCTACGTCCAGGACACCATGGAGGCGGCCGCCCCCGGCACCCCGGACCTGGTCGTCAACAACCCCGGTACGGCCATCGCCGACTGCTACCTGGAGCCCGGCCACCGCACCGCCGACGTCTTCGTCACCTACGAGGACACCCACGCGGCGTACACCGGCGGCGGTTGGCTCGGCGGCAACGTGTTCAACGGCCTCACCGGCTATCGCGCGGGCGCCGAACTCGACCCGAGCGGCACCGCGTTCTGGCACCTCGTCCACGACGTCCCGGACGCCGCCGCGATGCGCGCCACCCTGCGCACCGCCTTCGAGCGCGGAGCCGGCTACGCCTACGCCACCAGCGCGGAGATGCCGAACCCCTGGAACGCGCGGCCCGGTTGGAAGTTCCGCTCCCAGACGGCGTACGCGTCCACCCTGGGCTGAGGCGACCCCGGCCATCGCGGGCCCGGCTGTCGCGACCCCGGCCGTCGCGGCCCGGGCCCCACTTCGACGACAGGCCTAGCGGCCGTCGTTCTCCGGGCGGCGGGAGAAGCGCCACAGCAGGTGCGTCACCCGGAGCAGGAAGACCGTGCCGGCCAGCGCGCCGCCCGCCGCCGCCAGGGTGCGGCCGGTGCCGGGGGAGAGGTCGAAGGCCAGGGCCGGGCCGTACACCGCCGCGAAGGTGAGCGCGGCCGCGAGGCCGCCGCTGACGAACGCGTAGACGATCTCGATGGTGACCGCGTCCCGGTCCGCCTGACTGCGTCGCCCCATGCGCGCAGTGTCACAGCGTGTGGCGCACCGCCACAAGGGCGGCGCCGGGCCGCCGTTCAGATTCCGGCCGTCTCCGCCCAGAGCCGGGCCAGCTCCGCGTCACCCGTCACACCCGGCCCGGTGAGCGGCACCCGGTTCCACAGCGCCGTGTACAGCCAGGCCGCCTCGCCGGCGAGCGTGCAGTCGGCCGCCTCCCCTTCCACCTCGCCCCGCACCGTCCGGGCCGGCCCCGTGGACAGGTGTACGGTCCACACCGCGCCCGTGTCGGCGGCACGCACCCGCAGCACCCGCGGCTCGGGCGTCCGCACCCGGCTCTTCGGCCGCGCGTGGAAACCGGTCAGCAGCTCGTCCACCCCGTCCTCCGCGAACCCGGGCAGCACCGCCCCGAACGCCCTGCCCAGCGCGGCCTCCGCGTCCATCCGGTGCACGGTGGTCTCATGGGCCTGGCGCCGGGCCCAGAACGCCAGCGGCGACGGCGGGGCCGTCGGCAGGAAGGTCCAGCACTCCACATCGGCCGGCGCCCCGGCCAGCGTCCGCACCAGCGCCGCGTGGCCCTCGCGGAACCAGGCCAGCAGCTCCGCGCCCGCCACCTCCGGCGCGACCGGGAGCGGCACGCGCTCGCTGCGGCCCTCCGCCACGTATCCGGTGGCCCAGCGGTGCACCGAACCGGTGTGCCGCAGCAGATCGGCGACCCGCCACTCGGGGCAGGTGGGCACCACGGCGTCCGTACCGGCCCGTTCGGCGGCCTCGGCCAGCGCCTCGCCCTCGCGGGCCACGGTCTTCACGTAGTCGGTGATCTCCATGGCGGGAGTCTGCCAGCAGGGGCGGACAATGGAGGGCATGGACGGGGAACTCTTCGCGGGCGAGCTCTTCCCGCGCGAGCGGACCGAGGTCGCTCCGGGCGCCGTGCACCTGCCGGACTGGCTGGAACCCTCCCTGCAGAGGGAGTTGGTGGACGCCTGCCGCGCCTGGGCCCGGCCGCCCGCCGGGCTGCGCACCGTGCGCACGCCGGGCGGCGGCACGATGACCGCGCGGCAGGTGTGCCTCGGGCTGCACTGGTATCCGTACGGGTACGCGCCCACCGCCGTCGACGGGGACGGGACGCCGGTCAAGCCGATGCCCGAGTGGCTCGCGCGGCTGGGGCGGGACGCCGTGACCGCCGCGTACGGGAAGGCCCCGGGCCCCGGCTCCGCGTACGGCACCTGTGACACCTGCGGCACCTACGACACCTACGACATCGCGCTGGTCAACTTCTACGACGGCGACTCCCGCATGGGCATGCACCGCGACGCCGAGGAGCGCTCCGAGGCCCCGGTGGTCTCGTTCAGCCTGGGTGATCCATGCCTCTTCCGCTTCGGAAACACGGCCTCGCGAGGGCGTCCGTATCGGGACGTTGAGCTGCGCAACGGGGATCTGTTCGTCTTCGGCGGACCGGTCCGACGGGCCTATCACGGGGTGCCGAAGGTCCTTCCCGGGACCGCTCCGCCCGGCCTCGGGCTGACCGGGCGGCTGAACATCACACTCCGGGTCGGCGGGCTCGGCCGGCAGGCGGCGTCCCAGGGGCTCCGATCATGCGAGGATCGCTGTCATGAACGGCAACGGGGCCCCGCCGCGGGTGGGGGATGTGACCACGGTGTCCGCTGGGACCGACGGGGCTGACGGTACGGCCAGGGCCGAGGGGACGGCCAGGACTGACGGTACGGACAGGACCGAGGGGACGGCCGCGCCGGCACCGGCAGCGTCGACCGCCCCGGCCGTGGCCCCGGCCCCGGTCGCGTACGCCGGCTCCGTGCGGACCAAGCTGGAGCGGGGTCGCGGCGCGCTCGGCCCGGCGCTGGAGCTCGTCCACACCGGCCGGGCCCCGACCCGCGCCGTCCTCACCGCCGAACTCGGCGTCACCCGCGCCACCGCCGGAGCCGTCGCCGCGGAACTGGAGGCGCCCGGCCTGATCCGCGTCGACTCCCGCCCCGGCGGGGCCGGCGGAGCCCAGGGCCGCCCCTCGCACCGGCTCTCCGTGGACGAGGACGGCCCGGTGGCACTGGCCGCGCAGGTGCACTCGGACGGCTTCCGGGCCGCCCTGGTCGGCCTCGGCGGCCGGATCGTGGCCACCGCGCCCGGCCGGGTGCCGGTCTCCGCGGACCCCGCGCAGGTGCTCGGCGCGGTCGTCGAAGCCGGGGCCGCGCTGCTCGCGCAGACCGGCCGGCGCTGCATCGGAGCCGGGCTCGCGGTGCCTTCGGCGGTCGCTGAACCGGAGGGCACGGCACTGAACCCGCTGCACCTTGCCTGGCCGGCCGGTTCCCCCGTCCGGGCCATCTTCGCCGAGCAGGTGAAGGCCGCCGGCATCGACGGCCCGGCGCTGACCGGCAACGACGTCAACCTCGCCGCGCTCGCCGAGCACCGCCACGGCGCCGGCCGCAGCGCGCAGCACCTGCTGTGCGTGGCCACCGGGCACCGAGGTGTCGGCGGGGCGCTCGTCCTGGACGGGCGCCTGCACAGCGGGAGTTCGGGCCTGGCCCTGGAGGTCGGCCACCTCACCGTCAATCCGGAGGGGCGTCCCTGCCACTGCGGCAGTCGCGGCTGCCTCGACGTGGAGGCCGATCCGCTGGCCTTCCTCACCGCTGCCGGGCGCACCCCGGGACCCGAGGTCTCGCTGCTCCAGCAGGCCCGCGACCTGCTGCGCGAGGAGTCCGCGGATCCGGGCGTACGGGCGGCCGTGGAGGAACTGATCGACCGGCTCGGGCTGGGCCTCGCGGGCCTGGTGAACATCCTGAATCCGGACCGGATCATCCTCGGCGGACTCCACCGCGAACTGCTCCACGCCGACCCCGAGCGGCTGCGCGCGGTGGTCGCGGACCGCAGCCTGTGGGGGCGCAGCGGAGGCGTGCCGATCCTGCCCTGCACGCTCGACCACAACAGCCTGGTCGGCGCCGCCGAGCTGGCGTGGCAGCCCGTCCTGGACGACCCGCTCGGGACCCTGGGCGCGGCGGCCTGACCGGTCGCCCGCCCCGCCGGGCGGCGCGGGAGCGCTCCGGCCGGGCGGAGCCTGAGGGGGTGTGTCTCGGGTCTCCGTGGCGTCGCGGGCTCTGGCGCGCACGCTCGCCGCGTTGCCGCAATGTCCGAGTAGCTCCGCGCCACCAGGACATCCCGGCGCCTTGCGATCGCACGCACCAGAGCCCGCTCCTTCTTCCACGGAGACCCCGAGACACACCCCCTACCCGGGCCGCGCGCCGACCGGCGCCGCCGCCGACAGGGCGGCGGAGACGGGCTCGGGGGTGACCGCGACGAGCGGGGCCGGCGCTGGTCCCCGTACGGGCCTGTCGGCCAGGATCACCGGGTGGCGGGCCGGCGCGGCCGGTCCCGGCGCCGCGCGCAGGGAGAACCACACCACCTTGCCCGGGCAGTCGGCCTGCTGCCGCGCCCCCCATGCCTCGCTGACGGCCTCCACGAGCGCGAGCCCGCGTCCGGAGGTCTCCAGGGATCCGGCCTCGACGGCGCGGAGCACCGGGAGGCGCGGATCGCTGTCGTAGACGGAGACCGTCAGCCGGCCGAGGCGGAGCTCGATCTCGACCGTGCAGGTCTTGTCCGGCTGCGCGTGGCGGTGCACGTTGCTGAGCAGCTCCGTCACACCGAGTGCGGCCCGGTCGATGAGTGGATCGAGCTGCCAGTGGCGCAGCTGTGCGGAAACGATTCGGCGGATCTGTCCGATCCGCAAGGGCAGGGCCTGCAGTTCCACCACGCAGTGCCTGCGGGAATGACTGATCACGGCTGCGACTCCCCGACATCAGTGTTACGGGTGCTGCACCCTCGGTGACACCTCCCCAGGGTCACCCACTGTGCGCCCGTGTGCAACCGAATGCGATCGAAAGGGATTCGCATGGATACCCAAAGTGACTGTTTGTGCAGGTGAGCGGGGTACATTGCGAAAGCGGGCGGTGGCGATACGCACCCCTGGAAACACTCGGGACATCGGGAAGTACGAAGGAGCACGGCGCATGAGCACCACCGGTACGACCGCAACGACCATCGACGTCGACCGCAGCGACGCGGACTACCGCGCCTGGCTGAAGGAGGCCGTCCGCAAGGTCCAGGCCGACGCCAACCGGTCCGCCGACACCCACCTGCTGCGCTTCCCGCTCCCCGAGGCCTGGGGCATCGACCTCTACCTCAAGGACGAGTCCACGCACCCGACGGGCTCCCTCAAGCACCGCCTCGCCCGCTCGCTGTTCCTCTACGCCCTGTGCAACGGCTGGATCCGCCCCGGGCGCCCCGTCATCGAGGCCTCGTCCGGCTCCACCGCGGTCTCGGAGGCGTACTTCGCCAAGCTGATCGGCGTCCCGTTCATCGCCGTGATGCCGCGGACGACGAGCCCCGAGAAGTGCCGGCTCATCGAGTTCCACGGGGGCGAGTGCCACTTCGTCGACGACTCGATGAAGATGTACGAGGAGGCCGCGGAGCTCGCCGCCCGGACCGGCGGTCACTACATGGACCAGTTCACGTACGCGGAGCGCGCGACCGACTGGCGGGGCAACAACAACATCGCGGAATCGATGTACCAGCAGCTGCGCCTGGAGCGCTACCCCGAGCCCGCGTGGATCGTGGCCACGGCCGGCACCGGCGGCACCTCCGCGACCATCGCGCGCTACGTGCACTACATGCAGCACGACACCCGCATCTGCGTCCCGGACCCGGAGAACTCCTGCTTCTTCGACGGCTGGACCAACGGCGACCCGCACGCGACGAGCGACTGCGGATCGCGCATCGAGGGCATCGGCCGGCCGCGGATGGAGCCGAGCTTCGTCCCCGGCGCCATCGATCGCATGATGCGGGTCCCGGACGCGGCGAGCATCGCGGCGTGCCGCGCGCTGGAGACGGTGATCGGCCGCAAGGCGGGCGGATCCACCGGTACGGGAGTGTGGAGCGCGCTGAAGATCATCGCGGAGATGGTGGCGGAGGGCCGCACCGGCAGCGTCGTCACCCTGCTCTGCGACCCGGGCGACCGCTACTTGGACAAGTACTACTCCGACGCGTGGGTCGCGGCGCAGGGGCTCGACCTCGCGCCGTACGCGCTGACGCTCGAGACGATGCTGGCGACCGGGGTGTGGCGCGAGCCCTCTGCGTAAAGGTTTCCTCTGGCCGGGCCCCGGTCCGCTGGCTACGCTGTGCGGACTTTGGGCACGGCGCGGCACCGTGCGGCGCGGCGCGGGTACGGGGGCGGGGAGCCATGGCGGAGATCACGGACGGCGTCGGCGTCGGTGGCGGTGGTGGCGGCGAAGCACCGCCCGGGGAGCGGTCGTTGGCCTGCCCCCGGTGCGGCCGGGAGGACCAGGTGCTGGGCGTGCCCGCCGCGTACCTGGGGGCCAAGGCCGAGCTCCGGGAGGACAGCGGGGGCGGCGAGGACCACAAGGTCACGACCCGCGAGGTGAACTCGGCGCTGGGCGAGGCCCTCGCGATCGCCCCGGAGGCGCCGGCCAACGGCGCCACGGGCTGCTTCGGCATGGTCCTCGTCCTCGTGTCGATCGGCACGTTCATCTGGGGAGCGGTCCAGGGGAAGTGGTTCGACCGCGGGGCGGCCACCCGGTTCGTCGCCGAGGCCGGCGGCGGCCACTTCGTGGTCGACCCGCCCCAGACGTGGGTGGGAGTGCTCTCCGGGGTCTCGCTGCTGGTGGGCGTCGCCATGATCGTCACGGCCGGCCGGACCGTACGGGTCTGGCGCCGCCGGACCGAACCGGGACGGGCGGCCGCCGACCGGGTCTGGGCGCAGGGCTGGTACTGCGGCCGGTGCGGCACGGTCCACTTCGCCGGCGAACGGGCCATGGGCCTGCAGGAGTTCCGGACCTGGGTCTGGTCGGCGGGAGGCTACGGGGACCTGGCCGCGCGGCACCCCGCGATCTGATCCGTGACAGGGCCGTGGCGCTGGTGTCGATCGCCAACTTCCTGGGCGCCGGCCACCTCTCCCTGTCCGTCCCCAGAGGCGGACCGGCGGCCACGGGGACCTCGCCGAAGCGAACCCTGCGGTCGACGTGACCGTCGGCCGAGGCCCCTGCGGCCAGTGATCCGCTACTGATCCGCTACTGGTCCGCCCCGCTGCGCTCCGCCAGCCGCCGGTCCAGCGCGCGGACCGCCGTGCGGAAGGAGTGGCCGAGGCCCGGGCGGGCGGCGGCGACGCCGAACCGGTACGGGGCCGTCCCGTCCGTCGCGAAGGTCCACCTCACGTGCGTTCCGGAGCCGGAGGGGGTCAGCCGCCATTCCTCCAACAGGGCCCGCATGCCCGGGGCGTTGGTCTCGTCGACGCGGTACGCGTAGCGCTGCTCCGGATCGGCGGCCATGATCGTCTCCTGGAACCGGACCCCGCCCATCAGCTTGATCTCGCGCCCCGCGCCCCCGTGCGTCGGCCGGGCCAGGGTGACCGCCCGGAACCAGCTCGGCCAGCCCTCCAGCTCCTCGGCCAGTGCCCGGTACACGGTCTCGGGTGCCGCCGTGATCCGGGCGGCGAACGCCAGGCGTACGGGGGCGTCCTCGATGAAGTCCAGCCCCACGGGGCGCAGTCGGCGGGCCATGGCGTAACTCCCAGGGTTGCGGCGGGCATCCGGCGGGCTGCCACCCTAGCTGGCGGTCCGTCAGATGTCCCCGGCGGGGTGTCCGAGCCGTTTCGCGGACCCGGCCCCGGCCGGGACAATGCGGTGCATGCTTATCAGAGCAGCGCACATCGACGAACTGTCCCTCCTGCAGGACATCGAGCGGGCCGCGGGGGAGTGCTTCCGGGCCATCGGCATGCCGGAGATCGCCGACGACGAACCGCTCCCACTGGAGGAACTCCTCGGCTACCGGCGGGCCGGCCTGGTCTGGGTCGCGGCCGAGGGGACGGGCACGGCCGAGGAGACAGGCGCGACCGACGGGACGGTCACAGCCGACAGCACGGGCGCGGCCCACGGGACGGGCGAGGGCACTCCGGTCGGCTACCTCATCGCCGACCGGGTCGACGGCAACCTGCACGTCGAGCAGGTGTCGGTGCATCCCGACCGCGCGCACCGCCGCATCGGGCGGTCACTGCTGGAGCACCTGGCGGAGCGGGCCGCGGCCGAGGGCGCCCCCGCCCTGACGCTCACGACCTTCACCGACGTCCCGTGGAACGCCCCGTACTACGCCCGCTGCGGCTTCCGGATCCTGGACGACAGCGGCCTGGGGACCGGTCTGCGCGACATCCGCGACCGGGAGGCCGTGCACGGCCTCGACCGCTGGCCCCGCGTGTGCATGCGCCGGGACCTGCGCCCGGGCTCCGGGCGGTGAGCGCCTGGCTCTGACGGGCCACCCGCGCTGTGCGCGGGCGCCCCGTCAGAGCTCCGGGAGGTCCGCCGGGAACAGCAGGGTGAGGTCCTCCGTACTCGGCTCCGACAGCTGCGCCACCCGCCCCGCGTGCCGCTCGACCATCGACTCGAAGGTCTGGCGGGCGGTGCGGCCGTTGCCGAAGGCCGGCCCCTTGGGCAGGTCCGTGAAGTACGCCAGCAGCGCTTCGGAGGTCTTCTCGCCGAGGAGGTACTCGTGTTCCTCGGACTGCTGCTCCACGATCCGCAGCAACTCCTCGGGCCCGTAGTCCCCGAAGGTGATGGTCCGGGAGAAGCGCGAGGCGACCCCCGGGTTGACGGTCAGGAAGCGGTCCATCTCCGCCGTGTACCCGGCCACGATCACCACCACCGCCTCCCGGTGGTCCTCCATCAGCTTCACCAGCGTGTCGATGGCCTCGCGCCCGAAGTCGCGGCCGGAGTCCTCGGGAGCCAGCGCGTACGCCTCGTCGATGAACAGCACCCCGCCGCGCGCCCGGTCGAAGGCCTCCTGGGTGCGGATCGCGGTGGACCCGATGTGCTCGCCGACCAGGTCCACCCGGGAGACCTCCACCAGGTGTCCGCGCTCCAGGACCCCGAGGGAGGCCAGGATCTCCCCGTACAGCCGGGCCACGGTCGTCTTGCCGGTGCCGGGGGAGCCGGTGAAGACCAGGTGGCGGCGGACGGAGGCCGCCTTGAGGCCCGCCCGCTGGCGCCTGCGGCCCACCTCGATCATGTCGGTGAGCGCGCGGACCTCGCGCTTGACGCTGTCCAGGCCCACCAGCGCGTCGAGCTGCCCCAGCACCTCGCCGGAACCGCGCCCCGTCGCCGTCCCGTCGCCGGCCGGGTCCGCCTCGTCGGCGGGCCGCTGGGCCGGCAGCGCCGTCCGCTCCGCCGCCGAGGGTCCTACGGGGCTCTGCGCGGCCGAGACCGTACGGATCCCCGCGCGCTCACCGGAGGCCGCCGCCCCCGCGCCGGAGGCCGACTGCGCGGCGAGGCGGGGACCCGACTCGTCGCTCGTGCACTCCTCGGCGACCGGGCCGTCCTCGGCGAACTCGTACCCGCCGCGCGCGCAGCGCTCGGTGTGGCAGCGGTTCAGGCTGGTGCGGCAGCCGTCGATGACGTGGAACCCGAAGCCGGAGCTGCCCGTCACCCGGCACGCGGTGAAGGTGCCGCGCCCGCCCGCCGAGACGTAGAACCCGGCCTCGGCGGGAGAGCTGACCGTGCACCGCTCCAGCGCGGGATCGGCGCCCTTGGTGACGATCACACCGGTCTGGACGGAGTCGATGGTGCAGTTGGCGAGGGTGCCGCCGCTGCCGTGGTCGCGGAACCAGGCCCCGGTCGCCGCCTCCCGGATCCGGCAGTCGTCGAGCTGGGCGGTGGCCCCGTCGCTCACGGAGACGGCGGTGTTGCGCACCTGGGAGAGGTCGCTGTCCACGACGTCGGCGCGCGAACCCCGGTCCAGGACGAACAGCGCGTCCGGTACGTCGTGCACGCGGCAGGAGTCCAGCGAGGCGCTGGCGCCGTCGCTGATCCAGACGGCGGGATAGTCGCCCGTGCTGTCGTGGATCTCGCAGGACTCGGCGACGACGCGGGTGCCCGGGTCCCACACCGACAGGCCGTTGCGGCCGAAGCGGCGGACCGTGGTGCGGCTGAGCGTCAGCACGGAACGGGAGCGCAGGTCCACCGCGTTCTCCGGGATGTCGTGGATGTCGCAGCCGGCGAGGGTGAGCACGGCGTCCGTGTCGAGGGTGACCCCGTCGGCCGTGGTGCGGTGCACCGAGCAGTCGGTGAGCACGGCCGTGGCCCGCGCGGCGATCTGCACGCCGGCGCCCTTGATCTCGTAGACCTCGCAGCCGAGGGCCTCCAGGCCCGAACCGTCGCCGGTCACCCCGATGCCCGCGCCCGTGGCGTGGTGGATCCGGCAGCGCTCCAGCCGGGGGCGGCCGCCCCCGCGCACCGAGACCCCGGTCTGCCCGGCGGCCACCACCTCGCACTCCTCGAACACCCCGCCGCCGCCGTCCAGTACGGCGATTCCGACCCCGGCCGGATTCTCCACCGTGCAGCGCCGGACCAGCGGGCGGGCCCCGCTGCCGCGGACCTCGATGCCGGCCGCCGATCGGGTGCTCACCCGCAGGTCGGTGAGTTCGGGGGAGCCGTCCTCGACGAGCAGCGCGGGCGCGGTGCGGTCCTGGCCCTCCAGGTGGAGGTCCTGGACGACGGCCGAGGCGCGGATGGTCAGCGCGACCCCGTCGAGCGGCGCGATCCGCACCGAGCCCACCGAGCCCTCCGGCCCGCGCAGGGTCACGGCGTGCCGCAGCACCAGGTTCTCCCGGTAGGTGCCGGGCGCGATGGACAGGACGTCGCCGTCGCCCGCCGCGGCGAGCGCGGCCGTCAGCGTCGGATAATCCCCGGAGCGGCGACGCCACCGCGAGGTCCCGCCGTGCGTCACCTGGACCGTGCCCTGAGCCATGGTGCTGTCGTGCCCCCACCCTCGTGTTCGCGTCTGACTGTCCCGGCCGGCGCGGACCGGCCGGTGTGTGCCGTCCGGTGTGTGCCGCCCGGTGTGTGCCGTCCGTGCGCGCCGGTCCCTCGGCGTACCGGGCCGTTCGTGCTCCGGTCCGCTCCACCGTAGCGCGCGCGGGGCCGGTGAGTTGCCAGGTCAGCTGCCCGCGCCCGCCCGGCCCCAGTCCGGTCCCGCCGCGGCCCACGCGCGGTCCAGCCGCATGTACCGCCGATGCATGAGCCTTCGTACGACAAGGCGGCGAACGGTCTCCACCAGAGCGGCGATCACGAGTGCGGCCGCGAGGCCCGCGGCCCCCGCGTGGAAACTCGCCGACGCCGGGTCCAGCGGCTGCCCCACCAGCCGGCCGTGCGTGTCGGTCCATATCCGGAACCGCTCCCCGGGGTGCGGCGGTTCCTCCGCGGCCGGAACCGTCCCCTGGTGGCTGCTGCCGTCGGGCGCGGTCCACGACGCGACGATCTGCGAACGCTGCGGATTCTGCCGCTGCGCCCCCGGATCGGTGGCCGCCCCCGCGGCCGGCTCCGGGGCCGGCCGGACCACCACCGCCGGTACGAGGTAGCGCTCGTGCCGCTGTTCGCGCGCGGCCCGCTGCAGCGTGCCGTCCACCCGCACGCCCGCGGCCCAGCCGACGGCCGGCGCCACGACCAGGACGCACACCACGGCGGCGAACGCCACCCACGCCTCGATGAAATCAGTCCTGCGGCGCAGCGGATTGAGCCGCCAACGCCACACACCCATTGCTGTCCGCACGGTCCGGCTCCCCCAACTTGTGCCAGTCTCCGCCTGTCTGGTCCTACCCTCCCGCATGCCCTGGTCGAGCGCATTCCGGGACTCGCGAGACATGTGTCACCAGGTGCGGCGCACGCGTCTCGAATGATCCAACGGGCAGTTCACGGTGGTTGGTTCCAGGGATTAGCGAGAGCCCCCCGAAGGTGTCATTCCGGGTGGGCTCACCGGCCCTCACTCCAGGACGCGGACCTCGTCGCCGACGCGAACCGTGCCGAGGCGCAACGGCACCAGCAGCCGCCCGAAAGCCAGCGACTTCCCGATCCGCCGGTGCCTGGCCAGCGTCTTGAGCGGTTCCTTGCCGCGCGCCGCCGTCACCTGGTCGGTGGTCGTGACCACGCAGCGCCCGCACTCGCGCACCCCGCGGAAGACGGCGTCGCCGATCGCGATGCGCAGCCAGCCGTCCTCGGCCCACGCCTCGGCTCCGGAGACCACCACGTTCGGGCGGAAGCGGTTCATCGGGAGCGGACCCTCGTCCGGATGGTCCCCCTGGGAGATCAGCTCGTTGAGCGCGTCCAACGAGGCCAGGGTGGTGAGCAGCAGCGGGTAGCCGTCGGCCAGGCTCACGGTCTCCCCGGGCAGGGCGTAAGCGGGATCCACGGGCCGCCGGCCGGCCGGATCGTCCAAGTGCGCCAAGCGCGCCGGCACCCCGAGGTACGCGGTGAACCAGTCGGCCGCGGCGCTCGCCGCGGCCACGGTCTCGACCTTCTTGCCGAAGAGCACCACCGGCTCCAGCGGCCCCGGCTCCGGCACCTCCACCGTCAGGTCCGCCATGCCCGGTGCCGACAGCGCGATCCCGCCGCCCCCCAGCGGACGGGCGCTCGCCAAAGCCAGCCTCGGCTGCTGCCGTTGGGTGATGACCGCACCCTCGCCGTCCACCACGGCCCACCGGCGGTCTCCTGCCAGACCCCAGGGCTCCACGGCCACCTCGTGGGGAGCCGTCCCCGCCACCGATTTCACGGGGTGGACGTGGAGCGCCCGGACGTGCAATTTCGACATGAGGGCATACTGCCATTCGCCCTCAGTGCTTCCGCCGGGACCTCCACGGCGACCTCGTCGAAGCGTTCGTCGGAGCGCTCGCCGCGAGCGCGCCGGTCAGTACCCGCGCCCCTGCTGGTACGGACGGCCGTACGGGTCCTCGTACGAGGCGGCCGGGACGGGCGCGGGCTGCGCCTGCATCGGACGCGGCGCGGCCGGGCGCATCGCCTCGTAGCCGGTGCCCGTGGCGACCGGGCGGGGCTGCTGCGGCTGGGGCTGCGGGACGTAACCCGTGCGCGCCGCGAACTGCTGCTGAGGGATGTACGGCGCGGGAGCCTGCTGGAGCGGCATCGGCTGCTGCATCTGCCCCATTTGGGTCATCTGGGCCATCTGCGGCATCGGCTGCGGAGCGGACTGCTGCTGGTACGGGTAGCCGTACGCCGGGACCTGGCCGTGCTGCTGCGAGACGGCCGGCGGGAGCGCGGCCGGCAGCGCGGGCAGGGCGGACGGCAGAGCCGGGAGGTACCCACCGCTCGAGTAGCCGGAACTCGGCGAGTCGTAGGCGGCCGGGACCCGGATCGGGGCGATCTGCGGAGTGCCGCGTTCGGCGACGAGGGAGTCGTAGATAGGGGTGTCCGGGAAGGAGGGCGCGGAGTAGTAACCGCCGC
This sequence comes from Streptomyces sp. ICC1, assembly GCF_003287935.1. Classification (GTDB taxonomy): domain Bacteria; phylum Actinomycetota; class Actinomycetes; order Streptomycetales; family Streptomycetaceae; genus Streptomyces; species Streptomyces tritrimontium. The sequence continues at coordinate 2,862,911 of NZ_CP030287.1, forward strand.
CATAAGTGGAGCGGGGGGAGGTCATGGACCTAAGTTAAGCCCACGACTTCACCGGGTCCATAGCGAGGTGCCCCCAACACCGCCCTGACCTGCATATTCGCAGGTCAGGGCCACAGGTTTCACTTCTTCTTCACGTGCACGATTCGTCACTTCCACCCCGTCTTGCGCCTACTCGTACTCACCGGTTGGGTGCGGGGCCGGAGGCGTCCCGCGGCGTCCTGACAGAGAGTCACAAACTGGTGACCTCGGATGACATGGTTTCGGGTGGGGACGACCGGTTTCAGGCGTCGCCGGGGCGGGCATAGGTACGGCCTTTCCATGCCGCTCCGCGTCCGCGGTAGTGCTGCACGGCGGAGTCGAGGGTCATCAGGAGGTAGAGCAGCGCGGTGAGCGGGAGCAGCGGCGCGAGCGCGAGCGGTTGGCGGTAGTAGCGCAGCATCGGCACGTAGGTGGCGGTCATCAGCAGCCAGGCCAGGCCGCCGGCCCAGGCGACATCGGGCCGGCCCGCGGCCAGTCCGGCGAACAGGGCGGCGGGCGGCACGAGGTAGACGAGGGCCAGCCCGGCCACCGTCCCGGCCAGGAGCGCGGGCTGGTGGCGCAGTTGCGCGTAGGCGCTGCGCGAGACCATCCGCCACAGGTCCGCGAGGGAGGTGTACGGGCGCACGCTGTCCACCCGCTCCGCGAGGCCGAGCCAGATCCGCCCGCCGGTGCGCTGGACCGCGCGGGCGAGCGAGACGTCGTCGATGACCGCCTGGCGGATCGAGTCCGGCACCCCGGCCCGCACGGCCGCCCCGGTGCGCAACAGGACGCACCCGCCGGCGGCGGCCGCGGTGCGGGAGCCCGGACGGTTGATCCAGCGGAAGGGGTAGAGCTGCGCGAAGAAGTACACGAAAGCGGGGACGATCAGCCGCTCCCAGACGCCGACGGCACGCAGCCGGGCCATCTGCGAGACGAGGTCGAGGCCGGCCGTCGTCGCGGCGGCGACCAGCTCGCGCAGGCTGTCGGGCTCGTGGGCGATGTCGGCGTCGGTGAGGAGGAGGAAGTCGGGCTCGGCGGGAGCGCCGCCGGGGGAGGTGTGCGCGGTACGGGCGTACTCGATGCCGTGGCGCAGCGCCCAGAGCTTGCCGGTCCAGCCGGGGCCGGGCTCGCCGGGGGAGACGACGGTCAGGGGGAGCCCGGGATGCGCGAGCGCGAGCCGCCGGGCGAGGTCGGCCGTGCCGTCCGTGCTCCCGTCGTCCACGAGGACGACCTCGGCCTCGCCGGGATAGTCCTGCGCGAGCAGCGAGGGCAGGCTCAGCGGCAGCACCTGCGCCTCGTCCCTGGCCGGGACGATGATCGCGACGGACGGCCAGTGCGCGGGTGCGTGCCGGGGCGGCAGCCGGGTGTCGGTCCGCCAGAACATGCCCTGGCCGAAGGTGAGCCAGAGCCAGACGACGAGCGCCGCGCAGGCCGCGGCGAGGAGGAGACCCATTCCGGCAGTGTGCCGGGAACGGCCGGGCGTGCGGTGCCGGGAATCGCCGGACGTGACGTGTCGGAACACCGCTGTCCTCGGCTGTCCTCGGCTGTCTGCGGCCGTCTTCGGCCGTCTTCGGCGCGCGGGTGCGCGGAGCCCGCGGTGCCGCCGCCCCGGGCCGGGTCGGGGCATCGATTAAGGTGACGAGGTGAAGATCGCCCTGATGGACTCCGGCATCGGCCTCCTCGCGGCGGCCGCCGCGACGCGGAGGCTGCGCCCGGACGCCGAGCTGGTGCTGTCCTGCGACCCCGACGGGATGCCCTGGGGGCCGCGGACCCCGCAGGACCTCACCGGCCGGGCGCTCGCCGTCGCGCGCGCCGCCGCCGCGCACCGGCCGGACGCGCTGATCGTCGCCTGCAACACCGCCTCCGTGCACGCACTGCCCGCGCTGCGCGCCGAGCTGGAACCCGGCATCCCCGTCATCGGGACCGTGCCGGCGATCAAGCCCGCCGCGGCCGCCGGGGGCCGCGTGGCCATCTGGGCCACCCCGGCCACCACCGGCAGCCCCTACCAGCGGGGCCTGATCCGCGACTTCGCCGACGGGGCGCGCGTCACCGAGGTGCCCTGCCCGGGTCTGGCCGACGCCGTGGAGGCAGGGGACGAGGCCGCCGTCGTACGGGCCGTCGCCGCGGCCGCCGCGCTGACCCCGGCCGACGTCACCGACGTGGTGCTCGGCTGCACGCACTACGAGCTGGTCGAGGCTGCGATCCGGGCCGCCCTGGACCGCCGCACCGGGGGCGCCGCGTTGGTGTTCCACGGCTCCGCCGAGCCCGTCGCCGTCCAGGCGCTGCGCCGGCTCGGCGCCCGGCCCGAGCCCGGCCTGCCGCGCACCGGCGGCCTGACCGTCCTGCTCAGCGGCCGCCCCGGCGCGCTTCCCGGGGCCGCCCTCGGATACGCCGAGGGCCGCCTCCTCGCCGGCCGGAGCGCAGCGGTCCGGGGATGACCCGGCTGCGGGCGTCCCGGCTCAGTGCGACCCGGTCACCCGTCCGCCCAGTGCGCCCCGTCCGCCCGGTCCGCCCCGTCCGCCGCCACCCGGGCCGCTCCGGCCTCCGCGAGGCGCCGGGCCAGGTCCTGTAGGTCGGCCGCGTCCAGGACACGGTTCCCGAAGCCGGGCAGGGGCACGTGCAGCGGTGCCGTCCAGGCCTCCGGAACCGCCGCCCGGCCGTACCGGGCCCCGGCCAGGACGCCGGTGACCGCCGCCACCGTGTCGGTGTCACCGCCGAGGTCCACGGCGGCCCGTACGGCCTCGGCGAAGCCCGTCGTGGTGCGCAGCGCCCACACCGCCGAGCCCAGGCAGGGCCAGACCGCGCCGTTGAACTCGGTGGCCAGGTCCGGGTGCCAGTCCGGGGCGAGGACCCGGGCGTACCGCTCGCGGTGCTTCGGGTGCACCTCCTCCAGCGTCGCCGGGAGGGCCGCCAGCGGATCGTCCCCGTCCAGGGCCACGCGTACGAGCTCATGGAGGACGGCCGTGCCCTCCCAGGCGGCCCGGTCGCCGTGGGTGAGCGCGGCGATCCGCCGGGCGGCGTCCATGGTCGACTCCCGCCCCGACGGGGCGAAGTACACCGCCGAGGTCGAGGCCCGCATCAGCGAACCGTTGCCCGCCGCCCGCGCGTTGATCTGGAAGTGCAGGGCGGCGGCCAGGTTCCAGGGCTCGCCGTTCGTCAGCACGTCTTCCGTCTGCAGACCGATGTCCTTGGGGTCGCCCGCCGCCCAGCGCCGGAACCGGCCGAAGACGTCGGAGAGTTCGAGCCCGCCGCACTCCAGCAGGGACTCGGCCACCAGCACCGCCATCTGCGTGTCGTCGGTCGCCTCGCCCGGATCCCAGCCGCCGCCCCCGCACATCTCCTGGCCGCGCGCGGCCAGCTGCCCGGCGGGGCCGAACTCGTAGGGAGCGCCGAGCGCGTCGCCGGCCGCCGAGCCGATGACTGCTCCGACGGCGCGGTCGAGCCGCGTGGTCATGAGTGCTCCTCGTGCTCGTCGTGTTCGTGGGGTTCGGGGCACACACGGGCCAGGAGGCCGCGGGCGAAGGAGTCCAGGTCGTCCAGCCCGGCCGCGGCCAGCGTGTCCGGCGCCCCGGTCAGCAGGTGGGACACCGCGCCGTGCAGGGCGAGGGTGAGGGCGCTCGCCCGCTCCGGCCCGGCCGGCAGTCCGGCGGTGCGCAGCAGATGGCCGTACGCGGCGAAGTCCGCGGCCGCGATCGGGTCCAGCAGCGCGGCCAGCCACGGCCGCCGGGTCGCCTCGGCCTGGAGCTCCAGGTACGCCACGACCCGCGGCCTCCCCGGCCCGGCCGCGTCGCGCAGCAGTCCGGCGAGCAGCGCCGCGAGCGCGGCCCGGTCGGCGGGTCCGGAGCCGGAGCCCGCGAGCAGTCCGGCGAGGGCCCGGTACCGCTCCAGGCAGCGCTCGGCGACCGCGCGCAGCAGGGCGTCCCGGGTCGGGAAGTAGTTCTTGGCCGTGCCGAGCGGCACATCGGCCGCCGCGTCGACGGCCCGGTGCGCCCCAGGCGGCCGGGTAGCGGAGTGCCGTGCTCCGGTTGAGTCGCCGGCCGGGACAGGGGTCGTCTGCGCCACAGTCTCGTTTCAGCCTCCGGCCTCACGACGGCCGGATCCATCCGGTCATTGGCCGATTCCTCACTTGCCCAGAGAAGTCTGACCGCTTCCATCGACCTCCCGCACGCGAAATCTCGACCTTGGGTCACGAAACGGCAAAGGGACATTACTCCCCAACTCGCTTCATTCACACGCCAATCGGTGCACCGGAAGTCTGTGGATCATCGAATTTCCTTGGGGTAGTGTCCAGATCGCAAACGCCTGGTGGCCATTTTTTTGCAGTGGAAAAGGAGTGCGGAGATTATTCCCGATAACCCGCGCCAATTCCCTCGCAAGAATCTCGAAGTCGCCGTCGACTTTCTGCACCTGGAGAGGGTCGCATGAATTTTTCCCATCAAAATTATCGGGACCAATTCGTCGCGGCATGCCTGACCGGCCTGCCCGGCACCGCCGAGAACTGGTTCCGTCGCCTGGACGAAGTCGTGGACGGCGTGGTCGTCGCCGAAGCCGTCTCGGCCGATGCCACCGGTGAGCCGCCGCTGCGGTCGCTCTCCGCCCTCGGGGACCTCGGGGCGCTCGGCGTCCAAGTGCCCGCGGAGTACGGGGGCCTGGGCTTCGGGGACGGCGCGGCCTGTCTGGTGGTCGAGCGGGTGGCACAGGCCTGTGCCTCCACCGCCGCCATCCTGATGTTCCACTACCAGGTCGTGCGCAGGACCCTCGCCTTCGGCGCGGACTCCTGGCGCGACGACGACCTGCGCGGCTTCGCCACCGGATCGCTGATCGGTGCGAGCGCCTGGACCGAGCGGGCCACGACCAAGAACAAGGAGAACCTGCAGACCCGACTGCGGTCCCAGGGCTCCCGGTTGACGCTCGACGGGGAGAAGACGTTCTGCACCGGGCTGTCCGCGGCCGGCGTCGTGCACGTCCTCGCCGAGACCGAGCTGGACGGCGGACGGCAGGGCGCCACCTTCGTCCGGGTCGACGCCAAGGACCCCGGCGTCAGGATCTCCGCCCCCTACCCGCTGCTCGGCCTGCGGGCGTCGGGCACCGCCTCGGTGGAACTGCGCGGCGTCGACCTCGCGCCGACCGACCTGGTCGGCGAACCGGGCAGCGGCCGCGCGCTGATGGGCCACAACCACGAGGTCTGCCTCAACCCGGGGCTGCTCGCTCTGGGCGCGGCGGCCGGGGCGTTCGAGGACGCCTGCCTCATGGTCACCGGACGCTTGGCGGACACCCAGCCCCGTACCGGCGCCGAACAGGTCCGCGCCTCGCTCGCCGACACCCTGGTGAGCGTGGAGACGAGCTACGCCTACGCCGCGCTAGCCGTGGCGGCCTGCGCCGACGGCGCCTCGCCGGTGGTCTCGAGCAAGTTCAAACTGCAGGCCTCCGCGGCCGCGGAGGAGATCACCGGGGCCCTGCTCCACACCGTTGGCTCGCGGGGCTTCCTGAGCACCTTCCCGCTGGAGCGCCGGCTCAGGGACGCACGGGCCACCGCACTCATGGGCCCGTCCAACTCCCTGATCCGCGACCGCATCACCGACCACCTGCTCACCACCGACACTCTGCCGGAGGCGGACCATGACCAGCGCTGAACAGCCACGACGGCACCGGAAACCGGCCGCCATCGGTGCGGGCTACCTGCACCACTGCATTCCCTCCCACCAGGCCTACTTCGATCGGCTGATGGAGATCGGCGCGCGCGTCGACATGGTCGAGTACCTGGCGGCGCACTTCGCCTACGACCCCGGCTACCTCGCCGAGATCAACGCGGGCACGGCCGGCCTTCCGTCGACGCTGCACAGCTACGAGTACATGCTCGGATCGGTGGAATCGGCGCCGCCCGGGACGGTCGAGCGGCTTCAGCGGATGGCGGACGTGTCCAACTGCCTGTGGATCGGCGAGCACGTCGGCATGGTCGGCACCCAGGACACGTACGCGGGCACGTTCATGCAGCCGATGGGCACCGACGAGCAGACGCAGGTGTTCATCGACAACCTGCGGACGGCGAACGAGGAGTCCCCCTACCCGCTCATCATCGAGAACCAGCCGATGCTGTTCAACCAGATCGGCCCGCGCACGGTGTGCCAGCAGGTGGCCGACATCGCGGAGGGCGCGGACGCGGGCATCCTGCTCAGCCTCTCCAATCTCGTGCTCTCCGACGACCACTACCCGGTCGACTGGGACAGCGAAGTGGCGCACATCCCGCTGGACCGCGTCTGGCAGGTGCACATACCGGTCCCCAACGAGAAGGAACTCAAGGACCCGGAATACGCCCGATTCCGGGAGAACGAGAAATGGCACATCTCGACCCTGGAGAACCTTTTCAAGGAGAAGGACTTCCAGCCCGCGGTCGTCATTCTCGAAGTCGAAGCCCCCGGTACCCCCTCGCGTCCTGAACCCGAGCGCACGAAGGAGCGTCTCGACTGGGTCCGCGACCTGATGGGATCCCGCCTGCAAACAGAGGAGGCGGCCCGATGAGTCTGGCCGGACTGCAGCAGCTCTTGACCCGCGCGGTGCGCGACACCGAGTACCGCCGCGCCGTCATGCGGCCGGAGGGGCTGGACCGGGCGGCCGCCGAGCTCGGCCTGACCGACGAGGAGAAGGCCCAGTTCACGGCCATCGAGCCCAACTACTTCGAAGACGTCGCCACTCTCGTCATCAAGCAGCGGATCGTCCGCCGCGAAGCGGAGTTCGCGCTGTTCCTCAACGCGCTGTTCCGTCACACGCCGCGGGGACGCTTCTTCGAGGCGTATCACCAGGCCGTGTCCGTCGGCCAGTTCGGCCGGATGGAAGAGGTCCGACGGTTCTGCGACTTCGCCTTCGACTACATCGTCGACAGGTCGCTCCCGGAACACCTCCTCGACCTCCTGCGGTTCTGCAGTTACGTCTGCGAGCTCGCGGAGACGCCGAAGGAGTTCCCGGAGGGTGCGCAGGGCCCGCTGCGCAGCAGCAGCACGCTGGTGCTGCGCAAGCCGTACGCCGTCGTCGAGTTCCGCTACGACATGCTGCGGCTCGCGAAGGAGGACGAGGAGTACACCGCCGACCTTCGGCCGCGGCCCACCACGCTGCTGCTCCAGCGGGACTGGCGCCAGCCCAAGCGCTCCCGGGCCTTCGACCTGAGCGACCACCCGCTCCTCGCGGAACTGACCAAGGGCCCCCGCACGGTGCTGGACGCCGGCGGGCTGCTGCCCCAGTTCTCGCACGGGTTCGTCAAGGAACTCGTGGAGAGCCTGCACGATCGCCAGATCGTGCATCTGATGCTTCCCGCCGAGCTCGTGGGGTACCACCCCGCGAGTCCGGCGGGGGAACCGAAAGAATCATGACTATGAGGAGTTTTTCGATGAGCACCATCAATTCTGAGTCCAGCTTCGGCCCGAGCACCGTCGTCGCCAAGGACAAGGGCGGCTTCACCGACGCCGACTTCGGCCCCAGCACCGTCGTCGCCAAGGACAAGGGCGGCTTCACCGACGCCGACTTCGGCCCCAGCACCGTCGTCGCCAAGGACAAGGGCGGCTTCACCGACGCCGACTTCGGCCCCAGCACCGTCGTCGCCAAGGACAAGGGCGGCTTCACCGACGCCGACTTCGGCCCCAGCACCGTCGTCGCCAAGGACAAGGGCGGCTTCACCGACGCCGACTTCGGCCCCAGCACCGTCGTCGCCAAGGACAAGGGCGGCTTCACCGACGCCGACTTCGGCCCCAGCACCGTCGTCGCCAAGGACAAGGGCGGCTTCACCGACGCCGACTTCGATCTCCTCCTGACCGGGGAACTCGTCGCCGCGTAGTCCCGCTCAGCCGTCGGCACCCACACCCGTGGGGCCGCGGCAGGCACATTCGGCCGGCCCGGGGGGCGCCCCCCGGGCCGGCCGACCCCCACCTTTCCCACAACCGCGACACCCCGCCGCACGCCAGCGCAGCGGCGCCGCACCTGGAGCCAGCGTGACCTCGCCTTCCGTCCCCCGAAGCAGCATCACCAGGCTCTGGACAGCGAGCGCGCTGTCCTCCGGATCGACCTGGGTCATGCAGATCAGCCTGTTCATCCAGGTGCTGCGCGACTCCTCCCCCGCCACGCTCGCGGCGGTCGAGCTCATCGGCACCGTGCCCGCGCTGGCCTTCATGATGGTGGCCGGCACCCTCGCCGACCGGTTCGACGTGCGCCGCCTCGCCATCGGCTCCATGGTCGCGCAGGCGGTCTGCGTCCTCGGCATGGTGCTCTTCCTGGACAACGGGATCTGGATCACCGCCGCGTTCTACGGCCTCCAGGGCCTGAGCAACACCCTCTGGCCGCCGGCCCGGCAGCAGTGGCTGTACGGGGTGGTGCCGCCGGCGGGCAGGCCCACCGCCAACGCCCGGCTCGGCTCCGTCTCGGGAACGATGACCGTCGTCGGCGCCTCGCTCGGCGGCGTGCTGTCCAGCTGGAGCCCGACCGGCGCCATGGCCGTCGCCGGGGCGCTGCAGGTACTGGCCGTCGTACCACTGCTGCTGCAGGCCAAGGTGCCGCTCGCCTACGCGGAGCCCGTACCGGAGGGCGCCCACGCGGAGCCCCTGCGCAAGGAGCTGACCGCCGGAGTACGGGTGCTGCGCGACCTGCCGCTGGCGCGCTCCGTCGTCTGGATCGGCATCGCCTGGGGCTGCATAGGCGGGGCGTACGACGTCCTGCTCGCCGCCTACGCCACCGGCTACCTCGCCGGCAGCGGCACCGTCCTGGGCGCGCTGTACGTCATGGACGGGGTGGCCGTCATCCTCGGCACCGTCCTGGCCGCCCGGATCGCGCTGCGCCACCACCTGTCCGCCTACGCGGCGGCCTACATCTTCCAGGGTCTCGCCTGGGGGTCCTTCTTCCTGGTGGGGCACCCGGTCGTCGCCATCGCGCTGCTCGGCCTGATGCGGGCGGCCAGCGGCATCATCATCGCGCTGGACACCACCGTCCTGCTGGCCACCGTGCCCGCCTCCGTGCGCGGCCGGGTCACCAGCGTCCACATGACCACCTACAGCGCGATGGCCCGCATCTCGCTGGCGCTCTTCGCCGGCCTGCTCATCGTGTCCGACGTGCGCACCGTCGGCCTCTGCACCGGCGTCGCCTCGGTGGTGCTCGGCGCCATCTGGTGGTGGCGCCGGGACCGTGAGGCCGAGCGCCTCTACCCGGCGGCCGTGGCCGAGGAGCGGGAACCCGCCTCCGCCTGATCCCAGCCGCCCGGCCCGCACCCTCGCCTCCACCCTCATCTCCGGCACCCGCGCGTCCGACCGCACCCGCGCCGCGCCGAGCTCAACCATGTCCACATCCAGCCCTGGGAGGGGTAGTGACCACCCGCACCGACACCGTCCTGCAGCTCCTGGCCGAGCGAGCCAGCTGCCGTGATTTCACCGACGAGCAGCTCGAGGACTCCCTCGTCGAGGAGGTGCTGAGCGCCGCCGTCCGCGCGCCCACCGCCTTCAACTTCCAGCCGTACTCCTTCGTCGTCGTCCGCGACCCCGAGGTGCGCGCCGCCCTGCGGCGGATCGCGGGCGGCCAGCCCCACGTCGTCGGCGCCCCGGTGTTCGTCGTCTTCTGCGCGGACATCCGGCGCATCGAGGAGCTGTGCGAGCTGCCGGGGGAGCTCGTCTCCGGCGAACACCCCGACGCGATGCTCACCTCCGTCATCGACGCCTCCCTGGCGGGGATGTGCGCGACGCTGGCGGCGGAGTCCCTGGGTCTGGGGACGGTGATGGTCGGCGGCATCCGCAACAAGCCCTCCGCCACCGCCGAGCTGCTCGGGCTGCCGCCCGGCGTGTTCCCGGTCTTCGGCCTGTGCCTGGGCCGGCCCGCTTCCACGGCGCCGGCGCCGCGCCCCCGGTTGCACACCGGGCTGCTCGTGCACCGGGACCGCTATGACGCCGGGTCCGGCTCCCTGCCGCCCCGGCCCGGGGCGACGGGGCTGAGCAGCCCCGCCGGTGAGGTCACCGCCGACGACCGGGTGGAATGGCAGGCCCAGATCGACAAGGGCAGGCGCAGCCTGGGCCGTCTGCGGGCACCCGCCTGGCGGTCGCCCGGTGCGCAGCCCGTGCCGGCGGCGCGATGACGGGCCGCCTCGCCGCCGCGCACGGCAGTCCGAGCAGGACGCTGGTGCTGCCGGCCAAGGACTTCGCCGACGGCGCCCGCGACCCCGAGCGGCTGCTCGCCGAGCTGGGCCGGGTACGGGAGGACCTGGTGCGGGCCGGGCTCCGGGAGATCACCAAGATCGCGCTGATCGGTCCTTCGTCGCGCCCGGGCCACCAGCTGGACTACCGCTTCGTGCAGGTCCTTCCGGGGACCGACCCGGGCTTCGAACTCCGCGGCAGCTGCGGCCACTCCATCCTCGCGGCCTGCTCGGTGGCGGGCCGCTCCGGGGAGCTCCCGCCGCTGCGCACCGGGCAGCGGATCCGGGTGAACGTCCTCAACAACGGTGACAGCGTCGAGTGTGCGGTCGAGGAGACCGGCGGCGACCGGGAGCGCCTCAGCGCGTCCTTCCTGCTCAGCCCGGCCATCCCACTGCGCGACCTGCTGCTGTTCGGCTCCCCGGTGACCGAGCTGCCCTACCGCGGGGGGACCGTCGAGGTGACGGGCGCCTCCATGGGGAACCCGTACGTCTTCGTCCGCGCGGCCGACTTCGGGGTGCGCGGGCCCGACGAGCTGTTCGCCGCCGGAGAGGCCCTGTTCGCGGCACTGTCCGAGGTCAGGCGCACCGCGCAGGCCGCGCTCGGCTGGCCTCCGGGGGTGTTCCCGAAGATCGCCGCCCTGCTGCCGCTGGGACCCGGGCGGCTGGCCGCGCGAGCCATCTCGGTCCCGTCCTGGCATCCCACCCTGGCCCTGACCGGCGCGGTCTGCCTGGCGGCCGCTGCCCGCGTCCCGGGCTCCCTGCCCCGGCAACTGGCCGGCGCGGACGGGGCCGACTGGGTGGACGGCGCCGACGGAACCGACGGCGGAGAGCAGCCACTGCGGGTCCGGACGCCGGGACGCTGGGCCTCGGTGACCGCCCGCACGGCCCCCCTGGCCCCCCTGGCCCCCGCCGAACGCAACGTACGACCCGGACACCCCGCGCCCGAACAGGCCCTGACCGAGGTCGGTGTCCGGGGCACGACCGTCAGCTACCTCGGGCCCGTACGCCTCCCCGCGACCACGGCGTCCCGGGCCTGAGCACCGCGCGAGGAACGACGACCGTGGGACGGGTCGACCGGTCGACCGGTCCCACGGGTCAACAAGGAGAGCCCGGCGGGCCCGCGGGATCCGCCCGCGGGCCCGGACCTCAGCGGGCGGCGGCGCTGCCGCGTTCGCGGCCGCGCCGGACGTCGTAGGCGAAGAACCTCCGGACCGCGCCGCCGAGTCCGTCCAGGCCGGAGAACCCCCGGCGGGCCATCTCCGCGTCCGGTGACGTGCCGCGCCGCTGCCAGTGGCGCAGGAAGAGCTTCGCGCACATCGCCGGCGGCGGGACCACGAGCCGCGGCCGGGCCTCCTCCGCCACCTCGTCCGCGCGGGCGACGATGTCGCACCAGTCGGCCCAGCGCCCGGATTCCCGCAGGCGGGCCAGGACGGCCGGCCTCCAGTCGGCCGACTGCCACACCGGCCACACCCGCACCATGAGGAGCCGGGTCCGGTCCGCGGCGGCGAGTTCGGCGCGTTCCCGCTCCGTGAACCAGCGGGCGAGCGGGTCCGGCAGCGGCGACCGGTCGTCGAGGCCGAGCTTGGACATCCCGTACGCCTCGGCCGTCATTCCCCCCGCGCCGGCGAACTCCCCCAGCAGGCCGGTCAGAACGTCCTCGTGCACCGCGGGGTAGTCCTCGTCGAACAGCCGTGCCGCGTCCAGGACGTCGAGGTCCGACATCCACCGGCCGGGGGCGTACTCCCGCCGGGTCCGGCGGGCCAGGGACTGGCCGCGGCTGATCCCGGTGAAGGTCACGTCGGCCTTGCCGGATCCGGGTTCCACGGAGCCTTGGCCCGCCGCCTCGCGGCCCGCCACCGCGCCGCCCGCCACCTCGCGGAGCGCGGCCATGGCGTCGAGCCGTTTGACGTCCCAGACGCCCGAGCCGATCATCTCCTCCAGCGTGCGCAGGGCGTCGTGGTCCTGGTCGTCCAGGGCCCGCTCGATGTCCTTCCAGCCGCGGTGGGTGAAGGGCAGGGCCGCAGCCGCGGCGACGATCCGCCGCCCGGACGCGGCCTCGACCAGCTCCGTCTCGGCCCCCTCCTTGCAGCCGTAGCGGAGGTTCACCAGCGCCACGGTCTGCGCCGGGTAGCCCATCTCGGCCGGACCGTGCAGGACCCCCACCTCGTCGTCCCCGTCGATCTCGCCGGCCGCGTACATGCCGTAGACGGTGCCGAGGCCGCGCATGCCGCACGGGACCAGTTCCGCGGCTCTCAGCGCGCCCATGCTCGCGGCGCCGACGACCTGCGCGCCCTCCGTCAGCACCTGGAGGATCTCCTTGTGGCCGACGGACCGCCGTTCCCTGAAGTACCCGTCGATGACGACGACCACGTCTCCCGGCGCCCACTGGTCCGCCAGCAGGTCGCCCCGGCCCGCGGGCGGGCGCACCTCGGCTTCCGGGAGCACCGCGCGGACGTCGGCCGCGGAGATCGTCGGCCCCGCGTAGACAACCACCCTGGACCCGCTCACTACAGCACCTCCGGACAGACGCGACTGCCGGGCGCCACGACCTTGACGACCGGAACCCCGATCTCCTCCCGCGTCAGGTCGACGACGAGGGGCGGGTGGGAAAAGGCGGCGGCCGCCCGCTTGACCACGTGCGCGAGGGCGCCGACCAGGCTGTCGTGCGGGGCGGGCTCCGCGACCAGGTCGCCGATGTCGGCCGCCGCGCCCGCCTGCGCGCTCTTGAGCCGGCCGACGTCCACGGGGCCGAAGTCGTCCCGCAGGTCGTCCCTCGCCCCCGATATGTACGCGAGCCTCGCCTGCGCGGCTTCGGAGACGGCGCGGGTGAGCGCGATGTCGGGGCTGAGATGGCAGCCGAAGCCGAACATCGGTGCCGGGTACTCGTGGCTGGCGACCCAGGCCAGGAAGCACGGCAGCCCGGTGGGCGACGGTACGAGGCGCACCTCGAGGGTGACGTCGGCCCGCTCGATCAGCGCGCAGAGCTCCTCGGCCACGGCCGACCCCGCGGTCCGCGGGTCGACGCGCACGCCCATCTCCCCGCCGCCCGCGACGGCCGCGGTCATCGCGTCCCGCTCGATGACCTCGCAGAGCGCGTGGAGCGCGGCTTCGACCCGCGTGTTGCCGCTGGCCAGGCCGTTCGTCGACTCGAAGAACACCGGCGGGTTCCAGTCGGTGTGCTCCTCCAGCGTCAGCCGGACCACGTTCACGGGGACGAGGGTGCGCGCCCCGTCGACCAGCGACCTGGCCTCCACCCAGTCCAACGGCAGCCCGTCGTGCAGCAGGCTCGGCTCGCAGGGCGCCAAGGCGGAGACCTCGTAGCCCAGTTGTACGTCGATGTCGCGCGGGGCGGCCGTCAGCGCGGGCCGCGCGGGTTGTTCCACGTGCCAGGTCTCGACCGACTCCATCACCGCGGACAGCCGTGCCAGTTCGGGCGTCATCCCCTTGCCCTGCGAGACGGCGAGCGTCCTGGACAGCGGCCGGATCGCCTGGAAGGTCGGGATGCCGATGGAGTCGAGCCGGGTGATGTCGGCTACCCGGGTGACGCCCACCTTCGCCGCCGCCCGGGTCGCCATCTCCCAGGTTTCCGCCGGTGGTCGGGCTCTGTTCGTGCCCGGCAGGCAGAGAACGGAGCGGTCCTGGGGCGTGGCGAGCCAGGACAGGGACGGGTCTTCGGTCTGCACGTTCGGGGACTCCCTGCGGGTCAGAGGTTCCGGGTGCGCCGCAACAGCGCGCGGCCGGCGACGAAGTTGGCGACGAGGGCGACGACGGCCAGGACGACCAGGGAGGGCCACGCCTTCCCCAGGCCGAAGATCGCGGCGTCGCGCATCCCGGTGACCGCGTAGGACACCGGGTTCACCGTCGAGATCCAGCGCAGCACGGTGGGCAGTTGCTGCGACGTGGACAGCGAGGGCGCGGCGAAGACGAGGACGGGCACCGACACGCTGGTGAGGACCATGAAGGTGCGGTAGTCACTGATCAGGACGGCCGCCGCGAGGTAGATCCCGTTGAACGCCACCGACGACAGCACCAGCGCCAGCAGCAGCCAGATCCAGTGGGAGGCGTGGAAGGGGTAGTCGAAGATGACCGCGGCGACGGCCAGGGCCAGCAGGCTCTGGGCCAGCACGAGCGAGACTCCGGCCAGCAGCTTGCCGGCCAGGAAGCGCGATCGGCGCAGCGGCCAGCTCCACAACTGGGTCGAGACGCCGCTCATCTCCTCCTGGAACATGGCCATGCCGGTCGTGCCGGACGCACTGACCACCGACATGGCCAGCACCATGGGGAGCAGGAAGACCGCGAACGGCAGCGTCTCGCCGCGGTAGGTGATGTTCCCGACGACGTTGCCGAGCGAGGTGTTCACCAGCAGCAGGTACACGAGCATGGGGGTCAGGCCCAGGATGAGGTTGACCCGGTTGCGGGCGAGGAGCGCGTACTCGCGGTAGAACACGGCGGTGAAGTCCGCCGGTTTCCCCGACGGGACCGGTGCGGTGGTCTTGAATCCCAAGTCGGCCACGGTGTCAGCCCTCGTTCCCGGTCATGCGCAGGAAGACCTTTTCCAGCGAGTCGGTGACGGTGGAGATGCCGGCGATGGCCACTCCGGAGTCGTGGCAGTGTCGCGACAGTTGCGGGAGCACGTCCCGGACCTGCGCGTCCTCGATGCGCACCTCGGTGTCCTGGGCCGTCGCGGTGAGTCCGGCCGTGGCGGCCCATTCCTTGACGACCTTGGCACCGACCGCGTCGTCCACGCTGACCAGCAGGTGCGCGCCGCCGAACTCCCTGACGAGTTCGCTCGGTTCGGCGAAGCGGACCACTTTGCCCTTGTTGATGACCAGGACGCGCTGGGCGTTGCGCTCCAGCTCCTGGATGATGTGGCTGGTCCAGATCACGGTCATGCCGTGCTCCTCGCGGAGCCAGCGCACGAACCGCTCGATCTGGTGCCGGCCGGCGACGTCCAGACCGGCCGACGGCTCGTCGAGGATGAGCAGTTCGGGGATGGTCAGCAGGGCCCGTACGAGCTGCAGGCGCTGGCGCTGGCCCCCGGACAGCTGGAAGACGAGCCGTGACAGGTGCTCCTTCAGGCCGAGGTACTCGGCCACCTCCATCGCCCAGGGCCGGGTGGTGCGCCACGACAGGCCCTTGAACCGCGTGGCGATCAGCAGGTTGTCCAGGGCCGACAGCATCTCGTCGTAGGGGGCGGACTGGTGCATGGCACCGATGCCGGTCTTGGCGGCGACCGGATCGCGGGCCGGGTCCACGCCGAACACCCTGATCGTCCCGGTGGTGGGAGGGGTGACGCCGCAGATCATCTTCATCAGGGTCGTCTTGCCGGCGCCGTTGGGCCCGAGCAGCCCGATGGTCTCGCCTTTGGCGATGTCGAATGAGATCCCGTCGACTGCCGGGGTCTCTTTCCCGCGGTAACGCTTGATCAGCCCTTCGGCGTTCACCACACCATTCGCCACGGTCCGCCCTCCACAATGTGATTGATGTTTCCCGGGAATCAGGAATGCCGATCGAGTAGCTGCGGGTGGACGTTACGCCTATCGGCCAGTGCGGAAGCGGCCGCTTCCCAAGCTGCCTTGGAACTGCCTCCGTTCTGCCGCCTGGCCTGAGGAACCGTTGGCTAGCATGCGATGCATGAGCCGTTCAGGACATGCCGAAGACCGTGACGGGGAATCCGTCGTGGTCCTTGTGAATTGCGCGGGCGGCCGTGAATTGGAGATCGTTCGCGACGCATTGACGGGGCCGCTGGAAACACCGACGATATTGATCCGTCAGGACGAACTCGCCTCGACGCCCCTCGCGCTCGATGTGGACACCGGCCTGTTGGACGTCGCCGGGCGCCGGGTCCGGCCGGCCGTGGTGTGGGTACGCCACGGATCGGCATGCGCGCTGCTGGCGCAGGCACGGCCGGCGGGCTCGATGACGCCGTTGCGGGCGGAGTCGTGGTCCGGGTTCCTGCGGCAGGTGGCGTCGACGGCGGCCGTCTCGCTGCCCGGTGGCACGGTCCTCGGACCGGGCCAGCTGGCGCAGGCGCGCGCGCTGGGCGTGCGCACGCCCCGGACGGTGGTCACCAACGACGTGCCGGCGGGTGCGCGGGAGGTGGCGGCCGGGACCCTCGTGGTCAAGACTCCGGACTTCCGGCTGTTCGAGCCGGAACGGCGGAACTGGAAGGCGTGCCTGCCCGCGGTCGTGGGCCGCGAGGCGGCGCAGGGGCCGGCGACCGGCCCCGCACGGGGTCCCTCGGCGGGCCCCGCCCCGGTCGGCGACCGTCCGGTCGTCGTCCAGGAGTACGTGGCCCACGCCCGTGAGCTGCGCGTCTACCACCTCGACGGCGGGATCTGCGCCTTCGAGGTCGACAAGCCCGATCCGTCGAGCCTGATGACGGATCCCGACAGCGTCACCGTGACGCGCGTCGACTGCCCGCGGCCCGCGGCCGAAGCGGTGCGCACCCTGTGCGCCGCGTGGAGCCTGCGCTACGGGGCCTTCGACCTGCTCGTGTCCGACACCGGGGAGCCGGTGTTCCTGGAGGCGAACCCGGACGGCGACTGGCTCTGGTTCGAACGCAAGGCGCGCTGGCACGGCGTCTCGTTCATGGCCGCCGTCATGGTTCGTGAGTCGTTCGTCCGGAGTACGTCGTGAGGAGATCGCGCTGATGACGGCGATACGGGGTGCTGAGATCTCCACCCGGGGCCTGGTGCTCGTGGCCATGGTGGCGCGGGGTCACACGACCGACCGCGTGGCCCGTGCTCTGCGCCTGAGCAGACACACCGTGGGCGAGGAGATCAGTTCCCTCCTCGACCGGTTCAACTGCCGCAACAGGGCGGAGCTGGTGGCCTACTGCTACGTCAACCGGATCTTGCCGATCGGTATCTGGCCGCCGCCGTGCGGCCCCGTGAATGGGGTGAGTGACGTGTTCGACCCTCTGACCAGTCTGCGTGAAGCGGGACTTCCGGTCGACCAGCTCAGCGCCGCGCAGCGCGATGTGCTGGCGGGCCTGACCGAGGAGGAGACCGCCGTCGTCGTATCGGTCCAGCACCGGCTGGTCGAGGCGGACGCCGGGACCGACTCCGAGGTGTGGGCCCACGACCTGAAGCTGCTCTGACCCGCCGCGCGGGCCCGCCGACGCCGGCCCGCCGTACGCCCGACGCAGGAGGAGAACCGCGCGTGAGCCGCAGACTGGTGGTCGTCCTCTTCCTCGACCTCGTCGGATGGACACGGCTCGCCGAGCGCGTCGATCCGGAGCCGCTCCAGCAACTCCTCGAGCAGTACTACGAGATCTCCTGCGCCGCGGTGGAGGAGCACGGCGGAGTGGTGGAGAAGTTCATCGGCGACGCCGTCATGGCGGTCTTCGGCGCGGACACCTCCCAGGAGGACGACGCGCTGCGGGCACTGCGGGCCGCCACGCGCATCCGCGCCGAGGTCCGCGGACTGCGCACCCCGGCAGCCGACGCGGCTCCGGTCGAGGTCCACTGCGGGATCGCGGCCGGCGAGGCCCTGGTGACGCGTTCGGCCCGGGCCGGCATCCGGGTCGTCGGCGACGTGGTCAACCTCGCGGCCCGCCTCCAGTCGCTGGCGGTGGCCGGGGAGATCATCGTCAACGAGACCGTGGCGCACCTCGCACGCCCGCACTACACCATGGCCCCGGTGCCGCCGGTGGCGCTCAAGGGCAAGGCCGAGCCCGTCCGGGTGCTGTTGGTGACCGGCGAGGCCGCCGTCGACCGGGCGGGCGACGGCTCGCCCATGGTGGACCGCGGCGCCGAGCGCCGCCGGCTGCGCGAGGTCTACCACCGGGTGGCCCGCGACCGGCGCTCCGAGCTGGTGACCGTGCTGGGACCACCGGGCATCGGCAAGACCCGCTTGGTCCAGGAGACCGTGGACGACCTCGTCGCCGCCGGGGCGGAGCCCCTCGCCGTGTTCGGCAGCTGCCAGTCCTACGGAACGCAGGGGAACTACGCGGCGCTCGTCGAAGTGCTGGACGCGCTCGCGCGGCAGGCGCCGTCCAGCGCGGAGCTGCTCCGGGTGGACGACCGCATCGCCGGGGTGCTGACCAGTCTGCGCGCCGCCTCGCTCTCCCGGGTCGCCGGCCCGGTCCCGGGGCCGGGCGTGGAGGAGGTGTCCTGGGCGGCGCGCGAACTGCTCACCGCCGCGGCTTCCCGCCCGCTCGTCGTGGTGTGGGACAACCTGGGGTGGGCGGGAGAGTCGCTCCTGGGGCTGATCGGCGATCTGACGGACAGCCTGCGCGACATCCCGCTCCTGATGGTCTGCGTCTCCAGACCGGAGCTGACGGGCCGGGACGGGCCCTGGTCGCCGGACGACGTGATCGACGTCGGCGCGCTGGTCCCGATCGACAGTGCGCGGCTGGCGATCTCACTGGCGGGGCGCGGCAGCGGCGACGAGGTGGAGCTGCACGACCTCGACCTCGTCGACCGGGTCGCGGTGTACAGCGCGGGTAATCCGCTGTACATCCGGCTGATGATGGACTGGCTGAGGGACGGCCGGACCGTCGACGAGGTGCCGCCGACCATCACGGCCATGGTGGGCGCGATGATCGACCGGCTGCCCGCGCCCGCCCGGTGGCTGCTGGGCGCGGCCTCGGTGATCGGCCCTTCGTTCACCCTGGAGCAGCTCGCGCTGCTGGACGGGGCGGTCGTGGCGGCGGACGTCGACGCGCTGGCGCGGCAGCGGCTGTTCCACACCACGGCGGAGGAGGGCGAGTACCGCTTCGTCCAGCAGCCGGTGCACGAGGTGGCGTACGGCCGGCTGGAGAAGGAGCAGCGCATCACGTGGCACCGGCGCCTGGCCGGGCACGGCTTCGGTCCCGGTTTCCACCTCGAGGCGGCGGCCCGGCTGCTGGCCGGTCTGCGCCCGGACGACACGGAGCTGCCCCTGCTGGCGCGGCGGGCGGCCGAGGCCCTGCTGGCCGAGGGCACCGTGGCGCTGCGGCAGCGTGACGTGCCGACCGCGATCGGGCTGTTCGGACGGGCTCTGGTACTGGCGCGGAGCCGGCCCGACCAGTGCCGGTCGGTCGCGGCCGTCCGGCTCAGCGACGCCCTCATGCTCTCCGGGGACACCCGGCGGGCGCTGGAGGTGGTCGCTGACAGCGCCTGGAACGTCCCGACCGCCGGACCCGCCGGACCCGCCGCCCCCGGCGCTCCCGGTGCTCCCGGTGCTCCCGGCGCTCCCGGCGCTCCCGGGCAGCGGCCCTGCCTGGTCCAGGTGCAGCGGTCCCTACTGGCGGCCCGGCTCGGCAAGGTCACCGCCGCCGAGGTCGAGCGGCTGCGTACCGAACTCGACGGCGATGACCCCGACCGGTTCGCCTGGTGCCGGTTCGAGCAGCTGCGGATGCTGCTCCACCTGGACCACGGCCGGTTCGCGGCGGCCGAGGAAGCGGCCTGCGCCGCGCTCGGGCACGCCCGGGCCGTCGCCGACGCCTACGAGGAGGACCGCCTCCTCGTGGCACTGTGCGAGATCCGCCAGTGGTCGCCGACCCCGCTGCGGGAGAAGCTGGCGGGCTGCGCGGAGCTCCTCGAGCGGTTCGCCGCGGACCGGTTCCTGGCCCTGCCCGCGCTGGCCGCGCGCGCCCGCTGCCTGGCGCTGACCGGGGACCGCGACGGCGCCCGCTCGGCGCTGGCCGAGGCCGAGGCCGTCGTCGAACAGCTCCGGCTGACCATGGGGCGCGTACTGGTCGACCAGGTGGCGGCGCTGGCCGCCTCGCTGGACGGTGAGCACGACGAGGCCGAACGGCGCTTTCGGTGGGCGGCCGACGCCCTCGAACAGGCCGGCTACGTGCCGGTCGCCCTGACCATGCGGGTGCAGGCGGCCCGCGAGTGCGCCCGGCGGGGCCGTGCGGCCGAAGCCGCCGGCCGGATCTCGGAGCTCCTGGGACGGTGCGAGGAGATGGACGTCCGGGGGCGGATCCTGTGCACGGCCGCCGCCGTGCTCATCGCCGCCGAGGACGGGCGCCGCGACCCGGCGCGCGCCGACGTGCTGACCCTCCTCGATGACGTGGAGGACCCGTGCCTGCGCGGCGAGGTCTGCTTCGACCTGGCCCGGGCCCACCGGTGGCTGGGCGAGCGGTCCGATGCCCGCGCCATGGCGGAACGGGCCGCCCTGGCCTACGCCGCGGTCGGTGCGACGAAGCCCCTGGGGACGGTGCGGGCATGGATGTGAGCGGCGCGCCCTGGCGGCGCGAGCGGCTGCCTCACTCCTCGGGGATGCCGGCGTGGAGCATGCCGGCCGACGGCGGGCCGGGCGAGCCCCTGCCGACGGCCCTGTTCGAGGGGATCGACTCCCGCTGGGCGTGGGAGGGCGCGACCGGTGACGGCGTACGCGTCTGCGTGCTCGACAGCGGGGTCGAGGCGGGCCATCCGCTGGTCGGGCCGGTCGAGCGGGCGTGGCACGTGGTGACGGCCGAGGGCAGGGTGCCGCGCGTGGAGGAGTGCGAGCCGCTCGACAGCGCCGGGCACGGGACCGCGTGCGCGGGGATCATCCGCGGGATCGCGCCGCGGGTCTCGCTCAGTTCGCTCAAGGTGCTCGGCGACGGGCGGTCCGGCAGCGCCTCGGCGCTGATCGCCGGCCTCTCCTTCGCGATCGAGGAGGGGTTCGACGTCGTCAGCATGAGCCTGTCGACGACCAGGGTCGAATTCCGCGACCGGCTGGGCGAACTGTGCGACCGCGCCTACTTCCGCCGTACGGCCGTGGTGGCGGCCGCGCACAACATGCCGATCGAGAGCTTCCCTTGGAACTTCGCGTCGGTGATCTCGGTGGCCAGCCACGCGGAGCCGGACAGCATGCGCTTCTACTACAACGCCGCGCCGCCGGTCGAGTTCCGTGCCCGGGGGGTGCGCGTGCCGGTGGCGAGCCCGGGCGGCGGCACCGTCCGCAACACCGGCAACAGCTTCGCGGCGCCGCACATGGCCGGCATCGCGGCGCTCGTCCTGAGCAAGCACCCGTGGCTCACGCCGTTCCAGCTCAAGAGCGTCCTGTATCACTGCGCCGCGAACATATCGGTCCAAGGAGGCGGAGAATGAAGCCCTGGCCGCACGATCTCATGGCCGTCGAACGTCAACTGCTGCAGTCCGTCGTCTCGGTGGCCCGGTACATCTACGGAGCCGCCGCGTCCTCGGTGTTCATGGTGAGCCCCGAGACCGGTGAGCTGATCTTCGCGGCGGTCGCGGGCGAGGGCGAACAGGGCCTGGTCGGCCGGCGCTTCGAGCCCGGCACGGGCATCGCCGGCTGGGTGGCGGCCAGCGGGCAGCCCCTGATCACGGACAACGTGGCCGGGACCGACCGGTTCGCCCGCGACGCCGCGGCCTCCACCGGGTACGTTCCCGCGAGCATCATGGCCGCCCCGCTCATCGCGGACGGCGAGTGCATCGGCGTGCTCGAAGTACTGGACCGCCACACGCGCGACGCGGACTCCCCCGCCCGCGAACTCGACGACATCGAACTGCTGGGGCTGCTCGCCACCCAGGCCGCCCTGAGCCTCGCGCTGCTGCGGCGCAGCGAGCAGGGCGCGGGCGAGGTGCCGCGCCTGGGCGATCTGGTGGCGCGGCTGTCGGAGCACGCGGTCCTGGACGCGTCCGATCCCGTGGCCCTCTCGCTGCTGAGCATCTCGCTGAACCTGTTGGACCGGGGTGCGCACCCCAGTTCGAAGACGGGCTGACGGCCGAGGGAGACGGCGCGCAGACGTGCCGGCGACGGTCCGGAGACGCCTGCGGAACGGGCCCCGCCTACTCTCCTGCCCATGGTCCACACTGCCGAGGCCGAGGTGTCGTCGTTCCCCGAGCTGCTCCGCTTCAAGCGCGTGCAGGCCGGGCTGACCCAGCGCACGCTCGCCGACCTCTCGACGATCAGCCCGCGCACGATACGGGCCCTGGAGTCGGGGCGGGTGAACGCGCGGATGCAGACCGTCCGCCTGCTCGCGGACGCCCTGCGGCTCGAGGGACCGGTGCGGGAGCTCTTCGTCAACGCGGGTCTGGGCAGCGGGCGGCAGGGTCCGACCGGAGCCGATCCGTGCCTCGCCGTGCCCCGGTCCGTCAACGCCCTCCTCGGCCGCGACGTCGAGGTGCGGGCGATGGTGGGCGCCCTGGAATCGGATGACCGCCGCATGATCTCGATCTCCGGGCTTCCGGGGGTGGGCAAGTCGCGGGTGCTCGCGGAGGTGGCGGCCCGGCTGAGTTCGCGCCGCGGGTGGCCGGTGCTGTGGATCGGGGCGGGCACCTCGGCCCTCGACGGTCACGGCACCTCGTTCGGCTCCTTGCTGAAGCCGCTGCGCCTGCTCGTCGAATCGGGTGCGGAGGACGTGTCCGCGGTCTGCCGGCTCATCGGCCGGCAGGAGGTGCTGCTCGTGCTCGACGGGGTCGCCGACGCGCGCAGACCCGTCGGCGTGGAGGAACTGCTGGCGTACTGTCCGGGGATCCGGGTGGTCAGCGCGTCACGCGCGCCGTGGTGCGTGGCGGGGGTGCAGGGGACCGTGATCCCGCCGCTGGCCACGCCGGGGCCGGACCGGGACACGACGAGGTCGCTGGACGACCTCATCTGCGTGCCGTCGGTACGGCTGCTCGTGGACAGGCTCTCCGAGGTCCGGCCGGGGTTCGCGCTCTGCCGGGACGACGCCGGGGCGGTGGCGCTGCTGTGCCGCAGGCTGGACGGCCTGCCCGTGGCACTGGAGGCGGCGGCGGCGAGGTTCGGCGTGCTGAGCTTGAGGCAGCTCGCGGACGCGCCCGCGCCGAACCTCCTCGATCTGCCGGCGCCGACGCGGCCCGGGGACGTTCCGGAGACGCTCGGCGGTCTGATCCGCTCCGGCTTCGAGGACCTGGACGCCGCTCCCCGCGCGATCCTTCAGGACCTGGTGCGCTTCGACCGGGCGCTGACGGTCTCCGAGGCCGCCGAAGCCCTGGACCGGCCGCTGAACCAGGTGGTGGACGACCTGAGCACGCTGCTGGGCCGCGGCCTCGTCCGGGCCTCGCACGACGAGGCCCAGACGCGCCTGCACCTGCCGAACCTGCTGCGGGCGGCACTGACCCGGCGGTGACGGGCGGGGCGCCGCGCGTCGCGTCCGGTCACCCCATGTGCGCGGCCAGGAACCGCTCGACGGCGGCGTAGTAGGCCTGCCGGTTGGCGGGTCTGGCCAGCCCGTGGCCCTCGTCGGGGAACAGCAGGTACTCGTGCGCGAGCCCCTTGGCCGCCAGCGCCGCGACGATCTGCTCGGCCTCGGCCCGGGGCACGCGGACGTCGTTCGCGCCCTGGACCACCAGGATCGGGATGCGGATGTCGTCGACCCGCGAGAGCGGCGACCGCTCCCACAGCATGTCCCGGTCGGTTTCCGGATCCCCGACCTGGGCGGACATGAAGGACCGCAGCGGGGTCCGGTAGGGCGCTCCGGCCGCCAGCATCGTCAGCAGGTTCGACGGACCGCAGAGGTCTATCGCGCAGGTGAACACCTCGGGCGTGAACGCCGCGCCGACCAGCGCGGCGTACCCCCCGTACGAGCAGCCCATGATCGCCACCCGTGAGGCGTCGATTCTGCCGTCGGCGACGAAGTAGGCGAGCGCGTCGAGCAGATCGGTCTGCATCGCGGCACCCCACTGCTTGGCTCCCAGGTTGCGGAAGTGCTTGCCGTAGCCCGTGGAGCCCCGGAAGTTGACCTGGACGCACGCGTAGCCGCGGTTGGCCAGCAGCTGCGCCTCCTCGTCGAAGGCGAAGGTGTGGCGGGCCCACGGACCTCCGTGCACGTTCACCACCGCGGGCAGGCCGCCGCGTTCGGCGCCGGGCGGCCAGGTCACGTACCCGTGCACCGTGACCCCGTCGCGCGCGGTGAACTCGAAGGGCTCCATCCTGGCCAGCCGGTACCGTTCGAGCTCCTCCTGGTGGCTGAAGAGGTACCGGAGCCCGCCGTCCGCCCGGTCGTACACGTAGTAGAGGACCGGGCCGGCCCCGGTCACCACCGAGACCGTCCACAGCCGTCCGGAGCGGTCGGTGCGGTCGATGTAGACCTCGCCGTCGACGTCCCGGAGCGCGAGCTCGCCGCGGATCCGCCCGATGTCCTTGCCGAACTCCTCGTCGAGGAAGACCCATTCGTCGCGGTCCTTGGCGAAGAGCACCGCTTGCGGCCGGCGGGTGACCGGGTCCGTCTCGACCTGCTTGACGTCGTACACCGGGTCCTGCGCGAGCAGGGTCCGCCGCCCGGTCGCGACCTCCACCTCGAACAGGCGGCCGGCGTTGGCCCCGATGGAGGACAGGAGGTGGCAGGTGGCGCCGTCGCGCGCGAAGCCGATGACCCGCGTCCCCAAGGCATCCTCGTAGGGCACGTCGAGCCACGGCGGCGCGGTGCCCGGGCCGCCGCGTCCGTCCTCCCCGTCCTCCCCGTCCGGCGGGTCGAGGAAGACGGACAGGCCGCCGTCGGGCTTCATCGCGGTGCCGCCGCGGATCCGCAGGTCGGTGTCGATGATCCAGCTCAGGTATCCGGGGTTCTCCGCGATCTTCGTGAGCCGGTCCGTCAGCAGGTCCAGGCTGTAGACGTCGTGCAGTCCCGGCCGGTCCTTGTTCAGCCCGATCAGCACGGTGTTCGGGTGCCACCGGTTGTGCGCGAGCACCCGCGCCTGGACACCGTCGAAGGGTGTGGCGCAGCGCTCCTCGCCGGAGACCAGGTCGACGAGGTGCACCCGCCAGCTCTCGTCGCCGTTCTCGTCGCGCAGGTAGAACAGGGTGCGGTCGTCGTGGCACAGGCCGTACGTCCGGATGCCGCGGCCCCGGTCGTGCGTGACGGCCTTCGCCTCGTCCGGCCGGTCCACCGGCGCCACCCAGACGTTCAGCACCCCGTCGTCCGGCGCCAGGAAGAGCAGCCGGGTCCCGTCCGGGGAGACCTCGGGCACGAGGTACGACGGGTTGCCGAACAGGACGGAGTGCGGGATCAGCGGTACGGCTTCAGTCGTCACGGTTCTCTTCCCGGGTGGGTGGCTGATTTCGGCGCTCCGAGACCCACCACTCGCGGAGCACGGGGAACTGTGCGACCGCCTCGTCGGTGTCGAGCGGCGGGTGCGAGCCGGCGGACGGCCCCGGCCCCCGGGCGGCGGCCGGTGAGGAGACCAGCGTCTGGGAGCGGAACAGCTGTGTCATCAGCGCCGGGCTGGTGAGCACGGCCTTGGACACCCTGGCCCGCATCCGCCGTCCGGCGTCGGACACGGCCGCCGATCCGTTCCCGGACCCGTTCCCGGACCCGTTCGCGGCGGCCCGCGCCCGGTCCTGTTCCGTCGCCATCCGCCAGGAAGTGGCGGCCACTTCGGCCACGGCGGCCTGGACCCCGGGGAGGACCGAGGGCGCGGCGCCGCGCCGCTCCAGCTCCCGGTCCAGTCGCACGGCGCCGAGCAGGGCGACCGACATCCCGTGTGAGTAGACGGGGTTCACCGCGGTCAGCGCGTCCCCGACGACCAGGAAGCCCTCGGGCACCGGCAGCCGTTCGAAGTACCTCCTGCGGTTCGCGGTGGCGCGGAACGGCCGTACGGTGCCCAGGGGTTCGGCCGCGGCCAGCAGCTCCGCCGCGATCGGCGAACGCAGCGTACGGGCGCAGTCCGTGAATCCCCGCTCGTCGGTCGGTGGCGTGGCGGCGCGCGTGCCGGTCAGGGTGAAGATCCACCGGCCGTCCTCGATGGGGAACAGCGTCGCACCGTACCCCGGCCGGCCGTTCTCCGGGCCCGGGTGCACCATGATCGCCGGGATGTCGGCGGCGAGGCCGGCCGGCGCCCGGTAGATCCGGGTGGAGTACGCGAGGCCCGGGTCGACGACCTCTTCCTCGACGTCGGGCAGGCCGATCGCCGCCAGCCAGCGTCCGGCCCTGGACCGCCGGCCCGTCGCGTCCACCACGATGTCGGCGCGCACGGTCCGCGCGGAGCCGTCCTCGCCCGCGACCACGACCCCGGTCACCCGTGACGCGTCCGCGGCGAGTCCCAGCACCCGGGTGCCCTCCCGCACCGACACCGTGCCGTCCGCCAGGGCCCGTTCCCGGATGACGTGGTCCATGAGCCAGCGGCTGCACGAGACCATGAAGGCGCCGGTCTCGTGGCGGCTGAACCAGCCCTCCGCGCTCAGGATCAGCGCGCCGTCCGGGAGGCCCCGCCGGTGCGCTCCCCGGGCGAGCAGTACGTCCAGCGTGCCCGGGAGCAGCGTTTCCAGGGCTTCGGCCCCGGCGGTCACGAGCACGTGGCTGTGGAACGCCTGGGGCAGCCCCGGCCGGGGCGCCGGGCCCACCGGGTACCGGCCGCCCTCGACCACGGTGACCTCGTCGACGTGCCGGGAGAGCACCTTGGCCACCAGGACGCCGGCGAAGCCGCCGCCGAGGACGACGGCCTTCGTCATGACCGCGCGGCCGGCTCGCTCCGCGTCTCGGCGTCCGTCTCCTGGAGCAGATCGGCTTCGACCATGGAGCTGATGAACGCGTCCACTTCCGCGCGGATGCGGGCCGTCATCACGGCGTTGTGGCCCGCGAACAGGAGCGACAGGTTCCTGATGACCGTCTCCCGGTCGCCGTCGCTCTCCACGAGCGCCCAGATCTGGGCGGCGGTCGAGTTCAGGGTGCGGAAGTCGCCCGACTCGCTGTGGTAGAGCGAGATCCCGTCCGGGGTCTCCTGCCAGATCACCGCGTCACTGATGTGCAGGGACATCGCCCAGCCTCCTGTTCACCGGCATGATGGGAATCAGTTCGCCGACCTTGATCGCGGGTACGGGCGCGGGCGGGCGGACGTAGGTCTTCCACTGCTCGTGGACCTCGTGGACCTCACCGGTGGCGACCAGGCGGGGAACCGTCATCTCGAGGTCCTTCAGGGCGAGTTCCGCGCGGGTCACCCCGGTTTCCGTCCACAGCTGCGTGGTGACGCCGTGCCGCAGGATCCGGCACAGGTGGCGGCTGTTGCGCCGCAGGTCCCCGGACTCCGACATGTGCGCGGCCCGGCAGCCGCCGCCGCAGTTCGCCTTGATGTAGCACTTCTCGCAGTCGGAGTGGAACTCCCCGCCGTACACGGTGCTCGTGCGCATCGAGCGCAGCACCGGACTGGCGAAGATCTCGGACAGCGGCTGCTTCCTGATGTTGCCGGCGAACTCCCCCTTGCCCGTGACGAGCTTGCACGGGTAGACGTCGCCGAGGGAGTTGACGTAGATCTCGTTCCCGCCCATCCCGCAGTTGCCCTTGACCGAGCACGGGGACACCGGCCTCGGCCCGTCCGGCTTGAACTTGCCGGCCACGGGCGAGGTCCAGACGAGCTGCTGCACCCTCAGGTGGTCCTGCCATCCGAAGTCGTAGTCGTCGCCGACGCCCCGGCCCAGGTCGTTGTGGTTCATCAGGCGGACGCTGTGGATCTCGATCCCGTCGAGGAACGACGCGAAGTCTTCCAGCTCGTCGACGTTGTCCGAGGTGACGATGTGGTTGATGGCCGGCGCCACGCCCTCGGCGTTGAGCAGCCGGATCGCCCGGTGGGTCTTGTCGAACGCGCCCTTGCCGCGGGTCCGGTCGTGCGTGGCGGCCGTGCCTCCGTCGAGGCTCACCGTGACGGCGTCGAACAGCTCGGCGAACCGCTTCGCCGTCGCCTCGGTCCGGATCATCGTCGCGTTGGTGATGATGTTGACCTTCAGGCCGCTGTTCTTGGCGTGCTCGACGATCTGGAACAGGTCCTTGCGGAGCATCGGCTCGCCGCCGGTGAAAATGAGGGTCTTGGCGCCGAAGGCGGCGATCTGCGAGACCAGGTCCAAGGACTCGGCGGTGTCGAGCTCGCCGGGCAGGCACTTCTCGGACGACGCGTAGCAGTAGGGGCAGCGCAGGTTGCAGCCGTCCGTGATGGCGTAGTACGCGGTGCCCAGGGGCGGTTCACCGAGTTTGACCTGGGGCCTGTTGCCGTTGAAGTACACGATCCAGTTCAAGATGAGCTTGGCGAGGACGCGTTCCGTCTCGACGCTCTGCTCGAGTACCGCCTGCTCCCCGCCGGCCTGGGCGGCGGCCAGGGTCCGGAGGATCCGGAACTCGGCTCCGGTCAGGACGCACCGGGCGGCCACCTCCGGGTTGACCACGAGGTGGTCCTCGTCGTGCACAAAGTAGGTCAGGTCCTTCGGCACCTCGAACAACGACAGGTTCCGGACCAGTTTCCCGCGCATCCCGCCTCCTCTCTGGGCTGGACACAGGCGCGGTCCGACGCGAGTTGCCGCCGGACCCCGCCTGTGGACTGTCAGTTCTCGGCCTGGCCGGACCCCGACCAGAGGCCGCACGCACAGAGCATGGCCGCGTCGAAGCCTTCCTTCGTGGCCTCGGGCGCGGTCCAGTCCTGGGAGTGCGCCACCACGTCGGGCAGGATCGCCGCAAGGCGGTTCTTGGTCGAGATGAGGACCTTGGTCTCCTCGGGGGTCAGGCTGGCGTAGAACTCCTCGAGAGCGGGCGCCATCGTGCCGCCGAGGACGCCGGCGGCACGGAGGGACTCCAGGGCGTTGAAGGTCATGCTTCCACCTTTCGCTGTCGCGATCGATCGGGGACGCAACCGAGACTGCTCGCGGCCGACCGGTGAAACAACCCCACGAATGTGGGTTGTGCTGGAGCGATGGCGGGGACATACGCGTCGCGGGCGACGCCTGTTCCGGCAACGGATCGGGGCGTCGACAACGCTCCGCGCAGGGGTGTTGACGATCTCCATGCCGTGCCTCACGCTCTTACCACAGCCGTTGTGAAGCTCATGTGAAGCGAACGTGGAAATCGGGATCAATGGAACGCCCACCCGGCGGCCGGCGGCCCGTCGGACGACCCGAGAGGTGCGATGAATCCCACCGGCTTAGGCATCGTGCACATCTCGCTGCTGCCAGGCTTCGTCTGCCGCACCGATCAGCGGATCGCCGATCTCAGCGACATCCAGCAGCGGCTCGTCGCGGCCCTCGTGCTCAGCGACCGCCCGGTGCGGCGCGGCGACCTCGCCGCGCGGCTGTGGCCCGATGCACCGCCCGCACGGGCGGGAGCCCGGTTGCGCCAGACCCTGTGGCGCCTGAACCAGGCCACGGCCGGGGGCCTGCTCCGCGCCTCGCACACCACGATCACCCTCGCCGACCACGTCGAAGTGGACTACCGGACGGCGGCCGCGCTGATCTCGACGGCCTCCGGGGCGGGCGGGGCCCAGGTGAGCGGCGACCGGCTGCCGCACGCGTGGAGCGTGCTGCGCCACCCGCTGCTGACCGACTGGGACGACGACTGGCTCGTGCCGTTCCAGGAGAAGTGGAAGCTGCAGCGCGTCCAGACGCTGGAGCACCTCGCCGAGAAGTTCCTCCAGCGTAGGCAGCACTCCGCGGTGCTGGAACTGGCCGACGCCGCGACCCAGGCCGACCCCCTGCGGGAGGGCCCGCGGCGCATCGCCGTCCAATCGTGCCTGTGCGTCGGCGAGGTGGCCGACGCCCACCGCCGCTACCGCCGTTACCGCGAGCTGCTGTTCTCGGAACTGGGCGTGGCGCCGAGCGGCGCGATCCCCCAACTCCTGAGACAGGACCGCGAGAGACAGCTCGCCCTGACGGCGGAGTACTGACGCGGTTGACGCACCCCTCACCCCTCACCGGTCAGTGGCGGGGGCCGGCGAACGCCCGCCCCTACACGGCTACACCGGCTACACCGGCGGAAGCTCGTGGAGGCACCCGTCCGCGACGAGGACTACGCCCCCGCCGACGCGCACCGAGCTGATGTCCCGGCCGTGGCCGTCCGCGCTGACGGTCATCTCGCTGGGGCGGCCGGTGAAGCGCCCCTGGTGCAGGAGGGTCCGCTCGCCGGCGCCGATGCGGCCGTGGCGGCGCAGATAGGCGGCGGCGCAGCCCGCACCGCTGCCGGTGGCGGTGTCTTCGAGGATCCCGTCGTTGTTCCAGTGCCGCCCCTCCAGGGCGGCGGCGTCGAGGAGGTAGGCGAACTGGGCCCCGAGGCGGGCCAGGGGCCCGTCGAGCGGAGCGGTGACGCGTGCCCGGGCCAGGGCGTCACCGCGTACGGGGAGCACCAGGTAGCGCAGGCCGGTGGAGACGACCTCCGGGGGCAGGGCGGGGTCCAAGTCGGCCGGTTCGAGGGCGAACAGGGCGGCGAGGCCGTGCGGGTCGGGCCGGCCGAGGAACACGGCGGCGCCCTGGTCGAGGAGGCTCGCGTACCGGCCCGGTCCGAGGCGTTCGGTGGCGACCTCCACCGTCCGGGCCGGCAGGCGCAGGCTCCAGGCCTCGCGGTCCGCGGTGCCGTACAGCGCGTGCAGGACGGCGGCGGCGCCGATGAGGGGGTGGCCGGCGAAGTCCAGCTCCTCGGCGAGGTCGAAGACGCGCGCCCGCCGGGTGCGCTCCGTTGCTCCGTCCCGGATGAGGAAGACGGACTCGAAGTGCCGCAGCTCCCGGGTGATGGCCTGCATCTGCGAGCCGCTCAGCGCATCGGCGTCGGGGAAGACCGCGAGGCTGTTGCCCCCGTAGGGACGCCCGGTGAAGACATCGACGTGGTGATAGCGCACGGGTCCGACGCTACCGCGGAGTTCACGTGCGGCCCGCGCACTCGGACTCCTGGCGGACCGCGTCGCCTCAGACGGGGGGCCGGCCCAGCGGATCAGGGAGCGGCTCGACCTCGCTGTCCGACTTCGCCCACCGCCGCACCGCCGCACCGCCGCACCGGAATCACCTTGCGGATCAGGGTTTCGGATGGAGTGTTCCTGGCGAAGTACTTCAACCATGGGCTTATCGCCGATTGCCGATCATCCTGCTGTCGCTGTCTTCCGTGAACCTCAAGGCGGACGGCCCGTACCGGTGCTGGGTCCACGGGTCGATGCCGCGGCGAAGCGGACCGCGGGCGTGCTGGCCGGGTTGGCGACCCATGCCAGACCTGTCGAGCGGACCCTCGCCCTGTGGCAGGCCGCGGCGGCTGCCGGTGAGTTGGTGGCCGCGCTGTCGGCGCTGGCCCCGGCCGTGGCCGGTGAGGGACTGCCGGCGGAGTCGACCAGTCAGTCGTTCTTCCGGGTCCGTGAGGGGGAGCTGTCGGACCAGCAGGCCGCCCTGCACGGTGCCCTGGTCATCCACCGCGGTCTGGAAGACCTGTGTGAGGCTCCGCTGTCGGGCGCCGACCTGGCCCTGGAGGCGGCCGGGATGCGGCAGGCGGTGCTCGACCTCACCGGCGCAGCGCCGGACGCCGGCCCTGACTCCGTACCGCTGGTGGCCGTACCCGAGCCTGCTGCGGGGGCGTTGGAGAACGTGTGGAGTGCCCGGTGGCTCATCGGGCACCAGGTCCACGTCCTGTTCAACATCTGCGCCGCGGTCGCCGTGGCCGACGCGACCCGCCTTCTACGGCACGGCGACGGCGATGCCGCTCTGCCACGGCTGGCAGATGCGACGGTGTACGTGCGGGGCTTCCCGGCGGCCATGACCCACGCCAGTACGGTCCCGGCCGACTACTACATGGCGGCGATACGCCACACCATGGCGCCCCCGTCGGTGGACGTCCCGTTGAGCGGGCGCCAGCATCGCGGATACAAGCTGTTCCGGGCGGCGATGAAGGACCTGCTGTCCGCGGTTCCCGACTCCTACGAACAGTTGGCGGCCCGCGCCCCGGAGCTGGCCGAGGCACGGGGCGCGCTCCTGGAAGCCGACATCGTGGACGGTGAACGGCACGTCACCCTCGCGTACTCGATGGTGCATCTGCGTCGTTCCATCGCTCAAAAGCCCGAAGGCCCCGACAACGCCGTCGCCGAACTACGGCTCATGCGCCATCGCCGCGCGGCCCAGTACGCCTCCCTGATCCGGTTCGGGGACCACTACATCGCCGACGCCGTGGCCGGCCTGCGCCACTCGTGAGTCCGCGTGTCCGCCGCCCACACCTCCGGCAGGAGACCCTGATGCCCGAGACGACGCCCGGCACCACCCCAAGCTCTGCCGTCGCCGCCGACTGGGCGCTCGACCCGGCCGATGCCGGCGCGTGCGAGCGGCTGGCCCGCACCCTGTGCACCGGCGAGCACGACCAGGTCGACGACCCCGGGTGGATGGCCCGGGCCAGGGACGCCTGGGAGGACCTTCCGTACCCGCTGCGCCGTGGGGTGCGCCGATTTCGAAGGCACTCCGGCCCGCATGGCACCTTGGTGATCGGCGGCCTGCCCGTCGATCAGGCGGCCCTGCCCGCGACACCGTCCGTACCCGGCTCGGTCCAGCGCCGGGCCACCGTCCCGGCCGCGGTGCTCACCATGGTGGCCTGCGGGCTCGGCGAGCCTCTCGCCTACCGGGCTGAGAAATCCGGCGCCCTCGTACAGGACGTCGTGCCCGTGCCCGGGCAGGAGAGCTTCCACGGCAACGCCGGATCGGTGCCGCTGTCCTTCCACACCGAGAACGGCTTCCACCCCCACCCACCCGACTACGTGGTCTTCCTGTGCCTGCGCGCCGACCACGACCGACGCGCCGGCATGCGCGTCGCCGGCATCCGCCAAGCGCTGCCGCTCCTCACTCCAGCCGGTCGCCAGGCCCTTTTCGCACCGGAGTTCATCACCACACCACCACCTTCCTTCGGCCCCGACGCCGGCGCGCGTGCGCCCGACGTCGAGCCCCGACCGGTGCTGTCGGGAGCGGTCGAGGATCCCGACATACGGATGGCCCAACTCGTCACCACCCCGCTCACCCCTCGGGCCGCCGCGGCGCTGACCGAATTCGGCCGCGCCTGCGAAGCGACCGCCCGCACCCTGCGCCTGAACCCGGGCGACCTGGTCATCATCGACAACCGCGTCACCGTCCACGGCCGCACCGCCTTCCACCCCCGCTACGACGGATCAGACCGCTGGCTGCAACGCACCTACGTCACCACCGACCTGCGCCGCTCCCGCGACCACCGCCCCCACGACGGCCACGTACTCGCCCGCTGACCGGCCTGCGAGGAAAAGTGATCCCTGTCAGCAGGGTGCGGGCCTGCCGCTGAGGCAGTACGTCTACGCCCACAAAGCAATGGTGTTCCCGGAGACCAGGGCGGGCCCGAACTGGCGGGCCGGGTTCGCGGCCCCGCCACTGACCGGACCCAGCAGCGCAATGATCACGCCGACCGCCGCAGCCACCGCGTACGGCATCGGCCGCACGTATTCGGGGTGGACTTCCAGAGCGAACACCGCGACGGCGGAGAGGTCGGGGGCGGGCAAGGCGAGTCCGCCGCTCAGGGGGCGGCGTCCAGTACCCGGCCCCACACCAGGCGGGCCAACGCCGTGCCGGCCAGCGCGCCGCACAGTTGCGCCACCGCGTACGGGGCGACGGCGCGGCCGGGGAAGGCGCGCATCAACCGCAGGGCAAGGCTGACCGCCGGGTTCAGGTGAGCGCCGGATCTGCGGTCCGGCGGGCTCAGAATCAGCCCGAGCAGGACAACCGCGACCAGCGCCCCGATCACGACCAGCGCCAGATGCAGGCTGCCGATGTGGGCCGGGGAGGCCGGGTCAAGGAGCCAGCGCACCACCGTCACCACGACGAACATCAACACCGCCGTCAGCGCGAACTCGATCGCCGCGTACCGCCACGGCGCGCCCGCGGGACCTGGCGCCAGGACGGGTTGCTGCTCCTCGGCGGCCATCGGCACGTTCGCCCCAGGCCATCTCGCCGGTGGCGACCTTGCTGCCCAGCTCCCGCGCGACACCGAGCCCCGGATCCGGATAGCGGCGCAGCATCGCGGCCTGCAACGCCTCCGCGTCGGCGGCGCCGGCCGGAGGAGACCACGGAGACGTCCGTGGCAGCGCCCTCGGCAGCGTGCCCAGCCACCACCAAGCGCGGATCGAGTTCCTCGACCTCGTCCAGGACCTGGTCCCACACCGCCCGCACGGCCGTGGTGGGCGTGTCGGCGGTCCACGCGTGCAGCCCCGACCACAGCACCGCCCCGCCCAGCACCGCCCGATCCTCCGCCTGCCACACGTACTCGGTGCGCCAGGCCAGGTCGGAATGGCCGCCGCAGACCTCGAAGACGTGTCCCTCCAGCTCGAAGCGGTCAGAACCCAGCAGCTCCGGGATGACCACCTCGGACGCCAGATCCGGCCCCAGATGAGCCCACGTCTGAAGCTTCGACTCCCAAGTCGCCTCGATCTTCTCCAGCGTTGCGGCCGTGCACACCACCCTGACCTCAGGGGACGCCTCCCGGATCACCTGCAGACCGAAGGAGTAGTCCGGGTCCGCGGCACTGACGAACACCGTCGCCCGAGTGACGGATCCGGACCGCGGACGAAGCCGTCCGCTGCGACCACCAACATTCCGGGCATGGAAAAGGCCGTCCTCTCATGTGTGAGAGAACGGCCTCCGACCTGCGTAAAGCATGGTCGGGACGACAGGATTTGAACCTGCGACCCCTTGACCCCCAGTCAAGTGCGCTACCAAGCTGCGCCACGTCCCGATGCCCGCTGACCTGGGGTTTTCCCGGGTTGAACGCGCAGGAGAACAATACCGCACTTAGGGAGGTGCTCGCGCGCACCTTTTTCGTCTCTCAGGCGCTTGATCTCAAGTCCGCTTGGGGTTGGAAGATCGATCCATGACTCAGGCAGCCGCGGACATCCGGTTCCGCCACGAAGACCTCGGACCGCTCATGGCGCTCATGACCGGGGCCGAGAAGCACGGTCCCGCCGCCACCTCCACGCTCGACGCGCTGTGGGTGCTCTACGACCGGGTGCTGCGCGTCGGGCCCGGCAGCGCCGAGGATCCCGGGCGGGACCGGTTCCTGCTGTCCAAGGGGCACGGGCCGATGGCCTACTACGCCGTCCTCGCCGCCAAGGGGTTCATCCCCGTCGACTGGCTGCGCGGGTTCGGCGCGTACGACTCCCCCCTCGGGCACCACCCGGACCGCACCCTGATCCCCGGCGTGGAGATCGGCAGCGGCTCGCTGGGCCACGGACTGCCGCTCGGCGTCGGCAGCGCGCTCGGGCTGCGGGCGCAGGGGCTGGCCGAGCCGGCGGTGTGGGTGCTGATCGGCGACGCCGAGCTCGACGAGGGCAGCAATCACGAGGCCCTCGCGTACGCCGGCTCCGCCGGGCTCGACCGGCTGCACACGATCGTGATCGACAACGACTCCGCCACCCACGGCTGGCGGGGCGGCATCGCCTCCCGCTTCGAGGCCGCCGGCTGGTCCGCGGTCACCGTGGACGGCCGGGACCACGCGGCCCTGTACGCCGCCTTCACCGCACCCCACCCCGGCCGGCCGCACGCCGTCGTCGCCCGGGTCGAGAAGAAGCACTGAAGAACCCACACCAGCAGGGGGAGACATGGACACCATGCGCGACCGGTTCATCTCGGTCACATCACACGCACTCGACGAGGACCCCCGACTGGCCCTCGTCCTCGCCGAGATCACCATGGACGGCTTCCGACCCGCCCAGGACCGCCACCCGGACCGGGTGGTCAACGTCGGGATCCGCGAGCAGCTGCTCATCGGCGTGGGCGGCGGGCTCGCGCTCACGGGCCTGCGGCCCGTCGTGCACACCTTCGCCAGCTTCCTCGTGGAGCGGCCCTTCGAGCAGATCAAGCTCGACCTCGGGCACCAGGGCACGGGCGCGGTCCTCGTCAGCGCGAGCGCGAGCTACGACTGGCCGGCCGGCGGCTACACGCACATGGCTCCGGGCGACGTGGCCCTGCTGGACACCCTGGACGGCTGGACCGTCCACGTCCCGGGCCACCCCGACGAGGCCGAGGCGCTGCTGCGCCACGCCTACGCCGCCGGGGACGACAAGGTCTACGTCCGGCTCTCCGCGCAGTCGAACGCGCACGCCCGCCCCGTCACCGGGCTCGGCTTCGAGACCGTGCGGGAGGGACGCGCGGGCGTCGTGGTCGCCGTCGGCCCGCTGCTCGACAACGTCCTCGACGCGACGGAGGGCACGGACGTGACCGTCCTGTACGCACCGACCGTGCGGCCCTGGGACGACCAGGCCCTGCGCGCCGCCGTCGGGCACGCCACGGCCGATGTGGTCCTGGTCGAGCCCTACCTCGCCGGGACCTCCTCGGCGGCCGCCGGCGAAGCGCTCCGCGAGGTCCCCCACCGGGTGCTCGGCCTCGGCGTCGGCCGCGCCGAGCTGCGCCGCTACGGCACCATCGAGCAGCACACCGCCGCCCACGGCCTGGACCCGGCATCGCTGCGCGCACGGATCGCCGGGTTCCTCCGCGCCTGACCCCGGACGACACCTCGATCGGGGTGAAGTGCCCCGTGGAGGAGCGGGCCGAGCTGATCGCGGCGGAGCCGGAGAAGTTCTTCATACGTCCGGGTCACGACGACAACTACGCCTGGCTGCGGGTCCGGCTGTCGGAGATGTTTATAAGGGACAGGAGATGTGTATGAGGGACAGCCTTGGTGGCGGTGCCCGCGGTCTCCGTGGCGGTCGCGGCGGTGTCGCCCGCGGCGGCGGCCGGCGCGTCCGGTGCGGTGAGCGCGCCCAGCTGCGGCACGGACTCCAGGCCCGCGGCGCTGGCCACGCCGGCCGCACCGACCACGGGAGCTGCCCCGGCTGCGAGGAGCAGCGCGGTACGGGCGATCCGGCGGGTCAGGGGGAGGGACATGTTGCTCCTAAGCGGTAGCGGCTGAGTACGCCGGTACAACCGCTCGTGGGGGGCGGTGAGTTGCGGAGCCGGTGGGTAAAGGATCAGTAACGGATCGTTTAATCGGCTTCCGTGACAACCGCATTGGATGCGCGCCGACCTGCGCTTGTGTGCCCGCACGGGCTCCCGGGCGCGGCATGCGGGTCACCCCCGCACGGGGGATGCTTCGCACGCCCGAGCGGGTGGCCGGGCGGGGGTCGGGCCAGGGGTCAAGCCCGGGGTCGGGCCGGGGGTCAAGCCCGGGGTCGGGCCGGGGCCGAGCGGGCGGCTCAGGCGCGCACGAAGATCCGTATCCGGCCCGGATCCGCGTCGAGGGGGTCCCCGTCGCCGTCCTTGGCTCCCGCAGCGCCCTTGCCCTTCCACCGGCCGCCGTCCGGGCCCGCGGTCCACGTGCTCGAGGAGTACGAGACCCGCGTGATCCCCAGCTCGCGGGAGTTGGCCACCGCCCACTGCGCGAGCACCTGCCCGGAGCGCGCCGCCGCCTCGCCGCCGCCCCCCTTCGCGACCACGGACACCTCGGTCTCCCCGGCCTCCCCGGAGGATGCGGAGGCCGCGGGGCCGCCCGCGGCTCCGGCCGGCTCCGCCGGCACCGTGTGCGGCCCGTTCTTGGCGACCAGCCGGGACAGCTCCGCCCTGAGCTTCGCGGGATCGCCGGCCCGGGCGGGCGCGGGCCCGGCGCAGACCAGGTGGCCGGAGCCGGTGAAGGCCGTCGTCAGGACGGTCGCGTCCGGCTCGTGCTTCGCGTACGCCTGCGGGAAGGCGCTCAGCTGCACCTTCTGCGCCGCCACCGTCAGCGGAAGCCGCGAGTACCCCTTCACCTCGGCCAGCCGGTCGTAGAAGATCCCGGCCGAGTACACGGGGTCCATGATCTGCGCCGGCGTGCCCCAGCCCTGGGAGGGCCGCTGCTGGAACAGGCCGAGCGAGTCCCGGTCGCCGTGGTCGAGGTTGCGCAGCATCGACTCCTGCATCGCCGTCGCCAGCGCGATCGTCACCGCCCGGTCCGGCATCCCCTTGGAGACCCCGACGGCCGCTATCGTCGCCGCGTTGGCCGCCTGCTCCGTGCTCATCTCGTAGTACTGGCCGCTGCCGCCCTTGCCGCCGCCCGCGGCGTTGACCGAGGCCGTGCAGTACGGCGCGCCGCCACCGCCGTTCGACGCGCGCTGGACGGCGAAGTAGCCGGCGACCGCCATCAGCACGAGGAAACCCGCAGCCCAGCGGAGCGGGCGGCGACGGCGGCGACGGCGGGGCTGATCGGTCTGCGACACGCCGCCCACCGTACTGGAGGCGCCCCGCGCGTCCATCGGCCGGACGGACAGGGCTTCGCCGCAGCCCGTGGGGTTGGGGCTGTTGATTCTTTAGGTCACTCTTGTGAGTGATAGTGCATTTGGGTGAGTGTGATTACGGTCGGGTGTATGAACCTGAAGGGGTGGGCGAAGGCGCAGGGTGTGCATCCGCAGACTGCGTATCGCTGGTTCCGTGAGGGCAATTTGCCGGTTCCGGCTGAGCGGGTCGGGCCGCGCACGATTCTGGTGAACGTTGAGGCCCTTGCCGTGCCGGAAAAGGTCGGTGGCGTCGGGCTGTATGCCCGCGTCTCCTCTCACGATCAGAAGCTGGATCTGGAGCGTCAGGCGGCCAGGTTGTCGGCGTGGGCGGCGAAGGCCGGGCATCGGGTGGTGCGGATCGAATCCGAGGTCGCATCCGGGATGGACGGTTTGCGTACCAAGGTGCGTCGTCTGTTGGCCGATCCCGATGTCACGACCGTGGTGGTGGAGCACAAGGACCGCCTTGGCCGCATGAACGTCGAACTCGTCGAAGCGGCCCTGTCCGCGACGGGCCGCCGCCTGGTGGTCCTGGATGACGGTGAGGTTGAGGATGACCTGGTCCGCGACATGATCGAGGTACTGACCTCGTTCTGTGCCCGCTTGTACGGACAGCGCTCCGCGAAGAACCGGGCACGAAGGGCGCTTCAGGCGGCGGCCGGCGATGGCTGATCCGGCAGGGAAGCTGCGCGCCATCGCTCCCTCGTTTGTGGCGCTCGGCCCGTCCGGTGTGGCGATACGCGACCGTCTGAAAAATTTGAGCGTCGAGGATGAGAGGGTTCTGCGGCTGGTTGGCGCGCATCAGGGTGCTCTGGCTTCCCGTGACCTCAAGCAGCGGTGCGCGGACGGTCGCGACCACTCCACTGAGACGTGGGCGACTCGTAAGCGGGGGCTGACGAGGGAGTCGTCGTCGAGGATCGCCGGGGCGATCACCAAGGCCAGTCACGATCAGTGGGCGCTCGCCCGCCGCTGCCAGGCCGCGCACATCAAGACTCTGGCCGCCGGCATCCACGCACTACGTCACCGTCTCGGCCTCCCGGTCGGGGAGAAGGGGAGTAAGCGGGCGGCGGGTGGCTACCGCTCCAGGAGCGAGT
Organism: Streptomyces sp. ICC1; assembly: GCF_003287935.1. GTDB lineage: Bacteria > Actinomycetota > Actinomycetes > Streptomycetales > Streptomycetaceae > Streptomyces > Streptomyces tritrimontium. The sequence continues at coordinate 2,902,051 of NZ_CP030287.1, forward strand.
GGTTTCGCAAGTCCCGGCGTCTCGTGACGCTGGAAGAGCGGCACGCGGCCGTTGTCGCCGACTGGCGGGCGGGTCGGGTTCGTGTGGCCCGGGGCGGGAAGCGGCTGGCGAATACCCGGCACCACCTGGACAGAGCCCAGCTTACGGAGGAGCAGTGGCGTGCCCGGTGGGAAGCCGAACGCTGGTTCCTGGCCGCCGACGGTGAGTCCGGGAAACGGTTCGGGAACGAGACGATCCGCGTCACCCCCGACGGCGAAGTCAGCATCAAGCTCCCGACCCCACTCGCACACCTGGCCGATGCCAAGCACGGCCGGTACGTCCTGACCTGCCGGATCGCATTCGCGCACCGGGGCGCGGAGTGGGCGGACCGGATGGAAGAGAATCGGGCCGTGGCCTACCGCATCCACCTGGACGTCACACGCGGCCGCTGGTACCTGACCGCAGCCTGGCAACGCCCTGTAGTCCAGACGGTCCCGCTCGCCACCGCCCGCGCGAAGGGCATGGTCGGTGTGGATACCAACGCCGGCCACTTCGCCGCCTACCGGCTCGACCCGCACGGCAACCCCATTGGCGAGCCACACCGCTTCCCCTACGACCTCAGTGGATCGGCCGCCCACCGCGACGCTCAGATCCGGCACGCCATCACCCGGCTGCTGCACTGGACGAAGAGCACCGGCGTCAAGGCCATCGCGATCGAAGACCTCGACTTCACCGCCGAGAAGACCCGGGAGAAGCACGGCCGCAGGAAACGGTTCCGGCAGCTGATCTCCGGCATTCCGACCGGCAAGCTCAAAGCCCGCCTCGTCTCGATGGCCACCGAACACGGCCTCGCCATCGTCGCAGCCGATCCCGCCTACACCTCCCAGTGGGGAGGTCAGTATTGGCAGAAGCCACTGGCCACCCCACGCCGAAAGATGTCCCGTCACGATGCCGCCGGCATCGCGATCGGACGACGCGCCCTCGGACACCCGATCCGGCATGGGGTATCCCCTGCTCGAAGAGCTTGGGGAGGGACGGCACCGCCCCCACACGACCAGAGCGATCGTGCGGGGCATCGGACCGTCCAGGCCGGACCAGGCACCCAGGGGCGTGACGGAATCCGCCCACCCACAACGGACCGGCTCTACGGAGAGCCGACGCCGAGCGGGAAGAGAAAGCGGGGACCCAGTGCATCCAAAACCGTTCGGGATGCGCCCAGTACGCACCAGTGGGTCCAAGACTCACTCCTGCACACTGGATAGGAACGGTTAGGGTCAGTTCCATGTCCGAATCCGAGCTGGACCTCACCCAGGACGCCGCCGAGCTGACCGCCCGGCTCGTCGGCATCCCCTCCGTGAGCGGCGACGAGAAGGTACTCGCCGACCTCGTGGAACACGCGCTGCGCGGCCTCCCGCACCTGACCGTGGACCGTTTCGGCAACAACGTCGTCGCGCGCACCGGCCTCGGCCGCGCCGAACGCGTCGTACTGGCCGGGCACCTCGACACCGTGCCGATCGCCGACAACGTGCCCTCCCGCCTCGACGAGAACGGCGTCCTGTGGGGCTGCGGCACCACCGACATGAAGTCGGGCGTCGCCGTACAGCTGCGCATCGCCGCGACCGTGCCGGAGCCCAACCGCGACCTCACCTTCGTCTTCTACGACCAGGAAGAGGTCGCCGCCGACCTCAACGGCCTCGGCAAGGTCGCCGAAGCCCACCCCGACTGGCTGACCGGCGACTTCGCGGTCCTGCTGGAGCCGTCGAACGCCGAGGTCGAGGGCGGCTGCCAGGGCACCCTGCGCGTCCTGCTCCGCACGGCCGGCGAGCGCGCCCACTCCGCGCGCAGCTGGATGGGCTCCAACGCCATCCACTCGGCGGGCCCGATCCTGGCCAAGCTGGCGGCGTACGAGCCCCGCAGGCCCGTGATCGACGGCCTCGAGTACCACGAGGGCCTCAACGCGGTCCGCATCGAGGGCGGCGTCGCCAACAACGTCATCCCCGACGCGTGCACGGTGACGGTCAACTTCCGCTACGCGCCGGACCGCAGCGAGGCCGAGGCGGTCGCCCACGTCCGGGAGGTGTTCGCCGACTGCGACATCGCCGAGTTCGTGATCGACGACTCCTCGGGCGGGGCCCTGCCCGGCCTCGGCCACCCGGCCGCGGCGGCCTTCATGGAGGCCGTCGGCGGGCGCGCCATGCCGAAGTTCGGCTGGACGGACGTCTCCCGCTTCAGCGCGCTGGGCGTCCCGGCCGTCAACTACGGCCCGGGCGACGCGCTGCTGGCCCACAAGGTGGACGAGCGGGTGGAGACGAAGGCGATCCTGCACTGCGAGGAACGACTCCGCGCCTGGCTGACCTCCTGAATTCCGCTTCTCGTCACCTTTGTGCGCCTAACCTGATCCAACGATCAGCAGGAGGGAGCACATCATGGGCAACCCTGAAGGGTCCGCTCGTCGTCGGCCCGAGGAGCAGCAGCTCGGGCCGGTGCTGAGGAGGCGGGGCCAGGTGCAGGCCGGCAGTACGACGGACCAGCGGCTGCTGGATTCGGCCGGGCCCTCCGAGTGGGTGCACACCGATCCGTGGCGGGTCCTGCGCATCCAGTCGGAGTTCATCGAGGGCTTCGGCACGCTGGCGGAGCTGCCGCCGGCGATCAGCGTGTTCGGCTCGGCCCGGACGCCGGCGGGGTCGCCGGAGTACGAGGCGGGCGTGCGGATCGGCGGCGCGCTCGTGGAGGCCGGCTTCGCGGTGATCACGGGCGGTGGCCCGGGCGCGATGGAGGCGGCCAACAAGGGCGCGCGGGAGGCCAATGGCCTCTCGGTCGGCCTCGGCATCGAGCTGCCCTTCGAGCAGGGACTCAACGAGCACGTCGACCTCGGGCTGAACTTCCGCTACTTCTTCGTCCGCAAGACGATGTTCGTGAAGTACAGCCAGGGCTTCGTGGTGCTGCCGGGCGGCCTCGGCACGCTGGACGAGATGTTCGAGGCCCTGACCCTGGTGCAGACCCAGAAGATCACCCGCTTCCCGATCGTGCTGTTCGGCACGGAGTACTGGAGCGGCCTGATCGACTGGCTGCGCAACACGGTGATCGCGCAGGGCAAGGCCTCGGAGAAGGACCTCTACCTGTTCCACGTCACGGACGACGTGGACGAGGCCATCGCCCTGGTGACGAAGGAAGTCGGCAAGTAGCCCGAGGTACGGACTAGGCCAGTCCCCGGCGGGCGACCGCCGGGGGCCGGTGGCCCTGGATGGCGCGGACCATGTCCAGGACCTGCCGCGTTTCCGCGACCTCGTGGACGCGGTAGACCTGGGCGCCGAGCCAGGCCGAGACGGCCGTGGTGGCCAGGGTGCCCAGCAGGCGCTCCTTGACGGGCTTGTCGAGGGTCTCGCCGACGAAGTCCTTGTTCGACAGCGAGACCAGCACCGGCCAGCCCGTCGCGGTCATCTCCGTGAGGCGGCGGGTGGCCTCCAGGGAGTGGCGGGTGTTCTTCCCGAAGTCGTGGCCCGGGTCGATCATGATCGACTCCCGGGGGACGCCCAGGGCCGCCGCCCGCTCCGCGAGCCCGACCGTGACGCGCAGGATGTCCTCCATGACGTCCTCGTACGAGGTCCGGTGCGGCCGCGTGCGCGGCTCGACCCCGCCCGCGTGGGTGCAGACGATGCCGGCGCCGTAGCGCGCGGCGACCTCCGCGAGCTTGGGGTCGACCCCGCCCCACGCGTCGTTCAGCAGGTCGGCCCCGGCCTCGCAGACCGCCTCGCCGACCTCGTGCCGCCAGGTGTCGACGCTGATCACCACGTCCGGATGGCGACGCCGCACGTCGGCGACGAACCCGACCGTGCGCCGGGCCTCCTCGGCCGCGTCCACGTGCTCGCCGGGCCCGGCCTTGACCCCGCCGATGTCGATGATCGCCGCGCCCTCGGCGACCGCCTGCTCGACCCGGTCCAGGGCCGGCTCGTCACGGAAGGTCGCGCCCTGGTCGTAGAAGGAGTCAGGGGTCCGGTTCACGATGGCCATGATCACTGGCTCGTGGGTGTCGAACTCGCGCCTGCCCAGTCGCAGCATCCTGCTCTTTCCTCCTTCGGCGGCCCTTGCGCCTCGCCTGTGACCTTAACCTGGTGGCCGGAGTCTCTCAGGGGAGTTGATCGTGTTCGCGTTCTTGCTCATCGCACTGATCGTGGTCGTCGCTGCGGTCACCCTGGCGGTGATCGGCGGCGGATCCGAGGCCGTGCTGCCGGAGGCCGAGCCGGACCGGGTGGCGGACGTCCTGCCGGAGAACCGACCCGTCGTACGGGCCGACATCGACGAGCTGCGGCTGCCGGTCGCGCCGCGCGGCTACCGGATGGCCGAGGTGGACGACGTACTGGAGCGGCTGGCGGCGGAGCTGGCGGAGCGCGACGCGCGGATCGCCGAGCTCAGCGCCGCCGTGGAGGCCGGGACCGGTCCGGTGAGCCTGACCAAGGCCGCCGATCAGTGAGCGGGGTCGTCGCCGGGCCCGACGGAGGGCTGCGGTGCCCCTGGGGGCTGTCCACCGCGGACTACATCACCTACCACGACAGCGAGTGGGGGCGTCCGGTCCACGGGGACGACGCCCTGTACGAGCGGCTGTGCCTGGAGGCGTTCCAGTCGGGGCTCTCCTGGCTGACGATCCTGCGCCGGCGCGAGGGGTTCCGGGCGGCCTTCGCGGGCTTCGAGATCGCCGCGGTCGCGGAGTTCGGGGCGCCGGACGTGGAACGGCTCCTCGGCGACGAGGGGATCATCCGCAACCGGGCCAAGATCGAGGCGACCCTGGCCAACGCGAAGACCCTGGTCGGGTGGCGGGCGGGCGAACTGGACGCCCTGGTCTGGTCCCACGCCCCGGCACCGGGCCGGGCCCCGAGGAGCACCACCGAGATCCCGGCGGTGACCCCGGAGTCCACGGCCCTGGCCAAGGCCCTGAAGAAGGCGGGCATCCGCTTCGTCGGCCCGACGACGGCCTACGCCCTGATGCAGGCCTGCGGACTGGTCAACGACCACCTCGCCCGCTGCGTGGCGCGCGACCCGGCCTGACGGGCGGGTCCCGGGGTCGGGGTCAGCGCCCCAGGTAGCGCGGGGCTTCCTTCGCCAGGAAGGCCGCGACGGCGATCCCGTGGTCCTCGGAGGCGCCCGCGCGGGACTGGAGCACGTCCTCGTGGTCCAGGGCCTCCGAGAGGGAGTGCGAGGCCCCGTAGGCCAGGGACTCCTTCAGGGCCGCGTACGCGACCGTGGGGCCCTGCGCGAGGCGCCTGGCGACCGACGCCGCCTCCTCGGCGAGCTGCTCCGAGGGGACGACGCGGTTCGCGATGCCGAGGTCGAGGGCCTCCTGGGCCTTCACCGAGCGGGGGAAGAGCAGCAGATCCGCCGCGCGCGACCCCCCGATCAGCCGAGGCAGCGTCCACGAGACGCCGGAGTCCGCCGTCAGGGCGACACCCGCGAACGAGGTGTTGAAGGACGCGGTGTCCGCGACCACCCGGAAGTCCGCCGCCAGGGCGAAGCCGAAGCCCGCGCCCGCCGCGACGCCGTTCACGCCCGCCACCACCGGCTTCGGCATCTGCGTCAGCGCGCGGACGATCGGGTTGTAGTGCTCCGAGACCGTGCTCATGGTGAGCGAGGAGCCGCTCTCGCGGTCGGCCGCCAGGAAGCCGACGTGCTCCTTGAGGTCCTGGCCGACGCAGAACGCCCGGTTGCCGGCCGCGGTGAGCAGGACCGCCCGTACCGCCGGGTCCGCGGCCGCCGCCAGGGCCGCGTCGCGCAGGGCGACCTTGGTCTCGGTGTTCATGGCGTTCATGGCGTCGGGACGGTTGATCGTGATGGTCGCGAGTCCGTCGGTCACTTCGTAGAGCACGCTGTCGGCCATGGCGGGGGTCCCCCTTCGTCGCGGGCTGGCTACCGGCCGGTACCGGCCGGTGCAAGGGTCAGCATGGCGGACCGGACCTCGGTCGCACATGTGATGTGCGTCAAACAAACCGGACGGCAGGCGCGGGGCGCAGCGGCGAAGTATCGCAGGCGGCTCCCCGAAATGAGTGGTTTTGGTCAAGCGCGTTGCACAAGCGTTCCCGGCCGATGTTGGTCATCGGGTCCTGACATGCGGGATAATGGCCTGGAAGCAATGTGTTCGATGCCGGGTACTAGGCGCCTGAACGGGGCCGTCGGCTGACGATGAGCTGGTTTCAGGAAGGGGAACGAGCATGGCGGCCATGAAGCCGCGGACGGGCGACGGCCCGCTCGAGGTCACCAAGGAGGGGCGGGGCATCGTCATGCGCGTACCGCTCGAGGGCGGCGGTCGGCTCGTCGTCGAGCTGACTCCGGACGAGGCGGACGCCCTGGGTGACGCCCTGAAGAAGGTCGTCGGCTAGCCCTCGCGAGGGTACTGACGCACTGAAATCTCTGCACTGCCCCGGTCGCACACCGCGCCCGGGGCAGTGTTGTCTCCCCGCCCGGTTCTCCGCGGGTCGGTGCGGGTCGGCGCGGGTCGGGGCGGTGCGGGTCCGAGCAGGTTCGAGCAGGTCAGCGAGCGCTCAGCGCCGGACCGCGCACAGCAGGCCGTCGCCCACCGGCAGCAGGGCGGCCTCCAGGGCCGGGCTCTCGCGGACGCTGCGCAGCAGCTCGCGGACGCGGAGCACCTCCGGCGGCTGGGCCGCGGAGTCGACCGTGCGGCCGTCGGAGAAGACCCCCTCGAAGCAGACCAGCCCGCCGGGGCGCAGCAGGCGCAACGATTCGGCGAGGTAGTCGAGGGACTCGGTCGGGTCCCCGTCGCAGAAGACGAGGTCGTACCCGCCGTCCGTCAGCCGGGGCAGTACGTCGAGGGCGCGACCCGGGATGAAGCGGGCGCGGTTGCCGGCGAAGCCCGCGGCGCGGAAGGCCTGGCGGGCGAAGGCCTGCCGGTCGACTTCGGGGTCCACCGTGGTCAGCACCCCGTCCGGGCGCATTCCGTGCAGGAGGTGGATGCCGGACACGCCGGTTCCGGTGCCGATCTCGGCGACCGCCTTGGCGTCCGCGGTGGCGGCGAGCAGGCGCAGCGCGGCCCCGGTGCCGGGGGAGACGGAGCGCAGTCCCGCTTCCCTGGACCGGTCGCGGGCCCATCGCAGAGCGTCGTCTTCGGCGACAAACGCGTCGGCGAACGCCCAGCTCGTCTGCCGGTTGCCGGTAATGACCCTCTCCTGTCCCCATAGTTGGCGCAACGGTGACTGTATCCGCTGGAGTCGGGAACCCGCAGATGGGACCGGGCGTTGAGAGCAGTAGAAGCACAAAGGCGGTGCGGGACCCGGAGCCCGTGCAAAGTTACTGCAAAAACACTTATCCGGAGCTGACGGGAGGGGTGGCTATGGTAGGGAATCCGCTGGACACCACCAGAGCCGACAGGGGAGGTGCGGCTGCGCCTGTGGATCGTCGGGGTGTCCTCAGACGCCTCTTCCGGTCGGCGGGTGAGCCGAAATCCGTGACCGACATTGCTGACCGCTTCCGCACCGCAGACACCGCAACCACCGCGAGCTTTGCCGCCGATGCGGGCTCCCAGGCGTGGACCCCTCCCTCGTGGGAGGAGATCGTCAGCACGCACAGTGCGCGGGTCTACCGCCTGGCCTACCGGCTGACGGGCAACCAGCACGACGCCGAGGACCTGACGCAGGAAGTCTTCGTCCGCGTCTTCCGCTCGCTGTCCACCTACACGCCCGGCACGTTCGAGGGCTGGCTCCACCGGATCACCACGAACCTGTTCCTGGACATGGTCCGCCGCAAGCAGCGCATCCGCTTCGACGCGCTCGCCGACGACGCCGCCGAGCGGCTGCCGAGCCGCGAGCCCTCCCCCCAGCAGGCCCTGCACGACACCCACTTCGACGCGGACGTGCAGCAGGCGCTGGACACCCTCGCGCCCGAGTTCCGCGCCGCCGTGGTGCTGTGCGACATCGAAGGCCTGTCGTACGAGGAGATCGCCGCCACGCTCGGCGTCAAGCTCGGCACCGTGCGCAGCCGTATCCACCGGGGCCGTTCGCACCTGCGCAAGGCGCTCAAGCACCGGTCTCCCGAGGCCCGCGCGGAGCAGCGCGCGCTGGCGGGCGTGGCCGTGGGCGCCCCCGGCGCCGGGGGAGAGGGCGGAGCCGAGTGAGCGGGATCAGTCCGTCCCCGTCGCCTGCCGAACAACACCTGGGCGACCGGCTCGCCGGCCTCGTGGACGGGGAGCTGAGCCACGACGCGCGCGAGCGGGTGCTGGCGCACCTCGCGACGTGTCCCAAGTGCAAGGTCGAGGCCGATGCGCAGCGGCGCCTGAAAGCCATGTTCGTGGAGAGCGCGCCGCCGCCGCTGTCGGCCGGCCTGCTGGCCCGGTTGCAGGGACTGCCGGGAGGCGGCCCCGAAGGCCCGTCGGGCCCCTTCGGCCCGCCGCCGGGCGCCGACCCCTTCTCCTCCTCCTTCGCCTACGCGCCCCCCGAGGCGGCCGCCGCGCCGCAGTCCGGCTTCCGCATACACGAGGTGGGCCGGCACGAGGTGGGCCGGCACGAGGTGGGCGGCCGGCCGAGGCGCCGGTTCGCTTTCGTGGCCGCCGGAGCCGTGTCGCTCGCGGCGATCGCGCTGGGCGGCACGCTGCCGATGGACGCGATCGAGCCCAATGCCCGGGGCGAGGCCCCGGCCACGCGTCCGGGTCCGGTGGTGCCCGTGTTCGACGCGGTGGTCCGCGAGAACCGGATGCCGAACCCGGGCGTGGTCCCGACGCTCCGCGCGGAGCTGCCCGTGGCCTCCGCCGCGGTCTCGCCGTCCGCCACGCCCTCGGCCCGGCCGGTGTCGCTGTCCCGCTGACGTCCGCCGGCCCGCCCGCCGTTCGCGGGCGCCCGGGAGGGCGTCCGCGGGAACGCCTTTGTGTGCGCCCCGCCGGTGGGGTGCGGGCCGGACCTGGTTGAATCGGCGGCACATGCCGCCCCGGTGGCCGGCGGAGCCAGGTACGCGGGGAGCGCCCATGTCCGACAGTCAGCAGACCGATCCGGCGCCGGACCCGGCCCCCGCTCCGGTGCCCCGCTGGTGGAGCCGGCCCGACGGGCCCGTGGAGCTGCGCGAGGCGTCCGTACCGGCCCCGAGGGCCGCGTCGGACGCGGACCCGGGGACGGGGCCCAAGTACGACCCCTGGAGTGCGGGGCCGCTGCAGGCGGTGGACCGGGGCAAGGCGGGGCCGCGCGGGATCCGGCTGAGCCGGGGCCTCGCCCTCGGCATCGGGGTCGCCCTCCTCGCCGGCGGCATCGGCGGCTACGTCGGCGTCCTCGCCGAACGGCAGGCCAACACGCGCCTCGAACTTCCCCAGGCGGCCGCCGCCGCCGACACGGGCCGCGCGCCCGAGAGCGTCGCCGGGATCGCCGCCACCGCGCTGCCCGGCGTGGTCACCCTGCACGTCAAGGGGGCGCAGAGCAGTTCGACGGGCACCGGCTTCGTCCTCGACGGCCAGGGCCACATCCTCACCAACAACCACGTCGTCAACGGCGCCCAGAACATAACGGTCACCTTCAGCACCGGCGAGAGCGTCGCCGCCGAGCTGGTCGGCGGCGACACCGGCTACGACCTGGCCGTCGTCAAGGTCACCGGCGTACGGGGCCTGCGCCCGCTCGCGCTCGGCAACTCCGAGAACGTCAAGGTCGGCGACCCGGTCGTGGCCATCGGAGCCCCCTTCGACCTCTCCAACACCGTCACCGCCGGCATCATCAGCGCCACCGGCCGCCCCATCACCGCGGGCGGCGACAAGGGTGACGGCAGCGACGTCAGCTACGTCGACGCCCTCCAGACCGACGCCCCCATCAACCCCGGCAACTCGGGAGGCCCGCTCCTCGACGCCAAGGCCCAGGTCATCGGCATCAACAGCGCCATCCGGGGCGGCGGCGACAGCGGCGACGGCGGCGGCGAGGGTTCGGGGCAGCAGCGCGGCAGCATCGGCCTCGGCTTCGCCATCCCCGTCAACCAGGGCAAGCGCGTCGCCGAGGAGCTGATCCGCACCGGCCGCGCCACGCACCCCGTCATCGGCGTCACCCTCGACATGCAGTACTCCGGCGACGGGGCCCGCGTGGGGGACGAGGGCGAGGGCGGGAAGCCGGCCGTCACCGCCGGCGGGCCGGGAGCCCGCGCGGGGATCAAGCCGGGCGACGTGATCACCAAGGTCGACGGGGTGCGCGTACACGGCGGCGACGAGCTCGTCATCAAGATCCGGGCCCACCGGCCGGGCGATCCGCTCACGCTCACCGTGCTGCGCGACGGACGGGAGCGCACGCTGGAGGTGGTCCTCGGGTCGGCGAACGGATCATGACGGGAGGGTGAAAGGGGACCCGGTCCGGCAATCAGCCGGTCCTGGTGTATTGGCCTGTGGACCCGGCCGGGTACCGTGTGTCGGGCCGGACGTGAAGAGAGCCGAGGAGCGGCAAGGTGTTCAACGACATAGGCGCACTCGAGCTGGTCACGATCGTGGTGCTCGCCATTCTCATCTTCGGCCCGGACAAGCTGCCCAAGGTCATCCAGGACGTCACGGGCGTCATCCGGAAGATCCGCGCGTTCTCGGACAGTGCGAAGCAGGACATCCGCTCCGAACTCGGCCCGGAGTTCAAGGACTTCGAGTTCGAGGACCTGAACCCGAAGAACTTCATCCGCAAGCAGCTGACGGAGAACGAGGACCTCAAGGAGATCCGCGGCAGTTTTGACCTCCGCAAGGAGCTCAATGACGTCACCGACGCGGTGAACGGCAAGGAGGCCGATCCGGCCCCGGCCCCGGCCATCGCGGACTCGGCCGCGCCCGCCCAGGGCACCGGACCCGACATGGTCAAGAAGCCCGCCGCCCCGGCGCAGGACCAGCGCACGCCCTTCGACGCCGACGCGACCTGACGCCACCCGACACCACCCGCGCGCCCGCCTGCCCGGTGATCCGGGGTCGGATGGCTATCCTCCATGAGTCCGGACCAGGAAGCCCGACCGAGGGGGTCCCCCCAGCGAAGCGAGGGGGAGGGCCGTTCCGGACTCCACGGAACGAGAGGCCGCTCAGATGGAGACGACGAGCAGTAGCCGGGTAGGCGTGCAGCCCGCCGAGGCATCCGCACAGACGCAGACCGACCCGCAGGAGCATCCGGAGCCCCGGCAGCCCGACGAGGCTGCCGCGCCCGTCCCGGCGGCCCGCCGGGCCGCGGAGGGCTATTTGCGGGCCGACTTCCCCTGGTACGGGCTGGACGGCGCCTTCACCGGCCCCCGTTGGCTCATGCAGGTGGGCATCGGCGCGGACGGCCGTGTGGAGCACGGTTCCACCGGCCACGGAGACGAGCCCTCCGCCCGGGGCGAGATCGCCACCGGAGAGAAGGAGCGCTTCGCGGTGGTCGTCACCGTCGCCAGCAATCCCCTGCGGCGCAGCGGCGACGGCACCGGCGTCCTGGAGGCCACCTCGGTCTCCTCGGCGGCCTGGCTGGCCGGCTCGGGGCTGCTGGCCTACAGCTGGCCCGGGCAGATGGACCACAGCCTGCGCAACGACTGGCTCGACCAGCAGACCGAGGCCGCGTGGGAGCTCGCGGACGACCTGGGCGGCGAGGACTGGTCGACGCTGTCGCTGCCCGTGGACGGGGAGCCGACGCCGTTCCACTACCGGGAGTCGGAGTTCGGCTGGGTGCTCGCCGGCTCGACCGGCAGCGGGGTGCACCTGGGTGCGTTCGGGCGGGGGATGAGCGCGTACGGGCTCGGGTTCTCGGTCATCGGGGACCTGGCCGCGTACGAGTGACCGCGTACGAGTAGCCGGGTACGGGAAAGGGCACCGCCGGCGGCGGTGCCCTTCGCGTCGCGTCGCGGACCTCCGCGCGGCCGGGTCAGAACTTGTTGCGCGGGGTGATGCCCAGGGACATGCCCGCCAGGCCGCGTGCGCGGCCGCCGAGCTTGCCCGCGATGGCGCGCAGGGCCGCGCCGGCGGGGGAGTCGGGGTCGGACAGGACGACCGGGGTGCCGTCGTCGCCGCCCTCGCGCAGGCGGACGTCGATCGGGATCGAGCCCAGCACCGGCACCGACGCGCCGACCGTCTTGGTCAGTCCGTCGGCGACCTTCTGGCCACCGCCCGAGCCGAACACGTCGACCATCTCGTCGCAGTGCGGGCACGGCAGCCCGGACATGTTCTCGACGACGCCGACGATCTTCTGGTGCGTCTGCACGGCGATCGAGCCGGCCCGCTCGGCGACCTCGGCCGCCGCCTGCTGCGGGGTGGTCACGACGAGGATCTCGGCGTTCGGCACCAGCTGGGCCACGGAGATCGCGATGTCGCCCGTGCCCGGCGGCAGGTCGAGCAGCAGCACGTCCAGGTCGCCCCAGAAGACGTCGGCCAGGAACTGCTGGAGGGCCCGGTGGAGCATCGGACCGCGCCAGACCACCGGCGCGTTGCCCGGGGTGAACATGCCGATGGAGATGACCTTCACGCCGTGCGCCGACGGCGGCATGATCATGTTCTCGACCTGGGTGGGGCGGCCGCTGACGCCGAGCATGCGCGGCACGCTGTGGCCGTAGATGTCGGCGTCGACGACACCGACCTTGAGTCCGTCGGCCGCCATCGCCGCCGCGAGGTTCACGGTGACCGAGGACTTGCCGACGCCGCCCTTGCCGGAGGCGACCGCGTAGACGCGGGTCAGCGAGCCGGGCTGGGCGAAGGGGACCTCGCGCTCGGCGGTGCCGCCGCGCAGGGTCGTCGCGAGGGCCTTGCGCTGCTCGTCGCTCATCACGTCCAGCGTGACGGCGACCGAGGTGACGCCGGGGACGTCCTGCACGGCCCCGGTGACGAGGTTGGTGATCGTCTCGCGCATGGGACAGCCCGACACGGTGAGGTACACGGTGACGGCGACCGCGCCGTCAGCGCCGATGTCCACCGATTTGACCATGCCCAGCTCGGTGATCGGCCGGTGGATCTCGGGGTCGTTCACCGTCGCCAGCGCGTCCAGGATCGCGTCCTGCTCGGGTACGGCGGCGGCGTCGGCGGAGCTTGTGTCGGTAGCCATGCCCCGATGGTACGGCGCCGCGGCGGGCCTCGGGAAAGGCCGTCAGCGGTCGCCTTCGTCACTCTCCGCCGGGAATAGCCTCCGCTCGTCCATCTCCTTGATCAGGTCCTGGAACTCGGAGCGGATCCAGTCGCGCGTGGCGACCTCGCCCAGACCCATCCGAAGGGCCGCGATCTCGCGCGTCAGGTACTCGGTGTCGGCCAGGGAGCGCTCGTTCTGCTTGCGGTCCTGCTCGAGGTTGACCCGGTCCCGGTCGTCCTGCCGGTTCTGCGCGAGCAGGATCAGCGGGGCGGCGTAGGAGGCCTGCAGCGACAGCATCAGCGTCAGGAAGATGAACGGGTACTGGTCCCAGCGCAGATCCTCCGGCGCGAAGATGTTCCACAGCACCCAGAGGATGATGACGACGGTCATCCAGACGATGAACCGGCCGGTGCCCAGGAACCGCGCGACCCGCTCCGAGAGCCGGCCGAACGCCTCGGGGTCGTATTCGGGAAGCAGCCGCCGGCGGGCCGGGCGCGGCAGGTCCAGCCGCGCGCGCGAGCGCGACAGCGCGCTCGCCCCCGTCGACTGGCCCGACTGGCCGGCCTTCGCCCGCTCGCCGCGCTCGAAGGAAGAACGTTCCGCCCGCTCCGCGGCGGCCTCGGCGAGCCCGTACTCGCGCGCCTGGGCCCGCGCCCGCTCGCGCCGCTCCCGGACCTGCTCCCGGCGCCGCTCGCGCCGCGGCTCCCGGTCCGACTGCTCGCCGCGCCCCCGCTCAGTGGTCACGGACGGCCCCTTCCCCGCGCTCGGAATCCTCGTACGCCTCGAGTCCCTCGGGGCCCTCGGCGTGGAAGTCGGTCTCCCGCCAGTCGTCCGGCAGCAGGTGGTCCAGGACGTCGTCGACGGTCACCGCGCCCAGCAGCGAGCCGCTCTCGTCGACGACGGGCACCGCGACCATGTTGTACGCGGCCAGGTAGCTGGTCACCACCGGCAGCGAGGCGTCCGGCCGCAGCGGCGCCAGGCCCGTGTCCACGATCGAGCTGACCAGCGTGAACGGCGGGTCCCGCAGCAGCCGCTGGAAGTGCACCGTCCCCAGGTACTTGCCCGTCGGCGTCTCGTCCGGCGGCCGGCACACGTACACCTGCGCCGCCAGCGCCGGCGAGAGGTCCGCCTGCCGTACGCGGGCCAGCGCGTCGGCGACCGTGGCGTCGGGCCGCAGCACGATCGGCTCCGTCGTCATCAGACCGCCCGCGGTGTTCTCCTCGTACGACAGCAGGCGCCGCACGTCGGCCGCGTCGTCCGGCTGCATCAGCGTCAGCAGCCGCTCCTTGTCGTCCTCGGGCAGCTCGGACAGCAGGTCGGCCGCGTCGTCCGGGTCCATCGCCTCCAGGACGTCGGCCGCGCGCTCCTCCTTCAGCTTCCCGAGGATCTCCACCTGCTCGTCCTCGGGCAGCTCCTCCATGACGTCGGCGAGCCGGTCGTCGTCGAGGGCGCTGGCCACCTCGGCGCGCCGCTTCGGCGTCAGGTGGTGCAGCACGTTGGCGACATCGGCCGGGCGCATCTGCTCGAAGGTGGCGACCAGGTTCTCGGCGCCCTGCCCGTGCTCCTCCAGCGAGAAGCCGGTGACCGCAGACCACTCCACGGTCAGGGTCTCGCCGCGGCGGCGCAGCGCGCCCGCCTTGCCCTTGCGCACGAAGATCCGGTCGATCTCCCAGTCCCGGCGGGCCGGCAGCTGCTGGATGGCCACGTCGAGGACGGTGACCTCCTCGTCGTCCGCGACCAGGCGCACCCGCCGGTCCAGCAGTTCACCGAGGATCAGCCGCTCGGTGGGACGCTGCTCGAAGCGCCGCATGTTGACGACGCCCGTGGTGATGACCTGACCCGACGCGACGCCCGTCACCCGGGTCATGGGCAGGAAGATCCGGCGCCGGCTGACGACTTCGACCACCAGGCCGAGCAGTCTGGGCGGCCTGCCGCCCACCCGGAGCATCGCGACGAGGTCGCGCACGCGGCCCACCTGGTCGCCGTTGGGGTCGAAGACGGGCACACCCGACAGATGCGAGACGAAGATCCGTGGGGCGCCTGCCGCCATCCGAGCGCCTCCTACGAGCGTGCGTCATCCGTCGATCACCGGTACTGCCGTGCCTCAGGTTAGCCCGTGCCGCGCCGAACCTCCTGATGGGGCGGTCCGCACGGGCGTCCCCACGGGGACCGCGCGGGCGCCGCGCGGGGGCTCCCGTACGGGCGGGTACGCTGCCAGCTGCCCGCAGACGACCGACGAGAGGCACCTGCCCGTGACCGACTGTTCCCCCGCCGCACGGCTGCGCCGGGCCGCCTTCGTCGGGGCCCTGTGCGCGGGCCTGGCCGTCGCCGCCACGGGGTGCGGGGCGGACCCCGACGAGGGCACGAACGGGGTGGGCAAGCTCCCCGCCGACCAGATCGAGAGCAAGGCGCAGGCGGCCGTCTCGGGTGCGCGGTCGGTCCACCTGTCCGGCACCCTCATCAGCGGCGGCAAGTCCTTCACCCTCGACATGCGCCTCGGCGCGGACGGCGGATCCGGCGAGGTGAAGGCACCGGACGACACCACCTTCCAGCTGCTGCGGGTCGGGGAGCAGCTCTACCTCAAGGCGGGCGCCGCCTTCTGGGGCCAGTCCGAGGCGGCCGGCAAGCTCGGCGACAAGTTCGTCAAGGTGCCCGAGGGCGACCCCTCGTACAAGAAGTTCCGCGGCTTCACCGACATGCACGTGTTGTTGGAGGGGCTGCTCGGGCTCGACGGGACGCTCACCAAGGGCGACTACACCAAGGTCGGGCACACCCGGGCCGTCCAGGTCACGGCGGACGAGGGCAAGGGCGGCAAGCTCGCGGTCTCCCTGGAGGGCACGCCCTACCCGCTGCTCATGGAACGCGCGGGCGGCGCGGGCCGGGTGGTCCTCGCCGAGTGGGGCAAGCCGGTCGAGCTCACCGCGCCCGCGCAGGACCAGACGGTGGACTACGGCTCCCAGCTGCCCACGACCAAGGAGCAGGGGGCGGATCCCGCGCAGCCCGCGCCCAAGGGCTCCGGCCAGGGCACGGCGCCCAAGCGCTGACCCGGCTCCGGCTCCGACGGTGGCCCGGTCACAGCACTAGCGGGCCGCCTTCTTCCGCTTGAACAGCAGCTTCGGCAGCGCGGCCGGCATCGGCCGGCGGGTCGTCGCAGGGGAGCCGGGCGGGGCCGCGGCCAGCGAGCCCTGCGGCAGTTCGTCCCGCACCGACAAGGGCTCCAGGCGCAACAGCCGGCACTCGCGCGCCCACCGCTCGGTCATCTGCGCCGAGTCGGGCGCGTTGAGCCGCTTGCCCTTGAGCTCGGCCACCGCGGCCTCCCACGGCTCGCTCCCGGGCACGAGCTCCCGTACGGTCGCCGTCCACGCGACGAGCCGGCCGCCCTTGTCCTTGCTGCGCACGGTCACCTCGGCGGCCGCCCCGTCCGCGAGTCCCGGGAACGGCTGCTCCCCGGGCCCGTCGCCGAGCACGTGCGCCGCGCCGTTCACCCAGGCGTGCCACAGGCCCCGGTCGGCCCCGGTGCCGCGGACCCAGATGAGGCCGGACTTCTTGGTGGCCTCCTCGACGAGGGCCAGATCGAGCGCGCTGAGAGTCATGCGCACAGGGTAGCCAGAGGGGCGCGCGCCCCTACAGCCAGCCGTGGCGCCGCAGCGCCCGGTGGATCGTGAAGCAGGTGCCGGCGATCGTGGCCATCACCATCGGATAGCCGTAGCGCCACTGGAGCTCCGGCATGTGCTCGAAGTTCATCCCGTACACGCCGCAGATCATCGTCGGCACGGCGATGATCGCCGCCCATGAGGTGATCTTGCGCATGTCCTCGTTCTGGGCGACGGTCGCCTGCGCCAGATTGGCCTGGAGGATGGAGTTCAGCAGCTCGTCGAAGCCGACGACCTGCTCGTGCACGCGCGCCAGGTGGTCGGCGACGTCGCGGAAGTACTTCTGGATGTCCGGGTCCACGAGCCGCATCGGCCGCTCGCTGAGCAGTTCCATGGGCCGCAGCAGCGGGGAGACGGCCCGCTTGAACTCCAGCACCTCGCGCTTGAGCTGGTAGATGCGGCCCGCGTCGCCGCCGCGCGCGGCGCCTTTGGCGGGGGCGGCGAAGACGTCGCTCTCGACCTCGTCGATGTCGTCCTGGACGGCGGAGGCGACGGCGATGTAGCCGTCGACGACGTGGTCGGCGAGGGAGTGCAGAACGGCGGACGGCCCCTTGGCCAGGAGCGCCGGGTCGTCCTGGAGGCGGTGGCGCAGTCCCTTGAGGGAGCCCTGGCCGCCGTGCCGGACGGTGATGACGAAGTCGGGGCCGGTGAAGCACATCACCTCGCCGGTCTCCACGACCTCGCTGGTGGCGGTGAGTTCGGCGTGCTCGACGTAGTGGATCGTCTTGAAGACGGTGAACAGGGTGTCGTCGTAGCGCTCCAGCTTGGGCCGCTGGTGCGCGTGCACCGCGTCCTCCACGGCGAGCGGGTGCAGCCCGAACACGGCGGCGATCCCCGCGAACTCGTCCTCGGTCGGCTCGTGCAGGCCGATCCACGCGAAACCGCCGTCCTCGCGGACCCGGCGCATCGCCTCACGGGGCGTCAGGCAGTCGCGTCCCGGGGCGCGCCGGCCGTCGCGGTAGACCGCGCAGTCGACCACCGCGCTGTTGGCGGACGGGTCGCGGGTGGTGTCGTAGCCGGGCTGGATCGGGGTGGACCTGCGCAGCGCGGGACGGACGGCGGCACGGAGGTAGGGCAGCATCGACATCGCGGGCTCCTTCTCGCGCACGGCTGCGGACCGTACGGGTGGGAGGTCCTTCCGAGGAGCGGGATCGCCGCGGCGGGCAGGCCCGGGCGAGCGGAAGGAGACAGGACGGGAGGACAAAGTTCTGCCGTCGCTCTTCGACTGATCCGAACGGGCGGATCAAAGGGGGCGCGGCGCGCCCGGCAGGGAAGCGGAAGAGCGATTGGTACTGCACGATCGACTTCGATGCACCGCAGCCCCACCTCCTCCGGCCGGTCCCCCGTGGGGGACGTCCTGTCGCCGGGGCACTGAAACTTCTCTTCTGAGAGCGTCCCCGACCAACGGTCAACGATATCAGCCGACGGATGGTCAAGACCCGCCCTTTACCCGGCTGATACGAGTTCTATGCTCGTTCCATGGCAGAAATTCTGGCCCTTGTGGAAGCCCGGCTGCGCGGTGCGCTCGGCGAACCCGACGCCCGCGCCGCCGTCACCTTCCTGGGCACCGACCGCATCGAAGTCCTCCGCTTCACCGAGGGCGACCTCGTGCGGTACGCGACCCTCGGCATGTCCGCCCACCCGATGACCGACCCGACGGCCGTGGTCGCCGATCCGCTGCGGGGCCCGCGCGCGGAGCTCGTACTGACCGTGCGGGGAGGACTCGCGCCCACCGACAAGCTGCTGCGGCCGCTGGCGGTGCTGGCGGCGGCCCCGCAGGTGGAGGGGCTCGTCGTGGCCCCCGGCGCCTCGCTGGACGTGGGGGAACCGCTGTGGGACGGGGCACCGTTCACCTCCGTGCTGGTCGCGGAGCCGGGCGGGCTGGTGGAGGACGTGGAGCTGGCGGACCCCATGGACCCGGTCGCCTTCTTCCCCCTCCTGCCGATGACGGCGAACGAGGCGGCGTGGAAGCGGGTGCACGGCGCGGCCGCCCTGCAGGAACGCTGGCTCGCGCGCGGCACCGATCTGCGGGACCCTCTGCGTACGGCGGTCGCGCTGGACTGATCGTCCGGCCGCCGGGCTGCCCGGACGGGTGATCGCGTCTTGACGGGGCGCGCGGCGGGGAGGAGCGTGGCTTCTTATGAGGGGCGAACCGAGTTGCCCGAAGTGCGGTGGCCGGGTCAGGGCGCCCGGCCTCTTCGCCGACTCCTGGCAGTGCGCCCTGCACGGCACCGTGCATCCCCTGCAGCCCGTGGTCCCGCCGAGCGTCGAAGGCCTGAGCGTGGTGGCGAACCGGGCGCAGGTGCCGGTCTGGATGCCGTGGCCACTGCCCGTGGGATGGCTGTTCACCGGGGCGGCGTCGGCCGGTGACGACCGCAGCGGCGGCCGTGCCACCGCCGTGGCCTGCTCGGGCCCCGGGCCGCTGGGCGGCATCGGCGAACTCCTGCTGATCGCCGAGGAGCTGGGCGTCGGCCTGGGCGCGCGGTTCGCGGGCCTCGACGCCCCCGATCCAGGCCCCTTCATGAACGTCTCCGCGCCGCCGCACGCCAAGGTCGTCGCCGCGGGCCGCCCGACACCGCTCTGGCACGTCACCGGAGTCCCCGACGACCGGGCCGTCTTCGCCGGCGAGGCCCGCGGCCTGTGGCTGTGGGCCATCGTGTGGCCGGAGCAGTCGGGCCTCCTGATGTACGACGAGCTCGTCCTGACGGACCTCCGCGACGCCGGGGCCGAGCTCGAACTGCTGCCCTGCGGCGCGCTGAGTCCCCGCATCCTCTCCTCTTGACGCGCCGCTCGCGCGGCTCGGCGCCGGGGCGCCTCGCCGGCTTCGCGGCGCTGCGCCGGACTCCGTCCGGCGAGCGCCGGGGGCGGATCGCCGGTGGGGCCACGTCACCGCGCGGCGCGGGCGGACGGCGCTGGGGCCCGTGGAGGGAAATGGGGGCGGTATCCTGGAGTGTCCCCCCTGTCCGCGTGTGAACCCTGGAGCTCTGCTGTGCGCATCGATCTGCACGCGCACTCCACGGCCTCGGACGGTACGGACACCCCCGCCGAGCTGGTGCGCAATGCCGCCGCCGCGGGACTCGACGTCGTCGCGCTGACCGACCACGACACCGTCGCCGGATACCGCGAGGCGATCGACGCGCTGCCCGGCGGGCTGACCCTCGTCACCGGCGCCGAGCTGAGCTGCCGCCTCGACGGCATCGGGCTGCACATGCTCGCCTACCTCTTCGACCCCGAGGAGCCCGAGCTGTCCCGCGAGCGGGAGCTCGTGCGCGACGACCGCACGCCCCGCGCGCAGGCCATGGTCCGCAAGCTGCGGGACCTCGGCGTGGACATCACCTGGGAACGGGTGGACCGGATCGCCGGCGAGGGTTCCGTCGGGCGCCCGCAC
The DNA here is from genome assembly GCF_003287935.1 of Streptomyces sp. ICC1. Classification (GTDB taxonomy): domain Bacteria; phylum Actinomycetota; class Actinomycetes; order Streptomycetales; family Streptomycetaceae; genus Streptomyces; species Streptomyces tritrimontium. The sequence continues at coordinate 2,922,081 of NZ_CP030287.1, forward strand.
ATCGCGGCCGCGCTCGTCGAGCTCGGCGTCGTCCCCACCGTGTCCGACGCCTTCACCCCGCACTGGCTCGCCGACGGCGGCCGCGCGTACGCCGAGAAGCACGAGCTCGACCCCTTCGACGCGATCCGCCTGGTCAAGGCGGCCGGCGGGGTCACCGTCTTCGCGCACCCGGCGGCCGTCAAACGCGGCCGCTGCGTCCCCGAGGACGCGATAGCCGCCCTCGCCGCCGCCGGGCTCGACGGCATCGAGGTCGACCACATGGACCACGACGCCGCCACCCGCGCGCGCCTGCGCGGCCTGGCCGCCGAGGTCGGGCTGCTGACCACCGGGTCCAGCGACTACCACGGCAGCCGCAAGACCTGCCTCCTCGGGGAGTACACGACCGACCCCGAGATCTACGGCGAGATCACCCGCCGTGCCACCGGGGCGTTCCCGGTTCCCGGCGCCGGTGGACGCCTGCGCGGCTGACCGCTGCCGCTGCACCGCCCACACCGCCCCTTTTTCGTGACACCCCTCTCCTGCAAGGCATCACTGTGCTCGATTTCGCCGTCTTCGGATCCCTCTTTCTCACGCTTTTCGTGATTATGGACCCCCCGGGGATCACGCCCATCTTCCTCGCCCTGACCTCCGGCCGCCCCGCCAAGGTGCAGCGCCGCATGGCCTGGCAGGCCGTCTGCGTCGCCTTCGGCGTCATCGCCGTCTTCGGCCTGTGCGGCCAGCAGATCCTGGACTACCTGCACGTCTCCGTGCCGGCCCTGATGATCGCGGGCGGTCTGCTGCTCCTGCTCATCGCGCTCGACCTGCTCACGGGCAAGACCGACGAGCCGAAGCAGACCAAGGACGTGAACGTCGCGCTCGTCCCGCTCGGCATGCCGCTGCTCGCCGGTCCCGGCGCGATCGTCTCGGTGATCCTGGCCGTCCAGAAGGCCGACGGGGTCAGCGGCCAGCTCTCCGTCTGGTCGGCGATCATCGCCATGCACGTCGTGCTGTGGGTGGTGATGCGGTACTCGCTCGTCATCATCCGCGTGATCAAGGACGGCGGCGTGGTCCTCGTGACGCGGCTGGCCGGCATGATGCTCTCCGCGATCGCCGTCCAGCAGATCATCAACGGCGTCCTCCAGGTGATCCACACCTCGTAGCGCCCTTCGCGCCTTCGGTGGTCTTGCCCCGCCGCGCATGCGAACGCCCCCGCACCGGAAACGGTGCGGGGGCGTCTGTGTGTGTCGGCGGCGGGCGGCGGTCGTCAGATGGACGCGGTCTCGGCCGGCCGGATCAGGATGCGCTGGCCGATGGCCGCGGCCTGCTGCACGATCCGGTTGACGGAGGCCGCGTCCACGACGGTGCTGTCCACGGCGATTCCGTCGACGTCGTCCAGGCGCAGAATCTCGAAGCGCATGGGGCTTCTCCCTTCGTCAGTGTTTCTCCTTGTACAGGGTTAACGAAGTGTAAGCCGCAAACATTCCCTACGCTAAGGAAATTTTTTCCTTGTCTAACTACTAACCGGTACCGGAGTCGTCAAACGGCCGTCGGAGCCTGCGCGAACGCCCCCCAGAACCGCACCAGCGCCGCCGCCGTGGCCGCCGGATCCTCGGCGTTCGGGGAGTGCTCCGTGCCCGGGACCACCACGCGCGCCGCACCGAGCCGGAGCGCCATGTCGTCCATCCACTCCACCGGCCACACCGGGTCCGCCGCCCCCGACAGCACCAGCTTCGCCAGCCCCGGCGCCGCCGCGGCGAGCTCGCCGATCCGGTCCGGCTCGCCGATCAGCGCGCGGCCGGTCACGATCAGCTGCTCCGGGACCGTCCCCACCCACCGTGCGCGCAGGAACGCGGCGAGCTCGGGGGAGTCCGGGGCCTGGTCGCGCGGGTCCATGGCGCGCATCGCCGTCCAGATGCCCGGCATGTCGTCGCCCAACGACTCCAGCGCCGAGACCAGCAGCTTCGTACGGGCCCGCTGCTCCTCGCAGACCGCGCCCGGCCCGCTGCTCAGCAGCGTGAGGCTGGCGTACGGCGCCGGGTCGCGGACCACGGCCGCGCGGGCGATCAGCCCGCCCAGCGAGTGCCCCAGCAGGTGCACCGGGCCGGCGGCGCCCAGGGCGGCCGTCTGCGCGAGGACGTCGCGCGCCAGCTCCTCCAGGGCGTACGGGGCTTCCGTGCGCGGCCCGCCGCTCTCGTGCTGGCCGCGCCCGTCGACGGCGACGACCCGGTAGCCGGCGGCGGCCAGCGGCGCGAGGAGGCCGATGAAGTCCTCCTTGCTGCCGGTGTAGCCGGGTACCAGCAGGGCCGTGCCGCGGGCCGGACCGGCGGGCGAGGCCTCGTGCACGGCGAACTCGCCGCGGGCCGTGGCCAGGCGGTGGGCGCGGGCCGCGGGCGGCAGGGACAGGGTCGGAGGCTTGCTCATGGCCCGAGGTTACCGGCCCGTACGCCTGTACGGGCAGCCGCTCGCGGAGCCCGGAGCCGGGTCCGGGTACGCCGATGGCCCCGACCCCCGGACAAGGGGATCGGGGCCATCGGACGGGTGCTCAGTCCTGCGGGGTCTCCACCGCGACGGCGGCCTTGCGGGTCCGCGTGCGCTTCGGCTTGACCGGGGCCTCCTCGGCGACCGGCGCGGCCTCGGCGGCCGGAGCCTCCGGGGCGACGGCGGCGGCCTTGCGGGTCCGGGTGCGCTTCGGCTTGACCGGAGCCTCCTCGGCGACCGGAGCGGCGGCGGCCTCGGCCACCACCTCGGCGGCCGGAGCCTCCGGAGCGGCGACGGCGGCCTTGCGGGTCCGGGTGCGCTTCGGCTTGACCGGAGCCTCCTCGGCGACCGCGACCGCGACGGCGACCGGGGCCTCGACCACGGCGGCCTGCGCGACGGCCTCGGCCACCGGGGCTGCCGCGGCGACCGGGGCGGCCGCTGCCTTGCGCGGGGCACGGACGGGGCGGCGCGGCGCGCGCACCGGCTCCACCAGCGGGGCCATCTGGAAGTCCGGCTCCGGCTCCCTGACGACGGGCGCCAGGGGCTCGAGCACGGCCACGGGGGCCACGAAGGACGCGGCCGGCGCGGCGGACCGGGTCCGGCGGCGGCGCGGCTTGCGCGACTCGTCGGCGGCCGGGGCCTCCGGAGCGTCGACCACCGGGGTGACCGGCGCGGGGACCGTGGTGGCCACCGTGGCGATCACGGTCTCGGGGCCCTGCTCCGAACCGCCGCGGGTGCGGCGGCGCTGGCGCGGCGTACGGGTCCGGGCGGGACGCTCCTCGGCCACCGGCGCGGCGGCGGCGGCGGGGCCGCGGCCCTCCCGGTTGTCGCGGCCGCCACGGCCACCGCGGCCGCCGGTCTCGCCCAGGTCTTCCAGGTTCTCGGCCTTCAGGCCCGCCCGCGTGCGCTCGGCGCGAGGCAGGGTGCCCTTGGTGCCGGCCGGGATGTTCATCTCCTCGAACAGGTGCGGGGACGTGGAGTACGTCTCGACCGGGTCGTGGAAGTCCAGCTCCAGCGCCTTGTTGATCAGCTGCCAGCGCGGGATGTCGTCCCAGTCGACCAGGGTGACGGCGATGCCCTTCTTGCCCGCGCGGCCGGTGCGGCCCACGCGGTGCAGGAAGGTCTTCTCGTCCTCGGGCGTCTGGTAGTTGATGACGTGGGTGACACCCTCGACATCGATGCCGCGCGCGGCGACGTCGGTGCAGACCAGCACGTCGACCTTGCCGTTGCGGAAGGCGCGCAGCGCCTGCTCGCGGGCGCCCTGGCCGAGGTCGCCGTGGACGGCGCCGGACGCGAAACCGCGCTTCTCCAGCTGCTCGGCGATGTCGGCCGCGGTGCGCTTGGTGCGGCAGAAGATCATGGCCAGGCCACGGCCCTCGGCCTGCAGGATGCGGGAGACGAGCTCCGGCTTGTCCATGTTGTGCGCACGGAAGACGTGCTGCGTGGTGTTGGCGACGGTCGCGCCCTCACCGTCCTCGGAGACGGCGCGGATGTGCGTCGGCTGCGTCATGTACCGGCGGGCCAGGCCGATGACCGCGCCCGGCATGGTGGCCGAGAACAGCATGGTCTGGCGCTTCGGCGGCAGGTAGCTCATGATCCGCTCGACGTCGGGCAGGAAGCCCAGGTCGAGCATCTCGTCGGCCTCGTCCAGGACCAGGGCCCGGACGTGCGACAGGTCGAGCTTCTTCTGCCCGGCCAGGTCGAGCAGGCGGCCCGGGGTGCCGACGATGATGTCGACGCCCTTCTTGAGCGCCTCGACCTGCGGCTCGTAAGCGCGGCCGCCGTATATGGCGAGCACGCGGACGTTGCGGACCTTGCCCGCGGTCAGGAGGTCGTTGGTGACCTGGGTGCACAGCTCGCGGGTCGGAACCACCACGAGGGCCTGCGGGGCGTCGGTCAGCTGGTCGGGCCGCGCCCGGCCCGCCTCGACGTCCGCGGGGACGGTGACCCGCTCCAGCAGGGGAAGGCCGAAACCGAGCGTCTTGCCGGTACCGGTCTTGGCCTGGCCGATGACGTCCGTGCCGGAAAGGGCGACGGGGAGGGTCATCTCCTGGATCGGGAAGGGGGACACAATGCCGACGGCCTCGAGGGCTTCGGCCGTCTCGGGAAGGATCCCGAGGTCTCGGAACGTAGTCAGGGTGCTGCCTCTTCTGTGAGACGCGGCGCGAGGCGGCGAGAGGGGGTCGTACCGTGCCGGGCTTGCAGTACTACGCCCGCCCATTTTCGGGCGAGCCGTACAGAGCTGCGCGGGACCACTAGCCTTCGCTCAAGCGCTTTATGCCGCTGAGGGGGCCCCTCGTGGGACGCGGTACGCATGAACGTACGCATCACGCCGAGGGCGGTCGGGTGGAGCCGATCGGGCCACCGACCGGGCATCCTCATTCGGATGGCCCGCCGAGTGTTCGGCAGGCGCATTACCACTGTACCCCGGAATCTCGCAGCTGTGTCGGGTGAATTCACCAGGTAGGCGCGTTTACGTGGACTGAGCAGGTGGTTCGCGGCGCGTTTCGGCGAGCTATTGTGCGGAGCATGTCGACCGTTGAAAACGCATCGCCCGCCGACGAAAGCGCCTCCGCCGAGGCAGTCGGCATCGCAGCCCAGGACTGGGCCACGGCCTCCGCGTCGCCGCAGTACCGCGCCGCCGTGGTGGACCTCCTCGGGGCGCTCGCGTACGGCGAACTCGCGGCCTTCGAACGCCTCGCGGAGGACGCGAAACTCGCGCCCACCCTCGGCGACAAGGCAGAGCTCGCGAAGATGGCCTCCGCCGAATTCCACCACTTCGAGCGGCTGCGCGACCGGCTCGCCGCGATCGACGCCGACGCCACCGCCGCGATGGAGCCCTTCGCCAAGGGAGTCGACGACTTCCACCGCCAGACCGCGCCCTCGGACTGGCTGGAAGGCCTGGTCAAGGCGTACGTCGGCGACTCGATCGCCAGCGACTTCTACCGCGAGGTCGCCACCCACCTCGACACCGACACCCGCGGCTTGGTCGTCAGCGTCCTCGACGACACCGGCCACGGCGGCTTCGCCGTCGAGAAGGTGCGCGCCGCGATCGAGGCCGACCCGCGCTGCGGCGGCCGCCTCGCGCTGTGGGCCCGCCGCCTGATGGGCGAGGCCCTCTCGCAGGCGCAGCGCGTGGTCGCCGAGCGCGACGCGCTCTCCACGATGCTCGTCGGCGGCGTCGACGGGATGGCGGCCGGCTTCGACCTCGCGGCCGTCGGCGAGATGTTCACCCGGATCACCAAGGCGCACACCAAGCGCATGGCGGCCCTGGGCCTCGCGGCCTAGTTTCCGTCCCCGGACGTACGAAAGGCCCCCCGCGCGGGAAGTGTCCGCGCGGGGGGCCTTTCGCGTTTCCGCAAGTGGGGCAGGTCAGTGGGGTCGGTCAGTGGGGTCGGTCAGCCCCGCGTCGGAACCGAAAACGGAGTCCGGGGGGACGGCCTCCCGGTGCGCTGGGCGGGGCGCAGCAGCAGCGACAGGACCACCGCGGACACCAGGACGCCGCCGATGAACGTCGCGAGCAGGGTGTTGTGCCCGGGGCCCAGCGAGGTGTGCGTCAGATAGGCCCCGAAGAGCGCGCCGGACACGCCGCTCACCAGCACCGTCCGCGCGGAGGGCAGCCGCCGGGCGAACACTCGGACGGCCGCCCCGGACAGGGCGAGGCCCAGGAGAGCGGAGCCAAGTGCCTCGATCAGCAGCATGGGGGTTCCTCCCAGAGTGACGTGGGCGTACCGGAGTGGTGTCGCACTGCGCTCCTACCCGAAGCGGAGGACACGGAAACGGCCCGGTGGAGTCATCCACCGGGCCGTTCCGGACGATCTGCGGCGCGCTCCTCAGAGCGCTCCGAAGCCGACCTTGCGCACGTTGGGCTCGCCCAGGTCGACGTACGACAGCCGGTCGGACGGCACGAGGACCTTGCGGCCCTTGATGTCCGTGAGGCTGAGCAGCGGCGCTGAGCCGGACAGGGCGGCGGCGACGATGGTCTCCAGCTCCTCGGCGCTCAGGTCGCTCTCGAGCACGATCTCCCGGGGTGCGTGCTGCACGCCGATCTTGACCTCCACGGCCTTGTCCCTCCGACGGTCCGGTTCGCGCGATCAGCCGCGCCGTTACCCGGTCCACATTAGCCCGGAGAGGGGACGTGTCCGCCGCAGGGCGGACACGCTCGCAGCGAACAGTCGCCGGTCAGCGCCGCTCAGATGTCCGTCGGATGCAGCGGGAAACCGGCGATTCCGCGCCACGCCAGCGAGGTCAGCAGCCCCACCGCGGTGTCGCGGGCGACCGGGCTCTCGCTGGACAGCCAGTACCGGGCGACGACCTGCGAGACCCCGCCCAGACCCACGGCCAGCAGCATCGACTCGTCCTTCGACAGGCCCGTGTCCTCGGCGATGACGTCCGAGATGGCCTCGGCGCACTGCAGCGAGACGCGGTCGACGCGCTCGCGCACCGCCGGCTCGTTCGTCAGGTCCGATTCGAAGACCAGCCGGAAGGCGCCGCCCTCATCCTCGACGTAGGCGAAATACGCGTCCATCGTCGCGGCGACGCGCATCTTGTTGTCGCTCGTCGACGCCAGCGCGGTGCGCACGGCGAGCAGCAGGGCCTCGCAGTGCTGGTCCAGCAGCGCCAGGTAGAGGTCGAGCTTGCCGGGGAAGTGCTGGTAGAGCACCGGCTTGCTGACCCCGGCGCGCTCGGCGATGTCGTCCATCGCGGCGGCGTGGTAGCCCTGTGCGACGAACACCTCCTGGGCCGCGCCCAGGAGCTGGTTGCGCCGGGCCCGGCGCGGAAGTCGCGTGCCCCGCGGACGCGCTGCCTCGGTCTGCTCGATGGCTGTCACGCCGCCTCCCACTTTCTCTAGAACACAGTGCGCCTTGGCGCCGCGCCGCCATCGTACTTTTCGGTAACCGAATCTGGAGGGTTCAAGCCGAGTTTTCTCGCGGTACGGACCGCCGGTCACCCGCCGGAGATGCTGGTCAGCGGCGGCCCGACGGCGACGCGGCGGCGGCCGGGCAGCGGCTCAGCGGTAGTCGTCCTCGTCCAGGGCCACCACCCGGGCCTGTTCCGCGGCGTCCCCGTCGGCGGCTTCGCCGGTGCCCACGCCGGTCAGCGGATCGTCCTCGCGCGGGTTCAACTCCGCCCGCTGCTCCGCCGCGTCCGCCTCGGGGGCCTCCGGGTCGAGGGGTTCCCGCAGCTCTTCCTGGAAGGATTCCGGTTCCGCAGGGTCGACGGTCATGGGGACTCCCCCTTTCCATACCTACGAGCCTAGGAGGATCGCGGATACCCCGCCAGACGGCCCGGCATGCGCCTGTGACGGCGAACACAAGGGACCGGGCGTGATCCTCTCGTAACATTGCCCCCATGTCTTCGACCGAGCTGCCGGGTGTACGGTCCACCGCCGCGTCGTCCTCCCAGGTGGGAGCCGTGCGAGTGGCCGAAGGAGAGCAGCTGCGCACCGACCGGCTGCCCGGGCTGGAAATGAACGTGCGGGTCCGCCCGCCGGTCCGCGCCGGGCTGCCGCCCGCGCTCTTCGTACACGGGCTCGGCGGGTCCTCGCAGAACTGGTCCGCGCTCATGGCGCGGCTCGCCGACTCCGTCGACGGCGAGGCCGTCGACCTGCCCGGATTCGGCTGGTCCCCGCCGCCCGCGGACCGGGACTACTCCGTCACCGGACTGGCGCGCTCCGTCATCCGCCACCTCGACGCGGCCGGGCGCGGCCCGGTGCACCTGTTCGGCAACTCCCTCGGTGGGGCCGTCTCCACGCGGATCGCGGCCGTCCGCCCCGACCTGGTGCGCACGCTGACCCTGGTGTCACCGGCCCTGCCCGAGCTGCGCGTGCAGAAGTCGGCCGTGCCGACCGCGCTGCTCGCCGTACCCGGCATGGCCGGGGTCCTCGACCGCCTCACCCGCGGGATGAGCGCCGAGCAGCGCACCCGGGGGGTGACGGACCTCTGTTACGGAGACCCCTCACGGGTGACGCCCGAGGCGTTCGAGGCGGCCGTCGAGGAGATGGGGCGCCGGCTCGCGCTGCCGTACTTCTGGGAGGCCCTGACCCGTTCCTCGCGCGGCATCGTCGACGCGTACACCCTCGGCGGGCAGCACGGGCTGTGGCGCCAGGCGCAGCGGGTCCTGGCTCCCACGCTCCTGGTCTACGGTGGCCGGGACCAACTGGTCTCGTACCGTATGGCGCGCAAGGCCGCGGCGGCCTTCCGGGACTCGCGGCTGCTGTGCCTTCCCGAGGCCGGGCACGTGGCGATGATGGAGTACCCCGAGGTGGTCGCGGCCGCCTTCCGGGAACTGCTGGAGGGCGCGGGCGACGTGCGCGGCACCGAGCCGGCCCCCGAGGCGGACGCGGACACCGACGAACACGGCAAGGGCTGAAGACGTGGGACGACATAGTCGCAAGGAGCCGGCTCCGGCTCCCGGCCCCGGCCATCCGGAACCGGACGCGCGGGCCGCGTCCGCGCCGACCGCCGGGGGTACGGCCGCAGGTGCCCGCGCGTGGGCCGAACCCACCGTCACCCACCAGGGCTACGTGCCCGCGCCCCGGCCCGGGCAGCCGTCCGGTGCGCGCGGGGGCCACCCCCAGCAGTACGAGCCCGGCGGCGCCTGGGGCGCCCCCGCCCCGTCCGGCCCGGTGGCCGCCGGCTCGGTGCCAGCCGGCTCCGTGCCCGGAAGCTCCGTGTACGGGGACTGGCGCGGGGCGCCGCGCGGCAGGGGAGCGCCGGCCGGCGGGCACACCGCCACCGCACCGGTGCGCGAGAGCGACACCCCGGCCTTCGGGACCCCCGCCGTCGGCTTCCCGCAGGTCACCCTGGACCCGCAGGCACCCCTGAACCCGCCGGTCACGTCCACCGGCTCGCACCGCCGGATCAGGGTGACCGGCTCCACGCCCGGGGACGCCCGGACCGCCACCGGCTCGCACCGCCGGATCTCGGTGCCCGAGGACGCGCTCACCGCCACCGGCTCGCACCGCAGGATCCCCGGCCCCCGCCAAAGGGACAGAAGCGTACGGTCGAGAGCGCGTCGCTCACCACATCCATCGGGCCAGGATATCTCCGGCATCAGAGGTGAGAGGGACGCGTATTCAGCTGAGCCGGACGGGCATTGAGAGACTCAACCGCTCTTCCTAGGGTTGAGGGCATGAAGAGCGAGAGCGTGCAGGGCATCATGCTGGGCGATGTCGAGGTCATCCGGGTCGTCGAGTGGCAGGGGGCGTTCGCGCCCGCACCCGGTCTGGTTCCGCGGGCCGCCGCGGAGGCGTGGAAGGGCAACGAGGACTGGCTGGCGCCGGACCACTGGGATCCGGAGACGGACCGGGCGGTGATGGCGCTGCAGACCTGGGTGCTGCGCAGCGGCGGGAGGACCGTCCTGGTCGATACCGGGGTGGGCAACGGGCGCGAGCGGCCCGGCTCGCCGCAGTTCCACCACCGGGAGGGAGACTTCCTGGGTGAGCTGGCGCGGTCGGGCGTCCGCCCGGAGGACGTCGACGTCGTCGTCAACACCCATGTCCACGGCGATCACGTCGGCTGGAACACCGTTGCCTCGGACGGGGAGTGGGTGCCGGCGTTCCCCAACGCCCAGTACCTCATCCCGGCCGCGGACGACTTCCATTTCGGCCCGGACAACGGGTACGCGAACGGCCTGCGCGAGGACGACCGGCTGATCTACGAAGACAGCATCGCGCCCGTCCACCGGGCCGGGCAGAGCCTGTTGTGGGACGGCGTGCACCGCATAGACGAACACCTCACCCTGGAATCAGCGCCCGGCCACACGCCCGGCTCCTCCGTGCTGCGCCTCACGTCCGGGGATGACCGGGCGGTCTTCGTCGGCGATCTCCTGCACAGTCCCGTGCAGATCCTCGCGCCTTCCTGCAACAGCTGCTTCTGCCTGGATCCGGCGAGTGCGGCGGCCAGCCGCCGCCGGATCCTCGAACGAGCGGCAGCCGAGAGGGAGCTGGTGGTGCCCGCGCACTTCGCGGGTGCGGGCGCCGTCGAAGTACGGCGGGAGGGCAGCGGGTTCGCCCTCGGACCGTGGGCGGCCTTCGGTACGGAGCAGGCGGAGTAGACGGGGCAGGCGGGGCAGACGGAGTAGGCGGGGGCTTCCGCACGGGTTCAGCGAACGACCCGTTCGCTCCTGAGGTCACCGGGAGCCGGGCCCTGGTGCGTTCCCAGGAGTTCGGTGCCGAGCGGCGTGACGGTGTGCACCACGGATTTGCCCCGCCGGGTGGTGGTGATGAGCTTGGCGTTGCGCAGCACCGTCGCGTGCTCGCTCGCCACCGCGATCGACACGTTCAGGCGCTTCGCCAGCTCGGTGGTGCTGCACCCCTCGGTGACGACCTTCAGCGCGGCGGCCCGGGTGCGTCCCAGCAGTGCGCCCAGCGACTGGTCCACGGCTCGCGTCCCGCCCCACAGGGCCGCGCCCGCCTTCTCGTCGCCGATGGTGGGAATGGCGAGCGTGGGCGCCGAGGCGGCGTCCTGCGGGTCCCACAGCAGGGCCGGGTCCCGCCACAGGAAGACGGTCGGCGCGATGACGAGTCCGCGTCCCCCGAGGTGGACCTCGACGTTCCGGTGGTACCTGACCTCCAGTACGGGTGGCCGCCACCGCACCAGCGGGACGCACAGCCCTTCCAGCAGGCGTTCGACCCCGCCGTCGAGCAGTCTCCGTGCGAAGGTCGTCCGCACGCCCTCCAGATGGGCTCTCGCCCTGCTCCAGTAGGGAGCGACCATCGCCTCGTTGCAGGCGGCGAGTCCCTCGGCGAACTGCCGGCGGGCTTCGAGGTCTCCCCCGACCAGGTTCCGGGCCCACGGCAACTGCGAGGGATGGAAGGCGATGTGCTCGAATTCGGTCCGCAACCGGGCGGTCGACACCCGCATCAGGTTCTCGACCCCCTCCTCGATGGACGGGGTGTCGCCCATGAGCACCGTCAGGTCGACGTCCGGGCCGTCCACGGCCAGCAGGCTCGTGAACGGCCGGGCCTTCGCGCCCAGCCGCCCGCGAACCGCCGTCTGCCAGGGATGGAAGGGCAGGGCGTAGGTGGCACAGTCGCGTAACAGCCGCAGGCTGTACATGGTTTCCGCGGCCGCGCCGATCGTCGCGGCCACCCGGGTCCGGGCCAGGTCCTCGGCAGTGAAGTGAATGTGCAACACCGGGAATCCCCCATCGCCGTCCGCTCTGGCGCCACTTGAGCGCCCACCGCAGTCTGTGCCCTGTGCGAGGCTCCGTCCAGGAGCTTTTTCGTCCAAGGCGCGGTGACCCCGGACGGTTCGGGGCGGGCGGGGCGGAGGCACACTTCCTTGCGCGGCCCGGCTCCTGCATCATGGCCCGGCACCGGAGTTCACCCGCGCGGGCCGTCCCGCACCCCGCTACCGACCGCGATCCGGAGGCCCGTGTGCCGTCCCACGACCAGGCAAGGCGCGACGAGCTGTACCTGGACCCGTACCCGCTCTACGCCCGCGCCCGCCGGACCGAGGGGCTGATCCACGTCCCCGAGTTCGACGCGTGGCTGGTGGCCCGGGACCAGGACGTGCGGGAAGTGCTGCTGCGCGCCGCGGACTTCTCCTCCGCCAACTCCCTGCTGCCCGACATCCCGCTCTCGGAAGCGGCGCTCGGTGTCCTGCCGCAGGGGTTCGCACCGCGTCCCACCGTCGTCTCCACGGACGGCGCCGATCACCGGCGGCACCGGGCCGTCCTGAACCGCGGGCTGTCCACCGCACGCGTGGCCGCCCTGGTGCCGTACGCCCGGGAGTGCGCGCGGGAGCTGGTGGACGGCATCGAGGCGGACGGCTCGGCCGAGTTGGTGGAGGCGTACGCCCGCCGACTGCCCGGGGAGGTGGTCGGCCGGCTGATCGGGCTGGATCCGCAGGACGTGCCCGCCGCGGTGCACGGCGGCCACCGGGCCGAAGAGCTGCTGTTCAGACCGATGCCACCGCAGGCGCAGGCGGCCGCCGCCGCGGACGTCGTGGCGCTCCAGCACTTGCTGGACGGCTACATACGCGACCGGCGTGCCGTTCCCCGGGACGACCTGTGCTCGGCGATGGTGGCCGCGCTGGCCCCCGGCGACGACGAACTCACCCTGGAGCAGCGCCACGAGCTGGTGGCCAGCCTCCAGAACCTCCTGATCGCCGGATTCCTCACCACCAGCGCGATGATCGGCAGCACGCTGCTGCACCTGCTGCGCGACCGGGCGCAGTGGGAGGCGCTGCGCGCCGATCCGGCGCTCGTACCGGCCGCCGTGGAGGAGGCGGCACGCTACGACACGGCCGTGCAGGCCTTCCGCCGCACCGCCACCCGGCCGGTGTCGCTCGCCGGCACGAAGCTCCCCGCCGGTGCCAACGTGTTGGTCGCCTACGGTTCGGCCAACCGGGACGAGGACCGGTACGAGCGGGCCGACCGCTTCGACATCACCCGCCCCGCCGGTCCCCACCACTTGTCCTTCGGCCACGGACCGCACGGCTGCCCCGGCTCACAGTTGGCCCGCGAGCAACTGCGCCTGACGCTCGAACTGTTCGTCCGTCGCCTGCCGGACCTCCGGCTGGATCCCGAGGCCCCCGCGCCGACCATGCGCCCCACCTTGATCCACCGCTCGCCGCAGGCCTTGCACGCCACGTGGTGAGCCCGTCCCGTGCGGGTGGGGCGGGCGCCTCAGCCGAACGGGCGGTCGCCCCGGAGCCGGTGGTGCCACCAGCCGCCCTTCCTGCGGGGGTCGCGGAACGCGAAGGGATCGGGAAGAGTCCTTCTCCACAGTTCGGCATCGAGCCGGGTGAGGAACGCCCTGAACTCCCGGCGCTCCGGGACGGGAAGCAGCAGCGCCACGTGCTCCAGGACGTCCCTGGCCTCGGCCACGTCCTCGAGGCCGTCCGAGGGACACGGACACACGGCATAGCCGATCTCGAGGTACCGGCCCGGCCGGGCCAGGAACCGCCGGTACCAGAACAAGGCCGTCTCCGTGGCACCGGGCCACACGCCTTCGGCGTCCGCGTACCGCTCGGCCCGGTACACGGACGCGGACGCCCTCGGCGACAACCGGTCGATCCGGTAGGGTGCGCGCTCGGTGAAGAGCGCGGGGTGGGGCGCGCGCAACGCGCCCGGCCGCCTACGCGGCATGGCCCTTTCGGGCAGTGATCTTCATGCCCGCATGGTCACACAGAACGGCCGCGGCCGTCGACCCTCGCGCCGGCCACGTACGGCACCACACCCCGAACGGAGCGATCAGCACATGACCCAGTCTGAGAGCGCGGGTGACGACTACGACGTCGTCATCAGCGGGGCCGGCCTCGCCGGCAGCGCCGCGGCGATCCTGCTCGCCCGACGCGGCGTCCGCGTCGCACTGCTGGAGCGCCGCTCGGACCCCGCTGCGTACAAGGTGCTCTGCACCCACTCCCTGACCGCCAACGCCCACCCGGTGCTGGACGAACTCGGCCTCGTACCCGCGCTCGAGGAGGCGGGCGCCCTCCACAACGACGCCCGCTGGTACACCCGTTGGGGATGGATCGAGCCGAAGGCCGCGCCGGCGGGTGCCGGGCTGCCGTACGGGTACAACGTCCGGCGCAGCACCCTCGACCCGTTGATCAGGGCGCACGCGGCGCGGACCCCCGGCGTCGACCTGCTCCTCGGGCATCATGTGACCGGGCTGGTCCGGGAAGCCGGGCGGACTTCTGGGGTGCGCGCCTCGACGCCGCAGGGCGAGCGCGAGATACGGGCCCGCCTGGTGGTCGGCGCCGACGGCAAGGACTCGGCCGTGGCGAAGTTCGCGGAGGTGCCTGCCCGGCAGTACGAGAACGCGCGGTTCGGCTACCTCGCGCACTTCCGCAACCTCCCGCTGCCCGGCGGGATCGGCCAGGCCTGGTTCCTCGAACCCGACATGGCGTACGCGTTCCCCAACGACGACGGGGTGACCGTCCTCGCGGTGCTCCCGGACAAGAGGCGGCTGCCGGCCTTCCGGGAAGACCTCGAACGCAGCTTCCTGGAGTTCGTCCGGGCCCTGCCCGAGGCACCGGCCATCGACACCGCCGAGCGCATCACGAAGATCATCGGCACGGTCGACTACCCGCTGCACAGCCGCAGGCCGACCGCACCGGGCGTCGCGCTCATCGGCGACGCCGCCCTGACCAGCGACCCCCTGTGGGGCGTGGGATGCGGATGGGCGCTGGAGTCCGCGCTATGGCTGGCCGAGGCCGTCGCCTCGGCCGCAGCCGGTCGGGGCGACCTCGACCAGTCGCTCGTGGGGTACGCGCGCAGGCACCGGCGCCGGCTGCGCGGCCACCAGTTCCTGGCCGTCGACTTCGCCAAGGCCCGTCCGTTCAATCCCTTGGAGCGGCTGCTGTTCTCGGCGGCGACGCGTGATGACGCGTTGGCGCGGCACATGCACCTGTTCGCGTCCCGCCTGATCGGTCCGCTGCGCTTCTTGAGCCCCGTCGTGCTGGCCAGGGCCGCGGCCGTCAACGTCAGGCACCGCCGGGCGGCCGCGCCGGACGCGTCGGAGGCGCACCCGTCGCGGGCGGCGTCGTGACCGGATCCCCTCCCGAATTCGGTGCGATGCTGCGGTTGTTGCTGGACCGCAGGGAGATCGGCGCGCAGGAGTTGGTCGACCGCGCCGGGGTGGCCGCGGACGGGGTCCGAGCCGTGCTCGCCGGGGAGACCCCCGGCGAAGACCTGCTGCGGCGCCTCGCGCCCGTGCTGGGTTTGCACGCCGTCGATCTGTTCGTCCTCGCGGGGTTGGAGGTCCCGGAGGACTTGGCGCCCTTGGACGCCGAGGCCGCGCCGTGCGTCTCGTACATCGTGATGGACGGGGTCCACCTCCCGCCGGCGGAGCGGATCGAACTCCTGCGGATCATGCGCTCGTTGCCCGAGGAGGAGCGCCCTCGCCCCTTCGCCCCGCAGCGGTTCGAGACGTTCGCCGACGGTCCGGGCGGTCGGGTGATCCGTATGCTCCGGTACCGCAACCTCAGCTGGGGCGGCCTGGCGCACATCGTGACGATCGTGACGCCCACGTACCTGTCGGCGCCCGCCTACGGCGTGATCGGCGAGGGCCGCAAGGAGCTGACGCCCCGCTTGGTGACCGACTTCGCCGCCCTCCTGGGGATCGGCGCCGGCGAACTGGCCGCGCTGTCCGGAGTGCTCCTGCCCGAGGAACCAGGGCCTGTGGCCCCCGAGGCCGTGGACGCCGCCGCACTGCTGTGGCAGGGCCCGCGGCCTGTCCTCGTCCCAGGCGCGGGACATGGCCGACCTGGCGCGCTCGATGCGCGGAGACTCCCACAACGGCTACCGCATCAACCTGCCCGCACGGTGACGGGCCGCACGGTGACGCTCCGTTCCGGCCACGGATCGACGCATGCCACAGCACTAGGCCGTCCGATGTCGCCGCGCGTCCGGAAGGCATCAGCGCAAGGGGACTCCGGAGTCGTTCAGTTGCATCTGGGGGCGGCCGGTGACCAGGAGCCAGGCCGGGAGCAGCGCCACGCACAGCAGCGGGAGCAGGCCGGGGTCCGGGGCGAGGATCGCGGCGGTGAACAGGCTCACCCAGCCCATCCGGGTGACGCCCAGCAGCACGCCGAGCACCGAGCAGGTCACCGCGACCGCCGGCTGCACCTCTGGCACCAGAGCATGGACGGCCAGGCCGAGCGCGACCCCCGCGAAGACGGACGGGAAGATCCGGCCGCCCCTGAATCCGGACCCGCAGGCCACCAGTACGGCCACCAGCTTCACCACCGCCATCAGGACGAGCGCGCCCGCGGAGTGCCCCTGCGGATCGGCGACCAGCTGGCCCATCTCCTCCAGCCCCTTGAACAGCGTGAGGTGGCCGCCGAGCACCCCCAGCAGGCCCAGCACCACTCCGCCCAAGGTCAGGGCGAGCACCGGATGCGGCAGCAGGTGGAAGACGCGGTGCACGTACGGGAAGAGGTAGACGGCGGCCATGGCCAGGGTCGCGGCGACGGCGGAGACCACCAGGGCGGCGACCAGGTCGGGCCACCGGGGCCCGTCGAGGGCCGGCAGGGGCAGGCGGAAGGTGGGCGCGGAGAGCAGTACGGTCGTCACCCCGCCCGCGCCGGCCGCGATCAGCGGGGCGAAGAGCTGGTCCCACAGGGTGGGCGCGCGCCCGCCCTCGACCGACGGCCCCTGCCGGGGAGCCGACACCATCGACTCCGTGAGGATCAGGACGGCCGCCACCGGAGTGCCGAACAGCGCCCCGACGGTGCCCGCCGCGCCCAGGGCCACCCAGAGCTGCGCCGGGCTGCCGGGTGCGAGGCGCCGGCCGAGCCAGTAGGCGAGCGCGATGTTGGCGGCGGTGATCGGATTCTCCGGACCCAGGCTCACTCCCCCGGCCAGGGCGAGCGCGCTGGCCAGCAGCAGGCCGGGGACCACTCCCGGTGGCAGCGGAGGGTCCACCAGCCCCGTGGTCGCGGGATCAGGACCGGCGTGTCCGTGGACCTTCCACACCACGAGGCCGACGGCGATGCCCGTGGCCGTCAGCACGGTCATCATCCACAGCGCGGACCAGCGGCCGACCCCCAACGCGTCGGGAAGGGTCTCCCACAAGACGTCCTTCAACAGGTCGGCAGCCTCGCTCACACCGGTCAGCAGCAGGCTCGAGCCCACCCCGATCAGCAGCGCGGGCAGGACGAAGGGCAGCAGGGCCCTGGCCGGCGAGGCCGGGGACGGAGCCGGGGGCGCCACGGCGGGCGGTGCGGGATCGGTCACCGGAACAACGTAGCGGCGAATGGGATGAAACCGCGCCAAACGGCACCCGTGCTCGCGTCACGGGCCCCTCCAGCGCGGCCGGTCGGCGCCGGGCAGGGGCGGTGCGTTCCCGCCCGGCGCCGTCGTGCTCAGTACAGCTTGTTCACCGCGGTCCGCAGCGTGTTCTTCCAAGCGGCCACGGGCGGATCGCCCCAGTAGCTCGACCACAGGACCAGCGTCACGGTGTCCCCGTCCCGGCCCACGCCCCACAGGTAATTGAAGTCGGGGCGCTCATGGGCGTTGGCGTTGAAGGTGCGCATCCCCTGGAGGGTGGCGCCCTCCTCCACGTCCACGACTCCGTGGTCGAAGCCCGTCGCGGTCACGCCGGGCTCCTGCGGGCGGTTCGGGCAGTCGGCATAGCGCTGTCGGGTCGCGGCCGCGAACGCGATGGCCTCGGCCTCCGTGGCGAAGGCCACCACCTTCTGCTGGGCGAACGCGGTCTCCGCCGTGGTGAAATCACGGTTCCAGACGTTCACCTCGGGCCGCTCCTGCGGCCAGCCCGCCAGGCAGTCGTACGCGGCGCCCCAGCCCCGCGAGACCGGGGCCGCGCGCCACGACTCGGTCTTGGGCAGGTCGGAGATGTACAGCGTCCCCGGCCTCGGCCGCCACTGGTCGGCGGCCCCGGCCGGCACCGACGCCACGCCGACCGCCAGCACCGCGGCCCCCACCACGACGCCGCCCCCTCGCATCCATGTGCGTACCCCCACGGTTTCCCCTTCCCCCTGCGCATCTCGATCACGATGCCCCGTCCCGGCAGGGCCGGGGCTCCGTTCCAGCCTGGGGTGGCTCCGCCGCGTCGGCCGGGCCTCCGGTCACAATGACCTGAAATGCCTCCCTGCTGGCTGACCGGCCCCAGCGGGTTCGGGCCACGGGACCGTGGTCTCGGCCACGGCCTCGTAGTCGACGCCGGGCACGTCCCAGCCGTAGAGCCGGCCGACCTGGTCGCGGAACCAACCGGTGTCCGCGCCGGTCCCGATCGTGTCGGTGTCGGCCTGGTCCCAGGCCGCGCGGACGGCAGCCTGGACTCCCGGAGCCATCTCCCAGTCGTCCAGCCGGATGCGGTCCTGGTCGTCCAGTCCGAGTTCGGCGTCGCCGGCGAGCCGGCTCCACAGGGCCGTCGCCTGGTCGACGGTGGTCTGCCAGCCGTCACCGGCGACGCGGTGGAGGATGCTGGTGTAGAGCGCGATGCTCGGGATGGCGGTGGAGGCCTGGGTGACGGCCGCGCCCGCGACGACGGTGTAGGCGTGGCCCGTGCCCTTGAGCCGGGCGGCGAGGGTGCGGGCGGTGTCCTCCAGGTCCTGCTTGGCGGCGCCGATGGTTCCGGCCCGGTAGATGGGGGCGGTGATGTCGGATCCGACGTACGAGAGGGCCACGGTCCGGAAGCCGTCGGCGAGCAGGCCCCTGGACTGCAGGGTGTCGATCCACATCTCCCAGTCGGCGCCGCCCATGACCCGTACGGTCGCGTCGCGCTCGGCCTCGTCCGCGGCCTCCAGGCGCATCTCGCCGATCCGCGGGGTGCCGTCCTCGAACACGAGGGTCTTGGCCCGGTAGTCGGCGCCGAGCGGCTTGATGGCGGAGTGGTGGACCTCGCCGGTCAGCGGGTCCGTGCGCCGCGGGGCGGCGATGCTGTAGATGAGCAGGTCGATCGCGCCGAAGCGGGTGGCGAGCCGGTCGGCGGCCTCGTCCTTGACGGCGTCGGAGAAGGCGTCGCCGTTGAGGAAGGTGAAGTCGGCGCCGGTCTCGGCGGCGAGTTCGGCGGCCCGGGCGGTGCGGTACCAGCCGGCGCCGGCCGTGCGGCGCTCGGTCTCGGCGGCCTCGAAGGCGATGCCGAGTCCGCGCATCCGGTGGGCGCGCAGGCCGACCAGGGTCGCGGCGAGTCCGTAGCCGGCGCTGGAGCCGATGACGAGGGCGACCGGGCCGGGCCGGTCGCCGACGGGGTCCGGTGCCTGCTGCCACATGCGGTCGACCACTGCTTTGCAGCCGGTCGGATGGCTGTTGACGTAGAGGTAGCCGCGGTTGCCGGGCTTGATCTCGCGGAGGCTCACTTGTGGGGTCCTTCGGGTGCGGGGATCGTGGTCGCCTCGGTGACGGGCGGTTCCACGCGACGGCGGACGACGTCGGCGGTTTCCGGCCGGCCGGTGGCCCCGTCGGGGCTGACGGTGCCGAACTCGCCCTCCGGCGCGGTGACCAGCCGAGGCGGTCTCCGCCCCCGGGTCCCGCACCGGATGGGCCCTGCTCACATCCTGGGTGAGGGCGGCCCGGCCCGGTGATGGTGATCTTCGCCAGAAGTGGCCGCGGATTCTTGTCGGTGTCCCCTGCGGCCGTGCCGTGTCCGGTCCGCGTACGGTCCGCGTCGCATGGTCCGGGTCGTATGGTCGGCCAAAGCCCCCCTGTGGAACCGGCGTTCGACCTCACGGCCCGGGAGCGGGTGCCGCCGCTCCGGCCGGCAGGGAGAGCTGCGGCAGCAGGTCCGCCGGCGTCGGCGGGCGCCGCTCTTCGAGCCAGAAGAGGTAGACCCGCAGGTGCGGGGCGAGGCCGCCGTCGAGGTACGCGGCGTAGTCGCGGGCGGCAGCGGCCGTACCCTGCCCCGACTTCGCGTCATCGGCCTCGAACCGGGCGCGCTGACCCGCCAGGTACTCCCGGATCCTGCCCCGGTCGCGCCACCACTCCCGGACCGCTGCCGGAGTCCAGTGCGCGTCCCCGTCGCAGCCGTAGCCCATCATCGGATCGTCCTCGGCGGCGTCGACCAGCCGCCGGAGCTCAGCCTCCGTCCGCGGCTGGCGGTGGACGTACTCGGTGAAGTGCTCGGCCTCGTAGAGCACGAGTTCCGGTGCGTGGATCCGGCCGGTGCCGCAGTTGTCGGTGTCGGCCCCGTAGAACGGACCGGGGACGTTCAGCCACTTCCGTTCCGTCCACTCGCCGCGGAAGACCACGCGCGCGTCGCCGAGCAGGGGCACGGGATCGAAGTAGGTCTCCACAGCGGCAGGGTAGCCAGCGACCGGCGAGATCCGAGACCCACCCCCTAGGAGCGCGTCTGGTGCCCGGCCGGTGGGCGGGCGGTGACCAGGCCCGATTCGTAGGCCGCGATGACGGCTTGGGCGCGGTCACGGACGGAGAGCTTGTCGAAGATGCTGGTGATGTGGTTCTTGACCGTGGAGGGGCTGATGTCCAGGGCGCGGGCGATCCCGGTGTTGTCGAGGCCGGTGGCCAGCAGGCGCAACACCTCGACCTCGCGGGGGGTGAGTCCGTCCAGGCCCGTGAGTTCCGGCAGTGCGCCGCGGGGGGCCCGTACGTAGGTGGAGATCAGCCCCATGAGCAGGCGCGGCGCGACCACGGCCTCGCCGGCGTGGACGGTGTGGATCGCCGCGCTCAGCTCCTCCGGGGAGCTGTCCTTGGGCAGGAACCCGTACGCCCCGGCGCGCAGGGCGCCCACGACGTACTCGTCCATGTCGAAGGTGCTCAGGGCCAGGACCCGGCAGCCGGGCACGGTGGCGGCGATCTCCCCGGTCGCGGCGACCCCGTCGAGGACGGGCATGCGGATGTCCATCACCACGACGTCGGGGCGCAGTTGACCGGCGAGGGTGACGGCCTGGGCGCCGTTCTCGGCCTCTCCCACCACCTCGAAGGACGGGTCGGGGGCGAGGATCAGCGACAGGCCGCGCCGGACCAGCGGCTGGTCGTCCACGATCAGCACCCTGATCCGTGCCGGTGGCGGCATCGGCGTCGGCTGTGTCGTCGTCGGCTGCGTTGTCGTCGGCCCGGTTGCGGTCATCGGTGTGCTCCCTCGTGCCGGACGGCCGTCACGGCCGTCACGGCCGTCTCCGCAGTCTCCGCCGCCTCGTCCGCGGTCAGCGGGAGGTCTGCCGTCACGGCGAATCCGCCGTCGGCCTGCGGGCCCGCCGTGAGGGTGCCGCCGTGCAGGGCGACGCGCTCGCGCATGCCGATCAGGCCGTAACCGCCCGAGCCCGCCGCCGGCGCCCCCTCCGGGGGCGGTGCGCCCCCTCCGTCGTCCCGTACCTCGACGGCGATCCGTCGCGGGTGGTACGTCAGCCGTACGGTCGCGCGCGCGGGCCCCGCGTGCTTGCGGGCGTTGGTGAGGGCCTCCTGGACGATCCTGAACACCGTGAGGCCGAGGGTCGGCGGCAGCGGACGCGGCGCCCCGCGGACGGTGAACTCGGTCGACAGTCCGGCGCCGCGGGACTCGGCCACCAGGCGGTCGAGGTCGTCGGCACCGGGCTGGGGCAGCGACGGCGCGCCCTCCGGTTCGTCGTCGGCCCGCAGTACGTCCAGGAGTTGGCGCATCTCGCGCAGCGCGAGCCGCCCGGAGGCCTCCAGGGTGACCAGGGCGTCCCGGACCACCTCCGGTTCGGCGAGGTTGGCCCGGGCTCCGCCGGCCATCAGCTGCATGGTGGTGATGTGGTGGGCCACGATGTCGTGCAACTCCCGTGCGATGCGGCGGCGTTCATCGGCGACCGCCCGGTCGGCGAGCAGGCTGCGGTTGGCCGCCACCTCCCGCTGCCAGCGGTTGACCGCCATGGCGGCGCCGACCACGATCAGGGTGGAGAGGGCCGGGCTGACGGTCTCCTGCCACGGCGGCGTCCGGCCGATGCCCTGGCTCAGCACCATCAGCAATGCCGTCGCCACGGAGGCCGCCGCCGTGACCCGGCCGGGGCGGGCCCTGGCCACCGAGTACAGGGCGACCACCAGGACGGCTCCGAAGTGGCTGGGCAGCGGCACGGCCACGGCGGCCGTCAGGTCGAGCGCCAGGACGGCGGCGAAGGCCGCCACCGGGTGGCTGCGCCGGGCGAGCAGGGGCAGGGCCGCCAGCGCGACGAGGAGGAACCCGGCCACGCTCGCGTCGTGTCGGCCGTCCGGGTCGTTGAAGAGCGCGTAGCTGAGCAGGTTCAGCGCGCAGGCCCCGCCGGTCAGGAGGGCGTCGTTGCGGGTCCACGGCGGGTTGTCGCCGTCGCCGTGCCCGTCGCCGTCGCCGTCGCCGTCGGTGTGCCGCGGCTCCCGGACATCGTCGCCGGGCGCGCCGTATCGGCTCCTGAGCATGTCTGATCCCCCCTGTTTCCGGCCTCCCGGCCTCTCACAAAAGGGTCGCACAGCGGTCGTGGCGGCGGCATCGGCGGCAAGGGCGAGGCCATCTGGGAGCAGGGTCCTGGTCGCGGGCCGGGGAGGGACCCGGGGCCCCGGTGTGGATCATCCGCTGCCACGACGCCCGCCTGCCCCTCGCGGTGATGGTCTGGAGACCGGCCGGGAGCCCCCGGCAGAAGTCCGCACTCAAGTCCGTCCGCCGGAGGACAACGTGATCCGCGCCCTGACCGGATGCTCCACCAGACACCCCTGGAAGGTCATAGCCCTCTGGGTGCTGCTGGGCATCGCCCTGGCCGCCCTGACCCCGATGCTGACCGCCCGCGTCACCCAGCACCAGACCGGGGACTTCCTTCCCCGCGGCTACGACTCGGCCGCCGCGCTGCGGATCGCCGAGGAGGAGTTCGGGGCGGACCCCGACGCCACCACTGCGACGCTGCTCGTCGCCCGGTCCGACGGCAAGGCCCTCAGCGACGCCGACCGGCAGCGGATCGCGGCCGAGGCGGCGAAGCTGGCCCAACGCCGCGTGGTCATGCCCGAGGAGGAGGACGTCCCGGCGTTCCTGGTCCCTGACCGCTCCCAGACGCCGCGGATCTCACCGGCGATGACGGCGCCCGACCGGAGTTTCGAACTGCTCTCCGTCCAACTGGCCGGGAACCCCGCGGACAAGGGGGTCCAGGGCGTCTACCGGACCTTCCGGGACGCCGCCCGGGCGCAGTTCTCCGAGGCGGGGATGCGCACCGGTTTCACCGGGGGGCTCGCCGACTCCGTCGACACCGCCGACGCCCACGAGACCGCCACGAAGGTCGGGGGCGCCCTCGTCACGGTGCTCATCGTCCTGCTGAACGTGCTGGTGTTCCGCAGCCTGTTGGCGGCACTGCTTCCGCTGCTCGCGGTCGCCGTGATCGGCGGCGTGGCGGGCGGAGCCGTCGCGGGTGCCGCGCTGCTCACCGGGCGCAAGCTCGACGCGGGCACCCCGGGGCTGATCAATGTGGTCCTGCTCGGCATCGGCATCGACTACCTGCTGTTCCTGCTGTTCCGCTTCCGCGAACAACTGCGCGCCCGGCCCGAGCAGCCCGCCCGCGAGGCGGCCCTGCAGGTCTCCGGCCGGGTGGGTGCCGCCATCACTTCGGCGGCGCTGACCATCGTGGCCGCGTTCGCCACGCTGGGGCTGGCGACCTTCGGGCAGTTCCGCTCGCTGGGCCCCGCGATCGCGGTGGCGGTACTGGTGATGCTGCTCGGCAGCCTCACGCTGATGCCGGCGCTGCTCGCGGCCGCCGGGCGCAAGATGTTCTGGCCCTCCCGGGCCCTGCGCCGCGAGCCGAAGGAAGGCCTTGCCGCCCGCCTCGGCACACTGGTCGCGCGACGGCCGCTGGCGCTGCTGGCCGCCTCCGTCGCCCTGCTGGCCGTACTGGCCTCCGGGTTGACCGGGATGCGCATGGACTACGGCCGGGGCGGCACCGGTGACCCGACCCCCGCGGCGGCCACCGCGGCCGAGATCGCCCGCACGCTGCCGGCGGGGGTGTCCGACCCGACGAGCGTCTTCGTCACCGCCACGGACGGCGGCGCGCTCACCACCGCCCGACTCGACGGGCTCTCCGGCGCGCTCTCCCGGGTCGACGGCGTGGGCCAGGTCGCGGGGACCGTCCTGAACGAGGACCACCGCGCCGCCCGCATCGACCTCTACCCGACCGCCGACCCGCAGAGCCGGGAGGCCCGCGACCTGGCCTCCGGCCCGATCCGGGCCGTGGCCGCCCAGCACGCGCCGGCCGGGACGACGGCGCACGTGGGCGGGACGCCGGCGATACTCGCCGACGTCGAGACCGCCGTCGACCACGACCTCAGGATCGTGTTCCCGGTCGCGGCCGCGCTGATCGCACTGATCCTGCTGCTGCTCCTGCGCAGCGTGGCGGCGCCGGTTGTCCTGCTGCTCTCGGTCGGACTCGGCTTCGCCGCCACCCTCGGCGCCGCCACCCTGCTGTTCCAGCACGTCCTCGGTGAACCGGGGGTCAACTTCACCCTTCCGCTGGTGCTGTTCCTGTTCGTCGTCGCACTGGGCACCGACTACAACATCCTGATCGCCGACCGGATCCGCGAGGAGATGCGGCGCCCGGGCCCGGCCCGGGCCGCGGTGGCGCGGGCGGTCCGGCACACGGCACCGGCCATCGCGACGGCCGGGCTGGTGCTGGCCGGCTCCTTCGCCACCCTGGCCACGACCCCGGGAAGCGAACAGGTCGCCTTCGCGATGGCGCTCGGCATCATGCTCTCCGCGCTGGTCCTCTCGCTGGTGCTGGTCCCCGCCCTGGCCGTCATCCTCGGCCGCGCCATGTGGTGGCCGGTCCGCCCCGGGCCCACGCCGACCGAGTACCCGCCGCACCGTACGCCCGCACCGTCACCGGAACCGGCCAGGGCCACGGCGCACTGAGAGCGGGGCCGGTCACGGGGTCGAGCCGGCCGCCCCTGTGACCGGGTGCGGGTTCCGGCCCGGGGTCCGTGCGCCACTCGACGGTCTCGGTGCGGTAGACGCGCAGCCCCCGGCGTCGGTAGTTGAGGGGCGCGCTCGGGTGGTCGTCGGAGTTGGTGTGCAGCCACACCCTGCGGACGGCCTCCGCGCGATCAGCCAGTACGCGCGGTGCGGGTGCGCCCGCGCCAACTCAGGGACGGCAGGGACGGCACGGGACGTGCGCCGGACCCTATTGTGCGACATCAGCCTGTTTGTCCTGGCTTCAGCGACCACGGCTTCCGCATGATGGGGCGGATCCGGGGTTCCTCCGACCCCGCCCCCTCCGCCGAGAGGCACCGCCTTGACCCGTGTCCGCCGCCGCTCCCTGGGCGTCCTGCTCGCCTCGCTGACCCTGTGCAGCCTGCAACTCGTCCACTCCGCCCCGCGCGCCGAGGCCGACGGGCCGGCGCGCTGCTCACCCGCCGCCCTACCCGTCCACCCGGGCTCGCCCACCGAGGCCCCGCAGGGGCAGCTCGTCGCCCTCCAGCCGGACACCGGGCCCAAGAGCGGCGGCATCTCCGTCACCCTGAGCGGCACCGGCCTGACTCCCTACACCCGGGTGCTCTTCGGCTCCCTGGGACCCGACGGCTGCTTCACGGGACGGGAGGCCACCGGCGTGGTGGCCCTCAGCGACAGCGCCCTGATCGCCGTCGCCCCCGAATGGCCCGCGGCGGCGACCGTCTCCGTCTTCGCGGCGACCCCCTGCGGGCAGCTCACGGCGCCGCTCCCCTTCACCTACGTGGACTGAGCCACGGGGACTGAGCCACGGGGGGGCGGGGCGGGGCCGGGTGCCGGCCCGGCCGCCCGCCTCGTCACCCCTCCTCGTAAGGGAACCGGGCGAGGGGTGCCTCCCGGGCGAAGAACGCCTTGGCCCGGGCGGCCGCCCGCTCGTCGGCGAGCACCTGGCCGGGCCGGGAGCCGTTGCCGAGCAGTACGCCGCCGAACCGCATGCCCATGTAGGCCGCACTGTGGTGCAGGGTGAGGACCAGCGGCTCGGCGACGACCTCCTCGCTGTGCGCCATGGCCGTCACTCCCCACAAGGTGCGGCCGGCCATCTTCTCCTTGAAGCCCGGGTCCGGGGTGACCAGCCACTTCGACCAGTGGTCGAGGTAGCGCTTGGCGTAGGACGACACGGAATACCAGTACAGCGGTGAGGCGATCACGACGTCGGTGGCGGCGAGCGTCGCCTCCCGCAGCAGCGCCTCGTCGCTCTCCTCCCGCGGCCACGTCCCGCCCGCGTGGCGCACGTCCTGGTAGTCGGGCAGCCGGAGCCGCGAGAGGTCCAGCCAGCGCTGCTCGGTGTCGCCCGGCAGCTGCTCCGCCGCGGCACGGGCCAGGAGCTCGGTGTTGCCCTCGGCTCGGGCGCTGCCGAGGAGGAAGAGGAACGATCGGGCCACGGGCACGCTCCATGTCAGTCCGGGGCGCCATCGGCCGCGCCCCGGGTCGCGGTGGGGTTCCTCGCCTCCAACCGCCGCCGACAGGCCGGTATTCCGGCGGCGGGGGCGCCCCTCCGCGCGGTGCCGCGGAACTCTCGCGTCCGGGCGCGCGGGGGGTTCGCGAGGCCCGCGACCACCCCCGGAATCGGCCGAAACTCGTCTATCTCAGCGGAATCTGACGCGGAGGCGAATCGTTCGATGATCTGTCAGAGGAATCAAAGAGCAGCTCCACCCGAGGAGTACCACCGTGCGCATCCTGTTCACCGGTCCCGCTGCGGCGGGCCACCTGTTCCCGATGGTGCCGACCGCCCAGGCGCTCCAGGCCGCCGGGCACGAGGTGCTGTTCGCCGGTTCGGCCCCGCTCGACCAGTTGCGGCAGACCGGCCTGCCCACCGTCGAGATAGGCGACGGCGCGACCCTGATCGAGGCCTTCCGGCGCGTCTCGGACGGCAGGGACCCGGAGTTCGTCACGGACGACACCAGCCTGGAGGACATCCTGCGGCAGGCAGCGGTCGGTTTCGCCGAACACGGCCGGGTCACCATCGACGACCTGCTCGCGGTCGCCACCGCCTGGCGGCCGGACGTGATCGTCCACGACGCGTTCCAGCCTGCCGCGCCGCTCGTCTCGACGGCACTCGGCATACCCGCCGTGGTGCACAACTTCGGCGTGATGTCCGGCTTCGCCATGGTCGGCATGCTCGCCGATCTCCTGGCGGACGAGTACCGGGTCCGCGAGGTCGAGGGTCCGGCCACCCGCACGGTCCTCGATGTCGTGCCCGCCTCCCTCGGCGGGGACGGCACCGGCTGGCGGGTCCGCTACGTGCCGTACAACGGCGGCGGCACCCTGCCCCGCGATCTCGTGGCCCGTGGCTCCCGGCCCCGGATCATCGTCACCCTCGGGACGGTGGTGCCCGATTTCGCGGGCGTCAGTCCGGTCAGCCGGGTGATCGCCGAAGCCGCCTCCGTCGACGCCGAGTTCCTCCTCGCCGTCGGCGACACCGACCTGAGCCCGCTCGGCACCCTTCCCGCCAACGTCCGCCCCCTGCCCTGGGTGCCGCTGGCCCAGCTGCTGGACACCGCCGACGCGATCGTGCACCACGGCGGCTCCGGCACCATGCTCACCGCGGCCGCCCGGGGCGTCCCCCAGCTGATCCTCCCGCAGGGCGCCGACCACTTCGTGAACGTCGGTGCCGCCACGGGCCTGGGCTTCGCCCTGCGCGCGAGCGGCGACACCGTGGACGCCGCACTGCTCGACCGCCTCATCACCGACGAGGACCTCCGCAAGGCCGCCGCCGCCGCGCAGACCGACATCACCGCGCTCCCCTCCCCCGCCGACCTCGTCGCCTCCTTCGAAGCCCTCAGGTAGGACCCGGCGCCCGTCCCGCGCTCCCGACACGGAAGATGGTCTCGTGACACACCTTCCGACAGATGTACGGGCCGCTCTCCGGTTCTTCGCCTTCTACCTGGGCAACGGCACATTGGACGTCGATCTGCTCGAGGGGATCGACTACCGCGCCCACTTGCTCGAGTTCGGCTCGGACCTCGAAATGATCTTCGCGATCTTCGCGAACGTCCTCGAAGTCGACGATCACGGGCAGACGCTCAACGACGGCGACGCCCAGTACCGCGCCGCCCAGTGGATCCGCCGCAGCCTGGATCCCGGGTACCGGGTGGAGCCTCCGTTCGAAGCGTGGGAGACCGAGCTCCACGGCCCCTGACAGCCCGGTCCGGACGACCGCCGGCTCCGCCGCACAGGTCCCGGCACGCGCGGGGTCACACCCCTCGCGTGACCGGGCCGAGGCCGTCCGGCAGGTGGCGTACGGCCAGCGCCACTGCCTCCTGTGGTGTGGAGAACGTGCCGAGGTCCATCGTCATGAACCCCCGGCCCAGCCCGTACGTGCCGTCGCCGTTCGCGCACAGGCTCGATCCGACGATTTCCAGGCCGGGCCGGGTGATGCTCGAGAAGCGCAGCGCCCAGTGGCTCGTGAACGGGTAGAGGGCGCGCAGCGCCGGCTCGGCGTACGCCGCCTCGATCAGGGCCTGGTACGTCGCCTGCCAGTCGTACTCCAGTTCCGCCGCCTGCCGGCGCATGAACTGCCATTCCGCCTCGACCATGCGCCCGGGATCGCCGTCGGGCACCTCGCACCGTCCGGTCAGGTGTACGAAGGGGGCTGCCCGGCGGATGTCGGTCAGGGATGCCCCGTCGCGCCACGCCTGGGCGGCCCTGACGAGCTCGGCCAGGTCATCCGTCCCGCCGTCGAAGAGGGTCGCGTCCTCGTACCGCTCCTTGCCGCGGATCGACCACCTCCGCTCGCTCCACGAGGCCCGGATCTCCAGCGGTTCGCGGTGCGGAACGGTACTGGCGACGTCCGCGAAGATCAACGGAGTGCAGTCCTCGGGGGTGACGGGGGAAGTGCCGAGCCGCCCCTGTGCCTCGGCTCGCAGCGCCTCGGCGAGGCTGCCGCGGGCCACGACGTCGGGGTAGAGGACAGCGGGGTCAGGGCGAGTGGTCATGGTTCCCGATTGTGCCCGAGCCGCTTATCGCCCTGACCAGCGGTGTCCGCTCGGTCTCCGGGAGCGGGACGACCGTGTACTGGGGGCAAGGGGTGGTGAAGCACTGCTTGGGGTCGGGCACGCAGGCGTGGCCCTCGGGCACGGTGACGGCCGCGCAGGGGCTCGCGGTGGGCGTGGGGTCCCCGTGCGCGGGGCTCGTGGTGAGCAGGAGTGGGGCGAGCACCAGCGGCAGACCGGCGGCGAGCCGGATCAGCCGCTGGATCGTGCGGGCTTCGGTCATGGAACCAGCCAAGCACGAACGCTCGCCCCCGTCGCGACAACGGCGCGCCGCTCACTCGCGCGGGGGCAGACGCTCCACGCGGAGGGGGTCGAAGGTGACGCGGGTCAGCGATCCGTCCTGCGCCCAGCGCACTTCGAGGGACCCGTCGTCCGCCCCCACCTCGGTGACCACCGCGGCCGCCACGGCCACCGGGTCCGGTACCTGGTCCGGCCTTCCGGTGAGCGCGGCCAGCGCCACGTACAGGCCGTTTCCCCCGGCCCCGGCCCCGGCCGTCAGGCGCGGCACGCGGGCCCACCGGGTGAAGGCGGTCCCGGCGGGCGCCCCGGCCTCGTCCCCCACGTCCCACCCGTACAGCGGGTGGAGCTCCGAGCGCAGCGGCTCGCCGGGGCCCGTGGCCCAGCCGGTCTGCTCCACGCGGGCGCCGTACGGGGCCCCGTGCACCCGGTGTACGCGCAGTTCGTGGCGGCCCCGGACGACGGTGACGCTCTCCACCCGCAGGCCCGGCGGCGTGGGCAAGCCGCCCGGGAAGACCGGACGGTGCCAGGACGCCGCCCAGCCCCAGCCGTCCCCGTGCCCGGCCCCCAGCGGGTGGATCCGGCGCCGGGCGCTGCGCAGGCCCGCCACCACCACGGCGAGGTGGTTGTCCGGGGCGTCGGTACGCGCGGTGGGGCCGGTGCGGGTGGAGTAGGCCTGGCGGGCGTAGAGCGGGTCCTCGTCCGCGGCCGCTTGCGACTCGTCCGGCCCGACGTGGTCGCTCCCGTGGTTGTGCAGCCGTACGATCCCGTCGGCGCGGGTGGTCTGGATCAGCAGCCCGGGCGCCGCCAGCGCGAGCACCCGGTCGGGGCCCTCGCTGGGGGCGGTCTCCTCCGTCGCCGTCCACAGGGGGTGCGTCGCCGGGGCGAGCAGGCAGACGAAGGCCTTGGACGCCCAGTACGGCGAGGCCGGCCCGGAGTACGGCTGCAGGGTCGCCCCGTGCGGGCCGTGCCAGCCGAGGCTGAGCAGGCCTTCGTCGTCGACGGCGCCCCGGTCGAGGAAGTACCGCAGCGATCCGCTGATCAGCCTGCGCGAGGTGCCGGGGGTGAGGGGGGTGTGGCCGGTGACGGATCCCAGGCCGACGGCGGCCGCGGCGGCGAAGCGGTAGGTCAGCGAGCGCCCGAAGTGGATCGGCGCCCCGTCCGCCCCGAAGAGCAGCGACAGGCTGTCCAGGTGCGTCCGCAGCCGGTCGCCGTGCGGGGCCGCCGGACCGGACGGATCGGACGGGCCGGACCGGACGGCAAGATGCGCGTCGAGCACCGGATACAGGTGCAGCGCCCAGCCGTTGTAGTGGTCGAAGGCCCGGCCGTCGCCGTCGGCGTACCACCCCTGGCCCCGGTACCAGCCCTCCAGCAGCTCGAAGCCGAGCCTGCGGGCCCGGGCCGTCTCCGCGTCGCCGCGCCCCACCGACTCCAGGAAGCCGGCCACGGTGAAGGGGAAGAGGTACCAGTTGTTGGGTGCGGGCACGTGGCGCAGTGCGCCCCGCAGCCACTCCTCGGTCCGGTCCCGCACCGCGCCGTCGAGGCGGTCCCACAGCCACGGCCTGGTCAGCCGGAGCCCGAGGGCCACCGAGGCCGACTCGACCATCGGCTGGCCCTTCGCGTGGATGTCTCGGATGACCGGCCAGGACTCCGCATCGTCACGGCCGGGTGCCGCGGTCCCCGCCGCCAGCCCGTCGGCGTACCTCTCCAGCCAGCCGGACGGGTCCGCTCCCCCGGCGCCGGCCACCCGGAACGCCGCGGCGAGGAAGGTACGGGCGTACCCCTCGAGCCCGTCCGAGCGCACCCCGGAGGCAGAAGCCGGTCCCGGCAGGTCGAGCAGGGCTCCGCGCGGCGTGGCCCACCGCCACGCCGCACGCAACAGCCCGTCGGCGGCTGCCTCCCAGTGCGCGCGGGTGTAGCCGGTGTGCGGGCTCGACTCGCGGTCTTCGCGGGGCAGTCCGTGCATGCTCATGCGGGGATGCTGCCAGCCCCTCGCTGTCGGCGGGTGCGGTGAAGTCGATTCGTGAAGGTGACGGCGGATCAGGCTCCTTCACCGAGGACCGCTCGGATCAGCTCCCGTTGATCACCGGTCAGGACCGTCTCGTCGAGGTCGATCACCTGGTCGTCGACCGTGATCCGGTAGTGGAAGCCGTCCGCCACGGACGGCAGGACGCGCCGCACGAGGTCTTCCCATTCCGCGGCGTCCCGCCGGACGGAGGTGTCGATCTTCCGCACCTTGTCCACGCCGGCGAAGCCCCCTGAGCGACTGACGGTGATCAGCATGGCCGTTCTCCTTCGGAAGTCGGATCCGTGCTCACGGGGAGCGCGCACCGGCCCTTCGGCCACCGGCGGGACCCCGTGAGGTCCTGGACGCGCTTGCCCCGGATCGGCCGGTCCTCCCCCGCGGAATGCCGGGAGCGACGCCAACGGCTCGATTTCAACGGTGTCCGGCCGACGGGCGACCGGTCGAGCGGGGCCGAACGGCGCCGGCGCCCTCCACCTCCGCGTCAGCCGGCGGCGGTGGGCCAGGAACGCAGCACGGCGGAGATCCGCTCGGCGGTGCACCCCGGGTCGAGGAGGAGGTCCTTCAGTGCGATGGCGTCGTCGCGGGTGGGTTTGACCGCGATGCCGGCGGCGCCCAGGTACATGACACCGGTCGCGGCGGCCACGGCGAGGTTGGAGCGTTCGAGCCAGCGACAGCGGCCCAAGGTGTGCACCAAAGCGGCGGCCTTCGCGTAGGGGCCCTCGTAGACCGGCTCTTCGAAGAGCTCGGCGCGGTGGCGGGCGACCGCCGCCACGGGGACTCCGTAGTCGTCGGGAGCCGGGTCGTCTGCGCCCGCGACTTCGGCGACGCGCAGGATCCAGGGGACGTCGATGTGCAGTTCCATCAGGCTGCGCGCGCTCCCGAACCCTCGCGCTGCCCGTCCTCGGCCTCGTCGAAGACGCTCTGGTGCTCCGCGAGGAAGCGGGCGGCCGCCTCGACGCCGCGTGCGCGCAGGCCGCTCGCATCGTCCTGGACGAGTCGGGCGAGGTAGTCCCCGATGCTCAGCCCCAGATCCGCGGCACGCTTCTTCGCGAGCTCCGCGACGTCCTGGTCCACTCGTGCGCCCAGCTGTGTCTTCGCCATACCGCACACGGTAACAGCTGTTACCAACGCCTGCCAGGATATCGGGCGGCGGGGGCTCCTGACACGGTGACGCCGCGACACGGGGGGCGCGACACGGGGGCCGCCGTGGGCCGGGGTGTTTGCCGTCGCGGAGAATTCTCCGGCCTATCATGAACGCGCGACGGCCGCGCATTTCCCAGCCGGTTGCGGAGTCGCGCGAAAGGACGATCCCGGATGGCCGACGGTTCATCAGGAAGTCCCGGGCGCGCCGGCTTTCGCATTCCCCGTGCGCGCATTCCACGTGCGCGCATTCCATGGCGGAAAGGTCCACGGCCCGTGCCACGGGCGGGAATCGCGGCCCTGACCGCCGTTTTCTGTGTCGTGACAGCATCAGCTTCCTTGGTGGCGCACGCGGAATCGGACGCGCCCGCACCGCCCGGCATCCGCGCCGGTCCGCCTCCGCCATTGGAATCCACGGAAACGGTACTGTCCCTGCCCATGGGTGCCGTTCGCCCTGGCGACGCGGTGGAGGTTTTCCTGTTTTCCGGCGGCGACTGGGTCGAGCGCGCGGATTGGAGCGTGCTTTCCGCTGCTTTCGCCCGAAGCCTCGTCACCGAGGAATACGGGAGGGCGGCCGTGGGAGGAATGGCCCGGGTGCGGTGTGACGTCGCCCCGGGGCTCTATCCCGTGCGGGTGCCGGGGCGCAAGGACAGCGAGGGCCGACCGCTGGCCGGCGTACTGAAGGTGGCGGCCCGCACGGATCCGGCCCCGTGCGCGGACCCGTCGTCCCCGTCCACCTCACCCGCGGGCGCCGGTCCGGACCTCCGGGTGTACGGCGCCGGAGGCCTCGCCCTCGCCGGCGCCGCGGCGGGCACGGTCTGGTGGCTCCGCCGCCGCGCGATCACCGGGCCGGTTCATTAGACACGGAAGGAATGCGCGCTGTGCGTCGTACGAGCATGCGTGGACCGCTGGTGGCCGCGGCCTCCGCCGTCCTGCTGATGACCGGGACTGCCGCCGCCCCGGCAGCTCCGGCGCGGGACGCGGACCAGCGGGCGGTGGCCGAGGCACTGGCCTTCTGGACGCCGGAGCGGATCGCCGGGGCGACTCCGGTGTCGGGCCGCGGCGAGCCGCCGGAAGACACCGGGCGGCCCCGTGGCGAACGCGGCGTGGGCCGGACCGCCGCCCATTTCGCGGGCGTCAGAACCGTGGGAGTGCTGTTCGGGCGGGGCTCCTCGCTGCGCGCCCACTTCTGTACGGCGAGCGTGGTCGCCAGCCCCGGGAAGGATCTGATCCTCACCGCTAACCACTGCACCTTCACCGCCAACACGGTGTTCGTGCCGAACTACGACCGGTCCAAGAACCTGCGGTCCCAGCCGTACGGGATCTGGCCGGTCAAGAACTGGTTCAAGTACGCGGCGAACAAGGGCAGCGGCGACGTGACGGCGACGTCGGACCTCGATTTCGCCTTCGGCAAGGTCTCGGGCCATGCGCGCAGGAAGCTCCAGGACGTGACGGGCGCGAACACGCCGGCCCGTACGCCGCGCTTCGACAACAGGGTCACCGTCATCGGCTACCCCAAGATCGACCGCAATCCGCCGGACCTGGCCGTGCGGTGCGCCACCGACACGGTACGGCTGGCCGGCTACCACCAGATGAGGATCGACTGCGCCGGAATGTGGGGCGGCGTCTCGGGCGGACCCTGGTTCTCCTCCCTGGACAGGAAGACCGGCCGGGGGACGATCATCGGCAACGTCGGCGGCCACTGGGGCGGCGGCCCCAAAGTGCCCGGCAGCCATCCGATGTACCACCGGATCACCTACAGCCCGGTGTACTCGGGCTACTTCTTCACCCTGTACGAGGACGCGAAGGCCGGCCGGCGCAGCCACGAGAAGGACCGATACCGGCAACCCCGCCCGCCCTTCGGCATGGGCAACGGCTCCACGTGGAAGCACGCGAGGCTGATGGCCTCGGGCGACTACACCGGGCGCGGACGGGGACGCCGCGATCTCATCGTCGTGTGGAGCGACGGGGAGGTCACCCTCTACGCCGGGGACGGCGACAACGGGTTCTCCGGCGAGCGGCGGCTCAAAGCGGCGAACGGCACCTGGAAGCACGCGAAGACCATCACGGGCGGCGACTTCACGGGCGGCGGCCTGTCCGACCTGCTGGTCGTCTGGTCGGACGGGGAATCGTCCCTGTACCCGGACGTGGGCGGGGCGGCCGGCCTCGGCGGGGAGGTCAGAATGGCCCCGGCGGGTTCGGACTGGAGGTACGCCGAGCAGATCGTGGGCGGCGCCTTCGGAACCGCGGGCGCCGTCACCGATGTGGTGGTCCGCTGGCAGGACGGGGAGGTCACCGGCCACACGCGGGTCGGCAGGGGAACCTTCGGCGGGGAGCGCCGCCTGATGGCCCCCAACGCCCTGCTCAAACGGGGCGCCGCCGTGATGACGGCCGGGGACTTCTCCGGGAACGACAACTGGGACCTGACGGTGCGCCGGTCGGACGGGAGCCTCGTCCAGTACCAGGACACCTCACCGTCCGGGCTGGGCAAGGCGGTGCGGATGCGGGGTCCCGGCCGCACCTGGCCGCACGCCGCGGTGATGACGGCCGGCGACTTCAACGGCAACGGCCACCCGGACGATCTCGTCGTGCGCTGGTCCGACGGCGAGACCACGCTCCACGCGGACTGCGACACCGCTCTCGGATCCGAGCACACCCTCGTACCGGCGGCCGCGCGGAAGACGTGGGAAACGCGGAAGACGCGAAACGAGCGATCCGTACGGTAGCCCGCGGTCAAGCCCGGGGCGCGGCACCGGCCTTGGCCCCGGTCCGGCCCAGCGCGACCACCGCGGTCAGCACGCTCAGCGACCACAGCAAGGACGCCGTCCGGTCATGGCCGTGACGGCCCGTCCACCAGCCTGCCGCCGCGACGGCACCGAAGACGAGGCCGTCCAGAACCAACCGTCTCCAGCCGTTCAACGCCATCCGTCCGCCCTTCCACGACACCGCACCGAGTTCCCGCCCCGGCACTCCGATCACCCATCCAATCACAGAGTGCGATCAAGTCGACACTGTCCGGAGTCATGCGGTGCGGCCCGGCGCCGGGCGCGCGACAGCCCTCCCGTGGGGAGCCGGGAGGGCGCTGCGCCCGGGATGGTCCGGAGCCACACCATATGCACGGAAACGCGCGCCCCCATAGGTATATGGCAGGGGCAATTCCGGATTTCCGGTCCCGCCCGCACCGCGCCGCCCGAACCACCGGGGGCCGGGTCCGGCGGCGGTGCGATCCGGCCAGGGCCGGCGCTCCGCCCTGGCGCTCGCGCGGCGGGCCCGGTTTCACTGCGGGCCCATGAGACGACACAGGACCATGGGCGCGCTCGGCGCGCTGGCCCTCGCGGCGGCCACCCTCGCCGCCGCGGGTCCCGCGGCCGCGGCCGAACCCGGCGGCCCGCGCGCGACGGCCGCCCCCGCACCGGCGGCATCACCGGGCACGGAGCCGCCGCCCGCCGAGTTCGGAACGGACTGGCACGACCCCCTCACCCCCGCCCCGCCCGTGGCCCGACCCGCGACCCGGTCCTGCCAGGTGACCCTCGCCGAAGCGCAGTTCCGCGATTTCACCCCGTACCGGGGCAGCTACGCACCACCCGCCGCCTGCGGAACGGCCGCCGGCTGGGCGAAGGTGGTGCTGCGCCTCGACGGCAAGGTCAAGGGCCGCCAGTACGACCGCCTCGGCCACCTCTCCGTCGGCGGCGTGGAGGTCTTCCGCACCTCCACGCCCGAGCCCTCGCCGGACGGCATCGCCTGGTCCGTCGAGAAGGACGTCACCCACTACCGCGACACCCTCAGCGGCCCGCAGCCCGTCGAGATGCTCATCGGCAACGTCGTCAACGACACCTACACCGGCGTCATCGACGTCAAGGTCACGCTGACCTTCTACGCGGCCGAGGGCCGACCCGGCACCGCCACCGCCACGGGCTCGGACTCCGGCCGCACACCCGACCGCGTCCTCCCGCTCACCACCCCGGCCGTCACCCCCCCCCGCAACACCGAGCGGCTCCTCGCCGAGGTCTACGCCACGGGCTCCGGCGGCGGCTGCGAGGAGTACTGGTACATGACCGTCCCGGACGCGGCCCCGTACTCCTGCAAGGCGGCCGACGGCCCCTACCGCGAGGTCCGGATCTCCGTCGACGGCCGCCTCGCCGGCATCGCCGCGCCCTTCCCCACCGTCTGGACCGGCGGCTGGTCCAACCCCTTCCTCTGGTACGTCACCCCCGGGCCCCGCGCCTTCGACGTCCAGCCGATCCGCTACGACCTCACCCCCTACGCCGCCCTCCTCAACGACGGCCGCCCGCACCGCGTCGAGGTCTCCGTCGCCGGAGTCCCGGCCGGGCAGAGCGGCTGGAGCACCCCGACCAATCTGCTGCTCTGGCAGGACACGGCCCGCGAGGTCGTGACCGGCGCGCTCACCCGCGAGGAGCAGAGCGATCCGGCCAACTCCTCGCGCTGGACACGCGCCGCACCCGGCGCCGAGCACCGCCTGGACACCGAGGGCGGCCACCGGCTGACCGTCGCCGGGTACCTGAACACCTCGCACGGCCGGGTCACCACCACCGTCACCCGCACCGTGCGCAACACCTCGGTCCACCGCTGGACCGAGGGCGAGGACCGCGACGCACTGACCGCCACCTGGACCGACGAGGAGCGCGTGACGCGCGGGGCGACCACCGTCCGCACCGACCGTACGTACACCATGGACGGCGAGACCACCCTCGGCGCGGACGACCGGCTGCGCACCGTCATCAGCCTCGGCGACCGCGCCGACACCGTCACCCTGCGCGGCGGCCGTGAGGTGGACCGGTCCCGCCTCGAAGACCGGTACACGGGTGACGCGAGCTACACCGTGAACGTCCCGCGCGAGCAGCGGCACGCGGTCGCCACCACCTCGGCCCGCTACCGGCTGTACGGGACGGGGGCGCCGGGCGGATGCCACGACCGCACGGTGGCCACCGTGCAGGGCACGATCACGCAGGACCGCCGCCGCTGTTGACGCCGGGCCGGCCGCATCCGGGCGGGCCCGATGCGGGGGCTCGCACCGTCAGGGGCTCCGGCGGGCGTTGAGCCGGGCGGCCTGGCGCGTCAGATGGTCGCGCTCGGCGAGGTTGGGCGCCTTGCGGGCCGCCTCGGCGTACAGCCGGGCCGCCTTCACGGGGTCGCCGTCGCGCTCGTGGAGGTACGCCGCCACCGCCGTGTGGCGGGGCAGCGAGCCGTCCAGCGCCGCGAGCGCCACGAGGCCGGCGCGCGGTCCGTCGGCCTCGCCCACGGCCACCGCGCGGTTGAGCAGGACGACGGGGCTGTCGGTCAGCCGCGCGAGCTCGTCGTACCACTCGACGATCTGCACCCAGTCGGTCTCCTCGGCGGCGGGCGCGTCGGCGTGCAGCGCCGCGATGGCGGCCTGGGCCTGGAACTCGCCGAGCCGGTCGCGGGCGAGGGCCGCCTGCAGGATCCGTACGCCCTCGGCGATCGACCCGGTGTCCCACCGGCCGCGGTCCTGCTCCGCGAGCGGCACCAGGCTGCCGTCGGGCGCGGTCCGGGCGGCGCGCCGGGCGTGGTGGAGCAGCATGAGGGCGAGCAGTCCCGCCACCTCGGGGTGGTCGATCGCGGCCGCGAGCTGCCGGGTGAGGCGGATGGCCTCGGCGGCGAGGTCGACGTCCCCGGAGTAGCCCTCGTTGAAGACCAGGTAGAGGACGCGGAGCACGGTGGCGACGTCTCCGGGCTGGTCGAGCCGTACGCCGGACACGGTGCGTTTGGCCCGGCTGATGCGCTGGGCCATGGTCGCCTCGGGCACCAGGTAGGCCTGGGCGATCTGCCGGGTGGTGAGCCCGCCGACGGCGCGCAGCGTGAGCGCGACCGCGGACGACGGGGTCAGCGACGGGTGGGAGCACAGGAAGTAGAGCCGGAGCGTGTCGTCCGCCGCGGGCGCGGGCCCGGGCGCCGGCTCCTCGTCGACGCGGTCCTCACGCCGGCGGCGGGCGGTGTCCGCGCGGGTCGCGTCGAGGAACCGGCGCCAGGCCACGGTGACCAGCCAGCCCTTGGGGTCCCTCGGCGGGTCGGCCGGCCAGACGCGGACCGCCTCGGCCAGGGCGTCCTGTACGGCGTCCTCGGCCGCCGCGAAGTCTGCTCCGCGGCGGACGAGGATGCCGAGCACGCTCGGCGTGAGGCTCCGGACCAGGGCCTCGTTCACGGGGGAGGTCACTCCGTGATGGTGGGCGGCGCGGCCAGGAACGGGCGCACCTCGAGCCACTCGTGGATGGGCTTGCCGCCGGCCCCGGGGGCGGCCGAGAGTTCCCCGGCGAGTTCGAGGGCGCGGTCGTAGCCGTCGACGTCGATCACCATCCAGCCGGCGATGAGGTCCTTGGTCTCGGCGAACGGGCCGTCGGTGACCGGCGGGCGGCCTTCGCCGTCGTACCTGACCCAGGCTCCCTCGGGGGCGAGCGCCTGACCGTCGACGAACTCGCCGGTCCCTTCGAGGCGGTCCGCGAAGTCCTGCATGTACTGGACGTGGTCCGTGATCTCCTGCGGCGTCCACTGGTCCATGGGCACGTCGTTGACCGCTGCCGGGGCCCCGCGGTAGTGCTTGAGAAGCAGGTACTTGGCCATGATGTCTCTCCTCGGTCTGGTGCGACCCATCTTCGTCGCGTTCACAGCGGGGACGGAGCGGGCCACGGGTTCTCGACATCGCCGCCGAAAGTTTTTTTCGGAACCCGGAACCCGGAACCCGGAACCGGAACCCGGGACCCGGCCCGCTGCGGCCGGCGGAGCGCCCGGGCGGGAACGTGCCTACGCTGGGAGGAGCTCCCGGGGAAGGCCGTGGACCGCGGCTCGCACCCCTCGGACGAGGTGAAGCCATGACAGTGCGCGCACGAACGGTTCGTCCGCGGGGTCGCTTCCCCGCGATCGCCACCGTTTCCGCCGTTTCCGCCGCGTGTCTGCTGTGCGGGTACACGGATTCCGGCAAGGGGCCCGCCTCCGCGGCGGCCGTTCCGGTCTCCGCACAAGCGCGCGAGGGTTCCTGTGAGACCTCCCTGCCCGACAGCTTCTGGCGGGCGCCCGTGGACACCCTTCCCGTGCACCCGCGCTCCGCCCAGTACGTCTCCTCGATCGGTTCGGCGGAGCCCCTGCACCCGGACTTCGGTTCGGGGCTCATCGACGGCCGGCCCTTCGGCATTCCCATCACCGTTTCGGATACGACGGTGCCGGAATCGAAGGTCTCGCTGGACTACGCCGAGGAAAGCGATGCGTCCGGGTACCGGATCCCGCGGAACGCCAAGATCGAGAACGGTCCGGCGAGCGACCAGGACCGGCACGTCGTCGTCTGGGACCGCGTCCTGTGCAAATCGTACGAGCTCTGGAACGCGCAGCCGCAGGGCGACGACGCCTGGCACGCCGGCGGGGGCGCGATCTTCGACCTGCGGTCCCACCGGCTGCGGCCCGACGGCTGGACCTCGGCGGATGCCGCCGGCCTCGCCATCCTGCCCGGCCTGGTGCGCTACGACGAGGCGGCGGGCGGGCTGGTCGACCACGCGATCCGCATCACCGTGCCGCGCTCGGACCAGAGCTACATCTGGCCCGCACGGCACCAGGCGGGCTCCGCCGCGGACCCGTCGCTGCCGCCCATGGGGCTGCGGCTGCGCCTCAAGAGCTCGGTGGACACCTCGAACCTGGCCCCGCAGGCCAAGGCCGTGGCCGAGGCGCTCAAGAAGTACGGCGCCATCGTCGCGGACAACGGCTCGGCCTGGTACATCTCCGGTGAGGAGAACGCCGGCTGGGACAACTCCCAGCTCGACGGGCTCAAGGGATTCAAGGGCTCGGACTTCGAGGCGGTCGACGCGTCCGGCCTCCGGCAGTCGCCGGACTCGGGAGCCGTCACGCCGAGGTGAGGCCCGGCCCCCGCGCCCGCGCGGGATCGAGGAGGCCTCGGCCCCGGAACTCCCGTCAGGCCGGGAGGAAGACACCGCGCAGCGTGTGCGCGCGGTCCATGGTGACGTTGATCTGGGTGCGGGGGTCGTACTGGACGCCGTCGTAGAGCCAGGCGACGAGCCGGTAGCCGGTCTGCGGGCGGGCGGTGACGCCGACGACGGTGCCCGGCTTGTAGGGCCCGAAGACGGCGGGGCGGACCGTGCCGCCCTCGGTGGAGGACAGGGTGAGTGCGTGGCGGGTCTTGGCGGTGGCCAGGGTCCGGTAGCCGGCCACGATCGGGGTGGACAGGCGCGCGAGGCCCGCGTTGTTGTTGTTCGCGTCGCCCAGGGGCTGGCCGT
Organism: Streptomyces sp. ICC1; assembly: GCF_003287935.1. GTDB lineage: Bacteria > Actinomycetota > Actinomycetes > Streptomycetales > Streptomycetaceae > Streptomyces > Streptomyces tritrimontium. Next base: position 2,962,530 of record NZ_CP030287.1, read on the forward strand.
TGACGGTGTTCTCGGTGTTGGAGTACTGGTTCACCGCGCTGCACTGCTTGAAGCAGGAGCTCGCGTACGCCATGAGGGTGTGGTGCTCCTCGTTCGGAGTGATCCACCCGGTCCCGTACGGGGTGTTGAGGCTGTTCATCCAACTGCCGTCGGGGACCTGGTGGTTCAGGGTTCGGCGGTCGTGCCACAGGCCGAGGTTGTGGCCGAGCTCGTGACCGAGGTTGTACCAGCCGGTCAGCGAGTCGAAGTCGACGACGGAGTAGGCGTCCTTGGAGTTGAAGATGCCGCGCTCGGGCAGGTTGCCCTGGCCGGAGGACTGGCCCGGATCGACCTTGTTCACGATGGTGAGCAGGTCCACCCCGTAGCGGCGGCGCAGATCGGCCGCGGTCGCTCCCAGGGCCGCATCCTGCGGGTTGTTCATCTTCGCGTGCATCACGGACGAGGTGTTGTCGCCCCGGTATTCCGTGTTGTACGTGCCGAGGATGTCGATGCTGGCGGGGATGTTGCTGTCGGCGAGCGCCTCGTTCATCTTCCGCTCGGCCCAGTGGATCGTGTTGATGACCTGCTGCTCGCCGCCGGCCTCGGTGACGGCCTTCGGGGTGTAGCCCGCGATGACGTCGATGATCACCGGGTTCTCGACCGTGGCCTCGACCCGGCCCTGGAGGTTGCGGCGCATGGCCGACGCGGAGGCCGGGTCGGTGGCCGGCTGGTCGGGCGCCCTGCGCGGACGGTGGTCGGGGTCCTCCTCGGTGGCGCGCAGCCGGGGCGGCTGGCCGGCGAGGGTCTCCAGGTGGTAGACGCGCTCGCCGAGGTCGGCGAGGACCTCCACGACGACGGGGCCGGGAGGCGTGCGGTCGGCGGCGCACACTCCGCGCATCGAGAGGACGACGCTGGTCTCGGGCCTGTCCTTGACGTGGCCGCTCCAGGTGAGCGTTCCCTGGTCGTCGTCGGTCCCCTCCTCGACCGCGGTGACGCGCAGGTCGTCGAAGAACTCGAAGGTGTGCTCGCGGGGCGCTCCGAACGGGGCCGGGGTGCACAGCGTGCGGAACTGGTCCGCCACGAGGGGGAAGGTGCGCTCGCGCAGCAGTTCCTTGCCGTCGCCCGCCGGGGAGGGAAACGGAGGGGCCCCGCGACTCCGGTCGCGGGGCCCCTCCGCCCGTCTGGACGGGCCCCGCACCCGCACCCTCGCCCGCGCTGCCGCTGCCGCTACCGCTACCGCTACCGCTACCGCCGCAGCTTCCCCATCAGCGCCCGCCCGTCCTCGATCCTCCCCCCCTGGACCCCGTCCCCGTCCACGCCCCCGCCCGCGCCCCGCGCCCCGCTCCCCGCACCGAAGACGCCTACTGAGTTCCCACCACTGAGCGTCAGGACGACCGGAACCCCCAGGGCGAGCCACGGCAGCGACATGCGTCACGTCGTCTGGCAGCCCAGACGCATCACCCTCGTCCCGTTCCGCTGCCTTCGAGCGTGCGCGGGGAAGAGCCGAGGAGGGCGAGGGTGTCAGCATCCGGGCTGCCCGGCTCCGCGGTCCCGATCAGCAGGTGCTGGCCGGGGGCGCTCTGAATGTCGAAGGACTGGTACGTGAGGGTGAGCCGACCCGCGCGTGGATGGTTGAAGGTCTTGGATCTGAGGCCGAGAGAGCTGACGCCGTGCCGTAGCCACATCTGCTCGAACTCTTCGCTTCCGCCGCGCAGTTCCTGGATGGTGGCGGCCATCCGGAGATCCCCCGGATGGTGTCCGGCAGCCAGGCGCAGGGCCTCGACGGAGCACTGCGCGACCTCACGCCAGTCTGCGTAGAGCTCTCGGGCGGCGGGGTCGAGGAAGAGGGAGCGCAGCACACGGCGGCGGTCGGCCAGGGGCGAGAGCAGGGCATCGGCCAGAGCGTTGGCCGCGAGCACCTCGAGGCGGCGGTTGATGACGTACGCGACCGCGGCGGGGAACGCCTCCATGAGCTGGAGCAGAGCCGGGTCCACTTCGTCGGACTCCTCGGCGGCCTCGAGCGCCGGTAGGAGGCCGGCAAGACGGTAGGCGTGCCAATGGGCGTCGGCGTTCAGGCGGAGTACCCGCGAGATGGCGTCGATGACCTGGCCGGAGGGGTTGCGTTCGCGCCCCTGCTCCAGCCGCGTGTAGTAGTCGGCGCTGACACCGGCCAGCACGGCGACTTCCTCGCGCCGGAGCCCCGCGACCCTGCGGTGTCCGTAGGTCGGAAGGCCCACTTCCGCAGGCTTCAGACGGGAGCGCCGCGCTTGCAGGAAATCGCCGAGTTCGTACCCGCTCATGCCTCGATCGTACGCGGCGCGTTCCTGGGAGTGGCGCACCCAGGAAGCTCCGCCCTGCCTGCCCGGGGCAATCACCTCCAGGATCAGAGGGGGGTGGACGACCACCCGGTCCGGCAGCCGCCGGCTTCATCGAAGGGGTTCTCATGACCGTCCCGCCCATTCCTGCAGGCAAGGTCGTACTGGTCACCGGTGCGAGCAGTGGGATCGGCGAGGCGACGGCACAGAGGTTGGCCGCGTCGGGGCACCGGGTGATGCTGGGAGCCCGGCGCACGGACCGTATCGCTGCCCTCGCCGAGGACATCCGGCGCAGCGGCGGGGAGGCCGGCCACCGGGAACTGGACGTGACCAGCCTGGACAGTATGCGGGCCTTCGTCGACGCCGCGCAGGACCGGTTCGGCCGGGTCGACGTCCTGGTCAACAACGCGGGCGTGATGCCGCTCTCTCCGCTGGACGCGCTCAGGGTCGACGAGTGGAACCGCATGATCGACGTGAACGTGCGCGGTGTACTGCACGGCATCGCCGCCGTTCTCCCCCTCATGCGCACGCAGGGCTCCGGCCACATCGTGAACATCGCCTCCGTCTCGGGGCACCGCGTCGACCCGACCGCCGCCGTTTACAGCGCGACCAAGTTCGCCGTTCGGGCCCTGTCCGAGGGGCTGCGGCAGGAGAGCCGCGACCTGCGGGTGACCGTGATCAGCCCCGGACTGACCAGGAGCGAGCTGGCCGAGGGCATCAGCGACACGGCGGTGCGCGAGGCCACCAAGGACATGCTGAAGATCGCGATGCCCGCTGACGCCATCGGCACGGCGATCGACTACGCCATCAGCCAGCCCGACGAGGTCGACGTCAGCGAGATCGTCGTGCGACCCACCGCCCAGGGCTGAGCCGGCGGACCACGCAGACACGTCGTACGGAGACACGTCATGGTGACGAAGCAGCAGGTGGAAGCATGGGTCGAGGGATACGTGCGGGCCTGGACCTCCAACAGTCGCAAGGACATCGCAGCCCTCTTCACCCCGGAGGCCGAGTACCACGAGTGGCCGTACGCGACGGACTGGATCGGCCGCGAGGCGATCGTCGAGGGGTGGCGCGGCCGGGCCGGGTGGCAGGAAGGGGGCTGGAACTTCGAGTGGTCCCTCCTCGCGATCAACGGGGACACCGCGGCCATCGAAGGCACCGGGCGCTACACGGAACTCGGCACCTTCGCCAACCTGTGGACCGTCACCTTCGGCAGCCACGGGAAGTGCACGGTGTTCCGCATGTGGAACAACGAGGTCTGACGCCCACCGCGCCACAGGTGCCGACGCCACACCACGCCAAATAGAAACGTACGTTTGCGTTACGCCTCCTCCAGTGCTAGCTTCACAGTGAAACGAAAACGCTCGTTTCTCTTTGATGTGGCGGGTCTCCTGCGGATCTCACAGGGAATCCCGCACGACGAGGAGGCGTCATGCCTGCGTCGCCCATCACCACTCCCCTCCCACCGCACACAGATGTTCTGATCGTCGGCGCGGGCCCCGTGGGGCTGACCCTGGCCGCGAGCCTGCGGCAGCTGGGCGTGGACCACGTTCTCATCGACCGCGACACCAACGTGCAGACCGGCAGCAGAGCGGCAGCGCTCCAGCCCCGCTCCCTCGAATACCTGGACCGGATCGGCGTCGCCGAACACCTCGTGGCGGCGGGTGAGCGGGGGCCCGGGTTCCGCGTCCACGACCGGGAGCACACGCTGCTGCACGCTTCCTACGCCGATCTGGACACGCCCTACCCTTACGTCCTGCTCGCCTCCCAGCAGACGACGGAGGAGCATCTGCTGCGGCGCCTGCGGGAGCTGGGCGGCGGGGTGCACCGCGGTTACAGGTTTCTCGGCTTCACTCCCGATTTTCCCGGGGTCTCCGCCGTGATCGCCGACCCGGAAGGCTTGTTGCGATCGGTCTCCGCGCGCTACCTGGTGGGCTGCGACGGTCTGCACAGCGCCGTGCGGACAGCTGCCGCGATCGGCTTTCCCGGAGAGGCGCCTGAGCAGGTGTTCGCCCTGGCCGACGTCCGCCTGGATGCTGGGCCGAACGGCCTCGGGGAGCACGACACCACCTTCTTCCTCTCCTCCGCGGGGATGCTGCTCCTCTCGCCGCTCGCCGGCGCACAGCACCGCATCGTGACTCCCGCCGCGCCGGGTTCGGCCGCGCCCTGCGCCGCCGACATCGAGCGGCTGGTGTCCGAACGCGGGCCGGTGGCGGGGCGCATCCGAGTGGCGGAGGTGGTGTCCGCCTCCACGTACCGCGTTCAGGAGCGGGTCGCCGAGCGGTTCCGGGCCGGTCCGGTCCTCCTGGCCGGGGACGCCGCGCACACCCACAGCCCGGCCGGTGGCCAGGGCATGAACACCGGCATCCAGGACGCCGGGAACCTGGCCTGGAAGCTGCACGCCGTCCTCACCGGAGCGGCCCCCGCCGAACTGCTGGACAGCTACCACGACGAGCGGCATCCGGTCGCGTCCGAACTGGTCGCCTTCACCAGCCAGTTCGCCAGAATTGCCACCCTCAGGGACCCGGCCGCCGGACAGCGGCGCAACGACCTGTTCGCGGCTGCAGCAGCCGCGAACAGGTGTCCTCGACTGGATCACCGCCAAGCTCGCCCAGCTCGACATCGGCTACGCGCAGGAGCCCGGCCACGGCTCCCCACGTGCGGGAGACCGGGTCTCGCCCCTGACCGTCCCGCAAGCGGGCCTGCGCTGGACGCTGGCCCTACCCGGCCGGAGTGAACCGGAGGACGAGCGACAGCGGGGCACCGTCCTGTCCGTGTGTCACGTACCGGGACTACGCACTCCCCTGCTGGTGCGCCCCGACGGCTACCTCGCCGCGCACGGAGTACCGGCCGAACCGGCCGAGGTTCTTGGCCAGCTGGCCCAGCATCTGCCCCTGCCCGTTCCGTCCACCCGATGATCCGGCTGTTCAAAGGAGACAAGGACATGTCGACTTCTGCTTCCGCCCCCACTCTCATCCGCAACGTCGCCGTCTTCGACGGCACCGAGCTCCACGCCCCCCAGGACGTCCTCATCGACGGCCCCGTGATCGTCGCCGTCGGCCCCGCCCTCGGCACACCGGCCGGAGCGACCGTCGTCGACGGCAGCGGCCGCACCCTGCTGCCCGGGCTGATCGACGCCCACACCCACACGACCGACACCGAACAGCTGCGGCGGGCACTCCTCTTCGGGATCACCACCGAGCTCGACATGGGCGGTACGCCCTCGGTCGTCCGCGCGGTACGGGAGGCCGCGCGCGAGCGCGACGACCTGGCCGACCTGCGCATCGCGACCACCGGGGCCACCGCACCCGGCGGCCACCCGAGCCAGTTGGTCGAACTCGGCCTGATGGACCCCTTCCCCACCGTCACCGGCCCCGAGGACGCCGAAGCCTTCGTCGCAGCACGGGTCGCCGACGGGGCGGACCACCTCAAGATCTTCATCGAGGACGGCACCGCGATCGGCACGCCGATGCCCGTCCTGTCCCCCGAGACGATCCGCGCGTTGGTACGGGCCGCACACGAGCACGGGCTGCGCACCGCCGCCCACACCCTCACCCGCCGGGCAGCCCGTCTCGCGGTCGACTGCGGCGTCGACGGCCTCGCCCACGCCCCCGCCGACGGGCCCTCCGACGACGCCCTCGTGGAGGACGCCGCAGCCCGGGGCATGTTCGTCGTACCTACGCTGACCTCGCTGACCGGCACGACCGAAACCCCGGCGGAGTACGCCCTCGTCGACGACCCCCGCCTGCGGCCCTACGCCGACCCCCAGTGGCTCAAGGAGATCGAGCGCATGCGGACCGACGGCCCGGGCGAGGACGAGGTGCGGGTGGGGCCCGTCTCGGTCGACGCCCGGTACGCGGCCGACGTCGCGCTGCGGATGTTCCGGGCCGGGGTCCCGCTGCTGGCCGGCACCGACGGCACGGGCGGCGCGGGCCACCCCACCACGCACGGCATCAGCTACCACGGAGAGCTGGCCCTCCTCGTCGCGGCCGGACTCACTCCGGCCCAGGCCCTCACGGCCGCCACCACGGCCCCCGCCGACGCCTTCGGCCTCCACGACCGCGGGCGCGTCGCCGCCGGGCTGCGCGCCGACCTCCTCCTGGTCGAGGGCAACCCCCTGGTCGACATCACCGCGGTCCGGGACATCGCCCGCCTGTGGCGGCGCGGCGTACCCGTAAACCGCACGGCCGCGCTCCTCGCCGACGGGCTGGTCTGAGCATGAGCACCCTGACGACCACATCGAATACCCCGGCACACCGGGGCCTCCACCACCTCAAGCTGTGCGTCAGCGACTTGGAGCGCAGCGCCCGCTGGTACGGCGCCGTGCTGGGCGCCGGCCGGGTGAGCGCACTGGACCACCGCCGCCCCGACGGGACGCTGTTCTCCGTCGTCCTCGAGGTCCCCCACCTGCCCTGTCGGCTGGAGCTGCGCCTGGACCCGGCGACAGCCCGCGCCCTGGACGGGAACGAGCTCCTCACCCTGTCCGTCGAGGACCGCGCCGCCGTGGACGAATGGATCGCGCACCTGGACGGCCTGGGGGTCCCCCACTCACCGCCGGTCGTCGCGATGGTGGGCTGGGTGCTGGTCGTACCCGATCCGGACGGGCTGCGCCTGCGGCTCTACACGACCGAGCCCCACGGGCTCGACCGCTCGCGCATCGAGTACGACTCCCCCTGGCTGAGCACCGGGCCCCCCGTCGGCGCGGCCACGGAACGACCGAACCCCCGCGCTTGAGCGGGGCACAGCTCGTGCCGGTGGAGCGCCCCCGTTCGGGGGACGCTCCACCGGCACGTCAGCTGTCCCAGGAGGCCGAGCCTAGGGAGGACAGGCCCGCGACGAGGTGTTCCGCGGACACGGGTGCCACCAGGTGCCGACCGACGAGAAGTCCCGGCATGAGGGTCATCAGGACCGTCGCGATCCCCCGGGGATCCGCGTCCGCGGGGACCTGGCCCTCCTCGCACCAGCGCCGGGCCAGCTCCTCCAGCCGACCGTGCACGCCGAGGTAGAAGGCCCGGGTGCGTTCCTCCATGTCCGGCCTGCGCAGGGCCTCCCCCCACGACTGGATGGCGATCCGCGTGAGGTCGTACTCCGACTGGGCGTCCCGGTCCCGGACCTCACCCACCATCGCAGCAACGACCTGCGCCGGTGACGCGGTGGGACGCTGTGCCAGCAGTCCGTCGAACAGGCTCCGCACGAGGGTCATGGCCTCGTCCGCGGCGGCGTCGATGAGGTCGTCCTTGCTCCGGAAGTACCGGTAGACAGCGCTGGAGGACATGCCGGTCGCGGCGATCACATCGTCCATGGACGTGGCGTGGAAACCGTTGGCGGAGAAGCAGGTCCAGGCACTGGTGAGGATGTGACGGCGCCGCTCTTCCCGGCGCTCGTCCGTCAGGCGAGGCATCCCCCCACACTAAACGAGAACGATGGTTTCCGTTCCAGACGTGCGAGGGAGCAAGCCCGCGTTGGATCGGCCACCTGAGCGGCCCCGCCTCTGCGGAGCTACGGGGCACACAGTTCGCCCAGTTCGTTGACGTCCCGTTGAAGAGCCTGGGTTCCAGGGCTGCCCCAGGGGTGGCTGTTGAGGAAGCGCTGGGCGGCGGCGCGCACGGCCTGCCAGTCGTTGGCGTTCGTCGGGGCACCGGCGTTGCTCAGGTCCCCCTTGGTCCGGGCCACCACGTCGCGGCAGGTGGCCAGGGGCGCCGCGCTCACCGGAGCGGAGGCTCCGAACAGGGTGGCGCCGCCGAGGACCGCGGCCATCACGGCGACCGAGGTGACGGGCTGGAAGGATTTCACGGGTTTCGGGCTCCTGTTGGGACGGATCATGGGCAGAGGTTGGCTCCGCGCTGCGTGTACTCCGGATGTGGATCAAGGACGCATCGCGTAGGTTCCGGCGATCGCTTCGATGCCCTGCCACAGGTCGTGGGTCCGTTCGGTGTCGTGGGCGGGGGTGCGCAGGCAGGCGAGGGCGTGCTCGCGCTGTTGGTCCGTCGTGCCGGGCTTGCCGTGGAGTTCGGTGAGCGGACCGGCGAAGTCCCTGATGAGCAGCGCGAAGATCTGGTCGAGGACACCCCGGTCCAGTCCGGTCAGTCGGGCCTGCTCCAGGATGAGGTGGCCGTAGACGACGGTCATGAACAGCCGGCCGATCGGAAGCATGAAGTCGAGGTCTCCTCGCTGGCCGGCATCCGGACCGCAGGTGGCCAGCAGCTCGCGGAATCCTTCGACCTGTTCCCGGAAGCGCGTCACGTTCGCCACGTCCTCGAAGTGGTCGAAGGCGGGACGCCAGTCGTGGAAGCGGACCTCGCCGAGCCGGCCGGTGGAGCCCTGCCGGAACAGGAAGCCGTCGTCTCGGTCGTCGGTCCGGGAGGGCACCGGGTCGTAGGGGGCGTCGCCGAGCAGGTAGTTGCGCAGGAACTTCAGGATCAGCGTGATGTTGACGTGGACGGTCCCTTCCAGCCGTGGCAGGCCGGGCAGGTCGCGTGCGACCCAGTTGAAGTGGGTGTCGGCTTCGAAGCCCTTGGCCGCGATGGCGTCCCAGAGGAGGGTGACGACCTGCTCCGCCTCCGTGGTCACCTTCGTCTTGGACATGGCCGTGAAGAGGATGTAGCGGCGGTCGTCCTCTTGCGCGGACCTCATGTAGTCGACGGCGCGGTTCGTGAACATCTTCATGGCGAGCAGGCGGAGGTAGGCGTCGCTGAAGATCCGGCGGATGTGCGGGAAGTCGGTGACGCGCCGCCCGTAGAGCATGCGGGTGTGCGCGTGGTTGAGGGACTCGTGGAAGGCGTGCTCGCAGGCGCCGATGCCGGCGGTGCCGAGGTTGAACTTGCCGATGTTGACGGTGTTCAGGGCGACGTCGAGGGCCGGCTTGCCGGTGTGCAGGATGTCGTCGGCGGTGACGGGATAGTCGTCGAAGCTGATCTCGGCGACGTAGAGGTGGTCGTTGGCGACGTTGCGGACGGCCGTGTAGTTCGGGTGGCGGCTGTCGGCCAGGAAGAACACGTAGCCGTCCGGGCCTTCGACGTCGGCGCGGCGCCCGAAGGCGGTGACGATGCCGGCCACGTTCCCGTTGCCGATGTAGTACTTCGAGCCGCTAGCGCGGAACCCGCCGTCGGCCGTGGGGGTGAGGAGGAGGTCCGTCGCGTAGATGTCGGCTCCGTGGGTCTTCTCCGACAGGGCGAAGGCGGCCGAGTGGCCCTGCCTGAGGAGTTCGACCGTACGGCGGCGGGCTGTCGCGTTGCCGCTCTGCCAGACGGGGGCCAGGCCCAGCATGGTGACGTGCCAGGTGTACCAGCCGTTGATGCCGTAAAAGGCGAGGACCTCGTTGAAGGCGGTGTTGCGGGCGGTGTCCCAGCGCCCGTTGCCTCCATCGGCGGCCGAGGGGATCAGGCAGTGCGCGAAGATGCCCTGTTCTCCTGCGAAGGCGAGGAATTCGGCGAACCATGACGCGTAGCTTTCGACCAGCCGCTTCTTACCGCGCCCTTCGAACCAGTCGATCACGGCCCTCAGCAGCCGTCGGGTCTCCGGGTCGAACTCGGCGGGATCGTAGGACCGCGGGTTCAGAATCACCGGCTGAAGCATGTGGGATCACCCTGTTTCCTTGCGTGGCCGGGGCCCCGGCCGTCCTGGACTCTCGCGCACCCTTTGCGGACGTTCGAATATTCACGCCTGCTATCCCTCCTGCCTACCGTGGTGAGGCAGGGCATCGAGACCCACCTCGGGGATTAACAGACAGGAGCAGCGATGATGCGCAAGCAACTGATCGCAGCCGCAGTGACCGCGCTGTTCGCGGCCGGAGCGCTGGCGGCGGCGCCGAGCAGCTTCGCCGTGCCGTCGGCGTCGCCGGGCACCACGCACGTCGTGCTGAGCGGACGCGCCTCCCACAACACGTCCCTCGGCACTGTCGCGCCCCTCATTTGCAAGAGGGGCTGTAGCTGAACCATCCCGCGCGACGGAGGCTGCGCCGCCCTCTCCGCACCCCTTCGGGGAGGGCAGCCGTCGAGGACGGACTCCAGGCAGGCCTCCACCGAGAGGACAGGAGCAGCGGACCGCGCGGCCGTCGGCCGAGGAAGGGCCGGCGCCCCACGGCCCGGGATTCCGCTGGCACCGGACCGCATCAGCTCTGGTCCGCCGACTCGGTCGCGTCGCCTGGCCCTTCACCGCGAGTTCGGCGAAGGTCCGCCGCTCGGCCGTCGGTAGCACTACCTCGTCCAGGTGAACCTTGTCGCGATCCTGGAATCCGCCCATGAGCACGACCTCCTGACGCTGAGGCACCGACCGCACAACCGGCGGCGGCGATCCGGGACAAGGACCCCGCCCGGGGAAGTGCCCTGTCACCCATCGTGATGGGTGTCCAACAACATGTGAATGCTTGCCCGTCCGCGCGACTTGCGCGAGAGTCCGCTCATGGCCGCACCGCTGACCGCACCGCCGTCCGCACCCCTCCCCACGTCTGCGACCTGGGGAGATCCCATCACCGAGACCCTCGAACTCACCGGCGCGCGCTGCGCCTTGTCCCGCGGACTCATCGCCGCCGGGGACTGGGCACTGGCCTTTCCGGCGCCGGGCCGGCTCAAGATCCAGGCCGTGATGCAGGGTGTCGTCTGGCTGGTGATAGAGGGCGTCGAACACCCCGTCCGCCTGGAGGCCGGCGACATCGCCGTCTTCGCCGGCGACCGCCGGTACACCCTGGCGAGTGACCCGGCCGTGCCGCCGATCGACGCGCTGCCCGTGCTCCGGGCGACCACCGAGACATTCTTCCACGCCGGGGACGAAGGGCGGGACGCCGTCACGATCGGCGGCCACATCGATCTCAACACCACGGGCAGGGACCTGCTGCTGAGCGCCCTTCCACCTCTGATGCACGTCAGTGCCACCACGGCCGAGGCGCCCGCGGCCTGCTGGCTCATGGACCAGACCCTCCACGAGATGCGGTCGGCCGCTCCGGGTGCCGCCTTCGCGGCGGAGCACCTCGCGCAGCTGCTCTTCGTACAGGTCCTGCGCGTCTTCCTGACCGACGCGAGCGCCGACACCTACCCGGTGGGCTGGCTGCGCGCCCTCGCCGACGAACGCGTCGCCCCCGCCCTGCGCCTCATGCACGGAGACCCGGCCCGCCCCTGGACCCTGACCGAACTCGCCCGCGCCGCGGCCATGTCCCGCACCAGTTTCGCCCAGCGCTTCAAGGAGGTCGCGGGCGTCCCGCCCCTCACCTACCTGTGCACCTGGCGGATGCGCCTGGCCCAGCACACCCTGTGCCGGGAGGACACCCCCGTGGCGGCCATCGCCTCCGCACTGGGCTACGGCTCCGAGAGCGCCTTCAGCAACGCCTTCAAACGCACCACCGGAGTGGCTCCGCGCCGCTACCGGGAAGCCGTACGGGCAAACTGAGCCGACCGCCGCGCCGGCGCTGCCTCCAGCAGCACCGTCGGCCCGCCCCCGTGACCCCTACCCGCCCTGTGGGCAGGGGTCGCGGGGCGGCCAGGAGACCCCGCGCAGCGCCGCGACCGCCTGGAGCGTCCCGTCCGTACGGCCGGCCAGCAGACCCCGGGGAGTGCGGACGCTCCAGAGGGTGTCCGCACACGGTTCGGCCCGGCCCAGGGGAAGGGGATGGGTGATGTCCGTGACGTCCTGGATGACGACCTCGCCGTCAGCTCGTGCCGCGCTGTAGCTGCGGCCCATGCACTTGAAGACCGTGGGCCTCGACGTGACCTCATCGAGCCCCACGACCGAAGTCCCCTGCTCGAGCCCCCTACCGGACATTGGACCGCACATTACGCCTCCGTTACAGCAAGCTACCGATCAAACGCTCATGGTAGCCACGAGGCGGCAGTGGTCCTGCGGCTCAATGGGTTCGCCCGTCCGCGATACCTGCGTGAGAGTCCACAGAACCGGCGGACGAGAGGCCGTCGGGCCGACGAGCGGGTGACCAGCCCGCCCGTCCGGGCTTCCCTGCGCGGGAGCCCGGTCACGGGCCGCCCGCCGTGGCGGACTCTCGCGCAGGAAGCCCGGACGGTTGCGCATTCCGTCCTGATGGCGGGCAAACCTAGCCTGGCTCTCTGTGGGCGACGGGGCAGGGCCAACGGGCCGCCGGAGTGCCCGCTCGCCCGCAACCACCGCGCCGGCGCCTTCGAACCGCTGCGGGAACGCGCAACCCCTGAGGACGAGAACGTGACTACGGACGCCCCCGCATACCTGCCGCCCCGAACGGTCGCCACCGCTCCCGGGTGTCTGCCCCTGGTGGGGCACTCGCTGGCCCTGCTGCGCGACCCGATCGGCGTACTGCAGTCGATCCGACCCCTGGGCGACCTGGTGGAGATCCGGCTCGGCAACCTGTCCGTGTACGCCGTGAACTCGCCGGCGCTCCTGCGGGAGATGCTCGTGACAGACGCGGTCTCCTACGAGAAGGGACGCTACTTCCAGAAGTCCCGCCCCTTCCTCGGCAACGGACTGCCCAACTCCGAGGGTGACTTCCACCGCCGCCAGCGCCGTCTGATGATCCCGGCGTTCCACCGAGAGAAGCTCAACTCCTACACCGGCGTCATGCGCCTGAGCGCCACCACGTACTCCGAGGCCTGGACACCGGACAGCACGATCGACGTGGCCTCCGAGATGTACGCGATCGGCAGCGAGGCCGTGGCCAAGGCCCTTTTCGGCAGCGCCCTGGGCAACGAGGAGGTGCGCCTCATCCGGCGCTGGCTGCCCACCTACGTGCACGAGTTGATGCGGCGTGTGGTCTCGCCCGTCGACTGGCTGGACCGCCTCCCCACCCCTGGAAACCGCCGCTTCCGGGAGTCGGGCACCCAGTTGCGCAAGGTCGTCGACCGGCTGATCCGTGAGCGCCTCGCCGACGGACGGCCCCGTGCGGACCTCCTCGGCATGCTGATGGCCGCCCGCGACTCCGACACGGGGGAACCGATGAGCCCGGACCAGCTCCACGACGAGGTCATGACCGTCATGGCCGCCGGGATCGAGACCGCCTCGACCAGCCTGACCTGGCTCTTCCACGAAGTCGGCTCCCGGCCCGACATCGAGCGACGGCTCCACGCCGAACTCGACGAGGTCCTCGGATCGAGGCCCGTCACCTTCGAGGACCTGCCGAAGCTCGTCTTCACCCAGAACCTGGTCAGGGAGACGCTCCGGCTGCGCAGCCCGGCCTGGATCCTGATGCGCCAGCCCGCCCGCCCCGGCGTCGTCCTCGGCGGAGTGGAGATCCCCGCGGAAACCGAGCTCCTGTTCAGCCCGCTCACCATCCACCGCGACCCCGGCCTGTACCCGGACCCCATGGAGTTCGACCCGGACCGGTGGCTGACCGCCGACCCGCGCGGCTGGGCCTTCCTGCCGTTCGGCGCAGGCCCCCGCAAGTGCATCGGCGACCACTTCGCCCTCACCGAGATGGCCACGGTCGTCGCCACCGTCGCCGCCCGCTGGCGCCTGGTCCCGCTCTCCGAGCAGCCGCCCCGCGAGGTGCCCGGGGCCGTACTGGTCCCGAGCCTGTTGCAGATGTCCCCGCAGCCCCGCGCCGCGCAGACCCGCAGCGGCGGCACGCGGAGCGACGCCGGCCTCCACCTCCCGTTCCCCGCACGGATCAGCCCCGACGCCGCACGCGCGGCCGCCGAACACCTGCAGTGGCCCCGGTCCTTCGGCCTCCTCCCCACCGACGCGGCCGCCGAGCGCCACGCCCGCGGCCACTACGCCGAACTCGCCGCCCGCTTCCACCCGGCCGCGACCGGGCCGGACCTGGCCCTGGGCGTCGACCAGATGAGCTGGTTCTTCTGCTTCGACGACGCCTTCGACGGCCCGGCCGGCGACGACCCCGGACAGGCCCGCACGGTGGTCGACGTGGTCGCCGCCGCCCTGGACCAGCACCCCGCCCCCGACGCACCACCGCTCGCCCGCGCCTTCCACGACCTCTGGCTGCGCAGCCGCGAGGGCATGTCACCGTCCTGGTGCGAGCGGGCCGCCGCGCACTGGCGGGCGTACCTCTACGGGCACGTCCAGGAAGCCACCAACCGGCAATCCGGCACCCTGCTCACCGTGGACGAGTACCTAGGACTGCGCCGCGACACCATCGGCGTGCAGCCCACGCTCGACCTCGCCGAACGGATCGGCCACTACGAACTGCCCGCCGCCCTCTTCGCCTCGGACACCGTGACAGCTCTGCGCACCCTGGCCGCCGAGATCGACTCCCTCCACAACGACCTCTACTCGCTCTCCAAGGAGGAATCCGGTGCGGACCCGCACAACCTCCTGCTGATCCTCCAGCGCACGGACGGGGCGGACCGCGACGACGCCTCCACCAGCGTGCTGGGCATGCTGCACGCACGCATCGCACGCTTCCGCAGCCTCGAAAGCGAACTGCACGCCCCTGCCGGCATGGCCCTGGACCGCTACCTCCGCGACGCCCTGCACACGGTCATGCGCGGCCCCTACGACTGGGCACCACGATCCGGTCGCTACAGCACCAACCCGCTGTGATCACCGGGACGGTCCTGGACACCGCTCGCACGGATGGCGTGACGGTAGTGGCGCGGGACGCGCCGGTCGCGCGTAGCCCTCGGGTGTACGCCAGGCAGGTACGGCACAGCTTCGGCATCCCGAGGCAAGAGTCCACGAGCGTGGCAGCACATGACGAGGCGCCCCTTCCAACCGCCGGTCCCCACTCAGGTGCACGACCTGCCACCAGCCCCCGCCCTGACCGAGGCTGAGGCATGGCTGGCATGGACCTCAAGACAGGTCGCACGCCGCGACCCGACCAGCCGGCCCCACCCATGCCCCTACCCGCCTGGCCTGAACCCTCGCAGGCGCGGCGGGCACCAGGATCCGGACCGTTTCCGGACCAGTTGCCTCCAACGAACCGTACGCACCACAGTTTTCGCTGGTCAGCGTGGGTGCGATGACTGTACCTCCAGGAGACGAAGAACCTCCTGGTGAGTCACTCCCTCGACTGAAGGCCTGACCGGTTCAACGAGTGGGCGTGCCAGCCAGTAGACCGAGCTACCACAGGGGACACACCTGGGCCCCCAAACAGCGCCCTCGCCGGGTTTGATGCATGGAGTGGGCGCCCGCTGGTCACCCCGCCGGGCATGGGGGCGCCCCCTGCTGGCGCGACCGCGGCGGCTTCAACACCGCGCTTCGTCGACTGCCCACAACGTCGTGCGCCGGCCTCCGCGACATACGCACCGCCGGCGACGACCGGTTCCTCCTCATCGCCGACCTGATGAGCGGCTGCGGCATGCGCAACGGCGAGGCCTTCGCCGTGAACCTCAACAACCTGGTCGCCAGCGACATCTACCGCATCACCGAGCAGGTCAACCAGACCACCAAGACCTACGGCCGCCTCAAACACCGCAAAGCGACCGACTACCGCGACGTCCCTCTCCCGGCCCGCGTCCGGGAAACCATCGAGTGGTACGCGGACAAGCACGGCACGGTCGACGGCTACCTCCTCCGCCACCCCATGGACCCCACGAGGCCCTACCTGGCCTACTACCTCCAGAACCAGTGGCAGCGCGTCAAGCGCACAGATGAGGTCGACATCCCCGAGGGCATGGTCATCTACAGCCTCCGCCACTTCTTCGCCTCGAACTGCCTCACCAACGGCATCCCCATCACCGACGTCGCCGAATGGATGGGCCACAAGAGCCTCGACATCACCTTCAAGATCTACCGCCACCTCATGCCCGGCTCCATCGGCAAAGCCGCCAAAATCCTCGACGTCGGCCTGGCTGCGTGAAGTAGTCGCCTTCGGCCACGCGCTCCACCTGGTGCGCCATCGGGAACTGCCCGCGCAGACCAGATGCCGGGCACCCCGGCTTCGCGAGACAGATCCCGCTGATACTCGAATGGTGATCTACGGAGGGGCATCCAGTGACGTGGTCGTCAGGGCTGTTGGGGTTCGCGGCCGGGCTGGTCATCTCGATGACGACCGCCCCGGTCGGGGTGTCCGGTGCGGTGTTCCTGCTGCCGGTTCAGGTCAGCGTCTTGGGAGTGCCCTCTCCGTCCGTGACGCCCACCAACCCTCTCTACAACGTGGTCGCCGGGCCGGGTGCGCTGCTGCGGCACGCCCGCAGTGGCCGGCTTGGCGGGCCACTGACCCGCCTGTTGCTGGTCGGTACCGTTCCCGGCGTGGTCGTAGGGGCCGCGATCCGGGTGTTCGCGGTCCCCGGTCCGACCGTCTTCCGCATGTTCATCGCGGCCCTGCTGCTTCCGCTCGGCGTCTGGCTGTGCGCCCGGACCATCCGACCGGCTACGGGACGACGAACGGCCAAGCCACCGTCCCCTCGGGCCACCGGCGCCCTGGCACTGGTGGTGGGAACGGTCGGCGGGATCTACGGCATCGGGGGCGGCCCCCTGCTCGGCCCGATCCTCGTCGGCCGCGGCGTACCGGTCTCCGAGGTCGCCCCCGCCGCCCTCGCGTCGACCTTCGTGACCTCCGTCGTCGGCGCCTCCACGTACGCCCTGCTGTCGCTGATCGCATCCGTCAGCGTCGACACCGCCCGGCGGTGGGCCGACGTCGACCGCTTCCCCACCTTCCGCGAGAGCACCCGGCGGATGGTCTCCGGCGAACACCTGGCGGCGTTCTGCGTCGAACTGGCCCAGGAGGCGGCCGACGAGGAGCCGCACACGTCAGCCCGCAACGGGTTCCCCGGCATCGTCACCGCAGTCACGCTCGGCAAGGTCTCCGCCCAAGTCGAGATCCAGGCCGGCCCCCACCGTGTCGTCTCCCTCCTCACCCGGGAAGCGGTGGAGGAACTGGGACTCGAGGCCGGCGTCCAGGCCGTGGCCCGGGTCAAGTCCACCAGCGTCCACATCGATCTGGGCTAACGTCCCGGCACGGCAGACAGGCGCTCGAGGGGGCGCGGGCGCGCACGGCATCGTCGCAGCGTGCTCCTGTGATCAGGGACTCACGCCCTTGGCCGAAAGCGGAGCGCAGGGTAGCGTCACGGCGACATTTAGACATAGCGACGACGGCGAGACGGAAGTCCGGTGTGAATCCGGCATGGTCGCGCCACTGTGTGCTGCGGTGACATCCTCCGGGGTGGCATCGCGGCGAGTCAGACCCGAGGACCGTCGTCCTGCACCACCGTATGGGACGCGTGTTCCCCGAGGAGGTTCCATCATGGCCGAGGCTGTCGCTTCCGCTGCCATACCCACCCCTTCCGACTCCCTGTCGGCCCCGCTGCCCGTGCGCGCCGTACTGCCCTGGGCGGTCTTCGTCGGCCTCTTGATGCTCGTCGCCCTGTACTTCGTCGGTGCCGAACAGGGCGCCACGGCCGTGTTCTCCGGTGAAGGCGTGCACGAGTGGGTGCACGACGGTCGTCATCTGCTCGGCTTCCCCTGCCACTGAGAGGCACGCACATGTACGCCTCTACTGTCAGAGGACTGCTGGTCCGCGGCATGCTCGCGGGTCTGATCGCCGGACTGTTCGCCTTCGCCGTCGCCTACGTGGTGGGTGAGCCCCCGGTACGGGGTTCCATCGCTGTGGAGGAGGCCCAGGCCGCTCAGGAGGCTCAGGCCGACCCCGCCGCGGCTGCCCAGAGCTCGCATGCCGGACACGGCGCCGCCGCTCCGGCCGAGGCTGCGGACGAGGAGGAAGAACTGGTCAGCCGGCCGGTCCAGTCGACCGTCGGCCTGGCCACCGGCGTTCTGGTCTACGGGGTCGCGCTGGGTGGCGTCGCCTCCCTGGCGTTCTCCTTCGCCCTTGGCCGCGTGGGCAAGTTCAGCCCGCGCGCGACGGCGGCGCTCACCGCGGCGGGGGCCTTCGCGACCGTCTACCTGGTGCCGTTCCTGAAGTACCCGGCCACCCCGCCGGCCGTCGGCAACCCGGACACCATCGGGCAGCGCACCACGCTGTTCTTCCTGATGATCCTGCTCAGCGTCCTGCTCGGCCTCGGCGCGATCATCGCGGGCCGGCGGCTGGCTCCGCGCCTGGGCAACTGGAACGCGACGCTGACCGCCGGTGGCGGCTTCGTCGTTGCCGCTGCGATCGCGTTCGTCTTCCTGCCGGCGAACGACGACGCGGTCAAGCCCGGTTTCCCCGCAGCCCTGTTGTGGGAGTTCCGGGTCGCCTCGCTGGCCGTCCAGGTCGTATTGTGGCTCGTGTTCGCGATCGTCTTCGGAGTCCTGGCCCAACGACTCCTGGCCACGCGGGCCGTGGGCGCCGACGCGGAGGCGACAGCGCAGCGCGAAGCGCCCGTACTCAGCTGACTTCGCACCCCGTGCCTGTGTACGACGGCCCCGCTCCCTCCACGTGGAGGGGGCGGGGCCGTTCGCTTTCCGCCGCTCAGGCCGGGGCGAGCACACGTGCCTGGGGCGTGAGGCGTCCGGTCCGGGCCAGGACGGCGACGGCGGCCGCGCAGCCCAGCCCGGTCGCGGTGAGGGCGAGCCAGGTGATCCACAGGGCCTGATGGCGGACGGCGAAGTCCCACAGTGCGCCGGTGACCAGGTTGCCGAGGGTGATGCCGAGGCCGGAGACGGTGTTGTAGAGCCCGTAGTGGGTGGCGACCAGGCGGTCGCCGGACAGAGCCACGACGGTGTCCATCTCGAACGGGTAGACGATGGCGCTGCCCACGGCGAGGAGCACCACTGCCGCCGTCAAAGAGACCAGCGACAGGTACGGAGCTCTGGACGGGGTGAACACCAGCGGGAGAAAGGCCACTCCCATGGCGGCCAGCCCACGGACCAGGGCCTGCCGCGGGGTCCAGCGGCGTTTCGCCCAGCCCGTCAGCCGGAGTTGCCCAGCCACGGCGACAGCCGCCGATACGACGAACAGGCCGCTGGTGGCCCGGGTTCCCGCCACATCACCGAGGGCGTCTGCCGCGGCCAGCGGCAGGGCGAGGTACACCTGGAAGGTCAGGACGTAGGAGCCGATCATCGCGATCGAGAAGAGCAGGAACGGCCGGTTGGCCACGACGGTCCGCCACTGCGCGAGTACGCCCTCCGGCGAGTCGGCCGCGGCGGCATTGCCTCCGCGGTCGGGCAGAGCCCGCCATTGCAACAAGGTCAGCGCGGCGAAGATGAGGGCCGACGCCGCGCAGACCGCCCGGAAGTCCGCCGCCAGGAGTGCGAGTCCGACGAGCGGGCCGAGGAGCATGCCGGCCTGGTAGTAGACGTTGAAGGTGGCGAAGGCGTCCACGCGCCGGTCCCCCGCCTCGGCGGCGAGGTAGGCCCGCACGGCCGGGTTGAAGAGGGCGCCGGCGAATCCGGTGGCGGCGGAGGCGACGATGAGGGCCGGCAGGGTGTCGACCCAGCCGAGCAGTCCGAATCCGAGGGTGCGGAGCAGGCAGCCGGCCATGATCGGGGCCCTGTAGCCGTAGCGGTCCGCGAGGGTGCCACCGATGAGGAACATGCCCTGCTGGGAGAGGTTGCGTACGCCGAGCACCAGGCCGACGGCCCAGGCGGCCAGGCCGAGGCCGCCTGCGAGGTGGGCGGCCAGGTAGGGCATGAGCATGTAGAAGGCGAGGTTGATGGCGAACTGGTTGGCCATCAGAAGGCGTACCGCGGGTGGGAAGGAGGCGGTCTGCCGCCACAGCGCCTTCATCGGGACGCTCCGGCCGACTCGCCCCGGCGGGTGGCGCCGAGGGGATCGAGGACGGTGGTGCACCGGGTCCAGCGGGTGATCGTCTTCTCGCCCTGGTAGGTGACCTCCTCGGGGTCGTCGGCGGGCCGGTGGTCCAGGAGGTCGTGCGCGACGCAGTACGCGTCGTCGAAGACGGTGCCGACGTAGCGCTGGGGTCCGTCGGGGAAGACGGCGACGATCCTCGATTCGGCGGGCATGGTCTTGGCCAGCCAGCGGGCGGTGAGGCCGACCGCGCCGACGCTCCAGCCGCCGCTCGCGTAGCGGTTGCGGGCGAGTGCGCGGGCCGACCAGACCGCTTCGGCGGCGGAGACCCAGTGGACCTCGTCGAACAAGTCGTAGGCGACGTTGCCGGGGAAGATGCTGCTGCCCAGTCCGCGCATCAGGCGGGGCGCGGCCGGCTGGCCGAAGATCGTGGAGCCGGTGGTGTCCACGCCCACCACCCGCAGG
The DNA here is from genome assembly GCF_003287935.1 of Streptomyces sp. ICC1. Classification (GTDB taxonomy): domain Bacteria; phylum Actinomycetota; class Actinomycetes; order Streptomycetales; family Streptomycetaceae; genus Streptomyces; species Streptomyces tritrimontium. The sequence continues at coordinate 2,982,846 of NZ_CP030287.1, forward strand.
TCGGGGAAGAAATCGCGCAGGACGGAGGCGATGCCGGCGGAGTGTCCGCCGGTGCCCACGCTCACGACGAGGGCGTCGATCCGGCCGAGCTGGGCGACGAGTTCGTGGGCCAGCGGCCGGTACGCGGTCACGTTGTCGGGGTTGTTGTACTGGTCTGGGCACCAGGAGCCCGGATCGGCGGCGAGGAGTTCTTCCACCCGCTGCCGACGCGCCTGCTGCCAGCCGCCTACCGGGTGCGGAGCGTCGACCAGCTCGACGTCGGCCCCGTAGGCGGTGAGCAGGCCGGTCATCAGCGGCTCCATGCCGGGGTCGGTGACGACGGTGACGGGATGGCCGAAGGTCACTCCGGCCAGAGCCAGACCCAGGCCGAGTGTTCCCGAGCTGGACTCGACGATCCGTGCGCCGGGGCGGAGTTCACCGCGTTCGCGGGCGGCCTGAACCATGTACAGGGCGGTACGGTCCTTGATCCCGCCGGGATTGCAGCCTTCGAGCTTGGCCCAGAATCCCCGCCCGGCGGCGGTGAACGGCTCACCCACCCACAGGGTGGGCGTGTTGCCGACCAGGCCGGCGGGGGTGAGCGTGGGGCGCTTGGTCTCGGCCAGGAGTTGGGCGGGCGAGGCGGAAAGGGTGAACGGAGCAGAGGAGTTCATGACGTGCTTCTCCCTCGGCCGGGGCGCGTGCGAAGGCGCGCGGGCGGCCGTGCTGGGGTGTCCGGGGGCTGATCGGGAGAGCCGCGGCAGCAGGCAAGTGCACCCACCGCATCAGGCGCGGCTCAGCCTCCGATCAGGTCCGCCATACACCGAGCAGCGCCCGGTCTCCCCTCACAACACCCGGGCCGCCGACCACCCCCGGCGGATGGCCGCCCCCGAACCCGAGCGGCGCCGCGGCCGGCACCGACTCGAGGGTCGTCGGAGAGCCGTCGACCGCGGTCACCGGCGCCGCAACGTCGCGAGGGGCCCGCAGGGTGGGTTCATCCGCGTCCACACATCCGCTGGCGTCGCCGTCAGTCGGGCCCATCTGTGCTGCGCCGAACCGCTCGGAGGGTACGAAGGCCGATCCGCAGCCCGGCGAGGCCGCAGCCTCCGCCGACAGGGTGTCTACGCGAGCCGAGTCCGGGGACATCGGCCCATGAGCGCAGAGCAGCAGATGCAGGAGGGCAGCCAGGGCTAGCGTCAACACCGCCCCGCTCCACGACACAGGGCGTCGGCTGCCCCCGCGTACCGCCCTGATCACCATGAACACAAACAGTAATCAAACCAGCACATAAAGTTCCCGTCAGGCGGTGCTCCACCCGCCGTCCCGGCAGCGCCCAGAGCGGCAGACCCCATGGGAACAGCGGGAAGCACCCCGCTCGCGTGCGCGCTGGTCCCCGGGCAAGACGAATCACGCGATACGTCAGATCGGGTGGAACTTGGCCCCGAGTAGCCCTCTCGACGGGGCCGGGTGATGACCCGCCTCAACCGGTCCGGGAGAACGAGCGGTCCGTTGCATCAGGACGGCGGCGGCAGCTCCGGGCCGACCGTGAGAACGAGCACCGAAGCGGATCCGGCGCCTGATTGCTCGGCTGTGAGCCCCGGCAGGCGTCCCGCGAGTGCCTTCGCCTGCGACTCCATCCCGGCCGGGTAGGTGAGCGAACTCTTCGCCGCCGGAGCGTTGCCGGTGGCCACGACCTGGAAGCCGAGTCCGCGCAGCTGCTCGGCGACCTGCTGGGCGCGCCCGGAGACGCCGGTGGCGTTGAGGCGGCGTTGCCGCCCCCGGCCCACACCGCGGCCAGGGCCACGGCCAGTGCGGCAACCAGCGAGGCGCCGAGGATCAGCCGGAGCCGCGGGCTGCGGCGGGCCTCACTCGCCACGGCCGGCCCGATTCCGGCGCACGGCGAAGATGACCGCGCCGATGACGACGACCAGGCCGACGCCGAACCCGAGCACAGCGGGCATCGCGCTGCCGCCCGCCTCCCTGTGGGGCGCGGGCGACGGGGAGCCTGTGGCGGGCGCCGGTGGCGGAGTCGCAGAGGGAGTGGATGCCGGGCCCGGGCCGACGGGCTGCTTGACGGTGAAGGTGTACGAGCCGGAGACCGGGTGACCGTCGGCGGACACCACGCGGTAGCCGACCGTGTACGTCCCCGGCAGTCCGGAAGCCTGCAGGGCGAGGCTGACCTGCTTGCCGGACACCTTCGGCGCGTCGGCCGGTGCGGGCTGTCCGTCCGGCCGGGTCAGCCCGATCTGGGCGTACTTCTGGTCCATCTGGTCGCTGAAGGTCAGAGTCAGGGAACCGGGCATCTGCTCCAGGGTGGCGCCGTCGGCCGGAGTGGAGCTTTCGAGATCGGTGTGTGCGGTCGCCTGGGGAGCGGCGAGGGTGATGAAGGCCGTGGCGCAGAGCGGTACGGCGAGGAAACGTGCCGCCCGAGGGACGGCACGCCGGTGAAGGACGGGCATGTGCGAGCTCTCTGTATCCCCTGGCGTCAGGGCACGCCGGGGTGTGATGGGGCCCCGGCGTCTCGTGCGCCGGCCCTCACGTCACGGCCGTCAGGCCATGCAGCAGGACGCACAGCACCGCCAGTACTGCCGCCCGTACCGCGCGCACCGCCCCGGACGCCGGTGAGGCATCGGGGCGGGAGAGAGGGGTTGGGGGGAGTGTGCTCGAAGCACTCTCGGACAGCAGCGTACCCAGTCGTCCTGTGGCCGACGCCATCATCACGTCGCAGACCGCCGAGATCACACGGATGAACACCTTCCTCGGCAAGAACTGACCCGCCCAACCCCAGGGGCGGGCGGGCCGCCCGGCCTGACCCGCCCCCGGCTTTTGTCCCTGGCCCCAGGCACGGTTGTGGCCGTCGCCTGGCCGGCCCGGGCGGCAGGCAGCACGGCGACCACTAGGCAACCGACCGGACCACCAGCCCCGGCCCGAGCCGAACCAGGCCGGAGCCGCGAGACGCACGGCGTTCAGGCACCGGCCTTCCCTTCGAGCAGCCGCTAGTTCGGCATCCGTGCGGCTCGGGGGTGCGTTTCGTACATGCGGAGTGCGACGAGCAGGCCCGAGGCGGCGGTGAGTGCGGCAACCGCCCAGACCGCCGCGGTCAGCCCGTAGGCGTCGGCGAGGATCCCGGCGAGAAGCGCGCCCACGGCGAAGCCGCCGTCGCGCCAGAGCCGGTAGACGCCGACCGCACGGGCGCGCCAGGCGGGGTGGGCGACGTCTCCGATCACGGCGAGGAGGGTCGGGTAGACCATGGCGGTGCCGAGGCCCAGGAGGGCCTGGGCGGCGGCCCAGATGCCGAAGGTGGTGCCGGCGGCGACGAGTCCGATGGCGACGGCCTGGAGCAGCATGCCCGTGGTGATGAGGTGTTTGCGGCCGATGCGGTCGGACCACCAGCCGGTGAGCAGTTGGCCTGCGCCCCAGACCGCCGGGTAGATGGCGGCGAGTGCGCCGATCTGGCCGATGGACAGGCCGTGGGCGGCGAAGAGCAGGGGGAAGATGCCCCAGGCGAGGGCGTCGTTGAGGTTGTTGACCATGCCGGCCTGGCTGGCGGAGGACAGGGCTCTGTCGGTGAAGCTGGTGCGCCGGGCGATCTGCCCGGTGCTCAACTGGGTTGCGGCCAGGTCTTGTACGGGGTGGAGTGCGGCTTCGGCGCGGGCGTGGTCGCGCGTCTCGCGGACGGCGAGGACGGAGAGGCCGAGGCCCAGGGCGGCGTAGGCGGCGCCGAGCAGGAACGGTTCCGGGCGCAGGCCGGCGTGGGCGGCGATGGCGCCGGTGGCCATCGCGGTGGCGGCGACGGCGACGTATCCGGCTGCCTCGTTGAGGCCCATGGCCAGGCCGCGGCGGTCGGGCCCGGCGAGGTCGATCTTCATGATGACCGTGGTGGACCAGGCCAGTCCCTGGGAGGCGCCGAGCAGGACGTTGGCGGCGACGATCCAGCCCCAGGACGGCCCCCAGGCCAGCATCGCCGGGACGGGCAGGGCGAGGAGCCAGCCGGCGATCAGGACGGGCTTGCGGCCGTAACGGTCGGAGAGGGTGCCGGCGAAGAAGTTCGTGACGGCCTTGGTGGCCCCGAAGGCCAGGATGAAGGTCAGACCGGCCGTGGCGGAGTCCAGGCCGAAGACCTGGACGGCCAACGGCGAGAGGATGGTGCGCTCTTGGCCGAGCATGCCGCCGACCAGCGCGTTCACGGCGACGAGCAGGGTGAACTGGGCAAGGTTGGCGCGCAGTCCGAGCGCTGTGCCGCCCTTGGGGCGAGGGGTGACCGAGGCGGTCACACGCCCTCCTGAAGGGAGCGGCCGGTTGCCTCGGCCCAGCCGGTGGGGCCTCCGTCGAGAACCGCGAGATTCTGATGGCCGGCGCGCTGGAGCAGGCTGGCGGCGGTCATGGCGCGCTCGCCGTGGCCGCATGCCACCACCAGATCGTTCGGGGTTACGTCGGCGTGAGCGGTAAGGGCGCCGAGTTCGATGTGGATCGCGCCCTGAATGTGGCCTGCGATGTGCTCGGCACGCTGCCGCACGTCAAGGACCGGCCGGTTGTCGATGCGGTCGGCGCTGACGAGAGGGAGGGTCTGCTGGTCGCCGCCCGCGGCGGTCCAGGCGTCCATGCCTCCGTCGAGATGTCCGGCCAGCCGTTCGTAGCCGATCTTCAAAGCCTGCCAGGTGATCTCCGAGAGGTCTTGGCCCGGTGCGGTGACGAAGGCGATCGGGGCGTCGTCGGGCAGCAGCCAGCCCAGCCAGGTCGCGAACTGGTCCCGCAGCGGGATGGAGATCGCGCCGGAGATGTGGCCGGCGGCGAAGGCTGTCACCGGGCGTACGTCGACGAGGTGTCCGCCGCCGCCGAGCAGGGTTCGCACCTCCCCGGCGCTGAGGGCTGCGAGCCCGGGGGTGGCGCCGAGTACGGCGGGCCCGCGTCGGTTCCGCTCGCCCAGCCGGTCGAAGTACGCGGGGTAGGTCCCGAGGCTGGCGAGCAGTTCCCGTACGAAGGTGTCCTCGTCGGGAGCGGCGAGAAGCGGGTTGGCCTGCTTCTGGGCGCCGATGGTGGTGGTGCGCTCGGCGCCGGGTGGGGCCGAGCAGAAGGATCCGGCCCCGTGGGTGGGCCATACGGCCACTGCGTCCGGCAGTTCGGCCAGCCGCTTCAGCGAGTGGTACTGGGCGCGGGCGAGCTCGGCGGCGCGTTCGGCCCCCAGCAGGTCGGTGCGGGCGGCCGAGCCGACGATCAGGGATCCGCCGGTGAACACGCCCAGCTCGCGGGCGCCGTCCAGGAGGAGGAAGGACAGGTGCTCGTCCGTGTGCCCGGGCGTGGCCAGCGCCCGCAGGGTCAGCCCGCCCAGGTCGGTCTCGTCGCCGTCGCCGAGGGGGGTGTGCGGGAACTCCCGGCCCCCGGCGGCGGAGGCCAGTACGGTCGCGCCGGCGTCGGCGGCGAGCTGCACGGCTCCGGAGAGGAAGTCGGCGTGCAGGTGGGTGTCGGCGGCGAAGGCCACCGTCAGACCGCGGTGGCCCGCGGCCTTGCGCAGAGCCCGCAGGTCCCGGCTCGCGTCCACGGCCAGGGCCCGGCCGCCACCGAGGTCTACGAGGTAGGCGCTATTGCCCAGCCCCTCGTCGACCAGCGGCATCAGATGATCGTCAGCGAAGCCCATGAGGTCCTCCAAGTGTCACGGTAGGGGCTGAGTGGTCACAGCGCCCTACCCATGGATACAATATTCCATGGATTACTGGAGGATGCCATGGGAGACGTGACGCGGAAGTCCGCGCTGTACGACGCCTTCGCCCACACGGGCAAGGCACTGAGCAGCGGCAAGCGCCTGGAACTGCTCGATCTGCTCGCACAGAGCGAGCGCACGGTCGATGCGCTCGCCAAGGCGGCGGGGCTGAACCTGACCACCGCCTCCGCCCACCTGCAGACGCTCAAGCAGGCCGGACTGGTGTCCACCCGGCGGGAGGGCGTGCGCATCCACTACCGGCTGTCCGGGGACGACGTCGCCGCCCTGTACGCCCTGCTGCGCAAGGTCGCCCAGACCCACCAGGCGGGTGTGGAAACCGCGCGCACCGCCTACCTCGGCAATGACCAGCCGGAAGAAGTCGGGCGCGATGACCTGCTCGCCCGCGCGCAGGCGGGCGAGGTCCTCGTGCTGGATGTCCGCCCCGCCTCGGAGTACGACGCCGGGCACATCCCCGGCGCCCTCTCCATCCCGGTCGAGGAGCTCGCCGAGCGCATCGCCGAGCTACCGGCCGACACCGAGGTCGTCGCCTACTGCCGCGGTGAGTACTGCGTCATGGCCTACGAAGCCGTACGCCTGCTCAACGCCAACGGCCGCCGCGCCGTCCGGCTGACCGACGGCATGCTCGAGTGGCGGCTCGCGGAGCTGCCCGTGGCCACCGGAGCCGCCGCGTGATCCCGACCCACACCGGCCTCGACGGCGGCCCGATCTACCTGGACTACAACGCCACCACCCCCGTCGATCCCCGGGTGGCCGAGGCCGTGCAGCCCTACCTGGCAGCGCGGTTCGGCAATCCCTCCAGCGGACACGCGTACGGCGCCAGGCCCAAGCAGGCACTCGCACGGGCCCGGCGGCAGGTCGCCACCCTCATCGGTGCCAGTGCCGACGAGATCGTGTTCACCGGCTCCGGCTCGGAAGCCGACAACCTCGCCATCCGTGGCGCCGTCCTCGCCTCCAAGACCGGCCGACCGCACGTCATCACCCAGATCACCGAGCACCCCGCGGTACTGGAAACCTGCCGCGCGCTGGAGCGCCTGCACGGCGCCGAAGTGACGTACCTGCCCGTCGACCACCACGGCCTCGTGGATCCCGCGGACCTGACGGCCGCGTTGACCCCGCACACCGTGCTCGTCTCGGTCATGGCCGCGAACAACGAGACCGGCTCCCTCCAGCCCGTCGCCCAGCTGGCCCGTATCACCCACGCCCACGGCGCACTCTTCCACTGCGACGCCGCCCAGGCCGCGGGCAAGATCCCCCTGAACGTGAGCGAGTTGGGCGTCGACCTGATGACGGTCGTCGGCCACAAGATGTACGCGCCGAAGGGAATCGCCGCTCTGTTCGTGCGCAGCGGAGTCGCCCTCGAACCCCTCGTCTACGGCGGTGGCCAGGAGAGCGGCCTGCGCGCCGGCACCGAGAACGTCGCCCTCGCCGTTGCGCTTGGCACCGCCGCCCAACTCGCGGCCGAGGATCTGACCGACGGCGCTCGCCACCGCATCGCCGCGATGCGCGACCGCCTCCACGACCGGCTGGCCGACGGCCTGCCCGGCCGGGTCCGGCTCAACGGCCCCTCCGGAGGTCGCCTTCCGAACACGCTGAACATCAGCATCGAGGGCGTACGAGGCCACGAGCTGCTGGACGCCGTCCCGGAGATCGCCGCCTCCACCGGCTCGGCCTGCCACAGCGGCGACCACCGGCCCTCCCCCGTCCTCAGCGCCATGGGCCTCGACCCGGCCCGCGGCCTCTCGGCGCTCCGGCTGTCCCTCGGCCGCTGGACCACGACCGACGACATCGACCGGGCCATCGGGCTGCTGACCGCCGCCGTGCAGAAGCCACCCGCAATTCGGGCTTGACCTTCGAGTCGGGTCGAAGGTTTACCGTCGGGTCATGGACACCTTCCGCATCTCGCAGCTGGCCGAACGCTCCGGCGTTCCGGCCACCACGCTGAGGTTCTACGAGTCCGCCGGGCTGCTGCCCGCCGAGCGTACGGCGGCCGGCTACCGCGTGTACGACGAGCAGTCGCTGGAGCGGCTGACCTTCATCTCCTCGGCCAAGCTCCTCGGGCTGCCGCTGGAGGAGATCCGCGAGCTGCTCGGCGTGTGGGAGCAGGGCGCGTGCTCGGCGGTGCGGGCGCGGATGCTGCCCTTGGTCGCCGATCGCATCGCCGATGCGGACCGGCGCCTCGCCGAGCTGTCGGCGTTCTCCACGCGTCTGACGGGAGTCCACGAGCAGCTGTCCGGTCCGGCCCCGGCCGGCACGTGCGGGCCGGACTGCGGCTGCGTGAGCCCTGCGGGGCCCGGCCCGGTGCCGGTGGAGCTGTCATTGACCCGCCCCGAGCCCCGGAGGAGCGCGGACGAGGCGTGGCGGGAAGCTCCGGTCGCCTGCACGTTGGACAGCACCGAGCTGAGCGAGCGGACCGAGCAGTGGCAGAGCCTGGCAGACCGGGCCCGCAGCCGAGCGGAGATCCCGGACGGGCTGCGGCTGACCTTCCCGGCCACGCCAGAGCTGGCGTCCGAGATCGCCGCGCTGTCCGCCGCCGAGCAGGGCTGCTGCGCGTTCTTCGACTTCACCCTGCACCTGACCCCCTCTGAGCTGGCCCTGACCGTGCGGGCCCCCGAGGCCGCCGGATCCCTGCTCACCGATCTGTTCGGAGTGACGGCATGACCCCCACACAGCATCCTTCCCGCCCCTGGGTCGCCGCCGGTACGGGCGCCCTCGCCGTGGCCGCATGCGCGGCATGCTGCATCGGCCCGCTGCTCGCCTTGCTGGGTGGCATCGGCGCTGCCTCCGCGATCGGCGCGGTGTGGATGCCCGCCCTGGCCGTGGTGACGGTCGCGGCCCTGGCGGGCGTGGTGTGGATGCTGCGCCGCCGACGCGCAACGGCCTGTGGGACGGGCCACACCACGGCCGACCTGGGGATGCCCACGGTCAGGCCCGCAGCCGGCGTCCGGACCGAGTCGGCCCCTCGCTGACCTCGTCCGGGAGAATGAGCGGGCCGGTCGGCGTCGTCGTCGCAGACCGCGGTACAGCTGAGGGAGCAACACGGTGTCGCAGGAATCGCAGGGTCTGGTCGAGCGGATGGAGGACCACCAGGTCGCCGTCTACCTCGGGGCGATGGCCGTCGGCGCCGCCCTCGGCTGGGCGGCCCCTGCGGTCGGCCCCGGGCTGGAACACGCCATCAACCCCGTCCTGGGCGCCCTGTTGTACGTCACCTTCCTCCAGGTCCCCGCCGCCGAACTGGTCCGCTCGCTGCGTGACGGCCGGTTCCTGTCGGCCACCCTGGTGGTGAACTTCCTCGTCGTACCGCTCGTCGTCGCCGTGATGTTCGCGTTCCTGCCGGCCGACCAGGCCATCCGCCTCGGCGTGCTCCTGGTCCTGCTGTGCCCCTGCGTCGACTACGTCATCGTCTTCAGCGGGCTGGCGGGAGGCAGCAACCGCCGCCTGCTGGCCGCCACCCCGCTGCTGCTGGTCGCACAGATGGTGCTGCTGCCGGGCTTCCTCTTCCTCTTCATGGGTTCGGACCTGGCCGACATCGTCGAGATCGGCCCGTTCGTCGAAGCCTTCCTCTTCCTGATCGTGATTCCGCTGGCTCTGGCGTGGGCCACACAGGCATGGGCCGCCCGGCGCCCCTCCGGTCGGAGGGTGTCCGACGCCGCGACCATGACGATGGTCCCGCTGATGGCCGCCACGCTCTTGGTGGTCGTCGCCTCCCAGGTCCCGAAGCTCGGCGGCCGGCTCTCGGACGTGGCGGCCGTCGTCCCCTTCTACGTGGTCTTCCTGGTCGTCATGGCCTTCGCGGGCAAGGTGGTGGCCCGACTGTTCCGCCTGGACGCCCCCGCCTCCCGGGCGGTCGTCTTCACCGGGGCGACCCGTAACTCCCTGGTCGTTCTTCCCCTGGCACTGGCCCTGCCGGACGAACTGGCGGTCGCTGCGGTCGTCGTCGTCACCCAGACCCTGGTCGAGGTTCTCGGCATGGTCGCCTACGTCCGCCTGGTGCCCCGCCTCGTCCCCGAGGACAAGGCACCGGCCATCGTCTGAGCAGGACGGCGTCTGCGGTGCTGCGGACGATTTCCGCCGCCTACTACCGGCGGGCCCAGCCGGGATCTCCCACCGGCCGGGCCCCTCCGGCACGTTCGCGTACCCGACAGTCGCCTGGCCGTGCGGTGTAGTCTCCCGCCGCCTGAACCGCCGCGACGAGAGCCGCCGTGTCCACGCCCGCGTCTGTCTCCAGGAGCACGATGCTGCGTCCGGCGCGCACGTCGGTGCGGGCCGAGCGGACGCCTGGGAGTTCTTCCAGCTCGTCGTCGATGAGCAGCCCGCAGCTGCCGCAGCGCATGCCCTCGATGAGGAGGGTCACCTGCGTGCCATCACGCCCGGTCTTGTCCCTGCGGCTGAACAGCTTCACTGGAGGTCCTTCTTGAAGTCGATGGCGCCGGTCTGCATGCCCATGGCGCAGGAGAAGCGGAGCGTGCCGGGCTTGCGGGTGCCCAGGTCGATCTCGGTGTCGCCGTCGCGTTTGACGATCTCCTGCACACCGAGTTCGGGGATGGTGAAGGCACGGGCGCAACCGCCCGAGTCCTTTCCGTGCAGGACCAGCGTGGTGGGTACGCCGGCTCTCGCGGTGAACTGCGTGGGGACGTAGAAGTCCGTGACGGTCAGGGTGACGATCTGCTTCCCGGAGGCGTCGATGCTGACCGGAGCAAGGTCCACTCCCGTCTGTCCCGCTCCGGGGTCGTACAGGGGATCGTTCTCTTCAACGCCCTCGACGATGAACGGCCCGCTCGCGGCTGTGGTCTTTCCCGGCGTACGGAAGGAGACCCAGCCCCCGGCCTGGAGCGCGGACGCCATGGTCCACACGGCGACGACCAACACCACCACACCGGTGAGCGCCGCCAGACGGCCGGACAGCGCCTGGCTGCTGCGCCGGAACAGGTACCCGAGCACGGCGAACAACGGCGAGGTGCCGAGCACGAACCCGGCCATCACCGCCGCCCCCGCCACCGCCGAGCCGGATGTGATGGCCAGCAGTTCCATGGACAGCGTGACCCCGCACGGCACCAGCACGGTGGCGAAGCCGATCAGTGCGGGAGTGACGGCCGAGTCGGTCTTCGTGCTGCGGCGCATCAGGCGCCCGAAGGATGCCGGAGGCCGGGGTACCAGCCGCCCCACCCCTTTGACGCCGAAGAGGTCCAGGGCGAACAGCACCATCAGCAGTCCGGCAGCCAGCATCAGCACCGCCTGGACGCGAGGGCTGGGCTGCAACGCGCTGCCGAAGATGCCCAGCAGGACGCCGAGCAGAGTGTGGGACAGCAGCTTTCCGACGAGGAAGGCACCGACCGGGGCCAGGGGCGTGGCTGTCTCCGAGGCGGGGAGAGAGTTTCGGGGTGTCTTACGGACGGACGTCGGGGCGGGAGCGCGGCGGCGGGTCACCGCGCCGGCCAGCAAGCCCCCTTGAATGGCGGCGCACGAGGCACCACCGGCGAGCAGCCCGGTGCTCGCACCGGTGATCAGCAAAGCGACGGACGACGGCATGCGTCGTTACTCCAGTTCTGCGACGACGGCACGCACACACGGAAAGCCGGGCGTGCCGAGGCGGACGTGAGGAACGCGGCGTCCCGTAAGGCAGTTGCCTCACGGGCGGCGACCCGTCACGTCCGTGACACGCACAACCGGTGGAGATCAGGCGGGGCCGCTGTCCCCGGCGGAGCATTGGGCTCGGCTCCCAGGAGAGCGGGGTCGCAGCTCGGCACGGGCAGCGCGCCCGTGGGCTCCGGGCCGACCGGGCCTTCCTGAGCGAGGACAGCCCGAGGAGTCGCACAGTGCTGCGCAGTCGTCGGGCAGCTCGGGCTGTGGTCCGGCGTTCCCACGGCGGGCGGGCCGGCAGTGTGCCCTCCGACAGCGGCGGTCACACCCATGTCCATCGACGCCGGCATTGCCATGGCCATCGCGGGACGTGCCAGCCCTGCCAGGCAGAGCAGAAGCGCACACACCAGGAGCGCTCCGGACCACGTCCGAAGCGGCAGCAGTAGGCGTCGCGACATGCGCGCCATGCTAGGACATGGTCGGCAACCCGCTTCGCAGCGCCCGTCGGTGCACAGGCACGAGGTGCGCGATCCTGGGGTCATGGACATCGAGGTCGTGGTCGTACCGGACTGCCCCCACGAGCAGCCCGCCGTCGAACTGATGCGTCGGGCACTCGACGACATGGGGCTGCACGACGTCCGGTTCGGCACGCGTGTGATCAGCGACCACCACGAAGCCGAACGAGCCGCGTTCACCGGATCGCCCACCTTTCTGCTGGACGGCCGCGACCCCTTCGCCGAGCCCGGAGGCGCCCCCGGTCTGGCCTGCCGGATCTACCGCACGCCGAGCGGCCTCGCGGGCCTGCCGACGCCCGGTCAACTACGCCAAGCCCTCGAAGCCGCCGCCGGCGACGAACCGGGCCCCTAACCGGCGGCCCCACCCTTGGCACCCAACCGGACTGTTGCGCCAAGCGCCAGGCAGGAAGCCAGAGCAGCGAGTGCGGCAAGGCCCGCGAAGAGCTGTGGGTAGCCGCCGAGCGGGGCGGCGAGCGCCGCTCCGGCCCAGGGGGCAAGTGCAGCTGCGATGTGGGCCGGTGCGCCGAGGAGGGCGGAGAGGCGGCCGTAGTGGGCGGTGCCCCAGCGGTCGGTGACGGCGGTGGCCTGGAGGAGGGTGAGGTTGCCGCGGACGACTCCGGCCAGGACCGCCAGCAGTACCAGTAGGGGTACGGGGCCGGATACGAACGCGAGCGCGGCCGTGGTCGCGCCACCGAGGGCGATCAGGGTGAACGTGCGGGTGGTGACGGAGGTACGGGCCGACAGGCTCGCGTACAGGGTCCGGCCAAGGGTCTGGCCGGCTCCACCAAGGCCCAGGGCCCAGGCGGCCGTGGTGGCGGGGACCCCGCGCTCGGTGAGCAGCGGGATCAAGCCCATGACGACGGCGTACATGGAGAAGCCGGAGAGGGTGAAGGCCGCCGCCAGGAAGAGGAAGGGGCGGCTGCGGGCCGTGGGGGTGACCCGGCCCGCAGCGCCCCAGGGGGCCCCGCACCCGCTGTCAGAGGGGTGGGCTAGTTTCCTGCCATGGATCTGCCCTACCGCACCAGGCCCTCCGTCGGGGACATCATCGCGGCCGTGCCCGGTCTCGCACCGTACGCGCGGCCGGCCGTGGTGCTGGCCCCCGAACGGGGGGAGCCGACGGTCCACCAGAGTTCCGTGGGCGGACCGTTGCTCTGGCCGGCCGACGAGCCCTGGCCACACTGCGGCCTCCCCGACGAGAAGTCCGGCTCCGGGACGCCGGCGACCGCCATGGTGGCGGTGGTGCAGGTGCACCAGCGGGACGCACCGGGCGACTGGTGGCCCGAGGGCAAGGACGTGTTCCAGCTCCTGTGGTGCCCCAACGTGCACTGGGATCCGCCGGCTCCGCACGCCGACGTCAGCCCGGTCGCCGAGATCCGCTGGCGGAACAGCACCGATGTCACGAGCACGCTGGGGTCGCCGCCGCCGCCCGTACGGCAGGAGGACCCGGACTACGGCTTCACCCCGGTCGGGTGCACGCTCGCCCCGGTCGCCCTAGTTGACTTCCCTTACCCGATGGCGTTGCCGGACGGTGAACTCCCCACCTCCGTACGGGAGTACGTGAAGTCGATCGGGGGTGAGGGCGATGTCATCACCCGGGTGGCCGGGATCAAGTTCGGCGGGTGGCCCACCTGGCACCTCACCGACCCCTACGACGTCCCGTGTCACACCTGCGGGGCCCCGTGCGGGCTCCTGTTCACCGTGGCCAGTGACGCGACCACCGGGATCACGGTGGGAAGGTGGGGCGACTTCCGCGTCTTCGCCTGTCCGGCCGGCGAGGCGCACGGCTACGTTTTCGACCAGCACTGATCCACCCGACCGGCTCCTGGAACCGGCTGGAAGCGGAGAGTCATCGCGTGATCGCGATGAGTGAGAATTCGGGTGTGCCGGGACTCCTGGTGGGCACAACACAGGCATGATCTCGGACACGCTCGAACGGCTGCGGAACCTGGTCCGACCGCGCCGCGCCCCCGTCTTCACCGCCGACTTCGCCTCTTCCGCCCAGTGGGTCGCCGGCCGCTCGTGGGCGTATCCCGACGGCGGCCCGGTCAACCCGGGCGACAACAAGCTGGACCACCTCGTCGCCGACCCCGCCTACAGCCGCGGAGGGGTCTTCCGCGCGACGCCGCGGCCCGACGGCCACTGGGACAGCGGGCTGCTCACCACCGAGGGCAGCGACGGGGACTTCACGGTGCGCACCGGCGACGTGCTGGAGGCGCGGGTGAAGCTGCCGGTGCGGCGGGGCGCGTGGCCCGCCATCTGGACCTGGCGCGACGGCGGCCAGGAGATCGACGTCTTCGAGTACCACCCCGACAACCCGGACCTGCTGGAACTCTCCAACCACGTTCGGGAGGCGCACCGCTACCACCGCGACCCCGCGATCCGGCCCGGAGCGTGGATCGACCTGAAGGTCGAGTTCGGGAGGGGTTCGGTCGTCTGGTGGGTCAACGGCGACCGGGTCTTCAGTGACGGCCGGGGCGTGGGCCGCGGCTGGTCCGCCTACCTCATCGTCAACCTCTCGGTCTCCGCGGGCAGGTACCACCCGGCGCCCGAGCCTGGGGTCGAGGAACTGTCCTACGAGGTCTCGCAGTTGCGGGTCTACCGCACGCGCTGAGGCCCGCCCCGCGGCGGTAGCGCGGTCCGGAGCCCGCGACGCCGGGGGCCCGAGACGCACCCGCCGGAAGCCGAGCCGAGCCGAGCCGAGTCGAGTCGAGTCCGCAGGTCACTCGGGATGTGCCACTGCGTCCCTCTGTAGTTGTACGGCCGCCAGCAGGCTCAGCTTCGGCTTCCCCCGGCGGAGCGCCTTCACCGCGGCGACGGAGTCGACGGCACCCGTGAAACCGGCGGCGGCCAGCCGGGAGCGGACCCAGCGGGCGCGCAACTGGGTCTCGGTGGCGGCGGCGGTGGACTCGACGAGTGCCGCGGCGCGTTCCAGGCCCGGCCGCTCCTCGGGGGAGGCCTCGGCCAGGGCCTGGCGCAGGGCGTCCGCGACGACGTCCGCATCCCGGACGAGCAGTACGACATCGTGCGCGGTGTTCCGTCCCGGAAATCGGGTCATGAATCCAGTCATGCCGATCATCGTGGCGGGCGTGTCCGGCGTACGGCAAGGGACTTGAGGAGGCGCAGAGGTTCGGTCGGCAGGCCGTACTGAGTCCGGGGGCCCGCCCTGACGCCTTGCCAGGCGATGGATAACGCTGTTACTTTTTTAGTACGTTGTTTTGACAGGGTGGCAATGGGGGGGGTGGGAATGGACGTCACGATTCTGGACGGCGACCGGGAGACGGTCGTCGCCGCACAGGCTGGCCCGGCGGGCCGGATCCTGCTCACGCCGGAGGCGGCCGAGCGTGCTCTCGGCTGGGTCCGCAAACCGCACGGCTGGTGCCGTGACGAGCTGTGCGTGCCGGCGTCCGCCGCGGCCGGGGCCGAACACGGGGGCCTGCTCGACCCGGTGGCGTTCGCCGAGATCCTCGACCGCCCGGTCGCGACCGGCACCGGGGTCGTGGCCATCGGCATCTCGGCGCAGGAGCGCTCACGGGCGCTCACCGGGACCGCCGCCCCGGACTTCGCCCTGCCCGACGCGGACGGAGTCCGGCATGCGCTGAGCGATCTGCGCGGCCGCAAGGTCGCGCTGGTCTTCTGGGGCTCGTGGTGCGGCTGCCGCTACGACCTCCCCGCATGGGAGCGCCGCCACGCCGCTCTGGCCGGACACGGTTTCAGCGTCCTCAGTGTCGCCGTGGACCGCCGGACGGCCGACGCGGCCCCGTGGATCGCCGAAGCCGCCGTCACCCACCCCGCGCTCATCGACACCGACGGCTCCGTGGCCGACCTCTACGACGTGCTGAACGTCCCCACGGTCCTGTGGATCGACGAGGAGGGCCGTATCGTCCGCCCCCACGACACGCAGTTCGCGACCGACCTGTTCCGCGAACTGTCGGGCCTGGACTCCGCGGCGGCGCTGGCCGCACTCGACCGCTGGGTCCTCACCGGCGACAGCGGACTGTCCGAAGAGGCCGTGGCCCTGCACACCCGCCGGGCCACGGCCGACCGGCAGGCGGCCCGCACGGAAGCGGCTCTCGGCCTCTGGCTGCACCGCAACGGCCGCCAGGCGGAAGCCGGGCCGCACTTCGCGCGAGCCGAGCGGCTCGCACCGGAGGACCTGACCATCTGGCGCGGCACGATGCCACTGCGCGGCCTGGACCCGATGGGCGACGGGTACTTCGCCAAGCGCACCGCGCTCACCGAGGCCGGAATCCCGATCTACCGCCCCCTCGGCGACTGGCAGCCGGCATGAGCGGCGACCTCTTCACCCGTACCCAGGCGCTGGGCCAGGAAGCACTGCGAGCCGCCCTCCTGGACCTCGCGGCCCAACTCCTCGCCGCGGAAGGCTCGGCCGGGCTCACCATGCGCCGCATCGCCACCGCGGCCGGCTGCTCGACCACGGTCCTCTACCGCCACTTCGGAGCGAAGGACGGCATCGCCGAAGCCCTGTACCGGGAGGGCTTCGAACGCCTCCGCCACCGCCTGGAGGGCGTCCCGCCCCACGACGATCCGCCCGCACACCTGGCGGCCCTGGGCCGCGCCTACCGCGACAACGCCCTGGCCGAACGCAATCTCTACCAGGTCATGTTCGCCGGACTGATCCCGGGCTTCACCCCCACCGCCCAGGCCCGCTCGACCGCCGCGGCGAGCCTCGACGTCCTGCGCGAAGCCGTACGCACCTGCGCGGCGGCCGGGGCCTTCCGCCCGGACGTCGACGTCGACGAGGTGACGGACACCATCTGGGCGGCCGCCCACGGCTCGATCAGCCTGGAGCTGGCCGGCCACTTCGCCGCCGATACCGCGGAGCACCGCTATCGGACCCTCACGGGGGCCGCGGTAGCCGCGTTCCTGCGTCGATGAGGCGCGTGGCCACGTACACGTAGCCGTGCGGGCCCCGGAACCCGTCGGGGGAGACCCGGCTCCGTGTGGCCTGATCTCGACTGCGGTGAGTGAACGGGCGGCTACTTCTTGGTAACTTGCGTGAGTTGATCAAGGTCGGTGCCATGGCCGACCGTGCTTGCGGCCAGAGCCGCCCTCAGTCAAGGAACCACATTGGCCCGCACCTCCCGTACGAAGGCCGTCGTCCGCGCATCGGCCCTCGCGCTCGGCTTCTCCCTCCTCGGAGCCACCACCACCGCGTTCGCTGCGGACGCACCCACACCGCACCTGGACTCGATCGAGCAGACCCTGCGCCAGGTCTCGCCGGGCCTGGAGGGCTCGGTCTGGGAGCGCACCTCCGGCAACCGGCTCGGCTCGTCCGTGCCCGGTGGCGCCGACTGGCTGCTCCAGACACCCGGTTGCTGGGGCGACGCGGCGTGCGCCGACCGGCCCGGATCGCGCCGCCTCCTGGAGAAGATGCGCCAGGACATCGCGGGCGCCCGGCAGACGGTGGACATATCCACGCTGGCGCCCTTCCCCAACGGCGGCTACCAGGAGGCGATCGTCGCGGGCCTCAGGGAGTCCGCCCAGAAGGGCAACCGGCTGAAGGTGCGCATCTTGGTGGGCGCCGCACCCCTCTACCACTCCACGGTGATCCCGTCGTCCTACCGGGACGAGCTGATCGCGAAGCTGGGCCCGGCCGCCGCGGGCAACATCACCCTCAACGTGGCTTCGATGACCACCTCGAAGACCGCCTTCTCCTGGAACCACTCCAAGCTGGTCGTGGTGGACGGCGGTTCGGTGATCACCGGCGGCATCAACAGCTGGAAGGACGACTACCTGGAGACCTCCCACCCGGTGAGCGACGTCGATCTCGCGCTGTCCGGACCCGCGGCGGGCTCCGCGGGCCGCTACCTTGACTCCCTGTGGGACTGGACCTGCCGCAACAAGAGCAGCTGGAGCTCGGTCTGGTTCGCCGCCTCGCCCGGCGCGGACTGCATGCCCTCCCTGCCCCGGCCCGCCTCCCCGGAAGGCGGGGGGAACATCCCCGCGCTCGCCGTCGGCGGCCTCGGCGTGGGCATCCGGCAGAACGACCCCGCCTCGGCCTTCCGCCCGGTCCTGCCCACGGCCGGCGACACCAAGTGCGGGATCGGGATACACGACAACACCAACGCCGACCGGGACTACGACACCGTCAACCCGGAGGAGAGCGCCCTGCGCGCCCTGGTCTCCAGCGCGAACTCGCACATCGAGATCTCCCAGCAGGACGTGCACGCCACCTGCCCGCCGCTGCCCCGCTACGACGTGCGCCTCTACGACGCCCTGGCCGCGAAGCTCGTCTCGGGTGTGAAGGTCCGCATCGTCGTGAGCGACCCGGCGAACCGCGGCACGATCGGCAGCGGAGGCTACTCGCAGATCAAGTCGCTGTCCGAGGTGAGCGACGCCCTGCGCGGCCGGGTGACGGCCCTGACCGGCGACGGCGGCCGGGCGCGGACGGCCCTGTGCGAGAACCTCCAACTGGCCACGTTCCGCGCCTCCGACCAGCCGACCTGGGCGGACGGCAAGCCGTACGCCCAGCACCACAAGCTGGTCTCGGTCGACGGATCGGCCTTCTACATCGGCTCCAAGAACCTGTACCCGTCCTGGCTGCAGGACTTCGGGTACGTCGTCGAGAGCCCGGCCGCGGCCGCACAGCTGAAGAGCGACCTGCTGGACCCGCAGTGGCGGTACTCCCAGGCCACCGCGACGTACGACTACGCCCGCGGCCTCTGCCGGGGCTGACGATCGACGCCTGCTGACGCCGCGCCCTCCGGCGAGCGGCGGTCCGGCTCCCGCCCGCATGCGGCGGGAGCCGGACGCACGTCCCTGCCCGCGCGCGGCGGTGGGTGATCAAATTTCATGCCACCGTCATACCCGTCCCTTGTCACCGTCCGGTCCGCTCGCCGATGATCTGCGCCATGCCGGCAGATCCCCGTGCCGACCGTGCACCGAGCGGCTCCTCACGGAGTTCGTGGGGTCGGTGTTCCGCGTCTGATCTCCGCCGGCCGAGCGCCGCCGGCCGGCGGAGGTGCCCCTACGGGAGCGGGGTGCCGCCCCTGCCCACGTAGACGGAGTCGCCGAGGGTGCGCTCGGCCCACTGGAGCACTCCGTCCTGAAGGACGGTGTCCGTGCGGCCGGTCTGGCGGACGCCGTGGGTCACCATGGTGGTGGAGCCGCCGCCGTCGAGGTTCATGGCGTCGACGGCGCCCCAGTGCGCGAGGATGTCGCGCACCTCCCACATGAAGGCGCCGTCCGCGGTCTTGTCCGCGGCCGCTTCAGTGGCGGGGGGAGCCGCGTCGCGCGGTCCGGTGATCGTGATGAGCAGGGTGCGTCCCTGCTCGTCGACGCCGATGGACGTACGCGAGTCCCGGCAGAAGTCGGTGTCGAGGCGGGGCCGGTTCGCCACCTTGCCCACGGAGTTGTTGTCCTTGTCGTACAGCCGCTTGCAGGTCTTGAGGTCTTCGTTGGTCCTGGGCACCCCGTCGCTGATGAGCCCGTGGGTGCTGCTGACGATGTCGGTGGACTCGTCCATGGCGATGGGCCGTGGTGCTTCCACGGTCGGTGATTGCGTCGACTTGAGCGGCGGAGCCCCGACGTCGATGACCTTCTGGACCACCCGCAGGTAGCGTCCCGCCGTGGCGTTCGCCTTGAGCCAGGTCTCCGAGCCCGTGCCGATGGCCTGCAGCGCGTAGCCGCCGGCCGCCACGTTCTCTCCGCCCCGGGCAGCCTTGGGGGCTGCGATCCGGCCCGTCTGGTCGATGACGATCTCGGTTCCCTCGGCGTCGTCCCCGGTCACGGCGGGGTCCGTGTCGAGGTTCTTCGGCGGCGTGGCCACGCCGTAGTTCCCGTTGAACACGATGAGCTCGTCAGGGTCCTGGAAGACGGTCGTCGCCGTCGTGGTCCCGAGGTACGTGACGGCCTTCTGGTGGTTGACGTCGTCCAGGTCCCGGGCGCAGCCCATGGCGCGTCCGGGCGTCCGGTTCACGTCGTCGAGGACGTGTGTCGCCAGCACCGGCCCGTTCGCCTCGGCCATGACCTCGACGGTCAGCTCGGATTTCAGGCGGGAGATGTAGGGGAATCCGTACTGGAGGACGGTCGCCTGCATCCCTTCCGTGACACTGCCGTACTTCCCGTTCGCGTCCACGGGGCCGAAGGCGCTGACACAGCTGGACCCGTTGATGACGCCGTCACGGGCGGAGAGCCCGTTGAACATCATCGACGCCACACCGTCGCCGCGCCTGTCGTAGGACGCGAAGCTGGCGTTGGTGCCGGCCAGCGGCGGGGTGGCCGTGGCCAGCTGGTCCCGGACGGTTTCGGCGACCCCGGCCTTCTTGCCGAAGGAGGTCTCCAGGCGCACCGCACCCGCGACGGGGTCCATTCGTACGATGTTCAGCTCGCGCGGGGCCGTCCGGCCGGCCAGCAGTGCCGGATCCTCGGTGTACCTGAAGTGGTTGGCCCCCGGGGCGAGCCTGGAGCTGTCCTCGTGGTAGATCCACCGGGTCATCGGGTTCGGGGCCGGTTCGGCGCCGAAGGCCTGGGGAGAGGTGAGCAGGAGCATGGCGCCGACGCTAGCGGCCGTCGCGATCAGCTTGCGCGGGGTGTGGTTCACGGCTTGCAGTCCTCGTTCGAGTCGCTGTTCGCGTCGAGCTTGTGGGAGCTGATGGAGTCGGCGAACGGAGCTGTCAGGTTGGTGGTGTCACCGCGGAGCACGGTGTACGCCGTGTACGTGGCGTTGGGCGCGGTGGTCGTCCACTGGCCGCTCTGCGCGGCGTCGGGGTAGAAGCACGCGATCGACTGGGTGCGGTTGCGGACGGACTCGACCTGGTTGTCCCAGGCGGCCGAGTAGGCGTTGTCGTCGCGCTTCAGCGCGGTCATCTCGCCGCGGCCGTTCTTCTCCTTGAACAGGCACAGGGAGTCTTCCGGGCAGCGCTCGTGGCCGGTGGAGCACAGGGCCATGCTCGGGGCGAACTTGTGCGAGCTGACGCCGGCGCCCTGCGCCTTCAGCTCGGCGCTGAGGGTGGGAACCTTGGCCCCCGGTGCCACGGCCTGCACGCTGCCGCCCCACTTGGTCTCCGTGTAGAGGCAGGCCCAGTACCCGGTCTTGTTCCACGCCGACTTCGTCTCGTTGTCGAATTCGGAGTAGGTCTGGGGGGTGATGTGGCTCTCGTAGTTGCGGGGCTTGCGGGTGTCGCCCGCGGCGGTCGTTCCGCCTTCGGCGGTATAGAGGCAGAGCCGGTTGTCGAGGCAGTCGTCGAAGGCCGCGGCGCTGGCCGGGAGGGCGAAGAGCACTGAGCCGAACAGCGCCAGCACCCCGGCGAGCAGGGAGCCGCGCAAGATGTTGATCTTCATAGAGGTGAACCTGAATCCGTCCAAGTGAAAGCGAGTGGGTGTCCCCACGGCACGTCTGGGGCGCGCGTGGGCAACGGCGGCGTCGGCCGCGGTCCGTCTCAGGTGGTGACGGTGACGGTGCCGGTGAGGATGCGGTGGTCGGAGCAGGCGCTGACGCCCGTGCACTCGGTGGAGATGGCGAGGGAGTCGGCGCTGTAGGGGCCGGCCAGGTCGCTCTCGCGGACGAAGATCAGATCGATCTTCGCTTCGGTGCCGCACGGGGGCGGGGTGGTGGCGGACGTCTCCGTGGTCCGCTCGCCGTAGCCGGCGCAGTGCGCGGCGTCGTTGTCGTCGAGTTCACGGAACGCGCCGGTGTTGTTCGGGTTGTTGACGGTGTTCGCGCTGGGTGCGTAGAAGGAGTTCAGGCGCCCGTAGTTGGGCTGCGCGTTGAAGTCTCCGGCGATCAGGACGGTGTCACCGGCCGTGTGGTAGCCGTCCAGCTTGCCGCGCACGTAGTCCAGCTGGCTCGCGGAGAAGTCGGTCTTCGTGGTGATGTGGGTGGTGCAGAACCGGGTCCGGGAGCCATCGGTGAGCGGGGCGCAGAGCAGGTTGCGGTCTTCCGTGGTTCCGTCGGAAGGCAGCGTCAGCCGGTCGGCGGAGCCGAGGGGCTTCTTGCTGAAGACGGCGTTCCCGAAGGCGTTGCCCTGGCAGACGGCGGGGTTTCCGGCGGCGCGGCTGGGGGCGAAGCGCGCGAAGTTCTGCGGGTCCTCGGGCCACCCGTCGGCGCGCAGCTGCTTGACGATCTCGTCGTACTGGTTCTGGCAGAGCTCGTTGAAGCCCGCGAAGTCGGCCTTGCGGTACTCGATGGACGCGGTGGCCTCGGTGACGAGCTTGTCGGTGGTCGACCCGTCGTGAATGCTGTCGCCCGCGACGTTCCACTGCCACACGTTGTAGGTCTTCGCGCTCGGCGTGTCGGCATGGGCCGCGGCGGCCGGCAGGAGGGCCGAGCAGAGCGCTCCGGTCAGGGCGAGTGTCGTGCGCAGACGCATGGTGATGGTTCCTCAGATCCGGGTGGCTGGCGGGCACTCGGAAGTCTGCCCCCGTGACCTGCGCGCCCGGATGCTCCGAAGGCAGGTGTAGGGGTGGCTGCGGCTCCCTTCAGGGGGGAGGCCCGTCCCACTACGGGTCACCAGGCCGAGCGCATCGCTCATGCCCCGGGAGGAAGCCGGTGGAGGGCGGCCGCCGCCAAGGACGGCCGGCCCCCGCGGTCGGTCAGGCACGTCCGTCACCTCGAGCTGCGTGCCCGGTGTGAGGATGTACTCCTCCTCCCTGGTGAAGGCGGAGAAGTTGCTGATCCCGACGGCCCGGGCGGGCGTCACCTCGAAGAGGGTCCGCTTGACGCGGCTGCCCAGGAAGGACCGGGCCACCTTCGGCTCGGAGGCCTGCGCGACACCCCGAACGTAACCGCCGCCACTGACAACGGCGCCCCCGTGAAACGCTGATGACCAGCGGTCATACCGGTGCCCGGGGTGCGTGGCGTGGGCGCGAACTGGAGTGGATCTCAGTGGCGCCCGGAGGGGAAGTCGGGAAAGCTGGGCACATGGTTTCAGTAGTGCAGAACGTGGCGATCGACTGTGCGGATGCCTACGGGCTGGCCCGGTTCTGGAGCGGTGTGACGGGCCGTCCGATGGATCCGGATGCCAGACCGGGGGACCGGGAGACCCAGGTGCTGCTGGCGGAGGGGCCGGCGCTCTACTTCAACGAGGTGCCCGAGACCAAGACGGTCAAGAACCGGATCCATCTGTGTCTGCGCCCCGAGACCTCGCGCGATCAGGAGGTGGACCGGCTGCTGGGACTCGGTGCCGCATTCGTCGGTGATCACAGGAATCCCGACGGTTCAGGCTGGGCGGTCCTGGCCGATCCCGAGGGCAACGAGTTCTGCGTTCTGCGCAGTGGGTCCGACCGGGCCGCCACGAACTCCTGACGGTGGCGGTGGTGGTGACGCTGACGGTACGGCCGGTGCGATCACCTTCCGGCCAGGGCCGCTGACACGACTTCGGCGGTTCGGGCGATCAGGAGGTTGTCGGCCGGGGCGTCGCGGTGGGACCTGGTCGTCAGGACGGCGATGACGAGCGGCGGGCGGCCGGGGGGCCACGCGACGGCCACGTCGTTGTTGGTGCCGTACGCACCTCCCCCGGTCTTGTCGGCGACCGCCCAGGCCGGCGGCAGACCGGCCCGCAGCCGCTCGCCGCCCGTGGTGTTGCCCAGCAGCCAGTCGGTGAGCCGCCGTCGGTCCGCCGGCGCGAGCGTGGTGCCGAGGGTGAGGCGCTCGTAGGTCCGCCCGATGGCGTGCGGGGTGGTGGTGTCGGTGATCCGCCAGGGTTCGGCGGTGTTCAGCTCCGGCTCCCACCGGTCCAGACGCGTCGTGGCGTCCCCGATCGACCGGGCGAAGCGGGTGACGGCGGTCGGGCCGCCCAGCTCGCGCAGGAGGAGGTTGGCGGCGGCGTTGTCGCTGAAGCGGATCGCGGCGTCGCTCAGCTCCCCGACCGTCATGCCGTCGGCGAGGTTCTCCGGCTTGCCGGTGATCGGGGTGTGGCCGGCGCCGGTGACCTCCTGCCCGGTGTAGCGGATGCGCTTGGCCAGGAACTCCCCGTCCCGGTCGAGGTCGCGCAGTACGGCGGCCACGGCCAGGGTCTTGAAGACCGAGCAGAGGGGGAACCGCTCCCGGGCCCGGTACCCCACGGTGCGGCCGGTGGCGGTGTCATGGGCGTGGACGCCCAGCCGGGCGGAGTGCGCCCGTTCCAGTTCCGCCAGCCGCTGCGCGACGGCGGTCGAGGTCGCGGCGGAGGCGGAGGCGCTCCCGCCCGCCGACAGGGAGGCTGTCAGTGCCGCTCCGGCCCCCCACGCGAGCAGGGTGCGTCGGGACGGGGTCTGTCCTGTGGTGTCCACGGTCGTCCTCTTCCCCTCCGTACCAAGATCTCAACCGTTCCACGCCCGCCCCGCCCCGCCCCGCCTTGCCGGGACCTAGGCCAAGGCGAAACAAGATGGCCGACGGTTCGGGCCCGTGGCAGAGTCGTCCCATGTCAAACGGCACTTCGTATCCTGTTCTCCGCACCCCTGACCTCGCGGCAGCTTTGAAAGCCGCCCGCCAGGCGGTCGCCATCGGCGTCTCCGCGCAGTCGAAGGTCACGGTGGAAGCCTGCGTGCCCAGCCTGGCAGAGGTCTTGCGCCTGCGCGACGCGCTGCCGGAGTCCGTGTTCATGTGCTGGAACATCGACGCGCCCGGTGAGCCGTTGCCCGGCGTGCCGGATCTGACGTACCCGGTCGGAGCCCGTGACCTGCCCGACGGCCTGGCGGGAGCGGAAGCGTACTTGCCGCTCACGGTCTCGATGGAGGACCGACCGCTGGGAACCGTCGAGGACGGCTTCTCCGAAGTGATCGGCCCGCACCCGGCGGAGATCTCCTGGCGGCACCTCGAGTGGCCGGAGGCGCCGGGTCGGGACGTGTACTGGGAGGGCACGCACGCCGCGGTGGCGCTCGTGCTCAACTGCGACTCCCGCGACCTGGAGGTGGCGGCCGGTACCCATACCGTCTTCGTCGTCGTCCGCCGCAACGACCACGGGGAGCGCCAAGCGCGTTGGATCGCCGAGCAGATCGGGCAGCAGGTCATCGGCCCTCGCGATGACGGCTGACCCCGTACGAGGCGTTCGACGCCCCCGGTGTCCGCCGGCCCGCCGGTCCGCCCGTCCGCCGGACCCCGTCCTCCTGCTCCTCGTACCGGTGAGACCGGCGCGAGGTGCAGGAGCGGGGAGGTCGCACTACGCGACGGCGGTTCCCTCGAGCTCGACCAGCTGGCCGGGGATCGCCAGGCGCGTCACTCCGAGCATCGTCGAGGCCGGCGCCACCCCGGCGGCCCCCAGCCGCGCCGCCAGCACGCCGTAGTGCCGGAACAGCAGGTCGACGTCCGTCGTGTAGACGTTGAGCCGGACGAGGTCCGCCAGGGACATGCCGGCCTCGCCGAGCACGGCTTCCAGGTTGTCGATGCTCAGCGCCAACTGCGCCGCCATGTCACCGTCGTGCTGGGGCTTTCCGTCGCCGCTCATCGCGGTCTGCCCCGAGATGTACAGGGTCCGGGTGTGCCCGGAGACGACCTCGCCCTGGTTGAACCCCAGGTCCTGCGACCACGTCACCGGGTTGATCGCCGTTCGTTCCACTGCCACTTCAGCTCCATTCGATTCGCGGGAAGTACCTGCCGCGCCCGCCCGCCGGCTCGGTAGCCGTCGGCTTCGACGTCGTGTCACCGAGCCTCGCAACAAATCACGACATCCTTCGTCATGTATTTCGATAGAGTTCTCATATGCGCGCCGACCGGTTGGTCTCACTGGTCCTCCTGCTGCGCCGGCGCGGCCGGATGACAGCGGACACGCTGGCCCGGGAGCTGGAGGTGTCCACCCGCACCGTGCTGCGCGACATCGAGGCGCTGTCCGCGGCCGGCGTCCCGGTCTACGCCGAGCGCGGCAGGCACGGCGGTTTCGCACTGCTTCCCGGCTTCCAGACCGAGCTCACCGGGCTGAACCACGACGAGGCCCTCGCCCTGCTGACCGCCGGCTCGGGGCGCGGAGAGCTGGTGTTCGGCCTCAGCTCGGCGCTCGCTTCGGCCATGCGCAAGGTGGTCGACGCCCTGCCCGAAAGCCACCGGGCCACCGCGAACGACGGGGCCCAGCGGCTCCTCGTCGACCCGGAGACCGACCTGCTCTCGCGCCGGCTGGTCATGGAGCGGGTACCCGACACCACGATGATCGAGGTCAGGCGCGCGGTGCTCGCCGGACACAAGCTGCGCATCCACTACGCGGCCACGGGCCAGGAGCCGCAGTGGCGCACGGTGGACCCGATCGGCCTGGTCACCGTACGCGAGCGGGGCTACCTGCTGGCTTCGAGAGCCGGCGCGGACCGCACGTACCGGCTGTCACGGATGTTGGCCGCCGAGGAACTCCCCGAACCGGCACAGCGGCCGAACCAGGTCGATCTGGACCGGATCTGGCGGGAGCGCTCCGCACGGTTCCTCTCCGACGGCGACCACCTCACCGTGCGGCTGCGGGTGAACCCGGCGCGGCGGGAGGAACTGCTGGACACCGCGCTGGCCGTCCGGGCGGAAGAACCAGACGCGGACGGCTGGTTGCGGCTGGAGGTGACCCTCCAGGATTCCCGGCACGCCGTATGGGCGCTGTGGCAGCTCGGCACGGACGCGGAAGCCCTGGCCCCGGAGTCGTTGCGCGCCTCCCTGCGCGAGCGGGCCGCCGCGATGGCCGCCCGCTACGGCGAACCGTCCTGAAAGAGCCGGGGCTTGGCGGTCGGGGGTGCCGGCGGCGGAGCCGTGCCGGCGTCGGATGATCCAGGATTCGCCGTACCCCCGCCCGCCGGGCGGCCTACCGTACGGAGAGCGAGGTATGCCGCCGACACCGAGGAGGACTCCCATGCCATCGTCCTGCGATCCGCAGTACGCTCCGGCCGGCGATGTGGGCGCGGCGCTCATGGTGATCGACTCCCGCCTCAAAGCGATCTACGACGAGAAGGCCGAGACCAGCTCCGAACAGCGCCTGCTCACCGACCGGTTCATCGCATCGTTGGGACCCGACGAAGCCCATGACCTGCTCGACGGTGCGTGCACGCTCATCTACATGTTCATGACGTGGCTGCGCAAAGCGTACGAGGAACACGACAAGGACGTCATCGAGTACGTGGTCCCCAACCTGGTGGCCACCATGCGCACGATGACCCGGAGCGTGCGCCCCGAGGCCATCCCCACCATGGCCGGCATGGTCATCGCGGCAGGCACCGGCCTGAGCCCCAGCCTCTGGCGCAAGCAGTACGGGGACTGGACCGAGGAGGAGATGAACCCCCTGGAAGCCACCGCGCTCCTCCTCGCGGAGCACATCAACCGGCTCACGGACGACCGAGACCACGCCACACGCCTGATCGTCAACGCCCTTGGCAGTGCGGACGGGGACTGACCGTCGACCGGCTGCACGAGGAAGGACGCCGTCAGGCCGCCCCGAACGACCAGAAGACGCCCACCTCAGGCGGGGCGCGCGGGGCGCTGGGCCATGATGACCAGACCCGGCCCGGTGTGCTCGTCCGCGGGGAGCCGGAGTTCGGCGACCGGGCGCAGGCCGGCCTGCTCGATCAGGTCCACGAGCTGTTCCGGCCGCCACTTGTGTGTCGTCCAACGGACGGGCACGCCTCCGTATGCCTCGGTGCGCTTCGCGTCCTCGTCGCCGACGTGCGTTGCGGTGATGAAGTGCCCGCCCGGTTTCAGGGCGCGCGCGAACAGGGCGAGAACCTGGGGGAGGACGTCCCGGGGGAGGTTGAACAGCGACCACCACCCGAGCACACCGCCGAGGGAGGCCTCACCCAGGTCGAGGTCGGTGGCGGAAGCGACGCTGAAGCGGCATTGCGGATGGAGCCGGCGCGCGTTCTCGATCATGCGGGGAGAGAGGTCGACGCCGGACACGTCGAGTCCGCGTTCAGCGAGGTAGGCGGTCACCGTGCCGGGTCCGCAGCCGACGTCGAGGACGGGCCCGAGCCCGCCCACGGTGTCGGCGAAGACATCGATCGACGCCTTGAGCCACGGATGGGTACGGATGTCGCCGATTCCCGTCGTCACCACCATGTGGGCGTAGTTGTCGGCCACCCGGTCATAGGATTCGCGGACCACGTCGAGGTCGGCCGGGCGGTCGATACGGTGTCGGGGCATCGGCCAACCATACGGCGAACGGATCTCACGGCGTCGGCGCGGGGGTTGGGAACGCATGACCCCGAGGGTTCACCGGGGCGGGAGCGGAAGGCTGCGGGTGGACTGGTCGACAGGGCTGCTCGGGTTCGCGGCGGGGCTGCTGATCGCGGTGGTGACGGCGCCGGTCGGCGTGTCGGGAGCGGTGTTCCTGCTGCCGATCCAGCTCAGCGTCCTGGCCGTGCCGAATCCGGCCGTGACCCCGACGAACCTCCTCTACAACGTGGTCGCCGGTCCCGGCGCCCTGCTCCGCTACCACCGCGACGGCCGCTTGCGCGGCCGGCTGACCCGGCTCCTGCTCGCCGGGACGCTCCCCGGGGTCGTCCTCGGCGCGGTCATCCGCGTCTTCGCAGTGCCGGGCCCCACCGTCTTCCGGGCCTTGGTCGCGATCCTGCTGTTGCCGCTGGGCCTGTGGCTCATCGCCCGCACGCTCCGGGCGACCGCCGACACCGCTCACACCGCCGGATCCGGCGGCACCGGCGGGCAGGGCCTGCGGCCCCGGTCGACCGTCGTCCTGTCGGTGGCGGTCGGCACGGTCGGCGGGATCTACGGCATCGGCGGCGGCTCGATCCTCGGCCCGGTCCTCGTCGGCCGCGGGATGCCCGTGGCGCAGGTCGCACCGGCCGCGCTCGCCTCCACCTTCTGCACCTCCCTGGCCGGCGCCGCCACTTACGGCCTGCTGTCGTTGACCGCCACCGGCTCCATCGCCCCCGACTGGCCCCTCGGTCTCGCCTGCGGCCTCGGCGGGCTGATCGGCGGCTACCTCGGCGCCCGCCTGCAGCCCCGGCTGCCCGAGCGCTTCCTGCGCTTCCTCCTCGGCGCCTTGGCGGCCGGCGTCGGCACCTTCTACGCCGTCGACATCCTGGCCTGACCAGGCAGGACAAGCCCCCCGGCGAGCCGTCAGCCCGTCGGGGTCGGCTCCGCCCCTCCGCCTGCGCCCATTCGGGCGAAAACTCGCCGAGAAGCTGCTCCGCGTACCCGTGGGCGCGCGATGGTCTCTCCGACAGGACGGGCTCAAAGAAGGAACGGAACATTGCACTTGAGGCGTACCGGAACGATCCTGGGCGCAGTCGCGCTGACCATGCTGACACTTCCGGCCGACGCGCACGCCGCGGCCATCGCCTGCGGAGGGGGTACGTCGACCGGCCGTGTGGCCGTCAACGGCTGCATCAGTGCCCAGAGGGGATCCGCCGGCAGGTTCCCGACACGGGAGATCACGGCGTACATCAAGGCGCGCAACACGGGGACGAGGGGACTGAACGTCTCGTACGAGGCGTTCTTCCGCGTCGTCGACGGCGGGCACTGGGAGAAGGTGGGCAGCGGTCGCACCTACGTCCCGGCCGGCGCGGCCCTCGACCCCCTCGCCGTGGGAAGCACGACCAGGGTGTGCGGCCCCGTGAAGGTCGAGATCCGGGTCCACGCCAAGGCCGACGGCGCCGCGTGGAGCGGGTGGTCTCCAGCGGTCACGAAGCAGTGCCAGACCTGACCTTGGCCTGACCTTGGCCATGACCACGACCTGACCATGACCATGACCATGACCATGACCATGACCATGACCTGATCTCCTGAACGTTCTGAGCGGCGGGCCGGGGCAAGCCGATGGGCGCCCCGGCCCGACGGTCTGGAGCGAGAGTGCCTTGATGCGGCCAGGGGGAGTTCAGCTTTCGCACACCTTCCGTTCTGATGCCATGTGAAATATCACATGGCATCAGCACGGACCAAGAACCCTTGGACGGCGCTCCATTACACGGAGGACGAACCCCGATGAACCGCTTAGCTCTGCTCGCGGCCGGTGCCGCAGGTCTGGCCCTCTTCTCGATCACCCCCGCGAACGCCGCCCCCGTCCTGCCGGCCGACACGGGCGGGACCGTCACCACCTCCTGCGGAAGCTCGGGCCTCCAGGCGGGCCTGGCCACGCGGGTGTGCGCCGAGGTCACAGGCGCCACCGTCGAGTTCTACGGGACGGTCGGGCTGGCCGGCCCGCCCTCCCCGGGCCGCCCGGCGCCCGCCGCGAAGGAACTGCTCACCACCTTGTCCACGGAGGTCGTCGGGTCCGCTCCGCCCCAAACACAGGTCAAGCGGATCATCTTCACCTCCGCGAACCTTCAGGTGCGCGGTCCGGTCACCACCGTCCCGTGCGGCTCGACCGTCCGCGGCACCTTCGGCGTGACCTCGTTCCCCCGTCCGGCCCAGCCGGTGGTCCACGAGGTCACCATCACCTGCTGAGCCCCCCGCGTGCGCAGGCCGATCCTGATCCGGTGCGGCGCCTGACTACCGCTGTCGGGCCATGAACAGCGCGAGCACCCCGCAGAGCATGATCAGGATCGGCAGCACCCAGGCGGTGGTCAGCACGAACGCCGCCACCCCGAGCGCGAGAGTGAGTACGGCCAGCACCATGCTCTGCACGTCGATGCCCGTGGTCGTCCCGTCGGTCATGTCGTACTCTCCCTCAGCCGCTGGTGGGTTCGGCGCCGCAGAGCGCGCGGATCGAGCCGGTGGCGCGATCAATATCGGCCCGGTCGAGCCACTTCAGGCCCGAGCCGTCCAGGAGGTCGTCGCCGATCCGGTCGGCGTCGGCCCGGACCGCGTCCTGATCCGTGCCGCGGTAGTCCTCGGCGGCGTCCTTCAGATCGCCGATCTCGTCCTCGATCGAACCGCTCGCCGACCGCAACGCGCCGAGCTTGCCGCACACTTCGGCCTTGTCCGTCGGCCAGTCCACGAAGGCGGCGATGACGAAGAACACCACCGCGAGCACGAAGAGGAACCGGACGGTGGTCCGGTCCTCCCGGAGGGCCTCCCGGGGATCTCCCCAAGGCCGGGGCGACGAAGAGTCCTGTGGGTCCGTCACGGAACGCCTCCCCTCAGCCCTGGGCCTTGAAGCGCTGGCATACGCTGAGGAACAGGTTCGCGTTGGCGATGTTCTGCAGCGGCACGCTGTCCACGGTCATCTTGCGGAGCTTCTTGTTGAACATCAGGGTGCCGTCGTACGCGGAGATGTCGACGATCTCCGACCAGGCGGCCGCGTGCTTCCGGCCCGCCACCCCCCGCCGGTCGACCTTGTACGGCCCGAAGTCCACCGTCTCACCACGCTCGATCCGCCCGAGCACGCCGGGCAGTTGCACCCGCACCACACACTCCTCGATGTACTCCCCCCACGACCTCGGCCAGACGAACATCGTGCCCTCGACCACCGAGGTGATCCCGAGAGCCTGCTTGTCCTCCTTGAGGAAGACCCGGGTCCCGGGGCCGATGTTCAGCGCGACGCCGCCCGTGTCGAGCAGGGTGTACCGGGCGTCCCCCCGGGTGCTGAAGTACCGCAGGACCCGCAGCGTCCCCCAGTCGTACGCGGCCTCGAAGAGGTCGTCCCCCCGGGATATCCGCGCGGTCCGCACGACCACCCCGCCGTCGTACAGATAGAGCCGCGACTCGTTGTGCTTCTTGGCCACCCAGCTCGGCTTGCGCCGAAACGTCCGGCGCCACTCCCCGAGCCCGCGCTGGGCGGCGAGCGCCGCGGCTTCCGGCGTGGGGTGCTCGTACGTGTCCTTCTCTTCCATGTGGACCTCTGCTCAGGTGAGTTGACAAGGAATCAAGTTAGCCATGTTGCCATGGCGGCGGGGCGGCGACATCGTCGGGCACGCACTGTGTTCCTGGGGGGCGGGCCCTTCGACCGGAGGAACTTCGCCACCGTCGCGACGCTGAACCGCGACGGCGGGCCGCAGACATCGGTGGTCTGGATCGCCAGGGAGGGGGACACGGTGCTGTTCTCCACGACGGCCGGGCGCCAGAAGGCGCGGAATCTCGCACGGGATCCACGGGTCAGCCTCACGGTCTTCGACACCGCGAACCCGTACCGGTCCGTCGACATCCGCGGCACGGTCGAGCTGCTCGACGACCCTGAGAGGTCGCTGCCGCGCACGCTCTCGCAGAAGTACCTGGGCGAGGACCCGCCGGCCGAGCCGGAGGAGGTGCTCCGGCTGATCGTCCGGGTGACCCCGCGGAAGGTCACGGGCTTCTCCGTCTGAGCATCGCGGACGCCCGGGTGTCCGCCGCACCGAGCGCGGCGGACACCCGGGCGCAACCGGGCGCACCCGGGACGGGTTCGGCACGGCGACTGATCGCTCCAACTGGAGCGCCGGGCCTACCGCCGTCGGCCTGTCGTGGGCCCGGCCAGTCGGCGATCGTCCGCTCGCCGGGGCCCGCCCATGTGCCGCCGAGCGAGGTGCGAGCAGTGATCGGGCCGCTGGGCCTGGACCGCCCAGGCCAGGGCCGATCCGGTCCCCAGCACAGTGACCTCACGGACCCGGGCGACGGGCAGCCCGCGCACCGTGATCTGCTCGTAGGGGCGCATGGTGAGGTGCAGGTGAGGCGGCTGCCGCCGTCCGGCAGCCGTCGCACGGTCGAGGGACCGTGGAACTGCCACAGCTTCAGCCCGGCCCGCGTCCCGTGGACGCTCTCGCCGTGCCGCTCCATCCAGCTCGCCAGCGCGTCGAGCCGCTCCACCGCCTGCGGCGGGAACTCGCCCTCGCCCGTCGGCCCCACGTTGAGCAGCAGGTTGCCGCCCATCGAAGCCGCCTCGACCAGGGTGTGCAGGATGGCCCGGGGGGACTTCCAGGTGTCGTCCGACGGAACGTGTCCCCAGGTCTGGTTCATGGTCATGCAGGATTCGCACAGGCCGGCGGGCGCGACGACCGGCAGCTGCTGCTCGGGGGTGGTGAAGTCACCGTGCCCCTTGCACCGGTCGTTGACCAGGGCGTGCGGCTGCCGCTCGCGGATCAGCTCGCGCAGTTCCCCGTAGCGCCACTCGTCCTCGGTGTGCTCGAACTCCCCGTCCAGCCAGACGATGTCGAGATCGCCGTACGAGGTGAGCAGCTCGTCGAGCTGTCCCTGTCGGAGTGGGACCAGGTCATCGCCGACTTCAAAGCCAAGGGCGGAGCCAAGGCGGCCGAATCGCTCGCCAAGGAATACGAGGCCGCCCGGTAGCCCTCCACGGAAGCCCGCCGGGCCCGGTGTACGTAGCCTTCGGGGTGGCGGGAGTGGTCGGGGCGGCGGAGGGAACGGGTCGTGGCTGAGGGGCAGGGCTGGGAGCGGCGCAACGAGGCGGCGTACGGGATGGCCGCGTGGCGGCGTGCCGTGATGACCTGCGGTGCGCTGGTGGTGTGGCACACCGGCTACGACAACCGGTCCGTGCCCGGCCCGTCGGGACCGCGGCCGGGCCGCCCGGACGCGCCCGACGGCGCGCAGTTCACGTCGCGGTGGATGCCCGTCGTCGCGTTGCTGGCGCTCGCGGTGTGCCGTGCCGCCCGCGAGGCGGACGTCCTGGTGGACGACGTCGAGCTGCCCGAGCTGTTCGGCTGGGTCGACGGCGTCCACACCGGCCGGCTCCACCAAGGAGCCCTGGACACCGGCGAGGCGCGGGCGCGGACCGAGGAGGGCTGGCTCCGGCTGGTCGGGGATGCGAAGCGTCAGCGCCGGGCCCGCCAGGTCCTCGAGGATCACGTCGTGGCGCACGGCGAGAACGACCGGGACCGGGACCTGGACCTGGACCTGGAGGGGACCGGGGGTGCGAGCCCGCCGCCCCCGCTGCTGCTGCTCGGTGACCGTGCGCGCGCGGTGAGGGCGGCCGGGATCCCGGACCTGGAGCCGGAATGGAAGGGCGGTGTGGATCACGCCCGTGCGCAGATCGGCAGGCTCGAGCTCGCCCTGGAAGGAGGGGCCTGGACGCCTGCGCGCGAGCACCGCCGGTACGCGGAGCTCGTGCACCGCACGCTGGTCGCCGCCCCGGACTTCCCGAGGCTGCCCCGGGGGGTGCCGGGTCCGGCCTGGGTGCAGCGGGTGCTGCGGATGCCCCACATCACCTCCACCGTCCTCACCCTCGGAGAGGTCCCCGAGTTCGCGCCGTTCGGCCCGCGGGGATCGGCCGGTGACCCGCTGGGCGGCGCCGTCGGCTCCGTCGCGCACGACGCGGCGGGATCACTGGCCCATGCGGCAGCCGACCTCGAACGACTGTGGGCGGCCCGCCCCGCGGACCAGCCGATGGCCCTGTGGGAGCGGGCGCACCTGCCCGAACCGGTCCGCACCCAGGTCCTGGAAGTCGAGAGGGTGACCGACGAGCTGGCCGTGGTCCTCTTCGGCATCGCCCACCCCGGCGCCGGGCGGTGACAGCGGCCGGCGCCGGACACGCGCGCTCACGCTCCACCGCCGGGCGGCCACGCTCGCTCGTCGGCGCCTTTCAGAACACGCAGCTCTCGGAGACCGGCGTACCGGCGCGCCGCGCGTCCATCCAGGCGACCGCATCGTCCAGCGGGCCGTCGCTGAGGGTGTGCCCCTGGTCGGGGTAGTGCTTGAAGTCCAGGTTCACGCCCTTGTCGCACAGCTGCCGGGCGAGCCCCTGGTTGAGACTGCTCAGTACGTCGTTGCCCCCCTGCGGGAGCAGCACCGGGACCTTGGTGGTGACTTCGCCGGCGGCGCTGGCCTTGAGGGCGGCGTTGAGCGGTCCCAGATCGGCGCCGGGCCGCAGGATGTTCTCGGCGGGCGGGATCACGGTGTCCCCGGAGATGCAGGTTTCCGTCCACATGTGGTCCGCGGCGGCCAGCGCGTCGGGGGTGAGGAGTTCGGCGGGCTTGACCGCAGGGTCGGCCGCCGAGGCCCCGTTGACGAGCAGCAGCAGCATCCCGGCGTAGGGAGTGGCGATCGAACTCTGCTGGGCGAACAGGTCGGGCATCCACTCGAACCCGACCGCCGGCGCGTTGGCGACCACGCCCTTGAGGTCGACGTCGGGAGCGTACTCGGCGGCGTGGTGCGCGCTCCACAGCGCCGCGTGCCCGCCCTGCGATCCGCCGTAGACGAGGCTCGTCGCGCCCGTACCCGGGTCGATCCCGCGAGCGGCGCGAAGGATGTCGAGAGTGGCGTACGCGGCGGACTTGCCGTTGAGGTACGGGTGCCTGACCCCGGTCACCCCCACTCCGATGTAGTCGGGCTGCGCGACGACGAATCCGCGCGCGAGGAGTTTCGCGACCGGGCTGGAGTCCTCCAGCCCGGCGAAGGCGGGCATGCGGGACGGGCCGCACAGCGAGCCGATGCCCATCGTGCCGTGGTCCACCGCGGCGACAGGCCGTCCCCCGGCGGGCGCGGGGCCGTCCGGTACGGTCACCAGCCCGCTCGCGGCCACCGGCTTGCCGTTGGTCCCGGTGCTCAGGTACATGACCAGAAAGGTGTGCGACGCCAGCGTCAGCGTCGACTCCGGTGGAGCGAAGGGGCGTTGGCGGATCACCGTGCCGGGCTTGCCCGGGGGCAGCGGATTCGGAGGGTCGTAGAACGCGTCGCCCTCGGGTACGGGCGTGGTCGCGGCCGGCCCGTCGGGGATCCGGTCGTCGCCGGCCCGGGTGCAGCCTGACAGGGCCAGCGCGGCGACGGTCGCACAGGCGAGGGCCCAGCGCGAAGCCCGGACCCACGCCGCCGGCTTCCTGCCGCGTCCGCTCCGGGGGTCCGGCCGTGTGCTCTGTCCGTGCGTCAAGGACGATCTCCTTCGCTTGCGCGGCTGCCGTTCGGCGCCGCGAGAGGGAGGCCCCGACCGGGCGGGCGCCCCGCGGAGGGTGCGAGGGCCGACGAAGAGCAGCCGCGCCACGGCTTCTTCGGCGACCCCCCGCACCCCGGTCGGTGTTCCGTCGGCGTGGATCAGTAGGCGACGGATCCCGTGGAGTGGCGGTCGAAGGCCAGGTAGAACTTGGTTCCGTCCTTCACGTCGGTCGCGGCAAGCCCCCAGGACCCGCCGTTGATCCAGCGCCAGCCGTTGCAGTACCAGCCGCCGCTGGAGGGGACGAAGCAGGTGCGCACGTAAGTACCCGAGCCGGGTTTGACGTTGATGTCGCTGCAGTTCGACGTCGAGACCGCGAGGGCGTCTCCGTGCGGCCAGTAATTGCCCTCGTCGCTCGCGTAGCTCCGGCCGGAGCCGTAACAGGACTGGGCGGCCGCCTGGGCCGTGCCGGCGGATCCGACGAACAGGCTGGCCAAGGTGAGGATCAGGGTTCCCAGGGCGGCGGCGGTCTTGTGTCTGCGCATCGTCTTCTCCATCGGTCAGCGAGTGGATGGGGGTGTCTGGCGTGTGCACGTCATGCTTGCGGTCCCGGGGTTGACCGGCAAGACGTCGATGCGACCGACTGGCCACGGCGCCGCGGAGGTCCCCGCATCCTCTGTGCGCCGTAGAGGAGTTCGTCGTGAAGGACCTCTGGACGGCCAGACGACCAGACGACCAGACGAGCAGGCGGCGTCAGCGGCAGGTCAGCTCGAGCGTTCGACGCGCGTGAGCCACTCGAGGAGGAGGGCGCGCAGGAGTTCCGGTCGCTCGTGGGGAAGCGCGTGTCCCGTGTCGTCGACCACGGCGAGCGAGGCGTGTGGGTAGTGGTCGACGAGGTCGGCGGCGGCGGCGTACCCGACCGTCGAATCCAGCCGGCCCGCCACGATCACGGTCGGACCCGCGTACGCCGCCGCGTGAACGGGGGCGAGCGTCCACCGTTCGCCGATCCGCTCAAGCGCCGCCTGGTCGACGAGCGCCGCGGCCGGGGCGACGTAACGCTCGTACCGGTCGAGCATCTCCGGGGTCTGGATCACGAAGTAGCTCCGGAAGACGTCGTCGCCGATCTCACCCGATCCGGCGACCGCGCGGTGCTCCGGTACGTCGCGCAGTCCGGGCAGCAGCGGACAGACGAGCGCGAGACCGGCGACCTCCGCCGGGCGCCTCGCGGCCATCGCCTGCGCGAAGTACGCGCCCGCCGAGTGCCCGATGAGGAGGTACGGGGCGCCGTCCGCGGCCTCGTCCGCGAAGGCGAGCAGCGTGTCGAGGACGTCGTCGGCGCTGCGCAGCGTTTCGGGAGCGACGGTCTGGCCCATTCCGGGGAGGTCGGGATAGATCCGCCGCAGACCCGCGACGCCGTCGAGAACCACTTCGAAGCAGGCTTCGGTCTCGCGGTGGTCGACTCCGGCGCCGTGGAGCACCAGCACGGGTCGCCCGGTCCCGTGCTCCACGTAGTGGAGCGCCACCTGGCCCACATGGATCTCCATGCCCGCATGCTAAGCGCGCGGGCGCTGGGACGGCGCGAAACCCACCGGCGGGCGTCAGGCCTCGTCCGCCACTCCGTCGTTGTCGTCGGGGCCCCGCGGCTCGCCCCAGCCCCGGATGACCTCGGCCAGTACCCAGTAGAGGAAGACCGCGAGAGGGCTCCACGCCAGGACGGTGATGATGATGCTCATGGGTGGGGAGTTCCCGGTCGGGTGCCCCGGAACACTCTGCTCCGGGGTTGGCCGGCGTCGCCCTGGCGGGCCGCCCGGGGGAACAGCTCGAAGTCGCCGGAGGCGGGGTCTGGGTCTGGGCAGTACTGCAGTACAACCGTGCGAAGGGTGGAAGGCGAACTGCCTTGCCGCGGGGGGTGAGGAAACGATCGGCCCCGCCGGGCGGAGCCCTACCGTGGGCGGGATGAAGCGCATGTCCGCGGCCTTGTCGGCGGCCGCCGCCCTGCTCCTGCTCGCCCCGCCCCCGGCGGCAGCCGTCGCCGCCGCGCCGTGCGTCAAGGGCGAGTCAACGACCTGGAGTTCGTGGACTACGACGACCCGAAGGACATCGCCGCCGCCAAGTGGAACCACCGGGGAGGTCCCGGCCAGACCGATTACATCCGGTTCAACACGGCGGCGATGAAGAACGCCGGCCGGACCAAGCGCCGGCAGATCGCGGCGCACGAGCTGGGCCACGCCCTGGGGCTGTGCCACAAGTCCGACGCGGGCGGGCCGGGCTATGTGCGGTCCCTGATGTGGCCCGCCGCCCACGAATACTTCGACCTCCCCCAGGACGTCGACAAGGCCAACTACTCGAAGCTGTGGGGCTGATCATGAGCGTGAAGACGTGGGCGATTGCCGGGACGGCGGCCACCGTGCTCCTCGGGGGCGGCGGTTGGTACGCCTGGGAGAGCGCCGGGGATGCGCGTACCGAGAGCAGCGAGAGCAGCGAGAGCACCGAGAGCCTGTGCGGGACGCCGTCCGGCGGCACGGACACCGAGGTGGCGACCGGTGCGCAGGGCATCGCCGTGGTGGAGGCCACCGGCGAGGCCGTGCACGACCCCGAGGCCGTCGGCGCCGAGAATCCTCAGCTCGTCACGACGCCGGTACGGGTCGTGGAGGTGATGAAGGGGAAGTTCGCCCCGGTCATCGGGGTGTCGCAGCGGGTGGAGCCGGGCGGGGCGCCCGGCTCGTTCACGGTGGACACCTCGAACCGCGAGGTGGTGATGGAGCCGGGGCAGCGGTACGTGGTCGCGATCGGCCCCGGCGACCTGGAAGCGCGGCCGGGGACGACGGCGTTCTCCACCTTGATCCAGCCCGCACGCCGGGGCGCGGCCCAGGAGGCCGACTACTGGCGGGGCGTGATCGCGAAGGCGCCGCCGAAGCCGGTGTGCGAGGACATCGTCACCCAGTAGGCCCCGTTGTTCGCTCCCCCTACACTTCACGAGCTGCGAAAACGCGACAGGGGGAGCAGAGACATGGGTGGACATGGATAGCGGTGCGAGGAGTGCGGCGGACAGCGGTCCTCCCCTCATCTCCGCGGTGCGGGCCGGAGACACCGCCCTGGTGAAGAGCCTGCTTCGGCGGTACGTCGACCCCGACATGCTGGACGCGGCGTTCTGCCTGGCCGTCCGAACGCACTCGGGAGCCATCGCCCAACGGCTGCTCGACCACGGCGCCGACCCCGGGCAGTGCGGACCGGACGAGCTGCCACCACTGCGCGAAGCGGTGGATTCGGGCTCGCCCGCGCTCGTCGAGGTGCTCCTGGACGAGCGGGTGCGGGGCAGGTACGGCGAGTCCGAGCTGCTGGAGATGCGGGATCTCGCGCGCCGCCGGCACGAGACGGGGGTCGAAGCCGAACTGCGGCGCCTCACGGGCTCCCGGGACGCCCTTGTCCGTACCCGGGTTCAGGACGACGACTACCACAGCGTCGACGCGTACTCCCTCGGGGGAATGACCGTTCGCGACGGGCACGCGGCGATCCTCACGCGCCTGGAGGAACTGCTCGGCATCCGCACTTCCTTCGAGGAGCTGATGGCACGCGCGTTGGGCCACGCCCAGGACCACTCAGATTGGGGCGATGTCACCATCCTGCTGGCCAACCGTCGCGACCAGGAGACCTGGACGGCTGCCGCGGCGCTGCGCACCCATCCGGAGCCGTCCCACCGGTTGTTCGGCGCCGAGGTGCTTCGGCTGACCCACCTCTTCGACAACAGCGACGAGGACGCGTTCGCCGGTCCCGCCCTGGACTTCTTCACCGACTGGTCGACCGGGGAAGAGGACCTCGCCGTGCTCATCGAGGTGCTGGTCGCGCTCGGCGAGCTCACCGATCCGCGCGCTCTTGCGGCCCTCGTGCCCTACGCCGGCCACCGCGACCCCGGGGTACGGTGCGCGGTGGCGCGCAGGGTCGGCACATGGCCCGAGGCGCCGGCCTTCCCCGATGATGTCCGTGAGGCACTGCTGGTGCTGATGACGGACGTGGACACGGTCGTACGCCGGGCCGCCTGTCTCACGGTTGCCGAGGGAGGGGACCGCGGTCCCGTCTTCACCGATGCCATGGCCGCCCTGCTGGACGACGCGGACCGCCGAGTCCAGGTCACCGCCGTGTACGGGCTCGCGCTGCACCACGACGAGCGCTGCGTGGAAGCGGCGCGCCGCCTTCCCCCGGCGCCGCCCGGCACCCCGCACGAGGACGAACTCGATGCGGTGTGGCGCTACGAGTGGCGCCGCGACGGCCGCTGACGGGGCTCATTGCCGTGGACCGGGTACCTCGGCCGCGCCGCCGGCCCGGACGGCGTCGACGACGCGTTCGTGGAAGGCGGCAAGGGTTTCCGGCGGGAGCGGGGCCGGGCTGCCCGTGAGGGTGTACCACTCGTCCGCGCCCGTGTACTGGATGCGGACCCGGGCGGTGCCGTCCGGGCCGGCCTCGCTCGTCAGGGTGACGTCGCCGGTGATGACGCCGACCTCGTCGGTCATGGCCCCGCCGGGCCCCGCCTTCACGTGGGAGGTCAGCGGAACCGATCCGCCCGGAACGGCGCCGTGTTCGGGAACCGGGATGTCGTCCTGCTGGGGGCTGGTCATGAGGGTCACGTCTCCAGCTTCTCGGTGAGTTCGGTCTTCTCCGCCTGGGTCAGGGCCGGGGTGCCTGCAGGCCCTGGAAGAGCAGGTCGATCAGTCGGCGGGGGTCGTAGCGCGGGTCGCTGTCGCGCCCGACGCAGAGATTGCCGATGCCGCGCATCAGCTCGTAGGCCTGCACGCCGGGCCTGATCTCGCCGGAGCCGGTCGCGGCGTCGAGCAGTTGGGTGCCGACGGGCAGCAGGCGGTCGAGGAAGTACGTGTGCAGGGTGGCGAAGCGGTCGCTGTCGGACTGCAGGGCGTCGGCGAGCCCGTGTTTGGTGACCAGGAAGTCGACGAAGAGGTCGATCCACTGGCGCAGCGCGGCGAGCGGGGTCCCGGCAGTGGCCAGCAGGTGGGGGCCGGCCTCGGCGCACGCCTCGATCTGGTGCCGGTACACGGCGGTGACGAGGTCCGCCCGCGTGGGGAAGTGGCGGTAGATCGTGGCCATCCCGACGCCCGCGCGGGCCGAGATCTGGCGGATCGGCGCGTCGACGCCGGAACCGAGGAACACCTCGGCGGCCGCGGTGAGGATGACCTGCTGGTTGCGCTGTGCGTCGGTCCGCTTGCTCCGGGCCGACACCTGCCCGGTGGGGCTCTCGGTGGGCATCTCGGGCATCTCGCGTTCCTTCCGACACCGTTGACAAAGCGGAGCAGCGCTCCACATAGTAAATGGAGCGACGCTCCGTTTCAGGCTACCCGAATGGGGCACTCCTGGCCTGCCTGCCTGCCTGCCTGCCTGCTGCCCGGCGCCCGTCGCGCGCCGCGGGGCACAGAAAGGAACCACCCCTCATGAACACACCCACCGAGACCACCCTTGCCGACACGTTCGGCCCGCCCGTCCCGGTCGTGTCCTACGGCCCGCTGGTGCTGTCCGTACCCGGCCGTCCCGCGGACCTCCAGGTGCGGGTCTCCGCACCCGCCACCGGAACCGGCCTTCCCGTCATCCTCCTCTCCCACGGCCACGGCGGCTCGAACCACCTCTCCTCGCTGAACGGCTACGCGCCGATCGCCGGCTTGTGGGCGGGGGCCGGGTTCGTCGTCATCCAGCCGACCCACCTCAGCTCCCGGACCCTGGCCGGCCGCCTTGCCGATGCCCCTGGAGCCCCCTTCTTCTGGCGCTCGCGCGGCGAGGACATGACGCACATCCTCGACCGGCTGGACGTGATCGAGAACGCGGTGCCGCAGCTCGCGGGGCGCGTCGACCGCAGCAAGGTCGGCGTCGCCGGACACTCCTTCGGAGGTTTCACCGCGAGCCTCCTGCTGGGCGCCCAGGTCACCGAACCGGACAGCGGGGAGGTCGTGAGCCTTCTGGAACCGCGGATCAAGGCCGGTGTCGTGCTCGCCGCACCGGGCCGGGGCGAAGTCATCCACGCGTCCATGGGCGAGCGGCTGCCCTTCTTCCGGACCCTCGACTTCTCCACGATGGCCACACCCGCGCTGGTCGTCACCGGCGACAAGGACGACTCCCGGCACTTCACGGACATGGGGCCGGACTGGCACGCCGACCCCTATGCCCTCGCCCCCGGCCCCAAGACCCTGCTCACCCTGTTCGACGCGGAGCACGGACTCGGCGGCATCGCCGGATACGACGCCGCCGAGACCACGGACGAGAACCCCGGGCGGGTCTCCGCCCTCGCGCGTCTCACCTCGGCCTACCTCCGCACCGAGCTCGGCCTCGACGCCAACGCCTGGCGAACGGCCTGTGACGCGCTGACCGCCGACCCCGACCCGGTCGGACGGATCGAATCCAAGTAGCCGGGCGCGTCCCCGTACGACCGACCCGGTCAAGGCGGTCATGCCTAGTACTCCAGCTGTAGATCGTGATCTTGCTGGTGGGGCCTGCAAGGGAACGGGCGCGGCCGCCGTTGATCATCGTCGGTGTGGACTGACGACGAGACGGTGGCCACTCCACAGCGTAGATCCTGCACGTTCACTGTCGGCCGGCATGCCGGAAGTTGATGCGTTCACGGATGACGGGGAAGCCAGCCTTGGCGAAGTTCGCGGCCATGGGGAAGTTGGCCTGGTCCGTCGCTCCGCTGACGAACTCCGCGCCTTGCTCGACGAGGAGGTGGGTGCACTCCGCGAGGAGGTCGTAGGCGTAGCCGCGACCGCGCTGTTCCGGGACGACTCCGATGAAGCCGATCGTCGGGCCGGAGGGGTTGTGGGCCGGGATGTGGATGCCGGCCAGGTCGCCCTCCGGCGTGTGTGCGATCTGCCACCATTCCCGTGGGGAGGGGCACCAGTGGAAGAAGTCGAGTTCCTCCTGGGCGGCCTGGTCGAGGCCGCCCTCCTCGATGGCCCTGAGCGCGTGGGCGTCCAGGGTGGCGGAGTGGATGCGGCGCAACGCGTCGAAGAACACGGTGTCGTCGGGTTCGGCGCTGAAGCGCAGGCGTCCGGGCCGCTCGGGCAGACCTCGCTCGGGGGTCCAGCGGTACAGGAAGCGTTCCACCAGGAGTTCGTACCCTGCGGCTCGTGCGGCGGCGAAGCGCGCCTCGGCTCCGGCGCGCAGGTAGGTCTTTTCCCGCCAGCCGCCGGGCAGGTTGATCTCGAGTTCGACCTGCCAGGGAGCGGAGCGCAGGAGTTCGGCCCCGGCCTCCTCCTCGCCCTCGGCCACGTCGAACCAGTTGATGTTGACGGGCTCCGAGTCGTCGGGGCCGCCCCACCACGCACCGCGTGCGACGACCTCGCCGTCGCGCAGGGCGACGCGCTTCCAGTCGGGGCGGAACCGGGTACGCCGGTGGCCTTCACCGGCGCCGAGCGGGTCGGGGTGTGCGTCGAAAAGATGTGCGTCGCTCGCGGAGAGCGCGCGGATGACCGTATCGGTCATGGATTCCTCCGGGATACAGGCTGCTTGGAGCGCTCCCGGTCAGAACTGACGAACTACGCCGGGATAGCGGAAGAGGGAGCGCTGGAAAGGTGTGAACTGC
This sequence comes from Streptomyces sp. ICC1, assembly GCF_003287935.1. Taxonomy (GTDB): domain Bacteria; phylum Actinomycetota; class Actinomycetes; order Streptomycetales; family Streptomycetaceae; genus Streptomyces; species Streptomyces tritrimontium. Next base: position 3,025,794 of record NZ_CP030287.1, read on the forward strand.
ACGGCACTCGCCTCCTTCCATCCATCTCAGGGCGTGAAGCCACACGGTACGTGATCTTCCGCGGGTCCGTCCACGGATTTCCGCGCCCCTTGAAGGAGGGGTTCGCGGGACGATGCAGAGCGCTCTCAAAGGCCCGCGGGGCCGTAAGCGGACTGTAGTGCTCCAGCTGTGTGGATTGTGATCTTGCTGGTGGGGCCGTTACGGGAACAGATGCGGCAGCCGTTGATCATCGTGGGTGTGTGGACTGACGGCGAGACGGTGGCCACTGGTCGCAGCATAAATCCCGCACGTTGGCGGGAGGCGTTTGAGGTGGCCATGGGGCGCATAGCGGGCCGGTTCGCCCGCTGTGAACCTCGCCTACGGGCCGGGCGGCTGGTGCTGGGCCTGCTGTCGGACCTGCCGCGCAAGAACTGCTGGACGATCGCGGAGTGGGCCGGCGAGGCAACCCGGCACGGCATGCAGCACCTGCTGTGCCGGGCGTCCTGGAACGCCGATGCCGTCCGCGACGACGTCTGCGAATACGTCGTCGAGCACCTCCACGACGATGCAGCGGTGCTGGTCGTCGACGAGACCGGCGACGTGAAGAAGGGCACCCACACCGCCGGGGTCCAACGCCAGTACACAGGCACCGCGGGACGGATCGAGAACTCCCAGGTCGCCGTCTACCTCGTCTACGCCGGCGCCCGGGGACACGCGGCGGTGGACCGGGAGCTGTACGTCCCGCGCTCCTGGACGGGCGACCCGGACCGCTGCCGGGCGCCAGGGCTCGGCGAGGAAACCGTCTTCGCGACCAAGCCGGAGCTGGCCCGCACGATGATCGAACGGTTCATGGATGCCGGACACCGCGTGGACCGGGTCACCGGTGACGAGGTCCATGGCGGCAACCCGAAACTGCGATCCGCCCTGGAGGAACGCCGCATGGGCTATGTCCTCGCGGTGGCCTGCTCGGCCGAAGTGACCACCGGTGCGGGCACGTTCCGCGCCGATGCCCTGGCCCGGAAGGTGCCGAAGCGGGCCTGGCAGAAGCTCTCGGCCGGACGCGGCGCGAAGGGACAGCGGTTCTACGACCTTGCGATGCTCGCCCACGCCTTCCTCGCGGTGGTCCGTGCGAACGAACACGCCCGACAGTCCATCTCTGACGACCTGGTCCCGCTGTCCTGCAACGAGGTCCAGCGCTTGTCCATCACCCTCGCCATCCGGCCTCTCCGCGATGCGGCCCACCGGGTCGGTTGGTCCGACTGGCGACGCCGCCATCAAAAGCGATCACGCACCAGCCATTACCAGCGACAAGCCGCATCCCAGACATGAAGATCACGATCTACAGCTGGAGTACTAGGGGGAGCCGACGGGTAGGGCCAGGCGCGATGCAAGGCGGAAGCGCATCTCTCCGGCGGCCCGACGTACTTCCTCGGAGCGGGTTTCGTCCTCGAGCGCGACGAGGAGCATCATGACCGCCCGGGCTTCGTCGCCGGTGAGCAGCTTGAGGCGGGTCTCGGTGACGGCGTCCACCAGCACGCCGAGGAAGTCTTCGTCGTCGGTATCCATGCCCGGGACAACGCCGACCCGCCACCTGCGGTCACTCCGGCCGATGGCGACGCCCCCGCGCGCGGCGTGTCCGTGATCACACAGTGGTGGTGGGAACGATCCGCTTTCGTTGATCGTTCAAGGTGTGTGGGTGCGGGACACCCTTTGACCCCGAGATCTGCACACAGATGAGCCTCGGCAGCGTCAGATGTGAATAAGAGACGTGGGCCCAGGGGTTAGCGCATGCCCGGAAACAAATGCTACACAGTGGTTACACGTGTCACTTAAACGTGTAACCACTGTGTAGCATTCGTTTCCGGCCATCCGCTAGCCCCTGGGCCCAACCGGTCTGGAAAGATGCCACGGCAATGTCTCAGTCATCGAAGCCGCCCAAGTCGCCGTCACCCGCCGTGCCGCCGGCCGCGCCGGGCACCGCCGCGCCCTCCGCCGCCGCGCCGCCCCCGCCCGTGCCGACCAGCGCGGATGTCGCCCGTCTCGCCGGGGTCTCGCGCGCGACGGTCTCGTACGTCCTGAACAACGCGGAAGCGGTACGCATCAGCGAGCCGACCCGCCGCAAGGTCCGGGAGGCCGCCGAGGAGCTCGGCTACGTCCCGCACGCGGCCGCCCGCAGCCTGCGCGCCGGGCACACGCGGATCGTGCTGCTGCCGACCTCGCACGTGCCGATCGGCCCGCTCTACAGCAACTTCCTCAACGAGCTCCAGTGGGCGCTGCGCGCCCTCGACTACACGGTCGTCCAGTACGGCAGCCTCGGCCTGACCGGGGACGAGGCCGCGCGCGCCTGGGCGGAGCTGCGGCCGGTCGCGGTGATCTCCCTGGGCGAGATCACCCTGTCCGCGCACAACGTCGCCACGCTCAAGCGGGCCGGGGCGCGCGCGGTGATAACGATGGGGCCGGCCGGTGTCCCCGGGGCGCACGCTCTGGTCATGGACCAGGCGGAGGTGGGCGCACGGGCGGCCGCGCACCTGGTGGAGCGGGGCCGGCGCCGGATCGGCGTGGTCGTCCCGGAGGAGGAGGGGCTGGAGCTGTTCTCCACACCCCGGCTGGAAGGCGCGCGGTCGGTGGCGGGGGCCGAGGTCGTGGCCCTGCCGATGGCGTACTCGGAGGAGTCGGCGGCGGCGCTGGCGGGGCGGTGGGGGTCGCTCGGGCTGGACGCGGCGTTCGCGTACAACGACGAGTACGCGATGCTGCTGATGCGGGCGTTCCAGGACGAGGGGCTGCGCGTGCCGGACGACGTCGCCGTCATCGGCGCGGACGATCTGCTGATCGGACGGCTGCTGCGGCCGCGGCTGAGCACGGTGCAGATCGAGATGCCCACGGGGGAGCGGCTGGCGGGCCTGGTGGACCGCGCGGTACGGGAGCCCGCGGCCGTCGTCCGGCGGTACGACCTGATGGCGGCGGTGGCGCTGCCGCGCGAGTCGACCTGAGCGGTACCGGACGGCCTGAGCGGGTCCGCCGCGACCTGAGCGGTCCCGGACGGCCTGAACGGCTCGGGACGACCTGAGCGGATCCCGGATGACCTGAGCGGTCCCCGGACGACTTGAGCGGTCCCGCGCGACCTGAGCGGCCCCGGGTACCCCGGGCGCCCCGGGTACCCCGGGTGCCCCAGGTGTCCCGGGCGTTCCGCCCGCCCGGCCCCGGCGGCGGCGCGCCGACGGGGCCCGGCGGGCGTTGACAGGCGGGGAGGGCCGGACGGAAACTGCGGGCGTGCCCCACCGGGCGCGGGCGGAGCGTGCGCCGTGCCGGACAGCGGCTTCGGCGTGCCGCGCCGCCACCCGCCCGTCCAGGAGGGACCCCATGAGCATCCGTACCGTCCGCGACGTCTACGTCGTCGACGCCGTCCGCACCCCGATCGGGAAGTTCGGCGGCGCCCTCGCCGGGATCCGCCCCGACGACCTGGCCGCCCACGTGGTGCGCGCGCTCGTGGACCGTACGCCCGGTCTCGATCCGGCCCGCATCGACGACGTGGTCTTCGGCGACGCCAACGGCGCGGGCGAGGACAACCGCGATGTGGCCCGCATGGCGGTGCTGCTCGCCGGCCTGCCCGTGACCGTGCCGGGGGTCACCGTCAACCGCCTGTGCGGATCCGGACTCGAGGCCGTGATCCAGGCGGCCCGCGCGATCGCCCTCGGCGACGCCTCCGTCGCCATCGCGGGCGGGGTCGAGTCGATGTCCCGCGCCCCCTGGGTGGTCCAGAAGCCGGAGCGCGCCTTCCCGGCGGGCCACCAGCAGATGTGGTCCACCACCCTCGGCTGGCGGATGACCAACCCCCGGATGCCCGCCGAGTGGACCGGTTCCCTCGGTGAAGGCGCCGAGCTCGTCGCCGACAAGCACGCCATCACGCGCGAGGCGCAGGACGCCTTCGCGCTGGAGAGCCACCACAAGGCGGCGGCCGCCTGGGCCGCCGGGCACTACGACTCCGAGGTCGTCCCGTTCGAAGGCGTCGCCCTCCTGCGGGACGAGTGCATCAGGGAAGGTTCCACCCCCGAGGCGCTGGCGCGGCTGAAGCCCGCCTTCCGCACCGACGGCACGGGCACGGTGACCGCCGGGAACGCCTCGCCGCTCAACGACGGTGCCGCGGCGCTGCTGTTGACGGACGAGGAGGGGCTCGCCGCCACCGGCCGGGAGCCGCTGGCCCGGATCAGCGCGTCCGCCGTCACCGGGATCGAGCCCCAGCTCTTCGGCCTGGGTCCGGTGGAGGCCGTCGAACGCGCCCTCGCCAAGGCGGGCCGCTCCCTCGCGGATCTGGCCGCCTTCGAACTCAACGAGGCTTTCGCCGCACAGGCGTTGGGCTGTCTGGCCGCCTGGCCGGAGCTGGACCCGGCGGTGGTCAACCCGCGCGGCGGGGCGATCGCCATCGGCCATCCCCTCGGCGCCTCGGGAGCCCGGCTCGCGGGTTCGGTGGCGCACCAGCTGGCGGCAGCCGGGTCCGGTACCGGTGTCGCGGCGCTCTGCATCGGTGTGGGTCAGGGCATCGCCCTCGTCCTGGAACGCTGAGCCGGGGCGCCGCGACCCCGCCGCGACCCGGCATTTCCGCCGCAGTCCGTTGCCCGCCGCAGCCGATCGTTTCCGGTCAGAGTCGGCGGGCAACTGCTGTGCGGGCAAAGAAAGTTGATGCCTCCGATCCGGTGCGATGGAACGATGGCGGCGTGCTGCCACCCCCCGCCACGCCCACCCGCATCCGGAGGCCCCGCGCCATGCCGCTCCTCGACCCGACGCTCTGGCAGGACGGACCCACCCTCACCGGCGGCACCGCCCCGGTCACCGAACCCGCCACCGGTCAGATCCTCGCGACCCTGGACCTGGCGGCCCCCGCCGATGTCGCGGAAGCCGCCGTGCGGGCCCACGCGGCCCAGCGCGACTGGGCCGGGGCCACCCATCCGGAGCGGGCCGCCGTGCTGCGCCGCGCCGGGGACCTGTTCGCCACCCACCCCGCCGAGCTGCGGGACTGGCTGGTGCGGGAGTCCGGATCGATCCCCGGCAAGGCCGACTTCGAGCTGCACATCGCCGCGCAGGAGTGCTACGAGGCGGCCGCGCTGGCCTCGCGCCCGGCCGGCGAGGTGCTGCCCAGCGAGGCGCAGCGGCTGTCCTTCACCCGCCGTGAACCGGTCGGCGTGGTCGGGGTGGTGGCGCCCTTCAACGCCCCGCTGATCCTCGCGATCCGCTCGGTGGCACCGGCGCTCGCCCTCGGCAACGCGGTGCTCCTCAAGCCGGACCGGCGCACCGCGGTCTGCGGTGGCCTCGCGCTCGCCGCCGTCTTCGCGGCGGCCGGCCTGCCGGCCGGGCTCCTGCACGTCCTGCCCGGCGGCGCCGGGACGGGTGCGGCGGTGGTCGCCGACCCGCTGGTCAGGGTGGTGTCGTTCACCGGATCCACCGCGAGCGGCCGTCTCGTGGGCGAGCTGGCGGGGCGTCACCTCAAGCGCGCCCACCTGGAGTTGGGTGGGAACTCGGCGCTCGTCGTGCTCCGGGACGCCGATGTGGAAGCGGCCGTCGCCCAGGCCTCCTGGGGGTCCTTCTTCCACCAGGGCCAGATCTGCATGACGGCGGGCCGGCACCTGGTCCACGCCTCGCTCTACGACGAGTACGTGGAGCGGCTCGCCGCACGCGCGGACGAGCTCGCGGTCGGAGACCCGTACCGCGAGCAGGTGCACCTGGGCCCGCTGATCGACCGGGCCCAGCTGGAGCGGGTACGGGGCCTGGTGGAGGCCAGCACCGAGCAGGGCGCCAAGCTCGTCACGGGCGGGCCGGACCGGGAGCTCTTCTACCGGCCCACGGTGCTGGCGGGCGTCGGCGACGACACCCCCGCCTACACCGAGGAGGTCTTCGGCCCGGTGGCGCCCGTACGGTCTTTCGCGACGGAGGACGAGGCGGTGGAGCTGGCCTCGGCCGGCCCCTACGGGCTCGCCCTCGGCATCGTGACCCGCGACGCGGGGCGCGGGCTGGACCTGGCGGGGCGGATCCCGACCGGGATCGCGCACGTCAACGACCAGACGGTGAACGACGAGGCGGTGGCCCCCTTCGGCGGCGTCGGCGCGTCCGGCACCGGCGCCCGCTTCGGGGGCGAGGCCAACCTCGGCGCCTTCACGGAGCTGCGCTGGACCACGGTCCGCACCACCCCGGGCGGGCACCCCTTCTAGACCGGCTCCCGGGGGTGCGCAGATCCCCGGGAGCGCCCAGGAATGCTTCGGGGCGGCCGTTCGTTCACCGGACGGAAGCGATACACCACTCAGGAGGACTGGATAACCGTGGCTACTGTCGAACTGACCAAGGAGAACTTCGACCGGACGGTGAGCGAGAACCCCTTCGTCCTGATCGACTTCTGGGCGGGCTGGTGCCGCCCCTGCCTGCAGTTCGCCCCGGTCTACGAGAAGGCCGCCGAGGCCAACCCCGACCTGGTCTTCGCCAAGGTGGACACCGAGGCGCAGCAGGAGCTCGCCGGCGCCTTCCAGATCAGCTCGATCCCCACCCTGATGATCGTCCGGGACCAGGTGGCGATCTTCTCCCAGCCCGGCGCCCTGCCCGAGGCGGCCCTGACGGACCTCATCGCGCAGGCCCGCGCCCTGGACATGGAGGAGGTCCGCGCGAAGATCGCCGCGGAGAAGAACGGCGCGGCGGTCGACGGCTCCGAGGGCGCCGCCGACGCCGCGGACCGGGAGCCCGGCACGCCGGGAGCCTGAGTGCGTGACGGGCCCCCGCCCTGAGGTGAGACTGGCCCGTATGACTGATGCGGTGTTCTACCACGTCCGACTGCTTCGCAGATCAGGGGCTGTTTGTTGATCCGCTGGAGAGCGGAAATCTCACACTGGGGGTCGGAGGCGTTGCTTGCGACCCCCAGGAGTCCGTTCAGGTGGACGACCGCCGCGCGCATGTCGGTGGCTGTCGGATGTACGTAGGCACGCTTGGTGAAGTTCGCGTTCGTGTGGCCGGCCCATGCGGCAAGGATCGTGTCCGGGACCCCGTTCACCGCGAGGAACGTCAGGCACCAGCGCCGCGCGGCTTGCAGGCGGACCCGCCGGAGGCCTAGCACGGCCATGAGCTCGTACGCACGGCCCCACTGCGGGAGGGGCCGGGCGTTCTGCTGATCTCTAGCTCGTGGGCGGTTGCTGCCCTATTGTCACGCCATGAGCGGACCAGAGTGGGGAGACGCGGCCTCTTGGGCCGCGTTCGCGTTGGCAGGCGCTGCGGCATTCGTCAGCCTGAAGGCGCGCGGAGACAGCAAGAAGTCGGCGGAGGCGACAGTGCGAGCGGCCGACGCTGCGGAGGCCTCCCTGACCGAGGCTCGGAAGTCGGCGGATGGAGCTGTCCGCTCGGCCGCAGCGGCAGAGGAGGCCCTGACGCTGCAACACGAGGAAGCCTCAGCTCGGCGCACAGCTGAGGAGGAGGCTCGTCGGCCTCGCCCGCGGCTGGAGCTCCATCACCACCACCGGACCCTCTTTCACCTAGTCAATGCAGGTACTGGCGCGGCCGATGACTTGAGGCTTCTGACCTCGCTCTCCAACGCACCGCAAGAGCTGATTGATGGGATGCAGCTGGCAGCGGGGGCGGTATACGAGATTCGTCTGCACACCGCCTTCGGCACGTCCATGCCAGCGTTTCTCGAATTCGTGTGGCAAGGCCAGGACGAGCCGGTTCGCCTGCGCATCCCACCAGGCGCGTGAGAGGGCCGCGTGTGCCGATTGCCGGCAATCCGGCCCTGGGCCTGGCGGAGAAGCAATCTCCCGCAATCTGCCCCCGTTGCCCGGCACGGCCAGCATCCTGAAGCCCCGACCAGAACGGAGCGAGCCATGACCCTGCGGTTCATCGGCACCACGTCCGAGTACGGAAACTGCCCGACGCTGTACGAGGTCGTCGAGACCGGCGACATCGTCGTCCAGGGCGACAGCCTCACCGACCCCGAGCACCTCGCACAGCTGCGCGACGTCGGCGAGCACGAGACGTTCGTCGTCATCCCGCGCGACCTCCTGACCCGCTTCGCCCCGAAGGAGTGAAGGTGCCCGCCCTGGTTCCCTTCGAGTACATCACTCACCTGTTCGCCGAGTTCCAGCACACCGCGTTCCGGCTGGAGACCCGGAGGGGGTACGCCACCGACCGCGCCGGCGCCCGCTTCCAGGCGTTCATGCGCGGCATCGAACCCGAGCCGCAGCCCGAGCATCCTTGGAACGTGAACGTTCGGGAGAAGGCCGAGCAGGGAGCGCGATTCTCCCGCGTCCGGGTCATCGACGAGCCGCCCACCGACGGCCAGCGGTTCCTCATGGCCGCCGCTGCGAACGAGCCCGCAGGCGAGGACATCCGGGTACTGCCCCGGGCGGAGGCCGTCCGGCTCGAGCTGCCCGATTACGACCTGTGGCTGTTCGACTCCCGGACCCTGGTGCGCCTGCACATCGACGAGGACGACGTCACGACCGGCGTCGAGGTCATTGACGACCCCACCGAGGTGCTGGCCGCGTGCCGGGCCCGTGACCGTGCCTGGCCCGTCGCCGTCCCTACTGTCGAGGTGTGGGCGCAGGTACGTTCGTCGGTGTGAGTACGGACTTTCAGAGCGCCAGGGTGGCTCTCGGTGCGCGCCTTCGGGAGCTGCGCGCCGAGGCTGGCGCGAATGGCAAGGACTTCGCCAGCCTCCTCGGCTGGCAGCGCTCGAAGGTGTCCCGACTGGAGAACGGCAAGCAGACCGCCACCGCCGACGACCTCGCCGCATGGGCGGCCGCCGCCGGGGCGCCCGAGCAGGCTGGTGACCTGACGAGCCGCCTCCGGGGCCTGGAGTCCCAGCAGCGGTCATGGCGCCGCCAGCTCGCCGCGGGCAACAGGCCCGTGCAGGACCGGTACGTCGTCGAGTACCAGCAGACCGCGACGATGCGTGGCTACGAAGCCACTGTGATCCCGGGTCTGTTCCAGACCCCCGACTACGCGCGGCACCTGTTCGCGAAGAACGCCCTGCTGATGCAGTCCCCGCGCGACACTGAGGCCGCCGTTGCCGCTCGCATGCGCCGCCAGGAGGTGCTGTACGAGGCGGGGAAGCTGTTCCGGGTCCTGGTGTGGGAGGGAGCTCTCCACGCGCTGGTGTGCCCGCGTGAGACCATGGCGGGCCAACTCGACCGCCTCGTCGGGTTGATCGGCATGAGCACAGTGGAGCTCGGCATCGTCCCCCTCGGTGCTCCCCTGGAGCTGACCCCCAAGCACGGGTTCTGGATCTTCGACGAGGAACGCGTGATCGTCGAGACCATCAACACCGAGCTGTCCTTCGACTCTCCCGACGACCTCGCCCTGTATGGGCGGGTGTGGGACGGACTTAACGAGGCCGCCGCGTACGGGCCTCAGGCTCACCGGCTGATCGCCCGAGCGCGGCACCTACTCGCACCTGTGTGAGCAACCAGCGCCAACGCTCCTGGCGTCCGCGCAATCCGCCGCAATCGGCCAGACGGGCCCTCCTGTGGCTTCCTACGGTGCTGGTCATGGCGACACAAGGGGGCGCCACGGGCGCCGAGACCAGCCCCGTGAACTGGTGCCACTGGCACATCGGTTCCTCCCAGACCGCGCAGCCGATCAGCTTCGGCGCCCGCTCCTCCGGACCCCCGGTCCTGATGTATGCGTGTGCGCCCTGCCGTGAGCAGCGCGGGCTGACCGTACGCGCGGCCCAGCCGTGACCCCCACCGCAGTGGTCACCCGCTACCAAGACGTCCCGCTGACGACGGCAGGGAGCACCCCTATGGAATCCAGCGCGACCAGCCCGCCCACGTACCCCGCAGGCCGGTGGACCGCTCCAGCCCGGTGCCCTGAATGCGATGCGAAGCCCCTGCCGCTCGGCGGCCCTGAGGGTGGCGCCCTCGTCCACAACGAGGGCTGCACGAAAGCCCGCTGACCCTGCACTCCGACTCCTGGGAGACGCATGTCCAGTCCGACCCCGACACCCCCGCCGCCGTGCAGTGCTGGCAAGGGAACCACCCCGACGCCTGCGGTGGCCGGCAACGTCCTCACCGCCGCGCCCGGTGAACGCGACGCCCGCAGCCTCCTCGACGCCGACGAGCTCATGACCGTCACCGCGACGCTCACGCGAAGTCAGCCGGACATCCGCTGGGTGAACGCCGAGCAGGTCATCGTGGAAACCCTCAAGTTCGTGGCCGCGGCCGCCCAGAGCGACGAGCGCCTCGTGCCGTCCCCGATCGTCGACGAGGGCTTCCACGCGCTCCTCGTGAACACCGAGATCCACCACGCGCTCAGCGCGCGCCTCGGTGTCTTCGTGCACCACTACCCCGCCGTCGACGGCGTCGCGTCGATCGCGCCCGGCTGGCTGCAGCGGACCGTCGACGCGATCCGTCGGGCCGGCTTCACCGAGGACAAGGAGATGTGGACGTGATCACGACCGAGTTCCACACGTCCGCGACGGACGTCACCACCTGCGAGGCATGCTGGCGCGAGCCGGTCGAGACCGCCCGGGCCGCGAACCACACCCACGGCCGGGACCTACTGTGCATCCCCTGTGCGGAGGCCGGCTACGCGCCGCGCGTGGACATGTTCCCGCCGCTGGGCATCTACGGCCTGCCGACGCGGCGCCTGAAGATGGGCAAGCACGGCGCCCCCGGCGGCCCGCAGCTCCCGCCGGATCCCGGTCCGCCGCTGCCGTCGCCCACCCCGACCCCCGGCCGCCCGCCGGTGTAGAACCGCCCCATGAGCGGACCCCCGATGCGATCCGCACGCATCGGGGGCCCTTGTGCGCCTTGTTGCAGAACCAGATCACGGCCCTCGGGTGACAAGGAGCACGGTTACGGCCAGCACCAACAGGCCGAGCACTGCCAAGGCGAAGCCGCCGCGCAGCCAAGTCCCCTTACGGCTGACCACCTTCTCGGTAGCGTCAGTCATCTCCAACTGAGCAACCGCAATGGCTCTCCGCGCGTTTTCTGGCGGCCTGTCCCAGAGATCAGCGGAAATCAGACGGCGAAGCACCGTGGTGTCAACGAGGTCTGAGGTCTTCCGGGGGGCCATCGCCTTCACACCGCATACCGCCGCCATCGCGAGGGCGGCTACTGCGACGACGGCGCCAGCGAGGGCAGGGCCCTTGATCGCCTTTCCTGGGGCGGTGAGGGTGACGAACGCCGCGGCAATGGGTGCGGGAAGCGCGGCAATCGTGATCAGCGAGATCGCGCGAGTCTCGATGCTCGCCCGGCGCTCTCGCAGGTAGGCCAGCTGATTGTCGATGAACTCGGCAGCCACATCACCCGCACTCACCGCCCGCTCTTCTTGCGCTTCGGGTCCTTGCCCGCGCCCGCAGTGATGCTCTTGAGGACGAGTACGGGGTAGTCGTCGGCGCCAGTCGAAGTGGTCGCGGGGGTCGCTGGTGTCGGCTCCTGGCTGGCCCCCTGGCCGTTGCTGCTGCCGGACGTTTGCTCGGCCATCGCTCTCTCATCTCTCGGGTAGGGAGGTGGCCCCAGTTTGGCAGTGCGGCGCCCGTAATGGAGCGGATCACTCATCCCCGTTGCCGCAGCGGAGAACACGGCTACGCCGCGCCCGGGCTGTCCGTCACACGCGGGGTCAGGGCTGGCGGATCGCCGTCATACGAGGGCACTCGCACCGCCATACGCCGAGGTGGGACGCCGTCCGGGTAGAGCCCGGACTCCCACACCCATGCGTAGCCGTGAGCGAGGAACGCCACCGCGTACCGGATCGCGTCGGACGCCGTCGTACCGGTCCCCATGACGATGGCGAGGTCGTCGGACAGGATGTCGTCGACACGGACGAGAGGCTCTTGCCGGGCTGCGGCACCTTCGGCGGAGCACTCACCAATCACCCCCGGCGCGGAGTGTGGCCAGCCGGTCGGCGAACTCGACGAGCAGCGCTGCCCGCGCGGTCAGGTCCGCGGCGAACTCCCGCAGGCCGTCCGGGTCCAGCGTCGCTCCGGGCGCGACGATCTCGACATATACGCTGAGCGCTACGGGGCGCCGGCCGAACGGGAACTCGACGAGCTCGGCGTCCAGGTCCACCAGGCCCTGGGGGACGTCCAAGGGCCGCGAGTGGTGGAAGTCGACCTGGTGCCCGGGCACCTCGTCGGTGTGGCCGGCGCACCAGGAGGGCTCGGGAAGGGCGACCGGACCGCGGTCCAGCGTGAGCACCTCGACGGTGCGGGCCCCGCTCATCGGCCGGCCGCCTTGTCGAGGGCGGCCAGCAGATCCCGCGGGGCGGTCTCCAGGTGCACGGCGGCACAGAGCCTCGCCCGGGTGTCTGCGTCAGGCTCGGGTGGAGCGTCGCGCATCGTTTCTGGACTCCTTGATCAGAAGGCTTGTGGATTACTGCCCTGGCTGGGTGTTACTGCACCACGCCGGGCCCGCCCGCATCTCACGCATGTCTCACAGACCACACGTATGGTGACGGGATATGAGCCCCTGACCGGGATTCCTGCGGGTCCTGGTGGACCTCTTGGAACCCTTGGAAGGTGTCTATGTCGGATGCGGTGGAGTACGACGTAGTGGTGCTCGGCGGGGGACCGGCCGGCGAGAACATCGTGGACCGGACCCGCGCCGCCGGGCTCAGCACGGCCCTGGTCGAGAGCGAGCTGGTGGGCGGCGAGTGCTCGTACTGGGCCTGCGTGCCCAGCAAGGCGCTGCTGCGCCCGGCGCTGGCGCGGGCCGACGCGCGGCGCGTGCCCGGGCTCGCGGCGGCCGTGGCCGGCCCGCTGGACGCGCAGGCGGTGTTCGCGCACCGCGACTACTGGACCGGCAGCTGGAAGGACGACGGCCAGATCGACTGGCTGGAGTCGGTCGGCGCCCACGTGTACCGGGGCCACGGGCGGCTCTACGGGGTCCGCAAGGTCGCCGTCACCAGCCCCGAGGGGGAGCACCACGTGCTCTCCGCCCGGCACGCCGTGGTCGTCGCCACCGGCACGCGGGCCGTGGTCCCGGATGTGCCGGGCCTCGCCGAGGCCCGCCCGTGGACCAGCCGCGAGGCCACGTCCGCGCAGGCGGCGCCCGGGCGGCTGCTGATCATCGGGGGCTCGGTGGTGGCGGCCGAGATGGCCACCGCCTGGCAGGCGCTCGGCTCGCAGGTCACCGTGCTCGTACGGGGCTCGGGGCTGCTGCCGCGCATGGAGCCGTTCGCCGGGGAGCTGGTCGCGGAGGCGCTGCGCGAGGCCGGCGCGGTGGTCCGTACCGGGGTGGCCGTCGAGTCCGTCGTACGGGACGGCTCGACCGGGCCCGTGCGCGTGGTGCTCGAAGGCGGCGAGACGCTGGAGGGCGACGAACTGCTGGTGGCGACGGGCCGTGCGCCGCGCACCGAGGACATCGGGCTGGACACCGTCGGCCTCGCGCCGGGCGGCTGGATCGCGGTGGACGACGGCTGCCGGGTCCCGGGGATCGACTGGCTGTACGCCGTCGGCGACGTCAACCACCGGGCGCTCCTGACCCACCAGGGCAAGTACCAGGCCCGGATCGCGGGCGCCGCCATCGCCGCCCGCGCGGCGGGCGGCACGCGGCTCGACACCGCCCCTTGGGGCGCGTACGCGGCCACCGCCGATACGCAGGCCCTCCCGCAGGCGGTCTTCACCGACCCGGAGGCGGCGTCGGTGGGCCTGACCCTGGCGGAGGCCGAGCGGGCGGGCCACCGGGTCCGCGCCGTCGACCACGACCTCGGCAAGGTCTCCGGCGCGGGCCTGTACGCCGACGGCTACCGGGGCCGGGCCCGCATGGTGGTGGACCTGGACCGCGAGATCCTGCTCGGCGTCACCTTCGTCGGGCCGGGTGCGGCCGAGCTGTTGCACGCCGCGACCATCGCGGTCGCGGCGCAGGTGCCGATCGACCGCCTGTGGCACGCGGTTCCGGCGTTCCCGACGATCAGCGAGATCTGGCTCAGGCTGCTGGAGACGTATCGCGGTTAAGGACAAACGGCGGAGGTCTGCGTGCATGGCATGTCGGAACATGTGACCGAACGTGCTGACGGCGGATGTGGGCGATGCTTCGTCGGCGTCCGCCGCCTCTCGCAGATGTCCGCCACCACCAGCTCCCCGGAGCGTCAACGCGCCAACGTCCTCGCGGCCGTGTCGTCAGTGGGTGGGCACGAGATCGCCTGGGCCGACGACTGGGAGGTGTCCGGGGCCACCGACCCCATGACGCGCCCGAAGCTCGGGCCTTGGCTACGAGGCGAGCGAGGTCCGTACAGCAGCATCGCCGGCGCCGCGGTGGACCGCCTCGGCCGCAACCTCGTCGACTGCCTGAACACCGGCTACATGATGCGGGACACGGGCAAGCGACTGGTCACCTACGGGCACGACGGGCCCTGGGACCTCTCGGACACGAACGATGAGAGTCGCCTCACCATGTCTACGGATACGAGTTCGTACGCGTGGACAACGTCACGGCATCGTCCGAGGCGGCGAGGCTGTCGCGAAGGGGCGTGAGGAGTCCTGCTGGATGGCGGGGTGCTCGCAGTGCCGTGGGCGGGCGCTCAGCCGTGCTCGAACAGCTTGCGCCAGAAATTGTCGCGCACGTCGTTCAGCCAGTGGTTCCTGTTGCAGTGGAGCTTGGGCATCAGCAGGAAGCGCTGCGGTACGGGGCGCCCGCACCACTGGCACGGCCTCGTGCGCCGTGCCGACGAAGCCTGCGTCTGCGCGCTGTTCGTATCGACCATGGATCCATTGAACCGCTCCGGGTGCCGTAAGTGCCCGGGGTCTCGTACTCAGTTGCCCGATCGTTCGTACTCAGGCCGGGAGGCCGGGAGGCCGGGAGGCCGGCTCAGCCGACGAACTGATCCGGTCGGGGCGGACCGGCCCGCGGGGACGTGTGCCGCCGGGGAAGGGCCGAGGTCGAGAGCCGGCACGAAGGCACCTCCCGTACGAGCTCAGGACGTTGCTCCTCCCGGTGCCCGCAGCGCGAGCGCCCAGTCCAGCCGGGCCTCGCCGGATTCCGCCGACCAGCCGGTCAGTTCGGCGATGCGTCCGATGCGGCCTCGCACCGTATTGCGGTGGCAGTAGAGCCGCTCGGCGGTGCGGGAGGCCGAGCAGCCCTCGTCGAGCCAGACGCGCAGCGTCTCCAGCAGCACCGCCCGCTCGGAACCGCTGCGCAGCACACCCCCGAGATAGCGCCCCACCGTTCGTTGAGCGATCTCCGGGTCGGCGCAGAGCACGGCGTGCACCAGCCGGTCGTCGAGCGCCGCGACCTGTCCGGTGCCCGGCGGGAGGGTCGCGAGCGCACGCCCCGCCAGCCGCAGCCCCCGGTCGGCCGCGGTCAGCTGATCGAACGGCGGCGAAATCCCCACGGCACAGCGCACCGCCCCCCGAAGGATCCGCGCCGGGAGTCCTTCCGGTGCTGCAGCTCCACGGTGGTGAGCCCGTACGCGTCGGCCATGGCGGACGAGAACCGGTCGATGGTCTCCCACAGGGCGCCGGCGATGTCGCCGAGCATCTGCTGCTGTGCCGGTGGCCGGTCGCCCATCCGGTCCGCCAGCGCCTGCCAGATGACCCGGCCGCCGCGTCGGAACGCCTGGAGCACGGTGGCCAGCGGGACGCCCTGCTCGGCGCGCAGCCGTCCGGTCTCGGTGGCAGCGGCCTCGATGTGGCGGCCGCTGGACGGCAACTCGCCGAAATCGTTGAGCGCCAGTTCCACGTTGCGGCGGCAGGTCACCCGCAGATCCGCATGGGAGACGGTCCGGCCGGACGCGTAGAAGGGGCTGTGCGCGCGGATGTCGGCGGTCAGGGCATCGGTGAGGGGGCCGATGTCCGCGAGCAGAGCTGTCGCAAGCTGCCGACGCAGCGCCCGCTCCTCGTCGTTCATGGCAGCAGGTTAGGCATATGCACCGTCGGCGCGGCGCTCCCGGTCGCCCTGCTGGAGCGCTTCGAGGCGGCCTTCGGCACCGAGATCCTGGAGGGCTACGGGCTGACCGAGACCTCCCCGGCCGCCACCTTCAACCAGCACGCCACCGGCCGCCGTCCCGGGACCGTCGGCCACCCCGTGTGGGGCGCCGAGGCCGCGATCACCGACCCCGAGCGGGAGCAGCAGATAGCGCTCCTGCCGGACGGTGAGGTCGGCGAGGTGGTCATCCGCGGGCACAACGTCTTCGCCGGCTACCTCGACGACCCCGAGGCGAGCGCCGCGGTCCTGATCGACGGCTGGTTCCGCACCGGCGACCTGGGCGTGCGCGACGAGGACGGCTTCCTCACCATCGTCGACCGCAAGAAGGACCTCATCATCCGGGGCGGCTACAACGTCTACCCCCGCGAGGTCGAGGAGGTGCTCGCCCGCCACCCCGCCACCCCGCCGTCGCCGAGGTCGCCGTCATAGGTCTGCCCGATCCGGCCCGGGGCGAGGAGGTCTGCGCCGTGGTGGTGCTGCGCCACGAAGTCACCGAGGGCGAGCTCGTGGCCTGGAGCCGGGAGCGCCTGGGCCGGCACAAGTACCCGCGGATCGTACGCTTCCTCCCCGAGCTGCCCCTGGGCCCCAGCGGCAAGGTGCTCAAGCGCGAGCTGCGAGAAGCCCGCGCATGAGTGCGGGCGCCACCGCGTGGGCAAGGCCCGGGCATGAGGGAGCAGCGGGCCGCGGCCGTGCGCGGGCAAGGCCCGGCAGACGCCGTCCGGGAGCGGTTCGGGGACACGCCGCGCGCACGGCCCCCGTCGCCGGACCGGGAGCCGCGATTGACGGCACGGCCGGGGCGGTGTGACGATGCGCCGATGTCGGACCTGCACGCCCGGATGGCCGCACGCGTCGGTGACCTCACCGCCGTCGTGGTCGCGCGCTGCGCGGCCGAGGCGCCGTTCTACGGGGCGCTGCCCCGCGCCACCCTCCAGGGCGAGGTCGCGCGGTCCATCGCGGCGGTGCACGCGCTGCTGCTCAGGGCCCTGCGTGACGGGGGCGGGGGTCCGATGGGTCCGGGCGACCTGACCCGGCTCATCGAGTGGTCGGCGCGCCGGGCCGAGGAGCGCGTCCCCCTCGAAGCGGTGATCACCGCGTACCTGATCGGCGCCGAGGTGTGGTGGCAGACGCTGACCGAGATCGCGGAGCCCGGAGAGCTGGCCGGAGCGGGCGGCAGGCTCCTCGCCTGCCTGCACGCCGCGCTGCCCGCGGTCGTCCTCGCCCACCAGAACGCCCAGGAGGACCTCCACAGCGAGGACAAGCGGGTACGCCGGGCCCTGCTCGGCGCCCTGCTGGCGGGACGTCCGTACGAGGAGCTGGCCGACGTGGCACGGGTGTCCGTGGTGGGCGAGCACGAGGTGGTCGCCTTCGCGTTCGAGTCCGACCCGCCGACGCGACTGGTGCAGTCCTCGCTCGACGCCTTCACCGGGATCCCCGTGCTGATGGACCACGTCTCCTGGATCGCCCTGCTGCCGGGCAGCCCCGACGTGCCCGGCCTGGTGGCCCGGCTGGAGAAGGACGTGGGGCAGAGCGTGCGCGCCGCCGCCGCCCGCTCCTCCGTCCCGGCCGCCGTCTCGGCGGCGGCGCAGGAGGCCGGCCGCGTACTGGATCTCGTACAGCGCCTGGGACGCCCGCCCGGGTGCTACCGCCTCGACGACGTGCTGCTGGAGCACCAGATCGCGCGCCCCGGGGACGGCCTCGTACGGCTGGCGGCCAAGCTCGACCCCTTGGCGGAGCATCCCTTCCTGCTCGAGACGCTGCGCGTGTTCGTGGAGCACGGGCTCAACCGCCGCCGGACGGCGTCGGATCTGTGCGTGCACCGCAACACCCTGGACTACCGGTTGCAGCGAGTGAGCACGCTGACCGGCCTCGACCTCGCGGTTCCCGCACAGGCCCGGCTGATCCAGGCAGCGCTCGTCGCCAGGGACCTGGCCGGGCCCGCGGATCACCGTGGCATCGCAGGATGACACCCGTCAGCGGTCACAGCCAGGCGCGGAGTTCCTCGTGCCGGGGCGCGAGGACCGGGCCGGAGCCGGGGTGGCCGAAGACCATGACGGGCCGGTCCGCGTTCCAGCCCGGCCAGCCCGGGTGCCCCGTGGCGGCGAAGGCGACCCAGGCGCGGTGCATGGCGTCCGCCAGTGGCTGGGGGGCGTCCGGCCCGGTCAGGTCCTCGGCGGCGCGCAGGTTGTCGAAGACGAAGCCGAGTTCCAGCGCGTGGCACGCGCCGAGCCCCATCACGGGCGAGCGCCAGGCGAATTCGTAGAGGAAGGTGCGGTCGGGCCGGGAGTCGGCCAGGCGGTTCAGGGGCCCCCGCAGCAGCAGGTCGGTGGCCATCTCCCCGAGGAGCTCACCGGGTTTGGCGTGCGGGCGGGTGGCTTTGTACAGCCGAGCCACCCGCTGCGGGACACGGAACTTGAGCAGGGCGAGCCGCAGGGTGAGCCGGCTGACGCGGTCCACCGTGCCGCCGGGTACGAACCACAGCCGGTACTCCTCCCGGTTGCAGCCCAGCAGAAGGTCGGCCTGGGGAAGGGGCGGGTCGGCGGGTACGAGGTCGCCGTCGGCCACGATGTGGAACCCGGGACCGCCGCCGATGGGGTCGGACCGGTCGACCACGGCGGCCTGCGTGTCCAGCAGCAGGTCCCGGTCCACGCCCGCGAACGCCTCGGCGGTGGCCGGGATCCGCAGTCTTCTCGCCATCGCCCGCACGGCCTTCGCGCCCTCGCGGCGCGACACCGTGTGCGGGGGGCCGCTCTGCAGGATCGCCCGGCGGAACAGCCCGGCCGCGGCGGGGCTGGTCATGAGGGCCGCGACGCTGATCGCCCCGGCGGACTCCCCGCACACGGTGACGTTCGCCGGATCCCCACCGAAGGAGGCGATGTTGTCGCGGACCCAGAGCAGGGCCGCGACCTGGTCGAGGAGGCCCCGGTTGGCGGGGGCGTCGGGGAAGACCCCGAACCCCTCGACGCCGAGCCGGTAGTTGACGGAGACGAGGACCACCCCGTCGCGCGCGAAGGCGCGCCCGTCGTAGAGCGGCAGGCTCGCCGAGCCGTTGCGCAGGGAACCACCGTGGATCCAGACCATGACCGGCAGCCGGCCCTCGCCGACGAACGGCGTCCAGACGTTGAGGTTGAGACAGTCGTCCCCGGCGATGCAGGGGTCGGGTATCAGCCGGTCGAGGGGCGGACGGTAGGGGCGCTTGGGGGCGGTGGGCCCGTACTCCAGCGCGTCTCGCACCCCTTCCCAGGGCTCGACCGGGGCGGGAGCGCGGAAGCGGTGGGGGCCGAAGGGCGGAGCGGCGTACGGGATGCCGAGGAAGGCGGCGATCCCGTTGTGGAAACGGCCCCGGACCTTGCCCTGCCCGGTGGTCGCGATGAGGTCCATCGCAGTCCTTTCGTGTGAGGAGGGCCGCCCGCCCCCGGCCGAGACGGCGTCGGGGACGGGCGGCGACGTGTGGATCGGGTCGGCTACCGGTCAGGGCGGAAGAAGTCTTCGGGGGCGGGTCACCGGGCGACGAGGCCGTTGCGACGGACGTCGGACCAGGTGCTGCTGTCGGTGCAGATCCCGCAGCCGGTCCCGAAGAACTGGGCACGCGCGGCCTGGTCTCCCATCAGGTGGGCCCTGAACCAGGCGGTGGTGGGCGCGGCGAACGGGCCCGGGTCGCCCACGATCGTGAAGTGGTCGGCGCCGCGGAGTTCCCCGTAGACGGCCGGGATGTGGTCGGCGGCCTCGTAGAAGGCCTGGACCAGGAAGGGGAAGACGATGCTGTCCTTCTGTCCGGCCAGGAGGAGTGCGGGTACGCGCACGTCGTTGATGTTGGCGAGCGGTCCGGGCTGGATGGGCAGGATGGTGTCGATGCGCGGGTCCGCGCCGACGACGATGGCGGCGGCTCCGCCCTGCGAGTGGCCGGACGCGCCGATGTGCTCCAGATCGACGTGGTCGTGGAAGGCGCTGCCGGGGTCGGCGTTCCGACGGGTGAGCAGGTCGATGCCGGCGCGCATGGAGACGCCGAGGTTTGACTGGGGGGTGTTGGCGGCCGCGACGATGAAGCCCTGACTGGCCCAGTGCAGCAACAGGTCGCGGTAGACGACCGGGAAGGCGAAGGTGCCGTTTCCCCACACGATCACGGGGTGGCGGCGGCCGCTGGTCGAGATGTCGCGCGGGTAGTAGAGGGTGGTCACGACCCCGACTTCCACCGCGGTGGCGTAGGGGCCGGGAGCGCCGTAGTCGGCCGCGACCGCTTCGGAAGCGGAACCGGTGGGCGCCGCTGCCGCACCCGCGCCGGCGGAGGCCGTCAGCACGAGCACGAGCGAGGTCAGAGGTACGAGCAGTCTTCTCCAGAGCACGGTCGACTCCCCATGTCGTCACGGTGAACCGGCCGTCACATCCGGCTCACACCTTGTTTGATCGCACATCCTGAAGCACGGTTCGAAGCCCGTCTCTGCGCAATCGCGGCAAGCAGCGGGGCCGGAGTTCGTGCAACCTGCCGAGAGGCGACGGTGTGCAGGGGGTGCCATGCTCGGTTCTGCCGCTGCGGCGGGGCGCCTGCCGCGGGGCCGGCCGGCACGTGGAGACGCCCATCTCGCCCGGGGAGAAGCTCTCGTGGTGGATCTTGCGCTCCGCGGCGAACAGGGGGCCCGGGAGGCGATTCGCTGCGGTTCGAGGTCGGCTACACGCTCGAGGACGGCCTGAGCGGTCGGGGCCGGCCGAACTTCGCGGTCTTACTGCTGTACGCCGGGCTGGTCACCGACACGGCGATTCGGTACGGCTACCCGTGGGCACTGCTCGGCGTCGGCGGGCCGCTGACCGTCGCCATGCTGTTCGTCCTGAGCCACGGCCTCCGGCTGACCCGCGAGTCCGCCTGGCCGGCCGCCGCCGTCCGCGGTCCGGGCCGTGTCATAGCCGTCACGAAGTCCGTCCGTGACGACGCCGAGGGTGCCTGGACCAGCTACACCGAGGTCATCGCCTTCACCGCCCGCGAGGGAACGACCGTCACCGCACGCCTCCCCACCCCGCCGCGGGACCCGGAGGGCGCGCACGGCCGGGACGTGACCGTCCACTACGCGCCCGACGGCCCGAAGTCGTTCGCCCTGGAACCCGCCGCCTCCCGCCGCTCCTCCGTTCGGGACCTCGTCTTCGTCGTTCAGATCCTGTTCCTCGGTGCGGCGGCGCCCGTCGCGGGCGCCGTCCTCGTGCTGGTTCGAGGCTGGGCCCGCTACCTGAGCAGCTCCCACAGTTGCTGGACGCACAGCACCACGAACAACAGGCCGGCGGCCCCCAGCATCGCGTTGCTCAGCAGGCCGTTGCGCCACTGGGCCGGTGTGCGCGAGGAGTTGAGCAGCCACAGCAGCGTCAAGGCGAGGAAGGGCATGAAGAGTGCGCCGATCATTCCGTACACGACGATGAGACCGAAGGGCTGGTCCAGGAAGAGCAGGCTGATGGGCGGGAAGGTGAGCCAGAGCAGATACACCCGGAAGGGCAGGGACCTCGCCGGGTTCGTCCCGGCCGGGACGAGCGACGGCCGGAACTTCGCGGCGAAGTCGGCGAACATCAGGCTCACTCCGTGCCACACGCCGATCAGGGAGGTGAAGGACGTGGCGAAGAACCCGACCAGGAAGAGCTTGGCGGTCACCCTTCCGTAGTGCTCCTCCAGGACGGCACTCAGATCGAGCAGCCCCTTGTCACCCTTGGCCAGGGCCACGCCGGACGAGTGCAGCAGCTCGGCCCCGACGATGAGCATGGCCACCACGAAGATCCCGGTGGTGAGGTAGGCGACGCGGTTGTCGAGCCGCATCACCTTCATCCAACTCGTGTTCGTCCAGCCCTTCGCGTTCACCCAGTAGCCGTACGCGGCGAGGGTGATCGTGCCGCCCACGCCGCCGATCAGCCCGAGCGTGTAGACCAGCGAACCGTCCGGCAGTACGGGCGCGAGGCCGGCGAAGGCCGCGTCGAGGCGGGGCGTGACGCGGATCGCCAGATACACGGTGACCAGGAACATCACGCCGACCAGGATGGTCATGACCTTCTCGAAGACGGCGTACCGGTTGAACCAGACGAAGACCAGCCCGGCCAGACCGCACAGCACGGCCCAGAGCTTCAGGTCCATGGTGTCCGGGAAGAGCGCGGCCAGCGGGAGCGCACTGGAGGACATCGCGGCGGCGCCGTAGACGAAGCCCCAGACGACGACGTACCCCGCGAAGTAGACGGTGGTCCAGGAGCCGAGGCTGTGCCAGCCGTCGAAGAGGGTACGGCCGGTCGCGAGGTGCCAGCGGCCGGCCGCCTCGGCGAGCGAGATCTTGACGAGGCAGCCGATGACCGCGGCCCACAGCAGTGTGTAGCCGAACTTGCTGCCCGCGAGGAGCGTGGCAACGAGGTCGCCGGCCCCGACACCGGTCGCCGCTACGACGATTCCGGGGCCGATGGATCGCCAACTCGCTTTGCGCGGAGCGTGGTTCTCGCTCCCCACGGTGTCCGTCTGTGTGGTGTCCGCCATCTGTGGTTGCCTTCCCGTCGCCCCCTGAGTGACGGGAGCCACCAAAACGGTTCGGTGGCGGTTGCGCAAGAGGCCCTCCGCCCACGCCACCGACGAGGACGGCAACGGGAGCATCGACGCGGACGAGTACCGAACCCTCTTCCGTACCGCCTTCCACCGCGACCTCACCACCACCGACGGCGCCTACTGCACAAGCTCCTTCGTCGGCGACTTCCTCGCCTTCATGGCCGGCCGCCGCACGGGCACGCCGTACGACCCCCTCCTCGCCGACGCCTGACGAGCACGGTTGCACGCCGCCCATCAGCTACGTTTGTCCTTAACGGCGGCTCCTGGAGACGTACAGGGGTGAGCCACCGCCGCCGAGGACGTCAGATGCCGTGGGTGGCGGTGATGGAGCCGTCGGAGATGGCTGCGGTGAGCAGGGCGTGGTCCTGGACGGTCTGGTCCGCATAGTGGAGTGCGAAGTCGGCGATGGCGCGGTCGAAGGTGTCGGCGTTGCCGAGGTACCCGGCGATGGCGATGCGGTCGCCGGAGCGGGCGTGGGCTCGGGCCAATGCCGTGCCGCACAGTTCCGCGTACTGGCGGAGCATGACCGGGGTCATGGTCTCCACTTCGGCGGATCCCTTCATGTCGCGCAGTTGTCGGGCGTAGAAGTCGCGCCCGGCCGGTCCGGTCGTCCAGCCGAGGAAGACGTCTCCGGCCGCCTGGAGGAGCTTTTGACCTGCGACCACGCGGTGACCGTGGTGGCCGTGGCTGTCGGCGGGGAGGTGGTCTTCCAGTACCGAACGTCCGGCCTCCTTGATCTGGAGGAAGAGCGGGTCCTGCTCGTCGCGGCCCGTCAGCAGGACGATGAAGCAGCGGGTGCCGACGCTCCCGATGCCGACTGCCTTCCGTGCTGCTTCGACGAACCGGTAGCGGTCGAGCAGGAGGCGTCGCTCTTCGGGGAGCGTGTCCCTGTATTCGCTGAAGATTTCGCCGACGGCCCGGCTGTCGGGTGAGGTGAGGGGTTCGAGCAAGGGCGGGTCGTGAACGATGTGCCGGCGGCCTTCCCGGGTCTCGGTGAGTTTGGCGAGTGCGTGCAGGCTGGTACGCCGTCGGGCACGCGCCAGACTCACTTCGACCCGGCTTCGCAGCTTGGTCTCGCGGATCATCGGGAGGAGCTCGGCCGTGTCGAACCGCTGGTACCAGACGGCGAGTTCGCCCAGCTCGGCGAGCCGTCGCATGGACGACCGGTAGGCCCGAGCGGTGGCTTGGGCCGCTTGCCACGCTCGGTCGTCGCCGTGGCCGCCTTCCCGGGCGGCCACGGCCGCGCTGGCGGCGAGCCGTTTGACGTCCCATTCGAAGGGTCCGGGCAGGGTTTCGTCGAAGTCGTTGAGGTCGAACAGCAGCGCCCGGTCGGGTGAGGCGAAGAGGCCGAAGTTCAGCAGGTGGGCGTCGCCGCAGAGCTGGACGGTCAGGCCGGTGTCGGGCCGGGCCGCCAGGTCCGCGGCCATCACCGCGGCGGCGCCCCGCAGGAACGCGAACGGGGAGGCGGCCATCCGTCCGTAGCGGATCGGCAGCAGCTCGACGACTCGGTCGGCAGCCTGCCGCTCCAGCACGTCGAGCGGGTCGGGCCGGTCCGCCGCGGCGGTCCACCGCCCGTGCGCTGTCCGGGTCACCTGCTTGCGGGCGGCCCGGCCACGTCGGGCCTTCTCGGTCGGACTGGTCATACCCCATCTCCTTGTCCCCACCTAAGCCTGGGCGCGCCGGGCCCCCCGCGCACGTCCACAGGCTCGAACACGGACACCGCGTCCCGCACGGAACCCCGCTCGGCCTCGGACGAGACCGAGCGCCCCGCCCCGCCCGCCCCGCCCGGCCCGCGCGGGGCGCACGGTCTGTGCTCAGCTGCCGCCAACCAGCTGACCTTCCCGGCGGGTCTGTGTCCGGCGGGCCGGGGCCGCTGGGAGCGTGCTGTCATGGCACCCGAGGCAGGCGCACCCGCGAAGGCGGCCGGGGCGGGGGTCGTGCTGCTGACCCTCGCTGCCGGCCAGTTCTTGATGGCGCTGGACAGCTCCGTCATGAACGTCTCGATCGCGACGGTGGCCGACGACGTCGGTACCACGGTGACCGGGATCCAGGGCGCCATCACGGCGTACACCCTCGTGATGGCGATGTTCATGATCCCCGGCGGCAAGGTCGGCGGGCTCATCGGACACAAGAAGGCGTTCCTGATCGGCTGCGTGATCTACGGCTGTGGGTCGCTGATGACGGCTCTGGCGCCGAGCCTGCCCGTACTCCTGCTGGGTTGGTCGTTCCTCGAGGGGCTCGGGGCTGCGCTCATCCTGCCCGCGATCGTCGCGCTGGTCGCCGGGAACTTCACGGCGGAGCGCCGGCCGGGTGCGTACGGGCTCGTGGCCGCCTCGGGAGCCGTGGCGATCGCGGTCGGGCCGATCATCGGGGGTGTCGCCACGACGTACTTCTCCTGGCGCTGGGTCTTCGCCGGCGAGGTCGTGATCGTGCTCGCCATCCTGGTGTTCGCCCGCCGCACCGCCGACGCGCCGGTCGGCGAGCGCCGGCCCATCGACCTGTTCGGCGCCGTGTTGTCCGCCCTGGGGCTGGGTGTCTTCGTCTACGGGGTGCTCCGCTCGAGCGAGTGGGGCTGGTTCCTGCCGAAGCCCGGTGCGCCCGCCTGGCTCGGGATCTCCCTGGTCGTGTGGCTGATGCTGGTGGGCCTGTTCCTGGTATGGCTCTTCCTGCGATGGGAGGCCCGCCTCGTGGAGCGGCACAGGGAGCCGCTGGTGGACCCGGCCCTGCTGCGCAACCGGCAGCTCACCGGCGGCCTGACGATGTTCTTCTTCCAGTACCTCGTACAGATGGGCGTGTTCTTCGTCGTACCGCTCTACCTGTCGGTCGCCCTCGGCCTGTCCGCGCTCATGACCGGCGCACGCATCCTGCCGCTCTCCCTGACCCTGCTGGCCGCCGCCATCCTGATCCCGCGCTTCCTCCCGGACGTCTCACCGCGGCGGGTGGTGCGACTGGGCGTTCTGGCGCTGCTCGCGGGCGCGGTCGCCCTGCTCGCCGCGCTCGACACCGACGCGGGCGCGGAGATCGTCACGATCCCGCTCCTGCTGATCGGACTCGGCATGGGAGCACTGGCCTCCCAGCTCGGGGCCGTCACCGTCTCCGCGGTACCCGACAAGCAGAGTGCGGAAGTCGGCGGCATCCAAAACGCCGTGACCAACCTGGGTGCGTCGATCGGGACGGCACTCGCCGGATCGATCCTGATCGCCGCGCTCACCTCTTCCTTCCTCACCAACATCGAGCAGAATCCCGCCATTTCCGCCGACGTCAAGAGCCAGGCGACCCTCAGCCTCGAAAGCGGCGTGGCCTTCATGTCGGACGCCCAGCTCAAGACCGCCCTCGAAGGAGCGGGCACGAGTCCGGAGGTGGCCGAGGCCGCCCTCGACGCGAATACCGCCGCGAGACTCGACGGACTGCGCGCCGCACTCGCCATCCTTGCCCTGACCGCCCTCCTCGCCATGTTCTTCACCCAACGGATTCCGTCGACCCCCGCGAAGACGGCAGAACCGGACGGATGACGCGACCCGCCCCTTGCCTGGTTCCCCCTGTCATGCCGGTACCGGCATGAAGGGATACATCTCGTCCGCGCCGGGCTGCACGACGCCGTAGCTGCTCTCCGGTACCTCGTTCCAAGCGCCGGGCAGGTCGCCGAGGGGCTCGGACACGATCAGTCGGGTCTCCTCCGAGACGTCCCGCAGGAACGCCACATCGGGGTGCAGCCGGCGCAGCGCGTCCACCCGACTGCTGTAGAAGAGCGACCGGGAATCGTGCGCGCTGGAGTAGCGGAAGGCCCACACGCGTTCACCGTCGGTGATGGCGAGCGTCATCTGGAGGGGGAACTCCACGCCGTGGTCGCGGCCGGCGCGCTCCACCACTCCCGCCATCCTGGCGACGGCGGTCGGCGGGTCCTGGGCCAGGCCGAAGGTGAGGGCCAGGAAGAACATCACCTCGGAGTCGGTGGTTCCCTCGATGTCGGCGTACAGGGCCGGATCGACGAGCAGGGTGAGGTCCCGGCGCATGAGGTGGAAGCCGGTGATCGCGCCGTTGTGCATGAACATCCAGCGGCCGTGCCGGAACGGGTGGCAGTTCGACTGCTGCACCGCGGTCCCGGTCGACGCCCGGATGTGGGCGAAGAACAACGGGGAGCGGACGTGGTCGGCCATCTCCCGCAGGTTGCGGTTGTTCCAGGCGGGACCGACGTCCCTGAGGAGTGCCGGCGTGTCGTTGTCCTCGGTGTACCAGCCGACGCCGAATCCGTCGCCGTTCGTCGTCTCGACGCCCAGCTTGGAGTGCAGGCTCTGGTCGATCAGCGAGTGCGCCGGTTTGTACAGGATGGTGTCGAGGAGCATGGGGGTTCCCGAGTAGGCGAGCCATCGACACATGTGTCATCACCTGTGTTCCCACTGCTACCTGTTGCTGTTCCACGGGCGAGAATCCCGCGTTGTCCCGCGCGGCCCTCGTGCGAGGGCGTCGCGAGGCACCCAGTCCGGGCAGGCCCGCCGGGGCCCTGTCTCTCCGGCCCTCTCATTCTCGCGACCTCCTCAGATGATCGCCACGCAGGCGGCCGCCGACTGGACCCGGGACGACGAGGACCCGCAGTCACGTTGCCCCGGAACAGCCGAGGGCGCTCCAGGGGTCGGGGCTGGGTGGACCGGTCGAGGACACGTCCGGAGCAGCGAGCCGTGTCCCACCGGCCTAAAATGGGTCTGTCACAGCATTAGGCGAACAAGGCATGTCCGATGGCTTGTAAGGGCCTCGACAGGGTCCTTCGATCGGCACGGGAGGCGTGATGACCGTATCCCCCGACGCGACGCCGCAGCGCAGGCAGAGCGATGCCGAGGACGTCCTCAAGCAGCTGGGAGGCTCGTGGCACTGGGCACTCGGTTTCGCCCTCGCAACCTTGATCCCGGGCATCCTGGTACTCGTCTGGCCCGACGAGACTCTGCACATCCTGGCTGTGATCATCGGTCTCCAGCTCCTGGTGGCCGGCGGCTTCCGTTTCGTCACGGCCTTCTCGCACAGCGACGACGGGGGCGGCAGCAGACTGGCGGGAATCCTGATCTCCATGCTGGCATTCCTGGCCGGTGTCCTGGTTCTGCGGCACCCGATGCAGACGATCGGCGCGCTGTCCCTGATCGTCGGAGTGTTCTGGCTGCTGACCGGCGTACTCACGGCGTACGTCGCGATCGCCGACCGTGCGCTCGTGCACCGCGGCCTGCTCTTCGCCCTGGGCGCCCTCGGCGCCGTCGCCGGAATCGTGGTGCTCTGCTTCCCGGTGGACTCCGCGGTCGCCCTGACGCGACTGCTGGGACTGTGGCTCGTCCTGCTCGGTGTCTTCGAAGTGGTGATGGCCTTCGCACTGCGCTCCGCCACCCGACAGATCACGCCCACGCGTTCAGGGTGAGTGCCGGTGGTGACAGGCTCGCGCTCCGGAGCGCACAAGCCCATTCCTGAGGGGAAGCATGACGGACCTCAAGTTCGAGCAGAAGCGCTTGCTGTCGCGTTTTGAGGCGGCTGACCAGCTCACGGCACTCGCAGCCATGCTGAGGGAAGGGCCCGACAGCGACGTCGCAGGCGGTCGCCGCAGGCACGGAGGCCCCGAAGCGGAAGACGGCGTCCGCCGCCAAGCCCCGTCACAGCAGCACTGGCACCAATGGGGGCAAGAGCACGAAGCGGTCCGCCACGAAAACGCCGTGAACCGTGGCGCGAGCCTCGGGCCCCGTGGCGTCCGGTTCGGATCCGAACATCCGAACCCAAAGCGGTCCTGGCCCACCCGGCCGCGGAACCAGGGAGGCGATGGCCCGGCTCCTGGTCGCGGCTGCGGCGTGCAACCTTGGGCTACAGCCCAAGGTTGCACGCCGTCCATCAGCGACGCTCGTGCTTTGCGTCGCCTGCTGGAGGCGTACAGGGCGTGGCCGCCACCGACAGGGGGCCGGTTGCGGCCGGCCCCCCGGGTCACGTGAGATTCAGATGCGCGAGGTCGTCCGCGTACTTCTTGATGAAGACCGGGGAAAGCCGCGGAATCTCGCCCGTCCGGCCGAGGCGTGCGCTCTCCACGGCGGCCTGGAAGCGAGCGGACGGGATGGCGGATCCGCTGATGACGTCCTCCGGGGTCCGGTGTGCGTCGAGGAGCGGAAGGATCGAGTGCTTGCGCTGCGTTTCAGGGGCCGCGCGCAGGGCCGTCTCGAACCGGGTGAGCCAGTCGTCGTAGTCCTCCACGCGGTCGATGCGGTGACCGGTCTCGTTCAGCCAGTCGACGAAGGTGTCGAGCGAGATGCCGTCGTCGTGCGGGTTCACCAGGCTGTACGTCCGGTATCCCGTACGTGCCGCACCGCCCAGGGTCACCACGGCCTCGGCGGTGAAATCGACGGGAAGGCCGTCGTAGTGCGCGCGCCCGCGATCCTCCGTGCTGTCGGTCGCGTAGAAGGAGCGCGGTGCGATTCCCGTGATGATGAGGCTGAGCAGCAGCCGCGTGAACATGTCGGGGACGTTCAGCTGTCCCGCGTAACCGGTGTGCGCCAGGATCATGTTCGACCGGAACGTGGTGACCGGGAGGCCGTGCAGCTCGTGCGCCTCCCGCAGCAGCACCTCGCCGGCCCACTTGCTCGTCGCGTAGCCGCTGGCGTAGCCGTCGTCGACCGGCTGGTCGGGAAGTGCCAGGCGGACGTCGGCGTCCTCGTCCAGGGGCCGGTCGCCGGGCAGGGAGGCCGCGACCGCCACGCTCGAGATGTAGGTGAACGGCTTGAGCCGGCCCGTGAGCCCCAGGCGGATGAGCTCGGCGGTCCCCACCACGTTGGCGTCGAACAGGTGGTTGTAGGGCAGGACGTGGTTCACCAGGGCGCCGGCGTGGACGATCCGGTCCACCTCGCCGGCCAGTCGCTGCCACACCTGGTCGCCGAGACCGAGCTGGGGTTCCGCCATGTCGCCGGCCATGACCTCCAGGTGGTCGGCGGCCAGGTCCTGGAAGGTACGGGCGGGCTCGCCGTCCTCGCTGCCGAAGGCTTCGGCGAGCCGCGCCAGTGCCGCGGCGTCGTCCGTTCCGCGCACGACGCAGATCAGCTTTCCGCCCACCGGGGCGAGCCGCCGCAGCCATTCCAGGCAGAGGAACCGGCCGAGATAGCCGCTCGCGCCCGTGAGCAGCACGGTGTGCGGTTCTCCGACGGATCGGGTGAGGGACCGGGCGCCGGCGAGCGTCTCCTCGTCGATGAACCTCTCCAGGGTGAGGTCCTTGGCGTGGACCCGGGAGCTCCCCTCCGTGTGGACCGATGCGAAGCTCACCCGCGGCGGCCCGGCCGCGAGCTTCTCCTCGACGTAGCCGGCGAGTCGCCGCAGGTCGGTTCCGCGGCTGATGATCACGTCCACGGGGACGCGGACGCCGAAGATGTCGTGGAGGAGATCGGAGAAGGTCACCGCGGACATGGAGTCCCCGCCGATCTCCCGGAAGCGCGTGTCGGGGCCGATCCCGGACGTCGCGGTGGACAGCAGCGCCTGCGCGGCCCGCTGGACGGTCTCCAGTACCGGACGGTCCTTGCCGCTGCGGCGCACGTCGCGCAGCTCGTCCTTCTCCCTGGAGGCGATGGCGGAGTACGTCTCCTCGAGGGCCTGCCGGTACTTCCGCAGGAGTTGGGGGCGCAGCAGCTTGCGGTGGTCCGAGAGCAGGCCGTTGCCCTGGCCGAACGGCTCGGTCTCGATGAGGAAGTCGCGCGGTATCTCGTAGGAGTTCAGCCCGACCTCCTGCGCGATCTTCTGGAACGACTCTCCGAGCAGCTTCTTGAGCATCGTCTCGTCGTCGCCGCACTGTTCGAGGGCGTCCGCGGTCGGGACGACGACCGAGAGCAGATAGGACCGCTCGCTGTTTCCGTACACGAATATCTGCCGGACCAGCGGGCTGACGGCGAATACCGCCTCCAGGCGTGAGGTGGCGACGA
This sequence comes from Streptomyces sp. ICC1, assembly GCF_003287935.1. GTDB lineage: Bacteria > Actinomycetota > Actinomycetes > Streptomycetales > Streptomycetaceae > Streptomyces > Streptomyces tritrimontium. The sequence goes on from NZ_CP030287.1 coordinate 3,056,138, forward strand.
ACTCGCCCTGCGACAGCTTGAGCACGTTCTTGCGCCGGTCCACGACGACGTGGCGGCCCGGCTCGACTTCCGCGACGATGTCGCCCGTCCGGTAGTAGCCCTCCTCGTCGAAGATCTCCGCGTTCAGTCCGGGTCGGTTGTAGTAGCCGGGCACCATCGCCTCGGTCTTCAGGAGGAGTTCACCCCGGGGGTGCGGTGAGTCTGTTGTGCGGTAACCGAGTTCGGCGACGTCGATGAGTTTGTAGTCGGTGACCGGGGGCCGCAGGAGCTTGCCGTCGACCGAGACGGCGGCGGCCTCGGTGGAGCCGTAGATGATGTGCACCTCGATCCCCAGCAGGGACTCGGTGAATTCCTTCAGTTCGGCGGAGAGCGGAGCGGACCCGCAACTGGCCCACCCCACGCGGCCGCCGAGGACGTTCTCGCGGATGTCCTTCTTGACTTCCGTCTCGACCTGCCCCAATTCCACGTCGCCACCCCTGGCCAAACGGCGGTCGAGCTCGCTCTGGTACTTCTGGAAGAGCATTTCGCACACGCGCGGTACCAGCGACATCTCCGTGGGCCTCGCCAGCGCCATGTCATCGAGGAAGGAGGACAGATCGCTGTTCGCGGTGAAGTACGTGGTACCGCCGCGGGCCAGCGTGTTCTTCAGCGAGGAATGCCCGGCGACATGGCTCATCGGCATGTAGTGGAGATTCGCCGCGTACTCGTCGGAGAACAGCTGCGACCAGGCGCCGCCCCACATGGCCCGGGCCAGCCGCTCGGTGTACATGGCGCCTTTGGGGGTTCCCGTGCTGCCCGACGTGTAGATGAGCATGGCGAGAGGGTCGGCGTCGCCCTGGGGATCGAACAGCGGCGCCTCGGGAAATTCGGCACCTCGCGCGCGCAGGTCCCGCAGGAGCTCGACGCCCAACTCGCGCCCGTGCTGCGCCAGACGGTCCCGGGCAGCCGCGAGCCTGGCGGACTGGTCGTCCACCGCCGGCTCGTAGTCGAACAGCACCAGGTGCTGCACCGACGGGTTCCCCAGGGCCAGTTCGACCGCGGCGTCCAGGCGCTCGATGCTGGTCGCGACGATGACCGGCTCGGTCTCCTCGACGATCTCGTTGAGCTGTGACACCGAGGAACTGGTCTGGAGGGGAACGCCGACCGCACCGAGATGGGCACAGGCGAGATCGACCGTCGTGTAGTCGACACTGGCGAATCCGAGGATCGCCACCCGGTCCCCGGCCCGCACCGCGTACGCGTCGCCGTGCTGCCACGCACTGGCCACGGCGCGGACGCGCAGCCACAGTTCGCCATAGGTGGTCATGTCGTATCGCGGGAGCAGGCCGATACGGGTGCGGCCCGTGTCGGGTTCCTTCACGAGCTCCCTCGCGCGTTCCCCGAGGGCGGGGCGATCGGCGTACTTCTCCATTGTCTCGGCCATCACTCGCGCAAGTCGCATGATGAATCTCCGTATCGCATAACTGGATTACGCCAAGTATTGACGTCGGACGCTCGAAGCCGGACGAGCGGGGAATCATCCGCACGGGGTGCGGTCGGCGGATTCCCTCCCCCTCGTCCAGGGCGCGCCGTGATGCTAAGCACGGGCGAACCACAGCTCTGAGCCCAGGAGCCGCAATCCATCAGGTCGGCCCCGCGCGGCCCGCCGAATGGCATGACTCGGCCCCTGCCGACGCCCCACCTGACGGACTATGTTCCGCCGCGTTGCCCGCCTGCCGCCCCTGCCCGAAGAGTGGCACTCGTCCGAGAGACGGTCCCGGTCGGACGGCGCTGAGAGAAGCGCCGATTCTCCACCCTGAGCACCGGACAGACGGCTCAACGCCCCGGAATCTCCAATGGATTTCGTGCCGGAAGGCACTCTCCGGTCGAAAGCCGCCGACGGGTACGCGAAGTCGCCGAGTGCATCTGTATCCGCACCCGTATTCGGACCCGTATCCGCACCTTGCGCCTGCATTTCCGGGCGACTCGGCGCATCACCAGGTCTGTCGACAGCCGGACCGATCGTGTCCGGCCAATTCGAGGGAACTCAATGATCGACATAGTTTCTTACCTCCGTTCCATGCCCGCACTCCAGCAGCCCGGATGGGAAGACCATCCGGAACTCGAAGCGGTCCGCACGGGCCTGAGCCAGATGCCCGCCCTCGTGGACGCCGAGGCCGCACAGCGGCTGCGGTCCCTGCTCATGGAGGCCGCGGCCGGCCGGCTCCAGATCGTCCAGGCCGGCGACTGCGCGGAAGACCCCGCGGAGGCGACTCCGACGGACGTCAGGCGCAAGGGCGCCCTGCTCGACATCCTCGCCGGGACGATGCGACTGGCCTCCGGACTGCCCGTGCTGCGGGTCGGCCGGATCGCCGGACAGTTCGCCAAGCCCCGGTCCTCACCCGTAGAGACGGTGGACGGCCGTGAACTCCCGGTCTACCGGGGCCACATGGTGAACCGTCCGGAGGCCCACGCTGATCTGCGACGTCCGGACCCCCGGAACCTGCTGTCCGGGTACCGTGCCGCCAGCGACATCATCCACTTCCTGGGCTGGCGCGGCACCGAGAGCAGGACGGACCTCGACGCACCGGTCTGGACGAGCCACGAGACGCTGCTGCTCGACTACGAACTGCCGCTGCTGCGCCGTGAGTCGGACGGATCGCTGCTCCTGACGTCGACCCACTGGCCGTGGGTGGGGGAGCGGACCCGGCAGCTCGACGGCCCGCACATCGCACTGCTCGCCGCCGTCTCCAACCCGGTCGCGGTCAAGGTCGGGCCCACCATGACGCCGGACGAGCTGCTGGCCCTGTGCGACCGCCTCGACGCGCAGCGCCAGCCCGGCCGGCTCACGCTCATCGCGCGGATGGGTGCGAAGCACGCGGCCGCCACACTTCCCGCACTGGTCAAGGCGGTTCACGACGCGGGACATCCCGTGCTGTGGCTCTCGGACCCCATGCACGGCAACACGGTCAGCGGCCCGGACGGGACCAAGACCCGGTTCGTGAAGACCGTGGTCCAGGAGGTCCTGAACTTCCAGGAGGCCGTGACGCAGAACGGCGGGGTGGCCGCCGGGCTCCACCTGGAGACCACTCCGGAGGCCGTCGTCGAGTGCGTGCGCGACGAAGGCGAGTTGGGGCGCCTCGGCGAGAAGTACCTGAGCTTCTGCGATCCGCGGCTCAACCCCCAGCAGGCGGTCGAGGTCGTCGAGGACTTGGCCGTGCGGGCCGGCGGCCGGCGCGCCCAGCGGCCGCCTAACCCCACCCCCGGTGCCCGTGCCCCTGCTCGATCCCGGCTCCGATCCGGGGCGCGCCGCCGACCGGGGGCCCGCGGTGTGGCCGCGGCCGCGGTCCATGGCCGCCGACCCGGCGCGCGAGGTCGCCTTGGGCGCGGAGGCCGTGCTGGTGCTGCCCGCCGGAGCGGACCCGTACGCCGCCCAGGTGGTCCGGGACGCCCTGCGCGGGGCGGGCGTACGGACCCTGCACGAGCGGGCCGACACGGACCCGCTGCCCGCGCGGATCCCCGTCGTACGGCTCCAGGGCCCGGGCGCGGAACGGGCACTCGAGCAGCTGGGCGCGGCCGCGGCCGGCGATCTGCCGGCCGGCGGCTACCGGCTGGCGGTGGGCAGGGCCGAGGGCCGGGAGACGGTGGCACTGTCCGGCACGGGCGAGGACGGGGCGTTCCACGCGGCGCAGACACTGCGCCAGTTGCTGGCCCGGGGCGGCGGGAAGGTCCCCGGGGTGCTGGTGCGGGACTGGCCGTCCGCGCCCGTGCGCGGGATCACCGAGGGCTTCTACGGGACTCCCTGGACGGCCGGACAGCGGCTCGCCCAGGTCGAGTTCATGGGCCGCACCAAGCAGAACCGGCTGCTGCTCGCGCCCGGCGACGACCCGTACCGGACCACGGACTGGCGCCGGGACCACCCGCCGGCGCAGGCCGCCGAGCTGCGCACCCTGGCGGAGCGGGCGCGCGCCAACAAGGTGGTCCTCGCGTGGGCCGTGGCTCCGGGGCAGTCGATGTGCCTGTCCTCGGCGGCCGACCGGGCGGCGCTCGCGCGCAAGGTGGACGCCATGTGGGACCTCGGATTCCGGGCGTTCCAGGTGCAGTTCCAGGACGTCAGCTATACGGAGTGGGGCTGCCGGGCCGACCGCGAGCGGTACGGCAAGGGCCCGGAGGCGGCCGCGCGGGCGCACGCGGAGGTCGCGGGCGAGCTGGCCGCGCACCTGGCCGGGCGCTACCCGGGGGCGCCCGCCCTGTCGCTGCTGCCGACGGAGTACTACCAGGAGGGCGCGACGGCCTACCGGACGGCGCTGGCCGGGGCGCTGGACGAGCGGGTCGAGGTGGCGTGGACGGGGGTGGGCGTCCTGCCGCGCACGATCACCGGGCACGAGCTGGCCGGGGCGCGCTCCGCGCTCGGGCACCCGCTGGTCACGATGGACAACTACCCGGTCAACGACTGGGATCCGGGCCGGATCTTCCTCGGCCCCCACACGGGCCGGGACCCGGCGGTGGCGGGCGGTTCGGCGGCCGTGCTGGCCAACGCGATGCCCCAGGGCACGCTGTCGCGCATCCCGCTGTTCACGGCGGCGGACTTCGCCTGGAACCCGCGCGGCTACCGGGCCGCCGAATCGTGGGCGGCGGCCGTCGCCGAGCTCGCCGGCCCGGACCCGGGGGCCCGGGAGGCGCTGGCCGCGCTGGCCGGGAACAACGCCTCCTCCGTCCTGGCCCAGCCGGAGTCGGCGTACCTGGCACCGCTGGCCGAGGAGTTCTGGCGGGCGCGGGGCGCCGGCGACCCGGCGGCCGCGGACCGGCTGCGGGCCGCCTTCCGCGTCCTGCGCGAGGCACCCGCACGGCTGCCGGACCTCGCCGGCGAGGCGGGGCCCTGGCTGTCGCGGCTCGCGCGCTACGGGAGCGCCGGTGAGCTGGCCCTGGACGTCCTGCAGGCCCAGGCGCGGGGGGACGGGGCGGCGGCCTGGCAGTCCTCGCGCGCCCTGTCTGCCGCCGTCAAGGCGCTCTCGGAGAGCGCGGCCGGCGACGTACGGGTGGACAAGGCGGTGCTGGACCCCTTCCTCGCCCGGGCGGCGGCCGAGGCCGACGCGTGGACGGGAGCGGCCCGGGAGGCGGCGGGCACGGTCGCCGAGGCCGCGGACTCCTGGACGCTCCGGCTGCCGGCGGCCCGCCCGGTCTCGGTCGTGACCGTCATGACCGACCCGCTGCCGCCCGGGAGCCGGGGCGCGGCGGTCGAGGCGCACGTGCCGGGCGAGGGCTGGCGCAAGGTCGCCGAGGCGGCGGCCTCGGGCTGGACCCAGGCGGACATCGGGGGACTGCGGGCCGACGCGGTCCGGCTCGTCTGGTCGGGTCCGGCTCCGGCCGTGCACGGCGTGGTCCCGTGGACGGCGGACGGCCCCGAGGCCCGCTTCGAGCTGGCCGACACCGTGGACGCGGAGATCGGCGGGCCGGCTCGGCCCGTGCGGGCCTCGCTGTCCCCGCTCCGCCCCGGGGAGGTCCGCGGTCCCCTGTCCGCGGCGCCGCCGCAGGGGATCGAGGTCCGCCTGCCGGCCACGGCCGCGGCTCCGCGCGGCACGACGGTCGCCCTCCCGGTGGAGGTCGCGGTCGCGGCCGGCACCGCGCCGGGCACCTACGAGGTCCCGGTCGCCTTCGGCTCCGAGACCCGGACCCTGAAGGTGCGCGCCTTCCCGCGCACGGGGGGCCCGGACCTGCTGCGCCGCGCCCGGGCCTCGTCCTCGGCGGACGAGACCCCGCAGTTCCCGGCCTCGGGCGCGCTGGACGACTCCCCGACGACCCGCTGGTCGTCCCCGGCGGTGGACGGCGCCTGGTGGCAGGCGGAACTGCCGGCCCCGACCCGGGTCGGCCTGCTGCGCCTGCACTGGCAGGAGGCCTACCCGTCCCGATTCCGGGTGGAGACCTCCGCGGACGGCGTGTCCTGGCACCCGTCGGCGACGGTCGCCTCCCGGGGCGGGCTGGACACGGTCCACCTGGACCCGGCGGCGCCGCCGGCCCGTTTCGTGCGCGTCACGTGCGAGGCCCGCGCGACGCGGTTCGGCTGCAGCCTGCTGCACGCGCAAGCCTTCGCGTCGACCCCGTGACCGGAGCCCCAGGGTCCCGGGCTCCGCAGGCCCGGGCTCCGCAGGCCCGGGTCGGGGTCAGGGTTGGGGTCGGGCCGGTCAGGAGGCCGCGGCCGCCGGGACCCCGATCCGGTCCAGCGCGTCTTCCGCCCCGTACGGCTGGAGGTACGGCATCCAGCACGGATCCCGGTGCCCCGTCCCGATGATCCGCCAGGCCAGCCCGGACGGCGGAGCCGGCTGGTGCCGCAGGCGCCAGCCGAGGTCGACCAGGTGCCGGTCGGCCTTGACGTGGTTGCAGCGGCGGCACGCGGCGACGACGTTGTCCCAGGCGTGCTGCCCGCCCCGGCTGCGCGGGATCACGTGGTCGACGCTGGTGGCGACGGCCCCGCAGTACATGCAGCGGCCGCCGTCCCGGGCGAACAGCGCGCGGCGGGTGAGTGGAACGGGCCCCCGGTAGGGGACCCGCACGAAACGCTTGAGCCGTACCACGCTGGGCGCGGGGACGGCCCTTGTCGCGCTGTGCAGAAAGGCGCCGGATTCTTCCAGGGAGATCGCTTTGTTCTCCAGGACGAGGACGAGCGCGCGACGGAGCGGTACGACGCCGAGGGGCTCGTACGACGCGTTGAGGACCAGGACGTGCGGCACGGACTGCCTCCTTGTACGCCGGCGGCGCGTGGCTCGCGCCGGGACGATCTGCTTTCCAGTCTCCCCTTACGGCTGGTCGAAGCGCCACCACGCGCCCGTAACGGGTCCGAGGTGTTTTCGACCACACCGGGTTTCATCCCCACGTGAGTCTGGTCTCTCCCTCGAACAGGGCAACAAGGCGGGTCGAGTGCCCCGTTAGGGTGGATGGTCTGCCCGCACCACCCTTCCGCGGGCAGGACGCTACATCTGGAGGTACCCCGCCGTGCCCAGGCCTGCCGCCCTGCCACCCCTCGCAGCCGACACCCCGGACGCGTCCCAAACGATCAGAGACACCCACGAGAACGTCACGAACGCGGCCAGTTTCATCGAGGAGAACTGGGCCGGATGGCTGTACCTGGGTCTTCGGATCCTGCTCATCCTGGTCATCGCCTTCGCCCTGCGCTCGGTGGTCCGCAAGTCCCTGACCAAGCTGATCACGCGAATGAACCGCGGCGCGGAAGCCGTCGAGGGCACGGCCCTGGGCGGTCTGCTGGTGAACGCCGAGCGGCGCCGCCAGCGCTCCGAGGCGATCGGCTCGGTCCTGCGGTCGGTGGCCTCGTTCCTGATCCTCGGCACGGCCGGCCTGATGGTGCTCGGCGCGCTCGACATCAACCTGGGCCCGCTGCTGGCGAGCGCCGGTGTGGCCGGTGTGGCGATCGGATTCGGCGCCCGGAACCTGGTCACCGACTTCCTGTCCGGCGTGTTCATGATCCTCGAGGACCAGTACGGCGTCGGCGACAAGATCGATGCCGGGGTGGCTTCGGGCGAGGTCGTCGAGGTGGGGCTGCGCGTCACCAAGCTGCGCGGCGACAACGGTGAGATCTGGTACGTCCGCAACGGCGAGATCAAGCGGATCGGCAACCTCAGCCAGGGCTGGGCGACGGCGGCCGTGGCCGTGCAGGTCAAGCCGACCGAGAGCCTCGCCCGCATCCGCGAGGTGGTCCAGGACATCGCCGACACCCTGGCCAAGGAGTCCCCGTGGGACGAGCGCCTGTGGGGTCCGGTGGAGGTGCTGGGCCTGGACGAGGTGCTGCTGGCCTCGATGACGGTGTCGGTCTCGGCCAAGACGATGCCGGGCCAGCAGTTCGCCGTGGAGCGCGAACTGCGCTGGCGCATCAAGGAGGCCTTCGACCACACGGGCATCGGGATCGTCGGGGGCCTCGCCGCGGCCGACGAGGACGAGGCGCCGGCCGATCCCTCGGCCGCCGTCGCCCCGCCCTCGGCCCTGGCGAACCCGGCTTCCCCGCAGTCCCTGGCGACCGTGCCGATCCCGCCGCCGGCCGTCGGCGGGCCGGGCTCCGGCCCCCGGATCTCCAAGTAGCACCCGCCCCACGCGTGCCCCGCTGCCCCCGCAGGCTCGACCTGCGGGGGCAGCGGTGGTTGTGGCCGGACGAGAGCACGGGCGCCGCCATTGACACGACTCACACGCTGATAGGAAACTTACCTAACAGTTCACCTCGGTGAGGGAGAAAACACCCCATGCCCGCCGCCACCCCCGGTACGCCCAGCCTGTTGCGCGCCCTCAACGACCGGGCCGCGCTCGAGCTCCTGCTGACGCACGGTCCGCTGTCCCGGACCCGGATCGGGCACCTCACCGGACTCTCCAAGCCCACCGCCTCCCAACTGCTGGCCCGCCTGGAGGCCGCCGGGCTCGTCGTCGCCACCGGCACCGCCACCGGCCGCCCCGGCCCCAACGCCCAGCTCTACGCGGTCAACGCGCGGGCCGCGCACGTCGCCGGACTCGACGTCACCCCGGGCCGGATCCTCGCCTCCGTCGCCGACCTGGCAGGCGAGGTGATCGGCAGCCACGAGCTCCCGTACTCCGAGGGCACCGGGCCGGTCGCCCAGGTCACCCGCGCCCTCGGCGAGGCCGTCAAGGACGCCGGGCTGCACCTCGGCGACATCCACCGGGTGGTCATCGCGACCCCCGGCTCCTTCGACCCCCGCACCGGGGTGCTGCGCTACGCCGACCACCTCGAGGGCTGGCAGTCCCCCACCCTCCTCGACGAGCTGGCGGCGGCCCTGCCGATGCCGCTCGAATACGAGAACGACGTGAACCTCGCCGCCGTGGCCGAGCAGAGCCTCGGCGCCGCCCGCGGCCACGAGGACTTCGTCCTGCTGTGGAACGAGGAGGGCCTCGGCGCCGCCCTCGTGCTCGGCGGCCGGCTGCACCGCGGCTGGACCGGCGGCGCCGGGGAGGTCGGCTTCCTGCCGGTCGCCGGCCACCCGCTGGTCCGCCAGGTCACCCGGGTCAACTCGGGCGGCTACCAGGAGCTGGCCGGCGTACAGGTGCTGCCGGCGATGGCGGCCCGGCTCGGCATCGAGGCGCCGCCCGCCGCCGACGCCGGCTCCGGATCGGTCCACGGAGCCGTGCACGGGGCCGAGTCCGGGGCGGTGGTCGAAGCCGCGGCCGCGCTGCTGGCCCAGGCGGCCGCCTCGCCCGAGGGGGCCCATCTGGAACTGCTCCGGGAGTACGCCACCGCGCTCGCCACCGGCCTCGCCTCCCTGGTCGCCGTACTGGACCCCGAGGTCGTCGTGCTCTCCGGGGCGCTGACCATCGCGGGCGGCGAACCGCTGCGCGAACTCCTCGAAGCCGAGCTCGCGGACCTCGCCCCCTCCCGGCCGCTGCTGGTCACGGGCGAGGTCCGGGAGCGGCCCGTGCTGCGCGGGGCGTTGGAGCGCGCCCTCGCCGCCACCCGTGACGAGGTCTTCGACACCTCGCGCCGCTGACCCGCGGCCCCCGACGCCCCACCCGCACCGCACCGCACGTACCGCCCCACCCGCACGGCCCTTCCAGGAAGTCCCCCCGCGCAGAGAGTGACCTCGCCATGCCCAGAACCCGCCGCCTGACCGCCGCAGCCGTCGCCCTCGCCTCGATATCCGTACTCGCCACCGCGTGTACGGGCTCGGCGTCCAACACGGCGGGCGATGACCCGAACAAGGAGGTCACCCTCAACTTCTGGCACGGCTGGTCCGCCCCCAGCGAGGTCAAGGCCATCGAGGACAACATCGCCCGGTTCCAGAAGGCGCACCCGAACATCAAGGTCAACGTCACGGGCAACATGACGGACGACAAGATCAACCAGGCGCTGCGGGCGGGCGGCGACAAGGCCCCCGACGTCGTCGCGTCCTTCACCACCGACAGCGTCGGCAAGTTCTGCAACACCGGCGCCTTCGCGGACCTGAACCCCTTCCTGAAGAAGTCCGGGGTCGACAAGGCCAAGGTCTTCCCCAAGACCCTGCTGGAGTACACCCAGTTCAACGGCAACCAGTGCACGCTGCCGCTGCTGCACGACGCGTACGGCCTCGTCTACAACAAGACCGCCTTCGACGCCGCCGGGATCACCGAACCGCCGAAGACCTGGAGCCAGTTCGAGGCGGCGGCGCAGGCGCTGACCGTCCCCAAGGGCGATTCGTACGAGCGGCTCGGCATCATGCCCACCTTCCACGGCTACGAGACGGCCCCCCAGCGCCTGGCCGCCCAGTGGAACCCGACGTACTTCGGCGCCGACGGCAAGTCCAACCTGGCCAAGGACCCCGCCTTCGCGAAGATGCTGACGGCGCAGAAGGGCCTGGTCGGCAAGCTCGGCGGCTACGAGAAGCTGGAGAAGTTCCGCAACACCTTCGGCGACGAGTGGAGCGCGGAGCACCCCTTCCACCAGGGTCTGGTGGCCATGCAGATCGACGGCGAATGGCGGGCGGCCATGGCCAAGGAGGCCGGGGTGAAGTTCGAGATCGCCACCGCGCCGATGCCCGTCCCCGACGACCAGCTCGCCGACTACGGCAAGGGCTACCTCGCCGGCACGATCATGGGCATCTCCTCGAAGAGCTCGAAGCAGAACGCCGCCTGGGAGCTCACGCAGTACATGACGTCCGACACCGACGCGGTCGTGGACTTCGCCAACGCCATCCACAACATCCCCTCGACGCTGGCCGCGCTCGAATCCCCCAGGCTCCAGGTGGCCCCGGAGTTCAAGACGTTCATCGACATCGCCAGGCACCCGAAGTCGAACACCACGCCCGCGCAGGTCGACGGCGGCACCTACCAGCTGACCTTCACCGACTTCGCGTACTCGGTCGAGAAGGGCGACGTCACGGACATCCCGGCCGGGCTCGCCAAGACCGACCAGCAGATCGACACGGACATCGCGAAGGCGAAGTAGCCACCCATGACCACGACCGCGATCCCCCCCTCCCCCGAGCTGCGGGCGAAGCGCGGCAGCTCGGCGCTGCGCACGGCGGCCTTCATGTCGCCCTGGCTGATCGGGTTCAGCGTCTTCTTCGCCTACCCGCTCGTCTCGACCGTCTACTTCTCCTTCACCAAGTACGACGGCTTCCGCCCGCCCGTCTTCAACGGGCTGGACAACTGGTCCTACGTCTTCGCCGACCTCCCGATGTTCTGGCCGGCGATGCGCAACACCCTGTGGCTGGTCCTGGTCATGGTCGCCTGCCGGGTCGCCTTCGGCCTCGGCATCGGCCTGCTCATCACGAAGATCAAGCTGGGTACGGGCGTCTTCCGCACCCTGTTCTACCTGCCCTACCTGGCCCCGCCGGTGGCGGCGACCCTGGCCTTCGTCTTCCTGCTCAACCCGGGCACCGGCCCGGTGAACACCCTGCTGGAGGCGGTCGGGCTGCCCGCGCCCGGCTGGTTCACGGACCCCGCCTGGTCCAAGCCGGCGCTGACCGCGCTCGCGGTGTGGGGGGTCGGCGACCTGATGGTCATCTTCATGGCCTCGCTGCTCGACGTACCGCGCGAGCAGTACGAGGCCGCCGAGCTGGACGGGGCCGGGCCGCTGGCGCGCTTCCGCCACATCACCCTGCCGAACATCTCCCCGATCATCCTGTTCGCGGTGGTCACCGGGGTCATCCAGGCGATGCAGTTCTACACACAGCCCCTGGTGGCGGGGAAGGTGGCGTCCGGCGTGATGGGCGGCTCGGGGCAGCAGTTCGAGCCCGGGTACCCCGAGAAGTCCACGCTGACCCTCCCCCAGGTCATCTACAACGTCGGCTTCCAGCGCTTCGACTACGGCACCGCCTGCGTGGTCGCCCTGGTGCTGTTCGCCCTCTCCATGGCCTTCACCGCGCTGCTGATGCGGCGGCGCGGCGGGCTGATCGAGGCAGGTGACTGAGGAACATGAGCCAGACCATCACCCGCGCGGAGCGGACCCCGGATCCCACCGCGTCCGGTCCCTCGCGGTCGGCGCGCGCCGTGCGCACCGCGCGCCGCCGGGCCGTCCTGCACTGGATCGCCGTGCACTCCCTCGGCGTCGCCGCGGCCCTCTTCTTCGTCCTCCCCTTCGTCTTCCTCTTCCTGACCTCGGTGATGAGCGACCAGCAGGCGCTGACCCGCGACCTGTGGCCGCGCAGCTGGGAATGGGGCAACTACGCGAAGGTGTGGGACACCCCCGGCTTCCTGACCTGGTGGCGCAACACCCTGCTGTACGCGGGCCTCGGCACCGTGCTGACCGTGGTCTCCTCGGTGCCCGTCGCCTACGCGCTCGCCAAGTTCCGCTTCCGCGGCCGGCGGCTCTCGCTGCTGCTGGTGATCGCCATGATGATGCTGCCGCCGCAGGTGGTCGTCATCCCGATGTACCTGTTCTGGGCCAAGCAGCTGGACCTGTCCGGCACGCTGTGGCCGCTGATCATCCCGATGGCCTTCGGCGACGCCTTCTCCATCTTCCTGCTGCGCCAGTTCCTGCTGACCATCCCCGACGAGTACCTGGACGCCGCCAAGGTCGACGGCTGCGGCGAGCTCCGCACCCTGCTGCGGGTGGTGCTGCCGATGGCGAAGCCCGGCATCGCCGCCGTCGCGCTGTTCCAGTTCTTCGCCGCCTGGAACGACTACTTCGGCCCGCAGATCTACGCGTCCGACAACCCGGCCGCCTGGACCCTCAGTTACGGACTGGAGTCCTTCAAGGGCGCCCACCACACCAACTGGAACCTCACCATGGCCGCGACCGTGCTGGTCATGGCCCCCGTGATCGTCCTCTTCTTCTTCGCCCAGAAGGCATTCGTCGAGGGCGTCACCCTGACCGGAGTGAAAGGCTAGTAACGATGAAACTCGCAGTGGTGGGCGGCGGTTCCACCTACACGCCCGAGCTGATCGACGGATTCGCGCGCCTGCGCGACACCCTGCCCATCAGCGAGCTCGTCCTGATCGACCCGGCGGCCGACCGGCTGGAGCTGATCGGCGGCCTGGCCCGGCGGATCTTCGCCAAGCAGGGGCACCAGGGCCGGATCACCACCACCTCCGACCTCGACGCGGGCGTCGCCGACGCGGACGCGGTGCTGCTGCAGCTGCGCATCGGCGGCCAGGCGGCCCGCCTCCAGGACGAGACCTGGCCGCTGGAGTGCGGCTGCGTCGGCCAGGAGACCACCGGCGCGGGCGGCCTCGCCAAGGCGCTGCGCACGGTGCCCGTGGTCCTCGACATCGCGGAGCGGGTGCGACGCTCCAACCCGGACGCGTGGATCATCGACTTCACCAACCCGGTCGGGATCGTCACCCGCGCCCTGCTCCAGGCCGGGCACAAGGCGGTCGGGCTGTGCAACGTCGCCATCGGCTTCCAGCGCCGGTTCGCCGCGATGCTGGACCTGACTCCGGCCGACATCCACCTCGACCACGTGGGCCTCAACCACCTCACGTGGGAGCTGGGGGTGCGCAAGGGCGGTCCGGAGGGCGAGAACCTGCTGCCGGGGCTGATCGCCGCGCACGGCGACGCCATCGCCGCGGACCTGCGCCTGCCGCGCGCGGTGCTGGACCGGCTCGGCGCCGTGCCCTCGTACTACCTGCGCTACTTCTACGCGCACGACGAGGTGGTCCGGGAGCTCGGGACCAAGCCCTCGCGGGCCGCCGAGGTCGCCGCGATGGAGAAGGAGCTGCTCGGCCTGTACGGGGATCCCGCGCTCGACGAGAAGCCGGAGCTGCTCTCCAAGCGGGGCGGGGCCTTCTACTCGGAGGCGGCCGTGGACCTGGCCGCGGCCCTGCTGGGCGACGGCGGCAGCGCCGTACAGGTGGTCAACACCCTCAACAACGGCACCCTGCCCTTCCTCCCCGACGACGCCGTCATCGAGGTGCAGGCCCGGGTGGACCGCTCCGGACCGGCGCCGCTGGCCGTACCCCGCCTGGACCCGCTGTACGCGGGGCTCGTCGGGCACGTGACGGCGTACGAGGACCTCGCGCTGGACGCGGCGCTGCGCGGCGGCCGCGAGCGGGTCTTCAAGGCCCTGCTGGCACACCCGCTGGTGGGGCAGTTCGACCTCGCCGAGGGGCTGACCGACCGGCTCCTCGCGCACAACAAGGAGCATCTGGCATGGGCGTGAGCCGGCCCGTCCCGCCGGCGGCCGCGGCGGTCCTCGCCGTGGACGCGGGCAACAGCAAGACGGACGTGGCGCTGATCGCCGCGGACGGCCGCGTCCTCGGCACCGGGCGCGCGGGCGGCTTCCAGCCCCCGCGCGTCGGGGTGGAGGCGGCGGTGGACGTCGTCGGACAGGCCGTCGCCGAGGCGGTCGAGGCCGCCGGGATGGCGCACCTCGCGCCCGGCAGTCCGTACGCCGTCCAGGTCTCGGCCTGTCTGGCCAACGCGGACCTGCCGGTGGAGGAGCTCCAGCTCGCGCGGGCCATCGGCGCGCGCGGCTGGGGCACGGCCACCGAGGTGCGCAACGACACCTTCGCGATCCTGCGGGCCGGGCTGACCGGGGCCGGGGGGCCGCGCGGGGTCGCGGTGGTGTGCGGGGCCGGGATCAACTGCGTGGGCATGCTGCCCGACGGGCGCACGGCCCGCTTCCCGGCGCTCGGGCAGATCTCGGGCGACTGGGGCGGCGGCGGCGGACTGGCCTTCGAGGCCATGTGGTGGGCGGCGCGCGCCGAGGACGGACGCGGCGGGCCGACCGCTCTCGCGGCGGCCCTGCCGGGCCACTTCGGGCTGGGTTCCATGTACGCACTGATCGAGGCGGTCCACCTGGGCACGATCGCGCCCGGCCGCGTCCACGAGCTCGTGCCCGTGCTGTTCGCGGCGGCCGCGGGCGGCGACGCGGTCGCCTCGGCGCTCGTCGAGCGGCAGGCCGAGGAGGTGGTGGCGCTGGCGTCGGTGGCGCTGGACCGGCTCGGACTGCTGGGCGAGGAGGCGCCCGTACTGCTCGGCGGCGGCGTGCTGGCCGCCCGGCACCCGCAGCTGAACGGGCGGATCGGGGAGCTGCTCGCCGAGCGGGCCCCGTACGCCCTGCTGTCGGTGGTGACGGCCCCGCCGGTGCTGGGCGCCGGCCTGCTGGGGCTGGACGCGATCGGCGCGGGCCCCGAGGCCCACGGCAAGCTGCGTGCCCATTTCGGTTGAATGCTCCTCGCCCGAAAGGACGCCGACACCCCCGACCCGAAAGAGTGACCCCCGTGGGCGACCGGTCAGGAACCACGGAGGGCTCCGGGGCGTATTCACGGTGAAGGGGTGACGGAGGGGTCGCGCGCGGGAGGGGGGCGGCGCCGGGGGGACGGACCGGGGCGGATCGTGCTTGATCCAGCACCGGGTGCTGTGGTCCACCGTCACTAAGGCCATACTGCTGCGAAGCACTAAGGACCGAGGGGGAGGTCACGGTGGCCATCACGTCACGCGCGCCCGCGCCCGGAGGCGGCCTCGCGGCGCCCTCCGCGCCGCCCGCGCCACCGCCCGACGGGCTGCCCCGGCGGGTCACCGCCTGGGCCGAGGGCGTGGACCGGCTGCGCGCGGCCGCCACGACCGAGCCGGGCCGGCTGCGGATCATCGGCGCGGTCCTGGCCGCTCTGGTCCTGCTGTTCGGCGCGGTGTCCTTCTGGGAGGTCTCCGGCCGGGTCACCGCCGCCGACGACGTGGTGGGCCGCAGCCAGCCGCTGAGCGCCGACGCGGCGAGCATCTACCGCTCGCTGGCCGATGCCGACACGGCCTCCTCCAGCGGGTTCCTCGCGGGCAGCGACGAGCCGCGCGAGGTCCGCCAGCGGTACGAGAAGGACATGGCCAACGCGTCCCGGCTGCTGGTGAGCGCGGCCGCGAACACCACGGCCGGCGAGGACTCCCGCAAACAGATCACCCTGCTGAGCGAGCAGCTCCCCCGCTACTCCGGCCTCATCGAGCAGGCCCGGGCCACCAACAAGCAGGGCCTGCCGCTCGGCGGCGCCTACCTGCGCTACGCCAACGAGCAGATGAGCACCCAGCTGCTGCCCGCCGCGCAGCGGCTCTACGAGTCGGAGACCGGCCGGCTCTACACGGACTACGACGACGCCCGCTCCGTGCCGCTGGCCTCGATCGGCACGGGCCTGCTCGCGCTGGCCGCCCTGCTCTGGGCCCAGCTGCGCAACTACCGCCGGACCAACCGGGTCTTCAACCACGGGCTGGTCGCGGCGACCGCCGCCTCGCTGGTGGTGCTGCTGTGGCTGGTCGCCGGGCACACGGTCGCCCGGTCGGGGCTGAGCGAGGCGCGCGCGGAGGGGCAGGAGTCCCTCAAGGTGCTCAACGACGCGCGGATCGCCTCGCTGCGGGCGCGGGCGAACGAGAACCTGACGCTGATCTCGCGCGGCGCCGTCCTGGCGGACGACAAGAAGTCCGACAAGTACGACGTGGACTACGACCACGACATGAAGCTCCTGGAAGCGGGCCTCGCGACGGCGTCGAAGCTCGCGGACGACGAGGCCGGCCGCGCCCCGGTCGCCGGCGCCACCGACGGGGTCAAGCGGTGGAAGGAACTGCACACGGCCGCCCGGCAGACGGACTTGAAGGGCGACTACCAGGGCGCCCTCGGCCAGGTCATCGGGGACAAGGACCACAAGGAGTACAGCGGGACCGCCTTCGACACGGTGGACGCCTCGCTGGAACAGGCCGTGGTCCACGAGCAGCGGGAGTTCACCCGGGCGGCCCAGGGCGGGCTCGGGGCGCTCGACGGTTTGTTGACAGGCACGGCGGCCCTGGCGGTCGTCGGCGCGGTGGCGGCACTGCTCGGCATCGGCCGCAGGCTTTCGGAGTACAGGTGAGCGCGATGCCGGGACGGACGAGGCACGAGGACGAGGGCTCCGGGAACGCGGGGGCCATCGGGACCACCAGGGCCGCCGGGCTCCACGGCGCGGACGCGGAGCACGAGCCCGGCGGCCTGCGGCGGTTCGCGCGCCGGCTGCGCGGCTGGGGCGGGGTCGGCGCGATGGCGGCGGCCTGCGCGCTGACGGCCGCGGCCGTGCTCCTGCCACTGGCCCACGCGGCCCCGGGCGGCACGGGACACGCGGCGCCGGTGCGCGAGCCGGCCAGGATGGCCGTGGCCCCGCTGGCTCCCGGCGACACCTGCCAGGACCCGGAGGCGAGCCTGCGGCCGGGCGGACTGGACGGCCCGGCCATCCAGCGGATCCGCGCGGCGGGCCACCTCGTCGCGGGCGTGGACCAGAACAGCTTCAAGTGGGGCTACCGCAATCCGGCCGGCCAGCTCGACGGCTTCGACATCGCCCTGGTCAAGGCCATAGCCAAGGACATCCTCGGCGACGAGAAGGCGGTCATCTACCGGGCGATCCCCACCAGCCAGCGCATCCCCGCGCTCAAGGACAACACCGTCGACATCGTCGTGCGGACGATGACCATCAACTGCAAGCGGCTGGAGGACGTCGCCTTCTCGACGGCGTACTTCGAGGCGGGACAGCAGGTGCTGGCGCCCAAGGGCTCGGCGATCACCGGCTACGACGCCTCCCTGAAGGACCGCAGGATCTGCACGGCGGCCGGTTCCACGGCGGAGGCGGCCCTGGCCTCCCAGTCGTACGGGTCCGTCCCGGTCAGCGTGCCCAACCAGCTGGACTGCCTGGTCCGGCTGCAGTTGGGCGAGGTGGACGGCATCATCACGGACAACGCCCTCGCCGCCGGCCAGGCCGCGCAGGACCCCTCGATCCAGCTGGTCGGCTCCCCGTTCACCAAGGAGTTCTACGGGGTGGCCATGAACAAGGACGCCGGCGATCTGGTGCGGCGGGTCAACAAGGTCCTGGAGGACTACCGTGCGGGCGGTGAGAACAGCCCGTGGATGAGCGCCTACACGACCCATCTCAAGCCCGTGCTGCCCGGCGTGAGCGGACCGCCGGCGCCCAAGTACCGGGACTGAGGCCGGTGGCGGATTCTGAGCCCGATGTCACGAGACCGAAGGCGGGACCGGTGGAGGCACATCCTTTGGGGGCACATCCTTTGGGGGCACAGCCGGCAGTGCTGGACAGGGACGGCGTGGACCGCGCGCTGGCCCGGCTGGGCGCGGAGCACGAGGCCGTCGAGACCTCGCTGCTCGCGCTCCAGGACCACTCCGGGCGGCGGCTGCTGGAGGGCGCCGGGCTGACCGGGGTCACCAAGGAGCGGTGGGCCGTGGCGGACGCGGCCATCACCCGGCTGTGGCGCTACTTCGACGCCTACAGCGGTGCGCTGGCCGCTGCCCGCGAGATCCGGGAGCGGCGGCGCTGGCCGAGCCGCGAGGACCTGGTCGAGCTGACCGACCGGCTGTGCGGGCCCGGGGTGCTGATCGCCGGGGCCGCGGTGGAGGGCGCCGCGCTCGCTGAGCGGTTCTCGCTCGCGGAGCTGGTGTCCCGGATGAACGAGCTGTACGCGGGCTCCCTGGACGTGGTGGTGGCCGCCGATTCGGTGTGGTCCGCGCTGCCCGCCCGGATCGACCTGCTCTCCGCCGAGCTGCACCGCACCCGCGCGCTCGCCCACTCGGTCGGGGTCCGTCCGGGGGAGCACCCCTCGGGGGACGACCTGGAGGCCATCACCGCCGAGCTGGCGGACCTGCGGGCGCGGGTGATCGAGGACCCGCTGGCGTTCTGGGTCGCGGTGTCGGGGAGTTCGGCGCCGGGCGGCGGCCGGCCCGACACCGGGCGGTACGACCGGGCCGCCCTCGCGCTGGAGGACGTGCGCCGGGAGGTGGAGGCGGTGCTGGACGTCCGGCAGGACTCCGAGCAGCGGCTGATCGGCCTGCGGGACGTGCTCTCCCGGGCCGACCGGACCCTGGCGGAGGCCCGGGTGGCGCGCGGCGAGGTGCTGGCGAAGATCGCCGCGTCCGAGGTGCCCGCGGTGAGCGGTCCGCCGACGGCGCTGCAGGAGCAGCTGTCGGCGGCGGCCGAGTACCGGCGCCGGTCCCAGTGGCACCGGCTGTCCCCGCTGCTGGAGTCGTTGGAGGAGCGGGCCGAGGAGGAACTGCTGCGGGCCCGTGAATCGTTGACCGCGGTGACGGCCCCGCTCGCGGTGCGGGCGGAGCTGCGCGGGCGGCTCGACGCCTACAAGGCGAAGGTGGCCCGGCACGGGATGGCGGAGGACCCGCTGCTGATCGAGCGGTACGACACGGCCCGGCGGATGCTGTGGAGCGCGCCCTGCGATCTGCGGGCCGCCGAGCAGGCGGTGCTGCGCTACCAATGGGCGACGGCCGAGACCCTGGTACCGCAGCAGCAACCACAGCAACACGAGCAACACGGGCACCAGCAACAGCAACAGCAGGCTTCGGATCGGGA
This sequence comes from Streptomyces sp. ICC1, assembly GCF_003287935.1. Classification (GTDB taxonomy): domain Bacteria; phylum Actinomycetota; class Actinomycetes; order Streptomycetales; family Streptomycetaceae; genus Streptomyces; species Streptomyces tritrimontium. Next base: position 3,075,362 of record NZ_CP030287.1, read on the forward strand.
GTGGCCCGCCGGGCCGGGAGAGGGGGACGCGTGAGTCTGATCGCGGCGGCGTGCATGCGCCCCGGCTGCCCCGGCTCGTACGAGGACATGGGCGGCGGCGAGCTGTACTGCGACACCTGCGGCCTCGCGCCGGCCGGCGCGGTCGCGGCGGGCGCCGAGCAGCTGGTGTCGGTGCCGACGGCGATGACGAGCGCGGCGCGCCACGGGGATTCGCAGGGCTCCCAGGGGTCCCACGGGTCCGGGCGGTCCTCCTCCTCGGCCTCCTCGCGGGCCTCGCGGTCCTCGCGGTCGTCCTCCTCCCGGCGCTCCGTGTCGGGCCGGCTCTCGCGCGCGCTCACGGGCGCCGCGTCCACCCGGTCGGTGTCGGTGCGCAGTTCGGGCTCGGCCCCCTCGGCCTCGGGCCGCAGCCGGCTCGGGGCAGGGCTGGTCAACGTACCGGAGGTGCCGCGTCCGGATCCTTCGGAGTCGGTGCTGGAGAATCCGGAGGTCCCGGAGCGCAAGCGGTTCTGCTCGCGCTCGGACTGCGGTGCTCCGGTGGGCCGGGCGCGCGGTGAGCGGCCGGGACGGACGGAAGGTTTCTGCACCAAGTGCGGGCACCCGTACTCCTTCGTGCCGAAGCTGCACGCGGGCGACCTGGTCCACGGCCAGTACGAGGTCGCGGGCTGCCTCGCGCACGGCGGCCTCGGCTGGGTCTACCTCGCGGTGGACCGGGCCGTCTCGGACCGGTGGGTGGTGCTCAAGGGCCTGCTGGACACCGGCGACCAGGACGCCATGGCGGCCGCGATCTCGGAGCGGCGCTTCCTCGCGGAGATCGAGCACTCCAACATCGTGCGGATCTACAACTTCGTGGAGCACCTGGACCAGCGGACCGGTTCGCTGGACGGGTACATCGTGATGGAGTACGTCGGCGGCAAATCGCTCAAGGAGATCGCCAACGAGCGGCGGCGGACGGACGGGCGGCGCGATCCGCTGCCCGTGGAGCAGGCCTGCGCGTACGGCATCGAGGCCCTGGAGGCACTCGGCCACCTGCACAGCAGGAACCTCCTGTACTGCGACTTCAAGGTCGACAACGCCATCCAGCAGGCCGACCAGCTGAAGCTGATCGACATGGGCGCGGTGCGGCGGATGGACGACGAGGAGTCGGCCATCTACGGCACCGTGGGCTACCAGGCGCCGGAGGTCGCGGAGGTCGGCCCCTCGGTCGCCTCCGACCTGTACACGGTGGCGCGCACGCTGGCCGTCCTGACCTTCGACTTCCAGGGTTACACCAACGTCTTCGTGGACTCGCTGCCGGACCCGGAGCACATCGAGGTGTTCGGGCGGTACGAGTCGTTCTACCGGCTGCTGGTACGGGCAACCGACCCCGATCCGGGCCGGCGCTTCTCCTCGGCGCAGGAGATGGCGGACCAGCTGACGGGAGTGCTGCGCGAGGTCGTCGCGCTCCAGACGGGCCGGCCGAGGCCGCAGGTCTCCACGCTGTTCGGGCCGGAGCTGCGGGTCCCGGACGACCGGCTGTTCACCGACGAGCCGGGAGCGGAGGTCTCCCGGCTGGGCAGGCGGCCCCCGAAGCGCCGCAGGACGGTCCGGGGTCCGGCCGTTCCGGCGACCGGGGCCGGTCTTCCCCCGGCCTCCGTCCCGGGCTCGGCCGCCGGGTTCGGCCCGGGTGCGGGTCAGGGTGCCGGGTTCGGCCCGGGTGTGGGTGGGGGTCAGGGTGCGGGGTTCGGCCCGGGTGCGGCCGCGCCGGCCGCCGACCCGCTGGTGGCCCCCTCGGCGGCGCCGATCACGGGCTACGGAGCGTCCGGGCTCGTGACCACGGCGACGCACAAGGCCGCCGGTCCGGCCGTGCCCGCGCCGCGCCGCGCCCCGGCGGCCGTGGAGCCGGCGTCCGCCCCGGCCGCCGGGCGGCGGCCCGAGCTGTCGACGCTGGCCCCCCGCGTGGCCGCGCTGGCGCTGCCGGTTCCGCTGGTCGACGCCGCCGACCTCAACGCCGGATTCCTGGCGGGCCTGCTGGCCTCCGCCCCGGCCGACCTGCTGGCCGCCCTCGGCTCGGCACCGGCCGAATCCGCCGAGCTGCGGCTGCGGGAGCTCCGGGCCCGGCTGGAGCTGGGCGAGGCCGACGCGTCCCAGGTCTTCGAGGCACTGGCCGCGCTGGAGGCCCGCCATCCGGACGACTGGCGGGTGGTGTGGGCCCGCGGCATCGCCTCGCTGGCCGTCGGGGAGGACGAGACGGCGGCGCTGTCCTTCGACGCCGTCTACGACGCCTTCCCCGGCGAGCCCGCGCCGAAGCTGGCGCTGGGCCTGTGCGCCGAGGTCCTGGGGCAGCTGGACAACGCCGCCGAGTACTACCGCCTGGTGTGGGCCACCGACCCCGGCTTCGTCGGGGCCGCCTTCGGGCTGGCCCGGGTGCAGCTGGCCGCCGGGGACCGGGGCGGAGCCGTGCGCACCCTGGAGTCCGTACCGGAGGCCTCGATCCACTACACCGCCGCGCGGGTGGCGGCCGTACGGGCACGCCTGCGCGACCGGTCACCGCAGGAAGCCCTGCTGCCCGATCTGGCGGCGACCGCGGCCCAGGTGGAGGCACTGGGGAGGCTCGGCCTGGACTCGGTGCGCCACGAGCGCCTGAGGGCGGAGGTTCTGGGCTCGGCGCTGGACTGGGTACTGTCGGGTAGCCGGGGTTCCGACCCCGGAGGCACCTCGCTGTTCGGCTGCCAACTGGACGAGCGGGGGCTGCGCTTCGGCCTGGAGCGCTCGTTCCGCGTGCTGGCACGGCTGGCACAGCGGGGCGAGGAGAGGATCGAACTGGTGGAGCGGGCAAACCGTTTCCGTCCACGGACGTGGGTGTGATTGATGTCGATGCATCGGCCGTCGGGCTGCCCCAGCTGCGCGGAACCCCTGGAAGAGGGTGACCGTTTCTGCGGATTCTGCGGACACGCCCTCACGGCCTCCGGCCCAGCGGCCTCCGCCCCCACCGGGCCGGCCGCCGCCGTGACCGCCCCGGCTCCGGCCTCGGCTCCGGTTCCGCCACCGGCTCCGGCTCCGCTCGCCCCTGCCGCGGAACCGGCGGATCCGGCCGCGGGGATCGCGGCCGGCGGGATTCCGGCCGGCGTTCCGGCCACGCGCGGCCGACCGGCGCCCGACGAGGTGCTCGCACCCCTGTCCTCCGGCGGCTCCGCCCCCGGCGGGTACGGCGCGCCGGCCGCCGCCGGGTACCCGGGCGGCGAGCCCGCGCCCGGCTGGGGCAGCACCTCCACGGCCGCACCCACCCTGGTCTCCGGGGTCGCCGGCTGGACCGACCCGGCCCCGGCGGACGCCCACGCGACGGCTCCGCGCTCCGCGGCACCGGACGGCGGCCCCGACCCGGCGCCCGATGCCCGGTCCCGGTACGACGGCCCCGTCCCGCAGCCCCAGCACCCGGCGGGCGGAGCCCCGTACGGCGCCGCGGCGCCGCAGGGCCCGGACCCCTTCGGCCCCACCGTCCCGCTCGGCCAGGGCTCCGCAGGCGCCTCGGGCTCCGCAGGCGCCTCGGGACACGAGGGCTCCGGGCACGCTCCGGAGCCGGACGGCCCGTACGGCGACCCCGGTCCCGGTTCCGGTCCCGGTTCCACTTCCGGTTCCGGTTCCGCGGACCAGGCCCCGTACGGCGCTCCCGCCCCGCAGGGCGACGGCTCCGCGCACGAAGCCCCGTACGGCGGCGGCGAGCCGGAGTCCGGCGGGAAGACCTGCGTCGCGTGCCGCGCCGGGCGGGTGGACACCGACGGCTACTGCGAGCACTGCGGCCACGCGCAGCCCCGGGAGCGTGACCACCTCGAAGAGGAGCTCGGGAGCGTCGCCGCCGTCAGCGACCGCGGGCTGCGCCACCACCGCAACGAGGACTCCTTCGCCGTGGCGGCCACCGCGCTGCCCGACGGGTCCGCCGCCACCGTGGCCATCGTCTGCGACGGCGTGTCCTCCGCCAGCCGCCCCGACGAGGCTTCGGCCGCCGCCGCGGGCGCCGCCAACGAGGCACTGCTCGAGGCGCTCCCCCGCGGCGCCCACCCCCAGGAGGCCATGCACGAGGCGATCCTGGCCGCCGCCGCGGCCGTCAACGCCCTCGCGCCCGAGGTGCCCGGCGCCCAGAACGCCCCCGCCTGCACCCTGGTCGGCGCCGTCGTCAGCGGCGGCCTGCTGACCATCGGCTGGGTCGGCGACAGCCGTGCCTACTGGGTCCCGGACGACCGTGCCGCGCTCCCCCGCCGGCTCACCGAGGACGACTCCTGGGCCGCGCAGATGGTCGCGGCGGGCCTGATGGGCGAGGCCGAGGCCTACGCCGACGTCCGCGCGCACGCCATCACCGGCTGGCTCGGGGCCGACGCGTACGACCTGGAACCGCACACCGCCACCTTCAAGCCCGACCACGACGGCGTGGTCGTGGTGTGCACCGACGGACTGTGGAACTACGCCGAGTCGGCGCGGGACCTGGCCCAGGTGCTCCCCTCCGACGCCGCCGTCCGGCCCCTGCACAGCGCGCAGGTCCTGGTGGGCCACGCGCTCGACGGCGGCGGGCACGACAACGTCACCGTGGCCGTCGTCCCGTTCTCCGCGCCGCCGCAGAGCCCGTCCGCGAGCCCCGCCGCCCCGCAGGCCCAGGCCTGACACCCGTCCCCGAGGAGTACCGACCGATGGCGAACTTCGCCAAGCCGAGTGCCCCGCGCTTCAGCGTGGAGGTGTACCAGAACGAGTTCCTCCCCGAGGGCGGCCGCGACGTCCACGCGATCGTCACGGTCACGTCCACGGGCGGGGCCACCGCCGCCCGGACCCCCGTGGCCGCGGGCGGCGCCGCCGTCGTGATCATGGTCGACTGCTCGGGCTCCATGGAGTACCCGCCCGACAAGATGCGCGGAGCCCGCGAGGCCACCGCCGCGGCCATCGACACGCTCCGCGACGGCACCGCCTTCGCCGTGATCGCCGGCACGCACGTGGCCAAGGAGGTCTACCCGGGCCAGGGCCGCCTCGCGACCGCCGACGCGGCCACCCGCGCCCAGGCCAAGGGGGCCCTGCGCGGGCTCTCCTCCGGCGGCGGCACCGCCATCGGCACCTGGCTCCGCCTGGCCGACGGCCTGCTGCGCGGGGCCGGCGCCACGATAAAGCACGGGATCCTGCTGACCGACGGGCGCAACGAGCACGAGGAGCCGGCCGTCCTGCGCGCCGCCCTCGACGCCTGCGCGGGCCGGTTCACCTGTGACGCCCGCGGCGTGGGAACCGACTGGGAGGTCAAGGAGGTCACCGGGATCGCGAGCGCGCTGCTCGGCACCGCCGACATCGTGGCCGACCCGGCCCACCTCGCCGAGGACTTCACGCTCATGATGGAGAACGCCATGGGCAAGGAGGTCGCGGACGTCGCGCTGCGCCTGTGGACCCCGGTGGGCGTGGAGATCCAGTACGTCAAGCAGGTCGCCCCGGCCGTCCAGGACGTGACGGACCGCCGCACGCAGGCGGGCCCGCGCGCCGGGGACTACCCGACGGGTTCGTGGGGCGACGAGTCCCGCGAGTACCACGTGTGCGTCCGGGTCCCCAGCGCGTCCGTCGGCCAGGAGATGCTGGCCGCCCGCGCCACGCTCGTCATGCCGGGGGCGCCGGGCGATGCCCCGGCCGTCCTCGCCCAGGGCCTGGTCCGCGCCGTGTGGACGGACGACCTCGCCGCGTCCACCGCCATCAACCCGCAGGTGGCGCACTACACCGGGCAGGCGGAGCTCGCGCAGGCTATCCAACAGGGCCTGGAAGCCCGCAAAATGGGCGATGTCGGTGGCGCCACGGCCAAACTCGGCCGAGCCGTCCAGCTCGCGAGCGCCTCGGGCAACGCGGACACCGCGAAGCTCTTGGCCAAGGTGGTCGATGTCGTCGATGCGGCGGCGGGTACTGTGCGGCTGAAGGCCAAGGTCGCCGACGCTGACGAAATGACCCTTGAAACGCGTTCGACCCAAACCGTTCGAGTGAAGAAAGCCTGACCGCCAGGTCGGGCCCGCACGCTGGACAAGCCGAAGACGAAGAAGTGGACCCGCCTCGACCGGGCGGGAAGAAGGAGGAAGCGCCGCGATGCCGACCTGCCCGAACGGGCACCAGTCCGCCTCCGACGACTGGTGCGAGGTCTGCGGCCACCGCATGGCTGCCCCCACGGGCAACCCCGGGGCGCCCTCCTACGGCTACGGCTACCCTCCCACCGGCGAGCCGACCGCCCAGGCCGAGCTCTGCCCGCAGTGCCGGACCCCGCGCGAGGCCATGGCCCCGTTCTGCGAGGAGTGCCGGTACAACTTCCTGACCCGTACGGCGACTTCGTACACGCCCCTCGCCCCGGACGCGGGACCGGGCGCGGGACCGGGCACTGGCCAGGGCGCCGGCCAGGGTGCGCACGGCGGCCCCGGCGGCGCCGGGACCCGGACCATGGGCACGCCGGGCCCGCCGCCGCCCTCTCCGGGCGCGCCGTCGGCCCCGCCCGCGTACTCCCAGGACCACTTCGACTACCAGGGCTCGCGGCCCTCCCGGGTCAACCGGCCGGCCGAGCCGCTGCAGCGCGAGGACGACTGGATGCTGCCGCCCCCGGCGCACCAGGAGTACCAGCAGCCCCAGTACCAGCAGCAGCCCCCGCCGCCCCAGCAGCAGCAGCCTCAGTACCAGCAACCGGGGCAGTACCCGCCGCCGCAGCCGCAAGGGCACCACCAGCAGCCCCACCAGCCCTTCCCGCCCCAGCCGCAGGGCGGCGGCGCCTGGACCGCGACCATCGGCCCGGACCGCTCGTACTTCATGGCGATGATGCACCGCAGCGGTCCCGAGGCCGCCGGGCTCAGCCTGCCCGCGTACTCCCCCGAGCAGCACCTGCCGCTCACCGGGGGCCAGATCACCATCGGCCGCCGCCGCGCCTCGACGGGCGAGTCCCCCGACATCGACCTGTCGGTGCCCCCGGAGGACCCGGGCGTCTCGCACCAGCACGCGGTGCTCGTCCAGCAGCCCGACGGCAGCTGGGCGGTGGTGGACCAGAACTCCACCAACGGGACGACCATCAACGGGGGCGAGGAGTCCATCCAGCCCTACGTGCCGGTCCCCCTCGGCGACGGCGACCGCGTCCACGTCGGCGCCTGGACCACGATCACCGTCCGGCGCGGCTGACCGGGCGCGTCTGACCCGGCGCGGCCGCGGGTCCTGAACGCGGCGAAGCCCTCCGGCGACACACCGGAGGGCTCCGTTTTCGGACCGGGGATGCTCAGCCGCCGACCAGGGGGTCCCGTGCACCCCGCCGACGGCGCACGCCCACCACCACTGCGGCGACCAGCAGCAGGACCAGCAGGACGGCGAGCGTGAGCGGGAGCAGCGACCCGGGCGTCGCACCGAAGTACAGGAACGGCAGTCCCGCGAGCAAGACGGCGGGTGCGGTGCACAGCCGGGCGAACGCCGGGCGTCCGGCCAACAGCAGTCCGGCGGCCACCGGCACGACGAAGCGCAGCTGGGTGAACGGGTACTCCAGCGGGACCACCAGCACCGCACCCTCCAGCACCAGCGTCCACGCCATCACGGCGGCCACCCCGGCCCGGGTGCGGATCCGCGGAGCCGGCCGCAGGTCCGGCGGGCACGCCACCGCCCCCAGGGCCAGGGCCAGGGTCGGGGCCAGGACGAGCATCGGGGTGGTGAAGAGCGCCGAGATCCCGATGCCACCGATGCCCGTCCGGAACGTAGTGGCGGCGATCTCCACGACCACTCCCACCAGCACGATCCAGTTGCCCACCGGCCAGCGGCCGGCCAGTGCGAGGAACACGCCGAGCAGCATGACCAGGTATCCCGCGACCAGCGTCACGAAACCCGCGCCGACCTGTCCCCCGGCGAAGAGGGCGTAGCGCATCAATCCGACCCATCCCGACGCGGTCGCCCCGACCACGACCAAGGCGAACGGCGCCAGCGCCGCCAGGAGTCGGCCGGGCCGACCCGTGGAGCCCAGGCCGAGCCGCATGCGCAGGGCGTGTCCGGCCACGTCGGCACCTTCCCGTAGCCGGGCGGGCGCCCCCGCCCCTCGCGTGGCCTCCCGGTACGCGTCGGCGATCTCGTCGCCGAACTCCCGCCGGTAGGCGGCGGGATACAGCCTCAGCAGCGTGGTCACGAGCCCACCACCGTTCCGCCGACGCGGAAGGAGGCGCGGACGGAGGCACGGGAGGAGGCACGGAAGGAGGCGCGGAAGGAGGCGCCGACGGAGGTTCCCGCCCCGCCGAGTCCCAGCCGCCGGGTCGCCTCCTGCGCGGTGCGCGCGAGCCGGGCCGCCTCGGCGGCCAGGGTCTCCCGCCCGCGGGGGGCGAGCGCGTAGCTGCGCCGCCTGCGTCCGTCGACCACCTCTTCCTCGTGGACGGCGATGAGTTCTTGCTCCAGGAGCCGCTCCAGGGCTCCGTAGAGCGTTCCGGTGCGCATCTTGGTGCGGCCTTCCGAAATCTTCTCGACCTCCTGGGCGATCGCGTAGCCGTGCCGCGGGGCATCGGCGATCGCCGTGAGGATCAGCAGGGTCGGCTCGCGGAGAGCTTGATCATTCACACACCGACCATAGCTCGGCAGCCGACATATGTCGATAGCCGACCTATGGAGCCCGGGTCTCCCCCAGGGGCCACACGTAGGGCCCCTGGGGATCGTCCAGCCACGACCACTGCCCCTCGGCGCTGACCGTCACCCCGAACCGCTCGCGCGCCGGCCGGTCCTCGCGCCGCCACAGGTCCAGCGCCTCCCTCGTGTGCAGCGCGCCCGAGGTCAGCAGCAGCATGAACTGGAAGCGCTCGTTCTCCACCAGCTCGTACGGGAGCCCCTCCGGCATCCCGTACGTGCCCGGCGGCGCCGCCGTGGCCCCGCGCAGGGGCACGAAATATGCCGAGGTGTGCAGGAAGCGGCCCTCCGCGAGCTCCTCGTCCCGCACCGTGAGCGCGATCAGCCCGGTCGACAGCGGGGCCAGGATCCGCGCCCCCGGCCGACACTGGGCGAGCCAGGCGTACGGGATCAGCGGGAGCGTGCAGGTCACCAGGATCCGGTCGAAGGGGGCGCGCGAGGGGCAGCCGCGCGCCCCGTCTCCGGTGACGACGGCAGGCCGGTGGCCGAGCCGGGCGAGGTGCGCGCGGGCCGACTCGGTGATCTCCTCGTCCAGGTCCACCGTGGTGACGAGGTCGTCGCCGAGCCGGTGGCACAGCAGGGCCGCGTTGTAGCCGGTGCCCGCGCCGATCTCCAGCACGTGGTCCCCGTCGCGCACGTCGAGGGCGTGGAGCATCTTCGCCATCAGCGAGGGCTGGCTGCTGGAGGAGACCAGCTCGCCGTCGCGCAGCCGGGTCGCGAGCGGGGCGTCGGTGTAGACCCCGCGCAGCCAGCGGGCGCGCTGCGCGGGGTCGGGGTCCTCGGCCCAGAGCCGTTCGTGGCCCGCGCCGCGGCCGGTGAAGTAGTACGGGACGAAGACGTGCCGGGGCACGGCGGCGAAGGCCGCCCGCCAGGCCGGATCCTCCAGCGCCCCGGCGGCGGTCAGCTCACGGACCTGCGCCGCGTGCGCGGTCTCCAGCACGTCGCGGACCTCGGCTTGTGCGCCCATGCATCCACTGTCCTGCGGACCTCGCCGCCGGGCGACCCCGGGGACTCCCCCGGGGCTTCCCCCAGGACTCGCCAGGGACTCCCCTGGGACTCCCGCCGGGACCCCCTTGGGGGGGCCTAGGGCCGGGGTCCTCCGTCCGGGCGTCTGAGACGATGGTCGGGTGAATGAGATTCCGCGGGGCACGGTCCAGGAGCAGACCTTCTACGAACAGGTGGGCGGCGAGGCCACCTTCCGCCGCCTGGTCCACCGCTTCTACGAGGGGGTCGCGGAAGACCCGCTGCTGCGTCCGATGTACCCGGAGGGGGACCTGGGACCGGCCGAGGAGCGGTTCGCGCTGTTCCTGATGCAGTACTGGGGCGGCCCGAACACCTACAGCGAGAACCGCGGCCACCCGCGCCTGCGCATGCGGCACGCGCCGTTCCAGGTGGACTCCGCGGCCCACGACGCGTGGCTGCGCCACATGCGGGTCGCCGTGGACGAGATCGGCCTCGCCCCGGAGCTCGAGGCGCAGCTGTGGCGCTACCTGACGTACGCGGCGGCGTCGATGATCAATACGGCGGGCTGACCGGCCGGGCCCGTACGGGAGCCCGTAAGAGCTCCCGTACGGGAGCCCCTGCGGGCGGCTCCGTCAGACCGGCCGGACCAGCAGGGCCCCGAGGCCGCCCGGGCGGCGCGCGACGATCGAGCCGTACGGGGTGCGCAGCCGCAGCCAGCCCCCGGCGGCGAACAGCGCGAGCGGTTCGGGGGCGTCGTGCGGAGCCGACGCCGCGAGCGCGGCGGCGGGCACGGGGGACCGTACGGGCCGCAGGAAGCCCAGGGACTGCGCGGCGTGCGCGGCGCGCAGTGGAAGTTCGGTGTCCCCCAGCGTGCGGGACCAGATCTCGCGGCCGATGCGGTCGCGCTCGGAGCGGGTCCGGTGCTGCGGGGGCAGTGCCTCGTCGCGGGCCCGGAACTCGGCGACGCAGGCCGCCAGGGCCTCCCGTACGGCCTCGGGGCCGGGCAGCCCGGGCACCTGCCGCCAGCCCGCGCGGGGCGGCAGCACTCCGGCCCAGGGCGGTCCGGTGACGGGCGCGGGTACGCCGGCGCCGGCCTCCCGGCCCTCGTACACGGACTCGAGGAGCTCGCCGGCCGAGACGGTCAGGTCCAGCGGGACGGAGACGGGCGCGGCGAGCCGCACCGTGCGGACGGCCAGCACGTCGAAGGACGGGGGCCGCCCGAAGACGGCGAGCGCGCCGCCGCCGGCCTGCGCCTGCAGGCGGACGGCGGCGGCGCGGTCGTAGTGCACCAGTCGGCCCAGGAAGGCGGCGAGGTCCGCCGCCTCCCCGGAATCGGCGAAGTGCAACTGCTCGTTCATGCCGCGATGCCCCCGGCAGGGGCCGCGGCACCGGCCTGCGGCTCGTCCAGGTACTCCTGGAGGAAGAGCTTCTCCTCGGCCGAGATGCGGCGGGGCCGCCCCTCGGCGAGGTTGTAGGGCACGACGACGGTCTCGGCGCGCACGTAGACCGTTTCGGGCGTGTCCGCCGTCGCCTCGTCCTTGACCTCGTAGCGGATGGTCAGGGACGCGGCGCCTATGCGGGTCACCCAGGACTCGATGAGGACCGGCTCGTGGCGGTGCACGAGGGGCAGCTTGTAGTCGATCTCGTGGCGGGCCACGACGGAACCGCCCGTGAAGGACTCACTGCCCTCCCCCGGCGCGAGGCGGAACATGAAGTCGATCCGCGCCTCCTCCAGATAGCGGAGGAAGACGACGTTGTTGACGTGCCCGAAGGCATCCATGTCCGCCCAGCGCAGGGGGCACCGGTAGTGGTGTCTGGCCATGGCGACGCGACCTCAGTCCTCAGCCTCGGGTGAGCTTCTTGTAGGTGGCGCGGTGCGGACGGGTGGCGTCCGCGCCGAGCCGCTCGACCTTGTTCTTCTCGTACGACTCGAAGTTGCCCTCGAACCAGTACCACTTGGACTCGCCCTCGTACGCCAGGATGTGCGTGGCGACCCGGTCCAGGAACCACCGGTCGTGGGAGATGACCACGGCCGCACCCGGGAACTCCAGGAGCGCGTTCTCGAGCGAGGACAGGGTCTCGACGTCGAGGTCGTTGGTGGGCTCGTCGAGGAGCAGCAGGTTGCCGCCCTCCTTGAGCGTCAGCGCCAGGTTGAGGCGGTTGCGCTCACCACCGGACAGGATGCCGGCGGCCTTCTGCTGGTCCGGGCCCTTGAAGCCGAAGGCGCTGACGTACGCGCGCGAAGGCATCTCGACCTGGCCGACGTTGATGTAGTCCAGCTCGTCCGACACGACGGCCCACAGGGACTTCTTGGGGTCGATGTTGGCGCGGCTCTGGTCGACGTACGAGATCTTGACGGTCTCGCCGATCTTGACGGAACCGGAGTCCGGCTCCTCCAGACCCAGGAGCATCTTGAAGAGCGTGGTCTTGCCGGCGCCGTTCGGGCCGATGATGCCGACGATGCCGTTGCGCGGCAGCGTGAAGGACAGGTCGTCGACCAGGACCTTGTCACCGAACGCCTTGTTGAGGTTGTTGACCTCGACCACGATCGAGCCCAGACGCGGGCCCGGCGGGATCTGGATCTCCTCGAAGTCCAGCTTCCGCATCTTGTCCGCCTCGGCGGCCATCTCCTCGTAGCGAGCGAGACGGGCCTTGGACTTGGTCTGGCGGCCCTTGGCGTTGGAGCGGACCCACTCCAGCTCTTCCTTGAGGCGCTTCTGGCGCTTCTCGTCCTTGCGGCCCTCGACCTTGAGGCGGGTGGCCTTCTTCTCCAGGTAGGTGGAGTAGTTGCCCTCGTACGGGTGGGCGCGGCCACGGTCGAGCTCGAGGATCCACTCGGCGACGTTGTTCAGGAAGTACCGGTCGTGGGTGACGGCCACGACGGCACCCTTGTACTGCGAAAGGTGCTGCTCCAGCCAGTTCACCGACTCGGCGTCGAGGTGGTTGGTGGGCTCGTCGAGGAGGAGCAGGTCCGGGGCCTCGATCAGCAGCTTGCAGAGCGCGACGCGGCGCTTCTCGCCACCGGAGAGGTTGGTGACGGGCCAGTCGCCGGGCGGGCAGCCCAGGGCGTCCATGGCCTGCTCCAGCTGGGCGTCGAGGTCCCAGGCGTTGGAGTGGTCCAGGACTTCCTGGAGCTTGCCCATCTCGTCCAGCAGCGCGTCGGTGTAGTCGGTCGCCATTTCCTCGGCGACCTCGTTGAAGCGCTTCAGCTTGGCCATGATGTCGGCGGCGCCGTCCTGGACGTTCTCCAGGACCGTCTTGGACTCGTCGAGCTTGGGCTCCTGCATGAGGATGCCGACGGTGAAGCCGGGCGAGAGGTAGGCCTCGCCGTTGGACGGCTGCTCCAGGCCCGCCATGATCTTCAGAACGGTGGACTTGCCGGCGCCGTTCGGGCCGACCACACCGATCTTCGCGCCGGGCAGGAAGTTCAAGGTGACGTCATCAAGGATCACCTTGTCGCCGTGCGCCTTGCGCGTCTTGCGCATGGTGTAGATGAACTCAGCCAAGAGAAACCGTCCGGCAGATCGATGGGTGGGCAGATACACCCCATCTTGCCTGACGTCCATCCCCCGGGGGAAACCCGTATGGTCCCGGCGCTCTGACCTGCGCGGCGGCTGGAGGGGACGGACGACCGTGGCCGTCATGGCTTGCCGCCGGGCCGTCCCCGGCCCCCTCGGACGGCCCTGCGGACGGCCCGGGGACGGCCCTGCGGACGGCCCGGCGGCACCCACCGTGGGTCCCGTTCTCGCAGGTGGCGGGCCCGCCCTGATGACCCGGCCCGACGGCCCGAGCCGGTCGGGCCACGGGCAGGATGGGGACGTGCTCCCTCCCCGACTGCTGTGGTGCGACCCCCGGCCCATCCCCCGGTTCAACCTGCAGGAACCAGTGACCATCGTCGTCCGCGATCCCGGCTTCCACGAGCCGGCCGATGAGGATGACTGCTGGAACTTCTGGTACTTCTGCCAGGCCCATGACAGCCTCTTCCGTGAGGAGCCCTGCCGGGGAGGGCCCCACCTCGTCGTCTCGCACTGCGAGGAGCACGGACCGGAGAACGTGTGGCCGCAGCCCCTCATGCTGCTGTTCCCGGAAGGGTTCGACCCCCCGCTGAGCGCTGAGCAGCTGGCCTGGGTGCAGGCCGAGAACGACGCCGTCTAGTGCTGTGGCCGGAAAGGTTTGCCGGGTCGCGGTGTCCGGTGCGGTGCCTCGCAAGGCGGAGGGCCGCCGCTTGTACTGGACGTACTTCGGTGGTCCGACAACGCGGCGAGGTGCCGTGCCGGGCGCCGCGACCCGGTGAACCTTTCCGGTCACAGCACTAGCTAGTGCTGTGGCCGGGCGGCGGCGGTCAGGCGGGCGCCGGCCGCCGCCCGTACTGCGGGCAGCTCCATCGGATCGTCGCGCAGGACCGCGATCCGCGCCAGGTTCTCCGGACCGGGGGGCGCCGAGGCGATCCCGAGCAGCCGGGTCCGTTCCTCGCAGTCCCAGAGCGACTCGGTGTAGGCGTCATCCAGCCCGGACGGGTCGATGGCGGCGAGCGCGCCCAGGTAGTCGGCCCGCTCGTACGAGTGCGGGGTGTGCAGCCAGAACCGGCGCAGCACGGGGACGGCCCCGGCGGCGGCGGGCCCGAGGCCGGCCAGCCGCTTCGCGGTGACGTCGGGGCCGCACCAGGTGCGCGCCTCCCACTGACCCGCGAGTTCCGCCACGAGCCCCGGCAGCGCCTCGGGGCCGGGGTGGTCGGCCAGGACGTCGGCGCCCAGCCGGGCCAGCCACTCGCGGTCGTCCGCCGCCCAGCCGGGTGCCGCGGGCACGGCGAGGGCTCCGAGGCGGCCGACCGCCCGCAGGAGGAAGGGCAGGGGCCTGAGGCCGTTCCCGGTGCCGAGTGAGGGCACCAGGGGGATCAGCCCTTCGGCGGGCTCCCGCCCGGCCAGCACGCGCAGCGCGTCGATCTTCGTCTGGAACTCCGTGCCGTCGGCGGCCAGCAGGGCGAGCAGTTCCCCGTCGCCCAGCCCGTCCAGCGAAGGCCGCGGAGGGTGCCGGAGGCCCGGCACCTCGATCCCGAACCGGGCCCACGGCTCGTAGGACCACGGGAGGTCCTCCTCCCCGCCGATCCGGGCCCGCGCGATGTCGCCCAGGTCCTCCCACCACTCGACAGGCCAGGTGACCGCGACGGATTCCAGTACGCGGACCCAGTGCTCGCCCTCCCGGACGTACGCCCGCAGTCCCTCCCGGGCCTCGTCCGAACCGGCGAGGGCCAGCAGCTCCAGCACGTAGACGGCCCGGAACGTCGCCTCCTCGTCCCCCGCCAGCTGGTCGACGACCGGCGTCGGCGAGAGCTCCAGGTCCCGGACGAGCCGTGCCTGGTAGAGGTGGCGGGTGTCGGTCTGGCAGTCCCACTTCCAGTCCCGGCGGATCCCGTCGTACACGGCCGCGGCGGCACCGCTCGGATCCCGGAGCGCCCGTATCGCGCCCAGGCCGCGCCCCCGTTGCAGCAGGCCCTCGACCGAGTCGGAGGGGGCGTGGGGCATTGCGTCTTCTTCGCTCATCACCGGGCACCCTGCCCGACCGGGGGCGGGCCCGCCACGCGTTTTCGGTGCGGGCGGGGTCGGCGAAAGGGCCCCGCGGGCCCCGTCTCGCACGGCAGGATGACGCTGACGCCGACGGGGAGCGGCCGGGGGGCTGCGGCCGCGGTGGGAGGAAAAGGTGGGGGGAGCATGGACAACGGACTGATCGCGCTCGGCGCCGCCGTCGTCGGCGTGGCCGGAACGCTGCTGGCGACCCTGTTGTCGCAGCGGATGCTGTCGCGCCTGCAGGCGGCTCAGTTCGAGCGGGAGCAGCAGGTGGCCCACACCTCGTGGGTGCGGGAGCAGGAGCTGGCGGACCTGGCCCGCCGGCGCGAGTGCTACACGGCGGCGAACGCCGCGTACCGGCGGTACCGGATCGCTCTCATGTACTTCCTGTGGGTCGTCCACCGTGAGCAGGTCGAGCCGCAGGAGCGGGCGGCGGTGGAGGAGGCCCGCAACGCGCACCACGCCGCCTTCGCGGAGGCGCAGATGATCGCTTCGGCCGCCGTGCTCGTGGAACTGGACCTGATGACGAAGCGCATGGCCGGCGCCTACTCCCGGACCATGCGGCTGGCGGAGGGGACGCCCGAGCCGCGCGGGTCGTTCGAGGAGATCCACGCCGAGCTCATCGCCCTCACGGTGCGCTGGGAGGGCATGCGGGGCGCGATGCGGACCGATCTCGGCGTCGCGGGCTGACGCGCCGCTCGGCCGGGCCGGCGGGGCGGCCGGCCTGGCGGGGCCGGGCTGCCGGCCTGGCGGGGCCGGCAGCCCCGCAGCCCCCCACCCCGGCCGCACCGGAGCCGGCCGCCGAGGCCGAGGCCGTTGCGGACAAGGCCGAGCCCGCCGCGGCGGACACCACCGCGCCGCAGGCGCAGACCGAAGCCCCCGCCGAGGCCGAGCCGGAGCCGGCAGCTGCCGTCGCTGAGGCCGAGCCGGAGCCGGCAGCTGCCGCCGCCGAGGCCGACACCGCCGACGCCGCCGTCGCGGACCAGGCCGAGCCGGAGGCGGAGGCCACCGCGCCCGTGGCCGAAGGCCACGACGAGGAGGCGGCCCCGGCCGCCGATACCGCCACCCCGGCGGCGGAGCCCGACACGGCCGCCACCGCTGTTGCGGACAAGGCCGAGGCGGAGCCGGAAGCGCTCCCCGAGCAGGTCCCGGTGGACGTGCCCGCGCCGCAGGCGCAGGACGAAGTCCCCGCCGAGGCCGAGCTGGCCGCCGAGGCCACCGCACCCGTGGCCGTGGACGGCGAGGAGGCGGCCCCGGCCGCCGAACCCGTCACCGCGGAAGCGGAGCCCGCCGCGGACGCCACCGCGCCGCAGGCACAGGCGCAGGACGAGACCCCTGCCGCAGCCCCGGAGGCAGAGCCCCTCGCGGCCGACGCCGCCACTGCGGACCAGGCCGAGCCGGAGGCGGAGGCCACCGCGCCCGTGGCCGAAGGCCACGACGAGGAGGCGGCCGCGGCCGCCGGAGCCGGGGAGGCCGACGCCGACGGCCCCGCGCGCGGGCTCGGTGACGTCAAGCGGCAAGCGCCCCCGCTCGCCGCCGCCCACAAGGCCGCCGGCCAGGTGCTGCGGGCCAAGGGCAAGGCCGGGGCACGGGCCACGGTGTACCTCGTCCTCGACCGGTCGGGCTCGATGCGGCCGTTCTACAAGGACGGCAGCGCCCAGTACCTCGCCGACCACGTCCTCGCCCTCGCCGCGCACCTCGACGACGAGGCCACCGTCCGCACGGTGTTCTTCTCCACCGAGGTGGACGGCACCGCCGACCTCGCCCTCGACGCGTACGACGAGGCCTGGGTCGAGACCCGCCACGCGGAGCTCGGCCGGATGGGCCGCACCAGCTACCACGTCGCCGTCGAGGCCGTCGTCGAGCGCTACCAGAAGGACGGCGGCGAGGGCCCGGCCCTGGTCGTCTTCCAGACCGACGGCGCTCCCGACAACCGGCAGCCCGCCAGGGCCGCCCTCGTCGAGGCCGCCGCCACCGCTCCCGGCATCCACTGGCAGTTCGTCGCGTTCGGCGACCACGACGCCAAGGCCTTCGACTTCCTGCGCAAGCTGGACGCCGAGAACGCCGGCTTCTTCCACGCCGGCCCCGCGCCGACCGAGCTGACCTCTGCCGCCCTCCTCAAGGGCATCCTCGAGACGTTCTAGTCCCCACCGCACGACGCACCACGCACCACGCACGACGCACCACGCGAAGGGCCCGGGATCCATGCGGATCCCGGGCCCTTCGTCGAGCAAGAAGACCTGGACGACCTAGCGCGCGGCGTCCGGGTGGACCGCCTCCGCGACCGGCTTGGCGTCGGCCGGCTTCGTCTCCACCGGCTTGCGCAGCGCGATGTTCAGCTCGCGCAGGCGGGACTCCTCCAGGACGGTGGGCGCGCCCATCATCAGGTCCTGGGCGTTGCCGTTCAGCGGGAAGGCGATGGTCTCGCGGATGTTCGGCTCGTCGGCCAGCAGCATCACGATGCGGTCGACGCCCGGGGCGATGCCACCGTGCGGCGGGGCGCCGAGGCGGAACGCGCGGAGCATGCCCGCGAACTCGCGCTCGACGGTCTCCGCCTCGTAGCCCGCGATCTCGAAGGCCTTCAGCATGACCTCGGGCTCGTGGTTGCGGATGGCGCCGGAGGACAGCTCGATGCCGTTGCAGACGATGTCGTACTGCCACGCCAGGATGTCGAGCGGGTCCTTCTCCTCCAGGTCCTTCATGCCGCCCTGCGGCATGGAGAACGGGTTGTGGGAGAAGTCGATCTTGCCGGTCTCCTCGTCCTTCTCGTACATCGGGAAGTCGACGATCCAGCAGAACCGGAAGACGTCCTCCTCGAACTGCCCGGCGCGCTTGGACGCCTCGACGCGGACGCCCGCCATGATCTTGGAGACCTCGTCGAACTCGCCCGCGCCGAAGAACACGGCGTGGCCGGCGGCCAGGCCGAGGCGCTCGGTGAGGACCTTGACGTTCTCCTCGGTGAGGAACTTGGCGATCGGGCCGGTCAGCGCGCCGTCCTCGCCCACGCGGACCCAGGCCAGGCCCTTGGCGCCCAGCGAGATCGCGTACTCGCCGAGGCCGTCGAAGAACTTGCGCGGCTGGCCGGCGGTGTCCGGGACGGCCAGGGCACGCACGTGCTTGCCGGCGAACGCCTTGAACTCCGAGCCCTCGAACACGTCGGTGATGTCGACGAGCTCCAGCTTGGAGCGCAGGTCGGGCTTGTCGTTGCCGTACTTGAGCATCGACTCGCGGAACGGGATCCGCGGGAAGGGCGAGGTGACCGCGCGGCCCTTGCCGAACTCGGTGAAGATCTCCGTCATCAGCCGCTCGATCGGCTGGAAGACGTCCTCCTGCTCGACGAAGGACATCTCGACGTCGAGCTGGTAGAACTCGCCCGGCGAGCGGTCGGCACGGGCGTCCTCGTCGCGGAAGCAGGGCGCGATCTGGAAGTACCGGTCGAAGCCGGAGATCATCAGCAGCTGCTTGAACTGCTGCGGCGCCTGCGGGAGCGCGTAGAACTTGCCCGGGTTCAGGCGGGACGGCACCACGAAGTCACGGGCGCCCTCGGGGGAGGTCGCGGTGAGGATCGGGGTCGCCATCTCGTTGAAGCCGAGGGCCACCATCTTGGAGCGGATGGAGGCGATGACGGCCGAGCGCAGCATGATGTTGCGGTGCATGCGCTCGCGGCGCAGGTCGAGGAAGCGGTACTCCAGGCGCCGCTCCTCGTTCACCCCGTCGTCGGTGTTGATGGTGAAGGGCAGCGGGGCGGAGGCGCCGAGCACCTCGACCGCGGTGACCTCGACCTCGACGTCGCCGGTGGCGAGCTCGGGGTTGACGTTGTCCGCGCCGCGGGAGACGACCTTGCCGTCGATGCGGACGACGGTCTCCTTGGTGACGCTGCTGAGCGCCTCGTTCGCGGCGGTGCCGGGACGGGCGACGAGCTGCGTGATGCCGTAGTGGTCACGCAGATCGATGAAGAGGATGCCGCCCAGGTCTCGACGATTGTGCAGCCAGCCACTCAGCCGGACGTCGGAGGCGACGTCGGAGGCACGAAGCTCGCCGCACGTGTGGGACCTGTACCGATGCATCAGTCATCCAGTTCTACGTGATACCAGGGTGGATTCAACCGTGCCAAGGTTACCGTCCGGGGCGGACCCCCGTGCGGGCGTGCCCGCACCGGGGTGGTGAACAGGCACGTCACGGGTATGACCTGTAAAGATGACCGGGTGCGCACAGAGGACGTCCTGGCCGCCATCGCGACCGGTTTGTGGCGATGGGACAACGCCTCCGGGACGGTCACCCTCGACGGCGAGGCCGCCCGGCTGCTCGGGCTGCCCGCCGAGCCCGTCGCGCTGCCCGAGGTCGCCGTGCGCTCCCGCTTCCACCCGGTGGACTGGAACGAGATCAACGGCATCGTGAACCTCGCGGTCGCCGAGGGCACCCTCGCCGAGGCCCGGCTGCGGATCATGGACGAGGACGGGCGGGTGCTACGCACCGTACGGAGCCGCTCGAAGCCGCTGGAGAACCGCAGCCCGGACGGCCGCGTCGACTACGAGCTGATCGGCACCATCCAGGAGATCGCCGAGGCGCAGCCCGGCACCACGGCCGTGCACACCCCGATCACCGGCGACTGGCGCCGCTCGCGCGAGGCGTTCCTGCTCGACGCCGGGCGGGCGCTGGCCGAGGCCCGCTCCACCTCCGAGGTGCTGCGGGTGGCGGCCTCGCTGTCGATGCCCGGCTTCATCCCCGACGGGCTGGCCGTCTTCGGCGTGGCCGGCACCCGGCTGTCGATCATCGGGCACCACGGGCACGACGTGGGGGACGAGGGTCCCTTCGCGGACATGCCGGTGGACACGGACTATCCGGCCGCGGAGGTCGTCCGTACCGGCCGGGCGATCTACCTCCCCAGCCCCGAGGACTACAAACGGCGCTTCCCGGCCACCTGGCCGCTCGCCCAGCGCTTCGACCGGATCTCCTGGGCCTTCCTGCCGCTGATCGTCGCCGGGCGGACCATGGGCGCCTGGATGGCCGCGTTCAAGCACCCGGTGTCCTTCTCGCCCGACGAGCGGTCCGTCCTGACGACCGTGGCCCGGATGCTCGCGCAGGCCCTCCAGCGGGCCGGTGTGGCCGAATCCGAGCGGGAACTCACCACCGGCCTGCAACGGTCGATGATGCCCCAGCTGGGCCCCGAGATCCCGGGCATGACGATCGCCGCCCGCTACGTGCCGACCGGCGGCGGGCTCCAGGTCGGCGGCGACTGGTACGACATGATCCCGCTGCCGTCGGGACGGTTCGCGCTGGTCATCGGCGACGTGCAGGGCCACGACGTCCGGGCGGCCGGGCTCATGGGCCAACTGCGGATCGCGGTGCGCGCGTACGCCTCGGAGGGCCACCGGCCGGACGCGGTGCTCTCCCGGGCCTCCCGCTTCCTGGCGGGGCTGTGCTCGGAGCAGGACACGGGCTCGGACTCCGGCGAGGACGCCGACTTCCTGAGCCCGCGCTTCGCGACCTGCCTGTACGTGGAGTGCGATCCGCAGACCGGACTGCTGGAGGTGGCCCGCGCCGGGCACCCCGACCCGGCGATCCGGATGACGGACGGCACGGTCCTGATGCGGCCCACGGCGGGCGGACTGCCGCTGGGCATCGTGCCGGACACCGACTATCCGACGACGCGCTTCACCCTGGAGCCCGGCGAGACGATGATGCTGTGCACCGACGGGCTCATCGAGACGGGCGGGCACGACCTCGACACGGGCTGGGCGCGGCTGCGGGCGATCCTGGAGTCGGAGACCCCCGATCCGCAGGACTCCGGTCCCGGCCACCTGGAGACCCAGCACCTCGAAAGACTCGCGGACCTGCTGGTCCAGGCGGTCCACGGCCCGTCCTCGCACCACACCACCGGACCGCTGGCCGACCGGCGCGAGGACGACATAGCCGTGGTCCTGCTGTGCCGCGAGGGCGCGGGCTGCGGCTGCGAGAGCCCGCTGCTGCACCCTTCGCGCCCGGCCCGGCGCACCATGCTCACCGTCGCGCAGGCGGAGCCGGAGCGGGTCGCGGGCGTGCGCCAGCAGATCCGGGAGCTGCTGCACGACTGGGCGGACGCGGAGCAGGTCGACGCGGCGGTGCTGATGGTCTCCGAAATGGTGACGAACGTACTGGTCCACACGGACGGGGACGCGCTGCTGATGGCGCAGGCGGTCGGCGAGCTCGGCTCGCGCCGGCTGCGGGTGGAGGTGGCGGACGCCTCCGACGAGCTGCCGCACAAGCGGCAGCCGGGTGAGATGGCGTCGAGCGGGCGGGGCGTGCTCCTGCTGGAGATGCTGGCGGACCTCTGGGGCGTCGACCCGCGCGGCGAGGGCAAGTCCACCTGGTTCGAGCTGGTGGAGCGCTCGAAACCCGATTCCGACCCGCTGGACTGAGCCCCGGGCGGCGGGCCCCCGCCGTGCTTGGATACAGCCGTGCCGACTTCCCTGCTGCCCGAGCCCGTGCGCCGAGTCGCCGCCTGGTGCCTCGTCGTCCTCCTCGTCGCCGCCGTGCTGGCCCTCTTCGTATGGCTGTGCACCGTCTTTAGGACGGTCGTCACGCCCGTCCTGCTCGCCGTGCTCGGCACGGCCCTGCTCGGGCCGCTGCACCGGCGGCTGGTCGGCATGAAGGTCAACCGCTCGCTCGCCGCGGCCCTCACCTGCCTGGCCGTGGTCGCGGTGGTCGGCGGGGCCTCGTACGTCGTCGTCCTCGCGCTCATCGAGACCGGCGACCAGATCATCGACTCCCTGAAGCGGGCCGGCAAGGGCCTCGCGGACCACTTCGGGGCGCTCGGGACCTCCGTCGAGGACATCGCCGAGAACTCCAAGGACCTGCTCACCAAGTTCGGCGGCACGGCCGCCTCCGGCGTGGTCGCGGGGCTCAGCGTGGTCGGGACGATGATCGCGACGGCCCTGCTGGCCCTGGTCCTGATCTTCTTCTTCCTCCGCGACTCCCACCGGGCCGTGGGAACGCTGCGCTCCATGGTGCCGAGCAGCGCGGGCGACCCGATGGAGGCGATGGGGCGGCGCGCCTACGGGGCCGTCGAGGGCTTCATGCGCGGGACCACCTTCGTGGCCCTGGTCGACGCCGTGCTGATCGGCGCGGGCCTGCTGGTCCTGGACGTGCCGGGCGCCGTGGGCCTGGCCGCCCTGGTGTTCGTCACCGCCTACATCCCCTACCTCGGCGCCTTCCTCTCCGGCGCCGTGGCGGTCCTCGTCGCCCTCGCCGACCGGGGCTGGGTGATCGGCCTGTGGGCGCTGGGCCTGGTGCTGGCGGTCCAGATGATCGAGGGGTACGTGCTCCAGCCCCTGGTGCAGAGCCGCACGGTGCAGATGCATCCGGCGGTGGTCATGCTCGCGATCACCGCCGGGGCGAGCGTCGCCGGCATCCTGGGGATGCTGCTCGCCGTGCCGCTGACCGCGGCCGTCTTCGGGATCATCTCCGAACTGCGCACCCGGTACGAGACGGGTCCGGCGCAGGTCCCCCCGACCGCCTGACGCCCCGCCCCGCCCCGCCCGGCCACCTGGTGTCCTGGGCCACGCCGCGCCGCCGGGTGTCACGTTCCGCGGCGCCCGCTTGTCCCATGGGCATGACTCACACCAAGAGCGTGCTGCTGGCAGGGGCGAGCGGGGTCTTCGGGCGCCACATCGCCGAGGAGCTCACCGCGGCGGGCCACACCGTCCTGGGTCTGGGACGGGGCGCCGGGAACGCGGTGGTGGCGGACCTGATGGACCGGGAGGGCCTGCTGCGGGCCGTGGACGGGCTGGAGGTCGACACGGTCGTGCACGCGGCCACCGCGCTCGCCAGGACGCCGATGCGGCACCGGGACATGACCGCGACCGACGCGCTGCGGGTGGCGGGGACCGCCCACCTGCTTGAGGCGGCCCGGGCGGTCGGAGCCCGGCGGGTGATCGCCGAGTCGATGGCGTTCGGCTACGGCTACCGCGACTTCGGCGACCGCGTGGTCACGGAGGAGGACGTCTTCGGCCCGACCGGCCTGGACGCGCACTCCCAGCGGCACGTGGACGCCATGCGGTACAAGGAGGAGACGGTCCTGGCGGCCGACGGGATCGAGGGCGTAGCGCTGCGGTTCGGCCTGTTCTACGGGCCCGGCGGCACCGAGGCGCTGCTGGCACCGCTGCGCAGGCGCGCGCTCCCGGCGGTCGCCGACCGGGGCCGGGTGCTGCCGTGGGTCCAGCTGCGGGACGCGGCGCGCGCGGTGGCGCTGGCGGTCGGGGGCGGGCGGCCGGGGCAGGCGTACAACATCGTGGACGACACCCCGACGGGCTTCGGCGCGCACGTGAGCGCGGTCGCCGCCGCGTTCGGCGCCCCCCGGCCGGTCGCGGTCCCGGCCTGGCTGACCCGGCCGATGCCGTACGCGCACAAGATGTTCACCACCAGCCTGCGGCTCTCCAACGCGAAGGCCGCGGCCGAGCTGGGCTGGACCCCGCGGTACGCGTCCTGCGCCGAGGGCCTCGCCGCGATGGCCGGTTGACCCCGCCCGGCCGGCCGGTTGACGGTGGATGCCCGTCACGGGCGGGTGCGGTTCGGCACGATATGCCCATGACGATCACGACTGACCCGGAGCAGGACCCCTTCACCGAGCACCGGCGGCTGCTGTTCGCCACCGCCTACCGGATGCTGGGGACGGTCACCGACGCGGAGGACGTGGTCCAGGACGCCTGGCTCACCTGGAACAGGGCGGACCGCACCGGGGTGCGCCACCCGAAGGCCTACCTGGTCCGGACGGTGACCAACCTGTCCCTGAACCGGCTGACCTCGGCGCGGGCCACGCGCGAGGAGTACGTCGGCCCGTGGCTGCCGGAACCGTTGGCGGCCTCGCCCGACATCGCGGAGGGCAGCGAGCTGGCCGAGAGCGTCTCGACGGCGATGCTGGTCGTGCTGGAGACCCTGTCCCCCGCGGAGCGCGTGGTGTTCGTGCTGCACGAGGTGTTCGGGTACGCCCACGGGGAGATAGCCGGGTTCCTGGACCGGCCGGAGGCCACGGTCCGGCAGATCTCGCACCGGGCGCGCGCCCACGTACAGGCCCGCCGGCCGCGCTTCGACACCGACGGCGCCCGGCGCCGGGAGGTCACCGCGCGGTTCATGGACGCCTGCGCCGGCGGCGACCTGAACGCCGTCATGGAGCTGCTCGCCCCCGAGGTCACGGCGTGGTCGGACGGCGGCGGCAAGGTCACCGCCTCCCACCACCCGCTGCACGGCCCCACCCAGGTGGCCCGCTGGCTGCTGCGGGTCATGGCGCAGGCGAAGACGGCGGGCGCCGCCGTCACCACGGCCGTCGTCAACGGCGAGCTCGGCGTCCTGTGCCTGCTGGCGGACGCGCCCGTGGGCGCGCTCACCTTCGACCTGGAGGACGACCTCCTGCGCAACCTCCGCTTCCAGGTCAACCCGGACAAGCTGACCGGCCTGATCCGGCCAGACTTCCCCGCACGGACGACGAAGACAGAGGACCCCCGATGACCGACACCACGTCCGACCGCCACGAACGCACCCGCACCGGTACCGGCGCCGGCGAAGCCGCGTGGACGCTGCCCCTGCTGTCGCTGGCCCCCGTCGCGGCCATCCGGCAGTTCACCGGGCATTCCCCGACATGGCTCGCCCTCGCCTGGGCGTTCTGCGCACTGTCCGCGGTCCTGCTGGCGGCGGGCTGGGTGACCACGATCCGCCGTGGACCCCGAAGAAGTCCCCGGGCGTGGGTCTGGTGCGTGCTCGCCCACGCGATATTCGCCGTGCAGGCCATCTGGCTGCTGCGGAGCTGAAGCCGCAACCGGCCGGGCCACCGGCCGGGGCCGGCAGCCGGTCGGGCCCGGTCGGGCCCGGCCCGGCCGGTGTGTCAGTCCTGCGCCGCCTCGCCCGTGCCGCGGTGGCCGAGGCCGGTGCGGGCGGTGGTGGGGATGCGGCCCAGGCGGCCGGCCTGGAAGTCGTCGAACGCCTGCTGCAGCTCGTGCTTGCTGTTCATCACGAACGGCCCGTAGTGCGCCATCGGCTCCCGGATCGGACGTCCGCCGAGCAGGACGATCTCCAGGTCCGGGGCGTTGGAGTCCTGGGCCTCGTCCGCCCGCAGGGTCAGCGAGCCGCCCTCGCCGAAGACCGCGGTCTGCCCGGTGTGGATCGGCCTGCGGTCCTCGCCGACCGAGCCGCGCCCGGCCAGTACGTACGCCAGGGCGTTGAAGTCCTCGCGCCAGGGGAGGGTGAGCCGCGCGCCGGGGGTGACCGTCGCGTGGATCATCGTGATCGGGGTGTGGGTGATGCCGGGGCCCTGGTGGCCGTCCAGCTCGCCGGCGATCACCCGGAGCAGGGCGCCGCCGTCCGGGGTGGAGAGCAGCTGGACCTGGCCGCCGCCGATGTCCTGGTAGCGCGGGGGCATCATCTTGTCGGAGGCCGGGAGGTTCACCCACAGCTGGAGGCCGTGGAAGAGCCCGCCGGACACGACGAGGGCCTCCGGCGGGGCCTCGATGTGCAGGAGGCCGGACCCGGCGGTCATCCACTGGGTGTCGCCGCCGTTGATGACTCCGCCGCCGCCGTTGCTGTCCTGGTGGACGAAGGTTCCGTCGATCAGGTAGGTGACGGTCTCGAAGCCGCGGTGGGGGTGCCAGGGGGTGCCCTTGGGCTCGCCCGGCGCGTACTCCACCTCACCCATCTGGTCCATCATGATGAACGGGTCGAGGTACTGGTAGTTGATCCCGGCGAACGCGCGTCGTACCGGGAATCCCTCGCCCTCGAAACCCCCCGGGGCGGTCGTGACGGCCAGCACCTTGCGGGCGGTCGTCGTCTCCTGGGCGGGCTCCGCGACGCGCGGGAGCGTCAACGGGTTCTCCACAGTCACTGCAGGCATGGTCGGAACCTCCTTCTGGCGTCGAGTTTAGTTGAAACCCGAACTTTCTGCCACCCGCCAGAACAGCCCGCCCTCCCGCCGCATTCCCGGCCCGGAAACACGCGTACGCCCGCCCCTGCCGCGCGGTCCGCGCGGTGGGACGGGCGTACCCGTACCGATCCTAGATCATGACGGCGATCATGGTCGGCGCCACGACGTCCACCCAGCCGTGGGGCAGGACGTCCACACACCCGCCGGGAGTGCCGGTGACCGGGCCGCAGACCCGCACGAGGCCGGCGTCACGGTTGTTGAGCACCCGGAGGGTCCCCATCTGCGGGTAGGGGAAGTAGGTGGAGCCCGGGTACATCACGAGCGACGGGCGGCCCGCCGGCCAGCTCCCGCCCTCCCCGTAGAGGCACGCCGTGCCCGCCGGGCACCCCCGCACCTGCACGGCCGCCTCGGCCCCCACCGCGCCGACCGTGGCCACCGCTCCCAGGGCGAGCGCGAGCGCCGCCCCCGCCCTGGCGATCCGGCGCACGGCTACCAGGTCGCGATCACGATGGAGTTGATCGGCGACAGGTTCTCGGGCCAGCCGTCGCCCGGGCGCATCTTGGGCAGGCAGTCGGTGCCGTTGCTGTTGCGACACAGCTTCACGGTCCAGCCGCCCGTCTGGTTGTTGTAGACGATGTGCTGGCCCTCCTGGTTGTAGAGCTTGTGCACACCCTGGGTCGTGTACCGCTGGTTCCACGGCACCGGCTCGTTCCAGTTCGTGCCCCGGTAGATGCAGACCGCGCCGGACGGGCAGCCGAAGGAGTCGGCCGCCTGCGCCGGGCCCGCCGCCAGGACCCCCGTGCCCAGCGCCAGCACCCCCGCGACCGCCGACGTCATGACCTTCGTGCGGATGGATGTACGCGTACGAGCCATCAATGCCTCCTGGTGGATGAGGCGGGGAGCCCCCCGTGTTCCAGCTCCCCGCGGCACCCACTCTCGGACGCGGCCCGCGCCGCCGCGATCCTTTCGGGCAGCGCCGAAAGGAAGCCCGTCCGCCCGTCCGCTCAGGCGCCGCTGTGCAGGAGGTCCACGCCCAGCGCCGTCGCGGAGTGCAGGACCGCCTTGCCGTCGCGGGCCGTGGTGATCAGGCCGGCCGCGCGCAGGGTGCGGGTGTGCTCCGAGACCGAGGGCAGGCTGATGTCGAGGTCCCGGGCCAGCTCGGACGTGGTCCGCTGCTGGATCAGCAGCTGGAGGACGGCTGCCCGCGTCCGCCCCAGCAGCGCGTCCAGCGCGCCGTCCGCCCGCTCCGGGGACACCAGCGGCAGCGGGGTCATCGCGGGGTAGAGGAGTACGTACGTCCCGTCCGGGTGGTCGTCCAGCAGCGGGCGGCCCGTCCAGAACGGCGAGGGCATCAGCACCAGCCCGCGCCCGCCGAGCCGGACCTCGTAGTCCGGCGGCCGGCCCACCTCGAAGACGGTGCCCGACCAGTCGGCCGCGGGGTGCGTGCTCGCCAGGCAGGCCTTGATCCCGTGGGCGGCCAGCAGCCGGGTCCGCCAGGCCACGTCCGCCTGGAAGGACTGGCGGATCCGCGGCCACTGCGGGGCGATGAGCACCTCGTACGCGGACCGGATCGCGGTGTCCAGCTGGTCCCAGGCCTCCCGGTCCTGGCTCCAGAGGGCACGCAGCCACGACGGGGAGCCGGGTGCGCGGGTGGCGGCGCGGGTCAGCCCCTCGGGGGTGAGGAAGGGCACCCGGTCCCGGATGACGGTGAGGCCCTCCTCCAGGCTGCGCGCGTACGGCTCCACGAAGTGCGGGTTGTCCCCGTCGGGCCGCAGCAGGTCGAACAGCGGCCGCACCCGGCCCGGCAGCTGCTGGGCTGCGAGGCTGCGCCAACGGCCGAAAACCGCCTGCTCGTCCGTGCGCTGCGCGGCGACGAGCGCGAGGGCCAGCTCCACGAGGGGCAGCGGCTCGCTCGCGAAGGTGACGTTGAAGAGGTCCTCGGCCTCGAAGTGCACGCGCAGCATGTCCGCCCCCGTGCCGTCGGTGGTCAGCCGTACATGCGGCGCATGGCGTAGTCGACCATCTGCTCGACCGCCTTCGCGTCGAAGACCATCCGGTGGTCGCCCTCCATGTCGAGGACGAAGCCGTAGCCGGTGGGCAGCAGGTCGATCACCTCGGCGCCGGTGATCACGAAGTACTTGGACTCCTTGCCGGCGTACCGGCGGAGCTCCTTGAGCGTGGTGAACATCGGGATGACCGGCTGCTGCGTGTTGTGCAGCGCCAGGAAGCCCGGGGTCTCGCCGCGCGGGCAGTAGACCTTCGAGGAGGCGAAGATCTGCTGGAAGTCCTCGGCGGACAGCGACCCGGTCGTGAAGGCGCGCACCGCGTCCGCGAGGGAGGGCGGCGAGGGCTCGGGGTACAGCGGCGGCGCGTAGCCCTGCTGGGGCTGCGCGTATTGCTGCTGCTGCCCTGCGCTCACGTTCTGGTCGTAGCCGTACATGGACCGAAGCCTACCGATGGCGTGGCCCGCCGGGACGACGAGTTCCGGTCAGTGGCCCTTCAGCCCCTCGACGAAGCCCGCCCATGCGGTGGCCCCGATCACCAGGACGGGCCCGTCCTGCACCTTGGAATCCCGGACCGGGACGATCCCGACCAGGCCGTCAGCGACCTCGACGCACACTCCGCCGTCGGTATTGCTGTAACTGCTCTTGCGCCAGCGCGCAGAGCTCAAGTCAACGTGTCTGTTTGCCATTTCGGAAGTCCTCTGCGGCCGCCTCGATCATGGCGAGGGACACCTCTGGCGGCAGCGCGGCAGCCCTCAAAAGATCGTACGACCTTCGGTAGCGCTTCACGATGGCCGGATCATCGATGGTGACACCGCTGTGCAGAGACTCCGTATAGACGAGCGGAGGAGCGTCACCGAAGGTCAAGATGAGGACGGTACCGGCCGACATGAAGGGATGCGCTCCAGCGTTCCACGGAAGGATCTGTGGAACGACTCGCCGCCGCCGCCCCAGGGTGGTGACGCGGTCGAGCTGGTCCGCCATCCCTTCCGGCGGAAGCACCGGCAGCCGTAGCAGCGATTCATGGAGGATCACCCAGTACTCCGCCGCCCTCTGGTCGTCCTCGAAGAGACGTGCCCGCCCCAATCGGGCGTTGACCTTCACGTCGGTCTCGTCCAAAGGCTCCAGGGGGCGTTCCGCCCGGAAGAGCGCCCGCATGTACGCCTCGGTCTGCAGTACGCCCGGAAGCACAATCGGGCACCACTCATCGATCGTTTCCGCCAGCTGCTCAGCCTCCAGAACCCTCTCGGCATACTTGGCCTGACCGATGGTCCGCGCCTTGCGCACGTCCTCGCACCGGCGCTCGAAGAACCCGTCCGCCCTCAGGACCCGGTCCACGTGCTGCGCCAGGTCCAGAGGCATGCGCCGCCGACCGTGCTCGATCTCGCTCAGGTAGCTGACCCCGTAGAAGCTGCCCTCGACGGCCTGTTGGAGCGTGAGCCCCGCCCCCTCGCGCCGCCAGCGCAACTCCTTGCCGTAGAAGGCCGGCACGCTCACCGAGCCGTCAATGTCCTTGCTCGCGGCCATCCTCGGAGCCTGCCTTCCACACTTCGCACTGTGGACTCGAAACTCTTCCCACGCTACGCCGGGGCACGCCAGCCTGTGAGCAGTTCGTCACTCCCCGCTGCGAAGGAATCCGCCATGAGCGACCACCCCCACGACCGCGAGGCGACCACGGCCCTCGAAAACCTCCGCGCCGCCCTCGCGGGCCACGGGATCACGCTCCCCTCCCTCGACCTCCAGCTCCTCTCCTACGCCGGGCGCTACAGCTCCACCCCCCTCATCACCCTCGGCAACTGCAACGCCGCCACCGCGCAGCGCCTCGCCGACGCCCTGGCCATGCCGTGACCGGCCTCACCATCCGGCTGCTCGCCACCCCCGGCGCCGTACCCCTCGCCCGCCACGCAGTGCGGGAGCATCTCGGACCCGGGGCGTCCGCCGACACGGAGCTCTGTGTGAGCGAGCTGCTCACCAACGCGCTCGCCCACCTCGGCCCCGGCACGCCCGTCACGCTGCGGATCACCGGAAGGGCAGCCCGTACGCGGGTCGAGCTCACCGACCCCGATCCGCGGGAACCCGTACTCCGGCAGGCGGCCGACACCGAGGAGTGCGGGCGGGGGCTGGCGCTGCTGGCCGCCGTGGCGCTGGAATGGGGCGTCCGGCCCGAAGGGGCCGGCGGGAAGACCGTCTGGTGTGAGCTCGAACTTGACCCTGGTCACAGTCCGACCGGAAGGGTTGCCGTTATTACCGGCGGGTAGCATCATTACGTTACCGATTGGTATGCACGAAGAACCACTCTCACCGAGCCTTAACGGAGCCGTCGCCATGGGGCACTACAAGTCGAATCTCCGCGACATCGAGTTCAACCTCTTCGAGGTGCTCGGGCGCGACAAGCTGTACGGCACCGGACCGTTCGGTGAGATGGACACCGAGACCGCCAAGACCATCCTCAGCGAGATCACCAAGCTCTCCGAGAACGAGCTGGCCGCCTCCTTCGAGGACGCGGACCGCAACCCGCCGGTCTTCGACCCCACCACGAACACCGCGCCCGTCCCGGCGTCCTTCAAGAAGAGCTACAAGGCCTTCATGGACTCCGAGTACTGGCGCCTGGGCCTGCCCGAGGAGATCGGCGGCACCACCTCGCCCCGCTCGCTCATCTGGGCCTTCGCCGAGACGATCCTGGGTGCGAACCCGGCCGTCTGGATGTACTCCTCCGGCCCGGCGTTCGCCGGCGTCCTCTTCGAAGAGGGCAACGAGGTACAGAAGAAGATCGCCGCGCTCGCGGTCGAGAAGCGCTGGGGCTCCACCATGGTCCTCACCGAGCCGGACGCCGGCTCGGACGTCGGCGCCGGCCGCACCAAGGCGGTCGAGCAGGCGGACGGCTCCTGGCACATCGAGGGCGTCAAGCGCTTCATCACGTCCGGTGAGCACGACATGGAGGAGAACATCCTCCACTACGTCCTCGCGCGCCCCGAGGGCCACGGCCCGGGCACGAAGGGCCTGTCCCTCTTCCTGGTCCCGAAGTTCCACTTCGACTGGGAGACCGGCGAGCTGGGCGAGCGCAACGGCGTCTACGCGACGAACGTCGAGCACAAGATGGGCCTCAAGGCCTCCAACACGTGCGAGATGACCTTCGGCGACCAGCACCCCGCCAAGGGCTGGCTGATCGGTGACAAGCACGACGGCATCCGCCAGATGTTCATGATCATCGAGTTCGCCCGGATGATGGTCGGCACGAAGGCCATCGCGACCCTGTCGACCGGCTACCTGAACGCGCTGGAGTACGCCAAGGAGCGCGTGCAGGGCCCGGACCTGGCCGAGTTCATGGACAAGGCGGCCCCCAAGGTCACCATCACGCACCACCCCGACGTGCGCCGCTCGCTCATGACGCAGAAGGCGTACGCCGAGGGCATGCGCGCCCTGGTCCTGTACACCGCGTCCATCCAGGACGAGATCCAGGTCAAGCAGGCCGCCGGCGAGGACACCAAGTCCCTCGTGGGTCTGAACGACCTGCTCCTGCCGATCGTGAAGGGCTACGGCTCCGAGAAGTCCTACGAGCAGCTCGCGCAGTCGCTCCAGACCTTCGGCGGTTCCGGTTACCTGCAGGAATACCCGATCGAGCAGTACATCCGCGACGCCAAGATCGACACCCTCTACGAGGGCACCACGGCCATCCAGGGCCAGGACTTCTTCTTCCGGAAGATCGTCCGCGACCAGGGCGCCGCCCTGAACGTCCTCTCCGAGACGTTCAAGAAGTTCCTGGCCGAGGGCCCCGGCGGCGAGGACCTCGCCCCGGC
Source organism: Streptomyces sp. ICC1 (assembly GCF_003287935.1). GTDB lineage: Bacteria > Actinomycetota > Actinomycetes > Streptomycetales > Streptomycetaceae > Streptomyces > Streptomyces tritrimontium. The sequence continues at coordinate 3,107,184 of NZ_CP030287.1, forward strand.
CCGCGACGCGCTCGCCAAGGCGGCCGTCGACCTGGAGGCCATCGTCGGCCAGATGATCGTCGACCTCACCGCCACCGGCGAGGACGTCAAGAACATCTACAAGGTCGGCCAGAACACCACCCGCCTGCTCATGGCCTCCGGTGACGTGGTCGTCGGCTACCTGCTCCTCAAGGGCGCGGCCGTGGCCGCCGAGAAGCTGCCGACCGCCTCCCCCAAGGACGTGCCGTTCTACACCGGCAAGATCGCGGCGGCGAAGTTCTTCGCCGCCCAGGTCCTGCCCGGCGTCTCGGTCGCCCGCGCGCTCGCCGAGAGCGTCGACAACACCCTGATGGAGCTCGACGAGGCCGCCTTCTAGGCCCCGTCCTCCCCATCCCACAGCTGTACGCGGTGTACGTACGCGCCGACGGCCGGGTCCTCCGCACGGGGGCCCGGCCGTCGGCGTGCGCCGGGGCGGGCGCGGTCAAGGGGCGCTCCGACGGCCACCGAGGGGCCCCGTACCGCCTGTGGGCTGCGGGGTTCCCGGGTTGTCGGTGCTTCGTGGGACGCTCGGGGGTATGAGTCCACAGGAGCAGCAGCGCGGCAGCAGGGGGTACTCCGTCCCGACGGGGCGGCCCTATGCCCTCAAGGAGCTGCAGTCCGCCGTGGGCAGCCTCGGCGACCACCTCAAAGAGCTCTACGACGGTGCCCACCCCACCGAGTACGAGTCCGTCGCCGACGCCCTCTACACCGCCTTCCAGACCGCCTCCGGGCTCGCGCCCGCCAAGAGCTACACCGGCTGTCCGGAGCACCCCAACGGCGCGCTGGACCCCGAGGCGCCCGAGGGCTGGGGCCGCTGCCTCATCTGCAACGACCGGCGGCGCCTGGGCATGCGCGCCCAGGGCGCCCGGGCGGCCGCCGCCGCCCCGCCCGCCGGGGAGCAGCGCCGGCTGGGCTACCCCGTGCCCGACCCCCCGTACACGCTCCAGGCGCTGCGCGAGCGCCTGCGCGCGGTCGAGGACCGGCGCTTCCACCTGAGCCTGGGATCGCCGCCCGAGGACTTCGTCGCGATGGCCGACGACCTGCACCGCGCCTTCATCGTGGCCCGCGAACTGTCCCGGCCGCGCAACGCCTCCGGCTGCTCCGAGCACCCCGGTGCGCCCATCGATCCCGACGCACCACCGGGTGAGGCCTGTATCTTCTGCGCCGGACGCAAAAGACGCGCACAGCGCTCCGCGCAGACCCCGGAGATGCTCCCGCGCATCCGCCGGGGCGAGCGCAGACAGCTGCAGCGCCGCTTCGAGCGTCCGCCGGGCTGACAAGCGGCCTCGGGGAAGTGCGGCGCGGAGACGTGCCCCTCTTCCCCGGGGCCGCTCGGCCCCGGGGTCCGGGCCACACCCCTCCCGTTCCCCTTCCTCCGGCCATCCGCCGCAGTCCGGCCATGACGAACACGACCGTCGTTAAGGTGAACCACATGAGCTCTCCCGCCGCCCGCTTCGACCGCGGCCACACCGACGACCTGATGACCTTCCTGACGGCGAGTCCGTCGCAGTACCACGCCGTGGCCAACGCGGCCGAGCGGCTGGAGAAGGCCGGATTCAGGCAGTTGGCCGAGACGGACGCCTGGGACGCGAGCACCGGGGGCAAGTTCGTACTCCGCGGCGGCGCGATCATCGCCTGGTACGTGCCCGAAGGCGCTGCCCCGCACACCCCGTTCCGGATCGTCGGCGCGCACACCGACTCCCCCAACCTCCGCGTCAAGCCGCTGCCCGACACCGGCTCGCAGGGCTGGCGGCAGATCGCCGTGGAGATCTACGGCGGCACCCTGCTCAACACCTGGCTCGACCGGGACCTGGGCCTGGCCGGGCGGTTGACCCTGCACGACGGGACCGACCGGCTCGTCAACATCGACCGCGCGCTGATGCGCGTGCCCCAACTCGCCGTCCACCTGGACCGGTCGGTGAACACCGACGGGCTCAAGCTCGACAAGCAGCGCCACATGCAGCCGATCTGGGGCCTGGGCGATGTCCACGAGGGCGACCTGATCGCCTTCCTGGAGGACGAGGAAGAACTGGAGCGCGGCTCCGTCGCCGGCTGGGACCTGATGGTCCACTCGATCGAGCCGCCCGCCTACCTGGGCCGCGACCGCGAGCTGCTGGCCGGCCCGCGCATGGACAACCTGCTGTCCGTGCACGCGGGCGTCGTCGCGCTGGCGGCGGCCTCGGCCGCCGAGAAGCTCGACCACATCCCCGTACTGGCCGCCTTCGACCACGAGGAGAACGGCTCGCAGTCGGACACCGGCGCGGACGGGCCGCTGCTGGGCAACGTGCTGGAACGTTCAGTCTTCTCGCGCGGCGGCACCTACGAGGACCGCGCGCGGGCCTTCGCCGGTGCCATCTGCCTCTCCTCGGACACCGGCCACGCCGTGCACCCCAACTACGCGGAGCGGCACGACCCCTCGCACCACCCGCGCGCCAACGGCGGCCCGATCCTCAAGGTCAACGTCAACCAGCGGTACGCGACGGACGGCAGCGGGCGGGCGGTGTTCGTGAACGCCTGCGAGCGGGCCGGCGTGCCGTGGCAGACCTTCGTCTCCAACAACTCGATGCCGTGCGGCACGACGATCGGCCCGATCACCGCCGCCCGCCACGGCATCCAGACCGTGGACATCGGCGTGGCCATCCTGTCGATGCACAGCGCCCGCGAACTGTGCGGCGCGGACGACCCGTACCTCCTGGCCAACACGATGGTGGCGTTCCTGGAGAGTTAGGCCGTCCGCGCGGCCGGCTGCGGCCGGGGCTCAGTCGTCCATGCCGGCGAGGACGAGGGGGAGCCGGGCGACACCCTGCGGGGTGATCCGTACCGGCACCCCCCAGTCCTGCTGGTGGACGTGGCAGGCGGGGTACTCGTTCTCCGGGTCGTCGTCGCAGGACGCGGCCATCGCGGAGACGTGCAGGACCCCCTCGGTGACGTCGGGGTTCAGCGCGAGCTCCCGGAACAGGTCGGTCCCGGCCCCGTCCCCGGCCGCCAGCAGTCCGGGCGGGGTCGAGGAGACCAGCAGCCGGGTCGAGGGCCCGTAGCGGGTGTCGAGCTTCTGCCCGGACGGCGCCCGGAAGACGATGTCGAGGCGGAGCGTGCCGGGGGCCACCTCGGTGGCGGCCCGCTGCGTGCGGTGGGCGACCGCGTCCACCCGTACGGCTTCCTCGGGGAGCCGCAGCCGGGTCAGCCGGTGCCGGGCGGACTCGACGACGACGATGTCGTCCCCGACGAGCACGGCGTCGCTGGGCTCGCGCAGGTCGGTGGCGAGGGTGGTCACCTGCCCGGTGGCGGGGTCGTAGCGCCGCAGGGCGTGGTTGTACGTGTCGCACACCGCGACCGAGCCGTCGGGCAGCGCGGTGACCCCCAGCGGGTGCTGGAGCAGCGCCTGGGCGGCGTCGCCGTCGCGGTGGCCGAAGTCGAAGAGGCCGGACCCGACGGCGGTGGTGATCGCGTAGCCCCCGTCGACGGGGTGGACGTACCGGACCGAACTGGTCTCGGAGTCGGCGATCCACAGCCGGTTCTGCGTGGCCGCGAGCCCGGACGGCTGGGCGAACCAGGCCCCGGCGGCCGGCCCGTCGTGCAGCCCCTCGTTGGTCGTCCCGGCGGCGAGCTCCACGGTCCCCGCCTCCGGGTCCCACGTCCACAGCTGGTGGACGCCCGCCATGGCGATCCACACCTTGCCCCGCCACCAGGCCACGTCCCACGGCGAGGACAGGTCCACCCCAAGGGCCGGCCCGGAGGTCGGTGACCCCTGCCACCACTGGCGGCCGGTCCCGGCGACGGTCTCCACGGCCCCGGTCGCGGGGTCGAAGCGGCGCAGCGCGTGATTGACGGTGTCGGCGACGACCACGGTCCCGTCGGGCAGCAGGGCGAGCCCCTGCGGCTCGCTGAAGCTCTCGGCGGTGAACCCGCGCACGCCGCTGCCGACGCGCCGTACGACGCTCTCCCCGTCGGCGGCCAGCTCCACCAGCTGGTGGCGCGTCGTATCGGAGACGAGCAGGTTCCCGGAGGGCAGCACGAGCGCCTTCCCGGGGAACCGCAGGTCCCCCGCGACCGGCTCGGGCGCCACGTACGGCCCGTCCCCGCGCCGCAGCGTCCCCTTGGCCCCGTGCTCGGCCTCCAGCTCCTCGACGAGCCGCTCGATGGCGTGCGCGTGGCCCTCGCCGGCGTGCTGCGCGACGACGTACCCCTCGGGGTCGATGACGACGAGCGTCGGCCAGGCGCGGACGGCGTACTGCTTCCAGGTGGCGAGCTCGGGATCGTCGAGCACCGGGTGGTGCACCCCGTACCGCTCGACGGCGTCGACGACGGCGGAGTGCTCGGCCTCGTGCACGAACTTCGGCGAGTGCACGCCGATGATCACGACGGTGTCCCGGTGCTTCTCCTCCAGCTCCCGCAACTCGTCGAGGACGTGCAGGCAGTTCACACAGCAGAAGGTCCAGAAATCTACAACAACGCACTTACCTCGCAGGTCGGCGAGGGTGAGCTCTTTACCACCGGTGTTCAGCCAGCCGCCCTTGCCGATCAGCTCGGGGGCACGGACACGGGCACGTCGGCGGGGCGCGGGCGCGGGGGTGAGCGCCGGGGCAGCATCGTTCATCCTTCAAGCTTGCCATCCACCTGTGAACGCAGGATCACGCCCGTACGAAACGCCTGCTCAGGGCATACGCTCCACCACGGCTGGCAGTCCGGGGGACCAGAGGTAACCGGGCGAGAGCGTCATTCCGTCATTTCGTCACTCCTGTCCGCTGCGCGCTTGCCGTGGTCAGGTAGGAGTGTCGGTTCCCGCCGGCTCTGCCCAATGGATCTGGATGCGTTGCTCGGGGATGATGCGCTGCCCGCGCACTCCCTTGTTCACCTCAACGCGGTCTATGGCGAGCGACAGCCGTTCGCGCCGGTCCTCGTTCGTCGCGTCCGTCCATGCCTCGCGCAGAGTGACGCCATCGAGCATCGGAGACACGTCCACGGACGGCATGGGGAGCCTGTGGAGATCGCCGCGGAGGCCGTCGACACGTCCCCTCAGGCGCTCTGAAAGCCGGTTGTAGCGTTCCACGGCTGCCGCGCCACTGAACTCACCACGCACGTAGCGTGCATCCTCCAGATCAGCCAGACGGGCTCCTCGTCCTGGATCTCCGCGGTGAGCGCATCTCGTTTCGCGAAGAACCGCGCAGTAGACAAGTCCTGTGAGCAGCGCCGTCCCCTCGGGCTTCGGGCGCCGCTTTCCCGCGTGCACGAACGTTCTGGATTCCAGCGTTCGGATGATCCGTTCGCGCTCTCCGACCGTGATGATCCCCTCGCCGATCTCAATCGTGTCGAGTGTCTCGGGATCTCGGTACGGAAAGACCCTGCCCGTGTACTTCCGCTCGCCGTCGTCCGTCTCAACGGTCTCGGTCTCCGGCATCAGACCAGCGAAGGCCGGTGAACGCAGGAGCTGCATGATGCTGGCCGCGTTCCACTGCCCGCCCCTGGGCGAGAGGATCTCGTACTCGTTGAGGAGTCGGGCAATCTTGAACCAACGATGCCCCGGCGAGCGCTTCATCCGCGATCAAACGGGCGTAGACAGCGTGCTCCGGGTCGTGGACCAGCTTCTTGGTCTTCGCGTCGATGAGCAGCCCGTACGGGGGCTGTCCGCCGATCCACTGCCCCTTGCTGCGGAGGTAGCGCTTCGCATGCCCTACACGCGTGCCGAGATTCTTCGACTCGGACCGGGCGAGCTCAGCAAGCATCGCGACGACCATGCGCGCGGAGTCATTCGAGGTGTCGAGGCCGTCCACGACTGAGACGAGACGGCCGCCGGCCTCCTCGATGTCGTCCAGCACCTTGCCCACCTGGCCGCTGCCCTTGCGGGACAGACGGTCCAGTTTCCAGACGATCAGCGTGCCGACGACGCCCGCCGTGACGGCCGCCAGCGCGGCGTCGAAGCCTTTGCGCTCAACGGTCTTGTAACCGGAACGCCCTCACCCCTTCGGGACCCCGGTCCGGCTCCCGGAGCCGTTCGGGATCGACCTCGACACCAGCGAGCTCTAGGAGGTCCTGGCCGTCAGGCTCCGAAGCCTTGGAGCGAGCGGACCAGGGAAGTGATGAAGGTGTCCTGGACCTCGGTGGGGAGGAGGTCCAGGGAGAGGTACGGGTTCAGGTCCTCCAGCTCGACCAGGAGGAGCTCGCCCGAGGGAGCTCGGCAGGCGTCCACGCGCTGGATGCCGTGGTCGAGGGTGTTCCAGTCGATGAAGGTGCGGGCGAAGGCCAGGTCCGCCGGGGTGGGCTCGTAGGGGGTCAGCTCCCAGCGGCGGTCCGGGTCGGGGGCGTACAGGGCGTACTGGAAGGCGTCGTCCACGAAGTAGAAGGACACCTCGTACGCGAAGTCGATGCGCGGCTGGATCAGGAACTCTCCCGGTGCGCAGTCCGGGTGCGGGGTGAAGGTCAGGCCGATCGAGTCCGCGCCCTGTTTCGGCTTCACCGCGTACGAGGGGGAGGCGGGGAGGAGGGACAGGTCCGCCGGGTCGTCGATCGTCGGGATGACCGGATGGCCGGCCTTCGTCAGGTCGAGGAGGTACTGCTTGCCCGCCATGTCGCCGCGGCCCGTGAGCGGGTTGTAGACCCGGGTGCCGGCGGCGAGGGCGGCCGCGCGGAAGGAGTCGTAGGCCTCTTGGTGGTGGATGACCGGGCCGCTGTTGCGGACGACGACCGTGTCGAAGCCCTTCGGCAGAAGGGCCTCCGCGTCCAGCGGGTGGCACAGGGCCAGCGGGAAGTGCTCGCGCAGGCGCGAGGTGAGGAAGACGTCTTCGTCGCCGTAGCGGCGGCCGCGCGCCGGGTACGCCAGGTCGGTCACGTAAAGGAGTGGCATGACGCGAACCTATCGCGGGCAGCGATGACGGCATGAAATACCTGGTTCGGGACAAACTGCTGGCCGTCGGGGACGACTACTGGATCGAGGACGAGGACGGCCGGCACGCCTTCCTCGTCGACGGGAAGGCGCTGCGCTTCCGGGACACACTGGAGCTCAAGGACCCCGACGGGCGGATCCTGATCACGCTGCGGGCGAAGATGTTCGCCCTGCGCGACGCGATGACGCTGGAGCGGGACGAGCGGCGGCTCGCGGTGATCCGGAAGAAGCGGTTCTCGCTGCTGCGCAACCACTACCTGGTGGTGCTCAACGAGGGCACCGAGCTCGATGTCAGCGGGCGGATCCTGGACCGGGAGTTCAAGGTCGAGTACGACGGGGAGCTCCTCGCCCTGGTCTCCCGCCAGTGGTATCGGGTTCGCGAGACGTACGCCGTCGACGTGGTCCGCGAGGACGCGGACGCCTCGCTGCTGATCGCGGTCGCCGTGTGCGTGATCCGGATGTCCGAGAAGGAGCGCGAGGGGGACGGGGACCGGGACGGGGAGGACTAGTCGCAGCCGCGGCGGTCGCAGGTCTTGACCGGGCCCGCGCCGGGGATGCGGGCGAGGTGCTCGCGCAGGGCGGCCCGTTCGGCTTCGGTGAGGTCCGGGTCGTACGTGACCTCCAGCCGGGTCCCCGATTCGAGGGTGGCCTGGGAGGTGCTGGTCACTCCGTACTCCCAGAGGACCGGCGTCTCGCGGCCCTCTTCGTCGAAGGGGCCCGATATCTCGACGGAGTACGCGTACACGGGCCGCAGCACGTCGCGCGCGACCGGGGCCACGGCGGTCAGCAGCGCGGCGGCAGCTGCCGCGGTGACGACCGCGAGGACGCGGGCGAGGACCCGCTCCGCCGGGGCCGGCGGAGCGGACGGGGCCGGCGCCGCGGGCGGGGCCTGGGCCGCGGGCGGGGCCTGGGCCGGCTCGCCGGTCCCGGCCCTCGCCGCCTCGTCCGCCGTGTCCCCGTCCGTCATGTTCCGTGCTCACCTTTGACCTCGTGCCGACTTCGCACAAGTAAACCCCACCGGGTCAGCGTCCCAGTCGGCGGTCCTTCAGGGCCGGGAACTGCTCCCGCGTCTCGGCGACCTTCGCCGGGTCCAGCTCCACCGTCAGCACGCCCTCCCCCGGGCCCGCCTCCGCCAGGACCTCGCCCCACGGGTCGACGACCAGGCTGTGCCCGGCCTGCTCGACGCCGCCGTTCGTGCCGGACGACCCGCACGCGAGGACGTACGCCTGGTCCTCGACGGCCCGGGCCCGGTTCAGCAGGGTCCAGTGGCCGCGGCGGCGGGCCGGCCAGCCCGCGGCCACCACCATCGTCGTCGCCCCGGCGTCGACCAGGCCGCGGAAGAGTTCCGGGAAGCGAAGGTCGTAGCACGTGGCGAGGCCGAGGGTCTGCTCCGGCAGGACGACCGTGGTCAGGGACTCGCCGGCGGACATCAGGACGGCCTCGCCCTGGTCGAAGCCGAAGCGGTGGATCTTGCGGTACGTGGCCGCGAGCTCGCCCGTCGGGGAGAGGACGAGCGCGGTGTTGTAGAGCGAGCCGTCGCCCGCTCGCTCCACGATGGAGCCGGCGTGCAGCCAGACCCCGGCGTCGCGGGCCGCCTTGGACATGGCCTCGTAGGTCGGGCCGTCCAGCGGCTCCGCCTCCGTCTCGAACTGCTCGTAGGCGAAGGCCCCGATGGTCCACAGCTCCGGCAGGACGACGAGGTCGGAGGCGGACTGTTCGCGTACGAGGTCGGCGGCACGGGAGCGGCGGGAACCAGCCGACTCCCCCTCATTCACCGCGATTTGGATCAGGGAAGCGCGCACAGTACCACCGTCCTGGCATTCAAGCCGTCAACTCGGGCCTACGATCGTCACACGAAAGCACTGCCGGGGTGCTCTCCGGCAGCGTAGTTTTGAAGCCATTGCACAAGCTTCCAGAACGCGCCAACGCGCCAATGAACAGCACGCGAGGGGTCCCGTTGACCGTCCATCCGCATCCCAGCCTTCAGCCCTACGCCGACGCGTGGACCCACTCCATCGAGGCGATATCCGAGCTGGTCCTTCCGCTGACGGACGGCGCGTGGAACCGGGCGACGCCCTGCCCGAACTGGTCCGTGCGTGACGTCGTGTCACACATCATCGGCATCGAGTGCGAGCAGCTCGGCGACCCGCGGCCGATCCACACCCTCCCCCGGGACCTGCGGCACGTGGTCGACGAGTTCACCCGGTACATGGAAGTGCAGGTCGACGTACGGCGCCACCACACGGCGCCGGAGATGACCTCGGAGCTGGAGTACACGGTCATCCGCCGCTCGCGCCAGCTGCGCAACGAGAAGCGCGATCCGGACACCACGGTGCGCGGGCCGCTGGGCGAGCCGACGACGCTGGAGCACGCGCTGCGGCTGCGCGCCTTCGACGTGTGGGTCCACGAGCAGGACCTGCGGGCGGCGCTGGGGGCGCCGGGCAACTGGGACTCCCCGGGCGCGTACGTGGCGCGGGACATGCTGCTGTCCGGGCTGCCGAAGGTGGTCGCGAAGAAGGCGGGGGCGCCCGCGAACTCGGCGGTCGTCATCGACGTGCACGGCGCGCTGGAGTTCATGCGGACGGTACGGGTCGACGCGGAGGGCCGCGGCACGATCGACAAGGCCCCTTCGCTGGGGCCGGCGGTGACGCTGACGCTGGACTGGGAGACATACGTACGGCTCGCGGCGGGCCGGGTGCGGGCGCACACGGTCGCGGACCGGGTGAAGGTGGAGGGCGACCAGGCGCTGGCCGAGGCGATCCTCGCCCAGTTCTCCGTGACCCCGTAGCCGGAGCCGCAGCAGGAGCCGCAGTCGTTGCCGTTGCCGTTGCCGTTGCCCGGGACTACGGGAGCCCCGGGCCGGGGGCCGCCGCGCGGTCCGGGGCCGGCGCGGCGGCCTGCCCGGGCGGCGCCGCCGGCGCCGCGGCCCGCCCCGCCGGCGGCGCCGACCGTGCGCGTGCGCGTTCCCGTTCGCGGGCCAGGGCGCGGCCGCGCAGGCGCAGGACCTGGGTGATGCCGAGCAGTTCCAGGACGAAGACCGACGAGAACGCGACGCGGTAGTCGTCGCCCGTGGCGTCGAGCAGCAGGCCCACCGCCAGCAGGGTCGTCATCGACGCGATGAAACCGCCCATGTTGGTGATTCCGGAGGCCGTGCCCTGGCGCTCCGGCGGGTTGGCCGGGCGGGCGAAGTCGAAGCCGATCATCGAGGCCGGGCCGCAGGTGCCGAGCACCAGGCAGAGGCAGACCAGCAGCCACATCGGCGCCCGGTCCCCCGGATAGGCGAGCACCGAGCCCCACAGCAGCGCGGTGAGGGCGACCGTGCCCAGCGCGAGGGGGATCCGCGCGGACTGCCGCCCGGCCACGATCTGCCCGTAGACCAGGCCGAGCGCGATGTTCGAGGTGACGACGAGCGTCAGCAGGCCGCCCGCGGTGGTGCGCGAGAGCCCCTGCGCCTCGACGAGGAAGGGCATGCCCCACAGCAGCAGGAACACCATCGCCGGGAACTGCGTGGTGAAGTGCACCCACAGGCCGAGCCGGGTACCGGGCTCCTTCCAGGAGTCGGCGATCTGGCGCCGCACGAAACCCCCCGTGCCGGAGCCCCCCGTACCGAAGCCCGCCGTACCGGAGCCCCCCGCCCCGGCGGGCCGCGGCGCGGGCTCATGGGCCGCGGCGTTGTCGGGGCTGTCGGGGCTGTCGGGGCTGTCGCGCAGGAACAGCACGAGCGGGACCAGGACGACCAGCCCCGCCACCGCGCTGCCCGCGAACGCCGGGACCCAGCCGACCCCGTGCAGGACGGGCGCCAGCACCAGGGTGGAGACCAGGTTGCCCGCCATCCCGACCAGGCCGGCCAGCTGCGCCATGAACGGGGCCCGGCGGGCCGGGAACCAGCGGCTCCCGAGCCGCAGCACGGAGATGAAGGTCATGGCGTCGCCACAGCCCAGCAGGGCGCGGGCGGCCAGGGCCATCCCGTAGGAGGGGGAGAGGGCGAAGCCGAGCTGGCCCGCGGTGAAGAGCACCGCGCCGAGGGTGAGGACCTTCTTGGTGCCGAGCCGGTCCACCATCAGGCCGACGGGTATCTGCATGCCCGCGTAGACCAGCAGTTGGAGGAGGGAGAAGGTGGACAGCGCGGAGGCGTTCACGTGGAAGCGGTCGGCGGCCTCGATGCCGGCGACGCCGAGGCTGGTGCGGAAGATGACCGCGACGAAGTAGACGGCGACGCCGATCGACCACACCAGGACCGCCTTGCGGCCGCCCGGAGGATCCTTGACGACGGGACCGACCGGACCGACGGGACCGACCGGACCGACCGGACCGGCGCCGCCGCCGGCTCGCGCGCTCATCGGGCGGACCCCCGCACCAGTTCCGCGACCCGGCCCACGTGCGCCCGTACGGCCGCCGCGGCCGTCTCCGCGTCGCCCGCGCGCAGGGCGTCGAGGATCTCCGTGTGCTCGCTCAGCGTCCGCTCCACCCGGTCGGGGTGCGCGTGCAGCACGGCGACGCCCATCCGCAGCTGGCGGTCGCGCAGCTGGTCGTAGAGGCGGCACAGGATCTGGTTGCCGGCGCTGCGCACGATCTCCGCGTGGAAGGCCCGGTCCGCGGCCATCATCGCGCCGAGTTCACCGGCGGCGCCGAGCCGGCGCTGCTCCCCGATGAGCTCCGCGAGCCGGTTCAGCAGCCCGGGCGGGGCGGGCACGGCCCGGCGGACGCTGAACTCCTCGACCAGCAGCCTGGTCTCGATGACGTCGGCGATCTCCTGGGCCGAGACGGGCAGGACGAGGGCGCCCTTCTTCGGGTACAGCTTCAGCAGCCCCTCGGTCTCCAGCCGCAGCAGCGCCTCGCGGACCGGCGTGCGGGAGACCCCGACCGCGACGGCGAGCTCGCCTTCCGTGAGGAGGATCCCGCCCTCGTAGCGGCGTTCGAGCACGCCCTGCTTGACGTGCTGGTAGACCCGTTCGGCGGCGGTCACGGCGGTGGCGGCTGATGACATGCGCACAGCATAGATACAACAAGGGTGCAACCCGCCGCACGTCCACGATGCGGACCCGGTGCCTCACTTCCCCGGCGCCGCCACCACCACGTCCAGGACGAACTCGTCGTACGGGGCCTCCTGCGGGTACGGCGGCCGGACCTGCGCGAAGCGGATCCGGGCCCGGCCGTCCGCCCGGGCCCGGACGACGTACACGCGCTCGACGGGCGCCCCGGGCAGCGGCGGCCGCGCCGGGGCCGGCAGCGGCGGGCCCTCGGCCACGGAGACGGCATCGGAGTCCCCGGTCACCTGCCAGGTCCACACGTAGCCGCGCGCACCGCGCCCGGTCAGCCGCAGCTCGTACGGCTCACCCGGGGCTAGCGCCACCTCGCGTACCTCCACGCGCACTCCTCTCGCGCCGGCCGCTCACGCCGGGCCACTCACGCCGGGCCGATCACGGTCCCCTCGTGCCAGCCCGCGCCGTCGCGCCAGTAGTGCTGGAGCAGGCGGTCGGTGCGCAGGGCGATCACCTCCAGGTTGAACCCGAAGCTGCCCTGCAGCATCCCGGTGACGGCCAGCACGTCGTGGCCGAAGACCGCGGAGCGCTGCCAGGCGGCGCCGCCCGCGTTGCCGCGCCACCAGTGCTCGATCCGGCCGCCCGCGCCCGTCACGCACAGCTCGTAGTTCCCGGCGGTGTCCTCGTCGGCCGCCCCGTACTGCGCCTCGATCATGCAGGGCGCGGAGGTGGTCCCGGCGCCGAAGATCTCGCCGGGGCGCCAGGCGAAGCCGTTCGGGTCGTCGCGCCACCACAGCTGCATCCGCCCGTCGGTGCGGGCGGCCACCAGGTCGAGGTGGCGGGAGCGGGTCTGGACCAGGGCCGGGCCGTAGTGGGCGATGCCGGAGGCGAAGCGGCCGCCGTCGTTCCAGGTCCAGGGGGCGCCGTTGATCCGCCACCAGTGGTTCAGCCGGCCGTCGGCGGTGCGGACGACCACCTCGAAGTTGCCCGGCGCCCCGTAGTCGCTCTGGATGAAGGCCGGGGTCGAGCCGACCGCCGCGTCGCCCGGGCCGAAGGCGCCGCCGTCGCGCCAGGCACCGCCGAAATGCTCGTAGTACCAGTGGCGCAGCCGGCCGCCGGTGGTGACGTGCAGCGACTCCATGTTCCGGTTGTAGGTGGTCCCCGTGAAGGCGGGCTGGCCGGAGGCGTCGGAGGCGAAGGTCCGGGCACGGGCCCACGGGAAGGGGGCGTCGCCCTCGCGCCACCAGTGCCGCAGGGAGCCGCCCTCGCCCCGCGCGGCCAGCTCGAAGTTGCGGTGGGCGCGCCCGTTGCCGCTCTCGTAGACGTTCCCGGCGTGCAGGCGGCGTTTGCTCCACGGGTCGATGTTGGTGCCGCGCAGACCGCACTTGGCCCAGTGGTCGATCTTCGCCTCGCCGTACGCGATCCGGCCGTGGCCGCCCACGTGGTAGCCGGGCCCCCAGGAGTTCTTGAAGAGCCAGCAGCCGGCCGCGTCGTCGTAGCCGGTGATCAGGACGCAGTGGCCGCCCGCGAGGCGGTCGCTGGTGCGGTGGTAGACGCCGGCGCCGAGGCCGAAGAAGTCGTCGTACACGTCGAAGCAGGCCGTCAGCGGCCCGACCGTGTCCAGCCACACCTTCTGCTGCTCCACGTCGCCGAGCCGGACGTAGTCGGTGATCCGGACGGTGCGGCCCGAGCGGTCCCAGCTCGGCGTGTACTCGGCCCGCCAGGCGTCGCGGCGGTCGGCGGGCGTGCCCGGCGGGGGCGGGGAGTACGGCCAGCAGCCCGGGTCGGCGAGGCCGCCGTTGCCCTTGATCCAGTCGAGCGCCGCCTCGGGGCTCCCGGTCTGCCCGCAGGGTGCCTTCAGCCCGTCGTGCACGTCGCCCTCGGACCGCTCGGCCCATACGTGGTGCTCGATGCGGGCCATCGACTCGACCAGGCCGGCCGCCCCGAACGACCAGCAGGAGCTGCAGGGGTTCTGGTCCTTCACCTTGGTGATCCAGGGCCAGCCCCAGCGGGTGCGCCAGTCCACGGCGGCGGGCCGGGCCGCCGGTGCCGGACCCCCGGTCCGCGACGGCGACGGCGCCGATGACGGCGACGGCGACGGCGCACCCGGCAGCAGGCCGTGCGCCGCCCTGCGCCGGGTGAGGTGCGGATTGCCGCTCGGCCGCCCGATGAGCGCCCTCAGGTCCACGGGCGGCGCGGCCGCGGCGGGCGTGATCGGCGATCCCTCCCCCAGGCCCAGCGCGGGCCTGGGGACGGGATCGTCGTCGGCGAGGTGTTCGCTCACGGACCATCGCGCCCCGTGGGCCGCGAGCTGGGCCCGCAGCTCCCCCGCCGACTGGACGGACTGGTCCGACTGCTCCGGCATTCCGGCCCCCCATGCACCCTCGCGGATCCGAGCCCGGGGAGCGTCCACCGGGCCGGGGCGCACGTCAAGGGGGTCCGTGCGGTCGCGCGGCGGCACGGCGGTCGCACGGCGGTCGTACGCCGTTCGCGCGGTGGCGGGCGCCGTGCCGCGCCGTCGTGCGCTGCCGCCCTGGCGGTCGGCCCGGGCACGGTGCGGCGGCGCGGCGGCCGGGGCCCCGGCTACCCGACGGGCAGCGCCGGAACCGGAAGGGCCGGCGCCGGGACCGGGAGCGGGGGCAGGCCGGGCAGCCCGGCGCCGGTCAGCAGCGCGAGCAGCGCGGCGACGAGGTCGGTCACCACGTCGGTGGCCTTGGCCTTGGCGTCGGTGGAGCAACCGCAGGGGCCCGCGGCCTTGGTGAGGCCGTCCACGGAGGCCTTGAGCTTGTCGATGGCACCGGTGACCAGGTCCAGCGGACCATCGGCGGCCTTGCGGGCGGCCACGGGCAGCGCGACGGGCAGCTTGGGCGCGTCGACCGGCAGCTTCGGGGCTTCGACGGGCAGCTTCGGGGCCTCCACCGGCAGCGCCGGCGCGTCGACCGGCAGCTTGGGCGCTTCCACCGGCAGCTTCGGGGCTTCGACGGGCAGCTTCGGGGCCTCCACCGGCAGCGCCGGGACGTCGACCGGCAGCTTCGGCGGGTCCACCGGGAGCTTCGGCACGTCCACCGGCGGGACCGGCACGGGCAGGGCCGGGACGGCGGGCAGGGTCTTCCTCAGCTCCGCGAGCGCCGCGTCGATCTTCTCCTTGAAGGCGGCGAGGTCCGCCTCCGGGAGCTTGCCGTCGGGGGACTTCAGGATGGCGGCCAGCAGATCGGTGACCGGTTTGAGCAGCCCGCCCAGACCGCCCAGCGACTGGACCTGCGCGAGCAGCGCCTCGGTGCCGGGGATGGCCTTCCCGGCCACCGCGGCCTGCGGCTTCGCGGGCTCGGCGGTGGCCGATGCCAGGCCGGGGGACACGGCCAGCAGGCTCAGGCAGAGGGCGGCGGGGACGGTGTAGCGCGTGATGCGGTGCAACGGAACTCTCCTGTCAGGGGGACAGCGGGGACAGCGGTGACAGCGGGGACATGGGACGTGTCCCCGCCCACTCACCGACACCCCGTCACCCCCCGCAACCCGAAGCCCGGTTGACACCCCCGCGACACGCCGGGCAACCGGGCTACGTACGCCTGTGACCTGCCCCGATGCCGTCACCCCCCGGGTGTGCTGCACCCTCGTGAAGACACCCCCGAAGTCGCCGCCCGCTCCGCGGCCCCCGGGCAGGGCCCCACAGCCGCCCCGTTAGGCTGACCCGCATGGATGGGTGGATGGCGCCGAGCTCCATCGAGCGGGAGCTCTACGGGGCCAAGACGCGCGGCGACTGGCCGGGATACCTCGACGCACTCGCGCGCAGCGAGCTGTTCATGCCCCAGTTCCGCGCCCACGTCGACGCCGAGCCCGCGCAGGCCCGCTTCCACCCCTCGCCCGGCGGGCGCAGCCTCGCCGTCTACACGCGCGGCATGCTGCCCGTCCCCGACCCGCACACCGTGTACGTCCGCCAGTCCCTCGCCTGGTTCGCCGAGGCCTGGGACTCCGCCGACCCGCCCCACCCTGTACGTCTCCGGGGTGCTCCGGCCCGGGCGGAGCCCGGACCCGTGGGGCTCCGCCCCCGACCCCGCGCCTCAATCGCCGGCGGGGCTGGATCCGCACCCACCACCACCACTCACCCCCGAACGGGAGTTCAGGCATGGCAGCAGCAGCCGCCGAGGACGAAGTCCTCCACCGCATCGACAACGGCGTCTCGTGGATCACCCTCAACCGGCCCGAGGCGATGAACGCCGTCACCTGGGACCAGCGCGAGCGCGTCATCGCCCTGCTCGCCGAGGCCTCCGCCGACCCCGCCGTGCGGGCCGTCGTGATCACCGCCACCGGCAAGGGCTTCTGCGCGGGCGCCGACCTGCGCGGCGCGCCCGCCACCGGCGAGAGGGTCGCCGGCGACGTCGCCCGCATGATCCGGCTCGGCGCGCAGCGCCTGATCACCGCCGTGCTCGACTGCGAGAAGCCGGTCATCGCCGCCGTCAACGGCACCGCCGCCGGGATCGGCGCGCACCTCGCGCTCGCCTGCGATCTGGTCATCGCCGCCGAACCGGCCCGTTTCATCGAGGTGTTCGTACGGCGCGGGCTGGTCCCGGACGGCGCCGGCGCGTACCTGCTGCCCCGCCTGGTCGGCCCGCAGAAGGCGAAGGAGCTGATGTTCTTCGGCGACGCCGTCCCGGCCGTCGAGGCCGAGCGCCTGGGCCTGGTCAACAAGGTGGTCGCGGCCGAGGAGCTGGAGGAGACCGCCCGGGCGTGGGCCGAGCGCCTCGCGCAGGGCCCCACCCGCGCCCTCGCGATGACGAAGCAGCTGGTCAACGCCTCCCTGGACAGCGACCGGGCGACCGCCCTCGCCGCCGAGGCCACCGCCCAGGAGCTGAACATGACCACCGCCGACGCCAACGAGGGAGTGGCGAGCTTCGTGGAGCGCCGTACGCCCAAGTACCTCGGCCGCTAAGACAGCACAGCACGGCACGGACCGGGCCGGGCCGGGCCGGGCCGGGCCGGGTGCGCCCGGCCCGCGCGGGTCACATCCGGGGGTCCGGCTTCAGGAGCGCGAACATCGCTCCCGCCGGGTCCGCGAGGAAGGCGATCCGGCCGACGTCCGGCACGTCCGCCGCCGGCATCAGCACCGAGCCGCCGCCCGCCGTGGTCGCGGCGGCGGTGGCGTCGACGTCCGCGACGTTGAAGTACGGCACCCAGCCCTTGGGCCCGTCGCCCTCGGAGGGGGCGACTCCGCCGAAGGAGCCGTCCTCCTGGTCCCCGTCGGCGATGCTCAGCACCCGGTACGTCATGCCGGGCGCCTCCATGTCGGCGGAGCGCCAGCCGAACAGACCGGCGTAGAAGGCGATGTCCGCGACCGGGTCCGGCACGTGCAGCTCCGCCCAGACCAGGGTGTTCTCGGCAGAGGCCAGCCCCAGCCCCGCGGTCTTCCCGGGCTGCCACAGCGCGAACTCCGCGCCCTGCGGGTCGGTGACCTGGGCCAGCCAGCCCTCCCCCATGACGTCCATGGGCTCCGTGCGCACCACTCCGCCGCCGGCCCTGACCCCGTCCACGGTGGCCTGGATGTCGGGGGTGTGGAAGTGCAGCATCCAGGCGGACTTGGCGCCCTTCTCGGTGAGCGGCCCGAGCGCGGCGACGGTCTTGCCGTCGACCTGGAAGAAGCCGTAGCCGCCCGCCTCGGGTCCGAGGGAGACGAAGTCCCAGCCGAAGACTCCGGTGTAGAAGGAGATGGCGGCGTCGGTGTCGGGGCTTCCGAGGTCGAGCCAGTTGGGCGATCCCTTGCGGAAATCGGTGCCGAGCATGAGGTCCTCCTGTGGTCCGTGGCGCAGTCCCTACGCGGTCCCCGACACGATGCCCAGCCGGTACGGGACCTGCGGGCCACGGGGCCCGGCGGTTCCCCGGGTTCACCCGTACGGCGTAAGGGGACTCCTGCCCCCCGTGGCGCCGCCGCCACCCGCCCCGCCTACTTCTTGTGCAGTACGCGCAGGTCGCCCGCGTCCGGGTCTCCGATCAGGACGAACAGCTCCGGCTCGCGCGCCGTCCCCGCCACGTCCCACCTCAGCTCCGTGCCCCGGGCCGTGCAGTCGGGCATCTCCAGGACCACACCCGCCCGCTGGAGGCGATCCTCCTCTTGGGGCGTCCAGGTCCCGTTCCCCGAGCAGACGGTCACCACCTCCGTGCCCTCGCCCGGCGTCCAGGTACTCACCGGCAGCCTCTTCGCGACCACCTCGCCCTGTGCGCCCAGTTCGAGGCGGATGCCGTCGCCCGCCCATTCGCCGATGTAGTCGGCGCGCTCCAGGACCGGCGGCTGGTAGGCCGGGGCGACGGCTCCGAGGTAGAAGGCGGCGATCGCTCCGGCCACGGCCGGCAGCACCGCCCACTTGCGCACCTTGGCCCTCGGCACCTGCCGCATCCGCGCGAACACCGCCACCCCCACGGGCAGCAGCCCGTAGGCCGCGAGCCAGAGCCAGGTGGCGGCGTACGAGGAATCGTTGAGGAGGGCGACCGGTGCCGCGTACACGGCCGCGAGCGCGCCCAGGACCGGCAGGGCCCACCAGGGTGCGGGGTACTTGCTGCGGACGCCCGCGGCGTTCGAGAGCTCCATCACCGGTGTGGTGAACAGGATGCTGTGCAGGTTTCCCAGCAGGACCACGACGAGGGGGCTGCCCACGACCATGACGGCCAGCCAGAAGAGGACGGCGATGCCGTGTCCGAAGCCCCGGCCGTAGGGCTCCTCGGACATGCCGGTGAGCTGCCAGTACAGCACCGCGCAGTAGAGCTGCGCTCCTCCCACGGTCTCCGCGCCGGGCGCGATGCCGCTCCAGGCCGGCTTCTGCGGCTGCTGCGCCGTGACCACGTGGTTCCACATGACGAACGCCCCCCTGGACGCATATTGAACACGTTCAATTGATGTGAACCCTACACCGCCCTTCCCATCTGACGCACCGTCAGGTTCAATCGGTCCTGTGATGGGACACGCAGGGATGGCGGCCACCGTCGTCCGATACCTCAGGTCAGTCGGCTCCCCCACCTCCGCCGCGGCGGAGCCCGGGGCCGAGCCCGTCGACGCTCCCCCACACTCCGTCCGGGGGTACCCCCTGCCGCGCCCCGATCTGCGGGCCGTCGGCGAGGACGAGCGCGCGCCCGTCAGCCCCGCCGAATTCCGGGCCGTACTGGGAAACTTCGCCAGCGGGGTCACGATCATCACCGCGCCCCCCGGCACGGACGGGGAGGGCCCGGCCGGCTTCGCCTGCCAGTCCTTCGCCTCGCTCTCCCTCGACCCGCCGCTGGTCACCTTCATGGTGGCCCGTACGTCGACCACCTGGCCCCGCATCGCGCGCGCCGGGGTGTTCTGCGTCAACATCCTCGGCGCCGACCAGGGCGCGCTGTGCCGGGCGTTCGCGGTCAGCGGCGCGGACAAGTTCGCCGGGGTGGACCACACACCCACCCCCGCCACCGGGTCGCCCCAGCTGAACGCGGTGCCCGCCTGGATCGACTGCCGGATCCACGCCGTGCACACCGGCGGGGACCACCTCATCGTCGTCGGCAAGGTCGAGGCCATGGGCGCGGCCGGCGAAGGGGACCCGCTCCTCTTCCACAAGGGCCGCTTCGGCCGCTTCGCCGACTGACCCCCCGCTGCCGGGTCGCGGCCTCGTACCGGGCGCGGCCGGGCCCGCCGGACAGACCGTGGACGGCGACCCGCCGGCCTCAGCCGGGTGCCCGGCTCCTTGGCATGCCCGGCTCCCCGGCGTGCCCGACTCCTTGGCGTGCCCGACTCCCTGGCGTGCCCGACTCCCTGGCGTGCCCGGCTCCGGTGGCGGCCCTCGGCTGGATCGTCAGGAACCGCTGACACGGACCCGTGGCCGGCCCCCGCGCCAGGTGCGCGGGGGCCGGCCACGGTTGCGGGGCGTACGGCCCGGTTCAGAACGTGAGCACGCCGCGCGCCACCCGCCCGTGGTGGGCGTCGTCCGCGGCCTTGGCGAAGTCCTCGATCGGGTAGAGCTCGGTCACCAGCTCGTCCAGCAGCAGCTTGCCCTGCCGGTAGAGCTCGGCGTAGAGCGCGATGTCGCGCTGCGGGCGCGAGGAGCCGTACCGGCAGCCCATGATCGTCTTGTCCAGGTACATGGACGAGACCTGGAAGGACGCCTCCTCCTTGAAGCCGGGCACGCCGAGCAGGACGGCCTGCCCGTGCCGGTCGAGGAGGTCGATCGCCTGGCGGATCAGCCTGACGTTGCCCACGCATTCGAAGGCGTGGTCCGCGCCGGACGGCAGGATGTCGCGGACGGCCGCCGAGGAGTCCGGGACCGCCGAGGCGTCGATGAAGTGCGTGGCGCCGAACTGCAGGGCCACCGCCTCCTTCGCCGGGTTCGCGTCCACCGCGACGATGGTCGTGGCGCCCGCGATCCGCGCGCCCTGCAGGACGTTGAGCCCGATGCCGCCCGTGCCGATGACCACGACCGTCTCGCCCCGGTCCACCTTCGCCCGGTTCAGTACGGCGCCCACACCCGTCAGGACCCCGCAGCCGATCAGCGCGGCCGAGGTCAGCGGAATGTCCTCGGGGATCTTCACCGCCTGGACGGCCTTGACGATGGTCCGCTCCGCGAAGGCGGAGTTGGAGGCGAACTGGTAGAGCGGCTGCCCGGCCCGCGAGAACGGCTGCCCCGGCATCCCGATCGCCTTGCGGCACATGGTCGGCCGGCCCCGGTCGCAGTCGGCGCACGCCCCGCAGTTGGCGAGCGTGGACAGCGCGACGTGGTCTCCGGGCACGACGTGCGTCACCCCGGAACCGACCGCCTCCACCACGCCCGCGCCCTCGTGGCCGAGGACCACCGGCGGCGGGAACGGGATCGTCCCGTCGATCACCGAGAGGTCGCTGTGGCACAGTCCGGCCGCCGCTATCGCGACCAGCACCTCCCCCGGCCCCGGGTCTCGGATCTCCAGATCGTCGACCACCTGGGCCTGCTTGCCGTCGAATACGACGCCTCTCACCTGGACTCCTTAGGCAGGCCGAGCACGCGCTCGGCGATGATGTTGCGCTGGATCTCGTCCGAGCCGCCGTAGATGGTGTCGGCGCGGGTGAACAGGAACAGCCGCTGCTCCTCGTCGAGTCCGAGTTCGTACGGGACCTCCCGCACCCAGTCCGCCGGCCCGGCGCTGGCCACCGCGCCCCGGACGGCGACGGCCAGTTCGCCCAGGCGCCGGTGCCAGCCGCCCCACAGCAGCTTGGCCACGCTCGGCGCGCCCGGGTCCCCGTCCGCGGAGCCCAGCGTCCGCAGCGCGTTCCACCGCATGGTGCGCAGTTCGGCCCACTGGCGTACGAGGCGTTCGCGCAGGACGGGGTCGCCCGCGCCGGCGGCCACGTACGCCCCGACCACGCGCTCCAGCTCCGCCGCGAAGCCGATCTGCTGGACGAGGGTGGACACTCCCCGTTCCAGGGCGAGCAGTCCCATGGCCACGGACCAGCCGTTGCCCTCGCCGCCGACGACCTCTTCGGCGACCGCGCCGTCGAAGAACACCTCGTTGAACTCGGAGGTCCCCGACATCTGCCGGATCGGCCGGACGTCGACCTTGCCCGGCTGGTCCATCCGTACGAGGAGGAAGGACAGCCCCCGGTGCCGCTTGGAGCCGGGCTCCGTGCGGGCCAGGACGAAGCACCAGTCGGCGTCCTGGGCCAGCGAGGTCCAGATCTTCTGCCCGGTGACGCGGTGGCGCCCGGACGCGCCCCGGCCGGGTTCCCGTACTGCGGCCGTACGGATTCCCGCGAGGTCGGAGCCGGCGTCCGGTTCGGAGTAGCCCTGGCACCACAGCTCCTCGCCCAGCGCGATCGCGGGGAGGAAGCGGGCCCGCTGCTCCGGGGAGCCGTAGGCGATGAGCGTCGGCGCGAGGAGGTTCTCGCCGATGTGGCCGACCCGGGCGGGGGCGCGTGCGGCCGCGTACTCCTCGGCCCACACCACCTGTCCGGTCAGGGAGAGCCGCCGGTTGCCGTACGCGCCGCCGGCCGGCCCGGGCCCACGGTCCGGGCCGGCCGCACGGTCCGGGCCGGCCCCGCCGTCGGCCGCCTGCCAGCCCTGGCCGATCCAGCCGCCGCGCCCCAGCTCGCGCTCCCAGGCGCGGCGGAGCTCGACGCCCTCGTGCTCGCTGCCGGGACCGCCGAGGCCGATGGCCTGCGCGTACGGTCCCGTGAGGTGCTCGGCGAGCCACGCCCGGGCGCGGCCGCGCAGCTCCTCGTCCTCCTCGCCGAAGCCGAAGTCCATGTCGGTGCCCCCCTTGGGTGCTGTCCTGTGTCCGGGTCCGGCCGTCGGGCCGGTCCCGCGCGCCTGCACGCCTGCACGCCTGCATGCCTGCATGCCCGCGCGCCGTGCCGGGCGGATCGCCCGGACCGGGCCTACGCGTTGGGGCGGTCCTTGGCGGCGGCCGCCTTGGCCATGGCTTCGAGCTGCGCGAGCATCGGCATCGGGTCGGTGCCGACCGTGCCGGGCAGGAAGTCGGCGATCTTCTCGGGGGTCCAGGAGCCCTCGGCGTAGCCTGCGCGCAGTTCGCGGGGCTGGGCCCAGACGGCGATCTTCGGGCCGGCGATCGTGTAGACCTGCCCGGTGATCTTCTCGCCGCCGACGGCGACGGCCCAGTCGGAGAGCAGGTAGGTGACCAGCGCCGCCACGTCCTCGGGCTCGCCGATCTCCTTGAGCTCCATCGGCACGTTGGCCGACATCCGGGTGCGCGCCACGGGCGCGATCGCGTTGGAGGTCACGCCGTACTTGGCCAGGCCCAGGGCGGCGGAGCGGACGAGGGAGATGATCCCGCCCTTGGCCGCGCTGTAGTTGGCCTGGGCCACCGAGCCCTGGTGGTTGCCGCTGGTGAAGCCGATGAGCGTGCCCGTGCCCTGCCGGCGCATGACGGCGGAGGCGGCGCGGAAGACGGTGAAGGTGCCCTTGAGGTGGGTGGCGATCACCGGGTCCCACTCCTCCTCGGACATGTTGAACAGCATCCGCTCGCGCAGGATGCCGGCGACGCAGACGACTCCGTCGATGCGCCCGTACTGGGCGAGCGCGGTGTCGATGATGCGCTGACCTCCCGCCATGGTCGAGATGTCGTCGGCGACGGCGACGGCTTCGCCGCCCGCCGCGATGATCTCCTTCACGACCGATTCGGCGATCTCGCTGGTGGGCTCGTTGCCCTCCATCCCCACGCCGTAGTCGTTGACGACGACCTTGGCGCCCTCGGCGGCCGCGGCGAGTGCCACGGCCCGTCCGATGCCCCGGCCGGCGCCCGTGACGGCGACGACTTTGCCTGCCAAGAAGTTCCCCATGCCCGGCCCCTTCCCGCGATTTCTGACGGACCGTTAGATTCTATGGGCAGTCAGATGTGCCAGCACAAGCCCCAGTTCGTTTCCGCCACGAGGAGCTGATGAGATCCATGGGCCTGCCCGCCGAGTTCCACGACATCGCCAAGCGCGTCAACAACTGGGGCCGCTGGGGCGCCGATGACGAGATCGGCACCCTGAACCTCATCACCGACGAGGTCGTGCGGGCCGCCGCCGCGGAGATCCGCACCGGACGCCGCATCCCGCTCGCCCTGCCGCTGAAGGAGGACGGCGTACAGGCCGGCATGATCCCCGGCCGGATCAACCCGCTGCACACGATGGTGCAGATCAACCAGGAGATCTTCGGCCCCGGCACGGTGGCCTGCAGCGACGACGCGGTGACCTTCGGCCTCCAGGCCGGAACCCACTGGGACGCGCTCACCCACGTCTCGCACTCGGGGAAGATCTACAACGGCCGCCCGGCCGGCACCATCACGGCGCACGGCCGCGCCGAGTTCAGCGGCATCGACAAGGCCGGGCACATCGTCTCGCGCGGCGTCCTGCTGGACGTGGCCCGCGCCAAGGGCCTGGACCGGCTCCCCGGCGGCCACGCGGTGACCCCGGGGGACCTGCAGGAGGCGGAGGAGTTCGGGGGCGTCACCGTCCGCGCGGGCGACATCGTGCTCGTGCGCACCGGACAGGTCCAGGTCTACCTGGCGGGCGACAAGCACGGCTACGGCTACCCGTCACCCGGCCTGTCCGTCCGCACCCCCGAGTGGTTCCACGCCCGGGACGTAGCGGCCGTCGCCAACGACACCCTGACCTTCGAGATCTTCCCGCCGGAGATCGACAACCTGTGGCTGCCGGTGCACGCGCTGGACCTGGTCGACATGGGCATGCACCAGGGCCAGAACTGGAACCTCGAAAAGTTGTCCACAGCCTGTGCAGAGGAAAACCGCTACGCCTTCCTGCTCTCCGCCATGCCGGAGCCCTTCGTCGGCGCGGTGGGCACCCCGGTGGCCCCGGTCGCCATCCTCTGACACCACCTCCGACGCCGCCCCCGACGCCCTCCTCTGACCGGGCGTCACACCCTCCCACCTGCACCGATACCGTTTCCACCGGCTCCTGCGCGCCGCTCTCGCGCAGGAGCTCACCCCTCATCGGGGAGGGCGAGCACCTCCCCGATGAGGGCGCGGAGCGCCTCGTCCTCGAGGAACGCCCGCTGGTCCCCGTACGTCGACAGGCGCCGGTCGGCCCCCTCCACCTGCCGCAACGCGGCGCGCGCCGGCGGGCTGAGCGTGCCGATGCGGGCCAGTCCGCGCAGCGCGTGGACGAGGGAGCCGTAGCCGTCGCCGCCGTCGGCCATCGGCAGGACGTACTCCTCCAGGACCGACGCGCTCGGCTCGGGCTCGCCCGTGATCGCCCACAGGGTGACCGCGGCCTGGATCCGGCACCAGTCCGGGCCGTTCTCCAGGGCGCATCGGACCCGGTCGGCGTACGGCGCGGCCGCGGGGCCGAAGCCGGCCAGCAGGTGGACCGGCCCGAAGTACGGGGCCGCGCCGGCCAGTACCTCGTCGCCGATCAGCCGCAGCGCCGGCGCGCTGTCGCCCCCCGTGCGCCACAGGGCCATTGCCACGTTCCGGCGCTTCATCGGGTTGGCGTGGACCGCCGCCGCGCGCAAGGCGTCCGCGGCGGACGCGGCGGACGGCCCCATCGCCGCGATCACGTCGGCGGCCGTGGCGGAGTGGCCCTCGCCCTCCAGCAGCGCCACGACCTCCGGCAGCGCCGGCAGCGCGTCCGGCCCCCACGCCTCCAGGACCCGCAGGAGCATGCCCGCCACCGCGCCGCTGCCGCGCCCGGCCTCGTAGCGCATCGACTCCCGGAGGGAGGGCAGCAGGACGTCCGCGTACGCCCGCAGCGGCGTCAGTACCTCGTCGATGTCCGGGAGCCGGGGATCGCCCCCGAACCAGCCGCGGCCGTACTCCTCCCGATAGGGCTCGTGGAGCCGCGCGACGAGCCCCGGGAGCGCGCGCGGGTCGCCGATCCGGGCCAGCGCCCAGCGGGCGTAGACGCCGACGGTCCCCTCGATGTAGTCGACGGTGTCCTCGCCCCGGTCGTCCACGAGTGCGGCGAGCCGGTCGGCGTACGGGGCCGCCGGCGGACCGAGCACCGCGAGGAGGTGCGCCGCCTTGAGCCGCACCGCGTCGTCCGGATCCCCCAACAGCCCGCCCGCCACGGGCAGCAGCACGGGCGCCACCGACGGCCGGAGCACCAGCAGCCGCCACGCCGCGTGCAGCGCGGCCCGGCACAGCGCGGCGTCCCCGCTGCGGCCCGCGCCGGCCGCCAGCCGGGCCGCGAACGAAGCGGCCGCTCCGGGGGCGTGGCCGAACAGGTCTGCCACTTGGCGGACGATGTCCTCGCGGGAGTGGGCGAACTCGACGCCCGGCACCCGCCAGGCCGCCTCGAACTCCGGCCCCGTGGCGGGGTCGGAGAGGATCTCCAGCAGCAGCTCCGAGTGGTGGAGCGGCACATCCGGGTCCAGGTGCGCCCAGGACCACACGGCCGCGACCTTCATGACCGGGCTGCCGTCCCGCAGTACGCCGGCCAGCACCGCCCGCACCCGCTCCACGGCCCGGAGCCCGGCTCCCGCGGCCCCGGTGACGCCCTCCGCGGACCCGGTGCCGTGCCCGGCCGCCCCGGTGGTGTCCCCGGCGCCGCCGCCGGGCGCAGCCGCCCCGGCCGCCGCCGCGGTCGCCAAGGCCTCGGCCGCCGCCGCCTCGCCCAGCGCGAGCAGCACCGGGAGGCGTACCGCCGGGTCCGTCTCGGCCGTCCACCGCTCCAGCAGGAGCTCGATCCCGTCCGCCAGGGGAAGGGCCTCCCGCCGCACCTCGGGGTCCGTGTCCGCGAGCAGCGCCCGGACCGCTCCCCGGTGGCGCAGCCACGCCTCGGGCCACTCCCCGGCGACCCGGGCCGGCTCGGCCCGCGCCGCCGTCCCGACCAGGATCACCAGCATCTCCAGGAGAGCGACCCGCTCCCCCACGCCCGGATCCCCGGCGAGCGCCATCACGAACGGCAGCGCGGCGGTCGCCGCGGGAGTCACCTCGCCGCTCCACAGGGCGAGGCAGTTGTCCAGCACGAACCGGTCGGCGTCCCTCGCACTCGCGCTCGCGTCCGCCCGCGCGAGCCGCCGCAGCGCGCGGGGAACCTTGCTGACCGGGTACTCCTCGGACGGCGACTCGAACCGTCCCCACGCCACCGCGTCCAGCGCATCCAGCGCGTCTGTCGACAAGCCCGTCATCCCCACCCCGTCACCCCGTGAACCCGCCACCCCCGGTGGGCCGTGCGCACACGCAGGCGCCCGCAGAACCCGCGATCCTTGGCGTCCGGCGCCAAATCGCTCACGACAAGGGTGATCACTGCTTGTCGAACCGTCAACGCATCGATCGAGGTCCACGTGCCGTTCCCGGAGGACAGTCAGCCGACGAAGCTGAACCACACAGCCTTCGAGCACTCCCCCTGCGCCGTCACCGCCCGGTCATCGGCATAGGCCCCAACGAGCATGAGCCCACGCCCGCATGTGTCCATCGTTCCAGCGTTGCCGCCAGGCGGCCGACGCTCGGGCTCGTTGTCGTATACGTAGACCGTTACTCGCTCACCGAGCAACGCCACCTCGACGACAATCTCCTGCGTATCCGTATGCCGATGCGCATTGGTCACGACCTCCGACGCGCACAGCCGCGCCCGCTCCGCAAGCTGCGGACGCCCGGCGCTACACAGGATCGAAACCACCCAGTCGCGGACAATCCTGGGCGTGTCCGCCCGGCTCGGCGCGAGCATCCGGTAGGTGAGCCCCGACTCGGGCGTTCGCCCCTCGGAGGCTAAGGCACTCGTATTCATCGCGATGATCTCCCAACGCAGACGATGCGGCACAGACCCAAGCCCGTGTCCCTGGCCGCCATCGTCACGATCAACGACGGTTCAGGCGGCTGCACTTCAGGCCGGTCGAAACGTAGGGCGCAACATTGGGACGGCGCAACAGTGGGACGGTCGGAACATCCGAACGAGTGGACCCGGGCCAGGCCGGGCGGCACACTCGTACCCGGAAGAGAGGGAGGGGTCATGCCGCCGAGGAGCTATCCGACCGCCCGTCAGAGGCGCTTGGGTGCGGAGCTGCGCAAGCTGCGCGAGAGGGCCGGCATGAACGGCGCCACCGCAGCCGCATACTTGGGTGGCGAGCGCGCCCAGATCAGCCACATCGAATCGGGCCGTTACGGAGTCAGCGACGAACGAGTCCGCCGCCTCGCCGCCCATTACTCAGCAACGGACAAGCACCTCGTCAACGCGCTCGCGAGCATGGCGGAGGAGCGCGGCAAGGGCTGGTGGGACGAGTACCGGGGCGTTCTCTCGCCAGGATTCCTCGACGTGGCCGAGCTCGAATTCCACGCCACGTACATCCGCGTGATCCAGATGCTTTACGTTCCCGGCCAGCTCCAAACCGACTCCTACGCCCGGAGTCTGATCCGTAGCGGCATGTCCGATCTCCCGGCAGCGGAGCTGAACACGCGCGTCGAGCACCGCACGAGGCGCCGGATCATCTTCGACCGCCCCCGTCCTACCCCTTTCGAGGCCTTCATCCACGAGGCAGCGCTTCGAATGAGGTACTGCGACGCGGAAACCATGCGGGAGCAGCTCAAGTTCCTGACCGAGGTGTCGCACTGGCCCTCGGTCACCGTCCGCATCATCCCCTTCGACCGGCAGATCACGGGCTCGGTGCATTCCGTGCTCTACGCAGGGGGCGCCATCCCGGCACTCGACACCGTCCAGATCGACAGCGCTTTCGACAGCGGCTTCCTGGACGCAGAGGCTCAGCTCGCCAAGTACCGAGGATTGCTCGAGTCCATCGATTCGATCTCACTCGGAACGGATGAGTCGAGAGAACACATTCACCGCATCGCTCAGGAAGTGTGAGTCAAGGCGCATGACCGACGGAATCAAGTGGCAGAAGTCCTCATTCTCGGGGCCGGACGACAATCAAAGCTGCGTCGAGCTGGCGCCTGTCGCAGGCGCGATCAAGATGCGGGAGAGCGACGCCCCGGACGTGATCGTCACCACGACGGTGGAGAAATTGCGCGCGTTCATCCTCGGAGTCAAGGCAGGCGAGTTCGACCACCTGATCTGATACCCCACAGACCCTCAGGCGCCCCTCATCTCCCCGGTGAGGGGCGTTCGGCATATGTCGGTACAACTTTGGGACGTCACACCATTGCGACGGCCGACGATGTAACGCCAACGTCGCTGTACGTCACCAAAAGTGAAGTGGTCCGCCGGATCACGCAGGCAGTAACACAGCTCTGCCCATTTTGAAGCCGGTTTGGCAGAGTTCGCGCCTCGCCCCCTCCTCAAGGCTCGTCACAACCCGGGGGGATCGCCAGGGACTCAGCAGCTGCCACGAAAGACGACCCGACAGGAGTCGAAGCATGCGAGGTCACGTCCCTTCCAACGAAATCACCGCCGAGGGCTACGCGCCGATCTACCACCAGACCAAGCAGCGCATGGCCGACGTTTTCGGGGCCCGCAGCGACAAGCACTGGCCCTCCGGCGAGGAGACCTGCTCCGACTGCTACAGCGTCACGCCGCCGGTCGGGTCCGCCGCGTAGCAAGAACCTCACGTCACAAGTCGAGCTGAGACCGGGTGTCTCACGCCGCCCGATCTCTGAGGAAAGCAGGTGGCACGTGGACAAGATCAAGCTCGTGGCCGAACCGGGGGCCCTCCTCAACAAATGCCTCGCGGCTTGCCCGGGAATGGACGATGACCTCCGGAAGCGACTGCGCATGCTGGAGGAGTACGACATGGGGTTCCTGTTGCTGGGCATGAGCCCGCGCAGGCTCCTCCGTGACGGCCGCCTATTCGACAACGAGCAGGTTCTCCCGCTGCTGCTGTGGTTCGGCCAGTGGGACAATCACTGTCGTCACTGGGCGGCTGAGGTCATAAAGCAGTGGCTCGTGTTCAACCGCTCCAGGGGTGAATTCGAAGGCGTCGCGGACGAGAAAGCCATCGAGTTCCGCGATTACTTCTTCACGAAGTACGCCATCCCGCTGATCGAGGAGTTCCGCCAGTACGTCGCGCTGACGATGCTCTACCCGAAGGACCACGACGCGCCCTCCGGCCCCGTCGACATGGTCTGGCACTCGTTCATCCTCAACACCGAGCAGTACGAGGACTTCGGCCGGCGTGTCTGGGTGGGCGCCGAGCACATGGCCCCGGTGGTCCTGGAGGAGGACTACGCCGACATCCCTGCGGTCAACAACCCGTAGCCGTGAACGGGTCGCACGACCTCAAGGACATCGCTGCCATGTTCCACAGGGACGGATTCGCTGTCCTGCCGTCCTTCATCACCGCGAATGCCGCCGACCACCTGCGGATCATGACAGAGCAGCGCTACCAGGATCCACGGGTGCATGCCGCCCCACCCGAGCTCGACCTCGTACGCGGCGACGTGAGCCTGATGCGCGTGTTCGAGTTCAACCGGGCGTTCCGCGACGTGATCGAGCTGGAACCCGTCGCCGACCTGGTCGAAATGATCCTCGGCCCGGACTGCCACATGATCGCCCAGAACGCACTGCGCATCCCGCCCGGCAAGGGAATCATCAACTGGCACGTCGACGACGTCCTATTCTTCCCTTTCCTCGATGACATCCCGACCGGTGCAGCCGGCGCCAGCATCCCCTGTTTCACCCTGAACGTCATGGTCGCGCTCACCGACATCGAGACCGACCTGCACGGACCGACACAGGTGATCGCCGGGAGTCACCTGTCCGGCCAGCGCCCGCCCTACAGCCCCAGCCTTCCAGGAACGCCTACGTCACTGTTCGCTCGCGCCGGCGACGCCTACCTGGTCAACAGCCAGACCTGGCACCGCGGGGCACCGAACCGGTCCGACCGCACCCGGTACCTGCTGACCACGGCATACGGTCGACGGTTCATCAGCCAGCGCTTCTACCCCTTCCCCGACTACCGGCTTCCAGCCGGCCTCCTTGAAGGGGCCCCCGCCCGGCTCGCCCGGCTCCTCGGCCGGCACGGGAAGGGTCCCTACGGCTGAACCGGTCACGCCCACCCGGTCCGGTGCCGCAACCACGTGCGTGCCGCCTCGGCGGCCCGGACTTGGTGGGCACGAAGGAACGGAACACCTGGCGGATTCGGCCGACGCGAGGACTTCTCCCAGTACCCGCCGATCCCGGCGGCGAACGCGGTGAGCACATCGGGATCGTCAGGCTGCGGAAGATGGATCACCGCGGCCTCGGCCTCAGTGGGCGAGTGGCCGTCCATGATCAGGTAAGGCACCAGAACCGCCGGGTCGAGCCAGGCCGCACCCTGGTTCGGATAGGACCAGTCGACGATGACGACCGACCCGCCTTCACGCCGCAGCATGTTGTCCGGTCGCAGATCCCAATGCAGGAGCGTGCTCCCCGTTGCGGCCTGCTGCCAGTTCTCCTCGATCCCGGCAAGGGCATTGAGGTGCTCGGCCGCCCACGGGTCCAGATCATCCGGGGTTTCCGAGGCCAGGGTTGACCAACCGGTGAGCCACCGGCCGACCAGCTCTGTGATGGGGCGTGCGGCGTCCAGCGGCGAAGGAGTGAGGAGCTTCCCAGCCTGCTCGACGGCGGCCAGCGCCATCCCCGTGTCCGCCGAATCCGGGGACAGCACCGGCACTCTTCCGGGGATGTCCTCAAGGCACAACCACCACCATCCCGCACTGTCGGCCGGCGTGGCCCACCAAAGAACACGCGGTCCCACACCGTCCGGGAGGACCGAGGTCACGGCGATCTCGTCCGCGTACTGCGGGGCGAACGGGTGTTCACCGTGCATCCCTTTGAGGAACACACGCCGTCCGTCGTCCAGGAGCAGCCGGGACGCCACGCCTGGGGTGAACCCGCCGGTGCACGAAATGGACCCGCCTACGGTGGAGCCCAACCGGAATTCCACATAGGCACGTGCCTCGGGGGGAAGGGACGCCCACTCGGGCCGGACGGAAGTTGCGGCCATGGTGTACCCCCTGGAACTGGCTTCCGGGCAAAGGACGTGCTCGGCAGGTTAGCGGGCTGAGCGGCCCTGAGGCGGCGGCTACAGGCATCGGCGGACGGAGTCCGACGCAGCGACGCGAAGCCGGGGAGGCCCGCCAGGGCAGAGCCGTGCGAGAGGCGCGTCAGAAGGAGAAGTTCTGCGGGTGGCGGCGTGCGCGCATGCACGCCCCGAGCGCGGCACGGCAGCCGCCACCCCACGACCCGCACTCGTCAAGGCAGGACCCTTGGCGTCCCCTCGCGACGAATCGCTCAGGACAAGGGTGATCACTCATTGACGAACCGTCAACACCTCGTTAGAGGTACACGTGCGGTTCCCGGATCGAGTTGTGGATCGGGTCGTGGTTCGCGGCGTGCATCGGGGGGCGGGTCGGGAGCCCCGCCGGGGTGTGCGCCGGAGCCCGGTCCGGGGCCTCGGCCGGGGTCCGGTCCCGCGGCCCCTGGGACGCCAGGTCCGCCGCCGCCTTCTCCGCGCGGTCGACCTCGCACCAGATCCGCTTCCCGGCGCCCTCGGGCTGCCAGCCCCAGCGGTCCGCCAGCCCGTCCACCAGCTCCAGGCCGCGGCCGCCCGTGTCGTCCCCGGCGGCCTGGCGCCGGGCCGGCGCCCGGCCGCTCGCGTCGGCGACCTCGACGCGGACCCCGGGCTCCCCGAACAGCATGCGCAGTACGGCCGGACAGCCGGTGTGCACCACGGCGTTGGTGACCAGCTCGGAGATCAGCAGGATCAGCGTCTCGGCGAGCGGCTCGTCATCCTCTATGCCGGACCAGGCCAGCCGCGAGCGGGCCCACCGCCGGGCCCGGCCGACCTCGGCGGGGTCCGGACCTACCTCCAGCTGCACCTGAAGCACCTGCACCGCTCACACCATCCGAACCGGCGGACACTTCGCCTCGCGACAGGACGGGGTCACCGAGCGTGACCCCCTTGGGGAGCAGCATGGTTGACATACAGTCACCACAACAAGCGCTTCGGGCATATTCCAGCGTGAAGGAGTAAGCGTGGTGCATACTGTGCGGCGCCCGCGCCGCTCAACCGCCTGCATTCCCGGGAGCGTACCGGAGCGGTCCCCCGTCTCCGGGCCGCAAAGGGTCGGGCGAAGGACACAAACCGATATCAACTCTCCGTAATCGGACACGCGTCCCGCGCCGTCCCTCCCGTGCCCATCCGTCACAGCGAGCGAGCGCACGGACGAGCCCTTACGCGCCGGCTTCCCCGCCGGGCTTCCCCGCCCGGCTTCCCCACCGGGCTACCCCGGCGTCGCCTCCGCGAGCAGTGCCTCCGCGAGCAGCTCCGCCGCCAGCACCTCCTCCGCCTGCGCCGCCGTGCGCCACTGCTCCGCCCGCACCCACGCCCGCTTCAGGTGCAGGTGTACGTCCGCCTCCCAGGTGAAGCCCATCCCGCCGTGCACCTGCAGGCAGTCCCGCGCGTTGCGCACGGCCGCCGCGTCGGCCAGCAGCTTGGCCGCGGCCGCCTCGCCCGCGTCGCCCGTCACCGCGGCCGCGTAGACCGCCGTACGGGCCACCTCGGCCCGCACCAGCATCTGCGCGCACAGGTGCTTGACCGCCTGGAACCCCCCGATCGGCTGCCCGAACTGCTCGCGCTCGCCCGCGTACCGGACCGCCAGCTCCACCGTGCGCAGCGCGCTGCCGAGTTGGAGGGCCGCCGTCAGCAGGGCCCCCTCGTCGCGGAAGCCGGCGCGGGCGGCGTCCGCCCGTGGGTCCCGCGGCAGGCTGACCCGTGCCAGCGGTGTCAGCGGATCCGCCGAGCGGACCGGCTCCCCGGCCGGGAGGCCGGGGAGCCCGAGCACCGCGTCCGACTCGCCGAGGTGGGCCACCAGCGCCCCGTCCAGGTCGAGGGCCGTCACCACCGCCTCGCCCTCCGCGGCCCCGGCGACGGCCCCGGCGGCCAGGTGGGTGGCGACCAGCGGTCCCGGCAGGAGCGCCCGCCCGGCCTCCTCGAAGACGAGGACCGCCTCCGGCAGACCGAGTCCGACCCCGCCCTCCTTCTCCGGGAGGCGCAGCGCGAAGAACCCGGCCGCGCCGAGCTCCCGCCACAGCGACCGGTCCACGGACCGGCCGGTCCGCGCCGCCCGGTCCACCGAGGCGCGCAGTTCCTCGCGCCCGTACCGCCCCTCCAGGAGGTCCCGTACGCCTGCCCGCAGGTCCCGCTGGTCCTGCGTCGGCTGGAAGTCCACGGAACGCTCACCTGCCCTTCGGAAGGCCGAGGATCCGCTCGGCGACGATGTTCTGCTGGATCTGCGAGGTGCCCGCCGCGATGGTGTACGAGAGCGAGGAGAGGCGGTCCAGGGTCCATTCCTCCTCCAGGGACAGGGACTCGGCCCCCAGCACCTCGGCGGCGGTGTCGTACAGCTCCTGGCGCGCGTGCGAGTACGCCAGCTTGAAGACGCTGCCGCCGATGCCGGGGACCCCTCCGGAGCGCTCGGACTCGCTGACGTTCCACTGCGTGAGCCGCCACAGGGCGCCGAACTCCCCGTACAGCCGACCCAGCCGGCGGCGCAGGACCGGGTCGTCCCAGCGGCCGTTCGCCTTGGCGGTGCGCGCCAGTTCGCCCAGGGTGCGCCGGCAGGCGACGACCTCGCCCACGAAGGCGGTGCCGCGCTCGAAGGACAGGGTCACCATCGTGACCCGCCAGCCGTCGTTCTCCGCGCCGACCCGGTTGGCGACCGGGACCCGCACCTCGTCGAGGAACATCTCGGCGAACTCGGTGGACCCGGCGAGCGTGCGCAGCGGCCGCACGGTCACCCCCGGCGCGTCCATGGGCATGGCGAGCCAGGAGATCCCCCGGTGCTTGGGGACGTCCTCGCTGACGGGCCGTGTGCGCACCAGCAGCTCGCACCAGTCCGCGACCTCCGCGTGCGAGGTCCAGATCTTCGACCCGGTGATCACGTACTCGTCGCCGTCGCGGACGGCGCGGGTGCGCAGCGAGGCCAGGTCGGAGCCGGCGTCCGGCTCGCTGAAGCCCTGGCACCACATCTCGTCGCCGCGCAGTACGGGCGGCAGCCAGCGCGCCCGCTGCTCGGCGGTGCCCTCGGCGGCGACGGTCGGGCCCGCGTGCAACAGCCCGACGAAGTTCGCGCCGACGTACGGGGCTCCCGCGCGCTCCGTCTCCTCCAGGAAGATCAGGTGCTGGGTGGGGGTGGCCCCGCGGCCGCCCGCGTCGACCGGCCAGTGCAGGCCGGCGTACCCCGCGTCGTACAGCAGGCGCTGCCAGCCCGCGTCGTAGGTGCGCCGGCCGGGCCAGTCGTCGGGCGAGGGCCGGGGCGGCAGCTGGGGGAGCACCTCGGCGAGCCAGGCGCGCAGCCGGGCCCTGAATTCCTGCTCCTCCTCGGTGTGGGTGAGGTCCACCGCGCCTACCTGCCCGTCCGCCGGTCCTTGTCGAAATCGAGGCCGAGCATGCGGATGGCGTTGCCGCGCATCAGCTTGTAGACGGTCTCCTCGTCCAGTCCCTTGACGTGGTCGAGGGCGACCTCCTTGGTGTGCGGGAAGGTCGAGTC
The DNA here is from genome assembly GCF_003287935.1 of Streptomyces sp. ICC1. Taxonomy (GTDB): domain Bacteria; phylum Actinomycetota; class Actinomycetes; order Streptomycetales; family Streptomycetaceae; genus Streptomyces; species Streptomyces tritrimontium. The sequence goes on from NZ_CP030287.1 coordinate 3,141,927, forward strand.
GACGTGCGGGTAGTCGGTCTCGAAGGTGGCGTTGTCGCGTCCGACGACGTCGAGCGAGGCGATGCCGTGCTTGTCGCGGAAGAAGCAGCAGAACATCTGCCGGTAGTAGTAGGTGGAGGGCGGCTCGGGGATCAGGTCCTTGACGCCGCCCCAGGCGCGGTGCTCCTGCCAGACGTCGTCGGCGCGCTCCAGGGCGTACGGGATCCAGCCCATCTGGCCCTCGCTGTAGGCCAGTTTCAGCGTGGGGAACTTGACCAGGACGCCGCTGAAGAGGAAGTCCATCATCGAGGCCATGGCGTTGTTGAAGCTGAGGGCGGCCTGGACGGCGGGCGGTGCGTCGGGGGAGGCGGCGGGCATCTGGGAGCTGGAGCCGATGTGCATGTTGACGACGGTGCCGGTCTCCTGGCAGACGGCGAAGAAGGGGTCCCAGTAGCCGGAGTGGATGGACGGCAGGCCCAGGTGGGTGGGGATCTCGGAGAAGGTCACGGCGCGGACCCCGCGGGCGGCGTTGCGGCGGATCTCCACGACGGCCAGGTCGATGTCCCAGAGCGGGATGATGCACAGCGGGATGAGGCGGCCGCCGCTGTCGCCGCACCACTCCTCGACCATCCAGTCGTTGTAGGCGCGCACGCAGGCCAGGGCGACCTCCTTGTCGTGCGCCTCGGCGAAGGTCTGCCCGCAGAAGCGCGGGAAGGTCGGGAAGCACAGGGAGGCCTCGACGTGGTTGAGGTCCATGTCGAGCAGGCGGGCCTTGGGGTCCCAGCAGCCGCGCCGCATCTCCTCGCGGGTGATGCCCTCCAGGGTCATGTCGTCGCGGTCGAAGCCGACGGCGGCGATGTTGCGCTTGTACGGGAACTTCAGGTCCTCGTAGATCCACCAGTCGGTCGGCGGGCCGTCGGGGTCCATGGTGATGACGTACTTGCCGCCGGTGTAGGCGAGCTCGCCGATGCCGGCGGTGAGGGCCTTGGGGCCGCGGTCGCGGTACTTGGCCGGCAGCCACACGTCGAAGAGGTGGGCGGGCTCGATGACGTGGTCGTCCACGCTGATGATCCGAGGCAGTTCCATGGTGTCCCCTCGCTGAATCCGTTGGACCTGATCCGACACGCCAAATCTGATGGTGCGTCAGAAATCTGGAACCAAGCTAGCCCCCCACCCCTGGACCGACAAGCGTCCGCGCTCTACGCTCTGCGCTTGATCTGACTATCCGTCAGGTGTCGTCGGCCAGGGGAGGTCGGTCCGGGATGACGGACAGCACCGCAGTCGAACTCAGCCGGTCCCGGACCCTGTGGGACCTGATCGCCCGCCGGGCCGCCATGACCCCGGACGCACCCGTCCTCATCGAGGCCGCCGAAGGCGGCTCCGCCGACCGTGCCACCGACCGCCGGCTGACCTTCGGGGAGCTGCGCGAGCGCTCCGAAGAGGTCGCGGCCGGCCTGTACGGCATGGGCGTGCGCCCCGGCACGGTGGTCGCCTGGCAGCTGCCCACCCGCATCGAGACCGTCCTGCTCTCGATCGCCCTCGCCCGGATCGGCGCCGTCCAGACGCCCGTCATCCCCTTCTACCGGGACCGCGAGGTCGGCTTCGCCCTGCGCGAGTCCAAGGCGGAGTTCTTCGCCGTCCCCGGCGTCTGGCGCGGCTTCGACCACACCGCCATGGCGGAGCGCCTCGGCGCGCGCGGGGTCTTCGAGGCCTACGCCTCCCTCCCCACCGGGGACCCGGCGACACTCCCCCCGCCCCCGCGGGAGGGCACCTCGGTCCGGTGGATCTACTGGACCTCGGGCACCACCTCGGACCCCAAGGGCGTCCTGCACACGGACCGCTCCCTCATCGCGGGCGGCTCCTGCCTGGCCCACGCCCTGCACCTCTCGCCGGACGACGTCGGCTCGATGGCCTTCCCCTTCGCCCACATCGCCGGGCCCGACTACACGGTGATGCTGCTCCTCTACGGGTTCCCGGCCGTCCTCTTCGAGAAGTTCGCGATGCCCGACGCCCTGGACGGCTACCGCCGCCACGGGGTCACCGTCGCCGGCGGCTCCACGGCCTTCTACTCGATGTTCCTCACCGAACAGCGCAAGGACCCGGGCACCAAGCTCATCCCGTCCCTGCGGCTGCTGGCCGGCGGCGGGGCCCCCAAGCCCCCGGAGATCTACCACGCGGTCGTCCGCGAGCTGGGCTGCCAGCTCACCCACGGCTACGGCATGACCGAGGTCCCGATGATCACGATGGGCGCCCCGGACGACACGGCGGAGCACCTGGCCACCACCGAGGGCCGCCCCCCGGCCGGCATGTCGATCCGCGTCACCGCCCCCGACGGCACCCCGCTCCCCGCCGGCACCGACGGGGAGGTCCGGCTGCGCGGCGAGGCCGTCTGCCAGGGCTACCTCGGCCGGGCCCGGTCCGCCGGGGCCGACGGGGCCGACGGGGCTTTCGACCCGGACGGCTACCTGGTCACGGGCGACCTCGGCCACCTCACCGCGGACGGATACCTGGTCCTGACGGGCCGCAGCAAGGACGTCATCATCCGCAAGGGCGAGAACATCTCCGCCAAGGAGATAGAGGACCTGCTCCACCGGCTCCCGGCGGTCGCCGACGTGGCGGTCATCGGCCTCCCGGACCCCGAGCGCGGCGAACGCGTCTGCGCCGTCGTCGAACAGCCTCCGGGCACGGGACCCCTGACCCTGCCCGAGGTGACGGCGTACTTGCGCGCCGAGGGACTCTCGACCCACAAGCTTCCCGAACAGCTGGAGATCGTGGACGCGCTGCCCCGCAACGACGCCCTGCGCAAAGTCCTGAAGTACAAGCTCCGGGAGCGCTTCGCGTAGCCCCGCCGGCCCGTACCGGCCGGCGGCGCGCCGGCCCGTACCGGCGCCGAAGGTCCCGCGGAGGCGGCCCCGTACCGGAAGCGGCGGGTCCGCCTCATTCCCATGATCCAGCCCCGGACAGTGGCACACGTCTCATTTGTCGGGGCCTCTTCGGCGGGCCCGCGCCCCTCGTGTCACAGTTGTCCGTCGCACAGTGTGCGCACAGCATCGACAGCGAAAACACAGCATCAGAAGGCTCCCCCTCCGGGAACCGTCCACGAGAGGCATCATGGGAGTCCGCAACACCTCGCCGGTCAGCACCCGCTGGTCCCACGGCACCGTCGCCGAGCTGTTCTCCGGCCGCGACAACAGCCTCGGCCTGCTCCGCCTGCTGCTGGCGACCGCCGTCGTCGTCGCGCACGCGCGCATACTCGGCTTCGGGATCAGGGAGTACGGGCACACCTTCACCCACGGTCAGACGGACCTGGGGAAGATATCGGTGTTCGGCTTCTTCATCCTGTCCGGCCTGCTCATCACGCGCAGCGGCAACCGGCTCCCCATCGGACGCTTCCTGTGGAACCGGGCCCTGCGGCTGCTGCCGGGCCTGTGGGTGTGCCTGTGCGTCACCGCCCTGGTGGTGGCCCCGTTCCTGTTCTGGCGCCAGCACCACACGCTGGAGAACTTCTGGCACCGGCCGGACGGCCCCTTCGAGTTCCTCCAGGCGAACTGGTGGGTCCGCACCCACCAGCCGGGCATCTCCGGGATCATGGAGACGGCCCAGGGCAAGTGGATGGCCTTCGACCCCGGCATCAACGGTGCGCTGTGGTCCCTGCAGTACGAGGTCCTGTGCTACCTGGGCGTCGGACTGCTCGTCCTCGCCGGGGCGCGGGCCGGGGGGCTGACGCAGGCGCGGCGCGCCATCCTGGTGATCGCCGTGCTCCTCGGCGGCTACGTGCTGACGAACTCGCTCGACAACCACTTCATGGACGCGTTCAGCCTCCAGATCCACGCCGAGCGGATCGTCTCGCCGATCGTCGGCGGCTTCATCGTCAAGTGGGCCTTCTTCCTCGGGTACGCCTTCGCCATCGGCTCGCTCATCGAGGTCTACAAGGACCGGATCCCGGTCAGCACCCCGCTGGCCGTCCTCTCCGCCCTGGTCACGCTCGCCACGCTGCGCTACGGGTTCTTCTTCGCCGTCGGCATCCCGGCCTTCGCCTACCTGCTGGTGTGGCTCGCGATCCGGCTGCCCAAGCCCTTCCGGGCGGTGGGCCGCAAGAACGACTACTCGTACGGCATCTACATCTACGGCTTCGTCGTCGAGCAGGCCCTCTCCGCGCTCGGCGGCGCCCGCTGGGGGTTCCCCGCGTACCTCGCGCTCGCCCTGGGCGGCACCCTGGCCCTGGCGGTGCTCTCGTGGCACCTGGTGGAGCGCCCCGCCCTGAAGCTGAAGGACGCCCGCTTCCCCCGGCGCACCCCGCGGGGCCCGCGGGGCCCGCAGGCCGGCGGGGAACCGCAGAGCCGCCCGGCCGCCGAGCCGGACCTCGCGGCCGCGGGCACGGCGGCCAGGTAGACCACCGGGCCGGCGGGCCGGTGGGCCGGCCCGCTCGAACACCCGCCGCCCCTCGGGGCGGCACGCAGACGTCCCGCGCGGTGCGCGGCCCTCAGGACCGGCCCTCGGCCGGCACCCGGGCCCCGCACCGCGTCGTCGTTTCCGGCTCCCGCGCGCTGCGGGTTCCGCGCGCTCCGGGTCCCGCACGCTCCAGGCCTACGCGTCCGGGGCCGCCACGCCGCAGTAGCCCGCGAAGCCCGCCAGGATCTCGTCCTCCGAGATGCGGCCGTCGCCGTCCGCGTCCAGGGCCGCGGCCACCTGGCCGGCCAGCTCCTGCGGGGTGCCGAGGACGCGCAGCACGCGCGCCGTCGCCGCCGTGGTCGAGCCGCCGCCGTCGTCGCCCGCCACCGCGATCACCGCGCGCAGGAACGGACGGGCGATCTCCGCGAACCGCCGCGGGTTGTCGCGCAGCCGCTTCGCGGCGCCCGTGATGAACTCCTCGCGGGACACCCGCTGGTCCCCGTCCACGTCCGCGATCCCGGCCATGCCCTGCCAGAAGGCCTCCGCGCCGGCGAACACGTCCTGGCCCCTGTCGGAGCGGGCCGCCACGGCGAATTCGGCCAGTACCGCCTTGGCCGCCGCGCTGAAGTCCTCCCGGTCGATATAGCCGTTCCCGTCCTGGTCGAAGGTGGCGAATCGGGAGGCGATCTTGCGCTCGTACTCTGCGCTGTCCATATTCGGCGTTCCGCCTTCACATGTGCGGTGGGGTGCAGTTCAAGACAGGCAGGAGCGTACGGCCTACGTGGCCTGCGCGTTAAGCGAAGCGGTCAAGCAGGTGGCCGCATCGAACCAGCGCACGAGGAGCGCGACGGGGCGCGTACGCCTGTGCCCATGTACCAAGCCGCGCCTCGCCGTTCACAGCGCGCTACGCCTCTATCACGCAGGGCGCACTTCCGGGGCGAGCTTCTCCCAAAACGGGCGCACATCGCTGGGTGCCCACTACATTCGAGTCGTCGACACACGGCTGCGCATCCGGAAATCGGGCTGGGGGCACGATGGCGAAGGACGTACCACCGCGCTGGGACCGACGCATGCAGCAACGCCTGGCGCGCGGTGAGGCCGCCGCCCTCGGCGAGCTCTACGACCGCTTCGCCTCGCTCGTGCACAGCCTGGCCCACCGGGTCCTGGGCGACGAGAAGGCCGCCGACCGGATCACGCGCGAGGTGTTCGGCTACATCTGGGAGAACCCGGACGCCTACGACCCGAAGCAGGGCTCCATGCGCTCCTGGGTCGCCCGCATCACCCAGGGCCAGGCCGTCGCCCGGCTGCGCCAGGCCGAACTGGGGCGCGGCTCCCGCGAGGAGCTGGAGCAGAAGGTGCGCAGCGCCAACGCGGCCGCCCGCGCCGACTTCATCGTCACCTCGATGCCGGCGCCGCTGCGGGCCGCGCTCGAACTCGCCTACTTCAAACGACGCGACTACCGCCAGGCCGCGGCCGACCTGCAGATCAGCGAGGACGAGGCGAGGCGCAGGCTGCGCCTGGGCCTCCAGTTGCTCTCGACGGCCAACGCCGTCCCGCGGGACGACACCGTTCCGCCCGGACACGGCACCTCGGGATACGGAACACCGCGATGACCATCCCCTCCGACGGCGCCGCCGAAGACGGCGAAGAGTACGAACGGCCGCGCGGCGGCGGTCCGGCCCGCATACCGGGCCCGCGCGAAGCGGCCGACGGCCTCGAGTTCACGGGGTACCCGCGCTCCGGCGACCAGCCCGGGCCCCCGGAAACACCGGCCCCGCCCGCGCCCGCGCCGCCGCCCACCCATGCCGTCCTGAAGTCCCTGCTCGGCGCGTGGGCCCTGGCGGCCTGCTCCGCGGACGAGACGCTGGCCGTCGAAGACCACCTCACCACGTGCGCGCCCTGCGCCGAGGAGGCGCTGCGGCTGCGCGACGCCGTGGGGCTGCTGCACCCGGAGGAGAGCCTCGACCTCAAGCCGCTGCTGCGCTCGCGCGTGCTGGAGGACTGCCTCGGCAAGCGCCCGGCGCGCATCCCCGTACCGGTGTGGGCGAACCCGTACGACACCGAGACGGCGCGGCTCGACGCGCTGCTGCGGGACTTCGGTGACTCGGAGTGGCACACCCCGGTCCGGCTGAAGTGGTTCGAGGACGAGCAGCGGCAGTCGCGCCGGACCACGGTGGCCGGGGTCATCGGACACCTGCTGTCGGTGGACGGGCTGGTCGCGGCGGCGCTGGGCCTCGACGACCCGCTCGGCCCCGACGTGCGGTCGGCGACCCCGGCGGGCCGTACGGAGCAGTTCTGGGAGGACTCCCCGTACCCGACGACGCGGCGGGTCCGCGAGCCGTGGCGCGAACAGGGCCACACGCTGGTGCGGACGGTGTCCTTCGCGGGCCGCGGCGTGGCCGAACTGGCCGTCGACTACGGGGCCTTCGCGCTGCCCCTCGGCGACGCCTTCCTGGAGCGGGCCTTCGAGTGCTGGGTCCACGCCGTGGACATCGCGGAGGCGGTGGACTATCCGTACGAGCCGCCGTCCGCTCCCCACCTGCACCGCATGATCGACCTGGCGGCCCGCCTGCTGCCCGAGGCGCTGGCCGGGCGCCGGCGGGCCGGGCTGGCGGCTCCGCCGCGCGGGCTGGTCGCGGCCGGGGCACCGGGCCGGACCCTGCACCTGGAGATCGAGGGCGCGGGCGGTGGCGGCTGGGACATCGCGCTGGACTCCCCGGCGGCGAAACCGTCGCCGGAGCACACGGTGGCCCGGATCGCCCTGGACGGCTTCGAGTTCTGCCAGCTGGCGGCGGGGCACATCTTCCCGGAGGACGCGGCGATCGGCCAGAACGGCGACCGCGAGGCCATCCGCGACGTCCTCTTCGCGGCCGCCTCCCTGAGCCGGCTGTAGCCACCCGGTCCGGGCCAGGCCGGTCCGGGCCAGGCCGGTCCGGCCCCGCCGGCGGCGCGGCGGGGCTGACGTGCGCGGGGCCGACTGCGGCTCTGCCGGGACCGCTACGCGAAGACGACCGTGCGGGTGCCGTTCAGGAGCACGCGGTGCTCGCTGTGCCACTTCACCGCGCGCGCCAGCGCCTGGCATTCGACGTCGCGGCCGATCGCGACGAGCTGGTCCGGGGTGACCTCGTGGCCGACCCGCTCGACCTCCTGCTCGATGATCGGGCCCTCGTCGAGGTCCGCCGTCACGTAGTGGGCGGTCGCGCCGATCAGCTTCACGCCCCGCGCGTGCGCCTGGTGGTAGGGCTTGGCGCCCTTGAAGCTCGGCAGGAACGAGTGGTGGATGTTGATGATCCGCCCGCTCAGCTCCTTGCACAGGTTGTCCGACAGCACCTGCATGTAGCGGGCGAGGACGACGAGCTCGACGTCCTCGGCACGGACCAGCTCCAGCAGCTCGGCCTCGGCCGCCGCCTTCGTGTCCCTCGTCACCGGGATGTGCACGAACGGGACGCCGTACGAGCCGACCAGTTCCTCGAAGTCGGTGTGGTTGGAGACCACGGCCGCGATGTCGACGTGCAGCGCGCCGATGCGGAAGCGGAACAGCAGGTCGTTCAGGCAGTGCCCGAACTTCGAGACCATCAGCACGATCCGCATGCGCTCGTCGGAGCGGTGGATCTGCCAGTCCATCCGGAAGGAGTCGCCGATCGCGGCGAAGCTGGCCCGCAGCTTGTCCACCGTCACCGGCTCGTCGGCCGCGAAGTGGACCCGCATGAAGAAGAGGCCGGTGTCGCGGTCGCCGAACTGCTGACTGTCCTCGATGTTGCACCCGGTCATGAACAGGTAGCTGGACACTGCGTGCACGATGCCCTGCTTGTCCGGGCAGGAGAGGGTCAGTACGTACTGCTGGGAAGCCTGTGGCTGCGGGTCGTCGCTCATGACCCGACAGCCTTCCACATCGGACTCAGGCCGCGCGGGTAAGGATCCTCAAGACATCCAGTGATCGCGGGCGCGCGTCCGGGTCGTCCGCGTCCGCCGTCGCCAGGCGTACGTGGGCCTCGCGCGCGGCCCGTACGGCCTCCGGCCAGGCATGGTGCTCCAGGTATCCGGAGACGGGGGCGTCGGGGCCGATCTGGTGCATGATCCTGAGCACCCGCAGCACGGCGAGGTCGACCAGGGCCGCCTCCTGCGAGTCGCGGAAGATCGTGCCGACGTACTTCTCCGCGGACCAGCTGTCGAGCCAGGTGTCCTCGACGAGCCGGTACACGGCGTCGGTCACGTCCCCGTAGCCTTCGGCGCCGGCCAGCCAGGTGTCTTCCTGGAAGACGGGATCGGAGAGCATGTGCAGCGCCGAGCGCACGTTGCTGCGCCAGCGCCACCACGGCATGTCGTTGAGGGGCATGCCGCCCATGGTGGAGGAGCGGCCGCCGCGGCGGGAAGAGTTCTTCGAACCTTGGGCGAATGTCACGCTTTCGATCGTACGTTCCCGTCTTGCGCGATCTTGAAGCGCCCTTGCGCACCCCCGCACGCCCGCCACCCGCAATTCACCTGGGCGTCACCGGATGTTGTGTACACCTCACTCTTCGGTTACCCGGACGCGGAATGGTGCATGAACATGACCACCCGGCAACGCGCAGCAGTTGTTTCCCGCACCCTCCTGGCCAAGGCCAAGGCCGCGGCCACGGTGACGGGCGCGTGTCTCCTCGCCGGGTGCGGGGTGCTCCCCGGGGGCTCGGGGGGCTCCGGGGACACCGACGGCACCCTCACGGTCATGACCTTCGCACCGCAGGACTCCAAGGCGACCAACATGCCCGGCATGCCGGGCATGGCCAAGGCCTACGAGCGCTGGGTCAACTCCAAGGGCGGCATCAACGGCCGCAAGATCCGCGTCCTGACCTGCAACGAGCGCAACACGGCCGGTGGCGCCGCGGACTGCGCCCGCAAGGCGATCGCCGAGAAGGCCGTCGCCGTCGTCGGCTCGTACAGCCAGCACGGGCGCGCCTTCATGGCCCCGCTGGAGGCCGAGGGCATCCCGTTCATCGGCGGGTACGGGGTCTCCTCGGAGGAGTTCCAGTCCCCGCTGTCCTACCCCGTCAACGGCGGCCAGCCCGTCCTCCTCGCCGGGGCCGGCCACCAGCTGGGCCGGGCCTGCGAGAAGGTCGCGCTCGTCCGCCCCGACACCCTCGCGGCGGACTCCCTGCCCGTCCAGCTCAACGCCGGCCTCAAGGCCAACCAGACGGCCGAGGCCAGCGACATCCGGGCCGCCGAGGACTCCACGGACTTCTCCGCGCAGGCCCGCGAGGCGCTGACCGACACCACCACGGCGAAGAACGGCACCACCTCGAAGGAGGGGGCGGCGAAGGACGGGGCGGCCAAGGACGCCAAGGACAAGGGCTGCGTGGCCGCCGTGCTCGGCTCGCGCACCGAGACCTTCTTCGACGCCTTCCGCCGTGCCTCCGAAACCCAGAACCGCAAACCGCAGATCTCCTCGGTGCTCGGCTCGGTCAGCCAGGCCCTGGTGGACCGCACCGGCGGCAAGGAGAGCCCCTTCGAGGGCGCCTACGTCACCAGCTGGTACCCGGTCTCCTCCGACCCGGTCTGGGAGCCGATGCGCCGGGTCATCGCCGACCACGCCTTCGGCGACGACACCGTGGACCCCGACGACAGCGGCGCGCAGACCACCTGGATCGCGTACACGGTGCTCGGCGAGGCCCTGAAGCGCTTCAAGGGCGGCGAGGAGGTCACGGGGCGCACACTGGCGCGCAAGCTCAACCAGTCCGATCCGGTCGCGACGGGCGGCCTGACCCCCGACCTCAGCTGGCGCTACCAGGACATGCGCGCCGTCGCCGGCCTCCCCCGCATCGTGAACGGCCGGGTCACCTTCCAGATCGTCCAGCAGGGCCGCCTCGTGGCCCAACCGGGCGAGCACACCACGGACATGACCAAGACCCTGGAACAGGCCCCGCGCACGAGCTGATCCCGCGCGGGACCGCCCGTACCGGCAGGCGGCCTGCCGCGGCCGCCTGCCGCGGCCGCCGGCCGCCTGCCGCCGGCCGTCTGCCGCCTGCCGCCTGAAAACTGGTGCGACCACGGCGCGGGCAGCGGGCAGGATGCCGTCATGGACCGTCGACAGATCAGCGCAACAGCCCACGCCGAGCGCCCCATCGCCGCCCCGCTGGGCGACGACTCGGTACGCGCGCTCCTCGAGCGCGCCCTTCCCGGGGGCGCCCCGCGCCTCCTCGACCTCGGATGCGGCGGCGGAACCTGGATGGTGCGCGCCCACGCCGCCCGCCCGGGCCTGCGCGCCGACGGCGTCGACGACGACGCCGAGACCATCGCCGCCGCCCGGCGGACCGTCACCGACGCCGGGCTCGGCGACCAGATCGCCTTCCATGCCCGGGACGCCGCGCGGTTCACGTCCCCGCACCGCTACGACGCCGTCCTCAGCATCGGCGCCGCCCACGCGTTCGGCGGCCTGCTGCCCACCTTGGAGGCCGCCCGCGGGCACCTGGCCCCGGGGGGCTCCGTACTCGTCGGCGACTGCTTCTGGGAGCGCGAACCCGGCCTGAAGACCCTCGACCACGGCTTCGCCGCCACCGACTACGACGACCTCGCCACGACCGTCGACCGCGTCACGGCCGAGGGCTGGACCCCCGTGCACGGACACGTCAGCACCCTGCGGGAATGGGACGACTACGAGTGGTCCTGGACCGGAACGCTCTCCCGCTGGGCCCTGGACCACCCCGGGCACCCCGACAGCGGCGCGGCCCTGAAGGCGGCGGCCGAGCACCGCGACGCCTGGCTGCACGGCTACCGGGGCACGCTCGGCTTCGTCACCCTGGTGCTGCGCCGCACGCTGCCGGGCGGGTGAGGGTCAGAGCTGGCTCTTGTCCCGCTTGGTGAGGTTGTACTTGCCGGCGATGGAGTTCCACATGCCCGCCGCCGACTCCTTCGCCTTGGTGGCGTCACCGCTCGACTTGTTGCCGTCCGAGGCGTTGTCCGTCGACTTGGCCTTGCCGTCCTTGCACTTCTCGCCGTCGGCCTTCATGTCGTCGGCCCACGCCGCGTAGCTGTTGTCGGCTTCGGCGGAGGACTTCCAGGCCTTGGTCAGGGACGCGGTCAGCTTCGCGTGGTCCGGGAGCTGGTCCACCTTGAGCTCCTGGAGCCGGGTCACCAGCTCCTCGCGCTGGCGGGCCGCGTCGCGCAGGTCGGTGGCGGCCTGGTCGAGGTTGCGGCAGCCCTTGATGTCGTCGACGGCCTTGATCACCGAGGCCCGGCTGTCGTTGCTGTCCGCGAGGAGCTTGTCCAGCTGGACCGCCTGCGGCTGCGCCGGATCCAGCGGCGCCTCGCCGCCGGGGGCCGCTGAGCCGCTGCCGGAGGGCGCGGACACCACGGCGCCGGGGTCGGTGTTCTGCGCCTTGTCGTCGCTGAGCACCGCGCCGACACCGAGGCCGACGACGGCCAGGCCGACGACGACGGCGGCGATGATCGCGGGCGAGACCCTGCGGGGCGCCGGCCCTTGCTGCTGGAACTGCTGCTGCGGATGTTGCTGCTGCGCCTGCGGGTACTGCTGGAACTGCTGCTGGGGGTGGGGCGGTTGCGCGTGCGGGTGCTGCTGATGCGGCTGCTGATGCGGCTGCGGGTGCGGCTGCTGCGCGCGCTGCTGCTGGGGGTAGGGGCGCGGCGGCGGCTGCCGGAGCACCGGCTCCTGCACGGGCGGCAAGTGCTGGGTGTCACCGCGGAACAGCCCGTCGAACCCGGCGGCCGGGTCCGCGGGGGCCGCGGGAACCGGCGCGATGTACTGGGTCGCCGCCTCCTCGTGCGAGGGGACGCCCGGGGTGCCGTACCGGCCGGCGGGCTCCCCCTGCGGGGCGGCGGCCGGGACCGGCGCGATGTACTGCGTCGCGGCCTCTTCGTGCGCGGGCCCGCCCGGGGTCCCGTACTGGCCGGTGGCCCCGCCGTAGGAGGGGGCGGCGGGGACCGGCGCGATGTACTGCGTCGCGTCCTCCTCGTGCGCGGGCCCGCCCGGGGTCCCGTACTGGCCGGTGGCCCCGCCGTAAGAGGGGGCGGCGGGGACCGGCGCGATGTACTGCGTCGCGTCCTCCTGGTGGCCCTGCTGGTGCCCGTGCTCGTTCTGGTGGTCCTGCGCGCCCGGGGCGCGGTGGCGGGCGCCGGGCTCACCGGGCACGGGAGCCGCGGGAACCGGCGGGATGTACTGGGTGACCGCCTCGGGGAGCGGCGGGTAGCCGTAGCCGTGGGGCTCGCCGGGGCCCTCGTAGCCGGGGCCGAGGACGTGGCCCTGCGGGTAGCCGTAGGCGGGGCCGCCGGGCGCCGGGTACCCGTAGGACGGCGGGCCCTGCGGGTGCTCCGGCTGCGCGTCTTGCTGCGCGGGCGGCTGCGTCGGCGGCTGCGCCGGCATCGGCGGGCCCCACGGCGCGCCTGCCTGGGGGCTGCCGCCCTGTCCGCTCTCCGTCACCGGGACTCCCTCTCCGACCTGTCCGAACTACGGAACCGTCGGCCCACGCTACCCGGTCACCCCCCTCCCCCGTCAGGCCCTCCCCTACCGCTAGGAGTCGTACCCCATGACGTCCACGGTGCCCACCACCGCCGTCCCGCACAGCGACGGTCAGCCGCCGATCACGATGTTCGGTCCGGACTTCCCCTACGCGTACGACGACTTCCTCGCCCACCCGGCGGGCCTCGGCCAGATACCGGCGACCGAGCACGGCACCGAAGTCGCGGTCATCGGCGGCGGGCTGTCCGGCATCATCTCCGCGTACGAGCTGATGAAGATGGGCCTCAAGCCCGTCGTGTACGAGGCCGACCAGATCGGCGGCCGGCTGCGCACCGTCGGCTTCGAGGGCGCGGGCACCGAGGAGCTGACCGCGGAGATGGGCGCCATGCGCTTCCCGCCGTCCTCCACCGCCCTCCAGCACTACATCGACCTCGTCGGCCTGGTCACGGAGCCCTTCCCGAACCCGCTCGCCGAAGCCACCCCCTCGACGGTCGTCGACCTCAAGGGCGAGACCCACTACGCCGAGACCATCGCCGACCTCCCGCAGGTCTACCGCGACGTGTCCGCCGCGTGGAACGCCTGCCTCGACGAGGGCGCCGACTTCTCCGACATGAACACCGCGATGCGCGAGCGGGACGTCCCGCGCATCCGCGAGATCTGGGCCAAGCTCGTCGAGAAGCTCGACGACGAGACCTTCTACGGGTTCCTCTGCAAGTCCGAGGCCTTCAAGTCCTTCCGCAAGCGCGAGATCTTCGGCCAGGTCGGCTTCGGCACGGGCGGCTGGGACACCGACTTCCCGAACTCGATCCTCGAGATCCTGCGCGTCGTCTACACCGAGGCCGACGACCACCACCGCGGCATCGTGGGCGGCTCGCAGCAGCTCCCGCTGCGCATGTGGGACCGCGAGCCCGAGAAGATCGTCCACTGGGCGCAGGGCACCTCCCTCTCCTCGCTCCACGGGGGCACTCCGCGCCCGGCGGTGACCCGCCTGCACCGCACGGCGGGCAACCGCATCACGGTGACGGACGCCTCGGGCGACATCCGCACGTACCGCGCCGCGATCTTCACGGCCCAGTCGTGGATGCTGCTCTCGAAGATCGCGTGCGACGACACGCTCTTCCCGATCGACCACTGGACGGCGATCGAGCGCACCCACTACATGGAGTCCAGCAAGCTCTTCATCCCCGTGGACCGGCCGTTCTGGCTGGACAAGGACGAGCAGACGGGCCGCGACGTCATGTCGATGACCCTGACCGACCGCATGACCCGCGGCACCTACCTCCTGGACAACGGCCCGGACAAGCCGGCCGTCATCTGCCTCTCGTACACGTGGTGCGACGACAGCCTCAAGTGGCTGCCGCTGTCCGCGAACGAGCGGATGGAGGTCATGCTGAAGTCCCTCGGCGAGATCTACCCGAAGGTCGACATCCGCCGCCACATCATCGGCAACCCGGTGACCGTGTCGTGGGAGAACGAGCCGTACTTCATGGGCGCGTTCAAGGCCAACCTGCCGGGCCACTACCGCTACCAGCGGCGCCTGTTCACCCACTTCATGCAGGACCGCCTCCCCGAGGACAAGCGCGGCATCTTCCTCGCGGGCGACGACATCTCCTGGACGGCGGGCTGGGCCGAGGGCGCGGTCCAGACGGCGCTGAACGCGGTCTGGGGCGTCATGCACCACCTCGGCGGCTCCACGGACTCCACCAACCCGGGCCCGGGCGACGTCTACGACGAGATCGCCCCGGTCGAACTCCCGGAGGACTGAGCCCTCCCGGCCCCTCCCGGCCCCGTGACCACGGGCCGCCCCCGCGCGCGCGAGCGCGGAGGCGGCCCGTCCTCATGCCTCCAGCGCCCGCGTCCAGATCAGGTGCTCGTGCCGCCGGAACGCCTCGCGGACCTCGTTGCGCTGCCGCGTGTCCGGGAAGGCGGGCGGCCGGCGGGTCAGGCCGAGGCCGCACCCCGCGCACAGGGCGTGGATCCCGAAGCCGTCGCCGTCCCACTCCACGGTGCCGCGGTCGCAGCGGCACACCGGGCAGGTGCCGTCCCGTCGCGCCTGGTGGACTCCGAGGATCGTCCGGCCGCGCATCACCCCGGGCAGTACCTCGACCAGGCGCCCCCCGGGGTGGAACTCCGGGTTCGGCCAGTACAGCCCCTGCGAGGGCTGCGGGGGATCCGCCCGGCGCCTCCCGGCCCGCTTCTGCGCCCGCCGTCCGATCTGCCAGGCGGCGAGTTCCGCCAGCCACAGCTGCCGCGCCTCGTGCAGTTCCTCCACCGCCCGCACCAGCGACTCGGGATCCTCGTCCAGGTCGCGCGGGATCCCCGCGCTGCGGCACAGGTGGTGGTAGGTGGCGTAGAAGCCGTACGGGGCGAACTCGGTCAGGCAGGTGCGCAGCGCGGACAGCCGGCGGTACGGCGGGCGGGCGGTGTCGTGCACCCGGAGCCGGTGCGTGGCGAAGCTGGTCACCGCCCCAGGCTATGGGGGTGCCCGGCCGGGCCGCACCGGAACATCAGCCCGTCGGGGTCAGCAGGCAGCGGCCGACCAGGCCGACGCCCGCGTCGAGGGACTCGGTGAACTCCTCCGCCAGCTCGGGGGAGCGGCGCAGCGACCACAGCAGGCGGGCCGAGGCCCAGGCCCCCGCGCGGGCGCGTTCCAGGCTCCAGGCGCCCAGCAGGTGCGTCAGCGGGTCCGCGATCTCCAGGAGGTCCGGACCCGGCATCAGGTCCTCCCGGATGTGCTCCTCCAGGGAGACCAGGGTGTCGCCGACCCGGTCGAAGTCGGCTTCGAGGGCGGCTGGCTCGCAGTCCAGGGAGCGGCACGTGGAGACCACCGCCAGCGCCAGGTCGTGGCCGATGTGCGCGTTGATCCCGGCCAGGGCGTGCTGGAGCGGCCGGATGCCGGGGTGGCGGCGGTACTGGAGCAGCGGCCGCCAGCACGCCGGTGCCCGGTCCGACTCCACCGCCGCCAGATAGCGCTCGGCGAAGCGGACGCTGAGGGTCTCCGCCCTGCGCGGCGAGGGGAACGCCCCGTACGAGATCCGCTCGTGGAGCGTCTGCGTCACCGTGAGGTACACCCGGTTGAAGACGGCGACGCCGTCCCGCTCGGGGAGCCGCTCTTCCAGGGCGCGCATCCGCGCCAGCACCGCTTCCATGGGGACCATGGGAGGCAGCGTCCCAGTCGCGGGCCGGGATCCGGGGAACTTGGCCGTACGCTTCGCCGGTTCGGGCGAAACCGCGTCAACCGCGCTTGTCCCGGGAGCCCTCGGAGCCCTCAGTACCCGCGGAGCCCTCGACGCCCGCGCCGCCCCGGTCGTCGTAGGCGGAGGTGCCCGAGTCGAGCAGCGGCTCCTGCTGCTTCAGGTGCGCGGGGGCGAAGTACCGCAGCGCGTGGTAGCCCGTGATGACGACGATCGTGCCGAGTGCGATCCCGCCGAGCTCGAAGCTGTCGCCGATGTTCAGCTCGACCCCGCCGACGCCGATGATGATGCCCGCGGCGGCCGGCACCAGGTTCAGCGGATTGCGCAGGTCCACCCGGCCGTTGATCCAGATCTGCGCGCCGAGCAGGCCGATCATGCCGTAGAGGATCACGGTGATGCCGCCCAGCACCCCGCCGGGGATCGCGGCGACGACCGCGCCGAACTTGGGGCACAGGCCGAAGAGGAGCGCGAACCCGGCGGCCGCCCAGTAGGCCGCCGTCGAGTACACCCGGGTGGCGGCCATGACGCCGATGTTCTCGGAGTAGGTGGTGTTCGGCGGACCGCCGAGCGCCGTGGAGAGCATCGACGCGGCGCCGTCGGCCGCGATCGCGGTGCCGAGCTTGTCGTCGAGGGGGTCGCCGGTCATCTCGCCGACGGCCTTGATGTGGCCGGCGTTCTCCGCGATCAGCGCGATGACGACGGGCAGGGCGATCAGGATCGCCGACCACTCGAAGGCCGGCGCGTGGAAGGCGGGGAGGCCGATCCAGTCGGCCTTGCCGACCCCGGACAGGTCGAGCCGCCAGTGGTCCACCGCCTCGGGCCCGCCCATCGTGGAGTGGATCTTCCCGAAGACCAGGTCGAAGACCCAGGAGATGCCGTACCCGAAGATCAGGCCGAGGAAGATCGCGATCCGCGACCAGAAGCCCCGCAGGCAGACCACGGCCAGCCCGGTGAACAGCATGGTCAGCAGCGCCGTCCACTGGTCCTGCGGCCAGTACGTGGAGGCCGTCACGGGTGCCAGGTTGAAGCCGATCAGCATCACGACCGCGCCCGTCACCACCGGCGGCATCGCCGCGTGGATGATCCGCGCCCCGAACCGCTGGACGGCGAGCCCCGCCAGGAACAGCGCCGCGCCGACGACGAACACGGCGCCCGTGACGGTCGCGCTGTTCCCGCCGCCCGCCCTGATCGCCGCCGCGACGCCCACGAAGGACAGTGAGCAGCCCAGGTAGGAGGGGACCCGGCCGCGCGTCGCGAGCAGGAAGATGACGGTGGCGACGCCCGACATCATGATGGCGAGGTTCGGGTCCAGCCCCATCAGGACCGGGGCGACGAAACTCGCCCCGAACATCGCCACGACGTGCTGGGCGCCCAGCCCGGCGGTCCGCGGCCACGTCAGCCGCTCGTCCGGCCGCACCACCGCGCCGGGGGCGGGGGTCCGCCCGTCTCCGTGCAGGGTCCAGCGCACGCCGAGGCCCATGTTCCACCGCTTTTCGTTCGTCAGGTCAGGTCGAGCTACGAGGCCGCGGGCGACCAGGCGACATATTACGGCTGGATAGCAGCAGGTTCGTCCTGGTTGGCGCCATCGCCGGACCCGGACCCGGACCCCGGCCCCGAGGCGGCTCCGGCCGCCGCCGGCCGCTGCCGCAGTACGGCCGCCCCCACGATCAGTGCGAAGGACAGCAGCGTGACCAGCCCGAACGACACCACCAGCGAGGTCGCGTCGGCCACCGCGCCGATCGCGGACGGGGCGATCAGCCCCGAGGTGTACGTGATCGTCGCGACGCCCGCGATGGCCTGCGCCGGGGCCGGGCCGCTGCGCGCGGCCGCCGCGAAGGCCAGCGGGACCACCACGGCGATGCCGAGCCCGATCAGCCCGAACCCGGCCAGGGCCGCGGCCGGATGGTGGACCGCGACCACGAGCAGCCCGCCCGCGGTGGCCAGCGCACCGCCCGCGCGGACCGTGCGCACGGCCCCGAACCGGTCCACGACCTTGTCGCCGACGAGCCGGGCCAGCGCCATGGTGAGCGCGAAGGCGGTGGTGGAGGCGGCGGCGAGGCCGGCGTCCGTGTGCAGCACGTCCCGCAGGTACACCGCCGACCAGTCCAGGCTGGCGCCCTCCGCGAAGACCGCGCAGAAGCCGATCGCGCCGATGAACAGCGCGGACTTCGGCGGCAGCGCGAAATGCGGCGGCGCCTCCTCCCCGCCGGTGTCGGTGCGCAGGTCCAGTACGCCCCGTACGGCGAACAGCCCGCCCGCCGTCAGGGCGAGCGCGGCGATCAGGTGGTGCAGGCGGGCGTCGGCGCCGACGTGCGCGGCCAGCGTGCCGGCGGCCGAGCCGATCAGGGCGCCCACGCTCCACATGCCGTGCAGCGAGGACATGATCGAGCGCTTCAGCCGGTTCTCGGTCTCCACGCCCAGCGCGTTCATCGCCACGTCCGCCATGCCGGCGGTGCCCCCGTAGACGAAGAGGACGAAGCAGAGGGTCGCGAGGTTCGGGGCGAGGCTCGGCAGGATGAGGGAGAGCGTCCACAGGGACAGCAGGATCCGCAGGGCGGTGCGCGCGCCGAGCCGGTGGTTGATCCGGCCGGCCAGCGGCATCGTGAGCGCGGCGCCGAGGGCGGGGAAGGCGAGGGCCAGGCCCAGGGTGCCCGCACTGAGCTGCGCGTGGTCCTGGATCCAGGGGATGCGGGTGGCGAAGGAGCCGGTGACGGCGCCGTGCGCGCAGAAGACCCCGGCTATGGCGAAGCGGGCATGGCGCAGTCGCGCCGGGCTGAGGTTGGTTTCCCCGGTCATGGCACGCAAACTATCAGGGACCCTGCCTGATGGTTAATCCCCCGGAGCTCCTAGGATGGCGGAGTGACTCCCGCCAACGCCCTGACGAGCGCCGCTCCCGCCCCGCTGCCCGAACCTTCCGCGTCCGCGCCGTCCGTGCCCTCTGCGCCGTCCGCGTCCGCGTCTGCGTCCGCGTCTGCGCCGTCCGCGTCCGCGTCCGCGCCGTCCCCGGCCTCGCCGAGCACGGCCCGCGCCATCAACGACCGGCTGGCCCTGCGGCTGCTCCAGGACGAGGGCCCGCTGACGGCCACCCAGCTCAAGAAGCTCACCGGTCTGTCCCGCCCCTCCGTCGCCGACCTGGTGGAACGGCTCGCCCAGGCCGGGCTGATCGAGGTCGTCGGAGAATCCGGCGAACAGCGGCGCGGACCCAACGCCAGGCTGTACGGGATCGTCGCGCGGCGGGCCTACCTCGCGGCGCTCGACGTGCGCACCGACAGCGCGACCGCGGTCGTCGCCGACCTCCTCGGACGGCCGCTGGCCCAGGCCGCGCTGCCGGTCGACGCGGTCGACGAGGCGGTGGACCGGCTGGAGGAGCTCGCGCGCGAGGCGGGCGCGGACCGGCTGCACACGGTGGTGATCGGCGCGCCGGGGCTGGTGGCGCCCGGCAGCGGCGAGCTCGGCAACACCATCGGACTGCCCGCCTGGCACCGGGACCTGGTGGCCGCGCTGCAACGGCGGCTGCCCGCACAGGTCGTGGTCGAGAACGAGACCAATCTGGCGGCCCTGGCCGAACAGCGCGTCGGGGCGGCGCGCGACGTGGACTCCTTCGTCCTGCTCTGGCTCGGCGAAGGGGTCGGCGCCGCGGTCGTCCTGGACGGCCGGCTGCGCCGGGGAGCCTCCGGCGGGGCGGGGGAGATCGGCTTCCTGCCGGTGCCGGGCGCGGGCGGGCTGCCGTCGGCCACGGACTGCGCGGGCGGCTTCCACTCACTGGCCGGGCGGGGCGCGGTGGCCGCGCTCGCGGCCTCGTGCGGATTCCACGGCCCGGTGGAGGAGGCGGCCGCGGGCGCCGCGGGCGGGGCCTTCCTGGACGTCCTGGCCGACCGGCTGGCGCTGGGCGCGGCCGCCGTGGCGGCGATCCTGGACCCCGGCTGCGTCGTGCTCGGCGGCGAGCTGGGCCGCGCCGGCGGCCCGGCGCTGGCGGACCGGGTCGCGGCCCGCCTCGCCGCGATGTCCCCGGTCCGGACCGAGGTCCGCGCCACCGCCCTCGGCGATCCCGCGGTCCTCACGGGCGCCCGCCTGGCGGCGCGAGAAGCGGTCCAGGCGGTGCTCTTCGGCTGAGCACGGATCGGGTGGGCCCCGCCGGCGGTCGGGTTTCCCCTACCAGGGGCCGGGTGGCTGCAGGATGTCGCCGCCCCCTCGCCGCCCCGGATCCTGGTCAGCGTCAAGGGACTTCCACCATGGGGGACAGCACGATGGCCGACACCGGTACACCCACGCCCATCCACACCTCTGCACCAGCGGGGCGGCGTCCGCGTCCGCACGGGCGCACGCTCCGCCGCGCGGCCGCCACCGCCGTGCTCCTCGCCCTCGCGGCCGCCGGCCCCGCCGCGGCCACCGGGAACACGGGGCGCCCGACCGCCGCCCCCGTCGGCGTATGGCAGCTCGACGGATACGGCACCGTGCTGAGCGTGGAGTCCGACCGCCTCCAGGAGTACCAGCTCACCGGCATCAGCTGCCTGCCCGGCGCGAGCGTCGTGCGCGTCCCGGGCGGCGGCCCGGCCCGCTACGCCACCGGGGACAACGAGGTCCTGACCGTGCGCCCCGGGTCCGTGCACATCGACGGCTCGGTCGGCGACCGCGGCGCCCGGCGCCTCGGCGCCCTGCCCGACCTGTGCCGCAACGCCCCGGCCCCCGACCCGACCGCGGACCCGGTCGCCACCTTCGACGTCTTCTGGCAGACCTTCGCGGAGAACTACCCCTTCTTCGCCGCCAAGGGCGTCGACTGGAACGCCGTCCGCGAGAGCCACCGGCCCCGCGTGCACGCCGGCACCACCGAGGACGAACTCTTCGCCGTCTTCCGGGAGATGCTCGCCCCCCTGCACGACGCGCACGTCCGCCTCGTCGGCGGCGATCGGTTCTTCGGAGAGGGCCGCCCCGGCACCGCGGTCCCGACCCTCGAACTGGAGACCCGCGTCAAGGAGTACATCCAGGAGGTGGACCTCGGCGGACGCGCTCCGCAGGAGTTCGCCCAGGGCCGCGTCTCCTACGCGGACCTCCCCGACGGCCGCGGCTACCTGCGCCTGTCCGGCTTCGGCGGCTACACCGAGAGCGGGGACTTCGCCTCCGAGAGCGCCGAGCTCGACCGCGTCCTGGGGACCGTCTTCACCGCCGAGCGCACCGCGCGCCTGCGCGGCCTGGTCATCGACCTGCGGATCAACGGCGGCGGCTCCGACGAGCTCGGCCTGCGCCTGGCCGCCCGGCTCACGGACCGCCCGTACTTCGCCTACGCCAAGCGCGTGCGCAACGACCCCGCCGACGCGACCCGGTTCACCCGCCCGCAGCCCCTGTACGTCCAGCCCGCGCGGGGCCCCCGCTACACCGGGCCGATCGCCGTGCTCACCGGCGGCTCCACCGTGAGCGCGGGCGAGACCTTCACCCAGGCCCTGATCGAGCGCCCCGGCCGCACGCTGCGCATCGGGCAGCCGACCCAGGGGGTCTTCTCCGACGTCCTCGGCCGCACCCTCCCCAACGGCTGGGAGCTCGGCCTGCCCAACGAGCAGTTCCTGACCCGCACCGGGAAGACCTTCGACGGTCCGGGCATCCCGGTCGACGTCACCACCCCGGTCTTCACGGAGGAGGAGTTCGACGCGCGCCGCGACTCCGCCTTCACCGCGGCCCTGCGCCGTCTTCCCCGGTCCTGACGACGCTCCGCGCGCCCGCGAAGCGCACCTGCGCGCACGCGAGAGGACCCGGTGGCCGCCGGGCCACCGGGTCCTCACGTCGTCCCCTTTCCGGTCACGGCACTAGCAGGCGCCCTGGTCCTTCCAGACGCCCCACTCGCCGGTGGTGCCGGGCTCTTCGTTCTGCGTCCACCACTGGGCCTTCCAGTTGCGGCCCTTGTGGGAGACGACCGTCCCGCCCGTGGTCACACTGCCCGCGACGTACGCCGGGTTGGTGCAGGTGCCGCCCGGAGGCGTGGTGGGAGGCGTGGTCGGCGGCGTCGTGGGAGGCGTCGTCGGGGGAGTGGTGGGCGGCGTGGTCGGCGGGGTGGTGGTGCCCGGCTGGACCACGGTGGTGCCGCGTGCCAGGTCGCCGGCGAGCGCGTACGTCGTGCCGGAGATGTTCACCGTCCAGTTGGAGGGCGTGGAGACCGGCAGGTAGTAGTTGAAGGCCAGGTCGACCGAGGCGCCCGGGGCGAGCGTCTGCCAGGCCGGGAGCTTCAGCGAGACCCGGTGGAAGTCGCCCTTCAGGCCGCCGACGTTGCTGCCGGTGTGGTCGCTCTTGATCACCTTGGTGCCGAAGCCCGACTGGTCCGAGGCGTTGGCCGGAGCCGCCGTCGAGTAGTCGAACTGGAACTCGGTGCCACCCGGAAGCGTCGCGTTCGTGTTGTTGGTGATCTTGAGCTTCGGGGTGATCGGGTAGTTGGAGTCGCCGAGCTTGAACTCGCCGAACTCCGTCTTGATGTCCACGGCCTGCGTCGGCAGCGCGGTGTTGGACTTCTTGGCGCCGTACGGGGAGGCCGCCTTGAACTTGTCGTACATCACGGAGGTCAGCGTGTCGCCGATCTCGTACTGGCCCTTCGCGGCGTTCCAGCCGTAGTCGCCGGCCATCTCCCAGACCATGGTGCCGCCGATGCCGCGGTCGACCACGTAGTCGGCCTTGGCCGCCACCGACTGCTCGTCCTCCGTGGAGAGGAAGACCTTCTTCTGCGCGTTCCACAGCCACGGGGCGACCAGGGTCGCGTCGTACTTGCGGACGTAGGTGCCGGTCAGCGTGGTGTTCGCCGGGAAGCCGTACTTGGTGACGTAGTCGCCGACGATCCCCTTCTCGAGGTTCTTGGCGTGCCACATCGGGTTGGAACCGGCCGGGGACTCGGCCCCGTTGGTGTCCTTGTCGTGCCACAGGTTGTCGATGCCGACCGCGCCGTCGCCGCACTTGGTCAGACCCGCGCCGGCCGGGCAGTTGGTCGCTGCCGCCTTGCCCCACAGGCCGTCGGTGCCGCCCTGCACGTTCTTGTGGCCGCGGGTGTAGTAGGGCAGGCCGATGTTGATGCGGCCGGCCGGCATGGAGCCGCGGAAGTAGTGGTAGGCCCAGTCGGTGTTGAGGTAGCCGACACCGCCGTACTGGGAGCTGCCGTAGACGTTCGCGGCGGCCAGCTCGGCGTCCTTGCCGTCGTCGAAGAGCGAGGCGTTGGGGCCGACGAATTCGTTCCAGGCGCCGTGCAGGTCGTAGGACATGATGTTGACGTAGTCCAGATACTTCTGCATCTGGAAGGTCTCCATGCCGCGCAGCAGGTAGCCCGAGGAGGGGGCGGCGACGGTCAGCAGGTAGTGCTTGCCGTCGGTGGCGCCGGCCCGGTCGAGCTTCTCGCGCAGGGACTTCATCAGGACGTCGTAGCCCTTGACCAGTCCGGCCCGGCGGGCGTTGGAGAGCTGCCAGTCCAGCGGGTTGCCCGCGTCCTTCATGGTGGTCGGGTACTCGTAGTCGATGTCGACGCCGTTGAACCCGTACTTGCGGATGAACTCGACCGAGGAGTCCGCGAAGGTGTCGATGCCGGCCTGGTTGACCGAGCCGTCGGCGTTGGTGGCCATCGAGTAGAAGCCGCCGGAGGCGACGCGGTTGCCGTCGTCGCCGAAGTAACCGCCGGTCTCCGCCCAGCCGCCGACCGAGATCAGCGTCTTGACGTTCGGGTTCTGCTTCTTGAATTTGTTCAGCAGGTTGAAATTGCCCTTGTAGGGGAGGGCGGGGTCCATCTCGGCGCCCGCGACGCCCGGCCAGGTCATCCCGGTGGCCGAGTTGTTCGCGTTGTCGGCGCCGACGGAGATCTTGTTGTTGCCGTCGACGTGGGCGAAGGCGTAGTTCAGGTGCGTGACCTTGGACCACGGGATGTTGTGGGGCAGGTAGGCCGGCGTGCCGTCCTTGCCCGTGCGCCAGCCGGTGAAGTAGCCGATGACGCGGCGCTGGTGGTCCGCGCCCATCTTCTCGCGGCCCTCGGTGTCGTAGACCGAGCAGTAGGGGACGTCCACGCCCGCGGTCTTGTACAGACCGTCGGGGCGACAGGACTCGTTGTCGGCGGCGTGCGAGACGCCCGCCGAGAGACCCGCTACCAGCAGACCGGCGATTGCGGCGCCGGACGTCAGGAGCATGGCCCTCGTCCGAGTGGGGGACAGCATTGTGCCTCCTGGGGAGGGGAGGATGGCAGGACACAACAGGCTGAAACGTGGTGCGTGTTGGCCCGCGACGTGCGCACATCTGACGGGCTGACTCCCGGGGAAGATGAAGGGAACGTTAAGAGGACTAGACCAACCCGTCAATAGGTCTGGACCAAAGTTGCCGCCGGACCGGTGAGGGTCCGCGCCGAATCGATCCGGATTCGGGCAGGACCCCGGTGTCGCCCGAGCGGAACCCGGCGGGATCGGCCGAACGGCGCAAAGAAGGCGCCGGAGAGTGACCGAATGTGTGACCCAGGCCACATTGACTCACTCGCATGGCTGCCGATCACCCGTGGCACACTGGCTCTAGTACCAGTAGCAGCGCACTCCGGGGTCGGTGTAATTCCGAACCGGCGGTATAGTCCGCGACCCGTCCGCAGCCAGCGGCCGGTTGACCAGGTGAAATTCCTGGACCGACGGTGAAAGTCCGGATGGGAGGCAGTGCGCGGCGGGCCAGTCACCGGTACGCCGCCGTCGGCGGTCCAACGGCACATCCCTCGGGGTGTGCGAGCGAGCGGACCGTTCTCTTCCGGCCTCGGCGTCCCCGCGTGTGCTACCCGCTTCATCTGTCGTATCCCGACAGGCCCCGGAGTCCGTGCCCTATGAGGCAGGAGGACCCGGTGGCGACACACGCCGACGCGCAAGACAACGGCAAGCCCGTCAACGGCACCGCCGACGCGGCAGCCCGCGACGCATCCGCCATGGCCCGTGCCATCGAGCTCGCCGCCCGCGGAATCGGCTCCACCCGCCCCAACCCGGTCGTCGGATGCGTGATCACCGACGCCGCGGGCACCGTCGTCGGCGAGGGCTGGCACGAGCGGGCCGGCGGCCCGCACGCCGAGGTCAACGCCCTGCGCGCGGCGGGCACCGCCGCCCGGGGCGGCACCGCCTACGTCACCCTCGAGCCCTGCAACCACACCGGCCGCACGGGCCCCTGCGCACAGGCGCTCGTCGAGGCCGGGGTCACCCGCGTCCTCTACGCCGTCTCCGACCCGAACCCGCAGGCCAGCGGCGGCGCCGCCACCCTGCGCGACGCCGGCGTCACCGCGGAGGCCGGGTTGCTGGCCGCCGAGGCCGAGGAGGGCAACGCCGCCTGGCTGACCTCCGTACGGCTCGGGCGCCCGTACATCCTCTGGAAGTACGCCGCGACCCTCGACGGCCGCGTCGCCGCCGCGGACGGCACCAGCCGCTGGATCAGCTCCCCCGAGTCCCGGGCCGACGTCCACCGGCTGCGCGCCGAGGCCGACGCCGTCGTCGTCGGCTCGGGCACCCTGCACGCCGACGACCCGCACCTCGCGGTGCGCGGGCGGGACGGCTTCGCCGCCGCCGACCAGCCGCTGCGCGTCGTGCTCGACACCCGCGCCACCATCAGGCCGACCGCCCGGGTCCTCGACGAGGCGGCTCCCACCCTGGTCGTCGTGGCCGAGGACCTCGAGGACGGGGCCACCCGGCACCTCGCCGGAGTGGAGCTGGCCCGCCTGCCCCACGACAAGTACGGGATCTCGGTCGACGCACTGCTCGCCGAACTCCACCGCCGCGGGGTCCGGTCCGTGCTCCTCGAAGGCGGTCCGACCCTGGCCGGCGCCTTCGTCGCCGCCGGGGCCGTCGACAAGGTCGTCGGCTACCTCGCCCCGGTCCTCCTCGGCGCCGGCCCGAACGCGCTGGCCGACGCCGGCATCTCCACCCTCTCCGAAGCGCTCCGGCTCGAGATCACCGAGACCGTCCGCATCGGCACGGACATTCGCGTCACCGCCGTACCCGCAGCGGCCCCTTCCGCCCCCACAGCCCTCAAGGAGCACTGAGTGTTCACCGGAATCGTCGAAGAACTGGGCGAGGTCGTCGCCGTCGAGGAGCTCGCCGAAGCCTCCCGCTTCCGCCTGCGCGGCCCGGTCGTCACCGAGGACGCCAAGCACGGCGACTCCATCGCCGTGAACGGCGTCTGCCTGACGGTGGTGGAGACGGGCGCGGGCGAGTTCACCGCCGACGTCATGCAGGAGACCCTGAACCGCTCCAGCCTCGGCGCCCTCACCCAGGGCTCCCGGGTCAACCTGGAGCGCCCGATGGCCCTGGGCGGACGTCTCGGCGGCCACCTGGTCCAGGGCCACGTGGACGGGACCGGCGAGATCCTCTCCCGGACCCCCTCGGAGCACTGGGAGATCGTCAAGGTCGCGCTCCCGGCGAACCTCTCCCGCTACGTCGTCGAGAAGGGCTCCATCACGGTCGACGGCGTCAGCCTCACCGTGGTCGAAGCCGCCGCGGACTGGTTCACCATCAGCCTCATCCCCACCACCCTCGCGCTGACCACCCTGGGCATCAAGAAGCCCGGCGACCCGGTCAACTTGGAGGTCGACGTCCTCGCCAAGTACGTGGAGCGCCTGCTCGCCGCCGGCGTCAACCCGCTGCACGGTGAGGGGGAGCCGAAGTGAGCGCCCTGACCTGGCTCAACACCGAGGCCTTCGAGGTCTTCGGCCAGCGGGTCATCTGGTCCGACATGATCGGCAACCTGATGGGCCTGGGCGCCCTCGCCCTCGGCTGGCGGCGTTCCATATGGACCTGGCCCGCCCAGCTCCTCTCCGGCCTGATCCTCGTCGGCGCCTACGCCTCCGTCCCGTTCGCCGGCGGCGTCGGCAAGCAGCTCCTCGTCATCGGCATGGCCGTGTGGGGCTGGCGCGCCTGGCAGAGCGGCAGGCAGAAGGCACAGGACGGCTCCATCGCCGTACGCACCGCCACCTGGAAGGAGCGCGGCTACCTCCTGGCCGGCGCGGCCGCCGGGACCCTGGCCGTCGGCGGGCTGTTCACCCTCTTCCCGAGCCTGTCGCCGTGGAGCCCGTGGGCCGACGCCTACATCTTCGTCGGCACGATCGTCGCGATGGTCGCCCAGGCCCGCGGCCTGGTCGAGTTCTGGTTCGCCTGGCTCCTCGTCGACCTGGTCGGCGTCCCCCTCGCCTTCAACGGCGGACTGGCCTTCTCCGGCCTCGTCTACGTCGTGTACTTCGCCCTCGTCGTATGGGGCGCCTACGACTGGTACCAGCGCTCGCGCACCACCCCCGCCCCGGCCCTGGAAGGAGCAACGGCATGATCTCCCCGAACCCCGTCCTGAAGCCCGTGCCCGACGTCGAGCTCGAAGAGGCGTTCCGGCTCGACCCCGTCGAGCAGGCCATCCGCGACATCGCGGCCGGCCGCCCGGTGGTCGTCGTGGACGACGAGGACCGCGAGAACGAGGGCGACCTCGTCATCGCGGCCGAGAAGGCCACCCCCGAGATCATCGCGTTCATGATGAGCGAGTGCCGCGGCCTGATCTGCGCCCCGATGGAGGGCGACGAGCTGGAGCGGCTCGAACTCCCCCAGATGGTCCAGCACAACACCGAGTCCATGCAGACGGCCTTCACCGTCTCCGTCGACGCGAGCGGCGCCCACGGCGTCACCACCGGCATCTCCGCCGCCGACCGCGCCACCACGTTGCGGCTGCTGGCCGACGGGGTCTCGGGTCCCGGCGACTTCGTCCGCCCCGGCCACATCTTCCCGCTGCGCGCCAAGCCCGGCGGCGTCCTGGTCCGCAACGGCCACACCGAGGCCGCCGTCGACCTCGCCCGCCTCGCGGGCCTGCGCCCGGCCGGCGCCATCGTGGAGATCGCCGGCGAGGACGGCGTCATGCTGCGGCTGCCCGAGCTGATCCCCTTCGCCCGCAAGCACGGCCTGACGATCATCTCGATCGAGGACCTGATCGCCTACCGCCGCTCCGCCGAGCCGACCGTGCGCCGCGAGGCCAAGGTCAGCCTGCCCACCGCCTTCGGCCACTTCACGGCGTACGGCTACCGCTCCACCGTCGACGGCGTCGAGCACGTCGCCCTCGTCCACGGAGAGGTCGGCGACGGCGAGGAAGTCCTGGTCCGGATGCACTCCGAGTGCCTGACCGGAGACATCTTCCAGTCGCAGCGCTGCGACTGCGGGCCCCAGCTGCACACCGCCATGGAGCGCGTCCAAGCCGCGGGCCGCGGTGTGATCGTCTACCTGCGCGGCCACGAGGGCCGCGGCATCGGACTGCTGTCCAAGCTGCGCGCGTACGAGCTCCAGGAGCGCGGCCGTGACACCCTCGACGCCAACCTGGAGCTGGGCCTGCCCGCGGACGCCCGCGACTACGCGGCCGGCGCCCGGATCCTCGCCGACCTCGGCGTCCACAGCGTCCGGCTGCTGACCAACAACCCCGACAAGGCGGCAGCCCTCGTACGCGGCGGCATCAAGGTTTCCGACCGGGAGCCGATGCCCATGGAGGCGGGCGAGCACAACCTGCGCTACCTGCGCACCAAGCGGGACCGGATGGGCCACGACCTGCCCTGGCTGGAGGCGGTCACCACCACGTCCGCCTGCGGCAACCAGTAGGGCGTCCCGTCACCCCCCGCCTCCACCTTTTTCACCCCGAGACACCTTTCATCACCAGACCCGGAAACACCTGAGGAGCAGAGCTGTGAGCGGCAAGGGCGCACCCGAACTGAGCGTGAAGAACTGCGGAGACCTCCGAGTCGCCGTGATCGCGGCCCAGTGGCACGAGAAGGTCATGGACGGCCTGGTGGACGGTTCCCTGCGGGCCCTGCACGAGCTGGGGATCGACGAGCCCACCGTGCTGCGCGTCCCGGGCAGCTTCGAGCTCCCGGTCGTGGCGAAGGTACTGGCCGGTCGCGGTTACGATGCCATCGTCGCCCTCGGCGTGGTCATCCGCGGCGGCACCCCGCACTTCGACTACGTCTGCCAGGGCGTCACCCAGGGCCTGGTGCAGGTGTCGATCGACACCGGAGTCCCCATCGGCTTCGGCGTACTGACCTGCGACAACGACGAGCAGGCGCTGGACCGCGCCGGGCTCGAGGGGTCGAACGAGGACAAGGGGCACGAAGCGGTCACCGCCGCCGTCTCCACCGCCATGACGCTGCGGACCGTCAGCGAACCCTGGCGCCAGTAGCCGGCCGCGCACACCGTATTCTGAGGACCATCATGGCGAACACAACCCCCAAGAGCTTCGAAGAGCTTTTCACCGAGCTCCAGCTCAAGGCCGCCAACGGCGACCCCAGCACCTCCCGCACCGCCGAGCTCGTGGGCAAGGGCGTCCATGCCATCGGCAAGAAGGTCGTCGAGGAGGCCGCCGAGGTCTGGATGGCCGCCGAGTACGAGAGCAAGGAAGCCGCCGCCGAGGAGATCTCCCAGCTGCTCTACCACGTCCAGGTGATGATGGTGGCGCGCGGGATCTCCCTCGACGACGTCTACGCGCACCTCTAGGCCGCGCAGTTCTCAGGCCGCCGCAGTTCCGCGCGGGCCCCGGCACACCCTGCCGGGGCGTCCGCGCGCCCGTACCCGCACACCTTTCGCACCTACGCACCAAAGGAAGCCCCATGCTGCGCATCGCCGTCCCCAACAAGGGTTCACTCTCCGGACCGGCGTCGGCGATGCTCCATGAGGCCGGCTACCGGATGCGCAAGGAGTCCAAGGAGCTCGTGGTCGTCGACCCCGACAACGAGGTGGAGTTCTTCTACCTCCGCCCCAAGGACATCGCGATCTACGTGTCCTCCGGCAAGCTCGACATCGGCATCACCGGCCGCGACCTGCTGCTCGACTCCGGCGCCAGCGCCGAGGAGATCCTGCCGCTGAACTTCGGCCGCTCCACCTTCCGCTACGCGACCATCCCCGGCACCGCGAAGGGCCCCGAGGACTTCCACGGGATGACCATCGCGACCTCGTACGAGGGAATCGTCGCCAAGCACCTCGCGGAGAAGGGCATCGAGGCCTCCGTCGTCCACCTCGACGGCGCGGTCGAGACCGCCATCCAGCTCGGCGTCGCCCAGATCATCGCGGACGTCGTCGAGACCGGCACCAGCCTGCGCAACGCCGGCCTGGAGGTCATCGGCGAGCCGATCATGACTTCCGAGGCCGTCGTCATCCGAGGCAACGGCACCGACCCGGAGGACCCCCAGGCCCAGCAGTTCCTGCGCCGGCTCCAGGGCGTCCTGGTCGCCCGCAGCTACGTGATGATGGACTACGACTGCCGCGCCGAGCACCTGGAGCGCGCGGTCGCCCTCACCCCGGGCCTGGAGTCGCCGACCGTCTCCCCGCTGCACAACGAGGGCTGGGTCGCCGTCCGCGCCATGGTCCCCGCCAAGGAGGCCCAGCGGATCATGGACGACCTGTACGAGCTCGGCGCCCGCGCCATCCTCACCACCTCGATCCACGCCTGCCGCCTCTGACGCGCACGTCGGCCCCCCGGGGCCGGCGCCCGATCCGCCCCACACCACCGCCCCACACCGCCGTCCCGGCACCACCGAAGGCACTGACGAACATGGCCGACGCCACCGCCCAGCCCGCACCGCCCGCACTCCCGGTCACCTTCCGGCCGACCCGCACCCGGGCCGTCCTGCTGGGCGTCGGCGCCGCCATGTTCGTCACGATCACGGCGATCGCCCTGATCCTCGAGACCCTGCACCCCGGTGAGCGGATCGCCTTCGTCTTCACCGCGGCCCTGCTGTCCTGCGTCCTCGTCCTGCTCAGCCGCCCCAAGGTGGTCGCCGACGAGGCCGGGGTCACGGTCGTCAACCTCACCACCACCCGCCGGCTGGAGTGGGCGCAGATCCTGCGCGTCAACCTCCGCCCGGGCGACGCGTGGGTGTTCCTCGACCTCAGCGACGGCACCAGCCTGCCCGCCCTCGGCATCCAGCCCGGCGTGGCCAAGGCCCAGGCGATCGCCGACGCCCGCGCCCTGCGCGCCCTCGCCGAGATCCACGGAACCGGCTCAAAGAACGACTGAGCCCGGCCGACCTCGTCGCTGCGTCCCATTGCGGCGGCGATCCCAGTGACTACCCTGGTGGGCGGGGCGCGCGCACGCGTGCCCTCCCACACGCCCCGGGACCCCGTGGCCCGTGGGCACCATCGACCTGAGGAGTGACTCCCTCCAGCAATGGACGGATCGTCCGGTAGTACACGCGCCGCCCTCCCCCCGGAGGCGGCGGCATGACCATCCCGCTACTCCTGCTCGGGGCGGCATTCGCCCTGATCCTCGCCAACGGCTTCTTCGTGGCGGCCGAATTCGGCCTCGTCACGGTCGAGAGACCCGAGGCCGAACGCGCCGCAGCCGAAGGCGACCGCCGTGCCCGCACGGTCGTCAAAGCCCTGCGGGAGCTGTCCTTCCAGCTCTCCGGCACCCAGCTCGGCATCACCATCACCTCCCTCGTGGTCGGCATGCTCGCCGAGCCCGCCCTCGCCGCACTGCTGACCGGGCCGCTCGCCGCGACCGGCCTTCCCCGGGGCGTCGTCCCCGGCGTCGCCGTCGTCATCGGCATGCTGCTCGCCTCCGCCGTCCAGATGGTCGTCGGCGAGCTCGTCCCGAAGAACTGGGCGGTCTCCCGGCCGCTCCAGGTGGCCCGCTTCGTCGCCGGCCCGCAGCACGCCTTCTCCAGCGCCTTCCGGCCGGTCATCGCGGCCCTCAACGCCATCGCCAACCGGCTCGTCCGGGCGTTGGGCGTGGAGCCCACCGAGGAGATGGCCTCGGCCCGCACCCCCGGCGAACTGGTCTCCCTGGTCCGCCACTCGGCCCAGGCCGGCGCCCTCGAACAGGACACCGCCGACCTCTTTGTGCGCACCCTCTCGCTGGGCGAGCTCACGGCCCAGCTGGTCATGACCCCCCGGGTCAAGGTCAGCGCCCTGCAGCACACGGCCACCGCCGCCGACGTGCTCAACCTGACGCGCGCCACCGGCCTGTCCCGCTTCCCCGTCTACCGCGAGCGCATCGACGAGATCACCGGGGTCGTCCACCTCAAGGACGCCCTCGCCGTGCCCGAGTCCGAGCGCGCGCGCACCAGCGTCAGCCGGATCTGCGTCGCCCCGCTGCTGGTGCCCGGCTCCCTGCCGGTGCAGCCGCTGCTGGAACGGCTGCGCAGCGAACAGCCGATGGCCGTGGTCGTCGACGAGTACGGCGGCACCGCTGGTGTCGTCACCCTGGAGGACATCGTGGAGGAGCTCGTCGGCGAGGTCCGCGACGAGCACGACCTCGCGGAGGACCGGAGGCCCGAACTGGCCGCCGTACCCCCCGAGGACGGCCGCCCCTCCTGGGAGGCCGACGGCAGCTGCCGCGTCCAGACCCTGCGCCGGATAGGCCTGGAGGTCCCGGAAGGCCCGTACGAGACCGTCGCCGGCCTCGTCGCCGACCTGCTCGGCCGCATCCCCGCCCCCGGGGACCGCGCCGAACTCCCCGGCTGGAAGCTCTCCGTCCGCCAGGTCGGCCGCTACCGCGCCGAACGCGTCCGCCTCGTGCGCACCGCACCGCTGGGCTCCGTCCCGCCGGGCTCCATCCAGCTGGGCTCCGTCCCCGCCCCCGCCGAGCTCGAATCGGTGGGCGGCCGGTGAACGCGCTCCAGCTCCTGTTCGCCCTGCTCCTCGTCCTGGCCAACGGCTTCTTCGTCGGCGCCGAGTTCGCGCTCGTCTCCGTCCGCCGCAGCCAGATCGAGCCGCTGGCCGCCGGCTCCAAGCGGGCCCGCCAGGTGCTCCACGGCCTGGAGAACCTGCCGCGCATGATGGCCGCCGCGCAGTTCGGCATCACCATGTGCTCGCTCACCCTCGGCGCGGTCGCCGAACCGACCGTGGCCCGGCTGCTGGAGCCCGTCTTCCACGCCGCCCACGTGCCCGAAGGCCTGATCCACCCCCTCGGCTACGCGCTCGCGCTCGCCGCCGTGGTCTTCCTGCACCTGGTCATCGGCGAGATGGTCCCCAAGAACCTCGCCATGGCCGCGCCCGAGAAGACCGCCCTGTGGTTCAGCCCCGGCCTGGTCGCCTTCGCCCGCGTCTGCGGGCCGGTCACCACGGCCCTGGGCGCCTGCGCCACGCTGGTCCTGCGGCTCTTCAAGGTCGAGCCCAAGGACGAGGTCGAGGCCGTCTACACCTCCGCCCAGCTCGGCCGCCTGCTCAAGGACTCCCGGCAGGCCGGGTTCCTGGAGCCGGTCGAGCAGGAGCGGCTGGAGGACGCGCTGGAACTGGGCAGCCGCCCGGTCACCGACGTCCTCCTCGCCCCGGACCGGCTGGTCACGGTCGGACCCGCCGTCACCCCGCGCGAGATCGAGCAGCTCACGGTCCGCACCGGCTACTCCCGCTTCCCGGTCCGCGCCGAGAGCGGCGCCTTCATGGGCTACCTGCACGTGAAGGACGTACTCGACCTCGAGGACCGGGAACGGGCCGTGCCCCAGCGGGTCTGGCGGCGGATGACCACGGTCTGCTCCACGCTCCCCCTGGACGACGCCCTGACGGTCATGCGCCGCGACGCCACCCACCTGGCACAGGTGGCGGACCCGTCCGGAAGGGTGCTGGGCCTCGTGGCCATGGAGGACGTCCTGGAAACCCTGGTCGGCGAGGTCCGCGACCCGGCGCACCGGGGGTACGCGCGCAGCGCGTAGAGGGTCCCGGTTCGGGGGCCGGAGATGCCGCGGCGCGACATCTCCGGCCCCCGAACGGCTACAACGGCGGCGGCTCCGGCCGCTCCTGCGGACCCCGGCCCGACAGGACCTCCCCGTACGCCTGCATCAGGTCCGCCAGCCGCAGGGTGGAGAGATCGTCCCGCGAGGGATCACCGGCGAAGCCCGCCAGCCGCAGATCCCGGTACGCGCAGCTCTTCTCGTACAGCGTCCGCAGGAACCGGCCGTTGCCGAGCTCGTCGATCCAGCCCTGCTCCACCACGTGCCCGCTGATGCTCCGCAGCTCCTCCAGCGCCTCCTCGTCCCACCGGTCGCCGTTGGCGTCCGCCAGCACCCCGCCGATCGCGGACAGCTCCAGCGGCCGGTAGCTCGGGAAGTCCACCCGGGTGGTGAACCGCGAGGACAGGCCGGGATTGGTGGCCAGCAGCCGGTCCATCCCCGCCGGATAGCCCGCCAGGATCACCACGAGGTGGTCGCGGTTGTCCTCCGCCCGCTTCAGCAGCACCTGCAGGGCCTCGTCGCCGTACGCGTCGCCCTTGCTGTACCCGGAGTTGGACAGGCTGTACGCCTCGTCCACGAACAGCACCCCGCCGATCGCCGAGTCGATCAGCTCGTTCGCCTTCACGGCCGTCTGCCCGAGGAACTCGCCGACCAGGTCCGCGCGCCCCGCCTCCACCAGGTGGTCGCCGCCGAGCAGGCCCAGCGCGTAGAAGACCCGGCCCAGGATCCGCGCCACCGTCGTCTTGCCCGTGCCGGACGGCCCCGAGAAGACGAAGTGCCGCTTCGGCGGCTGCACCGGCAGTCCCGAAGCCGCCCGCAGCCGGGCCATGTGCAGCTGCGCGGAGAGCGCCTTCACCTGCCGCTTGACCGGCTCCAGGCCCACCATCCGCTCCAGCTCCGCGAGCGCGTGGGCCAGCGCCGCCGGATCCGCCGGCCCGGACGGCAGCCCCACCGGCCCCGGCTGGGCGGGCAGGGCCACCTTGTGCCGCACGCCGGCCGGCCGGCCCGGGCCGGGACCCGGCGGCGCCGCCCCCGGGCCGTGTCGCGGCTCCGGCGGCTCCGCCGAAGTCAGCGGGTCCGCCTCCGCCTGCCCGTCCGCCGCGAGGTCCTGGGCCGGGCCGCCGCCCAGGACCACCGCCGCGAAGTCACCGCCCGAGGGGGACAGGCCGTGGCCGCCGATCCCCTCGTGGCCGTAGCCGCCCGCGAACCCGGCCAGTCCGTCGGCGTCCTCGCTGTCCTCGATCGCCGTCAGCCGGGCCGCCGTGTCCATGAACGCCGGGTCCACCCGGTGCACCGCCCGGTAGAGCGGCAGCGCCGCCGCGCTGCGCCCGGTCCCCTCGTGCGCGCGGGCCAGCCAGTACCGCAGCTCCTTGCGCTGCGGCTGCTCGCTGCGGCAGCGCATCAGCGAGGCCGACAGCAGCGGCTCCGCCTGCCCGTACATCTCGAGGCGGACCCGGGCCATCCCGCCGAACAGGCCGGCCTCGATGCCCAGCAGCGGGTCGTCCACCAGGGATTCGGTGTGCCGCACCAGCTGCTCCCAGTCCTTGACCAGATAGGCCCGGCAGGCGTGCAGGAAGCGGACCTGCGGATCGGTGTCCACGGGCGGCAGGGCGGCGAGCGCCTGGTCCAGCTCGGGCACATGGCGGCCGTCCAGCCAGTGCGAGGCGTGCGCGAGCAGCAGGTCGCGCCGGCTCTCCAGCACCGGCTGCACCCACCAGCCCAGCCAGTACCAGGAGTTGAGCGTCCGCCGGTGCCGGGCCCGCTGTTCCCCGAAGCGGTCCCGGTGGGCGTACATCCGGAGTAATGCGTTGGTGGTGTCGACCCGGAGCGCGTGCAGGCCCAGCCAGGCGTCGGCCATCGCCGGATCCAGTCGTACCGCCGTCCGGAACTCCTCCTCGGCCTGCGGATAAGCGCCCATCGTGCAGGCGTCGACGCCCCGCAGCCAGGCGAGTTCGGCCGGGGCGTGTGCGCTGCCCACCGCGGCGAAATCCATCACGTCCCCCACAAGCCTGCCCCCGTGGTGCGCGACAACCCCCGCGTCGCGCACGCGAGTTGTCCCTGCGCTGATGAAATCAGGGGTGCATCGTACCTGCGGTTACGCACCTTACGTAGGGTGCGGTGAAGACGGGTCGGGTGGATACCCGTGGCACCCGTGGTGACACAGGGTGAGAATACGGGGCGGATTCGCCCGTCCGTGCCGCGTCGCCGCGCCGCCGGGAAGGCCGTGGAGTCCCGCGGTCGGGGCAGGGCGAAGCCCCCGATCACGGGGGAACAATCGGGGGCTTCGCGTCCGTGGCGGCCTGTGAGGGCCGCGTATTCAGAACGTAAGGCCGTCCTCGTCCCCGGGTCAAGCGGCCGGGTGGAGCCTGCGCGCGGCGGAGTTCCGGGGCCCGTCAGGCCCGGGGGAGTCCGTCACCCTCGGTGACGGAAGTCGTGGTTCCCGCCGTCGCAGCAGTCCCGGAAGACCACTCGTATCCCGTACCGCTCTGCCGTACCAGGGTGTCCGCGAAGGGGCGCGAAGGGTCATCCGAGAAGTGCGCGAGCTCCGCGCGCTCCCATCCGTCCCAGAAGTCGGAAAGTTCACGCCCGTCCCGGTTTCGCCCGCGCCCCCAGGACTGCGCACGCGGTGTCTCCATCCACAACAGCCGCGCCAGCCGCGGGCGCAGCGCGCGCCGGCCGGCGCCGACCCCCTCGACGAGCAGCACCGGGGCCGGCTCCAGCAGCCGCTCCGCACCGAACCGCCGTTCGATCCAGTCGTACGGGGCCCAGTGCGCGGGCCGGCCCGCGGCGAGCGGCTCCAGCACCTGGGCGCGCAGCCGGTCGTCCCACGCGAAAAGCTCCTCGTGGCTGGCCACATCGTCGAGGTGCAGCACGGGAGCCCCGCCGAGCGCCTCGGCGAGCGCCCCCGCGAAGGTGCTCTTCCCGGACCCGGCGTGCCCGTCGATCCCGATCAGGCGCACCGCCCCGAGGGAGGTCGGCAGTCCGGCGAGCTCGTGCGCGAGCGCCGGGAGGGACCGTGATGCCGCCTGGAATTCCACGGCCCCAGCGTAGTGCCGTGGCCAAAGCACTGCCGGGCCCGCCGGGCCCGGCGGCCCGGACCGGGGTCTCTCACGTATGCCGGGTTCTCGCGTGCACCGGGGTCCCGCGTCACCCCGACACGTGCCCCCGGCTTCGCCGCCCGGCGGGCGGGAACTGGAAGGGTGGAGCAGTCGACACCGCACCGACCCCTGGGGGCCACGCCGATGACCGCAGCCACACCACGCCGGGCCCTGCTGGCCGTAGCCCTCGCGGCGGCCGCCGCGGCCACCGTCCCCGGCGGCCGGGCCTCCGCGGCCGGGGCCGGACCGGAGCCCGCGACCCCGGCCGGACCGGCCCCCGTCCCGGCTCCCGTCCCCGCTCCCGGACCGGCACCCGCCGCCAACGCCCCCGCCGGGGCCGCCACCCGCAAGACCGTGGACAACCGGTTCTGGCACTCCCACGCCCACTGGAGCGCCGGCACCCACCAGGGCACCACCGCCATCGCGGGCGCCCGCCCCGGCCTGGAGATCAAGACCGCGGTCGGCCGCACCGAGTACGCCGACCCGCACACCGGGAAGAAGAGCACCTGGGAGTACGCCGTCTGGACCTCGCCGGTGCACGCCTCCACCGTGCCCGCCACCGAGGCCATCGCCTCCTGGAACGCCCGTACGCCGGCCGGCACCTGGATCCAGACCGAGCTGCGCGGCACCTACACCGACGGCACCGCCACCCCCTGGTACGTGATGGGCCGCTGGGCCTCGGGCGACGGGGACATCCGCCGCACCTCCGTGGACGGCCAGACCGACGGCAAGTCCACCGTCTGGACCGACACCCTGGCCGTGGACGCCCCCCCGAGCGGGCTGCGGATCAAGGACTGGCGGCTGCGCCTGACCCTCCACCGCAAGCCCGGCGCCGTCCGCGGACCGACGGTGTGGCTCGCGGGCGCCATGGCCTCCGACGTTCCGGACCGCTTCACCGTCCCGGCCTCCGTCCCCTCCGGCGGTGCCCACGAGCTGAAGGTGCCGAGGTACTCGCAGGAGACGCACGCGGGCCAGTACCCCGAGTACGACAACGGCGGCGAGGCCTGGTGCAGCCCCACCTCCTCGCAGATGATCATCGAATTCTGGGGCCGCAGGGCCAGCGCCAAGTCCCTGACCTGGGTCAAGAAGGGCTACGCCGACCCGCAGGTCTGCCATGCCGCCCGCTCCACCTACGACGCCGCGTACAAGGGCTGCGGCAACTGGCCCTTCAACGCCGCCTACGCCGCCACCTACCGGCAGCTGGCCGGGGTCGTCACCCGGCTGGGCTCGCTGTCCGACCTGGAGGCCCTGGTCCGGGCCGGCGTCCCGGTCATCACCTCGCAGTCCTTCACCGACCGGGAGCTCACGGGCGCGGGCTACGGCACGGCCGGCCACCTGATGACCGTCATCGGCTTCACGGCGACCGGCGACGTGATCGCCAACGACCCGAACTCGGCCGACAACCCGGCCGTGCGCCGCGTCTACCGGCGGCGGGAGTTCGAGAACAACTGGCTGCGGACCAAGCGCCTCAACGCGGCGGGCAAGACCGTCTCCGGCACCGGCGGCATCTGCTACCTCTACGGACCGGTCCGGCCGAGCGCCGCCCAGATCCTCGTGCTGCGGGCGGTCGGGGTGCTGTGAAACTTCCCGTTGACCCGAAGGCATGACAAGCGGACCATATGGGAATAAAGGGCACATAAAGGCTTCGCGCTTCAGTAGGAGGCGGCCCACCATGACCACCCACAGCATCGAACACCACCCCGACCTCGCCGAGATGCGCACCCGGTTCGAGCGGGTCACCAGCACGCCGGCCGCCCAGGCCGTCGAGGCGATGGCCCTCCTCACGGGCCTCTACATCGCCGCTTCGCCGTGGATCGCCGGATTCAGCGGGCTCAGCGCGCTGGCGATCAACAACCTGATCGCCGGCCTGGCGTACTGCCTGTGCATGAGCGGGCTCGGCTCCGCTTACGAGCGCACCCACGCCATGGCCTGGACGGCGGTCGGTCTCGCGGCGTGGACGATCGTCGCGCCCTGGGTCATCGCCGGCAGCGTCGACACGACGCGCACGGTGATGAGCAACGTGATCGCCGGGGCCGTCGCCCTCTGCCTCGCCCTGGCCATGTCGGCCATGGCGGGCCGGGAACGCGCCACCTGATCCGGCGCACGCGCCCCT
This sequence comes from Streptomyces sp. ICC1, assembly GCF_003287935.1. Lineage (GTDB taxonomy): Bacteria > Actinomycetota > Actinomycetes > Streptomycetales > Streptomycetaceae > Streptomyces > Streptomyces tritrimontium. The sequence goes on from NZ_CP030287.1 coordinate 3,180,799, forward strand.
CACGCCCCGGCCCGCATCCACGGACCGGGGCGTGAGACATGCCACGGCGTGACCATCGTCTCTACCGCGAAGGCCGCCCCCGCTGTCACATTGGGAGGCATGACCGCACACAGCGCCGCCCTGACCTCCCGAGCCCGTGACCTGGTCCGCACCGGCGGACCCGACGACGGCTCCTCCTCCTGGACGGAGCACGTGCTCGGCTGGATCCTGGTCGTCGTCGTGGCCATGTTCGTCACCCAGGTGGGCTGGTTCTTCTAGTCCCCGCCGCTTCTTCCCGCTCCCCGGGCTCCCGCGGCTCCACCCGCCAGTGCCCGTCCGGAATCCCCACCAGCGCGTACAGCTTCCGCACCGGCGAGCTCCGGGGCAGCAGCACCACCCCGGCGAGCACGGCGAACACCCCGGCGCCGAGCCACCAGCCCAGCAGCCGCACCAGTACGCTCGCGCCCAGCGCCCCCGCGAACGGCAGCGCGTGGACCCCCGCTCCGGCGATCGCCACCGCGACCACCCGGGGCACCTTGAGGTCCGCCGCCGCCCCGGGCAGCCGCCAGCCCTCCACCAGCCAGCCGATCTCCATCAGCAGCATCGTGCCGATCACGGCCGTGCCGAAGACCAGCAGGGCCAGGAAGGTCCCCGAGGTCGCGAAGGCGAGGCAGTGGTTGAGGACCGACCCGCCGCCGGCGCCGTCCGCGCCGTCCGCGGACCAGCCGGCGAAGGCCCGCGGATCGGCGCTCAGCAGCCGCTGGTACCCCGTGCCGTCCCACCCGTGGATCAGGGTGAAGAACAGCAGGAAGTACCCGGCCACCGCCTGGAGGTACCCCCAGTACCCGGCGCCGACCAGGACGAACAGCCGCGCCGCCAGGAAGCCGAGCAGCGCGCCGGCCACCGGCGAGGCCGCCTGGAGGAGGGCGAAGCCGGCCCATACGCCGTCGTGCCCGTGCGCCGCGTGCATGGTGGACCAGGCAGGGTTCTGCCACATCAGGTACACCCCGGTCGGCGCGGGCAGCAGAGCCGCGTAGAGCAGGGTGAGCGCCAGGTACGGATGGGCCGCGCGGCTCCTCGTACGGACCCCCTCGCCCCGGACCGACCGCTCCCACCACTGCAACTGGCGCCCGGCCGCCACCGCGAGGGTGGCGCCGATGCCGTACGCCCACAGCGGCGCGGCCTGGACGGGGATCACGAGGCCTCCAGCCGCAGGCCGTCGGTCTCGATCACGTCCGAGGTGACGAGCGCCTGCTCCGCGCTGACCCGGGTCATGAAGACGAACGGCGGGATGATCGGGGGAGCCGGCAGTCCGTCCGGGCTGAAGGTGACGCACAGCAGCCCCTCGATGCAGCCGCTGAACCTCGTCAGGTACAGGGTGACGTCGCCGCGCAGGTCGAGCCTCCGGGCGGCCAGCCCGTACTCGTCCCGGCCGTCCCGGGTGCGCAGCCGGTAGTCGGTGAGGGTGGCCGCGCGCATCCGCAGCACCAGCACCTTCAGCGGGCCGTCCGCCGTGGGCACGTGCGTGACGCCCGCGAAGGTGAAGCCCTGCGGGGCGAAGAGCGAGGTGGTCACGGTCGGGGGCGTGCGCGCGGCCGTCGGCGCTGTCGGCGCCGCGGGAGCCTCCGGGGACGCGGGCGCCGCGGGAGCTGCCCGGGCCGCGAGTGCGGCCGGGGCCGCCCGGGCCGTCCCGGCCGCCTCCGCCCGCGGGGCGCCCGCCCCCGCCGCCAGCGAGGCGAGCAGTACCACCGGCAGCGCGGCGGCCAGGGTGCGCGGCCCGCTGCCGTCCAGGCTCGGGAGGTACGGGGCGCCCTCCTCGGCCGCCTCCGGATCGGGCAGCGGGGTCCAGCCGAAGGCCAGCGCGCTGCCGGCGATGCCGAGCAGCATGCCCAGCAGGAAGCCGCCGAGGTTGGTCGCGACGAAGGACAGCACCGAGAGCAGCAGTGCGTGGATCGAGACGTAGGCCCGGGCCTGCGGCAGCAGCCACAGGAACACTCCCGCCGCGATCAGCGCGATGCCGATCCCGATCGCGGCGATCCCGCCGAGGCCCAGGCTGACCAGCACGGTGAGCGGCGAGAGCGGGACCAGCAGGAGCTCGGTCCCGCCCAGGATCACCAGCAGCCCGCCCCAGAAGGGTCGGGTGCGGCGCCAGGCGCGCAGCCGCAGCCGGGGGCCGGGCAGCGGGAGCCGCCGTTCCAGCCACCCGCTCCCCGGGCCGACGGGTCCGCGCGGACCTAGAAGCACTTGCCGCCGCCCAGGCTGACGTTCAGCTTCAGGCCCTTGAGGTGGAAGTTGCCGCCGGTCGCCGACCAGGCGTGCGACTTCACGTCCACGACCTCGATGTTCCCGGCCTGGAGGCCGAACTTGCCGGCCTCGCCCGTGACCCCGCTGACCTGGTCCAGGGTGGAGGCGTCGCGGCCGATCTGGGCCGTCCCGAAGACGGCGTCGCCGGCCAGGTCCTCGCCGTCGATGACCAGGCTGCTGGCGGTGACCTCGCCGGCCGGGCCGCCGGCGGTCAGTTTGAAGACCACCTTGCCCACCGGGGTGTCCACCTCGGCGGCCTGGCAGATGTCCGTGAGGGTGGCATCGCCGATGCCGAGCAGCGCCACCGGGTGCCCCTTGCCGTCGACGGAGCGGTCCGTCTGCACGTAGGAGGCCAGGCCCTTGCTGCTCAGCTTGGAGGAGGAGACCTGGAAAGTGGTCCCCGAGACGGCGAAGGAGGCGGCGAGCGCGCCCTGTGCCATGACCATGGCCATCGCCCCGACCGCGACGATCGCGGGCATCGCGACGGCGGCCGTCTTCTTCCAATTGACCCGGCCCTCGGCCGTGTTGGTCCTCGTGCTCGTCTTGCCGTTGCCCATGAGGTGTTCCTCCCGTACGTCGTCCGTGCGCAGGGGGAGTGCAAGGGGGAGTGCGCGCAGGTCTGCCATACTTCGGGCATCCTGTGGCAGTTCGAGGCTAGGGCTGAATTTGAATAATAGTCAACAGCGCGGAACGAGCGGGCGTTCGCAGGTTCGGCGGGCCGAACTGATGGCGATCGGGCGCAAGTTGTTCGCCGACACCTCGTATGACGCGCTCTCGATGGACGACATCGCCAAGCACGCGGGCGTCGCCAAGGGGCTCATCTACTACTATTTCAAGAGCAAGCGCGGCTACTACCTGGCCATCGTCGAGGACTCGGTGGCCGAGCTCGTCGCCCGCGCCGCCGCCGAGGACCGGGTGCCGGCCGCCGAGCGCGTGCGCACCACGATCGACGGCTACCTGTACTACGCCGAGCACCACCAGGCCGCCTACCGCACCATCGTCACCGGAGGCGTCGGCTCCGACTCCGAGGTCCTCGCCATCCGCGACGCCGTGCGCGAGGAGCTCGTCGCGACCATCGCGGAAGGCGCGTACGGCCACCGGTCCGTCCCCCCGCTGGCCCGGCTCGCGCTGGTCGGCTGGCTTTCGGGGGTCGAGGGCAGCACGCTCGAGTGGATCGGCACGCCGGAGGCCGCCGGCCGGCCCGGCCGGGCCGAGGTCGGCGCCCTGCTGGTGCGGACGCTGCGCGCGACACTGACGGTGATCGAGGAGTTCGTCCCCGGGTGCCCGGCCCCGCCCGTCCCCGAGGGCGATCCCGTACCCGTGACGGGAAGCCCCTGATCGGGCATACTCAACCGCCGCAGCCCCTTGAACTGGACCTTCCCGCGATCCGGGAGGGCACCATCGGCTGTGAGCCCCGAGACCCGGCGACGCGTACCACCCTCACGCGCCGCCCCGTGCTTGACGAGTGAGGAGAGCGCCGCCATGACCGACCGCGCGCAGCAGCCAGTGGAACGCCAGCTGCCCACCGAGGAGTCCCGCGACCTGCTCGCACTCGTCCGCGAGATCGCGCAGCGCGAGATCCGGCCCCGGGCCGCCGAGGAGGAGGACGCCGGCCGCTTCCCCCGGGAGGTCTTCGGGCTGCTCTCCGAGTCCGGTCTGCTCGGCCTGCCGTACGCCGGCGAGTTCGGCGGCGGAGACCAGCCGTACGAGGTCTACCTCCAGGTGCTGGAGGAGCTGGCCGCGGCCCGCCTGACCGTGGGGCTCGGCGTCAGCGTGCACTCGCTGGCCTGCCACGGCCTGGCCGGCTACGGGACCAAGGAGCAGCAGGGCGCCCACCTGCCCGGGATGCTCGGCGGCGGCCTGCTCGGCGCGTACTGCCTCTCGGAGCCCGGCGCCGGTTCGGACGCGGCCTCGCTGACCACCAAGGCGGTCCGGGACGGCGACGACTGGATCATCGACGGCACCAAGGCCTGGATCACCCACGGCGGGGTCGCCGACTTCTACACCGTCCTGGCCCGCACGGGCGTGGACGGCCCGAAGGGCATCACGGCCTTCCTGGTTCCGGGCGACGTGGCGGGCCTGACCGCAGCCGTCCCCGAGAAGAAGATGGGCATGAAGGGCTCGCCCACCGCCCAGCTGCACTTCGACGGCGTACGGGTCCCCGACACGCGCCGCATCGGCGAGGAGGGCCAGGGCTTCACGATCGCCCTGGCGGCCCTGGACGCGGGCCGCCTCGGCATCGCGGCCTGCGCGATCGGCGTGGCCCAGGCCGCCCTGGACGAGGCCCTGGTCTACGCACTGGACCGCAAGCAGTTCGGCCACCCCATCGCGGACTTCCAGGGCCTGCGGTTCATGCTGGCCGACATGGCGACGAAGATCGAGGCGGGCCGCGCGCTGTACCTGGCGGCGGCACGGCTGCGGGACGCGGGCAAGCCGTTCTCCCGGCAGGCAGCGATGGCGAAGCTCTTCTGCACCGACGCGGCGATGGCCGTCACCACGGACGCGGTGCAGGTGCTGGGCGGCTACGGCTACACGGCGGACTTCCCCGTCGAGCGGCTGATGCGCGAGGCGAAGGTCCTCCAGATCGTGGAGGGCACGAACCAGATCCAGCGCATGGTGATCGCCCGCCACCTGGCGGGCCCGGAATCCCGCTAGTGCTGTGACCGGAAAGGTTCACCGGGTCGCGGCGCCCGGCACGGCACCTCGCCGCGTTGTCGGACCACCGAAGTACGTCCAGTACGAGCGGCGGCCCTCCGCCTTGCGAGGCACCGCACCGAACACCGCGACCCGGCAAACCTTCCCGGCCACAGCACTAGGCGACTTCCGCGCCGCCTGCGGCCGGACTGCTCGGGCTCCGATCGGGGCGGCCCTCAGGCGGCGCGGAAGTCGCCGAGGTGCGGCCCGCCCGCCGGTCGGTCAGCCGCCGAAGAGGGGGCCGCTCGGCCAGATGGGCGAGGAGGCGATCTTGGACCACTCCGGATCGCGCAACCCGGGCACGGTCCGGCCGTCCTGCTCCCAGCGGGCGAGCAGCGCGCTGTAGATGGGCGGGTCGGGGGTGAGCTGAACCGATTCTTCGTGCCCTGGTGCCGGTGCCCGCCGGCGGCGCCCCACCCTCGGCGCGGAAGTCTCCATCGTGGTCATGCCGGGCCAACGCGCCACCGGACCCACGGGTAACCCCGCCCATCCGTTCGACCCTTCAGCAGCGCCCCGCCCCCGGCCGGGCCGAGCACCCTCACACGCCGGCGGGGCTTCACTTGAGCTCCGGGGTGTCACCGCCGGGTATGACGGGGGGCTCGTGTTGCGCGGGGTGGACCTCTTGGTGCGGCGCGGGGAGATCCTCGCGGTGCTCGGGCCGAACGGGGCCGGGAAGAGCACCGCCTGCCGGGTGGCGGCCGGGGCGCTGCCCGTCACCGGCGGGACCGTCCTCGTGAACGGGCGGGACGCCACGCGCGACGGCGCGGTACGGCGCTCGCGGGCCGGGGTGCTGCTGGCGCCCGAGGGGCGGGGGATCTTCCCCGCCCTCAGCATCGAGGAGAACCTGGCCCTCTACCTGGGGGACGCGGACGAGCGGGACGCCGTCTACGAACGGTTCCCCCGGCTGCGCGAGCGGCGCGCGGTCGCCGCCGGGGCGCTGTCCGGCGGGGAGCAGCAGATGCTGGCCCTCGCTCCGCTGCTGCAGCGCCCGCCCGCGGTCCTGATCGCGGACGAGCCCTCGCTCGGGCTCGCCCCGCGCGTGGTGGACGAGGTGTACGCGCTGCTCACCGAACTTCGCGACGCCGGCACCGCGTTGCTGCTGGTGGAGGAGAAGGCGGCCGAGATCCTGGGGATCGCCGACACCGTCGCCTACCTCTCCCAGGGCCGGGTCTCCTGGTGCGGCCCGCGCTCCGAGGTGGACGCGGACCGGCTGACCGAGGCCTATCTGGGGGTGGCGACGTGAGCGGCGACGACTACGTGCTGGAGGCCACCGGCATCAGTGTCCGCTTCGGCGGGGTCAAGGCCCTGACCGGCGTCGACCTCGGGGTCCGGGCCGGCGAGGTGTGCGGGCTGATCGGGCCGAACGGGGCCGGGAAGACCACCCTGTTCGACGTCCTGTCGGGGATCCGCCGGCCCGACCAGGGGCGGATGCTGCTCGACGGGGCGGACATCACCCGCCGCTCCCCCGTCTGGCGGGCCCGGCACGGAATGCGCCGGACCTTCCAGCGCCAGCAGTTGTTCGGGCAGCTCAGCGTCGCCGACAACGTCCTCGTCGCACAGGAGTGGCGGGGCGGAGGCGGCGGTTTCGCGGCCGACCTGGTCTCCTCGCCCACCCGGCGCCGCCGGGAGCGGGAGCGGCGGGAGCGGGCGGCCCGGGTGCTGGCGGACTGCGGGATCGGCGCGCTCGGGGACTCGTACGCCGGCGGTCTGCCGGTGGGCCGGGCCCGGATGGTGGAGCTGGCGCGCGCCGTGGCCGATCCGCCCCGGGTTCTGCTGCTGGACGAGCCCGCCTCGGGAATGTCCGCGCCCGAGCGCGAACGGCTGGCGGAGGTCGTGCGCCGGCTGGCCGAGGAGGAGGGCTGCGCGGTGCTGCTCGTCGAGCACAACGTGGCCTTCGTGATGGACCTCTGCACCCGGGTGGTCGTGCTGGACCTGGGGAGCGTGCTCGCCGAGGGCACGGCCGCCGAGGTACGGGCCGACCCGCTGGTCCGGGAGGCCTACCTGGGCGCCTGAAGCTCGTCCCTCCCGCCGTACGGGTTCACCCGTACGGCGGGAATAGGCCACCTCGGTGCCAGGTTGTCGCCGGTCGTAGGAGTACCCGTACGTACCCGTACCACCGAGACGAACCGAGGGAACGACCCGACGTGAACCAGGTCCCCACCATCAAGCTCAACAACGGCACGCCCATGCCCCAGCTCGGCTTCGGCGTCTGGCAGGTCCCGGACGACGAGGCGGCGCAGGCCGTGGGCTCCGCGCTGGAGGCGGGTTACCGCAGCATCGACACGGCCGCCATCTACGGCAACGAGGCGGGCACCGGCAAGGCCATCGCCGCGTCCGGGGTGCCGCGCGAGGAGCTGTTCGTCACCACGAAGCTGTGGAACGGCAAGTCCGAGACCTGGGGCCGGGACAACGTGCTGCGCGAGTTCGACGCCTCGCTCGCCAAGCTGGGCCTCGATGAGATCGACCTGTACCTGATCCACTGGCCGCGCCCGATGCGCGACGACTTCGTAGCCATCTGGAAGGCCTTCGAGGAGATCGCGGCGAGCGGCCGCGCCAAGGCCGTGGGCGTGTCCAACTTCCGCCCCGCCGAACTCGAGCGGCTCGGCGCCGAGAGCTCCCTGGTCCCGGCCGTGAACCAGATCGAGCTGCACCCGCTGCTCCCGCAGGCCGAACTGCGCGCCGTGCACGCGCGCCTGGGCATCGCCACCGAGGCCTGGTCCCCGCTCGGCCAGGGCAAGGACCTCCTCACGCTGCCGGCCGTCGCCGTGATCGCCGAGAAGCACGGCCGCTCGGCCGCGCAGGTGGTGCTGCGCTGGCACCTGCAGCTCGGGAACGTCGTGATCCCCAAGTCCGTGACCCCGTCGCGGATCCGGGAGAACCTGGACGTCTTCGGCTTCGAGCTGGACGCCGCCGACATCGCCGCGCTGGACGCCCTGGGCGCGGGCGCCTCGGCCCGCCGGATCGGTCCCGATCCGGCCGAGTTCGACTTCTGAGCCCGTCCGTGAGCGCGCTGGCGGCGCCGGACGGCGTGTACCGGATCCGCAACGTCGCCAGCGGGCTGCTGCTGCGGGTCGAGAGCGGGAACCGGGTGGGCGTCGGGCCGGACGGCGGACCGGACGGCGGGCCGGACGCGTCCCGGCAGTGGGAGGTCACCCCGGTGCACAGCGGCGGCGGGATCTTCCACGTGGTCAGCGTGCACAACGGCAGGCGGCTCGACGTCGCGAACGCGTCGACGGAGAGCGGCACCCGGGTCCAGGTGTGGAAGGCCAACGCCTTCGGGGCGCAGGAGTGGATCGTCGAGGCACACCTCGACGATCCGGGCGTCGTCTCGCTGATCGCCGCCATCAGCGGGCTGCCGCTGGAGGCGGACGCGCAGGGCGGGGCCCGCCAGTGCGAGGACGAGGACTCGCCCGCGCAGTGGTGGCGCCTGGAGCCCGTCTGAGCGGACCGGGCCCCGCCGCGCGGCGCCCGTCCGAGCGGACCCGGGCCGCCGCGCGGCGGCCGTCAGTCGCGGACGAAGCGGAACAGCCGGTACGTCGGCTCCGCGCGCGGGGTGTCCGGCCCGGGCAGGCGTTCCAGCCGGCCGGCGAGCTCGCGCGGGGTGGTCCCGCGCGGGCGGACCCGGGAGGCGTACCGCCCGGCGAGCAGTGCGGCGGCGCTCCCGCGCGGGGTGCGCCCCTGGCCGTACCCGGTGAAGCGGGCTTCGCCGGCGGGGCGCAGGCCCGCCGCGGCCGCGTGTGCGGTGACCTCGGGTGCGGCGTCGGCGGGGCCGGGGGTGAGGTGCGGCGCGAGCACCTCGTCGATGTCGCTGCCGACGTCGTGGGCGGCGTCCTTGTCGACGGTGGTGACGAACACCCCGCCGGGCCGCAGCACCCGCCCGGCCTCGGCGATCACGGCGGCCACCGCACCCGGTGCGCGCAACAGGTGCAGCAGCCAGACCGCGCTGACCGCGTCGAGCGAGCCCGGGCGGACCGGGAGGCGGGCTCCGGAGGCCAGGACCACCGGGACGCCCCGGGAGCGGGCCATGGCGGCCATCCCGTACGAGGCGTCCGCGCCGAGGACGCGCAGCCCGGGGCGGGCGGCGGCGATCCGGGCGGTGACGATGCCGGTGCCGCAGCCGAGGTCGAGCAGGGTCCCGGTGGCCGCCGGGAGCAGGCCGAGGACCGCCGCGGCGGCGGCCTCGGCGCGCGGGGCTCCGCCGCGCGTGGCGTCGTAGGCCTCGGCCTCGGCGTCGTAGTCGAGCAGGGGTCGCGCCACCGCCATCAGGCGGCGCCGTGGGCGGGGGCGAGGGACTCGACGCGCTCGGCGAGGGCGAAGTCGGCGGCGGTGACGGAGTCCGCGGCGTCGTGCGTGTTCACGGAGACGCGGACGGTGTTGTAGCCGAGCGTGAGGTCGGAGTGGTGGTTCAGCTCCTCCTGCACGGAGGCGATGTGGCTGACGAGGGCGCTCGCCGCGAAGTGGCTGCCCAGCCGGTAGGTCCGGATGATCCGGTCGTCCTCGAAGGCCCAGCCCGGGAGTTCCCGCAACCGGTCCTCGATCTCCTTCTGCGAAAGCGGCTCTCTCGACATCCACAGGCTCCTTCCCCGTACACGACTGCCCGATTGACCTGACGTGAAGTCAAGGTTCCCACAGCTCAGGGCACAGGGAAGGTTTCGCGCCATAGTGCGTGCGGGTGCTTCCGCGCCTTCCGAGACCACCGCGACGCCCCTATGCTCCTGCGCCGGACGTGACTGTTACCGCCGGTAATACCGCTGGGTATCGACCGGGTATCGAGGGGACACCATCGTGACGCGCACAGGCAACTCCAGGCGCACGTTCATCGCGGGGGCCGCGGCCACCGCCGGCGCGTTATCCACGGCCGGGGCCCTGGCCGCCCCGGCCGAAGCGGCCGCCGGGACGGAAGCGGCCACCGGGGCCACCGGGGCTGGCACCACCGGACCGGCGCGCCGCGTCGCCGTCCTCGGCGGCGGGGTCGCCGGCCTCACCGCCGCACACGAACTGGCCGAACGCGGCTACGCGGTCACCGTGTACGAGCGCCGGGCGCTCGGCGGCAAGGCCCGCAGCATGGACGTACCGGGCAGCGCGCGCGGCGGCCGCCGCCCGCTCCCCGCCGAGCACGGCTTCCGCTTCATCCCCGGGATCTACCACAACCTGCCCGACACGATGCGGCGCATCCCCTTCCCCGGCAACGCCAACGGCGTCTGGGACAACCTGGTCGCCCCGCGCGAGATGATGTTCGCCCGCGCGGCCGGCCGCGAGGACCTGCGCGCGCCCATTCCCTGGCCGGAGCACGCCCCCGCCGAGCTGACCCCCGACGAGCTGCGCCGGGCCCTCACCGGCATCCTCCAGTCGCTGGTCCGCCTCCCGCTCCACGAGACGGCGTACTTCGTCAACCGCGTCCTCGTCTTCCTCACCAGCTGCGACGAACGGCGCGAGGACCAGTGGGAGCGGACCCCCTGGTGGGAGTTCACCCGGGCCGCCCGCATGTCGCAGGAGTACCAGCGCATCCTCGCGATCGGCATCACCCGCAACATCGTGGCGACCAAGGCCGAGGAGGCCTCCACCCGCACGGTCGGCACGCTCGGCGAGGCCTTCGTCTTCAACCTGCTGGGGCGGGGCGCGGACGGCCCGCCGGACCGGATCTTGAACCTGCCGACCAACGAGGCGTGGATCGATCCGTGGGAGGCCCGGCTGCGCGCGCTCGGAGTCGAGTTCAACATCGGCTGGACGGTGCGCGAGGTGCGCTGCGCGGACGGCCGCGTGAGCGGGGTGCTCGTCGAGGACCCGGCCGGGGCCGTGCGGACCGTCACCGCCGACCACTACGTCAGCGCGCTGCCCGTGGAGCACGCCCGCCCCACCTGGAGCGCCGCGCTGCGGGCGGCCGACCCGATGCTGGGGCGCTGCGACGAGCTGCGGACCGACTGGATGACGGGCATCCAGTTCTACCTCACGGAGCGCGCGCCCCTCGTCCACGGACACCTCAACTGCATAGACTCCCCCTGGTCGTTGACGGCGATCCAGCAGGCCGAGCACTGGCCGGCGCGCGATTTCCCCGCCGACTACGGGGACGGCGCCGCCGTGGACTGCCTGTCGGTCGACATCTCCGAATGGGACAAGCCCGGGATCCTGTACGGGAAGACGGCCAAGCAGTGCACCCGCGAGGAGATCGCCCGCGAGGTGTGGGCCCAGTTGAAGGCCTCGCTCAACGACACCGGCAGGACGCTGCTGTCGGACGGGAAGCTGCACTCGTGGTTCCTGGACCCCGGGGTGGACGGGACGGGCACGCCGAACCCCACCAACCAGGACCAGTTGCTGATCCACCCGACCGGCACCTTCCACAACCGGCCGAGCGCGGGCACCCGCATCCCCAACTTCTTCCTCAGCGGGGACTACGTGTCCGTCGACATCGACCTCGCGACGATGGAGGGCGCGAACGCCTCGGCCCGCGCCGCCGTCAACTCCCTGCTGGACCGGGACGGTTCGAAGGCGTCGCGGTGCACGGTCCGGCCGATGTACCGGGCCCCGGAGTTGGAGCCCTTCAAGCGCAACGACCTGTGGCGCCACCGGCTCGGCCTGCGCAACGCCTTCGACCTGGGCTGAGCCGGCTGGGCTAACTTCGTGTCATGACGACTGCGAAGGTGGGCGCCCTGCTGCGCATGTGGCGGGAGCTGCGCGGGATCAGCCAGCTGGAACTGGCGGGCCGCGCCGACTCCTCCTCCCGGCACATCAGTTTCGTGGAGACCGGCCGCTCCCGGCCGAGCGAGGAGATGGTGCTGCGGCTCGCCGACCGGCTGGACGTGCCGGTGCGGGACCGCAACGCCCTGCTGCTGGCGGCCGGTTACGCGCCCCGATACGCGCACACCCCGCTCGACGATCCGTCGATGACGGTGCTGCGCGAGGGGCTGGAGCGGCTGATGGCCGGCTACGAGCCGTATCCGGCGCTGGTGGTGGACGCGACGTACAACGTGGTGGCGGCCAACCGGGGCATCATGATGCTGATGGAGGGGCTGCCCGAGCACCTGCTGGCCGGCCCGCTCAACGCGATGCGGCTGACCCTGCACCCCGAGGGCCTCGCCCCGCGGATCCGCAACCTGCCGCAGTGGCGGGGGCACCTGCTGGAACAGATGGAGCGGCAGATCGCGCTGGTCCGCTCGGCGCCGCTGCGCGCCCTGTACGAGGAGGTGGCCGCCTATCCGGCCCATCCCGCCGATCCGGCGTCGGAGCGGCCCGGCGGCGCGCCGGAGGAAGTGGTCGCGCACATCGCGCTTCCGCTGCGGATCGAGCACGACGGACACCTGCTCTCCTTCGTCTCCTCCATCTCCACCTTCAACACCCCGATGGACGTGACCGTGGCCGAGCTGGCCATCGAGACCCTGCTCCCCGCCGACCCGGCGACGGCGAAGTACCTGCGGTCACTGGCTCCCTGAGCCCGCCCGCAGCGCGAGGTGCTGCAGGAGCGCGAAGGAGCCGACGACGAGCGCCTGCGCCGGGATCCACAACGCCCCGGCCACGGTGGGGGAGAACCAGGCGAAGACGGCGACCAGACTGAGCGCGGCCCAGGCGCAGTTCGTCTCGATGACGAGCTTCACCGGGAGGGCCGGGGGCTGCGGGCGCGAGGCCAGCAGGGCGACGCCCGCGCCGTAGACCAGCAGCAGGGCGCCGAGCCCGAGCAGCAGGCCCTGCCCGACTCCGAGCAGCCGGCCGAGCGGAGCGGAGAAGGCGGCGTAGGCGAGCCCGTTGCCGGCGGTGACGACGGCGTCGAGGGCGAGCACGCGGCGCAGCGCGAGCCGCGGGACGGGGGTGCGGGCTACGGCGGTGAGCAGGGTTGCGGACATGGCGGATCAGCCTCCATCGAGGATCGAATGCGCTGGCGGGGTACGGGTGACCCGGGCTCCGGAGCCGAGTGCGCGACCCCGGAACCCGATGGCCCCACTGTGCCGCCGGGGCCCCGGCCCGGTCGATTACCTCCGGGGTCATGCCCCTCGGCGGGGGTCCGGCGTCCCCACCTTCTTTGAGCCGGACGGAAAGAAAGGTGGAGGGTTTCCCTGTTCCGCCACGGAACCGGGGACTAGGCTTCACGCAGAGCGACCAGATCGAACCTTCTCTCTACTGACGGAGAAACGCCCGGTGCCAGCCGCCGACCGACCCGACCTCACCGCGGCCTGGGGCCGCGTCTCGGGGTTGGCGGAGCGGCGCGGACAGGACCCCGCGCAGGTGCTCGCCGCGGAGCGGCTCGGCCACCTGTCCGGGGTCGACCCGGCGCGCATCCCCCGGGTGTTGGCCGGCACCGCCACCGAACCGCCCTTGTGCGAGCGGGTGCACCGGCGCTTCCTGCGGCTGCGCGCCACCCGGCTCGACAAGCACGGCCGGGAGTGGCCGCTCTGCGCCATCGCCGAGGACTTCGACGCCCCGGGGGCCTCCCTCGGCCCGCTCAACGCCGGCACCGGACTGCCCCGGCTCGGCCACGCGGCCGGCGTGCAGCGGTTCTTCGGGGTCTACGCCGGGTTCCTCCTCGCCGACGCCAAGAGCGCGGTGGAGCGGGCCCTGGCCGCCACCGGTCCCGGGAGCGGCTCGGGGGGCGACGACCTGGAGCACCTCTCGTACCTCACGGGCATCACCCCGCAGGACATCCGGCTCACCCTCGACGGGAACCCGCCCCGCCTCCCCCTGAAGGAACAGGTGCGCGGCCGGTTCGAACACCTGCGCCGCACCAGGCCCCGGGCGGACGGGCAGCCGTACTCGCTCTCCGCGATCGCCGGGTCCTTCGACGCGTCGGGCCAGTCCCTGACCCGCCTCGCCCAGGGCGAGGGACTGCCCAACCTCGCGGCGGCCGCCGGGATCCAGCGCTTCTACGGGGTCGAGAGCGGATTCCTGCTGGCCGACGACACCGAGGCGCTGGCCGCCGCCCTCGCCGGGATCCAGCGCGAACTGGAGTCCGAGGAACGGTCCGCCGAGAACCCGATGCTCGCCGTGATGCGGGCGCACGACGTGCGCGGCATCGTCACCCGGGCGGGCCGGCTCTCCCCGGCGGGCTGGAGGTCGCTGGCCGACCACCTGGACGACCTGCTGGCGCGGGAGGGGCAGTTGGGCCGCCCGCCCGGGCCCGCGCCGCGCCGCGCGGACCAGCGCGCCGCGGGCGCCGGCGCCGGCGCGCGCGGCGACCACGCGGGCACCGGCGAGGGGGAAGCACGGTGAGGACCACACGGGCCATGCGCAGGCTCGGCGACGATCTGCGGGCGGCCGCGGAAGCCGCCGGAGCCGCCCGGCCCGCCGGAGCCGCCGGAGCCGCCGGGGCCGCCGGAGCCGCCGGAGCCGCCGGAGCCGCCGACATCATCGGGGCCCTGTGCGCCGCCTACGGGCGCGTGCGCGGCGGGCGCCCGATGGAGTTCCGGTTCGCCTCGTTCCCGCCCGACACGGCCAGCGGGCTGTGGCTCGGGCTGGAGGACCGCGACCTCCTCGTCATCGAGGAGCGCACCCGGCCCGAGCACCAGCTCGTCATCGCCTGCAACGAGATCTGGCACGTGCACGAGGGCACCTGCGGCCGGCACGGCCCGGGCATGGCCGTCGCCGCCCGGCTGACGGGCCGCGGCGGCAGCCTCGCCGGTCTGCTGGACTCCGACCGGGGGCTGGGCTCCGTGGTGCGGCAGGCGGCCGCGCGCGCCGACCGGGAGGACCCGGCGGAGATCCGCGCGGAGACCTTCGGGCTGCACCTCGGCAAGATCCTCAAGGCGTTCCTCCCCCCACCCCGGGAGGCAGAGGTCCCCGAAGCGATCGAGCGGATCAAGAGCTCGTTCGGCTGGGGACGTTGAGCGCGGACCCGTGAACACGCCCGGCGGCCCGCCACCGCCCGCCCGCCCCGCCGACGCACCTCCTGCGCCGATGCGTCCTCGCACGGCCCCGACAGAGAGCACCACACGATGACCAAGTCTTCCCCGCCCCGGCACGCCGTCGTCATCGGCGGCAGCCTGTCCGGCATGCTCGCGGCAGCCGTCCTCGCCGAGCACACGACGGTCACGATCATCGAGGCGGACGCCCTGCCACAAGGCCCGGAGCCGCGCCGCGGACTCCCCCAGGCCCGGCACACCCACCTGCTGTGGTCCGGCGGCGCGCGCGCCATCGAGAAGATCCTGCCCGGCATCACCGACGACTGGACGGCAGCGGGCGCCTTCCGCCGCAGCCTGCCCACCGACCTGGTCACCAAGACCGCCCAGGGCTGGCTGCCGCGCCACGGCGAGATGCAGTTCAACATCTCCTGCAGCCGCGACCTGCTCGACTCGGTGGTCCGCTCCCGCGTCATCGGACTGGACGGGGTCACCATCCTCCAGCAGAGCCGGGTCCGGGGCCTGGAAGGCACGGCCGACCGGATCACCGGGGTCCGGGTGGACACCGCCGGAGCGGAGAACCGCCTGGTCCCCGCCGATCTCGTGGTCGACGCGAGCGGCCGCGGCTCCCGGTCCCGCACCTGGCTGGAGGCGCTCGGCGTGAGCGGCCTCAAGGAGGCCGGGGTGGACTCCGGGCTCGTCTACGCGACCCGCATCTTCGAGGCGCCCGAGGGCGCCCACGCCGCGGGCTTCCCGATCATCAACGTGCAGTCCGACCCCCGGGTGCCCGTACCCGGCCAGACCGCGACGATCGTCCCGATCGAGGACGGCCGCTGGCAGGCCACCCTGTCCGGCACCCGCGGCGGCCAGCCCACGGGCGACCCGGAGGCCTTCATCCCGTTCGCCAAGGGGGTCCGCGACCCCATCGTCGGCGAGCTCCTCGAAGGCAGGAAGCCGCTGACCGACGTCTCGGTGACCCAGGGCACCGCCAACCGCCGGATCTTCTTCGAGAAGGCCGACCTGCCCGACGGCTTCTTCGCCGTCGGCGACTCGGTCGCCACCTTCAACCCGCTCTACGGCCAGGGCATGACCGTCGCCGCCCAGGGCCTGCTGGCCGTGCGTACGCTGCTGCGCGCCAAGGGCCTGTCGCACCCGTCCATCGGCCGCGAGGCGCAGCGGGCCATCGCCCCGCAGGTGGCCGTCGCCTGGGACCTCGCCACCTCGCAGGACATCCTGTACCCGGGCGCCACCGGCATCGAGCCGCGCGCCGGGGCCGGACTGCTCAACGCTTACGTGGACCGGCTGATGACCGGCGCCACCACCAAGTCCTCGCTCACCGCCGCCCTGCTCCAGGTCATCACCATGAACCGGGCTCCCTCGTACTGGATCCGCCCCGGCGTGGTCTGGGACGTGCTGCGCGCCTCCGGGCGGGGCGCCCCGAAGGCGCCGCCGCTGACCGCCGCCGAGCGGACGGTCGCGGGCCTGGACCAGGACGGGCCGGCCGCGCCCGCGGCGCCCGCCGGGGACTCCGCGGGCTCCCCGGACCCCGCCGATCCCGTCGGACAGGCCCGGTGATCGAAGGGCTCGTGCTCTACGTGCCGGGTGCGGTGATCGCCACGGCACTGGTGGTCAAGGCGCCGACGCTGCGGCGGGGCCGGGACCAGCCCCTCATGCGCGCCGTGTGCACGCTGCTCGTCGTGGGCTCGCCGGCCGTGTTCCTCTCCGCGCCGCCGACCATCGTCGCCGTCAACCGGCTGACGGGCGTCGCCAACTTCTCGGCACCCCTGGTGTACAGCCTGCTCACCGCCTTCTCCGGCGCGTGCATCGTGCTGATCCTGCACTGGAGCGGCCTCGCGGCGGCCTGCCGGCGCCGGCAGGCGGCCGACCGGGCGGGCCGCGGCGCGGAGGGCGCCGGACTCGGCACCGGAGCCGGTGCCGGTGCCGGCACCGGCCGCCCCGCTCCGTACCCGCTGGACTCCCGCCCGCTGACCGAGCTGGCCCGGGAGTTCCACGCCTCGCCGATCGTGGCCGAGGCCCGCCGCCGGGCCGCGGGGGTCTGACGGCGGGCCTGTGCGGCCGCAGGAGGCCCGCGGGCGCCCGGGGGCGGCCAAGGGGGCGGCGGGCTCACGGTGCCGCCTCTGAGCCCCCTGCGGGCCGCAGACGGGCCACAGGGGGCCGTAGGGGGTCGCAGGCGGCTCAGGCCGCCGCCACCGCCGCCGCCTCGCCCGTCAGGACCTTGAGCCGCTTGGTGAAGAAGACCATCACCGCGCCGGCCGCGATGACCATCGCGCCCTGCCACAGGAAGTTCCAGCTCTGCCCGATGACCGCGTCGAGCCGGGGCAGCTGCGCGCCGATCGCGTCTCCGGTCGCGGCGGCCAGGAACCAGACGCCCATCATCTGGTTGGTGAAGGCGCGCGGGGCGAGCTTGGTGGTGACCGACAGGCCGACCGGGCTCAGGCACATCTCGCCCATGACCTGGATCACGTACACGCCCACGAGCCACATCAGCGAGACCTTCACGCCGTTGGAGGCGATGGCCGCGGCGCCCGACATGACCACGAAGGAGCCGCCGGTCAGCAGCAGGGCCAGGCCGAACTTGAACGGGGTGCTCATGTGCTTGCCCCGCCGGACCCAGAAGGCGGCGAAGACCGGGGCCAGGACGATCACGAAGAGGGACGGCAGCGACTGGGTCCAGCTGGCCGGGATGTGCCAGCCCAGCAGGGACAGGTCGGTCTTCTGGGCGGCGAACAGGTTCAGCTCGTTGCCCATCTGGTCGTAGACCAGCCAGAACAGCGTGGCGGCCAGGAAGAGCCAGACGTAGGCGCGCAGCCGGGTCTTCTCGACCCGGTCGATCTTCGGGCTGCGGTACATGGAGTACAGCACGCCCGCCGGGACCACGACGGCGACGACCGTGAGCACGAAGGTGATGTTGTCGATGCTCAGGGCGTGCGAGGCGCCGAGCAGGCCGATCAGGACGGCCGTGAAGACCAGGCCGTACGCGGAGGACTTGCGCAGCTTGGCCCGCTCGGCGGCGGTCAGCCGGACCACGGGCTCGGCGCGCAGCTGCCCGGAGAGCTTGCGGCCGCCGAGGACGTACTGGACCAGGCCGAGGGCCATGCCGACGGCGGCGGCGCCGAATCCGAGGTGCCAGTTGACCTCTTCGCCGAGGTAGCCGACGACGAGGGGGGCCATGACCGCGCCCAGGTTGATGCCCATGTAGAAGATCGAGTAGCCGGCGTCGCGGCGCTGGTCGTCCTCGGGGGCGTAGAGCCGGCCGACGAGGGCGGAGATGTTCGGCTTGAGCAGCCCGGTGCCGATGACGATGAGGACCAGGCCGGGCCAGACGAAGACCGGGTCGGGGACGGCCATCAGGACGTGGCCGGCCATGATGACCACGCCGCCCCACAGGACGGCCCGGCGGGCGCCGAGGAACCGGTCGGCGATCCAGCCGCCGGGCAGTGCCAGCAGCGAGATCATGGCCATGTAGACGCCTTCGACGGCCTCGGCCGTGCCCTCGTGGAGGGCCATGCCGCCGTGGGCGCGGGAGGCTGCCAGGAAGTGCACGAGGATGGCGACCATGCCGTAGAGGCTGAAGCGCTCCCACAGCTCGGCGAGGACGAGGGTGGCGAGCCCGCGCGGGTGGCGCTCCCGGCCCGTCCCCGCGGTGTCCGGTCCCGAGGCCTTCTGCATATCCATCGATGCGTTCACATATTCATTGGAGCCTCGGGTCGGGGCGCACGGATCGTCCTTTCGGCCGTTACCGGCGGAAAGCAGACGCCCCGGGCCCAAGGGCCCGGGGCGTTCCTCACGCGGAGGGGGACCCGGTGCGGGTCAGAGGTCCGCGAGCGCCAGCCCGGCCTGGGCCGCGGCCGCCCGGACGGTCTGCTCGAGCAGTACCGCGATGGTCATCGGGCCGACGCCGCCCGGTACGGGGGTGATCAGCGAGGCGCGGGCGGCGGCCGACTCGAAGTGGACGTCGCCGACGTTGCCCTCGTTGTACCCGGCGTCCAGGACCACGGCGCCCGGCTTGATGTCCTCGCCGCGGATGAACTCGGCCTTGCCGACGGCGGCGACCAGCACGTCCGCCTGGCGGACGATGGACGGGAGGTCCACGGTGCGCGAGTGGCAGTAGGTGACGGTGGCGTTCTGCTCCAGGAGGAGCATCCCCGCGGGCTTCCCCAGGATCGCGCTGCGGCCGACGACCACGGCGTGCTTGCCGGTCAGGTCCACGTCGTAGGCCTCCAGCAGCCGCATGATGCCGCCGGGGGTGCAGGAGACGAACCCGGGCAGCCCGAAGCCCATGGCGGCGAAGGAGTGCATGGTGACCCCGTCGACGTCCTTGCCGGGGGCGATGGCCTCGAAGGCGGCGCGCTCGTCGATGTGGTGCGGGACGGGGTGCTGGAGCAGGATTCCGCTGATCTCCGGGTCCTCGGAGAGCGCGGTGAGGGCGGCCACCAGTTCCTCGGTGGTCGTGGCGGCCGGCAGCTCCACGTGGCGGGAGGTGATCCCGGCCTTGGCGCAGCGGTTCTGCTTCATCCGCACGTAGGTGACGGAGGCGGGGTCCTCGCCGACCAGCACGGTCGCCAGACAGGGCGCGGTGCCGGTGCGCTCGGTGATCTTCGCGGCGTGGTCGGCGGTCCGCTCCGAGATGCGGCGTGCCAGGGCCGTGCCGTCCATCAGCCGGGCGGTGGGGGCCTGGCCGTCGGTCTGGGCCGCGGGAACGGTCTGGGCAGTCGTCATGGGGTCTCCTGAGCGTCGCTGCGGGATCGCGGTTCGCCCAGGCGCGCGGCAGTCGACGTACGGAGCACGCCGGGCCGCTCCCCGGTGGTGATCCACCCGAACGCCAGTCACGGCCCGCCGCCAGTGTAGGCGAACCCCCGGGGACCCCGGCGGGGGGCCCGGGGATCGCTGCCGGGCCCCCCGCCGGGATCCCCGGGCCCGGGAATCCGGTGGATGACCGGGGCGCGACCTGGGACGATCGAGACATGACGCCCACTTTTGACCATCTCGTCGCGGAGGCCGACTCCGTGTCCGTGGACGGCTGGGACTTCTCCTGGCTCGACGGCCGCGCCAGCGAGCAGCGCCCCTCCTGGGGGTACCAGCGCCTCCTCGGGGAGCGCCTGGCCGCGGTCCGCTCCGCCCTGGACATCCAGACCGGCGGCGGGGAGGTGCTCGCCGGGGCCGGCCCCCTGCCCCCGCTCATGGCGGCCACCGAGTCCTGGCCGCCGAACGTGGAGAAGGCGACGCGACTGCTGCACCCGCTGGGCGCGGTGGTGGTCGCGGACTGCGACGAGCCCCCGCTGCCGTTCGCCGGCGAGGCCTTCGAGTTCGTCTCGAGCCGGCATCCGGTGACGATCTGGTGGGAGGAGATCGCGCGGGTGCTGCGGCCGGGCGGCACGTACCTCTCCCAGCAGGTCGGTCCGGCGAGCGTCTTCGAGCTGGTCGAGTACTTCCTGGGCCCGCAGCCGGAGGAGGTCCGGCGGGGCCGGCACCCCGACGACGCGGTCGCCGACGCCACGAAGGCCGGGCTCGAAGTCGTCGATCTGCGCTCGGAGCGGCTGCGGACGGAGTTCCACGACATCGGAGCCGTGATCTACTTTCTCCGGAAGGTGATCTGGATGGTGCCCGGTTTCACGGTCGGGCACTACCGGGACCGCTTGCGCGAGCTGCACGAACAGATCGAACGCGACGGCCCGTTCGTCGCGCACACCGCCCGATTCCTCATCGAGGCCCGCAAAACGGGCTGACAAATCGGGCGGACGCGACCACCGCCGATCGGTTGCCCGGTCACAGCGTGGCGCAGGTCACTCAATTGAGCGCGTAACGAATCGACTCGGGCATGCGATGAACCGACAGGTGTCCTCGTGCGGCCCGGAATACAGACCCCCCTCGGGTCTGTTTCCCAAGTTCGCGCGATGATGTCCCGCCATCCCTTTATCTGTTCGCAACGAGAGGCTCCTTGTGTCGCTCAGCCCGTCCCGTACGTTCCCCACGGAGATCGCCGAATCCGAGGCCCTGGTCGCGCTTGTCGAGCGCGGCCGCGAGCAGGGTCACATCAACGGTGATGACGTGCGCCAGGCCTTCGAGGCCGGCCGCATCCCGGTGGACCAGTGGAAGCGGGTCCTGCGCAGCCTGAACCAGGTCCTGGACGAGGAGGGCGTCGCGCTGCACGTCAGCGCCGCGCCCGCCACGAAGGTTGCCGCCAAGAAGCCGCGCAAGGCGGCCGCCGCCCCGGCGCGTGCCGTCACCAAGAAGGCCGCCGCCCCGCCGCGCCTCATCGGCGCGCGCAAGACGGCGGCCCCCGCCACCGCCGCGGCGATATCCGACCCGTCGGCCTCCGGCACCGAGGAGGAGGTGGCGGCCGAGGCCGCTGCCGCGCCGAAGAAGCGGACGGTCAAGAAGACCGCCGTGAAGAAGACCGCGGTCAAGAAGACGGCCGCCACGAAGAAGACCGCCAAGGACGGCGACGAGGGCGACGCCCCCGTGGCCCTGGGCGAGGACTGGGCAGCCGAGGACCTCGACGAGGGCGACGAGAAGGAGACGCCCAAGACGGGCGGCAGCGCCGGCTTCGTCCTGTCCGACGACGACGAGGACGACGCTCCGGCGCAGACGGTCATGGTCGCCGGCGCCACCGCCGACCCCGTCAAGGACTACCTCAAGCTCATCGGCAAGGTGCCGCTGCTCAACGCCGAGCAGGAGGTCGAGCTCGCCAAGCGGATCGAGGCCGGTCTCTTCTCCGAGTACAAGCTCGAAGAGGAGGAGGACCACAAGCCCGCCTTCAAGCGCGAGCTCGAGATCCTGGTCGAGGACGGCCGCCGCGCCAAGAACCACCTGCTGGAGGCCAACCTCCGCCTCGTGGTCTCGCTGGCCAAGCGCTACACCGGCCGCGGCATGCTCTTCCTGGACCTGATCCAGGAGGGCAACGTCGGCCTGATCCGCGCCGTGGAGAAGTTCGACTACACCAAGGGCTTCAAGTTCTCCACGTACGCGACCTGGTGGATCCGGCAGGCGATCACGCGCGCCATGGCCGACCAGTCGCGCACCATCCGCATCCCCGTCCACATGGTCGAGATCATCAACAAGCTGGCCCGCGTCCAGCGCCAGATGCTCCAGGACCTCGGCCGGGAGCCCACTCCGGAGGAGCTGGGCAAGGAACTCGACATGACCCCCGAGAAGGTCATCGAGGTCCAGAAGTACGGCCGCGAGCCGATCTCCCTGCACACCCCGCTGGGTGAGGAGGGCGACAGCGAGTTCGGTGACCTCATCGAGGACTCCGAGGCGGTCGTCCCGGCCGACGCCGTGAGCTTCACCTTCCTTCAGGAGCAGCTCCAGTCGATCCTGGGCACGCTCTCGGAGCGCGAGGCGGGCGTGGTCTCCATGCGCTACGGCCTCAACGACGGCCAGCCGAAGACCCTCGACGAGATCGGCCGCGTGTACGGGGTCACCCGTGAGCGCATCCGCCAGATCGAGTCGAAGACCATGTCGAAGCTCCGTCACCCGTCGCGCTCGCAGGTGCTGCGCGACTACCTCGACTAAAAATCGGGTCGCGCCCCTCAGGTCAGTCGGAAGACCGGCCCGCGGGGCGTGAACGGCAGGGAGGCACCCTGCGGGATCAGGAAGGCGTGCTCGCGCCGGATCCGCAGGGTGTCGGTCCACCCGTCCGTGATCACCAGCACCGGGGCCCCGGGCGGGAAGTCCTCGGCACGCTGCAGCAGGTCGATGCCCGGTTGCAGGACGGTCCCTCCCCGGCCGCGCACCCTCACCCGGCCCGCGATCTCGGTCGGGGGCAGATAGCCCGCGTCGTACGGCGCCGCGTCGCAGAACACGACGCGGGCGGCCGGTACGTCGCGGGCTTCGGCGTACGAGGCGATGGCGCCGAGCGCCTTGCCGAGCAGGGCGGTGTCCATCGACCCCGAGGTGTCGAGGACCACGCCGAAGGTGCAGCGGGCCGTCTCCTCGGCGGGGAAGTACCGGCCGGCCCGCGGGATGTCCGGGGTGGAGGCCTGCCGGCGGGCCGGGCGCGCGAAGCTGCGTACCGGCTCGGGGCGCGGCACGTACTCGTCGAACCAGCGGGCCAGGCGCGCGTCCCAGGGCACCGGGGGGTGGGCCAGTGCCCGGATCTCCTCGATCAGCCCGGCGGGCAGCAGCCCGCGCTTCCCCTGCTCGTGCAGGTCGAAGCCCTGGACCAGGCCGCGCCGGTAGAACTCGTCCAGGTCGGTGTACGGTCCGCTCCCAGGGTGGGTCAGCGGCTCGCCGAGGATGTCCCCGCGGCCCTTGCCGCGCAGGGTGGCGAGCCGGCGCATCCGGCGCAGGTCGCCGGTGATCCGGTCGTAGACCTCCTCGACGGACAGGTCCCGCAGCTCCGGGTCGTACAGCAGCCCCTCGGGCATCTCTCCGACGCCCATCTCGACGAGCCAGCCGTTGACCACGTAGTCGGCGGCCACGTTGTGCAGGTACGGGTCCCGGGCGCCGCGGCGCTCTCCGTGGCGCAGGGCGGCGTGCAGCATCTCGTGGGCCAGGATGAACCGCCACTCCTCGTCGGCGAAGGTGCGCAGCGGGTTGACGTAGATCTCGCCGGCGCTCGCGCTGACGGCTGCGATGTCGATGCCGTCAGCGCGGGCGAGCTCGGCGTCGGCGACGAGCCGCAGTCCCGCGGCGAGGCCGCCCAGCAGCGGGTACGAGGAGACGAACCAGCTCAGGGCCCGCTCCCACGGCTGCGGCCGGTGCCCCTCGCGGCCGGCGGCCAGGTCCATGGTGGCGGAGACGGACCGGGTGAGGGCGTGGGCGAAGCCGGTCTGCCAGTCGGGGGCCGCGTTCCAGTTCCGCCAGGGCTCCAGGATCTGGTCGGGGGCGCCGGCGGCGCTCGTGCCGCAGTCCTCGTAGCGGGGCGGGACCCCGTCCTGGCGCCAGGCGCCGGTGAGCTGCTCCTCGTCGCCGCCCGGGTACGCGTCGGGCAGCCGGTCGGGGGCCCGGCCGACGGGGAAGTTCAGCAGGAAGCGGTTGACGACGACGCAGCGGGCCGCGAGCTCGGCGCGGTCGGGCTGCGGCCGGTCCTCCTCCTTGGCGGCGGGCACGTGCCCGAATCCGAGGTGGAGCAGGCAGTGCGCCAGGGTCCAGGCCCATTCGGCGGGCTCGGCGCGGCGGGCGGGGTGGGCGTGGATCACGCCGTTGGAGGTGACCACCGCGAGGCCGGCGGCGACGCAGAGATCGCACCGCGGGTTGCGGCAGTGGGAGGCGGAGACGGCGTTCAGAGCCGGGTTCTGCCGGATCGCGGCCCGCCCGGCCTCGTAGGCGAGGGTGGCCGGGTCGGGCTTGGCCTGCTTGGCCTGCTTGGCCTGCTGCTTGGACGGCTTGCGGGTGGTCACCGGCGGGCCTCGACCAGGCGGGGCATGTCGCGGGCGGCCTCGATGAGGAACCAGGCGGGCAGCACGGGCTGGCCGTCGGCGTCGTCGGCTATGACGGTCTGGGCCACCTCGACGGAGATCTCGGCGAGCTGCACCAGCAGGGACTTGGCGCGGTAGGCGGTCTGGCGGACCCCGGGCGAGACGTGTTCCTTGCGGGCGGGCAGCTCCTTGACGAGGCGGCCCCGGAAGGCCTCGGCGAGGTAGTAGAGCAGGTCGCGGTCCTCCATGCGGGCGGGCCAGGAGGCCTCGCCCTTGATGACCGCCTCGATGCCGAAGGTGTGGCGGACGATCTTGGCGTAGCCGCGGAAGGAGACGGCGTGCGCGGGGGTGAGCGTGCCGTGCGCGAGCACGCCGAGCGTCTGCTCGTCCAGGTCCGGCCCGAAGGAGTGCAGGGCGTCGGAGAGCATGTGCCAGGAGCGGGGCGTGGAGAAGGGCTCCTCCGTCTTGGGCGGCTGCGACCACAGGTGGTCGGGGCGGTCCGCGAGGTAGTCGGCGACCCAGGGGTGGATGCCGTTCTCGCCGGCCCACACCAGCCAGTCCCCGGCGGACGCCCGCAGGTGGACGTGGGTGAGCCGGTTGACGAGCGCGGAGGCGATGGGCCGGGCCAGGGCGTTGTCGGTGGCGCGGTTGCCCGCGCCGATGACGATGGAGCCCGGGGGCAGCTCGTAGGAGCCGATCCGCCGGTCGAGGATGAGCGAGTAGAAGGCCTTCTGCACGTCCGGGCCCGCCGCGTTGAGCTCGTCGAGGAACAGGCAGTACGGCTCTTCGCGGGCGATGGCCTCGGGCGGGCAGAACACGGAGCGGCCGTCGCGGATCTGCGGTACGCCGATCAGGTCCTCGGGCGCGAGCTGCGTGCCGAGCAGGCTGACGCACTCCAGCCCCAGCGAGTCGGCGAACTTGCGCACGAGCGAGGACTTCCCGATGCCGGGCGCCCCCCAGAGGAAGACGGGCCGCACGGTGGCGAGCCCGAGGAGCAGTTCGGGGAGCTGGGCGGGGGTGACGGTGACGGCGGCCTGCACGGACGTCCTTCGGCGCGAGGGGTGGAATGCGCCCAGTGTCGGTGCACCCGGCCCCCGGCCGCAGCCGAATTTCGTCCGTGCGGGCCCGGGGAGGGAGCGGTCCGCGGCTCAACCGGTCAGTGGATGACCCGGAAGCTGCGCCAGGGGAGGCTGGCGGGGGCCGTCACGTCCGAGAGGGAGGTGGCGACGTAGGTGCCGTCCTCGCGGTCGCCCTTGCGGCAGTCCTCGGTCCGGTACAGGACGACGTCGACGAGGGTGTTGTTCTCGACGTGCGCGGCCCCGTGGGGGAGACCGATGCTCTGGCACCCCCTCACGGAGGTGTTGGAGTAGCTCACCTCGATCGGCGAGTCATGGGCCCTGAAGCTGAGCATGCCCACCGTGCTCCGGCCCAGACCCGAGCAGGCGGTGGCGGTCAGCAGCAGTGCTGCGGCCCCGGTCATGACGCCGGTACGCCGGATGTGGGTCATGGCGCGGTCCTCGTCTGTGCGGTGGCAGGCTGTCAATGGCCACAGCCTGCCCCGGCGGCGCGGGGACGGCATCCGGACCGTGGCCATCCGGGTGAACGCGCCCGCCGGCTCCCGCGGGCCGCACCGGATCAGCGGTTCTCGTCCGGTACGGGCAGGGCCGCGGAGGGAAGCACCCCGGCGGTGGGGGCCGTCCGCCGCGGCTCCTCGGACACGGACACGGGGACCTGCGGGCCGTCCGCCTCGCGCAGCCAGCGGCGCAGGACCCCGTGCACCGCCTCCGCGCCCACCAGTTCGCCGCCCGGCTCCCGGACCGGCTCGGACAGCTCCACCGGCCACATCAGGAACGGGTGCCCCTGCTCCCCGCCGAGGCCGCCGTGCGAGCCGATCTGCTCCTCGAAGGCGTGCACCGCGCCCGTCTCCGGGTCGTACGCCGAGTTCACCATCACGTCCGCCACGTGCGGGAAGGTGTCGGTCCGCCGCACCGCCCGCGCCGCGCCCGGCCCGAAGCGGGCCAGCAGTTCCTCCGCCGCACCGGGCTCGTCCAACCGTGCCTCGGCCCCGGCCGGCCCCAGCACCACCCCGTCGACCAGCAGGAACCCGACCCCGGGGTGGTTCGCCAGGGTCGTCAGCAGCGCCGGGTGGGCCCGCTCGATCCGCGCCCGGGACGCCCGCCCGGGCAGGTCCGGGAAGGAGATCAGCCCGAGGTTGCCGGACGCGAGCACCACCGGGTCCGGGCCCGGCCCGGGGTGCGCCTCCTCGCCCTCCTCCTCGACCGGCCGGTGCAGGGCGGCCCGTACGGCGGCCCGCGCCTCCGCCCCGCTGTGGGTGCGGCCGGCCCGCCGGGACACCGGCAGCCCGCAGCCGGCCCGCACCAGGTCCTTCAGGGTGAGGCCGTACCGGCCCAGGAAGGTCTCCCCCGGGCTCTGGCCGTGGTCCGAGAGCAGCACGATCCGGTACTCCCGGGGCGCGTGCTCGGCGACCCGCGCGATGAGGGCGAGGCTGCGGTCGAGGCGGGCGAGCACCTGGTCGGTGTCGCGGGCGCGCGGCCCCGAGTGGTGGGCGACCTCGTCGTAGCCGACGAGGTCGGCGTAGACCGCGGCGCGCCCGGCGAGCATGTCGCCGATCACCGCGGCGACGACGACGTCCCGCTCGACCACCGTCGCGAAGGCCCGGATCAGCGGGTAGAGCCCGCCGCGGGCGATGCGCGGCATGTCCCCGCGCAGGCGGCCGCGTACCGACTGGGTGATCTCCCGGGCCACTTCGGCCACGAAGGAGAGCGCGGTGCGGACCGCGTTCGCCGGGTCGGAGAAGTACGCGAAGTAGCCCGCGCGGGAGCGGTTGTCCCGACCCCGCCGCGCGGACACGGACAGGACGAGGGCCAGTTGGTCCGCGCCGCCGCTGAAGAGGTTGCCGCGGCTGGCGCCGTCGAGGGTGAGCAGGCCGCCGTCGCCGGTGCGCTCGATCGCGCGCCGCTGGAGCTCGGCGGCGCTGGTGGGCCGGTTGCAGACCACCACCTCGCCGGTGTCCTTCTCGTACCAGCGGAAAGCCGGGACGTCGAAGTTGGAGCCGTGCAGGATGCCGAGCTGGCTGGCGCCGGTCTGGCTGGACCAGTCGGTCCGCCAGGAGGTGACGCGGTGGCTGCGGTCGAGCCAGTCGGCCACCGTCGGCATCAAACCGCTGCCCGCCGCGTGGCGCAGCACCTCGTACCCGACCCCGTCGAGCTGGAGGAAGACCAGGCCGGGCGCGGCCTCGCCGGCGCCGGGCCGCCCCTCGCGGCGCTGGCGGCGTCGGCGGCGGTCGGCGAGCCGGTACAGCCTGCGCCGGTAGGCGCCGTCGTCCCGTACGGCCAGCGCGGTGGAGGTCGCGGACGCGACCGCGGACATCACGGCGGCGACGACGACCGCCGTCTCGGGGGCGACCTGGCCGCGCCCGTCGGGGATCAGGCTGAGCGCTATCAGCAGCAGGGAGCCGTTGAGGAAGAAGACCAGCAGGCCGAGCACCAGGGCGGGCACGAGCAGCAGGGCACGGACGAGAACCGGCCACACGAGCGCGCTCAGCAGACCGAACGCGCCGGCGCCGACGGCGGCCGTCAGGCCGATCTGCGTGATGCTGTCCTGGTCGCCGCCGGCCTGGAGCCGGAAATCGGGGAGGCCGCCCGCCAGGACGAGCATGGTCAGGGTGGACACCGCCCACACGATGAGCACCCGCACCAGGGCGCTGCCCGCATTCCGCCACCGGCCTCGCGACACGCCCGCACCCGCCTCACGCCGTGGCCCGCACCGCGCCGCCGGGCCCCCGTCCCACGCTTCCAGGCTCGCACAACGGGGCCCGCCCGTGCGGATGACACGGGTGGCGGATGTGCGTACGGGAGGCGGCTGCGGGCGCGGCGGGAGGCCGGTCGTGCGCCGGGCGCCGCGACCCGGTGGACCTTTCCGGTCACAGCACTAGGTGCCGTCGTAGCCGGCGGTCGGCATGGAGAGCCGGCGGTGCACCTCGGCCTTCATCGCGGAGGTGTACTGCGGCTCGGCGAGACCGGCGGTTTCCAGCCGTACGCCGCGCCGCTCGCACTCGGCGGTGAACTCCTCCACGGAGCGCAGCGCGCGGGCCAGCACCCGGTGGTTGGCGGTGACGAACAGGTCGACGCGGCCGGCGTCGACGTCGTTCCACAGCCCGCAGTGGTCGGCGCGCAGCCCGTAGACCAGGAGCTGGCGGGTCACCACGTAGCCCCGGCCGACGGCCCAGCGGGCGCACATGGCGTGCTGGCTCCGGGTGTCGACGGCGAAGGGATCGGCGTCCAGATCTTCGAGCGGGGCCAGGCTGGCGATCGCGGCCACGCGCAGCTCATCCATGCCGCCCGACCCTACTCCGATCCGCCGCCGGGGAGGAGGGGGCGTGGAGTCCCGGTTCCGGGCGGATCCGACGGTTCCGGGCGGATCCGCGGGGCAGCCTTTAGGCTCGACGGGAGCGGGACGAGGGAGGGAGACCGGGTACCGGTGGAGATCACCTGGTGGGGCCATGCCACGTGCACCGTCGAGGACTCCGGCGTCCGGCTGCTGACGGACCCGCTGTTCGCACGCCGGCTCGCGCACCTGCGGCGGCGGCGCGGGGCGGTGCCCCCGCCGGAGGCCGCGGTCGCGGACGCGGTGCTCGTCTCGCACCTGCACGCCGACCACCTGCACCTGCCGTCGCTGGCGCGACTGGCGCCCGGAACCCGGCTGCTGGTCCCCCGCGGGGCGCCGCGGGCGGTGCCGGGGCTGGCCAGGCTCGCGCGGGTGCGCGGGCTGGCCGTCACGGAGATGGGGCCGGGCGACGCGGTGACGGTGGGCGGTGGAGCCGGGGGCGCGCGGGTCCGGGTCCGGGCGGTCAGCGCGCGGCACGACGGGCGGCGGCTGCCGCTCGGCCCGCAGCGCGCGCCCGCGCTCGGCTTCGTGGTCGAAGGATCGGCCCGGACCTACTTCGCCGGCGACACCGGGCTGTTCGACTCGATGGCCGGCGAGGTCGGGCCGGTGGACGTGGCCCTGCTGCCGGTGGGCGGCTGGGGGCCGTACCTGGGTCCGGGGCACCTCGACGCGGCGGGCGCGGCGCGGGCGCTGGCGCTGCTGGCGCCGGCGGCGGCGGTTCCGGTGCACTGGGGCACGTACTGGCCGGTGGGCATGGACGCGGTGCGGCCGCACGAGTTCCACGCGCCGGGCGAGGAGTTCGTGCGGTGCGCGCGGCGCGAGGCGCCGAAGGTGACGGTACGCGTTCCGGCGCACGGCGAGCGGATGCGGCTGCCGTGACGGTGTCCTCGACCCTGCACGGCTTCGCGGCGGCGGCCGGCCAGGTCCCGCCGGAGACGACGCAACAGGCCGTCGGATACCCGGCGTTGTTCGTGCTGGTAGCGGTCGGGGCGCTGGTCCCGGTCATTCCCACGGGCGCGCTGGTGAGCTCGGCGGCGGTGGTCGCGCTCCACCAGGGGACTCCGGCCCTGACGCTCTCGCTCGTCTTCCTGGTCGCCTCCCTGGCGGCGTTCGCCGGGGACCTGGCGCTGTACTGGCTGGGCGGGCGCGGGGTGCGCTCGCGGGGCGGCTCGCGCCGGCTGGAGGACCTGCGCCGCCGAGCGACCCCCGAACGCCTCGCCCAGGCCCAGCGGAAGCTGGACGAGCACGGCGTACTGGTCCTGGTGGTCTCCCGCCTGGTCCCGGCGGGCCGGATCCCGGTGATGCTGGCCTGCCTCCTGGCGGAGCTCCCGCTCCGCCGCTTCGCCCGCGGCGACGCCCCGGCCTGCCTGGCCTGGGCGGCGTCCTACGGCCTGATCGGCATCCTGGGCGGCTCCCTCTTCTCGGACCCCTGGAAGGGCGTGGCCCTGGCGGTGGCCCTGACCCTCCTCGTCAGCACGGCCCCCGCCCTGTGGCGCCGCCTCCACGGCTGACGCGGGGCGCGGGTCCTGCGGGCTCCGCGGGCTCCGGCCGGCCGGTGCGCGTCAGGAGCACAGGGCTCGGGAGCTCCCGATCGGAAGGTCCCAGAGGGACTCGCGGGGCAGCCCCGCACGCGCCCAGGCGGCCCGCACCCGGTGCAGGGGCTCCATCACCGGCTCCGCGGACAGGGCGAAGGTCGCCCAGTGCATGGGAGCCATCCGCTTCGCCCCGAGGTCGAGGTGGGCCTGCACCGCCTCCTCCGGATCCGCGTGGACATCGCGCAGCCACCAGCGCGGCGCGTAGGCCCCGATGGGGAGCAGCGCGAGGTCGATCCCCGGGTGACGGCGGCCGATCTCGCCGAACCAGTGCCCGTATCCGGTGTCGCCCGCGAAGTACACCTTCTTCGGCGTCCCGGCCCGCGGCTCGGTGAGGATCCAGCCGCCCCACAGCGTGCGGCACGCGTCGATCAGGGACCGCTTCGACCAGTGGTGCGCCGGGACGAACTCGAAGCGCACGCCGCACAGTTCGGCCGACTCCCACCAGTCGAGCTCGGTGACCCGGGTGAACCCGCGGCGCCGGCACCAGCGGGCGAGCCCGGCCGGGACGAAGAGGGCGGTGTGGCGGTGCAGCCGCTTGAGCGTCGGCGCGTCCAGGTGGTCGTAGTGGTTGTGGCTGATCACCACGGCGTCGACCGGCGGGAGTTCCTCCCACCGCACCCCGACGGGGGTCATCCGCGCCGGGGTTCCGATGATCCGCCGCGACCAGACGGGGTCGGTCAGTACGGTCAGGCCACCGATCCGCAGGATCCAGCTGGCGTGCCCGGCCCAGGTGACGGACACCGTCCCGGCCGCGACGGCGGGCAGCGGGGCCGGCTCGTACGGCAGGTCGGGGATGCCGCGCAGCCCCTCGGGGCCGGGCCGGAAGGCGCCCTCGCGGGCGAGGCGGGCGAACGCGCGGAGCCCTGGCAGCGGTGTGGTCAGCCGGTCCGCGAACGAGCGCGGCCACAGCCGGTGTTCGCCGGGCGGGCGCGCCACCGGTCCGGGTGGCGCCGGCCGTACCGGGGCGCCCGGGACTCCGGCGGCGGGACCGGCCGCGCGGGAACCCGTACGGGCGGCCGCCGCGGGTGCGTCCGTCTGATCCCTCATCGAGAAGTCTCCGTTCACCGGCGGGAGTCGGGTGCGGTGCGGTCGGGTGCGGTCGGGTGCGGTTCGGTCGGGTGCGGTGCGGTGCGGTCGGGTGCGTCAGTCGGACAGCCCGGCCAGGACCGCCCGGAGCCGGTCCAGCGAGCCCCGCACGTGCGGAAGTTCGAGGGGGTCGGCGGCGGTGAGCGCGGCGAGCCGCTCCTCCGGGCCGGCGCCCAGCAGCGGCCCGGTCGACAGCCGGACCCGCAGGGCCACCGGCTCGTCCGCGAACCGCTGCCCGCCGGGCGTGGGCGCGCCGAGCCGGCCGCCCAGCCAGTCCTCCAGTTCCATCGCGTCGCCGACGCCGAGGCGGGCCAGCCCCGCGCGCAGGGGCGTCAGGTCGGCGTACAGGTGCCGGCCGGCCTGCGGGGGCCTGGCCAGCGCGCCGACGTCCAGCAGCTCCCGGTGCGCGGCGGCGGCCACCACACCGTGCAGGCCGGCGGCCGAGGCGGCGCGCCCGGCGACGGCGGCGGGCTCGTCGAGGGCGTGCGCGGCGGCTCCGGCGACGGGGCCCGCGACGAAGCCGCCGGTCGCGGTGAGCACGTCGAGGGTGCGGGCCCGCAGCCAGGTGCCGTGCGGGGTGCCGGGGAAGCGGACGACGGCCGCGGGCCAGCCGGCGGGCAGCAGCGCGCCGGACAGGTCGAGCAGGACCGCGGTCTCGGCGGGAAGCATCTCGGCGGGGCTGAGGACGAGCGTGTCGTGCGGCCGGTGGACGGTGTCGCGCCAGGTCTCGTCGCTGACGACGAACAGCCCGGCCGCCGCGGCGGCCTCACAGGCCTCCCGCACCAGCTCGGGCGGCGGCACGGTGGCCGTCGGGTCGTCGGCCACGGACAGCAGCAGCACCCTCGGGTCGCCGCCCTCCGCGCGCACCCGGCGCACGGTCTCCAGCAGGGCGTACGGGTCGGGTACGCCGCCGCACTCGGCCGGGGTCGGGACGTGATAGGCCCGCCGTCCCAGCAGTCGGACCTGCGGCGTCCACCAGGCGGGACAGGGGCGGGGCAGCATGACGTCGCCGCCGTACGCGCCGAGCAGCGCGAGCAGCAGCGCCGGCGCCCCGGGTCCGGCGGCCACGTGGTCGGGGTCGGTCGGCAGGCCGCGCCGGCCCCAGTGCCGGGCCGCGGCGGCCCGTACGGGGACTCCGCCGCCCGGGGGCTCCGGAGCCGAACGCCAGGCGGCCGCGGCGAGGACGGCCGTGAGCTCGGGCAGGACGGGCAGGCCCGGCTGGGGCGCGGGCGGGCCGTAGCGGACCGGACCCCGGCCCTCGGCCGTCGTGCGCTGGATCCCCGACACCGCGCGCCACCTCTTCCTGCCGTCCCGCGCTCGCCAACCCTGCCTTTATACGGTTATTTGTCCGCAGTCGCCCGTCGTGGCCGAAGGCGGCCGGGGGGCGACCGGCCAGCCGGAGGGGCCAGCCGGAGCGGTCAGCCGTCCCTCCCCAGCAGCGCGAGCAGCCTGGTCTGGGCGTTCGCCCCGGCCGGCACGTCCAGCGGCGGCGCGTACATGCCGCTCGACGCCAGCCCGTCGGCGTAGGGCATGACCTCCTTGATGGAGAACTCGACGAGGCCGTCCGGCAGCCGGTCGTCGGCGCCCAGGCCGCGCGCGAGGTCCCAGGTGTGGACGACGCAGTCGGCGGTCAGCTCCGAGCAGTACGCCGACCCGAGCGCGGGCCCGTACGAGAGCCGGACGGTGCGCTCCAGCGCCCCGGGGATCTCGAAGGCGGCGTGCGCGGCAGCCGAGGCCCGGTCCCAGGCCTCGGCCGGGTCCGTGCCGAGGACGTCACCGGAGTAGGTGCTGCCGATGTCCTCGACGGTGCGGCCGTCGGTGACCAGCGGCGGTATCCAAAGCTGTTCGGCGGTGACGTGGTTGACCAGGTCGCGCACGCTCCATTCACCACAGGGGGTCGGCGCGTCCCACTGGGTCTCCGAGACTGCGTGCACGTACGCGCCGAAGAGCCTGAGCGCTTCGGCGTGCGTGTCGAGCAGCGGGTCCGGCATCGATCTCACCGTCCTTCGCCGGGGTGGTCCACTCCCCCGGGCTTCACTCTCCTCGCACCTGCCGTTCCCTGCCACCGACCTTCCCCATCGCCTTGTCCCGCAAGGACGGTGTCCACATGTCAAAACGCGTATCTCAGATGGCGAACTGATCACTTACGGTGGCACCAACGGATTCGACAGCACTTCGACGACGAAGGAGCCACGGCCCATGAACGCCACGGATGCCACTGATGCCACGGCCGCCGCGCACGAGACCGCGGTCTACACCCACGGACACCACGAGTCGGTGCTGCGCTCGCACCGCTGGCGCACCGCGCGGAACTCCGCCGCGTACCTGATCGGCGAGCTGCGCCCGGGCATGGCCGTCCTGGACGTGGGCTGCGGTCCGGGCACGATCACGGCCGACCTGGCGGAGCTGGTGGGCCCGGGGGGCCGGGTCACGGCGGTGGACGCGGCGCCGGACGTGGTGGAGCAGGCCGCCGCGTACGCGAAGGAACGGGGCCTGGCCACCATCGGGTTCGCCACGGCCGACGTCCACGCGCTGGACTTCCCGGACCACTCCTTCGACGTGGTCCACGCCCACCAGGTGCTGCAGCACGTCGGCGACCCCGTCCAGGCGCTGCGCGAGATGCGCCGCGTGTGCCGGCCGGGCGGGATCGTGGCCGTGCGGGACGCGGACTACGCGGCGATGACCTGGTACCCGCGGACCCCGGGGCTGGAGGAGTGGCTGAGCCTGTACCGGCAGGTCGCCCGCGCCAACGGCGGCGAGCCCGACGCCGGACGCCGCCTGCGCGCGTGGGCGCGGGCGGCGGGCTTCACGGACGTGACCTGCACGGCGACCTCGTGGTGCTACGCGACCGAGGAGGAGGCCGCGTGGTGGTCCTCGCTGTGGGCGGACCGCACGACGGCTTCGGCGTACGCCGGGATCGCGACGGGCGGCGGCCACGCGACGGAGGCGGAGCTGACGGCCGTCGCGGAGGCCTGGCACACGTGGGGCGCGTCCCCCGACGCCTGGTTCTCGGTCCTGAACGGCGAGGTCATCGCCCGCGCCTGACGCACCATCACCCCTGTCAGGGGCTCACGCGGCTGCCGCGGACGGGAAGCAGGTCGGGACGCTTCGCCGTGCGCCCGTCGCCGGAGGAGCGCCCGCGCAGCCGGCGGCCGATCCAGGGCCCGGCGAACCCGACGGCCCACCGCAGCTCCCCGGCGATGCCCCGCAGGCCCGCCGGGGCGGCCGGCGGCGGACCGGGCAGCGGGCGGGTCCAGGAGTCGTCGCTGCCGGGCAGCCCCAGGGCGTGCGCGACACCGCCGGCGATCATCGCGTGGCCGAGCGGCGAGGCGTGCAGCCGGTCCTGGCTCCACATCCGGGGGTCGGTGGACGCCTCGTGCCGGGCGAAGTCGGCGACGGCCACCCCGTGGCGGCCCGCCGCCTGCCGTATCCGCTCGTTGAGGGCGTCGACGCGCGGGGCCGCGCCCTTGGCGATCGGCACGAGCTTGGCGATGTCGGGGAAGGTGACGGTGGCGACGCGGGCGCCCTGCGCGGTGAGCGCGGCGAACATCGCCTCCAGGTGCCCGGCGGTCTCGTCGGCGTCGAACCGGGGCCGCAGCACGTCGTTGATCCCGGCGACCACGGTCGCCAGGTCGGGGCGCAGCGCGAGGGCGGGCCCGAGCTGGCCCTCGCGCACCCCCGCCGCGAGCCGGCCCCGTACGGCCAGGTTGGCGTAGTGGGCACCGGGTTCGTACGCCGCGATCAGCTCGGCGAGCCGGTCGGCGCAGCCGCGCAGGCCGGTGCGGTCGTCGCCGTCGCCGACGCCCTCGGTCTGACTGTCGCCGAGAGCCACGTAGCGCGTCCCGCGGCGGCCGTCCCCGCTCGGGTCCGGCCGGTCCGTCTGGTTCCGCTGGTTGCACTCATCGACCGGCACGGTCGCTCCGCCTCTCGTTCAGGATGGTCGTGGTGCGCTCGTACCAGGCCCGGTTGGCCCGCTCGAACTCCAGGCCGCGCAGGCAGGTGAGGTACGGGCCGATGCGCTCGCCGTGGCGCAGGAACTCCTCCTCGGACCGCTCTGCGCGCATCGTGCGCAGCAGGGCGCCGAACAGCTCGATCTTGGAGTCGGCGAAGGCGGTCCGCTCCGCGAGCTGGTCGATCAACGACTGCGTGTCGACGTGGTCGGCGGCCTGGACCTTCACGAGCAGGTCGTCGCGGATGAAGGAGGGCTTGGTGGAGGTGGCGGTGAACCGCTCCAACTCGGCCAGCCCGGTGGCGGTGACCTGGAACAGGCGCTTGTTGGGCCGGGTGTCCTGGACCACCTCGCGGCCGGCGATGAACCCGTCCTGCTCCAGCTTGGCCAGCTCGGCGTAGACCTGCTGGGGCAGGGCGTGCCAGAAGTTGGCCACGCCCGTGCCGAACGCCTTGGCCAGCTGGTAGCCGCTCAGCTC
Organism: Streptomyces sp. ICC1; assembly: GCF_003287935.1. Classification (GTDB taxonomy): domain Bacteria; phylum Actinomycetota; class Actinomycetes; order Streptomycetales; family Streptomycetaceae; genus Streptomyces; species Streptomyces tritrimontium. Next base: position 3,216,495 of record NZ_CP030287.1, read on the forward strand.
CTCGTCGAGCAGGGCCGCCAGTACGGCGTGACGCAAAGCCATCGGTCCGCCTCCTCGGGTCGGGGTCTGTGCACGGCGGCGTCTTCTCAGGACGCCCCGGCCATGATAGTCAAGAATCTGACTAATCACATCGGTGACTATCGAGGAGTCCTCATGAGTACCGACACGAGCGCGGACACGAGCGCGGACCCGGGCACAGACACGGGCACGAGCGCCGCCGACCGGTTCCGCTCCGCCGTCCACAGCCAGGACCTCGCCGCCCTGGACCTGCTGTTCACCGATGACGTCCGGCTCAACAGCCCGGTGAAGTCGAAGCCGTTCGAGGGCAAGCCGGCGGTGCTGGCCCTCTTCCGCGTCCTGCTGCGCACCTTCGAGGACTTCCACTACGTCGGCCGCTTCGAGGGCAGCGCCGAGACCGGCCCGGACGGGGCCGAGGGCCCCGCGACCGTGCTGCCCTTCCGTACCGTCGTGACCGGCAGGCAGGTGCACGGCATCGACATGCTGCACCTCGCGCCCGGGGGCCTGATCAGCGAGATCACCGTGATGATCCGCCCCCAGACGGCGGTGATCGCCGTTGGCGAGGCGGTCCTCGCGGGCCTGATCGCCGACGGCGTGGTCCCCGCCCAGGCGTGAGAAAGCGGTAGATGTTGATAAGAAGAAGACTCGGAGATAAACGCAAACAACCATCGGGCGCATCAGGAAAATGTTCTGTTAGTTTTTTTTTTTGATCTTCCGGCGCCCGACAGTCGGTACGGGGGCAGCGGCGGATGTGTATTCGGATGTGTATGAGAGACAGACGTAGTTCTCCGCGAACCAGTCCTGGTGCGCGCGGGACGTGCGCAGGGAGTCGAGGCGGGCGCGCCGCAGGGAGGCGTGAAAGAACGATCCGCCTGAGCGGTCCTGGCCGGGGGTCGCGTGCAGCAGCCCCGTCATCCACTGGGTGAACTCCTGTGCGCGCCAGATGTACGCCAGGCACTGCGCCGAGTAGCGGTCGAGAGCGGCGTCGTCCCCGCCGGTGAGGGCCTCGGCCAGGGCTCCGGCCAGGATCTCCGCCTCCAGGACGGCGAGGTTCGCGCCTTTCGCGGCGGCCGGGGCGGTCAGGCTCGCCGCGTCGCCTGCCAGCAGGAGCGAGCCGTGGCGCAGCGGTTCGACCACGTCGCACGCCAGGTCGACGACGCCGCGCTCGATGATCGGCCCCCTGCGCAGCGGGCCGTGCTCCGCGGCGCGCATCCGCAGGTCGAGTTCGTCCCAGATCCGCTCCTCGGACCAGGCGTCGGCGGAGGCGCCGCGCGGGCACTCGAGGTAGTAGCGCGTGACCTGGGGGCTGCGGGCCATGTGGCCGGCGAAGCCGCGGTCGTGGACGGCGTAGCCGACGGCGTCCAGGCTGGGCGGGGCTTCGGCCAGCAGGCCGAGCCAGCTCACGCCGAGGTCGTGGTGATGGCGCAGCGCGCCGGGCGGCAGCGAGCGGCGGGCGGCTCCGTGCCGGCCGTCGCAGCCGGCGACGTACCGGGCGTCCCACCGGGTGGGGCGCCCGTCCGGCTCGCGGGTGGTGACGTGGGGCCGGGCGCCGTCGGCGTCGTGGACGGCGAGCGCCTCGGTGTGGAAGCGGATGCGCCCGCCGGCGTCGAGGTAGCGCGTCAGGAGGTCGGTCACCAGGTTCTGCTGCGGGTAGACGGTGTGCTGCTCGCGCCGGCCGAGGGTTCCGTAGTCGAGGCGGAAGCGGCCGTCAGCGGTGCGGAACTCGCAGGTGCCGTGCGTACGTCCGTCGCGGTGCAGCCCGTCGGCGAGGCCGTGGCGGTCCAGGATCCGTACGGTGTTCGGCGCGAGGAACCCGGCCCGGGCCCGGGTCTGGACGTGTAAGCGAGCGGCGCGTTCGAGGACGACACAGTCGATGCCGGCGGCGAGCAGGAGATTCCCGAGCAGCAGGCCGGCGGGGCCCGCGCCGAGGACGACCACATCGGCTGAATCACATAACGAACGGTGATTTCGGCTTTCTTTCATAGAGCGGGAATCATAAGCACGAAAGAACTCGACGATGATCACGAGTAATCCGGATGCGGTAATAGAGTGACGATCGCAATATCCTTCGCCATCCCACCGCCAATGCCACCTCCAATGCCACCGCCAATCCCCGCCGTCCTACGGCAGGGCGGGCTCGTCGTGCGGCGTTTGGATCCGTTCTGTGGCGAGGGCGGGGTCGATGAGGATTTTGGCATGGGCTTCGGGATGGTCCAGGGCGGTGAAAGCGGCCGGGACGCCCGCCAGTCCCACGCGGCCGGTGACGAGGTGGGCTGCTGTGTCGAGGGTGCCGTCGGCGAGGGCGTGGAGGGTGTCCCGGAATTCCAACGGCGTGTACCCGACGGCGAATCGAAGGTCGAGTTCCTTGTTCACCGCGAGCGAGGGGCGGATCCTGTCGGACCCCATGCAGACGCCGACGACCACGACGCGGGCGTGCATGGGCGCGGCGGCCAGAATCCCGTCGAGCATGCCCGGCGTTCCGACGCACTCGAACACCACGGGGCGGCGGGGCCGGGTCGCGCCGGCCTTGTCCAGCGCGCGCCAGGCGGTCCACCAGGGCAGCGGCAGCCGCGTCAGGCTCTGGCCGGCGGGGCGATGGCTGACGCACGTCTCGCCGACCGTCGTCTCCTGCGCCGCCTTGCCCGGCTTGCCCGTAGCGACGGGAGACGGTCTGGTGATGTTCTCCACGAGCCAGTACCACGCGAGCTCCGTGCACCTGGCCTTCTGCACGCTCGACCCACTCGGCGTTCAACCGGTCCCCGACCCCGCCACCTGGTGGTACTTCCTCGACGGAGCACCAGCGGACGGTGCAGGACCGGCGAACTGGCGAACCGCAACGGCTTTGCTGGACTCCGGACAAGAACCGACCGAGGTCATCCCCGGACTCGGGGGGCAGGGCGAAGTGTCCGTGACCTGGCACCCGAGGATCCATCGTTGACTGCAGGCCAACATGGGCCCCAGCAACCCCGGGGATCCGTTCGAGGCGATCCACGTGCGCACGGCACGCCGCCCACAAGGCCCCTGGTCCCAGTCCGTGGTGGTCTTCGACCCGGCGGACCCCAACGCGGAGGCGAGCAACACCGACCCGCAGAACCAATTCGTCCGCTTTCCGTCTACAACGTGCAGCTGCTCACCGCACGCATACACCTCCGTCCGACCACACCTTGACCGGAGGGCGAGGCGGCGTGGATCGGTGGCTCGGCCTCGTCGAGCGACGCAGCGCACGCGTCCACCGCACCCGCCACCGCCTCCGGCGGGGCGCGGCGTGGGTTCCGGACCTGCGTCAAGCCAGGGGGCCGAGTACGTCCTGGGATTCGATGAGGCCTTGGTCGCTCGGGGCCTTTCCGTCGCCGAAGACGCGTTCGGCTTGGCGTGCCCGGAACTCGGCGTGGGCCTCGGCGGGCTTCGCGTAGCCGTGGCGGGTGCGGGCCTGCTCGGGAGTGAGGACCTCCTTGGTGCGGGGAGGTACGCCGAGCTTGATGGGCGCGACCACCTTGACCGTGGAGGGCGAGAGCATCCCCAGGAGGAAGAGTTCGACCCGGGGGTTGAGGTGGGCCAGCGCGAAGGACATCCGCATGACCGGTACGACGAGCACGTCCAGGACGCGCGACTGCCGGATCTGCGCCATCTCCCGCATCCAGCGCGGCATGGTGGCGATGGTGGCGATGCGGTGCGTCCTGGCCACGACCATCCGCGCGGGCTTCATCCACCACGGGGTCGGCGGGAGAACGAGATCGGTGTTCAGGAGGTGGTTCATGGCCTGCCGGGCGATGGGGCTGGCCGACAGCCGCGGGCGCATGGTCTCGAAGTACGCCCGGATTCCGGCGCGGTCGCGCGGGACGTCGTCGGGCGAGCACGTCTGGAGCTCCGCGGCGAGCGCGCAGGCCTCCCAGTACTCCTTCTCCTCCTCCGCGGTGAGTTTGCCGGGCCCGTACTTCTCGTACGCGTAGAGGATCGAGTGCCAGCCGGTGAGCTGTATCCACAGCTGCGAGGCGGGGTCGTTGGCGTCGTAAGTGCCTTCGCCGTACGGGAGTTCGCCGATGGCCTTCGAGTGGATCTTGACCAGGACATCGGCGGCCCTGCACACCTGCTCCGAGCCGGCGAAGGCCACCATGGCGAAGTAGCGCAGGGTGCGGTCGTAGCGGGTGCGGGTGCGGTCGTAGATGCCCTGGGTGCCGTGGACCGCGGCCACCAGCGGCGGATCGAGTTCCTCGACCACCACGGATCGCTGGAAGCCCACCGTGGGCGCCGTCGGGTAGCTCCACACCTTCCAGACCACCGATCCGGGACCGAAGAACCCGTAGTCCTCGTGCGGTTCGACCTCTTTGCCGTTCAGCCGGGCCATGAGGCCCCTCCCTCGTGTCCGTGGCGGCGGGCGCATGCCGCTCCCCCAATAAGACAGTACTGTCGTAAATTAAGACACGGTTGTCGTAAGATGCCAAGGTGTCGACACCGACGTCTCCCACCGACAGGCCGCGCAGGCGGCGCCCGTACGCTCCGCGCGTCCCGATCACCGAGCGGCGGGAGCAACTGCTCGACGCGGCCCTCGCTTTGATCGTGAGCGACGGTTACGGCAGGGTCTCGATCGATGCGATCGCCAAGCGGGCGCAGGTCGCGCGGTCCGTGGTCTACGGCGCCTTCGACGACCTCGACGCGCTGCTGCTCGCCCTGCTCGACCGGCAGCAGGAGCGCGCCTTCACCCGCCTGCTGGCGACCGTCCCCGACCCCCTCCGCACCGGCGACCCGGTCGGCTTCGCCTGCGAGGCGGTGCACCGGATGGCCGCCATGCTGCGGGAGGACCCGGACACCTGGCGCCTGATCCTGCTGACCCCGGCGACCACTCCCCCGGCCGTCCACGCACGCATCGAGGCGGACCGGGAGCGGTTCCGGCGCAGGGTCGTCTCGTGGATGGAGTCCGCCGCGGCTGCCGCGGACGGGCCCGCGCCGGCGTCGGCTCCCGCGCCCGCACCCGCGCCAGATCCCGAGGTCCTCGCCCATGCCCTGGTCGCCTCCGCGGAACACTTCGCGCGCCTCGCGCTCAGCTCACCCGGGGCGATCGACGCCACCCGGCTCGCCGGACAACTACGGCTCCTGCTCGGCGGCATCTGGCCGACACCCTCGGGGGCGTACGAGGAGACGCCCGAGGGGGCGCCCCGCGCGTAGGGCGGTTGGCCACGCCACCGGAGCGGCGGCAGGCCCGCGGGGCGTCCTCGTCAGATCGATCCCCGCGGCGAAGCGGGGCTCGGTCACCGAGATGTACGGTGCGACGGTCGATATCCGGATGCGGGCCACCACGAGGAGATGCCAGAGTCACGGTCGTGACCTTGATGAACGTGCTCGTCGACTTCGCCCGGACCGGCCGTATCGGCCCGCTTCACTGCGGCATGCCGCTGACCGAGGCCGAGGAACTCCTGGGCCCCGGACGCCCCCACCCCGCCATTCAAATGATGCCGGACATCGACGGCTACCCGTACGCCTGGGACGGCCTGGAGCTGGCCGTCACCCAGCGCGCCGTCAGCGGCATCTCGATCAGCCTCCGGCCGGGCTCGACGACCAAGGTGCCGCCCCTGGTCCTGCGGGATTCGGAGTCCTACCCGTCCACGGTGCTCCGAGAAGACCTGATCGCGGGCCTCGATGCCGTCGGCTGCCGCCACTACGTCAACGACCGCCTCACGTTCGGAGAGCAGTCGAGCATCCTGACCCGACCCGCGGACGTCTGCGCGGTGTTCTTCACACCCCGCCGCGACGACCACGTGTCCGATCGCGAACGCCACTACCTCGGCGCGATCCACAAGCGCACCGCTTGACATCCTTGATCCCGCGGGACGCCATGGCGTGCGCACGGCTCGCGGTTTCACGGCACGGTGGACCGGGGCTTGGGCCGTCGCCCTCGCCCGAGCGGCAGGCGCCGTGCGCCCCGAGATCACCATCACCCAGGTGCTGAAGCTGGTCGGCGCCATCGCGCCGGCCACCGAGCAGGACACCGACGGCCTGGCACCGACGGCCTGGCCGAGGCCGACACCCTGATCGCGATCGCCATCGAGGGCGTACGCGCGCGCTGACCCCCGGCGTCAGCCGCGAGCCGGCCCCGAAGTCCGCGACTCGGTCCGCACGGCGGCTCGGGCGCTGCATCGGCTTCGCCTGGTGTTCGGCGGAGCAGGCGAAGTCGCCGGGCCCGGGTGAGCGGCACGGGTTCCGCGGATCGGCGAGGGCAGGAAACCGGCCGGCCACGTCATGCAGTCACTCGCTCGTTCGACCCGACTCTTCTGACATGCGGGCCTCCGGTGCCGAGGCCGGGGGCCGGGGTCTCACCGGCGATCAGGCGACGGGCCGCGCAGTCAGTTCGGGCATCAGGTGTGGGCGCAGGACCATGAGCGAGCCTTCCAGGGTCGCCACCATGGCGAAGGGGAACCGGTCGACCTCCAGGCAGAGCGCGACGTCGTCGGGGTGGACTCCTTCGCGCACCCCTTGCGCCAGTTCGGCCGCGGCGCGCGACTCGGCAGCTCGGCGGAGGAACTCGGCAGCGTCCGTCTCCGCCTCGATGACCCTGCGGGCGATGTACTGGGCGCACGCCAGGTCCTCGTCCGCCTGCCCGTCCTCGCCGGTGACCACGAACGTCGCACGGTCACTCCCGCGCGTCCGCAAGAGCCGGGCCGTTGCCTCCGCCACCACGAAGCCCGCGCACAGCACGAGCGGCGCGTCCTTGACCGCGAGGGCGCCGACCGTCCCTGCCGTGGTCTTCTGCACGACGGTCCGTCCGCCGAGGTCCATGGAGCGCAGCAGGCCGGGGGAGTTGACGGCGTCGAACCCGGGCGCGGCCGGACCGTCCTTGATCGCCACCCAGTCCGGGTGGCGATCCTTGAGCGCCAAGGCCTCGTCCAGCGACTCAGCGAGAACGATCTTCTCCGCACCCCGGGCGAAGGCCCAGGCAGCCACGGTGAAAGCGCGCATGACGTCGACCACGACCGCCACGGGCGGGACTTCGACCAGATCGGAGATGCCGAGGAAACGAGCGTCCATGCCGATCATGATCGCGCATGCCCGATCCGAAACACCCGGAGAGCGATACGCGTCACATCGACGGCGCCGGTGGCGCCACCGGGTACCGGTAGCGTCACCGGGATGACCACGACGCCCTCGGACCTCCTGGCCCGTGCCCTCGACGCCCCGGGCGAGCCGCCCCTGCGCCCGCTGCCGCCCGTGGTGGCGGAACTCCTTCGTTCCCTGGCGGCCCCACCCAGGTTGGCGGCGCACCTGCGCGCGGTCCACGACGTCGCAGCCGAACTGGTCGACTGGGTACGGGCCCGCTACCCGGCTCTGCCCGTCGACCGCGACGCTGTCCTCTTCGGCGCGGCGACCCACGACGTGGGCAAGACCTTGCACCCCGAGGAGCTCGCCGGGCCCGGCTCGGCACACGAGGCCGCCGGCCGCGGCCTGCTCCTGGCCCATGGCTTCGCGCCGGCCCTCGCCCGGTTCGCCGCCAGCCACGCGAGCTGGGACGGACCGGCCGTAACCATCGAAGACCTGCTCGTCAGCACGGCCGACAAGGTGTGGAAGGACAAGCGCGTACCCGACCTTGAGGACAGGCTCGTTCGGGTGCTGGCCGGGGCGGCGGGGCGGGAGCCGTGGGAGGAGTACCTCGCGCTCGACGACCTGCTCGCGCGCCTCGGCGCGGACGCCGCCGGTCGCCTGGCCTTTCAGGCGGCGTTCCCGGTCCACCCGTGACCCGTCGTGTCGCTCGAAGCCGGGGTCCGTGTATCGCGGGCGTACCGAAAATCGGATACGCCGCCACAACGGCCCTTCGTCTTCAATGGGGGCATGAACCACGACGCATCCCTGTCGGCACCGCCCCGCCGCCCGCGCGGGATCGTGCTCCTCAGCCTGGCGGTCCTCGGCGGCATGGCGGGCGCCGCGTTCCTCGTGCGGCGGCCGCTCATGATGTCCGCTCCGGTGTGCGTGTCAGGGCGGTGGCACGGCTGCTTCGACACGTTCAACGGCGTGGTGCTCATGACGTTGGTCGCGCTGCCGTTGGCCGCCCTCGTGGTGTGGGCTCTGGCTCGCGTGCGGCGTGCCGCCGGGGGCCGCGCATCGGCGTGGCGGATGTCGCTGGCCGAGGTCGGCATGGTCCACGGGACCGTGCCGTGGATATGGATGACCATGATGCCGGGCGCCGGGGCCGGCATCGTCCCCGGCCGGGTGAGCCTGGTACCGCTGCGGGACCTGGTCACGATGGGGCCGATCGGGATCATCGGCAACCTGCTGGTCTTCGCGGCGCTGGGGTTCTTCGCCCCGATCCGGTTCGCGGCGCTGGCGTCCGTGCCGCGGATCCTGCTGCTCGGGGCGGGCTGCTCGGTCCTGGTCGAGGTCGCGCAGTACGTCTTGTGGCTGGACCGGGTGTCCTCCGTGGACGACGTACTGGTCAACGCGGCCGGCGCCGCGCTGGCCGCACTGGCGTCGCGCCGCTGGTGGCGCACCGCGGCGCGGGCGCCGTCGGACCGGCCCCGCCCCGCGCTGGCCCCGACGGGCTGAGCCGGGCCGGGTGCCGGGTGTGCCCGCGGCTTTCGATACGTCGGCGATACGGTGCGCTGTTTAGGCTTCGGGCATGCGCGTACTGATCGTGGAGGACGAGCCCTACCTGGCCGAGGCGGTCCGTGACGGACTGCGGCTGGAGGCGATCGCCGCCGACATCGCCGGCGACGGCGACTCCGCCCTGGAGCTGCTCGGCGTCAACTCCTACGACCTCGCGGTCCTCGACCGCGACATCCCCGGCCCCTCGGGTGACGAGGTGGCCCGGCGCATCGTCGCCTCCGGCAGCGGGATCCCGATCCTCATGCTCACCGCCGCCGACCGGATCGACGACAAGGCCTCCGGGTTCGGGCTGGGCGCCGACGACTACCTCACCAAACCGTTCGAGCTGCGGGAGCTCGTCCTGCGGCTGCGGGCGCTCGACCGCCGACGCGTGTACGCCCGGCCCCCGGTCCGCGAGATCGCGGGTCTGCGGCTCGACCCCTTCCGCCGGGAGGTCTTCCGCGACGGACGGTACGTCGCGCTCACCCGCAAGCAGTTCGCCGTGCTGGAAGTCCTCGTCGCCGCCGAGGGCGGGGTCGTCAGCGCCGAGGAGCTGCTGGAACGGGCCTGGGACGAGAACGTCGACCCCCTCACCAACGCCGTGCGCATCACCGTCTCCGCCCTGCGCAAACGGCTCGGCGCACCCTGGGTCATCGCCACGGTGCCCGGCGTCGGCTACCGGATCGACACGGGCGGGGCCACGGGTGCGTAGACGCGCGGGGCTCAGCGCCCGACTGAAACTCACCCTCAGCTACGTCGGATTCCTGCTCCTCGCCAGCACCCTCCTGCTGGCCGTGGTGTGGGTGTTCCTGCTGCGGTACGTGCCCGACAACTCCCAGGGCCTTCTCGGGATCTCGCCCAACCGCTACCTGCTCCTGCACACCTTCGCCCCGGCCGCGGCCGCGGCGCTGGCCTGCCTGCTCGTGTTCGGCCTCCTGGGGGGATGGGTCCTCGCCGGCCGGATGCTCGCACCACTCACGCAGATCACGGATGCGGCGCGAAGGGCCGGAAGCGGGTCCCTGTCGCACAGGATCCGCATGCAGGGTCGCCAGGACGAATTCCGTGAACTCGCCGACGCGTTCGACTCGATGCTCGACCAACTCGAGTCCCACGTCGCCGAACAGCGGAGGTTCGCCGCGAACGCCTCCCACGAGCTGCGCACCCCGCTGGCCATCTCGCGGGCGCTCCTCGACGTCGCCCGCAAGGACCCCGCGCGGGACCGGGGCGAACTCATCGAACGCCTGCACACCGTCAACACGCGGGCGATCGACCTCACCGAGGCCCTCCTGCTGCTCAGCCGCGGCGACGGCGGAAGCTTCCGCCGCGAGAGCGTCGACCTCTCCCTCCTCGCCGAGGAAGCCGCCGAAACGCTGCTGCCGCTCGCCGAACAGCGCCTGATCACGCTCGACGTCACCGGTGGGGCGGCCCCGGCCGGCGGCTCGGCCGAGCTCCTGCTGCGGATGGTGACGAACCTCGTCCAGAACGCCGTCGTCCACAACCTCCCCGCCGGCGGCACCGTGACGGTCCGCACCGGGGCGGACGGCGACACGAGCGTGCTGAGCGTCGAGAACACGGGCCGTCGGCTCCCACCGGAGCTGGTGGCGACCCTCACGGAGCCCTTCCAGCGCGGAACGGAACGCGTACGCACCGACGAGCACGCCGGTGTCGGCCTCGGACTGGCCATCGTCCACAGCATCGTCCGGGCCCACGGCGGGACCCTCGCCCTCGCTCCCCGCCCCGCGGGCGGTCTCCTCGTCACGGTCCGGCTCCCCGTCGACGGGAAACAGCGGATCCCCGCCGATACCGCGGGGTGACTCCCCGGTATCGGCTCGGGCTCCGCGCGGCGTGCCGGCTGCTGCCACACTCGGCCGCTGACATGGCAGGGCAGGTGATCCCCGTGGCCGCCGCGCTTGCGGGAGTCGCCCTCACTCTCCAGGTCCACGCCCATGGGCTACCCGCACCCCGGGCTCGGATCCGGGTGGCGTGCCGGTCGGTGACCGGACTCCGTCCGGAGCGCTGCACCGGGGCGCGGGAAGTCAGACGGGGATCAGCGGGTCGTCAACGGCCCTGTAGGGACTTGACGTTGTCGCCGAAGGTCCAGCCCTTCGAGCCGTCCCAGTTGATCGACCACGTCATCAGCCCCTTCAGCGCACCGCCGAAGGCGTTCCACGACTGGCTGACCAGGCTCGGAGCCATGTAACCGCCACCGGCACCGGGCTGGGCCGGCAGGCCGGGCACCTGCTTGTCGTACGGCACCTTGATGGTGGTGCCCTGGATGGTCAGGCCGTTGTTCAGGCACGTGGTCTGGGCGGTGAAGCCCTGCACGGTGCCCGCCTGGTAGGAGTCACCGGAGCAGCCGTACATGCTGCCGTTGTAGTACTGCATGTTCAGCCACCACAGTCGGCCGTTGTCGGCGTACTTCTTGATGATCGGCAGGTAGGAGCCCCAGATGGACCCGTAGGTGACGCTGCCGCCGGTGACGTACGCGGTCTCGGGCGCCATCGTCAGGCCGAAGCCCGCGGGCATCTGGGCCAGCACGCCGTCGATGATGCGCACCAGGTTGGCCTGGGAGGCGGACAGCGTGTTGATGTTGCCGCTTCCGGTCAGGCCGGTCTCGATGTCGATGTCGATCCCGTCGAAGTTGTACTTCTTGAGGATCGGGACGACGGTCGCCACGAACTTGTCGGCGACGGTGCTCGAGTTCAGGTCGATGCCCGCGGTGGCGCCGCCGATCGACATCAGGATCGTCGCCCCGGCCGCCTTGGCCTGGCACATCTCGGCGGGGGTCGAGACCTTGACGGTGGCGTCCATGCCGTCCTGCCACAGGACGGTGCCGTCCGAGAGGATCACCGGGAAGGCCGCGTTGATGACGTTGTAGCCGTGCGCGGCGATGCGGCTGTCCGTGATGGGGACCCAGCCCATGCCGGGGTGGACGCCGTTGGAGGCGCCGTCCCAGTTCTCCCAGTAGCCCTGCAGGACCTTGCCCGACGGCTTGGGCTTCGTGGGGCAGGTCTCGCCCGGCGGAGGCGTGGTCGGCGGCGCGGTGGTGGGCGGGGTGACGGTCGGCGTGGGGGTGCCGCCGGGGCCGGCGAGCGACACGTCGTCCGCGTGGTACGCGGGCTGCCCGTACCAGCCGTGCAGGTAGACGGTCACCGAGGTGGTGTTCGGGCCGGTGGTGAAGTTGACGCTGAGCTGGCTGTACGACGGGCTGTTCGGCGTCCAGGTGGACGGCGTACCGGTGATGCCGGTGCCGGTGGCGCCCAGGTAGACGTAGCTGCCCTGGACGTACGCGCTCAGCGTGTACGGGGAGTTGGGCTGCACGCTGATGGTCTGGGTGCACTGGGCATTGTCCTGGCCGGCCGGCGTGGCCTTGAGCGCGGAGGCGCCGGAGCGGACCGGGCTGCTGACGGCCGCGCCAGAGCCGCCGGAGCAGGTCCAGGCGGAGAGTCCGTTCTCGAATCCGGAGTTGGCCACCAGGTTGGCGGTGGCGGCCCCGGCCGTGACGGATCCTGCCGCGGCGATGCCGGCGCCGATGACGGCGGTGGCGATCGCCCCGGCGAGGGAGCGGCCCAGGACGGTGGTTCCGCGCTTGCCGCGGCCGGTCCGGTACACCTGCGCTATGCGTTCCACGATCGCTCTTTGCGGGCGTGGACGCGGACTACGTGCCTTCCGACGGAACATGGTGTGCTCCCTTTCCCGCCGAGCGCCATGGACAGGACCGGCGCGTGGGGGCGTGACGCCCGGCTCTGGGTGAGGTGGGGACATGTGGGGCTGTGCCGGACCGGATCGTAGGAGGGACGGGGAGGCTGGTCAATAGGTCTGGACCAATAGCGAGAAATGCGGCCCCCGTCGGGTGGATCCCGCAGCTTGCTCCGCTCCGCTCCGCTCTGGCGCCGGGGCCGGGGGCGGAGGCGGGGAGCGGAGGCGCGAAGGGGGTGCGCCGCGTCTCACCTCTCGGGGCTGGTGAGCTTCTCGGCCTTCCTGGCCGCCTCCCGCACCCGCGCCTTCGCCTTCTCGGCCGCTCGCCCGGCCTCCCGGTGGCCGGCCACCGCATCCGCGCCGGCGGCCCGCGCCGCCTCCAGCCGCTCCCCCGCTGCCCGTACGTCTTCCTCGGCCGCCTCCACGACCGCGGCCGCGCGGTCCGCCAACTCCTGCGCGGCGGACCGCGCCGCCTCCAGGCGCTCCGCCTCCGCCCTGGCCCCGGCCAACTCCGCCCGGGCCGCCTCCGCACGCTCACGGCGTACCGCCTCCGCACGCTCACGGCGTACCGCCCCCGCTCGGCCGTCGTCCGCATCCGGTCGCGGGGGCCGTACCCGCTCCGCCGCGGCTCCGGCCGGCCGGGCGGCCTGCTCCCGCCGCGCGAGAGCGGCTGCGGGCAGCGGTTCCAGGCCGGCGAAGCCCGAGACGGCGTCCGGGGCCTTCGCCAGCCGGCCCGCCGCCCACCGCTCGGCAACGCCGGCATCCGCGAGGACCGCGTGGAGGATCTGCTCGACCTCGTACAGCACCGGCCCGCTCACCGGCTGCCCGGCCTCGGCGGCCAGCGCACGCGCCGTACGGGCGAGCTCGCCGATCACCACGTGCTGATCATGCGACAGCTTCCGCAACTCCCCCGCGTCCAGGGTCCGGTGCGCACTGCGGAGCGCCTCGCCGAGTTGGACGAGGCCGCGCGCCTCCTCCGGCCGCCGACGGGCCAGCAGCCCGGCCGTCCACACCGCGACCGTCGGTTTCCGCAACGCCGCGATCAGGGCCGCGAGCTGCTTGTCGCCAGCCTCGCGGGCCTGGGCCGCGTACGCGTCGCGGGCCGCGGTGAACTCCGCCGGCCGCAGCCCGTACAACTCCACCGCCACCGATTCCACGTCCATGCCCGGAAGTCTCCCGCCCGCGCGCCGACCCATCCGGCACCTCAGGGCGCACCGCGCGTCGGTTCAGCGCATTAGCGTCTCGGAGCCGTGAGTTCGATGGCGCGGAGCGCTGCGGCGAACGCTTGCCCGTCGGCCACGTCCATCGCGGTGTCGGCCAGTTTGATGACGTGCTCATCGCCGTGGGCGAGGGCGCGTTCGAGGACCTCGTCGGCGGTGACGCGCCCCGGCGACGCGTAGGGGATCGGGGCGTGCGTGGCGTACATCGCGGTCACCGCAGCGGAGGCCGTCCACGCCGCGTGCAGGCTCGGGACCCAGAGGGTGCGCGGCAGGGCGGGAAGGGTGCGCAGCACGGCGTTGGGTGCCGTCGCCGCGTGGACCAGCATGGTCTCCTCGCCGTGGCCGTGGGTGGCGTAGCGGTGGGTCGCGGCGCGCACCAGCTCTGCCAGCTTCCGTCGCGCCTCGTCGGGGTCGGACACCTCCGCCGCCCAGGCCGGCAGCCGGTCGACGCGGGCCAGCCTGTCGGGGAAACCGCCTCGGGGGTCCCTGATCGGCGGGACCGCGGCCAGGGCTTGGCCGGCGTCGGCGCCGTCGGCGACGCCGGCGGCATCGGGGAGCCCGGTGATCCCGGAGAGCGGGCGGTGCCTGGCGGCCCAGTAGCCGAGCCCATGGGCGAGTTCGGTGACGCGCGGCGCGCTCTCCCCGCCCTCCATGAGGGTGCGCACCGCGTGGCCCACCCGGATCACGGGGTGGGTGGACCCTCCGTACATCCCGGGCAGCAGCCGTGGCCACCACAGCGCCAGGAGCTGCCTCCAAGGGTGGTCGGCGAGCTCTCGTGAGAAGTACGCGATCCAGTCGGCTGCCCGGCTCGGGTCCCCCAGCGCGGTGTGCCGGTCGGCCTCCGCGATGGGAGCCACGGGGGCGGGGAACTCCTCGAGCTTCGTCTCGTAGAGGTCCAACCAGCGGTGCACGGCGCCCGGCTGCCCGCGCGAGGCGAGCGTCTCGACCACCATCGGGGCGTGATTGGTGAGCCTGCCCAGCCGTTCGGGGCCGGAGGCGTGCAGCCGTTCCAGCGCTTCGTCGAGTACGCCGCTTTCGTCGTGCGTGTCCATGCCGAGCACGCTAGCGCCGTGGCGCGGTTTCCCCATCGGGCCCTGGTCGGATCTCCGCTCCGACCAGGGCCTACGACCAAAGTCCCACCGACCGTCACCGCGCGGTCCGGCGCGACGGTTGGCCCGTGCGGCTGTCAGATGCTCGTGAGATCCACCCACACCCACGGTTCGTGGTGCCACGAGCGCACTGCGCCGACCACCAGTTCAACGGTCGCTCCCACCGGCGGGAGGTCCCGCGCCAGCATCCTCACTCCTGGCTCGCCGCCACGGCGGATGGTGTCGAGTGAGGCGCCGACCGGCTCGTAGTCGGTCAGCTGCGCCGTGATGCCCCACGGCTGGTGGCTCGTGACGGTCGCTCGGACGGGATCGCCCGGGTGGAGCTCGCTGAGGGGACGCTTCGGATTGTCTGGCATGTCAGCATCTTCTCTCATCCCTCCACGGGCGCCGTGGGAAGCAGTCGCTCCGCGAAGTGCGCCACCGGGCGTGCGGTGGCCTAAGGGCTGTCCCGTAATCCCCGGTGGATCAGCGCGCGGCGTCAGATGCGGTGCATCGCAAGGCGGAGGAGCGTCCGCATACTGGGCGTATCCGGGCGTTCCGACAACGCGGCGAGGCGCCGTAGCTGTCGTCGTGCGCCCGCCGGGGATTACGGGACAGCCCTTAGCCGCCGAAGTGGGCGCGGTGTTCGTGGAGGAAGGCGTCGACGGTGCGGGGCGGGCGGCCGAGGATGTCAGTGACGGTGGTGGTGGGGGTTTCGGGTCGGGTGACGGCGAGTTGCTGGATCTCCGTCACGTGGTCGGCGAGCCAGGCGGGCATGTGGGCGTCGCGGACGAGGTGGGCGCGCAGTTCGTCCGGGGTGAGGTTGACGTGGCGGATCCGGTTGCCGGTCAGGGCGGTCAGTCGCGAGGCGAGTTCGGGGTACGAGACGGCTTCGGGGCCGGTCAGGGTGTAGGTGCCGCCCGCGACGTCGGGCCTGGTGAGGGCGGCGGCGGCGACATCGCCTATGTCCCGGCAGTCGACGTGGTTGCAGGGTGCGTCGCCCGTCGTGCCGAGGATGACGCCCTGGGCGACGGTGGGGGCCAGGCGCAGGAGGTTCTGCGTGAACGCGTAGGGGCGCAGGATGGTGTGGGTGAGGCCGGCGGCGCGCAGGTGTTCCTCGATGGCGTGGTGTCCGCGGGAGACGGCGACCGGGGAGTCGGGCTCGGCGGCGGGTGCGGAGATCTTGACGATGTGTCCGATGCCGGCGCGGGCGGCCGTGTCGATGACGCGGGTTTCGAGTTCGACCTGTACGGGGCTGTTGGCCATGGCGAGGAAGAGCTGGTCGGCGCCATTGAAGGCGGTACGCAGGGAGTGGGGGTCAGTGGCATCGGCGTACTGGACCTCGACGGGCGGTCGGTGTACGCCGCCCAGGCCGGGGATCGCGATGTGCGGGGTGCGGGTCAGCGCGCGAACGGGGGCACCGAGCGCGAGGAGGCTGTGGAGCAGGGCGTTCCCGGTCGCTCCGGTCGCTCCCATGACGACGATCATCGTGTGCTCATTCCTTTGGTGGCCTGGCCTCCCGGCGGCTGATGCCGGCGGGGTGGGCTCGGTCGGGCTTGGACTCGTGGGGGCCCCGGTCATGTCCGGGAGGCTGCCTTGGTGGTGGTGGGGGTCGTGGTGGTCGTGGTGCGCCAGCGCAGGGTGACGATGGTGGTGGCGAGGGCCGCGGAGACGGGCAGGTCGATGCGCAGGCGCTCCAGCCACGGGGTGGCGGGCATCGGGGTGTGGGCGGGCAACCACTGGGTGGTGCACCATCCCAGCAGGGCCGCCGCGCCGGCGACGGTGATGACGAGTACGGCGGTCAGGGCGATGCGCGGCGTGCTGACGGTCCACCGCCGGGGCTGCCCGCCGTGCCGCAGCCAGGCTCCGACGAGGAACGCCACCACGGCGGAGGTGCCGGCGATGGAGGTGCAGGCGGCCACGACCAGGTCCCGCTGCCCGGTGAGGGCTCCGGCGGCCCCGGCCGTCAGCGCGGGGGCGGCGTAGGCGGTCAGTACCTCGCGCCACAGGGCGAAGGGCCGGGGTGGCCGGGATGGCCGGGACTTTCGCGCCGGCCGGGAGGCTGCTCGGTCTCGGTTCGCTCTGCCCTTCGTTCTGTCCTTCGTTCTGTCCTTCGTTGCGGTCATGCCGGGCCTCTTTCTCGATCGCGTGAGGTGCGAAGGGTTGTGGCGGAGCCAGGGCCACCAGGTTGATTAGGCGGCTAACCATTACCCCGAAAAGGAGGCCCTGCCCGGAGGGCGGGGCCAACATTGATCGGGAGCCGGGTCAGTCGGCGGTCAGGGCCGCACTCCCCCGCACGACGCGGGCGAGCAGGTCCAGGAACACCGCGCGCTCCTCGGCGGAGAGCCCGCCCACCATCGCCTCGAGCCGTCCGAAGTGCTCGGGTGCCATGTCGCGCAGGCGCTGCGCCCCGCGCGCGGTCAGGACGGCCACCGTGCCGCGGCCGTCCTCCGTGGACGGGCGGCGGGCGACCAGGCCTTCGCGTTCGAGGCCGTCCAGCAGGCCGGTGACCGTGGCCCTGGAGACGTCGAGGTCGGCGGCGAGGTGCGAGGGGGACTTCTCCCCGCCGTGGTCTTCGAGGTCGGCGAGCACGCGGTAGCGCCCCGTCGACAGGCCGAACCTGGCGAAGTGCGCCTCGGTCGCCCGGCCGACCCTCGCGCCTGCCGAGATCAGCCGCACCGCGACCAGTACCGCCTGCGGATCGACCTCCAAGCCGTAGTGCTCGACCTGCCGCCTGGCCTGGTCCAGCGTGGGCGCCTCACTGTCGCTGCCGTCCCTCGTCATGGAAGTAATATGGCGGCTAATCACTTCGACTGTCAAGGCACCCGGCCGCCGGGATCCCTACCGCCGCCGGGAGCGGTACGGGTACGTTCCGCGGAGGCGCGTCAGGCATGATCCTTTGGGAAGGGCCGTTCCCGACGAAGAAAGTACGCATCATGTCGACAACCATCACCGTCCGTGAAGTCCGCGACGGGGACTTCCCGCAGTGGCGCGCGCTGTACCGCGGCTACGCGGACTTCTACCGGGTCGAGCAGACCGAGGAAGCCGCCGAACGCGTGTGGGCGTGGGTGAACGACCCCGCGCACGAGGTGAGCGCCCTCGTCGCCGAGGACGGTGACGGCCGGCTGATCGGCCTCGCCCACTACCGCCCGTTCGCCCGCCCCCTGTCGGCCACCACCGGCTGCTACCTGGACGACCTGTTCGTCGATCCTGCGCACCGCGGCTCCGGCGCCGCGGACCGCCTGCTCACGGCCTTGCGCGAGATCGCGGCCGACCGCGGCTGGAGCGTGGTCCGCTGGATCACCGCCGACGACAACCACCGCGCCCGGGCCAAGTACGACCAGGTGGCCACCCGCACCATGTGGGTCACGTACGACATGGCACCGGTCGGCTGACCTCGCGAGGGGGCGGGCCTCGGTGGCCCCGCCGCTCACACGGTCATGAGCTTGCCCCGCTTCAGCTGCAGGACCTCGTCGCAGGCGTTCGCGACCTCCCGCGAGTGGGTCACCACGATCACGCACTTGCCCTCGTCGTGGGCCAGCTTCCGGAACACCTCGATGATGCCGGCGGCCGTCTCGTGGTCGAGGCTGCCGGTCGGTTCGTCGGCGCAGAGGACGTCGACCTCGCAGGCCAGGGCCCTGGCGATGGCGACTCGCTGCTGCTGGCCGCCGGAGATCTGGAGCGTTCGGCGGTTCTGATCGGACCTCTCGATGCCGAGGAGGTCGAGGAGTTCGACGGCACGCCGCTTCCTGTTGACGCCCTTCACTCCGGTGATCTCCATCGCGGAGGTGATGTTCTGCACGGCGGTCATGTAGGTGAGCAGGTTCAGGGACTGGAAGACCGTGGCCACATGGCGGTTGCGGTACCGGCCCAGGCCCAGCCGGGCGACGTCCTGGCCCTGGAAGCGGATGCTGCCCGTGGTGGGCGAGTCGAGGCCGCTGGCCAGGGAGAGCAGGGTGGTCTTGCCGCTGCCGGAGGGGCCGATCACGGCGTACATCCGGCCGGCCTCGAAGGCGTAGTTGACGCCCTTGAGGACCGTGCGCCGGCGGTTTCCGCTCTGGTAGGCGCGGCTGAGGTCTTTGAGTTCGAGGATCGGGGTGGTCACGTCAGTCGCCCTTCGTCAGGATGTCGCGCGGGTTGAGGCGCAGTACGCGGGCGCCGGGGACGAGCGTGGCCAGGACGGCGATGCCGAGCCCGGTGGCGCCGACCTTGCCTATGTCGGCGGGGCCGAGCCGGATGTCCATCGAGTCGATGGGCTTGACCTGCGGCTGGTCGCTCTTGTTCGCGCCGCCCGTGGGGTCGGAGGGGTCGGGCTTGTTGGCCTCGTTCGCGGCCCGGTCGTTGGCGGAGGAGACCTCGCCGGACAGCAGTTGGTCGCCGATGGCCCGGGAGAGGAGCTGGCTGCCCGCGGCGGCGAAGCCGATCGCCAGGACCGCGCAGGCCACCACCTCGACCAGGTGCTGGCCGAGCAGCTTGGGCTTCTTCTCGCCGAGCGAGAGCAGAATGCCCAGTTCCTTGCGCCGTTCGCGCAGGTTGGACGCGATGATCAGGGCGAGGATGATGGTGCCGGCGACGGCGACCAGCCAGACCGTGATGGAGGCGAAGTCGGCCGTCTTGTTGATGGGGCCGACCAGGGTCTTGTACTGCTTGTCGTTGACGGTCAGCGGGAAGATCTTGAGGTCGGCTCCGGCCGCCTTCGCGTCCTGCTTCAGCTTGTCCAGGTCGCCGGGGTCGCGCAGGGTGAAGGTGGCCTGCTTGAGGACGCCGCCGTCAGCGCCCGGTTCCTTGCCGTCGAGGCGGGTCGCGCCGTCCGGGCTGACGTAGATCTGGTTCGAGGGGGCCGCCATCGGCGGGACGTACGCGCGGGGGTCGGGGATGCCGTTCGTGTAGATGCCGCCGACGGTGAAGTCCATCTCCTTGGTGCCCAGCCGGCCGTCCGGATTCTGGATGTTGGCGTTGAGCTTGACCTTGTCGCCGACCTTGAGGTTGTTGTCCTTGGCCACCCGCTCCTCGATGACGACGATGTCGTTCTTGGTGTCCGGCGCGATTCCGGAACCGGCGATGATCTTCGATTCGCCGTTGCGGAACGCGGAGACCGAGTCCAGGTCGCGGACCCCGTCCGCCTTGAAGAAGTCCACTCCCCCGCTGTCCTGGCCGGCCGGCCCCGGAACCGGCTGGTGGAGCTTGACCTGGCCCGTGGGGGCCGCGACACCGTCCTTGGAGTAGTTGCACTGCGCCACCACCGAGGACGTGCAGATCTTGTCCACCAGCCCGCGGCTCAGGTCACCCTCGGCGCCGATCGTGCCGCCCTGCCCCGCCTCCGGTTTCTGTGACTTCCCCGAGTTGATCAGGGCGTTCAGGTCCAGCTGCATCGTGGCCACCGCGCCCACGCTGCTCTTCGCCGACTCGGCGGCGCGTGCCGCGGCCGACTGGATCAGGAACCCGGACAGGACCAGGGTGCAGATGACGAAGAAGAGGCCGACCAGCATCACCGTCTTGCCCAGATGGCCCCACAGCCGCCACCAGGCTCGCTTGAACAGATTCATGGACGCCACGCTACGAACGCCGTGTTTTGAGCGGTGTATGCGATTTCCGGCAGCGCCATGTGTTTCATACACGGATCAAATGTGCCGTTTGATAAGACGGATCCGGTACGAGGTCGATACCGGTGGCGGAGCACGGGAAATGCCCCGGTGAATTAATGAAAAGAAAAGGTTGTCGCGCGTGCGCGTGCTGGTGGTGGAGGACGAGCAGTACATGGCACGGGCCCTGGAGATGGGCCTGCGCCGGGAGGCCATCGCGGTGGACGTGGTGCACGACGGGGCGACGGCCCTGGAGCGGGTGGCCGTCTACGACTACGACGCCGTGGTCCTCGACCGTGATCTGCCCGGGGTCCACGGGGACGAGGTGTGCCGCCGGATCGTCGCGATGCGGCTCGGGTGCCGGGTGCTGATGCTGACCGCCGCCGGGCGCCTCGGCGACAAGGTCGAGGGCCTGGGGCTGGGCGCCGACGACTACCTCGCCAAGCCTTTCGACTTTCCCGAACTGGTCGCCCGGCTCAGGGCCCTGTACCGGCGCAGCCCGATGGTGCACGCGCCGGTCCTCGCCTTCGCCGACATCGAATTCGACACCCACCGCCAGCGGGTCACGCGCGCGGGCACCGAGATCCGGCTCACCCGCAAGGAACTGGCCGTACTGGAACTGCTGATGCGCGCCGAGGGCGGTGTGCTCAGCGCCCAGTACCTCCTCGACAAGGCCTGGGACGCACACACCGACCCCCTCACCAACGCGGCCCGGCTCGTCGTGCACACCCTGCGCAAGAAGCTCGGCGAACCGCAGCTGGTGCACACCGCGATCAGCTCCGGCTACTACCTGGGCACCGAGTGAGGCGGCCGCCGGCGCGCGAGCCCGGACGGCGGTCGCTGAGCATCCACGGCCGGCTCTTCCTCGGTTTCGCGGGCGCGCTCGGCGTGTGCGGCGCGCTCATGGTCACGATCATCTACGTCGGCATGCGCTTCGTCCCGACCTACGACCTCACCCGCACGGTGGAGGTCCCCGCCGGTTCCGTGCCGCCGCGGGCCTGCACCCCGCCCGGGGCCACGCCCCTCACCGGCCCGGGGGACATCGCCTGCCCGACGCCCACCGAGGGCCAGAAAGCCGATGGCCGGCAGACCGATGGCCAGAAAGCCGATCTCCTGAAAGCCGATGGCCTGAAAACCGGCACCCCGGCGGACATCACCACGAAGGAGGAGGTGTGGTCCACCGTCCTCACCTTCTCCGTCGGCGGGGTGCTCCTGGTGATGGCCCTCGGACTCGGCGCCGGCTGGATCCTCTCCAAACGCCTGCTCGCCCCGCTGCACACCATCAGCGAGGCCGCGGCACGGGCCGCGAACGGCAATCTGCGGGACCGCATCAACGCCGAGGGGCCCGCGGACGAGCTCAAGCAGCTGGCCGACACCTTCGACGGCATGCTGGCCCGCCTGGAGGAGTCCTTCGCCGCGCACCAGCGGTTCGCCGCGAACGCCTCGCACGAGCTGCTCACCCCGCTGGCCACCACCCGGACCCTGCTCCAGGTCGCGGGCGATGACCCCACGGGCGAGGAGTTCGCGGAACTGGTCCCGATGCTGTGGGAGACCAACGAGCGCAACATCCACGTCGTACGGGCCTTGCTCGACCTGGCCACCGCGGACCGGACGGCACCCTTCGACCCCGCTCCGGTGGACCTCGCCGCGCTCGCGGTCCGGGTCGTCGCCGAACGGGTCGAGCGGGCGGCCGCGTACGACATCCGTCTCGACACGGAGATCGAGGCGGGCTGCGAGGTCACCGGAAGCGCCACGCTGCTGCGGCAGCTGCTGCTGAACCTGCTCGACAACGCCCTCACCCACAACGTCGCCGGGGGCTCAGTGCAGCTGGCCGTCCACCGGGAGGAGGGCGTGGTGGTCGAGGTCGACAACACCGGCCCGCAGGTGGACGAGGACATCGTGGACCGGCTCTTCGAGCCCTTCTACCGGGCCCGGTCCCGGGTCAGCAGCGACCGCACGGGACACGGGCTCGGCCTCGCGATCGTCCAGTCGATCGTCACGGCCCACCACGGCACGGTCACCGCCACGGCGAACCCGGGCGGCGGACTCACCGCCCGGATCGAGCTGCCGCCCGCGGATCAGCCGCAGCGGATCGGCCCGGTGTCGAGGCTGTAGGTCACTCCGCCCCGGACCAGCGAGCCGCTCACCCTGATGCATTGGCCCGTCGAGTCGAACCAGGTGTTCAGCGGCCCGGCGAAGTAGTGGTAGTTGGCCGGGTGCTCCTTCGGCGGGTCGATGGAGTAGTCGCCGCCCTCGTCGAGGAGCACCAGGGTGATGCGCGAGGCGAGGCCGTCGTAGGGGCTGGACCAGAACTTCACGCAGTTCTGCTTGGTCGAACCGTTCCAGTAGGTACGTGCGTAGCCGCCCCCGTTGCGCCCCGCCGGACTCTTGGCCCAATAGGTGCGGCCGTCCCAGCTGCCCGTGCACTCCGCGGCGGCGGGGGCCGCGGCCGGCGCCGCCTGGGCGGTGGGGGAAGCAATCAGACCGAGGAGCAGCGCCATCACACCGACGCCCCACACCTGTGGCTTGCGTAACCGCTTCGTGAATCGCTTCATCCGCATCTCCTGGTGATCCGATGCCGTTGACCCGTTTCGTCCGGGCCGTGCTCGGTACGCTCCGCCCCTTGTGGACCCGGCGCCCGACGTTTCACGAAATCTCCACCGGAAGGAAACCGACCGGCTCCGGGGACGGCGCGTGCCTGGCCCGGTGAGGTGAACCTGTACCTCGGATGGCGGCGGGGACGAGCGGCAGCAGTGGCAGCCGGCCCGGGCGCACCCGAGACTCGCTGTCGGGGACGAGCGCGAGCGAAGGGCAGCAGCCAATGCCGCAAGCCGAGGAGGAAGGCGTCACCGCACGCCCGGGCGGTACGGTGGATCGCCATCCGAGCCGAGCCGGACACCTGCGGACCGCGATCAGGCGGACCCATCTGGTACCGGCGTTCTTGGTGCTCACGGTCATGACGGTGGCCCTGTGGCTCATGGGCATGCCGTTCCTCCAGGCCCTGACGATCTCGACCGGCGTGAAGATCGCGGTGGCCCTGCTCGTACTCCGGCGCCGGCCCGACCCCGCATCCGACCCTCGCGAGAACTGCCGCTGCAGCTGCGGCGGATAATCGTGCGACTCCGCCCCGGGGGCTGTGGCAGCCTGCGGAGATGCCAGAGCCGCGCGTTCACACGAGCCACCCCCACGCCCCGCGGCGGGGGATCATCACGATGGAGAGCATGGACGGAGCGACCGCCGTGCAGGCCCGGGACGCGTTCGAGCTGATCTACGCCGAAGCGTTCGCGGAGCCTCCGTACGACGAGACCGCGGACGACGTCGCCGCCGCCTTCCGCCGCTTCCCCGTACAGGCGCGCAAGCGCGCCTTTCGCGCGGCCTTGGCCCGGACCGAGGGCGGCGAGCCGATCGGCATGGCGTACGGCTTTCCGCTCGCGCCCGACACGGTGTGGTGGGACGAGCTGACCGGGCCCGTGCCCGACGACGTGCGGCGCGAGGACGGGCACCGCACCTTCGGGCTCATGGAACTCGCCGTGCGCGGACCGTGGCGCGGACAGGGTGTCGCGCGGCGTCTGCACGAGACGCTGCTCGACGGCATCGGAGCCGAGCGGGTGCTGCTGAACGTCAACCCGGCGAGCGAGGTGGCGTCCGCCGCCTACCGGGCGTGGGGTTACCTCAAGATCGGCGAGGCGCGGCCACGGGGCGAGGGGGCGGACGTCCTCGACGTGATGCTGCTCGGTCTGCGCTGAAGGCTGAAGGCGGCCTCTGAACCTCGTGCGCCGGTCGGCCGGGCGGGGGTGACGGTTCGTCCACATGTGCCCGTGGGGGCGGGGGCGCGCCCCGACCTATAGTTACGCGCTGTCCGCCACTGGCCGGGCAAGTCGGCTGTGCCTGGTCGTGGTTGGTGGTTGGTGGTTGGTGGTTGGTGGTTGGTGGTTGGTGGTTCGGTTCCGTCACGAGGGAGGCCGGTCATGGCCAGCGCGTTTCAGGAGCGCAAGCTCAGGGGGATGTTCGCCGCGTTCGACGCGGACGGCGACGGCTACCTGCGCGAGGAGGACTTCACGGCACTCGTCGACCGCTGGAGCCGGCTGCCGGGAGTGGGTCCCGGGACCGAGCTGCGCGTGCGGGTGGAGGCGCTGCTGATGGGCTGGTGGGCGGCACTCCTCGAAGCGGGGGACGCGAACGGGGACGGGGCCGTCGACATGGGCGAGCTGCTCTCCCTCGTCGACAGGCTGCCCGCGATGGTCGCGGAGGTCACCGCGACCGCCGACACCGTGTTCGCCGCCGTGGACTCCAACGGCGACGGCCGCATCTCCCCGGAGGAACACCTCCGGCTCGTCGAGACCTGGAACGGACAGCCCGCGGACATGGTGGGCGTCTTCGAACTGCTCGACCTGAACGGCGACGGGCACCTCAGCCGTGAGGAGTTCGCCCTGCTGTGGCGGCAGTTCTGGATGAGCGACGACCCGGCGGAACCGGGCAACTGGCTGTGCGGCCGGTTCCCCTGGTAGGAAGTGCCGTCGCTTTCGCGCTGAGCCGCCCCTGCCCCTGACACCGCCACCGCCACCGCCACCGCCACCGCCACCGCCAGGATGCTTCGGGGTCGGGCATCATGTCTGGGTTCCCAACAGCGGGGGCAAGGGCGGAAGGCATGCGCATGGTGCAGTGGCGGTTACTCAGTTCCGGTGTCAAGCCCGTGCCGTACGCCGTCGCCGCCCCTTCCGTGTGGGCGGTCGCCGGTGTCGCGGCGCTCGTCCTGGTCACCGCGCTGAACTACCTCAACGGCCAGGGCGACCCGGCGATCGATCTGCTCGTGCTGTCGGGCCTCGCCGCCGCGTTGCGCACCGGAGCCCGGCTCATCGCGGCGCCGGGTACCGCCCTGGTCTGCTGGCTCATCCTCAACGGCTTCGCCACCCCGCCCATGGGCGAGTTGACGTGGGCGACGGGCTACGACCTGGGCCGCCTCGGATGCCTTCTGGCGGCGGCGAGCACGGGAACCGTCATCGGTCGCATCGCCGCCGCCCGTGCCGCTTACCGGAGCCTGACGCCGGAAGACCTCGCCGGTCCCTGACCTCCGGCGGCCCGGGCCGTGCCGAGGCCGTGCCCAGGCCGTGCCCAGGCCGTGCCCAGGCCGTGCCCAGGCCGTCTCCCTTCAGGTGCGGCCCACCGCGTCCTGGTCCTCGACCGACTCCGGTGACTTCGCGGGCGCCGGTATCCCGCCCAGGGAGGGGGCTTTGGCGGTCCGCCGGCTGGTGAACCAGACGGCGAGGGGTTCGGTGTAGCGGGCGGTGAGGGGGCCCGCGACGACGAGGATCAGGACGTAGGCGGTGGCCAGCGGGCCGAGCGCGGGTTCGATGCCGGAGGTGACGGCGAGGCCGGCGATGACGATGGAGAACTCGCCGCGGGCGACGAGGGCACCGCCGGCCCGCCACCGCCCGTTCCTCCCGATCCCGGCCCGCCGGGCGGCCCAGTAGCCGGTCGCGATCTTCGTGAGCGCGGTGACCACGGCGAGGGCGAGGGCGGGCAGGAGCACGGGCGGAATGCTGGCGGGGTCGGTGTGGAGGCCGAAGAAGACGAAGAAGACGGCGGCGAACAGGTCGCGCAGCGGACTGAGGAGGGTGTGCGCGCCTTCGGCGACCTCGCCGGACAGTGCGATGCCGACCAGGAACGCACCGACGGCCGCGGAAACTTGGAGCTGCTGGGCGATCCCGGCCACCAGCAGCGTCAGCCCGAGGACGACCAGGAGGAGTTTCTCGGGGTCGTCGCTGGAGACGAACCGGGAGATGAGCCGCCCGTACCGGACGGCGACGAACAGCACCGCGCCCGCGACGCCGAGCGCGATGGCCAGCGTCAGACTCCCGGCCGCGAGGCTGACGCCGGCCAGCAGCGCGGTGACGATGGGCAGGTAGACGGCCATGGCCAGGTCCTCGAGGACCAGGATGCTGAGGATGACCGGGGTCTCCCTGTTGCCGATCCGCCCGAGGTCTCCCATGACCTTGGCGATGACGCCGGAGGAGGAGATCCAGGTGACGCCGGCCAGGACCACGGCGGCGACCGGCCCCCAGCCCATGAGCAGCGCGGCGATCGCGCCCGGGAGCGCGTTGAGGGCGAAGTCGACCAGTCCGGCGGGGTACTGGGTCTTGAGGTTGGAGACCAGATCGCTGGCGGTGTACTCCAGGCCCAGCATGAGCAGGAGCAGGATGACGCCGATCTCGGCGCCGATCGCGACGAACTCCTCGCTCGTCCCCATGGGCAGGAGCCCGCCCTTGCCGAAGGCCAGGCCCGCCAGCAGGTAGAGGGGTATCGGGGAGAAGTGGAAGCGGCCGGCGAGTCTGCCCAGCAGACCCAGGCCGAGGATGATGGCGCCGAACTCGATCAGGAAGACAGCGGAGTGCACAGGCGTCACCCCCGTCCGAGTATCACGGCGGCCGTGTCGACGCCTTCGCGGGTGCCGATCACGATGAGGGTGTCCCCGCCGGCGAGCCGGAAATCCGGTGCGGGGGACGGACGGGCTTCGGCCCGGCGGAGTACGGCGACGATCGAGGCGCCGGTCTCCGTGCGCATCCGGGTCTCCCCCAGCAGGCGGCCGTTCCAGTACGAGTGCGCCGACAGCTCGATCCGCTCGGCCACCAGGCCGAGGTCGGTGGTGTGCAGCACGTTGGGGCTGTGGTGGGCGGGCATGAGCGCGTCGATCAGCGAGGCGGCCTCCGCCCCGGTCACGTGCAGGGACTGCGCGCAGGCGTCGGGGTCGTCGGCGCGGTAGACGTTCAGGGTCCGGGTGCCGTCCCGGTGTGCGATGACCGACAGGTGGCGGTGTTCGCGGGTGGTGAGGTCGTACTGGACCCCGATGCCGGGCAGCGGTGTGGTGCTCATGCGTGGAGCGGGCACAACTCTGTCCCCCCTTGCTCTGTGCTCGACTGCGGTACGGCGCCGGGTGGATGCGAGGCAGGATCCCGGCCCCGGCGCGGAGCCATCGTGCCATCTCTCCGCGGCCTCGCGATATGGGTGTCGGCACGGATGGACAAGGCCCCCTGCGACACGGAAGGCTGACCGGGGACACCAGGCCCGCCGCAGGTCACCGTAGGTGTGGGGAGCGATTGCGGCGATGGTGGAAGGGCGTGCGCCTACCAGGCGGACGGGTCAACGGGGGGGGAGGGGCGGTCATGTCGCTGTACTGGCGGATCTTCCTGCTCAACGCCGCCGTGCTCGTCTCGGCCGTCCTGCTGCTGTTCGGCCCGGTCACCGTCTCCACCCCGGTCCTGTTCGGCGAAGCCGTCGTCCTGCTCGCGGGGCTGGCCGCCATGCTGATCGCGAACGCCGTTCTACTCCGTGTCGGCCTGGCCCCCCCTGGACCGGCTGACCCGTGCGATGACGGCGGTCGACCTGCTGCGGCCCGGCAGCCGGGCCCGCGTGGAGGGGCCCGGCGAGGTGGCCGAACTGACCACCTCGTTCAACGCGATGCTCGGCCGGCTGGAGGCCGAGCGGGCCACCAGCAGCGCACAGGCCCTCTCCGCGCAGGAGGCCGAACGCCGCCGCATCGCCCGGGAACTCCACGACGAGGTCGGCCAGACCCTGACCGCGGTGCTGCTCCAGCTCAAGCACGCCGCCGACCGTGCCCCTGCTCCGTTGCGCGAGGAGCTCCACCAGGTGCGGGAGACCACCCGCACCAGCCTCGACGAGATCCGCCGCATCGCCCGCCGGCTACGCCCGGGCGTGTTGGAGGACCTGGGACTGCACAGCGCCCTGCGGGCGCTGACGGCCGAGTTCACCACCGGGTCGCTCGCCGTGCGGCACTTCATCGGGGGCCGCCGCGCGTCCTGCTCGCCGACGACCACGCCCTCGTACGGCGGGGAGTACGGCTCATCCTGGACTCCGAACCGGACCTGGCGGTGGTCGCCGAGGCCGGGGACGGGGCGGAGGCCGTCGCCCTGGCCCGCACGCAGGAGATCGACCTGGCCGTACTCGACGTCTCGATGCCCCGCATGACCGGGCCGCAGGCCGCCCGGGAACTCTCGCGGCTGCGGCCGGAGCTGCGGATCCTCATCCTGACGATGTACGACAACGAGCAGTACTTCTTCGAGGCCCTCAAGGCCGGGGCGGCCGGCTACGTGCCCAGGTCGGTCGCCGACCGGGATCTCGTCGAGGCGTGCCGTGCGGCGATCCGGGACGACCCCTTCATCTGTCCCGGCGCGCAGACCACCCTGATCCGCAACTACCTCGACCGGTCCCGCCAGGGGGATCCGCTGCCCGCCCGGGCGAACACCGCACGCGAGGAGGAGATCCTCAAGCTCGTCGCCGAAGGCCACTCCTCGAAGGAGATCGGCGACCTCCGGGCCTGATCGAGCCGTAGACGACGGAATCCCCCTCTTGGCCGACAGCGCCATCAGCTCCCCCGCGGGAGCGAGCGGTCGCTGCCGAGCTCGCTCCTGGCCAGCTCCACGAAGGCGAGGCGGCGCTCGCGCTTGGTGGGCGCCCGGTCGTCCGCCACCACATCGCGGATGATCCGGTGCAGTGCCTCGGTGTAGTCACGCGCGGCTTGGGCGACCTCGTGCAGGCAGACCAGTTCGACGGCCTTCTCCGCGAGCCACAACGCGTGCAGGATCTGGTCTTCGGGTTCATCCGCGGCAGCCGGCAGGCCCAGGCTCCTGCGGTCCAGCACCAGTTCGACCTTCTGTGCGGCGGCCAGAAACATCAGGATGACCTCCTTGCGCTCCGCACGCTCGCTCTCGCCCCGGCGTTGCAGGTCGCGTCGCAGCTCGAGGCGAGTCGCCAGGTGCTGTCCCACGAGAGTGCCCATGGTTCCCAGAAGGACACCGACCAGGGCGAGTACCGCTCCCCCACTGATTCCGTTCACGGCATCCAGGCTGGCCCACTCCAGCGAGTGCCGTCCAGGGCTTTGTCCCTTGGTGGGCACACCCTGGATCGCGCCGCCCGGTTGCGGGGAGGGCCTCAGAAGAGGCCGGAGCGCCTGTGCTGCGGGAGGTTCTCGAGGATCTCGCGCAGCCACGGGCTGCGGGCGGCCGGTAGCCGGACCAGGGTGTTCCGGAACACCTCCGGGTCGGCCCGGAACAGGTGGGGGGAGTGCGGCGCGGGCGGGTCGAAGTCGTCGCGGAGGACGCCCTCGGGCAGGCCGCCCGACGCGGGGACGGGCGGGTACGGCTCGGGGAAGGCCAGCCACAGCCACACCCCGAACGGCAGCGGCACCAGGTATGCCGAGGCGGCGGGGCCGACCGGGCCGGACGGGGTCCAGGTCTCCCCCGTCTGGGGGTGGGTCGGCACGATGAGGATCTCCGCGTCCGCGTCCGCGTCCGCGTCGGGGCCGGGGCCGGGCAGCCCCGGTCCCGCCAGGACCGCGCGCCGCGCGGGCGCGGCCACGGCCGTGGCCGCGGGCAGCAAAGCGTCAAGAGCGCGGTGGAACATCTCCGCGACCAGGCCGTCCGGGACGGTCACCGGCCGGCCTTCCGAGGCCGCCAGCAGGTGGGCGAGCGCGCGGCCGGCCGCCGCCTCCCAGCGCGGGCTCCAGTACCACCGGTGGTTCGACCAGTGCCCCGCTCCCAGCCGCGACCCCCACGAGGCGAGCGGCTCGAACGGGGGTGTTCCCTTCCCCGCCGCCGTCGCCTCCGCCCAGGAAAGCGGTGCGGCAGGCTCGTCGTCGACGGGGCAGCGGCGCACGGCGTCGGGGGCGAGCCAGACCGCCTGCCAGAGAGAACAGTCGTCGATCCGGCTCGCCACGGGCAACCCGCACGCCTCGCAGGCCATGTTGGGGCCGTCGCCCCAGTCGAGGCCGCAGCAGGAGCCGCCGGCCTTCTCCGGGATCAGCGCAGTGCCACGGGCATCCCCGGGTGCGATGACGACCGCGCCCCGTACGGCGTCGGAGAGGGCATGAACCGGTGCGGAGATGCCGCGGGCCGCGGCCTCGTCCGGATCGATCTCCTCCCCGCTCCGCCACGGCGGCCCGCCGGGCTCCGGGTCCACGGCGAACGTGCCGGACTCCATGAGCACGGGGAGTTGGGTCCCGTTGCCGTACTTCTGATGGGCGTGGACGGGCAGGGCGACCTGGGACAGCGCGGTGGTCAGGCCAGCTCCGCACCCCGCGCAGACAAAGACGAACAAGCATCCTCCCTTGCGGAAACGGAGGCATCGTCGCAGCTCGGCGGCGGACGGCCAACACGTTATCCGTTCGAGGCCGTTGTCCGTCGTCCGGTGTCACACACCGGTGTCAGGCGCGGGTGGTCCGGGCGCGGACGGTGGTGTGGACGGCCCATCCCAGCAATGGGCCGAAGAGGCAGGCCGCCACCCACCACACCAGCGCGTGCACGAGGAAGCCGCCCCAGTCGATGGGAGACTCCCCCCACCGGCGCGCTCCCCACCAGTGTCAGGTCGAAGGACCGGAAGCCGCCCTGCCCCATCTTCACCAGGTGGTACGCGGCCACCGCCACCACCAGCGATGCCGGCGCCAGCCAGAGCGCACGCTTCCACGACCGGCACACCCACCCGACGGCGAAGGCGAGCGCCGCCCAGGGGCCGACGCCTCGGGGCGGGCGCGGGACCCTCCCCGGCACCCGTGTCAGCGGGCGTGGTGCTGGATTCCGCGCTGCCCGGGAACCTTGGTCCGCCGGACCGCGGCGGACCGGCGGCCGGTCGCCCGGTGGCGACGGCCAGGGAGCGGGTTCCTCCGCGCGGGAGCGCTGGGGGCCAGCGCCAGGAGAAGCACGAGGACGGCGACCGCGACGAGGATGAGCACGGTAACGAGGGTCATGTTCCTGCCTTCCGTCGGGTACTGACTGAATGTAGTTACTTGGTGTAACCGAAATTCCGACCGCTAAACACCAGGGTGTCGGCAGGCGCGACGGCCACTCCGCCGACGCCCACCACATCCGTCTCGGCGCCGCCGATCTCAACAGGCAGTCTCAGCAGGCCGGCCGGCGTGTGCCACGAGCCGGTCGCCGTGTCTGATGCCGAAGTGTTCTTCATGATCTCTCCGGACAAGGCCGGTCAGGCGATTGCCCCATCGGCCGGCGGGGAACGGCCCCGGCGTACGCAAAGACGCCCGGCCGGGAATTCCCTGCCGAGCGTTTCGTGCGTGAGCTGTCCGCTGGTGGCTTAGTACCAGTGGTGGGTCTGCCAGAAGCTCCAGGCGCCGGTGGGGCTGCCGTAGCGGGAGTTCATGTAGTCCAGGCCCCACTTGATCTGGGTGGCGGGGTTGGTCTTCCAGTCCGTTGGGCTCGGGGAGGAGTATAGGAGACAGTATAGGAGACAGGGCGCAGGCCGCCGCCACCCCGGCACACGGCCCGGGGGCCGGCGGCGGGGGTGCGCGCGGCGCCGGGGCCGTGTGCCGGGGTGGCGGCGGCCTGGGCCGGGGTGGGTGCGGGGTCGGCGCGGCCGAGGAGGGCGAGGGCGGCTTCGGGCCCGTGGTCCCGGCGCGCGGCCGCGATCTCCTCGAGGTTCCACACCATGTGCCCGACGACGGTGCGGCGCGGGCCGCGGGCCTCGACGGTGCCCCGGACCAGGAGCAGCCCGGAGTGGAAGACCGTGTGGGCGCAGGCTTCGTGGCTGTCCTCGAAGAACGCGATGTCGACGAGCCCGCGGCCGTCCTCCAGGGTCACGAAGATGATCCTCTTGCCCGAGGGGATCGGGGGCGTCTGGGTGGAGGCACGGACGCCCGCGACGAGGACCGGCCGGCCCGGGCCCATCTCCGCGAGGTGGGCGGAGTCGGTGGCGCCGATCTCGCGG
The DNA here is from genome assembly GCF_003287935.1 of Streptomyces sp. ICC1. Taxonomy (GTDB): domain Bacteria; phylum Actinomycetota; class Actinomycetes; order Streptomycetales; family Streptomycetaceae; genus Streptomyces; species Streptomyces tritrimontium. Next base: position 3,248,400 of record NZ_CP030287.1, read on the forward strand.
AGCAGGCGGTGGTGGTGCTCCATCAGGTGCTGGGAGACGTCGATGGACAGGATGTCGATCTCGGCGGTGAGGGCCTCGCGGCTGGTCATCTCCGGCAGGCCGGAGGGTTCGGCGGTGACGAGTTCGCCGCCGAGGGCCAGCTGTCCGTCTGCCGCCCGGCTCCCGGTGTGGCGGTGGAGCTCGGACAGCTGGAGGAGCAGGTCACGGCGGGTGAGCGGCCCGCGCAGGGCGTCGAGGGCTCCGATCCGGACCAGCCGCTCGGCGACCGGCAGCGCGGGGCGGGCCCGCTCCCAGAAGTCCTGCAGGCCGGCGTAGGGCCGGCCGGCGGCGATCCGCGCGGTCTGCTCCTCGCTGATCCCCTTCACCGACGACAGCGCGAGCCGCACCCCCCACGTACCGTCCGGCGTCCGCTCGACGCGGTGTCCCGGATCGGAGCGGTCGACGTCCACGGGCAGGACCGGCACGCCGTGGCGGCGGGCGTCGGAGACGATCACCCGGGGCGGCCACATCCCGGGATCGTGCTCCAGCAGTCCGGCGTAGAGGGCGGCGGGGTGGTGGGCCTTGAGCCAGGCGGACTGGAGGGCGGGCACCGCGAAGGCGACGGCGTGCGCGCGGCAGAACCCGTACGCGCCGAAGGCCGCGACGATCTCCCAGACCTCGTCGAGGACCTCCTCGCCGTAACCGCGGGCACCAGCCTGCCGCCGGAACCACGCCTCCACCCGGGGCAGCCGGCCGGGTCCGGCGAGGGCGCGGCGCGCGATCTCGCCCAGCGCGCGGTCGCAGCCGGTCATCACCGCGAAGATGTCGATGATCTGCTCGTGCCAGATGGTCACGCCGTAGGTGTCGGCGAGCACGGGTTCCAGGTCGGGGTGCGGGTAGCGGGGGGCGGCGCCGTGGCGGGCGGCGATGTAGAGGGCGGGCATGCCGCCCTTGACCGGGCCCGGCCGGAACAGGCTGATGTCGGCGATGACGTCCTGGACTCCGCGCGGCTGGAGCCGGCTGACGAGGTCCTGCTGGCCGGGGCTCTCCAACTGGAACATCCCCACGGTGCGGGCCTGCCTGATGAGCTCGAACGCGCCGGGATCGTCCAGCCGGACGTGGTCGGGGTTGTCGAGGTCGAGCTGGCGCCCGGTGGTGCGGCGGATCTCGGCGACGGCGTGCGCCATCGCCGACTGCATCCGCACCCCGAGGACGTCCAGCTTGACGAGGCCGAGGTCCTCGACGTCGTGCTTGTCCGCCTGGACCATCGGGTACTTCCCGCCCGGGGTCGGCTGCACCGGCAGCCGGTCCAGGAGCGAGGCGTTGGAGATGATGACGCCGCACGGGTGCATGGCGTAGCCGCGCGGCAGGGCGTCGAGGCCCTCGGCGAGCTCCCACAGCGGCCCGAACGAGCCGGCCTCCGCGGCGAGCTGCTTCAGCTCCGGCAGGGTGGTGAGCGCGTCGCGGATGTCGCAGGCCCGGATGTGCGGGAAGGCCTTCGCGATCCGGTCCACGACCTGCGGGGCCAGGCCGAGGGCGAGGCCGGTGTCGCGCAGGGCGTGGCGGGCCCGGTACGTCTCGGGCATCCCGGCGACGGCCACCCGCTCGGTGCCGAACCGTTCGATGATCCGGTCGTAGACCTCCAGCCGGCGGGCCGATTCCACGTCGAGGTCGATGTCGGGGAGCGAGGCCCTGCGGACGCTGAGGAACCGCTCGAACAGCAGATGGTGTTCGAGGGGGTTCGCCGTGGCGATGAAGAGCGCGTGGTTGACCATGCTCCCGGCGCCGGACCCGCGGGCGGCGACCCGGATGCCCATGGACCGGATGTCCGATACGACCTGTGCGACCGCCAGGAAGTAGGACTCGAAGCCCAGCTTCCCGATCACGCCGAGCTCGTACTCCAGCCGTTCGACCGCCCGGGGGTCGCGGTCCAGTCCGCGCGCGAACATCCCCTCCGCGCAGCGTCGGCGGAGCAGGTCCGCGGCGCCGGACGGGCCGGGGGCGGCGCCCACCGCCTCCTGCTCGGGGAAGGCGGGCCGCCCGGCGGCGATGCCGAGGTCCGCCTTCGGGTCGACGGCGCACAGCTCTGCCGTACGCGCGGTCTCCGCGAGCAGCTCCGCCGCCCGGCCGGGGCCGGAGCCCGGGTGCGCTCCCGCGGCGGCGGCGATCCGCTCGGCGGCCTCGGCCATCTCGGCCGGCCCCTTCAGCCAGCGCTCTCCGCAGTCCAGCCGGCGGCGGTCGATCGGGCGCAGCAGGCGGGCCGCGTCCAGGACGTCGGCGATGCGGTGCTGGGCGGGATCGGCGTAGCGGACGGCGTTGGTGAGCACCGCCGGGATGCCGAGCCGGTCGGCCAGGTCCAGGGTGCGGGCGGCCAGCCGCAGCGAGCCCGGCCCGGTGCCGGGGAGTCCGTACCAGAGGACTTCCAGCCGGAGGTCCGGGCCCGCGAGCTCCCGCCACGGGGCGAGGAGCCGCTCGGCGAGGTCGGGCCGGCCGGACGCGAGGGCCCGCACGGGCTCGGACACCGGTCCGAGCATGACCACCAGTCCCTGGCCGGCGTACCGCTCCAGCACCTGCCGGGACACGACGGGCGGGCCGCCGGCGGCGTCCGCGTGGGCGGCGGAGACCAGCCGGCACAGCCGGGCCCAGCCGTCGGCGTCGCGCGCGAGGAGGGTGACCCGCAGGGCGGGCTCGGCGACGTGCGCACCGCCCCGCACCGGGGTCCGCGCCCCGCCCGCGGACGGACGGGCGGAACCCCCGGGAGCGGCGGGGGGCCCTGCCGCGGGGCCCGTCGCTCCGTTCGGGCGTGCTGCTCCGTTCGGGACCGGCGCTCCGTTCGGACGTGCCGCTCCGTTCGGGCCTGCCGCTCCGTTCGGGCCTGCTGCTCCGTTCGGGCCTGCTGCTGCGGGGCCGAACGGAGCGACGGCGACATCGACCCCGAAGACCGGCCGGATCCCCGCCCCGGCGGCCGCCTTCGCGAAGCGGACCGCTCCGGCGACGGTGTCCCGATCGGTGAGCGCGAGCGTGCCGACCCCCCGCTCGGCGGCGCGTTTGACCAGGTCGGATGGGTGAGAGGCCCCGTAGCGGGCCGAGTAGCCGCTCGCGGCATGGAGGTGCGCACAGCCACCCACGGGCCACCTCCGATCGACCGACCACCCCTTTCCAGCCACTCTGACCAGATACAACCATCATATCGAACATAATTCGAACAGCGCGACTCCCGACCACCCGCCCGGCACCACGGGCGCCGCTGCGACCGAGCCCTTCAGCTGCGTGCGACGGGATGCCGAAACGTGTTGCAGCTGGGCGATCAGGGGCCTGGTGGAATACAGCTCGACCTACCGCCGGCTCCGAGTCCCTTCCGCCACAGAGCCCGCGCCGCTCAGGCGGTGGCGCGGCGGCCCGGCACCTTCGCCGTCATTGGCTCCGCGTACGGTCTGCGCATGGTTGATCAGAGACCCCCCTTGTCATCGGTGTCCGACTTCACGACCTGGGAGCCGGTGCTGCGGCTCATGCTGGCCGACGACACGGATCGGCGTGCCGCCCGGTCGGCGCGCGTCGCAGGACGCATCAGCCAATACGGCACGAGCCTTGCGCATCGGGGACCCATGTCGTCGGCGGCGCGGACCGCGGTGGAGGGCATACAGCGCGCGCTCGCGCACGGAAGGGTCCGGGAGATCGCATTCAGGGCAGAGGCCCACCCAGACGGAAGGACCACGCTCGGCCTGGTCTGGCCGACCCCCGTTGTGGAACCGGCTCTTGGCTACGCGGACCTGGGGGTGCTCGTCCTGGCCGACGGCTCCCTGGCCGAGCCCTGGGGCCGCCGCCCGGATCCGGTGCCCGGGGCAGTGCCGGCACCATCGGCGGATCCGGAGTTGCTGGAGCGGACGCTGCGCGAGCGGTTGCCTGACGCCGTCGGAGCGACGGAGGAGGAGATCGCTGCCGCCGAAGCGCGTCTTGGTGTCACGCTGTCCGATGAACTCAAGGTGCTGTACCGGGTGACACGGGTGTACTCGGGCGACGGCTTCCCTCTCGAAGAGGCGGACCGCGCCGGCGAGGCGGTCGGCTGCGAGCTCTCCGGACTGGAGCACCTGTACAGCGTCGACGCGGCAGTGCGTCACCCCGGCTGGGATCACGGCGCGACGCATGCGGTCAGCACCGCGTCCGACGCAGCGGTGCAGGCCCTGGCCGGCTCCCCTGGCTGGATCGGCTTCGGGAGCAACGGCGGCGACGAGTTCGCCGTCGACCTGACTCCCGGCCCCGCCGGACACTTCGGGCAGGTCATCCTGGTCGATCACGAGCAGAGCCTCGGTGCCGAGCTCGTGGCCGATTCCCTCACCGACTTCGTCCTGGGCCGGATGCGGGAGGAACGCCGTGACCGTCGCGAAGACGGGCTCCCGGCCGTGGCCAGAGTCGGCACCGGATGCCTTGAGACCATCCAGGCCGCCGCCCATCCCGCCCTGGAAGTCCTGACCATCGGAGCCTGGGACGGCGCACCGTTCAGGCTCGCGCCCGTCAGGGACCTGCCCCGTCTGCGGACTCTTACCGCCTTGCCCGGCACGCTGGCCGACCCCCTGGAGGTCGCTGGGCTCGCTGGACTGGAGTTCCTGGAACTCGGCGCGCTGGAATGGCGCGTCCTGCTGGACGCCGGAGCTGTCCCGCGCACCCTGAAAGCCGCGGCCATTGCGGTGCGGGATCAAGACCACCTGCCCGTCGTGGCCCTCGCCAACGAGATCCTGGCCCTCTGGGACCGTCCCAAGATCGTACAAACGCTCCTCGCGGGAGACCTCGGCCCCGCGGTCTGACCGGCGGGGCCGCACCAACCGACGCAGCGCACGCCCCACGGGAGCCGAGCGGCGTCACGCTGGTGCGCGGCCCGACAGCCATTCAACTCCAGGCGTTCCGTGCCGCTGAAGGAAGGTCTTGGGGATCCGTCCGGCAAGAACTGGCGGCTCGGATCCGCCGAGACGGGGGAACGGCCGAGGAGTTCAGGGGGCGGGGAGGCCACGAGATCCAAGCGCGCATCCCCGTTGTTTCCCCTCGGGGCGGGGAGAAGCCGCTGAATGCGCGGATCATCGGCCGCGACGGCCCGGGCCGGCTGCTGCGGGGCATGATCACCGGGGTAGGTGCCGACCCGGGGAGCGTGGACGAATGGTCCTATGAAACGTTCGACCGTACCGCTGTCAGCATCACGGAGGCTGTGGGGCCGGGCAGTTCCGCCGTGGAGTTGTGGTGTCCTCCGCGCGAAGCAGGGTGATGCCCGGGGCCCGTCCGGCGGAACAAGGTGGTTGTCGTTCGTCTCGGCCGTCGGTGGCACGGGGCGACAGAACAGCAGGGGAGACCGGTGTGATCATTGCGCAAGAGGTCGTATTCGACCCGCGGGAGATGCTCCAGCTCTACGAGTCGGTCGAATGGGAGGGCTACACCCGCGACGTCGACAAGCTCTGCCGCGGGTTGGCGAACTCGCACCTGGTCATCACCGCCCGAGACGAATCGGGCTCGCTCCTCGGACTGGCCAGGACGATTTCCGACGACGAGAGCGTCTGCTACGTGCAGGATCTGCTGGTCAACCCCGCGTTCCACCGGCAGGGCATCGGCCGGGAACTGCTCGAGCACCTGAAGGCCCGTTACGCGCACTGCCGCTTCTTCCTGTTGTCGACCGACCACGAATCGACGCCCGAGGGGAAGCGCAACCACGCCTTCTACCGGTCGCTGGGGTTCCTCTCCTACGAGGAGAAGCGGATGTCGGCGTTCGGCCTGCCCAGGGTTCGCTGAACCGGGCAGCGAGCCCGGGGCAGGAGCCGGACCGATCTTCGTGACGTCCGCCTCGAAGGCGTGCCGTCGGGCAGACTGCGCCCATGCAGCTCCCCGCCGAAGCCGTCGCCGCCACCGTGCTGATCGAGGTCGTGAAGATCTCCGCGCACCCGAGGAAGCCGAGCGACCCGTATCCCGGCAGCGTGGTCGCCCACTGGGCCGAGGGCGAAGTCGCCGACGCCCTGGCCCTGATCGAGGACCTGCCCGGCAGCGGACAGCACCGCTGCGGATTCTCGCCGGGCTGGAGCATGACGGCGTACGACGACTCCCTCGACCTGGCGCTGTTCGAGGCGGCCTTCTGCTTCAGCTGCCACGAGGTCCGCATGCGCGGAACCGCCGTGCCGCCCGAGCTGGGCAGGCAGTTCTTCCACGCGGACACCCCGCCGGCCCGGGCCCTCCTGGCACTCTTCCGCGCCGCGACCCCGTAGCCGCATCGACCCCGTGGCCGCCTCGGCCCCCTAGCAGACCGGCCGCGGGGGTCCTGACCGGAGGCTTCCCGGGGACACCGCGCGCGGTGCGGCGTACGCTCGTCGGCAGGGACTCGTGGCCGACACCGCGGGAGGAACCGTGGCCGTGACCGAGCTCGGCGATCTGATCGAGATCGACGACCGGACCGTGCTGGTCCTCGGGCAGGAACTGGACGTCGAGCACGGGCAGCCCGACGTCGCCAACGCACTCGTCCACCGGGTGGGCGACACTCTGGTCCTCGTCGACACCGGCGTCACGGAGGCCTTCCGCGCGGCACTGCGCGAGGCGGCCGACCGGGTCGGGCCGTGGTCCCGGGCGCTGCTGCTGACCACGCACGGCCATCTCGACCACGTCGGCAACAACGACCTCGCCGACGAGCTGGGCGTGCCGGCCGAGCACTACGTGCCCGCCCCCGACCTCGACCAGATGCGGGACCCGGTGTCGTACTGGCTGCGGTCCTTCGACCGCATCGCCGGGTTCGCGCCGATGCCCGCGCCGCCCGCCCTGGCCGGCAAGCTGGTGCCGCTCTTCCGGCCGATGCGGCCCTTCGGCGCGACCACCCGGACCTACGAGGAGCGGCCGCCGGAGCAGATCCGGATCGGCTCGCTCCGGTTCATCGGCTGGACCTTCGCCGACGGCGCGGTCCGCGTGCTGCGCAGCCAGGGCCACTGCGCCGGTCACGTGATCGTGCACCTGGCCGACTGCGGCGTCCTCCACCTGTCCGACGAGGGCAACGGACCCTGCGGCGCGATGGCCGATGCCGACCAGCTCAAACTCCAGACCGTACTCGGCGCCGCCGCCCTCCTCTTCGAGGAGGGCGGAGCGACGCTCCTCACCGACGGGCACACCTTCGCCGTGCGCCGCGGCGCCGAGGCCGTGCCCTACCTGGACGGGCTGCTGGAGCAGGCCACCGCCCTGCAGGGGGCGGCGCTCGCACTGACCGGGGAGAGCGGATCGGTCCGGCCGAGCACGTTCACCGACCGCTACCTGGAAGCCTTCGCCGCGCTGGGGGGCGGCGGAGCCAACCCGAACGCGATGTTCACGGCCATGATGGCGGCCAACCAACTCCGCGAGCTCGGGCTGCGTCCGGAGTCCGACGGCCCCGACGCACCCTGGTCCCGGCCCGCGCTCCACCACCCCACCTGATAGCCCTGGGCACGGGGCCGGGTCGGGTCGGGTCAGTTCGGGGCGGGTCGGGTCGGGTCGGGTCGGGGCGGGGCGTGCCCGCGGCGAAATCCGGGTGCTCCGGTGGTCAGGTCCGCGTTAGGGTCACCCGCATGAACGTCGACGGCTCCAGCACCACCACCGCGACCGCGCGAGCGACCAGCTCGCCGGTTGCCGCCGTCTGACCTCCCCTCCCCCGGCGACCGGAAACGGTCCGTCGGGTCCGTCGTCAGTGCCGTGGCGCCCTTGCCCCCGGCCGGACGACTGAGCGGTCCGTTTCCCGGTGCCTCCCCCCGCTGTGACGCGAAGGAGCCCCCCGTGAACACAGAACTTCTGCTCAGGACGTTCGTCGAGTACTTCGAAGAGCGCGGTCACCGCCGGATCACCGGCTCGACGCTGCTCCCCCCACCCGGCGACCCCGTGCTCTTCACCACCTCCGGCATGCACCCGCTCACTCCGTACCTGGAGGGCCGCCCCCACCCCCTCGGCAACCGGCTGGTCAACGTGCAGCGCTGTCTGCGCACCACCGACCTGGAGGCGGTCGGCGACGCCACCCACCTCACGGTCTTCGAAATGCTCGGTACCTGGTCCCTGTGGGACTACGAGGGCCCGCGCAGCCTCGAGTGGGGATACGGGCGCCCGCGACGACCGCTGGGTGGAGGTCTGGAACCACGTGACGATGAGCCACCGCCGGCTCGACGACGGCTCGCTCGTGCCGCTCCCCGGCGCAACGTCGACACCGGACTCGGGCTGGAACGCCTGGCCTCCTTGCTCCAGGGCAAGCCGTCCGTCTTCGAGTGCGACCTCTTCGACCCCTGGCGCCGCCTCGTGCCGGACCTGTGGCCCCTGGAGGAAACGTCGCTGCGCCTGGTCTGCGACCACCTGCGCTCGGCCGTCGTGGTGCTCGGCGACGGCGTGCGACCTGCCAACACCGGACGGGGCTACGTCGTGGCGGGACGATCCCTCACGCGGGCGGCCTGCGGCCGGGGTGAGGACCGCCGGCGCAGGCTTACGGAGTCCGGAGCCGAGCTGCTACTTGGCCGCCGCCTTGCAGGCCGCCTCCGCGGTCGCCTTGGTCACGTTATCCACGGTCAGGCCGGACACGCACTCGTCCTGGGCGCCGGCCGACCCGATGTAACACGACGCCCGGACGGAGGCCGGGGCCTCGCCGCCCTGGAGCTCCCGCTCGACCTGGTTGATGCAGGCCGAGACGTCCGCGTGGGCGGCGGGGGCGGTGAGGGCCGCGCCGCCGAGCGCGAGGGCCAGACCGGTGAGGACACCTGCCATACGGGTCGACGTGCGGGTCATACGATTCCTGCGGGTCCTGCGGGTCCTGCGGGTCCTGCGGGTCGTACGGGTCGGTGTGCGCATGGGAACGCACCTTCTCTCCGGATCGCCGCGCGGCCCGAGACCTGGATGTGCCGGACCCGCGCGGGAACGCCGCCGAGCGCGCGGCCGGCGTACGGCCGCCGGGCCCGGGCTCCCGCACCGGACCGGCTCGGCAGGGCCTTCCCTCCCCCCTTCGACGCTAGAGCAGCCCCCTGCCCCGCGCACGTGCTGGGGGGCTGCCCCGCGCCCGGGCGCGGGTGGGATCCTGGACGGATGTACGAGACATCCGCCGCTCTGGCGGCCGCCCGGTGGCCGCTCGCCGCATCAGTGGAGGCATCGGCGGAGACGGGCTGGCTGCGGGAGCTGGCCGACGATGACGGGCTCACCGGTTTCATGCCGCCGGCGCTGCCCGACTCGGCCTGGGTGCTCCACTCCATGTTCGAACACGAACTCGGGCCGACCGGCATGTCCTTCGTCGCGTACCAACGGGCCGTGCTGAACGGCGGCGGGCCCGAGATCATCCCGGGCCTCGACCCCGAGGAAGTGTTCGGGGGCACGGTGGGCGAGCCCCACGGCCCCCGTTGGCGCCGGCTGCTCTGGGCGGAGCTCTCGCGGCGGACCGGCGATCCCGTGGCACCGGAAGGCCACCTGCCCTGCTACCGCTCCTTCCCCTCGCTCCGGGAGCCGAGCGGCTGGCCGGTCGGCATCACGGGGCCGTCCGAGGGCCACCTGGACCGGACCGACTGGAACCGCCTGGTCGACATCCTCACCGCGCACAGCCCGCGGGGTGCGGAAACCGGCTGCCTGGCCTACTACAACCCGCTGTTGCAGGGGGCCGAGGACTTCGACAACCTGCACGTCCGGGCCGGCACGCTCGCGGACGCCAAGGCGTTGTACGACCACCCCGAGGAGGACGGCTGGACCCCGTCCAACCTCTGGCCCCAGGACCGCTCCTGGGTCCTGTGCACGGACTACGACCTCTGGGCCACCAAGGTCGCGGGCCCCACCCCGCTCGTCGAGGCCCTCCTGGCCGACACGGAGGTCGAGGCGGTACGCCTGCCCTGGGCCCCCTGACCGGCACGGGGCAGGTTCCGGCGCGGGCGGGGCCCACGGAGCCGGCGGGATCGGCGGGGCCCGTCGGGCCGGTGGGGCCGCCCGGGCCGGCCGCGCCGGTTGGTCACCGTTGGCGGGGGCCTTCGGTTCGGTGGAGGAAGAGCACCGTGGTCAGGGTCCCGGCCAGGACGATCGCCGTGTTGACCAGGATCGCGGTGGTGATGCCGGAATGGATACCGGTCCGGGTCGCGACGATCGCGCTCATGACCGGGGTGCCCATCGTGATGCCGATCTGCTGGGTCATCGTGGCGAGGCCGGTGGCCATGCCCTGTTCGTGATCGGGCAGACCGGTGGTGGCGGTGACCATGAAGCCGACGATCACCAGCATGTTGCCGATGCCTCCGGCGAAGGTCGCGGCCAGCAGGAGCCACATCCCGGTGCGTGACTCGCCCAGGGCGACCAGGCTCAGGGTGGCGGCGGCCTGGAGCAGTCCTCCGATGACCAGGGTGGTACGGGTGGTCGTGGCCGCGATGACCCGCGGCGCGAGGGAGCCTCCGATGACCGTGCCGATGCCCAGCACCCCGAAGGAGAGACCGGCCGTCAGCGGGGAGAACCCGAGGACCTCCTGGAGGTGGAGCGTCATCAGGAAGACCAGGCTCGTCTCCGTCAGGAAGGCGATCAGCCCGGCCGTGTTGCCCCAGGCGACCGTGCGCTTCTTCAGCACGGAGACCGGGACGAGGGGGTACGCAGCCTTGGACTCCACGGCGTAGAAGGCGATCAGCAGGCCCACCCCCGCGGCGAGCCACACCAGCGCCGGCCCGGAGCCCCAGCCGTGCTCGCCCGCCCGCGTCAGACCGTAGATCAGGGCCAGCAGCCCCAGGGTGACCGTGGCGGCACCGGGCAGATCGAGCTTCGGGCGGACGGCGGGGCGGGACTCCTTGATCACCACCGGGGCGACGGCGAGGACCGCGAGGGCGACGGGGACGTTGACGAAGAACGCCCAGCGCCAGGAGAGCAGGTCCGTCAGGACCCCGCCGAGGACCGCGCCCGCGGTGAAACCGGCCGACATCAGGGCCCCGTTGAGGCCCAGGGCCTTCTGCCGCAGCGGTCCCTCGGGGAACGAGGTCGTCAGCAGGGACAGGCCCGCCGGGGTGACCGCGGCGGTGGCCAGGCCCTGCAGCACCCGGGCGGCCAGCAGCATTTCGGGGCTGGTGGCCAGGCCTCCGGCCAGGGAGGACAGGGCCAGCACCGCGAGACCGGCCAGGAAGAGCCGGCGGCGGCCGAACAGGTCCGCGATCCGGCCGAACAGGAGGGTGAACCCGGCGGCGCTGAGCGCGAACGACGTCGCGATCCACTGGAGGTTCGGGAGCGAGAAGCCGAGACCGTCACCGATCACCGGCAGTGCGACGTTCAGGATCGAGAAGTCGACGGCCAGCATGAACTGGGCCACCAGCAGGACCGTCAGGACCAGGACCTGCCGCCCCGCGAGACGGGCCGGCCCCTTCTCTTGATTCCGCTCTTCTTGCTCTTGCTCTTGCCCGACAACCGACATCGTCTCGCGTCCTTTCCCTCACCCACGGCACAAGGTGTTCCGGAAAGCGACTCTGGCCCGGTCCCGGGGTGTTACCCAGCCCCCTGTCCGTGCTGGCACCCGGGAAGCTGTCACTGCCAGGGCCACCCTCACCTGCCCCGTTCGCGACGGGTCCTCGGCACACTGGAGGGCATGGACACTCCCACCGCCCTGGGCGACTTCCTCCGCAACCGCCGCGCCCGTCTCCAGCCGGAGGACGTCGGACTGCCCACGCACGGCACCCGCAGGCGCGTACCCGGCCTGCGCCGCGAGGAACTCGCGCTGCTCGCCGGGGTGAGCATCACGTACTACACGCACCTGGAGCAGGGGCAGAGCACGAACGCCTCGGACAGCGTCCTCGACTCGCTCGCCCGCGCCCTGCGCCTGACCCCGGACGAGCACGCGCACCTGCGCGACCTCGCCCGCCCGCCGAAGGCCAAGCGGGTGCGCCCGCCGCGGCCCGAGTACGCGCGGGCCACCACGCGCCGGCTGATCGGCGCGATGCCGCAGGTGCCCGCCGTCGTACTGGACGCGCGCAACGACGTGCTCGCCTGGAATCCGCTGGGCCACGCCCTGCTCGCAGGTCACCTCGCCTTCGCGAGCCCGGACGAGCCGGCCGGCCGCCCCAATCTGACCCGGATGCTGTTCCTCGACCCGCACACGCGGGAGCTGTACACCGACTGGAAGAACGAGGCGCGCGTGGCCCTGGCCGCGCTGCGGCTGGTAGCCGGCCGCGATCCCGAGGACCGCGCGCTCGCCGGGCTCATCGGGTCCCTGATGCTGCGGAGCCCGGAGTTCGCGGACCTGTGGTCCAAGCAGCCGGTACGGGAGTGCACCGTCGGGACCAAGGAGCTGCACCATCCCGCCGTGGGTCCGATGACCCTGGACTTCGAGAGCCTGCGCCTGAGCGACGGAACCGGTCACCGGATGCTGCTCTACAGCGCCGCCGAGTCCTCCTCCTCGGACGCGGCGCTGCGCCTGCTGTCCGGGTTGACCGCTGATTCCGGCCGCGCGCTGCGCGATGATGCTCATTCGGACGCAGTTCCAAGCATCTCTTGACATAGACCGGGCGCTGCGCTGCACTTTGGCCACTCCCTCCGGCCGTCACGGCCGGAGGGAGTCACAGCCGTGCACTCCCCCTCACCTCACCGCCCTTGGGGACTCGCCATGCGTCTGCTCAGACTCCTCATCGCGTCCGCCTTAGCGGTGGCCGCGCTCTCCCTCCCCGGAACGGCCGGCGCGAGCACCACCGCCTCCGCTTCCGCCACTTCCGCCGCTGCCGCTTCGACCCCTTCCGCCGCCGCCGGGGCGCCGCAGACCCTGCCGGCCCTGCGGCAGTGGACGGCCGGCACCGGTGCGTACGGCTTCACGAGCGCCAGCCGGATCGTCGTGGATCCCGCCCATACCGCCCAACTCTCCGACGAGGCAGCCACGTTCGCGGAGGATCTGGCCGCACTGACCGGGCGTACGGTGGCGGTCGCCACCGGGACCCCCGCCGCCGGCGACATCGGCCTGAGCCTCGGTGACGCCTCGCTGCCCGCCGAGGGCTACCGGATGACCGTCGGCCAGTCCCTCTCCCTCAAGGCGGGAACGGACACCGGCGCGTTCAACGGCACCCGCAGCGTGCTCCAGTTGCTGCACCAGTCGGCCTCGGTGCCGGCCGGGACGGCGGTGGACTGGCCCACCAAGTCCGAGCGCGGGCTGATGATCGACCAGGGGCGGAAGTTCTTCACCGTCGACTGGGTCAAACAGCACATCAAGGAGCTGGCCTACCTCAAGCTGAACTACTTCCACTTCCACCTGTCGGACACCTTCGGCTTCCGGCTGGAGAGTTCGACCCATCCGGAGATCGTCTCCGCCGACCACTACTCCAAGCAGGACATCGCCGATCTGGTCGCGCTGGGGCAGAAGTACCACGTCACGATCGTGCCGGAGATCGACACCCCGGGGCACATGAACCAGATCCTGGCGGCCCATCCCGAGCTCAAGCTCAAGAGCAGTTCGGGCGCGGTCAGCCAGGACTTCATCGACCTGTCCCTGCCCGGCGCATACACCCTGATCAAGGACCTGGTCAACGAGTACCTGCCGCTGTTCCCGGCGCCGTACTGGCACATCGGCGCGGACGAGTACGTCACCGACTACGGCAAGTACCCACAGCTGCTCAGCTACGCCCGCGCCCACTACGGCGCGAACGCCACGGCCAAGGACACCTACTACGGGTTCGTGAACTGGGCCGACGCGCTGGTGCGGGCCGGCGGCAAGACCACCCGGATGTGGAACGACGGCATCAAGGCCGGGGACGGCACCGTCACTCCCAACGCGGGCATCCTCGTCGAGTACTGGTACAGCTACGGGCTCACCCCGCAGCAGCTGGTCGCGGCCGGCCACACGGTGGCCAACGAGTCCTGGACGCCCACGTATTACGTGCTCGGCGGCGCCAAGCCGGACACCAAGTGGATGTACGAGACCTGGACCCCGGACCGCTTCGAGGGCGGCGCCACCCTCACCGACCCCTCGAAGAACCCCGGCTCCCTCATCCACGTGTGGTGCGACAACCCCAACGCCGAGACGGAGGCGCAGATCGCGGCCGGCATCCAGTACCCGCTGCGCGGGCTGGCGCAGCAGACGTGGGGCTCGCCGAAACCGGTCGCCGCCTACGCCGACTTCACGCCCATCATGGCCGCGATCGGCCACAACCCCGCCTGGCCGGGCCTCGCCCAGCCGGGCAACCTGGCCCGCAACCGGCCCACCACGGCCTCCAGCACCGAGACCGTCAACTTCCCCGCCCCGCAGGCGACCGACGGCGATGCCGGAACCCGCTGGTCGAGCGCGTACAGCGACCCGCAGTGGCTCCAGGTCGACCTCGGGTCCACCCAGGCCGTGAACCGCGTGGTCCTGCGGTGGGAGACCGCCTACGGGAAGGCCTTCCAGATCCAGCTGTCCGACGACCGGACCACCTGGCGCACCGCGTACTCGACGACGACCGGCGCCGGCGGGGTCCAGGACCTGACCGGGCCGGCTGTCCGGGTCGGGGCGCTACATCCGCGTGTACGCCACCCAGCGCGGCACGACGTACGGCAACTCCCTGTACGAATTCGAGGTGTACGGCGGGCAGTTGAGCGGGACCCGGACCCTCCTCAGCGCCGGGAAGGCGCTCGACGACCCGGCGGGCTCGACCGCCCCCGGTACCCAGCTGATCACCTGGACACCGCACGGCGGCCCCAACCAGCAGTGGCGGCTCACCCTCAACACCGACGGCAGCTACACCCTGGCCAATGGCTCGTCCAGCCTCTGCGCGGACGTGGCGGGCGGCTCCACCGCCCCGGGCGCTGCCGTGGTCCAGGCCGCGTGCGGCGGCGGTGACAGCCAGCGCTGGCTGATCGCGGCGCTGGGCTCGGGCGACCACTCGGTGACCAACAAGAAGAGCGGCCTGCTCCTGACCACGGCATCGGCCGCAGAGGGCGCCCCGGCCACCCAACAACCCGACACGGCCTCGCCCTACCAACGCTGGCAGATCGCCTGACCCCCGCCACCCCCTCCCGGGACCGGCCGGCTGAACCGGTTCGGATTGGGGGCGGCCGAGCCGGCCGGCCGAGCCGGCTTCTTCTCCTGGGCCATGCGCATCGCGGACCTGGGCGCCGGTCACAGCACTAGTGCGGCGTCCGGCTCAGGTGGCGCCGGACGCCGTCGCCGAGTGCAGGCGGGCGCCCGGGCCGGTCAGGCGGATGCGCAGCTCCCGTACGGTCACGGGGTCGATCCGGTGGACGCGGCGGACTCCGACCGTGTGGCCGGATGCGATCAGCCGTCCGTCCGCCCACACCTCGTGGCCTTCGACGTGCTGCCCCCGGGTGAGGTCCTCTCGCAGTTCGAGGTGGTCGGCGCGGACGGGCGGGTCGAAGACCGCCGAGACCTCCGTCCCGTCGGGCGTGGGCACGGCCGTGAGCGCGGCCTCGCGCGGATCGCCCAGGCGTCGTGCCAGTTCGGTGGTGAACTCGAGGAGCCGGGACCGGTCCGCGTCGTCGATGAGCCCGCGCCGGTCGGGCGGGACGCCCAGCAGCAGGCCCGCGCCCAGGCCCACCGAGGAGTACCAGATCTCCAGCAGGTCCTCGCGGCTCTTGAGGGTGTCGCGGTCGTCCGGCTGCCAGAACCAGTTCGCGCGGACGGGTACGTCGCATTCGGGCGGCAGGTAGCGGGCCGCTCCGAGCTCGGCCGGCCGGTCGTCGTAGAGGCTGATGCCCGTGGAGTCGGTGACGTAGTGGCAGGGGTCGGTGGCGAGGCCGTCCTCGTTGCCGATCCAGCGGATCGTCGGGAGGCCCATGTTGAAGACCATGGCGTCGGGCTGGTGCCGCTCGACCACGGCCATGACGGCCTCCCAGTCGTACGTGCGGCCCTCGGAGCCCGCGCCGTCGAACCACAGCTCGTACAACGGTCCGTAGCGGGTGCAGAGTTCGGTGAGCTGGCGGAGGTAGAAGGCGTCGTAGGCGCCGGCGTCCCCGTAGCAGTCCGCGTTGCGGTCCCAGGGCGAGAGGTAGAGCCCGAGGCCGAGGCCCGCCTCCCCGCAGGCCTCGGCCAGTTCGGCGACCACGTCGCCCGCTCCGTCCTTCCAGGGTGCGCAGGCCACGGAGTAGGCGGTGGTGTCGGTCGGCCAGAGGCAGAAGCCGTCGTGGTGCTTGGCGGTCAGCACGACGTACTTCGCTCCGGCCTCGACGGCGGTACGCGCCCACTGGCGCGCGTCGAGCTCCGCGGGGTCGAAGGTGGCCGGGTCCAGGGCGCCGTCGCTCCATTCGGCGCCGTTGAAGGTGTTGATGCCGAAGTGCAGGAAGAGGCCGAACCCGGCCTGCTGCCAGGCGAGTTGCCCGGGCGTGGGGATGAGTAGGTCGATGGGGTCGGGCGTCATGGGGGCGCTTTCCTGGGGCGGCGGCGGGCGTTCAGGCCGAGTGGGCGAGGCTCGCCGGGTGGACGGCGTGGGCGAAGGGGAGTCCCCGGGCGTACCGCTCCAGTTCCTCGGCCGCGCACGTCGCGAGCCGGCCCAGTTCGTTGCCGAGGGAGCCGGCTATGTGCGGGGTGAGCAGCACGTTGGGCAGGTCGTACAGCGGGGAACCCGCGGGCAGTACGTCGGGGTGGGTGACGTCGAGCACGGCGTGCAGGCGGCCGGAGAGCAGTTCCGCCGTGAGCGCGTCCGTGTCGACGAGCGATCCGCGCGCGGTGTTGACGAGGGTCGCGCCGTCGCGCATCAGCGCGAGGCGTCCGGCGTCGAGCAGGTGGCGGGTCTCGGGGGTCTGCGGGGCGTGGACGCTGACCACGTCGGCGCGGGCCATCAGCTCGTCCAGGCCCACCGGTTCGACCCCCAGGGCCTTGGCTTCGCCCGGTTCCAGGTACGGGTCGTGGACCAGCACGTGGGCGTCGTAGGAGCGCAGGAGTTCGATGACGCGGCGGCCGATGCGCGAGGCACCGACGATGCCGATGGTCCTGCGGTAGTTGCCGATCCCGGGGTACAGGGCGAGGGGGTTCAGCTGGCTGCGCGCCTCGCGGTAGGCCCGCGCGGTGGTGAGGACCCGCTTGTTGGCGAAGACGATCGCGGCGACGGTGAACTCGGCCACGGGCCGGGCGTTGGCCTCGGCCGCGCTGGTGACGGACAGTCCGCGC
Source organism: Streptomyces sp. ICC1 (assembly GCF_003287935.1). Classification (GTDB taxonomy): domain Bacteria; phylum Actinomycetota; class Actinomycetes; order Streptomycetales; family Streptomycetaceae; genus Streptomyces; species Streptomyces tritrimontium. The sequence goes on from NZ_CP030287.1 coordinate 3,265,420, forward strand.
CGCCAGGCGGCCTCCGTCATCATCCCCTTCACGGTGCCGGCGGTGTGCACCACCGCCCGCAGGGCCGGCAGGAGTTCGAGCGCCCGCTCGCTGAGGGGCGGGCAGCCCCAGCCGGTGAGGAGGACCTCCGTGTCGCGCAGCCGCGCGGGGTCGGCCGCGGAGAAGTCGGTCACGAGGAGTGCGGGGTCGAGGCGGGCGGTGGCGCCGAGGCGGGCCAGGATCGGCCCGTCCAGCAGGGCCGTCTTGGTCTCGTGGTCCATGGCGAGGACGGTGCGGGGCTTGCGGAGGTGCGTACGGCCTGCCGTTTCACGGCCGCCGGCCGGTTCGGGACTGGTCATTTCACTGCTCCCGCCGAGAGGCCCGAGCGCCAGAACCGCTGCAGGCCGATGAAGGCGATGGCGAGCGGGATGACGGTCACCAGGGATCCGGTGATCGCGAGCGAGTACAGCTCCGGGTTCTGGACGACGAGTTGGTTCCAGTTGTAGATGCCGAGCACCGCCGGGTACAGGTGGTGGTCGTTGAGCATGACCAGCGGGCCGAAGAAGTTGTTCCAGCTGGCGGTGAAGGAGAAGAGGAAGAGGGTCATGAAGCCGGGCAGGAGCATCGGCAGCGAGATCGAGCGGAAGACGCGGATCTCGCTCGCCCCGTCGATGCGGGCGGCCTCCAGGACCTCGCCGGGTACGTAGCCTTCGGAGAAGACCCGGGCCAGGTAGACGCCGAAGGGGTTCACGAGCGACGGGACGAGGATCGCCCAGTAGGTGTTGACGATGCCGACCTCGGAGGCGAGCAGGTACTGCGGGAGCGTGATGACGACGCCGGGTACGAGCGTGCCGATCAGGATCAGGCCGAAGAGGGCGCCCTTGCCGCGGAACTCGTACTTGTCGAAGCAGTAGCCGGCGGCGACGCTGATCAGCGAGGACGCGAGCGATCCGACGACCGAGTAGAGGACGCTGTTGAGCAGCCAGCGCCCGAAGATGCCGTCGTCGTAGGTGAACACGGCTTCGAGGTTGTCGAAGAGGTGGAACGCGCCGAAGCTGAAGCCGGCCGTCCCGAAGAGGTCCGCGTGGTTCTTGGTGGCCGCGATCAGCAGCCAGGTCAGCGGCATGAGGGTGTAGAGGACCGCCACCAGGAGCACGCCGTTGACCGCGACCTTGGAGGCCGTTCCCCCGCGCTGGCGCCTCTTGTCGCGCGGCCGGCTCCGCCGGTCTTCGGGGCCGGGTCCGGCCTTGCGCTCCGCCGGGGTGCCCGCGCCGGCGGCGCCGAGCGCGGTGGCGGCTCCGGGGCCGGGAGGGGCGTCCGCGGACGACGCCGAAGGGACCGTCCGTGTGCTCATGCCGAACCGCCTCGCTTTCCGATCCGGGTGACGACGTAGGAGAGGGTGCCCGCGACGAGGGCCATCAGGAGGGAGGCGGAGGAGGCGAGACCGTAGTCGTGCCGCTCGAACGCCGCCTTGTAGATGAACATCATCGGAGACCAGTCCGAGCCCATCGAGCCGGCCCGCTGGGAGAGGAGCATCGGCTCGCTGAAGATCTGGACGACGCCGACGCAGGTGAACAGGAGGGTGAGGAAGACCGCGGAGCGGATCATCGGCAGCTTGATCCGGAGGGCGACGCGCACTCCTCCCGCGCCGTCCATGACGGCGGCCTCGATGACCTCGCGGGGCACGGCCTGCAGGGCGGCGAAGAAGATGATCATGTTGTAGCCGATCCACTGCCAGGCCGCGACGTTCACCAGGGAAGGCAGGACGCTCCCCTCGGCGAAGAAGTCCCAGTGCCCGCCGGCCGCATCGATCCACTCCAGGACCGGACTCAGGCCGGGGGTGTAGAGGTAGATCCAGATGACCGCCGCGATCAGCCCGGGCACCGCGTGCGGCATGAAGACGGCGAACTGCACGAGGCGCTTGGCCTTGGCCGCCGCCGAGTCGACCAGCAGGGCCAGGGCGAGCGCGGTGCCGATCATCACGGGGATGTAGAGGGCGCAGTACGCGGCCACGTGCAGGAACGAGGACGTGAAACCGTGATCGCTCAGCGCCTTCGTGTAGTTCCCGAGCCCGCTGAAGACCCGTTCGGTGCCGCCGAAGCCGAGACCGGAGGAGCGCTCCGAGAAGAAGCTCATCCACGCCGCGTAACCGACGGGCAGGATCAGGACGGCGGCGAAGAGCAGGAAGAACGGGGCGAGGAAGACCACCACGGCCTTGCCCTGGCCGGGCCTGTGCGCGGCTCGACGCTCGGCGCCGCGCGCGGAACGAGTGAGTGGTGCTGCCACCTTGGGCTCCTTGGTGGTGCGCTGCGGAAGGACGGATGGGCGGAGGAACGCAGGGGAAGCGGAAGGGGCGGGCGGGGCCGGCCCGACCGGGCCGGCCCCGACGGCTCCCTACTTCGCGAGGTTGAGACCCCGGCCCTTGATGGCCTCCTCGGCGGCCTTCTGGCCTGCCGCGAGTCCCTCGGTCAGGCTGCCCTTCTGCCCGGCGTCCTGGATGGCGGTGTTGGTCGCGGTCTGCACGGGGCCCCAGACCCAGCCCGGGACGATGGTGTCGACCTGGGCACCGGCGATCTTGTAGACGTCGTCACCGCCGAAGAAGCCCTTGTCGTCGAAGGCCGCGGCGGCGATCGTGCGCAGTTCGGGGCTGGCGGGCAGGCTGCTGCTCGGCGATTTCAGGCTGCTGAGGCGGGCCTTGACGCCTTCGGGGCTGATGGCCGCCCACGCGGCGAACTCGGCGGCCTCCTTGACGTGCTTGCTGCCCTTGGTGACGGCGTAGCTGGTGCCGCCGAACATGCCGGTCGCCGGGGTGCCCCAGTTCGGCAGCGGGGCGACGCCCCACTTGCCCGAGTCCTTGGCGAGGGCGGTCATCGTGCCGCCGGCGCTCCAGGAGGCGCCGATGAAGCTGGCCATGACCCCGTCGGCCTTGGCCTTGGCGAACTCCGGGCCGTTGATCTTCAGGTTCATCACCAGGTCGTCCTTGACCAGGCCCTGCCAGTACGACGCCACCTTCTGCGAGGGCGCGTCGTTGATGGCGACCTTCCACCCGTCGCCCTCGGTGCCGTACCACTTGGCGCCGGCCTGCCAGGAGAGCGCGGCCAGCAGCGGCGCGTCGTCGTTGCCCCACCCGCCGATGCGCACGTTCTTGTCGGCGGCCTTGATCTTCTCGGCGGCCGCCTTGTACTCGTCCCAGGTCTTGGGGACTTCGACGCCCGCGTTCTGGAAGAGGTCCTTGCGGTAGTAGAGGAGGTTCGGCGTCGCGTCGTACGGCACGGCCCAGGTCTTGCCGCCGAGCGTCACCCGCTCCTGGACGCCTTGGGGGAACTTCGCCTTCACGGTGGCGCCGGCCTGGGAGCTGATGTCCTCCAGGAAGCCCTGGCTGACGAACTCCGGGAGGGTCGGGTACTCGATGCCCGCGACGTCGGGGGCGTTCCCGGCCTTGATCGCGTTGCTGATCTTGGCGTATCCGTCCGGTCCGCCGGTGATGGCCGAGAAGGTGACCTTGATGTCCGGGTGGGACGCGTTGAACGCGTCCACCACCTGCTGGGCACCGCCGGTCCAGCCCCAATAGGTCAGGTTGACCGGCTCCTTGGGGGATCCGGCCTTGGGGCCTTCGCCCTTGGACGCGGCGCCCCCGCTCCCACCGCAGGCGGTGGCGAACAGGGCCAGTGAGAGGGTGGCGAGGGCGACGCGGGAGGTACGGGAAGTGAGCTTCACTGCTCTGCTCCTCAGATGCGAGCCGTCGATGCGGCGAGGTGATGCACATCATTCGGCCAGACAAGAAGCGAGTCAATAGAAAAGCAAAGCTTGAGAAAGAAAAGCGAAGTAACGGTTAAGTTTCGCTGGACGCGCGGACCCGCAGCTCGGGGAGGATGGCGATCCGACGCCGGGGCCGGCCGGGCTCCCGCAGCCTGCGGACGAGCAACTCCACTCCCGTGACCCCCACTTCGTGCTTCGACGGCGCCACCGCGCTCAGCGGCAGATCCGCGAGCGAAGCCACCTCGTCGTCGTAGGAGACCAGGGCCACGTCGCCCGGCACGGACAGCGAGGCGCTCCGCAGCCGCTGGGACAGCACCACGGCCTCGTGGTCGGGATGGACCAGCGCGGCGTCGATCCGGCCGGCCCGCACCCCCTCGATGAACGCGTCCACCGCCCGCTCGTAGGCGGCCTCGCCGGCGTCGTGCTCGGCGAGGTCGAGGAAGAGCGCGTGTCCGGACACCTCGGGGCCCGCCTCGGCCACCGCCGCGTCGTACCCCTCCTTGATCCAGGGCGCGGTGGGGGTTCCGCCGCGCATCACCAGGGCGATCCGGCGCCGCCCGGCGTCCAGGAGGTGGCGTACCGCCAGCCTGGCGCCGTAGCCGTGGTCCGTACCCACGTGCTCGCAGGCGGAGGCGTGCCGCTCGGGGCGCCGCTCCACGAGCACGACGGGCACCCCCAGCTCCTCGTACCACGGGGCGCCGGGGCCGCCCTCGGCTCCGACAGCAGAGGGGGCGGAGGGAACAGAGGGGGCGGACGGGGCGGACGGGGCGAGCAGCAGGCCGTCGGCACCGTCCGCGACCATCCGCGCGGCCTGCGCCTTCTCGGTGTCCACGTCGTACGTGGACACCGCGAGGGTGAGCCGCACGCCGAGGGCGTCGGCCGCCTCCCGGGCCCCCTTGATCACCTCGGGGTAGTAGTAGGCCGAGGACGGCACGATCAGCCCGAGCGTCAGCGGCCGCCCGCCGGTCGCCGCCGCGCGCACGCGGCCGGCCTCGGCGGCGGGCGCGGGGGCTGCGGGCGCCGTGGCGGGCGCGGTCTCGGCCCAGTCCTCCGGCAGCATCGCGCCGCCGTGCACCCGGGCCAGCAGCCCGCGCTCCGCGAGGACTTCGACGTCCTTGCGGACCGTCACCACGGAGACGCCCAGCTCCCCCGCGAACTCCGTGACGCGCATCGATCCCGCTTCGCGGACCCGTCGCAGGATCGCCTGCTGTCGTTCCTCAGCGTGCACGGTGGAGCTCCCCTCGACTGCGTCCCTGGTCGAGGTCAGCGTAGCGCGCGAAAGCCGAAACTTACGTTTTCTTTCGAACGAAAGGATTACATAGGGTGCGGTGGCGCGCGGCCAGCCCGGTCACCCGGCCGCGGCGTCGGCGGTGTCGGGGGTCTCGCAGCCCGGATGGCCCCAGCGGGAACCGAGCTTGGTGATCTTCTCCCCGGCCGGGTACGGCTTGCCGCACGGGCACGTCCCGGGGAACTTCGCCTTGATGGTCACGCTCCCCCGCCCGGACCCCGCCTTGCGGGCGGACGCGGTGCCGCTCGCGGCGGCGCCCACAGCGCCGCCCGCCGCGCGACGGGCGGGCGCGCTGCGGGCCGGAGTGGCCCGGGCCGGCACGGGGACGGGCATGGACGCCTGCCCCAGTGCGGTGCCGGCCGGTTCCTGGCTGACGGCCGCGTCACTGGCCTCCTGGTCGGCGATCGCGTTCAGGTGGTCGCCGTCCTCGCGGTGCGCGGGCACGTACCGGAACTCCACGTCGCGGTCCGCCAGCAGCTCGTCGATGCTCTCCACGAGCTCCCGGTTCGCCACCGGCTTCCCGGCCGCCGTCTTCCAGCCGTTGCGCTTCCAGGCGGGGAGCCACTGCGTCACGGCCTTCATGGCGTACTGGGAGTCCATCCGCACCTGCACGGCCGTGCCGGGGGCCACCGCCTCCAGCAGCCTCTGCAGCGCGGTCAGTTCACCCACGTTGTTGGTGGCCCGTCCGAGCGGTCCGGCCTCCCAGCGCTCGGGGTGCCCGTGGACGTCGGCGATGACCCATGCCCATGCGGCCGGCCCGGGATTTCCCTTGGCCGCCCCGTCACAGGCGGCGATGATGCGATCAGACATCCCCCGATCATGCCTCACCGCGGCGGCCCCGCCGCACTCCCGGCACCTTCTGCACCGCGGGCCGCAAGGCCCGTCACCTGCGGGTCCTTCGGCCTTCTCGCATGATCGCAATTGACTTTACGGATTCTTTAATCTTAGCCTCCGCATATGAACCGATTCCTCCACTCCACCTTCTGCGTCCTGGCCGCCGCCGGCCTGACCCTCGGCGTCGCCGGCTGTTCCGAAGGCGCGAAGGACAAGGCCGTGGACCGGGCCGTGAACCAGGTCGACAAGGCCGTGGGCGAGACGTACGAGGTCACCTACGAGGTGACCGGCAAGAGCGTCGACTCGATCTCCTTCCACGACGGAGGCGGTACGGCCACGGCCCCGAACCTCGTCACGGAGGACAAGCCGGCCCTCCCGTGGAAGAAGACGGTCACCCTGCGCGGCATCATGCCCGCCGCCGTCTCGCCCCTCTCGGTCGACGGCGCCGCCGACCTGGTCTGCAAGGTCGTCCACCAGGGCAAGGTCATCAAGGAGGCCGCCGGCGAAGCCGCCATGGCGGGCGGCTGCGTCGCCGTCTCGCCGGTCGCCGGCCGGTAGGTCCGATCGCCCGGCCGGGCCCGCGGCTCAGACCCCGGTCCGGGCTCAGACCCCGGTCCGGTCCCTGGTCAGGGTCCCGGCCGGGGTCCGCTGCTTCTTACCCGAGGCGCGTGAGCTTCGCGCCGAAGGACGGTGCGGACAGGTCCGTCCCCAGCGCCACCGGGACCTTCGGCGCGCCGGGTCCGGTGCCGATGGTCAGCACGCCGATCTCGGTGCCGGCCCGCCCCTCGTGCGGGACGCCCTTCTCACCGACCGCCACGCTCAGTTCCAGCTGCTGCCCCGGCACGGCGACGGCAGCGGCGTCCTGGGTGGCCACCACCGGCGTGCGGGTCCCGAGCCCGTCGTCGACGTAGCCGAGGACCTGTCCCTTCTTGACCACGGGGGCCGAGGTCAGGGCTTGGCGGACGGCCTCGATGACCTTCCTGCTGTTCTCCTTGACCAGGATCAGGCTGTTGGAGCCGTCGGGGTCGGGGCCGGTGACGTGCTGGTCGAGCATCGTGCCGAGGATCAGGGGGGTCTTGTCGCCCACCGTCTTGTACGCCGCCCACACCAGCGTGCCGCCGGCCGGCGTGCTGGACCCGGTCTTGATGCCCTTGATGCTCAGCGGGGACAGGAGCAGGCTGCCGTTGTTGTTGGTGAGCGGCTTCGCGAGGCCGGGGATGGTGGCGCTGGGCAGCTGGACGATCGCCCGGAAGGCGTCGAGCGCCATGACGGCTTCGGCGAGCTTCAGTTGGTCGACGGCGGTGCTCACGGTCTTGGCGTCCAGCCCGCTCGGGTCCGTGTAGGTGGTGGAGGTCATGCCGAGCGCCTGCGCCTCGGCGTTCATCTTCTCCACGAACGCGGCCTCGGAATCGCTGCCGGTGTGCCAACGGGCCAGCTGGCGCGCGATGTTGTTGCCCGAGGGGATCATCAGCATCTTGAGCATGTCCTGCTGGCTGAAGCGGGTTCCCACCGTCAGCCCCTCGACGCGCGATTCGCTCTCCGCGGTGCCGTCCGCCACCGCCTTCGCGTCGATCGCGATCTGCGGACCGGCCTCGTCCTTCTTCAGCGGGTGGCCCTTGAGGATCACGTACGCCGTCATCACCTTGGCCACGCTGGCCGTCGGCACGGGCTTCTGCTCTCCGAAGGTCCCCACGTCGCCGGCGCCGCCGACGCGCACCGCGGCCTGGCCCTTCTCGGGCCAGGGCACGTCGAAGCGGCCGTCGAGGGTGAAGACGGACGGGGCGTCCCCCTGGGCCAGCACGGTCGGGGGCACCGGCCGCAGCACCTGGACGGCGGCGAGTACGACGCCGAGGAGGAGGAAGAGCGGCACCCAGATCCGGACGCGGCGGGCCGCCGTCCGGCTCGGCGTCTCGGGCGGCGGCGGGGTGTTGGTGAGCTGCGCGAGCAGGTCGAGCGGGGGCAGCGGCTGTTCGGCCGTGCCCCCGGGCGCGGCCGCGGGCGCGGGCACCGGCGGTACGGGCGTCCGCGGTACGGGCACCAGGGGTACGGGCGCCGGCACCGGCGGGACCTCGTCCAAGGCCTTGAGCGCGATGAACCTGCTGGTGGTCTCACTGTCCGACGCGGGCGCGGGCACGGGCTTCGCCTTCGGCTCCGGCTCCAACTCGGGCTCCGGCTCCGGCTCCGGCTCCGAGGCGGACACGGGGGCCGGGGTCACCGCGTCGGCCGCATCCGGCTCGCCCGCCTCGGCCACTTCAGGCACCTCGGCAGCCTCGGCCGCTTCGCCCGCCTCAGGCGCATCGGCCACACCAGGCGCCTCCGGCGCCCCTGCCGCCGGTCCGGTCGGCTCGACGGTCTCGGGTACCGCTCCTTCCGCATCCGGTTCCCGTTCCGCCGCGTCGGGCGTCCCGCCCTCCACCGGTACCGCAGTCATGCCGTACACCGCCTTGCTCGTGCCGTTCTGGATCAAGCGCCAGTCTCGGCGTCCCATGTGCGCGAGCGGTGTGCGCCAGATGACCAATTCGTCACAGCACGAAGCGCATGCACTGTCATCAAACGATCATCTGGCGATCAAATCTTCATCATGAAGGCCATGAAGACTCGCTTCCTCTCGTACGAGGCACCTTTGCGAGGCACCGTCAGGAAGCTCGATACCGCTCATGAACCACCGGAAGCCCGACCTCCCGGCCCCCGGCCGGCGCCGCCTGCTGGCCGGTGGCGGAGCACTGTTCCTCACCGCGACGGCCGGCGCCCTCCTGGCCGCCCGGCCCGGCGATCCCGGCCCGCCGGCCGACGACCGCGACGGCAAGGGACCGTCCGAGGCCTCCCGCCCCGCCTCCCCCGCCTCCGGATGGATGCCGGGGGTGGCCAGGAAGCCGTTGGAGCGCAACTACCTCGTCGGCGAGCGCGATGCGCAGCGCGGGCTCGTCCTCCACGTGCAGGAGGGTGAAGGCTCCTTGTACGAGCGGTTCGCCGCCCCCGGGATCAAGGCCTCCGCCCACTTCTGGGTCTCGCGCGACGGGGAGACGGAACAGTACGTGTCCGTCCTCGACCGCGCCTGGGCGCAGGTCGACGGCAACGGCGCGTGGACCTCCGTCGAGACCTCCGGCTTCGCCACCCGCGCGCTCACCGAGGCCCAGGTCGACGCGGTCGCCCGCATCTACGCCTGGGGCGCCGGCGCGCACGGCTGGCCGCCCGCGGTCAGCGAGCGCCCGGACCAGCCGGGCCTGGGCACCCACTCGATGGGCGGCGCCCCGTGGGGCGGGCACGCCTGCCCCGGCTCCCTCCGGGCCGGCCAGCGCACCGAGATCATCCGCAGGATGCGGGAACACGTTCCCGCCGCCGGATAGTGACCAGTCCGTGATCCTCACGTCTTCAACCCGGCGGCGCTGATCACTAGGGTTCGAACGTGTCCGAAGGAAATGAGATACCCGCAGGTCAGAACGGTCCGGACGAGGACGAATGGCATGCCTTCGTCCAGGCGCACGCCGCGAGTGCGCCCGCCCCCGGACCGCTCCCGCCCAAGCGGAGGTGGCCCCGCGGCGCCCTGGCCGTCCTGCTGCTGGCGGGACTGGCCTTCGTCGCCCTGAAGTTCATCGGCTCGCCGTTCGACGCCGGTGTGACCGCGCCGACTTCGACAGAGGCGGAAGGGCGAGCGGGCGCGAAATCGGCCGCGCCCTCCTCCCCGACCGGCGATCGGCCGATGATCCCCCTGTCCGAGGCGTTCCCGGCGCAGGTTTCGGACGGTGCGGGCGGCACCTTCACCAAGGTCGGCGCGGTCGTGCTGAAGTCCTGCACCGAGCCCGACTCGGTCGGACCGGCCCTCGCGGCCGCCCTCGACGACAGCCGGGGCTGCGTCGGCGAGCAGGTCGCCCTGTACAAGGACGCGCGCGACAACCAGTACAACCTGGCCCTGTTCACGCTGCGGGACCCGGAGGACGCCGTACGCCTGGTGACCCGGCTGGGGATGGCCTTCGACGACTACCAGGTGGGCGCGCAGGCCCCGCCGCGCGGTTCCGGCCTGCGGGTTCTCCCGCCCGACAGCGGGATGGTGCAGTCCTTCACGAGCCAGGGCCGGGTCATGGCGGTCGGGCTCGGCCAGTGGTCCGACGGCCGGGTCGGCGACTACCAGAAGCTGGTCGACTCGCTGGCCCCGCTACTCAAGGAGGTCTCGGACCGGGCGGCCCGCTACGAGACCGCAGGCTGACGGCCGCCGTCTTCCCCCGCCCGCCGGGCTGCGGGATCCTTGCGACGGACGGCCACGGACGGCCACTGACGGCGTCGGACGAGCGGGGGACCGGGCATGGGCACGGAGGAGCACAGGACACACCGTCGCCACACCCCCCGTTCCTGGCTGGTCAACCGGCGGTTCCGGCACTGGCAGCGGCCGGACTCCCTGTCCGGGTCGCGGGCCCAGCGGCAGATCGACTACCTGGCCCGGAAGCTGGGCTCCCGGCATCCGGACACCCTTCGGGCCCGGGAGCACTTGGCGCTCTGGCTCTTCCGGGAGGGCTCCCCCGCCGACGCCCTGGTCCTCACCGAGGCGGAGGTGGACGACCGCACCGCGGAGTTCGGACCGGGGCACCCCGGCACCCTGCGGGCGCGCCGGAGCCTCGTCCGGTACCGCCGTGAGACCGGTGACCTGCCCGGAGCGATCGCCGACGCGCGGCTCCTGTTGGAGGACACGACCCGCTTCCTGGGCGCCGACGACCGGGAGACGCACGGGCAGCGGCGGAGCCTCGCCGAACTCCTGGGCGAGAGCGGGGAGACGGCCGGCCGGATCGAGCGGCTGAGGGCCCTGCTCGCCGAGGAGGAGGCCCTCGGTCCGGCCTGGAAAGGGGAGGTCCGGTACACGCGGAGCACGCTGGCCAGGGCACTGGAGGAGAACGGCGACATCGCCGAGGCCCTCGCCCTCGTGGAAAAGGAGGTCGAGGCCGAGCGGGGGAAGGTCTACGGCGTCGACGAGAACCTCACCGAAGCCCCGCTCCGCCTCCTGGTCGCCTGGCGCGACCGCCTCGCCGACCGCGATCGCCGCGGCGGGCCCGCACGCTGACCAGCCGTCAGGTCCGAGAACCGGGACCCGGGACCCGGCAAGCCGAACACCCGTCAGGCCGGAGGGTGCAGGGCGGCCAGCGCCGAGCGGTGGGTGATCCAGCCCAGGAGGTGGTGGCCGCCCTCGTCGAGAACCGGGAGGCCGTCGCCGTCGCTCGCCGCGAGCAGCGGCAGGGCCTCCTCCAGGGACTGGCCGGCGAGCAGGGCGGGCGGGCGGTCCCGTACCGTCTCGATGGGCTCGCCCTCGGGCCGGCCCTCGTGCAGGGCCCGGGAGAGGGCGAGGGCGCCGACCGAGCCCTCGTAGCGGCCGTTCCCGTCGACGACGGGCAGGCGTCCGGCGCCCACCTCGATCATCGCCGTGACCGCCGCGCGCAGGCCGGTGCCGGGTGCCAGCTCGGCCGGCGGCGGTCCCATCGCGGTCCGGACCTCGACGGCGGCCGGACCGGTCAGGTCGAGGTCGACCCCGCGGCGCCGGAGTTTGGTCGTGTAGACGGTGTCGCGGCTGAGGACGTGGCTGACGCCGGTGGCGATGGCGACGGCGGCCATCAGCGGCAGGATGATGCCGTACTCGCCGGTCAGCTCGTAGATGATGACGACGGCGGTGATCGGCGCGCGGGCCGAACCGGCGAAGACCGCGCCCATGCCGATCACGGCGTAGGTCGTGGCGGAGCCGGTCAGCCCCGGTACGGCGTGGTCCAGGGTCTGGCCGAAGGCGCTGCCGAGCATCGAGCCGACGAAGAGGCTGGGCGCGAAGACCCCGCCCGAGCCGCCGATGCCGATGGTGACGCTGCAGGCGATGATCTTGCCGACGAGCAGTACCAGCAGGAATCCGACCGCGTACCCGCCCACCGCGGCCTTGCCGAGGACCGGGTAGCCGACCCCGTACATCTCGGGCAGCGCGAGCAGGATCGCGCCCAGCAGGATGCCGCCGGCCGCGGGGCGCAGCCATTCCGGGCCGCGCCACACCGCGTCGCAGATGTCCTCCACCCCGTAGAGCACCTTGGTGAAGACCACGCCGACGATCCCGGCGAGCGCGCCGAGCAGCACGTACAGGGCGTACGAGGCCAGGTGTTCCACGCCGAGCGGCGCGAGGTCCAGGAACCGTTCGTCGCCGAGGACCGAGCGGCCGATCACGGCGGCGGTGACCGAGGAGACGGCCACGAAGGCGAAGCCCCGGGCCGTGAAGTCGCGCAGGATCAGCTCCATCGCGAAGAACACGCCGGCCAGGGGGGCGTTGAAGGTCGCGGCGATGCCGCCGGCCGCGCCGCAGGCGACCAGCAGCCGGACCCGGTCCTCGCCCATGCGCAGGATCGATCCGGCGGTGGACCCGAGGGCGGACCCGATCTGCACGATGGGGCCCTCGCGGCCCACCGAGCCGCCGCCGCCGATGCACAGCGCGGACGCGACCGACTTCACCACGGCGACCCGGGCCGGGATGCGGCCGCCTGTACGTGCGACCGCGTACATGACCTCGGGTACGCCGTGGCCGCGCGCCTCCTTGGCGTAGCGGTAGACGAGGGGCCCGTAGATCGCGCCGGCGACGACGGGCGCGAGCAGGACGAAGTACGGTCCGAGCCAGGGCACGTACGGGTTGTCGGCGTGGCCGGCCGAGGAGTAGTCGTCGTGTCCGGACAGCACGAGGGTGACGACCTCGATGAGCCAGCGGAAGGCCACCGCACCCAGCCCGGCCCCCGCGCCGACCAGCAGTGCCGGCAGCAGCATGCCGGCTTCGGCCCTGCGCAGGCCGGCCCGCAGCCCCTCGTCCGCGAACGGCATGTCCACTCCTCGCGACCGGCGCTGCCTCGATCGCGCCTCCCGGCCCCTGACCACGATCCCCCGAACCACCCATCCAACGGCCCGGCTCCCACCGGGGCCTGGAGGCGGGCCGCCGGTACACCCGTCCGGCGGAGCGGGGGCCGGGCGAACGGCTCGCGCAGGGTGTGCGGGGCGCCGCGGAGCCTGGCCGAAGGCCGACCTCCGGGGGCGGCCGCTCCCGTACAGTCCGTGCTGCCAGTCCGTGCCGCCGCCGATCCGGGGTGGGGCGGGAGCACGCGCCGCAGCGGACGAACAGGGGAACACCGATGGCCGTCGAAGCCGGTGCCGTACGCCTCCTCCCGCCGGTCCCCGAGCTGGACCCGTCCGTGGTGCAGGGGTGGAGCGCGGGGGGAAGGCTCCCAGTAGACGACTGGGTTGATAGGCCAGATGTGGAAGCCCGGTAACGGGTGGAGCTGACTGGTACTAATAGGCCGAGGGCTTGTCCTCAGTTGCTCGCGTCCACTGTGTTAGTTCTGAAGCAACGAACCGTTGCTGGTTTCTAGAGCTAGAACATAACTACAAAGTGTGCTTGTTCGCTCGAAACCGATTAGGGTTTCGGTGGTCATAGCGTTAGGGAAACGCCCGGTTACATTCCGAACCCGGAAGCTAAGCCTTTCAGCGCCGATGGTACTGCAGGGGGGACCCTGTGGGAGAGTAGGACACCGCCGAACAATTTTTCAAAGGACCTCTGGTCCAGCGTTCAACGCTGGAGCAGGGGTCCTTTTTGTTTTTCCAGATCTTTACGCCGAAGCGCGGCCATGGGTTGGTTGCGCGAGAATGACTAGCGGTACCCCGAAGACAGGAGTCACACCCATGTCCAACTCTCCCGACGATCGTCCGGAGCGCGAGCCTCGGCGCAACGACGGCGGTGACAGGGGCGGCTACCGCGGGGGCCGTGACGACCGTGGCGGCGACCGTCCGCCGTTCCGTCGTGATGACCGTGGTGACCGGCCGACCGGTGGCGGCGGCGCCGGCGGCGGTTTCCGCCGTGACGACCGTGGCGGCCGTCCGACCGGCGCCGGTGCCGGCGGCGGCGGCTTCCGTGGTCGTGACGACCGCGGTGGCGACCGTCCCTCGTACCCGCGCCGTGACGACGACCGCGGTGGCCGTCCTTCGGGTGGTGGCGGCGGCGACCGTCCCTCCTTCCCGCGTCGCGATGACCGTGGCGGCGACCGTCCGTCCGGTGGTGGCTTCCGCGGCAACGACCGCGGTGACCGCCCCTCGGGTGGTGGCTTCCGTGGGAACGACCGTGGCGACCGTCCCACTGGTGGTGGCTTCCGCGGCAACGACCGCGGTGACCGCCCCTCGGGTGGTGGCTTCCGTGGGAACGACCGTGGCGACCGTCCCACTGGTGGTGGCTTCCGCGGCAACGACCGTGGCGACCGTCCGTCCTTCCCGCGTCGTGACGACCGTCCCTCCGGCGACCGTCCGAGCTACCCCCGTCGTGATGACGACCGCGGTGGCCGTCCTTCGGGTGGCGGCGGCGACCGTCCCTCCTTCCCGCGCCGTGACGACCGTGGCGGCGACCGCCCCACCGGTGGTGGCTTCCGTGGGAACGACCGCGGCGACCGTCCCACTGGTGGTGGCTTCCGCGGCAACGACCGTGGCGACCGTCCGTCCTTCCCGCGTCGCGATGACCGTCCCTCCGGCGACCGTCCGAGCTACCCCCGTCGTGATGACGACCGCGGTGGGTTCCGCGGCGGCCGTGACGACCGTGGCGGCGACCGTCCGTCCTACCCGCGTCGTGACGACCGTCCCTCCGGCGACCGTCCGACCGGTGGTGGCTTCCGTGGGAACGACCGCGGCGACCGTCCCACTGGTGGTGGCTTCCGCGGCAACGACCGTGGCGACCGCCCCTCGTACCCGCGCCGTGACGACGACCGCGGTGGCCGTCCCTCGGGTGGCGGCGGCGACCGTCCCTCCTTCCCGCGCCGTGACGACCGTGGCGGCGACCGCCCCACCGGTGGTGGCTTCCGCGGGAACGACCGTGGCGACCGTCCGAGCTACCCCCGTCGTGATGACGACCGCGGTGGGTTCCGCGGCGGTCGCGACGACCGTGGCGGCGACCGTCCGTCCTACCCGCGTCGTGACGACCGTCCCTCCGGCGACCGTCCCACCGGCGGCGGCTTCCGTGGCAACGACCGTGGCGACCGCCCCACCGGTGGTGGCTTCCGCGGCAACGACCGCGGCGACCGCCCCTCGTACCCGCGCCGTGACGACGACCGCGGTGGGGACCGTCCGTCCTACCCGCGTCGTGACGACCGCCCCTCCGGCGACCGTCCCTCCGGCGACCGTCCGACCGGTGGTGGCTTCCGCGGGAACGACCGTGGCGACCGTCCGAGCTACCCCCGTCGTGATGACGACCGCGGTGGGTTCCGCGGCGGTCGCGACGACCGTGGCGGCGACCGTCCGTCCTACCCGCGTCGCGATGACCGCGGCGGCGACCGCGGCGGTTTCCGCGGCCGTGACGACCGTGGTGGCGACCGTGACTTCCGCGCGGACCGGGACCCGGTCAAGCGGCTTCCGATCGACGACGACGTCACCGGCTTCGAGATCGACTCCGACGTTCGCCAGGAGCTGCTGAGCCTGCCGAAGGGTCTGGCCGAGGAAGTCTCCAAGAACCTGGTCATGGTGGCCCGGCTGATCGACGAGGACCCGGAGCAGGCGTACGCGTACTCGCGCATCGCCCTGCGTCTGGCCTCCCGTGTCGCCGCCGTGCGCGAGGCCGCCGGCTTCGCCGCGTACGCCACGCAGAAGTACGCCGAGGCGATCGCGGAGTTCCGCGCCGCCAAGCGGATGACCGGTTCGGTCGAGCTGTGGCCCGTCATCGCCGACTGCGAGCGCGGCCTCGGCCGTCCGGAGCGGGCGCTGGCCATGGCCGGCGAGCCCGAGGTGCAGAAGCTGGACAAGGCCGGCCAGGTCGAGATGCGTCTGGTCGCCGCCGGTGCCCGGCGCGACATGGACCAGCTCGACGCGGCCATCGTGACCCTGCAGAGCCCGGAGCTGGCCTCCAGCTCCGTGCAGCCGTGGACCGCGCGCCTGCGGTACGCCTACGCGGACGCCCTGCTGGCGGCCGGCCGTGAGGACGAGGCGCGCGAGTGGTTCGCCAAGACCCTCGAGGCCGACAAGGACGGGGCCACGGACGCCTCCGACCGGCTCGCCGAGCTGGACGGTGTCGAGTTCGTCGACGCCTCCGCCGACGACGAGGCCGAAGTCGAGGAAGACCTCGACATCGACGAGGACGACGAGGACTCGGACGACCCCGAGGTCCGCGCGGCGGAGCGTGCCACCGACCAGGCCGAGTACTACGACGAGGACGACGACGAGTACGAGGGCGACGCCGATGCCGACGCCACCGACGAGATCGTCGTCCTGGACGAGGACGAGGACGAGGACGACCGCGATGAGGACCAGGCCCGCGACAAGGCCTGAGTGAACTGAGAAGGGCGGTACCCCACCGGGGGTACCGCCCTTTTTCGTATCCACAGGTACGGCCGGCCGGCCCCGTCAGTCCAGGCTGCGCAGGACCAGGCCGGTGGCCGGTTTCGGACCGAAGGAGGTGGACTTGCGGGGCATCGTCACGCCCTGGCGGGCCAACTCGCGGACGATCGCCTCCCGTACGGGATGCAGCAGGACGGCCGTGCCGCCGTTGCGCTCGGCCATCTCGACGGTGGCCTCGGTGTCGTGGATGTACGTGATCTGGTCGGGGGTGTCGGGGATGTCCCAGAGGGTGTCCAGCAGGGTCGCGTGGAGCACGGTGGCGTCCAGCCGGCGCCAGGCCTCCGGGCGGTCGTGGCGGACCGTGCGCTCGATGAGTGCCGGGTCGGGATCGGTGACCAGGTGGAAGGTGCCGTCGCCGGCCAGGAGGAAGGCGTTGCCTCGCTCGGCGGCGTCGTCCAGGGCCTCCATCGCCAGCGGCAGCGGGCCGTCGACCGCGCGGACCCGGAAGTGGCCGTTCAGGGAGGCCAGGGCCTCAGCGAGCGGCAGGCGGCGGAGCATCCGGTGGATGGCGCGGACCTGGAGCGGATAGCGGGCCGTGTCCACGAGCAGGACCAGGCCGAAATCCCATGCGGTGGGGGAGCCGTGCTCCTCCTGGAGGTGCAGGTACGTCGCCCAGCGGTGGTGCCCGTCGGCGATCAGGGCCTGGCGCCGGCCCAGGTCGGCGGTGATCGCCGCCAGGTCGGCGGGGTCGGTGACGGCCCACAGCCGGTGCCGGAAGCCGTCCTCCGTGGTGGTGGCGAACAGCGGGGCGCTCCGCGAGGTGCGCTCGACGACCGACGCCGCGCCCGCCGCCGGATCGTCGCCGAGGTAGGTGAGGAGGAGCGGCTCGAGGTTGGCCGAGGTGGCCCGCATCAGGCCGGCCCGGTCGGTGACCACGTGGGGCATGACGTCCTCGTGGGGCAGGACGATGCCGGCGTCGGCGGCGGACAGGGCGAGGGCGCCGATGATGCCGCGCTGCAGCAGACCGCCCTTGCGCTGCTCGTAGACGTAGAGCGCGGGCTCCGGGTCGGCGCTGAGGATGCCCTCGGCGAGCCAGTCGCGCAGGGTGTGCGCCGCCTGCAGGTTGCGCGCGTCGGGGGTGTCGGCCTGCGGAAGGATCAGGCGGACGATGTTGTGCGGGTCGGCGGACTCGAGGTGGTTGAGTCCGTCGGGGCGCACGACCACGTCGTACGGCGGCGAGGTGACGGCGGCCAGGCTGCCGACACGCTCGGGGACATAGCGCAGGCCATGGAACGGGATCAGGCGCAGTCCGTGGTCCGCGGTGCCAGATGTGGTCATTGGTGAATCGTAAGACCCGTCTCGCGATGCGGGATGATCGGGGGGAGTACGGAAACCGGACAAGATCGATCCCCTCCCAGCCGCCGCTGGGAGGGGCCCCAGGAGGAGCGGACACCATGACCCGGCAGACCCGGCAGAGCAGGACCAGTCCCGCGGGCAGTGCGCGGAATCTGCACCAGGCGTACGACACGGCCCTGCTGGACCTCGACGGGGTGGTGTACGCGGGCGGCGAGGCCATCGCGCACGCCGTGGAGTCGCTCGCCGCGGCGCGGGCCGACGGGATGCACCTGGCGTACGTCACGAACAACGCGCTGCGCACCCCGGACGCGGTCGCGGAACACCTGGGTGAGCTGGGGATCCCCACGGAGGCGGCCGAGGTGATCACCTCCGCGCAGGCGGTGGCCCGCCTGATCGCCGAACAGGTGGAGCCGGGCTCCAAGGTGCTGGTGATCGGCGGCGAGGGGCTGCGGGTCGCGCTGCGCGAGCGCGGGCTGGTGCCGGTGGAGTCCGCCGAGGAGGAGGGGCTCGCGGCCGTGGTCCAGGGGTACGGCGGCCCCGACCTGCCGTGGGGGCGGTTCGCGGAGGCCTCGTACGCGATCAACCGCGGGGTGCCGTGGTACGCCTCGAACACCGACCTGACGATTCCGGGGGCGCGGGGGATCGCGCCGGGCAACGGGGCCGCGGTGGAGGTCGTACGGATCGCCACGGGCGCCGAACCGCAGGTGGCGGGCAAGCCGCTGCCCCCGATGCACCGCGAGACGGTGCTGCGGACCGGGGCGAAGCGGCCGCTGGTGGTCGGGGACCGGCTGGACACCGACATCGAGGGTGCCTTCAACGGGGAGGTGGACTCGCTGCTCGTGCTGACCGGGGTCACCGACGGGGCGCAACTGCTGCGGGCCGAGCCGAAGTACCGGCCGACGTACGTGGACCGGGACCTGCGGGGCATGCTGACGGGGCAGCCGGAGGTGGTGGCGGCCGACGGCGGCGGCTTCGGCTGCGGGCGCTGGACCGCGGTCGCGGTGGACGGCGTACTGGAGCTGCGCGGCGAGGACGTCAACGCGGACGGGGAGAGTGACGCGATCGACGGGGGCGACGCGATCGACGGGCTGCGGGCGCTGTGCGCGGCGGCCTGGACGCACGCCGGCGAGGGGTCGTGCGGGCTGGACGCGGGGAAGGCGCTGGCCAGGCTGGGGCTGTAAGGGCTGCCGGAGCCGGGGCGGAGGCCGCGCCGAGGGCCGCGCGGAGAGCCGCTTGGAGGGCCGCTCCGAGGGCCGCTCGGAGGTCGTTCGGGGGCCGAGCGGGGGCCGAGTGAGAGTCAGGGTAGGCTAACCTAACCTTCGTGTTGATCGAGATTCCCCCTGATCAGAGCGCGCCGTCGGCCGCCGCCCCCCGCCCGCGCCACGGCGCGAGAGCCGCCGGCCTGCTGGCCGCCTTCGGCGTGCTCGCGCTGATCGCGGTGGCGAGCATCGCCGTCGGCGCCAAGCAGATGCCCCTCCACGAGGTCTGGCACGGCCTGTTCCACTACTCGGGGACGGCCTCGGACGTCGTGGTGCGGGACCTGCGGGTCCCGCGCACCCTCCTCGGCGTGCTCGTCGGCCTCGGCCTCGGCCTGTCCGGCGCCGTGATGCAGGCGCTGACCCGCAACCCGCTGGCGGAGCCCGGCCTCCTCGGCGTCAACGCGGGGGCCGCGGCCGCCGTCGTATCGGCCATCAGCTTCTTCGGCGCCGACTCGCTGAGCGAGTTCGTGTGGTGGGCCTTCCTCGGCGCCGCCGTCGTCTCCGTCGTCGTGTACGTGCTCGGCGGCAGCCGCAGCGCCACCCCCGTGCGCCTCGCGCTCGCCGGTACGGCGGCCGGCGCGGCCCTCGTCGGCTACGTCAACGCCGTGCAGCTGATGGACAGCAAGGCACTGGACAAGCTCCGCTTCTGGACGGTCGGCTCGCTGGCCTCCGCCACCATGGAGACCGTCCAGCAGGTGGCGCCCTTCCTGGTGGTCGGGGCCGTGCTCGCGCTCACGCTGGGCCGGCCGCTCAACGCCATGGCGATGGGCGACGACACCGCGCGGGCGCTCGGCGCGAACCTGACGCGGACCCGGATCGGCGCGATGACCGCCATCACCCTGCTCTGCGGGGCCGCGACCGCCGCCTGCGGGCCGATCGCCTTCGTGGGCCTGATGATCCCGCACCTCGTACGGGTGTTCACCGGACCGGACATGCGCTGGGTGCTCGCGTACTCCGCCGTGCTCTCGCCCGTGCTGCTGCTCGGCGCCGACGTCATCGGCCGGGTCGTCACCCGGCCCGCCGAACTCCAGGTCGGCATCGTCACCGCCCTCATCGGCGGACCCGTCTTCATCCACCTCGTCCGGCGCAAGAGGATGGCCCAGCTGTGACAGTGACCGACGCACCCGTCGAGGCGCGCAGCGGCCGGACGGGCCGGACGGGCCGCACCGGGCCCCGGCCGCTGCACCTGCCGGGCGGGATCTCGCTGCGGGTGGAGCGGCGGGCGCTGGGCGTGGGCGCGCTCCTCCTGGTGCTCGCGCTGGCGACCGCCGTCCTGCTCATCGGGACCGGCGACTTCGACATCGCCCCCTGGGACGTCGTACAGACCCTGCTGGGCAACGGGACGCCCGCCCACGCGTTCATCATCAACGACCTGCGGCTGCCGCGGGTCGTGGTCGCCGTCCTGGTGGGCGCGGCCCTCGGCATGTCCGGCGCCGTCTTCCAGTCGGTCTCGCGCAATCCGCTCGGATCGCCGGACGTACTCGGCTTCGGCTACGGATCAGCCGTCGGCGCGGTGCTCGTCATCGTGCTCTTCCACGGCGGCGCCGGCGAGGTGGCCGTCGGGGCCCTGGTGGGCGGGCTGGCGGCCGGGATCGCCGTGTACCTGCTCGCGTACAAGCAGGGCATCCACGGCTACCGGCTGGTCCTCGTCGGCATCGGCACCTCCGCGATGCTGATCGCCGTCATCCAGTACCTGCTGACGAAGGCGCAGCTCGTCGAGGCCACCCGTGCGATGGTCTGGCTGACCGGCTCGCTGGCCGGCCGGGACTGGTCCCAGGTCTGGCCGCTGCTCGCGACCTGCGCGGTGCTGTTCCCGCTGGTCCTCGGCCAGAGCCGGGCGCTGCGGATGATCGAGATGGGCGACGACGCCGCGTACGCCGTCGGGGTGCGGGTGGAGCGGACCCGGCTGCTCCTGATGGTGGCGGCGATCCTGCTCACCACCGCGGCCGGCGCCGCGGCCGGGCCGATCAACTTCGTCGCGCTCGCCGCGCCGCAGCTCGCGCGCCGGCTGACCCGCTCGCCCGGGGCGAGCCTGCTGACCGGCGCGCTGATGGGCGCACTCCTGCTGCTGGTGTCCGACTGGGCCTCGCAACGGGCCTTCGGCGCCGACCAGCTGCCGGTGGGGGTGGTGACGGGCCTGGTCGGCGGCGTCTACCTGCTCTGGCTGCTCGTCACCGAGCGCAAGGCGGGCCGCATATGAGGGACCGGAGGACCATGGGCAACCAGAGGAGCAGGCAAGTGCAGCGGCTGACCGCGGAGAACGTGACCCTCGGCTACGACCGGCGGGTCATCGCCGAGAACCTGTCGGTGGAGGTCCCGGACAACTCCTTCACCGTGATCGTCGGGCCCAACGCCTGCGGCAAGTCCACCCTGCTGCGCGCCCTGTCGCGGATGCTGAAGCCCTCGCAGGGGCGGGTGCTGCTGGACGGGCAGGCCATCGGGTCGATGCCGGCGAAGAAGGTCGCCAAGACGCTGGGCCTGCTGCCGCAGTCCTCGATCGCACCCGACGGGATCACGGTCAGCGACCTGGTGTCGCGCGGCCGCTACCCGCACCAGGGGCTGCTGCGGCAGTGGTCGGAGCAGGACGAGCGGATCGTGAACGAGTCGATGGCCTCGACCGGGGTCGCCGAGCTCGCCGACCGGGCCGTGGACGAGCTCTCGGGCGGGCAGCGCCAGCGGGTGTGGATCGCGATGGCGCTGGCGCAGCAGACCCCGCTGCTGCTGCTGGACGAGCCGACGACCTACCTCGACATCCAGCACCAGCTCGACGTGCTGGACCTGTGCGCGGAGCTCCACGAGGAGCAGGGGCGGACGCTGGTCGCGGTGCTGCACGATCTGAACCACGCGGCCCGGTACGCGACCCACCTGATCGCGATGCGGGACGGGAGGGTCGTCACGGAGGGGCCGCCGGCGGAGGTGGTCACGGCGGAGCTGGTGGAGCGGGTGTTCGGGCTGCGGTGCCAGGTCATCGCCGACCCGGAGACGGGGACGCCGCTGGTGGTTCCCGCCGCGCGGGCGGCGCGGGCGGCCCGGGCGCGGGTGGTGGCTCACGCCGAGTAGCCGGTGCGGGACGTCTCCCGGGGCTGGGTTCGGCGGGCCGGAGGCGGCGATCGCTACAGGAGGCTTTTGAGCTTCAGGAGGTCGCGGAAGCCCGCCTCCAGGCGGATGCGGCCGCAGGCCCAGGCCTTGGCGAACTTGAGCTCGCCCGCCACCAGCGCGACCAGGTCGTCGCCGGTCATGGCGAGCCGGATCGCGGCCTTGGCGGGCGGCGGCCCCGGGGCCACCGCGTCCACCCGGATCCGGCCTCCGTCGAGGCGGCCCGCGAACGTCCGGTCCAGGTCGGTGATGTGGCAGCTCAGCGAGCGGTCGAGCGCGGTCGCACCGCGCACGTCGCCTTCGGCCCGCGCCAGGTTGTCGGAGAGTTGGTCGAGTGCCGCACGGCACTCCTCGATCGTAGCCATCGTGATCACGACCGTACCGCAGAGCCGTGCGTGGTCGCGGCGCGCTACGGGGTAGCGTCGGGGGCATGAGCGACGAAGTGCCCGACGCCCCGCAGGATCCGCCCGCGCCGCCCGCGGAGGCCGCGCCGGCCGCGCTGGGCGTCGTACGCACGGCCACCGGGCACGCCGGGGTGGACGCGGGGCTGGAGCGGCTGGCGGACGCGGACCACCTCCCGGCGGACGGACACCTCGAGGTGTACGAGGATGTGCACAGGGGGCTGCGCTCCGCGCTGACCGCGCTGGACGCGCCCACCGGCCCCCGTCGTGACGAAAACAGGAGCTGAACCGAACGTGGCAGGAGTGGCACGCCGCCGCCTGGACGCCGAACTGGTACGCCGCAGCATGGCCCGCTCGCGCGAGCACGCCGCGCAGCTGATCGCCGCCGGCCGGGTCACGGTGGGCGGCAGTACGGCGACGAAGGCGGCCACCCAGGTCGAGACCAGCGCGGCCCTCGTCGTGCTCAAGGACGACGACGACCCCGACTACGTCTCCCGGGGCGGCCACAAACTGGCGGGCGCCCTCGCGGCCTTCCAACCGCAGGGGCTGCTCGTCGAGGGCCGCCGGGCGCTGGACGCGGGCGCGTCGACCGGGGGCTTCACCGACGTGCTGCTGCGCGCGGGGGTCACCCACGTGATGGCCGTCGACGTCGGCTACGGGCAGCTCGCCTGGTCGCTGCAGAGCGACGACCGGGTCACCGTCAAGGACCGTACGAACGTGCGCGAGCTGACCGTCGAGCAGCTCGACGGGGTTCCCGTCGACCTGGTCGTCGGCGACCTGTCCTTCATCTCGATCGGCCTGGTGCTGCCGGCGCTCGTACGCTGCTGCGCGCCGGACGCGGACCTGGTGCTGATGGTCAAGCCGCAGTTCGAGGTGGGCAAGGACCGCCTCGGCAGCGGCGGCGTGGTGCGCAGTACGGAGCTGCGGGCGCAGGCCGTGCGGGACGTCGCGGCGCAGGCCTGGAAGCTGGGCCTGGGCGTGGTCGGGGTGACGGCGAGCCCGCTCCCGGGCCCCTCGGGCAACGTCGAGTATTTTCTGTGGCTGCGGGCGGGGGCACCGGCACTCGACCCGGCGGATGTTGACCGTGCAGTGGCGGAGGGGCCGCAATGAGCAGTATGTCGGGGGAATCGGCGCAGTCGGGGGAAGCGGCACCGTCGGGGGAGGCGGGGGCGCGGACCGTCTTCCTGCTCGCGCACACCGGGCGGCCGGCGGCCATCCGCAGCGCCGAGCTGGTCGTACAGGGGCTGCTGCGCAGCGGTCTGGGCGTACGGGTGCTGCGGCACGAGGCGGTGGACCTGCCGCTGCCGCCCGAGGTGGAGCTGGTGGCCGAGTGCACGCCGGAGGTGCTCGACGGGTGCGAGCTGCTGATCGTGCTGGGCGGTGACGGGACCCTGCTGCGCGGCGCGGAGTTCGCGCGGGGCTCGGGCGTGCCGATGCTCGGCGTCAACCTGGGCCGGGTGGGGTTCCTCGCGGAGGCCGAGCGGGACGATCTGGACAAGGTCGTGGACCGGGTCGTGACGCGGGAGTACGAGGTCGAGGAGCGGATGACCCTCGATGTGGTCGTGCGGACCAACGGTGACGTCCTGCACCGGGACTGGGCGCTGAACGAGGCGGCCGTCCAGAAGGTGTCCCCGGAGCGGATGCTCGAGGTGGTCCTGGAGATCGACGGGCGCCCGGTGTCCGGCTTCGGGTGTGACGGGATCGTCTGCGCGACGCCGACGGGCTCGACGGCGTACGCCTTCTCGGCCGGCGGGCCGGTGGTCTGGCCGGAGGTCGAGGCGCTGCTGATGGTGCCGATCAGCGCGCACGCGCTGTTCGCGAAGCCGCTGGTGACCTCGCCGGACTCGGTGCTGGCGGTGGAGGTGCAGACCGGGACCCCGCACGGGGTGCTGTGGTGCGACGGGCGCCGGACGGTGGAACTGCCCGCCGGGGCCCGGGTGGAGGTCCGGCGGGGGACGGTGCCGGTCCGGCTCGCGCGGCTGCACCACGCCTCGTTCACGGACCGGCTCGTCGCGAAGTTCGCGCTGCCGGTGTCCGGGTGGCGCGGGGCGCCGCACTAGGGCCGTGGAGCGGGAGGGCGCCGGGCGTCGCACCGGCTCCGTACCTCGGGTGTACGTAAATAGCATGATTGTTCGACCGGGTCTGGGCGGGTGACGTCACATGGCACCCGTGAAACCTCGGTATCGTCGTCCCGTGCTTGAGGAGATGCGGATACGGTCGCTCGGGGTCATCGACGACGCGGTGGTCGAGCTGTCGCCCGGTTTCACCGCGGTGACCGGCGAGACCGGCGCGGGCAAGACCATGGTCGTCACCAGCCTCGGGCTGCTGCTCGGCGGGCGGGCCGACCCCGCGCTGGTGCGGATCGGGGCCAAGGCGGCGGTCGTCGAAGGACGCATCGTCATGCGCCCGGACGCCCCCGCCGCGCTGCGCGCCGAGGAAGCCGGCGCCGAGCTCGACGACGGCGCCCTGCTGATCAGCCGGACCGTCTCCGCCGAGGGCCGCTCGCGCGCCCACGTCGGCGGCCGCTCCGTACCCGTCGGCCTGCTCGCCGAACTCGCCGAAGACCTCGTCGCCGTCCACGGCCAGACCGACCAGCAGGGCCTGCTCCGGCCGGCCCGGCAGCGCCAGGCCCTCGACCGGTACGCGGGCGACGCGGTCGCCGTCCCGCTGGAGAAGTACGCCGCCGCCCACCGGCGGCTGCGCGCGGTCGCCGGAGAGCTGGAGGAGATCACCACCCGGGCCAGGGAACGCGCCCAGGAGGCCGATCTGCTGCGCTTCGGGCTCGACGAGATCAACGCCGTCGAGCCGGTCGCCGGCGAGGACGTCGAGCTGGCCGCGGAGGCGGAACGCCTCGGCCACGCCGAATCCCTGTCCTCGGCGGCCCAGGTCGCGCACGCGGCCCTCGCCGGCAACGTGGAGGACCCCGAGGGCGTCGACGCGGGCGCGCTCGTCGCCGGGGCGCACCGCGCACTGGAATCCGTACGCTCCCACGACCCGGCGCTCGGCGCGCTCGCCGAGCGGATCGGGGAGCTGGGCATCCTGCTCGGGGACGTGGCCGGGGAACTGGCCGGCTACGCGGACGACCTGGACGCCGACCCGCTGCGGCTGGCGGCCGTGGAGGAGCGGCGCGCGGCGCTGACCCAGCTGACCCGCAAGTACGGCTCCGCGCGGAACGGCTCCGCGCAGCACACGGTGGACTCCGTACTGGAGTGGGCCGAGCGGGGATCCGTACGGCTGCTGGAGCTGGACGGCGACGACGGGCGGATCGGCGAACTGACCGCGGAACGCGACGGGCTGCGGATGGAACTCTCCTCCCTGGCCCAGGCGTTGACCGATGCCCGGAGCGAGGCGGCGACCCGCTTCGCGTCGGCGGTCACCGAGGAGCTGGCCTCGCTGGCGATGCCGCACGCACGGGTCACCATCGACATCCGGCAGACCGAGGACCCCGACGGGGTCGAGGTCGGCGGGCGGCTCGTCGCCTACGGGCCCTCGGGCACCGACGAGGTCGAACTGCTGCTGGCCCCGCACCCCGGGGCCCAGCCGCGGCCGATCGCCAAGGGCGCGTCGGGCGGTGAGCTGTCGCGGGTGATGCTGGCCGTCGAGGTCGTCTTCGCGGGCTCCGACCCGGTGCCGACCTACCTCTTCGACGAGGTCGACGCGGGCGTCGGCGGCAAGGCGGCCATCGAGGTCGGGCGGCGGCTCGCGAAACTGGCCAAGTCGGCGCAGGTCGTGGTCGTCACCCACCTGCCGCAGGTGGCGGCCTTCGCGGACCGCCAACTGCTGGTCGAGAAGACCAGCGACGGCTCCGTGACGAGGAGCGGCGTCACCGTCCTGGAGGGCGAGGACCGCATCCGCGAGCTGTCGCGGATGCTGGCCGGCCACGAGGACTCGGCGTCGGCGCGGGCGCACGCGGAGGAACTGCTCGCGGCCGCGCAGGGCTCGGCGTAGCGCCCGCCCGGGCGTCCGGCTGACGCCCCGCTAGCCCGTGTGGGTGAGGATCAGGGGTGCCGAGCGGTATCTCCTACGGGATCCGCACCCGAATGGTCCCGGAACGCGCGTGCGGACTGGCATTCTGGGCGACGTCTCTGCCTCCCTCACCCTGGAGCTTCGGCCCGTGAGCAGCTCCCCGGTATCGGTATCGGTCCCCGTCCTTCGCACCGTCCAGGTGCTCGGCGGCGCGAGCGGCGGTGCGCACGTGCGGTCGCTGGCCACCGGGCTCGCCGCGCGGGGCGTACGGGTCACCGTGTGCGCACCCGTCGAAGCCGAGGGGGAGTACGACTTCACCAGCGCCGGGGCGCGGTTCACCCCGGACGCGGTGAGCGCGCTGCGGGCCGCGTGCGTCGAGGCCGACGTCGTGCACGCGCACGGCGTACGGGCCGGCATGCGGGCGGCGCTGGCCCTGCGCGGGCGCCGGGTCCCGCTGGTCGTCAGCTGGCACGGCGGCGGCCCCGGAGCCGGCCGGCTGAGCCTGCTCCTGGAACGGCACGTGGCCCGCGCCGCGGCGGTCGTCCTCGGCGCCTCCTCGGCGCAGGTCGACCTGGCCCGGCTGCGCGGGGCGCGGGACGCACGGCTGGCGGCGGTGGCGGTGCCGACCGGGCCGCCGGCCGTGGATCCGGGCAAGGTGCGGGCGGAACTCGGCGTCGTGGAGCGGCCGTTGCTGATCGCGGTCGGGAGCCTGGTGCCGAGGCGCGGCTACTCCCTGCTGCTGGACGCGGCGAGGGCGTGGCGGACGCTGGACCCGGTGCCGCTGCTGGTGATCGCGGGGGAGGGCCCGATGCGGGCGGAACTCGCGCGGCGCATCCACGAGGAGGGCCTGCCGGTACGGCTCCTCGGGCGCCGGAGCGATGCCGTGCGGCTGCTCGCGGCGGCGGACGTCGCGGTGCTCCCGAGCCGGTGGGAGGCGCGGTCGCCGCTGGCGCAGGAGGCTCTGCGGGTGGGCGTGCCGTTGGTGGCGACGGCGGTGGGCGGTGTCCCCGAGCTGGTGGGCGAGGCGGGCGTGCTGGTGCCGTACGGCGACGCGGGGGCGCTGGCCGGCGCGGTCTCGGCGCTGCTGGCGGATCCCGCGCGGCGGGCGGAGCTGGCGGCGGCGGGGCGGGCGCAGGCGGCGACGTGGCCGTCGGAGGACGACACGGTGGCGCAGGTCCTGTCGGTGTACGACGAACTGACGGCCCGCCCCCGCTAGCCCGTATCCGGGCCTGCCCTGCCCGGGCCCTGCCCGGGTCTTGTCCGGGTCTTGCCGCAGCCGTTTGGCGTCGGCCGTGCCGTTTCCCGGGGCCGGGCCGCGGGGTGTGCCGCGCGCGGGGCGAAGTCCCCTACCCGCCCTTCCACCGTTCCCCGGAGCTCCGCCCCGGACCCGTTGCCGCGTGCGGCGCCGCTGCCGGGGTCCGGGCGGAGCCCGGGGAACGGTGGAAGGGCGGGTGGGGGACAGCCCCGCAGGGCCAACCGCCGCCCACCGGCCAGGCGACCGGCGGCGGTGGCAGGGGCCCCGCCCCGCCCTCGCCGGACGGAGTCCGGCGCAGCGGCGCGAAGCCGATGAGGCCCGCCAGGGGCGAGGCGTGCGAGGGGTGCGTCAAGGAGGAGTGGCCCGCCAGGGGCGAGGCGTGCGAGCGGCGCGTCAAGAAGCAGCGGGGGCCACGTGGCGGCGTGCGCGGAGGGCCAGGCTCAGGGAGAGGACCGTCTCCGGGTCGTCCAGGTCCGCACCCAGGAGCTCCGAGATGCGGGCCAGCCGGTTGTACAGCGTCTGCCGGTTCAGGTGCAGCTCGCGCGCCGTCTCCGCCTTGCGGCCCGCGTGGGCCAGGTACGTCTCCAGGGTGGGGAGCAGCGGGGGGCGCGAGACCGTGTCGTGGACCCGTAGGGCCCCGATCGCACGGTCCACGAAGGCCGCCAGGTCGGGGTGTTCGCGCAGCCGCCACAGGAGGAGGTCGATGTCCAGGCGGCGGGCGTCGTACCAGGGCCGGGCGGGCAGCCCGTGCGCGGCCGTGGCCGTCTCCGCGGCGTGCCGCAGGCCCGCCGAGGCCGCCGCCCAGCTGCCGCAGACGCCGACGACGACCGCCGCCGGAGCCCCCGCCCGCTCCAGGCCCGCCCGCTCGACGCCGGCCCGCAGGGCCGCCGCGACCCGATCGGCCACCGTCGTGCGTTCGGCGTCGGAGCGCAGGGACACCAGCAGCGGGACGCGGCCCTCCACCGGGCGGACCCCGAGGAGGACCGGGACGCCGACCGAGGAGAGCTCCTCGAGGACCGCCCGGGCCAGGACCGCCCAGTTCCCCGACGGGCCCAGCTCCGAGGACAGCCGCATGACGACGGGCAGGAGCGGGCCGGTGCCGGGTTTGAAGCCGAGGACGCGGGCTTGCGCGGGGGCGTCCTCGGCCGAGATCCGGCCCTCGGCGAGGTCGGTCAGGAAGTCACCGCGGCCGCGCGCCGCCAGCTCGTCCTCCTGGCGGGCCTGCATCAGGACGACGGCCAGTACGCCCGCCGTCCGCTCCGCCGCCATCCGGTGCACGGGCAGCAGCGGGGAGGACACGCCCAGCAGGACCAGCCGGGCCCGGACCGATCCCGTGCCGTGGCCGCCCCCGGGGACGTCGACCACCACGGAGTTGCCGGAGGGCTCGGCCGGGCGCTGGCCCCGCATGCCCTCCCACACCTGGAGCGGATCCGCGGCTGCCTCCCCGGAGCCGGGTCCGGCGGCGTAGAGCAGCTGTCCGTCGGGGGTCTCCAGGAAGACCGGGTTCGAGGTGAAGTCGGCAAGGATGTGCAGGACCTGGGGGATCCCGCCGCCGCCGAGCAGGGCCTCCGTGCAGCGCCGGTGGACTTCCTCGGCCCGCTGGAGCAGGGCGTAGTGGTGGTTGACGATCTCGGTGTGCACCTCCTCCGTGACGGTCACGAAGGGGACTTCCCGGTGCAGTTGGACGAGGGGGAGCCCGGCGGCCCGCGCGGTCTCCACGAGCGTCGCCGGGAGCCGGGTGAAGCGCGGGCCCAGCTCGACGACCAGCGCCGCGATGCCGCGGTCCGCGAGGCGGCGCACGAAGGCGCGCTGCTCGGCGGGCCGGGTGCCGAGGCCGAGGCCGGTGGTCAGCAGCAGCTCGCCGCCCTTGAGCAGGGACGCGATGTTGGGGACCTCGCCGGCGTGTACCCAGCGCACGGTCCGGCCCAGCCGGTCGGCGCAGGCCATGACCTCCGGAAGCCCGCTGCGCAGCCCCGGCAGCTCCAGCGCCCGCTGAACCGTGATCCCGCCCTGGTTGTCCATATCGCGGACCGTACCGGCCGTCCGGTTCCCGGGGCTACCCGGGCCTGATGTTGTGGTTGAAGCGGAAGACGTTGTCCGGGTCGTACTCCCGCTTCACCGCGCCCAGCCGGGCCAGGTTCGCCTCGCCGAGCCCGGCCACCACCCGTTCCGGGCCCTCGTCGCCGGTGAAGTTGAGGTAGACCGCGCCGGTGCTCCAGGGCAGCACGTCGGCGCGCACGTCCTTGACCCACCGGCGGCACCGGTCGTCCTCGGCCGGGTCCTCCCAGATGCCGAAGGGGTGCACGGCCCACGGGGCGTCGCGGTACGGGACCGGGAACTCCGGGGGGCCGGTGGCGATGGCGCCGCCCAGCGGGAACATGACGTGCTGGGTGCCGGTCGGCACCGGCATCGAGGAGGCGCGGCCGCAGAACACGTCCACCAGCTCGTCGGGCAGGCCGGTCAGGTACTCGGCCGACCAGTAGTTCCGCAGGCCGGGCGGATCGTCCATCATGCACTGGAGGTCCGCGTACGGGAGGGCGGTCAGCACCTCGGCGACGTGCGGAAGCGCGAGCAGCGGCGCGACGAGCGCCCGCAGGGCCTCCTCACCGCCCGCGTAGGTCACCAGCGCCCCCGCCAGCAGTGTCCCGACCAGGTGCTCCGGTACGAAGGGCTCCGGCGGGCCGGTCATGTAGATCATGCCGCCGCCGACCTCGGGTCCGGCGGCCTCGAGGAGGTCCCGGTACGCGCGCAGCACCTCGGGGCCCGACTCCGGGGGGTACAGGAGCAGGCACATCGCGAACTCCGGCAGGTCGTGCAGGCGCAGCGTCAGTGAGGTCGCCACGCCGAAGTTCCCGCCGCCGCCGTGCAGGGCCCAGAACAGCTCGGGGTGGTCCTCGGCGGTCACGGTGAGCGTCCTCCCGTCCGCGGTGACCAGGTCCGCGCCGAGCAGGTTGTCCACGGCCAGGCCGAAGTTGCGGTCCAGCCAGCCGGAGCCGCCGCCCAGGACGAAGCCGGCGACGCCGGTGGTGGAGACGCGGCCGCCCGTGGTGGCGAGCGCGTACGGCTGGCAGGCACGGTCCAGGTGGCTCATGACGGCGCCGCCGCCGACCCGTACGGCCTTCGCGCCGGGGTGCACGGTGACCTCGTTCATCCGGCGCATGTCGATGACGACCCCGCCGTCGTTGAGGGACATCCCGGCCACGCTGTGGCCGCCGCCGCGGACCGCCACGGGCAGGTCCAGCTCGCGGGCGAAGCGGACGGCGGTGACCACGTCCGCCTCGCTCTCGCACCGGGCGATGACGGCCGGGCGGCGGTCGATCATCGCGTTGAAGATCGTGCGGGCCTCGTCGTACCCCGGGTCCTCGGGGGCGAACACCTCGCCGGCGAGGTCTTCGCGGAGCGCGGCCAGCGCCGCGCCCGCCTTCGAAGTGGGAGCCATGGCTGCCCCTTCCGCGCAGGGGAGGGCATAGGACCCTTCCAGCCTAGGCGGGGACGGGGGAGCGGGCGCGGCGGGACGGCCGCGGGAGGCCCCCGGGACGGCCGCCGAGGGCCGGCGCCGAGGGGAGCGGCCCCCGGGCACCGGCCGGGCCCGTCAGCCCCCGTACGCCCCGCTCGCCGTCAGCCGCAGGGCCGTGTCGATCAGGGGGACGTGGCTGAAGGCCTGCGGGAAGTTGCCGACCTGCCGCTGGAGCTTCGGATCCCATTCCTCCGCCAGGAGGCCCAGGTCGTTGCGGAGCGACAGCAGCTTCTCGAAGAGGCGGCGGGCCTCGTCGACCCGGCCGATCATCGCGAGGTCGTCCGCCATCCAGAACGAGCAGGCGAGGAAGGCCCCCTCGTCGCCCTCCAGGCCGTCCACGCCCGCCTCCTCGCCGGCCGTCGGGTAGCGCAGGATGAAGCCGTCCGGGGTCGACAGCTCGCGCTGGATCGCCTCGATCGTGCCGATCACCCGCTTGTCGTCCGGCGGCAGGAAGCCCATCTGCGGGATCAGCAGCAGGGAGGCGTCCAGCTCCTTCGACCCGTAGGACTGCGTGAAGGTGTTGCGCTCCTTGTCGTACCCCTTCTCGCACACGTCCTGGTGGATCTCGTCGCGCAGCTCCCGCCACCGCTCCAGCGGGCCGTCCGCGTCACCGCTCTCGATCAGCTTGATCGTGCGGTCCACCGCCACCCACGCCATCACCTTCGAGTGCACGAAGTGCCGGCGCGGGCCGCGCACCTCCCAGATGCCCTCGTCGGGCTGGTCCCAGTGGGTCTCCAGGTAGCGGATCAGCTTGAGCTGGAGCAGCGAGGCGTAGTCGTTGCGGGCCAGGCCCGTCATGTGGCCCAGGTGCAGGGCCTCGGTGACCTCGCCGTACACGTCGAGCTGCAGCTGCCCGGCGGCGCCGTTGCCGACCCGGACCGGGCGCGAGTTCTCGTACCCGGGGAGCCAGTCCAGCTCGGTCTCGCCGAGCTCCCGCTCGCCCGCGATCCCGTACATGATCTGCAGGTTCTCCGGGTCGCCGGCCACCGCGCGCAGCAGCCAGTCCCGCCAGGCGGAGGCCTCGTCGCGGTAGCCGGTGCGCAGCAGCGAGGACAGGGTGATGGCGGCGTCGCGCAGCCACGTGTAGCGGTAGTCCCAGTTGCGGACGCCGCCGATCTCCTCCGGGAGGGAGGTGGTCGGCGCGGCGACGATCCCGCCCGTGGGGGCGTACGTGAGCGCCTTGAGGGTGATCAGCGAGCGGATCACCGCCTCCCGGTAGGGGCCGTGGTACGTGCACTGCTCGACCCAGTCGTGCCAGAACTCCGTGGTGGAGGCCAGCGCCGCCTCGGCGTCGGGGGTCTCCGGGGCGCCCCGGTGCGAGGGCTGCCAGCTGATGCTGAAGGTCATCCTGTCGCCCGGTCCGACGGTGAAGTCGGAGTAGGTCGTCAGGTCCTTGCCGTACGTCTGGGCCTCACTGTCCAGCCAGACCGAGTCGGGGCCGGCCACGGCCACCGTCCGCCCGTCGACCTTGTGGACCCAGGGCACGACCCGCCCGTAGCTGAAGCGCATGCGCAGGGCCGAGCGCATCGGGACGCGACCGCTGACCCCTTCCACGATGCGGATCAGCTGCGGTGCGTGGTCCTCGCGGGGAGGCATGAAGTCGATGACGCGGACGGTGCCGCGCGTGGTGTCCCATTCCGATTCCAGCACCAGCGAGTCGCCCCGGTAGCGGCGCCGGGTGGCGCGGGGGGCTTCCGTGCCCGCCGCGAACGACGGGCCGATCCGCCAGAAACCGTGATCTTCGGTGCCGAGGATGCTCGCGAACACGGCATGGGAGTCGAAACGGGGCAGACAGAGCCAGTCCACCGCCCCGTCCCGGCAGACCAACGCCGCCGTCTGCATGTCCCCGATCAGTGCGTAATCCTCGATGCGCCCTGACACGTTGCATCTCCAGTCGAACGGCCACGTCCGCCCCGTGGGGCGCTTGCATTGCGCGGTTGAGCGATCACCCGTGGGTGGGGATCTCGCGTCGAGCCCATGATTCCGCATACGACTCGGGTAGGCCGGATGACGGACTGCCCGGGAGCGCGGAATTCGCAATATCCGAGCAGGATATGTCGGCACCCTAGTGAGCTCCCCAAGTCTGCGAAGAATGTGGCTCGACCAATCGGGTGAGCAGCCGATACGTCGTCGTCACGCTCCGCCCCGCGACGTCGCGGGGCGTGGCCGGAGGCGGACCGGCCCGGGCGCTGATAGGCTGGTACCCCGTGGACCGGTGGTCTGCCTGTGCGAATCAGGAGCCCCGAAACCGCAGCTTCGGCGCCCCCTGAGACCCTTCCGGATCGACGGAGGCCGGCGCCGGACGCACCTCACTTCGCGACCACGGGAGCCCCCTCTTGGCGACGCCGCCCGCTGCTTTTCGAAACAGCACAGCCATGACGACCAAGCACATCTTCGTCACCGGGGGTGTCGCTTCCTCGCTCGGCAAGGGCCTGACGGCCTCGAGCCTGGGTGCGCTGCTGAAGGCCCGGGGCCTGCGCGTCACGATGCAGAAGCTCGACCCGTACCTGAACGTCGACCCCGGCACGATGAACCCGTTCCAGCACGGTGAGGTGTTCGTCACCAACGACGGCGCCGAGACCGACCTGGACATCGGCCACTACGAGCGCTTCCTCGACGTCGACCTCGACGGCTCGGCCAACGTCACCACCGGCCAGGTCTACTCGCAGGTCATCGCCAAGGAGCGGCGAGGCGAGTACCTCGGTGACACCGTGCAGGTCATCCCGCACATCACCAACGAGATCAAGCACCGCATCCGCCGCATGGCCACCGCGGACGTGGACGTGGTCATCACCGAGGTCGGCGGCACCGTCGGCGACATCGAGTCGCTGCCGTTCCTGGAGACGGTCCGCCAGGTCCGCCACGAGGTCGGCCGCGACAACGTCTTCGTCGTGCACATCTCGCTGCTGCCCTACATCGGCCCCTCCGGCGAGCTGAAGACCAAGCCGACCCAGCACTCGGTCGCGGCCCTGCGAGCCATCGGCATCCAGCCCGACGCGATCGTGCTGCGCGCCGACCGCGAGGTCCCGACCTCGATCAAGCGCAAGATCTCGCTGATGTGCGACGTCGACGAGGCCGCCGTGGTGGCCGCGATCGACGCCAAGTCGATCTACGACATCCCCAAGGTCCTGCACACCGAGGGCCTGGACGCGTACGTCGTGCGCAAGCTCGACCTGCCGTTCCGCGACGTCAACTGGACGGTGTGGGAGGACCTGCTGGACCGGGTCCACAACCCCGACCACGAGGTCAAGGTCGCGCTCGTCGGCAAGTACATCGACCTGCCCGACGCCTACCTGTCGGTGACCGAGGCGCTGCGCGCCGGCGGGTTCGCCAACAAGGCCCGCGTCGAGATCAAGTGGGTCACCTCCGACGA
Organism: Streptomyces sp. ICC1; assembly: GCF_003287935.1. Classification (GTDB taxonomy): domain Bacteria; phylum Actinomycetota; class Actinomycetes; order Streptomycetales; family Streptomycetaceae; genus Streptomyces; species Streptomyces tritrimontium. The sequence continues at coordinate 3,299,808 of NZ_CP030287.1, forward strand.
CTGCAAGACCCCGGCCGGCGCCGCCGCGCAGCTGGCCGACGTGGACGCGATCTGCGTTCCCGGCGGCTTCGGCGACCGCGGTGTCAACGGCAAGGTCGGCGCGATCACCTACGCCCGCGAGAACAAGATCCCGCTGCTCGGCCTGTGCCTGGGCCTGCAGTGCGTGGTCATCGAGGCCGCGCGCAACCTGGCGGGCATCGAGGACGCGAACTCCACCGAGTTCGACGCCTCCACCCCCAACCCGGTGATCTCCACGATGGAGGAGCAGCTGGCCTTCGTCGAGGGCGCGGGCGACCTGGGCGGCACCATGCGCCTGGGCATGTACCCGGCGAAGCTCGCCGAGGGCTCCATCGTGCGCGAGGTCTACGGCGACCAGGCGTACGTGGACGAGCGCCACCGCCACCGCTACGAGGTCAACAACGCCTACCGCGGTGAGCTGGAGAAGAAGGCCGGTCTGGTCTTCTCCGGCACCTCCCCGGACAACAAGCTGGTCGAGTACGTCGAGTACCCGCGCGAGGTGCACCCCTACCTGGTGGCCACCCAGGCCCACCCGGAGCTGCGCTCGCGCCCGACGCGCCCGCACCCGCTGTTCGCCGGTCTGGTCAAGGCCGCGGTCGCGCGCCAGCAGGCCGCCAAGGCCGCGCAACAGTAGTCGTACGCGGTCGGTGACGCCGACCGCCTAACGTAGGCAGCCGGGGCGCGCATCGTGCCCCGGCTGTCGCGTTTCTGGGGAAGGTACCGGCCATGGCCATGGGCAACGACATCGAGGACACTCCGGAATCGTGGGAGATCGTCGCCTCGCGGACCCCGTTCGAGGGCGCGAAGACTTCGGTCAAGTCGGACCAGGTCCGGATGCCCGACCGGGCGGTGGTGCGCCGCGACTACCAGGCGCACCCGGGCTCGGTGTGCGTCCTCGCCCTCGACGAGGAGCAGCGCGTGCTGGTCCTGAAGCAGTTCCGGCACCCGGTGCGCCACCGCCTGTGGGAACTGCCGGCCGGGCTGCTGGACGTGGCGGGGGAGAACCCGCTGCGCGCGGCCCAGCGCGAGCTGTACGAGGAGGCGCACGTCAAGGCCGGGGACTGGCGGGTGCTGGCCGACTTCTTCAGCTCGCCCGGCGGCTCGGACGAGGCGGTACGGATCTTCCTGGCGCGCGACCTGTCGGAGGCCGAGGGCGAGCGGTACGAGGTCTCCGAGGAGGAGTCGGACATGGAGATCGACCGGATCCCCCTCGCCGACCTGGTACGCGGCGTCCTGGCCGGCCGGCTGGGCAACCCGGGGCTGGTCACGGGGGTACTGGCGCTCTCCGCGGCCCTCGCCTCCGACGGCGTGGAGTCGCTGCGCCCGGCGCTGGCCCCCTGGCCGGCCCGCCCCTACACCGCCTAGTACCGCCCCTACACCGCCTAGTACCGCCCCTACACCGCCTAGTACCGCCCCTACACCGCTGCGGCCCGGTCCGGTCCCTGGCAGGGCCGGATGGAGCTGTGGTGTGACCATCCGCTGATCCGATCGGGCGATTTGTCCGCCGCGCTCCACCCTGCCCGTCGCTCTGCGTGAACTACGCTCGCAAATCCGAAGGCAGCGAGAGGAGCGGATCCGTGGCGGATTTCGTCGGGCGGCGGCGTGAGCTCAAGGAGCTGCGCGAGGACATCGCGCGGACCGGGCTCGACACCCTCTCCGGCCGCAAGGCCAAGGCGCCGCGAGCCAGGGTGCTGCTCGTCGCCGGGCGGCCGGGCTCGGGCCGGACCGCCCTCGCCGAGGCGCTGGTGCGCGAGATCGAGAGCGACTACCCGGACGGCGTGCTGAAGGTCCGGCTCACCTCCCCCACCGGGGAGGCCGTCCCGACCGAGCGGGCCGTGCGCACCCTCCTGGAGGCGCTCGGCCGGCCCACCCCGCCCGGCGCCGCCGAGGACGAGCTCAGTTCCGCGCTGCGCGAGGCCCTCGCCGGGCGGCGGGCCGTCCTGCTCGTCGACGACGCGCAGGATCCCCACCAGGTCGACGCCCTCCTGCCCGACACCCCCGAGTGCCTGGTCGTCGTCACCGCCGAGGGTCCGCTGACCGGGATTCCGGATGTCCGGCCCTGCACCCTCGGCGGGCTCGACACCCCCTCGGCCGTCCGCATGCTCGTCCACCGGATCGGCGACATCCGCGTCGCCAACGACCCCCGCGCCGCCGAAGCCCTCGCCGAGGAGTGCGGCGGCCAGCCCGCCGCGCTGAGCCTGGCGGGCGGCTGGCTCGCGGCCCGGCCCAAGGCCTCCGTCTCCGATGTGGCCAAACAGCTCCACGACATGCCCGCCGGCACCAGCGGCCCCCTCGCGCGCACCTTCCGGCTCGTCTACGAGTCCCTCCCGCAGACCGCCCAGCGCACCCTGCGGCTGCTTCCGCTTGCCCCGGCCGGGCTCGTCGACTCGCACACCGCCTCCGCGCTCGCCGGCTGCTCCGTGGCCGCCGCCCAGTCGATCCTGGAGGACTTCGCCGCGCTGGGCCTGCTGCGGACCGCCCCCGACGGGCTCTTCCTGCTCCCCGGCTGCCTCACGCCCCTGCTCCAGGCCCTGCTCCAGGCCAAGGAGCGCCCCGCCGAGGTCCAGCTGGCACGGGCCCGGATGCTGGAGCGCAACGTACGGCTGCTGCTCTCCTGCCGGGCCATGGCGGAGGAGTCCGCCGACTGGGCCGTCGGCCCCGTCGGCGGACCGGAGAAGCTGGACGGCCTGCCGCGCGCCCTGCGCTTCGCCGACCGAAGGTCCGCGGCCACCTGGCTGGACACCCGGCTGCCCGCGCTGTCCGCCGCGGCCACCCTGGCCGTCGCGGACGGGGAGCTGGACACCCTGGCCCGCCGCTTCGTCGCGGCCCTCGCCGGGGCCCTCTCCGACCACCGGGGCACCGCCGGGGCCGCCCCCGAGCTGTACGGGCTGCACCGGCTCGTCCTGGACGTGGCCGAGAGGCGCGATCTGCACCGGGAACAGGCGGCCGCGCTGCTGAACCTCGCCGATCTGGACGCCGAGACCGGCCGCACCCAGGAGGCGCTGGGGCGCTACCGGGCCGCGCTGGACGCCGGAAGGGCGGCGAACGACCCGTACGCGGCGGGCCGCGCGATGGAATCCGTAGGCGGCGCGTACCAGGAGCTCGCGGACTGGCACCGGGCCTCCGACTGGTTCGGCAGGGCCCTGTCCCACGCCCTCGCGCGCGGCGAGCGGACGGACGAGGCGCGGCTGTACGGGCGGCTCGGGAACGTGCACACCTATGCCGGCCGGTACGGGGACGCGCTGCGCAGCTGGCGGGCGGCCTCGGCCGGCTACCGGAGGCTGGCCGATGTCCCCGGCCAGGCAAAGGCGTTGAGCGAGATGGCACGGATCCAGGAGTACGCGGGCCGGCCCGAGGAATCGCTGCACACCTGCCGGGAGGCGGTGGAGATCGCCCGCAGGGCCGGAGACCTGCGGCTCCAGGCCGCGCTGCAGGTGCGCCTGGCGGACACGCTCGACCGGCTCGGCGACCCCGCGGCCGCGCGGCTGCACAGGTCCGCGGCAGACAGATTGCTGGGAGATGACCCCGCAGCCTGCGAAATCCGTAGTGGTTCCGACTGAGATTGTTTGTTTGCAAGGCTAGACAGCGGCTCGTCCTTCATTAGACTGGGTTCACCAGGGCATCCCCTGGGGCATCCCGTTGTGTGTTCTTGTAAACGGGTTTGTATGGAAGTACCCCGAAACATTCCCTGAGCCAAGGACCGTGAGTGACGATGAAGGTCGGCATCCCCCGCGAGGTCAAGAACAACGAGTTCCGGGTCGCCATCACGCCTGCCGGCGTGCATGAGCTGGTCCGCAACGGCCACCAGGTCTTCATCGAGCAGAACGCCGGTGTGGGCTCCTCGATCACGGACGCGGAGTACGTCTCCGCCGGCGCCGAGATCCTGGGCACCGCCGACGAGGTCTGGGCGACCGCCGACCTGCTGCTGAAGGTCAAGGAGCCCATCGCGGAGGAGTACCACCGCCTCCGCAAGGACCAGACGCTCTTCACCTACCTGCACCTCGCGGCCTCCCGCGAGTGCACGGACGCGCTGCTGGAGTCCGGCACCACCGCCATCGCGTACGAGACGGTCGAGCTGGCCAACCGCGCCCTCCCGCTGCTCGCCCCGATGTCCGAGGTCGCGGGCCGCCTGGCCCCGCAGGTCGGCGCCTACCACCTGATGCGCTCGGTCGGCGGCCGCGGCGTGCTCCCGGGCGGCGTCCCCGGCACCCACGCCGGCGAGTGCGTCGTCATCGGTGGCGGTGTCTCCGGCTGGAACGCCGTGCAGATCGCCGTCGGCATGGGCTTCCACGTGACCCTGCTGGACCGCGACATCAACAAGCTCCGCGAGGCCGACAAGATCTTCGGCACGAAGATCAAGACGATCGTCTCCAACGCCTACGAGCTGGAGAAGGCCGTCATCGAGGCCGACCTCGTCGTCGGCGCGGTGCTGATCCCGGGTGCGAAGGCCCCGAAGCTGGTCACCAACGAGCTCGTCGCCAAGATGAAGCCCGGAAGTGTCCTTGTCGACATTGCGATCGACCAGGGCGGCTGCTTCGAGGACTCCCGTCCGACCACTCACGCCGAGCCGACCTTCCAGGTCCACAACTCGGTCTTCTACTGCGTCGCCAACATGCCGGGCGCGGTGCCGAACACCTCCACCTACGCGCTGACCAACGCCACGCTGCCCTACATCGTGCAGCTCGCGAACCTCGGCTGGGTCGAGGCGCTGCGTCGTGACCCGGCGCTCGGTCTGGGCCTCAACACCCATGACGGGCAGGTCGTTTACGGTCCCGTCGCCGAGGCTCACGGCCTCGAGACCCTCGAGCTGAGCACGCTGCTCGGCTGATTCGTCAACGACTGACGTCAATCTCACGTATCCGGCCGGACCTTGCCCGCAAGGTCCGGCCGGACGCGTTTGCGGGGTGCCCGGCGGGGCCGCTCAACCCGCCTCGAACGTAACCCTTTAACCCTTTCGCACACCCGCGAAACTTCCCGGCGACAGCTCGGACGCCCTTGACAGAGAGGTGTTCGGTTGCCGACACATCGTGCCGGGTCCGACGGATTGTGTTGCCGCTGGGCGGTGACACGCCATAGAGTCGCCAACCGTCGGCATGGTCCACGCTGACCTATCGATAAGTGTCCTGGTCACGTCCGAGGAGGTAAGACGACTTGTGAATGAGTCGACATTTGCTCCTGGGGGTGGTCGAGCAGGAGTGCCTGCGCGGGGTCAAAGCCCTGCCGGAATCGAAGCGGTCGGCTCCGTCGCAGTCCGCACCTTCGCAAACCACCAGCACAGGACGACGCCCCGAAAGAGCATGGACGGCCTAGACGTGAACTCCAGGGCCGGCGACCCGAGCGGCGACAAGCCCGTGGGTCTCGCCGACTACGACCAGGTGCCCGAGGGGCACTTCTACGACCCCGACGCGGAGTACGAGCCCGACCCCGAGTACGCGGCCACTCTCGCCCCCGACGCTGCCCGCCAGCGCCGTGAGCGGATCGGTCCGACCGGACGGCCGCTGCCGTACTTCCCGATCCCGGGTCCGCTGACCGACCACGGTCCGGCGAAGATCATCGCGATGTGCAACCAGAAGGGCGGCGTGGGCAAGACCACGTCGACCATCAACCTGGGTGCCGCGCTCGCCGAGTACGGACGCCGCGTGCTGCTCGTCGACTTCGACCCGCAGGGCGCACTGTCCGTGGGTCTCGGCGTGAACCCGATGGAACTCGACCTGACGGTCTACAACCTGCTCATGGAGCGGGGCATGTCGGCGGACGAGGTGCTGCTCAAGACGGCGGTCCCCAACATGGACCTGCTGCCGAGCAACATCGACCTGTCCGCCGCCGAAGTGCAGTTGGTCAGCGAGGTGGCCCGCGAGTCGACCCTGCAGAGGGCCCTGAAGCCCCTGATGGCCGACTACGACTACATCGTGATCGACTGTCAGCCCTCGCTCGGCCTGCTGACCGTGAACGCCCTGACGGCGGCTCACAAGGTCATCGTGCCGCTGGAGTGCGAGTTCTTCGCGCTGCGCGGTGTGGCGCTGCTGACCGAGACCATCGAGAAGGTGCAGGAGCGGCTCAACCCGGAGCTGGAGCTCGACGGCATCCTCGCCACGATGTACGACTCCCGCACGGTGCACAGCCGCGAGGTCCTGGCGCGCGTCGTCGAGGCGTTCGACGACCACGTCTACCACACGGTCATCGGCCGCACGGTGCGGTTCCCGGAGACCACGGTCGCCGGCGAGCCGATCACCACGTACGCCTCCAACTCCGTCGGTGCCGCCGCCTATCGCCAGCTGGCCAGGGAGGTGCTCGCCCGGTGTCCCGCCGAGTGAGTCTGCCCGGAGCCGACGAACTGTTCCGTACGACCGGGGGGATGGCGCTGACGTCGGCGTCCAAGGTCTCCCCGTCGCGGGGCGTGGAGCACGCGACAGCGGCATCGGAGGGTACGGCGGGAGAGGGCCGCAGCCGGGAGGCTGAGGCCGGCACGGAACCGGGCGTGGGCGCGCAGCGGCGGTCGCAGGAAGGTTCCGGTGGCGCCGTCCCGGCCCCGGCCCCCGGTCGGGGCAAGGGGCAGGGCCGCGGTGCGAACCGGCGGCCCAGCGGGCGCGAGCGGCACGACGAGAAGATCACGGTCTACGTCTCCGCCGAGGAGCTCATGGACCTGGAACACGCGCGGCTGGTGCTGCGCGGGGAGCACGGCCTGGCGGTCGACCGCGGCCGGATCGTCCGCGAGGCGGTCGCCGTGGTCCTGGCGGACCTGGAGTCCCGCGGCGACGCGAGCATCCTGGTACGCCGCCTGCGGGGCCGCTGACCCACCCCGCGCGGGGTCGCGGGGCCGGAGCTCCGGCCCGCGGACCGGCGGCCCGCCGCCGGACCCGTCCGCACACCCGTTCCACCGCACTGACCTGCGACGTTGCCACCCGGGAAGCCCGGCCCGGCCCGGCCGGCGGGGCACCTCGTCAGCGCGGGCTCATGCCGCATCGGTATGGCTTGCCACCCGTCCAGCATGAACACCTTTGCGACTTCAAGTAGTTGTTCACCCGACTTGCTCTTACGGGTATAACCTCGCGCGGTTACCGTCCGGTCATGACGCCCACCCTCGCCCAGCTCCGCTACCTCGTCGCCGTCGCCGACTGCCGCTCCATCACGAGCGCGGCGGCCTCGGTCTTCGTCGCCCAGTCCGCGCTGTCCCGCGCCGTCCAGGCCATGGAGCGCGACCTCGGCGTCGAGCTCCTCGCCCGCCGGGGAAGGGGGGTGGACCTCACACCTGAAGGGGCTCGGGTCGTCCGGCTGGCCCGGACCGTCCTCGACGCGGTGGACGCGATCGACGACATCGGGACGCCCCACGGCAAGGGCGGCCGGGCCACCCTCACCCTCGTCACCACGCCCACCCTGGCCCTCGACCTGGCCTCCGACCTGGTCCGGGCCTTCACCGAGCGGCACCCCGGCATCGACGTCAGGGTCCAGCAGTACGACAGCCGCGAGACGCTGGTCGAGGAACTGACCCAGGGCCGGGCCGAATTGGCGCTCGTCGACCTGCCGGTCGACAAGGAGCTCTCCACCCACCACATCCAGGAGCGCGAGGTGGTGCTCATCTCGCCGATCGGCTCGTCCCTGCCCGATCCGATGCCGTTCCGCGCCCTCGACGGGCTCCCGATGGTGCTGCCCACCCCCGGGACGGGCCGGCGCACCGAGATGGAGGCCATGTTCAGCTGCCTGGGCGTGCGCCCGGTGCCCTGCCTCGAAGTGGACGAACGGCTCGCCTGGGTGACGGGCGTGACCGACGGCCGCGGCTCCCTCATCTGGTACCGCGACGTGGTGGCGCGGGCCTTCGGCAGCCGGGCGGAGATCCGCTCCTTCACCCCGCCCCTGCTGCGCCCGGTGGGCATCGCGCACGCCCGGCGGCCGCTGAGCCGCGCGGCCCGCGCCTTCATCGCGCACGCCCGGCACAACTCGCCCGTACGGGAACCGGCCCGCTGACCCCGTGCGTGCCGGACGGGCCGTGCCGGTGTGACCGGAAGGCAGCTCCCGGTGGCCAGGCATGCCCGTCCGGCATTGAACGATGCTCGAAGGGGGAGTGATTGGCCCTGGCGCCAGAAACTGACGTCCTCTCACATGGTGGGCATGTCCCGACAACTCCTCACGCCCCCACGGGCCGCCGCCCTCGCCACCGCGGTCCTCGCCACGATCCTGCCGGCCGTGGCCTGGATGGCCGGCGGCGCGGCCAGCGCCGCCCCGGCCCCGGCCGCGGCCGCGGCCCCCGAGCGCCAGTGCACCCTCCCCGGCGGCATGGCCGAGATCAGCGGCCTCGCCATGAGCCGCAAGCACCCGGGCGTCTTCTACGCCGTCAACGACAGCGGCAACACCAACCAGGTCTTCGCCGTCGACTGCAACGGCGCCACGGGCCGGCTCCTGGCCACGCTCACGGTCGCCGGCGTGGGCAACACCGACTGGGAGGGCCTGACGATCGGCAAGGACGCCGGGGGTGGCCCCGCGATCCTGGTCGGCGACATCGGCGACAACTTCGGCAGTCGCGCCGAGATCACCGTGCACTCCTTCGCCGAGCCCGATCAGCTCGCCAACGCCACGGTGACGCCCGTGACGTACCGCTTCGCCTACGCCGACGGCAAGCACGACGCGGAGTCGCTGCTCGCCGATCCCGTCACCGGCCGGATCCACATCGCGAGCAAACTCATCGGCGCGGCGGGCCAGTTGTACCAGGCTCCGCTGCCGCCGGTGGCCGGGCAGGTCAACACCCTCACCGCGGTCCGGCCGGGCCCGGTCTTCGCCACCGACGGCGCGTTCTCGCCGTCGGGCGCCTCGTACACCCTGCGCAGCGGCGGGCCGCTGGGCGCCAACACGGCCTCCGTGTACGACACCTCCGGCGCCAAGCTCGCGGACGTCGCCCTCCCGGCGCAGTCGCAGGGCGAGACGGTGACGTACGCCGACTGCACCAGCCTGCTCGTGGGGTCGGAGAACGACACCCAGATCTGGCGCGTCCCGCTGCCCCCGGAGGCCACCCCGGGCTGCGCCGGCACGCCGACGCCTACCCCTACGCCCACGCCGACGCCGACCCCGACCCCGACGCCCACGCCTACTCCGACCCCGACTCCGACTCCGACTCCGGGTGATCTGAAGGAGATGTGTGTACGAGACAGGGGTCGGGGTGGCTGCTGGTCGCGGTGTCGGCCGCGGCGGGCGCGGCGGTGCTCACCGCGTACGGGCTGGCCGTCGCGCTCGTGCGCACCAGGCGCGGGCACCGGGCGGCGATCGAGGAGCGGGGGTGGCTGCTGGAGCGGGAGCGGGAGACCGCGGCACGCACCGCCGTGGACGCGGAGCGGGCTCGGATCGCGGCAGAGCTGCACGACATAGTCAGCCACAACGTCAGCCTGATGGTGGTCCAGGCCGGTGCGGCCCGCGAGGTGCTGGAGACCATACCGCGGGAGGCGGCCGCTGCCATGAGCGCCGTCGAGGACGCCGGGCGCACGACGATGACCGAGCTGCGCCACCTGCTCGGCCTGCTCGCTCCCGCGCAGGACGGCAAGGACGAGCCCTACGGCGCTGCCCCGGAGGCGGAGCTCTCGCCGCAGCCGAGCCTGGCCCGGCTCAGTCCGTTGATCGACCGGATGGTCTTCGCCGGGCTGCCGGTCGAGGTCCGGATATCCGGCGAACCCCGGCCGCTGCCGGCCGGGATAGACGTCACCGCCTACCGGATCATCCAGGAGGCGCTGACCAACGCACTCAAACACGGGGACGGGGTGAAGGCCGAGGTGAGCGTGAGATACGCGGACCACGCGCTGCGGGTCGAGGTGCTCAACAGCGGACCGAGCGTGCTGTCGGGGGACAGGGCGCCCGCGTCCTCGGCGCCCGTCACGACGGACACTCCTCCCGCGCCGTCCGGGCCGTCCGGGCCGGCAGTCGGGGAGGAGGCCGGGGAAGCCAAGGCGGCCCGGGCGGACGGTGCCGGGCGCGGACTGCTCGGGCTGCGCGAGCGGGTCGCCGTGTACGGAGGGGACTTCGACGCCCGCCGACGCCTCGGCGGCGGCTACCGGGTCCGCGCCCGCCTCCCGCTGGAGCGCCCGTGACCACGCCGACCACGCCGACCACGCCGACAGAACGGACCGAGCCGACCGTGCCCGCGGCGGGGATGCCCGCGCCTGCCCCCGCGCCCGATCCCGCGCCCGATCCCGCTTCCGTCCCTGCGCTCGGGCCGCGGGTGGTCATCGCCGACGACCAGGAACTCGTCCGCACCGGATTCCGGATGATCCTGACGGCACGCGGGATCGATGTGGTGGGGGTGGCGGCCGACGGGGTGGAGGCCGTCTCGCAGGTCCGGAGCCTGCGCCCGGACGTCGTCCTGCTCGACATACGCATGCCGCGCCTGGACGGACTGGAGGCCGCCCGGCAGATCCTCGCCGAGGCCCCTGAATGCCGGGTGATCATGCTGACCACCTTCGACCTCGACCAGTACGTCTACGCCGCCATCGCCGCCGGAGCCAGCGGGTTCCTGCTCAAGGACGTCACCCCGGAGTACCTCGCCAACGCCGTGCGGCTCGTCAACACCGGAGACGCGCTGCTCGCCCCGTCCATCACCCGTCGGCTGGTGGAGCGCTGCGCGGCGGCCGCCGCCGCTCGGGGCGGCGGCGCGACCCCGGCGCCCCACCCGGACCTCGATGCCCTCACCCCGCGCGAACGCGAAGTGCTCACCCTCATGGGCCACGGCCTCTCCAATGCGGAACTGGCCCGGGAGCTCACGCTCAGCGAAGCCACCGTGAAGACCCATGTGGCCCGCATCTTCGCCAAATTGGCCCTGCGCGACCGGGCGCAGGCGGTCGTCCTGGCCTACGAGACGGGTCTGGTCACGCCGGGCCCGCAGGCGTAGGAGGCGTCGTCCGGTCGATCGGCCCGGGCTGTGCCAGGAGGTGCAGGCGCAGGGCGAGTTGGAGTTCCAGAGCCCGGGCGGGGACGTTCCAGTCCGGCCCCAGGAGCCGGCCGATCCGGTCGAGGCGCTGAACGACGGTGTTGACGTGGATGTGCAGGGCGTCCTTGGCCCTGGAGAGGCTCGCTCCGTGCGTGTAGTAGGCCCGGAGCGTGTGCACCAGCTCGGTGCCGCGCTGGGCGTCGTAGTCGATGACCGGGCCCAGCACCTGGTGGACGTACCCGCCGACGTCCCCGTGGTCCCCGATCAGGAGGCCGACGAAGCCCAGGTCGGGGAGGGCGGCGCCGTGGCCGGTGTGGCCCAGGGCGTGCAGGGCGTCCAGGCAGCGCACGGCCTCGGCGTACACGGCGGGCAGGGCGCCCGGGCGGCCCGCCGGTCCGGCGGAGCCCACCGTGACGGGGGCGCCCAGGGCCTGCCCCAGCTCCGCCGCCAGCGACCGCGCGAGGTCGCCCGGCCGCCCGGCCGGGACGAGGAGCACGATGTCCCCCTCGTGCGGCCCGGCCAGGCCGTCGAGGGCCCGGGCCCGGCGGGCCGCCTCCGCCGACATCCGGGGCCGCAGGGCCGCGTCGCCGCGCAGCACCAGCACGGAATGCGGGCGCGCCAGGTCGACGCCGAGTTTGCGCGCCCGGATCGTCTGGCTGCCGGGGTCGCGGGTGCGCCCCGGGCTCTCCGGGGTCAGCAGGTCGCTGAGCAGCTCGCCGCGGACCCGGTCCTCGGCGTGCGCCACCGACCGCCGCAGCAGCAGCAGGAGCGCGGTGACCAGGCCGGTGCGCTCGAACAGACGCCGGTCGGTGTCCGAGAGGTCGGCCCGCCCGGTCAGGGCGATGCTGCCGAGGAGTTCGGGCCCGGCCAGGACCGCGCAGACCCATACCCCGTCCACCGGGACGGCCCGGCCGCCGGAGCGCGAGGCGGCCACCCCCCGGTCGGGCGGGCCGATCGGATCGCTGCCGACCCGGGCCAGCTCGGCGCCCTCGGCGTCGTGCACCACCAGCCCGCCGCGCAGCAGCGCGGCGACCTCGCGGGCCACGTCGGTGACGTCCCCGCCACGCAGGACCAGGTCGGTCAGCCGGTCGTGGGTCTCGGTGGCCAGGCGTACGGCCTCACTGTGCGCCCGGGCGGTCTCGGTGGCGGAGTTGAGCTCGACCAGGGCCGTACGCGTCTCCGCCAGCAGCCGCGCGCCGTCGATGGCGACGGCGGCGTGGTCGGCGAGCGAGGAGAGCAGGGCCACGGCGTCGGGGGCGAAATCCCGTACCGAGCGGTCGGCGGCGTAGAGCACTCCGATGACCCGAGAGGCGACGCGCAGCGGGACGCCGAGGATGCCCCGCAGCCCCTCCTCGCGGACCCCGGCATCGATGGTGCTGGTGTGCCGGAAGCGGTCGTCGGCGCGGTAGTCGGCGCTGGCGTACGGGCGGGCGGTCTGGGCGACCAGGCCGCCGAGCCCCTCACCCATGCCGAGGCGCAGCTGCTGGAAGGCGGCGGAGACGGACCCGTCGGTGACCCGCATGAAGGTGTCGCCCGCGACGGGGTCGTTGAGCGTCAGGTAGGCGACGTCCGTGCCCAACAGGGTCCTGGCCCGCCGCACGATGGCCCGCAGCACCGCGTCGAGATCGCGCAGCGCCGCGAGGTCGCCGGCGGTGTCGAACAGCGCGGTGAGCTCCGCCTCGCGCCGCCGGTGCTGGTCGAGGGTGCGCCTGATCCCGAGGGCGACCCGGGTCGCCTCCTCCACGAGGGCCTGCTCACCGGCCCCGGCCCCGCCGGTACGGGCCTGCGCGCCGGGCCGGGCGAAGTCCTCGACGGGTGCGCCCCGGTCGAGCAGGTCGAGGAGCTGCCGCAACGCGCCGGCCGCCCGCTGCCCGGTGGCGCTCTCGGTGGATTCGTTCACGGGAGCCATGCTGGCAGCCCTTCGGTGCGGGGGTGGTGACCGGGTCCCGGGTCCGCCCGCCGTGCCCGGAACACCGGACGCGGCGGGCGGATCCGTGCCGGGCGGGTCAGGCGGGGTCGGATACCGAGACGGCCGCGGACCGGGCCGCGCGGCCCTTCCCGCCGGCCTCCGCTCCGACGTCCGCCCCGGCCCTCGGCACGGACAGGTCCCGCCCCCGCGTCTCGCGGGCGAAGGCGACGGTGAGGGTGGTGACGACGGCGGCGGCCGAGAGGTAGACGGAGACCGGCACCGAGGAGCCGTACTCCTTCAAGAGCTCGACGGCGATGATCGGGGCCAGGGCGCCCGCGATGATCGAGGCGAGCTGGGAGCCCATGGAGGCGCCCGAGTAGCGGACCTTGGTGTCGAACATCTCGGAGATGAAGGCGGCCTGCGGCCCGTACATGGCGCCGTGCAGGAGCAGGCCGACGGTCACGGCCGCCGTGATGACGGCGAAGGACTTGGAGTCCACCAGCGCGAAGAACCCGAACGCCCACAGGGCCATGCCGACCGAACCGATCAGCGTCACCGGCCGGCGCCCGATCCGGTCCGACAGCGCGCCCCAGGCGGGGATGGTGAGGAAGTGGACGGCCGAGCCGATCAGGAGCGCGTTCAGGGCGGTGGTCTTGGGCAGGCCGAGGTGCGTGGTCACGTAGACGAGGAGGAAGGCGGTGAGGACGTAGTACGAGATGTTCTCGCCGAACCGGGTGCCGATCGCGGTCAGGACCTGCCGCCAGTCCTTTCGGAACACCTGGACGACGGGGGCCCTGTCCTTCTCGGCCGAGCGCGCGGCCTCGGCCTGCGCGGCGAGGAAGACGGGCGACTCGGAAACCGAGAGCCGGATCCACAGCCCGACGACCACGAGGAGCCCGGAGAGCAGGAAGGGAACGCGCCAGCCCCACGCGAGGAACGTGGCGTCCGACTGCACGGCGGCGAGCAGCGCCAGCACCCCGGTGGCGAGCAGGTTCCCGCCGGGCGCCCCGGACTGCGGCCAGGACGCCCAGAACCCGCGGTGCTCGGCCCCGCCGTGCTCGGAGACGATCAGCACGGCCCCGCCCCACTCGCCGCCCAGCGCGAACCCCTGCACCAGGCGCAGCACGGTCAGCAGGATGGGAGCGCCGACACCGATGCTGGCGTGGGTGGGCAGCAGCCCCATCGCGAAGGTGGCCCCGCCCATCATGACCAGGCTGAGCACGAGCAGCTTCTTGCGCCCGACCTTGTCCCCGAAGTGCCCGAACACCACCCCGCCCAGCGGCCGGGCCAGGAACCCGATGGCGTAGGTGAGGAAGGCGATCAGGGTGCCGGTGAGCGGATCCGCGGTGGGGAAGAACAGCTTGTTGAAGACCAGGGCGGCGGCGGTACCGTAGAGGAAGAAGTCGTACCACTCGATGGTGGTCCCGATGAGGCTGGCGGCCACGATCCGCCGAATGCCGGTCGGAGCCTTCGGGACGGCTGCGGGGGAGACCATGTGCACCACTTCCAGGGTGTCTGCGGGGACGTCGGGCGTGGCCACAACGTAGAAGTCCCCAGGTCAGCGGTATATGTGGCGCGTCATCACAATCAACCCCACCTGAGTGTGCCAGACCACCACACGGCCCGAACCGATCTCCTCGGACCTCTCCTGACGCGGGTGGGAAGACCCTGCCGGAATTGCAGAGTTGCGCCGCTTTTGGGGATGCGGTGCTGACTCCCGTGCTGACCTGGTGCTGACCTGAAACCCCATGTCAGCACCCCTCGCAACCTGTCCCTTGCTGACTTGGTGCTGACTACGCAGCGTTGAGAGCGACGTGACTCCGGTCGAGCCGACGCAAATCGGAAGCGGCGGAGAGCTCGGATCGGCTCCGCTGTCGAGGTCCGGTTCGCGCTCAGGGGCGGCCGGCACGACGTCGCGTGAAACCCGGGTGCGCGACCGCACCTGGCGTGCCGCGGGTGCCCTGGCCGACGCGCTCAGATGCCCAGACCAGCGCTGGACCCAGCCTTCGAGTGGCGATCCCGCTGTTCTGCCCATCTCTCCCGGAGGCCGGCGCGCCATGTTGTGGAGAGCCCACAGGGAGCGTGTCGAGGCCACTGCTGTCGCGCCGGTAGAGGTGTCAGGCCTCGCCGAGCGTCCAGTGCTCACTCCGGCGCTGGCATGCGTCGGTGAGAACACGGTCGACCGGGTCGCCGTGGACGAAGCCATCCGCATTACATCGCTCCTAGCGCCCGGTCCAGGCAGAAAACGTTGGGACCGTAGAGCACGAGCCTCAGGGCGGAATGGACGGCATGAGCTGGCGCAGAGGGCGTGCGGGCAGCTCGACTTCACCCACGACCCGCTGCTCCTTACCGGGAGCATCCGCTGACAGTGTGAGCCGGATCCGCGCCCGCACCCGGGTTGGGCGCCCTCGGATCAGGTTCGGGTCAGAAACGCCAGGAGGGCGGCGCTGGTCTCCTTCGGGTGGGTGAGGAGTCCGCCGTGTGCGGCGTCGGCGATGACCGTGAACTCCGCCTGGGGTAGGGCGTCGGCGGAGATCTTGGCGGCGCGGGGCGGGAAGTAGAAGTCGTGCTCGAAGGCCAGGACCAGCACCGGGACGGTGATGTCGGTGAGCGCGGCCATGCGGTGCGGGTCGCGCAGCCAGGCTTGGGCCGCGGTGGCCTGGCCCACCTCCCCGTCGGCGGACGTCCAGAGGTCTTCCTGGGCGGAGAGGAGTTCCAGCCAGGTGCGGGTCTGCTGCTCGTCGTCGCACAGGACGGCGGGCGGCAGGCTCGACAGCAGGGATTGCAGGCGCGTGAAGGCGGCGGGCAGCCGACCGGTCGTGGCGATCAGCTCGGCCTCCGCGGCCAGCATGGCGTCGAGGACCCCGGTCACCGGGC
Source organism: Streptomyces sp. ICC1 (assembly GCF_003287935.1). GTDB lineage: Bacteria > Actinomycetota > Actinomycetes > Streptomycetales > Streptomycetaceae > Streptomyces > Streptomyces tritrimontium. The sequence goes on from NZ_CP030287.1 coordinate 3,315,515, forward strand.
CGGCGCCCGCCATGAGCACCACCGAGGCCACCAAGTCGGGCCGGGTGTGGGCCAGTAGCTCGACGGTGAAGCTCCCCAGTGAGTACCCGATGACCGTAGCGCTGGTGAGGCCGAGGGCGTCCATCAGTCCCGCCAGGTCCCCGGCCATGTCGGCCATCGCGTACGGGGACGCGGGCGCTTCGGAGGGGGCGACGCCGCGTGCGGCGTAGGTGATCACCTCGAAGCCCGCCCGCACCAGGTCCTCGCGTACCCCGCACAGCTCCCAGGCCACTGGTGGCATCCCCGTGCCGCCGGCCAGCACCACCGGCCGGCCCCGCCCCGTCCGCTCGTACGCGATCCGCACACCGTTCACGACCACCGACTCCACGCACGCCCCCTGGTCCCGCACCGTTCCTTCGGGGCAGGATGCCCGCCGCAGACAGAAGAGTCCATCGACTCGGACACCTGGACGGCGGTGGCGTTTCGTGCTCGCGCGGTCTCGGGTCCGATCGGTGCAGAGGCCCCATATCGAGCACATATCAACGTCCATTAGTTTGTTGATGCGACGCCCGCTTCCCATCAGGGACGGGTGGTTGCTGTCCCCTGCCCCATTCCTCTTGATCGCCGGATGGACATGACGAAGAACCTGAAGATCTCCCTGGGCCTGGTCGCCCTGGTGCTGGCCGTGGTCGCCGCCCTGCTGCTGGCCAACCGCTCGCCGGACGCCGCACCGGCAGGTGACGGGACGGGCACCGGCGAAGCCGCTGCCGCTTCGGTGCTGGTGCGCCCCGACAGCCACCGCCTGTCCACGGCGAAGGACGGCAAGGTCACCGTGGTGGAGTTCCTCGACCTGGAGTGCGAATCGTGCCGGGCCGCGTTCCCGGACGTCGAGTGGCTTCGCAAGGAGTACGAAGGACGGGTCACCTTCGTGATGCGGTACTTCCCGATCCCCAGCCACCGCAACGCCGAGCTCGCCGCTGCGGCCGTGGAGGCCGCCGGGGCGCAGGGGAAGCTGGAGGAGATGTACACGAAGATGTACGAGACCCAGGCGAGCTGGGGGGATCAGCAGGTCTCGCACGAGGAGACGTTCCGCGGTTTCGCCCGGGAGCTGGGCCTGGACATGGCGGCGTTCGAGAAGGCGTGGAAGGACCCCGCGACCGCCGCGCGGGTGAAGAAGGACCGTGAGGACGGGATCAGCCTCGGAGTGCAGGGCACGCCGACGTTCTTCGTCAACGGCAAGCGCCCGAAGATCACCGGCTACGACAGCTTCAAGGCCGTGATCGAGGCGGAGCTGGCCAAGTGACCGCCACCGCACAGCGGTCCGGGTCCGGCCCGGTGGGGCCCGCCGGCTTCCCCCTCGTTCCGGGAGCCCGGCTGCTCGCTCTGATCCTCACCGTCGGGGGTGCGCTGGGCCTGCTCGCCGCGTTCACCCTGACGGTCGAGAAGATCGCGCTGCTCAAGGACCCCTCGTACAAGCCGTCGTGCAGCATCAACCCGATCCTGTCCTGCGGGTCGGTGATGACCACCCCGCAGGCGGAGGCCTTCGGCTTCCCGAACCCACTGCTGGGCATCGCCGGGTTCGCCGTGGTCACCGCTCTGGGTGTGGTGCTGCTGACCGGGGCGCTGTTGCCGCGCTGGATGTGGCTGGCCGTGCAGGCCGGGGTCACCTTCGGGGTGGTGTTCGTGCACTGGCTGATCTTCCAGAGCCTCTACCGGATCGATGCCCTGTGCCCGTACTGCATGGCGGTGTGGGCGGTGATGATCCCGGTCTTCTGGTACACGACGCTGCGCAATCTGACCCACGGCGTCCTGCCGGTACCCGCGCCGCTGCGCGGCGGTGTCCGGGTGGCGGCCTCGCTCCACGGAGTGGTGCTGACCGTCTGGTTCCTGCTGATCGCCGGGCTGATCCTGCAGCGGTTCTGGCTGTACTGGACCAGCCTCCTCTAACCCCTGCCGTCCCCGTCACGAAGGCTGTACCCCTGCTCATGAGTACCTCCCTCCCCGTCTTCGGCCGCCTACGTGCCGCACGCCGGGCCGCTGCTGTCGCCGCCGTGCTCGCGGTGGCCGTGTCGGCCGCGGGATGTGCGCCCGGCAACACCCCCGCTTCCTCGTCCGCGCCGGCGGCCGCGGGCCTGGCGCCGGTACCGGCCGCCGACCGCAAGAAGGCGCCGGACCTGGAGGGCGAAAGTCTGACCGGTGAACGGCTTCAACTCGCCGACCACCGCGGCAAGGTGGTCGTCCTCAATGTGCGGGGTCCCTGGTGCGCGCCGTGCCGGGCCGAGGCTCCGAACCTTCAAAAGGTCTACGAGGACACTCGTGAGCAGGGTGTGGTCTTCCTCGGTATCAACACGCGTGATGCCGGCCAGGACAACGCGCTCGCGTTCGAGGAGACCTACGGGATGACCTACCCCAGCCTGTGGGACCCGGACGGCAAGCAGCTTCTGAAGTTCAAGGGCACCATCTCTCCGTCCTCGATCCCGAGCACCCTGGTGATCGACCGCGAGGGGCGCATCGCGACCAGCGCGATGAAGGCCCTCTCCGAACAGGAACTGCGGTCCATGCTCGAACCCGTACTGAAGGAGGGCTGAACCGTGGTCCTGGCTGCCGCGTTCGACACCACCGTGCTCACCGGCTCCGTCCTACTGGCCGTACCCGTCGCGGCGCTCGCCGGACTGGTGTCCTTCTTCTCCCCGTGCGTACTGCCCCTGGTGCCCGGCTACCTCTCCTACGTCACCGGGGTCAGCGGCGCGGACCTGGCCGACGTGCGCCGGGGCCGGATCCTGGCGGGCACCCTGCTCTTCCTCGCCGGGTTCACGGCCGTGTTCGTCTCCTTCGGCGCCTTGTTCGGATACGCAGGGAACACCCTCCTGGCCCACCAGGACCTGCTGATCCGGATCCTGGGCGGGCTGACCATCCTGATGGGCCTGTCATTCATGGGCGTACTGCCCGGCATGCAGAGGGAGTGGCGCTTGCACAGGCGCCCGGCCGCAGGGCTGGCCGGCGCCCCGATGCTGGGCGTGCTGTTCGGCCTGGGTTGGACGCCGTGCATCGGCCCGACCCTCGGCGCGGTGCAGGCGCTGGCGTTCAGCGAGGCCAGCGCCGGACGCGGCGCACTGCTGACCGTGGCCTACTGCCTCGGCCTGGGCGTTCCCTTCCTCGTCGCCGGTCTCGCCTTCCGCAGGGCCTTGGGTATCTTCGCCTGGGTCAAGAACCACTACCGGTGGGTGATGCGGATCGGCGGCGGCATGATGATCGCCACCGGCATCCTCATGGTCACCGGGGTGTGGAGCTTCTTGATCGGCCAGATGCAGTCCTGGAGTGCCGGCTTCACCATCGGCATCTGAACCGGGTCCCGGACCAGAGCACTGCCACCGCACCGCCCCCGAGACGAAGGACCCCGTGACGTGACCGAGGAGCACCAGGACGCGTGTGACCTGCTGTGCCTGGACCTGCCCGTGGCGGAGGAGATCCGCCGCCGGATGCCGGCCCTGCCGACGCTCGAATCGGCTGCCACCGCCGCCAAAGCGCTCGCCGACCCCACCCGACTGAAGGTGGCCGCCGCCCTGGCCGAGGGCGGCGAGCTGTGCGTCTGCGACCTCGCCTGGGTGGTCGGACAGGCCCAGAACCTGGTCTCGCACCACCTGCGTCAGCTCCGTACCGCGGGTCTCGCCGTATCGCGCAGGGACGGACGGCTGGTCATGTACAGCCTCACCGAGCGAGGCAAGGCCCTGGCCGGCACGGTTCTGGCCCTTGCCGCGGCCGAACCCTCCTGATCTTTCCCGCACTCGAAAGCCCACCACGATGAACGGACACCTTGTGACGCCCGCGACGAACCGCATCCGGACCGCCTGCGCGGCAACTCTGGCCCTGGCCGCGGCACTCACCCTGACCGCGTGCGGCTCCTCGCAGCCCCACCACCCGGGTACGGCGGATCAGGTCGTCTCCCGGCCCGCGGGCAGTTCCCCGTACAAGGGCACCGAGCTGTCGAAGCCGTTCGCCAAGCCCGCCCTGGTCCTCACGGGCGCCGACGGCCAGCCCTTCGACCTGCGCGAGCGGACCGCCGGACGGACCGTGCTGCTGTTCTTCGGTTACAGCAGCTGCCCCGACGTCTGCCCCACCACCATGGGGGACGTCGCCGTCGCCCTGGGCAAGCAGCCCCAGGAGATCCGCGACAACACCCAGGTCGTCTTCGTGACGACCGACCCCGAGCGCGATACCCCGGCCGCCCTCGACAAGTGGCTCGACGCCTTCTCCCCTTCCTTCATCGGGCTCTCCGGCAACCTGGAGCAGGTCAAGAAGGCCGCCATCGGAGTCGGGATCGCCATCGAAGACCCCAAGAAGCATCACGACGGGTCCGTCACCTCCGACCACGGTGCCCAGGTCCTGGCCTTCACCCCCGACGGCGAAGGCCGCGTCGTCTACACCAGCGGCACCACCGTGGACGACTTCACGCACGACCTGCCGCTCCTGGCGAAGAACACCCGTAGCTGACCACTCATCCCCACCCGCTCCCGTAATTCACCGCCCTGGCCGGGCTCACCGGCTACCTGGTCATCACCTACTTCACCCGGAAGGGATGCGGCCACGGCTACGAGGACGCCGGGCATCGCGCCCTGCACGCCCCCCGGACGGAAGCGCGGGAGCGACTGTCCCCGTGGCTGGCCGTGTCGGCCGTCAGCCCCGCGGCCGGCGTCCTGCTCGCCACCATCCGCCCGCTGCCCGCCTCCCTCACCCCGGTACTGCTGGCGATGGTGGGCGGGGTCCTCCTGCGGACCGCCGTCGTCGGACTGAAACTCGCCGCAGCCAAGCGCAGGTCCGGGGAACTGCGCGGCTGGCACATCTCCGTGTCCGTCGCCGCGGCGTCCACGATCGGGGCCGTCATGGTCCTGGCGCACTGACGGCACCGCGAGGGGCCGTCCCACCAGACCACAGCAGGCGCCCCGGCAGCCGGCCGGCTCGGTCTGCTGCGGGAATGCGACACCGCCGCCGACCGGCGGCACCGAACACAACGACCCGAAGGACGGAAGAAGCATGGGCGCACACTGCTGTGGCAGCACCGCGGCCACGACAGCACAGACCGCCGACGCGCAGGACGAGTCCCAGGCCACCGCCCCGCAGGCACCGCCCGCGTCCCCGGACAGCCACGACAGCGAGCCGGCCGCCCCGGCCACGGTCTGTTCGTCGCAGGGCTGCTGCTCCTGACACCGTGCGCCGTCGGGCACCGGCCGCCGCGCCGGTCCCCGACGGCGGCGCAGGAACGTTCTCAGGCTGAAAGGCAGAAATGAGCGTTCGCCACGCCCACGGCTCCCACCCGCACACCGACCACCACCACGAGGTGAGCCCGGACTCCGACCGGCGCTATCCCACCGCGGCCCTCGCGCTGATCGCCGCACTCATGGCCGCCGAGGTCGCCGTCGGACTGACCGTAGGCTCCCTCGCACTGATCTCGGACGCCGCGCACCTGCTCGCCGCCGTGCTCGGGTATGAGGCCGCGATCCGCCTCATCGACCCGCCCCAGGTGCAGGGTGGGCCGGTCCTCCTCACCGCCCTGGGAGGAGTCGCCGTGAATATCATCGCGGTCCGGCTGATCGTCAAGGCCAACCGCACCAGCCTGAACGTCGAAGGTGCCTTCCAGCATCTGCTCAACGACCTGTGGGCCTTCACCGCCACCGCCGCGGCCGGCCTGGTCGTACTGCTCACCGGATTCACCCGCGCCGACCCGCTCGCCTCGCTGCTCGTCGTGGCGCTCATGGCCAAAGCCGGGTACGCGCTGGAACGCGAATCGTGGAAGGTCCTCCTCGAAGCCGCACCCGCGGACCTCGACCCCGAACGCATCGGAGCGGAACTCGCCTCCTGGCCGGGCGTGGCCGGGCTCCGCCACCTGCACATCTGGACGATCACCTCCGGCTACCCCGCCCTCAGCGCCCACCTCCTGGTCCGCGACGGCCGAGACTGCCACGCGCTGCGCAGCGCACTGCAGGACCACCTGGCCACGGCGTACGGGATCAGCCACGCCACCCTGCAGACGGGCCACACCCAGCACCCGGAGGCCCTCGAGGGGCCGGTGCACTGCGCCGCCCCGCGCGGCACCACTCACCATTAGTACAGCCTCGGCTTAATTCAGCGTTCGCTGTAACGTGAGGAGCATGGAGATGCAACAGGACAGGGGCCTCGCCGTGGCGGTCGACGCCGGCGCGCTGGCCCGAGTAGGTACGGCCCTGGCCGACGAAACGCGGCGCAGGCTGCTGCTGGCGCTACTCGAAGCGCCCGCTTACCCCTCCGACCTCGCCGACCGCCTCGGACTGACCCGCGGCAACGTCTCGAACCACCTGTCCTGCCTGCGAGGCTGCGGACTGGTCAAGCCGATCCCGGTCGGCCGCCGGGTGCGCTACGAGCTGGCGGATCCCAAGCTGGCGCACGCGCTCGCCGAGCTGGCCGCGCTCGTCCTGCTGGTCGACCACCAGGGTAAGCCCGACCAGGCCTGTGACCCGGACGGCGCCTGCTGCGCCTCCGACGGCGAGAGGGCCGATCACGCCCGGAGCCTGGAGGCCCGTCATGGCTGAGGAATGCTGCGGCACCGCCCCGGCCAAGAGCGGCACCGGCCAGGGCGGGGCCGAGCCTCCCTCCCGGGTCTGGCAGGTACGCGAACTGCAGGCCGCGGCCGTCTCCGGTGTCCTGTTGGGCATATCCCTGCTCGTGTCCGACGCGTGGTCCACGGCCCTCGCGCTCGCGGCGCTCGCCGTCGGCGCCGCCACCTTCGCCCCCAGCGCCCTGCGCGCACTACTGCGGGGCCGGCTCGGCGTCGGACTCCTCATGACCATCGCCGCAGCCGGGGCCGTCGCGCTGGGGGAGTACGGCGAGGCCGCCACCCTGGCCTTCCTCTTCTCCATCGCCGAGGGCCTCGAAGGCTACGCACTGGCCCGCACCCAGCACGGGCTGCGCGCCCTCCTCGACCTCGTGCCCCCCAACGCCGTGGTCCTCCGCAACGGCACCGAACAGCAGGTGGAACCGGCTGAACTCGCCGTCGGCGACATCCTGGTGGTACGCCCCGGCGAGAAGATCGCCACCGACGGAACGGTCCGTACGGGCCGTAGCGCCCTGGACACCTCCGTGGTGACCGGCGAATCCGTCCCGACCGAAGTCGGCCCCGGCAGCGAGGTCTTCGCCGGCACCATCAACGGGTCCGGCGCACTGGAAGTGACCGTCACCGCCACGGCCGAGGACAACTCGCTCGCCCGTCTGGTGCACATCGTCCAGGACGCCCAGGAACGCAAGGGCTCCAGCCAGCGCCTGGCTGCCCGCTTCGCGCGGCCCCTGGTGCCCGGCGTCCTCGTCCTGGCCGCACTGGTCGCCGTACTGGGCAGCCTCTTCGGCGACCCAGGACTGTGGATCGAACGCGCGCTCGTCGTCCTGGTCGCCGCCGCCCCCTGCGCCTTCGCCCTGTCCGTGCCCATCGCCGTGGTCGCCGCCGTCGGCGCGGCCTCCAAGGCCGGCGTACTGATCAAGGGGGGCGCGGCCGTCGAGGCGCTCGGCAGCGTCCGGGTTGTCGCCATCGACAAGACCGGCACGCTCACCCGCAACGAACCGGTCGTCATCGACGTGGTGATGGCTGCGGGTGTCGATCGCACGCGGGTCCTGAGCGTCGCCGCCGCCCTCGAAGCGCGAAGCGAACACCCCCTGGCCGCGGCCATCCTCACCGCCGCCGACGAGCTCCCGAACATGTCGGCCGAGGGCGTGGAAGCCGTACCCGGCAACGGCCTGACCGGCACCGTGGCAGGAGCCCCGGCCCGGCTCGGCAAGCCCGGCTTCGTCGACCCCGGTTCCCTCGCGGACGAGGTCACCCGGCTTCAGAGCGCCGGTGCCACCGTGGTCGTCGTGGAGCACGACGGAGCCCTGCTCGGCGCGGTCGCCGTGCGCGACGAGATCCGCCCCGAGGCCGCGGAGGCGATCACCCGTCTCAAGCAGCAGGGCATCCAGGTGGTCATGCTCACCGGCGACAACACCCGCACCGCCGAGGCCATCGCGGCCGCCGCCGGCATCACCGAGGTGCGCGCCGAGCTCCTCCCCGAGGACAAGGCCCGGATCGTCACCGAGCTCCAGGCCCGCGGCCCGGTGGCCATGGTCGGCGACGGCATCAACGACGCCCCCGCCCTGGCCACCGCGCAGGCCGGAATCGCCATGGGTGCCATGGGCAGCGACGTCGCCATCGAAGCCGCCGACGTGGCCCTGATGGGCGAGGACCTCCGTCGCCTGCCCGACGCCATCGCCCACGCCCGCGCCGCCCGGGGCATCTTCACCCAGAACCTGCTGCTCTCCGGCGCCATCCTCGTCACCCTCGTACCGCTGGCCGCCATCGGCACACTGGGCCTGGCAGCCGTGGTAGCCACACACGAACTCGCCGAAGTCCTGGTCATCGGAAACGGCATCCGCGCCGGACGCAAGACCCGACTCCCGCACCACCAGCCGGTACGCGACTCGGCCCCGGCCCGCGCGGCCATCGCCGCCAAGCCGGAAACCACCTCGGCGCCCCTGGCAGCGTCTGATGGATGCACGGACGGCTGCTGTGGCGAGTCAGCCGAGTCCCCTGCTCCGATGGTCGCCGAGGGAAGGACGAACCTGCTCGCCTCGATCTCCGCTCCACAGCGGTCCGCCAACGCAGGTGAGCGTTCGGTATCCGAGGGGCGGCGGCCCCAGGCGGTCCTGCTCACCACGCGCGCAGCGGTCTCCGGGGACAAGATCCCGGTACGAGGTGGCCAGCGCCCCCAGTCCGGTACGGCTACGACCGGCCGTCCCGAGGAGGGCGCGGAGCCGGGAGGCTGCGGCTGCTGTGCGGGCTGACCACCGCGTCACGTCGTACCGATCTGCGGCCGGGGCCCCGGCCGCTCCGGTCAGGCCTGGCTGCGGTTGCGGCGCAGCCGCCAGAAGATGCCGGCGGCGACGAGCAGTACGACGGCCGCGACAACGCCGACGACGGTTCCGGTATTGCTGCCCGTGTCCGTCTCGTCCGTCGCCCGCGCGCTCGCTGACGCGGCGGGAGCGGACGGAGCAGTGGCCGACGGCTGGGCGGACGGGACGCTCGGGGTCGGTGACGGTGAGGGGCTCGGGGCGATCAGCTTGGCCCCGGGGGCCGCTGCCTTCAGCTCCAGTACGGGGGCCGGATTATCAACCTTCTCGCCGTTGGTCGGCACCTCGATCCAGCGGGAGACCTTTCCGTCGCCGTACGTCTCCAGGGTCTTGAACGCCAGGGACTTCTCATCGGGCAGCTGGCGCACCGTGACGCTGTACTCGGCGTCGGTGCCGGTCGCCAGAGCCGGACCACCGATCGCGTACCCGTCAGGCGTGGCGGTCAGCTTCCATTCCTTGGGGGCGTCCTTCAGGGTCACGGCGTCCGGGGTGATGCCCTTCGGGAGTACGACCCTCAACTCCGCGATGCCCGCGGTGTCCGACTCCGCCTCGGAGGTGAAGGACAGCGTGACGTTCTCGGCGAGGGCACGGGGGTCGGAGGCGGTGACCTCGGCGTGCGCGGCGGCCGGCCCGGCTGCCACGCCGAGGACCACCACGGCGCCGACAGCCGCGAGGCCCAGCCTGCGGAGCGGAAGATGGATGTGTGATCTGTTCACGATGGAGCAACCTTCTCAGTACGTGGGGCGGGTTTCACCATGGAGGTGCACAGCCCGCCGGGATCGGGGGAACGTCTCCTGCACACCCGGCAGGAGGCCCCCGGCGTACCACCGCGTGACAGAGCATCGCCGTCACGGTCGGCGCTAGGACAAGGCTGTTGAGGGGGACGTGTACGGTCGCCGCGCGCGGCCGGGCCCAGGGCCGCCAGCGGACCCCGAAGGCCGCTCCGGCCGCCGCGACTGCCGTCTCGGCCCATCGGCCCACCGTCTCGGGCAGGCGGCTCAGCACCTGGTCCGCGCGGTACATGAGCAGAGCCATCGCGGATGCGGCCACGCAGTGGGCCGCCGTCATCACCCACGCACTGTGGTGTGCCGCGTACCCGATCTCCGGCGCCACGGCGTGTGCTTCGGCCTGTCCGTGGCGTACCGGCGTTTGCGCGGACAGCGCCCAGTGCAGCAGGAGTTGGGCGATGCCGGTGGCCGCGACCGCCTGCCACCAGGACCGGGGCAGGCGGGCCGTGAGCCACGAGGTGGCGAAGACGGCCGCCGCCCCGACAGCCACCCGCTGCCCGGACACCGGCTCCTCCGAGGCGAGATGGTGACCTATGACGGCCAATGCCGAGCCGAGCAGCGTGAACACGGCAGCCCGCAGCCACCGTCCGCTCCGCCACCCGGGCTGCGGACACGAGCGCATTCCTGCACGGGCTCCGGCCATGTCGGGCCCATCATCCATCGCACTGCGTCTCAGCCAGGCCCCAACTGTCAATTGAGGAACAGTTTTCCCGGATCGCTAGTCCGGTGACCGGAAAGGTTCACCGGGTCGCGGCGCCCGGCACGGCACCTCGCCGCGTTGTCGGACCACACCGGTACGTCCAGTACGAGGCGTGGTCCTCCGCCTTGCGAGGCACCGCACCGGACACCGCGACCCGGCAAACCTTCCCGGCCACAGCACTAGGTGGCCGGGGCCTGCCGATCTGCGCGTGTGCTGCGCCGCTCGAGGAGGACCACGTCGCGCCAGCGGCCGTGATGGCAGCCGATGCGTTCGCGGATGCCGATGACGCGGAACCCGGCGCGGCGATGGAGGGCGAGGCTCGCGGTGTTCTCGGGGAAGATGCCGGACTGGACGGTCCAGATGCCCGCGGCTTCGGTCGAGGCGATGAGGGCGTCGAGGAGGGCGCGGGCGACGCCGAGGCCCCGCGCCGACGGGCTCACGTACACCGAGTGCTCGACGACGCCCGCGTACGCGCAGCGGTCGGATACGGCGCTCGCGGCGATCCAGCCCAGGACCGTCGCGTCGCTGTCGTCGGTGGCGACGAAACGGTGCTCGGGCAGCTTGGCGGCGTCGAAGGCCGGCCAGTCGGGGGCTGTCGTCTCGAAGGTGGCGTCGCCTTCGTCGATGCCGGCTTGGTAGACGGCCAGGACCTCGGGACCGTCGCCGGCGGTCATCCGCCTGATCTTCACGGCCGTTGTCCCATGATCGCGCGGACGGCGGCGGGGAAGCAGTCCAGGCAGGCGCTGTTGACCTCGTAGCGGGTGCTGGTGCCCTGCCGTTCGGGCAGCACGAAGCGGACCTCCGCCAGAACCTTGAGGTGGTGCGAGACCGTCGACTGGCCGATGGGCAGACGGATGGTGATCTCGCCGACGGCCATGGGCCGTCGTTCGGAGGCGAGCAGGTGCAGCAGGCGGACGCGCATGGGGTCGGCCAGCGCCTTGAACCAGCCGGCGTACGTGGCCGCGTCCTCGTGGGTCAGGGGGGTGGGGTGTCGCAGCGGCCTATCCATCGATCATCGACGATAGTCGATGGATGCGGTGTCGGGAAGGGCGCGGGCCGGGCGCATCACGGCCCGGCAGGCGGCGACGGCGGCTGTCGCCATCGCGGTGCCGAGGAGGGCTCCCGCGAGGGTGTCGGAGAGCCAGTGCACACCGAGGAAGACGCGTGTGAAGCAGGCCGTGATGACTGCGAGAACGGCCATCGCGAGCCCGATCCGCAGAGCGGTCGCGGGCGCGCCGGCACATCGCGCCAGCCAGAGCAGTAGTACGCACGTGGCGGCTGCTGTCATGGCGTGGCCGGACGGCATGGCGGCGAACTCTGCCGAGTCGACGGGTTGTTCCCACCGGGGGCGTTCACGCCCGATGGCCCAGCGCAGCACGCCGCGGAACACCCATTCAGCGGCGGAGGCGCACGCGGCCCACACGGCGACCAGCCGTTGCCCGCCCCGCCACAGACCCACCACGGCACCGGCAAGGAGCAGGCGCATGGTCCACGGATCGACCACCCAGTCGGTGAGGATCCGGCTGGCATGCGTCCAGCCCGGCTCTTCCAGCGCGACGGCGTGAAGCTGCGAGGCCACAGCCCTGTCGACGTGCAACACGGGCTGGACTCCGGCCGCGACCAGCGTGATGAGCAGGCCCGCCGCTCCCGCGAGCAGCAAAGCGGTCTTGGCGGACGGCTGGGCCATCCAGGCCGAGAGTGGCGACTCCGTAGGTTCTGGCGGCTTGACGGGTGTGCTGGTGCGGGTCATAGCGCCGATCTCTCCTCAGGCGGTGGGGTGCTGGGAGTGTGCCCGGACCCGGCCTGGCTGATCGGGGTGGCCGGTCGGGCTGGAGGACGTCAGCGGTGCGGAGAAGTAGACTCGGAACCCGATATCGGTTTCGTCGCTGCGCGGGTGGCAGTGTGGAGGTGTTCGGGATGCGGGAGTTCCAGCGGGGCGCGGTGCGGCTGCACATCCTGCACCACGCGGCCGAGCAGGAGATCCACGGCGCGTGGATGACCGAGGAACTCGCCGGTCACGGATACAAGATCAGCCCCGGCACCATGTATCCCACGCTGCACCGGCTGGAATCCGACGGGTTGCTGGTCTCCGAGCAGCGGGTGGTCGACGGCCGTACGCGGCGGGTCTACTGGGCCACCGAAGCCGGGAAGCAGGCACTGGCCGATGACAGGCGGGCGCTCAAGGAGCTGGCCCGCGAAGTCCTCGGCGACGACGCCTCCTGATGCCGTCAAGATCCCTCCGGCAGGCTGATGAACAGCATGTGGCAATGCCGTCCGGCCCCCCGTAGGGCGGGCACTTGGCCGGTAGCGTCGGTGCGAGACCACTGGGTGCCTCCGGGGCGCCGGCCCGATGTTCGCGGGAGGTCGCACCATGTCGGATACAGAACCCCAGCCCAGCGTGCTGTTCGTGTGTGCGCACAACGCGGGGCGCTCGCAGATCGCGGCCGCATTCTTCGAGGAACTGGCCGGCGACGGCGTGACCGTACGGTCCGCTGGCCCGGCGCCCGGTGGGCGGGTGAACCCTCTGGTCGTGCAGGCGATGGCGGAGGTGGGAATCGACCTGTCCGAGCGCACCCCGCGGCAGCTGACCGAGGACACCGCGCAGAGCAGCGCCGTGGTGGTGACCACCAGCGGAGCGGACGCGGTCTCGGTGGCGGCCGGACAGCGGCACGAGGACTGGCCGGTGGAGGACGTCGCGGGTAAGAACCTCGACGAAGTACGGGCCATCCGTGACGACATCCGGGCTCGTGTCGAGCGCCTCGCCGCAGACCTTCGGCCCACACCGGACCCAGCCGGGAAGTGAGCCGGGCTCATCGGCCGGCACCAGGCAGGTGGTCAGCGCCGGGCCACCTGCGGCTCGGCCGCCGGGGTCACGGCGGCTCGGCGCAGGCGGGCGTCGAGCGAATAAGCGCCCGCGCCGACGATCAGCAGGAACAGGCTGCCGCACAGCTGGGCGAGGTCGGTGCGGGACTCGTGGATGAAGTCCCACCACCCTGACGCACCGGCGAGCAGCGGCGCGTTGCCCCACAGGATCGGCAGCTTGGTGATGAGCAGCGCGCCGACCATGTCGACCACCATCGGGACAGCGGCGAGCCGGGTCAGCAGTCCGACCAGGATCAGTACGCCGCAGACGATCTCGAAGACCCCGTCCAGCGGGCCGAAGAACCCCGGGGCGGGGATACCGGCCTTGTCGAACCGGCCCGTACCGAGAGCGCCGGGGCGCAGGAACTTCAAGATGCCCTCACAGAGGAACACCACCCCGAGGTAGAGGCGGATGAGCACCACGGCCGCGGGAGCGTCGGTCGAGATGAGCCGGGTCTGCCAGTCGTTGAGCTGCGTCATAGGAAGATGCCCCTCTCCGCCTTCGGGGATGTAGCTGGTCGGCGACATCGTCCCGCGAGGCAGGGATGCATCGGTGGCGCTACGCCCGCGTGGCCTGGGCGCGTCGTGGGGCTGCGGCTCCCGGCGGGGGCCCCGGCGATCATCGAGGAAGCGGGCGCGGCGACGCGCAGCTCGTGAAGCTTGCGAGGGCGTTCAGTAAGAGGATCACCGGCCGGCCGGCCGGCCGGCATGCACGCGGACCGCGGATGTCAGGAGTTGCGTGGGGCTACCAGTCCGGATTCGTAGGCGAGGACGACGAGTTGGGCGCGGTCTCGGGCGTGGAGTTTGGCCATGGCCCGGTTGATGTGGGTCTTCGCGGTGATCGGGCTGATCACCATGCGGTCGGCGATCTGGTCGTTGGACAAGCCCTGCGCGACCAGGGCGACGGCCTCGCGTTCGCGGTTGGTCAGCTCTTCCAGCCCGGTGCCGGCGGCTGTGTGGAGCGGCTGGGTGACGTACCTGTTGATCAGCTTGCGGGTGATCGACGGTGCCAGCAGGGCGTCGCCGCGCGCGGCGACGCGTACGGCGTGCAGGAAGTCTTCCGGCACGATGTCCTTGACGAGGAATCCGGCAGCGCCGGCGCGCAGCGCGTTGAAGACGTATTCGTCCAAGCCGTAGTTGGTCAGGATGACGACGTGCACCCCGGCCAGGGCCGGGTCGGCGGCGATGAGCCGGGTCGCCTCGATGCCGTCCATGACCGGCATCTGGATGTCGATGAGCGCGACGTCGGGCAGGTGCTCTTTCGCCAGAGCCAGGCCTTCTTTCCCGTCGCCGGCTTCGGCCACCACCTCGATGTCGTCTTCGGCGTTGAGGAGCGCGCGGAATCCGCTGCGGATGAGTGGCTGGTCGTCGACCAGCAGGACACGGATCATGATGTCTGGTCCACGGGGAGTTCGGCCTGGACGGTGAAGCCGCCCTCGCCGCGTGGTTCGGCGCGCATTCGGCCGCCGAGGGCGGTGACTCGTTCGCGCATCCCGAGCAGCCCGACGCCGGGCGTCGGGGCGGTGCCCGGCGTGGCCTTGCCGTCGTCTTCGATGTGAATGGTCAGGGCGTCCGGGCGGTAGTCGATGTGGACCGATGCGGTAGTGGCGGCGGCGTGCCGGGCGATGTTGGTGAGCGACTCCTGGACGATCCGGTAGACGGTCCGTTCGACCGCGGCCGGCACGTCGTGTCGTCGTCCGTCGATCGTCAGCCTGGCGTCCAGGCCAGTCATCCGCGCGCCTTCCACCAGTTCCGGGACATCGTCGAGCCCACGCGGCGGGCTCGTGTCGTCGTCGCGCAACGCCTCAAGGGTCGCTCGCAGTTCCCGGGTCGCCTCACGACCGGCCTGCTGGATGGCCAGCAGGGCCTCCGGCACCTGTTCGCCGCGCTTGCGGGCCAGGTGGACGGCGACTTCGGACTGCACCTTGATGATCGAGATCTGGTGGACGAGCGAATCGTGCAGCTCCCGCGCGATGTGCAGCCGCTCCTCGTCGGCGCGACGCCGCGCGGTCTCCTCCCGGGTGCGCTCGGCTTCGTCCGCCCGCCGCTCCGCCTGCCGCAGCGCCTCGCCCGCGGCGCCGGCCGCGATCAGTCAGGCAATCTCAAGGGCGCCTCGGGACTGCGCCAACGCCTCGCCCATGTCGTGCAGGCCCGAGGCCAGGGCCGCGAGGGGGAGAGCTGTCAGCGCGGCGGAGCCTTCATGGCGCTGCTGTTGGGACTGATCAGCATGGCCCTCGGTGGGCTGGCTCTGGCCCGCTCCCGCCGTGCCGGCTGACCGCAGCGAACACGAGGGGGATAGTCGGCCTCGGGAAACATCACTACAGCCGTTGGCGGATGAGGACCGCAGCGGCCGCGCGGTGGGCGAGCCCGGCCGGGTCTGCCGGTTGCTGAGCTGCGCCCTACGAGGATGCGCCCCTGCCTTCGGCAGGCTCGTCGGTAACCGGCCTACGGCTCCCGACGGGCGGTCACCGTGCGGCGGATGCCGTACGCGGCGGCGCCGACGGCCAGCACGGCGCCGCCGGTGATCACCGACGAGATGGGCAGGGCGAAGGCCAGGACCAGGCAGCCGGCCAGCCCGACCACCGGGATGATCCGTGCGGGACGGCCCTCGGCCGGGGTGAGCGTCCAGGCCGAGGCGTTGGCGACGGCGTAGTAGACCAGCACGCCGAACGAGGAGAAGCCGATCGCCCCGCGGACATCGGTCGTCGCCGCGAGCACGGCCACCACGGCGCCGACCACGAGCTCGGCACGGTGGGGCACCTTGAACTTCGGGTGCACGGCCGAGAGCGCGTGCGGGAGGTGCCGGTCGCGGGCCATGGCGAGGGTGGTGCGCGAGATGCCCAGGATCAGGGCCAGGAGCGAGCCCAGCGCGGCCACCGCGGCCCCGACCCGTACGACGGGCACCAGCCAGTCCACCCCCGCCGCGCGCACCGCGTCGGACAGCGGGGCGGTCGCGTCGGCCAACTGCTCGGGACCGAGCACCGTCAGGACCGCAACGGCGATGACGGTGTAGACGATCAGGGTGATGCCGAGCGCGAGCGGGATGGCCCGGGGGATGGTGCGGGCCGGGTCGCGGACCTCCTCGCCGAGGGTGGCGATGCGCGCGTACCCGGCGAACGCGAAGAACAGCAGGCCGGCCGCCTGGAGCACCCCGCCGAACGTGGCGTCGTCACCGATGTCCAGCCGGGCGACGTCCGGGCTGCCGGAGGTGAACAGGGCGACGGTCACGGCGGCCAGCACCGCCAGGACCACGGCGACGATCGCCCTGGTCAACCAGGCGGACTTCTGCACCCCGGCGTAGTTGACCGCAGTCAGCGCCACCACGGCCGCGACCGCGACCGCGTGGGCCTGCCCGGGCCAGACGTACGAGCCGACGGTCAGGGCCATCGCCGCGCAGGAGGCGGTCTTGCCGACGACGAACGCCCAGCCCGCCAGGTAGCCCCAGAAGTCGCCCAGCCGCTCGCGGCCGTAGACGTAGGTGCCGCCGGAAGCGGGGTAACGGGCGGCGAGCCGAGCCGAGGACGTCGCGTTGCAGTACGCCACCACCGCGGCCAGCGCCAGACCCAGCAGCAGTCCGGACCCGGCAGCGCCGGCGGCCGGCCCGAGCGCAGCGAAGATCCCCGCGCCGATCATCGACCCCAGGCCGATCACCACCGCGTCGGACACCCCCAGCCGCCGCTGCAACTCGTCGGGCGTCGCTGCGGCTGATGGCTTGCTCATGGCCCACTCCCTAGACGGCGGCGCCGTCCGCGCTGTTGGAATCCGATATCGGGAGACGATATCTGAGCCCACGCGGCATGGCCGCCGCAGTTCATAGCTGTCACGCAGGGTTCATTCCCCGTTGGCTTACGGGGCTTACGGGGCTTCCGGGTGACGGTCAGCGCCATCCCGTGGCGAGGCGCTGCACCCGCTATCGGGACAAGGTCTGGGTGACGCGCCACAGGCGGCGGGGCAGGTCGCCCTCCTCGAAGGCGTGGACTTCGTCCAAGGCCCAGCCGTCGGCGAGCGCGTCGACCAGGTCGCGAGGGAAGAAGTGCACGGCGAAGCCGCCGTGTTCGTAGATGTCGTCGCCGTGATCGGTGCCGGCGCCGTAGTGCGCGTCGCCGGTGTGCCGGACGGTGTAGACGAAGGGGCCGCCGGGCCGCAGCACGCGGCGGACCTCGCTCACCAGGGCCAGGATCTCCTTGGTGGACAGGGCCATGCACAGGAGCATGTGCGCGAAGACCGCGTCCACGGAGTCGTCCGCCAGGGGCAGCGGCTCCCGGACGTCATGCACCGCCGTGGTCACCCGCTCCGCGACGCCTTGGCTGAGGGCGGCATCGCGCAGCTGCTGAAGGCCGGTCTCGCTGAAGTCGGTTGCGAGGACGGTGAAGCCCTCGCGGGCGAAGAAGAGCGCGTCGCGCCCGTGCCCGGCACCCAGTTCCAGTACCTCCACCGCATCGCCGGAGCGGAACGCCTTTGCGGCGTGGGCGGCCGGAGTGGAGGGTTCTTCGCCGTACATCCCCGGGTGGGCGCCGTACGTGCTCTGCCAATGCCGCCGCTGCGCGTCCGCCAGCTCCTGCTCACTCCACGCCACTGTGCTCATTTCCCCTTGTGCTCCCGGCGTTTCGCCAGGTCGTCGGCCTGCCCTGCGCGGCGGCCACCACCGCGCAAGACCATTGAACCGGACGGTTCGGACTGCAGCGGGGACTGTCTGCAGACTTGCCGCAGAGGTGCCGTCGGCCAGGGCGGCAAGGTGGCGCTCGGCGTCGAGGGCCGCCGCGCAGCCGACCGCATCATGACGACGAACGTGGAGGCCGCAGCTCAGCTCTTCTGCTTCTTCGCGTCGACCTCGGCGATGAGGCCCTCGATCAGGCCCTTGATCTCGTCGCGGATGGGGCGGACGGCCTCCACCCCCTGACCGGCCGGGTCCGCGAGCTGCCAGTCGAGGTAGGTCTTGCCGGGGAAGTACGGGCATGCGTCGCCGCAGCCCATGGTGATCACGTAGTCGGAGGCCTGGACAGCCTCGGGGGTCAGCACCTTCGGCTTCTGGTCGGAGATGTCGATGCTCAGCTCGGCCATGGCGGCGACGGCGGAGGGGTTGACCTGGTCGCCGGGCAGGGATCCGGCGGAGCGGACCTCGACGCGGTCACCGGCGAGGTGGCGCAGGAAGCCGGCGGCCATCTGGGAGCGGCCTGCGTTGTGGACACAGACGAACAGCACGGACGCGAGCGGGGTGGAGGACATCAGTTCTTCCCTTTACGGAGTGGACCGGCAGGTGGTGCGGTAGCGGCCTGTCGCCCGGCAGCCCGTGGATGTACCGCCAGGCGTTCATCAGGAAGTGCGGGACGTGGCGAGGCAGGTACGGGAATCCCCTTCCCCGCGGTTACGACTCAGTCCGGGCTGACATCAGGTCCGGGTGATGTGACATTATCAGTCCATGATGACGTCAGTCGACACTGATCTGATCCGGGTTCTGGCCGACCCGCTCAGGCTCCAGATCGTGACCCTCCTCGCGCAGGAGACGCTCTGCACCACGCACCTGGTCGAGGAGACCGGCGCGAAGCAGACCAACCTCTCCAACCACCTCAAGGTGCTGCGCGATGCCGGGGTCGTGGAGACGGAGCCGTGCGGACGGTTCACCTACTACCGGCTGCGCCCGGAAGTCATCGAAGCGCTCGCCGGTCAGTTCGCCGATCTCGCCCGGACCGCGCGCACCACCGCCGAAGCGAACCTCAAGCGGTCCTGCCCGTAGCCTTCCGCGTTCTGCCTCACCTGCCCGAGGGGCCCTCTTGCCCACCACCGAGCCCGTCGGCACCGCCCCCGCAGCGGATGCCGTCACGGCCGCCGGCGCGCCGCAGCCCGCACCCGGCGCCACCCCACCGCGTACGCCTCTCATGGCCAGGGCTGCTTCCGAGCTCGTCGGCACGGCCGCTCTGGTCGCGGTCGGCCCGGTCTCCGGCGCCCACTTCAACCCCGCCGTCACCCTGGCCGAGTGGTGGACCGCACGCCGGGACGGCGCCGGGGTCACCGTCCGTGAGACGGCTGTGTACGTGCCTTCGCAGATCGTCGGTGCGATCGCGGGCGCGGTGCTCGCGGACGCGATGTTCGGCGAGCCGCTGGTGAAGTGGTCCACCCACGACCGCTCCGCCGAGAACCTCCTCCTCGGCGAGGTCGTCGCCACTGCCGGGCTGATCCTGCTGATCTTCGGCCTCGCCCGCACCGATCGTCTCCGCTTCGCGCCGGTCGCGGTCGCCTCGTACATCGGTGCCGCGTACTGGTTCACCTCGTCCACGTCGTTCGCCAACCCGGCGGTGACGATCGGCCGCGCCTTCACCGACACCTTCGCGGGGATAGCCCCGGCCTCGGTTCCGGCCTTCATCGGCGCCCAACTGGCCGGCGTGGTCATCGGTCTCGCACTGGTGGCGGTCATCTTCATGCGGGGCAAGGCCGCCACCGGAGCACCCACCGCATGACGATGAGCGCGGATGTGGTGGTGATTGGCGGCGGCCGTTCCGCGCGATGAGGGCCGTGAGACCGCAGAGCTGCTCGGCTGATGAGGACAGCGCGTCCGGGCGGCGGCCTGCCGGACGGTGGCGGCCTCGGTCAGTAGATGCGGTCGCAGGCAGCCGTGGGCGGTGGTCCAGCGCGGTCGCCCGAGTAGAGGGAGACTGAGAAGGCGCCGAGACTCGGCCGTCGGGAGACGATCATGGACAGGCATCACGAATTCCACATCGATCGGGCCGGTCATTCGGTATCGGTGAGCATCCATGGGGATCACCCGCATGTGATCGAGCTGCTCGTCGACGGCGAAGAGCTCGGCCGTCGCACCGCCCGGACGGGATCCTGGATCCTGGATGCCGAACTGCCCACCGAGCCCCCGACGCCCCTCCGGGTGCGGGTCCACCTGCCCCATACGGCCAGTACCCCGCGCTGCACCCTGGAGATGGACGGCAGAGAAGAGGCCATGCCGCAGCGGGCCCATGCGTGAACCGGCGCTGTGCCTGCGGCGAGCCCGATCGATCCGGTCGCCGTTGTCGGCGTCGGCTGACCCGCGCGGTGTCAGCGGGGGCCGGGCAGGGTGAGCTGGCGCCGGTGGAAGTCGAAGTGCTGGGCCGGGTAGTGGTAGAGGTCCGTGACCGTCATGAAGTCGCGGAAGAACGGATCCCACCGGACGGGGTAGTGCATCCCCAGAGTGAAGGCGGCCTCTGGCGCTGTGTCGAGGCGGCGGTGCAGGTCGTCGACGACTCGGTCGAACGTCACGCCCATCCGCCGGCGCCCGAGGATCCGGACGGCCCCGACCGGGCCCAGAAAGTTGATGACATCGAATGGCCTGGTCGCGCTGTTCAGGAACCGGGCGAAGACCCGGCTGGCGCCACGCGGCAGCCACCCGAAGATCCGCATCACGGCCAGCAGCGGCCGGATGAGGATGAAGCCGAAGAGCATGTGGAACAGCAGCTGCTCGTTCGTCCAGCGAGTTTCCTGGGTGGGCAAGTCCAGGTCCGCCGGCGTGGCGGCGTCGAGGAGCTGATGAAACTCGGCGCGGACCCGCTCCAGCTCGTCATGGATCAGCCGGCGGTCCACCAGCGGCTCATCTTTCACGGGACACACTCCGTTCCCTTGCACCGCAGACCGCGTCTGGAGAAACAGCCTCGCCCTGAGGATGCCGCCAATGCGTCTTGAGGCGACGGGCCGTCGGCGGGTGGCCGCCGTGTCGGCGAGGAGGTTCAGCTTGCCGTCGCGAGGAGCTGACTCATCGCTGCGACGACGGACGGTTCGACGCGGTAGTAGACCCAGGTTCCGCGGCGCTCGGAGGAGAGCAGTCCCGCTTCCTTGAGCTTCTTCAGGTGGTGGGAGACCGTCGGCTGGGAGACGCCGACGTCGGAGATGTCGCACACGCAGGCCTCGCCTCCCTCGTGGGAGGCGACCGCCGAGAACAGCCGCAGGCGCACCGGGTCTCCGAGTGCCTTGAACATCTTCGCCGTGCGCTCGGCCTCTTCGGCGTTCAGGGGGCGCTCGGTGAGCGGGGGGCAGCACGGCGCCACGGCCTCGGGCTCCGGTAGCGGCAGGACCTTGGCATTCGACATACGCCTATGTTGACACATGTCGAAGCAGTGGGTCAGGTGCGTGGCGCGTCGACATCGCCCCAGGTGGGCCCCCTGCGAGCTCGTCGGGTGGCCCGTGCGGCCCGTGGGGGCGCAGCGGCTGCGTTCTTTTAGATTTGATGAATGTCTATGTTGACGAACATCGATACAAGGTTCATGCTGGAAGCGTCCGGTCATCGATAGATGTCGAATCAACAGGGGAGTCCGTCGTGAACGCATCCACCACCGCCCTGCCCGTCGTGGTCATCGGAGCAGGCCCCGTCGGTCTGGCTGCGGCGGCCCACCTCGTCGAGCGCGGCATCGAGCCGCTGGTACTGGAGGCCGGTAGTTCGGCCGGCTCGGCCGTCCGGGAGTGGTCGCACGTACGGCTGTTCTCGACCTGGTCCGAGGTCGTCGACCCCGCCGCCGAGAAGCTGCTGGCCCCGACCGGCTGGACCGCGCCCGACGGTGGCTCGTACCCGACGGGCGGCGACTGGGCCGAGCAGTACCTCCAGCCCCTCGCCGACGTCCTCGGTGATCGGGTCCGCTACGGCGCCACCGTGACCGGCGTCTCCCGCTTGGGCCGCGACCGGGTTGTCGACGTGGACCGGGAGGCGCAGCCGTTCACCGTGCACGTGACGCTCGCCGACGGATCCGAGGAGCGGCTCACCGCCCGGGCTGTCGTCGATGCGTCCGGCACCTGGTCCACTCCGAGCCCCCTCGGCGGGGACGGCCTGCCCGCGCCCGGCGAACGCGCCGCCGCCGGCCGGATCTCCTACCGAGTCCCGGACCTCAAGGACCCGGCCGTCCGCGCCCGCTACGCCGGCGGGCGCACCGCCGTCATCGGCTCCGGAGCCTCCGCGTTCACCGCCCTCGCCTACCTCGCCGAACTCGTGAAGGCCGAGCCCGGGACACACGCCGTGTGGATCCTGCGGCGCGGGATCAGCGGCTCCACCTTCGGCGGGGGAGAGGCCGACCAGCTGCCCGCCCGCGGCGCGCTTGGCCTGGCTGCCAAGGCCGCGGTCGAGGCCGGCCACGCCGACGCGGTCACCGGCTTCCGCACCACCGCCGTCGAGAGGACCGGCGAGCAGCTGGTCCTGGTCGCCGAGGACGGCCGCCGACTGGACCCGGTCGACGAGGTCATCGCCCTCACCGGCTTCCGCCCCGACCTCTCCTTCCTGGACGAGCTCCGCCTCGGCCTCGACGAGCGCCTCCAGGCCCCCACCGAACTGGCCCCGCTGATCGATCCCAACCAGCACTCCTGCGGCACCGTCTACCCCCACGGAGTGACGGAGCTGTCCCACCCCGAACAGGACGTCTACCTCGTCGGCATGAAGAGCTACGGCCGCGCGCCGACCTTCCTCGCCATGACCGGCTACGAGCAGGTCCGCTCCATCGCCGCGGCCCTGGCCTGTGACCGCGAGGCCGCCGAGCGGGTGGAGCTGACCCTCCCGGAGACCGGAGTCTGCGGTGGCGCGGGCCTCTTCGACGAGCCCGGGGCCGTTGAAGAGGAATCCGGCGGTGGCTGCTGCGCCGCCCCGGCCACCCTCACCATCGGGGCCCCGGCCCGGTCCGGCGGCTGCTGACCTCCGTGACCGACCTCCACAGCACGGGGGCCGCGACCGGGACGGGGGACCGGTCGCGGCCCCGCGCCGTCCTGCCCGCGCTCTGTGCCACGCAGATCACGAGCTGGGGCATCGTCTACTACGCGTTCCCCGTCCTCCTCCCGCGCCTGACCGCCGACACCGGCTGGTCCACCCATGCCGCCACCGCTGCCTTCTCCCTCGCCCTGCTCGTCTCGGCGGCGGTCGGCGTCCCCGTCGGTCGCATCCTCGACCGCCGGGGCCCGCGCGCCGTCATGACGACCGGATCCGTCCTCGGCACCCTCGCGATCCTTGTGATCGCCGCCGCCCCCAACCTCCCCGTCTTCACCGCCGGGTGGATCCTCGCGGGTGTGGCCATGGCGTCCACCTTCTACCCGCCCGCCTTCGCCGCCCTCACCCGCTGGTGGGGTCCGGACCGGATCCGGGCGCTCACCGTCGTCACGCTGGCCGGCGGCCTCGCCTCCACGCTCTTCGCGCCGCTCACCGCAGTCCTCGCCGACCACCTGAGCTGGCGGTCCACCTACGCCGTACTCGCCGTGATCCTCGCGGCCGTCACCATTCCCGCGCACGCCCTGGCCCTGCGCGCCCCGTGGCCCGCAGCGCCGTCTTCCTCGTCGCATCCACCGACGCCGACTACAGCAACGCCAAGCTCACCGTCCTGCCCACCGAGCGCTTCGAAGCCCGGATAGCCGACCGCATGCCCCTCATGCCCGGCGCCGAGCGGCTGCTGAGCGAGCTGGCCCGGCACAACGTGCCCACCGACCTCGTCTCCGCCTCCCACCGGGGGGAAGGAAGGGGCCCGGTCCGGGGCGCGGAACCCGTCAGGTCCCGGGCCGCGCCGGCCGTTCCGGGGCGGCCGCACCGACCACGCCGTAGGAGCGGCCTTCGGCGACGAGCTCTCCCAGCGGGGTCATGCCGAACCCGTCGACGTGGACGCGCCACGAGGCCCGGTTGGTCATCTCGATGAAGGCGACCACCAGGTCGGCCCGGCCGGACGCCGCCTCGATCGCGGTGGTGAACAGCCCCCTGGCAACCCCCTTGCCCCGGTGGGCCGCGGCGACCACGACGGGGCCGTACAGCAGCCAGCGCGCGGAGCGGAGCGGTCGGCCCCGCCACCGCAGGGAGTCCTGCGCGCCGAGCAGGGCGAGGACGGGCGGCGGCGGTTCGGGCATGCTCTCGGGCGGGATCAAGCCGAGCAGCCCGGCGAGGTCCCCGTCTTCGTCCGCGACCAGGAGGCCCCCGGCATCGGCCATCGAGCGCAGCGCAGACTCGTCGAGGGCGCCCTGCACGAAACCCTGCTCGGAGCGCTCCCGCTCGGTCAGCGCGTCGTGGTGGTTGGCCGCGAAGAGAGCGGCCATGGCCGGCGCGTCGGCCGCCGTGGCGGATCGGTAGTGCATGGCAGCGAGGCTGCCACGCACCGCGGCCCGTAGGCGGAAGATCGCTCCGCCCGGACGGTCGGTGTCGGTGCACGCGGAAGGGCTCCTGCTCCTCCGGCGGCGGCGCCCGCGCGCGGTCCGGTCACCCTCCAGATGCCCGGCGTCGCCCGCTGACCAGGCCGGTACGGCCGGCCGCCGCACCCAGCGCGGTGTGCACGAGCCAGCCCGCCGCGGCGCCGACCGCGTACCAGAACAGGTCGGGCGGGTTGAAGGTGGAACCGAGGACGAGCCGGGCGACGGCGCTGTGCCGGGACAGCTCGGCCGGCACCGCGGTGAGCTGCAGGAACTCCACCGCCCAGCTGATGGCCAGCGCACTCGCGGCGCGGCCAGCACGACCAGGGCGAGCACCAGGACGGTGTACAGCGCGTCGCCGCCGTACTTGGCCGCGTCCCCCGCTCCCACGGCCCTGAGCCCCAGCCCCGCGCCGACGGTCACCACCGCGGCCCCGGCCGCCGCGAGACGGATCGGGCCCGGTCCTGAGGCGGCGGTGCGGTCACGGGGCTCGGGCACGGGGTTCACGGGGGCCATACTGCCCGGCCCGAGTCGCCCCGCGGCGTGCGGGGACCCAGGATGGGAAGGGTGATGACCGTCCTGGTGGTGGGCGTTCCCGAAGGCGAGCAGCTGGAGCTGCTGCGCTCGGGCATCCAGCGCAACCCGCACTTCCGGGTCGTCTCGCACGCCGACGTCCCCGCCGTCGCCCTGGCCCACGCCCGGGTCCTCCTGCCGGACATCACGGTCCTGTCCCTGCCCGCCGGGGTGGACGGCCTCGACACGGTCCCCGACGTCCTCGACGTCTTCCACGGGGTGCGCGCCCTGGACCCCCCGAGCGGGGTGGTGCTGCGCACCGCCGCCGTCGGCGTGCCCCGGGCGGTGTCCGGCCTCGCCGTCGACGGAGCCGTCCACATCGTGCGGGAGGGGGACTCCGAGGCCCTGATGCGGGCCCTGCGCACCATCGGACTGCGCCGGGCCAGCTGTGACCCGGACGAGATGCCCTGACAGCGCGGGCATCTCCCGAAGTCCACTGACAGGAGGTGTCAGTGGAGCGTGCGTACCTTCGCGACATGCCTTTCGCAGAGAAGTTCCTGACCGTGCACCCCCCGATCGTGGCCGGCGGCCGGTCCGTCAAGCGCTACCACGTCACCGCCGACCCGGCGGGCATCGATCCCGCCGTGGCGCAGGCGGCGTACGCCCTGCTGCCCGAGCTGTTGCCGGAGGCCGACGGCACGCCCCCGGCCACGTTCGTCATCGTCCACGCGTCCGCGGACGGCAGCGCGTACCTGAACGCGTACAGCTGGGTGTGGGACAACGTCCTGCACTTCGGCGGGGCCGCCGCGGGCCAGCCGGTGCTCGGCTGCCCCGACCGGGACGCGACCCACTTCGTCAAAGTGGACCGCTCCTGGATCGGCTGCGTCTGGGAGCTGGCCCCGCTCGGCCACGAGCGCGACGCCTGGATCCGGCACATGCTGGCACCCGAGCGGCCCGAGGACCGCGACCTGGACGCCTACCTCGCCGATGCCTACGTCCCGTCCCACATCCGCGCGTAGGCGTCCGCGGCCGGCGTCCGCGAGCCCCGGACCGGTGGTCAGTTCTCCAGGCGGACGGGCATCAGGAGGGAGAACGCGTCCTCGGTGTCGGTCCGGCGGAACGCGAGCGGCGCGGTCGGGGTGCCGAACTCCAGGACCAGCCGGTCCCGGGCCCCGGCGGTCAGGGCGTCCAACAGGTACGCGCGGTTGACCGCGACGAGGCCCTGGTCGTCGTCCCCGTCCTCGCAGACGGTCACCGCACCGTCGGCCGCCACCTTCAGCAGGGTGAGGTCGTGGGACGAGCCGTCCTCTTCGCGCACCTCGCTCGCGCGGACCGGGCCCGTCTCCACCGCGTCGCGGAAGTCCGCGACGTCGACGACGGCACGGCGCCCGGCGGGCAGGCGGACGAGGCGGCGGTAGTCGGGGAAATCGTGGTCCAGGCAGCGCCCGGCCGTCTGGCGTTCGCCCGTCTCCAGGGCCACGCGGGCGCCGTCCACGGTGAGCCGGGCGGAGGCGTCCTCGCTCAGCAGCGCCCGCATCGCGTCGGCGAGCGGGGACGGCACGAGGATCTGGACCCGGGGTCCGGCGTGCCCGGTGGTGGCCGCCCGTGCGACGGCCAGCCGGTACCGGTCGGTCGCCACGACCCGCAGGGCCTCGCCCTCGATGTCGAACAGGACGCCGCCGAGCATCGGCAGTTCCGGATCGGTGCCGGCGGCGAACCGGACCGCGTCCAGCGCGGCGGCCAGCTCGGGCGCCGGGACGGTCAGCCGGACGGTCGTGGCGGCCGCGCCGGCGGTGGCAGCGCTGCTGGCGTCGGTCGTCGGTGTGGTCATGGGGTTCTCCCTGAGTTCGAGTAGCGCTCGGATCGTGGAGAACTCGCCGCGGGCATCGGACAGGCCCCGTTCGAGTCGGCGCAGATGCGCCTCGAGCAGCCCCCGCACCAGATCGGTGTCGGCGCCGCACCAGCCGGCCAGCACCAGCCGGATGTCCGCCAGCGGCATGCCCGCCCGGCGGAGCCGGGCCAGCAGCCGGGCCTCCTCCAACTGCTCGGGGCCGTACCAGCGGTAGCCGCTCACCGGATCGACCCAGGCCGGGACCAGTACGCCGGCGCCGTCGTAGAACCGCAGCGCGCTCACGCCCAGTCCGCTCGCCCGGGCCATCTCGCCTATGCCGCGCATCTCGTTCTCCACACCCGGAACCCTGATCCCTCCACCAGGTCGAGGGTCAACCCCGGCCGGTCGCCCGTACACCGACCAGCATGCGGGAACCAGTGCCGTGCCGGCCGCCGGGCCGCGGGGCCGCCGGGCCGCGGGGCCGCCGGGCCGCGGGGATCCGGCCACGCGTTCGCCGGTGCGCCGCGTTCCCTCAGGCTTGGGCACCCCTCCCGGCCCGGGCGTCCGCGGCGATCTCGCGCGCCCGCTCCCTGACCTCCGGTGTGGCCTTGGCGGGTGACCCCATGTCGAAAGGGGGCCGCGGGTCGTACTCGATGAGCAGCTGGATGGCCTGCGCCGTGACCGCGTCCTCGATGCGGGCGGCGAGCGCGAGCGCCATGTCGATGCCGGACGAAACACCGGCCGCGGTGACGACCTTGCCCTGGAAGACGACCCGCTGCTCGGTGGAGGAGGCGCCGAAGGACTCCAGCCGGTCGATCGAGTTCCAGTGGGTCGCGGCCTGGAGGCCCTCGAGGATTCCGGCGGCGCCGAGGAGCAGTGCCCCGGTGCAGACGGAGGTCGTCCACCGGGTGTCCGGGTGCACCTCGCGCAGCCAGCGCACGTACGGGGCCGAGGGATCGGCGAGGGCGCGGGAGCCGGGGCCGCCCGGTACGACCACGGCGTCGCAGGAGCCGATGTCGCTCAAGGCGGCGTCGGCCGTGATGCGCAGGACACCGCTGTCGGCCCGCACCGGTCCCGGCCGCTCGGCGGCGAAGACCACTTCCGCGCCGGGCAGGAAGCGCAGGACCTCGTACGGGCCGACGGCGTCGAGCGCCGTGAAACCGGGGTAGAGCGGGAACACGATGAGCATGGGCTGATGTCCTTCTCGGTCAGTTCTTCCGGGGACCCGCCGTGCGCAGGTCCGCCGCGCACAGGTCGGGGCCGATGAACGGCAGCAGCCGGGCCGTGGTCCCGGTGGCTTCGAGCAGGCCGTCCAGGACGCCCTGGTGGACGGCGCACACGACCTCGGGCCGGGTGCGGGCCAGCTCCCGGTACGGGCAGTCGTGCAGCAGTACCCGCCGGGTGGCGGGGTCGGGCCCCGGCTCGACCCGGGGCGCGAAGCCCATCCGGGCGGCCACGGCGAACACCCGCTCCGCCGGCGGCCCGCTCCCGGCCAGCCGGCGGCCCCAGCCGCGACCGGCCTCGCGGGACCCGCCCGGTCCGCCGCCCACCGCCGCGGCCAGGGCTTCGGCCAGCTCCCGGAAGGGGGCGTCGGCGGAGTGCTCGTGCGGATCGGCGCGGGTCGCCGCGTACCGCAGCCTGGGGCGGCCGCGCCCCGGCCCGGCCTCGGCGGTGGAGGCGATCAGGCCCGCGTCGGCGAGGGCCGCCAGGTGGTGGCGGACGGTGGCGACCGCAAGCCCCGTGGCAGCGGCCATGTCATCCACGCCCAACAGGCCGTCCGCCTCCCGCAGCAGGGCCATCAGGCGCCGACGCGACGGTACGGCCAGGGCGTGGTGGACGCGCTGGACATCGACGCCACGGGGCATTTCGGTCATGGCCCCAATATAATCGACGCTTATGCGCCAAAAAGGGAAGGAACTCCCTTCAGTCCGATGTGTCGCTCGGCGCGGCCCGGGCACTCCACCCGGTGTCGGGAACGGCGGCGGGAACAGGAAAGGGGCGAGCGGTGGCACGCAACGGCCAGGAGGCCGCCTCCTACAGTCGCCGGCTCGCACCCTCACCGGCGCTGCGGGGCATCGTGTCGGGCTATTCCGCCTATGCCTACGCCGGGGGAGTGGTGCGCCGGCGCCTGGTCGTCCCCAACACGATCGCCACGGTCGACTTCGGCTTCGGCGCCCCCGTCCGGACCCTGGGCATGGCCGGCGACCGCAGTTACAGCACGGCCGCCTCCCGGGCCGATCTGCCCGCCACCGTCGCGGTCCGCGCCGAGCACGAGGGGGACGTCCGCGGCGTGGTGGTCCGCATGCCCCCGATGGGCGCCTACCGCCTCTTCGGAGTCCCGATGTCGCAGTGGCGCCAGCCGCACCTCGACCCCGTCAGCCTCCTTCCGCGCACCCTGCGGCACCTGCCGGAGATGCTGGCGCACGCACCGGCCGGCGAGCGGCTGCGCCTGCTGGACGCCGCGCTCGCGCCGCTCCTCGACCGCGGCGCGCGCGTCTCCCCGGAGGTGATGTGGGCCTGGCACGAACTGCACCGCGTGCGCGGCCGGATCCGGGTCGGCCGGCTGGCCGCCGACACCCTGTGGAGCGTGCGCCACCTGGAGCGGCGGTTCCGTGAGCAGATCGGGCACTCTCCCGCGGCCATCGCCCGCATCCTGCGCTTCACCAACGCCCTGCGGCTCCAGAAGCAGGGCCTGCCGCTGGCCCGCGTCGCGGACCTCGCCGGATTCCACGACCAGGCCCACTTCCACCACACGGTCCGGGCCGTCACCGGCATGACCCCCACCCAGTTCCTGCGGGGCGGCCGGATCGAATGGAACGCGGATTCCCCGCCGGAGCCGGCCGCTCCGGGCCTCCCGGCCGACGGGAGGGTGTCGGGCCCGCCCCGGTGACCTCGAGAAGCCGTACGGTGATACCGCAGCCGGAGGGCTCCATGGCATCCACGCTTCCCGACCCGCACCCGGGGCCGCACGACCCGTACGGGGCCCCCGCGGCGCCCTCGCCCTCGGACCGGGTCGGCCACGTCGAAGCCCACGGCATCGACCACGTTCCCGAGCGGGAACGCCACGGCCACGCCCGGGAGCTCTTCATACGGATGTGGGACACGGCGACCGGCCGCTGCGTGCGGACCCTGGAAGGGCACACCGAAGACGTGTACGGCATCGCGCTGACCCCGGACGACCGGTTCCTGATCTCCGGGAGCTCGGACGGCACCCTGCGGCTGTGGGAGCTCGACTGGTAGCCGAAGCCGTCCTGCCCGCAGGCCGCGTACGCCTCGTACGGGTGGGGCGCCGCCACGCCGTCGGCCGCCTCGACCACGTGGGCGACGCCCGGGCCGGGGTCCGTCCCGGCGGCACTGTTATCGTCCGGGAATGCCCGAGCTGATCACACCCACCGCCCGCTTGTACGATTCGTGGCTCGCCGCGCGGGAGGAATGGGGCCCCGACGCGCACATGGACGGCGCCGGGCTCGGCTCCGACGACGACGTGGAGAGCCGGGAGGGCTTCGCCGCGTGGGCGGAGCGGCTGCGCGGGTACGGGGACCGGACGCTTCCGCTCGAACAGGGGCGCGTCCACGCCACGTACTGGTGGATCGCCGAGGGCGACGAGTACCTGGGCGCCATCGACCTGCGGCACTACCTGAACGGGTTCCTGCTCGACGCGGGCGGCCATATCGGCTACAGCGTGCGCCCCTCCGCCCGCCGCCGCGGCCTGGCCACCTGGGCCCTGTCCGAGGTCCTCCACGAGGCACGGCTCCTGGGAATGGACCGGGTCCTGCTCACCTGCGACCCCGGGAACCGCGCCTCCATCCGCACGATCGAGAACGGCGGCGGCGTCCTGGAGGACGTCCGGGAGACCCTGATCGGCCCCAAGCGGCGCTACTGGATCGACCTCTAGGTCCGGTAGGTCCGGCCGATCCAGTGGGGGACGATCCCCTACCGCGGTGCCGGGCGGGGCGGGAACGCCGGCGACGCCGGTGCCGGGCCCAGGGTGGTGGTGCCGGGGGCCGCCCGGTGGCCCAGGCCCGTGCGGTAGGCGTCCAGGGCCGCCTCGGTCCGGCCGCCCCGCCGCAGCAGGTCGCCCAGCAGCCGGCACAGGTCGGCCAGATCGCCCGTCGCCCCACTGCGCTCCAGCAGCGCCAGGGCCTGCACGTAGTGCTCCTCGGCCGACTCGCTCTCGCCGCGCTCCTCGGCCATCAGGCCGAGGAGCCGGTGCGCGCCGCCCGCGTGCACCGCGCCGTGGCTGTCCCCGAGCTCCAGCAGCGCCGAGAGCAGCTCGGCGGCCTCCTCGTACCGCCCGAGCCGGCGCAGTACGTCGGCCAGTTCGACTTCGACCTGCGCGGTGTACAGGGCCGCGCGACCGGCCGAGAGCATCTCCCGGGCCGTACGCAACTCCCGCTCGGCGGAGCCGAGTTCCCCGTTCTGGGCCTGTACGTAGCCGCGCATCCAGTGGCAGTGCGCCAAATCGGTCCGCAACCGCAGCTGCCCGTAGATCGCCTGAGCCTTGGCGAGTGAGGCGTCGGCGTCGGCCACGCGCCCCTCGGTGAGGAACGTCCGCGCGACCTGTCGGTGCATGCCCGCGACCAGAGCCGGGTCGCTGACCTGCGGGGCCAGCGACAGGGCGACCTCGGCCGCGTGGGCGGCCCGGGCGTGGGCGCCCATGTCGATGTACGGCCCGATCACCGCGGCGTAGAGCAGCACCAGCGCCTCGGGGTCGGCCAGCCCGCTCGTCCCCAGCTCGTCGATGGTCGATTCGAGCAGGTAGCAGGCGTACCGCAACTCCCCGGCGAGCAGGTGTGCGACGGCGCGGCCGCGGATCGGACGGGCGCGGCGGGGGAGCGGCTCATCGGCCAGGAGCCGCTCGGCGGCCTCGAAGTGGCGGATCGCGTCGGGCAGTTCACCGGACTCCAGGGCGCAGTCGCCGAGCCCGAGCAGGGCCTCGGCGCACACGTCGGCGAGGTCCGCGTGCTCCGCTCGCGCGAGCAGGCCCCGGTAGCGGGCGGCGGCCTCGTCGGCGGCGCCGGCGGCGAGGAGCTGCTGGGCGTCGGTCAGGGCGAGCCGCAGCTCGGTGGCCAGGCGGGCGGGGCGGCCGGTGGCCAGCTCCTCGTAGGAGGTGCCGAGCCGCCCGGCGATGAAGCGCAGCGCCGCCTCGGAGGGACGCACCTTGCCCGACTCCAGCGTCGAGATGTAGGCCGGCGTGTACGAGGGTTCCGCCAATTTCCGCTGTGTCAGCCCGAGTTCGGTGCGCATGCGCTGAACCCTGCGGCCGATCTCGGCCGGTTCGTCCATGGATTCCCCCTGGTCGCTCGAACTCCCCAGTATTCAGGGGGAGCGGGCCATTGCGCACCCGTCGTGCGCCACCTAGTTTAAGCAACCGATTCAGCACGATTAACTCTTCACTTAACTTCCTTTCCCGGGGGAGGACTTCATGCGTCACACCAGACGTCCAGCCGTCCGATCGGTCCTGCGCGCGGCCGTCGCGGCGGCCTGCGCGACCACCGCTCTACTGGTCGCGGGACCCGTCCGCGCGGCCGAGGCTCCGGCCGCGCCGCGGGTGGAAGCGGGGGCGGGGGTGGAAGTGGAGGTGGAGATCCCCGGGCCGGAGGTCGGCGGCAACGCCGGATCGGGCCACACCCGCGTACCCGCCGGCGGCACTGCCAAGACCGGCGCCCGGCTCTCCGAGTCCGAGCGGGCGGCCGACGGCGACGTCGCCAAGCTCGTCGACAACGGCCCCACCGCCGACCGCCTGGACGTCGTCGTCATCGGCGACGGCTACACGGCGGCCGAGCTCGGCAAGTTCCACGCCGACGCGCAGGCCAAATGGGCCGAGGTGACGGCCGTCGAGCCGTACACCACCTACCGGAACCTCTTCAACGTCTGGACGGTCGACGCCGTCTCCCGCGAATCGGGCGTTTCCGGCGACCCCGACCGGGAGGCCGTCCGCGACACCGCCCTCGGCTCGTACTTCTGGTGCGAGGACATCGAGCGGCTGCTGTGCGTGGACCAGCCCAAGGTGGACACCTACGTCGCGAAGGCACCCGAGGCCGACCTCGTCATCGTCCTGGCCAACAGCGCCAAGTACGGCGGCGCGGGCTACAACGAGCCCAGCGCCACCCTCGGCTACGAGGGCATATCCACCGCCTCGGCCGACAACGCCAAGTCCGGCCAGGTCGCCATCCACGAGACCGGCCACTCCCTGGGCAAGCTCGCCGACGAGTACTTCTACCCCGGGGTCCCCGACTACGAGAAGTACACCGGCCCCGAGCCCGCCGAGTCCAACATCTCCACCCTGTCCGCGGACCGGCTGGCCCGGCAGCGGGCCAAGTGGTACCGCTGGCTGGGCGAGCCCTCGCCCGACGGCGGCACGGTCGGCGCGTACGAGGGGGGCGGCTACTTCCTCACCGGGCTCCAGCGGCCCACCGACAACTCCCTCATGCGGGTCCTGGGCAAGCCCTTCAACCTCCCCGGCGTCGAGTCGATGATCGGCGGCTTCTACCGGCACGCGAGGATCGTCACCCCGCTCACCCCCACGGACCGCGCCCTGCGGTGGCGCCACACCGCGAAGGTGACCGTGCCCCGGCTGACCGGCGCGGACGGCCGACAGCTCGTGGTCCGCTGGTACCTCGACGGCCGGGAGGTGCGGCGCCTGGAAGGCCGGACCGAGGTCCCGATCGCCGACCTGCGGCTCCACGACCTCCGGACGCACAAGCTGTCGGTCACCGCCGAGGACCGCACCCCCTCGGTCCGCGACCCGAAGACCGCCCGCACGCTGCGCACCACCGTCGACTGGAACGTCCGCCTCTGAGGGACCTCCCGCAGACGGGCGAAGGCGAGGTCCCCCGGACGGGGTGCCGCACGGAGTGGTGTCCGCCGCGGCGCCGTACGGATGCGCGCATAGTGCCCTTGTGACGCACAACCGAACGCCGCAGCTCCGCGCGGCCCCCGACCGCCCCGTCGTCGGGTGACCGCGCCCACCGAGGGCTGGCGCCCCGACGGATGGGACGTGCGGGCCCGGCTCGGCGTGCTGACACCGCACGCGGACGTGGGCCCGGAATCCGAGCTGCGCGCGATGGCACCGGCCGGCATCGGCCTGCACACCGCGCGCGTGCCGTTCGGCGCGATGCGGCAGGGCGGCACCATGGATCCGACGATCCCCCTGGCCCCCGTCCGGGACTTCGCCGCGCCGCCCCATGTCGACGAGGCCGCCGCGCAGTTGGCCGCGGCGCCCCTCGCGGCGATCGCGTACGCGTTCACCAGCTCGGCGTACGTCATCGGCGCGCGGGGCGAGGCGGCGATGATCGCCCGCTTGAGCGCCCGGGCGAACGGCCTCCCGGTGGTGGCCACTTGCGCCGCGACCGTCGACGCCCTGCACGCGGCGGACGCCACCCGCCTCTGCCTCGTCGACCCGCCCTGGTTCGACCCGGCCCTGAACGACCTGGGCCGGGCCTACTACGAGGCGGCGGGCTTCGACGTCCGGTTCTCCGCCCCCTGCGCCCTGCCCAGCGGCCAGTCCCTGATCCGGCCGGGCGACCTGCACGACTGGGCCGCCGGCCATGTCCCCGACGACGCCGAAGCCGTGGTCATCGGCGGCAACGGCCTGCGGGCGGTCGGCGTGATCGAGGCCCTGGAGACGACCTCGGGCCGGCCGGTGTTCACCGCTAACCAGGTGCTGCTGTGGTCGGCCATGAACGCGGCCGGCACGCACACGGACGACGTCACGGGCTACGGGCGGCTCTTCGCCCTGTCCCCGCGCTGACCGGCCGCGGGGGCCGGGACGGATAATGGCAGCGTTCTGACGTGCACCGACCCGAGAGACGAACACACGATGATGCGAGAAGAAGGCCGGCGGGTGAAGCTGGCGGCGGACACCAGGCTCACCGATTGGGTCGCGTTGACGGAAGGGCCCGCGGACTCGCCCGAGACCGTCGCCGGGTCCGTGTCCCTGGCGGCGGGCACGGAGGGCACCGTCGAGCGCGTGGTCCAGCACGACCACCAGAGCGCGGAAGCCCGTGAGTACGAGCGGCTGAAATCCCTCCTCGACTCCTTCGGCCGTGAGATACCCGAGGAGAGCCGGCGCCGGCTCGAGGAGCAGGTCGGCGGGCTGGAGCCCGACTGGGCCGCCTACCTCGCGCAGCGCGACCGCGTGACCCTCACGGTCCGCTTCGACAACGGCTTCATCCTCGAAGACGCACGGGAAGACCTCTTCACGCCCGCCTGACGCGCGCCGGTGAGGCCGGGTCAGGCGTCCAGGGGGTGCCACGCCGGGGCGTCGCCGTCGTGGCGGACGTGTCCGAAGACCACGTCGGCGAGGTGGACGCCGAAGCCGATCGTGCCGGGCTCCGCCAGTTCGGCGACGAGGCGGCGGCGGTGTTCGGCGGTCTTCGCGAGGTCGTGGTCGAAGGCCGAGGACCATGCGGGGTGGTCGATCTGGATCGGCGAGTGCAGGGCGTCGCCGAAGGCGATCAGGCGCCGTCCGCCGCCGGTGATGACGTACTCGGCGTGCCCGACGGTGTGGCCCGGGGTGATCCGCACGCTGACTCCGGGGAAGACCTCCTGCCCGTCGGTGATCGTTCGCACGCGGGGCGCGAGGGCCGCGACCTGCTCGGTCATGCCCTGGGCCTCCAGGAGGTCGCGCCGGTCCCACTCCGGCTCCGAGACCAGGTAGTCGGCGTGGGCGAACACCGGCCGGTCACCACCGGGGGCCGGGTGGCAGGCCCAGCCGAGGTGGTCGGCGTGGAGGTGGGTGAAGGCCACCGCCTCGATGTCCGCGGGTTGGCGGCCGAGTTCGGCCAGGCCGTCCGTGAGCGCCCCGCCGTGGATCGTGTCGATGGGGCCGTCCGCGGACGCGTGGGTCCGGGGGCCGAAGCCCGCGTCGATCAGCAGCGCGCGGTCGCCGTGCTCCACCAGCAGGGCGCCGACGCTTCCCACGAGGAGCCCCGCGGCGTCCAGGTACTCGGGGTGCGCGGCCCACACCTCGGCGGTGGTGTCCGGGAGCAGGCGCAGCGGCCGCAACCGCACATCGCCGTCCGGTACGTACGACACCTTCGTGTCCCCCAGCCGGATCGAGCGGATTCCCGCCGGCCGGCGCAGTCGTACGTCCTGAGCCACCGTCACGTCAGCCATGGTTTCACTCCTGTGATTCATCGTCAGATCGATCGCCGACGGTCTCCCGGGGCGACGACGCCAACCATAAGCATCAAGTTCGAATGATTCAAGCTGTAAATATTTCGCCTTGACGGATTTGTTAGAGTGGGGGCATGACGACGTCTTCCGAGCAGGCCATCGCCGAGCGGCAGCTGTGCGGTCTGGTGAACGGACTGGCCCAGCGGATCGCCGAGCACGTGCGGGAGCGTGCGGCCACCCTCGGGCTCACCGCGTCCCAGGCGACCGCGCTGCGGGAGATGAGCGGACCGATGACCATGCGGGAGCTCGCCGAACGCATGAGCTGCGAGCCCTCCAACACCACGTTCGTCGTCGACAAGCTGGAGAAGCAGAGCCTCATCGAGCGCCACCCGCACCCCACCGACCGGCGCGCCAAGCACCTCGTCCTGACCGCTGACGGCGAGGCGCTGCGGGCCCGTCTCCTCGGACTCCTCGCGATGGACTCCCCGCTGTCCGGCCTTGAGCCGCAGGAGCAGCGCGTCCTGCGCGGCCTGCTCGAGCGGGCCGTCACCTCCCGCTGAGCCGACGCCGACGCCGACGCCGCCGTACGGCGACCGGGCAGGTCAGGGGCTTGCGCGTCCGATGGTGTTGACCGCTCGACCCTGACGCGCCCCGGTGTGCCCTGACGCGTCCTGTCGTGGCGAGGGCCGTCTTTTCCGCGAGGAGGAGGCGACCCTTCTCCTTGTTCTCACCTCTGGTTGAGGCGCCATCAATTCTGGTTGATTAATCGTCTGTTTGTGCGTACCTTCCTCGTGTGGCGGAGATCGCCACGACAACTTCCCTCTCGTCGCCCGGTGGTTCCCGGGTCACTCCGCCCTGCCCGAAACAGGAGACAAGCGTGTCCAGTTCGACGGTCCGCCGCATGGTGACCCGGTCACTCACGATGGTGGCGATCGCCCCCGGGCTGATGCTCATGAGCGCCGGGTCGGCTGCCGCGAGCGTCGGTTCGAACATCAGCGGCTACGTCGCCCCCGTCGGCGGGCGCGGAGGCGACGCCGGTGGCGAGCTGGGCCGGGTGCGGTGGGCCGACTGGGACGGTGACGGGAAGGCGGACCGCCTCACGGTCGCGGACGGCGGAGCGGTGGACGTGTCGCTGAACCGGGGCGGTGACGGGCACGGCGGCTGGGAGCCGCTCGGCCAGATCTCCGCGGGGTCCTGACCGCGGCAGGGTACGGGGTCAGCCGTCACGGGGGTGCGGCTGACTCGGGGGTTCAGCCGTCACGGGGGTGCGGCTGAACCGGAGGGTCGGCTGTCACGGGGGTGCGGCCGACCCGGGGTCCAGCCGTCACGGGGGTGCGGCTGACCCGCGGACGGGAGAGGTGAGGCGTGGGGGGACGCCTCACCTCTCCGCGCCGGCCAGCGAGGGCAGGGCCCTGGACACGCGGATCATGAGGTCGCGGTACTCGGTCTCGGCGGAACGCAGGGCCCGGGAAGCCCGTACGCCCTGTTCGGGTGCGGTGGGCGACCCGCTCCTGCGGCGGTCGGCCGCCGCCGTGAACATGGCGGCGAAGGCGATCGCCACGGCTTCCGGCTCGGGCGTCCCGCCCTGCCGCGCCCCGTGGTAGGCGCCTTCGCGCACGTCGTCCGAGCAGTAGGCGCGCAGTTCGAGCATCCAGTCGTGGAGGTCGGTCATCCGGTGCATCAGGTGCTGCTCGGGGCTGGAGAACCAGGGCGCGGTGAGCAGGACGGGCTGCCGGGCGGTGCACGGGGAGGGGCGGACGGTGCGCCGCAGGTGCCGCAGCGCGGCGAAGTCCCGCAAGGGGTGCACCGCGTGCGCCCCCAGCCAGGGGCCGACCACGGGCAGCAGCAGGCCGCACGCGGCCACCATGCCGTTGAGGGAGATGACGATCGACATCCAGCGCTCGAGGGCGTACCACTCCCGCCCGGTCCAGCACGCGGCGATCATGACCAGTTTGGTCAGGCTGAAGATGCCGTTCACCAGGAAGCTGACCGCGAGGAGGACCAGTCCCACGCGCAGCGACCTGCCGCCCGCCGCGACTCCGTCGCGCGCCGTGCTCCTGCGGATGGCGAGCGACCAGCTCCAGCACGCCACCGAACCCGCCAGCGCGGCGACCGCGTTGGCGAAGATGTAGATGACGAGCATTTCCCAGATGAAGGGGGTGGTCGCGTAGTAGAGCTCGAAGTCGACCAGTCGCTCGTCCGGTGCCTCACCCAGGCAGAAGCAGACGACCACGGCCGCGATCACCAGGGCGAAACCGGCTATCCAGCCGCGCACGCGCGTCCGGGCCCGCGCCTGGCGCCGCGAATCCGCCCGCCAGTGCTCCATGAGCACCACGCAGGCGCACGAGTAGGCGGACACGATGCAGTAGACCAGCGGAGCCGAGAAGTTGCTGACACCGGTCAGCTGGTTGACGAACCTGATGGTCGGCGGAGCCGAGAAGAGGAAGGCGGCGCAGGTCAGGATGAGCAGCGAGTTCACCGTGCGGACCAGTGGGTTGCGCCAACCCCGCACGAGTGCCGGGAACTTCGCCAGTACGGCGACGCCCAGGGCGGTGGCCGGCACGTAGTAGTTGACGCCCTCGTGCACGTTCAGCCTTCCAGTGATGCCCAGATGCGGCCGGCCACTCCGTCTGTGGGCGTCCGGCCGTGCGTGCCCTCCAGGTGCGGGCGGAACTTGACGGCCAGCATCCGCCCGAAGGTTTCCGCGCGCCGCTCCTCGTCCAGGTCGGGGTCGGTCCGGGCGGCGACGTACGCCGCGGCGTCGCTGATGCTCCACCGGTCCCCGAGCATGCGGGCGGCGGCCGCCGCACCCGCGGCGCTGCCGTGGTGGCCGCACGGCCCCTCTTTGCGGTGCCACAGCTCGTGGCCGAGGATCACCATCTGGTGGATCGGCGAGGTGTTCGCCTCCACCGCGATGACCTCGTGGTCACCCAGGTCGAGCCAGAGCCCGCTGACCGTACCGGTGGGGAAGGGTTCCAGCATCAGGCGCACCTCGCGCCCGGCGCTCGCGCTGAGGTAGCCGCAGATCGCCTTGAACAGATCGACCGGATCGTCGGGAATCGGGCGCGGCAGCCCCCTGTGGAGCTCGTCCCGATGCCGCTTCATGTCGCGGGCGATGCCCATCGCGTGCCACCGTCTTTCCGGCCGAACGCACGGTCCCCCCATGCCTCGTCCACTGTCAGTGCCGGGGGACCGCACGTCTCCCGGCCCCGGCCCACCGGGTCAAACCGTTCTCGTCGGCCCGTCCGAGTCCGCCTTGGCCTCCCGGGCTCGTTCTTCCCGCGAGCGGCGTGCCACTGATTCGATGAGGGCGATGATCGGCTGCGCCGTGTCCTCCGGTACGTCGGCCAGAGCACGGGCCGCGTAACCGGCCACGCCCAGTTCGGAACTGAGGTAGGACGCAGTATCCCCCTGCCTCAGCCGTTGGAGGTACTCGTCCTGGCGTTCCACCGTCTTCTCCAGGAGGTCCTTGTGGATCTGCTGGAGCACCCGGTCGAGCGCCTCGGCGGGCGGGGCCACCAAGAATTCGATGTTCTCCCCGAAGAACCCCGCGATACCGGCCGCGTGATCGAGGTTCGGAGCCTTGCCAGTCTTGATCATCTTATCCAGCCACTGCGCGCTCGTACCCGCGCCGGTCGCGATCTCCGCGAGGGAGTACGCCCGCCGCCCGCCGTCCGCGAACGCTCTGAGGCGCGTCGCGCGCAGGAACAGGATCCGGTCGACCACCTGGCGGTGTCGGGCCTCCATCGGATCCGCCGCGGCGTCCGCGCCGGGGGCGGACGGTGCGTGTCCGCCCTCCAGCAGGGCCTCGACGATGTCCTCGGGCACCCCGGAGCGGAACGAGAGCCCGCCCTCGCCCCCGACCCGCAGGACCTCCTCGCGCGCGAGCCCCGCCCGTTCCAGGAGCGGGACGATCCGCTCGACGGTCGTCGAGGGGTCCGGGGCGTACCTGGCGCTCACGTGAACTCCCGCTCGACTGTGGGGTGGGGCCGTTCGAGCGGACCGGAGCCGCTCGCCCCAAGGGTAGCAACCAGAGTTGACCCTGCGACAGCCGTGGTTGCTCAGGTCATGTGGTTCCGGGCGCCGTCGGACACCGCGGGCCCGGGGGGCAGCAACTCGGTGATGGCGAAGGCGACCACGGCCGCCAGGATCACCACGGGCATCATGGCGGAGCTGCCCAGGAGCAGGACCACGAGCACCACGCTGCTCACCGGCAGCCGCAGCGTGATGGCCGCCGCCGCGGCCATGCCCGCCGCCATCGCCGGTACGACGCCCAGACCCGGCAGGGGCGAGAGCAGGACGCCCGCCGCGGCGCCGAGGAAGAGCCCCGGGAACACGGGCCCGCCGCGCAGACTGCCCAGGCAGAGCGCGTAGGCGGCGCCCTTGAACAGCAGGACGGCGAACAGGGCGCCGACACCCCACGCGTGCGGGTCGGTGGCGAGTTTGGCGAGGGTGGACTGGCCGGACGAGGCGACGTCCGCGGGTGAGCGCCCGGTGATCAGCGCGTAGAGCGCCGCGCAGGCCGCGGCGCCCAGCGCGCACAGGACCGTCCGTACGAGGGGTCGCGCCGCGACGTACGAGGCGATCAGCCGGGCTCCCGCCAGCAGCGGATGCAGGACCGCGGA
Organism: Streptomyces sp. ICC1; assembly: GCF_003287935.1. Classification (GTDB taxonomy): domain Bacteria; phylum Actinomycetota; class Actinomycetes; order Streptomycetales; family Streptomycetaceae; genus Streptomyces; species Streptomyces tritrimontium. The sequence continues at coordinate 3,355,952 of NZ_CP030287.1, forward strand.
GAGGGCCACGGCGATGGCCAGCGCCCAGAGCACGTCCGCCCCGTCCAAGCGGGGGATCGGGGCGGACAGATTCAGGGAGAGGTCGCCCGTCGCCAGCCCCGTCCAGCGGCCGAGCCCGGTGAACACCAGGGCTCCGACTCCGCTGGAGAGCAGGGCGGGGAGCATGACCGCGAACAGCTGCGGCCCGCCCACCCCCGCGACCTCGATGAGGAGCACCGCGGCGATCAGCGGGTTGCCGAAGATCGCCGAGACGGCCGCCGCCGCTCCGGCCGCACCCAGGAGGGCGGTGCTCCGCGCGGTCGCCGGCGCCTTCGCGAGGTCGCGGAACACCAGGGCCAGGCCGCCGCCCAGGGCGATCAGCGGGGCCTCCGGTCCCAGGACGGCGCCGAACGGCAGGCCGGCCACCGCCGCGAGGAGCACGCCGGGCAGCGCGGCCGACGAAGGGCCGCCGGTGTGCAGTCCCGAGGCGGGGACGTGGCCGCCCGCGCCGGGCAGGCGGGCGGCGACCAGGCCGACCGCGGTTCCGGCGACGAGCAGCAGGGGGAAGGGCCACCACCAGGGCGGTGCGTTCATTCCCATGGCGTGCGGGAGGTCCGCCCACAGACCGTGCTCCAGCTCGTGCAGCAGGACGAGGAACCAGAAGGCGGCGAGGGACACCGGGATGCCGATGAGCGCGCAGAGGGCGAGCGACTTGAGGTAGCCGGGGCTGCGGAGCAGCTGCCGCAGGACGTCCGCCTCCTGCGGCTGCGTTCCGGTGACCGGCGGGCCGGATCGGGCACGCGGCTCCGTCATGGGTCTCCTTCTTCCTCTTCTTCCTTCTCCTCCGGGAACCGCGCGACGTGCCCCCGCCTGCGCACCCCGATCCTGACCGCCCCGAAGAGGACCTTCGCGATCACCCCCACCACGATGAGGTCGGCGACGATCTGCGCGGTCGTCAGCGCGCGGGCGACCTGGGTGGCGGGTGCGATGTCCCCGAATCCCACGGTCGCGAACACCGTGACCGTGAAGTACAGCGCGTCGGTCCGGCTCAGCGCCTCCGAGAACGATTCCGGCAGCTCCCTCGCGAGCAGGAAGTACGACGCGGAGAACAGCAGCAGGAACAGCGGCACGGCGGTGGCCAGTACTTCCATGGCGCGCAGCCGCGGATGCTCCGCACGGGTGATGGCGGCGATCTGCCAGGCGATCAGGCCGCCGAAGAGGGCCATGCCGAGGACCAGCAGCGTGAGGGTCAGGGCGTCGAACCCGCGGTCCAGCGGGGCCAGGAAGTACAGCGCGGTCAAGAGGACGACGGAGGCCGCCGAGCGGAGCAGGTGCCCCGCCAGCACGCGCACGCGCCGCCGGCCCTCGTCGCTCATGACCCCTCCTCGCACCCGGACCGGGCGATCCCCGCACCTCCTCGGCCGGCAGAGCCGTACGGCCATTGCAGCATCCGTCCGATCGACCCGCACCTCTGGCCCGGGGGCCTCGGACGACACATCCCCGACCGGTCACAGCACTAGGGTCCGCCGTTCGCCGCAGGGGGCTGAGCGCCGCCCGAGGCCGCCCAGATCAGGGGGTGGGCGCCGCTGCCCGCCCGGTCGACCCACCGCAGCCGCTCCCGCAGGACCGCGGTGCGGTCGCCCGGACTCCGCTCGACCAGCCTGGTCAGCAGCGTGTGCGTCCTGCGCAGGGCCATCGGGGAGCCGGCGGCGGCGAAGACGATGTCGTCGACGGCGGTCCGGACGTACTGCTCCCAGTCCGGCACCGGGATCGTCACCCGCGACTCGCCCTCCTCGTCGGCGAAGTGCCCGATGGCCAGGTCCCGGTCGGCGAGGCGGGCCAGCAGGTCCTCCAGGCGGTCCAGGCAGTCCACCGCCGTGGCCGGATCGTTGACCGCCGGGGACAGGGCCCGCAGCGCGATGTCGACGAGGAGCCGGAACGGCAGTTGCGGATCCTGGTCGAAGGTGCGCTCCACCCCCGTCAGCACGGAGTCGCGCAGGGCCCGTTCGGGCAGCCGGCCGCCCGTCACCTCGGCGAGCGCCGTGCCCTCGGCGACAGAACGCCCCGGGGCGATGAGGAAGGCGATGGAGCAGCGGTGCGTCTTCGCCGCGGCGACCAGTGCGCGGACGTCCACCTGCTGGACCACGACCGCGGGTCCCGACCAGCGCAGGGTCACGCCGCCGCCGGGCATCGCGGGAGGGACCGCGGCGGGTCCGTCCGGATCGTACGGCCGCACGTACAGCGCGTCGTACAGCCGGTGCGCGCGGGTGACGATCGCGGTCAGCGCATGGGCGAGCTGGATCGAGTTGAACGCCTTCGTCTGGAGCGTCCGCATGAGTGCGAGCGCGACCAGGGTCAGCAGCATCGCGATGAACGGGACGACGACCGAGACGCTCCTGCTCGTGCCGATGGCCAGCCCGGCGGTGATGCAGAAGACGAAGACCCCGACGGTGAAGGCGAACGCGCGCCAGACGATCGGCTCGTCACGGAAGAGGCCGAGGCGCGGCGTGAAGGTACTGGCGGAGAACTGCACGACCAGGAACAGCATCGCGTAGATGATGCTCACCAGGCTGATGACGCCGAACCCGATGGTGAACAGGAGCGTCGCCACGCGACCGGACTCCATGCGCGGGCCCACCGCGAGCATCGGGGCCAGCAGTCCCAGCCCCAGCCCGACGAGCGCGCACACGAGCTGGGACAGGTCCCTGCGCACCGCGCGCGTGGGCCGGTGGAACGGTGTGGCACCCAGGCGCCGGTCCCCGGGCCCCGGGCGCCGGCCCCCGGGCCCGAAGCGGTCGGGCCCGAGGCGGTCGGGGGCATCAGCCGAGCCGGACATCCAGCCTCCTCAACGGTTCCTGTGGACGCAGCGCCGGTAGGGATGCAATCACGTGAGCAGTGCCACCGAGTGGCGAAATGCCGGATATCGGCATTTCCGTCATTGTTCTCGGGGAAGGGCGGCCGCGGCCGCCGCGAACCGCGTCCCGAGGAGTCCCACCGTGCCCGGACCGGAGGCCGCACTCCGCCTGCGCGTAGTCCCCGGCTGGATGCGGAAGCACACCCCGCTGCTGGGCCGGATCCTCGAGCAGCTCGCCACCGTGAGGATCCTGGACTGCGCGACCAGGCTGGCCGCCCAGGCCTTCCTGGGCGCCCTCCCGGCCGTCTTCGTCATCGCGGCCATCGCCCCCGACTGGCTCCAGGACCAGCTCGTCTCGTCCATCCGCACGACACTCGGGCTCCGGGACGCCGCACTGGACCAGGTGCGGTCGGTGTACTCCGCCACCGATCCGACCGCCGTCGTGAGCACGAGCGGGGTGGGTGTCGTGGTGACGCTGCTGTCGGCGACCGCGTGCAGCCGCGCCCTGCAGAAGACCTGCGAGCGCTCCTGGCACCTGCCCAAGGCCAAGGCCCGGGTCGCCGCGTGGCGGTGGCTGGCCTGGCTCGTCGTCTGGATGGTCGCCCTGCTCTTCCAGGGGCTGGTGCAGACGGCCTTCGGCACCGGCCGGGCCACCGGATTCCTCCTCGCGGCGGGCAGCGGGACCCTCCTGTGGTGGTGGACGCAGTACCTGCTGCTCGGCTCCCGGATCCCGTGGCTGCCGTTGCTGCCCGGCGCGTTGCTGGCCGGGGTCGGGGAGCAGCTCCTCACCCTGGCGTCGAGGGTCTACATGCCCCATGCCGTCGATCGCAGCATGCAGGAGTTCGGCAGCCTCGGCTCGGTCTTCGCCCTGCTGTCCTGGCTCATCACGTTCTTCATCGTCATCACCCTCTCCATCGCCGTCGGCTACGTGGTGGCCCACGAACCGCTCCCGGCGCGCTGGCTCCGCACGCCCCCGGACCCCCCGCCGCCGTGACGCCGCGCGGCTGCGGCCGCGGCTACGGCTGGCCGGTCCGGCCGGTCCGGCCGGTCTGACCGGAGCCGCGGCCGCCGGCCGCCAGCAGGGAGAGGACGGCGAGCACGGCGAGCAGGATCAGGACCAGCAGCAGGACGGTGAGCACCGTCGGGTGGTTCCACAGCGCGAACACGAGCGCGAGGACGAGCAGTACGCCGACGGTGAGCGGGCGCCGACGGGCCTCCACCCACGTGCCGACGCGCCCGGTGTGCAGCCCGTGGGCGGAACCCAGGCGCGCGGCGGAGTCGGCCGCGCGCTCGGCGCGGCCGCGCACGGCGCGCGGCAGGCGGCCGGCTCCGGAGAGGTAGGCGCCGAGCGCCACGAAGACCCCGAGGACCAGCGCGGTCCGGATGCTGACCCGCAGGAACCGCACGAGGGTGTCGAAGACCGCCGCTGCCGCCGCCGGTGACTGGACCTGCGCCGGGAGGTGGCCGAGGTAGTAGTGGCGTACGACGGCCAGCCCGACGGCGAAGACGAGGCAGGCGGCGGCCGCGCCGAGCGCGGTGGCCACGAGAGCCCGGCGGCGGCGCCGGGCGAGCACCACTCCGGCGGCACCGAGGACCACGGTGAGCACGGGCAGCCAGTTGCCGACGACGTCGAGCAGGTGGACCGCGCCCCTGATCTTCTCCAGCTTGTCGGAGTGGAAGAGCACCATCTGCTTGTCGACCTCGGGGATCTTCTCGGCCGGGGACAGTCCGGCGTCCACGAGGTCCTGTTTGACGCTCTCCACGGCGGCGCCGACATCGAGGGTGACCGTGCCCCCCTCGACGCCCACCGGGCCGCGGCCCTCACCGGTCAGCGCGTGCACGACCGCGGTGTGGGCGACGCGGTTGGCGGTCGTCCAGACGGTCTCGAACCGGTCGCTCTCCACGAACCGGGTCGCCACCTTGGAGACGGCCGCGTCCGCGGCCGAGTCCAGCTGCGGCCCGAGCGCCTTGACGGCCGTCCCGACGCGGGGCGGCAGCCCCTGGGCCTCCAGCCACTTCGCCAGGTCCGAGGTGACCTGGGCGCCGTCGACCCGGACGTCGGCCGCTCCGGTGATGCGGTGGACGGCCGCCGCCTCGATCGCCGGGTCCGAGGCGAGCGGGGAGACCGTGGAGACGTAGCGGCCGGTGTCGAGCACGATGTCGTGCACCCAGACGGTGAGCAGGGAGACCGGCACGAGGACGCACGTGAGCGTGATCAGCACGGCCGAGACCGAGCTCCTGGCCGCCCGCCCGGCGCGCGATCCGCGTGCCCTCCCCGCTGCGGACGCTTCGGCGGGCGGATCGGACGGCAGACTCATGGCACTCCCGGGAACGACGGATGCGAGAACCCGCTTCCGTCCATGGGACACATGCCGCTGCCGGATCCGCGCGTTCAGTTGCGCCCACCGTGTGAGCCCCGCCTAGAGTCCGAGCACGTACCACTGCTTCGCCGAGCGGCCGCGGACGTAGAGATTCCGGCCCCGGCCCACCGGGCGGACGGAGCTGCGGAGGGGGTCGCCGCCCGGCATCGTGAGGACGGCTTCCCCGTCCTCGACGAGGACGGCTCCGCCGTCGGTCAAGCGGCAGTAGTGGAGCCCGTCGGGGTGGTGGAAGCCGCCGCGCCGACCGCCGAGCATGACCACCCGGTCGCCGTGGACCGCCAGTCCGCGGGGGACGTCACCGGCTGGTCGCGCACACGGAGCTGCCCGGAGGCCCGCGTCTCGACGAGCGGGGAGTCGGGCCAGTAGACGGCCCAGGCGGTGGAGTCGGTGACGTTGAGGGCGCTGATGTCCGCGATGTGGCTGACGCCGGTGGGTATCCGGGTGTTCCGGTTCCCGACGGAGTCCTGCCCCCGACCACGATGCGGCCGTTGGGCAGAGCGTCGAGCCGGGCGGGGACCACGGCCACGCCGCACAGGATCCGCTCCTGCACCTCGCCCTCGTCATCGATGACGACGAGGGCGTCGAACGGCAGGCGCGGCGGCTCGGGCAGGGCCCTCCCGTACGGCGGGTTCGACGGGAGAACGGCATCGGGGCAGATGAGCCACAAGGCCCGTCCCCACGCGTCCACTGTGGAAGCCAGGACCTTCCGGTCGTCGTACCGCCGGGGCAACAGTGCGTGAGGACGCAGTGCCACCTTCTTCAAAAAACCACCTCGCGGGCGAAGGAATACAGCGCCTGATCATCGCAGAGGCCCTGGAGTCCGGGCCGGCGGGGGCCAGTCGTGTGCGGATCAATTCGGGGCGGTCGTGGTCGTGGTCGCGGTCGTGTCGAGCAGCCGCCATGCGGTGAGGGCGATTCTGGCCCGCAGCAGTCCGGTGGGCCGGGTGAGCTCGATGCCCAGCGCCTTCGCGATCTGTTCGACCCGGCGGGCGACACTGCTGTGGTGCAGGTGGAGGAGCTCGGCGGCCCTGCGGAGGGATCCCGTGGCGCAGAAGGCGTCCAGGGTCTCCATGTCCTCCGGGTTGCCGGCGATCCGGGCGACGGCGGCCACGTCGGCGTTGCCGCGCGAGGCGTCCTGGGGTATCTCGGCCAGCAGCGCCAGCGCACCGAGGTCCTCGTAGCGGACCACGGGTTCGCGCGGTCCCGTGAAGCGCAGGGCGGTACGCGCCTCTCGCCAGGCCCGCTCGGGGCTTCGGGCCGAGCCGATGCCCGCGCGGACGCCCGCGGGAAACAGGGACGGGTCGACGGCGGCCGCCAGCAGCACACCCACGTCGGCGAGGGGCGCCGCCTTCACCGGACGGGCCGGGCAGACGAGGGCCCCGAGCCGGTCGAGCGGGATCCGCGAGCGCACGGCGACGACGCGGACCGGTACGTCGGCGGCGAAACCGAGCAGCCGCAACGCCCGGGCCCGGCCCGCCTCGTCACCGTCGGCGCTGACCACCAGCTCGACGAGGGCCGGGTCGGCCATGGTGGTGCGGGTCGGCCCGTACCGCTCGGCGACGGCCGCGGCGGCGATGGCGAGCCGGTCCAGCAGTACCTCGTCGAGCGGGCTCGGCGGGCCGGGGCGCTCCAGCCACACCGAGCCGATCTCCTCCTCGTCGAGCGTGATCGGCGCCGTGGTCGACGCGGGCGCCGTCGGGCCGGCGGCCTGCCGGCCGTCGGGCGAGAAGCGGACCGTCCGGCCCGTGCCGTGCAGCCGGATCCCCGCGGCGCACTCGGCGAGGCCCGCCGAGGCCCGGGCGAGCGCGGGGAGGTCCACCCGCCGGCGCATCAGCGTGTCGTAGAACGCGATGACGCGGATCGCGCCGTCGACGTACGGATCCAGTCCTGACAGTCGTACGGCGAGTGCCTCCATGGCGGCAAGGATAGGAGGGCGGTCGCGTCCGGGGCCGCGCCGACCGGTGCGGGATCTCGGCGGGATGCGCGACGGCCGGCGGATGATCCCGCGGGCGGCGGACCGGAGGATGGCCCTCATGGATCCCGAACTCGAAGCGTTCATCCCGTTCCTCCCGCAACTCGACATGGACGACCCGGTCACCACGCGCGAGGCCTTCGCCGAGATCGCGGCCGCGGCGCCGGCGCCGGACACCTCGACGATGGAGGTCGAGGACCGCACGGTGTCCGCGGACCCGGATGTCGCCGTGCGCGTCTACCGCCCGCACCGGCCGCACCAGCCGCACCGGCCGCAAGGCGCCGTCGTCTGGCTGCACGGCGGCGGAGGCGTCTTCGGCGATCTGGACACCGAGCATCCCTGGGCCGCCGGGGTCGCGGAGCTCTCCGGGGCGGTGGTGGTCTCCGTGGGCTACCGCCTGGCGCCCGAGCACCCCTTCCCGGCCGCGCTCGACGACGCGTACGCCGTACTGGCCTGGACGGCCGAGCGCGGCGTCGACCCGGCCCGGATCGCGGTCGGGGGGCACAGCGCCGGCGCGAACATCGCGGCCTCGCTGGCGCTGCTGGCCCGCGACCGGCAGGGGCCGGCGATCCGCTTCCAGCTGCTCAACCAGCCGGGACTGGACGACCGGCAGGAGACGTGGTCTGCGCGGAACTTCACCGCGACGCCCTGGATGAACCGGGACAGGATCGCCGCGGGGTGGCGGCACTACCTCGGCTCACGGCCCGCCACACCGTACGCCGCCCCCGCGCGCGCCACCGATCTGGCCGGCCTGCCCCCGGCCCACATCGCCACCGCGGAGTTCTGTCCGAACCGCGACGAGGGCATCGAGTACGCGCTACGCCTGCTGCGGGCGGGAGTGCCGGTCGAACTCCACCAGTGGCCCGGCACCTTCCACGGCTCGCAGGCGATCCTGTCGGCCGACGTGTCGCAGCGCCAGATCGCCGAACTCGGGGCAACCTTGCGCCGGGCCCTGAACGGCGGATGACCGCCGCATGCGGCGGACGCATGCGGCGGGGGCCGGCGGGTAGGCGCGGCGTGACGGGACGGGACGAATCCAGGGAATCCAGGGAGGCGGCATGCCGGGCGGCACCGGGAAGGGCCGGGACGAGAGCGCGGAGGAACGGGCGGACCGGCAGTGGCAGGAGCTCATCCAGGAGATACGGGTCGCCCAGACGGGGGTCCAGATCCTCTTCGGTTTCCTGCTCACGGTGGCCTTCACCCCCGCCTTCGAAGGGCTCGGGCAGACCGAGAAGACGGTCTACATCGTGACCGTGGTGCTCGGGTCGCTGGCGACGGGCGCGCTGATCGGGCCCGTGGCCTTCCACCGCATCGTCTCGGGACGCCGGATCAAACCCGAGGCGGTCACGTGGGCCGCGCGGCTGACCGGCGCGGGCCTCGTCCTGCTGCTGGCCACCTGCACCTCCGCCCTCTTCCTCGTCCTGCGCGTCGCGACGCGCAACGCCCTCGTGCCCTGGCTCGTGGGCGGAGTGCTGGCCTGGTACCTGCTGTGCTGGTTCGTCCTGCCCGTGTGGGCCCGGATCCGGTACACGTCCGAGGAGGAATGACCGGCGGGGCCGGGCGCCGCCGCTGCGGGCGCGGCCGCTGCGGGAAGCGGGCTCAGCCGCGGTGGATCCGGTCGATGCCGTACCACTTCGACACGCAGGCGGCGACCCAGTCCCGCTCGTAGTTCCCCGTGAAGAAGGGCTCGGCGAGGCTGCCGATGTACAGGGGCTCGTAGGCCGCGTCCTTCGCACCCCGCGCGGCCTCGGCCCGGATGCGCGCGTCCTGGGCGTCCCAGGCCACGGACCGGGTGACCGCGGCGGTCGTGAGCCGCTGGACGTCCGGGACCAGCACGGCCACCGAGGCCAGCGCCAGGCAGCCCGCCGCCACGGCGCAGGCCGCCAGGGCCGCGCCCGCCCTGCGCAGGCCCGAGAGCCATCGCCCGCCCCACGCCCCGAGCAGGGCTCCGTAGCCGCACAGAGCCAGCTCCATCGGTACGAGGTAGCTCGTCCAGGTACGGGCGTACGTCCACCCGGTCGCGCCGTATCCGCTGCGCAGGCCCACCACCACCGCGAGCGACCCCAGCACCACCACGGGCACGGGGAGCAGCAGCAGGGCGGCCAGCACCTTGCGCGGGACGGCCCGCCGGGGCTCGAGCCGTCCGGGCGCGGCCCCGAGGCGCCCGCTCGCCAGCCCCAGCAGGACCCCGACGGCGACGGCTCCGAGGTAGGCCCACTGGCCGGTGACGGAGTCCCACATGTGCAGCCAGTCCCTGACGGTGCCCTTGAGTTCGTGCGCGGAGAGCAGCGACTCCTTGGCCGGCTGCTGCGCGCGGCGCCACCGGGCGCCGGGGGAGGAGTACAGCACGACCAGACCGCAGACGAGTCCGGAGCACCAGGCCAGGCACCAGGTGAACGGATGCCAGTTCCGCGCCAGGCCCAGCCGGGGCAGGCAGAGGAGTCCGACCATGCCGGCGAGCAGTCCGCTGACGAGCGAGAACGGCTCGCTGAGGGTGCCGAGCACGAAACCGATGAGGAACGCCGAGACGAAGCCGGCCACGCGGACGGCGGTACGGGGATGCCCGGCGGTCCGGAAGGCCAGCAGGAGCGACCACACTCCGATGACGCTCGGAATCGTGTGGGAGATGGTGGCGGGGGCCCACAGCAGTACCTGGTAGCTGCGGGTGCCCGCGAAGTAGACCAGCACTTGGACGACCAGGGCGCAGGCGATCAGGACCAGGAGCCGGGGTCTGCCCCCGAGGGACCGGACGAAGTCACGCCCCAGCAGGACCAGTCCGACGGTGAAGGTGACGGCGATGACCGTCGGCAGGATCTTGGTCCCGGCCAGTCCGTCGCCGTAGACGACACCGCTCAGGAAGGCGTTGGCGAGCCTGCCGTTCTGCGTCATGTAGAAGTCGGAGGTGATGCCGAAGACTCCCATGTCGCGGGATTTCCACGCGGCGCACCAGTCGTCGGACGTGGGCCGCACGTAGAGGCCGAGGAAGCAGCCGACGGCGACCAGGGCGCCGGCCGCGGCCACGAGCACCGCCCCCGTCGCCGGGAGGAGCCCGCGCAGGAGGGGGCGGCGGCCGGCGGCCCGGTCCGCCGTGGAGGAAGGGGGCCGGACCTCGTCGCTCTCGCCCGCGCCCGAAGCAGTGCTCATCTACCAGCCCTTCGCAGCGGGGCCCGGTCGGAGGGGCGGCCGAAGCGCCCGCCGACTGCGGTGACCGCACGGCCCGCGAACACCCATGATGGGCACGGCCCCGAGCCCCCGGCATCCCGGGTGCGCCAGTCCGGGTACGGCCTGACGGCCGCTCGGAGCTCCCGGGGGGCACCCGGCTCACCCGGGCGGCCGGTTGCCGTGGCGGCCTCCGCGGGGCTCTCCCAGGATGGGGACTCCGGGCCCGCGGGTACGCGGGCCGCGTGGAGGGAGTGGCGATGCCCGGAGTCCGGCTCGGCCGTTGGGCGGCCGCCGCGGCGGCCTTGGCGAGCGTCGCCGTTCCCGTGTGCACCTCGGGCCACCACCCCGGACGCTCCGTGGACCACCGCGCCGAAGGCCCCGCGGACCGGTACCCCGATCTGCACCCCGACCGGTACCAGGTCCAGCACCCCGACCAGCACGCCGGGCGCCACACCGGGGCGGCGCTCCCGGAGCGAGCCGTCCCGCCCGTCCTCCTGCCGGCCGGCCACCGCAGCCGGGACGAGGCCCGGATCGGCAACGCCTCCCGGCCGGCGCGCACCGAGCTGACCGTCGGCCTGCTGTCCAACGCGACCGCCACCGAAGGCGTTTCGCGATCGCTCGCCCAGGGCGCGCGGTACGTCGAGGGGAGCAACGTCCTGCGGCTGGCCTCCGGCCGGTGGACGTACCTTCCCGACGCCGGGACCGTGTCGGACACGGTCGACGCCGGCCATCCGCCGGCCCTGCGCCAGATCGAGCGCAGCCGCGCCTGGCTGGCCGCCGGCGGCGTACCGGGCGCTTCGCCGGCGCACCGGGCAGCGGCCGAGCGCGCCCTGCTCTCCCTGCGCGCCCTGCTCCGGCCCAACGGAGCCATGGCGGCGGGAGCGAGCCACGGCTGGCAGTACTCCTGGCCGCGCGACTCCAGCTTCGCCTGCGCCGCCTTCGCCCTCACCGGCCACGACGCCGAGGCCCACCGGATCCTGCGGCACAGCGCCGCGACCCAGCGCGCGGACGGCACCTGGGAGGCGCGGACGGAACTCGACGGATCCGGCCCGCCCGACGGCAGGCGCTGGCAGCTCGACGCCAACGGCTGGGTCCCCTGGGCCACCTGGCAGTGGTACCAGAGCGCCCCCCGGGCCACCCGCGGCGGCAGGCTGGCCGCCCTCTACCCGATGATCCGCAAGGCGGCCGACCACGCGGCGGACTCCCTGCGCCCGGACGGGCTGCCCCCGGCGTCCCCCGACTACTGGGAGCTGATGACGGCCACCGCCAACATCGGCACGGCCGCGCCGCTGCTCGCCGGGCTCAACGCCCCCGCCGACCTGGCCCGCGAGGCGGGCCGGCCGGCCGACGCCGAGCGCTGGGCGCGGGCCGCGGGCCGGCTCTCCGCCGGCATCTCCGCGCGGTTCCTTCCCCTGGGCTACCAGCGCACCGCGGACGGCCGCCACGGTCGGGACAGCGCGGTGGCGTTCATGGCGCCCCCCTTCAACGAGGCCCCCGCCGGTCTGGCCCGGGCGCTGGACTCCACGTACGGGGAGTTGCTCCTGCCCAACGGAGGGCTGACGCCCGGAAACGACCCGGGGGCGCCGTGGGGCGGCAACGCCTGGACGCCGAGTACGGCGTTCTTCGCGCTCGCGTGGGCCGCCACGGGCCGGCCGGCGAAGGCCGGACCGGTCCTGGACTGGGTCCTCTCCAAGCGGAACTCGCTCGGCGAGCTCCCGGAGAAGGTGGACAAGAGGGGCAGGCCCTCCTCGGTCGCCCCCCTCGCGTGGACGGCCTCGATCGCCGTCCTGACCCTCGTGGCGCTCGACGGCACGGTGCTCCCCACTCCGCCGCTACGGGGGTAGCAGGGCTCCCCGCCCGGCGCCACGGGGCGGAGCCGCCTCAGAGGGGCGCCGTCCCGTCGCCCGCCGGGGGCGCCGCGCGTACGTTGTCCAGCGCGGCCAGCAGATGGCGGTAGGCGAGCCTCTCGGCCGCCACCGCCCGCGCGAGGGCGCGGTCGTACGGATCGCGGCGCGACCGGGCCCGTACCTCGGCGACGAGGCGGAGCTCCCTCGCCCGGTCCACCTCGTTCCTGGCCTCGACGTACGCGTCGTCGAGGAGGCGGTGGTCCAGGACCTCGGCGAAGGCGGGCTCCACCAGCACGTCGATCCGGTCGAGGTCGTCGGCGCAGTCCGCGGGGGCCTTCCCGCCGCAGCCTTCCTCGAGCGCCCGGGACAGCGCTCCCAGGGTCACGCCGAGCTTCGGGTACCCCCAGGCCGGTGCGGCGTCGTTCCTGCACCCGGTGGCGAGGAGCAGCAGCACGGCGACGGAGGCCACGGCGCGGACCGTTCCCGGCGCCGGGCGCCCCCGCACGGCGGGGCCGGGGGGCGCGGGAGCCCCGCACACCGTGGAGCAAGGGGTCATGGGGAGCCCCGATCGCCGGCGGTCAGATGGGGTCGGGTGGAGCGGGTGGGTCAGGTGGAGCGGGTGGAGCGGGTGCTCTTCTGATGGGCAGGGTTCCGACCGCCAGGGTTCTGCCGGCCAGGGTTCTGACGGCCAGGGTTCTGACGGGCAGGGTTGCGGCGGGCGCGGCCCCGCGAGTCTCGCCGCCCCCCTCGCCCTCCCCGACGGACGCCTCCCCGCCGGACGCCACGCCCACTCCGGCCGGGCCCAAGCCGCCTCTCCGGCGGGCCCCCTCCACGCCGCCCCCCCCCCCCAGGCCCTCGCCCCCTGCCGTCCGCGCCCCGCCGCCCCCCTCGCCGCCTCCCCCCCCCCCTCCGCCTCCGCTCCCCGCCCGCACATGGCTCCGCACATGGCTCCGCCCGCACCGGAACGGTGCGGGCGGGGGGTCCTGCTGGATCACGTCCGGCTACGACAGCCGTGCGGGCGGGCCCTGTTCGGCCGCGAGCGGCACCCGGGAGCCGTCGGCGCGCACCAGCTCCACACCCGCTCCGGTACCGGGCAGCACCACGCCCACGTCGGCCGCCTCCCGGCCCAGCGGATGCCCGCGCAGCGCCTCGAGCACCTCCTCGGCACGGTCCGCGGCCACCACCAGGCACAGGCAGCTCGCGCTGGAGGCGTGCCAGGGGGCGACCCCCAGCGCGTCCAGCGCGATGCGCACCTCGTGGCGGACCGGCAGCGCGAGCTCCTCGACGCGCAGGTCGAAGGCCGTCCCGTGCGCCATCGCGCGCAGCACCGGGGCCAGGCCCTCGCCCGCCACCGGGCGCACCGCCCGCACCGCGTCCGGCGGCACGCGGCCGCGGACCCGGGCGAGCAGCGAGGCCAGCGGGGCGCAGGCGCCGCTGATGATGCTCTCGTACCCGAGCAGCTCGCGCACCGACAGCAGGTGGGCGCCGTAGCCGCCCAGCGGGGCGCTCAGCAGGATCCGGTCCCCGGCTCGCGCCGCGCTCCGCGGCGGCGTGCCCTGCGGGAAGACCCCGATGCCCGTGGTCTGGAGGTACAGCTGGTCCGCCTCGCCCGCCCGCACCGCGCGGACGTCCACGGCGGAGACCACCACGCCGGCCTCGCGCGCGCAGTCCCGTACGGAGGCGGCCACCCTGGCCAGCCGGGCCAGCGGCAGGCCGGCCTCGGCGATGACGGACAGGGTCAGCGCCACCGGTTCGGCGCCCGCGGCCGCGATCTCGTTGACGGTGCCGCAGACGGCGACCTGCCCGATGTCCCCGTCCCCGTAGAAGGGCGGGTCCACCACGAAGGCTCCGGTGTGCAGCATCGGGGAGCCCGCGCCGAGCGGCGGGCAGGGGGCCAGTACGTCCCCCAGCACCTTCTCGACCACCGACCGCAGGCTCTCCCCGCCCGGGACGGCGTCGCGGTCGTCACCGAGCCCGACGTGCCCCGCCGGGGCGGGTGCGCTCGTCATCACGCGGCCCGGGCCGCGGTGATCTCGGCCTCCGCGGTGACCTTGCCGAGCTGGGAGACCGTCAGCCGGATCGGCGCGGACGCCCGCCCGGCCGCGTCCGGGCGCACCGGGCCGGCCACCGCGGTGCAGCTCAGCGGCAGGTCCAGCTCCGCGAACCCGCGGAAGCGCACGGCCAGCGCGGTCAGCGCGGTGAGCTCCGGGCGGAAACCGTGGCTCCGGCCGGCGGCCAGCACCGCGGACTGCCGCAGCGCCTCCACCAGGAGCAGGCCCGGGACCGAGTCGGCGCCGTCCAGGAAGAACACCGGGTGCCCGGGGTCGATCACGAGCGCGGTGGTGGACGACTCCCCGCGGGTCACGGGCGCGCGGACCACCACGTCGGCGGGGTCGGTGCGGCCGACCGAGCCCGGCTCGGCGAGCGGTCGGGGCGGACCGTACGGGCGCGGAGCGTCCGCGGACACGGCGGCCAGCCGGCTGGTGGCACGGTGGTCGCGGGCCACCGCCGGGGGCAGGAAGAGGACTTCGGCCGAGCCCGTGCAGCCCGGCTCACCGTCGATGCGCAGGGCGGCGGCCAGCCGCAGCCCGCGCGGCGCCCCGCCCGGAGTGGTCGTGGTGGGCGTGGCGCGGACGTCCACCGCCAGGTGCGCGCCCGGTCCGCGGCGGCGCCAGACGGCGGGATCGGCCACGGCCCAGTCGAGCCCGACGAACAGGCAGGCGCGCTCGGCGGGCACCCGGAAGTAGCGGTACCCGAGGGACAGGCCCAGCTGCCGGAAGATCTCCACGAACAGCTGGGTGTCGTGGCCCCCGGCGCCGTCGCGGAACAGGGAGGGCGCGTCCGGCAGTTCGCCGGACAGCGCGAAACGCTCCCCGTCCGGCTCCGGCGCGCCGCGGCCGGGCAGCCACGGCTCCTTCGGCAGGTGGACGAGCCGGCGGGTGACCGCTGTCAGGTCGAGCCTTTCGAGTGTCGCGGTTCGAGACATCCTCACTCCTTGCTCGGGTGCGTCGCCGCTCCGTGCGGAGAGCTTCGGTCCGGCCCCGGCCGCGGGGTGTCCGGGCGTGCCCGTCCAGCTTCTCCGGGCGCCCCGCGCCGTTCCAGCGCACGGCGATGGCACGAAGTTGCACGGCAGGTACTGCTGTCGCCGCCCGCGCCCTCCCCGGGGTGTTCCGGTTACCCCTCCGGCAGGCCGCGCAGGCGGTCCTGGAGGGCGTACGGGCAGGTCACGCCGGGTGCCGAGATGGCTTTAGCCGGGCGCATGGACGCCGCCGCAGACTCTCGGCACCAGGGCAGCGGCGGGACGGATTCCGCCTCCGCGCCGCCCATCGGACGCCGTCCTTCCGGTCGGCGACGGTCTGCCGGAACACCCTTCGACACAGGAAGCAGCCACGTTGATGATCGAGATCTGGGACGCCGCACGGTGAGCGTCACGGTCCAGGTACCGGCCAAGGTCAACCTCCACCTCGCTGTGGGCGGAACCCGGCCGGACGGCTACCACGAACTCGTCAGCGTCTTCCAGGCGGTGTCGCTCCACGACACCGTCACGGCCACCCCCGCCCCCGAGCTCTCCGTCACGCTCGAAGGCGAGGACATCGGGGCGGTCCCCGCCGACCGGCGCAACCTCGCCGCCGCGGCGGCCGCCCTCCTCGCCGAGCGGATCGGCGTCGACCCCGGCGTGCACCTGCACATCGACAAGCGGATCCCGGTCGCCGGCGGCATGGCCGGCGGCAGCGCCGACGCGGCCGCCGCCATCGTCGGCTGCGCCGCGCTGTGGGGCCTGGACCCGAAGGACCCGCTGCTGGCCGAGGTCGCCGCGGAGGTCGGCAGCGACGTCGCCTTCGCTCTCATGGGCGGCACCGCCGTGGGCACCGGGCGAGGCGAGCGGCTCACCGCCCTGCCCGACTCCGGCCGCTTCCACTGGGTGTTCGCCGAAGCCCGGGGCGGGCTGAGCACCCCGCGGGTGTTCCGCGAGTACGACCTGCTGCTCGCCGAGTCGGACACGGCGGCCCCCGCGCCGGCCGAGCTGGCCCCGGCGCCCGACTTCGCGGCCGCCCTCGCCTCCGGGGACCCGGACCGGCTCGCCGCCCTGCTGCGCAACGACCTGGAGGGCGCCGCGCTGCGGCTGCGCCCCGAACTGGCCGACACCCTGGGCGCCGGACTCGACGCCGGGGCGCTCGGCGCGCTGGTCAGCGGCTCCGGCCCGACCTGCGCCTTCCTGGTCCGCGACGAAGCCGCCGCCGGGACGGTGGCCGCCGCCCTCGAAGCCTCCGGGCACTGCCGGTCCGTACGCACCGCGCACGGCCCCGTCGACGGCCCGGCCGCGCGGGTGACCACCGGGACGGACCGGAGCTCCCTCAACGTCTCCCAAGGAGCAGCCGTGAAGAGTGTCGAAGTTCCCGCCGAGCCCGGCGGCCGCGAGCACCCGGGGGTGCCGTTCTTCACCCAGGCGGCCACCTTCGACGCACTGTGGCCGTCGATCAGCGCCCACGTGCAGGACGTCTTCGACCGCAACAAGTGGTCGCACGGCCGCAAGTGCCTGGAGTTCGAGCGCGCCGTCGCCGCCTACACCGGCGCCAAGCACGCCATCGCGGTCAACAACGGCACCGACGCCCTGGTCATCCTGCTGCGCGCCGCCGGAGTCCGGCGCGGCGACGAGGTCGTCGTCCCCGCCTTCACCTTCGCCGCGACCGCCACCACCGTCGCCGCCATCGGGGCCGTGCCCGTCTTCGCGGACATCGACCCCGTCACGTACGCCATGGACCCGCTCTCCTTCGAGAAGGCGATCACCGAGCGCACCCGGGCCGTGATGCCCGCCCACCTGTTCACCCAGCTCGCCGACATGGACGCGATCTCCGAGATCGCGGACCGGCACGGGATCACCGTCCTGGAGGACAGCGCCGAGGGCATCGGCATGCGCTGGAACGGCAAGCACGCGGGCCTGCTCGGCAGGGGCGGGGTGCTGTCCTTCTTCCCCACCAAGACGCTCGGCGCGATCGGCGACGCCGGGATGATCCTCACCGACGACGACGAGGTCGCCGAGACGGCGCAGATCCTGCGCCACCACGGCCGCATGGGCAAGACCATCGACCACATCGCCGGCATCTCCAACCTGTCGGGCGCCTCCGGCACCAACAGCAAGATGGACGACATCCAGGCCGCCGTGCTGATGGCCAAGCTGCCCCGCCTCGACGAGGACATCGCCGCCCGCGCGCGCCTCGCGCAGGCCTACCACGAGCGGCTGTCGGGCCTGCCCGGCATCCTGCGCCTGCCCACCGTCGTGGAGCGGGCGGTCCCCACCGACGCGGTCTTCTACGTGTACGAGATCGAGGTCGAGCGCCGCGACGAGCTGGTCGCCCACCTGGCCTCGCGGGGCATCGGCACCGAGACGTACTACCCGATCCCCCTGCACGTACAGCCCTGCTTCGCGCACCTGGGCTACGGACCGGGCGACTTCCCCGTGGCCGAGGCCGCCTGCGCGTCGGCCGTGGCCCTGCCCTTCTACCCCGACCTGACCGGGGAGCAGCTCGACACCGTCGTCGCCGCGATCCGGGACTTCTTCACCGGGAGCCAGTCGTGAACACCCTGCCCTTCTTCCCGCCGGACCTGTTCGAGGGTGACAAGGACGCCCTGCTCAAGGTGCTGTTCGACGTCGGCACCGATCCGGAGCAGCGCTTCATCCTCGGCCGCCGGACGGCCGAGTTCGAAGAGGAGATCAAGAAGGCGACCGGGGCCGGCGCGGTCCTCGCCTGCGGCAGCGGCACGGGCGCGCTGGAACTGGCCGTCGGCGCCCTGGACATCGGTCCGGGCGACGAGGTCATCGTCCCCGCCTTCTGCTGCCAGCCGGTGGCCTCCGCCGTGGTCAACGCCGGCGCCACCCCCGTCTTCGCCGACGTGGACCCGTGGACGATGGTCATGGACCCCGACCACACCGAGAGCCTGATCACCGAGCGCACCAAGGCGCTGATGCCCGCGCACCTGTTCTCGATCATGGCCGACATGCCGCGGTTCGCGGACATCTCCCGGCGCCACGGCATCCCGGTCATCGAGGACGCGGCGGTCGCCCAGGGCGCGGTCCTGGACGGTGTGCCCGCCGGCCGCTGGGGCACCCTCGGCGTCTTCTCCTTCTTCCAGGTCAAGGCCCTGGGCACGGCCGGCGAGGGCGGGGTGGTCCTGACGGACGACCCGGAACTGGCCACCGCCGTCAAGATGCTGCGCAACCACGGGCAGGACGGCGTCAACCGCTTCCTGCACCACCGCATCGGCCGCAACAGCCGCTTCGACGAGGTCCTCGCGGGCTTCCAGCTGCACCGGCTGGCCGGGTTCCCCGACCGCCTGGAGCGCCGGGCCCGGATCGCGGACTACTACACCGAGCGCTTCGCCGAGCTCCACGACGAGGACGTCAAGGCCCCGCCGGCCGGACGCAACGGCCGCTGCTACTACGTGTACTCGATCCAGGTCTCGCGGCGCGAGGACCTGCGCGCCTACCTGAGCGAGCACGGCATCGGCTCGCACGTCTACTACCCGACCCCGCTCCCGCTGCAGCCGGCCTTCGCCGCGTTCGCGCCGCAGGGCGCCGACTGGCCGAACGCGCGCCGGGCCAGCCGGTCCAACCTCGCGATCCCGGTCTGGCCGCACCTGACCGACGCCGAGGTCGAGCACATAGCCGACACGATCTGCGATTTCTTCGCCTAGGCCCAGGAGGACCAGGACCCATGACCGTCACCACGGAAGCGGACCAGCAGCAGGAGTACGTCTTCGACTCCGCCTGGGACAAGGAGACCGAGCGGCTGATCACCAACGAGGCCATCTGGGACCCCGGCACCTTCGAGCGCTTCGAGCGGCTCGGCGTCGGCCCCGGCTGGCACTGCCTGGAGGTCGGCTTCGGCTCCGGCTCAGCGGCCCGCCGCCTCGCGCACCTGGTCGGCCCCACCGGCCGGGTGGTCGCCGCCGACCTCAAGCCCGAGCGCCTGATCGACGAGCAGGACGAGACCCTGCGCGTGCTCCAGCTCGACCTGCGCGAGGACGAGCTGCCCGCCGCCGCCTTCGACCTCGTACACGCCCGCATGGTCATTCAGCACCTGCCCGAGCGCGAGGCCCTGATCGCCAAGCTGGTGGGCGCCCTCAAGCCCGGCGGCATCCTCTTCCTCGAGGACACCGACTCCTCGACCCTCTTCCGCAGCGCCCACTCCGAGGAGTTCCTCCAGGACGTGCGCGCCGCCGGATACGGGCTGATGCGCGAGGCCGGCCACGACCCGCGCGGCGGCCACGTCGACTACCACATCGCGCTGGGCACCGGCCTGGAGGACGTGCAGGCCGAGGGCCGCGTGGTCATGGTCGAGGGCGGCTCGGTGCAGGCCCGCCACTACCAGCTGTGGCTGGAGTTCATGGCCACCCGCATCACCGCCGGGGGCCTGGTGACCCGCGAGCGCATCGACGAGGCCATCGCGCAGATGGGCGACCCCGCCCACCACTGGCTCAGCCAGGTCCAGATCTCCACCACCGGCCGCAAGCCGCTCGGCAACTGAACCGGCGGAGGAAGAGGGCATGACCGACACCCTGGCACCCGCACCCCCGGCAGCGCCGCGGATGACCCGTCCGCGTGCCTACGCGCAGCTGGCCAAGCTGAGGTTCTTCGACTACTACCTGGCCGCGCTGGTCGTGTGGACGATGCTGCCGCCGGACGAGCGGCTGGACCCCCGGGTCCTGCTGACGCTGGTCGTGCTCACCCTCGGCTGGGTCGGCGTCTGCGCGTCGGCCGTCGCGTTCGACGACGTCACCGGCTTCCGGGACGGCAGCGACCTCGTCAACTACGACCCCGCGCAGGCGCAGTTGCGCAACCGTGAGCTCAAACCCCTGCTGGACGGACACCTGACGGTCCGCCAGGCCCTCGGGTTCGGCTACGCGGCCCTGCTCTTCGGCATCACCTGGGCGGTCCTGGGCGCCCTGATCGCACCGCACCGGCCGCTGTGGGCCCTGGCCCTGCTGCCGGTGCTGGTCGGCGGCAGCGTCC
This sequence comes from Streptomyces sp. ICC1, assembly GCF_003287935.1. GTDB lineage: Bacteria > Actinomycetota > Actinomycetes > Streptomycetales > Streptomycetaceae > Streptomyces > Streptomyces tritrimontium. Next base: position 3,376,158 of record NZ_CP030287.1, read on the forward strand.
AGTACTCCTACGGCCTGCGGCTGAGCCACCGCTACGGGCAGGAACTGGTGCTCATCCTGAGCACCAGCCTGGTCGCGGTGATCCCCTTCGGCCTCGTCCACGGCGAGATGACCGGACTGGCCCTGCTGGAGTCCGTGCTCATCGGCCTGTGGAGCGTGCTCGTCTCGCTCTACTCCAACATCAACGACCGCGACGGCGACATCGCCTCCGGCCGCAAGAACCTCGCGACCATGCTGCGGCCGCCCGTCTACGCCGCCGTCATCGCCGCGTTCAGCCTCGCCGAGACCGCGGCGATCCTCTGGGCCTGCGCCGTCGGCGCCGTGCCCTGGTGGTTCCTCCTCGCGCTCGCCCCGGTGATCGCCCTGCGCGTCCACCAACTGCGCACCGGACTGCTCAAAGGGCAGGTCCTGGTCGCCCGCAAGCTCGGCGGCCAGGCCCACCGCCTCGGCGTGGCCCTGCTGCTCGTCGCCAACCTGCTCGCCGTCCGCTGACCCGACTTCCACGAAGACAAGGCTGGGTATGAAGAAGAACCTGCGACCCAAGAACCTGGGCGCGCTGTTCGAGGCATACGCCGACGCGGACGTGCCGGCATGGCACCTCGACCGGCCCTTCGACATCGCTCCCGACGCCGGCCGCCAGTACGACGGGGCCCGCCTCGCCTCGCTCGTCGCCGACATGTCCGGCCGGCTGCGCCTGGCCGGCCTGCGCCGCGGCGACCGGCTCGCCATCATCAAGGAGAACCACCACGACGTGGTGCTCCTGGCCGCGGCCGCCGCCCGCATCGGGGCACTGCCCGCCATGATCTCGGCCACCAACGCCCCCGGCGTACTGGCCCAGATGATGGAGCGGTTCGCCCCGCGCGTCCTGATCGCCTCCGACTCCGTGCTCGCCGCGGCCGTCAAGGAGGGGGTGCTGCTCACCGGTCCCGGGACCCAGGTGATCTCCATCGACGGGGACGTCTCGCTCGCCCCCGACGCCGTCGGCCTCGCCGACCTCAGCGGCGCGGACGTGCCGCCGGTGGACCTGCGCGGCCGGGACGAGCCGATGATCTGCACGCACACCTCGGGGACCACCGGCGTCCCCAAGCTGGTGGTGCACTCCCCGAACACCCTGCTCGGCGTCCTCACCAAGCTGGAGACGATGCCGATCCCGGGGCTGGCGGTGCGTCCCGACGACGTGTTCGCCTCCTGCATCGCCTTCGTCCACGGACGCGCCATCACCTGGACCTTCGCCCAGATGGCCCGCCCGCCGCAGAAGGTGGTCATCCTCGCCGGCTCCGAGCCGGAGACCGCCGCCGCGATGCTCGCCGAGCACCGCCCGACGATCCTCGAGGCCTGCCCGAACATCTACCAGCGCTGGGAGCCGCTCACCGAGTCCCACCCGGCGGCGTTCAAGCGGGTGCGCGCGTACCTCAACACCTTCGACGCCATCCACCCGCCGACCGTCCGGAAGTTCATGGAGGCCAGCGACGTCCGCCGGCCCGTGTGGGGACAGGTCTGGGGCCAGAGCGAGACCGGCCCGGTGGCCATGGCCGTCTACTCCCGCAACAAGATCCGCAAGAACGCCGGCGCCCTGGATCCGGTGACCAACGTGGTCGGCCGCCCGGTCCCGTTCGTCACGCAGGTCAAGGTCGTCGACCCGGAGACCCGCAAGCCGGTGCCCGCCGGGGAGCAGGGCGTCGTGCTCGTCCGCACCAAGGGCCTGTGCCTGACCTACCTCGGCGAGGACGACCGGCACCAGGAGAAGGCCTGGGACGGCTGGTGGAACACCGGTGACATGGGTGTGCGCTCACGCACCGGCAACCTGCGCATCGTCGACCGCGAGGTCGACCTGATCCCCGGGGTCAGCGGCATCGAGCTGGAGTCGATCCTCCTCGAACGCCTGGAGCGCGCCACCGAGGTCATCGTCCTCGGCGACCCCGGCGGCCTGCCCGTCCCGGTCATCAGCCTGTCCGGACCGGACCTCACCGACCAGGAGTGGGCCGCGGCCACCCGCGACCTGCCCGAGCTCGCCGAGCCGCGGGTCATCGCCTGGGAGGACTTCCCGCGCACCGGCACCTGGAAGGTGCGCCGCTTCGACCTGCGCCAGCGCGTCCTGGAGTCCCAGGAAACCTTCGGCACCGGTCTCTGGACCTGATCCGCCGGTCAACCCACCCTCAACGGCCACCCACCCGGCCACCAAAGGAACGGACAGATGGCAAAGATCGTCATCATGGGACAGGGCTACGTCGGCCTGCCCCTTGCGATGCTCGCCGCCGAGGCGGGCCACACGGTCGTCGGCTTCGACGTCAGCGAGGAGCGCGTCAAGCGCATCGCGGCCGGCGAGTCCTTCGTCGAGGACGTCGCCCCCGAGCGGCTCCAGGCGGTCCTGGACTCCGGGGCCTACCGCCCCACCACCGAGGAGCGCGAGCTCGGCGGCTTCGACGTCGCCGTGATCAGCGTCCCCACCCCGCTGCGCGAGGGCGTGCCCGACCTCAGCCACATCGAGTCGGCCGCCCGCATCCTCGGCCGCTTCCTGCGCCAGGGCGCCACGATCGTCCTGGAGTCCACGACCTACCCCGGTACGACCGAGGAGCTCGTCGCGCCGATCCTGGAGGAGTTCTCGGGCCTGACCGCGGGCACCGACTTCCACCTCGGCTACAGCCCCGAGCGCATCGACCCGGGCAACCGGACCTGGACGCTGGAGCGCACCCCCAAGGTGGTCTCCGGCATCGACGAGGCCTCCCTCGCCGCGATCGACACCTTCTACGCCGGGCTGATCGACACCACCGTCCCGGTCGGCTCCCCGAAGGTCGCCGAGCTCACCAAGCTCGTCGAGAACACCTTCCGGCACGTCAACATCGCCCTCGTCAACGAGCTCGCGATGTACGCGCACACCCTCGGCATCGACGTGTGGGAGGCCATCGACGCCGCGGCCACCAAGCCGTTCGGCTTCATGAAGTTCACCCCCGGCCCCGGCGTCGGCGGCCACTGCCTGCCCGTGGACCCGGTCTACCTGTCCTGGCAGGTGGAGCGGAAGGTCGGCCGCCTCTTCCGCTTCGTCGAGCTCGCCAACCACATCAACGACCACATGCCCGGATACGTCGTCCAGCGGCTCATCTACGGCTTCAACGAGCGCGGCCGGGCCCTGAAGGGCGCCCGCGTCCTGCTGCTGGGCCTCGCCTACAAGCCCGACACCGGCGACGCCCGCGAATCGCCCGCCACCCGCGTCGTCGAGGGCCTGCTGCGCCTGGGCGCCGAGGTCCGCGCGGTCGACCCGCACGTCGTCGAGGGCCACGGGGTCGACCCGCGCCTGGCGCGCGTCGAGCTCACCGCGCAGGAAGTCGCGGACGCCGACGCCGTCGTCCTGCTCACCGACCACTCGGCGTTCGACCTCGAACTGGTCGCGCAGCACGCCGCGTACGTCCTCGACTGCCGGCGGAAGATCCCCGCCGGCCCGACGGTCGAGCACCTGTGAGCACCCCTCGGCAGCGGGTCCTGGTCACCGGCGCCACCGGCTTCGTCGGCGGCGCGGTCACCCGCGCCCTGCTCGCGGCCGGCCGCGAGGTGACCGCCCTGGTCCGCGACCCGGCCTCGGCCGCCGCCGCGGACCTGGCCGCCGCCGGGGCAATCCCGCACGCCGGCGACATGCTGCGGCCGGGCTCGTACACCGGGCTCGTCGAGCAGCACGACGCCGTCGTGCACGCGGCGCAGCAGCGCGTCACCGGGCGGCTGACCCCCACCCGGCTGGCGGGCCTGCGCACCGCGGACCGGGTCATGACCTCGGCGCTCGCCGAGGCCTGCCTGCGCCACGGCAGCAGGCTGCTCTACACCGGCGGCGCCTACGTGTACGGGGACCACGGCAACCGGTGGATCGACGAGTCCACCCCGCACACCCCGGCCCCGCTGGGCGTCGGCCACGCGGCCGGGGCCGCCCTGCTGCGTTCGCTGGCCGGGCGGGGGCTCGACGCCGTCACGCTCCACCCCGGGTTCGTCTACGGGCCCTGCGGCAACTTCAAGACCGCCTTCCTCGACCGGATCCGCTCCGGGCGGCTGCGCCACATCGGCGACGGCCGCGCCTACTGGAGCTGCGTCCACGTCGAGGACCTCGCGGCCGGATACGTGGCCGCACTGGACCGGGCGCCCGCGGGCGGCTCGTACAACCTCGTCGACGACGAGCCGCTGCGGATCGCCCAGTTCACCGCGCGGATCGCGTTCGCCACCGGCGTGCGCAAGGTCTCGGGCGTACCGCGCCCGCTCGCCGCGCTCGCCCTTGGCGGGGCCGTCGCGGCCTCGCTGACCACCTCGTACCGCGTTTCCAACCGCCGCGCCCGCACCGAGCTCGGCTGGAGCCTTGTCCACCCCACCGTGGCGGACGGCCTGCCCACGGTCCTCGGGGACCTCGCGGCCCGCCCCAGGGCCGCGGCCGCCACCACGCACGCAGGAGGGAGCAGCCGATGAGTCCGACCACAGCGGTCCCCGGCACCGACACCGGCGAGGGCCACGCCGTCGTCATCGGATCGAGCCTCGCCGGGCTCACCGCGGCCGCCGCCCTGGCCCGCACCATGGACCGGGTCACGGTCATCGAGCGCGACCGGCTCCCGGACGGCCCGCAGTGGCGCCGGGGCGTGGCCCAGTCCCGGCACGCCCACAACCTGATGGCCGCCGGCCACCAGGGGCTGGAGCGGCTGTTCCCGGGCATCGAACGCGAGCTGATCGCCGGCGGCATGGTCCGCGTCCGCATGCCCGAGGACATCCTGCTGATGGCCCCCGGCGGCTGGATCCCGCGCTTCGACACCGGCCTGTCGATGATGACCGGCACCCGCGACGTCATCGACTCGGTCGTCCGCGAACGGCTGCGCACCGACCCGAAGGTCACCTTCCTGCAGGAGCACGAGGTGGTCTCCCTCCAGGCCGGGCCCGGATCCACCGTCGCCGGTGTCCGGGTGCGCGGCAGGGACGGCGCGGCCCCGGCCGGCTGGGGCGCCGAGCGGTTCATCGCCGCCGCCTTCACCGTCGACGCCTCGGGCCGCAAGTCCCGGGCCCCCGAATGGCTCGCGGAGCTGGGCTACGAGGCTCCGCGCGAGACCGTCGTCGACGCGCAGACCGCCTACGCCACCGCGGTGTTCGCCCCTCCGGCCGGCCATGCCGCCGACTGGACGTGCATGCTGCTGATGGCCACCCCCGACAATCCGCGCCAGGGCATCCTCAACCCCATCGAGGACGGCAAGTGGATGGTGTCGGTGTCCGTCAGTGGCGGGCAGCGCCCGCCCACCGACCTCGACGGCTTCCTGCGCGCCGTCAAGTCCCTGCGCGATCCCGTCCTGTTCGAGGCCGTCCGGGACGCAACCCTGCTGGGCCGCATCCACGGCTCGGGCCGCACCGAGAACCGCTGGCGCCACTACGAGAAGCTGCGCCGCGCCCCCGACCGGTTCCTGGTCGTCGGCGACGCGATGGCCGCCTTCAACCCCTCCTACGGGCAGGGCATGTCGGTCGCCGTCCAGGGCGCGCTGGTCCTCGACCGGATGCTGCGCGACCACGGCGCCGCCCCCGGTCTGGCCGGGCGGCTGCGCAAGGCGCTGGCCAGGCAGGCCGCCGGGGCGTGGCAGATCGCCACCACCTCCGACCTCAAGTACCCGTGGGCCGCCGAGGTGTCCCCGCCCGACCTGCAGACCCGCATCGCGCAGTGGTACGTCGACAAGGTCGCCGCGGTGGCCCCGGTCAACCGTGCCGCCGCCACCGTGATCCTCGAACTGGGCCAGCTGCTGGTCACACCGACCGCGGCCTTCCGGCCCAAGGTCCTGGCCGCGGCCCTGCGCGGGCCGCGCCGGCCCGTTCCCTCCGCCCCGCCGAGCACCACGCACGGCGCGGCCGCCCGCACCTCCCCGGTGGGGGCCCTCACCCCTTCTTCCGGACCGCGGGCCGCGAGCTCCTCCGCACGGCCGCCCCAGGGCGGGCCGGGTGCGCGGGACGCGACGCCGCTCGCCGACATCGTTCCGATCCACGGCAGTTCAAGGAGAACCCGATGACCACGACCTCCATCCGCCCCGCGGACCTGGACGCGGCCCCGGCCCCGGCCGCGTCCGGCGGCACGGTCCGCGAGGACCTGACCTTCACCGTGCGCCCCGCCGCGGCGCCGGAGACCGAGTGGCGGCTCCGCGGCGAGCTGCTGATCCCCGAGCAGGGGTCCGACACCGTCCAGGTGCTGCTGGCGGGCCTCACCTACGACCGCCGCTACTGGACCGTGCCCGGCGCGTACGACTACGCCGCCCACATGCTGGCCGCCGGCTACGCGGTGCTGCTCCTCGACCGCCTCGGCACCGGCGCCAGCAGCCGCCCGGCAGCCGTCGACGTCACCGTCGACAGCAACGTCGAGACCATCCACCACGTCATCCAGGAGCTCCGCTCCGGCACCCCCGCCGGGCACTCCTTCGCCAAGGTCGTCTCCGTCGGCCACTCCTTCGGCTCCGGCCTGGCCATCGTCGAGGCCGCCCGCCACGCGGACGTGGACGCCCTGGTCGTCACCGGCATGCTGCACACCACGGCGCCGCTGTACGACGAGGTCATCAACTTCTTCCACCCGGGCGCCGAGGACCCGGTCATCGCCGACCCGGACCTGCCGCAGTGGTACATGACCCAGCGCCCGGGCCTGCGCGCCCGGATGCTCGAGCACGCGCAGGGCATCGACCCGGAGCTGTCGGCGCACGACGAGCTCATCAAGGCCACCGCCACCCTCGGCGAGGGCGAGAGCCTGCCCCAGACCTACCTGCCCGAGTACTCGCTCGCGGTCAAGGTTCCCGTGCTCCTCGTGGTCGGTGAGCACGACGCGCTGTTCAGCAGCGCGGACGTCGGCTTCGCCGCCGACAGCGCGGCCGTGCACGCCTTCGAAGAGGGCTTCTACGGCCCCGAGGCGGAGCTGGAGACCCACGTCATCCCGGCGACCGGTCACTCCCTCAACGTGCACCGCACCGCACCCGAGGCCTACGCGATCACCTCGCGCTGGCTGAACCGAAAGCTCTCCGCGTCCGCATGACGTCGGAGTTACGTTCCGAAAAAGGGGAATCCCATGTTTGAGAGTCTTTCCCGCGTCCTTCTCAATTCGCCAAAGAAGGTGCTGCTCTGGACCTTGCTCGTCGTCCTCCTCGCCGGAGGCGCGGCGGGCGGTCTGCAGAAGCGCCTCACGATGGGTGGATACGAGTCCACCGGAACCGAGTCCTTCAAGGCCGCGGCCGAGCTGGGTGAGACCTTCAAGCAGGGTGAACCCAACCTGCTCCTGCTGGTGAAGGACGAGCGCGGGGTCGACGACCCCGCGGTCGCCGCCGCGGGCGCCGCCCTCACCGAGAAGATCGCCGGCGAGGCCGAGATCTCCAACGTGGTCTCCTACTGGACCTCGGGCAAGGCCCCGGCCCTGCGCGCCAAGTCGGGCAACCAGGCCCTCGTACTGGGCCGGGTCAACGGTGACTTCGACGAGGTCATCGCCCGGATCAAGGAGATCGACAAGGAGTACACGGGCAAGGTCGAGGGGCTGGAGGTGAAGACCGGCGGCTCCGCGATGATGTGGCTGGAGAACACCACCCAGTCCAACGAGGACAGCGCCAAGGCCGACTCCATGGTCTTCCCGCTCGTGCTCCTCGTCCTCGTGATCATCTTCGGCAGCGTGATCGCCGCCCTGCTCCCGCTGGCCGTCGCCATGAGCGCGATGCTGCTGTCGATGGGCGTGCTGTTCGGCGTCACCATGTTCAGCGAGACCTCCAGCATGGTCATGAGCACCACGACCTTCCTGGGGCTCGGCCTGGGCATCGACTACAGCCTCCTCTTCGTCACCCGCTACCGAGAGGAACTGCGGCGCGGCAAGGAGATCAACGAGGCCATCCGCGCCACCATGCACACCGCCGGCCGCACGGTGCTCTTCTCCGCGCTGACGGTCGCGGTCGCCTTCCTCGGCCTGTTCGCACTGCCCTTCACGATGCTGCGCTCGCTGGCCTTCGGCTGCATCGCCACCGCGCTGCTCGCCGCCGGCTCGACGATCGTGCTGGTCCCGGCCCTGCTCAAGTGGATCGGGCCGCGCATCGACAAGTGGAAGATCATCAAGCGCAAGGAGAACCCCGCCAAGGACGGCGGCGGCTTCTGGCACACCACCTCGACCGCGGTCATGAAGCGCCCGGTCCTGGTCACCGTGCTCGTCCTCGCCTTCGTCGTCCTGCTCGGCCTGCCGGCCGCGAACATGAACGTGCGCCTGCCCGACGAGAGCGTGCTGCCCGCCGACGCCAAGTCGGCCCAGGTGGCCGCGCAGCTCAAGGCGGACTTCGACTCCCGCGAGCAGCAGCCCCTGCAGATCGTCGCCGTCGGCAGCGGTGACCCGAAGTCCAAGACGGCCGAGATCGGCTCCTACGCCGAGCAGCTGTCCGCGCTCCCCGGCGTGACCCGCGTCGACGCCCTCACCGGCTCCTACACCGGCGGCAAGCTGGTCACCGGGCCCACCGAGGCCAACGGCCGCTTCGCCGCCGCCGATTCCACCTTCCTGTCCCTCATCCCGGCCGTGGACCCGTACGGCGACAAGGGCGACGAGCTCGTCCAGGACGTCCGTGGCGCGAAGGCCCCCTTCGACGTCAAGGTCGGCGGCCCCGCGGCCGTCAGCGTCGACACCTTCGACCAGCTCGAGGACACCCTTCCGGTGGCCGCCCTCATCCTGTTCGTCGGCATGTTCGTCCTGCTCTTCCTGCTCACCGGAAGCGTGCTGCTGCCGATCAAGGCGATGCTCCTCACCGGCCTGAGCCTGTCCGCCACCTTCGGCGCCCTCGTCTTCATCTTCCAGGACGGCCACCTCAAGGGACTGGTCGGCGACTTCATCGTGACCGGCGCCATCACCTGGACCGTGCCGGTGATGCTCTTCACGATCGCCTTCGCCCTGTCCATGGACTACGAGGTGTTCATGCTGTCCCGGATCAAGGAGGAGTACGACCGCACCGGTGACAACGAGCTGGCGGTCGCCTCCGGTCTGGAGCGCGTCGGCAAGGTCGTCACCTACGCGGCCCTGCTGCTCTCGCTGGTCTTCGTGGTCCTGGTCACCTCGGGCATCAGCTACATGAAGGCGATCGGCCTCGGCCTGACCCTCGCCATCGTCATGGACGCCACCATCATCCGCGGCGCGCTGCTGCCCGCCACGATGAAGCTGATGGGACGCGCCAACTGGTGGGCCCCCGGCCCGCTGCGCAAGCTGCACCAGCGCTTCGGCCTCCACGAGGGCGAAGAGCCGCCGGCGAACGGCGCGAACGCCGCGGCGCCGCTGGCCTCCAACACCCGCTGACGACCCTGGTCGTGCTCTGTGCCTCGCCGCCCGGGAGACCGGGCGGTGGGGCACAGGGCGGACCCCGGCCCCGCGGTCGGCGGCATCCACCTCTGTCTCCTGGGAGAAACAACATGAGTACATCCCGGACCTCCAACATCGGTCTGCTGTTCGACCTGCACGCGGAGGCGCGGCACCAGACGGTCATGCTGCTCGACCGCCCCTTCGACATCGCCCCCGAGGGCGGCATCCGGCACGACGCCGCCTCCCTCGCCGAGACCGTGCGCCGCGCGGCCGCCTGGCTGTACGCGGCCGGTGCCCGCCGGGGCGACCGGATCGCGATCGTCAAGCGCAACCACTACGACACCCTCATGCTCGCCGCCGGCGCCGCCCGGATCGGCGTGCTGCCCGCCCAGCTCGCGCCGCTGAAGAACGTCGCCTCCATCCGCTCGATGATCGACAACCTCAAGCCGCAGCTGATCGTGGCCGGCGCCGAGGAGCTGGACCGCGCCTACCGGGCCGGGATCAACCTGGCCGACCCCGGCGTACGGGTCGTGGTGATCGGCAGACCCGAGGAGCCGCTGCCCCCGAACTCCGTCTCGCTGGACGACCTGCGGGGAGCCGCCGAGGCCCCCGTCGACCTCGTCCCCGACGAGGAGCCGATGATCATCACCCACAGCTCCGGCACCACCGGCGTCCCCAAGCTGGTGGTCAACTCGGGCCGCACCATCCTGGGCCTCGCCAGCCGCCTGGAGCGCATCCGCTTCCCCGTCGTCGCGAGCAGGCGCACCGACATCGTCGGCTCTTCCGTGACCTTCGCGCACGCCCGCAACGTCTCCTGGACCGCCGGCCAGTTCGCGCTCGCGCCCAAGGCCCTCGTGGTGATCTCCGACCCGTCCGTCGAGAACGCCGCCCGCGCCCTGGAGGACTACAAGCCGACCACGCTCGAGGCGTGCCCCAACATCTTCCAGCGCTGGGAGGAGCTCGCCGACGACCGGCCCGAGCTGTTCCGCCAGGTCCGGCTCTTCGCCGGCACCTTCGACGCCGTCCACCCGCGCACCGTCCGCAAGTTCCTCGCCGCCTCGGGCCACAAGCGCGTCATCTGGGGCCAGGGCTGGGGCCAGAGCGAGGTCGGACCGGTCTGCATCGCGTGGTTCACCCGGCGCAAGGTCGAGAAGACCGACTCTCCCACCGCCATCACCAACGACCTCGGCCGGCCCGTGCCGATCCTGGCCAAGGTCAAGGTCGTCGATCCGGACACCGGCCGCACCCAGCCGCGGGGCAAGCCCGGCATCCTCATGGTCGCCTCGGGCGGCCGCTGCCTCACCTACCTCGGTGAGGAGGACCGCCACGAGATGAAGCTCGACGGCAAGTGGTGGAACACCGGGGACGTCGGCGTCAGGGGCCGCTTCGGCAAGCTGCGCCTCGTCGACCGCGAGGTCGACACCATCCCCGGCGGCAGCAGCATCGAGGTGGAGAGCGTCCTGCTCGACCGTCTCGACAAGGCCATCGACGTGACCGTGCTCGGCGTGCACGGCCAACTCCCCGTCCCCGTGCTGTCCATGAGGGACGGACACCTCGACGAGGGTGAGTGGCTCCGCGCCACCCAGGGGCTGCCCCCGCTGGCCGAGCCCGTCCTCGTCCGCTGGGAGGACGTTCCGCGCACCGCCACCTGGAAGGTGCGCCGACTCGAACTGCTGGAGCAGGTACTCGGCGAGAAGCGATCCGTCGGCACCGGCCGCTGGACCTGACACCCGCCGGACAAGAAAGGAAAGACCGAGCACATGGACGGAATCGTCCTCATCGAATTCATGACCAACCCGCCGGCGATGCACACGCCGAGAGAGGTCCCCGACTGGTTCTACTGGCCGCTGGAGATGTTCCAGGGCCTGGCGTGGATCTACGCGTACGTGGCGCTGATCCGGCGGGCGTCCGTGGACAAGCACGTCGGCATGCCGCTCGGCGCGCTGGCCCTCAACTTCGGCTGGGAGCTCACCTACGGGTTCGTCCTGCCGACACCCGAGGTCCAGAAGTGGATGCTCGTCGCCTGGTTCGGCCTCGACGTCATCATCCTCGCCCAGGCGCTGAAGTACGGCCGCAAGGAGTTCCCCAGGATCCGGCCGAAGCTGTACACGGCGGTGGTCCTGGGCCTGGTCGGATACGCGACGCTCTTCCACGTCCTGCTGGGACGCGAGTTCGCCGACTTCTACGGCATCTACGGAGCCATGGGGATCAACGTCTTCATGAGCGCGGCCTACATCGGCCTGCTCCGCAAGCGCCGTTCCACCAAGGGTCAGTCGATGGGCGTGGCGCTCTCCAAGCTGCTGGGCACCTTCACCGTCACCATCATGTTCGCCGGGCAGTTCCCCGACCGCTGGCTGCTGCCCTTCTTCGGCTTCACCATCCTGGTCCTGGACCTGACGTACATGACGCTCCTGCGCCGCCAGTTCTTGGCCGAGGGCCGCCGGCCCTGGTCCGGGAAGCTCGCCGCCGGCCCCGTTGCCGGCCCCGTTGCCGGTACTGGTCCCGCACCGGCCGCCGAGCCCGTCCGTGAGAACCCTCCGGTCCCGGCGGGGGCCCACTCGCTGAGGAGCAGCAATGTCTGATCTCGACGTCGCCGTCGTCGGAGCGGGAATCGCCGGTCTGACCACCGCCCACCGCCTCGCCCAGGCCGGCTACCGGGTGGAGGTCTTCGAGTCCGAGTCCGAAGCCGGCGGACGCATGCGCTGCGGCCGCATCGACGGCTACACGATCGACCGCGGCGCCGAGACGCTCGCCCCCTTCGGCTACCCCTCCACCTGGGAGCTCATCCGCGAGCTCGGCCTGCAGGAGTCCGGCGACGTCCACCGCATCAGGCCCCCCGTGGCCCTGTGGCGCGACGGCCGGGCCTTCCCGTGGCTGGGGCACCCGCTGTCCGCGCTCTCCAGGGCCGGACTCTCCCCGGCCGCGTGGGGGCAGATGCTGCGCCTGATGGCGAAGGCCGGCCGCAAGGGCGCCCTGGACCCGGAGCACCCCGAGGACTCGATCTTCGGCACCAGCACCGTCACCGAGCTGGGCCGCGAGTACCACCCCGAGCTCGTGGACCGGATGCTCGAGCCGATCTCCGCCTCCGCCTTCGGCTGGACCCCCGAGCGCTCCACGGCCGCCCCACTGATGGCGATCATGCTCGGCACCAAGGGCATCCTGCGCTGGCGGACGTACAAGCACGGCCAGGACACCATGGCCCGCAAGCTCGCCGAGCGGCTCACCGTGCACGTGGGCAAGCGCGTGAGCACCGTCAAGGAGGACGGCACCGGGGCGCGGCTGATGTTCGAGGACGGCACCGACGTCACCGCCAGGGCCGTCGTGGTCACCCTGCCCTCCCCGCAGATCACGTCCATCTACCCGGACGTCCCCGACGAGGAGCGGGCGTTCCTCGAGGCCTCCACCTTCTCGCCGGTGATGCGCGTCGCCTGCATGCTCGACCGGCCGCTCGAACCGCGCCGCACGACCTTCGGGCCCAAGCTGTACGCGGCGCTGATCGCCCGGGGCGAGAGCCCGCTGCTGGCGGGCTGCACCGTCGAGCACAACAAGTGCCCCGAGCGGGCGCCGGCCGGCAAGGGCCTGGTGTCCCTGCTCATCTCGCCCCGCCGGGTCCCCGGCCTCTTCGAGGCGAGCGACGAGGACGTCTCGCGCCTGGTCCTCGAAGAGGGGGAGCGGCTTCTCATCGACGGGCTCCAGGAGGCGTGCGTCGGCACGGACGTCATCCGCTGGAAGCACGCGCTGCCGGACGCGCCGCCCGAGGCGCTCGCGCTGCGCAAGCGATTCATCCAGCGCGCCCCCGGACCGATCGAGTACGCGGGCGACTGGCTGTACCTGCGGCCGAGCAGCGAGGCGGCCATCGCCTCGGCGAAGCTCGCGGTACCGCGCGTACGGGCGCTGCTGGAGCGCTGACCGACCTGACGGTCAACGGCTCCGGCATGCGCGGGGCGGCCGGATCCCGATCCTCGGGGTCCGGCCGCCCGCGTGTGCGGGCGTACGACGTGACCTGCGCGAACCCTCCGGTGGAGACTCCCTGTCTGACAGGTTCTTGCCACAGGCGCGGACGCTCCCGCGCGAAGGCCCCGACCTAGGCTCGCCGGTATGCCGAATCTGGAGCAGTCCACCGCAGCAGTGATAGGTCCCGAGGCTCAGGAAGCGGTCTTCGCCGCCGTCCTGGAGCTGTGCGCGGAGCGCACGTACCGGGAGTTCGACCTCGGCGACATCGCCGCCCGCGCGGACGTCGACGAGCGGCTCATCAGCGCCCGCTGGCCCGCGAAGAGCTTCGTCGTGGTGGAGACCCTGCTGCGCACCGTCGCACCCCACATGGTCTTCCCCCGCACCGGTGACATCGCCGCCGACCTCGAGGCGCAGCTCACCGCCGTGGTCGAGCTGTTCGCCGCCCCGGGCATCGGCCCGCACCTGGCGGCCCTGGCCGCCGAGGCGAACACCGACGAGCGGCTCGCCGGCTTCTTCCTCAAGCACGTCTTCGGGCCCAACCGCACGGTCGCCCGCGCCCGCTTCGAGCTCGCGCAGGAGCAGGGCCAGGTCCGCGCCGACATCGACCTCGACACCGCGGTCGACCTGGTCTTCGGCCCCATCTGGTTCCGCCTGCTGCTGGGCACCGGCCCGCTGGACAAGGCGCTCGCCGGCCACCTCGCCGAGCACGCCCTGGCCGGGCTCGCGGCCCGCCCGTAGGCCGCGGCGTCACGACCCGCCGGGCCGGACCACCTGTGCGAGGCGGTCCGGCCCGGCTGAACACACGCCCCTCCCCAGAGGGGGTCGTACGGCGAAGGGGGCCGCCCGGTTGCGGGCAGCCCCCTCCGTCATGCGCCGGGCCGGGTCACCGGGCGGGTACGAGCTCCCGGTGCCGGGCCAGGACCCGGTCCACCAGGGTCCCGGCCGCGCCGGTGTAGCGGGCCGGGTCGGCGAAGGAGTCCAGCTCCGCGCGGGTGAAGCGGGCGGCGATCCCCGCCTCCCCGGCCAGCAGCTCGCCCAGCGGACGGCCGCTCGCGGCGGACTCCAGCGAGGCCCGGGTGACGACGGCCTTCGCCGCCGCCTTCCCCAGGGCCGGGGCCAGCACCGCGGCCAGCCGCTCGGCCACGATCAGCGCGCCCGTCAGCCGCAGGTTGTGCGCCATCCGGTCGGCGTGCACCCGCAGTCCCGCGGTCAGTTCGGCCGCCGTGTGCGCCGCCCCGCCCACCAGCCGCAGGCACTCCCGCAGCGGCTGCCACTCCGCGTGCCAGGCGCCCGCCGGCCGCTCGTCCTCCGCGATCAGGGCCTGCGCCACGCCCACGGCCAGCAGCGGCACCTGCGCCGCGGCCGACCGGATCAAGGTGGCCAGGACCGGATTGACCTTCTGCGGCATCGCCGAGGAGACCCCGCGGCCCGGCGCGGCCGGCTCGCTGACCTCCGCGACCTCCGTGCGCGACAGCGACTGCACGTCCACGGCGATCTTGCCGAGCACCCCGGAGGCCAGGGTCAGCGCGGCGGCCAGATCGGCCAGCGGCGTACGGGCCGTGTGCCACGGCGCGACGGGCACCGCGAGGCCCAGCTCGTCCGCGTACGCGCCGAACAGCTCGGCCACGTAGCGGTCCGGATCGGCCGCCGAGCTGTCCGGGGCGTCGATCCGCGCGTACTCCAGATAGCCCGCCAACGTGCCCGCCGCGCCGCCCAGTTCCACCGGCAGCCCGCCGCGCTCCAGGGCCCGCAGCCGCTCCAGCGCGTCGAGCACCCCCTGCAGCCAGCCGGCCGCCTTCAGCCCGAAGGTGGTCGGCACGGCGTGCTGGGTCAGGGTCCGGCCGGCCGCCGGGGTGTCCCGGTGCGCGGCGGCCAGTACGGCCAGCGAGTCCGCGGTGCGCTCCAGATCGGCGGTGATCACCGCCAGCGCGCGCGCCGCCACCAGCATCGTGGCCGTGTCCAGCACGTCCTGGCTGGTGGAGCCGCGGTGCACGTAGTCGGCGGCGGCCGGGTCGGCGTCGGCCACCGCCGCGGTCAGTGCCTGGACGACGCCCACCACCGGATTGGCCGCGCCCCTGGCGGCCTCGGCCAGGGCCCGCAGGTCGAACTCCCCGGCCCGGCCCGCCTTCGTGATGGTCTCGGCGGCCGCCCGGGGGACCAGTCCCATCCGGGCCTGCGCCCGGGCCAGGGCGGTCTCCGCGTCCAGCATCGCCTGCAGCCAGGCGAGGTCGCCGGTCACCGGCTCGATCGGGGTGCCCGCCCGGACGGGGGAGAGCAGCCCGGAGTCGAGGTCGGTCATCCCGCCACCTCGCTGCGCGCCGCGGGCACCGCTCTGGCCGGCACGCCGGCCAGGGCGATCACGGCGCGGGCGAGGGCGTCCGAGTCCCCGAGGGTCACGGAGTTGACGCCGGGCCGGATGCCGGCCGCCGTCACCCAGTGCACCGACTCGGTGGGCACGCCGAAGGCGAACCGGCGCGGGTGCGGCTCGCCCGCCGCGTCGATCAGGTGGTACGGGCGCTGCGTGACCGCGAGCCCGCCCGTCGGGTACGTCTCGCGGCCCGGGCCGTCGACCACGTGGGCGGAGCACTGCCCGGTGGCCTTGAGGTGCCGCAGCAGCGGGTCGGCGGTGCGGCGCAGGTCGATGTCGGGCAGCCGGGCCTCGATCAGCACGCGCGCGTGCACCCGCGAGCCCGGGACCCGCTCCGAGGAGGCGGTGAACCGGCGCCCCGCGGCGTCGAGTTCCACCCGCATGTCGGGACCGGTCACCTCGAGCACCCCGGCCTCGATCAGCGCGATCATCTCCTGGATGCGCCGGGTCGGCGGGCCGATGGAGAGGAAGGCGTTGAGCGGGGTGTACCAGCGGTCGAGGTCGTCGCGGTGCGAGGCCGCGGTCAGCCCGTTGTGGTCGACGAGCAGGCGTATCTCGTTGCGCAGGTCGCGCAGGGCGTCCAGCGCGGCCTTCAGCGGTCCGGCGACATTGCCCTCCAGCGCGTCCGCGACATCGCGCCGCAGCAGGTCGAGCAGCCACGTCCGGTACGCGTCGGGCCCCGCGAACTCCACGCCGAGGTGCGGCTGCGAGAGCCGCTCCCAGTCCCAGTGGTCCTCGGGCGCGACACCGAACTCCGCGAGCAGCCGCCGCTCGGCCGCACCGCCGCGCTCGGTGCGCAGCAGCAGGTCGCGGAAGGCGTCGACGTACGCCGGGGAGTGCTCGCGGGCCAGCAGCGCGGTGTAGTAGACCGCCTCCGCCTCGCGGGCGACCAGCGGCCAGATCTCCGTACGGAAGTCGAGCCCCGCGTTCAGCTCGGCACGCCGGCGGAGCTCCCGGACCTTGGCCTCGGTGAGCAGCAGCGGCACGTGCCGGCCGAAGGCGCCCTTCTGGTTCTCGCCGCGCGCGTGGTACGGGATCCCGCGCCGGGAGCTCGCGTACAGCCGGGGCTCCAGCCCCGAGGGGCGGTAGACGAGCCGGTCGCCGTCCTCCTCGAAGACGCCGCCCCGGCCGTGCGTGAACAGGGCCATGTAGTCGAAGAAGTTGAGGCCGAGGCCGCGCAGCAGCACCGCCTCGCCCGCGCCGATGGCCGACAGGTCGGTGTCGGCGGGATTGACCGGCAGGTGGTGGGCGAGGCCCAGCGCGGACGCCTCCTCGTGCAGCCGCAGCAGCCACTCGGGCTCCTCGGCCGGGACGTGGCCGAGCGAGAGGATGACGGCGTCCAGGTGCTCCAGCACCGTGCCGTCCTCCAGCCGTACGGTCTGCGGGCCGTCCTTGCGCCCGCCGCCGTCGCCGTCGTCGAGGGCGACGGCGCGGCTGTGGTGCACGACGATCTCGACCTGCGCCGGGGCCAGCGCCACGACGTGCTGGAAGACCCACTCCAGGTAGCGGCCGTAGAAGCCGCGGGTCGGGTAGGTGTTGGGGCCGAGCCGGCGGGCCTCGGCGAGGAAGTCCGCGTCCAGGCCGCCCTCGCCGGGCTCCAGTGGGGTCATCAGCCGGGCCCATTCGTACAGGCTCGGCCCCGAGGCCAGCGGCCCCGCCATCTCCACCGTGTCGTCGGTGAAGAGGGTGACCTGGGAGGCGACGGTGTTCATCAGCAGATGACGGGACTGGCTCCCGCGCCAGACTCTGCCCGGACCTGGCTGTTCCGGGTCGACCACGTGCACGGTCACGTCGACTTCGGGGAACTGGGAGGCGTTCGCGCAGACACGCTCCAGCGCGGACAGTCCGCGGGGCCCGTTGCCGACGACGCACATGACGAGTTGCTGATTGCCCATCTGCTGCTCCTGATTGGCGTGAGATGAAAGAGGCGGGAATGCGCATCCCGTCGTGGAGCGCACGCATGAAAGGGATCAGAGCCGCCGGTGTGAAAGCCGGTCAACGAAAGGCCCGCCGTGGCCGGAAAATGCGTCCCGGAGCCGGGAAATCATGCCGAGAACCTGCCGGGTGCGGCCGGTGACCGACGGGTTCTGCCCCGCTCCCGCCATGCCCGCGGATTCCGATTGCCATGGGCTTGCCATGCGGCCGCGCCGGTCCGTGCGCGGACCCGCCTCGACTCCTCCTTAAGCGGAAGCCAAGCCGCTGCCGCCATGCTCGAAGCGGTGAACTGTCTTTGTTCCAGGCCCAGGAGGGCAGCATGCGCAATCGAAAGTGGTGGGCCTTCATCGCCGGGCTGGGTGCCGTCGGCGGAGTGTGGGTGCCCCTCGCGCCCATGGACCGCGATGCGGCCTGGTCCGGTGAATGGGGTGCGGGCCGGCCCCCGATCCGGCCCGGCGGCGGCCCGCCGCCGGGCCATCCGGAGAAATGGGACAGCCTTCAGGAATTGTCCGAGGAGGAAAAGGAGATCTGGCGGCACCTGATCTGACGGTTCACGCAAGCGGTGCTTAAGCGGACACCCACAAAGTCGCGGTCGGTGGGTCCGCCGTCCCGGTCCTGCCCGAGTGCTGTTGTCCGCTCTCGTCAGTCCGCCGCCGACTCGCACTGGGAGTGCCGTGTCCCGTCGCCTTTTCACCTCGGAGTCCGTGACCGAGGGCCACCCCGACAAGATCGCCGACCAGATCAGCGACACCATCCTCGACGCGCTCCTCACCGAGGACCCGACCTCGCGCGTGGCCGTCGAAACCCTCATCACCACCGGCCAGGTCCACATAGCCGGCGAGGTGACGACGACGGCGTACGCGCCGATCGCGCAGCTCGTCCGCGACAAGATCCTCGAGATCGGCTACGACTCCTCCGCCAAGGGCTTCGACGGCGCCTCGTGCGGCGTGTCGGTGTCCATCGGCGCGCAGTCCCCCGACATCGCGCAGGGCGTCGACACCGCCTACGAGCAGCGCGTCGAGGGCGCCGCGGGGGAGGAGGGGGACGAGCTCGACCAGCAGGGCGCCGGCGACCAGGGCCTGATGTTCGGCTACGCCACCGACGAGACCCCCGAGCTGATGCCGCTGCCCATCCACCTGGCCCACCGCCTCTCCAAGCGGCTGACCGACGTGCGCAAGGACGGGGTCCTGCCCTACCTGCGTCCCGACGGCAAGACCCAGGTCACCATCGAGTACGACGGCGACAAGCCCGTCCGCCTCGACACCGTCGTCGTGTCCTCGCAGCACGCCCCGGACATCGACCTGGACGCGCTGCTCACCCCCGACATCCGCGAGCAGGTCGTCGAGCACGTCCTCGCCGGGCTCGCCGCCGACGGCATCAAGCTGGAGACCGCGGGCTACCGGCTGCTGGTCAACCCGACCGGGCGCTTCGAGATCGGCGGCCCGATGGGCGACGCCGGTCTGACCGGCCGCAAGATCATCATCGACACGTACGGCGGCATGGCCCGCCACGGCGGCGGCGCCTTCTCGGGCAAGGACCCGTCCAAGGTCGACCGCTCCGCCGCGTACGCGATGCGCTGGGTCGCGAAGAACGTGGTCGCCGCCGGGCTCGCCTCGCGCTGCGAGGTCCAGGTCGCGTACGCGATCGGCAAGGCCGAGCCCGTCGGCCTGTTCGTCGAGACCTTCGGCACCGCCACCGTCGACGCCGCGAAGATCGAGGACGCCATCGCCGAGGTCTTCGACCTCCGCCCGGCCGCGATCATCCGCGACCTCGACCTGCTCCGCCCGATCTACGCCCAGACCGCCGCGTACGGCCACTTCGGCCGCGAGCTGCCGGACTTCACCTGGGAACGCACCGACCGCGCGGAGGCCCTCAAGGCCGCCGCCGGCCGCTGACGGACCCGAAGACGAGACAGAGGCAGCTCCCCGTGAAGATCGCTCTCACCGGTTCGATCGCCGTAGACCACCTGATGTCCTTCCCCGGCCGGTTCGCGGACCAGATCATCCTCGACCGGATGGACAAGGTCTCGCTCTCCTTCCTCGCCGACCACCTGGAGGTCCGGCGAGGGGGAGTGGCGGCCAACATCGCCTTCGGGCTCGGCTCGCTCGGCCTGCACCCCGTGCTGGTCGGCGCGGTCGGACCGGACTACGGCCCGGAGGCGGAGCGCCTCGTCTCCTTCGGCGTGGACACGGAATCCGTGCTGGTCAGCCAGGAGCTGCACACCGCACGCTTCGTCTGCACCACCGACGACGACCACAACCAGATCGCCACCTTCTACGCGGGCGCCATGAGCGAGGCCCGCCGCATCGAGCTGGCCCCCGTCGCCCGCCGGGTCGGCGGACTCGACCTCGTGGTCGTCTCCCCGAACGACCCGGCGGCGATGCTCCGCCACACGGACGAGAGCCGGGCGCTCGGCATCCCGTTCGCCGCGGATCCCTCGCAGCAGCTCGCCCGGCTGGAGCCGGCCGAGGTCCGCGCCCTCGTGGACGGGGCCCGCTACCTGTTCACCAACGAGTACGAGAGCGCCCTGCTCCAGGAGAAGACCGGCTGGACCACCCCCCAGGTGCTCTCCCGCGTCGGCAGCTGGATCACCACCCACGGCGCCGACGGAGCGCGCATCGCCCGCGAGGACGAGTCCCCGATCTCCGTCCCGGCGGTCCCCACCGCCGGGCCCGTCGAACCGACCGGCGCGGGCGACGCCTTCCGCGCGGGCTTCCTCGCGGGCACGGTCTGGGGCTGGAGCCCCGAAGGCGCCGCACGCCTGGGCTGCGCCCTGGCCACCGTCGTCCTCGCGACGGTCGGCACCCAGGAGTACGAGACCTCCCGCAGCGCCCTGCTGGAGCAGGTCGGCGGCACGTACGGGCAGGCCCAGTCCCCGGCGGGTGTGTCGTGACCCGCGACCAGACCTCCCGGGTCGCCGCCCTGCGCGAGGCGCTGGCCTCGCGGGTGGTGGTGGCCGACGGGGCGATGGGGACGATGCTGCAGGCGCAGGATCCGACGATGGAGGATTTCGAGCAGCTCGAGGGCTGTAACGAGATCTTGAACGTGACGCGTCCGGACATCGTGGCGAATGTGCACCGGGAGTACTTCGCGGTGGGTGTCGACTGTGTGGAGACGAACACGTTCGGCACGAACCATGCGGCGCTGGCCGAGTACGACATCGCGGACCGGAATCTGGAGCTGTCGGTGGCGGGCGCGCGGATCGCGCGTGAGGTCGCGGACGAGTTCACGGCTTCGACGGGGCAGCAGCGCTGGGTCCTGGGCTCGATGGGTCCGGGCACGAAGCTCCCCACGCTGGGTCACATCGACTACGCGACGATCCGTGATGCGTATCAGGTGAATGCGGAGGGCCTGATCACGGGCGGCGCGGACGCACTGCTCGTGGAGACGACCCAGGACCTGCTGCAGACGAAGTCCTCGATCGTCGGCGCTCGCCGCGCGATGGAGGCGCTGGGTGTCTCCGTTCCGCTGATCTGCTCGGTGACGGTGGAGACGACCGGCACGATGCTGCTGGGCTCGGAGATCGGTGCGGCGCTCACGGCGCTGGAGCCGCTCGGCATCGACATGATCGGTCTGAACTGCGCGACGGGTCCGGCGGAGATGAGCGAGCACCTTCGCTACCTCGCCCGGAACTCACGCATCCCGCTCTCCTGCATGCCCAACGCCGGCCTGCCCGTCCTGGGCAAGAACGGGGCGCACTACCCGCTGTCGGCAGCCGAGCTGGCCGATGCGCAGGAGACCTTCGTCCGCGAGTACGGGCTGTCCCTGGTGGGTGGCTGCTGCGGAACGACGCCGGAGCACCTGCGCCAGGTCGTGGAACGCGTCCGTGAGCTGAGCCCTGCGGTGCGGGATCCGCGTCCGGAGCCGGGTGCTTCCTCGCTGTATCAGACGGTGCCGTTCCGGCAGGACATCTCGTACATGGCGATCGGCGAACGCACGAACGCCAACGGGTCGAAGAAGTTCCGCGAGGCCATGCTGGACGCCCGCTGGGACGACTGCGTGGAAATGGTCCGCGATCAGATCCGCGAGGGCGCGCACATGCTCGACCTGTGCGTGGACTACGTCGGGCGCGACGGCGTCGCCGACATGCAGGAGCTGGCCGGCCGTTTCGCTACGGCTTCGACGTTGCCGATCGTGCTGGACTCGACTGAGGTTCCGGTGCTGCGGGCGGGTCTGGAGAAGATCGGCGGCCGTGCGGTCATCAACTCGGTGAACTACGAGGACGGGGATGGTCCCGACTCCCGCTTCGCGAAGGTGACCCGTCTTGCTCAGGAGCATGGTGCCGCGCTGATCGCGCTGACCATCGACGAGGAGGGCCAGGCCCGCACCGTCGAGCACAAGGTCGCCATCGCCGAGCGCCTCATCGAGGACCTGACGGGCAACTGGGGAATCCACGAGTCGGACATCCCCTCCCTCGCGCCCGCCCGCAGACCCGAACTGCCGCCCGTGCACGGCGCGGTCATCTGCGTCGCGGCGCCGTGCCTGGTCGTCTCGCCCGAGCACGGCCAGCTCACCGGGCGCGGCATCGACGGCGTCTACCGCAACGGGCGCCGGCTGCTGTCCCGCTGCGTGCTGCGCGTCGCCGGCCGGGACCCGGTCGCCGTGCAGGGGCGCAGCCTCGGCGCGGACCGGGCCGCCTTCACCGCGACAGTCCGCACCGGAGCCGAGGCCGGGCCCGATCCGGACGTCGGCGTGGAGCGGGTCCGCCACGCGGACGGCACCGAGCGGATCACCCTGCGCAGCTTCACCGTCCGGCTGCTGCGGATCTCCGTGGAGGTTCTGCTAGGCACCGACCTGGCGGAGCTGGCCGACGTGGCCGCCGGCCGGGCCGGTCCGGAGCTGCCCGCCGGGGTGCACGCAGCCGGGCTGCGCTGGACCAGCGGCGAGGCCCAGGCCGTCACCGCGGCCGAGCCGCCCCCGGACGACGCGCTGGCCTCGGCCGGACTGCTGCGCTGGCAGCTCGAACTGCGCCCCGGGGAGTCCCGCACCATCGAACTGCGGACCACCGGGGACCGAGGCGCACGGGCTCCCGCCGGGCACGTGGCCAATCCACTGGCCGAAGACGCCCGCGCCGAGGGAGACGACCCGAGGGTCGGGGCGTGGCTGCGCACCGGCGTCCAGGACCTGGGCGCGCTCCTGCTCCGGGACCCCGAAGTACCGGCCGACGCCTACGCGGCTGCCGGGGTGCCGTGGCGGCTCGGACTGGCCCCGGCGGAGTCCCTCTGGGCCGCCCGCATGGCCCTCCCGCTCGGCACCGGGCTGGCCGCCGCGACCCTGCGGGTGCTCGGCCGCACCCAGACCGGCGGCCGCGGGGCCGACGCCGGGAAGATCCCGGGACCGTTGCGCGGGGCCGGGCCGCAGCTGCCCCCGGGCTGCACCGGGACCGAGGCGACGCTCGCCTTTCCGGTGGTGCTCGCCGAAGCCCGGCGCTGGGGGATGCCCGAGGAGGAGGTGGCCCGGCTGCTTCCGGCCGCCGAGCGGTGCCTGGAGTGGCTGCGGGGCGCCCTCGGGGAGGACGGCTTCCTCGCCGACCCCGACCCGGGGCCGCGCCGCTGCGAGACCCAGGCCCACGCCCATCGGGCCGCGCTGCTCGGAGCCGACCTGCTCGCCGGGTGCGGGCGGCCCGGAGCCGAGGAGTGGCGGGAGAGGGCGGCCGCCCTGCGGGAACGCTTCGCAGCCCGGTTCTGGGTCGACGGCCCCGACGGCGGCAGGCCCGCGGCGGCCCTGCATCCCGACGGGCGGCCGCTGCCCCGGCTGACGGGGGCCGCCGCGCACCTCCTCGACACCGGGCTGCTCGGGGGCGGCCGGCTCGCGCCGGGACTGCTCGACCGGGTCCGCACCGAACAGCTGGCGCGGCTGCTCGGAGCCCCCGGCATGGACTCCGGGTGGGGGCTGCGGAGCATGGCGGTCCGCGAGCCGGGGCACAACCCGTTCGGGTACCGCTCGGGCGCGGTGCGTCCGTACGAGAGCGCGGTCGCGGTGGCCGGACTGGCCCAGGCCGGCTTCGAGAAGGAGGCCACCGGGCTGCTCCGGGGCCTGCTGGACGCCGCGGAGGGCTTCGGGTACCGCCTCCCGGAGATGTACGCGGCCGAGCAGCGCACCGCGGGCAGTGCTCCGGTTCCGCATCCGGCCGCCTGCCGTCCGGCGGCGGTCGCGGCCGCCGCAGGGATCCACGTCCTGACCGCCCTGGCCGGAATCCGCCCGGACGCCCCGGCGGGCACGGTCGCCCTCAACCCGCTCCCCGGCGCCCCGCTCGGCGAGCTCCGCCTCTCCGGGCTGCGGGTCTCGGGCGAGCCCTTCGCCGTCCGGATCAGCCGGCTGGGACTCGGCATGGTGGAGGAGGCGGCCGATGCGCTCCAGCTGGGCGGTTAGACCGCCTCTTTCCGGTCCGGGGCCGTTCGTTCCGGTCCGGGGGACGGGCCGCGGCTTCCGGTTCAGTGGTCCGAGGATCACCAAAGCTCTGTTTATCGTCAGGCAGACGACTATGATCGCGGCATGTCGCCCTACGACCCGTCGGCCTTCCCGCCCTTCGCCGTCACCGTCGACCTGGTCGTGCTCACCGTGCGGCGCCACGCGCTCTGCGCGCTGGTGGTCCGGCGGGGTGAGCAGCCCTTCCAGGGTCGCTGGGCGCTGCCCGGCGGATTCGTGCGGGGCGATGAGGACCTGGCAGCGGCCGCGGCCCGCGAGCTGTCCGAGGAGACGGGCCTGTGCGCCCACGACCCGGCCGCTCCTGACGTGGGCAACGGGGCGCATCTCGAACAGCTGGCGACCTACGGCGATCCGAAGCGTGATCCGCGCATGCGCGTGGTCAGCGTGGCGCACCTGGTGCTGGCTCCGGACCTGCCCGCACCCCGGGCCGGCGGCGATGCCAACAGTGCGCGCTGGGCCCCCGTCGACGAGCTCCTCTCCGCCGCCGGGCAGGCCGGCGCCGGACTCGCCTTCGACCACGAGCGGATCCTCGCGGACGGGGTGGAGCGGGCCCGCTCGAAGATCGAGTACTCCTCCCTGGCCACCGCCTTCTGCCCGCCCGAGTTCACCGTCGGCGAGTTGCGGCGGGTCTACGAAGCGGTCTGGGGCGTCGCCCTGGATCCGCGCAACTTCCACCGCAAGGTCACCGGCACCCCCGGGTTCCTGGTTCCGGCCGGGGGGACGACGACCCGTCAGGGCGGTCGGCCCGCCCAGCTGTTCCGTGCGGGCGGGGCCACCCTGCTCAACCCGCCGATGCTGCGCCCCGAAGTCTGACGCGTCGGCTCCCGGGCGGGATTCCGGGGCGGGGGCGACACGGGCGAGCCCCGGCAGCAGGTGCGCCGAAAATCGGACATATTGCGTTATCTTGTTAGCGGTATTCATCCTGCCGCAGAGCGGTCTCACCCCCCGCGAGAGAAGCGATGCTCCAGGCCATCGGACTCACCAGCATCCCCCGTCGAAACCTCCCGCCCCTCGTGGACGACCTCACCTTCGAGGCCCGCCCCGGGAGCGTGACCGCACTGCTCGGCGACCCCGGCTCGGGCAAGACCGCCGCGCTGCGGCTCATGCTCGAACTCGAACCCGGCCGTGGAGTCACCTACTTCCGCGGGCGCCCCCTGCATCAAATCCCGCATCCGGGCCGCGAAGTGGGCGTACTCCTCGGCGACCTGCCCGGCAACCCGTCGCGCACCGTCCGCGGCCAGCTGCGGATGCTCTGCGCCGCCGCCGGGGTGCCGGCCACCCGGGCCGACACCATGCTGGAGGTCGTCGGCGTCGAGGGTCTGCGTCACGAGCGGCTCGGTTCGCTCTCGCTCGGCATGGAGCGCCGGGTCGCCCTGGCCGCCGCGCTGCTCGCCGACCCGTGCACGCTGCTCCTCGACGAGCCCGCCGCCGGGCTCTCGCCCCGCGAACGGAGCTGGCTGTACGGGCTGCTGCGCGGCCATGCCGCCCTCGGCGGCGCGGTGCTCTTCACCACCGACGACGCCAAGGAGGCCGCGCGCAACGCGGACCGGGTGGTCAGCATCGAGGCGGGCCGGCTCGTCGCCGATCAGGACGCCGCCGACTTCGCCCGGACCCGGTTGCGGCCGCGGGTGGCCGTTCGCACCCCGCACGCCGCCCGGCTGGCCGACGTACTGGGTCGCGAGGCGCGGGCGGCCCAGCGAGCGGTGGAGATCGTCGAAGAGAGCGGCAGCCGTCTGTCCGTGTACGGGAGCAACTGCGCCGAAGTCGGCGAGGCGGCCTTCCGGAACGGAGTGCTGGTGCACCAACTCGCCGACGAGACCGGCGACGCCGGCACGCCGCCGTCGCTGCCGCGCGCCCGCGCCGCATCCGGGGCCGGGATCGGGGCAGGGGTCGGGGCTGAGGGTGCCGGTGCCGACGGGGCGGCCGCCGGGCACGGGCGCGGGGACGAGGGCGGCCGCGACCGCCCACGCCGGGGCCGGGCCGCTCACTCCGGCAGACCCGTTTCCTCCGTGCGCCGGCTCGGTGGCCCGCTGCGGCCCCTGCGCTACGAACTGCACCGGGTCTTCGGCACGGCCACCCCCGTCCTCACCGCCGCCCTCGTCGTCGCCGTCTCGGTCGTCACGGCGCTGGTGCTGGCCCGGGCGGGTCACACCGGGCAGAACCGCCTGCTCGCCGCCTGGCCGGAGTTGCTCCCCCTGCCGCCCGCGGCCCTGGGGGCGGGACTGCTCGGCGCCCTGGCCTTCGGCGAGGAGTACCGCTACCCCGCGCTCGCCGCCGACCGAGGCACCGTCCCGCGCCGGCTCGGGCTGCTCACCGCGAAGCTCGGCGTCAGCGCCGCCCTCGCGCTGCTGTTCGGAGCCCTCGCCGTGACCGCCGACGCCGCCGCCCTGGCGCTGGTCTTCGGCGGCGGCCCGCTGCGCACCCCGGCGGAGTGGGTGGCCCCGGGCGCGAGTTGGGCGGGCCTGCTGATCGGCTGCGCCTGGTCCGGCGTCCTGGCCTCGGGCGTCTTCCGGTCCGCCGCGGCAGGCCTGGCCGCGGTGCTCGCCGTACCGGTGATGGTCGTACCCCTGGTGCGCAAGGCCCTGGACGGCCCGTCCGCGTACCCGGTGACCGGGCTCGCGGAAAGGCTGCGCGGCCTCGCCTGGGCGCAGTGGCCCCCGGAGGCCGACCGCCTGGTGCTCGGGGCGCTCCGGGTGATGGCCCAACCGGTCGGCACCGCACTGGTGTTGTCGCTGATGGTCCTGTTGTGCGCCTATGGGTTCACAGGACTGCGCGGCCGCGTTCGTTTGTGAGGGATCGTTGGTGATCGTTCCGGTGCCGGAGGACACCCCAACGGGACCGTTGCGGTCCACATCGGGAGCCCCGGATCGCAACTCCCCGTAAAAGGCCCGGTTCTTTACGATAAGTCGTCAATTGCGTAGGTGGCACCGATCACCCTTTCGTGTGCTTTTCACCAAAGACCTCAAGGGACATGGAGGCACGGCCGACAAAGGATTCGTGAGTACCCTTGCGCACACCATGATGACCGCCGCCCGCCACGCCGATTCCGGCCTCGCCGGCCCGGGCGAACTCGACCGCTACCCCTACCCGGAGGCCTCCGGGGCCGACCGTGTGGGAGTGCCCCACTGGGACGGATCCGACGTCGAGTTGAGCCGCGTCGGCCGCCGCGCGGCAGGCAGCCGCGGCCGCGGACTGCACGGCCAACTCGTCCAGCAGCTCGGCCAGATGATCGTTTCCGGTGACCTCGGTGCGGACCGCCCCCTGGTCCCCGAGGAGATCGGCCAGCGCTTCGAGGTCTCCCGCACGGTCGTCCGCGAATCGCTGCGGGTCCTGGAGGCCAAGGGCCTCGTCAGCGCCCGCCCCAACGTCGGCACCCGGGTCCGTCCGGTCGCCGACTGGAACCTGCTCGACCCCGACATCATCGAGTGGCGCGCCTTCGGCCCGCAGCGCGACGACCAGCGCCGCGAACTGGGCGAACTGCGCTGGACCATCGAGCCGCTCGCCGCACGCCTCGCCGCCGGCCACGGCCGCCCGGACATCCAGCAGCGCCTCGCCGACATGGTCGAGATCATGGGCCACGCGCTCGGCCAGGGTGACTCGATCACCTTCGCGCGCGCCGATCACGAGTTCCACGCGCTCCTCATCCAGGTCGCGGGCAACCGCATGCTGGAGCACCTCTCCAGCATCGTCTCCTCCGCCCTCCAGGTGTCCGGCAGTCCCATCATCGCCTGCGACCGGCCCAGCGAGACCTGCGTCGCGCACCACGCGCGCATGGTCGAGGCCATCGCCGCCGGTGACGCGATCGGCGCGGAGAACGCCATGCGCCAGCTCCTGACGGTCCATCCGGAGGTCGAGCGCGTGGTCCCCGCCCCGCGCGAGCACTGACGGGCGCGCACACGGGGGCGCGGAAGTTCGCCGACGTCTCGCCCGGTCCCAGGGGGTGCCCCCGGACGGAGTCCGGGGGGAGGGTCCGGCGGCCCCGTCGGCGGCCGCCTCCGGGCCCCCGCCCGCCCGGTCCCGGTCCGCGGCCGCCGGGACGCCCGTTCCGCGTGGTCGTTCGGCCCCCGAAACGGGGCGTGTTCGTACACACCGGACGTGCAGAAATCATGGAATGACCGGCATGGCATCAAACGGGGTGTGACTCGGGCCACGAAGATTGGGCGTAACGCTCAGCGAGGTCACGCGATGACCTAAGAGGTGATGGCCGACGGAGGGAAGACAGCAGCCCTTGCGGGTGCTGTACAGCTCCCCGGCCCCTGCCCGCGCCCCCGGCCCATCCCCAGTCGGTGGTCGTCGGCTCCGGTCCAGCACCACCAGGCCCGGGGTCGGAAGCCGTTTCCATCGTTCCGAGAGGTTGTTCGTGTCGGCCAGCACATCCCGTACGCTCCCGCCGGAGATCGCCGATTCCGAGTCTGTGATGGCGCTCATCGAGCGGGGCAAGGCCGAGGGGCAGATCGCCGGCGATGACGTGCGTCGGGCCTTCGAGGCTGACCAGATTCCTGCGACCCAGTGGAAGAATGTTCTGCGCAGCCTCAACCAGATCCTCGAGGAAGAGGGTGTGACGCTGATGGTCAGTGCCGCGGAGTCGCCCAAGCGCACCACCCGCAAGAGCGTCGCAGCGAAGAGCCCCGTCAAGCGGACGGCGACCGAACCCGTTGCCAAGAAGGCGGCGGCGAAAACGGCGGCCGCGCCGGCGGAGGCCGCGGAGGCCGCGGAGCAGGCTCTGCTGACCGTGGACGCCCTCGCGGAGGGGACCGCGACCGAACCCGCCGCCAAGAAGGCGGCGGCGAAGAAGACGACGGCCAAGAAGGCCGCGCCCGCCAAGAAGACCGCGGCCAAGAAGACCGCCGCGAAGAAGACCGCGGGCAAGAAGGACGCCGACGACGGCGATGAAGAGGGCACGGAGGACGGTTCCGCCGAGGCCAAGGGCGAGTCCGACGAGGACGAGGAAGGCGGGGAGAACAAGGGCTTCGTCATCTCGGACGACGAGGACGACGCCCCCGCCCAGCAGGTCGTCGTGGCCGGCGCCACCGCCGACCCCGTCAAGGACTACCTCAAGCAGATCGGCAAGGTCCCCCTCCTCAACGCCGAGCAGGAGGTCGAGCTCGCCAAGCGCATCGAGGCCGGGCTCTTCGGCGAGGACAAGCTCGCCAACTCCGACAAGCTGGCGCCCAAGCTCAAGCGCGAGCTGGAGATCATCGCCGAGGACGGCCGCCGCGCCAAGAACCACCTGCTGGAGGCCAACCTCCGCCTCGTGGTCTCGCTGGCCAAGCGCTACACCGGCCGCGGCATGCTCTTCCTGGACCTGATCCAGGAGGGCAACCTGGGTCTGATCCGTGCGGTCGAGAAGTTCGACTACACCAAGGGCTACAAGTTCTCCACGTACGCCACGTGGTGGATCCGGCAGGCGATCACCCGCGCCATGGCCGACCAGGCCCGCACCATCCGCATCCCGGTGCACATGGTCGAAGTGATCAACAAGCTGGCCCGCGTCCAGCGCCAGATGCTCCAGGACCTGGGCCGCGAGCCCACCCCGGAGGAACTGGCCAAGGAACTCGACATGACCCCCGAGAAGGTCATCGAGGTCCAGAAGTACGGTCGCGAGCCGATCTCCCTGCACACCCCGCTGGGCGAGGACGGCGACAGCGAGTTCGGCGACCTCATCGAGGACTCCGAGGCGGTCGTCCCGGCCGACGCCGTGAGCTTCACGCTGCTGCAGGAACAGCTCCACTCCGTGCTCGACACGCTGAGCGAGCGCGAGGCGGGCGTGGTCTCCATGCGCTTCGGCCTCACGGACGGCCAGCCCAAGACCCTCGACGAGATCGGCAAGGTCTACGGGGTGACGCGCGAGCGCATCCGCCAGATCGAGTCGAAGACCATGTCGAAGCTCCGTCACCCCTCCCGGTCCCAGGTCCTGCGCGACTACCTGGACTGACCCGGACCGGCCGGCGGGCGGGTCCTCGCGGGCCCGTGCAGGTCGTCGCCGGTGGTCGCGCGGGTGCGCACGGCCACCGGGCGTCCCACTCTGGGTGGAGTCATGCACACTCGGAGTCAGGAGGCCTCATGCGTCGTCCCTTTGCCCGTGTCCTGGCGGGCGCGCTGACCCTGGTGGCGGGAGCGGCGGCGGCGCCGCTGAGCCAGGCGCCGCGAGCCGCGGCGGACAGCGTGGTGATAGGCGGAAAGCCGGTCAAGGTGGCGGACGCCCCGTGGGTCGTGGCCCTCGCGAGCCGTGACCGGTTCGGGGGTACGCGGGGCGGACAGTTCTGCGGGGGTGTGCTCGTCGCCCCGACCAAGGTGCTGACCGCGGCGCACTGCCTGGCGCGCCAGGTGCTCGGCGGCCCGGTCGACTCGGTCCGAGACTTCCGGGTGATCACCGGGCGTACGGAGCTGCGCGCCGCCGAGGGGCGGGAGATCGCGGTGCGCTCCGCCCGGGTGAACCCCGGCTACGACCCCGCCAGCAACGCGGGCGACCTGGCCGTACTGGAACTGGACGAAGCCGTGCCGCCGCAGTACGTACTGCCGATGGCCGGCGCCGGGCATCCGGCGTACGGGGCGGGAACGGACGCGGCCGTGTACGGCTGGGGCGACACGAGCGGATTCGGCGACTACGCCTACGCGCTGCGGGCCGCCAGGGTGACGGTGCTGGCGGACGAGGTGTGCGGGCGGGCCTACCCCGGGGACGCCGACGGGCAGTACCGGGCCGACTCCATGGTGTGCGCGGGGGACCGCGAGGGCGGCAAGGACGCCTGCCAGGGGGACAGCGGCGGGCCGCTGGTGGCCCAGGGCAGGCTCATCGGACTGGTGTCCTGGGGGCGCGGCTGCGGGCGCGCCGACAGCCCGGGGGTGTACACGCGGATCGCACCGCTGCTCGGCTTCGTCGCCGAGCTCGCCAACGGCCCGGAGGCGGCCCAGGCGAAGCGGGAGCGCCCTGAGGTCCGCGCGGGCCTGGGGGTGGGCGTACGGCCCGCTCAGGGGCCCGGAAGGGCCCCCGTGGCGGAAGACTGGCCCCCGTCCAGGCGCTGAGGCCCGGATCCGGGCAGGTCCGGGCATGAGGACGGGCGGCACCCCTGGGTCTCAGAGGTGCCGCCCGTCGACCGGCCTGGCCGGTCCTGGCTCGTCGGATGCGAGGTGCAGGCCTTGTGTCAGCGGTCCTCGGGTTCGGCGGCACTGGCCGCCGGAGCGGACGTAAGCCGCTCGGTCTCATCCTGTATTTCCGCGGCGATCTTCTTGAGTTCCGGCTCGAACTTACGTCCGTGGTGGGCGCAGAAGAGCAGTTCACCACCGCTCAGCAGGACGACGCGCAGATATGCCTGGGCGCCGCAGCGGTCGCATCGGTCAGCGGCCGTCAGCGGGGTCGCGGGTGTCAGAACAGTAGTCACGTCGCCTCTTCTCTAGCTCGACGAGCTGTCGTACCAGGGTCAACATCCAACCAGGCCGAAAACGTTCCCGCTCGCGGCTTTTCCTCGAAACTTCCTTCCGAAGCTGGCCGGCTGCTGCCGGTTGGCGGCGAAGGAGCCGTATTGCGTTGCTTTACGGTTTCGCGTTGTCAGGTCGTTCGCTTGTTGCAGTTCCGCCCTCTCCGGCTGAGTGCCGGTTGTTCATGAGGACGTGCCCGAACACTAAATGGTTCATGCGTGGAAGGGAACGTGATGTTTCCTTCACCCCCACGGGGGATCGAACATCCGTGCGCATCTGGACTAGGCTGACGAAGGGCGTGGGGTGGCGTTGCATCGGCTCTACCAGGCCTCGGTACCCTTCCAGCGGCAGCCGAGCCACCTCTGCGCCCGACCGGGCCAGACAAAGAAATTCAGCGAGGAGCGAACTGCGTGACCGCCGACACGTCCGTGCCTTCCAGCGCACTGCTGACCGGAGCAGACCGGGACGGCTCCAACTACACCGCGCGGCACCTGCTCGTCCTCGAAGGCCTCGAGGCCGTCCGCAAGCGCCCCGGCATGTATATCGGGTCCACCGACAGCCGTGGCCTCATGCACTGCCTCTGGGAGATCATCGACAATTCCGTCGACGAGGCCCTGGGCGGCTACTGCGACCACATCGAGGTGATCCTCCACGAGGACGCCTCCGTGGAGGTCCGGGACAACGGCCGCGGCATCCCCGTGGACGTGGAGCCCAAGACCGGCCTGTCCGGGGTCGAGGTCGTCCTGACCAAGCTGCACGCCGGCGGAAAGTTCGGCGGCGGTTCCTACGCCGCCTCCGGCGGCCTGCACGGCGTCGGCGCCTCCGTGGTCAACGCCCTCTCCGCCCGACTCGACGTCGAGGTCGACCGGGGCAGCTCCACGCACGCCATCAGCTTCCGGCGCGGCGTCCCCGGCATGTTCACGGAGCAGGGCCCCGACAGCCCGTTCGATCCCGCCAACGGCCTGCGCAAGGGCAAGCGGGTCGCCAAGGGCAAGACCGGCACCCGGATCCGCTACTGGGCCGACCGCCAGATCTTCCTCAAGGACGCCAAGCTCACGCTGGACACGCTGTACCAGCGCGCCCGCCAGACGGCCTTCCTCGTGCCCGGCCTGACCATCGTCGTGCGCGACGAGCGCGCCCTGGAAGGGTCCGGCAAGACCGAGGAGACCTTCCGCTTCGACGGGGGCATCAGCGAGTTCTGCGAGTACCTCGCCCAGGACAAGGCGGCCTGCGACATCCTGCGCCTGACCGGCACGGGCGTCTTCAAGGAGACCGTCCCGGTCCTCGACGACCGCGGCCACATGACGCCCACCGAGGTCACCCGCGAGCTCGGCGTCGACATCGCCCTGCGCTGGGGCACGGGCTACGAGACGAACGTCAAGTCGTTCGTGAACATCATCGCCACCCCCAAGGGCGGCACCCACATCTCCGGCTTCGAGCGCTCGATCACCAAGACCGTGAACGAGGTCCTGCGCTCGGCGAAGCTGCTGCGCGTCGCCGAGGACGACGTGGTCAAGGACGACGCGATGGAGGGCATGACGGCCGTCGTCACCGTCCGCCTCGCCGAGCCGCAGTTCGAGGGCCAGACCAAGGAGGTCCTCGGCACCTCGGCGGCCACCCGGATCGTCGCGGCCGTCGTCGCCAAGGAGCTCAAGGCCTTCCTGACCTCCACCAAGCGCGACGACAAGCAGCAGGCCCGCGCCGTGATGGAGAAGATCGTCGCGGCCGCCCGGACCCGGATCGCCGCCCGTCAGCACAAGGAGGCGCAGCGCCGCAAGACCGCGCTGGAGACCTCCTCGCTGCCCGCGAAGCTGGCCGACTGCCGCAGCGACGACGTGGAGCGCAGCGAGCTGTTCATCGTCGAGGGGGACTCGGCCCTGGGCACCGCCAAGCTCGCGCGCAATTCCGAGTTCCAGGCGCTGCTGCCCATCCGCGGCAAGATCCTCAACGTCCAGAAGTCCTCGGTCTCGGACATGCTCAAGAACGCCGAGTGCGGGGCGATCATCCAGGTCATAGGAGCCGGCTCGGGCCGGACCTTCGACATCGACGCCGCCCGGTACGGGAAGATCGTCCTGCTCGTCGACGCCGATGTGGACGGCGCGCACATCCGCTGCCTGCTGCTCACGCTCTTCCAGCGCTACATGCGCCCGATGGTCGAGGCGGGCCGGGTCTTCGCCGCCGTGCCGCCCCTGCACCGGATCGAGCTCGTCCAGCCGAAGAAGGGCCAGGACAAGTACGTCTACACGTACTCGGACAACGAGCTGCGCCAGAACCTGCTGGAGTACCAGCGCAAGAACATCCGCTACAAGGACTCGATCCAGCGCTACAAGGGTCTCGGCGAGATGGACGCGGACCAGTTGGCGGAGACCACCATGGATCCCCGCTTCCGCACCCTGCGCCGGATCAACATCGGCGACCTGGACTCGGCCGAGTCGGTCTTCGACCTGCTCATGGGCAATGAGGTGGCCCCGCGCAAGGAGTTCATCACCAGCTCCGCCGCCACCTTGGACCGCTCCCGGATCGACGCCTGACCGGACGGCGGGAACCACGGGTGCCCCCGGTGGCACCTCCTGAGTCCTGGCACACCGGTGCTCTTCACTCCATCACCTGATGGAGTGAAGAGCACCGGGACACCAGTCCGGAAACGGTTCCTCCCGCACATCCTTGTGGGCACGCGGCCAATGCGGCAGCGGACAAGGAGAGTTCGGTGGACAAGCACGAAGGTCGTGATGCCGGAACGATCCGGCTGGACGACCCCTGGTACGACGCGCTGGCCGTCGGATGGGGCGAGGGCGCGGGTGCCGGCGTAGGCGCGGGGCCCGGCGGATCGGCCGGCGAGGGTGCGGAAACGTCACCGCCGCGCTCCGCCCCAGGAGGTCCGCACGCGCCCGGCGCGTCCGACATCTACCTCGAAGTGCAGCGCAGCGCGGCCTTCCAGGAGGTGCGCAGCCGCTACCGAAGGTTCGTCGTCCCCGCGACCGCCGGGTTCTTCCTCTGGTACGTCGCCTACGTGATCGCGGCCACCACGGCGCCCGGCATGATGGCCCGGCCCGTGGTCGGCTCCGTCAACGTGGCCCTGCTCGCGGGCCTCGGCCAGTTCCTCAGCACCTTCGTGCTGACCTGGGCCTACGCCCGGCACGCGCGGCTCAGGCGCGACCGGGCCGCCCTGGACCTGCGCTGGACGGTCTTCGAACAGGAGCAGGTCCGCCGGGCGGACGCCGGGGAGCGCACCCGGGCGCGGGGGGCGGGCCGGTGACCACCGAGCACCAGACCCTGGCGCTGCTGCTGTTCAGCGTCTTCATCGCCGTCACCCTGGGGATCACCACGTGGGTGAGCCGAAACCGGCACGGTTCGGCGGAGGAGTTCTACGCGGGCGGGCGGCTCTTCTCCCCGATGGAGAACGGTTTCGCCATCGCCGGCGACTACATGTCCGCGGCTTCCTTCCTCGGCATCTCCGGCCTGATCGCGCTCTTCGGCTACGACGGCCTCCTGTACTCGGTGGGCTTCCTCGTCGCCTGGCTGGTCGTGCTGTTCCTCGTCGCCGAACTCGTCCGCAACTGCGGCCGCTTCACCCTCGCCGACGTGGTCGCCGCGCGGATGAGCGAGAGGCCGGTGCGGATCGCGGCGGGGACCTCCTCGGTCGTCGTCTCCGTGCTCTACCTCATCGCGCAGATGGTCGGCGCGGGCAGCCTGGTCGGCCTGCTGCTGTCCGATTCGGGCCGGACCGCACGGACGCTGACCGTGATCGGGGTCGGCGCCCTCATGGTCATCTACGTGTCCTTCGGCGGAATGCGGGCCACGACCTGGATCCAGATCGTCAAGGCCGTCCTGCTGATGGGCGGGGCGATCACGCTGACCGTGCTGGTGCTGCTGCGCTTCCACGGGAACTTCGACCAGCTGCTCAGCAGCGCCGCCGAGCGCAGCGGTTACGGGGACCGCTTCCTGGGCCCCGGGCTCAAGTACGGCGGCGACTGGACGGCCCGCTTCGACTTCATGAGCCTCGGACTCGCGCTGGTCCTCGGGACGGCCGGGCTGCCGCACATCCTGTCGCGCTTCTACACCGTGCCGACGGCGCGGGCCGCCCGCCGGTCGGTGGTGTGGGCGATCGGGCTGATCGGCGGCTTCTACCTGATGACCATCGTGCTGGGCTTCGGGGCGGCGGCGCTGCTCGGGCCGGAGCAGGTCAAGGCCTCCAACGCCTCGGGGAACACGGCGGTTCCGCTGCTCGCGGCGTTCCTGGGCGGAGGGGCCGAATCCACCGGCGGCGCGGTGCTGTTCGCCTTCGTGGCCGCCATCGCCTTCGCCACGATCCTCGCGGTGGTCGCGGGGATCACCCTGGCCTCCTCGGCCTCCGTCGCGCACGACCTGTACGCCTCGCTGAAGCGCCGTCACGCCCGGCAGCGCAGCGAGGTGACGGTGGCCCGGGTGGCCGCCGTCGGGATCGGGGCGGTGGCGATCGCGCTGGGACTGCTCGCGCAGGACCTCAACGTGGCGTTCCTGGTGGGGCTGGCCTTCGCGGTGGCGGCCTCGGCGAACCTGCCGGTGCTGCTGTACTCGCTGTTCTGGCGCGGCTTCACCACGCGGGGGGCCGTCTGGTCGGTGTACGGGGGCCTGGTCCCCGCGGTGCTGCTGGTCGTGCTCTCGCCGGTGGTCTCCGGAAGCCCCGAATCGCTGTTCCCGGGCGTGGACTTCCAGTACTTCCCGCTCCAGAACCCGGGCCTCGTGTCGATCCCGCTGGGCTTCCTGGCGGGCTGGCTGGGCACGGTCACCTCGGCGGAGGAGCCGGACGAGCGGCGGCACGCGGAGACGGAAGTCCGCTCCCTGACCGGCGCCGGGGCGGTCTAGGCCGGCTCGCCGGCGTCAGCTCGCCGGCGTCAGCTCGCAGGGGGCCGGGGAGCGGGCCCGGTGGCGGGGGGCTGCCAGGAGTAGCGGTGTTCCGGGCGGCCCGTCTCGCCGTAGCGCAGGGCCAGGGTGACGCGGCCGGAGCGGTCGAGGAGCTTGAGGTAGCGCTGGGCGGTCTGGCGGCTGATGCCCGCGAGGTCGGCGATCTGCTGGGTGGAGAGCGGGCCTTCGGCGGTGCGCAGGATCCGGCGGACCAGCTCGGCGGTGGTGGGGGAGTGGCCCTTGGGGAGGTCGTTGGGGGCGCCGGCCGCGGCGAGGGCGCCGAAGATCCGGTCGACCTCCGCCTGTTCGGCCTCGCCGCCCGTGTCCAGGGTGCGGCGCAGGGCCCCGTAGGCCTCCAGGCGGGTGCGCAGGCCGGCGAAGGTGAAGGGCTTGACCAGGTACTGGAGGGCGCCGAGGCGCATCGCGGCCTGGACGGTGGCCAGGTCGCGGGCGGCCGTCACCATGATGACGTCGGTGTGTTGGCCGCGTTCGCGCAGGCGCCGGACCAGGTCCAGGCCGTTCTCGTCCGGGAGGTAGTGGTCGAGGAGGATCAGGTCCACCGGGCGGGAGTCGAGGAGCGCCAGGGCCTGCGCCGCCGAATGGGCCCGGGCCGCCACGCGGAAGCCGGGAACCTTCGCCACATAGGCCGCGTTGATCCGGGCAACACGCATGTCGTCGTCGACGACCAATACGTCGAAGTCGCCGGGCTCACCGCGGTCGGCGCCGCCACCGGACACGCCGGGGATCCCGTCCGGGGTCGCGCTCATCGCAGGGCCTCCGGGAGTACGACGGAGAATTCCGCCCCTCCGTCCGCTGTCTCGCCGGCCCGGACCGTGCCGCCCTGCCGCTCGGCCAGGCGCCGCACCAGCGCGAGACCGAGCCCGCGCTCGCGGTGGGCCCGGGGCTGCTTGGTCGACCAGCCTTCGGTGAAGATCTCCTCGCGGCGCGCCGCCGGGACGCCGGGGCCGCTGTCGCGGACCAGCAGGACGGCCGTGCGGCCCTCCGCCCGGATGTCGACCTCCACCAGAGGCGCGAGCGAGCCCGCCGCCGCGTCCAGCGCGTTGTCGACCAGGTTGCCGACGATGGTGACCAGCCCGCCCGGGTCGACGAGGCGGTCGGGCAGCAGGGCGCGGTCGGCCAGGCGCAGCGGGACGCCGCGCTCGGCGGCGACGGTGGCCTTGCCGACGAGCAGCGCGGCGAGCAGCGGGTCGTGGATCTTCTCGGTGACCTGCTCCGCCGTGCTGCGGTGCACGCCGACGACCTCCGTCACGAACTCCACGGCCTCCTCGTACAGGCCCAGTTCGAGCAGGCCGAGGAGGGTGTGGAGCCGGTTGGCGTGTTCGTGGTCCTGTGCGCGCAGGGCGTCGATCAGGCCTTTGGTGGAGTCGAGCTCGCGGCCCAGGTGCTCCAGCTCGGTGCGGTCGCGCAGGGTGGCCACGGCTCCGCCGTCCTCGGTGGGCATCCGGTTGGCGACCAGCACCCGCGGGCCCTGGACGGTGAGCAGGTCGTGGCCGGTGACGCGGCCGGCCAGGACGTCGGTGGTGCGGCCCGCGCCGAGTACGTCGTCCAGAGCGCGCCCGGCGACCGCGCCGGCGGAGTCGGGCGCGAGGCCCAGCAGTCGGGCCGCCTCGTCGTTGACCAGCCGGACCCGGCCTTCCCGGTCGAGGGCGATCACGCCTTCGCGGATGGAGTGCAGCATGGCCTCGCGCTCGGCGAGCAGGCCCGCGATATCGGAGAAGGCCAGGTCCCGGGTCTGCCGCTGGATCCGGCGGGAGAGCAGGTAGGCGGCGAGGGCCCCGGCCGCCAGGGCGCCGCCCGCGTACGCGAGGAGGCCCGGGATGGCGCCGAGCAGGCGGCCCTGGACGCTGTCGTAGGCGATGCCGACCGAGACGGCGCCGACGATCTCGCCGTCGGCGGCGAGCAGCGGGACCTTGCCGCGTGCGGAGCGGCCCAGGGTGCCCTCGTCGATCTCCATGACCTCGCGGCCCGCCAGGGCGTCACCGGGGTCGGTGGAGACGGGCCGGCCGATCCGGTCGGGGCTCGGGTGCGAGCGGCGGATTCCGGCCAGGTCCATGACGACCACGTACTCGGCGCCGGTGGCTCGACGGAGCCGCTCGGCGGAGGCCTGCACGGGGCCGTCCGCAGCCGGCCCCGATGCGAGGAGGCCGGCGGCCAGTGCCGGATCGGCCGCCGCGCTCTGGGCGATGGCCAGTGCGCGCCGCATGGCCTGGTCGTCGAGCTGCGCGCTCAGCGGGGCCAGGAACAGTCCGGTGGCCAGGGCGAGGACCCCGGCGGCGATGGCCAGCTGGGTCAGCAGGATCTGGGAGACGGCCCGTCTGGGCAGCCCGAGGCGCCGAGCGCTCATGTGGGGGAACCGCATGCCTAGGAACCCTAGAGGGTGTCGTGCCGGTCAGGGCGGGCCCGTAAGCGGAATTCTTCTCACTCACGCAAATGGCTTGCGTTATTTGCGCCCAGCTTGCGCAAGTGATGACGGCATAAAAGTGCGGTCAGAGTTGTAGACGACTCGCCAATGCTCTGCAACTCTCGCACGGCAGACCGCAAATTCCTATCTCCCATGGTTCAGAAAGCTCATGTCGAGGGACGAGGACATATGAGAAGGCACAACTGGAGATGGCGGGCCCTGGCCGCCTTGATCAGCACGGCCCTGCTGATGCTGGGCTGGCCCGCTCTCACCGCCGTGGCCGCCGGCGGACCGAGCATCTCGGCGGGCCGCCCCGCCGGCGCGAGCAGTACGAACGGCGGCTACACGGCCGCCAACGTCACCGACGGGAACCAGTCCTCGTACTGGGAGAGCGCCGGCTCGACCTTCCCGCAATGGGTGCAGACCGACCTCGGGGCCACCACCCGGATCGACCAGGTCGTGCTCAAGCTCCCCGCGGGCTGGGAGAGCCGCAACCAGACCCTGTCCGTCCAGGGCAGCGCCGACGGCACCAGCTACAGCACCCTGGTGAGCTCGGCGACGTACACCTTCGGCCAGGGCGGGGGGAACACCGTCGCCATCGGCTTCCCCGCCACCCAGACCCGGTACGTGCGGATCGACATCACCGCCAACACCGGCTGGCAGGCCGCCCAGCTCTCCGAGCTGGAGGTCCGCGCCCCCGGCGAGTCCGGGACCAACCTGGCGCTCGGCAAGACGCTGACCGCCAGCACCAGCACCCAGTCCTACGTCGCGGGCAACGCCAACGACGGAAACACGGCCAGCTACTGGGAGAGCGTCAACAACGCCATGCCCCAGTGGCTCCAGGCCGACCTCGGCTCCTCCGTCCGCGTGGACAAGGTGGTCCTCAAGCTGCCCGAGAACTGGGGCGCCCGCACCCAGACCCTCAAGATCCAGGGCAGTGCCAACGGCACGGACTACACGGACCTGACCGCCTCCAAGGCCTACGACTTCAACGCCGCCGGCGCGAACGCGGTGACGATCGCCTTCGACGCCACCACCACCCGCCACGTGCGCGTGTGGATATCGCTCAACTCCGTCCAGCCCGGCGGGCAGCTGTCCGAGCTGGAGATCTACGGACCGACGACCGGGGACACCCAGGCCCCGACCGCCCCGACCGCACTCGCCTACAGCGAGCCCGCCACCGGGCAGATCAAGCTCACCTGGAACGCCTCCACCGACAACACCGGCGTCACCGGCTACGACGTCTACGCCAACAACCAGCTGCGCACCAGCGTCGCCGGCAACGCCACCACCTACACCGACACCCAGCCGGCCTCCGCGAGCGTGACGTACCACGTCCGGGCCAAGGACGCGGCCGGCAACCAGTCGGCGAACAGCAACAGCGTCACCCGCGCCGGCGAGACCGGTGACACCCAGGCCCCGACGGTGCCGGGCTCCCTGGCCTTCACCGAGCCGGCGTCCGGCCAGATCAAGCTCACCTGGCAGGCCTCCACCGACAACGTCGGCGTCACCGGCTACGAGGTGTTCGCCAACAACGTGCCGGTCGCCACGGTCGCGGGCAACGCCACCACCCACACCGACACCCAGCCGGCCACCGCCACCGTGAGCTACTTCGTCCGGGCCAAGGACGCAGCGGGCAACCGGTCCGGGGACAGCAACTCCGTCACCCGCAACGGCAGCGGAGGCGGCGGCTCCAACCTGGCCGTCGGCAGGCCCATCAGCGGTTCCTCCGTGATCCACACCTTCGTCGCGGAGAACGCCAACGACAACAGCACCAGCACCTACTGGGAGGGCGCCGGCGGCGCCTACCCGAGCACCCTGACGGTCGCGCTCGGCTCCAACGCCGACGTGGACCGCCTGGTCCTCAAGCTGAACCCGGACAGCAGCTGGGGCACCCGCACCCAGAACATCCAGGTCCTCGGCCGCGAGCAGGGCGCCCCTGGCGTCACCAGTCTGGTCGCCGCCAAGGACTACGTGTTCAACCCGGCCGCCGGCTCGAACACCGTCACCATCCCGCTGAACGCCCGCGTCGCGGACGTGCAGCTGCGCTTCACGTCCAACACCGGCTCCTCCAACGGCCAGATCGCCGAGTTCCAGGTCATCGGCGTCCCGGCGCCCAACCCGGACCTCCAGGTCACGGCCCTCGGCGCGAGCCCGGCGGCCCCCGTCGAATCGGACTCCGTCACGCTGTCCGCCACCGTCAAGAACACCGGCCCGGCCCCGGCGGCCGCGACCGCCGTCTCCTTCCAGCTCGGCGGCTCCAAGGTCGCCACCGCCGGCGTGCCGGCCCTGGCCGCGGGCGCCACGGCGACCGTCACGGCCGGCATCGGCCCGCGCGACGCGGGCACGTACCCGCTGAGCGCGGTCGTCGACGAGGCGAACGCGGTGGTCGAGCAGAACGAGACGAACAACAGCCTCACCGGCCCGCCGCTCGTCATCCGGCCGGTCGACAGCTCGGACCTGGTGGCCTCGGCCGTCACCTGGTCGCCGAGCGCCCCGTCCGCGGGCCAGACGGTCGACTTCTCCGTCACCGTCAAGAACCAGGGCACCGTGGCCGCCGCCGCGGGCACGCACCACGTCACCCTCACCCTGCAGGACGCGGGCGGCGCCACCGTCCGCACGCTGGCCGGCTCCTTCAGCGGCGCGCTCGCGGCCGGAGCCACCACGGCCCCCATCCCGCTCGGCAACTGGACGGCCGCCAACGGCAAGTACACCGTCAAGGTGGTCCTCGCCGACGACGCCAACGAACTGCCGGTCAAGCGCGGCAACAACACCTCCACCAAGCCCTTCTTCGTCGGCCGCGGGGCGAACATGCCCTTCGACACGTACGAGGCGGAGGACGGCGTGGTCGGCGGCGGGGCCAACGTCGTCGGCCCCAACCGCACCGTCGGCGACATCGCCGGCGAGGCCTCGGGCCGCAAGGCCGTGAACCTCGACGCGACCGGCGAGTACGTCGAGTTCACCACCCGCGCCGCCACCAACACCCTGGTCACCCGCTTCTCCATCCCGGACGCCCCGGGCGGCGGCGGCATCGACTCCACCATCAACGTCTATGTCAACGGCGTCCTCAAGAAGGCCCTGCCGCTGACCTCCAAGTACGCCTGGCTCTACGGCGCTGAGGCCGGTCCCGGCAACGCGCCGAGCGCGGGCGCGCCGCGGCACATCTACGACGAGGCCAACATCCTCCTCGGCGAGACCGTCCCGCAGGGCAGCAAGATCCGCCTCCAGAAGGACGCGGCCAACACCTCCACCTACGCGATCGACTTCGTGAGCCTGGAGCAGGCCACGGTCATCCCCAACCCCGACCCGGCGACCTACACCGTGCCCGCCGGCTTCACCCACCAGGACGTGCAGAACGCCCTGGACAAGGTCCGCATGGACACCACGGGCAAGCTCGTCGGCGTCTACCTGCCGCCGGGCGACTACCAGACGGCGAGCAAGTTCCAGGTGTACGGCAAGGCCGTGCAGGTCGTCGGCGCCGGACCGTGGTTCACCCGCTTCCACGCCCCGGCAACGCAGGACAACACCGACAACGGCTGGCGCGCGGAGGGCACCGCGAAGGGCTCGTCCTTCTCGGGCTTCGCCTACTTCGGCAACTACACCTCGCGCATCGACGGTCCCGGCAAGGTCTTCGACTTCTCCAACGTGACCGACATGACCATCGACAACATCTGGAACGAACACCAGGTGTGCCTCTACTGGGGCGCCAACACCGACCGGATCACGATCAAGAACTCGCGGATCCGCGACACCTTCGCCGACGGCATCAACATGACCAACGGCAGCACGGACAACCTCGTGACCAACATCGAGGCGCGCTCCACGGGTGACGACAGCTTCGCGCTGTTCTCCGCCATCGACGCGGGCGGCGCGGACATGAAGAACAACGTCTACGAGAACCTGAGCGCGATCCTGACCTGGCGCGCGGCCGGTGTGGCCGTCTACGGCGGCTTCAACAACACCTTCCGCAACATCTACATCGCCGACATCCTCGTCTACTCGGGCATCACGATCAGCTCGCTGGACTTCGGGTACCCGATGAACGGGTTCGGGACCGACCCGACGACCT
The DNA here is from genome assembly GCF_003287935.1 of Streptomyces sp. ICC1. Lineage (GTDB taxonomy): Bacteria > Actinomycetota > Actinomycetes > Streptomycetales > Streptomycetaceae > Streptomyces > Streptomyces tritrimontium. The sequence continues at coordinate 3,418,923 of NZ_CP030287.1, forward strand.
TCGAGAACATCTCGATCGTCCGGTCCGGCGGCCACTTCTGGGGAGCCCAGACCTTCCCCGGAATCTGGATCTTCTCGGCTTCCAAGGTGTTCCAGGGAATCCGGATCAACAACGTCGACATCATCGATCCGACGTACAGCGGAATCATGTTCCAGACGCAGTACATCGGAGGGCAGCCCGTCAATCCCATCAAGGACACCATTCTGAAGGACATCACCATCACCGGGGCCAAGAAGAGCGGCGACGCCTTCGACGCCAAGTCCGGGTTCGGCCTCTGGGCCAACGAGATGCCCGAGGCGGGACAGGGGCCGGCCGTGGGTGAGGTCACCATCCAGAACCTGAGGATGGGCGACAACGCCGTGGACGTGCGCAACACGACCTCGACGTTCAAGATCAACCAACTGCCGTAGCGGGCGGCCCGTCAAGGGTCTGACCCGGAGCCCGACCAAGAGAGCGGCGGGGCACCCCCTCGGGGTGCCCCGCCGCTGCTCGGCGTGATCGCGCAGCCACCCGGGCGCAGGGGGTTCCGTACCGGATTCCGATGGGCCAAACTGGCCGTAATCGAACTGCAAGGAACTTGCATTGTTTGCGCTACTCTTGCGCTCATGACGCGACGACTTGCTCAAGTAGCGAAGAAGGTGGGGGTCAGCGAGGCAACGGTCAGCCGGGTGCTCAACGGCAAGCCGGGCGTCTCGGAGACGACCCGCCAGTCCGTGCTCACGGCCCTCGACGTCCTCGGCTACGAGCGCCCCACCCAGCTGCGCGGCGAGCGCGCCCGGCTGGTCGGCCTGGTACTCCCGGAACTGCAGAACCCCATCTTCCCGGCCTTCGCCGAGGTCATCGGCGGGGCGCTCGCCCAGCAGGGGCTGACCCCGGTGCTCTGCACGCAGACCACCGGCGGGGTGTCCGAGGCCGACTACGTCGAGCTCCTGCTCCAACAGCAGGTGTCCGGCGTCGTCTTCGCGGGCGGACTGTTCGCCCAGGCCGACGCCCCGCACGAGCACTACCGGCTGCTCCACGACCGCAAGGTCCCGGTGGTGCTCATCAACGCCTCGATAGAGGACCTCGGCTTCCCGTGCGTGTCCTGCGACGACGCCGTCGCGGTCGAGCAGGCCTGGCGCCACTTGGCCTCGCTCGGGCACGAACGCATCGGCCTGGTGCTGGGTCCGCCCGACCATATCCCCTCGCTGCGCAAGCTGGTGGCCGCCCAGACGGTGGCCGCGGCGGCCGGCTCCGAGCTGCCCGCCGAGCACGTGGAACGGGCGCTGTTCTCCCTGGAGGGCGGCCACGCGGCCACCTCCAGGCTGCTGGACCGGGGGGTGACGGGCATCATCTGCGCGAGCGACCCGCTGGCCCTGGGGGCCATCAGGGCCGCCCGCCGCCGGGGTCTGAACGTGCCGGGAGAGGTCTCCGTCGTCGGCTACGACGACTCGGCCTTCATGAACTGCACCGAACCCCCGCTGACCACCGTCAGGCAGCCCATCGAAGCCATGGGCAGGGCCGCCGTGGAGCTGCTCACCGCGCAGATCCAGGGGCACGCCGTGCAGCCCGGCGAGCTGCTCTTCGAGCCGGAGCTCGTGGTGCGCGGCTCCACGGCGCAGGTCCCGCGCCCCCGGCCCGCGTAACACCCCGCTCCGCTCCGCCCCTCGAACTCAGGGCCCCGCAACGTCTGCTGACGTTTCGGGGCCCTGTTTTGCGTTCTCTGTCCGACCTGTCCGTCGCGCAACTGCCAAGGTCTTGCGAAATCTGCGCGAGATATTGCGTTCATCTGTCGGTGGTGGTTGAGTGTGCCGCGCTCGCCCCCACACTCGCCCCACGCCTCCTGCTTGATGCTCGAAGGGGACCACCGATGAGAACCAACATCCGCCGCACCACCGCGGCCGCCCTCGTCTCGGCGCTCGCCGTCACGGCCCTCGCGGCCTGCGGTACGAGTAGCGGTGGCGACGAGGAGAAGAACCAGCCGACCGGCGGTTCCGCGGACGCCGCCGCGCCGCTCGACCCGAAGACCAAGGTCACCATCTCCATCGACTGCATGCCGCCCGCGGCGAAGGCGCCCGAGCTCAAGCAGTGGAAGGAGGACGTGGCGGCGTTCAACAAGCTCTACCCGAACGTCACGATCGAAGGCCGCTCCACCCCCGGCCAGTGTCTGGAGCCCCCGCGCTTCACGGCGATGCTCAAGGCCAAGTCGCAGCCCGACGTGTTCTACGCCTACTTCACCGACCTCAAGCAGGTCCTGGACAACGACGGGGCCGAGGACATCTCGGCGTACGTCACGCCCAAGTCGGTCCCCGCCTTCGACGACGTCGACAAGAACGTCGTCAACACCCTGAAGGCGGACGGCAAGCTCTACGCCCTGCCCACCAGCAACTACACGATGGGCCTGCTGATCAACCGCAAGCTCTTCCAGCAGGCGGGGCTCAACCCCGACCAGCCGCCCCGCACCTGGGACGAGGTCCGCGCGGCCGCCAAGAAGATCGCGGCACTCGGCAACGGCACCTCCGGCTACGGCGAGTACAGCGTCGAGAACACCGGCGGCTGGCACTTCACCGCCGCGATGTACGGCATGGGCGGCGACATCGTCGGCGCCGACGGCAAGGCGGCCTTCAACAACCCGACCGGCAAGCAGGTCGTCGACAACCTCCGCGCCATGCGCTGGGAGGACGACAGCATGGGCAAGACCCAGCTGCTCAAGTGGGGCGACCTGCAGAAGCAGATGGCCTCGGACAAGCTCGGCATGTTCCTCGCCGCGCCCGACGACATCAGCTACATGGTCCAGCAGCTCTCCGCCAAGTACGAGAACTTCGGCATGGGCCCCATTCCCGGCGGCGCCGCGACGCTCGCCGGCGGCAACGGCTACATGATCAAGAAGGGCAGCTCGCCCGACAAGGTCAAGGCCGCCATCGCCTGGCTGAACTTCAAGACGCTCTCGGTCGGCAAGGGCCAGTTCCAGTACGACCGCAACAAGACCGACGGCCTGCCGGTCGGACTTCCGCAGCCCGCCTTCTTCACCGGCGCCAGCAAGGCCAAGGACGACGAGCTCAAGGCCGCCAACGCCACCATGCCCGTCGTCAACTTCAAGCCGTTCCTGGACAACCCGGTGCCCGGCAAGGCCGAGCCGGTGAAGGCCCAGGAGGTCTACAAGGTCCTCGACAAGGTGATGTCGGGCGTCCTGACGAACAAGGACGCCGACTCGGCGCAGCTCCTCGCGGAGGCCGAGAAGGCCGTCAACCAGGTGCTGGCCAACCAGTAGCCGGACCGGCCGGGGAGGTCCGGGCGCGGCCTCCCCGGCCCGGACCCGCCCCCGCACCCCCGCATATCGATGGCGACGACCCACCAAGGAGCGAGCGGCGATGTCGGCTCCCACCCTGTCCGGTAACTCCCGCGAGGAATTCGCCCGGGCGTTCAAGCGGAACCTCTCGGCCCACGGCTTTCTGATCGGCGCCGTCCTCTGCTTCTCCTTCTTCTCCTGGTACCCGATGGTCCGGGAGTTCCTGCTGGCCTTCCAGAAGACCGAGGGCGGCACCGTCCGCTGGGTCGGCTGGGACAATTTCCGCTACGTCTTCAACGACCCGGCCTTCTGGCAGGCCTGGCGCAACACCCTGCTCTTCACCGGGCTCGCGCTGATCCTCGGCTTCGTCGTCCCGTTCGTCGTCTCGGTCGTGCTCAACGAATTCCGGCACGCGCAGGGATACTTGCGGCTGCTGGTCTACCTGCCGGTGATGATGCCGCCGGTGGCCTCGATCCTGCTCTTCAAGTACTTCTACGATCCCGGCTACGGCATCTTCAACAAGATCCTGGAATTCCTGCACCTGCCGGCGCAAGACTGGCTGCAATCCACCGATACCGCGATGCTCTCCGTCGTCATCGCTTCCACGTGGATGAACATGGGCGGCGCGACCCTGATCTACCTGGCCGCCCTCCAGGGAGTCCCCGGCGAGCTCTACGAGGCGGCCGAGCTCGACGGGGCCGGGGTGCTGCGCAAGATCTGGCACGTCACGATCCCGCAGACCAAGCTCATCCTCTCGCTGATGCTGCTCATGCAGATCATCGCCACGATGCAGGTGTTCGTCGAACCCTTCATGCTGACCGGCGGCGCCGGCCCCGAGGGATCGACCACCACCGTCGTCGTCCTCATCTATCAGTACGCCTTCAGCTTCAACCAGTACGGCGGCGCCGCGGCCCTGGGCCTGTGCCTGCTCGTCCTGCTCGCCGGCTTCTCCGCCGTGTACGTCCGGCTGAGCCGCGACAACGAGAACTGACGGGAGCACTCACATGGCAGAGCGCACGCTGATATCACCGGCCCAACTCGGCCGCACCCGGGGCAAGGTCCTCTACTGGACCGCCCTCGCCGTGGTGCTCATCGGCTTCACGGTCGTCTTCCTCGGGCCCCTCTACTGGATGGTCGTCAACGGCCTCAAGAGCACCCAGGAGTTCACCCAGGTCCCGCCGACCCTGGTGCCGGACTCCCTGCACCCCGAGAACTACTCGGCGGCCTGGCGGGTCATGGACCTCGCCAAGCTGCTGTTCAACACCCTCTACTACGCCTTCGGGGCCCTGGCCTTCCAACTCGTCCTCGACGTCGCCGCCGCGTACTCGCTGTCCAAGCTCCGGCCCGTCTTCGGCAAGGTCGTGCTCGGGATGATGCTGGCGACCTTGATGATCCCGGCCACCGTCCTGGTCGTACCGCAGTACCTCACGGTCCTGGACATGCCGATCATCGAGCGGAACCTGCTCAACACGCCCTGGGTGATCTGGCTGCCCTCGGTCACGAACGCCTTCAACATCTTCCTGTTGAAACGATTCTTCGACTCCATCCCCGGCGAGATCCTCGATGCCGCCGCCATAGACGGGGCCTCCGCCCTGCGCACCCTGCGCTCCGTGGTCCTGCCGATGTCCCGGCCCGTCCTCGGCGTCGTGTCGATCTTCGCCATCGTAGGGGTCTGGAAAGACTTCCTCTGGCCCATGCTGACCCTCCCCGACCCGGCCCTGCAGACGCTCAACGTCGGCATCTACTCACTGGCCAGGGGGGTACCCGAGAACCATCTCGTCGCCGCGCTCGCGATGGCCTCGGCGCCCACGCTCATCATCTTCCTGATCTTCCAGCGCAACATCATGAGCGGCCTGACGGCAGGCTCCCTCAAGGGGTGACCACCACCCCGAACCGCCGCCCTGCCCGGCCGCCCCCTGCGAAAAGAACGCCGTGAAAGGACCCCTCCGTGGCTGACTTTCCCCTGCCCGAAAACGCCGCCGACTGGTGGCGCTCGGCCGCCATCTACCAGGTGTACGTACGGAGCTTCGCCGACGGCGACGGGGACGGCACCGGTGACCTCGCGGGCGTCCGGGCCCGGCTCCCCTATCTTTCCGAACTCGGCGTGGACGCCCTCTGGTTCACCCCCTGGTACCTCTCCCCGCTCGCCGACGGCGGCTACGACGTCGCCGACTACCGCGCCATCGACCCCGCCTTCGGCACCCTGGCCGAAGCGGAGAAGCTCATCGCCGAGGCCCGCGAGCTGGGCATCCGCACCATTGTCGACATCGTCCCGAACCACGTGTCCGACCAGCACGCCTGGTTCAAGGCCGCCCTCGCCGCCGGCCCCGGCAGCCCGGAGCGCGAGCTCTTCCACTTCCGGCCCGGCCGCGGCGAGCACGGAGAACTGCCGCCCGGCGACTGGCCCTCGCAGTTCAACGGCGCCGCCACTTGGACGCAGGTACCGGACGGGGAGTGGTACCTGCACCTGTTCACGCCGCAGCAGCCCGACCTCAACTGGGACCACCCCGCCGTACGCCGGGAGCACGAGGAAGTCCTGCGGTTCTGGTTCGAGCGCGGCGTGTCCGGCGTACGGATCGACTCCGCGGCCCTGCTCGCCAAGGACCCCGCCCTGCCCGACCTGGCCGGCCGCTCGCCCGAACCCTGGCCCGGCGAGGTCCACCCCTACATCGACCGGGACGACCTGCACACCGTCTACCGCTCCTGGCGCGCCATCGCAGACGAGTACGGGGCCATCTTCGTCGGCGAGGTCTGGCTGCCGGACTCCGAGCGCTTCGCCCGCTACCTGCGCCCCGACGAGCTGCACACCGCCTTCAACTTCTCCTTCCTCAGCTGCCCCTGGGACGCGGACCGGCTGCGCACCTCCATCGAGGAGACCCTCGCCGAGCACGCGCCCGTCGGCGCCCCGGCCACCTGGGTGCTGTGCAACCACGACGTGACCCGTACGGTCACCCGTTACGGGCGCGCCGACACCGGTTTCGACTTCGCCGCCAAGGCCTTCGGGACGCCGACCGACCCGGCGCTCGGCACCCGGCGGGCCCGCGCCGCGGCCCTGCTGACCCTCGCCCTGCCCGGAGCCGTGTACGTCTACCAGGGCGAGGAGTTGGGGCTGCCGGAAGCCGACGTACCGCGCGGCCGCATCCAGGACCCCATGCACTTCCGCTCCGGCGGCACCGACCCCGGCCGGGACGGCTGCCGGGTCCCGCTGCCCTGGAGCGCGGAGCCGTGGAACGACCCGTGGCTGCCCCAGCCCGCGGACTGGCCGGCGTACGCCGCGGACCGGCAGGCCGGCGACCCGGACTCGATGCTCACCCTCTACCGGACGGCCCTCGGGCTGCGCCGCGCCGCCTCCGGCTTCGGCGGCGGATCGCTGGAGTGGCTGCAGGCGCCGCCCGGGGTGCTGGCCTTCACCCGCCCTGACGGGCTGGTCTGCCTGGCCAACCTGTCGTCCGAGCCGGTCCCGCTGCCGGCCCACACGAGCCTCCTGCTGAGCAGTTCCGCCCTGGACGGCGGCGGGCTGCTTCCGCAGGACACGGCGGTCTGGCTGCGGACCTGACGCCGCGGCCAGACCGCCGGAACCCCCTCCGGACACCCCCGCCCGTCACGGCATCGGCTGTGGCGGGCGGGGGCCTTGGTACTGCCCGCTCGGCCGCATCCGCAGCGGGCGCTCCTGGTACTCCTCCATGGCGTGCGCGATCCAGCCGGCCGTGCGGGCCACCGCGAACACGGTCTCCCCGGCCTCCGCCGCCATCGCGCAGGACACCGTCAGCACCGCCAGCGCGAGGTCCACATTGGGGTGGAGCCCGCCGCCGTGCCGGGCCGTCACGGCGGCCACCCCGCGGGCCGCGCCGAGCGCCGGACCGGCCTGCGGCAGCCCCTCCAGCCGGGCGAACAAGGCCGTCGCCCGGGGGTCCTCGCCCTGGTACAGCCGGTGCCCGAGCCCGGGCACCCGGCGACCGGCCCGCAGGTACTCGGCCACCACCGGCGCCGCGCCGCCGCGTTCGAGGACTTCGACCAGCATCCGGTGCGCGAGCCGCCCGGCCGATCCGTGCAGGGGGCCTTCGAGCGCGCCGAGCCCGGCCGAGACCGCCGCGTACGGATGCGCGCGCGCCGACGCGGCCACCCGCACGGCCAGCGTGGAGGCGGCCAGATCGTGGTCCGTGAGCAGGGCCAGCGCCAGGTCCAGCACGGCCAGCGCATCCGGATCCGGTTCCAGGGCCGAGAGCCGGGGCCACAGCTGCCGGGCGAGCCGGCCGTCCCCGGCCCACTGGGCCGGGCCCACCTCGGGCAGGGCGCCGACCAGGGTGGGGATCAGGGAGCGCGCGGAGCCCAGTACGGATGCCTCGGACAGGTCGAAACGCAGCGGGTCCGCGACCGCCGCGGCCGCCACGGCCACGCGCAGCCGGTCGACCGGACCGCTGTGCTCCGGCAGCGAGGCGACCGCCCGCCGGGCCGCGGCGAGGGCCTCCGGAGGAGCGGTGAACCGGGCCCCGCGCAGCAGGGTCCCCGTCCACAGCCACTCGGCGACCTCCTCGTAGCGGTAGCGCGAGGCCAGCTCCACAGCGTCGACGCCCCGGAAGTAGTACCGGTCGGGCTCGATGAGCGTGAGCGCGGTGCGCACGGAGAGCTCCCCGGCGCTGCCGGAGGGCACCGCCGCTTCGCGCCGGCTGCGCAGGGCCAGGGCCTCCACTTCGCGGGCGTCGAAGCTGCTGCCGCGCCCGACCGGATCGCGACGGCTGGTGAGCTGGCCGCGGCTGACGTACGCGTACACGGTCGCGGGTTTCACGCCCAGCAGCCGGGCCGCCTCGCGGGTGCCGATCCTTCGCTCCCCGGACTCCTCGTTCATGACGTCACCCTACATAGATTGATTGAATCAATATTGACAGTGATTCACTCCATCATCGATGGTCGATCCATGGACACCATCGACGCACCCGCCGCATCGCCCGCATCCGCCGCCGTCGAAAGCCCGCGCGGCCTCGCCGGAGTCGTGGTCACCGAGACCCGGCTCGGTGACGTCCGGGGCCGCGAGGGCTTCTATCACTACCGCCAGTACTCGGCCGTCGAGCTCGCCGGGAGCCGCACCTTCGAGGACGTGTGGCACCTGATGTTCCACGGCTCCCTGCCGGCCGGAGTCGCCGAACGCGCCGCCTTCGCCGCCGAGATCGCCCCGCTGCGCAGGCTCCCCGCCGAGGTACGGGACGCCCTGCCCGCCCTGGCCAACGCCACCGCCGCCTCCGGCCGAGGCTTGAGATGGTATTAAGAGACAGGTACTCGCCTTCGCGGCGGAAGTTCTCGGTCATGGATACGACTGTGTCCGCGGATCATGAGAGCCGTCTGAGTCCCCGCTGAGAAGCCCGACAGAACCGCGTATGCCCGATATAAGCCCGCACTGGGCCCGTTGACCGCCGACGGTCTGGAAGATCGCGTCGAAAGGGGACGTGTCAGCGGCAGCCGCAGGAGCGGCGGATCACCAGCGCCGACGGGAACTGCTTCAGGCGCTCGCGGCGGGAGCCGGCCACCCGCAGGGAGTCGTCCAGGACGAGGTCCACCGCCGCGCGGGCCATCGCCGGGCGGTCCGAGGCGATCGTGGTGAGCGGCGGGTCCGTCAGCGCCGCCTCCTTCACGTCGTCGAAGCCGGCCACGGCCAGTTCCCCGGGCACGTCGATGCGCAGCTCGCGCGCGGCCCGCAGTACGCCGATCGCCTGGTCGTCCGTGGCGCAGAAGATCGCCGGCGGCCGGTCCGGGCCGGCCAGCACCTCCAGGGCGACCTTGTACGCGTCGTAGCGGTTGTACGGCGCCTGGAAGAGCCGGCCCTCCACCGAGCGGCCGGATTCGAGCATCGCCCGCCGCCAGCCCTCGACGTGGTCGGCCACCGGGTCGCCGACCTCGGGGGTGTTCTCGACGCCGCCCAGGCAGGCGACGTACGGGTGCCCGTGCTCCAGCAGGTGCCGGGTGGCGAGCTGCGCGCCGCCGATGTCGTCCGTGACGACCGCGACGTCGTCGATGGCCTCCGGGCGCTCGTGGAGGAGGACGACACGGGCGTCCCACGCCTCGATCTCGGTGGCGGCCCGCTCGCTCATGCCCTGGCTGACCAGGATCAGTCCGGAGACCCGCATGCCGAGGAAGGCCCGCAGGTAGTGGACCTCGCGCTCGTCGCGGTAGTCGGAGTTCCCGACCAGCACCATCTTTCCGCGCTCGGCGGCGGCCTGTTCGACCGCGTGCGCCATCTCCGCGAAGAACGGCTGGCGGGCATCGGGGACGATCATGCCTATGAGGTCGGTGCGCCGGGACGCCATCGCCTGCGCGACCCGGTCCGGGCGATAGCCCAGTTCCTTGATCGCGGCGAGGACACGCTCGCGCGTGGCCGGGGCAACCGGCCTGGGTCCGTTGTTGATGACGTAACTCACGACGGCGGTGGAAGTACCCGCAAGTCGTGCCACATCATCCCGCGTCACCTTGGCCACGCGCGGCAGTCTACGCGGGGTGACCTACCTCTGGGCAGGGCGTCCGGAGGAGGTCATTCCCACAGCCCGTCTAGTCCATTCGGGTGAGCGCCGCCGCGGCCCCTGCCGCGGCCTCCGCCGCCGCCTTCGTGGCCGCCTGGGCCGCGGCCTCCGCCGCCGCCCGCTCGACCTTCTCCGGGGTGACGAAGCGGTAGCCGACGTTGCGGACGGTACCGATCAGCGACTCGTGCTCGGGGCCGAGTTTCGCGCGCAGCCGCCGTACGTGCACGTCGACCGTGCGGGTGCCGCCGAAGTAGTCGTAGCCCCACACCTCCTGGAGGAGCTGGGCGCGGGTGAAGACGCGGCCAGGGTGCTGCGCGAGGTACTTGAGCAGCTCGAACTCCTTGAAGGTGAGGTCCAGGACCCGCCCCTTGAGCTTCGCCGAGTACGTCGCCTCGTCGACCGACAGGTCCCCGTTGCGGATCTCCATCGGGGAGTCGTCCGAGCCGAGCTGCTGGCGCCCGGTGGCCAGGCGCAGCCGCGCCTCGACCTCGGCCGGTCCGGCGGTGTCGAGGAGGACGTCGTCGATGCCCCAGTCGGCGGTGACGGCCGCGAGGCCGCCCTCGGTGACGACGAGGATCAGCGGGCAGCCGGGCCCGGTGGAGCGGAGCAACTGGCACAGCGACCGCACCTGGGGCAGGTCGCGGCGGCCGTCGACGAGGATCACGTCGGCGCCCGGGGTGTCGACGAGGGCGGGGCCCTCGGCCGGAGCCACCCGGACGGTGTGGAGCAGCAGGCCGAGTGCGGGCAGCACCTCGGTGGACGGCTGCAGGGCATTGGTCAGGAGCAGGAGGGAGCTCATGCCCGACCACCTGCCCGGTTCGGGCGGTGGGGTGCGTGCTTGTGCGCACACACGGTTCGCTGGTCCATCACGTCGGTTCCTCCTCGGTCCCGTCGAGGACTTTCGCGGCACTGCTTCGTACGACTTGCCCGGTGTCCGCCGTTCCCCGCGCCCTGAGGTCCGGGTGGACACCACTGTTCTCGGTTCGTTCAACGTGCTGAAAGCACAAAAGGACCCGGGGGCTACGTTGCCCGGATCCTCTCGGCAGCAGAATAGCCCACCCACCCCCGCGGGGCCGAGGGCTGGAGCGGAGGCTCTTCTGTGGTTCGCACCACCCCCGCGACCTGCTCGTGCGCTGGTTTCACCGGATCGACGGACTCCCCGGGGGCCGCTCGGGCGCACGCGGGGCGCGCGGAGGCACGCCGGGATCGGCGGCGCGAGGGTTCATGATGGAGGCCGACGGCAGAGCGCCGACGAGAGGAGCGTGCAGTGGCAACCGGAACCATCCGCTACTGGGCGGCGGCCAAGGCCGCGGCCAAGACGGCGGAGGAGCCGTACTCGGCGCGGACACTGGCCGAGGCGCTCGACGCCGTACGGGAACGCCACCCCGGGGAACTCACCCGGGTCCTGCTGCGCTGCTCCTTCCTCGTGAACGAAGAGCCGGTGGGCAAGCGCCCGCACGATTCCGTCGAGCTGACCGAGGGGGGCACCGTCGAGGTGCTCCCGCCGTTCGCGGGCGGGTGAGCGGAGTCCGATGAGCACGCCCGAGGAACAGCAGCAGGAGCAGCAGCGGCAACAGCGGCTGTACGAGCAGCAGCAGGCGCAGTACCTGGACCCGCAGGCGCAGTACGGGGACCAGCAGGGCCGGTATCCGGACCCGCAGGGCCAGTACCAGGATCCGCAGGGCCAGTACCAAGGCCAGCAGCAGTACCCGCAGCAGCAGCTCGAGCAGCCGGACCCGTACGGGACCCAGACCTGGCAGGCCTCGACGTGGGACACCTCCCACCAGCCGGTCCAGAGCCCGCTCGACGGCGTCCCCGCGCAGTACCCGGACCCGTACGCGGCCGCGCCGGACCACTGGTTCCGCGAGGAGCCGCAGGCCCCCGCGGACCCGCAGGCGGGCCGGGCGCAGCCCCAGGGCCCGGCCGACGGGCCGGCCTGGGGCGAGGCCGCCTACGCGCCCTCCTACCCCGGCTCCTACCCCGGCCCGATGGACCCGCCGCAGCAGGTGAGGGAGACGGCCGCGCCGGACCACTGGTTCCGCGAGGAGCCGCAGGCCCAGGCCCAGGCGCAGCCCCAGGCGCAGGAGTGGGTGGACCCGACGGCCTACCTCCCGCCGCAGGCCGCGGCGGCGGCCGCGGCCGACCCGGCGCAGGCTCCGGGACCGGCACCCGCGCAGGCACCCGCCCCGGAGCCGGGGACGGCCGAGGAGGAGCCCGCCTGGTCCCCGCCCACCCTTGCCGGCAACACCCTGCGCGCGGTCGACCCCGCCCAGGCCCGCGCGGAAGGCCGCTCGCCGATCATCGACCCGGGCCCGCAGGCGGCCATACTGACCGCCGCCCTCGGGCTGGTCATCGCCGCGGCCGCGGCCCTCGGCAAGCTCGCGCTGCTCGCACCCCTGATCGCGCTCCAGGGCCTCACCGCGGCCGGCTGGTTCCGGCTGAACGGCATGTGGCCGGCCCGCCAGGGCATCGCGCTGGCCTTCGCCGGGGCCGTCGCCGCCGACGTGGCCGTGCTCGCGGTGGACGAGGCGTACGGGCCCGGTGCGATCATCGGCACGCTCGGCGCCTGGGTGCTGCTCACGCTGGTGCTCCAGCTGCGCAGCCAGGCCGATCCGGACGAGCGGATGTACGGGCTGATGGCCTCGGTGGCCTCGGCCGCGCTGGCCATCGTGTGTGCCGGCTACCTCGCGGCCGGCTCCGCCGCCGTGAGCGTGGGCGCGGCCGCCGTGGCGGTGGCCGTCTTCGCCCGTGCGCTGCCGCTGCCCACCGTGCCCTCGGTCGGCGTCTCGCTGGCCGCCGCGGCCGGCGCGGGCATCGCGGTCGGCGGGCTGACGTCCGTCGGCGCGGGCGGTGCGCTGATCGGCCTGACGGCCGGGGTGTGCGCGCTGATCGGGCTGCGGGTGGCGGCGTACGACTACCCGTCGAAGTTCGTCCACATGACGGCCGGTGTCGCGCTGCCGCTGGCCGCGGCGGCTCCGGCGGTCTACCTGATCGGCCGGGTGGTGGGCTGAGGCCCCCGCACCCTCCGGCCCCCCGCAACCCCACCCCTCCGATGGCATGTTCACGGCGCCCTGACGCCGGGTCATGGTCCACTGTGTCGCTGAAACCGATCGTCTGGGGGGTGGGCACGTGCGTGTCCTGCGTGTCGTTGTGATCATCGGGGTGGTCCTCGGCGGCCTCTTCGTCGGCCTGGACCGCTGGGCGGTCGGCTATGCCGAGGACCGGATGGCCGACCGGATACGGGCCTTCCAGGACCCGTCGGTGGGGGTGGACGTGGACATCCACGGGTTCCCCTTCCTGACCCAGGCGCTCTCCCGCGACCTCGACCGGGTCGACCTGAAGATGGACGGCCTCGACGTCTCGACCGAGGAGGGCCGCAAGACGCACCTCTCCCGGCTCGAGGTCGCCTTCCGCGGAGTGGAGCTGAACGGCGACTACACGGGCGGCACCGCCCGGAGCGCCGAGGGCTCGGCCACGGTCACGTACGCCGATCTGAGCGCGGCCGCGCAGCCGGGGGTGACCGTCGCCTACGGCGGGGCTCCGGGCAAGGTGAAGGTGACCGCGAGCGTGGAGTTCCTCGGCAAGACGCTCAGCCGCAGCGTGGTGTCGACGGTCTCCCTCGTCGACTCCGGGGACGGCAAGGGGGCGAAGACCGTCCGGGTGCGTGCCGACCGGGTGCCGGGCGAGGGCCTTCCCGGGATCGAGGCCGCGGTGCGCAAGAAGACCGACTTCGAGCGGCGGCTCGACGGCGGTCTGCCGTCGGGGCTCGGGCTGACGGCGCTGACCTCGGACGAGGCGGGCATTCACCTCACCGTGGGCGGTGCGAATCTGAAGTTGGCCGGATCGTGAGACGGGTCGGTCCGATCCGCAGATGGGAGGGGCCGTACGAGGGCCCCCGGAGGCCGTGGCGGAGCCGTCGACCCCCATCTGATCCCACTATGCGGACGATCCTGTCTCGGTATATGACACGGCGGTGACAGGGCGGCCGATTCGTCCCTACGATCCATGGCTATGAAGCATCAGCAGGCGGACCTCACGAAGCGACGGGCAGTAGACCTGTGTCGCGTCGCCGCCATGCTCTGTCGATCCATGTGACGTGTGAGCGCATCCCGCTCCATAGCCGGACGACAGCCTTCCGCTTTCCCGTGTGACCACTACTGCTCCCGCCCTCCTGACGCCTCCCCGCAACAGGATCCGTCCGGGGGCACCTCCCGGCGGTAGCTGGGGGAGCACCCGGAAGCACACGCACCCAGCACCACCAGCACCACCCCGCCGCACACTGCCCCGGAGGAGAACACCATGAGCCGCAGCGACGTCCTTGTAGACGCCGACTGGGTCGAGGCCCACCTGAACGACGCCAACGTCGTCATCGTCGAGGTGGACGAGGACACGTCCGCGTACGACAAGAACCACATCACCAACGCCGTCCGGATCGACTGGAAGAGCGACCTCCAGGACCCGGTCCGCCGCGACTTCGTGGACCAGGAGGGCTTCGAGAAGCTCCTCTCCGCCAAGGGCATCTCCAACGACGACACCGTCGTCCTCTACGGCGGCAACAACAACTGGTTCGCGTCCTACGCCTACTGGTACTTCAAGCTCTACGGCCACCAGGACGTCCGCCTGCTCGACGGCGGCCGCAAGAAGTGGGAGCTCGACTCCCGCGACCTGGTCGACGGCACCGAGGTCCCCAGCCGCCCGGCCACCGAGTACAAGGCCAAGGCCCAGGACACCTCGATCCGCGCCTTCCGTGACGACGCGGTCGCCGCGATCGGCACGAAGAACCTGGTCGACGTCCGCTCGCCCGACGAGTTCTCGGGCAAGCTGCTCGCGCCGGCGCACCTCCCGCAGGAGCAGTCGCAGCGTCCGGGCCACATCCCGAGCGCCCGCAACATCCCGTGGTCGAAGAACGCCAACGACGACGGCACCTTCAAGTCCGACGAAGAGCTGACGGCCCTCTACCAGGCCGAGCAGGTCGACCTGGCGAAGGACACCATCGCCTACTGCCGCATCGGTGAGCGCTCCGCGCTCACGTGGTTCGTGCTGCACGAGCTCCTGGGCCAGGAGAACGTCAAGAACTACGACGGCTCGTGGACCGAGTACGGCTCGCTGGTCGGCGTGCCGATCGAGCTCGGCGCCAACAAGTAGTTCCGGGTACCCAGCGTTCCGGGTACCCAGCGTTCCGGGTACCCAGCGTTCCGGGTACCCAGCGTTCCGGGTACCCAGCGTTCCGGGCACCGAGCATTCCGGGCACGCGACGCCCGTAGTCATACCTCTCTAGGACAGGACAGAGAACATGTGTGGAGCACAGATCGGCGGGCCCGACCTCGCGACGCTGAAGCCCGGTGAGACCGCCATCCAGGGTCAGGTGACCAAGGACGGCGAGCCCATCAGCGGCTACGTCCGCCTGCTGGACTCGACCGGCGAGTTCACCGCGGAGGTCCCGACCTCGGCGACCGGCCAGTTCCGCTTCTACGCGGCCGAGGGCTCCTGGACGCTGCGGGCGCTCGTGCCCGGAGCCCAGGCGGACCGCGCCGTGGTCGTCGTCGAATCCGGCGGCGTGACGGACGTGGCGATCGCGGTCTGAGTACCGCACTGGTGTGACGAAGGGCCGTACCCCGAGGCCGGGGTGCGGCCCTTCGTGCCGTTCCGGGGCGGGCGGCCCTACGCTGGAGGCATGTACGCCCGGCGCCGGCGCGCCTACTTCCTGCTCATGGGCGGATGCCTGTTCCTCTTCGTCTCCGCCTGGTCCTTCGTGCGCCTGTGGTCGGTCGAGGCCGCGGTCGCGCTGTGCGCGGTCGCCATGGTCATCCCGCCGGTCGCCGCGATGGTCGCGAACCGGCGCGGGCCCGACGACCGCTGGTGGGACGACCCCTCGGGGGACGCGAAGTCCGACGAGTGGTGGGACGAACTGGATGGAAAGCGGCGTCCCGAGGACTGAAACCAGTCGAGATAAAAATGTAATAAGCATGCGTACAACATCATCCCGCAGCAAGGTGTCATCTCTGTACGCGGTCAATCGACCCGCGACACCAGTCCTGTGGGGGAACTTCCCTTGGAACACGAACAGACCCTTCCCGACCAGCGGAAAGAGGAGGAGAGCACCCCGGAACAGGGCACTTTGGACCTCGTCGCGGCCACCCCCCGACGCCGTCGCGGGCGCCGTACGGTCCTCCTGATCGCCGGCGCGGCCGTCCTCGGCGTCCTGGCGGGCACGGTCGCCGGCTACGCCGTCCAGTACGACCGCGAACCGACGCCGCTGGCGCCGCTGGCCCAGGCGGACCTGGTGTCCCCGAAGGCGCTCGCGCCCGACGACGCCACCACGAACAAGACGATCAACGCCAACCGCTGGCACAAGACGGACGACGACCTCGCGAAGCTGCTGGTCGAGGCGCCGGGCGGGGCGAAGGCCGAGGGTGCGGGCTACGAGCCCATCGAGTACTTCGCGACCTTCTTCAAGCAGCCGGACCGTCAGCTGGGCTACCTCGCCGAGCAGGACATCCGGCGGATCGCCTCGGTGAGCTGGGCGGTGGACGACACCACTTTCGTCGACGTGCGGCTGATCCAGTTCAACGACCGCTCCGGGGCGGACGACTACCAGACGAACCAGTCCGACTACATGCCCCAGGTCGAGTACGCGGGCAACGGCGGCGTGGACATCCCGGGCACCCCCTCGGACCTCGGGCACGTCTGGGTGGACTCCAAGGCCGACGAGAAGCCGGGGTACCTCCCGATGCGCGGAGCGCGCGCCATCGCCCGCCGCGGCGACATCGTGCTCGACATCCAATTCGTGAACAACCGCGGCAAGATCAGCGAAGGCGACGTCGTGGACCTGGCCAAGCGACAGCTGGAGCGACTGTGACCGAGCCGCAGAACGACGTGACCCCGGACGGGGCAGCGGCCCCGACCCCGTCGCCCGAGGCAGGCCCGGCCCCCGCGGCGGCCCCGGCGCCCGAGGTAGCCCCGGCGCCCGAGGTAGCCCCGGCCCCCGAGGCGCCGGCAGCCCCCGAGGCAGCCTCGGCCCCCGAGGCAGCCTCGGCCCCCGAGGCGGCCCCGTGGGGGGCCCATCTCGCCGCGCCCGCCCGGCCCGCGCGCAAGGTCAACCGCAAGACGATCGTCCTGATCGCCGCCGGCGTGGCCGCCGCGGTGCTCCTGGGCGGCGGCGCATGGGCGTCCTCCGCGATCGCGGACGCCGACCGGGACGCGCCCACCGCCTACTGGATCCCCATCGGCGAGGAACCCCCGAAGCGCGAAGCGCCCGGCTCCGTGCCGACGAACGCCATCTCGGGCAAGCTGCTCCCGCTCCCGTCCGGTTTCGTCCTCGGCCCGGACCTGGAGGAGGACGGCAACAACTTCTTCGTCTCCGGCGAGAAGGCGGTCGAGGGCATGAAGGAGACCCGCAGCGGCCTGACCAGCTCCGAGCGCAAGGACCGCGACAAGACGCTGGCCGAGCTGAAGCTCAAGGGCCTGGCGGGGCGCAGCTACGTCAACGAGAAGAGCAACTGGTACGCCGAGGTCCGCATCATGCAGGCCGACCCGAAGGCCGTGGGCGCGTTCTCCGAGGTCAGCAAGAAGTTCCTCGACTTCACGGGTGACGGCCGCGAGGCGCCGAAGGTGGACGGGTTCCCGGACGCCAAGTGCTCCTTGGAGGCGATCGGCGAGAAGGACAAGGAAAAGATCGATTCCATCGACTGCGTGGCCGTCGAGGGCGACGTGATGGTCACCTTCCGCGCCTACGGGCCCAAGCCCTTCTCCACCGCCGATGCCGTCACGTTCTTCAAGAACCAGATGAGCCACCTGAAGTCCCCCGGGGAGTCCGTGTGACCGAGCAGAACACCACCGGAGCCGCGCCGGCGTCCCCCGAGGACGCCGTGCCGCAGCCCGCCGTGGCCACGGACGCGGTCCCCGACGCCGCCCCCGACGCCGCCGTCGCGGCCCCCGCGCAGGCTCCCGAGCCCGTGGTGCCCGCCCAGGCGGCGGCGCCCGCGGTCGAGAGCGCCGGCCCCGCGACCGAGGGGTGGGCGGCCCCGGCCGCCCCCGTCGCCCCCGCCGACGCGGCGGCGCAGGCCGACGCGTTCGCCGCCGACCCGCTCGCGGCCAACCCCTTCGCGGCCCCGGAGGTGCCGGCCGCGCCCAAGGACCGCCGCAAGCTGTTCGCCGCGCTGCGCTGGACCGCCGCCGTCCTCGTCTTCGGCGCCGTCGGCACGGGTGTCGCGTACGAGGTCACCCAGCCGGAGCGCACCGACATCCCGGGCCTGTCCACCAAGGCCGACGGCCGCTGGACCTACCCGGCGCTGGCCAAGCCGGTGCTGCCGCCGGGCGCCGCCCTGCCGTTCGCCAAGGACAACCCGGACGGCATCCACTACGCGGGCCTCACCGAGCTGCTCCTGCCGGCCCCCACCGGCTCGACCCCCGACTCCGCGCTGAAGCTGGAGAAGGACGGGGTGGTGACCGTCGACACCTTCCTGGAGGAGTACGACGCCGCCGCCCGCGAGAAGCTGAAGGAGGAGTTCGGCAACGAGGGGCTGCGCCAGATCACCGCCCGCGGCTGGACCACCCCGGACGGCACCCGCACCCGTGTCTACCTGCTGCGCTTCCACGCTTCAGGCTTCGTGGACAAGTTCGGCGGCTGCGGCTCCACCGCCAAGCTGAACGGCGTCGTGCGGCTCCAGTCCGACGAGGACTGGCGCAAGGCCAAGAGCTCGCAGCGCATCGAGGTGGGCAGCGACGGCGCGTACACCGGCGCCGCCAGCGGCTCCCGGAGCGCGAGCGAGGTCAGCCTCTACAAGGAGGCCAAGCCCACGGGCGACGAGCAGACCGCGCTCGGCTGCCTCCAGGCCGGTGACGTCCAGGCCGTGATCCTGCAGAACCGCAAGGGTGAGGTGGCGACCGTGCCGTTCCACCAGACGGTGATCCTCCAGTACCAGCTCCTCGGCTAGTACGGGCTAGTACGAGGGGCGCGTCGTACGGCCCACCTCACAGAGTGCGCCGGTCCCCAGGCCAGTAGGCTTGGGGACCGGCCCCGTAACGCCACTCACACTCCGAGGAGCACCCCGTGCTTGAGGCAGTCTTCACTTCCCTGCTGGTCCTGGTCGTCGTCGGTGTCATGGCCTTCACCGGACTGGCCGTGAAGAAGCTGTACCAGGGCCAGCGCTGATCGTCTGATCGGCCGCCGCCCGCCCCGGACACCGCAACCCCTCCCACAGATCGCCTGAGCAGCCATTCATGATCCAGATCCCGTCCGACCTGAACCCGAGCCTCGTCCCCCTCGCCTTCCTCCTGGGCAATTGGGAGGGCGCGGGCGTCTTCGACTTCCCCGGTGAGGAGAAGTGCAACTTCGGCCAGGAAGTCGTCTTCAGCCACGACGGCCGGGACTTCCTGGAGTACCACTCGCACTCCTGGGTCCTCGACGCCGAGGGCAACAACGTGCGGCCGCTGGAGTCCGAGTCCGGCTTCTGGCGCATCGACGGCCAGCGCAAGGTCGAGATCGTCATGGTCCGCGACCAGGGCGTCGTGGAGATCTGGTACGGCGACCTCGCCGACCAGAAGCCGCAGATCGATCTGGTCACCGATGCCGTGGCCCGTACCGCCACCTCCCGTCCGCACAGCGGCGGCAAGCGGCTCTACGGCTACGTCAAGGGCGACCTGATGTGGGTCGGCGAGAAGACCACCCCCGACATCGAGCTGCGCCCGTACATGTCGGCCCAGCTCAAGAAGGTCGTCACGCCCGAGGAGGTCGCCGAGATGGCGCGCAACCTCCCGGACATGCCGGACGACGGCATCGCCTTCTTCCGCTGAGCCGCCGAGCCGCCGAGTCGCCGAGTCGCCGAGCCGCCGAGCCGGCCCGTGAGCCCCCTGCCGCAGCAGCCGTAGGGGGCTCCCGCGCATCCCAGGGGTGCTCGGCCAGTCATGGCGGCCCGGGCCGAGGCCTACACTGGCCGGGTGGTCACCACCGACAGCACGGACAGCGCCGGGACGATCGACAGCGGCGACTGGAAGAGCGACCTGCGCCAGCGCGGATACCGCCTGACGCCGCAGCGCCAGCTCGTGCTGGAAGCCGTCGACGCCCTGGAGCACGCGACCCCGGACGAGATCCTCGTCGAGGTGCGCAAGACGGCCTCCGGGGTCAACATCTCCACGGTCTACCGCACGCTGGAGCTCCTGGAGGAGCTGAAGCTGGTCTCGCACGCCCACCTCGGGCACGGGGCCCCCACCTACCACCTCGCCGACCGGCACCACCACATCCACCTGGTCTGCCGGGACTGCGCCGACGTGATCGAGGCGGACGTGGACGTCGCCGCCGAGTTCACGGCCAAGCTCCGCACCACCTTCGGCTTCGAGACCGACATGAAGCACTTCGCGATCTTCGGACTCTGCAAGAAGTGCGCCGCCAAGCACCGGGCCGAGCAGCGGGACGGCCGGCCCTAGGTCCGTCCCCCGCAGGGTCGTAGGCTGGGTGGCATGACCAGCAGCCCCTTGCTCCATCTCCCCGGCGCCGTCCAGGCCGAAGGCCGCGACGAAGGCGTCGCCGCCCACTACGGAGAGCTCTACGGAGAACAGCGCACCCTCGCCGAAGGCCGCGGCTTCGTCGACCTCTCCCACCGCGGGGTCGTCACCGTCACCGGCCCGGACCGGCTGAGCTGGCTGCACCTGCTGATCACTCAGCACGTCACCGAGCTTCCGGCCGGCCAGGCCACCGAGGCGCTGATCCTCTCCGCGAACGGGCACATCGAGCACGCGCTCTACCTCGTCGACGACGGCGAGACGACGTGGATGCACGTCGAGCCCGGCACCCAGGAGGCGCTGCTCGCCTACCTGGAGTCGATGAAGTTCTTCTACCGGGTGGAAGCCGCCGACGCCACCGCGGACTTCGCCGTCGTGCACCTGCCGGCCGGATCCATCGCCGAGGTCGCCAAGGAGCACGCCGTACGGGAGACCGCGCACGGCCGCGACGTCTTCCTGCCCCGCGCCGAACTGGAGGCCTTCGCCGGCACCCACGGCCCGGCCGCCGGCCTGCTCGCGTACGAGGCCCTGCGCGTCGAGGCCCACAGGCCGCGGCTCGGCCTGGAGACCGACCACCGCACCATCCCGCACGAGCTGGGCTGGATCGGCACCGCCGTGCACCTGCAGAAGGGCTGCTACCGCGGCCAGGAGACGGTGGCCCGCGTCCACAACCTGGGGAAGCCGCCGCGCCGGCTGGTCTTCCTGCACCTGGACGGCTCCGATGTGCTGCTCCCGGCCCACGGCACGCCCGTACGGCTCGCCGCGGACGGGGAGGAGGGCCGTCAGCTCGGCTTCGTGACCACCTCGGTCCGCCACCACGAGCTCGGCCCCATCGCGCTCGCGCTCGTCAAGCGGAACGTTCCGGTGGACGCGCCGCTGCTGGTCGGGAAGACGGCCGCCGCGCAGGAGGTCGTCGTGGCCCCCTGACCAGCAGGTCAGCAGGTCAGCAGGTCAGATGTCGATGACGATGGTGAACGGGCCGTGGTTGGTCAGCGAGACGCGCATGTCCGCACCGAACCGGCCCGTTTCCACCGTCGCGCCCAGCGCCCGCAGTTGTGCCACGACCTCGTCCACGAGCGGTTCGGCGACCGGGCCGGGCGCGGCCGCGTTCCACGTGGGGCGCCGGCCCTTGCGGGCGTCTCCGTAGAGCGTGAACTGGGAGACCACCAGCAGCGGCGCGTTCACGTCGCTGCAGGACTTCTCCGCCTCCAGGATCCGCACCGACCACAGCTTGCGCGCCAGGATCGCCGCCTTCTCCGGGGTGTCGTCGTGGGTCACCCCCACCAGGACGCACAGCCCCTCGCCGACGATCTCCCCGACGGTCTCGCCCGCCACGACGACGCTCGCGCCGTCCACCCTCTGCACCACTGCTCGCATACCACCTGTGTACCAGGCGCTCCCCCCTTCACCCCTATGGGGTATCCGGTCGACGGCAACGGCTGACGAACGAATCAGTTGGGCCGTCCGGGGCCGATCGGGCGGACTGGGACTGCACCGGCACCACGGAGAGTGGCACGATGCACGCAGGCGGTGCCCCCAGCACCGGTCGAGGGGACGGACACGAACGCATGAACATCTCTGGTACCTCCGCACCTGCTTCTGTACCCGCTGCATCCGTCGGATCCGCGGCGTCCGCCGCACCCGCTCCATCCATCGCGCCCGCCGACCTGCCGGCGCCCCGCCCGCCCGCGCAGCGCACCGGCGCCGCGGACGCCCCGCCGACGGCGACCACCGCGCTCGGCCTGCCGGAGCTGCGCACACTGCGCCGCGACGCGCAGCGCGACGAGGCCGACCTGAGCTACGTGCGCAGGCTGCTCCAGGGCCGCATCGACATCCTGCGCGCCGAACTCGCCCGGCGCACGGACCCCGAGGCGCCGGTCGTGGACCGGCTCTCGGAGATCCTCGCGGACGCCCCGTCCACCCGCAGCGCCTCCGCCCGGCACGTCACGCTCGGCACCCCGCACGGCGAGGAGTACCGGCTGCTGGCGGCCGAGATGCTGTCCGACGTGGAACTCTCCGACCTGGGCGCGCGCACGGACGAGGAACTGCACGAGGGCATGGCCCGCCTGGTGCGCTACGAGCAGCAGGTCTCGCGGCGCCGCCAGCAGTTGCAGCGCACGGCGGACGGCTGCAGCACGGAGATCACCCGGCGCTACCGCGAGGGCGAGGCCCAGGTGGACGACCTGCTGGCCTGAGCCGGTCCGCGCGCACGGTGAAATTCGGGCGACGCGCCACGGTGGGCCGATTAGCGTGGGCCGCTATGAGCGCTGACGTCAGGCCGATCGCCGCATCCGAGATCCCCGAGTGGCTGCACGCCCAGCACACCGGTTTCCTGCGCACGCAGTGCGCGTCGGCCGCCGATGCCGAGCGGTGGGCCGAGTACGCCGATCGGGCGCGGACGCAGGGCGCGTTCGACACCTCCACCGGCCGGTGCGTGGCGACCTTCCGCTCCTTCGCGCAGGAACTGACCGTGCCGGGCGGGGCGTTCGTGCCGTCGAGCGCGGTCACGAACGTGTCCGTGCTGCCCACCCACCGCCGACAGGGCCTGCTGACCCGGATGATGGCCGCCGAGCTGGCCGCCGCCAAGGCGCGCGGCGACGTGCTGTCGACGCTGATCTCCGCCGAGTACCCGATCTACGGGCGGTACGGGTACGGGCCCGCGACCTCGGCCTCGGAGTGGGAGATCGACGTACCGCGCACCGGGCTCGACGCACGCCGGTCGGCGCCCGAGGGCGGCGGGCGGATCGAGCTGGTGGACGTGGCCGAGGTGAGGAAGGTCGGCCCGGCCCTGCACGAGCGGCTGCGGGCGGCCGTGCCCGGCGCGGTGAACCGCGACGCCCGGTGGTGGCGGCTGACCACGGGGGCGGAGACGACCGAGCACCACGCGTACGAGCCCGGGTTCCACGCCGTCCACCGGACGGCCGCGGGCGAGGTGACCGGCCTGGCCAGGTTCGGGGTGGACGACAACTGGACCGATGCGAAGGTCCCCCACAACACCCTGCAGGTCAAGCAGCTCATCGCGGTGACCCCGGAGGCGGAGCGGGCGCTGTGGCACTTCCTGTGCTCCTTCGACTGGGTGGTCAAGGTCCGCACCGGGCTGCGCGCCCCCGACGACCTCGTCACCCGGCTGCTGCCCGACGCGCGCGCCGCCCGGGCGGTGACCTCGGCGGACTGGCTGTGGGTGCGGATCCTGGACGTCGTACGGGCCCTGGGCGCGCGGACGTACGCCGTGCCCGGCATCCTCGTCCTGGAGGTCGCGGACCGGGCCGGGCTCGCGGGCGGGCGCTACCGGCTGGACGCGGGCGCGGGCACGTGCGTACCCGTGTCCGCGGACGAGCCGGCGGACCTGCGGCTGGACGTGTCCGTGCTCGGGGCCCTGTACCTCGGCGACGAGTCGGCGGTGCGGCTGGCGGCGCTCGGCGAGATCACCGAGGACCGCCCCGGGGCGGTCGCGCTCGCGGACGCGGTGTTCCGCACGGCGCGCCGGCCGTGGTGCCCCGACGTCTTCTGAGGCGGACGGGGCGGGGCGCGTGGTGAAGCGGAACCCTGAGGACGGATGGACGGACGGACTGAGGCAGTTGGCAACACTGGTGGAAACCCTGCGCGCGGCCGGCTGCGTCTTCGCGGAGGAGGAGGCGGAGCTGCTGCGCAACGCGGCCGGGGACGAAGGGCAGCTGGCGGCTCTGGTGGCCCGGCGGGTGGCGGGGGAGCCGCTGGAACACGTCGTCGGCTGGGCGGAGTTCTGCGGGCTGCGGATGGAAGTGGGCGAGGGGGCCTTCGTACCGCGCAGGCGCAGCGAGTTCCTCGTACGGGAGGCGGTGGCGCCGGCCCGGCCCGGCGCGGTGGTCCTGGACCTGTGCTGCGGGGTGGGCGCGCTGGGCGCGGCCGTGGCCGCGCAGGTGCCGGGTGCCGAGCTGCACGCGACGGACATCGACCCGGTCGCGCTCGCGTACGCCCGCCGCAATCTCGCCCCGTACGGGGGGCGGGTCTGGGAGGGCGACCTCTACGCCTCCCTGCCCGCAGCGCTGCGGGGGCGGGTGGAGGTGCTGGTCGTCAACGCCCCGTACGTGCCGACCGGCGAGATCGGCCTGCTGCCGGCGGAGGCCCGCGACCACGAACCGGCCGTCTCCCTGGACGGCGGCCCGGACGGCCTGGACATCCACCGCCGGGTGGCGGCGGGCGCGCCGGCCTGGCTGGCCCCGGGCGGCCGGCTCCTGATCGAGACGAGCGCCCGGCAGTCCCCGGTCACGGCGTCGGCCCTGACGGCGGCGGGCCTGTCGGTGCGCGCGGTGACATCGGAGGAGTACCACGCGACGGTGGTCGTGGCGTCGGCGTAGCCGTGGCCCTGCGAGAGATCCCCGAGGCGGGGAGAACGGAGAAGGCGAGTTGATCACGGAGTACCAGCGGAAGCTGCGCGAGCACTACATCGCCGCCGCCGTCATGCCGGCCCCCGAGCCGTGGCGGCCGGTGCCGGACCACAGGAATCCCGTCGGGGGACTGACCGGCATCGGCTTCGCCGTCCATCCCGACAGCGGGCACGACCTCGTCATGGCCGTGTCGAGCGCCGGCCACGGACTGTTCGACGCGGTCACCGGCGAGCGGATCGCCCGCGACCGGGATCCCGACCCCGACACCAGCACCCCCGACGCGTCGCCGGACCTCACCTGCCCCGGGCTCGGCCCGATCGAGGGCACCCGGGTCCACATCGCCGGGCTCTTCGGCGGCGGCCTGCACAGCGGCACGCCGGACGGCTGGCTCGTGGACGTGGTCAGCCCGGAGTGGCCCCACGACCGCGTGATCCTCTCCACCGACGGCCCGCCGCACGAAGGGCCGGCGGGCGGGACGTGGTGGCACGTCTTCCACTCCCAGTACTCAGAGCTCCGCGCCGTCGGCTTCTCGCCCTCCGGCCTCACCCTGGCGGTCGCCACCAGCAGCGACCTCACCCTCTGGACCCGCCCGGAGTGCGCTCAGGCCCGGTGACCGGCGCCCCGTGCGGTGGGAGTTATTGCAAGCAGGTGCTTGCAATAGTTAGCAGGGTGCGGCAGGATCGGGGCATGGCATCGCTCAACGTCGGGAACCTCGGCGAATACCTGCGCGAGCAGCGGCGGACCGCGCAGCTCTCGCTGCGGCAACTGGCCGATGCGGCGGGGGTGTCGAATCCGTACCTCAGTCAGATCGAGCGCGGGCTGCGCAAGCCGAGCGCGGACATCCTGCAGCAGCTCGCCAAGGCGCTGCGGATCTCCGCCGAGACGCTGTACGTGCAGGCCGGAATCCTGGACGAGCGGGACCGGGACGAGGTCGAGACGAGGGCCGTGATCCTCGCCGATCCGTCGATCAGCGAGCGGCAGAAGCAAGTGCTGCTCCAGATCTACGAGTCCTTCCGCAAGGAGAACGCCGCCGAGGCGGAAGCCGACGCCGGAGCCGGGGCGGCCGCCGATGCCGGCGGCTCCGATGCCGATACGACGACCCACACGAACTGAGACTGTGATCCGGGAGGACCACCGCATGGCCATCGCCGATGACCTGAAGAAGACCCTCACCGACCCGACCCCGCTCTACTTCGTCGCGGGCACCGCGGACCTGGCCGCGCAGCAGGCCAAGAAGGTGCCCGGGCTCATCGAGCAGCTGCGCGCCGAGGCCCCCGCGCGCATCGAGGCCGTGAAGAACACCGACCCCAAGGCCGTGCAGGAGAAGGCCCGGGAGGCGCAGGAGGCGGTCACCGCCAAGGTCGTCGAGGTGTTCGGCGCGATCGACCCGAAGAAGTTCGGCGAGACCGCCCAGGACCTGGCGCTGCGCGGGGTCGGCGTGGCCGCCGAGTACGCGGTCAAGGCCAAGGAGGCCTACGACAAGGTCGCCGAGCACGGCGAGCAGGCCGTGCGCCAGTGGCGCGGCGAGGTCTCCGAGGAGATCGTCGACATCGCCGTCGTCGTGGAGCCGGAGCCGCAGGCCGAGGCGCAGGCCGAGGCGCAGCAGGCGGCCGGGCAGGACGCCGCCGGCGAGGAGAAGCCCCCGGCGAAGAAGGCGACGGCGCGCAAGGCCGCGGCCAAGAAGGCCGCCGCGGAGCCGGCCGACGAGAGCTGATGCGTCGCACGGCGGGCCGGGCACCCGAGGGGTGTCCGGTCCGTTGGTGTTTGTGGAAGGGGCTCTGCCGGTAGCGTGGAGTCAGACGGCATCCGGGCGTGCGAGGCGTGAGAAGGCGGTCAGACGATGTTGATGAACGGGTTCGATCAAGGGGTTCTGCCGTTGCTCGGGTTCGCCATGCTCGCGCTCGCCGTTGCGGCCTTCGTGCTGGCGGTCATGGCGCGCGAGGACGCCTACCGCGCGGCGGACAAGCAGACCAAGACCTTCTGGCTGGTCATCCTCGGTGTCACCGTCCTCGTGGACTTCTTCCTCGGGATGCTCTTCCTGGAGATCGCCGGGCTGGTCGCCACCATCGTCTTCTTCGTCGACGTGCGCCCCGCGCTCAAGCAGGTCTCGGGCGGCGGGCGGGGCCGCAGCAGCGGCGGCAGCAGTAGTGACGGGCCGTACGGGCCCTACAACGGCGGACGGTAGACGGCGGACGGTAGACGTAGACGGTAGGCAGTTCGCCCGGGGTCTCCCCGGCCGTCCGCGGCCGTCCGCGGCCGTCTCCGGGCGGGTCAGCCCTCGGCGCGCGAGAGGAGGACGACGGCGACGTCGTCCGTCAGCTCACCGCCGTTGAGGCGGCGCGCCTCGGTGACGGAGGCCTCCAGCAGGCCTTCGCCGCTCAGCCCGTCGTCCAGGTGGCGGTTGATCATCTCGACCATGCCGTCCTGCCCGAGGCGTTCCCGGCCGGGGCCGATCCGGCCCTCGATCAGGCCGTCGGTGTAGAGCATCAGGCTCCAGGTGCCGCCCAGCTCGACCTGGCGGCGGGGCCAGCGGGCCCGGGGCAGCAGGCCGAGCGCCGGGCCGCTGTTCTCGTACGGGAGCAGCCGGGCGGGGCGGCCCGGCCTGGATATCAGCGGCGCCGGATGGCCCGCGAGGCACAGGCCCGCGCGGCGGCCGTCCGGGGCGATGTCCACCGTGCACAGCGTCGCGAAGATCTCCTCGCAGGGCCGCTCGACCTCCAGGACCTGCTGCAGGGTGGCGAGCAGGTCGTCTCCGCACAGGCCGGCCAGGGTCAGCGCCCGCCAGGCGATGCGCAGCTCGACGCCGAGGGCCGCTTCGTCCGGGCCGTGGCCGCAGACGTCGCCGATCATGGCGTGGACGGTGCCGTCGGGGGTGCGGACGGTGTCGTAGAAGTCCCCGCCGAGCAGCGCCCGGCTGCGGCCGGGGCGGTAGCGGGCGGCGAAGCGGAGGTCGGAGCCCTCCAGGAGCGGGTGCGGCAGCAGGCCGCGCTCCAGGCGGGCGTTCTCCTGGGCGCGCAGTTTCGATTCTGCGAGCTTGTACTGGGCGATGTCGGCCCGTTTGCGCTCCACCGCGTAGCGGATGGCGCGGCTCAGGAGCCGCCCGTCGAGCTCGTCGCGGAAGAGGAAGTCCTGCGCCCCCACCTGTACGGCCTCGGCGGCGCGCTCCGCGTCCCCCTCGGAGGTGAGGACGAGGACGGCGTGGCGGGGGGCGATGCGCAGCACCTCGCGCAGGGCGCCGAGCGGGTCGGCGCCGTCGGCCGGGCCCGGCGGGCCGTGCGGCAGCGCGAGGTCGAGCAGCACGCAGTGCACGTCCGGGGTGAGCAGGCGGGCGGCCTCGGTGAGGTTGCGGGCGCTGCGCAGCCGGATGCGGTGGCCGTCGGCGTCGAGGATCTCGGGGACGGTGAGTCCGCCGGCGGGGTCGTCCTCGATCACCAGCAGGTTGAGCGACGACTGGCCGCCCGGACCGCTCTCGGTGGCCGGGATGTCCCTCTGCCGCGGTACGGGTACGGGCATCGTCTCCGGTTCCTTCCCGCCCCCTCGGGGGGTCGCTCGTCCGGCGACCCTAGCGGGCGGGGTGGGGAGAGCGGAATGCCGGGCCTGGCAGGGGGCTCCGTCATATGCCGTTATCGCGGGGGAAAGTCAGTGTCACCGAATGACCAACGTCACGGCGTCGCGGTGTCGTGTCCCGCCCACCGAGACGTCCCGGGTCGGACGGGACGGCCGGGTCGGACGGGACGGCCGGGGCGGGAGCGCGGCCGGGTCTGCCCCCGTCCGGCCCACGCGTCCGGCCCACACGTCCGGCCCACACGTCCGGCCTACGCGTCCGGCCTACGCGTCCGGCCGGACGACCGCCTTGATCGGCATCGAGCCCGCGCCCGCCATCGTGACGTTGCGCCCGGGGCGGGGCGCGTGGATGATCGCGCCGTCGCCCACATATATCCCGACGTGGCTCGCGTCGTCGAAGTAGATGATCAGATCACCCGGCCGCATGTCCTTGACCGCGACCTTCGTCAGCCGCAACTGCTCCTGCGAGGTGCGCGGGATCCCCCTGCCCGCCGACAGCCAGGCCTGCGAGGTCAGCCCGGAGCAGTCGTACGAGCCCGGGCCCTCCGCGCCCCACACATACGGCTTGCCGAGCTGCGCGGCGGCGTACTGCACGGCCCGCTTGCCCGCCTCGGTGGCCGCCGAACCCGTGGACTCCTTCAGCGCCCCCGACGACAGCCAGGTCGTCTGCGCCTTGTACTGCGCTTCCTGCTCCAGCTGCAGCAGCCGGGCCTTCTGCTCGGCCTCCAGCTTGCTCTCGAGCTCCTCCGCCGCCTTGATCTTCTCCTCGATCTGCTTCTTCGAGGCCTCCTGCTTGAGCCGGTTGGCCTCCAGCGTGTCCCAGTGCGCGCTCGCGTCCTTCGCGTACTGCTGCAAGTCGCTCTGGGTCCGGTTCAGTTCGGAGAGCAGGTCCGAGGTCGCCTTCTCGCCCTGGCGCAGCCGGTCCGCGCCGTCCAGGAACTGCACCGGGTCGTTGCTCAGGGCCAGCTGCGCGCCCGGCGGCAGCCCGCCCGAGCGGTACTGGGCGCGGGCGGCCGCGCCCGCGCGGCTCTTCAGCCCGGTGATGCGCGCCTGGCCGGCGACGACCAGCTTGGCGATCTCGACGATCTTGTCGGATTGGGTCTTGGTCTCCCCCTCCGCGAGGTTGAAGGCGTCCGTCGCGGCGCCGGCCTCGCGGTAGAGGTCCTCTATGTCTTTGCGGACCTGGTCGAGGGACTTGCCCTGCTGGGGGTCCGGTGCCGCGAACGCCGTGCCCGACAGCAGGCCGGGCGCGCTCAGCAGCGCGGTCGCGCAGAGCAGTGTGAGGGCGAGCGATCCCCGTCGTCGTTTCCTCATGGTCCCCCCAGACACAGGATTGACTAATCGTCAGTAACTTGTCGTTGCCTTCGGGATGGTGCCATGAGTCGGTGAATTCCAACACCCTTGTGGATATCCACCCGATGCGTCCCGGTCGTCCCCCGCCACCCCTACCGACCCAAGGGTCACCCCCCTACGGCACCAACATCACCCCGAAGGCCTCAACGCTTCCCACCGCACCGTCAGTTCCCCCTGACGCCACCGCACCGGCCCGTCCGCCAGCGGCCAGTCCGCGGCCAGCGCCCGCGCCGTGCGGATCCAGCGCTGGCGCGCCCCGTACGAGGCGTAGGGGGCGGCCGCCGCCCACGCCCGGTCGAAATCGCGCAGGAACGCGTGCACCGGCTCACCCGGCACATTGCGGTGGATCAGCGCCTTCGGCAGCCTCTCCGCCAGGTCCGAGGGGCGCTCCAGGGAGCCCAGCCGGGTCGCGAAGGTCACCGTGCGCGCCCCCTCCGGCCCCAACGCGACCCACACGTGCCGCCGCCCGATCTCGTCGCAGGTCCCCTCCACCAGCAGACCGTCCGGGGCCAGTCGCGAGCGCAGCCGCTCCCACACTGCCTCGACCTGGTCCTCGTCGTACTGGCGCAGCACGTTCGCCGCGCGGATCAGCGCCGGCCGGACCCCGCCCTCCAGCGGCACCTCGAACCCGCCGTGCCGAAAGCTCAGCCCCTCGCGCTCGTACGGCTTCGCGCCCGCGACCCGCGCCGGTTCGATCTCGATGCCGACCACCCGCACCCGCGGAGCCGCCTCCCGCAGCCGCGCGAGCAGTTCCACCGCCGTCCAGGGCGCGGCCCCGTAGCCCAGGTCCACCGCGACCGGATCGTCCGCGCGCCGCAGCGCCGCCCCGTGCGTCGCCGCGATCCAGCGGTCCATGCGGCGCAGACGGTTCGGGTTCGTGGTCCCGCGCGTCACCGTGCCGACGGGGCGACGAGGGGGAGGGGTGGAGCGGGAAGCCATGTGCAGAGAGTAAGCGGAGCGCTCCCGCGCGATAAAAATCCGGCAAACGGCCAAGGAATCCCGCCGCCCCCGGAATGCGGGGCACGGCCATCCGGGTTGCACTCCTCAGTAGGGCGCCGACCGCGCTCCCCGCGTCATGCCGTCCGAGCGAGAGGAACTGCTCCCTTGAGCCAGTACGTGTCCCGCCTCGGCGGCCGGATCGCCGCGGCCCGGTCCGCCACCCGCCACGAGCCGCCCCGCCTGCGGCTGCCCGCCGGCGTCGGCGGACACCGCAAGCCGCGCCGCGTCGCCATGCTCAGCGTGCACACCTCACCGCTGCACCAGCCCGGCACCGGCGACGCCGGCGGCATGAACGTGTACATCGTCGAGCTGGCCAAGCGCCTCGCCGCGATCAACATCGAGGTCGAGATCTTCACCCGGGCCACCACCGGGGGCCTGGCACCCGTCGTCGAGCTCGCGCCCGGAGTCCTCGTACGGCACGTGGACGCGGGCCCGTACGAGGGCCTGGCCAAGGAGGAGCTGCCCGCCCAGCTCTGCGCCTTCACCCACGGCGTGATGCAGGCCTGGGCCGGCCACCGCCCCGGCTACTACGACCTCGTCCACTCCCACTACTGGCTCTCCGGCCACGTCGGCTGGCTCGCGGCCGAGCGCTGGGGCGTCCCCCTCGTGCACGCCATGCACACCATGGCCAAGGTCAAGAACGCCGCGCTCGCCGAGGGCGACACCCCCGAGCCCGCCGCCCGCGTCATCGGCGAGACGCAGATCGTCAACGCCGCCGACCGCCTCATCGCGAACACCGCCGAGGAGGCCGACGAGCTCGTCCGGCACTACGAGGCCGACCCGGGCAAGGTGGCCGTCGTCCACCCCGGAGTGAACCTCGAACGCTTCACCGTCGCCGACGGCCGGGCCGCCGCCCGCGCCCGCCTCGGTCTCCCGCAGGACGCCGTCATCCCGCTCTTCGCGGGCCGCATCCAGCCCCTCAAGGCCCCCGACATCCTGCTGCGGGCCGTCGCGGAGCTCGTGGACCGGGATCCGGCGCTGCGCACCCGGCTGTTCGTGCCCGTCGTCGGCGGGCCGAGCGGCAGCGGGCTCGCCAAGCCGGAGGGGCTGCAGAAGCTCGCCGCGAAGCTCGGCATCGCGGACCTCGTCCACTTCCACCCGCCGGTGGCGCAGGACGCGCTCGCGGACTGGTTCCGGGCGGCGTCCGTCCTGGTCATGCCCTCCTACAGCGAGTCCTTCGGGCTGGTCGCCATAGAGGCCCAGGCCACCGGAACGCCCGTACTGGCGGCCGCCGTCGGCGGGCTGCCCGTCGCCGTCGACGACGGGGTGACGGGGATCCTCGTACCCGGACACGATCCGGTGGACTACGCCCGCGAGCTACGGCGCTTCGTGGACGAGCCCGCCCTCGCGGACGTGATGGGCGCGGCGGCGGCGCGGCACGCGCAGTTCTTCGGCTGGGACACCGCCGCGAGCGGCACGGCCGACGTGTACACCGCGGCGATGCATGATCACCGCCGTCACGTACGCTCCCACCATGGCTGACGCTGACACCGCCGGGATCATCGAAGCGACCCTGACCGGCTCGGAGCTGAGCTGGGAGAGCCCCTCACCGGGCACGTACGTCGTCCAGCTCCCCGGCACCCGCAAGCTGAGCACCACCTGCTCGCTCAAGGTCGGCAAGCACTCGCTGTCGGTCAACGCCTTCGTGATCCGCCACCCCGACGAGAACGAGGCGGGCGTCCACCGCTGGCTGCTGGAGCGCAACCTCAAGCTCTACGGCATGGGCTACGCGGTGGACGCGCTCGGAGACGTCTACCTGACGGCCCGCCTCCCCCTGTCCGTGATCACCCCGGACGACCTCGACCGCCTGCTCGGCACGGTCCTGGAGGCGGCGGACGGGGCCTTCAACACCCTGCTGGAGCTGGGCTTCGCCGGCGCGATCCGGCGGGAGTACGAGTGGCGCGTCTCGCGCGGCGAGTCCACCCGCAACCTCGACGCCTTCAAGAACCTCACACAGCCGTCGGCCTGACCCGGTCCGGCCCGGCGGGGTCCGGCTCCGCCGAGGCCGACTCCGCGGCAGCCGGCTCCGCCGTGGCGGCGGGCCCGGGGGAGCCGCCCGGCCCCGCTCCCGCCGCGCCCTCCGCAAGCCCCCGCATCAGCAGCCAGTACCCCAGCGCGGCCACCATCCCCAGCACCGCCGTCGAGCCCCACAGCCACCCCGCGCCGAAGTGCTCGATCGCGAAGCCCGCCATCAGCGGCGCCACCAGCGAGGCCACCGCCCAGGACATCGTGTACATGCCCTGGTAGCGGCCGCGCCCGTGCAGCGGGGAGAGCCGCGCCACCAGGCCCATCTGGGTCGGAGAGTTGACGATCTCGGCCAGCGTCCACACGCAGACGGTCAGCGCCAGGCTCCACACCGAGCCGCCGAAGGCCGTCAGCCCGAAGCCGTACCCGGCCAGCAGCGCCGAGACCACCAGCAGCTTCTGCGGGTCGCGGTGCTCGATGAACCGGGTGACCGGGATCTGCAGCAGCACGATCAGCACGCCGTTGACCCCGATGACCAGCCCGTAGTCGGCCGTCGAGAACCCGGCCGCGCCCATCGCGAGCGGCAGCCCGAACGAACCCTGCATGAAGATCAGCGAGATCAGGAACGACAGCCCGACGACCCCCATGAAGCGCCCGTCCCGCAGCACCGTCCCCAGGCCGATCTCCGGCTCGGCGGCCGCCTTCTCCGCCGCCGTCCGCACCGGCCGCGACTCCGGCAGCTTGATGAACACGAGCACCGCGCAGGCCAGCGTCAGGACCGCCTCGCCGATGAACCCGGCCAGGTAGCTGTGCTCGGCGACGAAGCCCGCCACGGTCGAGCTGACGGCGAAACCGAGGTTGATGGCCCAGTAGTTCAGCGCGAAGGCCCGTACCCGGTCCTCGGGGCGGACGATGTCCGCCATCATCGCCTGCACCGCCGGACGCGAGGCGTTCGAGGTCATGCCGACCAGCAGCGCCACGGCGGCGATCGCCGCCGGGTGCTCCATGAAACCGAGCAGCGCCACCGAGAACGCGGTCGAGGCCTGCGCCGCGACCAGCGTGGGCCGCCGGCCCAGCCGGTCCGTCAGCACGCCGGCGACGAGCGACGACACCACACCGCCGAGCCCGTGCAGGGCCACCACAAGTCCCACGAAGGAGGCCGAATAGCCCCGCTCCAACGTCAGGTACAACGTCATGAATGTGGCGACGAAGGCCCCGAGCCGGTTGACCAGCGTGCTCGTCCAGAGCCACCAGAACTCGCGCGGCAACCCCGACACGCTCTCGCGAGCGGCCCGTCTCAAACTGGCAGCGGACATACGGAATCCCCCCGGCGGCGTAAGTGTCCCTGGAACAGTTCGCACCCTACGGATGGGCGGTCCGCGGAGCCACTCGATTGACGGCCGCCGTCAATCCGGGCCCCTCCACACGCCGTACACACCGCGCGCGGGCGGCCGGGCGCGTCCATTAGGCTCGTACGCATGGCCGACGCACCGTACAAGCTGATCCTCCTCCGCCACGGCGAGAGCGAATGGAACGCGAAGAACCTGTTCACCGGCTGGGTGGACGTCAATCTCAACGAGAAGGGCGAGAAGGAGGCAGTCCGCGGTGGCGAACTCCTGAAGGACGCCGACCTTCTCCCCGACGTGGTTCACACGTCCCTCCAGAAGCGTGCGATCCGCACCGCGCAGATGGCGCTCGAGGCAGCCGACCGCCACTGGATCCCGGTCCACCGCTCCTGGCGCCTGAACGAGCGCCACTACGGCGCCCTCCAGGGCAAGGACAAGGCCCAGACCCTCGCCGAGTTCGGCGAGGAGCAGTTCATGCTGTGGCGCCGCTCGTACGACACCCCGCCGCCGGCGCTCGAGGACGGCACGGAGTTCTCGCAGTCCGAGGACCCGCGCTACGCCTCCATCCCGCCGGAGCTGCGGCCGCGCACCGAGTGCCTCAAGGACGTCGTCGTCCGCATGCTCCCGTACTGGTACGACTCGATCGTCCCGGACCTGCTGGACGGCCGCACCGTCCTGGTCGCCGCGCACGGCAACTCCCTGCGCGCGCTGGTCAAGCACCTCGACGGGGTCTCCGACGCCGACATCGCGGGCCTGAACATCCCGACCGGCATCCCGCTCTCCTACGAGCTGGACGCCGACTTCAAGCCCCTCAACCCGGGCGGCACCTACCTCGACCCGGACGCCGCGGCGGCGGCCATCGAGGCCGTCAAGAACCAGGGCAAGAAGAAGTAGCTATAGCGATAAGCCCCTGACCTGCGCACACGGCGCAGGTCAGGGGTTTTCGTCTACCCCGGGCCCGCTGCGGGCCGGGGGAGGGTGACGTGAGAGACGAGAACGGCCGTTGGAACAGCGTTCGGCGATCTTGCGGGCCGTCTCCGCGCGCCGTTCGGCCGCGTTGGTGCCGTCGATCTGGCCGGCGAAGGCCCGGTACGCCGCAGCCACCAGCGCGTCCGGCGGGTCCGGGTGGGCGCGGCTGACCGCCCACAGGGCCTTCTCGGTCTGCGAGTCGAGGCCCGTCTCGGTGCGGACGCCCCGCCCGGACAGGACCTGCGTCAGGACGCTGTCGAAGTTGCGCCGCAACTGCTCTTTGCCGGGGCGGCCGTGGCGCACGGCTGCTTCCTTCCTCCTGGCCCGGTCCGGCCGGGAACGGTGCGAAGGGCCCCGGCCGACACGGAGGTCGGGCAGGGCCCTTCGGGCGGGTCGAGCAGGGCGGCGGCGGTCAGCCGCCGCACTGGCAGGGGGCGCCGGACTGGCAGCCGCAGCCGCAGCCCGAGCCGCAGCCGCAGGCCGCGAGCAGCGGCAGGCGGAGCGCCTCCGGGGGCTGCGCTTCGTGCTCAGGAGTGATGGGGACGGGGGAATCGGGCATGGATCCTCCTCGTAGGCGGTGTGCCTTCGCCCTCATTCATGCCCAGCCGAACCGGCGCGTCAACGGCGCATTGGGGGCTCGTTGCCGCCCTCGCCGATCGGACGCCCGGCCGCGCCGGCCCGGACGCGCCGACTCAGACGCGCCGACTCAGACGCCCTCGACCTGCGTCGGCGGCTGGAGCTCGTCCGCGTGCTCGCCCGTCACCAGGTAGACGACGCGCTTGGCGACCGACACGGCGTGGTCCGCGAAGCGCTCGTAGTAGCGGCCCAGCAGCGTCACGTCGACGGCCGTCTCGATGCCGTGCTTCCAGCGGTCGTCCATCAGGTGCTGGAACAGCGTGCGGTGCAGCTGGTCCATCTCGTCGTCGTCCTGCTCCAGCTGGAGCGCCAGGTCGACGTCCTTCGTGATGATGACCTCGGCGGCCTTCGCCATCAGGCGCTGCGCCAGCTGCCCCATCTCCAGGATGGTGGCGTGCAGGTCGCGCGGGACCGCGGTGTCCGGGAAGCGCAGCCGCGCCAGCTTCGCCACGTGCTGCGCCAGGTCGCCGGAGCGCTCCAGGTCCGCGCTCATGCGCAGCGAGGTGACGACGATGCGCAGGTCGGTGGCGACCGGCTGCTGGCGCGCGAGCAGCGCGATGGCCCGTGCCTCCAGGTCGTGCTGGAGGTCGTCCACCTTCTGGTCGGCGGCGATGACGCTCTCGGCGAGCTTCAGGTCGGCGTCGAGCATGGAGGTCGTGGCCCGCCCGATGGCGGAACCGACCAGCCGGGCCATCTCGACCAGGCCTTCACCGATCGAGTCCAGTTCCTCGTGGTACGCGTCACGCATGTCTCGTGTCCCTCTCTCGACCTACTGCTACTGCGGTCCTGCTGCCCGGGGGCGGGCCGGTGGGGCCATCGGCCCCACGTTGCCACGGTGAACCTCGAACGCGACCGACTCCGGCACCACAAGTGAATCAACCCCGTCGTCAGGGTGAACTCTGGGCGACGACTGTTCGAGGTGCCACCCGAACGGCTGTGGAAGTGTCGTCATGCCTGCTTAACCTGGAGTCATGGACGTGAACGCGGCGGTCGCCGCAGCTGCAGCGATCGCCGGTCTTTGCACCGGTGTGATCGCGATGCTGGCGTTCCGCTGGAGCGAGCGCGACCAAGCCCGCCCCACCCGGAGCTCCATGCGCCCCGACATCAACGCGGTGCTCCCACCAGGCGTGGACACGGTCCTCTCCGTGCTCCGCTCCTCCGCCGTCGTCCTCGACGAGGGCGACGCGGTGGTCAAGGCCAGCTCGGCGGCATATGCCCTCGGCCTGGTCCGCGGCGGCAAGCTGGCCGTGGAGCCCATGCTCCACATGGCCCGCGACACCCGCCGCGACGGAGAGATACGCCAGGTCGAGCTCGACCTGCCCCGGCGCGGCACCGGCCGCGGCGAAGCGCTCGCCGTATCGGCGCGCGTCGCCCCGCTCGGCTCCCGCCTGGTGCTCCTCCTGGTCGAGGACCTCACCGAGGCACGCCGCATCGAGGCCGTGCGCCGCGACTTCGTCGCGAACGTGTCGCACGAGCTCAAGACCCCGGTCGGCGCGATCTCCCTGCTGTCCGAGGCCGTCATGGACGCCTCGGACGACCCCGAGGCCGTGCACCGCTTCGCCGGCCGCATGCAGATCGAGGCCACCCGCCTGATCAACCTCGTACAAGAACTCATCGACCTCTCCCGGGTACAGAACGACGACCCCCTGGAGGACGCGGAGCCCGTCCGCGTGGACACGCTCGTGGCCGAGGCCATCGACCGCTGCCGCCACACGGCCTCCGCGAAACAGATCACCATGGCCGCCGGCGGCACCGCCGACCTGCGGGTATGGGGAAACCGGGGGCAGCTCGCGGCCGCCCTCGGAAACCTGGTCGAGAACGCCGTCAACTACAGCCCCGCCCGCACCCGCGTCGGCATCGCCGCGCGCCGGGTCACCGCGCCGGGTGGAGACTTGATCGAGATAGCCGTGACCGACCAGGGCATCGGCATCCCGGAAAAGGACCGCGAGCGCATCTTCGAACGCTTCTACCGCGTCGACCCGGCCCGCTCCCGCGCCACGGGAGGAACCGGCCTGGGCCTCGCGATCGTGAAGCACGTAGCGGCTTCGCACGGCGGGGAGGTGTCGGTATGGAGCTCGGAGGGCCAGGGTTCCACCTTCACCCTGCGACTCCCCGAAGCGGCCGCGCCGGCCCCGGCGACGGCCTCCGCCCCCCCCCCCCCCCCGCCCGCACCCCCCACCCCACCAGCCATCCCCGCCCCGGGCGGCCTTCCCTGTCCCGAGTCCCCGTCGTCGCGGATGAGGCGTCCTCCAGCGACGCCCTGTCCCACATCTTCCGCAACCAGGCCCTCTGGGACCCCACTGTCCCCACCGTGCCCCACCGTCCCCGCCGTTGCCAGGCCCACGACGCCGTACCAACGCGGCCACCGCCCGCAGCCGCAGGGCCTCCTGCGCCGACGGCGACAGATGCCGTGCGTCCCCCACCAGATCGCTCACACCCAGCTCAACGACCCAGAACCCGAACCGTTTCTGATCAATAGTGGGCCTGGCCACTCGCTTCTGGGCGCTGGTCGGGTTGGTCCAGACGACCGCCATCACGTTCTCCGTGCTGAACACCCCGAATGAATGGTTCTGGTCGTACTTCCTCATGTACGCCGTGCACTTGGCGCTGCTGGCCACCGCCGCGGGACGCGCCTACGGCGTGGACGGCGCCCTGCGCCCCGTGTGGCGGCAGCGGGGCGGCCGGCTGTCGCGGGTTCTGCTCGCAGCGTCGTGAACAAGGAAGGGATTCCCATGCAGACTCCGCGATCCGCCATCGGCCGCACTGCCGCCGGCCTGGGCGTGGGCGCGGCGGCGAGCAGCGTCCTGGTCATCGCCGACGGCCCGCCGTGGGGGATCGTCACGCTGGGCGGGACAGGGACGCTGGTTCTGCTCCTCCTGGCCGCCGTCGCCGTGACGGCTGGGCTTGTGGGGGCGCGTTCGCTGATCGTCCTGGCCGGGGCGGGTTTCCTGGCGGCCGCCGTCCTTCAGCTGGTGCAGATCGGCTGGACCGGTGCGAACCTGCTCGGGGGCGACGGTTCCACCGTGGCCCTGCTGCTCGGCTTCGCCGCGGGCCTGCTCGCCCTCGGCCTCACCACCGGGCCCGACGGCCCTGCTGCCCCCACTCCCGCCACGGGAAGGGACGACCCCACATGAACGTTGACAGTCTGTTGCAGCCCGTCCTGGCCACCGCCACGGAACACGCGCCGACCGTTGACGCGGACGGCCTGTTCCCCGTCGAAGCGGTAGCAGCCCTGGGCGCGTCCGGCCTGCTGGGTCTGACACTGCCCGAACGGGAGGGCGGGCTGGGAGCCGGCCCGGAAGAGTTCGCCCACGTCACGGCCGAGCTGGCGGGCGCATGCGGATCGACGGCCATGGTCTATCTCATGCATGTCAGCGGTGCCATGACGGTACTGGCCGCGCCCCCGCCGGGGATGCCGGACCTGCCGGGCGACCTGGCCACGGGCAGGGCACTGGCCACGCTGGCGTTCAGCGAACCCGGGTCCCGCTCGCACTTCTGGGCGCCGATCTCCCAGGCCAAACGCAATGGCGGCCAAGAGGCCCGGTTCACCGCCGACAAGAGCTGGGTGACCTCCGCCGGACACGCACAGATGTACATCACATCCGTGCTCTCCGCCGACGAGCCCGGCACCGTCGACCTGTACGCCATCGAAGCAGGCGCCCCGGGTGTGTCCGTCACCGGCGCGTTCCAGGGTCTGGGCTTGCGCGGCAACGCCTCTTCGCCGATGCGGTTCGACATGACAGTCCCCGACACCCTTCGCCTCGGAGCTTCGGGCGGCGGGCTCACCCTGATGACCGAGACCGTCATGCCCTGGTTCAACCTGGGCAACGCCGCCGTCTCCCTGGGCCTGGCACGGGCCGCCCTGAACGGCGCCGTGCGGCACACCAGTGGCGCCACCCTGCAGCACACCGGCCAGACCCTCGCCGAGCTCCCCACCATCCGCGCCCGCCTGGCCCGCATGTCCCTGCAGCTGGAAGCCGCACACGCCTACCTGCGTGCTGCGGCGGCCAGCATCGCCGCACCCGACGAGCAGACCCCGCTGTACGTCCTCGGGGTCAAGGCATTGGCCAACGACACCGCGCTGACCGTCACCGACGACGCCATGCGGGTCTGCGGCGGCGCCGCGTTCTCCCAGCACCTGGCCATCGAACGGTTCTTCCGCGACGCCCGCGCCGGCCACGTCATGGCCCCCACCGCCGACGTCTTGTACGACTTCTACGGCAAGGCCATCACCGGCCAGCCGGTATTCGGCTGAACCCGGACCGCCGGGGCGACGCACCCGACAGGGAGGACCTCATGGAACCGCTGGTTGTCGGCGCGGTGGCCTACACCCCCAACGTGGTGCCCATCTGGGAAGGCATCCGCGACTACTACCGCACCGCCCCCGTCGAGATGGACTTCGTTCTCTTCTCCAACTACGGCCGCCAGGTCGACGCACTGCTGGCCGGGACCATCGACATCGCCTGGAACACCAACCTTGCCTGGGTACGCACCGTCCTCCAGTCCGGCGACCGCGCCCGGGCGCTGGCCATGCGCGACACCGACCTCACCTTCCGCAGCCACCTCGTCTGCCGCGCCGGGGCCGGACTGCGCGGCCCCGCCGACCTCAAGGGCCGACGTCTCGCCCTCGGCAGCCGCGACTCCGCACAGGCCGCGATCCTGCCCCTGCACTACCTGCGCCGCGAAGGCATCACCGACGGCGACGTGGAACTCCTGCGCATCGACACCGACCTGGGAAAGCACGGCGACACCGGACGCAGCGAGCTGGACGCCATCCGGGCCGTCCTCGACGGCGACGCCGACGCCGCCGCGATCGGCATCACCACCTGGGAATCCATCGGCCGGGACGAACTGATGCCCGACGCCCTCGAAGCGTTCTGGACCAGCCCCGTCTACTGCCACTGCAACTTCACCGCACTCGACACCCTCGACACCACCCGCGCCGACGCCTGGACCACGCACCTGCTCGCCATGGACTGGAACAACCCCGAACACCACAGAATCCTCGAACTGGAAGGCCTCCAACGCTGGGTACGCCCCCAGCTCGACGGCTACACCGACCTCTTCCAGGCCGTTGAGGAACAGCACATAGCGCCCCGGTGGTGACGACGATGGTGATCCTTGAGCTGGTCGAGAAAGTCTCTTCCATCGCGGACGGAGATACGATCACGCTGCCCGTCGCCTTGCCGGACGACGCGGAACTGGCCGGCGCCTGGTGCGCCCGTACCGGCAACACACTCGTGGCCGCCGACGACACCAGCATCACCATCCGCCGCGGGCGCCCGCCCGATCCCATCGCCGCACTGCCCGAAGACCGCCGTCCCGGGGCACGCCTGTGGCTCTACACCAACTTCGACTGCAACCTCGCCTGCGACTACTGCTGCGCCCGATCCTCACCCCAGACAGCAAGGCGAGCCCTGGGCGTTGACAGGGTGGAAGAGATCGCGAAAGCAGCCCCAGCAGCCGGAGTCCTGGAGATCCTGCTCACCGGCGGTGAACCGTTCATCCTGCCCGACCTCGACGAGATCGTCGCCGCATGCACCGCCGCGCTGCCCACCACCCTCCTCACCAACGGCATGCTCTTCCGCGGACACCGGCTCCAGATACTCCAGGCGATGCCCCGCGACCGGCTCACCCTGCAGATCAGCCTCGACTCCGCCACCCCCGACCTGCACGACTCCCACCGAGGCAAAGGCACCTGGACCAAGGCCGTCGCCGGCGTCCGGACCGCCCTCGGCGAGGGCTTCACCGTGCGGGTGGCCGCCACCCTCACCACCGACGACCGGCACGAGGAGAGGGAACTGCGCTCCTTCCTTGACTCGCTCGGCATCGCCCGCGAGAACCAGGTGGTCCGCCCCCTCGCTCACCAGGGCGCCGCCGACGAGGGCCTGGAACTCACCGTCCAGACCCTGATCCCGGAAGTGACCATCACCGCCGACGGCGTCTACTGGCACCCCGTCGGAGCCGACAACGACGAACAGCTCGTCACCCGCGACATCTTCCCCCTCGATGCCGCCATCGAGCTCGTACAAGCAAGGTTCCGCACCTACCGACTGAAAGCCGAGACCGCAGCCCGCACCTTCCCCTGCGCATGAGCCCGTTGCCAGCCCGAGGCCAGCCCCGACCCGTCGAGGGGCCGCTCGGATGACACCTGATTGTTTACCAAACGGGTCGACTCGTAATATAAATACCGTGAACTCTTCTCCGCCCTCAAGGGGACGTCCCAGGGATCGGCGCGCACACGCGGCGATCATCAGCGCGACCGCAGAGCTGGTGGCAGAGGCCGGCTACGCCGCGACATCGATCGGGGCCGTGGCCGCGCGGGCCGGTGTTGGCAAGGACACGATCTACCGGCGATGGCCGGGCAAGCCGGAGCTGATCTTCGAAGCCGTCTTCACGACCACCGACCAAGCTCCGATACCGGACTCCGGAACGCTGACCGGGGACCTGACCGTACTGCTGCAGGGCCTCATCGCGGAGTTCCACGCGCCTGCCGCCGCAGCGGCGCTCCCGGGGCTGCTCGCCGACTTCGCCGCCGACCCCGTCCTGAAGGCGCGCATCCGGACCGACTTCCTGGCCCCGTCGAAGGAACGACTGCTGATCGTCTTCGAACGCGCCGTGCTCCGCGGCGAGATCGCGGCAGGCACACCGGTTGACCTGGTCCTGGACATGCTCGCCGGAGCCGTGTTCTTCCACCTCGGACTGGTCGGAGAACACCCGACTCCGCAGCTGGCCGGCCGGCTGGCTGCCGTTATAGCCAAAGGAATCGAGATCCGATGAACGGCTGGCTCCTCGCAGCGGGCATCACCGCGTTCGGCGTGTCCGCAGCGCACATCGTCGGCGGGCACCGGGAGATAGTGCGCCCGCTGCTGTCCAGCGGGCTGGTGGACGAGCCCAAACGCGTCTTGCACGCCGTGTGGCACATGGTGAGCGTCGACCTGGTGCTCTCCGGAGTCGCTTTGGTCTACCTCGCGCTGGCGGACGGCACGCCAGGGACCAGCCTGGTGGCATGGTTCGTGGCTGCGCACTTCATCGCGTACGCAGCAGCCTTCCTGATCATCACACTGTCGGTCGGCTGGCCGAAACCGCTACTCCGGCTGCCGCAGTGGATCCTGCTCCTGCCGGTCGCGCTACTGACAGCGGCGGGCGCCGCGTAGCCAGCTCGGGGAGAGTGGGTGAGCCGGCCATCGGGGAACGTCGCGATCCCGTCGTGGCCTTCGGCCTTGGCGTTGGCCACGTGCTTCTTGAGCCAGGCCATGGATCCGCGCCGGCCAGTCCCTCCCGGTGGTCCAGCGCCCGTCCGTGGCGATTCTCGATCCTCGGTGCTGCGCTTGTAGAGCCAGGCGCAGCACCGTGAGGTCAGAACTTGCCGCTGTTGTTCGCCTCGCCGGGAGACGGGAGGGGCTCGGCGACGTCCCAGCGCTCGACGATCAGGCCGTCCTCCAGCCGGATGTCATGCGCGCATGCGGGTCATGCCATGTCCCGCGGGGGTGTGACACCGGCTGTGGCGCCACCGCAACCCTCACGGGCCTCCCGGGACGGCGACCGTCACGGGTACTCGACGGTCCGGGTTGCCTTGTTGACGAACACGTACGCCTTCGGCGTCTGGTCCGCCGCGAAGCGCAGCCGGAGCCGGGTGACTCGTGTCCCCTCGATCGCGAAGCGTCCGGCCGCCGGCAGGCCGGTGAAGGACTTGCTTCCCGAGGAGAAGGCGGTGACCGCGCCGGCACCACGGGACGAGCCCAGCCCGAGGTTCCAACGGTGCGCCCGCCGAGGCGGTTCAATGTCCCGCAGAGGCTGGCATGAAGTAATGAATCAGTGCTTCAATTCTTTCATGCCCTACCGAAGACCCCCTGCCGTGCAGGCCCGCCTCGACGCCCGTCGCGACCAGGTGCTGGAGGCCGCCGTGCGCCTGCTCTCACGTGAGGGGTACGCCGGCTGCTCGGTGGCGGCGATCGCTGCCGAAGCGGGAATCTCCACGGGCAGCGTGTACCAGTCCTTCTCTGGCAAGTCCGAGCTGGCGGCCGCACT
Source organism: Streptomyces sp. ICC1 (assembly GCF_003287935.1). Taxonomy (GTDB): domain Bacteria; phylum Actinomycetota; class Actinomycetes; order Streptomycetales; family Streptomycetaceae; genus Streptomyces; species Streptomyces tritrimontium. The sequence goes on from NZ_CP030287.1 coordinate 3,462,430, forward strand.
TTTCCGGGCCCTGGTGGCCCGCGAGGTGGAGGCGGTGGCCGCCGCGGCAGAGCGTCCCGGATCAGCGGCGCAGCGCGTGGCCGCCGCGGTGGAAACCTTCGCCACCCGGGCCCTGCAGGCGCCGCGCCGGGCCTTCGCGCTGCTCGCGGAGCCGGTGGACCCGGCTGTCGACTCCGAACGGCTCGTCTTCAGGCGGGCGTTCCGTGATGTGTTCGCCCAGCAGATCGCCGCGGGTGTGGCCACCGGCGAACTGCCCCCGCAGTCACCGGAGCTGACGGCGGCGGCGCTCGTCGGCGCGGTCGCCGAGGCGCTCGTCGGTCCGCTCGCCGACGGTGACGCGAGACCGGACGACGTGATTCCCGCACTGATCACCTTCACCCTGCGTTCCCTTGGAGGGCACGATGCCGCAGACGCATGAGGTCACCAACCAGGTCCCGCCACACCACGGTTACGACGCTGCTGCCGACCCGGCGTTGCTGGAGGCGACCGCCCGGGAGGGCGCCGGCTGGGCCGTGGCCGAGATGCATGAACTCGGGGTGATCGCCGGCTCGGAGCAGTCCGCCGAATGGGGCCGCGTGGTCAACGAGAATCCTCCGGTGCTGCGTACCCATGACCGCTACGGGCACCGCATCGACGAGGTGGAGTTCCACCCGTACTGGCACGAGCTCATGGATACGGCCGTCGGCCACGGCCTGCACGCCGCACCGTGGCGGGACGACCGGCTGGGCGCGCACGTGGCCAGGGCCGCGAAGTTCTACATCTGGGGGCAGGTCGAGGCGGGCCACATCTGCCCGGTGTCGATGACCTATGCGGCGGTCCCCGCGTTGCGCGCCGCACCGGATCTCGCGGGCTGGCTGGAGCCGCTGCTCACCTCCCGGGAGTACGACTTCGGGCTGCGCCAGCCCGACACCAAGCGCGGCCTGATCGCCGGCATGTCGATGACCGAGAAGCAGGGCGGCTCCGACGTACGGGCCAACACCACCACCGCGGTACCCGCCGGCGACGGCACGTACCGCCTCACCGGGCACAAGTGGTTCACCTCCGCCCCCATGTCGGACGTCTTCCTGACCCTGGCCCAGGCCCCCGGGGGGCTGTCGTGCTTCCTGCTGCCCCGGGTGCTCCCGGACGCCAGCCGCAACCGAATCCTGCTGCAGCGTCTCAAGGACAAGCTGGGCAACCGCTCCAACGCTTCCGCCGAGATCGAGTACGACGAAGCGTTCGGCTGGCTGGTCGGGGAGGAAGGAAGAGGGGTGGCGACCATCATCGAGATGGTCAACATGACCCGGCTCGACTGCGTCCTGGGCGCCGCCTCCGGGATGCGCCTCGGTCTCATCCGGGCCGTCCATCACGCCGCCCACCGACGCGCCTTCGGCAAGGCCCTCATCGACCAGCCCCTGATGCGCAACGTCCTGGCCGACCTCGCCCTGGAGTCCGAAGCGGCGACCGCGGTGGCTATGCGACTCGCGGGCGCCACCGACCGGGTCGCCGCGGGGAACACCGAAGAAGCCCACCTGCGCCGCCTGGGTCTGGCCGTGACCAAGTACTGGGTCTGCAAGCGCGGCCCCGCGCACGCCGCCGAAGCCCTCGAATGCCTGGGCGGAAACGGCTACATCGAGGAATCCGGCATGCCCCGCCTGTACCGGGAAGCTCCACTGGCATCCATCTGGGAAGGCTCCGGCAACGTCGCCGCCCTGGACTCGCTCCGGGCGATGACCCGGCAGCCGGAGACCGTCGAGTCCTTCTTCGCCGAAGTCGAGCAGGCCGCGGGCGCCGACCGGCACCTGGACGCGGCGGTCGCCGGCCTCCACAAGCACCTGGCCGACCCCGGCGAAGCCGAATACCGCGCCCGACAGCTCACCGAGACGATGGCGCTCGTCCTCCAAGGCTCACTCCTGCAACGCCACGCGCCCACCGCGGTCGCCGACGCCTTCTGTGTCTCCCGGCTCGGCGGCGAGCACGGCAACGCGTTCGGCACCCTGCCGCCCGGGGTGGACACCGCGGCCATCCTCGACCGCGCCCGGACGGTCGCCATCTGACGGAGGACGCCGACCAGGTCATCGCGATCCGGCAGGAGCCCCGCCTCCGCCCGTGCGGTTACCGCGCGCCGGGCAGCCCGTGACGACGCCGGGCTCACGGCGCTGCCGAGGGAGCGGGTCTCCATGCTGGACGGGGCGGCGGACGACGGCCGCGCCGCTTCCGGGCGACGCCGTCGTCGCACCGCGGTCAGGCAGCGTCGAAATCTGACACCGTGGCATATCTTCCCGTTGGGACGGTTATCTGTCGCTCCGTGAGCCACTCGAGGAATCCCATGGATGATGCAGGCGGCAAGCATGACGAACCGCACCGGGCAGAACCTCATGCTGCGGACGGCGGCGCCGCCCCGGGCCCGGGACCGCGCGATGAGGAGACGACGACGCCGTCTCGCTCGGGTGCGGCAAAAGGGAGCCCACTCCCTACGAGTGACGTCGCGTCGGTGGCAGGGAGCGAGAGGGGCGGCAGTCGGAGCCCGGCGAGTCCTTCTGCTTCTGCCGACGGGCCGGCCGACGACCGCACAGCGGCGACGGCAACGGCACGCCTTCGTGCGGCCGCGGGCGCCGTGGGAGCCCGGCTGGGCTCGGTGTTGCGGGTCAGGCCGGCGGCCGGTCCCTCCCGCCCGGAGTTCTGGCGCAGTCCTCTGCGGGGGCCGTGGCTGACATCGGTTCTCGGCGCGGTGCTGCTGGTCGGCGTCACCGTGCTGTTCGCGACGGGGCTGCTGTCCTATGCCGCCTATAACCCGGATCTGGCGCCAGGCAATGACCAGACACCCGACAAAGGGTGGCTGGGCTTCTACCTGTTCTCCTGGCCGACGAGCCCGTACTGGCTGTACCGCCTCACCCAGGGCGTCCATGTCACCCTCGGCATCGTGCTGATCCCGGTGCTGCTGGCGAAGCTGTGGTCGGTGATCCCCCGGCTGTTCGCCTGGCCGCCGGTGAAGTCGGTCAGTCACGGGCTGGAGCGGCTGTCTTTGCTGCTGCTGGTCGGCGGGGTCTTGTTCGTGTTCGCCACCGGGGTGCTCAACGTCCAGCTGGACTACATCTTCCCCGGCTCGTTCTACGTCCTTCACCTCTACGGGTCCTGGGTGTTCATCGGCGCCTTCGTCGTGCACATCGCCTTCCGTATCCCCCTGATGATGCGGACGCTGCGCAGCCGCAGCCTGTGGGCGGAACTGCGCACGCCGGTCAGCCGCACGCAGCCAGAACCGGCTGACGAGACAGGCCTGGTGGCCCCGAGTCCGGCCCCGCCATCCATGTCGCGACGAGGCGCTCTGGGCATGGTGGGCGCGGGCTCACTGCTGCTGCTCGGGGTGACGGCCGGGCAGAGCATCGGCGGGTCCCTGAGGGCCACCGCGCTGCTCGCTCCACACGGACAGGACCCGGGGCCGGGCCCCAACGGCTTCCAGATCAACAAGACCGCCGCCGGCGTCGGCATCCAGGCCCGTGACATCGGCCCGGCCTGGAGGCTGGTCGTACGCGGCGGCGGCCTGGAGTCGGTTCTCAGCCGGGAGCAGCTCCTGGCGCTGCCCCAGCACGGTGCCGCGCTGCCGATCGCCTGCGTGGAGGGGTGGTCCACTTCCGACCAGGAGTGGAGCGGGGTACGGCTGGCCGATCTCGCCGCACTGGTCGGGTTCGGGGACCGGACGCCGGGAGTGTTCGTCGAATCCGCCCAACGAAGCGGATCCTTCCGCTCGGCGGCGCTGCACGACAACCAGGTCCGCGACCCGCGCTCCCTGCTGGCACTACGCGTCAACGGAGCCGACCTTTCGCCGGATCACGGGTATCCGGCTCGGGTCATCGTCCCGGCCAACCCAGGGGTGCACAACACCAAGTGGGTCACCCGTCTCACTTTCGGAGAGAGCGCATGAAGGGCCTCACCTCACGCTACGGGGCCTCACCCCTGCACCTGCTGCTGGTGCTGTGCTCCTTCGCCCTCACCGTGTATGCGGGGATCCGGCTGCTGCACGGGGACACGGTCGGTGTCGTCGTCTGGTTCGTCGGAGCCGCCCTCCTGCACGACCTGGTCCTGCTGCCGCTCTACACGATCACCGACCGCGGCGCGCAGGCGATCCTGCCCCGCCGCGGGCATGTCGCCCAGTCCGGTAGCCCCGGGACGGCGAGGGGATGGATCAACTACGTCCGGGTACCGGCCTTCCTCTCCGGCGTCCTGCTGCTGACCTGGTTTCCCCTGATCCTTAGGCAGGTGGACGGCTACGAGTCGTCTTCCGGCCTGCCAGAAGACGTGTTCCTGGGACGCTGGCTACTGATCACCGCACTTCTGTTCGGCCTCTCGGCCCTCTGGCTGCTGGTCAGCATGTGGTCCTCCCGCCTCATCCGGCCGGCTCCCCGCCGGACCCGGCCAGGAGACCCGCAGAGTGACCGCCATTGATGACTGACCGCCGCAGCGGTCGATCCTCTCCTGCCCCCATACATCCAGCCGCGCTGATCGGCTCGAAGCCGGGCAGAACGACCCCACGCATCGGCCTGAGGATCACCGTCGGGATCGGCGGTGAGAGGGCCCGCCCTGGGGTCGCATCACCGCGAAGCGCCGCTGTCAGGGAGCGCGGCGCAGTGCGACGAAACTGCGGTGTGGGGTCCTCCACCGCTCGCTGGACACCCAGCCCGTTTCCCGAGCCACGCGCAAGAGTGCCGGGACGCCGAGTCTGGCCCAGGGAAACGCCGTGCCGAAGCTGGACCGTCCGTCGCTCATACGTACCAGCATCCGATCGTCGACATCCCCGGGCGCCGTCTCCACGAGCAGCAGCCCCCCGGCCGCCGTGATCTGTGAGATGCGCCCCAGCAGGGCGCGTGGGTCCCCGCCGATTCCGATGTTCCCGTCGATCAGCAACGCCGTGTGCCAACGGCCCTCATCCGGCAACGGATCGAACACGGAGCGGCACAGCGCTCTGCCACCCAGAGGAGCGGAGCGGGCCGTTCGGGCCACAGCCTCGGGACTTACGTCGATGCCGAGCGCCGGGTGCCCGAGGCCGGGGAGGGCTGCGACCAGCCGCCCCGGGCCGCAGCCGATGTCGAGGACCGTTCCCGCGCACCGGTGGAGGACCGTCAGGTCGGCGAGATCGGCGCGGGCGCACCACCGCTCAACCTCCAGCGGCAGGAGCCGGCCACCGGCCCCACGCAGGAACAGCGGACCGCGGCCGGCGCGGATCGCGTCGTGGTAGAGGCCGGCTTGCCACGGCCGGAGCCTGTGGGTCCGCATCGTAAAGGTGCCACTCATCGGGATTCAGCCCCCGCCGGTCATGTCGTCATATGGTCGGCTTAGCACCACCCCACGTAAACGCTCGCACGCCATAGCTGTCCATCCGGCACGCCGCCGGATCACCTGTCCGGCCCCAGCTGCCGGACCGGGCACGTGCCCGCGATGTGCCAGATCATCTCCACCAGGTGCGGCCAGACGGGCGGCGGATTGCGCGGTCAGTGCAACAGGGGGTGCCGGGAGGGTAGAGGGATGGAGATGCTGATCCAATCGCCCGACGACGAAGGGTTTTGCCATGCTGGAGCGTGCCCGCCGTAAGAAGCAGACCGCGATCACATTCGTCATCCCCGCGGACCGCCCCTTGGGCCACGTCAGTGTCGTAGGCGATTTCAACGACTGGCAGCCCGCAGACAACCTCTTCGTCGCGCGAGCGGACGGCACCCGCGCGGTCACGATCGCCCTGCCCAATGAGCAGCGGTACGCGTTCCGCTACCTCGCCCACGGCGGCTATTGGTTCGACGACGAGAGCGCCGATGGCCACGACGGTCGCAACAGCATCGTCCACACCTGAGCGCCGGACTCGTCACGGCTGACAAGGCGATGACGAGGAGCGGGGCGCCACCCCGCGGTCAGGATCGGACGGTCCCCAGGGTCCGCCAGGGAGCATTGCCCCGATCACCCTGAACAGCAGAGACCCTGACGGCCTGTCGGCCGTCAGGGTCTTCTCACGCCGTCGCATCCCGAGTGGCGGCGTGGATGTGCTCGTCTTCAATGTCCCGCAACACTGGATGCGGAGGGGAGACTCCCGCTCTCCCTGCTCCAGACCGACGGGGAAGATGAGGCTGGAGCTGTTCTGGCGGATCCACCGCTGCGAGCGCAAGCGCCGCCATCGACCCCGGACTCCTCACCCCGACGCCGTCAGGACAACATCTGACCGTGTGAGGTGGGACGCCCCGCTATGGCTTGCTGACGCTCCTGGTCACGGAGGCGGTGGCGCCTTCGTTGTCGGTGACGGTGAGTGTGATGGTGTAGGGGCCGTGGTCGACGTAGGAGTGGTAGGCGCTGGAATTGGTGGTGCTGGTGCTGGTGGCGCCGTCACCGAAGGTCCACGACCACTTGGTGATCGTCCCGTCGGAGTCGGCGGAACCACTGCCGTAGAGGAAGCAGTTCATCTGCGGAATCGTGGTGTAGGTGATGCAGCCGTCCGTGAAGCTCGCGGTCGGAGCCTTGTTGGGGCCGACGCGGAAGCTCTTGCCGGCCGTGCCGGTGTCCCCGCTGTTGTCGGTGACAGTGAGCGTGACGCTGTAGACGGCTCCCTTGCTATAGGTGTGCGAGATGGTCTTCCCCGTGCCGGTGGTGCCGTCGCCGAAGTCCCACGACCACCTGGTGATCGTTCCGTTGGAGTCGGAGGACGCCGAGCCGTCGAAGCTGCAGGCGAAGGTGGTGTTGTTGCAGCTGTTGGTGAAGCTGGCGGTGGGCGGGGGCGGCCCGCCCGGGGCTGCCCAGCCTTGGCTGTAGAGCAGACGGTTGGGTGAGCCGGCGCCGGGGTTGGTGACTGCTCCGGCGGTGGCGGCGTTGACCATGGCCGAGGTCACCTGGGCCGGGGAGGCGCTCGGGTTGGCCTGCAGGTACAGGGCGATGGCGCCGGCCACGTGGGGGGAGGCCATGGAGGTGCCGCTCAGCTTCTGGGAGGCGGGGGCGGTGAACCACGTGTCCGACTCGATGTTGACCCCGGGCGCGAAGATGTCCGTACAGGTACCGAAGTTGGAGAACGAGGCACGGGCGTCGGTGATGTCGGTGGCACCGACCGTGTTGGCACCGGCCACCCGGGCCGGGGAGACGGTGCAGGCGTCGACATTGGAGTTGCCGGCTGCGATCGCGTAGCTGACCCCGGAGTTGATGGACTTGGCCACCGCGGCGTCCAGGGTGGCGTTGGCCTCACCGCCCAGGCTCATGTTGGCCACGGCCGGCTTGATGGCGTTGGCGGTGACCCAGTCCACGCCGGCTATCACCCAGGACCAGTCCGCGCCACCGTCACAGTTCAGGACGCGTACGGCGTGCAGGGTGACCGCTTTGGCCATACCCCAGGTGGAACCGCCGACGGTACCGGCCACGTGCGTGCCGTGGCCGTTGCAGTCCAATCCGTTCTGGCCGCTGCCGGGCACGGTATCCACGCCGACGGACCAGCGGCCGTCGAACTGTCCGTGATTGTTGCGCATGCCCGTGTCGAGGATGTACGCGTGCACGCCGGCACCGGTCTGGGTGTAGGTGTAGGCGTTGTTCAGCGGCAGGGCCCGCTGGTCCGTGCGGTCCAGGCCCCAGTCGGCCGGACTCTGGCTTCCCGCGATGTGGGCGCGGCCGTCGGCCTCGACACGGGCGACCGCGGGGTCGGCGGCCAGCCGCTTCGCGGCGGCCTCGCCCAGCTTCACCGAGAAGCCGTTCAGGGCCGTGGTGTACACGTGCCCGACCTCGCCGCCGTACCGCTTGGCGAGGTCGCCTGTGGCGCCCGGGACGCCACGGGACCTCAGGGTCGCGGTGTCCTTGAGCGTGACGATGTAGCTGCCGGCGATCGCTCCCGGGCGATCCGCACCGAGGATTTCCGCAGTGGGCGAACTACTTGCGGGCGCGCTGAACGCGACGGCGGCGGGCAACGCCAGAGTGCCGGACATGGCCAGGACGACGGCGGATATGAGGGTTCGTGGGGACACTGTTCCTCCCGGTGGGGGTCGGGGTGGAGGGTTCGACCCGAGAGGACCATGTCGTTTGCACGGTGCCCACAGCAATACGTAGGGATACGCAGGAGATAGCGGCTGCCTACCTACTGCTGACGGGATGTCATCGTCGCGGCGATCGCCTGGCGTGAGCTGACGTCCAGTTTGTGCATGATGCCGGCCATGTGCTGCTCGACAGTTCGGGGCGACAGGTAGAGGGCGGCGGCGATCTCCCGGTTGGTCATACCGGCTGCGGCGAGTTCGGCAACCTGCTGTTCGCGGGGCGAGAGTTGCCGACCGTACCCGCGGGGACCTCTGCGGTGCGGCACGGCGACGCCGTGCTTGCGCAGGGTCAGCCGGCAGCGCGCGGCGTCCCAGCCGGCGCCCAGCGCGTCGAACTCGGTGAGGGCCTGTTTCAGCGCGTCCAGCCCGTCACGCCCGGCGGTGAACCTGCACGCGCCCCTCGCTTCCACGGCCCGCGCCGCCTCGTACGGCCGGGGCAGGGCGCGGTAGAGCGCCTCCGCCTCGGCGTAGCGCTGCTCGGCCTCGCCATAGCGCCGGCGCGCCTGGGCGAGCACGGCGCGGCACACCGCGAGTGCGCTCAACGCGGCGGGGCTGTCGCGGTCGGCGATGCCCGCGGCGTACTCCGCCACAACCTCCTCCGCGGCGCCGAGCCGACCGTCGCGGACCATGGCCTCGACGACGACCGGCGCCACGTCCACGGCCCAGACCCAGACGCCCTTGCGCCGGATCGCGTCGAGCAGTCGGTACGCCTCGGCGGTGTCCTCGGCCGTACCGCCCGCGCGCACCAGCGCCGCCCGCGCGGCCGCGAGCACGGGTACCCAACCGTTGGGGTTGGCCTGCACCGCTGCTCGCAGTGCCCGTACGGCCTCGGGCACGTCGCCGGCGGCCAAGGCGAGCAGGCCGGCGACCAACTGCGCCTCGGCCGCGGGTGCGGCCTGGTCGGCGAGGCGGGCCGAGGCGGACAGGGCCCGGTCGCGCAGCCCGGTCCACCGACCGACCGCCCAGTCCAGCATCAGCCGGCCGGACTCGGCCATGCCGGTCAGGTAGGGGGCGTCGGCTTCGGCGAGGAGTTCCTGCCCGCGGTGCAGGAACTCCTCGGCGGCGCGGTGGTGGCCGAGGCTGTTTGTGGACTGCGCCAGGTTGACGCAGGCACGGGCCAGGTGCAGCCGTTGCGCCGGAGTTGCTTCCGCGGTCGGCAGGGTCTCGACCACCTGCCAGGCCTCGGAGTCGCCCGAGGACATCAGCGCGCAGGCACGGTTGACCAGCACCGCGGTGACGATGACCGGGTCACGCACCCGGTGTGCGGCCGCCGTGGCCTGCCGCAGCCACTCCAGGTGCTCGCCCAGGCTGGCGCCGTCGATCGCGACGGGCACGGCGAGTGAGGCCAACGCGCGGGCCACCAGGGCGGGCCGGTGCCGCAGTTCGGTGACCGCGCAGGCGATCTCGTCGATCGCGGTGTGGCCGGCGCCGCCCTGGTTGCGCAGCAGCAACCCGAGGTTGAGCCGCAGCTCGCCGTGTACCTCGGCGGGCATCGGCTCGGCGAGGGCGCGGCGTAGCACGGCGACGGTCTTGACGTGGTCCACACCGGCCCACGCCGCACGGCTCAGCTTTACCGCCATCCGAACCCGATCGTCCGAGGGCAGGCCAGGATCGGACAGCACGGCCAGCAGCAGGGGGGCGGCGGCCGATTCGTTGCGCGCGGCCATGGCCTGATCGGCGGCCGCCTCGGCGTAGTGCCGCCACTGGGCCGCGTCGCCTGCCCACCGGGCGTGGTGGGCGAGCTGCGGCAGTGACGGCGGTCCCGGTGCGGCCCGCAGCGCGTGTACCGCACGGGTGTGCATTTCGCGTCGGCGCAGGGTCGGCAACGACTCGTAGACGGCCTGGGCTACCAGCGGGTGGCGCACGGTGTAGCGGCCCTCGCCGTGTTCGCACAGCAGGGTCCTCGCCAATGCCACCGACAGTCCGTTCGTCGCCCGCCGCCGGGAGAGCCCGGCCACCGCGGCGAGCGACTCCCCGGTCGCCGGCCGGCCGAGTACGGCGGCGGCCTGTACGACCAGCTGCCCGTCCGGCGCCAGGCGCGCCGGGCGGTCGAGCAGCCAACGGCGCAGCGCGGGCGGCAGGTCCAACTCCGTCAAAGACCGGCTCGACCACCCGGGACCGTCACCAATCGCCGCCCGCTCGTCCCGCATCGCCCGCGTGATCACCTCGACCGCGAACGGCAGTCCCCTGGTCCGCTCGTGCAAGGCTTCGACGAACCCGGCCGGCATCGCCTCATCGGTGACGAGCAGGCCGGCCAGCTCCCCCACCCCGGCCACATCCAACGGTGCCAGGCGCAATTCGGTGAGACTGCCGCGGGCGGACAACTCGGTGAAGAGACGCCCCAGCGGTGATGCGTCCGCCAGCTCCTCCCGCCGCACTGTCAGCACGATGCTCAGTTGGTGTGGCATGTGACGCATCACGTACTGCAGAACATCCTGGGTATGCGTGTCACTCAGGTGGACATCCTCCAGGACGAGCAGCGTCGGACCCGATGCGCACAACAGCTCCCGGACTGCCCGCGCCAGCCGGTGTCTCTCCGCTCCTCGGTCGCCCAGCGGCGGCAAAGCCGAGGGCAGGTGCTCCGCGAGCTCCGGAAGCAGCGGCACCAGAGCCCCGACCACCGGGTTCAACGGCAGCGTCCACGACGGCACACCGCGTAGACACCGCAGCGCCTCCACGACCGGGGCGAGCGGGAACGGTTCGTGAGACTGGTAGCACTGGCCGAACAGAATGCGCCGGCCAGTGCCGGCCCTGTCATCGAGGAGCTCGGCGACCAGCCGGGTCTTGCCGACGCCGGCCTCGCCCTCGACCACGAGCAGGGCCCGAGGGCTGAACGCGCCCGCCATGAGCAGACGCCGTTCGGCATCCCGGCCAACCAGTGTGGACCACGCGGCCGGCCTGGTCCAATGCGGCGGCCGGGTCGGTTCGCGTTCGCGGCATTGCTCTGGCGTCACGCCCACGTTGCCCCTCGGCACGTCCTGAGCCGAATGCGATACCCCGGACCGCCATCTGGGCACGTCGAGATCGGCGTAATGAACGGCGAGAGGGTCGGCACCCAGCGTGATCGGCTTGCCGACGTAGTCGGGCGATACCGCGCCCGGTCCCTCAAGCCGCGGTCTCTCTTCCGAGGTGCGCCCCCTCGCGGCAGGCAGCGGACGCGATATTCAACTCCGCTCCGGACGAGCCGTATCTGTGGCCGGTACTCGACGTGCCACAGCATGCCGCCACCCTCGCACAAAAGGTAGATATCGCGTCCATCTTTCAGGGGGACCCCCGAAGCCGCTGACGCCCTCCCGGAAGAGGGTGGGAGGGCGTCGGGTGTGAGCGGGGCGGGTTATGGAACGCGGATGCAGCCGCCGTTGATGGCCTGGTGGAGCATTGCCTTGCGGGTGTTGGGTCCGTATTCGCCGTCCGCCGCGGTTCCGGCCTTTTGCTGGGTACGGATGAGAGCGTCGCGGGTCCTTCCGCCGAAGTCGCCGTCTTCGACGAGGTTCTCGCCGTAGCAAAGGTTCATGGAGTGCTGGAGTTTCTGGACGGCCGGGCTGTTGGTGCCGCGCACCATGTTGCAGTTCACGGTGTTGCCGGCCTTGTACATCGGGACCCAGGCCCCGGCGTACGAGGCGACCCAGTCGCAGGTGGGGGTGGCGGCGGCAGCCGAATTGAGGGGAGCGATGCCCAGTAGGCCTCCCGCGATGAGCGTGGCTGCCAGCGCGGCGAAGTTCTTGCGCATGAGGTCTCCTTGGGACGGGGTCCTGCGTGCCGTGCCGTGCGGTGGCCTGCGGCCCGTCAGCCGACGAATGACTTGACTTGGCCGTAGACGGTGGTGTCGGTGCGCAGTGCGCCGTGGCTCAGGCAGGCGGTCTTGGTGTTCGTGGCGCCGGTGAGGGCAACGCTGCTGTCGGGGTTGATCGTGCTGTCGCAGGGCGACCACCAGGTGGCGTAGCGGGAAGCGCCGGGGGTCTCGTCGCCGGAGTTGAGGGCGTTCAGGAACGTGGATCCGGGGCGCATTTCCGTGCAGGAGGCGCCGCCGCAGAAATTAGCGGTGTCGGTGCCGTGGTTGGGGCCGCCAAGGGAGATCCAGGCGTCGACCTTGGTGTCGCCGCCGAGGTTCTTGAGGAAGTAGCGGGAGGACAGGCCACCCATGGAGTGGGTGACGACGTCGACCTTGGTCGCGCCGGTTGCGGCGAGGACGCGGTCGATCTCCGCCGAGAGCTGGGAGGCGGTGGTGGCGTTGGACTGGCTGGTGTTGTACGTCCACTTGTCGAGGTGACTGACCGGCCACCCGTCGGTGGCGAACCGGCCGGCCATGGTGTCCCAGGTGGATCCGCTGGAGTTCCAGCCGTGTACGAAAACGATCGGATCGGGTGCCGCCGCGGCGGGCTGCGCGCCGGCTGCCGGCGTCTGGAGTGAGAGGGCGGCGAGAAGGCCGGCGGCGAGTGCGCCGACGAGTGCGGCGCGGGATGAGATGGGCATGGCGAGACTCCGGATCTCGGGCGAGGGAAGGGGCACCGGGCGTGGCAACAGAGGGGCGCAGCGGGTTGGGCAAGGGACGCCGTCCTGCAGGCACGCTCGGCACCGCGGCTCCACTGCGGGGACGCGATACCGAGCGTTCGGGTGGTGTCGCCTGTGCCGGACGACGCGGATGATCGCGCACACGCATCGCGCCATCGCCGAGGCGCTCCGGGCGGTGAGGCCCGGAGGCGCCGGTCGGGTCAGGTCAGCCGGCCGCGGTCAGGGCGCGGCGCAGTACTGGGCTTCCTTGCCGATGGAGCGGTACATGCAGTCCGCGTTCTCGACCAGTTGCAGTACCGCGTCGCGGTTGCGGCTGGTCTCGCGTTCGATGACCTCGTCGGGCGGGTAGAAGCCGCCGCCGCCGAAGCCGGTCGGGTACAGCTCGAAGGTATAGCCGAAGATCTTCTGGCTGCCCCACAGGTAGTCGTCGATCGACCCGTCGGTGATGTAGAGGTCGCTGGACTGTTCGGCGGTGTAGCCGTTGCTGGCGGCCATCTTCTGGCCGACGCTCGCGAAGGCGTCCCGGTCGTCCTGGGTCATGCCGGTCGCGGTGTTGGCAGTGGTGTACCCGAAGGGCCAGAGCACCAGCTCGCTGTACGTGTGGAAGTCGATGCCTGCCTTGATCTGCTGCTTCCCGCCGACGACGCGGCTGCGGACGAAGTCGGCGACGACCTTCACCTCAGGGGCGGACTCGGGGGCGGCGCCCCGGTAGGTGTCGGAGCTCTTGCTGCTGGAGGAGCCGCCGCAGCAGCCCCACTTGTAGTCCCAGTTGCGGTTCTCGTCCGTGCCGATGGCGGAGGAGCCGGCGTTGGGCTGGCGGTTCTTGCGCCAGCTCTTGTAGGAGCCGGTGGAGATGTCGTACTCGCCGCCGTCCGGGTTGAGGTCCGGGATGATCCAGATCTCGCGGCCGTTGACGGCATTGGCGATGCGCGAGTCGCTCGCGTAGTCCTCGCCGAACTCGCGCAGCAGATACAGCGCCATCTCGACGGTCAGGTGCTCGCGCGCGTGCTGATGGGCGGTGAAGAGGACCTCGGGCTCGTTCTCGTCGCTCGCGACGTTATCGCTGATCTTGATCGCGATCATGTCCCGGCCCTCGTAGGACTTGCCGATGACCTTCTTGCTCATGATGCTCGGGTACTGCGCGATGCGCTGGTCGATCTCCGCCATCGCCTCCGCGTAGTTGTGGTATTTGGAGTCGGCCGTGGGGAAGTCCATCGGTGCGATGGCGAGTCCGTCGGTACGGGCCGGCGGCCCGGGCAGCGCCTCGAGCTGGTAGCCGAGCGCGCGCAGCTTCTTGGCCTCCCCGGTGTCGGCGCTGACGACTACCGAGCGGGCGTCCACCTCGTCGATGGAGACACCGGTCGCGGCGAGCGCGGTGCGGGCGGCGACGGTGGCGGGGCCGTGGATCTCGTACTGCCTGATGTCCTCGTCGACGGTCGCCGTGGACGGCCGGGACGGGGCTGATGCGGTGGCGGTGACGCTCAGCGGTGTGGCAACCGCGAGAGCCAGTAAGGCCGCGAGGGTAGCGGTCTTCCTGCTCCGGATGCGAAGTCGCATGGCTTCTCCTGGAGTGTGGGGGTGACGTCTGCGTGAGGTCCCGGCCGACGCGGGGGAGGGCCGTCGGCCGGGAGTCCGGCGGGATCCGGGCCGGAGCGGGGCTGACGGGCCCCGCTCCGGCCTTACGGATGTCAGAACAGCGTGTAGAGAAGCCTGTTCGGGGAGCCGGTCTTCGGGTCCTGGACCTTGCCGGTGGTGGCGCCGTTCACCAGGGCGTCACGGACCTGGGCAGGTGTCGCCGTCGGGTTGGCCGCAAGGTAGAGGGCGGCGGCGCCGGCGGTGTGGGGGGCGGCCATGGAGGTGCCGCTGATGGTCTTGGTGGCGGTATTGCTGTCCTTCCAGGCGCTGGTGATGCTCACGCCGGGGGCGAACAGGTCCAGGCAGGTGCCGTAATTGGAGAACGAGGCGCGCTTGTCGGCGCTGTCGGTGGCGCCGACGGTGATCGCTTCGGCGACGCGGGCGGGCGAGGTGTTGCAGGCGTTCTGCGGGTTGCCGAAGAAGTCGCCGTTGCCGGCCGCGAGGGAGTAGGTCACGCCGGAGGTGATGGACTTCTTCACGGCGTTGTCGAGGGTGGTGTTCGCCCCGCCGCCCAGGCTCATGTTGGCGACGGCCGGCTTGATGGCGTTGGCAGTGACCCAGTCGACGCCGGCGATGACGGCAGAGTTGCTGCCCGAACCGTTGCAGTCCAGGACCCGTACGCCGACGATCGCGGCGCCCTTGGCGACACCGTAGGTGGAACCGGCGGCCGTACCCGCGACGTGGGTGCCATGTCCCTGACAATCATTGCCGTTCTGGCCGTCGCCCACCGTGTCGGTGCCGATGGACGCCCGGCCGCCGAACTCGCTGTGAGATGTGCGCAGTCCGGTGTCGATGACGTACACGTGGACATTGGAGGCGGTGGTGTTGTACGTGTACGTGCCGCTCAGCGGCAGGTTGCGCTGGTCGATCCGGTCGATGCCCCACGTCGCGTTGTTCTGCGTCGCGGTGAGCGTGACCTTCGAGTCCTGCTCGACGTAGGCGACCCGCGGGTCGGCGGCGAGTGCTCGCGCCTGGGCCTGTGTCATCGTCGCGGAGAAGCCGTTCAGCGCGCTGCGGTAGGTGTGCGTGAGGCGGGCGTTGTTGCGGCGGGTGAGCTCGCCCGCGACCGCGTCGATGGACGTGGTGTTGGCCTTGAGGGCGACGATCCAGCTGTCGGAGATCGCGCTCTCGCTCGCGGCCAACCGGACGTCGCCGGCAGTGGGCGGTGCGCTGTGGGCCGTGGAGCCGGCGACCTGTATGCCCGCCGTGAGCAGTAACGCGGGTACAAGGACGCTCAGTCGGCGTGTGAGGGGACGCATGTGGTGCACCAGACCTTTCGTTGACCGGATTGCGGACACGTATGGCTGCAGTGCGCCGCGCCCTGGATAGGGGCGCGGTTGGGGCACGGTGCGTGGTGCCGGGTGGGGCGGGCGGGGTAACAGCGGCCCGAACGATGCCTGTTGCCCCCCGAAGGCCGTGACGCCCGCAGGTCCGAGTCTCACCTTTGGGACGGCATCGGTGTGGAGAACCCGGCAGGCGCGCCGCATCTGTCAACAGGACTATCGGTGACTGTTACCCCGCCGGGTGGAAGTCTGCCGTCCGTCTGGCGGCGCGTCAAGAGACCTGCACTTCAGACGGGTTGGACCTGCGGCATGATCAGTACTGGTATGACCCGATTGAGAAAGACCGGAGGGCTTTGGGGTGGCTATGTACTCTCCAGAGCCATCAGCCCGCGCCGGTAGACGACCGCGGCTTCGCCGGTGCGCCCCCACTGGATCATTTGGTCTCCGAGGATCCGGCAGGTCGTGGCGACTTCAAGCGTGGCTCCTATGGCCTGGTAGCGGTCGATCGCCCCGTGGAAGAGTGCCTCGGCGCCGGCGTCGTCGGCGCGGTCCACGGCGATGTGCGCGCCGATGCGGTCCAGCTCCGCGGCCTGTTCCGGGTCGTGGTAGTCGTGCGACAGAGCGCGGCACTCCTCCACCAGGGCGCCGGCCTTCTCGGTATCGCCCATCCGGCGCAGGACTTCGGCGAGTTCCGCGGTGGCATTGACCTGGCGGGGCAGGGCCTTGGTTTCCGCGAAGACGGCTGCCGCGTGGCGCAGGCGCTCCTCGGCTTGATGGAGGTCTCCCCGGCGGGCGGAGAGGTAGCCCTGGGCGAAGTGGCACATGCCGACCTCGGTGCGCAGCCGCAGGTGCCCGTACAGGGCTACCGCCCGGGTGAGCACTTGTTCGGCTTCCTCGTACCGAGCCTGAGCGGCCAGTACGCGATTGACGTGGTAGTAGCCCTGTGCCAGGACGTCGGGATCCTTCACCTGCGGGGCGATCGCCAGTGCGGCGGCGGCAGCGGCAGCGGCCTGGTCGATGTCGCCTCGCTCAACCAGTGGCAGGACGGTCGCGGCGCGCAGTGCGAACTGCGCCGCGATCTGTCCGGTCTGCTGTGCTGTGCGCAGCTGGTCCTCCGCCAGCGCGAGCGCGTCGGTGATCGCGCCGCGGGCGAACAGAGCTCCCATCCGGCCCATCACGGCGGGCAGTCGGACGTTCAGGGGCTGCCCGGCCAGCAGTTCTTCGGCCTTGGTGAACAGCATTAGGGCCCGGTCAGGGTCCCCCTGGTGCCGGGCGGCCAGTCCCAGCCCGCAGTGGCCCGCGGCGTCGAGCTCCGGGTCGTCGTGCAGGCCTGCGGCGCAGACCACCTCCTGGTACGCCTCGGACGCCTGCGCCACTTCGCCCCGGGAAAGAGTGAGCCGGGCTTCGGCGAGCGAGTTCCGCAGATCCCGCCGTTGGCCGGGCTCGTACGGGTAGCAAAGGTCTTCCATGGTGACGCCGAGCCGCTCGGCGAAATGGGAGGTAGCGCGGGGGGACGGGGTGCGCTTGCCCCCTTCAATCGACGACACGTAGGCACGGGTGAAGGCATCCCCGGCCAAGTGAGCCTGGGTCGCTTGGCGCAGGGTGCGCAGACGCAGGATCCGGGAGCCGATCCCGGCCACATCGGCGCCCAGGGGGAACGCATCGTCGGACATGCCCGTCATATTAGGCCCTCCCCAAATTCCGGATTGCGGCACCTGGCGCCGGGCTGCTCCAACTCCGGTTGGAGCAGCTTGCGTTCATCCTCTTGACGTTCTTCGAGGGCCGACAGCAGACTCGCCACCAAGCGAGGTAACGGCGATCGTAACTGCTGTTTACAGCATGGGCGCGAGAATCCGTGATGAGGTCCGGTACGCCCGTGGGGGGTGTGTGTCCGGCCCCGCGCCCATCCGCAGCCCTCTCCGGGCGGAGGGTCGCCGTTGCCTCGCCCCTGTGCACTTCCAGATCGGCGGCCCCGTTTTCAAAGCGCGGTCCGAACCACCGAAGGCTGAGATGCGCCGAGGTGGTGACGACGCGTGCGGACCGGGTCTTCCCGTACCCATGAGGAGCCACATGCGATCCGCTCTCGGCCGCAAGCGCGGCCGGATATCCATCGCGATCACCACCGGTGTCGTCGCCACCGCCGCGCTGCTCGGCGCCCAGGCCGTACCGGCTGCCGCCAGCCCCGGCCAGGCACCGGCGCAGGCCCTGAAGATCCCCGTCCTACCCGCCGCCGGCACCTACGACGGGTTCATCGTCGGCTTCCGCCAGGGCACCGCAGCCGCCGGCTCCGACGCGGAGGCCACGAAGGCAGTCGCGGCGGTCGCGAAGGCCGACAAGCGGCAGGCCGGGCTCGAGCGGCGGCTGGCCACCGGCGGGGTGCTGGTGAAGACTCCGGGAACGCTGAGCCCGGAGCAGGCCGGGCGCCTGATGGAGCGGTTCGCGGCGCGCGACGATGTCGCCTTCGTCGAACCGAACACCGTCCTGCAGGCGTTCTCCACCCCGAATGACACCCGATACAACGAGCAGTGGGACTTCCACGAGGCCGCTGCCGGGATGAAGGTGGACACCGCCTGGGACGTCGCGACCAAGCGAGGATCTGGCGTCACCGTCGCCGTGATCGACACCGGCTACGTCGCCCACTCGGACCTGGCCGCCAACGTCATCCCCGGCTACGACTTCATCTCCGACGCCAACAACGCCAACGATGGCGATGGCCGCGACGCCGACTCCGCCGACCCCGGCGACGGGTCCAAGGCCGGCGACTGCACCTTCGGGCAGGCCCGCAACTCCTCCTGGCACGGCACCCACGTAGCCGGCACGATCGCCGCTGTCACGGGTAACGGCAAGGGCGTGGCCGGTATCGCGTACAACGCCAAGATCCAGCCCGTCCGCGTCCTCGGCCGCTGCGGAGCCACCTCCGCCGACATTGCCGATGCCATCATCTGGGCCTCGGGCGGCACCGTCAGCGGGGTGCCCGCCAACTCCACCCCCGCCAAGGTCATCAACATGAGCCTCGGCGGCGAGGCGGCCTGCGACTCCACCACCCAGAACGCCATCAGCAGCGCCGTCTCCCGCGGCACCTCCGTGGTCGTCGCGGCGGGCAACTCCAACAAGGACGTCTCCGGCTTCACCCCGGCCAGCTGCAACAACGTGATCTCGGTCGCCGCCTCGGACCGGGCCGGCAACCGCGCCTCTTACTCCAACTTCGGAGCCAAGATCGACCTCGCCGCCCCCGGCGGCGACGGCAGCGCTGCCGACGACCCGGGCCGCATCCTGTCCACGCTCAACAGCGGCGCACAGGGCCCGGCCGCCGAGTCCTACGCCTTCTACCGCGGCACCAGCATGGCCTCCCCGCACGTCGCCGGCCTCGCCGCTCTCATGCTCGGCGAGAAGGCCATGACCCCGGCCCAGGTCGAATCGACCATGAAGGCCAACACCCGGCCCATGCCGGGCACCTGCTCCGGAGGCTGCGGAGCGGGCCTCGCCGACGCCGACAAGACCGCCCGCGCCGTGGCCGGCACCCCTGTCAGCGGAGTGACCGTCACCAACCCCGGCAACCAGACCAGCACCGTCAACACCGCCGCCAGTCTCCAGATCCAGGCCACCACCACCGCCGGCGGCACCCTCACCTACAGCGCCACCGGCCTCCCCGCCGGCCTGACCCTCAACACCTCGACCGGACTCATCTCCGGAACCCCGACCACCGCCGCAACCAGCACGGTCACCATCACCGCCACCGACAGCACCGGCCCCTCCGACAGCGAGAGCTTCACCTGGACCGTCAACAACGCCGGCGGCGGAAGCTACTTCGAGAACACCACCAACCTCAACATCCCCGACCCCGGCAACGTGACCAGCTCCATCCCCGTCACCGGCCTCAGCGGCAACGCCCCCACCACACTCAAGGTCGCCGTCGACATCAAGCACACCTACCGCGGTGACGTCATCATCGACCTCATCGCCCCCGACGGCACCAGCTACCGCCTCAAGAACATCGACGGCTGGGACAGCGCCGACAACATCCTCGCCACCTACACCGTCAACGCCTCCTCCGAGACCGCCAACGGCACCTGGAAGCTGAAGGTCACCGACTGGTACAGCGGCGACTCCGGCTACCTCGATGCCTGGAGCCTCAAGTTCTGACGCCCGCCTGAACACCCAGGTGCGTCAGCCCTCTCGACCGGAACCGGTCGAGAGGGCTGACGCGCTTACGCGAAGCGAAAGTCAGCTACTACCCGCCCAGTTCACTGATCTCGAACAGGAGAACAGGTTGGTCGACGCCGCTTTGCTTCCGGAATGGAACGCGCCAACCTCTGGCCCCGCCGTGCGGTCGTGGCAGAGGCATAGTTGGACGCCTCGACGGCACGCAGGTCCGAGGTGGCGGGAGCCTCCACCACCCTGTACCGCTGCGCGGTGACGCCGTGGGCGGACACCCCACGGGCGCCTCTGGTCGGGGCCGTCCGGCCGAAGAACCCCCCATTCGGGGCTGGTGCTCTGAGCGTCACAGGGCAACCGGTGCCGGCGCGACCTAGGCTCCGATTTCCGATGATTGGCAACATCTGTGGCATCTGGAAGGTTCATCATGGCGGCTTCGGCGAACTCGCAGGTCTATCTCGTCGGGGGCGGGGTCGGGAGTCTGGCCGCGGCCGCGTTCCTGATCCGCGACGCGGGTGTGCGCGGGGAGAACATCCACGTACTGGAGCAGATCCGGATCGCCGGGGGCTCGATGGACGGCGCGCCCGCGCCGACACCCGAAGGCGGCTACGTCACACGCGGCGGCCGGATGTTCGAGACCATGTACTACGTCTGCCTGTGGGACCTCCTGGCGACGGTCCCCTCACTGGAGAATCCCACCGTCTCGGTCCTCGATGAGTTCCACGCGTTCAACACGGCACACCCGACCAACGCCAAGGCTCGGATCATCCTGAAGGACCGGTCCATCCCGGACGCCTCCAAGCTCGGCCTCGACGCCCGCGACCGGGCCGACCTGACGCGGCTGCTGGCCCTGCCCGAGCGCGTCATCGGTGCGCGCCGCATCGACGACTTCTTCCAGCCGCACTTCTTCGAGTCCAACTTCTGGTGCATGTGGCGCACCACGTTCGCGTTCCAGAACTGGCACTCCGCCATCGAGCTCAAACGCTACTTCCTGCGTTTCGCCCACATGTTCGATCAACTCCACACCCTGTCTCCCGTGCGGCGGAGCAAGTACAACCAGTACGACTCGGTGATCCGGCCCATCCAGTCGTGGGTGGAGAGCCAAGGGGTGCATCCCGACTTCGGAGTGACCGTCACCGACATCGAGTTCGCGGGGGCGCGGGCCAGGCGGGCATCGCGGATCCACCTCGACCGCGGCGAGGGGAACACCGAGATCATCGACCTCGGCCCCGACGACTACGTGTTCATCACCAACGGCTCGATGACCTCCGACACCACCTACGGCGACAGCAACACGGTGGCGCCGCTCATCCGGGACAAACGCGACGGCTCCTGGCAGCTCTGGGAGACGATCGCCAAGAAGGCCGACGACTTCGGGCGCCCCACGGCATTCTGCGGAAACATCGACGAGACCAAGTGGCAGTCGTTCACGCTCACGATGAGCAGCCGCACGCTGCTGGACCGCATCCAGGCCTACACGGACAACGTGCCGGGCGAGGGCGCGCTGATGACGTGGAAGGACTCACGGTGGCTGCTGTCGATCGTGGTCCCCGCGCAGCCGCACTTCGCGCACCAGAAGGAGAACACCTACACGCTCTGGGGCTACTCGCTGTTCGGAGATGTACCCGGCGACCACGTGCCCAAGAAGATGGACGACTGCACCGGCGCCGAAATCCTGGACGAGCTGCTCGGCCATCTCGGATTCGACGACATCGCCGACGAGGTCCACCGGACGACGAAGGTCACCACGGTCCAGATGCCCTACATCGACGCGCAGTTCCAGCGCAGGGTCGTCGAGGACCGCCCGCTGGTGATCCCCGACGGCGCCGAGAACTTCGCCTTCCTCGGGCAGTTCGTCGAGATCCCCGAGGGTGTCGTCTTCACCGTCGAGTACTCGGTGCGCAGCGCCATGATGGCCGTCTACCACCATTTCGGCATCGACCGGGAGATCCCGCCGATCTACCACGGCCTCTCCGACCCGAAGGTCGCCTGGACCGCCCTCAAGACGGCCTTCGCCTGACCCGCCCGCGCTCCGTCGCACCGATCACACGGTGGAACTCGGCCGCCTGGCTCTCGGCCCAGTTCCGGATCGCGGCGAAGGGGCCGATCGCGCCGTCGCGCAACGACGTGAGGGCTGTCTCGGTACGCGGCGGCACCTCGGCGTACACCTTGCGGTCGACCAGGCCGTCCCGTTCGGTCTCGCGGAGGTTGACGGTCAGGGCCTTGGGGGGTGATGCCCGCAACCGCGTCGCACAGGGCGGAGAACCGGTGGGTGCCCGACGCGAGCATGAGGGTGAATAGCTCTGGACCGCCGCGCCCGCGAGGGCATGAAGCTCATCCAGCCCGTCCTCGACGCGATCCGCCAGACCCCGGCCATCAACGACGACCCCACCATGCTCAACCTCCGCCCGGAGCGTGTACCGGCGCCCGTTCACCTTCTCGCCGCCCACGGGCTTCCGCGCTCCCCTGCCGTGAGCCGTTACCGCTCCCGTGGGTGTGGTGGGACAACGGGGGAACGGGAGCCCCTGCCAGGGGCCCTCGCAAGGGAAGGGGACACGAGCGACATGCCTACTGGTACCTGGGACGCCAGCGTGAAGCAGTTGTGCTTCGCGGACGACGGCACCCTGTTCACCGCCGACACCATCACCACCGGCGGCCCGTACGACGTCATCGCGGACATCGAGATCGGCGCCGAGCTGAACGGTTTCGCCAACGCCCACCGCCTGATCGTGACCGTCACCAACCTCACCACCAACCAGGTCATCGGCACCCAGACCCTGGCCATCCCCCTTACCCCCACCCACGATGTCCGCCGCGAGCAGCTTCGCGCGGACTTCCCGAGCCTGGCGGCCAATACGGCCAACGACGGGGACCTGCTGGTGGCCCGCTGCTCCTACAAGGTCACCGCGGGCGTCCACACCGACATCGCGCACGCCACCTCAGATCTGGCCATCGCCACAACCTGACCCAGGCGACGGCCCACTCGGGGGGATTCCGGGGGAGGGAGGAGGTGATCAGGATGGATGTCGTCGTGAGCGTGTACGTGCACGTCAGCACGTGGTGCTGCCACTGCTGGCCCTGCTGGTGGTAGAAAACGGAAAAGACTGTGCCCCCGAGAGCACCCAAGGCCCTCGGGGGCACAGCCGTGCACAGTCTGCGGGACAGGCCGGGATGGGAGAGCCCGCGACTGCTCCGAACCCGAGCCGGAAGCGAGCCGCCGACGAAGATCGAGCTGCCGAACAGCAAGGGCTTCAGCTGTGCGCGGGCGGTGTGGAGGGCGGCGGTGTATCCGGCGGGGTCGGAGCCGATGATGATGACGTTGCGTATGCCGTCGGCGGCGGTGGTCGTCACGTCGGTCACGGGGTCAGGCCTGCTTCTTGGCGTCGATCTCCGCGATCAGGCCCTCGATGAGGCCCTTGATCTCGTCGCGGATGGGGCGGACGGCCTCGACGCCCTGGCCTGCCGGGTCCTCCAGCTGCCAGTCGAGGTACGTCTTGCCGGGGAAGTACGGGCAGGCGTCGCCGCAGCCCATCGTGATGATGTAGTCGGACGCCTGGGCGGCCTCCGGAGTGAGGACCTTCGGCTTCTGGTCGGAGATGTCGATGCCCAGCTCGGCCATGGCGGCGACGGCCGAGGGGTTGATCTGCTCTCCGGGGACCGAGCCGGCGGAGCGGACCTCGACGCGGTCGCCGGCGAGGTGGCGCAGGAACCCGGCGGCCATCTGGGAGCGGCCCGCGTTGTGGATGCAGACGAACAGGACGGAGGCGGCAGGAGCGGAGGACATCTGTTTCTTCCTTGGGGTGAGGCGACTGCGGTGGGGGTGTGCGGGGGCGCGCGGGGGAGGGCGGGCCTGCGAGAATGGCGGTGCACCCGCCGGACCGCCCGTCCGCCCGCCTGGTCGGCGGTCCGCAGTACCCGTACCCGTACCCGAGGGGCCAACGCCAGTGACCACCGCTTCCCTGGACAAGCAGCCGCACGAAGTCGCCTCCATGTTCGACGACGTGGCGGCGAACTACGACCTCACCAACGACGTCCTCTCCCTCGGGCAGGCCCGCCTGTGGCGCAAGGAGGTCGCCAAGGCGGTCGGAGCGCGCCCCGGGCACCTGGTCCTGGACCTGGCCGCCGGGACGGCGACGTCCTCGCTGCCCTTCGCCGCGACCGGCGCGTACGTCGTCCCCTGCGACTTCTCCCTCGGCATGCTCCGCGAGGGCAAGAAGCGCAACCCCTGGCTCCCGCTGACCGCCGGCGACGCGACGAGGCTCCCCTTCAAGGACGGGGTCTTCGATTCGGTGACCATCTCCTTCGGCCTGCGCAACGTCCAGGACACCGACGCGGCCCTGCGCGAGCTGTACCGGGTCACGAAGCCCGGCGGCCAGGTCGTGATCTGCGAGTTCTCGCAGCCCACCTGGGCGCCCTTCCGGACCGTGTACACCGAGTACCTGATGCGCGCGATGCCGCCGGTGGCCCGGGCCGTCTCCTCCAACCCGGACGCCTACGTCTACCTCGCCGACTCCATCCGCGCCTGGCCCGACCAGCCGGCGCTGGCCGCGCTGCTGCAGAAGGCCGGCTGGTCCAAGGTGGCCTGGCGCAACCTGAGCGGCGGCATCGTGGCCCTGCACCGCGGTACCAAGGGGTAGTTTCCCGTGGACTACCAGGCGCTGCTGGAGCAGGTCGCGAAGGACATCGCCCCGCTGGTCGGCAGCGGGGCGCCCGCCGAGTACATCCCGGCGCTGGCGTCCGTGGACCCCCGGCAGTTCGGGATGGCCGTCGCCGACCTCGACGGCAACGTCTTCGGGGTGGGCGACTGGCGCACCCCGTTCTCCGCCCAGTCCATCACCAAGGTGTTCGCGCTGGCCCTCGCGCTCGCCGAGGGCGGCGACAGCCTGTGGGAGCGGGTCGGCCGGGAACCCTCCGGCAACCCCTTCAACTCCCTGGTGCAGCTGGAGTACGAGAACGGCATCCCGCGCAACCCGTTCATCAACGCGGGCGCGCTCGTGGTCACCGACCGGCTCCAGACGCTGACGGGCGACGCGAGCAGCGAACTGCTGCGCTTCCTGCGGGAGGAGAGCCAGAACGAGGACCTCGGCTTCGACCCGGAGGTCGCCGCCTCCGAGTCCGAGCACGGTGACCGCAACGCGGCGCTCGCCCACTTCATGGCGAGCTACGGGAACCTCGACAACCCGGTGCCGGCCCTGCTGGAGCACTACTTCTGGCAGTGCTCGATCGAGATGTCCTGCGCGGACCTGGCCCGCGCCGGGCGCTTCCTGGCCCGCCACGGCCTGCGCGCGGACGGCACGCGGCTGCTGACCCGCAGCGAGGCGAAGCAGATCAACGCGGTCATGCTGACGTGCGGAACCTACGACGCGGCGGGGGAGTTCGCCTACCGCGTCGGCCTGCCGGGCAAGAGCGGCGTCGGCGGCGGCATCGTGGCGGTCGTGCCCGGCGCGTGCACGCTGGCCGCGTGGAGCCCGGGCCTGGACCCCCAGGGCAACTCGGTGGCGGCCGTCGCCGCCCTGGACCGCTTCACCACGTTGACGGGCCTGTCGGTCTTCTGACGCGCGGGGCCCGGCCCGAGCCCCAGGACGGCGGCGGGCCGGCCCCGCGCGGCGGTGGCGCTACTCGTCCCGCAGGGTCAGCGTGTAGCGCCGGCCGTACCGGGTGCCGCCGGGGAGCGGGAACCGCTCCGCCAAGGTCATCCCCAGCCGCTCCGCGACCGCGATCGACCGCAGGTTCTCGTCGCTGATCATCGCCACCACCTCCGGGACACCCGCCTCCCGCACCCGCTCCACCGTCGCCAGCGCAGCCGCGTACGCGTACCCCTTGCCCCAAGCGGAGCGTCCCAGCCGCCACCCGATCTCGATCTCCCCGACCGGCCCCCACGCCTTCTCCGCGGGCCACGGCTGGGCCCCGGTGAAGCCGATGACCCCGCCCTCCGCGTCCAGCAGCGTCCACAGGCAGTAGCCGAGCTGGGCGTCGTGCATGCGCTGGCGCGCGGTGAACTCCTCGTAGGCCGACAGTTCGGCGGGACCTCCGAGGAACTCCATGACCTCGGGGTCGTCGAAGACGCCGTGCCACGCGCGCGCGTCCTCGTCGGTGGGCACGCGGAGCTGTACGGCGGGCAGTGGCCGGGTCGGCGAGGTGGTCATCAGGGCAGCCCTTCGGATCGTGATCTCTCTCGCTGCATAGACTGCACGTGTCTTGTGCCGTTGGGCACCCCTTATCGAGCCTTCGGGAGACCCCGCAGTGACCGAGCCCCTCTCCGAACACTCCGCGGACGTGATCGTCGTCGGGGCCGGGCCCGCCGGCTCGACCACCGCCTACTACCTGGCCAAGGCCGGACTCGACGTCCTGCTCCTGGAGAAGACGGCGTTCCCGCGCGAGAAGGTGTGCGGCGACGGTCTGACCCCGCGCGCCACCAAGCAGCTGGTGTCGATGGGCATCGACGTCTCCGAGGAGGCGGGCTGGCTCCGCAACAAGGGCCTGCGGATCATCGGCGGCGGCCAGCGCCTCCAGCTGGACTGGCCGGAGCTGGCCTCCTTCCCCGACTACGGACTCGTCCGCAAGCGCGACGACTTCGACGAGACGCTGGCCCGCCAGGCGCAGAAGGCGGGCGCCCGCCTCTACGAGCGCTGCAACGTCGGCGAGCCCGTACGCGATCCCCGTACCGGCCACATCACCGGAGTGACGGCGAAGCTCGGCGAGGAGAAGACCCCGGTCACCTTCAGCGCCCCGCTCGTCGTCGCGGCCGACGGCAACTCCTCGCGGCTGTCGCTGGCGATGGGTCTGCACCGCCGTGACGACCGCCCGATGGGCGTGGCCGTGCGCACGTACTTCACCTCGCCCCGGCACGACGACGACTACCTGGAGTCCTGGCTGGAGCTGTGGGACCGGCGCGGCGCCGAGGACCGGCTGCTGCCCGGCTACGGCTGGATCTTCGGCATGGGCGACGGCACCTCCAACGTCGGCCTCGGCATCCTCAACTCCTCCTCCGCCTTCAAGGAGCTGGACTGGCGCGAGGTCCTCAAGGCCTGGTGCGCGTCCATGCCGGAGGACTGGGGCTACACGCCCGAGAACATGACGCAGCCCATCCGCGGCGCGGCCCTGCCGATGGCCTTCAACCGCCAGCCGCACTACACCAAGGGCCTGCTGCTCGTCGGTGACGCGGGCGGCCTCGTCAACCCGTTCAACGGCGAGGGCATCGCCTACGCGATGGAGTCGGGCCAGATCGCCGCCGACGTCATCGTCCAGGCGCACTCGCGCGCCACCCCGTCGCTGCGCGAACTGACCCTGCACAGCTACCCGAAGGTCCTCAAGGAGACCTACGGCGGCTACTACACGCTGGGCCGCGCGTTCGTGAAGCTCATCGGCAACCCGAAGGTCATGAAGATCGCCACCCAGCGCGGCCTGAGCCACCCGGTGCTGATGAAGTTCACCCTGAAGATGCTGGCCAACCTGACCGACCCGACGGGCGGCGACGCGATGGACCGCGTCATCAACGGCCTCTCCAAGGTGGCCCCGAAGGCCTGACCGTTCAGCCCGGGTCGCACGGCACGAGGCCGCGCGACCCGGGCGTACATGGCTGGGCTCTCTCAGACGTTGACGATCTTCACCCTAGGGGAGCCGGGAAGTTCCTCGGCAGCCTTGCACAGCGCCGGGATGTGCGACGTGTCGGACGTGACGAGCAGTACCGGGGGTGTGCAGAGCGAGGCCGTGGCGACCACGAGTGCGTCCACGAGGCATTCGTGTCCGTCGAGGCCCGAGACGTCCAGCAGCTTTGCCGCGGCTTCCGTCACCGCGTCGGTGACCGGCTTCACGTCGAACCGGGACAGCAGGAACTGGAGCCGCTCGACGGCCTCCCCGTTTCGGCGTACTTCCAAGGGCGTCAGGGCAGAGAGTGCCACTCGTCGGCCGCTCTGCTGAGCGATCTCGATGCGCGCACGCATCCCCTCGTCGCCGTCGACGTGCAGCGAGAGCCCTTGGGCGTCCAGGACCAGCGTGCCCTCGCTCTTGGCCTTGATCTTGAGGCGCTTGCTCACCACTCCTGTTCCGCCTGCCGCCGCGCTTCGGCGGAGACGGGGCCGAAAGCCTTGCGGTCGGCCGCCACGACCTCGCGTAGCTTCTGCGCGGCGAGCCATTCCTCCAGGGCTTCGGCCACGACGGAGGAGAAGCCGCTCTTGCCGGTGCGCTCCTCGACTTCCTTGATCAACGACTGCGCCAGCGACACCGAT
Source organism: Streptomyces sp. ICC1 (assembly GCF_003287935.1). Lineage (GTDB taxonomy): Bacteria > Actinomycetota > Actinomycetes > Streptomycetales > Streptomycetaceae > Streptomyces > Streptomyces tritrimontium. Next base: position 3,490,264 of record NZ_CP030287.1, read on the forward strand.
CTCTTGCCGGCCCGCTCGGCGGACTGGGGGGCTACGTGGCTGCTCATATCTAAAACGTATCACCGCTGGTAGGAAATTTCCCGTCCGATCCTTACCCCGGTGGAACCAGGGTGGCCCCCAAGGCCTGATCCGGGGTGGAGCCGTCAAGCGGGCTGGGCCGGGGGGAGGTCTTCCGGGCGGACCGGCTGGTCGTGGGGGGTGTCGGCGGCCGGTTCGTACGGGGCTTCGGGCGCGGCGTGGACGGTGCGGATGCAGCGCGTCAGCAGGACCAGGCCGCAGATCAGCAGCGCCCCGGAGGCCGTCCAGTCGAGGCCGAGGGTGATCGGGGAGTTGGGCTTCTGCCACGGGCGGGCGGTGGTCAGCAGCCAGCCGCCCAGGGCCAGCAGGCCGAGCCCGCCGGCGGCCCGGACGGCGGTGGGGTCGGCGGCCGGGGCCGCGGCGTGGCCGGCGGGCGGCCGGGCGGCGGAGCCGTGGCCGGGGGTTTCGTCGGACGGCCTGGTGATCACGGATCACCACCTCCTGGGCTGACTCGGGCGTGCTCGCCCGGCCATCTTCGCAGGGGTGCGGCCGGTTCGGTACGGGCGCCCGCCCAGCAGACGGACACCGCAGCGGGCCCCGCACCCGTACCCCGCACCCGTACCCCGCACCCGTACCCCGCACTCCGCACCCCGCGGGCTCAGCCCGCCCCGCGGCACTTCCCGAGCGCCGCGGCGTGGTTCCGCTTGAGGTCGGCCCACTGCTCGGCGGTGGCGGCCCGGTCGTCGATCCCGCCCGTGACCGGGTCCGGGTCGGGGTACCAGGCCAGGCCCTCGGCCCGCAGGCACGTGGACTCCCGCCGCAGCGCGGCCAGCCGCTCGGGGCCGATCCGCTCGGGCTCGGGCCGCGCCGGCCGCTTCGCCGCGCAGGCCTCGTGCGCCGCCTCGTTCCACGGCCGGGTCTTGTCCTCGTACGGCATTCCGGAATCCCGGACCACGACGGGCTGGCCGTTCTGCTTCAGGCAGTCGTAGTAAGCGATTTCGGCCGCACTCGGGGGCGGACTGTCCTCGGACTTCGGTTCCCCCTTGCCGTCCCCGCACCCCGTGATCGAAAGGGAAAGGGCGAGCAAAGGGGCGAAATGGAGTGCGCGCACGAGCGGGATTCCCTAGTGGAGTTGGCGACGGAATTGGCGCGTCCGGATCGGGGCGCGGGCCCGCGAGACCGTCGGGCGATCGTAGGCAGCCGTGCCAGAGGTGAACAAGTTGGCTATGAGACAACTGTTTTGACGACCCATCAGGCCAGAAACTGCTTGCTCATGGTCGGTGACGGACTGTTGAATTCCGGCCGGGTCGAATTCTCCGGCCCGAGCCCGGTGCACCATCCGCATTTCACCCGAAGGGCAAGGAATACGTGATGAAGAAGGCGCTTCTCAAGCTGGTGGCCGGAGCCGCCACCGCCACCCTTTCCATCGGCGCCGTTCTCCTGGGAGCGGCCGGACCTTCGGTCGCATCGGCCCGGGACGGAAATCTCGAGGACCAGGAATTCGGGCTCTTCTACTACGCGGGCCGGACCGGCTGCGTCTTCGACCTGGTCACCAATGACGTGAACTTCTCCGACGACACCTTCCGGGGCGGCTGCTCCGGAAGCGGCGCGAGCGTGAACGACAACACCGAGTCCTACCGGAACCGCGACGTCTACGCCTGGAAGGTCGGCACGGACAAGGACCTGGGCGGCAACGTCGGGGAGATCCCCTCGAAGTACGAGGGCAACGCCTCCACCACCTTCAAGAACCGGATCAGCTCGGCCAAGTACACCCTCCACCCCTGATCCCGGCCACCGACGAAGGAGTTCCGCCCGATGCGCAAGCGCCTTCGCACCACCGCCCCCGCCGCCTTCGCCGCCCTCTCGGCGGCCGCGCTCCTGGCGGGCTGCGCCGCCGCCGGGGCCGCGGGCGGTGAGCCGGAGCTCGGCCCGGTCGAGGTCAATCCGCCGACGGCCGCGCTGGCCCTGCCGATGGACGCGTACACGGACACCGAGGCCGAGTCGATCCGCATGGGGCAGGTGCAGCAGCGCCTGCTCGCACGGTGCATGGCCCGGTACGGGTTCGCGTACGAGGGGCTGAAGTCGGCCGAGCCCGCCGGCGGGCGCGGAGCCGAGGACCGGCACCGCACCCTCTTCGGGGCCGCCGACCTCGCCTACGCCGCCTCCTACGGGTACGACCCGAACGCGGGCGCGGGGACCCGCGCCAAGCCCGCCGCCCCCGAGCTGACCGACAGCGCGTACGCCGTCATGAACGGCGAGCCGCGGGGCGCGGCGGGCGGGCGGGCCCCCGACGCCATGAACGAGGAGGAGGCCGCGGGCGTGGACAGCGGCCTGACGGCCGGCGGGGCCAAGGTGCCGGCCGGCGGGTGCGGCAGGGAGGCCTACCGCAAGCTGTACGCGCCGACGAAGGACAGCGTGGACCTGCTCTTCACGTTCGGGCTGGCCGGGGAGGCGCACGACCGGTCCAAGAACGACTCGCGCGTGCTCGCCGTGCTGGAGAAGTGGTCGGCGTGCATGGGCGGATCGGGCTATAGCGGGATCAAGACCCCGTACGACGTGATCGAGGAGCTCGGCCTGCAGGGAGACCAGGGCGGCCCCAAGGCCGTCAACGCGGCCAAGGCCGACGTCGCCTGCAAGCAGGAGGTGAACCTCGTCGGCATCTGGGCGGCGGTCGAGCGGGCCTACCAGGAGCGGCTGGCCGAGGAGCACGCCCAGACGCTCGCCCTGTACAAGGCGCAGCGCGAGGCCCGCTTCAGGCTGGCGGCCGAGGTCGCCTGAGGGGCCGCCAGGGCCCGGGGCGGCGCTCAGCGCCCCCGGAAGGCCCCCCAGAGCCGCAGGAAGCGGCCGGACGGCCCCGGAGCCGCAGGAAGGCCGGTACTCGACCCCGGGCGGGGGAGTACCGGCCTTCAGCGCGTCGCCGAGGGCGGCTCGGAACGCGGACGATCCCGGTGGGGGATCAGAGGACGCGGACGGCGCCGGTCGGCTTGTCGTAGCTCAGCGAGCGCTCGACGATGCCCGTGCTGGAGTTCTGCGCGCCGACGAACTTGCCGCCGCCCACGTAGACGGCGACGTGGTACGCGCTGCCCTTGGAGCCCCAGTACAGGATGTCGCCCGGCTGAAGGGCGTTCAGGGACACCGAGGTGCCGGCCGAGGACTGCGCCTGCGACATGCGCGGCAGGCTGATGCCGGCCTGGCGGTACGCGGCCTGGACGAGGCCCGAGCAGTCGAACGAGGACGGGCCGGTGCCGCCCATGACGTAGGCCTTGCCGACCTGCGCGCGGGCGAAGTTCACGATGGCGGCGGCGGAACCGGTCGCCGGGGCGGTGACGGTGCCCGTGCCCTGCGCGGAGGAGCCCTCGGAGGAGGAGGGCTTGGTCTGGAGCGAGGCGCGGGCGGTGCTGCGGTTGGCGCGCTCGGACTCGGCCTTGCGGTCCGCGTCCTCCTTCGCCTTCTGCTCGGTGTCGGCCTTCTGCTGGGCGTCGGCCTTGGCCTGCTTGGCCTCGGCGGCGGCGCCGGTGCGGGCGGTCTCCTCCAGGGCGTTGAGCTCGCCCTCGACGGCGGCGGCGCGGGTGTTCTCGGCGGCCTTGGTGACGGACGAGGAGACCTCGGCGGCCAGGTCCAGGTTGAGGACCGGCATTTCGAGAGTGGTCTCGTGCACGGGCTCGGCGGAGGGGGTGGCGCTCGCCGTGCCGGCCATGGCCAGGGTGCTGAGGACGCCACCGGCAACTCCGGCGCGGACCGCGAGCTTCGAGGCGCTGCGGCGGGGCTTCCGGTGGCTGGGTATGTGAGCGGTAAGGGACATGGGTACAACCGCTATCAGGGCGTTGCGGTTCCCTTCAAGAAACGTGGTCTGCGCCACAGTTGTGCGCGAAGGGTGCTAACCGGGCGCGTCGGACTCCTTATTGACGCCGTAACGGGCCAATCGGACACCCCGCCGCAAGGCTGTGATCATGGGGTTTTCGAAATAAGTCCGAATTGGTCCTCGGCCTACCATCCACCCGCACAGATGGCCAAGCCCCCTTTCGCTGCCGCGAATCCGGAGTGGCGCAGGTCACAGGAGTGTCACGCGATGCGGACGCTGTGACCCGGCTGTGACCCGGCCGTGAACCCGCCGCCGGGCCGGCGGGTGCCGGAGGGGGTCGCGGGCGGGCCGAGGGGCGGGTCGGGAGGCGCGTCGAGGGGTGGGCCGCCGACCGGTTCGCCGACCGGTTCGCGGGGCGGTTAGCCAACCGGTCCGCCGGGCGGTCGGCGTGCGGGCCGGCCGGGCGGTTCCGACTTAGTGAACGCGCGCACGCGTCCACTCCCGTACGCGGGGGATCCCCCGACCGGGCGACGTCGATCCCTTTATCACCACGCGCACCACCTCGCCAATTTGCGTGCAGCCACCACGGTTTGATAGGGCGACAGGCCTTCCACCTGCGACTACAGGAGCGGATGTCACCTTTGGTGATCATGTGGATGCTTCGCGTATGAAGATCACCACTCATCGGACTTCATGATCGTTCGTCAGGTGGTGGAGATCACAAACTCGTTGTTGCAACCCGTGTCGCAGATCACAGACGAGCAGGCATAAGATGCGCACCAGTCCGGCTTGTGAACTGCCTCACATGCAAGCGCTCGATCAACTCGATCACGGCGCGGTCTTCGCGGGGCGGGGCGCTCGGCGCCGGCACAGCGGTCCATACGGTCAAGGACGACTGGAAGGAGCGAGGAGCGTGAATGCGTACGCGCCCATCCTCGTGCTCGGCGCCCTCGGCGCAGGGTTTGCGATCTTCTCCGTGGTCATGGCCACGCTGATCGGCCCAAAACGGTACAACCGGGCAAAACTTGAAGCTTATGAGTGCGGCATCGAGCCCACACCCATGCCGGCCGGCGGCGGCCGCTTCCCCATCAAGTACTACCTGACGGCGATGCTCTTCATCGTCTTCGACATCGAGGTTGTCTTCCTCTACCCCTGGGCGGTCACCTTCGACTCGCTGGGGATCTTCGGGCTCGTCGAGATGCTCCTCTTCGTGCTCACCGTCTTCGTCGCCTACGCCTACGTGTGGCGCCGCGGCGGCCTGGAATGGGACTGAGGGGCTGAATTTCCATGGGACTGGAAGAGAAGCTGCCGAGCGGCTTTCTGCTGACCACCGTCGAACAGGCCGCGGGATGGGTGCGCAAGTCATCCGTCTTCCCCGCGACCTTCGGCCTGGCCTGCTGCGCGATCGAGATGATGACCACCGGAGCGGGCCGGTACGACCTGGCCCGCTTCGGCATGGAGGTCTTCCGCGGATCCCCGCGGCAGGCCGACCTGATGATCGTGGCGGGCCGGGTCAGCCAGAAGATGGCGCCGGTGCTGCGGCAGGTGTATGACCAGATGCCCGCTCCCAAGTGGGTCATCTCCATGGGTGTCTGCGCCTCTTCGGGCGGGATGTTCAACAACTACGCGATCGTCCAGGGCGTCGACCACATCGTCCCGGTGGACATCTATCTGCCCGGCTGCCCGCCCCGCCCCGAGATGCTGATCGACGCGATCCTCAAGCTCCACCAGAAGATCCAGGGATCCAAGCTCGGCGTGAACCGGGAAGAGGCCGCCCGCGAGGCGGAGGAGGCGGCCCTCAAGGCGCTCCCCATGATCGAGATGAAGGGGCTCCTGCGGTGAGCGACGACCCGGCCGTGGAGAACGGCCCCCATGCGGGCGACGGCACCAACGTGCCCGCCCCCCGCGGCACCGCCGGCCCCGAGGTGATCGGAGTCCGCAAGGGCATGTTCGGCGCCGAGAGCGGCGGCGACACCAGCGGCTACGGCGGCCTCGTGCGCACCGTGGCCCTGCCCGGCGCGAGCGCCCGCCCGTACGGCTCGTACTTCGACGAGGTCGTCGACGAGCTCGAAGGGGCGCTGGAGGAGCAGGACCTGGTCCCGGACAACGCGATCGAGAAGGTCGTCGTCGACCGGGCGGAGCTGACCCTCCACATCGCCCGCGAGCACCTCCTCCTCGTGGCGAGGACCCTGCGCGACGACCCGGCCCTGCGCTTCGAGCTCTGCACGGGCGTCAGCGGGGTGCACTTCCCGGGAGACAAGGGCCGCGAGCTGCACGCCGTCTACCACCTGCGCTCGCTCACCCACGGCCGGATCCTGCGCCTGGAGGTGTCCGCCCCGGACGCCGACCCGCACGTGCCCTCGATCGTCTCGGTCTACCCGACCAACGACTGGCACGAGCGCGAGACGTACGACTTCTTCGGGCTGGTCTTCGACGGGCACCCGGCGCTCACCCGGATCATGATGCCGGACGACTGGCAGGGCTTCCCGCAGCGCAAGGACTACCCGCTCGGCGGCATCGCCATCGAGTACAAGGGCGCCCAGATCCCGGCTCCTGACCAGCGGAGGTCGTACAGCTGATGAACACCCAGAAGGAATCGAACCACGCCTCCGCACGCGAGACCACCGAGGGCACCGTCTACACCGTCACCGGCGGTGACTGGGACGAGATCGTCCGGTCCGCGGCCCGCGCCGACGACGAGCGGATCGTCGTCAACATGGGTCCGCAGCACCCGTCCACCCACGGAGTGCTCCGCCTGATCCTGGAGATCGACGGCGAGACGGTCACCGAGGCCCGCTGCGGCATCGGCTACCTCCACACCGGCATCGAGAAGAACCTCGAATTCCGGAACTGGACGCAGGGCACCACCTTCGTCACGCGCATGGACTACCTGACGCCGTTCTTCAACGAGACGGCGTACTGCCTGGGCGTCGAGAAGCTGCTCGGCATCACCGATCAGATCCCGGACCGCGCCACCGCCATCCGCGTCCTGCTGATGGAGCTCAACCGGCTCTCCTCCCACCTGGTGTGCATCGCCACCGGCGGCATGGAGCTCGGCGCGACCACGATCATGATCTACGGGTTCCGCGACCGCGAGCTGATCCTCGACGTGTTCGAGCTCATCACCGGACTGCGCATGAACCACGCGTTCGTCCGCCCCGGCGGCCTCGCGCAGGACCTGCCCCCGGGCGCGGTCGACCAGCTCCGCGAGTTCGTCAAGACCATGAAGAAGAACCTGCCGGAGTACGACAAGCTCGCCACCGGCAACCCCATCTTCAAGGCACGCATGCAGGACGTCGGATACCTCGACCTCACCGGCTGCATGGCGCTCGGCGCCACCGGCCCGGTCCTGCGCTCCGCCGGCCTGCCGCACGACCTGCGCAAGTCCGACCCGTACTGCGGCTACGAGAACTACGAGTTCGACGTGCCGACCACCGAGTCCTGCGACTCCTACGGGCGCTTCCTGATCCGCCTGGAGGAGATGCGCCAGTCCCTGCGGATCGTCGAGCAGTGCCTGGACCGCCTGGAGCCGGGCCCGGTCATGGTCGCCGACAAGAAGATCGCCTGGCCCGCGCAGCTCGCGATGGGCCCGGACGGCCTCGGCAACTCGCTCGACCACATCAGGAACATCATGGGCACCTCCATGGAGGCCCTCATCCACCACTTCAAGCTGGTGACCGAGGGCTTCCGGGTACCGGCCGGGCAGGCCTACGCGGCCGTCGAGTCCCCCAAGGGCGAACTCGGCGTCCACGTCGTCTCCGACGGCGGCACCCGCCCCTACCGGGTCCACTTCCGCGACCCGTCCTTCACCAACCTGCAGGCCATGGCGGCGATGTGCGAGGGCGGCCAGATCGCCGACGTCATCGTGGCCGTCGCCTCCATCGACCCCGTGATGGGAGGCGTCGACCGATGACAGCCAACCCGGCAAGTCAAGGGGTGAGCCTGGGCATGCCCCAGCTGCCGGCCCCGGGATACCCGGCCGAAGTGCGCGAGCGGCTGGCGGCCGACGCCGCCGAGGTCATCGCGCGCTACCCCGACAGCCGCTCCGCGCTGCTGCCGCTGCTCCACCTCATGCAGTCGGAGGAGGGCTACGTCTCGCGCACCGGCATCCGGTTCTGCGCCGAGGTGCTGGGCCTGACGACCGCCGAGGTCACGGCGGTGGCCACCTTCTACACGATGTACCGGCGCAAGGCCTCCGGCGACTACCAGGTCGGGGTCTGCACGAACACCCTGTGCGCGGTCATGGGCGGCGACGCCATCTTCGAGGAACTCAAGGAGCACCTCGGGGTCGGCAACAACGAGACCACCCCCGACGGCAAGGTCACCCTCGAGCACATCGAGTGCAACGCGGCCTGCGACTACGCCCCCGTGGTGATGGTCAACTGGGAGTTCTTCGACAACCAGACCCCCGAGTCCGCCAAGGACATGGTGGACGACCTGCTGGCCGGCCGCCCGGTCGAGCCGACCCGCGGCGCCCCGCTGTGCACCTACAAGGAGACCGCCCGGATCCTGGCGGGCTTCCCGGACGAGCGCGCGGGCGCGGTCGAGGCGACCGGCGGCGCCGGCGCCGCCTCCCTGATCGGCCTGCGCATCGCGCGCGGAGAATCCCCGCAGCTCGGCAAGGTCGTGCACCAGCGTGCCGAGACCACGACCGAGGAGGGGGAGTGATGACGGTGACCGCTGAGATGCACGAGAACGGAACCAGCCCGGAGAAGCTGCTGGCACCCGTGCTGTCGGCGTTCTGGGACGAGCCGAACTCGTGGACGCTGGAGACCTACCGGCGCCACGAGGGCTACGAGGGCCTGCGCAAGGCGCTCGCGATGACCCCGGACGACCTCATCGCCTACGTGAAGGACTCGGGCCTTCGCGGACGCGGCGGCGCCGGCTTCCCCACCGGGATGAAGTGGCAGTTCATCCCGCAGGGCGACGGAAAGCCGCACTACCTCGTCGTGAACGCGGACGAGTCGGAGCCGGGAACCTGCAAGGACATCCCCCTCCTCTTCGCCAACCCGCACTCCCTCATCGAGGGAATGATCATCGCCTGCTACGCGATCCGGTCGGAGCACGCCTTCATCTACCTGCGCGGCGAGGTCGTGCCGGTACTGCGGCGCCTGCACGAGGCGGTGCGCGAGGCGTACGAGGCGGGCTACCTCGGCAAGGACATCCTCGGGAGCGGGCTCAACCTCGACATCACCGTGCACGCGGGAGCGGGCGCATACATCTGCGGCGAGGAAACGGCCCTCCTGGACTCCCTCGAAGGCCGGCGCGGACAGCCCCGGCTGCGTCCCCCCTTCCCTGCCGTCGAGGGGCTCTACGCCTGCCCCACCGTCGTGAACAACGTGGAGTCCATCGCCTCGGTTCCCGCGATCCTGAACAAGGGCAAGGACTGGTTCAAGTCGATGGGGACCGAGAAGTCCCCCGGCTTCACGCTGTACTCGCTCTCGGGACACGTCGTCGGCCCCGGCCAGTACGAGGCCCCCCTCGGCATCACCCTGCGCCAGCTGCTCGACATGAGCGGCGGCATCCGCCCCGGGCACCGGCTGAAGTTCTGGACCCCCGGCGGATCCTCCACCCCCATGTTCACGGACGAGCACCTCGACGTCCCGCTGGACTACGAGGGCGTCGGCGCGGCCGGATCCATGCTCGGCACCAAGGCCCTGCAGTGCTTCGACGAGACGACCTGCGTGGTGCGGGCGGTCACTCGCTGGACCGAGTTCTACGCCCACGAGTCCTGCGGCAAGTGCACCCCCTGCCGCGAAGGCACGTACTGGCTGGTCCAGCTGCTGCGCGACATCGAGGCCGGCAAGGGCGTCATGTCCGACCTCGACAAGCTGAACGACATCGCCGACAACATCAACGGCAAGTCGTTCTGCGCGCTCGGAGACGGCGCCGCCAGCCCCATCTTCTCCTCGCTCAAGTACTTCCGCGAGGAGTACGAGCAGCACATCACGGGCAAGGGCTGCCCCTTCGACCCCAAGAAGTCGACCCTCTGGGCTGACGGTCCCAAGAAGAACTCCGAGGTGAACGCATGACCGTCACCACGAACGCCCCCGCCGGTGGCGGCCAGGCCGCGGTGCCGCCCGAGAACACGGTGTCCCTGACCATCGACGGCATCGAACTGTCGGTGCCCAAGGGGACCCTGGTCATCCGGGCCGCCGAACAGCTCGGCATCGAGATCCCCCGGTTCTGCGACCACCCCCTCCTCTCGCCGGTCGGCGCCTGCCGCCAGTGCATCGTCGAGGTCGAGGGCCAGCGCAAGCCGATGGCCTCCTGCACCATCACCTGCACCGACGGCATGGTCGTCAAGACCCAGCTCACCTCCGAGGTCGCGGACAAGGCCCAGCGCGGGGTGATGGAGCTGCTGCTCATCAACCACCCGCTGGACTGCCCGGTCTGCGACAAGGGCGGCGAGTGCCCGCTGCAGAACCAGGCGATGTCGCACGGCAACGCCGAATCCCGCTTCGAGGGCAAGAAGCGCACGTACGAGAAGCCGGTCCCGATCTCCACCCAGGTGCTGCTGGACCGCGAGCGGTGCGTGCTGTGCGCGCGCTGCACCCGCTTCTCCAACGAGATCGCCGGCGACCCGATGATCGAACTCCTGGAGCGCGGCGCGCTCCAGCAGGTCGGCACCGGCGAGGACGACCCCTTCGAGTCGTACTTCTCCGGCAACACCATCCAGATCTGCCCGGTCGGCGCCCTCACCTCGGCCGCCTACCGCTTCCGCTCCCGCCCCTTCGACCTCGTCTCCTCCCCGAGCGTGTGCGAGCACTGCGCGGGCGGCTGCGCGACCCGCACCGACCACCGCCGCGGCAAGGTGCTGCGCCGCCTCGCCGCGGAGGACCCCGAGGTCAACGAGGAGTGGATCTGCGACAAGGGCCGCTTCGGGTTCCGCTACGCGCAGCGCCCCGACCGGCTCACCACCCCGCTGGTGCGCGGCACCGACGGGATCCTCGCCCCGGCGAGCTGGCCCGAGGCCCTGGAGGCCGCCGCCGCCGGACTCGCCGCCGCGCGCGGCCGGGCCGGCGTGCTGACCGGCGGCCGCCTCACCGTCGAGGACGCCTACGCCTACGCCAAGTTCGCCCGGGTCGTGCTCGACACGAACGACATCGACTTCCGGGCCCGGGTGCACAGCGCCGAGGAGGCCGAGTTCCTGGCGTCCTCCGTCGCGGGCATCGGCAAGGACCTCGGCGGCGGTGACAGGGTCGTCACCAACAGCTCGCTGGAGGCGGCCCCGGCCGTCCTCCTCGTCGGCATCGAGGCCGAGGAAGAGGCCCCCGGCGTCTTCCTGCGGCTGCGCAAGGCCCACCGCAAGCGCAAGCAGCGGACCTTCTCCCTCGCCCCGTTCGCCACGCGCGGCCTGGACAAGGCGGGCGGCACCCTGCTGGCCGCCGCCCCCGGCACCGAGCCCGAGTGGCTCGACGCCCTGGCCTCCGGGACGGGCCTGGAGGAGGGCGGCCACGCCGCCGCCGAAGCGCTGCGGCTGCCCGGCGCGGTCATCGTCGTGGGGGAGCGCCTCGCGGGCGTCCCCGGCGCGCTGACCGCCGCCGTACGGGCCGCCGCCGCGACCGGCGCCCACCTGGTGTGGATCCCGCGCCGGGCCGGTGAGCGGGCCGCCCTCGAAGCGGGCGCGCTGCCGTCCCTGCTGCCGGGCGCCCGCCCGGCCACCGACCCGCGCGCCCGCGACGAGGTCGCCACCGCGTGGGGCCTGGACGAGCTGCCGCACCGCTACGGCCGCGACACCGGCCAGATCGTCGAGGCCGCGGCGACCCGGGAACTCTCCGCCCTGCTGGTCGCGGGCGTCGAGCTCGCCGACCTGCCGGACCCGGCCCGCGCCAAGGCCGCGCTCCAGGAGGCCTTCGTGGTCTCGCTGGAACTGCGGCCCAGCGAGGTCACCGACCACGCGGACGTGGTCCTGCCCGTCGCGGCCGCCGCCGAGAAGTCCGGCGCGTTCATCAACTGGGAGGGCAGGGTCCGGCCGTTCGAGGCCGCGCTCAAGCCCGAGCAGATGACCCGCCGGCTCGCCCCCGCCGACTCCCGCGTGCTGCACATGCTGGCCGACGCGGCCGACCGGCCCATCGCGCTGCCCGACGTACACGCCGTGCGCCGCGAGCTCGACGCGCTCGGCCAGTGGGCCGGGGAGCGCGCCGCCGAACAGTCCGCGGACACCGCGCCGCTGCCCCGCCCCGGTGCCGGCGAAGCGGTCCTCGCGGGCCACCGGCTCCTCCTCGACCAGGGCCTCCTCCAGGACGGCGACGAGGCCCTGGCCGGCACCCGGCACGAGGCCAGCGCCCGCCTGTCGGCCGCCACGGCCGCCGAGACCGGCGTCAAGAACGGCGACCTCCTCGCGGTGACCGGCCTGGCCGGCTCCGTGGAACTGCCGCTGCGCGTCACCGAGATGCCCGACCGCGTGGTCTGGCTCCCGCTGAACTCCACCGGCTCCGGGGTCCTCGCCGACACCGGAGCCCGCCCCGGGGCCCTGGTCCGCATCGGCCCGGCCACCCCGGCCGACACCAGCGACTCCCCCGCGGAGGTGGGCGCGTGAACACCGTTCAGATCGCCGCCGAAGACCTCTCCCTGTTCGGCAGGGACGTCTGGTGGCTCGTCGTCGTCAAGGCGGTGTTCTGCTTCGCCTTCCTGATGGTGACCGTGCTCTTCTCCATCGTGTGGGAGCGCAAGGTCGTCGCCTGGATGCAGCTGCGCATCGGCCCCAACCGGCACGGCCCCTGGGGCATGCTCCAGTCGCTCGCCGACGGCGTGAAGCTCATGCTGAAAGAAGACCTCATCGTCAAGCGGGCGGACAAGGTCGTCTACGTCCTCGCCCCGATCATCGCGGCGATCCCGGCCTTCATGGCCATCGCGGTGATCCCCTTCGGCCCCGCGGGCAACGAGGTCTCCATCTTCGGCCAGCGCACCACGATGCAGCTGACCGACCTGCCGATCGCGATGCTCTACATCCTCGCGGTCGCCTCGGTCGGCATCTACGGCATCGTGCTCGCGGGCTGGTCCTCGGGCTCCACGTACCCGCTCCTCGGCGGCCTGCGCTCCTGCGCGCAGATGATCTCCTACGAGATCGCGATGGGCGCGGCCTTCGCTTCGGTCTTCCTCTACTCCGGGTCGATGTCGACCTCGGCGATCGTCGAAGCCCAGGCGGACCGCTGGTACATCATCCTGCTGCCGGTCTCCTTCATCATCTACGTCATCACGATGGTCGGCGAGACGAACCGCGCCCCCTTCGACATGCCGGAGTCCGAGGGCGACCTCGTCGGCGGCTTCAACACCGAGTACTCCTCCATCAAGTTCGCGCTGTTCATGCTGGCGGAGTACGTCAACATGGTCACCGTCTCCGCGGTCTCGGTCACCCTGTTCCTGGGCGGCTGGCGGGCCCCGGCGCCGATCTCCACGTACTGGGAGGGCGCCAACCACGGCTGGTGGCCGATGCTCTGGTTCGTCCTCAAGGTCCAGCTGCTGCTGTTCTTCTTCATCTGGCTGCGCGGCACGCTCCCGCGCGTGCGCTACGACCAGCTGATGAAGCTCGGCTGGAAGGTGCTGATCCCGGTCTCCGTGGTCTGGCTGATGCTGGTCGCCACCGTCCGGGCGCTGCGCAACGAGAACTACGACTTCCAGGAGATCGTGCTCTACGTCGGCGGCGCGGTCATCGCGCTCCTGCTGCTGTCCTTCGTCGTGGACCTCTTCCGCGACAAGAAGGAGAAGGCGGTCCTCGCGGACGCCGAACAGGCCGCGGCCGACGCACCCTTCGACCCGCTCGCGGGCGGATTCCCCGTACCGCCCAAGCCCGGCCAGCACCTGGCACCCGTACCGCGCAGGAGGCCCCGCAGCGAGCGGGAGCTCATTGTCAGTGGCGCGGCGAATACTGACAGTGACCGAGAGGAGGGTGCTGAGAATGTCTGACAAGTCTGACGCCGACCAGGGCGAGAAGTGGCAGAACCCGGTGGCCGGCTTCGGCGTGACCTTCAAGGCCATGTTCAAGAAGCGCCTCACCGAGCAGTACCCGGAGCAGGAAAAGACCACCGCACCCCGCTTCCACGGGCGGCACCAGCTCAACCGCCACCCGGACGGTCTGGAGAAGTGCATCGGGTGCGAGCTGTGCGCCTGGGCCTGTCCCGCCGACGCGATCTACGTCGAGGGCGCGGACAACACCGAGGAGGAGCGCTACTCCCCGGGTGAGCGGTACGGCGCGGTCTACCAGATCAACTACGCCCGCTGCATCCTGTGCGGGCTGTGCGTCGAGGCGTGCCCGACCAGGGCCCTGACCATGACGAACGAGTTCGAACTGGCCGACTCCAGCCGCGAAGCGCTCATCTACACCAAGGAGCAGCTGCTCTCCGGGCTGACCGAGGGCATGGTCGAGGCTCCGCACTCGATCTTCCCGGGCACCGATGACACGGACTACTACCGCGGGCTGGTGACCGGGGCGGCTCCCGGCACGGTCCGCCAGGTCGCCGTGTCGAAGGGCGAGTCCGCCTCCGAGACCGCGACATCCGAAAGCGCTCCCGAGGGGGTGGGGGCGTGAGCGCCATCGCCGCGGCCGCCTCGGCCACCTCCACCGGTGAGGCAGTGCAGTTCTGGGTCCTCGCCACGGTCGCCGTCATCGGCGCGCTGTCCACGATCCTGATGAAGAAGGCCGTGCACAGCGCCCTGAGCCTGGCCGGCACGATGATCATCCTGGCGGTCTTCTACCTCGCCAACGGCGCGTACTTCCTCGGCATCGTCCAGGTCGTCGTCTACACCGGCGCGATCATGATGCTGTTCCTCTTCGTCGTCATGCTCGTCGGCGTCACCGCCGCGGACTCCCTGAGCGAGACCATCAAGGGGCAGCGCTGGCTGGCCGTCCTGTGCGGACTGGGCTTCGGCGTCCTGCTGATCTCCGGCATCGCCCACGCCCGGCTCACCCAGTTCAACGGACTGGGCCGGATCAACTCCGGCGGGCACGTCGAAGGCCTGGCCACGCTCATCTTCACCAAGTACGTGTTCGCCTTCGAGCTCACCGGCGCCCTGCTGATCACGGCGGCCGTCGGCGCGATGGTGCTCACCCACCGCGAGCGCACCGAGCGCGCCGCCACCCAGCGCGAGCTCGCCGAGCGCCGCGTCCGCGAGGGCGTGCAGCTCCCGCCGCTGCCCGCACCCGGCGTCTACGCCCGGCACAACGCCGTGGACGTCGCGGGCCTGCTGCCGGACGGCACCCCCTCCGAGCTCACCGTCAACCAGACGCTGCGCGCCCGCGGCCAGATCAGGGACGTCTCCAGCCAGGCGCTGGACGACCTGAAGGCGCTGGAGCAGCGGTCGTCCGAGCGGCTCGGCCGTGAGGAGGCCTCGAAGTGAATCCGGTCAACTACCTGTACCTGTCGGCGCTGCTGTTCACCATCGGGGCGGCCGGAGTCCTCATCCGCAAGAACGCGATCGTGCTGTTCATGTGCGTCGAGCTCATGCTCAACGCCTGCAACCTCGCCTTCGTCACCTTCTCCCGGATGCACGGCAACCTCGACGGCCAGATCATCGCGTTCTTCACGATGGTCGTCGCCGCCGCGGAGGTCGTGGTGGGCCTCGCGATCATCGTGTCGCTGTTCCGTACCCGCCACTCGGCCTCGGTCGACGACGCCAGCCTGATGAAGCTGTAAGGGGTCGCTGTGGAGAACATGATCGCGCTGCTGGTAGCAGCGCCCCTGCTCGGAGCGGTGGTGCTGCTCTGCGGCGGCCGCCGCCTCGACAAGGCCGGCCACTGGATCGGCACCCTGCTCGCCGCCGCCTCCTTCGGCATCGGCCTCACCCTCTTCGCCGACATGCTCGGCAAGGGCGCCGAGGACCGGACCTTCCACCAGCGGCTGTTCAGCTGGATTCCGGTGGAGGGCTTCCAGGCCGACATCGGCTTCCAGCTCGACCAGCTGTCGATGACCTTCGTCCTGCTGATCTCCGGGGTGGGCACGCTCATCCACGTGTACTCCATCGGGTACATGGAGCACGACGAGCGCCGCCGCCGCTTCTTCGGCTACCTCAACCTCTTCGTCGCCGCGATGCTGCTCCTGGTCATCGCCGACAACTACCTCCTGCTGTACGTCGGCTGGGAGGGCGTGGGCCTCGCCTCGTACCTCCTCATCGGCTTCTGGCAGCACAAGCCCAGCGCGGCCACCGCCGCGAAGAAGGCCTTCCTGGTCAACCGGGTCGGCGACATGGGCCTTTCGATCGCCATCATGCTGATGTTCACCACCTTCGGAACCTTCGCCTTCGGCCCGGTCCTCGGCTCGGTCTCCGAGGCCGGCGAGGGCAAGCTGACGGCCATCGCCCTGATGCTGCTGCTCGCCGCCTGCGGCAAGTCGGCTCAGGTGCCGCTGCAGTCCTGGCTCGGCGACGCGATGGAGGGCCCGACCCCGGTCTCGGCCCTCATCCACGCGGCGACCATGGTCACCGCCGGCGTCTACCTGATCGTCCGCTCGGGCGCCATCTTCAACGGCGCGCCGGACGCGCAGACCGCGGTCGTCGTGGTCGGCGCCGTCACGCTGCTCTTCGGTGCGATCGTCGGTTGCGCGAAGGACGACATCAAGAAGGCCCTCGCCGGCTCGACGATGTCGCAGATCGGCTACATGATCCTGGCGGCGGGCCTCGGCCCCATCGGATACGTCTTCGCGATCATGCACCTGGTCACGCACGGCTTCTTCAAGGCCGGGCTCTTCCTCGGCGCGGGTTCGGTCATGCACGGCATGAACGACGAGGTCGACATGCGCAAGTACGGCGGGCTGCGCACGTACATGCCCGTCACCTTCGTGACCTTCGGCCTCGGCTACCTCGCCATCATCGGGTTCCCGGGCCTGTCGGGCTTCTTCTCCAAGGACATGATCATCGAGGCCGCCTTCGCGAGGGGCGGCACCCAGGGCTGGATCCTCGGCGGAGTGACCCTCCTCGGCGCGGCGATCACCGCCTTCTACATGACCCGGGTCATGCTCCTCACCTTCTTCGGCGAGAAGCGCTGGCAGCCCGACGCGAACGGACACGCGCCGCACCCGCACGAGTCCCCGAAGTCCATGACCATCCCGATGATCGTCCTGGCCTTCGGCTCGGTCTTCGCGGGCGGCTTCTTCGGCATCGGCGACCGGTTCCTGAAGTGGCTCGAGCCCGTCACCGGGCACGAGCACGGCCACCCGCCGGTCAGCGCCCTGACGGTGACCCTGGCCACGATGGTCGTCCTCGTCATCGGGGTCGCCATCGCCTGGGCGATGTACGGCAGGAAGCCCGTCCCGGTCATCGCCCCGCGCGGCTCGCTCCTCACCCGGGCGGCCCGGCGGGACCTCTACCAGGACGACTTCAACCACGTCGTCCTGGTGCGCGGCGGGGAGCACCTGACCCGCTCCCTCGTCTACGTCGACCACAGCCTGGTCGACGGAGTGGTCAACGGGACGGCCGCCGGAGTCGGCGGGCTCTCGGGCCGGCTGCGCAAGCTGCAGAACGGCTACGCCCGCAGCTACGCGGTCTCGATGTTCGGGGGCACGGCGATCCTGATCGCCGCGACCCTGCTGATGAGGGCGGTGTGAGATGAGTTTCCCGCTTCTGACGGTGACGGCCGCGGTACCCGCGGTCGGCGCGATCCTGACGGCGGCCGTCCCGGCCGCCCGCCGGACCGCGGCCAAATGGCTCGCCCTGTTCTTCTCGCTGGCGACCCTGGCCCTGGCCGTGCTCGTCGCCGTCCGCTTCGAGCCCGGTGGCGACCGCTACCAGCTCACCGAGTCCCACGCCTGGATCCCCGACTTCGGGCTCCGCTACGAACTGGGCGTCGACGGCATCGGGGTGGCGCTCATCGCGCTCACCGCCGTGTTGATGCCGTTCATCATTCTGGCTGGGTGGCATGACGCCGACCCGTTGGAGAACAAGAGCCAGCGCTGGCGGCCGACCCAGGGCTTCTTCGCCCTGATCCTGCTGGTCGAGGCGATGGTGATCATCTCCTTCGAGGCCACCGACGTCTTCCTCTTCTACATCTTCTTCGAAGCCATGCTCATCCCGATGTACTTCCTCATCGGCGGCTTCGGGGACCGGGCTACTTCCTCCCAGTCAGCCACTGCCGCGGCGGGCGGGTCCGATGAGAACGCGGCCGCGCAGCGCTCGTACGCGGCGGTCAAGTTCCTCCTCTACAACCTGGCCGGCGGCCTGATCATGCTGGCCGCGGTCATCGGGCTGTACGTGGTCGCAGGGAACTTCTCGCTCCAGGAGATCGCCGCCGCCCGCGCCGCGGGCACGCTCGACATGGCGACCAACACCGAGCGGTGGCTGTTCCTCGGCTTCTTCTTCGCCTTCGCGGTGAAGGCCCCGCTGTGGCCGCTGCACACCTGGCTGCCGAACGCGATGGGGGAGTCCACCGCCCCGGTCGCCGTCCTGATCACCGCGGTCGTCGACAAGGTCGGCACCTTCGCGATGCTCCGCTTCTGCCTCGGGCTCTTCCCCGAGGCCAGCAAGTGGGCCACTCCGGTGATCCTGGTCCTGGCCCTGATCAGCATCGTCTACGGCGCGCTGGTCGCGGTCGGGCAGCGCGACATCAAGCGGCTGATCGCCTACGCCTCGATCTCGCACTTCGGCTTCATCGTCCTCGGCATCTTCGCGATGACCTCCCAGGGCCAGTCGGGCGCGACGCTCTACATGGTCAACCACGGGATCTCGACGGCGGCGCTGATGCTGGTGGCCGGCTTCCTGATCTCGCGGCGCGGCTCGCGCCTCATCGCCGACTACGGCGGCGTGCAGAAGGTGGCCCCGGTCCTCGCCGGCACCTTCCTGATCGGCGGGCTGGCCACCCTGTCGCTGCCGGGGCTCGCCCCGTTCGTCAGCGAGTTCCTGGTCCTGGTCGGCACGTTCGCCCGCTACCCGGTCGCCGGCATCATCGCCACCTTCGGCATCGTGCTGGCCGCCCTCTACACGCTGGTCCTCTACCAGCGCACCATGACCGGCCCGCTGAAGGAGGAGCTCCGCACCATGCCGGACCTGCGCCTGCGCGAGGTCCTGGTCGTCGCCCCGCTGATCGCCCTGCTGATCGGGCTGGGCGTCTACCCGAAGCCGCTGACCGAGATCGTCAACCCGGCGGTGGAGCACACCATGTCGGACGTGAAGCAGACGGACCCGAAGCCCGAGGTGGGCGTCGTGGCCGAGCACGCCGAGCACGCCAAGAAGGGGGAGGCGGCGAAGTGAGCACCGTGACTGCTGCCCAGAACCTGCTGCCGACACTGGCGGCAGCGGCGCCGATCGACAAGATCCCGGCGCCGCACATCGAGTACGCCCAGCTCTCGCCCACGCTCATCGTGCTGGGAGCGGCGATCATCGGAGTCCTCGTCGAGGCCTTCGTCCCGCGCAAGGCGCGCTACTACACGCAGGTGTTCCTCGCCGTCGCCGCGCTGGCCTCGGCCTTCGCGGCGGTGGTGGGGCTCGCCGCCGGCGGGTACGGATCCACCAAGGCGCACATCGCGGCCATGGGGGCCGTGGCCGTCGACGGCCCGGCGCTCTTCCTGCAGGGCACCATCGTGCTGGCCTCGATCGTGGCGATCTTCACCTTCGCCGAGCGGCGCCTGGACCCGGCCGCCCACGGCAACCGGGTGGACTCCTTCGCCGCCCAGGCGGCGTCCGTACCGGGCAGCGACAGCGAGAAGGAAGCCGTCAAGGCGGGCTTCACCACCACCGAGGTCTTCCCGCTCGCCCTGTTCGCGGTCGCCGGAATGCTGATCTTCCCCGCGGCCAACGACCTGCTGACGCTGTTCGTGGCCCTGGAGGTCTTCTCCCTCCCGCTGTACCTGCTCTGCGCCGTCGCCCGCCGCCAGCGGCTGATGTCGCAGGAGGCCGCCGTCAAGTACTTCCTGCTCGGCGCGTTCTCCTCCGCCTTCCTCCTCTTCGGCATCGCGCTCCTGTACGGCTACGCGGGCTCCGTCTCGTACGCGGTCATCGCGGAGGTCGTCGACGGCACCGTCGCGAACGTCGATCCGGCGCTCGCCGGCACCATGGGCAACGACGCGCTGCTGCTGATCGGCGGCGCGCTCATCCTGATGGGCCTGCTCTTCAAGGTCGGCGCGGTCCCCTTCCACATGTGGACCCCGGACGTCTACCAGGGCGCTCCGACGCCGGTCACCGGCTTCATGGCGGCGGCGACGAAGGTGGCCGCCTTCGGCGCCCTCCTGCGCCTGCTGTACGTGGTGCTGCCGGGCCTGCGGTGGGACTGGCGGCCGGTCATGTGGGGCGTCGCGATCGTCACGATGCTCGCGGGCGCGGTGATCGCCGTGACCCAGACCGACGTCAAGCGGCTCCTGGCCTACTCCTCGATCGCGCACGCCGGTTTCATCCTGGCCGGTGTGATCGCCACCTCGGCGGAGGGCGTCAAGTCCGTCCTCTTCTACCTGGGCGCGTACTCCTTCGTGACGATCGGCGCGTTCGCGGTGGTCACCCTGGTCCGCGACGCGGGCGGCGAGGCGACGCACCTGTCGAAGTGGGCGGGCCTCGGCCGTCGTTCGCCGCTGACGGCGGCGGTCTTCGCGGTCTTCCTGCTCGCCTTCGCCGGCATCCCGCTGACGTCGGGCTTCTCCGGCAAGTTCGCCGTGTTCAAGGCGGCGGCGGAGGGCGGCGCGGGAGCGCTGGTCGTGGTCGGTGTCATCTCGTCCGCGATCGCCGCGTTCTTCTACATCCGGGTGATCGTCCTGATGTTCTTCAGCGAGCCGAAGGCGGACGGCCCGACGGTGGCCGTCCCCTCCCCGCTGACGATGACGACGATCGCGGTGGGCGTGGCGGTGACGCTGGTCCTGGGCGTGGCCCCGCAGTACTTCCTGGAACTGGCGGGCAGCGCGAGCACGTTCGTCCGCTGACCGTACCGAGCACGCCGAAGGGCCCGGCCCCCCCGTGGAGGGGGCCGGGCCCTTCGGCGTGCGGGCCTGGTCGTCCTAGTGGCCGCCGTGGTCGTGCTCGGCGGCGGGCTTCTCCGGGGTACCGGGCTTGGCGGGGCAGGTCAGGGCCGGGTTCCAGTTGTGGAAGCGGCCGGCCGGATTGTCCTCGTACGCCCACAGGTGGAGGTCGTAGTGCTTGGGCATGCCCGCCCAGTGGCCGGGCATGGGGCCGTCGAACGGCAGCCCGAACATGCTCGGCCGGTCGTCGGTGGTCTTCAGGTCCTGGTCCCGGTCGGTGGACATCCACTCCACCGTCTGGAGCTTGCGGCGGCCGTGGCGGTCCTTCGCGGTGCTGTAGAGGAGCGCGGCCGGTTTGGCCGGGTCCGTCGAACCCCAGTTGGCTTCCTTGACGTAGTGGTAGCCCATGGTGCCCACCCCGAACGGGTTGGTCATGCACTCCTGGCCGTGCGGAAGGTAGCCGTCCTTGATCGCCGCCCGCTCGTCGACGTACTTGGCGGTCACCGCCATCGCCGTCGCCATGTCCCGCATGGCCTGGCGGTTGCGCGGGTCGGGCGCGGGCCCGTCGACCCCGTGGGCCGGGGCGACGGCGGACAGGCCGAGCGATATGGCGGCCGCGCAGGTCAGGAAGGCCTTGCGGGGGCGGAGGGACATCGGGGCTCCTGCCGTTCGGGGACTTTGGTCCACCATCCCGGCGCCGCGGCGGGCCCGCATGCGGCGTGCCTCCGAACGGGGGTCCGGGGGCGGGCCGGTCAGGCCGGACGGGTGGTTCCCGGGCGGCAGCGCACGTCCGGGTTGTAGAGCGCGAACCGGCCGCTCGGGTTCTCCTTCCACAGCCAGACGCGCAGGGTGTAGTGGGCGGGCTGGCCCGGGAACTTTCCGGGGATCGGCCCGTTGAACGCGGCCCCGAAGAGGTTCGCGGGGCGGTTCGGACCGGTGGAGGTCCACTCCAGGGCGACGAGCCTGCGGCTGCCCCGGACGTCGTCCTCGTAGATCAGGGCGGTGGGCTTCGAGGGGTCGCGGGAGTCGTCGTGGGCGTGGTTGAAGTGGGGGTAACCGAGCCCCCCGGCCCCGGGCTTGCCGGGGACGCAGTAGGTGTCGGGCACGTAGCCGGCGGCGGTGGCGGTACGGGTGTGCTGGTACTTGGCGGTCGCGCGGTACGCGGCGGCGAGCTGGAGGGAATCGGCCGGTGCCGGTGCCGGTGCCGGTGCCTGCGGCGCGAGGGCGGGGGCGGCGCCGGCCAGGGCCAGGGCGGCCAGGGCCAGGAGGCCGGTAACAGGGATCATCCCCGCAGCCTGCGCTCCGGCTGCCGCGCCTGCCAGACGACTGACCCGACGAGCCGCCCCCCAACCGGGTCGGGCCGGTGCAGCCCCGCCGGCGCGCCCGGAGCCCCTCCCGGCCCCTCCCAGCCCCGCCGGCGTTGGAGGCGCGGGTCCGGGCCGGCCCGGGGAACGGTGGAAGGGTGGGTAGGGGACGAGCCCCGCGCAGCGGAAGCCCGGTGGTCGTGCGCGGCGCCGCTGTTGCGGCCGGCGCCGTAGTCGGCGGCGAGGGCGTCCTCCAGGGGGAGGACGCCGCTGGGGTAGCCGCCCGCCAGGATCTGGTGGAAACGGTGGGGTGGGGGGAAGATCCGCCACCCCGCCGTTTCCGGTCGTCCAGAGGTGTGGACGCGGCGTCACATCACTGCGCGGCGCCCACGATGCGGCCGGTGACCTCGCCGAGGCCCACACGGGTGCCGTGGGCGCCCGGCGCCCAGGCGGTGAGGGTGACGGTGTCCCCGTCCTCCAGGAAGGTGCGCTTGCCGTCCGTGAGCTCGATGGCGTCGCGGCCGTTCCAGGTGAGCTCCAGCAGCGAGCCGCGCTGGCCGGTCTCCGGGCCGCTGACGGTGCCCGAGCCGTAGACGTCGCCGGTGCGCAGGGAGGCGCCGTTGACGGTCATGTGGGCGAGCTGCTGGGCGGCGGTCCAGTACATCGACGCGAACGGCGGGTGCGCCACCTCCTGCCCGTTGATGGAGACGGTGATGTGCAGGTCGAAGCCGCCGGGGCGCTCGGCGGCGGCGTCGTCCAGGTAGGGCAGGAGCGGGAAGTCGCGGGCGGGCGGGGTGACACGGGCCCCGTCCAGGGCCTCCAGCGGGGTGACCCAGGCGGAGACGGAGGTGGCGAAGGACTTGCCGAGGAAGGGGCCGAGCGGCACGTACTCCCAGGCCTGGATGTCGCGCGCGGACCAGTCGTTGAGCAGGAACAGGCCGAAGACGTGGTCCTCGAAGTCGCCCAGGGCCACCGGGCTGCCCAGCTCGGAGGGGGTGCCGACGACGAAGCCGACCTCGGCCTCGATGTCGAGCTTGACGGACGGCCCGAAGACGGGCGCCGGGTCGGCGGGCGCCTTGCGCTGCCCGGAGGGGCGTACGACATCGGTGCCGGAGACGACGATCGTCCCGGCGCGGCCGTGGTAACCGATCGGCAGGTGCTTCCAGTTGGGGGTCAGCGCGTCGCCGTCCGGGCGGAACATCTGCCCGACGTTGGTGGCGTGGTGCTCGCTCGCGTAGAAGTCGACGTAGTCGGCGACCTCGTACGGGAGGTGCAGCACGACCTCGTCCAGCGGCAGCAGGTGCGGCTCCACGGCGGGCCGGTGGCCGGGGTCGGTGACCCAGGCGGTCAGCGCGCGGCGCACGTCGTGCCAGGCGGTGCGGCCCGCGGCGAGCAGCGGGTTGAGCGTGGGCTGTCCGAGCAGTCCGGTGTACGGGGACCCGAGCGCGGCGGCGGCCGCCCCCGCGTCGAGCACGTGGCCGCCGATGCGGACGCCGATCCGGCGCCGGGCCTCACCGGCGGTGGAGAACACGCCGTAGGGGAGGTTGTGCGGCCCGAACGGGTCGCCCTCGGGAACATCGAGGGGGCTCTGCTGGGGCATGGGGTACTGCCTCGCTTTCGACGCGGTCCGGGGGTGTCCCGGGAGCTTGTTGACACGTTACGGGGCTGGTGGGGCGTGCGGGAGGCCGGATTCGGGCACTATTTGTAGGACTTGTCCGAGCGGGTCCGTATCCTTGAACCCGTGACTTCCGCCCTCCCCTATGCACTCGTGGCCACCGACCTGGACGGGACTCTGCTGC
The DNA here is from genome assembly GCF_003287935.1 of Streptomyces sp. ICC1. GTDB lineage: Bacteria > Actinomycetota > Actinomycetes > Streptomycetales > Streptomycetaceae > Streptomyces > Streptomyces tritrimontium. The sequence goes on from NZ_CP030287.1 coordinate 3,514,058, forward strand.
GCGCCGGAGACACCGTCTCGGCCCGCTCCCACACCGCTCTCGCCGCCGCCCGTGCGGCCGGCGCCCGGCACATCATCGTGACAGGCCGCCCCGTCCCGCAGGTCCGCCACGTCCTGGACGGCCTCGGCTACACGGGGCTCGCGGTGTGCGGGCAGGGCGCGCAGGTCTACGACGCGGCGGCCGGGCTGCTGCTGCACTCCGTGGCCATGGACCGGGAGCTGGCCGAGGTCGCGCTCGGGAAGATCGAGGCGGAGGTCGGGGAGGTCTACGCGGCGGTCAACCAGGAAGGCCTCGACGCGGAGATGCTGATAGGGCCGGGCTACCGGATGTGGCACCCGCACCTGCCGACGGTGCGGGTGGCGCGGCGGTCCGACCTCTGGGCTTCGCCGATCAACAAGGTGCTGCTCCAGCACCCGCGGCTGTCGGACGACGAGCTGACGGCGGTGGCCCGTTCGGTCGTCGGGGACCTGGTCAACGTCACGATGGCCGGGGAGCACACGGTCGAGCTCCAGCCGCCGGGCATCGACAAGGCGAGCGGGCTGGCGGTGGCGGCGTCGCTTTTGGACGTCACCGGGTCGTCGACCATCGCCTTCGGCGACATGCCGAACGACATCCCGATGTTCGCGTGGGCGGGCCATGGTGTGGCGATGGCGGGGGCGCACCGGGAGCTGTTGGCCGTCGCGGATGAGGTCACGCTCTCGAACGAGGCGGATGGTGTCGCGGTGGTGCTGGAGCGGGTCTTCGCCTGAGGGTCGGCTGCCGGGGACCAGTCCCCGGACCCCTGCGCCTCAAACTCCCCCAGCTACCGCTGGGAGGGGCCCCCGGGCGGGCTGGATGTGGCCGGCGCGGGCGTTTGTGTGTACGGGTCTAGGCTCGGGCCGACCCCAGCCCCCGGCGGTCTAGCCTCGGGCCGGCGGCCGGGGGAGGTCCGGCTCCCGTGCCCGTTCGGCGTTGAACTGGGCTCCGGTGAGCAGCGCGAGGTTCGCGAACCAGAGCCAGATGACGAAGACCACGATGCCGGCCAGCGAACCGTAGAGCCGGCCGTAGGTGTCCAGCTCCGTGTACAGCGTGAAGAGCCCCGAGGCGGCCAGCCAGAGCAGGGCCGCCAGTACGCCGCCGGGCAGTCCCCGGCGGGTCCCGCGGCTCTGGGCCGGGCCGGTCCGGAAGAGCATCAGCACCAGCAGGGTGACGACCGCCAGCAGCACGGGCCAGCGCAGGAGCGCGAGGCCCTCGGCGCCGGGCCCGCCCGCGGCCCGCGCCACCCATCGGGCCGTCGGCCCGGACACCACCAGCCCCACCGCGCCGACGACGAGCAGGACCAGCAGCAGCACGGCGTTGACGATCAGGGTGTGGGCGGCGCGCAGCGCGGTCCGGGTGTCCGGCACCCGGTGCATCGCGTGCAGGGCACGGCGGAACACCGCCAGGTAACTGCACGCCGACCACAGGGCGCTCAGCACTCCGCTGATCAACAGGGCCCATACCGAGGAGTGTTCCGCCGCGAGCCCGCCGAGCGCTTCGCGCAGCACCTGCGCCGACTGGGGCGGCACGTACGAGGTGAGCTGGGCGGTCAGCCGGTCCCTCGTGGCCCCGCCCAGCAGCCCCACGAGGGAGACCGCGATGACGAGCGCGGGCAGGAGCGCCAGTACGGCGTAGTAGGTGAGGGCGGCCGCGTGGTCGGCGAGGTTGTCGGTCCACACGCGGACGGCCGTGCGCCGCAGCTCGGCACGGGTGCGCGCCACGGGGGCCGCGCCGTACGGACGGGCTCGGCCTGATGCGCTGCGGGGGATGTCGGTCATGCCGTGCGAGTGCCCGACAGGGCTGTGCGCATGCGCCCGGGAAGCCCCGTGTACGGGCCACCGGGCCACCGGGCCCGCCGTGACGGGCCGTCGGCGGTGCGCGCGTACCGGACCGGGCCCGGGGTAGACGCGCCGCATGAAATGGACATACGCGCCGCGGCGCGCCGAGGAGCCGGACACCGGGGCCGTCGCGGCCCCCTGGACACGACGCCGTCCGGCACACCCCGCCGTCCGGGCGCTGGCCATGCTGGCGGCCTTCGTCGGGACCGTCCTGTTCAGCGTGGTCCTGGCCCGGCTCACGCTGGAACCGTCCGCCGCCTCGGTGGCCCTCGTGCACAGCAACGTCCGGCCCGGCCATTCGATCAGCGCCTACCTGGACGGGGCGTCGACCACCGAGGCGGTGCGCCAGCTGGGCGGGAACCTGCTGCTGGGCCTGCCGTTCGGGGTGCTCCTGCCCGTCCTCATGCCCCCGGCCCGGGGACTGCTGCGGGTCGCCGCGGTGACGGTCTGTCTGATGACGCTGGTGGAGCTCATCCAGGGCGCGCTCGTCACGGGACGCGTCTTCGACATCGACGACGTCATCCTCAACACGGCCGGAGCGCTCCTCGGCTACCTGCTGATCGGCCGGCGGCTGGGCCGGGCCGTGCACCCGCGCCGCCGGCACTGGTGGCACCGGGCCGGCCGCCGCGGAAAGGGGACCCCCGCGCCAAGTGACTCGTGAGTACTGCACACCCCGGCGGTGACAGCGGTGACTGTCACCGCACGCACCGGGCGTGACACGGTCGGTACTGCAACCGACCGAGGGAGCAGGTGTGAACAAGGGGTACGCCGCCTTCTGCGACGCCGACCGCTGGTTCTACGACGCGCCGTACCGGCGCGCCGCGGAGAGCTACCCGGCCGCCCTCGCCCCCGTCCCGCAGGGATGGCGCTCCCACCGGAGCGGCGACTGGCTCGCGCTGCGGCCGGACGACGCCGAACTTCCCGCACAGGGCTGGAAGATCCACGTCTCGGCCACGCTCGACAACGCCGAGGCACTGCTGACGACCGTGTACGAGTACTGCACCGCCCGGCGGATCGCCTTCAAGTTCGTCCCGAGCCGCTACCTGCTGCACCTGCGCAACGCCAAGTACGCCGAGCGCGCGGCGAGCGGCAAGTTCATCACCGTCTACCCGGCCGGCGAGCAGCAGTGCCGGCGGATCGCGGAGGACCTCGACGCCGCGCTGGCGGGAGCGGCCGGCCCGTACATCCTCAGCGATCTGCGCTGGGGCGCCGGACCGGTCCACCTCCGCTACGGCAGCTTCACCCTGCGGCACTGCTACGACGAGCACGGCGAGCTGGTCCCGGCGATCGAGACGCCCGACGGGCGCCTCGTGCCGGACCGCCGGGGACCGGTCTTCCAGCCGCCCGAGTGGCTCGAACTCCCCGCGTTCCTGAAGCCCCACCTCGAAGCGCGCTCCGCGCTCACCCTGACCGGCATCCCCTTCACGGTGGAGCGGGCGCTGCACTTCTCCAACGGCGGCGGCGTCTACGTCGGCAAGGACACCCGCACCGGCGAGTCCGTCGTCCTGAAGGAGGCCCGGCCGTACGCGGGCCTCGCCGCCGACGGAGCCGACGCCGTGACCCGCCTGCACCGCGAACAGGCCGCACTGGAAAGGCTGGCGGGACTGGACTGCGTCCCGGCGGTCCGCGGCACCTTCACCGTCGGCGACCACCACTTCCTGGTGCTGGAACACCTCGCGGGCAAACCGCTCAACACCTACTTCGCCCGCCGCCACCCGCTGATCGAGGCGGACCCCGACCCGGCGGAACTCGCCTCCTACACCGAGTGGGCGCTCACCGTGCACCGCCGGGTCACCGAGGCCGTCGACGCCGTGCACGCCCGCGGCGTGGTCTTCAACGACCTCCACCTCTTCAACATCATGGTCGCGGAGGACGAGAGCGGCGAACCCGCCGTCTCGCTCCTGGACTTCGAAGCCGCCGCGCACGTCGACGAGGGACTGCGGCAGACCGTCGCCAACCCCGCCTTCGTCGCCCCGGCCGAGCGGCGCGGGTTCTCCGTCGACCGCTACGCCCTCGCCTGCCTGCGCCTCGCCCTGTTCCTCCCGCTGACCAGCCTCCTCGTCCTCGACCGGGCCAAGGCCGCCCATCTGGCCGCCGTGGCCGCCGAACAGTTCCCCGTGCCGCGGCAGTTCCTCGACGAGGCCGTCGAGGAGATCATGTCCGGCGTCCCGCGGGGCGCACCGGGAAGCCGCCTGCCCGCACCGGCCGGACCGTACCTGCCGGTCGAGCCGCGGGAATGGCCCGCCGCGCGTACGTCGATGACCGCCGCGCTCCGCGCGAGCGCCACCCCGGACCGCGAGGACCGCCTCGTCCCCGGCGACATCGCGCAGTTCGCGAACGCCGGCGGAGGCATCGGCTTCGGCCACGGGATCGCCGGAGTGCTCCACGCCCTCGCCGAGACCGGGGGCGAACCCTGGCCCGAGGCCGAGGAATGGCTGCTCGCCCGGACCGGGCAACCGCAGTCCGGCACCCCGCTCGGCTTCTACGACGGCCTCGCCGGCACGGCCTGGACCCTGCAACGCCTCGGACACCCGGGCCGCGCCCTCGACCTCGCCGAACAGCTGCTCCACCAGCCCTGGGAGAGCGCGGGCCCCGACCTGTACGGCGGACTCGCCGGCATCGGCCTCGCCCTGGACGCGCTGGGCACCGCGAGCGGCGAGAGCGAGCTGCACGCCGCGGCCCTGCGCTGCGCCGAACTGCTCGCCCGGCCCGAACACCGCCCCGCCCGCGCGGGACTGCTGTACGGACACTCCGGCCCGGCCCTCCTCCTCGTCCGGCTGTACGAGCGCACCGGCGACAAGGAACTCCTGACCCAGGCCGCCCAGGCCCTGCACCGGGACCTCGACCGGTGCGTCACCAGCGCGTTCGGCACCCTCCAGGTGAACGAGGGCTGGCGCACGATGCCGTACCTCGGGGAGGGCAGCGTCGGCATCGGCATGGTGCTCGACGACTGGCTGGAGCACGGCCCGGACGAGCGCTTCGAGCAGGCCCGGCGCGAGATCGTACGAGCGGCGCAAGCGACCTTCTACGCCCAGCCAGGGCTGATGCGCGGCGCCGCCGGCATGGTCCTGCACCTGGCCCGGACCACCACGCCCGGCCCGGGCACCGGACCCGGGGACGTCGCCCGCCAGATCGACGCGCTGGCCCGGCACGCCGTCCCGTACCAGGGCCATCTGGCCTTCCCCGGCGAGCAGATGATGCGGCTGTCCATGGACCTCTCCACGGGCACGGCCGGCGTCCTCCTCGCCCTCGGCAGCGCCGCGCCCGGCGGGCGCGCGCACCTGCCGTTCCTCCCGCCGCTGCGCTAGCGCGGCGGCCCCAGAGCCGGCCCCGTCCGGGGCCGTGACCCGACGCACCACTCGACGGAAGAAGAGGAAACAGCCATGACGCTTCTTGACCTGCAGTCGATGGAGACCCCGAAGGAAGAGACCACCGAGCTGCACGGCGGCGGTGGCGGCGGCAGCCGGGCCAGCCTGCTGCTCTGCGGCGACAGCAGCCTGAGCATCACGACCTGTAACTGACCCAGGTCACATCGGGCCCGGGCGGTTCACCGCCCGGGCCCGCACCACACCCCTGGAGGCACCCGCCGATGAGCCCCCCCGACGAGGCGGCCGACGGAGCCCGGGCGCCGGACGCGGCACGCGAGGCCGACCGGGCGCTGGTGGCGGCGGCCCGGCACAGCGGTGGGCGCACCGCCGCCGTCCTCGGCTGCGCGCTGGCCGCCGCCGCGGCGGCGCTCGCCGAACCCGCGGTCCTCGGCCACACCCTCGATTTGCTGCTCCGCCGCGACCCGGCGGGCCCCGCCTGGACCCTGCTGTGCGCCGCGGTCATCGCGGCCGAAGTGGCGCTGGACGCCGCCGCCGCCCGGCTGACCGGAGACGTGGACGGCCGCACCACCGCCCGACTGCGTCGGCTCGGCCTCGCCCGCCTGCTGCGGACGGCCCCGCACCACGCGGCCCGCCACGCACCCGGCGAAACCGCCGCCCGGCTGACCGCGCACGCGACCGAGGCCGGAAAGGTCCCGGCCGCCGCCGCACACGCCGTCACCGCCCTGCTGCCACCGCTCGGCGCGGTCGTCGCGCTCCTCCTCATCGACCTGTGGACCGCGCTCGCCTTCCTCGTGGGCGTCCCGCTGCTGGTGCTGCTGCTGCGGACCTTCTCCCGGGACACCCTCACCAGCGTCGCCCGCTACCAGCAGGTGCAGCTCGCGACCGCCGGCCGCCTCGTCGAGGCACTGGCCGGGGCCCGCACGATCGCCGCCGCCGGCACCGCGGAGCGCGAACGCGACCGGATCCTCGCGCAGTTGCCCGAGCTCGGCACCGAGGGGCGGCGCATGTGGCAGGTCTTCGGCGGTACGACGGCCCGGTCGGCCGCCCTCATGCCGATCCTCCTGTACGCGGTCCTCGCCGTCGGCGGCATCCGCCTGTCGGCCGGGGCCATCGGCGTCGGCGAGCTCCTCGCCGCGTCGAGGTACGCGGCCCTCGCCGCCGGAGTCGGCGCCGTGACCGCGGGACTGGCGGCCGTGGCCCGCGGCCGGGCCGCCGCCCGCCGGACCGCCGCCCTGCTGACGCTGCCCGTGCTCGGCCACGGCCGGGAGGAGCTGCCGGCGGGCGGCCCCGGCACCCTGGAGCTGCGCGGCGTCAGGGTCGTGCGCGACGGATCGACGGTCCTGCACGACATCAGCCTGGTCATCCCCGGGGGCTCCACGGTGGCGGTGGTGGGCCGCTCGGGCGCCGGCAAGACCCAGTTCGCCGCCGTGGCCGGCCGGCTCGCCGACCCCGACGCGGGCCGGGTGCTGCTGGACGGCGTACCCCTGCCGGAGGTGGGCGCCGAAGCGCTGCGCCGCGAAGTCGGGTACGCCTTCGACCGGCCGGCGCTGCTCGGGGACACGGTCGGCGAGGCGATCGGCTTCGGCTCGGGTCCGGCCCCCGGCCGGGACGCGGTCCGCGCCGCGGCCCGGGCCGCGGGCGCCGACGGGTTCGTACGCCGCCTGCCCCACGGGTACGACACGCCGCTCGCCGACGCCCCGCTGTCCGGCGGAGAGTTCCAACGCCTCGGACTGGCCAGGGCGTTCTGTCACGCGGGCCGGCTCCTCGTGCTGGACGACGCGACCTCCAGCCTCGACACCGTCACCGCCCGCGAGGTCGAGCGGGCGCTCGCCCGGGAGGTCCGGCCGGGCACCCGGATCGTGGTCGCGCACCGCCTCTCGTCCGCGGCCCGGGCGGACCTCGTCGTCTGGTTGGAGGACGGCCGGGTACGGGCGACCGGGCCGCACGGCGTGCTGTGGCGGCACGAGCCGGCCTATCGGGCGGTGTTCGCCGCGGACGGGGAACCGGGAGCCGGTGCGGAGCCCGCCGCGGAGTCCGGCAGTGAGCCCGTCGCGGAGCCCGCCGCGGAGCCCGTCGCGGCTCCGGAGGATGCTTCCGCCTCCCGGGGGAGCCGGGAGGCGGCACGGTGACCGAGGGCGAGACCTGGCGCCGGGTGGCCCCCGAGGGCCGGCGGTTCCTGCGCGGCCGGGGGCGCGCCCTGGGCCGGCTGGCGGCCTGGTCGCTCCTGGAGTCCGCGCACACCTTCCTCGGCGGCTACGGCGTGGCCCGCGCCCTCGACGACGGCTTCCTGGCGGGCCGCACCGCCACCGGCCTCGCCTGGCTGGCCGCGGCCGGAGCCGGAGCACTGCTCGGCGGGTTCGCGCTGCGCGGCGTGTTCGCCGGGCTCGCGGACCTCGTGGAGCCGCTGCGGGACGGCCTGGTCCGGCGGGCGGTGCGCCAGGCGCTGGACCGCGCGGTCGCCGACCCGGCGCGCACTCCCGGCGCGGGCGCGGTGTCCCGGCTCACCCAGCAGACCGAAATGGCCCGGGACTCCTTCGCCGGGCTGGTCCTGACGGCACGGTCGTTCGTCTTCACCGCCGTGGGCGCCTTCGCGGGCATGGCGGCCCTGGCTCCCGAGCTGCTGCTGATCGTGCTGCCCCCGCTGCTGCTGGGCGCGGCCGCCTTCCTGGCGACGCTGCGCCCCATGGCCTCCGTACAGCGCCGGTCCCTGGACACCGACGAGGCGCTGTCGGACCGGGTGGGGGCGGTGGCGGAGGGCCTGCGCGACATCGTCGCCTGCGGCGGACAGGCGGCGGCGCGGGCCCGGGTGGAACCCCTGATCGCCGCCCAGGAGCGGCTGGCCCGCCGGCTCGCGCGCTGGACGGCCGTGCGCACCCTGGCCCTGGGCACGGCGGGCCGGCTGCCGGTCGTCGCGCTGCTCGCCGCGACGCCCTGGCTGCTCGGACGCGGGATCACCGCCGGAACGCTGGCCGGCGGCCTCACCTACCTGGTGCAGGCCCTGCTGCCCGCCCTCAATACCCTGATGGCGGCCGTGGGTTCGGCCGGCACCCGGCTGTTCGTGGTCCTCGAGCGCTTCTGCGAGCCGCCGCCGCCGTCCCCGGCCGGGGGCGGCGACAGCGCGCCGAAGCCGCGGCAGCCCGAAGACGGCGACGACAGCGACGACAGCGACGCCGGCAACGGCGGCGACGCCGGCGGCGACCGCCGGCCGGCCGCCGCGGCGGCCGAACTCCGCGGCGTCACCTTCGCCTACGGACCCGGCGCGGCCCCCGTGCTCGACGGACTCGACCTGGTGGTGCGGCCGGGGGAGCACCTCGCGGTCGTCGGGCCGAGCGGCATCGGCAAGTCCACGCTCGCCGCCCTGCTCGCCGGGATGCTGTCCCCCGGCGCGGGTACGGTCCTGGTCGCCGGCGCGGCCGCCCACCGGGAAGCCGGCGCCGGGGGACCCGACCCGCGGCGGACCCTGCTGCCCCAGCAGGCCTACGTGTTCACAGGCACCGTGCGGGACAACCTCACCCACCTGGCCGCCCACCCGGGCGTCCCCGTGCCCGGGGACGCCCACGTGCTGCGCGCCGTCGGCGCCCTGGGGCTGGCGGACCTCGTGGAGCGGCTCGGCGGCCTGGACGCCGAGGTGTCCCCCCGGCTGCTGTCCCAGGGCGAGAGCCAGCACCTCGCGCTCGCCGCCGCCTACCTCTCGCCGGCCCCGCTGCTCCTCCTGGACGAGGCCACCTGCCACCTGGATCCCCGTACGGAGGAGCGCGCCGAACGGGTCCTCGCGGCCCGGCCCGGCACGCTCGTCGTCGTGGCCCACCGCATCTCGTCCGCGGCCCGCGCCGACCGGGTCCTCGTCCTCGACGGGACCCGCGCCGTGTGCGGCACCCATGCGGAACTCCCGGCCAGATCGCCCCTGTACCGCGATCTGGTGGGGGAGTGGGACCGGACCGCGGACGAGTGACGCGCACGTCCGGGCGGCGGCCGTGCCGTCCGGGGACCTCAGCGTCCGGGGGCCCTCACCGTCCGGGGCGCCCGCGGATCACACCCAGCCCGACCGCCGGGATATCCGGATCGCGTCTATGAGGTTGCGCGCGCCGGTCTTGCGGGTCGCCGCCGCCATGTAGTTGCGCACCGTCCCCACCGCCAGGTGCAGCGTACGGGCGATCTCGGCGATGGAATCGCCCTCCGCGGCCCGGACCAGCACGCTCAGTTCCCGCGGGCTCAGCGGCACGGGGTCGGCCTCCATGAAGGCCGAGGCCAGCGAGGCGTCGATGAAACGTTCCCCCGCGGCGACCTTCCGGACCGCCCGCACGAGCCGCCCCGGCGAACCGTCCTTGTCGACGTAGCCGAGTGCCTCGGCCCGGAAGGCCCGGTGCAGCGAACCGGGCGCACCGGTCGAGGCGAGGACCAGCACCGAGGAGGGGGACGCGAGGAACGGGCGGTCCGCGCGTCCGCCGTCGGCCAGCACGGCCGTCGTCCCCGGACAGTCGAGGTCGACGACCGTCACGTCTGGTCGTAAGCACTCGGCCTGGCGCACCGCGGTCCGCCAGCCCGCCGAGGTGACTTCGAAGGACCCTTCGGATCTCAGCAGGGCGGCCAGTGCCGATCGGACCAGGCTGACGCTGTGCAGGACGAGGACCTTCGTCATCGTGTGCTCTCCTCGGTAGACGGACCAACAGCACCACGCGGCTGCCCCCGTACGGGGCTGCTGGAACGTCTCTGCGGGGGGCGTGCAGGGGCGTACGGGTACTTTGGCCGAGATACCCGGGGTGTACCTGCTTCCCTTCGGCGGGTTACCCCCTTGAAGGGTGGTGAAGGGTGGTGAAGGGTGGTGAAGGCCGGTTAAGGTCGGCCTCCGTCCCGCTCCGGGCGCCCCACCCGCCGGATCAGACCTCGCGCCACCGGGCCATCGCCCAGGAGAACAGTCCGAAGAGCACCAGCCCGACGGCGACCGCGACCAGCAGCCACGGCCCCGCCGGAGTGCCGGTGAACGACCGAAGGGTGTCGTCTACACCCTTCGCCTGCGCCGGGTCGTAGCGCACCGCCGCGAACACGACGAAGCAGCCGGCCGCCGCGAACACGGCGCCCCGGGCCAGGCCACCGCTCACCCCGAGGAAGTCGACGGCCCCGCGCCACCGCGCGGAGGCCCCGCCCATTGACAGGTGCTTGCGGAAGGTGCGCCGCGCCGCCTGCACCGCGATGACCACGCCGGCGGCGGCGATCCCGACCCCGGCCGCGCCCACCAGCCACTGGCCGGCGGGCAGACCCAGCGCCTTGGCCGTCACATCGCGCGACTGCTCGTCTCCGGAACGCCCGGCGCCGCCCGCCGCGAACGTGAGCACGGAGAAGGCGATCACCCCGTAGAAGACGCACCGGGCGGCCGAGGCCACCCTCTTCAGGGGCTTGCCGCCCCGCGGGCCGGCCGCGCCGAACACCGCCTCCGACAGGCGCCACAGCATCATGCCCACGAGCCCGATGCCCACGGCCCAGATCAGGACGCGGCCGAGGGGATTCCCCGAGAGCTCCTGGAGGGCGCCCTGACGGTCGGCCTCCTTGCCCTCCGCGCCACCGAAGGCGACGCGGAAGGCGAGGAACCCGATCAGGACGTACAGCACCCCGCGCGCCAGCAGCCCGCAGCGGGCCGTGACCTCCCGTGCCCCGCCACCGCGGGACGCCGACCGGGCGCCCCTGCTCGCGGCCCCGATTCTCATCGCGCTCAGACCTCCCCGCGCCAGGCGCCGGTCTCGGTCCCGCGTTCCTCGATGAACAGCTTGAACCGCTGCAGATCACCGGCGACCTGGCGTTTGACGAAGCCGAGCTTGTCGGCCGCGGCCTCGGCCAGCCCGTCGGGCACCCAGTTCATGTGCAGCACGACCTTGGTGGTGGTCGCGTCGATCGGCTGGAAGGTGACGAGCCCGGCCTGGCGGGCCTCCCCGTCGACCGTCATCCAGGCGACGCGCCGGTCCGGGAGCTGCTCGGTGATCTGCGCGTCGAACTCGCGCTGCACGCCGTTCACGTTCGTCACCCAGTGGGTGAGCGTGTCCGTGCGCTGGACGATGCGCTCGACCCCCTCCATGAAGACGGGAAAGTCCTCGAACTGCGTCCACTGGTTGTAGGCCGTGCGTACGGGGACATTGACCTCGACGTACTCCTCGACGTGCGACATGCGCACCCCTTCCGTGTCGTCAGCGGTCCCGCACCCCCAGGTGCGGGTCGTCCTTCAGGACGTCTCGGGGCGCGGCTACCCCCCTCCGGGAGCCCCATGCGCGGACCGGGGGCGGCCTCGTGGTCTGCACGCCCCCCGTCGCAGCCCCCGTGCCCTCCCCGTGTGTCAGGCGCTTCCCGCGGGGCAGGCGCGTCGGGGTCCATGCCGCCTCCACCCACTGGGGAGATATGAACAGCGCCCTACGCTTGATGACCGTCCTCGGGGGTTCGGTCCTGCTCACCGCCGCGGCCGGGTGGGCCGTCGACCTACTGCTCCGCCGCACCGACGCACGGCACCCGGAAACGCCCCTGTGGAACCTGCTGCGCCGCTGCCGCCACGCCCTGCAGATCGTGCTGCTCGCCGCACTGTTCAAGGGCGGCTACCGGCAGACCGGGTGGCCGCCGCTTCGCGACAACGCGGCCACCGTGGGCCGCGTCCTGTCCCTCGCCCTGATCGGCGCCGGGGCCTGGCTGATCGTGGTCGTGGCCTCCGCCGTCGTGGAGTCGGGGTACGCCCGCTACGCCACCGGCACCCGCGACCCGGCCCGGGTGCGCCGGGTCCGTACCCAGGTGACGCTGATCACGAGGGTCGTGACGGTCGTCGTGGCCCTCGTCGCGGCCGCCGCGATGCTCCTGACCTTCCCGAGCTTCCGCGCGCTCGGCACCTCCGTGCTCGCCTCCGCCGGGATCATCGGCATAGTCGCCGGCGTCGCGGCCCAGTCCACCCTCGGGAACCTCTTCGCCGGCTTCCAAATCGCCTTCGGCGACATGGTGCGCATCGGCGACACGGTCGTGGTGGCGGGCGAATGGGGGGTGGTCGAGGACATCACCCTCACCTTCCTCGCCGTACGCACCTGGGACGAGCGGCGCATCACCATGCCCGTCTCGTACTTCACCACCCGCCCCTTCGAGAACTGGTCCCGCGGCGGCGTCCAGATGACCGGAACGGTCTTCCTGCACTGCGACCACAGTGCGCCCGTGGACCTCCTGCGGGACAAGGTCCACGAGATCCTGCACAACTGCCGGGAGTGGGACGGCCGCGGCTGGGACCTCGCCGTCACCGAGACGACGCCCTCGACGATCGTGGTGCGGGCCATCGTGACGGCCAAGGACGCCGACGACCTGTGGACGGTGCGCTGCGCCGTACGCGAGCAGCTGATCGCCTGGCTCGCGGAGAAGCACCCGGACGCCCTGCCCCGCGTCCTCCTGGACCGGGCACCGGGAGCCCGGGACACGGTGGACGGGCACGGCCGCCGGTGAGGGGCCGCGGAGCGGATTCCTACCTGTGGCGGGCGAGGGTGCGCACCAGCACGACCAGCGAGAAGGCGATGACGAGGAGGTGCACCCAGGCGGGGCCGGGCGCCGGGGACAGGGACAGCTGGACGAGCTGATGTGAGGTCATGGAACGCGCTTGCCCCCGGCGGCCGGTTTGACGCGAGCGGCCCGGCGAAAGGGATCCCCGGCGCCGGGGATCGGGGCGCCGGCGCCGTCAGCGGCCCGCGGGCCTGCCGGACAGCAGCCGGGCGGCCTCGATCTCGGCCCAGACGGCCTTCCCGCGGCCGAGTGCCTGCGCGCCCCAGCGATCGGACAGCCGCTCCACGATGTGCAGGCCGTGCCCGCCCGGGATGCCGCGTTGCGGGGCCGGGTGGAGCACGGGCAGGGCCGACGAGCCGTCGGACACCTCGATGCGCAGGACGTCCCCGGACGTGAGCACGAGCTCGTGGCAACCGTCCGCGTGCAGTGACGCGTTGGTCAGCAGCTCGGAAACGAGGAGCAGGGCGTCCTCGGCGGTCTCGGTCCCGTCCCAGCCCCAGTCCTGCAGGGCCCGGCGCGTGAAGTCGCGGCCCTTGGCCACGGCACCGCGCACGCCCGTCAGGGCGAGCCGACGGCGCTGCCCCGCGACGGGAAGGCCCGCGTTCACCGGATCACCCGTTTCCGGTCCGACGGTCTCCACTGTGGTCTTCCACCCCCACGTTGACACTGGTCTGTGCTTGCGGCATCTGCCCGGCGGGGCCGAGGCCGACGGCCTGGACTTCTGTTGCGTTCCCGAGCGGCCCCGGGGCCGCTCGATCATGCCCACCCCAGTGTAGGGGACCGGCGATATCAGGGCGTGGCGACGTGGAGCCGCAGTGTGAAGCCGGCGTCCGTGGCACGGACCTCGACCAGATCGCAGAGCTGGTGGATCATCCACAGGCCGCGGCCGCCGTTGGCGGACGCGAGGGAAGGACGCCGACGCCCCGCCAGGGGGTCCGCCAGGCGCCCGCCGTCCTGGATCTCGGCGACGACCCCCGCTCCGGCGCCGGTGGTGCTCCACAGCCGCAGGGTGCCCTTCCCGCCGCCGTGGGACAGGGAGTTGGCCGCCGCCTCGCTGACCGCGAGGACGAGGTCGCCGCGGCGCGCCGGGGTCAGGGCCGTCGTACGGGCCCAGGACTCGGCGAACTCGCGGACCCCGGCCAGCTCTCCGTGGGAGTACTCGAGGCGGGGCACCTCGCCGTCGTGTTCGGGCAGCGGGCGGTCGCAGTCCGCGGAGACCGCGGAGGCGGCCGTGTACTGCGGGCTCGGCTGGTCGAGGCCCGCCTCGATCAGCGTCGGGTGCGTGCGCCGGGCGTCGGCCAGTACCCCGGGCGCCAGCCCCCGTACGTCGTACGGGCACAGCACGGTGGCGGGCCGGCCGGCGAAGGCCGAGTTGATGAGGGCCTCGTGACGGGTGGCCTCGAGCACCTCGGCGGGGGTGCGGCCGGGCCAGATCGGTTCGCCGACGATGCGGGCCGCCCGGCTCACGTGGAGGTCGGCGAAATCCTGCAGGGCGGCGAGGATGCGGCCGGGATTGCGTCCCAGCTCCGTCATGTCGATCCACACGATGTCCGCGGCGTTCCCGGCGTTCCCGGTCTTCCCGGTGTTCGCACCGAGGCTCTCGCGCAGGGCGTCCAGGTGCGGGCCCGGCACGGCGACGAGGACCGGTTCCCCGGCCGACAGGCTGGCGCGCACGAAGCCGCCCACGCCGGCCACGTACTCGTCGAGGTCCCGGTAGAACAGGGCAGGGTGGACGAAGGCCCCGGGCCCGGTGGGCGCAGGAACAGTGATCATGCTGCGACCTCCAGCGCGGCGCATTCGTCCGGGAACATCTGCACTACCTTGCGCAGTGAGTATGGCGGGTCGTGGAGCAACAGGCGCCGGCCTTCGCCGTTCAGGGCGGCCGAAACCTGGACCAGCGCGGCGATCGCGACCGTGTCGAGGAAGAGCACGGCGGACAGATCGAGATGGACGACGGGTCCCGGAATCCCGCTCACGATGCCGAGCGCCGTCGACAGGGCGTGCCGGGTGTCGAGGTCGCAGCTGCCGGTCAGGCGCGCGCCGGGCCGGTCCCGCAGCGGCAGCGCGGTCAGCGCCGCCGCGTCCGGTCCGCCCGGCGCCGCCGGGAGCCGCACGGCCGCGTCCGCCCCCGCGCCGTGTTCCTGGCGCGTCCGCGCGTCGGCGGGGGAGTCGGACCGGTCGTGCCGGTGAAGGGATGCCATGGCCGGTGCCTACACGGTGAGCATGCCGGCACGCAGCCGGGCCAGCGTCCGGGACAGGATGCGGGAGACCTGCATCTGGGAGATGCCGAGCTCGGCGCCGATCTCCGCCTGCGTCTGCTCCTGGCCGAAGCGCATCTTCAGGATGAGGAGGTCGCGCTCGTCCAACTGCTCCAGCAGGGGAGCGAGGGTGTGGAACTCCTCGAAGAGCTCCATGGCGGGATCGACGCCGCCGAGGCGCTCCGCCAGCGGCCGGGAGGTTCGGCTCGAGGTGGACGCCGCGTCGTCGTCCGAGCCGACGGTGTCGAGCGAACCGCTCGTGTAGCCGTTCGCGGCCACCAGCCCGTCGATGACCTCGTCCTCGGACAGCTCCAGGTGCGCGGCGAGCTCCTTGACCGTCGGCGCCCGGCCCAGGACGTCCGTCAGGGCCTCCTGGGCCTTGGCGAGCTCCGTACGCAGTTCCTGCAGGCGGCGCGGGACGTGCACGGCCCAGGTGGTGTCGCGGAAGTGGCGCTTGATCTCACCGGTGATGTAGGGGAGGGCGAGGGTGGAGAACTCGACCTCCCGCTCCGGGTCGTAGCGGTCGATTGCCTTGATCAGGCCGATGGTCCCCACCTGGATGATGTCGTCCATGTCGAGACCGCCGCCGAGCACACGGGTGCGGAAACGGCGTGCGGCGAACTGCACCAGTGAGAGGTTCATCTCGATCAGGGTGTTGCGCGTGTACTGGTACTCGCGCGTCCCCTCCTCCAGGGTGCGCAGTCTCACGAAGAACAGGCGCGACAACTCTCGTGCGTCGCCGGGTGCCATCTCACGGGCGTTCTCCACCCGGAACAGCTCCGCGTCCGGCGCAGGGGCTCCCGCGGTGCCGGGGTCACATACAGGGACGTGCGCGTCTGCTGCACGAATGGGGCCTACGACGGTGGCCGAGCGAGACATGGTGGCCGCTCCCTCCCGATTGACTGACGGCTGCCGGGGCGCTTCTGCCCCGGCTCCGGCGTTCTACACGCCGTCATGCCGCCGGATCTTCCCACGGGTCGTGCCGGGCCGCCGAAAAGGGCGGCACGGCGACCGCGGCGTCCTCCCCGGTGGGCGGAGCAGGCATACTCCCTTCCGGAGCGTGTTACATACGACGACCCGGGGAGGCGGACATGACCGGAGCAGGGGACGCACAGCAGAGGGGCACGGTCGGGGAAGGCCGCCGGGCCGGAGCCGGATGGGTCGTGAGCGCGCACGGGGAGCTCGACCAGGACACGCTGGCGCCCCTGGAGGCCGCGCTCGACGCCGCGGCGGGCCAGTACCCGCTGGTGGTCCTGGACGTCGGCGAGGTCACCTTCGGGGACTCCTCCTTCCTGAATTTGCTGCTCCGGACGCACCGCGTCACGGAACTGCGCATCGCCGCCTCCGGCGAGCAGCTGCGCCGGCTCTTCGCCCTGACCGGCGCCGACACGGTCCTGTCCCTGCACGCGAGCGTCGGGGACGCTCTCGGCGAGTGACCTCCCGGGCGGTCAGCCGGCCCGGCTGCCCGCCGGGTGCGGGTCCGGTCCGCCCTCGGGCCGGAAGCACGCCGTGATCGACTTGCCGCCGTGGCACGCGTGAACATCCAGTGAATCCGCCAGGGCGTTGACGATCCCCAGCCCGCGGCCGGACGTGGCGGCCGTGTCGGCATCGGGTGCGCGGGGGCCGGGCAGTCGCGGATCGGCGTCGGCGACGCTCACGTGCAGGCACCGGCCGTCCCAGGTCAGCACCAGGTGCGCGGTGCCGACCGCGTGCAGGTGCGCGTTGGTGACGAGTTCCGAGACGCAGATCAGCACGGAGTGCACGGTGTCGGCCGCCGAACCGTTCCACGGCAGGGACGCCAGGTGCTCCGCGGTCCACTGCCGTGCGGCCCGGACGCCCTCCGCGACCGGGAACGAACGTGCCCAGCCCACCGCTTTGACCGCCATGACCTTCACCCCCTTTTCCTCCGTTGTGCGCGAGTGTCTCCGGTTCGTCTACCCGCAACCCGTGGAAGCACCCAAGGGCTTCGCGGCCCACGGTGCGGGACGCGCTGTCCCCGGTGTGATCGACCGTGCCCTATCGTCCTTTCGGCGGCGCTAGTGCCGTGCCGGGCGCCGCGACCCGGTAGACCTTTCCGGTCACAGCACTAGCCTTCAGCATGGTGGTTATCGAGAGTGGGGTTGACGGATGGCCGAGCGGGCCGGCACTGAATCACCGGGCGGACCAGAGTCGTTGCCGGGTGAGGGCGGGATCGGCGAGTCGGAGCTGCGCCAGTTGCTGGCCGGGCTGACCGCCGTACGCGACGGCGATTTCCGCACCCGGCTGCCCGATGCGGCGGACGGACTGCTGGGGGAGATCGCCACCGTCTTCAACGGGATGGTCAACCAGCTGTCGCTGTTCACCTCCGAGGTGACGCGCGTGGCCCGCGAGGTGGGCACCGAGGGGACGCTGGGCGGCCAGGCCGACGTACCGGGAGTCGGCGGCGCCTGGCTGGACCTCACGGATTCGGTCAACTTCATGGCCGGGAACCTGACGGCCCAGGTGCGCTCCATCGCCCAGGTCGCGACCGCGGTGGCCAAGGGCGACCTCTCGCAGAAGATCACCGTCACCGCGCGCGGGGAGATCCTGGAGCTGAAGGAGACCATCAACACGATGGTCGACCAGCTCTCCGGATTCGCCGGCGAGGTCACGCGCGTGGCCCGCGAGGTCGGCACCGAGGGCCGCCTCGGCGGCCAGGCGGACGTCAAGGGCGTCTCCGGGACGTGGAAGGACCTCACGGAGTCCGTCAACGTCATGGCCGACAACCTGACCGCCCAGGTGCGCTCCATCGCCGAGGTCACCACCGCCGTGGCCCAGGGCGATCTGACCCAGAAGATCCGGGTCGACGCGCGGGGGGAGATCCTGGAGCTGAAGGAGACCATCAACACGATGGTCGACCAGCTCTCCGCGTTCGCCGACGAGGTCACCCGGGTGGCCCGCGAGGTCGGCACCGAGGGCAACCTCGGCGGCCAGGCCACGGTCCGGGGGGTCTCCGGCACCTGGAAGGACCTCACCGACAACGTCAACGTCATGGCGTCCAACTTGACCGGCCAGGTGCGCTCCATCGCCCAGGTGGCCACCGCCGTCGCCCGCGGCGACCTCTCGCAGAAGATCGTGGTGGAGGCCAAGGGCGAGGTCGCCGCGCTCGCCGGGGTCATCAACACGATGGTCGACACGCTGTCCGCCTTCGCCGACGAGGTCACCCGCGTGGCCCGCGAGGTCGGCACCGAGGGCCGGCTCGGCGGCCAGGCCCAGGTCCCCAATGTGGCGGGCACCTGGAAGGACCTCACCGACAACGTCAACTCCATGGCCAACAACCTCACCGGCCAGGTCCGCAACATCGCCCTCGTCACGACGGCCGTCGCCAACGGCGACCTGTCCAAGAAGATCGACGTGGACGCCCGCGGGGAGATCCTGGAGCTGAAGACCACCATCAACACGATGGTCGACCAGCTCTCCTCCTTCGCCGCAGAGGTCACCCGCGTCGCCCGCGAGGTCGGCAGCGAGGGCCGCCTCGGCGGCCAGGCCGAGGTCGAGGGCGTCTCCGGGACGTGGAAGCGCCTCACCGAGAACGTCAACGAACTGGCCGGCAACCTGACCCGCCAGGTCCGGGCCATCGCCGAAGTCGCCAGCGCGGTCGCCGAGGGCGACCTGACCCGCTCGATCACGGTCGACGCCTCGGGCGAGGTCGCCGAACTCAAGGACAACATCAACTCCATGGTCGGCTCGCTGCGCGAGAGCACCCGGGCCAACCAGGAGCAGGACTGGCTCAAGTCCAACCTCGCCCGCATCTCGGACCTGATGCAGGGCCACCGGGACCTCGCCGCCGTCGCCGAGCTCGTCATGGACGAACTGACCCCGCTGGTGGCCGCCCAGTACGGCGCCTTCTACCTCGCCGAGGACCGCCCCGGCGGCACGGTGCTCACCCTCGTCGGCTCCTACGGGCGCCCCGCGGACGCCGAGGAGGACACCGGATTCGCCCTCGGCCGCTCCCTCGTCGGACAGGCCGCCCGCAGCCACCGCATCATCGCGACCGACCAGGTCCCCGGCGGGTACGTCATCTCCTCCGGGCTGGGCCACACCACCCCCGGCAGCCTGATCATCCTGCCGATCGTGGTCGACGACCAGGCCCTCGGCGTGATCGAACTCGCCTCCTTCAGCGCCTTCACCGCCGTGCACCGCGACTTCCTCGCCCAGCTCATGGAAACCATCGGCGCCAACGTCAACACGATCGTCGCCAACGCCCGGACCGACGAGCTCCTCGGCGAGTCCCAGCGGCTGACCGGCGAACTCCAGGCCCGCTCCGAGGAACTCCAGGTCCAGCAGGAGGAACTCCAGCGCTCCAACGCGGAGCTGGAGGAGAAGGCCGCCCTCCTCGCCAGCCAGAACAGCGACATCGAGGCCAAGAACCTGGAGATCGAGCAGGCCCGGCAAGAACTGGAGACCCGCGCCCAGCAGTTGTCGCTGGCCTCCACCTACAAGTCCGAGTTCCTGGCCAACATGAGCCACGAGCTGCGCACCCCGCTCAACAGCCTCCTCATCCTGGCCCAGCTGCTCGCCCAGAACCCGACGCGCAACCTCACCCCCAAGCAGGTCGAGTACGCGGGCATCATCCACTCGGCCGGCTCGGACCTGCTCCAGCTGATCAACGACATCCTCGACCTGTCGAAGGTCGAGGCCGGGAAGATGGACATCAACCCCGAGCGGGTGCACCTGCCCCAGCTGCTCGAGTACGTCGACGCCACCTTCCGCCCGATGACCACGCAGAAGAGCCTCGACTTCACCGTCACCACCGCCCCGGGCGCCCCCGACGACCTGCTCACCGACGATTCGAGGCTGCGCCAGATCCTGCGCAACCTGCTCTCCAACGCGGTCAAGTTCACCGAGCGCGGCGGCGTCGAGCTGCGCATCGAACCGGCGACGCCCGCCGAAACCCCCGCCGGGCTCTCCCGGCGCGGCCCCATGCTGGCCTTCCGGGTCCGCGACACGGGCATCGGCATCCCCGAGCAGCAGTTGGAGTCCGTCTTCGGCGCCTTCCAGCAGGCCGACGGCACCACCAGCCGCAAGTACGGCGGCACCGGCCTCGGACTCTCCATCAGCCGCGAGATCGCCCAGCTCCTCGGCGGGGCCGTCACCGCGCAGAGCACCCCCGGCCAGGGCAGCACCTTCACCCTCTACCTGCCGGTCAGCCGCGCGGACTACGAGGACGCACCCCGCTTCGAGGCCCAGGACCAGGGCGCCCCGGGAACGCACTCCGCCGGCGGCGCGCCCGGGACGACGCGCCCGGACCGCGCGCAGGCGCCCGTACTCCCCGCCCAGCGGCGGCCCCGGCGCCTGCTGGTGATCGAGGAACGGCTGGGCGGCCTGCTCTCCCTCGTCGCCGAGAGCGCCGACCGGGACTTCGCCCCCCGCCACGAGGCGACGGGGGAGCACGGCGGCATCCAGGTGGTCAACGCCACCAGCTCGCGCGAGGCCGCCGCCGCCCTGGCCTCCCACTCCTTCCACTGCGTGGTCCTGGAACTGGACATGCCCGACGGCGAAGCCCTGCGCTTCCTCGACGCGCTCGACGGAGACCCCGCCCTCTCCTCGCTCCCCGTCCTCGCCCACAACAACCCCCGGGTCAGGAGCGGCCAGGAGGCCGCCCTGCGGGAGCGCTCCGCCTCACGCCACCTGGAACTGCTCTCCAGCCTGGACGAACTGCGCGAGCGCATCGCGCTCCACCTGTTCGCCGAACAGCCGGGAGACGTGCTCCCCCTCGTACGGGGCGACGCGCAGCCGCAGCAGAGCGACCACGTGCTCGACGCCGAACTGGCCGGACGCACCGTCCTCGTCGTCGACGACGACGCACGCAACCTCTTCGCCCTCAGCGGGATCCTGGAACTGCACGGCATGCGCGTCCTGCACGCCGAGGACGGCCGCAAGGGCATCGACGCCCTCACCCACAACACCGGGGTCGACCTCATCCTGATGGACGTGATGATGCCCGAGCTGGACGGATACGCCGCCACCGCCGAGATCCGGCGGATGCCCGCGTACGAGGGCCTGCCCATCATCGCGGTCACCGCCAAGGCGATGCCCGGGGACCGGGAGAAGAGCCTCGCCGCGGGCGCCAGCGACTACGTGACCAAGCCGGTGGACGCCGACGACCTCATCGCCCGCGTCCGGCACTGGCTCGCGCGATGAGCCGGGACACCCAACGGCACGACGACGCCTGCCCGCGGCCGGCCCCGGCCGCCGACCGGGCCGCGGGCGTCGTCCCCCACCAGTGCCCGACCCCGCTGGGACGCCTGGTCGCCACCGTCGAACGGCTGCGCCGGGAGGTGCTGGAGGCACAGGCGGCCGCCGACGGCCGGGCCCTGGTCGAACTCGCCAAGGGCATCTTGATCGGACAGCTGAACTGCACCCCGGCCGCGGCCGCCCGGCAGCTCGACGTGCTGTGCCGCGAGAGCGGGATGTCGCCCCTCGAACTCGCCGCCGACATCGTCAACCAGGCGGCCCGCGACCACGTCAGCGAGATCGCCGCCGAGTTCGTCGAGCGCACGGGCACGGTCGGCGACCCCGACGAACAGCGCGCCGCCACCCTCTCGGTCCGGCTGCGCACCGCCGAGAGCGGCATGCTGGCCGCAGCGGCCGACACCCAGGCCGTGGCCGAATCCCTCCTGGCGAACGCACTGGGTCCCCTGGGCGCCGTCGCCGTCGCCGTGTGGACCGCGGTGCCCGACGGATCGCTGGCCCTCGCCGGACACGCCGGGTTCCCGCCGGGGGAGGCCGCGCGCTGGCGCCACGTGCCCCCGGGCGTCGCCACCGTCGCCCGCCTCGCCCTGCGCGACCGCCGGCTGGTCACCCTCGCCCGCCTCGAACGCGGGGGACTCCCCTCGATCGGCCACCTCCAGTGGCCGGACGGCGGACGGATGGCCGTACCGGCCGGGACGGGCGGCCGGATCCACGGCGTCCTCGAAATCTGCTGGCCGCAGCCCCTGGCGCCACAGCGGCCGCAGGTCGAGCGCCAGGTCGAGGCCCTCGCCGAGCTCTGCGCCCACACCATGGACGCCTCGCCCCCGCGCGACCTCACGACCGCCGAGGCGGTGCTCCCCGACGTCACCGAGCTGATCGACCTCGCCGAGGGACTGCGGGATCCCGCCGTGGTGCTCACCCCGGTCCTCGACTCCGAGGGCCGGCTCGTGGACTTCCGCATCCGCCACGTCGGCAGCCGCTTCGCCGACCCGGCCGGCCGGCCGCGCGGCGCCGTCAACGGCGCCCTGCTGCTGGAGGCCTATCCGATGGCCGCCGGCGAGAGCGGGCTGTTCGAGGTCATCGAGCGCGTGCACGCGACGGGAGAGGCCTTCCGGGCCGAACGCATGAGCCTGACCGCGCTCGTCGACCAGATCCCGCTCACCGCGGTCGCCGACATCAGCGTCAGCCGGCACGGCGCCGCCGTCCTGCTGATCTGGCGGATCGAGGACGAGAAGGCCCGGCTGGCCGACCTCCTGCAGCACGCCCAGCGCCTGGGCCGGATCGGCGGGTTCGAGGAGAACCTCGCCACCGGGGAGACCACCTGGAACGCGCAGCTCTACGCACTTCACGGACTCCCGGCCACCGCGCCCCCGGTACGGCTGCGCGAGCTGCCCGGTTACGCCCATCCGGACGACTCCGCCGCCCTCGACCGCTTCCTGCGCGCGGTGTTCAGCCTGCGCCGCCCCGCCTCCGTCAACCTCCGGTTCCGCAGGCCCGACGGGATCACCCGCCACATCCGGGTCGTCGCCGAGCCCGTCCTCGACTCGGACCAGCGGCTGCACGCCGTGCGCGGCGCCTACCAGGACATCTCCGCCCAGCACTGGACCGAGGTCGCCCTGGCCGCGACCCGGGACCAGCTCGCCCACACCGAGGCCGAGTCCGCCGAACGCAACCGGCTGGCGCTCCAGCTCCAGCACGCCATCATGCCGCCCACCCCCTCGGCCGTGGACGCCCCGGGCCTGCGGGTCGCCGTCCGCTACCGGCCCGCGGAGACCGAGTCGCTCGTCGGCGGCGACTGGTACGACACCGTGGTCCTGCCCTCCGGGCTGATCATGCTGTCCGTGGGCGACGTCGCCGGGCACGGCATCGAGGCGGCCACCGGCATGGTGGTCCTGCGCAACGCCCTGCGCGGCCTGGCCGTCACGGGCGCGGGCCCCGCGCAGCTGCTGTCCTGGCTGAACACGGTCACCCACCACCTGGCCAAGCACGTGACGGCCACCGCCGTCTGCGGCATCTTCGACCCGAGCACCCGGGTGATGCGCTGGGCGCGCGCGGGCCACCTGCCGCCCGTGCTCGTGCGCGGGGGCGAGGCCGACGCCTTCCCGCTCATCGAGGGCCTGCTCCTGGGCGCCCTCCCCGATGTCACCTACATCGAGCGGGAGGTGCAGCTCGAACCGGACGACACGCTGCTGATGTTCACGGACGGGCTGGTCGAACGGCGCGACTCCTCGGTCCAGGAGTCGCTCGGCCATCTCGTGCGCACGGCGGCCACCGTGGCCGGGGACCTGGACGGACAACTGGACCGCCTCCTGGCCAAGAGCCGGTCCGACACGGACGACGACACCTGCCTGATCGGCATCCGCGTCGCCTGAGGCGAAGCCACCGCACCGGGCGGGGGCGGCGGACGCCCGGATCGGCGCCCGGTCTCCGGGGCACCGGCACGACGTGCCGAGAATCAAGTCGGCGGTCCTGCTCGGAGCGGTCGCGACGGCGGCCGCGGGAGGAAGCGGAATCGGCGCTGAGCGCACCGGCGCATGCTCCCCGCCTTCGTTCGATCCTTCGAAGATCCGCGCGATGGCGGATGCGGAGCCTTCGACGGGGCAGTCGCACAGCCTGACCAGCCATCTCGGTCCGCCGCTGCCGGGCCTGCCCTCGATCCGGAGGCCCACGATGTCCACCACCGCCCTGACCTCGGCGGTTCTGCCCGCCGGCCTGATCGCGCTGCCGGGTGTCCACGGGCCGCGCGCGGACACGCGCTTCCTCGCCCGAGCACTCGCGGACGAGAGCCTGGGGCCCCGGACGGACGCGCTGGAGATCGGCACCGGAACCGGCGCACTCGCCCTGCGCATGGCCGGAAGCGGAGCGCGCGTCACGGCGGTCGACGTCTCCTGGGCCGCCGTGGCCACGGCCCGCCTGAACGCCCTGCACCGGCGCTGCCCCTGCGCGTCCTGCACGGAGACTTCGAGGCGCGCACCGCGGGGCGCCGCTTCGACCTGGTCGTCACCAACCCGCCGTACGTCCCCGCCCCGCGCGCCCGGCTGCCGTCCCACGGGCCCGAGCGCGCCTGGGACGCCGGCCTCGACGGGCGCGGGGTCATCGACCGGATCTGCGCGAGCGCGCCGGACCTGCTGCGCCCCGGCGGCGTCCTGCTGATGGTGCACTCGGGCATGTGCGGGGCGCAGGAGACCCTCGACCGGCTCGGCGGGGCAGGGACTGGCCGCGGAGGTCACCGCGAGGACCTCCGTGCCGTGGGGCCCCGTCCTGCGGTCGCGACGGGCCTGGCGGCCGCGGCCGCCAAATGGGAAGAGCTGGTGAGCATCCGTGCCCGCAGCCTCTGACGAAGCGGCCCCTGGCCGTGCCGCCCGTGACAACGCTCCCGACCCGGCGCCCGCGGCGGCACCCGCGGAGGCCTGCTGGCCGACGAGCCCGGCCTGGAAGCGGACATCGCCTTCGGCTGCGCGGCGACCGTACTGCTGGAGGACCGCCTCGCGCACCACGTCCGCGAGGCCTGGAACCAGGGCCGCAGCGCCCTGCGATCGCCCCTGCCGGAGGCGTGAGCGGCCGGCAGGCCGCCATGGGGCCCGGGTGTTACATGGGGTCCATGGTGCCGCTGCCCCTGCCGTTCTCCTGCTCGCTCTTCTCCCGGATGCGCAGGGCCTTGTCCCTCAGCCGCTGCCGCTCCGCCGGATCGGTGGCGTGCTGCGCCGCCTGCTCCAGCTCCTGGGCCTTGTCGCGCATCTGCCGGGCCCGCTCGCTCGGCTGGCTGTCACCGCTCATGGTCACTCCTCGGGTGGATACGGCGTACGGACGTCTCCCAGACAAACAGCGACGGGGCGCCCGCGCCACCTCACGGTGTCTGGGACGGGGCGGGCCGGGCAAGCGGGGGGTATGAACGGATCCCTTGCGAACGCGTCCAGCAGCTACTACGTCACCGTCCGCGGAGAACGGTTCACCTGCGGCGGGGTGACGGGCCTGGGTCCCCAGGGGGACCTGGGCCTGCCCGGGCAGGTGCTCACGGTCACCCTCGACGACTGCGTCCTCACCGACGCGCCCGGGGCACGGGACTGGGCACTGTCCGCGGAGGCTCCGGCGGAGCCCTGCCACATCAAGATCGAGGAGGTGCGGCCGGGCGCGGTGGCCCCGCTCACCACGTGGTACCTCACCGACGCCAGGCCGGACACGGTCACCGACCACAGCACGACGGCGACCAGCCACGAGACGCGGATCGGTCGGCTCACCCTGCACGCCGCGAAGATCTCCCCCGACATGCCGTAGCGATGTCCGCCCGCCCGTACCGGGTGACGCGGCGGACGGTGGCGGGTCGGTGGGGGTGACGCTGTCGAGGTTGGCGTTGCCGGAGTCGGCGGTGGTGTCAGGGCGAGCGTGTTCCCGGCCCCGTGAACGGCGCGATCTGTCCTTGTCCGGGCGCCGGCCGTCACGACAGGCTGCGGCTGCTCCCAGCAGGTCCTCGGGAGCCCCGTCCCGTTCCGTGCGCCGCTGACCGTAGGGATGCCCGCCGCCATGATCTGGTCAGAGTTCTCGACGGACCACCTGCCCGCCGCCGAGCGCTTCGCCCACTGGGAGCACGTCACCGGCCAGTCGCTGATGCGCACGACCTGCGCCGGCCCGCACCTGTGCGACTTCCGGGCCGGCTCCCGGGCCTTGAACCTGGGCGCCGTCCAGGTCTTCACGCAGGACTACCCGCCGATGGAAGTCCGCCGCAGCCCCCGACAGGTCCGCCAGAGCGACCCGGAGGTGTACCACCTCTGGCTCACCGTGAGCGGGGGCATCGAGCTCAACCTCGGCAGCCGGACCGCCGAAGTGGGTGAGGGCGACCTCGTGCTCTACGACTCCTCACACCCGTACCACGGCCACATCGCCCCCACCGGCCACGCGCAGCGGATCTCCTCCCTCATCGTGCAAGTGCCGCGCGGCGCACTGCCCCTGCGCTCGCAGACCCTGGACCGCCTCTCCACGACCCGGATCCCCGGTAACACGGGCCTCGGAATGCTGCTGCGCACCTACCTGACCGGACTGACGGAACAGGGGCCGTCGTACGGGGCCGCCGACGTGGCCCGGCTGGCCGCCGCCACCCTCGACCTGCTCTGCGCGACACTCGCCCAAGTGGCGCGGGCCGGCGAAGAACTGGCGCCCGAGACCAGGCGGGCGGTCCTGCGGCGGCAGGTCAGCACGTTCATCGCGCGGAACCTCGCCGATCCGGACCTGACACCGGTCGGCATCGCGGCCGCCCACCACCTCTCCGTCCGGTCCCTGCACCACCTGTACCAGGACCAGGAGGTCTCGGTCGCCGACGAGATCCGGCGCGGCCGGCTCGAAGGCGCGCGCCGGGACCTCGCCGACCCCCGGCTGCGCACGCGATCGATCGGCGCCGTCGCGGCGGCCTGGGGCTTCTTGGACCAGTCGTATTTCAGCCGGGTCTTCCGGACCGCCTACGGGACCACTCCCAGGGAGCACCGCGGTCAGATCCTGGGCGGCCCAGAAGTGCGCTGAAGTCCTGGAGCGCCGCGCCGGATTGCCAAGGGCGGAGGACGAATTCCGCGAAGCTCATGCCGCTCGCCGACGCACTCCACCGCTCTCAGGAGAAGCCCATGACACGAGGAACCACGACCCGGAACCCGGCCGCGAAGATCCGGACGAGGGTCGCCCTGCTGGCGGCGACGACCGCCCTGGGCGCCGGACTCGTCCTGGCCCCCGGCGCCCAGGCGTCGCCCGCCAACGCCCCGGCCGTCGTCGCCGGCCCGGCCGCCTTCGGCTGCAACCCCGTCACGAACCACCCGCAGATCGCACAGGGATCCTCCGGCTCGGCGGTCAAGGAACTGCAGTGCCTGCTGAAGTACTGGGGCTTCGACCCGGGCGCCACCGACGGGCAGTTCGGATCCAAGACCCGGGCCGCGGTCGTCGGATTCCAGAACAAGTTCCACAACGTCTGCGGGCTGGCCGTGGACGGGATCGTCGGGCCGAAGACCTGGCACGCGCTCCTCAACCCCGGCTGCTGACCAGCCGCGGGGCGTGCACCGAGGTGACGCCGAGGAGGGACGCCGCCTGTCGCCCTGATCGCTCGTAAGCTGCGAAGAAGCCCGAGGGCCTCGAT
Source organism: Streptomyces sp. ICC1 (assembly GCF_003287935.1). GTDB lineage: Bacteria > Actinomycetota > Actinomycetes > Streptomycetales > Streptomycetaceae > Streptomyces > Streptomyces tritrimontium. The sequence continues at coordinate 3,541,335 of NZ_CP030287.1, forward strand.
CTCGTGGGACTGCTCGCCGTCGTCGAGGCGCGCACGAAGGACGCCCCGGACCGCCCGCAGTGGGCGATTCCGTTCGCGCCCGTCCGGATCACCGAGATGGTCCGCCGCAAGGACGGCGGGCGGGGCTGACCGCGACGGCCGCGTCCAATGCGGTGGCGGGTCCTCCCATGGACGTGTGACGGTACGGTCCATGGGCAACTCCACGACATGGCCGGTGTTCCGCACGAGCGACGCGACCACGGCGTACGCGCAGGCCAAGCGCCTGCGCGCGCTACTGGCGCGACGCGAGGACGAGGTCTGGTTCTTCGCCGAGCTGCGCACGGTCGAAGACGTCCGGCGGATGGCCGCGGTCCTGCCCGGGGCCCGGTTCGACTACACGGGCATGCGTACCGGCCCGGCGGGCGAGGAGCTGTGGTTCGACCTCGACGTGACGGCCGCGGACGATGCCGCACTGGAGGCCGGCCTGCCGCTGGACGCCATGGAGAACCTCCCGACGGGGAGCGTCGAGGAACACTTCGTGGCGGCTCTCGGCCAGGGTACGGCCGCCATGGACTGGCACGGCTCCTGGCCGGAGGAACCGGACGCCGGCCAGTACGCGAACGCGAAGTACGACGGGGTCCAGGTCGTCTTCCACGGCGACGACGCCCACTTGGGCCGGTGGACCGGGCACCACACCGTCTTCGTCCACGGGGCGGCGGCCGGGGGGCCGCGGCCCGGGCCCGGCACCTCGCCGCGCACATCGGCGGCGAGGTGCTCGGCGAGCCACAGCGCGGATGGTGAGGCGCGGAGCGCCTCCCATCGGTCCGCGGCCGTCATTGCGCGGCCATCGGTCCCCGGCACTCGGCCCGAGGCCCCGGAAACGGCTACGGCGCGATCGGAAGCTGCCGCTTGTGCTCCGTCAGGCGGTAGCGGCGGACGATCGTGTCGAAGGCGCGCTCACCGACCGGCTTGCCCTCCAAGAAGTCGTCGATCTCGTCGTACGTCACACCGAGCGCGTCCTCGTCGGCCTTGCCCGGGTCCAGGGTCTCCAGGTCCGCGGTGGGCGTCTTCCAGACCAGCTCGGCAGGGGCGCCCAGGGCGTCCGCGCAGGCCCGTACCCGCCGCTTGGTCAGACCGGTCAGCGGAACCAGGTCGGCCGCGCCGTCGCCGAACTTGGTGAAGAAGCCGGAGACCGCCTCGGCGGCGTGGTCGGTGCCGACGACCAGGCCGTCGTGGGCGCCGGCCACCGCGTACTGGGCGATCATGCGCTGGCGGGCCTTGATGTTGCCCTGTACGAAGTCCTGGTGGTGGGCGTCCCGGAAGACGGTGCCGCCGGCCAGGGAGGCCGCCAACGCCGCGTCGCTCGCGGACTTGACGTCCACGGTCAGCACCCGGTCGGCGTTGATGAAGCCGAGGGCGAGCTGGGCGTCCTTCTCGTCGGCCTGGACCCCGTACGGCAGCCGCATGGCGAAGAACGTCGCGTCGTGGCCGGCCGCGCGGGCCCGCTCCACGGCGAGCTGGCAGAGCCGGCCGGCCGTGGTGGAGTCGACCCCGCCACTGATCCCGAGCACCAGGGACCGCAGACCGGTCGAGGTGAGGCGCTCGGCCAGGAACGCCACCCGGCGCTCGATCTCCCGCTGCGCGTCGAAGGTCTCGGCCACCAGGAGGTCCCGGGCGATCTCCTGCTGCAGGGCGGTGGACGCCGGCTGGCTCACGTCTGCTCCTCGTGGTCGTTCGTCATTTTCGCGATGGACTGTCCCGCCGACCCTAACCGAGGCGGCCGGGTGACCCGCGTCTCACCGGGGTGGCGGCGCTTGTCTATGCAACGAGTTGCATAGAAGGATCGGGGCATGGCCCTTGAGCACGCGATCCTCGTCTCCCTGCTGGAGCAGCCGGGGTCCGGCTATGAGCTGGCCCGCCGGTTCGAACGGTCCATCGGCTACTTCTGGACCGCGACCCACCAGCAGATCTACCGCGTGCTGGGGCGCATGGAGGGCGACGGCCGGCTCGACGTCCGCGAAGTGCCGCAGCTGTCCCGGCCGGACAAGAAGGAGTACTCCGTCACGGCGGTCGGCCGGGCCGCCCTCTCGGGCTGGCTCCACGAGCCGATCCAGCCCGACAGCGTCCGGCACGAGCTCGCCGTGAAGATCCGCGGCGCGGCCTTCGACGACCCGGCCGCACTGATCCTCGAGGTCGAGCGGCACCACCGGGCGCACGCCGACCGGCTCACGCACTACCTGGCGGGCGAACTGCGCGACTTCACCGGTCCGCAAGCTCCGGACGCCTCCGACGCCGGGCGCGAACTCCAGCACGTCGTGCTGCGCGGCGGCATCGCCTACGAGCGGATGCAGCTCGCCTGGCTGGAGGACGTGCTCGCCACGCTCCACCGCCTCGCGGCGCCCTGACCCCGGGGCGCCGCCGCCCCGTGCGCCGACACCTGCCCCACCTTTCACCCGCACCCCGCCCCATCCCCTTATCCACCTCTGCAGCTGCCGCCCCTGCACCCGGCGTCGCTCTCATCTGCCTCCTGCTCGCGTCCGGCGCCGGCGGCCCCCGCCGCCCCGTCCCCCGGCATGGCCGCCGGCGCCGGACAGATCCAGGCGATGTGGCCGGCCGTCCTGGAAGCCGTGAAGAACCGCCGCCGCTTCACCTGGATCCTGCTGAGCCAGAACGCCCAGGTCGCCGGGTTCGACGGCACCACCCTCCAGCTCGGCTTCCCCAACGCCGGGGCCCGCGACAACTTCGCGAGCAGCGGCAGCGAGGACGTGCTCAAGGCGGTCCTCGCCGAGCAGTTCCAGGTCAACTGGAAGATCGAGGCCGTGGTCGGCGCGGGCACGGGGCCGCTAGCGCCCGTGTCCGCCTCGTCCTACGGCGCTCCGCCCGCTCCCGCCTACAACCCGCCGCCGGCCCAGCACGCCCCGGCGCCGCAGCAGCAGGACCAGCACGGGCAGCAGCAACAGTCGCAGCAGCAGCCGCCGCAGCAGTCGTACCAGCAGCAGCCCCAGCACCAGCAGCAGCCGCCCGTCCACCAGGCGCCCCCGCCGGTCGCCCCCGAGGACGACGTTCCCGAGGACGACGACCCGGACCTCGTGGACAGCGCGCTGAGCGGGCACGAGCTGATCGTGCGCGAGCTCGGGGCCACCGTTGTGGAGGAATACACGAACGACTAGGGGGTCCGATTTGGGTGCCCGCACGAAGGGCACCCCCGGGTCCGGGCTAGGCTGCACGACGTGAAGGTCCTCGTCATCGGCGGCGGCGCCCGCGAACATGCCCTGTGCCGCTCTCTGTCCCTCGATCCCGACGTCAACGCGCTGTACTGCGCCCCAGGCAACGCCGGCATCGCCGAGGTGGCCGAGCTCCGCCCCGTCGACGCCCTCGACGGCGAAGCCGTCGCCCGCCTCGCCACCGAACTCCGCGCCGACCTGGTCGTCGTCGGCCCGGAGGCCCCGCTCGTCGCCGGCGTCGCCGACGCCGTGCGCGCGGTCGGCATCCCCGTCTTCGGCCCGTCCGGCGAGGCGGCGCGGCTCGAGGGCTCCAAAGCCTTCGCCAAGGACGTGATGGCCGCGGCCGGCGTCCCGACGGCCCGCAGCTACGTGTGCACCACCCCCGACGAGGTGGACGCGGCCCTCGACGCCTTCGGCGCCCCGTACGTGGTCAAGGACGACGGCCTGGCCGCCGGCAAGGGCGTCGTGGTCACCGACGACCTGGCCGCCGCCCGCGCCCACGCGCTCGGCTGCGACCGCGTGGTCATCGAGGAGTTCCTCGACGGCCCCGAGGTCTCCCTCTTCGCCATCACCGACGGCGTCACCGTGCTGCCGCTCCAGCCCGCGCAGGACTTCAAGCGCGCGCTCGACGGCGACGCGGGCCCGAACACCGGCGGCATGGGCGCCTACTCCCCGCTCCCCTGGGCCGACCCGAAGCTGGTCGACGAGGTCATGGCCTCCGTCCTCCAGCCCACCGTGGACGAGCTGCGCCACCGCGGCACCCCCTTCTCCGGACTGCTGTACGCCGGCCTCGCGATCACCTCGCGCGGTGTCCGGGTCATCGAGTTCAACGCCCGCTTCGGCGACCCCGAGACCCAGGTCGTCCTGGCCCGGCTGCGCACCCCGCTCGCGAGCGTGCTGCTGGGCTCCGCGAACGGCACCCTGAGCACCCTGCCCCCGCTCAGCTGGCGCGAGGACGCGGCCGTCACGGTCGTCATCGCCTCCCACAACTACCCGGAGACCCCGCGCACCGGGGACCCCATCGAGGGTCTGGCCGAGGTCGCGGAGCAGGACGCCCCGGAGGCGTACGTCCTGCACGCCGGGACCCGGCTCGAAGGCGACGCGGTCGTCAGCGCGGGCGGGCGCGTGCTGTCGGTGACGGCGACCGGTTCCGATCTGGCGCAGGCCCGTACGAGGGCGTATAAGGCCGTCGCGCGGATCAAGCTCGACGGCTCGCAGTACCGCACGGACATCGCCGAAAAGGCGGCGGAGGGCCGTTGATCAGCGGAATTCCACGGACGCGGGCCCGGTGCGCACTCGGTGCGGCCGGGCCCGCGCGCATGCTCGCGTACGAGTGCATCCAGCCGCGTTCGAACGCACCCACCTTTGCCCAAAGCCATTCCATCGGGTGATCGTCACCCGGTCTGCCTGACGTCCGCGTCCGCCCCAACTATGGTGCGGCGCAAGCATTCCGGCTCTCATTCCGGCACTTGGCCCACCGGCATTGCGATGTCAGTGGGCGGTGTCACAGTGGGGGAGTGAGCAACGCAGCAGCAAGGCAGAGGGGGGTGAGGTCCGGTCGTGTCCGGAACCGGTTCGATCGCTGAAGTGGGCACGCCGTCCGCGCGTTCCCGTGCCTTGGCCGTGCTGCGCGTCCGCAGCCGGGCCCTGGCCCTCGGGCTGCTGCCCGCCGCCTTCGCCGTGGTGCTGGTGAGCGCCCGGATGACGGGCCGCCTGGCCGGTGACCCCTGGCCGGCGGTGACCCTCGGCGTGTGCGCGTTCGCCGCGCTCGTCCTGCTCGTCGGCGGGATCTTCGCCGCCGTCGTCCTGCGGGCGAGCCCCGCCATGACGCCGACGGTGCCGCTGTCCGAGGCCGCCGCCCCCGATCTCTACCGGCTCGTGCGGGACCTGGCGGACCGGATGGACGTCCCGGCGCCCTCCGCGATAGCCCTGACGCCCGACTGCGACAGCTGGCTCGAGGACCGCACGCACGCGGCGCACCGCCGCGCCCGCACCCGCAGGGCGGTCGGGTCCGGCGCGGCACCCGGAACCGGACTCGCCGGACCTTCCGCACCCGAGACCGAGCCGGGCGCCGCCCCGGTGCTGGTGATCGGCTCGCCCTTCCTGTGGTGGATGCGCGTCGCCGAGCTCCGCGCCGTGCTCGCCCCCGTCGTCGCCGGCACGGGCCCGTCCGCGCACCCGGACATAGCCGACGCGCGCGGATTCGTACGGGGCCTCGATGCCGCCGTGGACGTGGGCAACGGCCGGTTCCTCGGCTGGATCGCCGCCCCCGCCCGGCTGCTGCTGCGGCTGTGCCGGGTGGACGCCGCCGAGATGGAGCGCGGGGTCGCCGCCGCCGCCTCCGAGCGTGCACAGGGTGTGGACTACGGGCTGCGCATCGTCGCCCAGGAGCAGGTCGGGCTGGCGTACGCCGGCTGGGACCGGCTGCTGACCCGCGTCGCGCTGCCCGCCTGGCGGATGGGCCGCTGGCCCGCCCGCCTCGACGCGGGGGTCGTCTCCGCGCTGACCGAGCTGTCCCGGCGCGACCGGCTGGCCGACGGGTTCACCCCGCGCCTCGGCGAGCGCCCGGCCTGCGATCTGCTGGAGCAGCCCGGAGCGGTGGACGAGGCCGCCTCGCTGCTGGCCGCGCGGCTGTTCCACGGCGGTCCGGCCGAGGCCGGACCGGACTGGTCGCCGGTGGACTGGGCGGAGTATCCGGAGGAGGTCGTCGACCGCAAGTGGCGTACGGAGGCCGCGCGGCTGCTCGCCGCGCTGGACGCGCTGTCCGCGCCGTCGGGGCCCGCCGCTTCCACCGTGCAGCGGGTGCTGTCGTACCTCACGGACGGTGGCGGCGAGGCGCTGGCGGGGCGGCTGAGCGGAGACGTCGCGCGGGAGACCGCGCCGGCCGCCGCCGATGCGGGGGCGCGGGGAGCCGACGCCCTGCCGCTGTTCCCGCTGGAGGCGCCGCGCAGCGGTCGCGACCTGCTGGCGGACCACGTGGTGGCGCTGGTGTCCTGCGCCGCGGTGGACTCCGCCGGGGCGGCGCCGGGGCTGGACTGGCTGGACGGTCCGGTGCTGCTGGTCGGCGGCGCGCGCCGGGCGGACCTCGCGCCCCGGGTGCTCTCGCTCGTGGAGGACGGGGACTGCGCGCCCCTGCGGGACTGGCTCGCGGAAGTGGGCGTACGGCCGGAGAAGCCGGTCCGGCTGGTGTAGCCCGGCCGGAGTCCGGCCGGGCTCCGGCCTGCGGCCACCGGCACCGCACGGCCAACGCCCCGCCATCGCTCCCCGCACGAAACTCTTTGATCGCTGAATTTTTAGCGACGAACGGTGACGGAGTGCGTGCGTTATGTGATGTGCTGGGACCGGTCGCGGCGTTCGGGGGAGCGAGGGAGGGGAGCGGTATGGGTGCGGAGCAGATCCGGCGTTGGGAGTCAGGTGCGCTCGCGCACGCGGTGACCGACCCCTTCGGACAGGGGCCGCTGCCGTGGTTCCGGGGCAGCGAGCTGTACTACGACGACAACGGGCAGGTCGTGCCCTGGTACGTCGACCCCGCCGTCGCCGCGGGGCCCGGGCAGATCCCCCGCGCCCGGGGCAACGGCGGCCCGCGCACCGCGGACGACGTGCACCGGCAGATCAAGGGGTTCAGCTCCACCGGCGCCGTCGCGCCCGGTGAGGCCATCGACTTCCACATCACCGTGGACCCGCCGCAGCAGTTCTCCGTCGACGTCTACCGCATCGGGCACTACGGCGGTGACGGCGCCTCCAAGATCACCACCAGCCCGCGGCTCTCCGGCATCGTCCAGCCCGCGCCCCTGACCGCCGACCGCACCGTCTCGTGCCACCACTGGTGGCTGTCCTGGCGGCTCCAGGTCCCCTCGTACTGGAGCGTCGGCGCCCATGTGGCGGTCCTGACGACGGCCGACGGCTACCGCTCCCACATCCCGTTCACGGTGCGGGACGACCACCCGGCCGATCTGCTGCTCCTGCTCCCCGACATCACCTGGCAGGCCTACAACCTCTACCCGGAGGACGGCCGGACCGGCGCCAGCCTCTACCACGCCTGGGACGAGGACGGCCGGCTGCTCGGCGAGCGCGACGCCGCCATCACCGTCTCCTTCGACCGCCCGCACGCCGGCGCGGGCCTGCCCCTGCACGTCGGCCACGCCTACGACTTCATCCGCTGGGCCGAGCGCTACGGCTACGACCTCGCCTACGCCGACGCCCGCGACCTGCACGCCGGCCGCATCGACCCCACCCGCTACCGCGGCCTCGTCTTCCCCGGCCACGACGAGTACTGGTCCGCCCCGATGCGCCGCACCGTCGAGCGCGCCCGCGACCACGGCACCTCGCTCGTCTTCCTCTCCGCCAACACCATGTACTGGCAGGTCGAGCTCTCCCCCTCGCCCTCCGGCGTGGACGACCGGCTCCTCACCTGCCGAAAACGCCGCGGCCCCGGCCGCTCCAGCCTCTGGCGCGAAGTGGACCGCGCCGAGCAGCAGTTGCTCGGCATCCAGTACGCGGGGCGGGTCCCCGAGCCCGCGCCCCTGATCGTGCGCAACGCCACGCACTGGCTGTGGGACTCCACCGGCGCCGCCGAGAACGACGAGCTGCCGGGCCTGGTCGCGGGCGAGGCCGACCGCTACTTCCCGCGCACCCAGCTCCCCGAGCACCAGAGCCGGATCCTGCTCGCCCACTCCCCGTACGAGGACGGCGAGGGGCACCTCCGCCACCAGGAGACCTCGCTCTACCGGGCACCGAGCGGCGCGCTCGTCTTCGCGTCCGGAACCTTCGCCTGGTCCCCCGCCCTGGACCGCCCCGGGCACGTGGACGAGCGTGTCCAGCGGGCCACCGCGAACCTCCTCGACCGCATCTGCAAGAGGGACTGACCCGGCCCGGCCGGACCCGTTGTCCCCGTTCGCGGAGCGGTGCGGGAGAATGGGCCGCGCGCTCGTACAGAACCACAGGGAGACACCGTGCCCGGATTCGTCGAAAAGCCCGAGCCGGTGCAGGTGCCCGGCCTCGTCCACCTCCACACCGGCAAGGTCCGCGACCTCTACCGTGACGAGGACGGCCATCTCGTCATGGTCGCCAGCGACCGCATCTCCGCCGCCGACTGGGTGCTGCCCACCGAGATCCCGGACAAGGGCCGGATCCTGACCCAGCTCTCCCTGTGGTGGTTCGACCAGCTCGCCGACCTCGTCCCGAACCACGTCATCAGCACCGAGCTGCCCGCCGGCGCCCCCGCCGACTGGGCCGGCCGCGCCCTGGTCTGCCGGAACCTCGACATGGTCCCCGTCGAGTGCGTGGCCCGCGGCTACCTCACCGGCTCGGGCCTCGCCGAGTACGAGAAGACCCGTACGGTCTGCGGACTCGCCCTGCCCGAGGGCCTGGTCGACGGCTCCGAGCTGCCCGCCCCGATCTTCACGCCGGCCGCCAAGGCCGAGGTGGGCGAGCACGACGAGAACGTCTCCTACGAGGAGGTCGCGCGCACCCAGGGCGCCGAGACGGCGGCCCTGCTGCGCCAGAGCACCCTCGCGGTCTACGGCCGCGCCCGGGACATCGCCCGCAACCGCGGGATCATCCTGGCGGACACCAAGTTCGAGTTCGGTTTCGACAAGGACGGCGCCCTGGTCGCCGCCGACGAGGTGCTGACCCCGGACTCCTCGCGCTTCTGGCCGGCCGACCTGTGGGAGCCGGGCCGCAGCCAGCCGTCCTTCGACAAGCAGTACGTCCGCGACTGGCTGGCCTCCCCGGCCTCCGGCTGGGACTCCAAGGGCGAACTGCCGCCGCCGAGCCTGCCCCAGGCGGTCGTGGACCAGACCCGCGCCAAGTACGTCGAGGCCTACGAGCGGCTCACCGGCCAGACCTGGGTCTGAGCCGGCCGGGACATCGCGAAGGGGCCCCTGTCCCGGGGCCCCGGAAACGGGAGAAGCCCCCGGTCCGAGGACCGGGGGCTTCTTCGTTACAGAGCGGACAACGCGACTCGAACGCGCGACATCCACCTTGGCAAGGTGGTGCTCTACCAACTGAGCTATGTCCGCATGCGCCGTAACGCGAGACCTACTATACCCAACCCCGCTCCCTCGCGAGACGCACTGCCGTGTGCCGGTTTTCGGCGCCCAGCTTCGACGCCGCCGAGGACAGGTAGTTCCGCACCGTCCCCTGCGACAGCGAGGCGCGCTCCGCGATCTCCGCGATCGGTGCCCCGTCCCCGGCCAGTTCCAGCACCTCCGCCTCGCGCGCGGTCAGCGGGGAGTCCCCCGCGCTGATCGCGTCGGCCGCCAACTCCGGGTCCACGTAACGGCCTCCCGCGTGCACGGTCCGGATCAGCTCGGCCAGCCGCTGGGCCGAGACCGTCTTCGGCGCGAAGGCCCGTACGCCGGCCTCCAGGGCCCGCTTGAGGTGCCCGGGGCGGCCGTGGCTGGTCACGATCATGGTCTTGCAGCCGGGGAGTTCGGCCCGCAGGGATGTGGCCACGCTCACACCGTCCGCCCCGGGCATCTGGAGGTCCAGTACCGCCACGTCGGGCCGGTGGGCCCGGGCCATCGCGAGCGCCTCCGGCCCCGAGGCGGCCTCCGCGACGACCAGCAGATCGTCCTCCAGGCCCAGGAGTGCGGCGAGCGCGCCCCGGATCAGGTGCTCGTCGTCGGCCAGCAGTACGCGTACCGGGTTCATGCCCGTGCCTCCTGTCGCATCGGCCCGGCCGGGCCGGGAATCTCGGCGCGCAGCCTGAACCGGCCGCCGCCCACCGGACCGGCCTCCAGCGTGCCGTCCAGCGCCGCGAGCCGCTCCCGCAGCCCCGCGAGTCCCGAGCCCGGGGGCCCGGCCGGGGCCTTGGGGGCCCCGTCGTTCTCCACCACCAGCGTGAGCGCGCCCGTCCGCTCCTCGGCGGTCAGCCGGATCACGCAGCTGCGGGCGTCGCCGTGCCGCAGCACGTTCGTCGTCGCCTCGCGGACCACCCAGCCGAGCGCCGACTGTGCCTCCGGGGGCAGGTCGCGGTCCGTCTCGAACTCGACCCGGCAGTCCATCCCGGCCGCGCGCAGCACCCCGCGCGCGCCTTCCAGCTCCACGGCGAGGTCCGCCTCCCGGTAGCCGCGGACCACGTCGCGGACCTCCTTCTGGGACTCCTGGGCGATCCGCTGCACCTCGATCATCTGGTCGACGGCCTCGGGGCGTTCGCGCCGGGCCAGCTGCACCGCCAGCTCGCTCTTGAGGGCGATCACCGCGAGGTTGCGGCCCATCACGTCGTGCAGGTCGCGCCCGAAGCGCAGCCGCTCCTCGGCCACGGCGAGCTGCGCCTGGACCTCGCGGGCGCGGTCCAGCTCGTGCACGGTGTTGAGCAGCCAGCCGGAGAACCCGCAGGCCGCGCAGAAGAAGGCGCTGCTCAGCAGCACCCCGACGGCGAATCCGGCGGACTCGCCGGTCGGGATGCCGAAGGCGAGCGCCGCCACCGAGGCGCCGGCGGCCGCGACCGGGGCGACGTAGCGCATGTGCCGGACCTCGCGCATGCACAGGACGAGCGTGCCGCTGGTGAAGCAGGTCATGCCGACGACGAGGGTCGGGGCCACCGTGGGGCCGCCGTCCCGGCCGGCCGCGCGCAGGGCGAGGACGGCCAGCACGGCGGCGCCGGTCAGGGCGGTGGTGACGGCCGCGAGCCGGGTCGGCCGCTCGCGCCGGTCCACGATCCAGTCCAGCGCGCGGGACGAGAGGAAGCCGACGAGCACGGAGTGCGCGCACACGAGGAGGAAGAGCGGGAGGGCGACCGCCGGCGAGGCCTTTCCCTCCATGGAGCCGAGCGCGGCCAGGCCGATGGAGAAGATCTCGACGAGCACGAAGAAGTGGAACGACCAGCGGGTGTACAGCTCGACCTTCCCCGCGCTGCTGCGGTTCTTCCACCAGCCGGTGAGTTTCATGGCCCCAGTCTCGCGGCCGCCGGGCCGTCCCGGCCATGACACATGTCATCGGACTTCGGACTTCGGACTTCGGCCGAACCTGAAGGCGAACCCGAAGGCGAACCCGAAGGCGAACGACGGCGATCCGGAATACGACAAAAGCCCCGGTCGATGACCGGGGCCTTTGTGCGCTGAGCGGACGACGCGACTCGAACGCGCGACATCCACCTTGGCAAGGTGGTGCTCTACCAACTGAGCTACGTCCGCATACTCACCACAGCACGAAGTGCCGTGCGATGCGTGCATCACTCTACCTGATCCACAACCGTGGTCGGTAATGCGTTGCAGAGCGGGTGACAGGAATCGCACACTGCGCCTTCCCCCTGGAAGGGGGATGTTCTGCTACTGAACTACACCCGCACGACTTCGGGGTTCGGCTTGCGGCCGCGCCCCTTGGCGTGATCCACACACTAGCGGACCGGTAGGGGTGGATGGCAAATCGGCTCTCAGTGAGCGGCGTTGTACTCCTCGTAGACCTTCTTGGGGATGCGGCCGCGCGGCGGGACGTCGAGCTGGTTGGACCGGGCCCAGGCCCGGACGACCGCCGGGTCGGGGGCGATGGCCGTGTGCTTGAAGGCCTTCCCGGAACGCGCCTGGCGCCGGCCGGCCGCCACGAACGGGGCCAGGCCCTTCCGCAGTTTCTTTGCGTTGGCGACATTGAGGTCGATCTCGTACGTCTTACCGTCCAGAGCGAAGACGACCGTTTCCACCGCTTCTCCACCGTCGATGTCGTCGGAGAGCGTGACTACTACGCGCTGCGCCACGGATATCGGTCCCTTCGTGCGGCGCCGGCTCCCCGCTGACATGCGGGGACGGAGCTGTGCTGCCGCCTGTGTGGATGTTTCGGAGCAATGCAACTTTCCGGTCCCGTTGCGCCGCGGAAAATGCCGACACATCGGAGGAATCCTTTGTACCCCGATTCCCATTGCATTGCGAAGCCCAGTTAATTCTCTCCGCGTGTCCCGCCGCAATGCCGGGTACGTGGTTTTCCGGTGGATTTTGCGAAGCGTTGGTGAAGCCGAAACGGCCCGGTGATCGGATCCGAAGCCTATCTACCCGCGTAGAAATTTCGGCCGGGTACGCTGAGGGAACCGCCTTCGCACCAACCACCTCATCGGGAGTGCCAGTGGCACGCGTCGTAGTCGACGTCATGCTCAAGCCGGAGATCCTCGACCCCCAGGGCCAGGCGGTGCAGCGTGCACTGCCGCGCCTGGGCTTCGAAGGGATCGCCGACGTCCGCCAGGGGAAGCGCTTCGAACTGGAGGTGGAGGGACCGGTCGACCAGGCCGCCCTCGACCGCATCCACAAGATGGCCGAAACCTTCCTCGCCAACACCGTCATCGAAGACTTCACCGTGAAGGTCGAGGCCTGACGGTGACCACTCGCATCGGAGTCGTCACGTTCCCCGGAACGCTCGACGACCGTGACTCGCTGCGCGCCGTGCGCCTCGCGGGAGCGGAGCCGGTCTCCCTCTGGCACCGCGACAAGGACCTCCACCAAGTCGACGCCGTCGTCCTCGCGGGCGGCTTCTCCTACGGGGACTACCTGCGCGCCGGAGCCATCTCCCGGTTCTCGCCGGTGATGGAGACGATCATCGAGCAGGCCAAGGGCGGCATGCCCGTCCTCGGCATCTGCAACGGCTTCCAGATCCTCACCGAGGCCCACCTGCTGCCGGGAGCGATGCTCCGCAACAACCACCTGCACTTCATCTGCCGCGACCAGAAGCTGCGGGTCGAGAACGCGGAGACCGCGTGGACCGGCGACTACACCGCCGGCCAGGAGATCTCCGTACCGCTCAAGAACGTGGACGGCCGCTACGTGGCCGACGAGCGGGTGCTGGACGAACTGGAGGCCGAAGGCCGAGTGGCCTTCCGTTACGTCGTCCGCGGCGAAGCCGCTGATGGATGCGGTAACCCGAACGGCTCGCTGCGCGACATCGCCGGCATCACCAACGCCGCGGGCAACGTCGTCGGCCTCATGCCGCACCCCGAGCACGCGGTCGAACCGCTGATCGGGACGGGCCGCACCGACGGCCTCCCGTTCTTCACGTCGGTCCTGAAGAAGCTGGTCAGCGCATGAGCCTCGACACCGTCAAGAACGCCACCGAGACCCCGGACGCCTCCCAGCCCTGGAAGGAACTCGGCCTCAAGGAGGACGAGTACGCCCGGATCAAGGAGATCCTCGGCCGCCGTCCCACCGGCGCCGAGCTCGCCATGTACTCGGTCATGTGGTCCGAGCACTGCTCGTACAAGAGCAGCAAGGTCCACCTGAAGCAGTTCGGCGAGAAGGTCCCGCCGAACGACGCCATGCTCGTCGGCATCGGCGAGAACGCCGGCGTCGTCGATGTGGGCCAGGGCTACGCGGTCACCTTCAAGGTGGAGTCGCACAACCACCCGAGCTACATCGAGCCCTACCAGGGCGCGGCCACCGGCATCGGCGGCATCGTCCGCGACATCCTCGCCATGGGCGCCCGCCCGATCGCCGTCGTCGACCCGCTGCGCTTCGGCGCGGCCGACCACCCCGACACCAAGCGCGTCCTGCCGGGCGTCGTCGCGGGCATCGGCGGCTACGGCAACTGCCTCGGCCTGCCGAACATCGGCGGCGAGGTCGTCTTCGACGCCTGCTACCAGGGCAACCCGCTCGTCAACGCCGGCTGCATCGGCGTGATGAAGCACGAGGACATCCACCTCGCCAAGGCCTCCGGCCCCGGCAACAAGGTCATCCTCTACGGCGCCCGCACGGGCGGCGACGGCATCGGCGGCGTGTCCGTGCTGGCCTCGGAGACCTTCGACGACACGAAGCCGACCAAGCGTCCGGCGGTCCAGGTCGGCGACCCCTTCCAGGAGAAGCTCCTCATCGAGTGCACCCTGGAGATCTTCAAGGAGAAGCTGGTCGCGGGCATCCAGGACCTCGGCGGCGCCGGGCTCTCCTGCGCCACGTCCGAGCTGGCCTCCGCCGGTTCCGGCGGCATGCGCGTCGAGCTGGACACCGTCCCGCTGCGCGATGCGACGCTCTCGCCCGAGGAAATCCTCATGAGCGAGTCGCAGGAGCGCATGTGCGCGATCGTCGAGCCGCAGTACGTCGACCGCTTCATGGAGATCTGCGAGAAGTGGGACGTCATCGCCACCGTCATCGGTGAGGTGACCGAGGGCGAGCAGCTGGAGATCTTCTGGCACGGCGAGCTCATCGTGGACGTGCCCCCGGGCACCGTCGCCCACGAGGGCCCCACCTACCACCGCCCCTACGCGCGCCCCTCCTGGCAGGACGCGCTGCAGGCGGACGACGCGGGCAAGCTGCCGCGGCCGCAGACCTCCGAGGAGCTGCGCGCGCAGGTCCTGGCCCTGGTCTCGTCGCCGAACCAGGCCTCGAAGTCCTGGATCACCGACCAGTACGACCGCTTCGTGCAGGGCAACACGGTGCTCTCGCAGCCCGAGGACGCCGGCATGGTCCGCATCGACGAGGAGACCAACCTCGGCGTCGCGATGGCCACCGACGGCAACGGCCGCTTCGCCAAGCTCGACCCGTACACGGGCGCGCAGCTGGCGCTGGCCGAGGCGTACCGCAACGTCGCCGCGACCGGCGCGAAGCCGCTGGCCATCTCCGACTGCCTGAACTTCGGCTCCCCCGAGGACCCGGACGTCATGTGGCAGTTCGCCGAGGCCACCCGTGGTCTCGCCGACGGCTGCTTCGAGCTGGGCACCCCGGTGACCGGCGGCAACGTCTCGCTCTACAACCAGACCGGTGACATCGCGATCCACCCGACCCCGGTCGTGGCGGTCCTCGGTGTGATCGACGACGTCAACCGCCGCACGCCGATGGCGTTCGCGGAGGCCGGCCAGCTGCTGTACCTGCTCGGCGACACCGCCGAGGAGTTCGGCGGCTCCGCCTGGTCCGAGGTCGTCCACCAGCACCTGGGCGGCATGCCGCCCAAGGTGGACCTGGGCCGCGAGAAGCTGCTCGGCGAGATCCTGATCTCGGCCTCGCGCGACGGCATGATCGACGCCGCGCACGACCTGTCCGACGGCGGCGTGATCCAGGCGCTCACCGAGTCCTGCCTGCGCGGCGGCAACGGTGCGCGGATCGTGGTGCCCGAGGCCCTGGACGCCTTCACCTTCCTCTTCTCCGAGTCGGCGGGCCGGGCCATCGTGGCCGTCCCGCGCAGCGAGGAGCTCCGCTTCACCGACATGTGCGGTGCGCGGGGCCTCCCGGCGGCCCGGATCGGTGTGGTGGACGGCGAGGAGATCGAGATCCAGGGCGAGTTCACGCTCCCCCTGGCCGAGCTCCGCACCGCCCACGAGGGGACGATCCCGGGGCTGCTGGCCTGACCCGGCGTTTTTCGAGCCCCCGTCCGGAACTGTTCCGGGCGGGGGCTCGTCCGTTCCGGCAAGGAGCCCGCACCGACGGCGGTGGCGGAGCCGGCGGGGGAACGGGGTCCAGATGGAGCAGGGTCGGGGTCGATGGCTGCTCAGGGCCGGGATGCCGGTGATCGTGGCCGCCGTGGGGGTGGGCGGCTGGTTCCTCTACGACAACTCCGGGGACCGCGCGCGGAGCCGGGCGGAGATCATCGAGAACTGTCAGGGACTGGTCGATCCGGATGCGGTGATGGGGTTCGGCACGCCCAGGGTGGAGGCGGGCGCCACGGGGGACCAGGCGTGCGTGCTGCTGCGTGAGGGGACGTTCGAGGGCCAGAGGCAGATGGACGAGTTCGCCTCCGTCGCGGTGGTGGCCTCCAAGGACGCCGAACCGGGCGGAAGCCGGTTCGACTACGGGACCTTCAGCGTCACGGCGATCGCGAAGTGCGCCGACCCGGCCGGGTCCGGCGGAGTGACCGCCCTGCGGGCGACCGCAGCCGGCGAGGGCGACGGCCGGGGCAGCAGGGGGCGCGGCTTCCTGTCGGGGCTGGCCCGCGAGGCGGCCGTGCGCGCCGCGGCGAAGGCGGGCTGCGAGACCAGCCTGCCCCCGGCCCCGAAGGACTGAGGTGCGCCGCCCGGCCGGTCCGGGCGGCGTAAGGTCGGCGCCATGCCGCCCACCAAGAAGAAGCCGCGCACCTACGACCACGACAAGACCAGCGCGGCCGTCGTCGCGCAGTTCGGGCATGTACGGGACGCCGTACGGGGGTTGGACGCCGAGCAGCTCGCCCGGCCGAGCGGGCTCGGTGACTGGTCCGTCGCCGAACTCGCCGCGCACATCGCGTGGATCGCCGACTCGCTGGCCGGCGGCCTGGCCCGGCCGCCCGCCGCCGTCGCCGAACTGCCCGCGGCGCAGTGGCCCTTCGCCACCGCCTCGCTCGCCGGGAAGATCGCCGAGGCCGCCAAGGAGACCCTCGACGGCGCCCCGCTGCCCGAGCTCTACGACCGGGCCGCCGCCCGCATGGCCGAGGCGCTCGAGGCGAACCCCGGCAGCCGCGTGCTGGACCTGTGGATCGGGGCCATGACGGTGGCCGACTTCCTGGTCACCCGTACCGTCGAGCTGGTCGTCCACACCGACGACCTGCGCCGCGCCACCGGAGTGGACGTGCCGATCGACCGGCAGGCCCTGGCCGCCTGCACCCGGCTGCTCGCCGACGCCCTCGCGCTCAAGGCTCCGGGCGGGGCGGTGGAGTTCCGGGTGCCGCCGTTCGCGGTGGTGCAGTGCGTCGAGGGGCCCCGGCACACCCGAGGCACCCCGCCGAACGTGGTGGAGACCGACCCGCTGACCTGGATCCGCCTCGCCACCGGCCGTACGAGCTGGGCCGAAGCGCTGGACGCGGCCCAGGTCCGGGCCAGCGGAGAGCGCGCCGACCTCTCGGCGCTGCTTCCCCTGATGAGCTGAGCCGGGGAACCACCGGGGCGCCGGCCGCGTCCCAGCGGCATGCGTACGCTGCCGCTCCTCCCCGCCGCCCTGGTCGCCGTACTCGCGCTGTCCGCCACCGCCACCGCCTGCGGTGACGGCGGCGGGGCCGGAGGTACGCCCCCCGACCGCACCTTCTCCGGGAGCTGGTCGGTGGTGAGCCTGACCGTGGACGGACGGAAGCTGACCGCGCCGGATGCCGCCCGGCTGACCCTGGAGCCGGGTCAGGGGGGCCGGGAGGCCGAGGCCACGGGCAACTACGGCTGCAACGGCTTCACGGCCGCGGTCGTCTTCGAAGCCGGGTCCGCCATCACCGTGCGGCCGGGCGCCTCCACCGACATGGCCTGCGCGGACATGCGGTTCGAGACGGAGTTCGCCAGGCTTTTCCAGGGCCGGCTGACCGTCCGGGAGCAGCCGGACACCGTCACGCTGAAGACCGCCGCGGGGGACGAGATCAGCCTGACCACGAAGCCCCGTACCCCCAAGGCGTCGCTCGTGGACACCGTGTGGACGGTGGACTCCCTGCTCGGCGGGGGCACCGCGAGCTCGCTGGCTGCCGAGGCGGCGGGCCGGGCCCGCTTCACCGTCGCCGCCGACGGCTCCGCGAGCGGCAACCTCGGCTGCAACCGGTTCAACGCGAAGGCCACCGTCGAGGGGAACCGGCTCACCTTCGGGACGCTCACCACCACCCGGATGGCCTGCGAGGGCGGGGCCGGCGAGGTCGAGCGGGCGCTGACCGGGCTCTTCGGCAGCGGCCCGCTCGACTGGAGGATCCAGGGCGACGCCCTCACCCTGACCGCGAGCGGCGACGGCGACGGCGGAGCCAAGGGCATCACCGCCAAGGCGGGCTCCGCCACCGGGTGACCCCGGGTCCAGGTGACCCCGGGTCCGGGAGGCCGTGGTGGCCGCGCCGGACCGGCCGTGGCCCACGGCCCTCCACAGGCTGTGGACCACGGATCGGGATCAGCCCGGGTAGGGCAGCAGCCCCGCGTTGGTCTTCTCCCAGGCAGCCCGCAGCTCGGCCAGCCGGGCTGGCTCCAGCGCCGCCTTGTCGGCCTGCTCGCGGATGTCCCCGGCCAGGTTGAAGAGCTGGTCGGTGCCCGCCTTGCCGCGGTAGTACTTCCAGTCCCCGCGGCGCAGCGCCCGCTCCCCGCGCACCCGCCAGAAGAGGTTGCGCTCGGCGATCCTCTCGCCGCGCAGCAGGTATCCGGCGAGGCTTACCCCGTCCAGCGGGTACGCCGGGTTCGCGCGGGCGCCCGCCAGTTCGAGCACGGTCGCCGTCCAGTCCGGGGTGAAGACCGGGACGTGGCTGACCTGGCCGCCGTCGAGCCGGGCGGGCCAGCGCACGATGTTCGGGACGCGGATGCCGCCCTCCTGGAGGGAGGCCTTGTTGCCGGCGAGCGGCCAGTTGTGGGAGAAGCGCTCCCCGCCGTTGTCGCTGGAGAAGAAGACCAGGGTGTCCTCCTCCTGCCCGGAGCGCCCCAGCGCCTTCAGCACCTCGCCGACCGAGCGGTCGAGGTCCTCCACCATCTGCTTGTACTTCTCGATGGAGCCGCCGTCCTGGTGCCAAAGGGCCCGTCCGTCACCGGCCTTGATCCGGCGCGTCACCTCGGCGCTCGCCTCGGTGTCCCCGTCGGCGATCCACGGCCAGTGCGGGGTGGTGAAGTTGAGGTTCAGCAGCCACGGCTTGTCGCCGTGGTCGCGGGAGACGTACTCGCCGGCGCGCTCGGTCAGGATCCGCGTGTAGTAGCGCAGGTCCTTGTACTCGGCGTCGCCCTCGTACAGGTCGTACTCCCCGCCCAGGCCGAGCTTGGAGTAGTACTCCAGCGCTCCGCCGAAGTTGCCGAAGAACTCGTCCCAGCCGGACTTGGTCGGGCTGTAGTCGGGCAGGTAGCCGCAGTGCCACTTGCCGATCAGCGCCGTCGCGTAGCCGGAGCCCTTCAGCAGCGAGGCCAGGGTCGGATGGGTGGGCTCCAGGCCCACCGACTTGTCCGCGATGGGCTCGGCCAGCCCGCCCTTGGCGCGGCCCGGGTAGCGGCCGGTGTACAGGCTGAAGCGGGTCGGGGAGCAGGTCGCGGAGCCGGAGTAGGCGTCGGTGAAGCGCACGCCCTGGCGGGCGAGCCTGTCGAGGTTCGGGGTCTTGATGTGCGGGGCCCCGTAGGAGGACAGGTCGGCCCAGCCGAGGTCGTCCGCGAGGATGAACAGGATGTTCGGGCGGCGGGAGCGGCGGCCGCGCGCGGCCCGGAAATCCTGCTCTCCGGGGCCGGCGGCCTGGGCGGGCGCGGCCGCGCCCAGCCCCACCGCCGCGGCGGCCGCGGTCACGCCGACCGCGCCGCCGAAGGCGCGCCGGGACAGGTTGGATCCGTTCGAGGTCACAGGTGCTCCAGGGCATGGCCCGCCGGCCGGCTCCGGGCAGCGCGGGACGGCGCAGGGCACGGCGGAGCTGGCTCACGCGGGGGAAAAGGGGGAAGCGGGAAAAAGAAAAGCGAAAAGCGGCGTGTGACTACGCGAAACAGCGACAGATGGCGCTCGCGACACGGACCAGGTCCACGTGCCGGCGCTCGACGAGGGTGACGGAGTGGTCACCGAGAGGCTGCATGGGCCGGAAGCTTGTACGAACCGACAGGCGGCTGTCAACCAGGGCAATCCGGATATTGAGACGGCCCGTGTGCGGTCACCCTCCGCAGGGATTGCCCGACTGTGCGCACTGTGATTTTTACGGGGCGTCCCCAATTCGGACCAGTGGTCGATCTCGCCTACACTCGGAGGCGTGCCTCGTGGTGATGGACGACTCAACCACGACCTGCTCCCCGGCGAAAAGGGCCCCCAGGACGCTTGCGGCGTCTTCGGTGTCTGGGCTCCGGGTGAAGAGGTCGCCAAGCTCACCTACTTCGGACTGTATGCACTGCAGCACCGCGGACAAGAGTCCGCGGGCATCGCTGTGAGCAACGGTTCCCAGATCCTCGTCTTCAAGGACATGGGCCTCGTTTCCCAAGTCTTCGACGAAACCTCTCTCGGCTCGCTCCAAGGTCATATCGCGGTCGGTCACGCCCGCTACTCGACCACCGGGGCCTCCGTCTGGGAGAACGCGCAGCCCACCTTCCGCGCGACCGCCCACGGCTCCATTGCCCTGGGTCACAACGGCAACCTGGTGAACACCGCCGAGTTGGCCGAGATGGTCGCCGACCTCCCCCGTCAGGACGGCCGCGCCACCCAGGTGGCGGCCACCAACGACACCGACCTGGTCACCGCCCTGCTGGCCGGCCAGACGGACGACGACGGCAAGCCCCTGACCATCGAGGAGTCGGCCACCAAGGTCCTCCCGCTGGTGAAGGGCGCCTTCTCGCTCGTCTTCATGGACGAGGGCACGCTCTACACCGCCCGTGACCCGCAGGGCATCCGCCCGCTGGTCCTCGGCCGCCTCGAGCGCGGCTGGGTGGTCGCGAGCGAGACCGCCGCCCTGGACATCTGCGGCGCCAGCTTCGTCCGCGAGGTCGAGCCGGGCGAGCTCATCGCGATCGACGAGAACGGTCTGCGGACCTCTCGTTTCGCGGAAGCAAAGCCCAAGGGCTGTGTCTTCGAGTACGTCTACCTGGCGCGCCCGGACACCGACATCGCCGGCCGCAACGTCTACCTCTCGCGTGTCGAGATGGGCCGGCGCCTGGCCAAGGAAGCCCCGGCCGATGCCGACCTGGTGATATCGACGCCGGAATCGGGCACGCCCGCCGCCGTCGGGTACGCCGAAGCCAGCGGGATTCCGTACGGCGTCGGCCTGGTCAAGAACGCCTACGTTGGCCGGACCTTCATCCAGCCCTCGCAGACGATCCGCCAGCTGGGCATCCGCCTCAAGCTCAACCCCCTCAAGGAAGTCATCCGGGGCAAGCGCCTGGTGGTCGTCGACGACTCGATCGTCCGCGGCAACACCCAGCGCGCCCTGGTCAAGATGCTCCGCGAGGCCGGCGCGGCGGAGGTCCACATCCGGATCTCCTCGCCGCCGGTGAAGTGGCCGTGCTTCTTCGGCATCGACTTCGCCACCCGGGCCGAGCTGATCGCCAACGGCATGACGGTCGACGAGATCGCCACGTCGCTGGGCGCGGACTCGCTCTCGTACATCTCGCTCGACGCGATGGTCGAGGCGACGACGATCCAGAAGCCCAACCTCTGCCGGGCCTGCTTCGACGGCGTGTACCCCATGGAGCTGCCCGACCCGCAGCTGCTGGGCAAGCAGCTCCTGGAGTCGGAGCTGGCCGGCGGCACGGACGCCGCCGACGCGCTCCGGCGCCCGTAGGGCCGCGACACCGCGTACGGTCCGCGGGCTCACCCGAGCCCGCGGACCCGTAGGCCCCCTTCATCCTGCACATCCTGCTCAAACTGCGCGCGGGCTCGTCTTTGAAGCTTCTCCCGGGCCCTCGCACCACACGCAGCAACGACACGAAAGCTCTCTCCTGTCATGACAGAGAAGACCACCGGTGCCAGCTACGCAGCCGCGGGCGTGGACATCGACGCGGGAGACCGCGCCGTCGAGCTGATGAAGGAGTGGGTGAAGAAGACGCAGCGCCCCGAGGTCCTGGGCGGCCTCGGCGGCTTCGCCGGCCTCTTCGACGCCTCCGCCCTCAAGCGCTACGAGCGCCCCCTGCTGGCCTCCGCCACCGACGGGGTCGGCACCAAGGTCGACATCGCCCGCCGCATGGGCGTGTACGACACCATCGGCCACGACCTCGTCGCGATGGTCATGGACGACATCGTCGTCTGCGGTGCCGAGCCGCTCTTCATGACCGACTACATCTGCGTCGGCAAGGTCCACCCCGAGCGTGTCGCGGCCATCGTCAAGGGCATCGCCGAGGGCTGCGTCCTGGCCGGCTGCGCCCTGGTCGGCGGCGAGACCGCCGAGCACCCGGGCCTGCTGGGCCCGGACGACTTCGACGTGGCGGGCGCGGGCACCGGAGTCGTCGAGTACGACCGGCTGCTGGGCGCGGAGCGTATCCGCACGGGCGACGCCGTCATCGCGATGGCATCCTCCGGTCTTCACTCGAACGGGTACTCGCTGGTCCGCCACGTCCTCTTCGACCGGGCCGGAATGGCGCTGGAGCAGCACGTCGAGGAGCTCGGCCGGACCCTCGGCGAGGAGCTGCTCGAGCCCACCAAGATCTACTCGCTGGACTGCATGGCCCTCACCCGTACGGCCGAGGTCCACGCCTACTCCCACATCACGGGCGGCGGCCTCGCGGCCAACCTCGCCCGGGTGATCCCGGACCACCTGCACGCCACGGTCGACCGCTCGACCTGGGCCCCCGGCGCGATCTTCGACCTGGTCGGCAAGGCCGGGCAGGTGGAGCGCCTGGAGCTGGAGAAGACCCTGAACATGGGCGTCGGCATGATGGCCGTGGTCCCGCAGGAGTCGGTGGACGTGGCCCTGACCGCGCTGTCCGACCGGGGCGTCGACGCCTGGGTCGCCGGCGAGATCCTGGATCGGGGCGACCTCACCGAGGGCGCGACCCTGACCGGCGACTACGCGAGCTGATCAGCAGGACCGAGTGCGAGCAGCACGGAAACCCGGCCCGGGGCGATGCCCTGGACCGGGTTTCGGTGTTCTAGACCTTGCGTGCAGACACCGTGAAAGCGTCAAGCGCCGCGACGATGCGCAGACGGACCGGACTCTTCGTCCTCGTCCTCTTCGTCATCGTCGTTGTAGAGGGCCGCGTACTTGGCGTACGGGTCGTCTTCATCTTGATCGTCATCGTCATCGACTTCGACCGGCACGCTGACAGGCAGCGGCGGATCAGTCGGCGATGCGCCCAGCTCATTGGCCAGACGCGACAAGTCAGTCCCGCCGCTGCTGTACTTCAGCTGGCGGGCGACCTTCGTCTGCTTGGCCTTTGCCCGGCCGCGCCCCATGGCTCGACCCCCTCGGTGACGGGGCTCGACGGCCCCAGAGTCTGACACGCGTTCATGGTTCGGAGCGGGCTCTCCGTGGAGAGACCGTCCGTAGGGGTTTAACGGTACCTGCTTCCGCGGCCATACGGTACGCCGCCCGCATGACGCGCCCCGGTGCAGTACCAACAAGGCGCCCCGTCCTCGCTGGTCAGCTGCGATTTTAGCCCTTTCCTGACGGGCGACCCGCCGAAGCGCAGTGAGTTCCGTCTCGCCGCGCCCCGACGGGCTCGCCCGAAGGGCCCCGTAAAGGCCCCGTGAGGATCAGACCGTGCGCGTCAGGCGGGCGTCCGCCATGCGCTGCTCGGCGATCCGGTCGGCCGCCGCGGCCGGCGGAATTCCGTCCGCCTTCGCACGTGCGAAGATCTCCAGCGTGGTGTCGAAGATCTTCGAGGCCTTGGCCTTGCAGCGGTCGAAGTCGAAGCCGCGCAGCTCGTCGGCGACCTGGATGACCCCGCCCGCGTTGACCACGTAGTCCGGCGCGTAGAGGATCCCGCGGTCGGCGAGGTCCTTCTCCACACCCGGGTGCGCGAGCTGGTTGTTCGCCGCCCCGCACACGATCTTCGCGGTCAGGACCGGCACGGACGTGTTGTTCAGGGCCCCGCCCAGCGCGCAGGGGGCGTAGATGTCCAGGCCCTCCACGCGGATCAGCGCCTCGGTGTCGGCGACGGCGGTCACCTTGCCCGGGTGCTTGTCCAGGATCCTCTGGACGGACTCCGCGCGGACGTCGGTGATGACGACCTCGGCGCCGTCCTCCAGCAGGTGCTCGACCAGGTGGTGGCCGACCTTGCCGACGCCCGCGACGCCGACCTTGCGGCCGCGCAGGGTCGGGTCGCCCCACAGGTGCTGGGCGCTGGCGCGCATGCCCTGGAAGACGCCGAAGGCGGTGAGCACCGAGGAGTCGCCGGCGCCGCCGTTCTCGGGGGAGCGGCCGGTCGCCCAGCGGGTCTCGCGGGCCACGACGTCCATGTCGGCCACGTAGGTGCCGACGTCGCAGGCGGTCACGTAGCGGCCGCCGAGGGACTCCACGAACCGGCCGTAGGCCAGCAGCAGTTCCTCGGACTTCAAGCCGCCCTGTTCCCTGCTGGCCGGGTCGCCGATGATCACGGCCTTGCCGCCGCCGAGGTCGAGCCCGGCGAGCGCGTTCTTGTACGACATGCCGCGCGAGAGGTTCAGCGCGTCGAGGACGGCTTCCTCGTCCGAGGCGTACGCGTGGAAGCGGGTGCCGCCGAGGGCCGGGCCCAGGGCGGTGGAGTGGATCGCGATGACGGCCTTGAGGCCGGAGGCTCGGTCCTGGCACAGCACGACTTGCTCGTGGCCACCCTGTTCCGAACGGAACAGGGTGTGCAGGACGCCGTCGGTCATTTCGGTCACGGTGGTGACTCCCATGGAAGAGATGCGGCGGAAAAGACGCCCGCCCTGCGGGTGGGGGAGGGCGTGCTGGGAGCAGCGTAAGACCTGCGGGGCCCCGTGATCCTCCCTGTCCGGAGATCGGGACACTCGGGGGTTAGACCCGGCCCCGCGGCCGCCCGTCGGAGTAGCACCGGGCGGGGCGGGGGAGTACGAGAGCGTGAGCGAATCCCCCGATCCCCGGCTGTCCTCCGCCCGCTCGACGCCCGTCGTCCCGTACGCCTCGTACCTGCGGGTCTACGAGCCGCTGGCCGCTTTCCCGGAGCCCGAGCGCACGCACTGGGCCGACTACGCCCGGCGCGGGGTCATCGCGACGGCCCAGGACGAACTGCGCCGCTCGCTGGTGGATTTGGTGCGGGTGCCCGTGGTCGGGGTCCCGGCCCACGAGAGCGCGGACGCCTTCACCGCCGAGGTGGGCGGGACCCTGCTGGTCTGCCCGTGGCGGACCAGGCTGCGCGGCTGGCTGGCGCTCCAGGAGCTGGGGGCCGACTTCCCGGCGCCGGTCCTCGACGCCGCGCTGCCCGCGGCGGCCCGGCGCCGCGCCGCCGAGGAGTACGAGGCCTGGCGCGGGCGCAACCCCGACGCGCGCCCGTGGATCCGTACGGGGGTGTGGCAGGTGCCGCTGCGCTGGTTCGTGCTGGTGTCCGACGAGGAGCGGGAGTACGTGCCGGGCGAGCGGCTGCGCTACCGGACGCCGATGGTGCAGGCCCGGCGCAGGCTCGCGCGGGGACTGCGGACCCTGCGCGAGGCGGAGGGCTACGGAATGCTCGCCGACGGGCTGGTGGAGGTCGGGAGCTGGCTGGAGGAGTTCCATCCGCGCTCGATGGTGGAGCTGGACTACGGCGGGCTGCTGCACGCGCTGCCGGCGGCGCGGCTGGAGGAGGACCGCTCGGCCCGGGACCTGGCGGCGGGGATCGCGGCGCTGCGGGCCGGGGACCGGGAGGGGGCGTCCGAGACGTACGGGGTCCTCGCCGAACGCTGGCGGGCGGTCCGGGAGCGACTCTTCGCCAACTAGTGCGATCGGGCGAGTAGCGAACCGGAGCGCCGATGTCCATCGGCCGATCGGCCGGCCCCGGGAGGGAACGGCCTGGTCACGGTCGTGATGCCCTCTTTTGGGTCTTTGTTCCGGGACCTACGTCCCGATACGGGCCATTGGCCCAAGCGTGACGGACCGCACTATCTACACCCTTGCGCCCTTCCCCTACCCTCGTGCCAAAATAGGACAAGGAGTCCGGGGAGGGTTCCTTCCGTCCAACTAAGGGCGGAATGCTCGGTATTGCGCTCTACGGGGGGTCTGACGACTCCTGATCGCCCTGTGACTGATCGTCACAGTGGGGTGACTGTCCGTTATGGGACGGTCCATCGGCTTCCGCCGCTGATGAACACCTCGGAGGGCAATTCCGTCGGTTTGGCCCTTGGGGCTGGACGGATGGTGTAGTTGTAGTGCCGAGGACAAGCCGTTCGTCCTATAACCGACTCGGCCCGCGTATGTCCATTTCGGGCAACGTGGGCCAAGGTGCAGAATTTAGAGGAAAGAACCGAGATGGTTCGGTTCTCCCGAGGAGGCCGCTCATGACCGCTCGCACCCCTGATGCCGAGCCGCTGCTGACCCCGGCTGAGGTTGCCACGATGTTCCGCGTGGACCCGAAGACGGTCACCCGCTGGGCCAAGGCTGGCAAGCTCACGTCCATCCGCACCCTGGGTGGACACCGCCGTTACCGCGAGGCTGAGGTCCGCGCACTGCTTGCGGGAATTCCGCAGCAGCGCAGCGAGGCCTGAGGTTCCGCAGCACTACTTATCGACGGGTCGATATCGGGTCCCCCAATCCGATGAGCCCCACATAGCTTCATGCGACCGGACCTGCCCCAACAGGTTCACCAGTCGTTCGATCGCGCTGGACTCCGCCGGGTCCAGCGCGATCTTTTTTATGCCCTGGTCAGGGCGGTATCGGGCGGGTGTGCGGACGTCTCGGGGGTGGGTGCCATTGCACATATAAAATCGAGCAGGCGTATGGGCGCGATAAAAGCGTACGTCTCAAAAACACATGGGGTGACTCCCGTCACAGGTGATCACTCTTGTGATGTGGGCAACCCACCCCGTAATGGGACGTGCCGTGCGGACCGCATCGGGCGAACGGGCGATTTTCCCGGCGGGGCCCGGGGCCGGCCCGGGGTGGACTCCCGGGCGGCCCGTGGGCCGCGCACCGGTCCGCCAGGCCCTCGGGCCGGACCGGGCGCCGGATCGGCCGTACGGGCCCACCAGGGGGCCTTCAGGCGGTCCTTGGGGGTGTTTCGGGAGGACGGCCGGGGTTCCGGTGCGGTTGGGGCACTGTTCCGGCATGATTCCCGGCTCGGGTCCCCGCGTGGTTCCCGGCTCGGAAACGCGTCAGGGCCCGCATCCAGAGGATGCGGGCCCTGACGATCTTGCGAACCTGACGGGACTTGAACCCGCGACCTCCACCTTGACAGGGTGGCGAGCTAACCAACTGCTCCACAGGTCCTTGTTTTGCGGCCGCTGGGCGGCTGCGAAACAGACTGTACCGCAGCTCAGGGGGTGCAGTCGAACCCGATCATCGGGCCGGTCCCGGTGCCGCCGCGTCCACCGCCTTCACGATGCGCTTGTCGGAGATCGGATACGCCGTTCCGAGGGCGTGCGCGAAGTAGCTGACCCGCAGTTCCTCGATCATCCAGCGGATCTCGGTGACCTCCGCCGGGACCGGGCGGCCCTTGGGCAACTGCTCCAGCAGCCACAGGTACTCGTCCCGCATCTCGTGGACCTTCTCCATGCGCGTGGTGTCGCGCTGGACGCCCGTCGGCATCTGCTGGAGCCGCCGGTCCGCCGCCACCAGATAGCGCATCAGGTCCGGCAGCCGGCGCAGTCCGGCGAGCGTGACGAACCCGGTCGGCACCAGGGCCGCCAGCTGGTTCCGCACGTCCTGGACGTTCGCCATCAGGGCCAGGCTGCTCGTGGCCTTCAGCCGCCGCTCGCAGGCCTGCCAGGCCGCCAGCACCTGCTGCACCTGCGTGATCGTCCGCACGGTCGTGTCCACCAGGTCGGCCCGCACGGCCTCGTAGAGCTTGCGGAACCCGGCCTCGTCCCACGCCGGTCCGCCGTGCCGCGCGATCAGGTGGTCGGCCGCGGCGGTCGCGCAGTCGTCGAACAGCGCCTGGATGGAGCCGTGCGGATTGCGCGACAGGGCCAGCTTCTGCTGGTTGCTGAGGTGGTCCGAGGCGAACTTGGCCGGGTTCACCGTGACGTTGAGCAGGATCAGCCGCCGGGTGCCGAGCCGCATCGCCTGCTGCTGCTCGGCCTCGGTGTCGAAGAGGCGTACGGAGACGCTCGTACCGGCGTCCACGAGCGCCGGGTACGCCTTCACGGGCTGGCCGGCCAATGGGGTATCCCCACGCCGTCCACGGCGGAGGGGAAGGGTCTCGAAGACCTTGGGCAGGGCGCCGATCGTCCAGTCCGTCAGCCCGGTCTTCTCCACCGACTCCCCGCCCTCGCGCTCGGCGCTGGCCGCGGCGGCCTGCGAGAGCGCCTGGCGGGCCTTGGGCTTGAGCTGGAGCCGCAGGGCCTCCAGGTCCTTGGCCTCGGCGAGGTTCTTGCGGCGCTCGTCGACGATCCGGAAGGTGATCTTCAGGTGGTCGGGGATGCGGCCGAGGTCGAAGTCCTCGGCGGTGACCGGGACCCCGACCATCCGGTGCAGCTCGCGGGCGAGCGTCACGTGCAGGGGCTCCTGCAGCGGCCGCGCCGTGGCCAGGAAGCGAGTCGCGAAGTTCGGCGCGGGCACGTAGTGCCGGCGGATCGGCTTCGGGAGGGACCGGATCAGCTCGGTGACCACCTCCTCGCGAAGGCCCGGGATCTGCCAGTCGAAGCCCTCGTCCGTGACCTGGTTCAGCACCTGGAGCGGGATGTGGACGGTCACGCCGTCCGCGTCCGCGCCCGGCTCGAACTGGTAGGTGACCCGGAACTTCAGCGGGCCCTGCGCCCAGGAGTCCGGATAGTCGGCCTTGGTGACCCCGGCCGCCTTCTCCGTCAGGAGCATCTCGCGCTCGAAGTCGAGCAGCTCGGGCTCTTCGTGCTTCTTGTGCTTCCACCAGGAGTCGAAGTGCGCCCCGGAGACCACGTGTTCGGGGATCCGCTGGTCGTAGAAGTCGAAGAGGGTCTCGTCGTCGACCACGATGTCGCGGCGCCGGGCCCGGTTCTCCAGCTCCTCCACCTCGGTGAGGAGCTTGCGGTTGTCGGCGTAGAACTTGTGGTGGGTCCGCCAGTCGCCCTCGACCAGGGCGTTGCGAATGAACAGCTCGCGCGAGACCTCGGGGTCGATCCGGCCGTAGTTGATCTTCCGCTGGGCGACGATCGGCACGCCGTACAGGGTGACCTTCTCGAAGGCCATCACGGCCGCCTGGTCCTTCTCCCAGTGCGGCTCGCTGTACGTGCGCTTGATCAGGTGCTGGGCCAGGGGCTCGACCCACTCCGGCTCGACCTTGGCGTTCACCCGGGCCCACAGCCGCGAGGTCTCCACCAGCTCGGCCGACATCAGGAACTTCGGCTGCTTCTTGAACAGCGAGGAACCCGGGAAGATCGCGAACTTGGCGGACCGGGCCCCCAGGTACTCGTTCTTGTCGGTGTCCTTGAGCCCGATGTGCGACAGCAGGCCGGCCAGCAGCGAGATGTGCACGCTCGTCTCGGGGGCGTCGGCCTCGTTGACGTGGATGCCCATGGTCTTGGCGACCGTACGCAGCTGCGAATAGATGTCCTGCCATTCGCGGATCCGCAGGAAGTTCAGGTACTCCTGCTTGCACATCCGGCGGAAGGCGGAAGAGCCGCGCTCCTTCTGCTGCTCGCGGACGTAGCGCCACATGTTCAGGAAGGAGAGGAAGTCGCTCGTCTCGTCCTTGAAGCGGGCGTGGTTCTGGTCGGCCTGCGTCTGCTTGTCCGAGGGCCGTTCGCGCGGGTCCTGGATGGACAGGGCCGCCGCGATGACCATGACCTCGCGGACGCAGTTGTTCTTGTCCGCCTCCACCACCATGCGGGCCAGGCGCGGGTCCACCGGGAGCTGGGACAGCTGGCGGCCCATCGGGGTGAGCCGCTTGTTGTGGTCCTTCTCCGAGGGATCCAGCGCGCCGAGCTCCTGGAGGAGCTGCACGCCGTCGCGGATGTTGCGGTGGTCCGGCGGGTCGATGAAGGGGAACTTCTCGATCTCGCCGAGGCCGGCCGCGGTCATCTGGAGGATGACGGAGGCCAGGTTCGTGCGCAGGATCTCGGCGTCCGTGAACTCCGGACGGGTCAGGAAGTCGTCCTCGGAGTAGAGGCGGATGCAGATGCCGTCGCTGGTACGGCCGCAGCGGCCCTTGCGCTGGTTGGCGCTGGCCTGCGAGACCGGCTCGATGGGCAGCCGCTGGACCTTGGTGCGGTGGCTGTAGCGCGAGATGCGGGCGGTGCCCGGGTCGATCACGTACTTGATGCCCGGGACGGTCAGCGAGGTCTCGGCGACGTTCGTCGCGAGGACGATCCGACGGCCGGTGTGCTGCTGGAACACCCGGTGCTGCTCGGCGTGCGAGAGGCGCGCGTAGAGGGGGAGGACTTCCGTGAACCGCAGATTCCGTTTGTTGAGGGCGTCCGCGGTGTCGCGGATCTCGCGCTCGCCGGAGAGGAAGACCAGGACGTCGCCCGGGCCCTCCGCCTGGAGCTCGTCGACGGCCTCGCAGATCGCGGTGATCTGGTCGCGGTCGCTGTCCGCCGCGTCCTCGTCATCCTCTTCGAGGAGCGGGCGGTAGCGGACCTCCACCGGGTACGTACGGCCGCTGACCTCGACGACCGGGGCGTCACCGAAGTGCCGGGAGAAGCGCTGCGGGTCGATCGTCGCCGAGGTGATGATCACCTTGAGGTCGGGGCGCTTGGGCAGCAGCGTGGCCAGGTAGCCGAGCAGGAAGTCGATGTTCAGCGACCGCTCGTGGGCCTCGTCGATGATGATCGTGTCGTACGCGCGCAGCTCGCGGTCCGTCTGGATCTCGGCGAGCAGGATGCCGTCCGTCATCAGCTTCACGAAGGTGGCGTCCTGGTCCACCTGGTCGGTGAACCGGACCTTCCAGCCGACGGTCTGCCCGATCTCGGACTTCAGCTCCTCGGCGATGCGCTCCGCGACCGTGCGGGCCGCGATCCGGCGGGGCTGGGTGTGCCCGATCATGCCCCGGACACCGCGCCCCAGCTCCATGCAGATCTTGGGGATCTGCGTGGTCTTGCCGGAGCCGGTCTCGCCCGCGACGATCACGACCTGGTGGTCGCGTATCGCCTCGGCGATCTCGTCCTTCTTCTGGCTGACGGGCAGGTTCTCGGGATACGTGACCTCCGGCATCCGCGAGGCGCGTCCGGCCAGTCGCGCGGCGGCCTTTTCGGCCTCCGCGGCGATCTCGTCGAGCACGGCCTGCTTGGCCTCGGGCTTGCGGATACGGCGGGCGCCTTCGAGGCGGCGGCCGAGGCGGTGCGCGTCACGGAGGGAGATCTCACCGAGAAGCGTCTGCAGGGCGGCGAAGGAAGTAGACATACCTGGTCGAGGATCTCACCCGCAGGTGCCGGGTGGCGAACGCATTTGTGGGGCGGACCCGTACCATTTCGGGACGAGTCCGCCGAGTCCGCCCGAGTGTCCCAGTGATGTCCCAGTGATGTCCCAGTGAGAGGCCGCCCACGATGCCCCGCCCCCGCAGCCTCCGGTGCGTGTTCGCGCTGCTGCTGGGCTGGGCGCTGCTGACCGGGATCCTCGCGGGCGGGGCCGCCGCGCAGCCGGCCGCCGGGCAGGGCCCCGTACGCCCCGCGCCCTCCGCGGCGCCGGCGCAGACGGAGCCTCCCGCGCTCCTCGCGGCGCACGCGTCGGCGCCTGCCCCGGCCGAGGCCCGGGCGCCCCTTGCGGCGCCCGGGCCTCGGCGGAGGCCGGGGGGATCAGGCGGCCGGGACGTACGCGGGCACCCGCCGGGCGAGCGCCCAGTACGTGAGCCCGGCGACGACCGAGCCGAGCAGCGTGAGGTCCGCGCCGCCGAGCGGGGCGACGAGCGGCCCGGTCCACAGCTCGGAGTCGCAGGTCAGAGCGGCGAAGACCATGCCGGCGAGCAGGGCGGCCATCCCGGCGGGGTGGTAGCCGGCGCGGTACCAGTAGGCGCCCGCGCTCCCGGCGTGCAGCGCGTCGGAGTCGTAGCGGCAGCGGCGCATCAGCATGTCGGCGAGGAAGACGCCGCCCCAGGGGGCGAACACGATGATCAGGAGGGAGAGGAAGGAGAGCAGCGAGGTGGTGAAGTCGGTGAGGAAGAGCGCGGCGAGCGATCCGGCGGCGGTCACGGCGGCGCTGATCACGATGGCCCGGGCCCGGCTCCACGGGATGCCGAGGACCTGGAGGTTCAGGCTGGAGGAGTAGAGGGTGATGATCGAGTTGGTGACGGAGCCGCCCAGGACCAGGGCGAGGAACAGCGGCTGGAACCAGCCGGGCAGCAGGCTCTCGGCTCCGGCGACGGCGTCGGTCATGTCGGTCTGGGTGGCGGCGGCGACGCCCGCGATCCCGAGGGCGACGGAGGAGACGAAGCCGCCGAGCGCGCCCATCCAGGTGATCGACTTCAGCGAGGTGGTGCGGGGCAGGTAGCGGGTGTAGTCGGCGGGCATCGGCAGGTACGAGAACGGCCCGGCGAGCATCACCACGAAGGCCAGGCTCCAGCCGGACAGACCCGGGAGCGCGGCGCCGGCCGGGGCGGAGGTCTCGGCGCCGGGCAGGACGAAGACCAGCAGGGCACCGAAGCCGACGGCGAGGACGTAGGCCATCCAGCGCTCCGCGAACTGCACGGTGGCGTGGCCCCACATGGCGACGGCGAAGGTGAGCGCGAGGGTGGTGCCGAGGGCGAGGGCCCGGATCGAGGCGCCTTCGCCCAGGCCGATTTCGGCGAAGAAGACCTCCAGCGCCAGGGTGCCGACGACGGTGTTGACGATGGTGTAGCCGATGCTCACCACCCAGTTCAGGACGCCCGCCGGCCAGTTGCCGCGGACGCCGAAGGCGGCCCGGGAGATGACCAGGGTGGCGGTGCCGGTGCGGATGCCGCTGAGGCCGGCGGCGCTGATCGCGAAGAAGGACAGTCCGCTGATCACGACCACGGCGGTGGCCTGCCAGAAGGAGAGGCCGAAGGCGACGGCGAGGGCGCCGTTGATCACGTAGGTGAAGGTCAGGTTGGAGCCGAACCAGAGCCAGAAGAGGTCCTTGGCCCCGCCGTGGCGCTCGGCGTCGGGGATCGGGTCGATGCCGTGCGTCTCGACTCTGAAGATCTCGTCGACGTCGGCCGTCGTCTCCTGCTGTGCCATGCGTCTGCCCCTGACCTTCGAACCGGTGACCTGTCGAACCGCCGCATCTAGATTGAACGGCGTTCTAAGTTCTTGAATGACATTCAAGATGCGCCGCCGATCGGGGCCCCGTCAAGACCCTGTCCGGGATAAGGTCGGCCCACGAAGATCGGGAAGGCGGCACGGGTGGCAGGGGCAGCGGGAGCGGCACGCCGGCGCGACGGGCAGATCGCCCAGGAGCGGATGCTGGAAGAGGCCATGACGGCGATCGCCGAGGACGGGCTGGCGACGCTCACCATGTCCGCGCTCGCCGAGCGGCTCGGCACCAGCGGCGGCCACATCCTGTACTACTTCGGCAGCAAGGACCGGCTGCTGCTGGCCGCACTGCACTGGAGCGAGCGGCAACTGGCCGAGGAGCGGACCGCGCTGCTGGGCCGCCGGGTCACCGCCCACCGCAAGCTCGCGCTCTTCCTGGAGCTCTACCTGCCGCGCGGCCCCCGCGATCCGCGCTGGACGCTCTGGATCGAGCTGTGGGCCCGCATCCCCTCGAACGAACCGCTGCGCGCCGCCCAGCAGGAGATCGACGACGGCTGGCAGCGGGACCTGGAGGCGCTCCTCGCCAAGGGCGTCGAGCAGGGCCGCTTCGCCGCCGGCCTGGACGTCCCCGCCCGCGCCTCGGAGCTGCTCGCCCTGCTGGACGGCCTGAGCACCCGCGTGGTGCTGGGCGAGCGGGGCGCCGACCGGGCCACCTCCCTGGAGCGGGCCCGCTCGGCGGCGGCCCTGCTGATCCCGCACGTGTGAGCCGCCCGCCCCTCCCTGGGGACACGCCCTCCACGGGGACACGTGGAAAGCCCGCCCGGGCCTTGGCGCCCCGGACGGGCTTTTCCGCTCCTTGGCGGAGGTTCTGGGGAAGAAGGGCTACTTCTTCTTGGCGGCGGCCTTCTTGGCCGGGGCACCCTCGGTGTTGCCGTAGTACGCCTGGAGCATCAGCTGCTTCAGGTCGTCGATCATCGGCATCCGGGGGTTGGCGGGCGCGCACTGGTCGGCGTAGGCGTTCATGGCCTGGGTCGGCAGGGCCTCGATGAAGGCCTGCTCGTCCACGCCCTCCTCGGCGAAGGAGGCGGTGATCCCGCACTTGGCGCGCAGCTCCTCGACGGCCTTGGCGTAGGACTCGACGCCCTCGGCCGCGGTGGCGGCCGGCAGGCCCAGCATCTTCGCGATCTCCTGGAAGCGCTCCGGCGCCCGGTAGACCTCGGCCTTCGGCCACGGGGTGGCCTTGTGGGTGACGGTGCCGTTGTGGCGGATCACGTGGGGCAGGAGCAGCGCGTTGGTGCGGCCGTGGGCCACGTGGAAGGTGTTGCCCAGGGTGTGCGCCATGGCGTGGACCATGCCCAGGAAGGCGTTGGCGAAGGCCATGCCCGCCACCGTGGAGGCGTTGTGCATCTTCTCGCGGGCCTCGGGGTCGTTCGGACCGTCGACCACGCAGCGCTGGAGGTTTTCGAAGATGAGCTTGATGGCCTGGAGGCACAGGCCGTCGGTGTAGTCGTTCGAGTACGCGGAGACGTAGGCCTCGGTGGCGTGCGTCAGGGCGTCGAAGCCGGAGTCGGCGGTCACCTTGGGCGGGAGGCCCATCGGCAGCATCGGGTCGACGATGGCGACGTTCGGGGTCAGGGCGTAGTCGGCGAGCGGGTACTTCTGGGCCGCGGCCGGGTCGGAGATGACGGCGAACGGGGTGACCTCGGAGCCGGTGCCCGAGGTGGTCGGGATGGCGACCATCTTGGCCTTCTCGCCGAGCGAGGGGAACTTGTAGGCGCGCTTGCGGACGTCGAAGAACTTCTCCTTCGTGTCGGCGAACTCCACCTCCGGGCGCTCGTACATCAGCCACATGATCTTCGCGGCGTCCATCGGCGAGCCGCCGCCGAGGCCGATGATCGTGTCGGGCTTGAAGTCGCGCATCATCGCGGCGCCGGCCTGGACGGTGGAGAGCTCCGGGTTGGGCTCGACGTTGTCGATGACCTGGATGGCCACGGCGCCTTCGCGGGCCTGGAGGATGTCCACGACCTTCTGCACGAAGCCGATGGAGACCATCGTCTTGTCGGTGACGATCGAGACCCGGCTGATGCCGTCCATCTCACCGAGGTAGCGGATGGAGTTGCGCTCGAAGTAGATCTTCGGCGGGACCTTGAACCACTGCATGTTGGTGTTGCGCCGTCCGATCCGCTTGACGTTGATCAGGTTGACCGCGGTGACGTTGTTCGACACCGAGTTGTGTCCGTACGAGCCGCAGCCGAGGGTGAGGGAGGGGAGGAAGGCGTTGTAGACGTCGCCGATGCCGCCGAAGGTGGAGGGCGAGTTGGCGATGACGCGGATCGCCTTGACCTTCTTGCCGAACTCCTCGACGAGCTCCTCGTCCTCGGCGTGGATGGCGGCGCTGTGGCCCAGGCCGTGGAACTCGACCATCGCGGCGGCCAGTTCGAGGCCGTGCTCGGTGTCGGAGGCCTTCAGGGCGGCCAGCACCGGGGAGAGCTTCTCGCGGGTCAGCGGCTCGTTCTCGCCGACCTCGTTGCACTCCGCGAGGAGGATCGAGGCGTCGGCGGGGACGGTGAAGCCGGCCTGCTCGGCGATCCACTGCGGGGACTTGCCGACGACCGCCGGGTTCAGCTTCGCGCCGGAGGCGTCGGCCGCGTAGGCGGTGGTGCCGAAGACGAACTGCTCCAGCTTGGTCTTCTCGGCCGCGGAGACCACGTGGGCGCCGAGCCGCTTGAACTCGGCGAGGCCCTTCTCGTAGATCTCGGCGTCGAGGATGACGGCCTGCTCGGAGGCGCAGATCATGCCGTTGTCGAAGGCCTTGGAGAGCACGATGTCGTGGATCGCGCGGCCGAGCTTGGCGCTCTTGTGGACGTAGGCGGGGACGTTGCCCGCGCCGACTCCCAGGGCCGGCTTGCCGCACGAGTACGCGGCCTTGACCATGGCGTTTCCGCCGGTCGCGAGGATGGTGGAGACGCCCGGGTGGTTCATGAGGGCGCCGGTGGCCTCCATGGAGGGGGCGGTGACCCACTGGACGCAGTTCGCGGGGGCGCCGGCGGCGACGGCGGCGTCGCGGACGACGCGGGCGGCCTCGGCCGAGCAGTTCTGCGCGGAGGGGTGGAAGGCGAAGATGATCGGGTTGCGGGTCTTCAGGGCGATCAGCGCCTTGAAGATCGTGGTGGAGGTCGGGTTGGTGACCGGGGTCATCGCACAGACGACGCCGACGGGCTCGGCGATCTCCGTGATGCCGTTCAGCTCGTCGCGGCGGATGACGCCCGCGGTCTTGAGCCCGCGCATCGAGTTCACGACGTGCTCGCAGGCGAAGAGGTTCTTGACCGCCTTGTCCTCGAAGAGGCCGCGGCCGGTCTCCTCCACCGCCAGCCGGGCGAGCTCGCCGTGCTGGCTCAGCGCCGCCAGGGAGGCCTTCTTGACGATGTGGTCGACCTGCTCCTGGTTGAACGACGAGAACTGGTCGAGCGCCTTGAGCGCTCCCTGGACCAGTCCATCCACCATCTCGTTGGCCTGCATGGCGGGAACTCCTTCATTTCGACTCAACCCGAACCGCTTTCCTGATGACTCAATTCGACACCCAAAAGCGGAAGCCGCGGCGCCGAGAAAGCCCTTTTCCGGCAGGCCGAAGGTCTGTTCACGCCTGTTCGAACCTCTTCCATCACCCATCTGACCTGCATAGACACCCCAGGACCAAAGACCCCTGTGCGCTTGTGAAAACTTTCACAAGAATTTCGCGCGAAGTGCGCCCTACCGCACTCCTCCCCCAGCGAGCACAATCACCGTGACGAGTCGCGGCGAGCGCAAGGGGGTGCGCGTGCGCAGTCAGGTGCGCGTGGCGGACGGACGGAGCCTGACGGTGGAGCGCTGGGGCGATCCATTCGGCAAACCCGTGTTCCTGCTCCACGGCATGCCCGGAAGCCGGCTGGGCCCGGCGCCCCGGGGGATGGTCCTCTACCAGCGCCGGATGCAGCTCATCGCCTACGACCGGCCCGGCTACGGCGGCTCCGACCGGCACGCGGGCCGCACCGTCGCCGACGTGGCCGGCGACGTGGCCGCGATCGCCGACGCCCTGGGCCTGGACACCTTCGCGGTGGCCGGCCGCTCCGGCGGCGGACCCGGCGCCCTGGCCTGCGCCGCCCTGCTCCCCGACCGGGTCACCCGGACCGCGGCCCTGGTCCCCCTCGCCCCCCGGGACGCGGAGGACCTGGACTGGTTCGACGGCATGGCCGAGTCGAACGTGCTGGAGTACTCGACGGCCGGCCGGGACCCCGAGGAGCTCGCGGCCCGGCTGATCCCGCGCGCCGCCGGCATCGCCGCGGACCCCGGACGGCTCCTGGACGAACTGCGTCGCGAGCTCACCGCCAGCGACCGCATGATCGTCGCGGACGCGGGCCTGCGGGGGATGCTGCTGCGGAACTACCGCGAGGGGGTCCGCACCTCCGCCTACGGCTGGATCGACGACATCATCGCGTT
The DNA here is from genome assembly GCF_003287935.1 of Streptomyces sp. ICC1. Taxonomy (GTDB): domain Bacteria; phylum Actinomycetota; class Actinomycetes; order Streptomycetales; family Streptomycetaceae; genus Streptomyces; species Streptomyces tritrimontium. The sequence goes on from NZ_CP030287.1 coordinate 3,578,467, forward strand.
CAGCAGCCCGTGGGGGTTCGATCCGGCCGACATCCGCTGCCCGGTGCTGATCTGGCACGGGGAACTCGACGTGTTCTCGCCCGTGGGCCACTCCCGCTGGCTGGCCCGCCGGATCCCCGGCGCGACCACCACCTTCGACCCGGCCGCCGCGCACTTCGCGGCGCTGCGCGCGCTGCCCGACGTACTGACGTGGCTGCTCAGGGACCTGCCCGTGCCGCCCGTCAGCGAACGGCAGCCGGCGTAGCGGGCTGCCCGCACCCCGGTGCGGGCGCCCCCGGAAAAAGAAAAGGATCTTGCCGTCAGGCAAACGGCCGAATACCGGAACCCGTCCCATTCGGTCGGACTTTCCACGGACGCTTGACCGCCCGTCACATCCGGGTCGAAGACAGCTCAGGATATCCGCCACCCGTGGGCGTTTAGCACGCCGAAGGGCCCGCAGGCAGGTAAAGTCCGCGCCAGACACCGACTTCTCGTCGATGTCAACCCTGCCCATTCCCCATGACCTCCCCGAGGACGGCGTCATGAACACCTCCGCAACCCCCCCGACCGGCACCGTCAAGGTCCGTCGCGTCCCGCTCGACCGGATCGACGTCCGCGGTGCGCGCGCGGCCGCGACCCTGGGCCGCGTCCTTCCCACGGAAGCCGGTCGGCAGGTTCAAGCGCCGATCTTCAACTCTGCACTCTGACCCCGGAGTACGCGCTCTAGACTGGTGGAATGACCGGCCTGATCGCATTTCGCGAGATCGTCCTGAAGGTTCACAGCAGATGCGATCTTGCTTGTGATCATTGCTATGTCTACGAACACGCAGACCAGAGCTGGCGAGCCCGGCCGAAAGTGATCTCCCCCGAGGCCATTTCACAGACCGCGTCGCGGCTCGCCGAGCACGCAAAGGCACACGCACTCCCCTCCGTCACGGTCATCCTCCACGGAGGGGAACCGCTTCTCGCCGGGCCCGCCAGGCTCCGGCTCGTGTGCGAGGAATTCACCCGCGCCCTCGACGGCGTCGCCGCCCTCGACCTGCGCATCCACACCAACGGGCTCCAGCTCAGCGCCCGTTATCTCGACCTCTTCGCGCAGTACGGCGTCAGCGTCAGCGTCTCCCTCGACGGCGACCGCGCGGCCAACGACCGCCACCGCCGCTTCGCCGACGGACGCACCAGCCACCCGCTGGTGCTGGCCGCCGTGGACCTCCTGCGCACCGAGCCCTACCGCCACCTCTACCAGGGCCTGCTCTGCACCGTCGACGTGGCCAACGACCCGGTCGCCGTGCTGGACGCCCTCGTGGAACTGGCCCCGCCGCGCGTGGACTTCCTCCTCCCCCACGCCACCTGGCAGACACCGCCCGTCCGGCCCGACGGCGCCCCCGACACCTACGCGCGCTGGCTGCTGCGGATCTTCGACCACTGGGAGCGCCGCGAGCGGCCGGTCCCCGTACGGCTCTTCGACTCGCTGTTCTCGACCCTGCGCGGCGGGCCCAGCCTCACCGAGTCCCTGGGCCTGGCGCCCACCGACCTCGTCGTGGTCGAGACCGACGGCTCCCTCGAGCAGGTCGACTCCCTCAAGAGCGCCTTCGAGGGCGCGGCCGCCACCGGGTTCAACGTCTTCGACCACGCCTTCGACCTGGTCGCCTCCCATCCCGGGGTCCGCGCCCGACAGCTGGGCCTGGCGGGAGTCAGCGACACGTGCCGCCGGTGCCCCGTCGTACGTTCGTGCGGCGGCGGGCTCTACACGCACCGCTACAAGGCCGATCCGGCGGATCCCGCGGGCGGCGGGGACTTCGACCACCCCTCCGTCTACTGCACCGATCTGCGCGAGCTCGTCGACGGCGTGGCGGGCCGTACGAGCCTGCGCGCGAGCGCGCCCGAGCTCTCCGACCCGGCCGAGCTCGCCGCCTCCCAGGAGCAGCTGACCCGGGACCTGCTCGCCCTGTTGAACGACGGCCGGACGGGTGATCCCGAGTGGGAGCGCGCCTGGCGGGTGCTGGGCGCCGTGGAGCGGTCCGGGGACGCCGGCGCGGACGCGCTGGACGCCGTACTGGCCCACCCCTTCACCCGGACCTGGGTCATGGCCGCCCTCGACGCCGCGCGCGAGGGCCGCGGCGACGGCCCCGGGGCCGCCCGCCGGCTGACCGCGCTCGCCGCCGCCGCCGTCCTGCGCGGCGGGCTCGGCCTGCCCGCGGAGGTCGCCTACCGGGACGGCGAGGTGTACCTGCCGACGCTCGGGCTGCTGCGCCTGGGCGAACCGGGCACCGACGGCCGGGCCGCGCTGTACGCCACGGACGAGGGGTACGCCGTCCGGGAGGAGGGCCGGCGCGAGCACCGCTTCGGGCCCGCCGCGGGGGACGCCCGCTGGCAGCCCGTACGGACCTGGTCGCCCGGGCCCGACGCGGCCCCGGTGGCCCTGGAGGACTTGGACCCCCACCGCAACTGCTTCGCCCGCCCGCCCCGGCTGCGCCTGGGCGCCGGGGAGGCCGAGGAGTGGCGGGAGCGCCTCGACGGGGCCTGGGCGCTGCTGCACGCCTCGGTGCCGGACGCCGCGCGGGCGGCCGCCGCCGGGCTGACCACGCTGACCCCGCTCGCGGGCGGTCCCCGGGCCGGCGGCTGGGGCGAGGCCGGGCGGCACGGGCCCGGCGCCCTCGGAGTGCCGTACGCGGCGGGGGCGACGCAGACCGCGCTCGCGCTGCTGACGGGCTGGCGCCGGGCCCGGCTGCAGGCGCTGACCGAGGTGGCCGACCTGTACGCGCTGGACGGGGAGTGGCAGCACCCCTCGCCGTGGCGGGAGCGTCCGGTGCCGGTGTCCCGGCTGCTGGCCGACGTACACGAGCGGGTGGCCGTGGAGGCCTACCGGCGGGCGACGGCGACCGCCGAGCCCGGCGGGGCGGACCGGATCAACCGGGCGCTGGACCGGCTGTCGGAGGCGGCGGAGCTGACGAACACCGGGATCCGGCTCGTGGAGGAACTGCGCTGGGAGCTCAAGGCGGTCGACGCGTGAGCCCGCCCCCGGAGGAGGCCGCCGCCCAACTGCGCCGGCTGGGCGTCCGCCCCGGCACGCGCCTCATGGCGCACGCCGCCCTCGGGGGCACCGGGCTGCGTGCCGAGGCCCTGCGGGGCGTCCTGCTCGGCGTCCTCGGCCCGCGGGGCGCCCTGGCGGTGCCGGCCTTCACCCCGGAGAACTCCAAGACCTCCGGCGCGCACCTGGAGCGGATCTCGGGCCTCTCTCAAGAGGAGGTGCGCGCCTTCCGCGAGCGGATGCCCGCCTTCGACCCGGAGCGCACCCCGAGCCACGGCATGGGCGCCCTCGCCGAGGCGGTCCGCACCGCGCCGGGAGCCGCGCGCAGCGGGCATCCCCAGACCTCTTTCGCGGCGGTCGGCGAGGGTTCCGCGGAACTGTGCGCGGGGCACCCTCTGACCAGCCATTTGGGCGAGGAATCACCCTTGGGAAAGATGTGCGGCGAGGGATGGAAGGTACTCATGATCAATGTGGGTTTTTCCGTCTGCACTGCCTTCCATCTCGCGGAGTATCGAATTCCGAAGCCCCCCTTGCGCATGTACGAGTGTGTGGTGAAGGTGAACCTTCCGGGGCCCGTCGGGGGGCGTCCCGGTCGGCACGGGGAGAAGTCGAAGGGTGAAGGGTGGACCGCGTACGAGGACGTCGCGCTGGATGACAGCGATTTCGCCGAGATCGGCAGGTCGTTCCCGGAAGACCGGGTAAACAGGGGGTGGGTGGGAAGAGCGCCGGCCATGCTCTTCTCCCTTCCGGATGCCGTCGATCACGCGCTTGAATGGATGACCGAAAACAGACGCTGATTGACTGAACCATGAGGGGATGTGGCGAAGCAGCTCCGGAATGATGTTTCTTCGCTCGCATCTTCGGGACGGGGGTCGTGTGCCCGCATCAGTTCAGCCGTATTTTTTTCTCAGTTATGCGCATACACCGAGGTTCGGGGCGGGAGGACCCGATCCCGACATGTGGGTGGAGCGGCTTTTCCGCGACCTCTGCAGCCATGTCATGGCGCTCACGAATCTGCCCGCGGGAGCCGAGGCCGGTTTCATGGACCGGGAGATACGCAGCGGTGAGGGCTGGTCGGAGCGGCTCGGGGCGGCACTCGCCACCTGCCGGGTCTTCGTCCCCCTGTTCTCACCGCGCTACTTCGCCAGCGAGATGTGCGGGAAGGAGTGGTTCGCCTTCGCGCAGCGCGCCATCCAGCACGAGGCGCTGAGCAACCAGCCCGCCGAGGCCATCGTGCCCGCCTTATGGGTGCCGGTCCCGCCCTCCCAGCTGCCGCTCCCCGCCGAGCGGCTGCAGTTCAACCACAACACCTTCGGGGAGCGGTACGTCACCGACGGGCTGTACGGGCTGATCAAACTGCGCGGGTACGCCGAGCAGTACGAGAGCGCCGTGTACGAGCTCGCCAAGCGGATCGTCCGCGTCGCCGAGACGGTCCGGCTCGATCCGATCCGCCCGCTGGACTACCGCCTGGTGCCGAGCGCCTTCGGCTCCCCCAGCAGCACCGCGCGCACCCTGCACGTCACCGTGGCCGCCGCCTCCCGGCACGATCTGCCGGAGGGCCGCAGCCCCGAGTATTACGGGGACAACGCGCTCGAGTGGAACCCGTACCACCCGGTGTCCCAGAGACCCATCGCCTACGTGGCCGAGGACCTGGTCAGGAACCTCAACTACCAGACGACCGTGGGCTCGTTCGACGACGAGGCCGGGCACTTCGACTCCAAGCAGCCGCCGACCCGGCCCGAGATCCTCATCGTCGACCGGTGGGCCGTCGAGGACGAACAGCGCAGGACGCGCCTGGCCGCCTTCGACCAGGAGTCCCGGCCGTGGATCAACGTGGTCGTGCCGTGGAACCGCTACGACCACCAGAGCCGCGCGAAGGAGAGCGAGTTGGCCCACCGGCTGGAAGAGACCATGCCCGTCAAGATGAGCCAGGGGCGGGCCGCCTGCCGGGCCGCCGCCAACGGCGTGGCCAACATGGAGACGCTCGGCCAGATCCTGCCGCAGGTGGTGGAGGCGGCCGCCCAGCAGTTCCTCAGACACGCACAGGTCTATCCGCCCGCCGGCAGCCCCGCCGGGGGCGCCGACCGGCCCCGGCTGCTCGGGCCGATGGGGATGAACGGGCCGCCGGCCACCCCGCGCGCCCCCTTCCCGCCGAACGCGGCGGGCGCGGGCGACGCGGCCGGGGCGGGCGACCCGGGAGGCGCGGGCAGCGCCGCCGACGGGACCGCTGACGGGGCTGCTGACGGGGCCGACGACAACGACGACAACGACCGGGGGGACGCGGATGACAGCGAGTCGTGACAGCCAGAACAGCCGTGACGGACAGCGCGAGGGGCGCATCGTCACCTTCTACTCGTACAAGGGCGGCACGGGCCGCACGATGGCGCTGGCCAACACCGCGTGGATCCTCGCCGCCAACGGCAAACGGGTCCTCGCCGTCGACTGGGACCTCGAGGCCCCCGGCCTGCACCGCTTCTTCCACCCCTTCCTGGACCCCTCCACCCTCGGCGCCACCACCGGGGTGATCGACCTGATCAGCGAGTACGCCTGGGCGGCCACCAGCCCGGTGCAGCGCCCCGACGACTGGCACAAGGACTACGCGCGGATCCAGCCGCACGCCGTCTCGCTCACCCCCGAGACCCTCGGCTGGGAGTTCCCCGACGGCGGCACCCTCGACTTCGTCTCGGCGGGCCGGCAGAACCGCGAGTACTCGGCGACCGTCTCCACCTTCGACTGGGACAACTTCTACGACCGGCTCGGCGGCGGGCTCTTCTTCGACGCCTTACGCGCCGACATGAAGCGCAACTACGACTACGTCCTGATCGACAGCCGCACCGGCCTCTCCGACATAGCCGACATCTGCACCGTCCACCTCCCCGACGTCCTGGTCGACTGCTTCACCCTCTCCGACCAGTCCATCGACGGCGCCGCCTCGGTGGCCCGGCAGATCGACGAGCGGTTCAACGACCGCGGCATCAAGATCTACCCGGTCCCCATGCGCATCGACGAGGGCGAGAAGGAGAAGGCGGACGCCGGCCGCGCGCTGGCCCGGATCAAGTTCGACCGCTTCCCCAACGGCCTGATCGGGGACGAGCTCACCTCCTACTGGGGCGCGGTGGAGATCCCGTACCGCCCCTACTACGCCTACGAGGAGACCCTGGCCACCTTCGGGGACGAGGCCGGGCTCACCAACTCCCTGCTCTCCGCCTTCGAACGGCTCACCGCCGTGGTCACCGAGGGCGAGATCGTCTCCATGCCGGCCATCGCCGAAGAGCCCCGGATGCGGATCCGGGACGCCTTCACGCGGCGCCGCCCGGCCCTGCCCGCCGACCTCTTCCTGTCCTACGTCGCCGAGAACCGGATGTGGGCCGACTGGATCGAATCGGTGCTCACCCGGGCCGGCTTCCGGGTCGTGCCCAAGGACGTCTCCGCGGAGCGGGCCCCGGGAACCTCCTCCGGGGACACCATCGGCGGGGCGGGCATCAGCGTCGACACTGCGGCCCGGACCGTGGTGCTGCTCTCCAGCGCCTACCTCAAGTCCGCCCGGGCCGTGGACGTGTGGAACCGGGCCGCCTCCGAGGACCCGACGGGGGGCCGGCGCCAGCTGGTGCCGCTGCGGGTGGGCGACGTACGGCTCGCCACGCCCTACATCGACCGCAACCCGGTGGACCTCTTCCGGCTCGACGAGGTCCACGCGACCACCGCGCTGCTGCGGGCGGTCGAGCGGCCGATGGCCCTGCCCGACAGCGTGGCCAGCGCCTCCGCGCCGGGGCCCCGGTTCCCCGGGACCGTTCCGAAGATCTGGAACGCGCCGCCCCGCAACCCCGGCTTCACCGGCCGCTCCATCGTGCTGGAGCGGATGCGCGACCAGCTCGGCGGCGGGATGGCCGTGGTGCTGCCCCAGCCGCAGACCCTGTTCGGGCTCGGCGGCGTGGGCAAGACTCAGGTGGCGCTCGAGTACGTGCACCGGTTCATGGCCGACTACGACCTGGTGTGGTGGATCTCCGCCGAGCAGACCGACGACGTGGTCGCGGCCCTCGCGGAACTGGCCGTACGCCTGGGCGCGCAGACCGGCGAGGACATGTCGGCCGCCTCCCAGGAGGCCATCGACCTGCTGCGGCGCGGGGTGCCCACCTCGCGCTGGCTGCTGGTCTTCGACAACGCCGACGACCCCGAGACGCTCAAGCGGTTCTTCCCGCCGGGCGGGCCGGGGCACGTGCTCGTCACCTCCCGCAACCAGTCCTGGTCCCAGTACGGGGACGCCCTCCCGGTGGACGTGTTCCTGCGCGAGGAGTCCATCGAGCACCTCCAGCGCCGGGCCCCGGGGCTCAGCAAGGACGACGCCGAGCAGGTGGCCGTCGCGGTCGGCGACCTGCCGCTGGCCGTCGAGCAGGCGGGCGCCTGGATCGCGGAGACCGCGACCCCGGTCTCCGCGTACATCGAGCAGCTGGCCGAGCAGGCCGCCCGCGTGCTGGGGCTGAACCAGCCCCCCGGCTACCCGGAGCCGGTGGCCGCCACCTGGAACGTGTCCATCGAGCGGCTGCAGTCGCGCTCCCCCGCCGCCGTGCGGCTGCTGCAGCTGTGCGCCTTCTTCGCGCCGGAGCCGATATCGGCGAACCTGCTCTACAGCAAGGCGATGATCAACGCGCTGAAGCCGTACGACTCCTCGCTCCAGGAGAAGCTGATGCTGGGCCGGGTGATCCGGGAGATCGGCCGGTTCGCCATGGCCAAGGTCGACCAGGTCGGCAACAGCATCCAGGTCCACCGGCTGGTCCAGGCCGTGATCCGGGCGCAGTTGACCGAGGAGGAGCAGCGCGAGGCCCGGCACGCCGTGCACCAGATCCTGGCGGGGGCCCGCCCCGATGACGACGAGCCGATAGACAACCCCGAGACCTGGCCCCGGTTCAACACCATCTGGCCGCACCTGACCCCCTCGGAGGCCCGGTTCTGCAAGGAGCCGGAGACCCGCCGGCTGCTCATCGACCGCGTGCGGTACCTGTGGAAGCGCGGTGACTTCAAGGCCGCCTACGCGCTGGGCGAGGAGCTGCGCGAGACCTGGCGCGAGACCCTGGGCGGCGACGATCTGCAGTACCTGTACCTGCGCTTCCACCTGTCCAACATCCTGCGCTCGCAGGGCCGGTTCGTGGAGGCGAAGGAGCTGGGCGAGGTCACGCTGGAACGGCAGCGGACGGTGCTGGGCCCCTCGCACCCGCACACGTACATGACCACGAGCGGGCTGGCGATGGACCTGGGCGCGCTCGGCCAGTACGGCGAGGCGATGGAGCTGGCGACGGCCGCGCACGAGGGCTTCAGCCAGATATTCCACGAGGCGCACCCCCGCACCCTGGCCGCCGCGAACAACCTGGCGCTGAACCTGCGCATGGTCGGCCAGTACGCGCGCGCCAGGGAGATCGACCAGGAGGTCTTCGACCGGCGCACCGAGGTGCTGGGGGCGGACCACCCGTACACCCTGTCCTCGGCCCAGAACCTGGCGCGGGACCTGCGCGAGGTCGGCCGGTACGACGATTCGGTGCAGCTGCTGAGCCGGACGTACGACATCTACAAGCGGACGCTGGGCCGGGCCTTCCCGGGCACCCTGTCGGCCGCGAAGAACCTGGCGGTCTCGCTGCGCCGGGCCGGCGACGTGGACGACGCGCTGCGGCTGACGACCGCGACCCGCAACCGCTACCGGGCCAAGTACACCTCGGTCAACCCCGACCTGCTGGCCTGCGAACTGAACCTGGCTTCCGACCTGTTCGCGACCGGGGACCCGGGCGCGGCGCGGAGCCTGGCGCAGGAGGTGGTGGAGGAGTTCATGAAGGTGCCGGGCGAGCGGCACCCGTACACCCTGGCCGCGGTCAACAACCTCGCGGTGTTCCACTGGGGCACGGGTGCGGCGGAGACGGCGGAGGCGATGCTCCGCCAGACGATCCAGCACATGCGCGTGGTGCTCGGGGACAACCACCCGCACACCATCTTCGCCAACCTCAACCTGGCCAACGCCCGGGCCGACCTGGGCGATCCGGAGGGCGCGCTGGAGCTGGAGCGGATCTCGGTGATGCGGCTGCGCGAGGCGCTGGGCGTCCACCATCCGGAGACGCTGGCGAGCTCCTCCAACATGGCGGTCAGCCTGGACATGATGGGCCGCAAGGAAGAGGCGAACCGGGTACGGGCCGAGTCGGTGGCCGAGTTGACCCGGCTGCTCGGGGAGGACCACGGCCTGACCCGGTACGCGCGTGACGAGCGGCGGGTCCACCGAGACCTGGAGCCGCTGGCGGTGTGATCCGAGGGGGCGGCTCCCGGCGGGGGCCGCCCCCGAACCCAAATCAGACTGGGGGGGTTCGCTGTGAGTGACAGCATGACCTTTCGCAACGAGGACCTGCCGGCCCTCTTCCACCACACCGACCAGGCGGCGATATCCCGTCAGCGGGAGTCCACCCAGGCCACCCGCGCCCAGCTGGTGCTGCTCGTCGCGGCGGCCGTGGCCGCCTCCCTGTCCGAGGGGCCGCGGGTGGGCGGGGTGTACCTGTTCGGGCTGCTGAGCGCGCTCGCCTACGCCGGGGTGCTGGGCGTGGGCGTACGGGCGACCCGGCGCCGGGCCCGCCCGCAGTGGCAGCTCAACCGCAGCGCCGCCGAGTTCATCAAATCGCTGGCCTGGCGGTTCGCCGTGCACGGCGCGCCCTTCGGCAGCGATGCCTCCGGACCGGAGGCCACGTACCGGACCCGGCTGGAGGCGGGGCTGGACGAGCTGCGGAAGATGGGCTGGGAGGATCCGCGCACGGCCGGACTGGTGCCGGAGGGCGGGGAGATCACCGGCGCGATGCACCGGCTGCGGGGGCTGGGCTACCAGGTCCGCAGGGAGACCTATGTCCGGGACCGGCTGATCGAGCAGCGCAACTGGTACCAGCGCAAGACGGAGGTGTCCCGGCGGGCGACGAGCCTGTGGTCGTGGTCGATCGTGCTGCTGACGTGCCTGGCGCTGCTGTTCGCGCTGATCGGGGCGTTCGGTTCGGGTCCCGGCCCGAAGCTGACCGGGCTGCTGAGCGCGGCGGCGGCGGCCGGGATCGCCTGGAACGAGGTGCGGCGCCACCATCCGCTGATCGAGGCGCACACCCTGATCGAGCAGGACCTCTCCGCGATGATGGTCGTGATGCAGACGACCATCACCGAGTCGCAGTGGCCGTCCGCGGTGTACGAGACCGAGCGGTACGTCTCCCCGCAGCACACGGACTGGCTGGCGCGGCACAGCAGTTGAGGCGGCGCCGACCGCACGGGGGCTGTCCCGGGGGCTGTCCCGGGACGCTCGGTCCCGGGGCGCTCGGGTCAGTCCCGGGCCACTCCCTCGCGCCACAGGACGGTGACCGGCTTGCCGAGCGCGCGGGCGTAGGCCACGATCTCGGCGGTGCCGCCGTGCCCGCGGGCCGGCAGGCCGTCCCAGACGGCGACGAGCCGGTCGCAGGAGTCGGCGATGTAGGTGCCGGCCGCGTAGTAGGCCTCGTCGGTGGAGCGGGCGAAGTCCATCCGGACCTCCTGGGTGGCCCGGCGCTTGAGCCCGAGGTAGCGGTCCAGGGCCTCCGGGCCCTCGAACCCCTCCTCGTAGTCCCCGCTGGGGATGACCACGGTGAGGTCCGCGCCGCATTCCAGGGCGATGACGGCGAACAGCTGGTCCGCTCCGTCGGCGAGGCTGGAGAGCGCCTCCAGCGGCCCCTCGTGGCTCCTCAGCACGGCGCGCAGGCCCTCTTCCACATGGCCGAGCACCTCTTCGGGAATCGAGCGGTGTCCGGTCACGCCGATTCGTTTCATTCGGAAACCTGCCTCCCCCGTGGGCACGGACGCCCTGGACATCCTCCCAGAAGGCGGGAGGACGTCCAGGGGTGCGGCGGGGGCGCGTGGGTCTTCGCGTGGACCCGCGCCCGGGTCCGCACGGGGGGCCGTGGCGGCGCTCGGCCCCCGTCCTAGTAGACGCTGACCCCGTAGGCGTTGAGCGCCTCGACGACGGGCTGGAAGAACGTGGTGCCGCCCGAGGAGCAGTTGCCGCTGCCGCCCGAGGTGAGGCCGACGGCGCGGGTCCCGGAGTAGAGCGGGCCGCCGCTGTCGCCGGGCTCGGCGCAGACGTTGGTCCGGATCATCCCGTAGACGATGTCGCCGCCGCCGTAGTTCACGGTGGCGTTGAGTCCGGTCACCTTGCCGCTGTGGGTTCCGGTGGTGGAGCCGCGCCGGGTCACGGACATGCCGTTGGTGGCGTTGACGGCGCTGGTGATGTCCTGGCTCCCGACGGTGCCGGGCGGGACCGGGGAGTTGCTGGCGTACTTGATCAGGCCGTAGTCATTGGTCGGGAAGCTGGAGCCGACGGTGGACCCGACGACCGTGGTGTGCGCGGAGTTGGCCCACCAGGTGCCCGCGCCGTCGGTGCAGTGGCCGGCGGTCAGGATGTAGTACGTGCTGCCGCTGCGCACGTTGAAGCCGAGCGAACAGCGCCAGCTGGAGGCGTAGATGGCATCTCCGCCGGAGAGCAGTTTGGTCAGCTTGCCGGGGGTCCGCTCGATGCGCAGCGCTGCCGCGTCCGTGCCGGCCTCGCGGCGGATCCTGGCGATGGCGGAGGCCGTGACGGTGGAGTCGGCGGTGACCACGAGGGTCCCCGTCGCGGGGTCGGTGTGCCAGGCGGTGCCGGCCACGTCGGCGCGCAGGACCGAGGCGCCCACGGTGGCGAGCCGGTCGGCGCTGAGGCCGCCGTCGGCGTGCGCGGTGGCGGGTGCGGCGAGGGCGGCCACGGCGGCCATGCCGGTGGCCACGGCGAAGAGCCTGGAGCCGATGATGCGGGTGATCCTCACTTGTCGTCCTCCCGTTGGGGGATCGGGGGCCCGGCCGGTGTGGGGTGCCGGAGCCCGTGGAGGGCGGCCTGGGGTACGACGGGAACAAGGTGGTTCGACGTGCCCCTGACAAGCCCGGAGAGACGCTGTCGGGAGTGTGCTGGTGTCAGATGGCGGCAGCAAGGGCGCCTTTCAGCCGCCGCTCGCCCGCCGCGAGCGCGAAGGGCAGGGTGTTCCCGGGCGGCGGGAACGGGCACACGAAGTGGTCCGCGAAGGCGCACGGCGGCAGCTGCACCCGGTTGAGGTCCACGGTGATCGAGCCGTCGGCCGCCGGGGTGCCGGGCCGCAGGAAGCGGAAGCGGTAGCTGGAACGCCCGCCGGTGGCATCCCCGATGACGGCCCAGAGACTGCCGTCCTCCGCGTCCACGGCCACCTGGAGCGTGTGGCGGTCGCCCTCGAAGTCGAAGCCGAGCTCGCCGCCGAGCCCGAGCCCGCGCGAGCGACCGTCGGCGTTCTCCACCTGGACGGTCCGCTCCTCGCCGTACGGGCGGAACTGCCCGGGCACCGAGTACGCCGGGTCGTACGGGCCCGCCTCGATCCCCGCGAAGGCCGTCCGGCCCGGGGCGGCGGGGTCGAAGACGCGGACCGCCCACTCCCCTTCGCGCCGGAGCACGACGAGCCGGACGCCCGCGGCGGCGGTGGTCCGGGAGCGCGAGGGCGGGGACCCGTCGGCGCCGAGTACGGCGTCCCCGGTGAAGGGCTCGCCGTCCAGGCTGATCCCGTCGCCCGGGGCAGCGGTCAGGGCCACCCCGCCGCCGGTGACGAGCCAGCGGCCCGGAACGGCCGGAATTCGACCTTCCGGGTAGTCGGCGAGCCAGTGGGTACCGGTCAGCGAAAGGGGTCCGTAGGGGGCGGACACCACGGCCACCCGGTGCTCGTGCCACCGCTCCCAGGCGGCGGCCGCGTCTTCTGCTTCGTCAGCGCTCATGCCGCTCAACCCTTCCACACCGCCGCCGCCGGAAACCGTCCGGTACGCCGTCCGGGCCTGCGCGGGGCCGTGACGTAGCTGAGGGACCCTCAGCAGCCGTCGCAGGGACAGCAGCAGCAGTCGCCGCACCCGCAGTCGCAGTTCCCGCAGCCGCAGTCGCAGTTGTTGCACCACGCTTCCTTCTTCTCACGGGACCACGGGCCCTCGTGGTCCGTGCAGCACAGCTGGCAGGTGCAGAACAGCCCGAGGGCCACCGCGCAGCCCGACAGCAGGTCGCGCCGCGGCTTGCGCGGAGGCGGCGGCGGGCCGAAGTCCATCGGGGGCGGGCCGAAGCCGCCCTGCCCGGCGGAGTCCGTCACCGTGTGGGAGCAGCTCGCGGTCCCGAAGGCCCGGTCCACCGAGGTGCGCAGCTCGTGCACCAGCAGCCGGTGGGCCAGGCCCGCGTCCGCGAACTCCACCTCGCGCAGTGCCAGCCGGATGCCCCGCAGGGCGTCGTCGCAGAGCCTGCGCGCCTCGGCGCGGGAGGTCCCGGTGGCGGTCAGCGGGTTCCAGGCGCCCGCCGCGGCGTCGCGGCCCTGGTCCTCGACGGCGTCCAGCAGGTGGGCGAGCCGGCCGAAGTAGCGGCCCGCCTCCGCGAGTGCGGGGGCGTTGCCTGGCCGTCCGGCGAGGGTCGCGGTATGGGCGAAGGCGGCGGCCGTCGCGGTCTCGGTCGGCTCGGTCACCACGAGCACCGGCGTGCCGGGGCCGGCCAGGGTCTCGATGCCCGCCTGCCGGTCCACGGCGTCGACGAGCACGGCCGTGTCGAAGCCGACCGAGGCCCCGGTACGGGCGCCCGCCCGGTCCCAGCCCCGGGCCACCCGGCGCGCCGCGAGGGCGATGGGGGCGCGGGCCAACAGCCCGTCCCGGTCGGCCACGTGGTCGCGCACCTTCGCGGAGGCCAGGACGAGCGAGACGGCGGCGGCGAGCCTCGCCCCCTCGCCCTCGGCGACCGGGGCCGTGCGCATCCCGCGCAGTGGACAGGGGCCCGCGGTGCGGCGGCCGCTCGCGGCCGGACCGGACTGAGCCTCCGTCAGAACGGAGACGAGCAGCCCGTCGTAGTTGGTCACGATCCTCGCGAACTGGCCGTGGTCCCCGCGAAGTGCCAGGCAAAGCCCGCAGAGATGGGCCATCCACTCCGTCTTGAAACGCTCCCCCAGCCGGTGCGTGCAAGGTCTGACGATGCCGAACATGGTGCTCCCCCGTGTGTCATACGCGTGCTCGACGGGCATCGTAGCGAGCACGGCCCTTCACCCGTACGTCCCCGTCGGTCACCCGTACGGCGGCACTGGTCGTATTTTCACTCAGTCAGCAGCGGTACCCGCCTGGATCCTTGACCGTGCAACGGATGTTCTGCACCAGTACCGTCACGAAACCCCTGCGCGGCGACTATCCACTTGGCGCGTTGTCAGCATCATGGACGACGATAGGAACGCGGAAGAGAAGACAGACTGACCGCGATGAAAGGAGGCGTCCATGGGTTCGGTGCGCAAGGCGAGTGCCTGGCTGGGTCTCGTAGAGGACAGCGACGACGAGCGTTACTACGACGACGACTACGCGGAGGCCCCGCAGGGGGGTTCGGTGGTCGGCCCCGGCGAGCAGTGGGTCACCGACCCGCGCGTCAAGGTGGCGTCGGAGTCCGCCGTCGATCAGGGCCGCCGCATCGCGACGGTCACTCCGGACGGTTTCCGTGACGCGCGCGGCATCGGCGAGCTGTTCCGGGACGGCGTCCCGGTCATCGTGAACCTGTCGTCGATGGACCCCGGCGACGCGAAGCGCGTGGTCGACTTCGCGGCCGGTCTGACCTTCGGCCTGCGCGGTTCGATCGAGCGGGTGGCGACCAGGGTCTTCCTGCTGACCCCGGCCGACACCCAGGTCGTGAGCGGTGAGTCCGGTGGCCGCTCGCGTGACTTCTTCAACCAGAGCTGAGGCCGGGCCCTCACCGGCCTAACGGAAAGCGTCGAGCCCGGTGAGCGCCTTGCCCAGCACCAGCTGGTGCATCTCGACGGTGCCCTCGTAGGTGAGGACCGATTCGAGGTTGGTGGCGTGCCTCATGACGGGGTACTCGAGGGAGATCCCGTTGGCACCGAGGATCGTCCGCGCGGTGCGGCAGATGTCGATGGCCTCGCGGACGTTGTTGAGCTTGCCGAAACTGATCTGCTCCGGTCGCAGCGTGCCCGCGTCCATGCGCCGGCCCAGGTGGTGGGCGAGCAGGATGCCCTTGTGGAGCTCCAGTGCCATGTCCGCCAGCTTGGCCTGGGTGAGCTGGAACCCGCCGATCGGCCGGCCGAACTGCTCGCGCGTCTTCGCGTAGTCCAGCGCCGCCTCGAAGCTGGCGCGCGCCGCGCCCATGGATCCCCACACGATCCCGTACCGCGCGTGGCTGAGGCAGCCGAGCGGCCCCTTGAGGCCCCTGACGCCCGGGAGCACCGCGTCGGCGGGCAGCCGTACATCGTCCAGGACCAGCTCGCTGGTCACCGAGGCGCGCAAGGACCACTTGTGCTTGATCTCGGGCGCGGAGAAGCCGGCGGTGTCCGTGGGCACGGCGAACCCGCGGATCCCCTCGTCGGTCTGCGCCCACACCACGGCCACCGACGCGACGCTCCCGTTGGTGATCCACATCTTGCGCCCGCTGAGCACCCAGTCGGTGCCCTCGCGCTTGGCGTGCGTGCGCATCGCGCCCGGGTCGGAGCCGACGTCCGGCTCGGTCAGCCCGAAGCAGCCGATGAGCTCGCCGGCGGCCATGCCGGGCAGCCAGCGCTGCTTCTGCTCCTCGGAGCCGTACTTCCAGATCGCGTACATCGCGAGCGATCCCTGTACGGAGACCAGGGAGCGGATCCCGGAGTCGGCGGCCTCCAGCTCCAGACAGGCGAGCCCGTACTGGACGGCGCTGGCGCCCGCGCAGCCGTATCCCTCGAGGGACATCCCGAGGGCCCCGAGTGCGCCGAGCTCCTTGGCGAGCTCGCGGATGCCGGGCAGCTCGCCGTTCTCGTACCACTCGGCGATGTGCGGCAGCACGCGGTCCGCGGCCCAGCCGCGGACGGTGTCCCGGATGGCGAGGTCCTCGGGGGTGAGGAGCTCGTCGAGCCCGAGCGGATCGGTGGGAACGAAGGACACGGAGCGCCTCCTGGCAGGCCGGACGGTGAAACCTAGCGCTGCAAGTTTGTCGTCGCCCCGGCCCCGGGTCCACCCCCGGTTTCGGCGGCGCCCCCGCCCGGCCGGATCCCGGCGGCCGCCCGCCCGGTGCCGCGGCAGGCGGCCGCCGGGATCCGGCCGGGTCAGGCCGGGTGGCCGAGCGCCGGGTCGCGCTCGGCATCGGCCGAGCTCTGGGCCGGAATCCGCGCGCCCCCGCCCGGAGCCGCGACGGCGCCCGACATCCCGGCGCCCACCCCGGTCCCCGGCTGCGCGGGCACGCGCAGCGGCTCGGGCTCGGCGCTCTCCATCGTCCTCGGCAGCTTCAGCGCCATCGCGGCCCCCGCGAACAGCAGCCCGGCGCTCACCACCAGCGTCACGTGGAGCCCGTGCACGAAGGAGTGCCGGGCCGCCGCGTACAGCGAGTCCCCCGCGGGACCGCCCAGGCGCGCGGCGATCTGGTAGGCCTCGCCCAGCGAGTGTGCGGCGCCCCGCGATTCGGCGGCGCTCACCCCCGGCACACCGGCCAGCCCGGGCGCGTAGGCCGCGTTCATCACGCTGCCCAGCAGGGCGATGCCCATCCCGGCGCCCAGCTGGTACGAGGTCTCGCCTATCGAGGCCGCGCCGCCGGCGGTGGCCGCCGGAGCCTCGCTCAGCATCGACTCGTAGGCGGCGAACAGCGTGGTCTGCAGCCCGAAGCCGAGCAGGACGAAGCCGACCGTCAGGAGCACCGGCCGGTCGTGCTGGCCCATGAAGGTCAGCAGCAGCACGGCGAGGGCGGTCAGCACGAAGCCCAGCGAGACCATTCGGCGCGGCCCGGTCCGGGCCAGCGTGTACGAGCCGGTCGCGCCCGCCGCCATCGCGGCGAAGGTGAGCGGCAGCAGCCGCAGCCCGGTCTCCAGCGGGCTCAGGTGCAGCACCAGCTGGAGGTACTGGACGGCGATCAGTTCGAGGCCGACGAGCGCGAGCATGGCCAGGACGATGCAGCCCACGGACGTGGTGAAGGCGGGCCGGGAGAACATCCGCATGTCGATCAGCGGGTGCGCGCGCCGCTTCTGGCGGCGTACGAAGAGCACCAGCAGCGCCGCGCCGAGCAGCAGCGGGACCAGCGCCTCGGCATCGGCGAGCTGGCGCTCGGCACCGATCCGCTTGACGCCGAGGACCGCGCCGAGCACGCCTGCGGCGGCCATGAGCGCGCCGAGCACGTCCCAGGGCCCGTCGCAGGACCCCTTGGACTCGGGCAGCAGCCACCGGCCGAGCGGCAGGAGCATGATCATCAGCGGGATGTTGATGAGGAAGACCGAGCCCCACCAGAAGTGCTGGACGAGGAAGCCGCCGAGGACCGGTCCGCCGGCCGCGCCGATGGCGGCGACGGCGGTCCAGATGCCGATGGCCAGCGCCCGCTCGCGCCGGTCGGGGAAGACCTGGCGCAGGATCGACAGGGTGGCCGGCATGATCATCGCGCCGCCGACGCCGAGCAGGGCGCGGGCGGCGATGAGGATCTGGGCGCTGTCGGCGAGGGCGGCGACGGCCGAGGCCGCGCCGAAGAGCCCGTAGCCGAGGAGCAGGACCCGGCGCCGGCCCACGCGGTCACCGAGGGTGCCGAAGAGGATCAGGAGGGCGGCGCAGACGAGCGGGTAGGCGTCGACGATCCACAGCAGCTCCATCGGGCCGGGCCGCAGGTCTTCGGTGACGGAGGGCACGGCGACGTGCAGGATCGTCGCGTCGAGCGCGACGAGCACCAGGCTGACGCACAGGACGCCCAGGACGGCCCAGCGGTTGGCCCCGCCGGAGGCCGCGCCGAGTCGCCGCAGTCGCTGCCGGGGGGAAGGGTTCCTGTCGTCGGCCGTGTTCGTCCCCGACATGCATGTACCTCCCAGGTGGTCCCTCGCACTCGGCGGACCAGCGTCTTCGGGCCACTGGGGGCCCTACGGGGTCCGGCGTCGACACGCGAGTGAAGGGTCAGCGTACGCGAGTTCGGCTGTCCGACACGTGGTCAAGCTCTCATCCCGGCACGGGCCGGGATGTGGTGTGCGCCACTCGTTTCACGCCATCCCTCCTCACCCGCGGGTGCGCGCGCACGTCCGCGCGCAGGTCCGCACGCACGTGTACACGCACGCCCGCGCCCGCCGGTTCTCGGCCGCGCGCGTCTGCTCGGGCCCGCCCTCGCCCTCGATAATCATGCCCGTGAAAGATCTTGGATTCCGTCGGGCCGCGCCCGCCCTGGCCGTCTTCGCCGCGGTGCGGCTGTTCGGGCTGGCCGTGCTCGCG
The DNA here is from genome assembly GCF_003287935.1 of Streptomyces sp. ICC1. GTDB lineage: Bacteria > Actinomycetota > Actinomycetes > Streptomycetales > Streptomycetaceae > Streptomyces > Streptomyces tritrimontium. The sequence goes on from NZ_CP030287.1 coordinate 3,596,714, forward strand.
GTGTGGGGGGCGGCGGCCGACAGCAGTGCGCACACGCTGCTCTCGGCGCGCTGGGACTCCCTCTGGTACGCCCGCATCGCCACCGAGGGGTACGGGTACGAGATCGCGCTCCCGAACGGTGACGTCCACTCCAACCTGGCCTTCTTCCCCCTGATGCCCTGGCTGGAGCGGCTCGTCTCGGCCGTCACCGGGCTCGGCCACGGATCCGCGGGCCTGGTGGTGTCGGCGCTCGCCGGGCTCGCGGCGGCCTGGGGGATCTTCGCGGTCGGCGACCTGCTCCACGGCCGCCGGGCCGGGGTCCTCGCCGTCGCGCTCTGGGCCGCGCTGCCCGTCGCGGTCGTGCAGTCGATGGCGTACAGCGAGTCGCTGTTCACCGCGCTCGCCGTCTGGAGCCTGTACGGGGTCCTGCGCGGGCACTGGCTCGGCGCCGGCCTGCTCGCGGCCGGGGCGGGGCTGACCCGCCCGGTCGGGGCGGCGGTGGTCGCGGCGGTGTGGGTGGGCGCCGCCCTGGCCGCCCGGCGCGGGGAGCGCTCCTGGCGGGCGGCGGCGGGCGCCCTGCTGGCCCCGCTCGGCGCGGCGGGCTACGTGCTGTGGGTCGGCGCCCGCACCGGCGGCGGCCCGATCGGCTACCTGGACGTGCAGGCCGGCTGGGGCAACGGCTTCGACGGCGGCCTGGCCTTCGCCCGGTTCATCGGGGCGCGCCTGGCCTCGCCGGCCTTCCCCGCCGGGATCGGGCTGATCGCGGGGGTCGCGCTCGTGGTGTGGCTGTACGTGCTCTGCGTACGGCGGCGCCAGCCCGTGCCGCTGCTGGTGTACTGCGGGATCGTGGTGGCGCTGGCCCTGTGCGCGTCCGGGTACTTCGGCTCCAAGCCCCGGCTGCTGCTGCCCGCCTTCCCGCTGCTCTTCCCACCGGCGGCGGCGCTGGCCCGGTGGCGGCCCGGCCGGGCGGCCGCGGCGCTCGGCGCGCTGGCCGCGGCCTCGGCGGTGTACGGGGCCTTCTGGCTGAACGGCTCGGGACCTCCATAGGGGGCCGAGATCACGGAATGGATCGTTCCGCTCCATCTTTGAGCAAAGTAATTGACCCGCACTCATAAATCCCGGATAAGTATGCGAAGAAATGGGCCGGACCTTGGACTGGACCACCTCCAACCAAAGGCCAACCAAAGGCGGAATGCCGGGAATTAAGTCCCGCGTGAGACCAACTCCACATCACATGGTCATCACAAAGCCCGCGATTCGACCGGGGTGCGCATCGGCGCGCGGTAACGTCGATTGAGTGCGTACCGACCAAATCCTGCCCAGACTGGAGCGGGTGTTCGCCCGGCTGGACCGGGAACCAGAGCGACCGGCTCATCTGCAAACACCGCGGATGAGCCGGCACCGCGTCGTGCTCCTCGGAGCGACCCTCGCCTTCTACCTCGCGATCGTCGTCGCGGTCCTGACCACCTCCTGGCTCGTGCGGCTGGACTGGCAGGTCATGTTCTTCCGGCCCTACGAGCAGTGGCCGCAGCTGCACGCCTTCCTCGACTACCTCGTCGTCCTGGGCCAGCGCGGACCCACGGCCGTCATGGTCGCGGCCTGGCTCGGCTGGCGCTCCTGGCGCCAGCACACCCTGCGCCCGCTGATCACCCTCGGCATGGCGCTGCTGCTGCTCAACATCACCGTCGGCGCCGTCAAGCTCGGCCTCGGCCGGCTCGGCCCCCACTACGCGACGCAGATCGGCTCCGCCGAGCTCTTCGCGGGCGGCGATATATTTCCTTCCGGCCACACCGCCAACGCCGTCGTGACCTGGGGAATCCTGGCTTACCTGGCCTCCACCGTGGTCACCCGGCGCGTGCTGTCCGTGGTGTCCGCCGTGGTCTCGCTGAGCGTCGGCGCCACCACCGTGTACCTCGGCACCCACTGGGTCAGCGACGTGCTGCTCGGCTGGTCCGCCGGTCTGCTCGTCCTCCTGGCCCTGCCGTGGTGCGAGCCGCTCATCGCCCAGGTCGAGGCGTACGTGTTCGAGGTGCGCGCCCGGCTGCGCTCCCTCGTGGAGGCCGGACAGGTCCCCGAGGCCCTCACCGGCCTGCTCGTCCCGCTGCTCTCCGCCGGTGGCAAGTGGCACCTGCGGCGCGCCGCGGAGCCGGCCGCGGAGCCCGCGGGACCGGCACAGCCGCAGGAGCCGGCCGCCGCGCCCGCCCTGCCCGCCGCGCACCACCCGGCGGCCCGCCCGGCCGTGCACCTCGCCGCCCGGCCGCACCTGATCCGCTCCGAGCGGACCCCGGCCACCCCGGCCGGCAGCCGCCGCCCGGCCCACTCCGAGCGCGCCGCCTCGCGCGGCACGGCGGCCCGCCCGGCCACGGGCGGCTAGTCCGGACGGTACGCACACCTTCCGCGTCCACGGCGGGCCCCGGTCGACGACCGGGGCCCGCCGTCGTCGTCGGTGCGGCCGCCGGGGGCACCCGGCGTCAGCGGCGCGCCCTGGGATTCCTCCGTACCGGGTCACGCTTGTGTCACGAGTTGTCGACAGTCGTTCCGCCTCCGAGTTCGGCGGGGCATTTCTTTACCGGCCCGCGACACGCCCGGGAAAATTCCCTGTCGAATTTCGCTCGAACTCCCCGGAATTCCGACCGGATCCTGCGCCCGGCCCCCTCTGTTTCCTTACATATCCTTCACTTCCCGGGGTCCTTCCCAAGGTTCCAGGGACCTGCTGAGGAGATCTCGCGCGGCCCTGATCCGGTCCGTCAGCCCGACCGGTTCGACGACTTCGAACTCACACCCGATCAGCATGATGTGAATCACCAGGACATCGAGGTTCACCGCCCCCGTCCGCAGGAGGCAGCTCTCCTCGTCGAGGGGCTCCAGGACCCCGTCGCTCCCCTTGATGATCTGCGCGGCCCGCTCCGCCGGCACCCGCAGCCGGACCACCGCACGGGCCGCGTACGCCCGCTGTCCGATGCCCTGGGAGACGTACGCGGCGAGGTCCTCGGCGGGCGCCGGGCGCGGGGTGAAGCGCGGGCCGTGCGGGGGCCTGGGCTCGATCCGGTCGGCCCGGAAGGTCCGCCAGTCCGACCGGTCCAGGTCCCATGCGACGAGGTACCAGCGGCGCTCGGTGCACACCAGGCGGTGCGGTTCGACGGTGCGGCGGGTGACGGCGCCCCCGTGGTCCCGGTAGCCGAAGCGCAGCCGCTCGGCGTCGCGGCAGACACCCGCCAGCTCGGTCAGCACGGCGGGGTCGACCGTCGCCGCGTCCGGCCCCCTCAGCAGCGGCACGGTGAACCGGTTCAGCGCCGACACCCGCCCGCGCAGCCGGGTCGGCAGCACCTGCTCCAGCTTGGCCAGGGCCCGTACGGAGGCCTCCCCGATCCCCTCGACGCCGTTCCCGGCGGCCGTGCGCAGCCCCACGGCGACGGCGACGGCCTCGTCGTCGTCGAGCAGCAGCGGCGGGAGCTCGGCCCCGGCGCCCAGCTGGTAGCCGCCCCCGGTGCCCGGACTGGCGTTCACCGGGTAGCCGAGCCCGCGCAGCCGGTCCACGTCGCGCCGCACGGTCCTCGGGGTGACCCCGAGGCGGTCGGCCAGATCGGCCCCGGTCCATTCCCGATGGGCCTGCAACAGCGACAACAGGCGCAGCAGCCGTGCGGAGGTCTCAAGCATCCCCGCAGTCTGCCGGTAGCGGGGCCGCCTCCCGAACCGCCTCCCCGCCCCCGGACCGGGGCCGTACGCCGGTCAGCGCGCCGGGGCCCGCGACCGGGGAGACGAAGCTGAGGGCGCTGGGAGCGACGAACACCCCGCACAGCGCCATGGCAACCAGCACCGCGTTGTAGCCCATCGGTCCCTGGGCGACGCCCGCGGCCGGGGCGCCAAGCATCCAGGAGACGGGCAGACCAGTCGCACTGCCGACGCAGGCCATCGCCCCGGCCGCGGGCGTCGCCCAGGGACTGATGGGCTACAACGCGGTGCTGGTTGCCATGGCGCGAACTCCCCCCGGAGGGCTGCCGCTGGTGACTCCCTGGCCGGCCGCCTCCGCGGCGGCCGCCCCGGGGGCCGCCGGCGTACCGCGGCCGCCGGGCACGGTGCGGCTCAATCCCGGATCCGCGGGCCGCGGTCCCGCAGCATGGAGGGATGAGCGAGACTGAGTTCACCTACACCCTGTACGTCCAGGCCGACCCCGCCCGGGTGTGGCAGGCCCTGACCGAGCCCGCGTTCACCCGCCGCTACTGGGGGCTCGGGTTCGAGACGGACTGGCGGGTGGGATCGACCATGGACTGGGTCGAGCGCGGGGCTCGGACCAGCGATCCGGAGCAGGTGGTCCTGGAGTGCGTGCCGCACCGGCGGCTCTCCTACACCTGGCACACCTTCACCCCGCAGTGGGCGGCGTCCGCCGGCATCTCCGAGGAACTGCGCGCCCGACTGGCGGGCGAGCGGCGCACGAAGGTGACGTACGAGATCGAGCCGGTCGGCGACACGCTCGCGCGGCTGACCGTCCTCCACGAGAACTTCGAACCGGGCGGCACGCTCCTGGGCATGTGCAGCCGGGCCTGGCCGATGCTCGCGTCCAGCCTCAAGACCCTCCTGGAGACCGGTGCTCCGCTGCCGGAACAGGGCCACACGAGCGAACAGGGCTCCGGCGGCTACGAATCCCACGACGCGCAGGGCTGACGGCGGACGGCTGATGCTCCGGTGCCACCCTCACGCTTCGGTGCCACCCTGACCGCCGACCGTTCACCGGGGTCGTGTGGAATGGCCGCATGGGGAGAGACGACTACCGGATACCTCAGGAGGCAGCCCGGTGAACGAGGCCGAGGACACGTCCGAGGAGGACGTGCCGTCCGAGCACTGGCGCTACGCCCGGCACCTGGAATCGCTGGCCGCCGCCTCCGGCGAGCCGGAGGAGGCCGAAGTCGTGGCCGCGGTCCTGCGCGACCCGGATCCGGTGATGGCCGAGAGCGCGGTCGTCACCCACCTGGACCGGCGGGCGGTGCGGCTGCTGGCCGACGATTCCTTCCCCGCCTGGGCGCAGGCCATGGGCGCGGCCCTCGGCGGCCGCACCTTCGCGGCCCGCCGGCTGCGGGAGTGGACCCTGCTGAAGGCGGTCACGCGGGGCGAGCCCTGGTCCCGGGAGGAGCTCCTGGAGTCCTCTGACTGGTGTCAACGCACGGCATCCCAGTCCCTGCACGTGGAAGAGGCCCTGCGGCTGCTCGCTGCCGAAGGCCGTACCCGCCGCGTCCGCAACGCGGCGGCCCAACGGCTGCTGCGGCGGGCCTCCGTCACCTAGCGCCGTGACCGTACCTAGTGCTGTGACCCCGGGGTGCGGTCTGCGCACCCCGGGGTCACGGTCGCGGACCGGGGTCCGCTACTTCGTGCCGCGCCGCACCCGGGCCGCCGCGCGGGCCTCCGCGGCCTGCCTCGCCTCGATGGTCTTGCGGGACTCCTTGCCCTTCCCGGGCCGCCCGGGCCGGGTGCCGATCCCGCGGAAGCCGAGGTCCGTGCCCGAAGGCCGGCCCTTGGCGTCGGTCGCGGCGGCGCCGGCCAGCGGGACCCCGGACGGGGCCTTCGCCCCGGTGATCCGGCTCAGGGCCGCCTCGCCGGAGCGGACCTGGGTGATGGTCGGCCGGATCTTGGCGTCGGCCATCAGCCGGACGATGTCGCGGCGCTGGTTCGGGGTGACCAGGGTGACGACCTTGCCGGACTCGCCGGCCCGCGCCGTGCGGCCGCCCCGGTGCAGGTAGTCCTTGCTGTCGGCCGGCGGGTCCACGTTGACCACGAGGTCGAGGTCCTCGATGTGGATGCCGCGCGCGGCGACGTTGGTCGCGACCAGGACGTTCAGCAGGCCGTCCTTGAACTGCCCGAGCGTCCGGGTGCGCTGCGGCTGCGACTTCCCGCTGTGCAGCCCCTCGGCCCGTACGCCCATGGCCCGCAGGTGCTTCACGAACTGGTCGACGCCGTGCTTGGTGTCCAGGAACATCAGCACCCGGCCCTCGCGCGCCGCGATCTCGGTCGCGGCCGAGACCTTGTCGGCCGCGTGGATGTGCAGCACGTGGTGGTCCATCGTGGACACCGAAGCGGACTGCGGGTCCACGGAGTGCCCGACGGGGTCCTTCAGGTACCGCTGGACCAGCTGGTCCACGTTGCGGTCCAGGGTGGCGGAGAATAGCATCCGCTGGCCGGCGTGGTGCACCTGGTCGAGGATCTCGGTGACCTGCGGCATGAACCCCATGTCGCACATCTGGTCGGCCTCGTCGAGGACCACGATCTTCACGCGCTCGAGGTGGACGTCGCGCCGCCCGATCAGGTCGCTGAGCCGCCCGGGGGTGGCCACCACGATCTCCGCGCCGGTGCGCAGCGCGCCCGTCTGCTTGCCGATCGACAGGCCGCCGACGACCGTGGCCATGCGCAGCTTGAGGGCCTGCGCGTACGGGGCCAGGGCCTCGGTCACCTGCTGCGCCAGTTCGCGCGTCGGTACGAGGACCAGGGCGAGCGGCCGCTTCGGATCTGCCTGCTGGCCCGCCGTGCGGGCGAGCATGGCCAGGCCGAAGGCGAGCGTCTTGCCCGAGCCGGTGCGGCCGCGGCCCAGGATGTCGCGGCCCGCGAGGGAGTTGGGGAGGGTCGCCGCCTGGATGGGGAAGGGCTCCGCCACTCCCTGGTCGGCCATCGTCGTCACCAGCTCAGGGGGCAGGCCGAGCTCCGAGAAGGCCTCGACCGGCGGCAGCGCCGGCGTGGTCGTCCGGGGCATGGAGTACTCGCCCTGGGGGCCGAGGGTCCGGGGGGTCTTGCCGCCGCCCTTCGCACCGCCCTTCGAGCCTGCCTTGGCTCCGGCCTTGATGCCGAAGCGCCCATGAGCTGACGGGTTCTTCATGCAGAACCTTCCGTGAGACGTGCAAGACGTATAAGACGTACAAAACGTTCGAGAATGCGACGTGAACGTCGCGAAAATCGCGAAAAGGCAAATTTTACCATCGGGTCTAAGGGGTGACGGGCCCGAGTTCGCCGGCCCGCACGCGGTCCAGATGGGCGGTGACCTCGGCCGTCGCCCTCCCGAACCAGTCCGCGATGACGGCGACCTCATCGGGGGAGTACTCGGCGAACACCGCGCCGAGCCGTGCGTAGAAGGGCTCGTAGACGGCGAAGACCCGGGCGGCGGCGGCCGGGTCGGCGACGACCCGCACCCGGCGCCGGTCGGCGGGGTCGGGCTGCCGGCTCGCGTACCCGGCGCGCTCCAGGCGGTTGAGGACCCCGGTCACGGCTCCGGTGGTGAGGTTCGTGAGCTCGGCGAGGTCGCCCGCGCCGAGAGGGCTCTCCCCGGCGCCAAGGATGTGGCCCAGGCAGGTGAGGTCCGTGACGTTCAGCCCCAGCAGCTGCGCCACCTCCTGCTGGCCGATGATGCCGAGGGCGACGTACCGGTCCATGCGCGAGAGCGCCTCCTGGACCGTGGCCGCGGGGCGGGGCTTGCCCTGCACGCGGATACTCCTTAGCATCTAAATTACTTAGCTCGTGAGATAAATGGCTTTCTCCGTGAGAGAACGCCTTGCGAGCCTACTGAACGCAGGGGAGAACGATGAGCGCTCACGGCCATGTAGACCTCGGCCACACCCTGGCCGGCTGGACCGGTACGGCGATCGCCCTCGTGGGCTGTACGGCGGCCGGCGCGGCCCTGTGTGCGTCCTGGGCCCCCGGCATCTGGATCGGCCTCGGGATCGTCGCGGTCGCGGGGCTCGCCACCTGGCTGCTCCACCTCGCCGGCTGGGGAAAGCCGAGCGGCCCCCGCCCGGAGGACCAGTGGGACTGGCGGGTCCGCGACACCGTCGCGCACGGCGGCCATGCCGACTGCCTCGGCTGCCGGGTCAGCGGGGCGCGCCGGGCCCTCGCGGCAACCCCTCGGTCCCGGTCCGCCGCGTCGTTGCCCGCCGCGGACAGCGGCGCCTGAAGGCCCGTACGGAGGCCGCTCCCCCTTTTCACGGACGGGGCGGAGAAAAGTTCGAATATCCGGAAGCACCCCGGTTGGCCGCGCTTGGCGTGTGCTCGGGCCGATCAATGGGCAGGATCGGGTCCGGCCGCGTGTGCGGCCGGTGGAACGTTGTGAAGGATCAGTACAGATGGCAACTGGCATCGTGAAGTGGTTCAACTCCGAGAAGGGGTTCGGCTTCATCCAGCAGGACGACGGTGGCCCCGACGTGTTCGTGCACTTCTCCGCAATCCAGACGACCGGCTTCAAGGAGCTGGCGGAGGGCGCGAAGGTCGAGTACGACGTGACGCAGGGGCCGAAGGGACCCCAGGCGGAGCAGGTGGTCGCCATCGGCTAGTGCTGTGACCGGAAAGGCTCACCGGGTCACAGCACTGCCGCCACTTCACGAGCCCGGTCCGTGACCGTGGGCCCCGCCGGCCGCGCCGGCGGGGCCCACGCACGTCCGGACCGGCAGGTAGCGTGGGCCCGATGATGACGGGCACGCCGGACACCCGGCTGATCGTGCTGCGCGGCAACTCCGCCTCGGGCAAGTCCTCCGTCGCGGAGGCGATCCGCGACCGCCACGGCCGGGGCGTCGCCCTCGTGGGCCAGGACAATCTGCGGCGGGTGGTCCTGCGCGAGCGGGACGCGCCCGGCGCGGCGAACATCGGGCTCATCGGCAGCGTGGCCCGCTACGGGCTGGACCACGGCTTCCACGTGGTCGTCGAGGGGATCCTCCACGCGGACCGCTACGGCCCCATGCTCGACGCCCTGCGCCGGGCCCACCGGGGGCGGACGCACTTCTACTACCTCGACGTGCCCTTCGAGGAGACCCTTCGCCGCCACGCGGGCAAGCCCGGGGCGGGGGAGTACGGCGAGGCGGAGATGCGGGAGTGGTACCGGCCGCTCGACCTGCTGCCCGGGGACTGGGAAACGGTCGTCGGCGCCGCGGACTCGCTGGAGGGCACCGTCGCCCGGGTCATGGAGGAGACCGGCCTGAGCGACCTCAGTGGCCACGGGAAGGCCTGAGCGGCCAGCGGAAGGCCTGAGCGGGCGCCGAGCCCGAGGCGGGCGACCGGGCGCGGGCGCCCCCGCTGGTGCCGTGGCCGGCAAGGTGCGCCGGCCACGGCACTACCCGGCCCGGTGCAGGGCGCCGAGGAGCGGCCAGATCCGCTCCGCCAGTTCGGCCGGGTCCGCCAGGTCCGCCGGGAGGCCGCCGTGCAGCCAGTCCGCGAGGACGGCGGTGAAGGTGGCGGCCACCGCCGAGGCGACCAGGTCGGGGCGGGGCGCTCCCACCGCCGCGCGTTCGGCGCGGCTGCGGGCGCGCAGTTCCCGGTACAGGCGCTCGCCGAGCGGGCCCCCGCCGCCCGGCAGGAGCAGCGTGCGGTAGAGCGGGGAGCGCTCGGCCGCGCCCGCGAGGAAGTCGGCGAGCGCGCGCGGCGGCCGGGCCGGCGGGAGCGCGGCGGGGTCGTCCTGCCAGGCGTGCAGGGCGTCCACGGCCGCGTGCACGACCTCGGCGCACGCGTCCACCGCGAGCGCGGTGAGGTCCTCGTAGTGGAGGTAGAAGGTGGCGCGGCCGACGCCCGCCCGGCGGACCACCGCCGAGACGCCCACCTCGCCGAGCGGCCGCTCCGCGCACTCCGCGAGGAGGCTCTCGCGCAGCCGCGCCTTGGTGCGGGCGGTCCGGGGATCGGTGCGCGGGACGGCGGCCGCGGCGGAGGGTGCGGCCGCCGCGGCGGATGCCGGATGCGCGTCGGGTGCAGGCTCCGCGATGGCCGCCGGCTCCGCGTCCGGCCGGCCGGGCGTCACGCGGCGAGCAGCGCCGCGCCCAGGGCGAGGGCGCCGGGCAGGGCCTGGGCGATCAGGATCCGGCGGTTGGCCGTCGCGGCCCCGTACACCCCGGCGACGATCACGCAGACGAGGAAGAAGATCTGCGTGGCGAGCGAGTCGATGACGAGCGACCAGACCAGGCCGGCGGCGAGGAAGCCGTTGTACAGGCCCTGGTTGGCGGCGAGCGGGGCGGTCAGGCGGGCGGTGTCGGCGTCGAAGCCGGACAGCGCCCGGCCGGGCGGACGCTGCCACAGGAACATCTCCAGGACCAGGAAGTACGCGTGGAGCGCGGCGACGAGGCCGATGAGGATCGATGCGACCGTGTGCACGGCCACCTCCCTGGGTGGGGGCGAGCGAGGCCGGTCCGTCCGACTTCCTGGACAACTGTACAGGAAGTTCCGTCGCGGCCGGCGGTCCGCGGCGCGGCTACGCTGACCGCATGACTGCGCTCGTATATGAAGACTTCGCCCCCGGACGCCACCGCGAGGCCACGCTGATCCGGCACGCGCTCGGCAGCGTGCACGATGAGGCCCTGGTCGCGGGCCTGGCGGGCGGCATCGGCTTCATGTACTTCGTGTTCGAGTACGCCGGCCGCCCGCCGATGCCGACGATCGTCGCCCAGGCCCACCCCGACCCCTGGGTCCAGGTCGCCCTCGGCCGCCTGAACATCCCGTATGAGGCCACCCGCAGCGCCAAGCCGCGCTGGAACCGGGTCGAGGCCGCGCTCGACGCGGGCGCCCCGGTGTTCTGCACGGTCGACCGGTCGGGTCTGCCCTGGCACCGTCCCGCCCCGATGGCGGAGCTGGCCGCCGCCGATCCGTACGTGGTCGTCGTCGTCGGCTACGACGGGGACACCTACTACGTCGAGGACGGCGCGGACGGGGCCGAGACGCCGTACGCGATCGGCCGGGAGGAGTTCGGCGCCGCCTGGTCCGGGCACAAGAAGGGCCGCCACCAGATGGTGGTGACCACCGGCAAGCCCGCCGCCGAGCCGGACCTCGACGCGGCGATCGCCGCGACGGTCTCCCGGCTCACCGGGCCCGTGCTCGGCAACCACTTCGACGTCAACTTCGGCTTCTCCGGCATGGAGAAGTTCGCCGCGCAGCTGCGCGACACCACGACCAAGACGGGCTGGGAGCGGCGGTTCGCCACCCCCGAGGCCTTCGCGGTGGGCGCCGGGCGGCTGCACTCCTGCCTGGAGGAGGAGTGGACCGCCCCGGGCGCCACCCGGCCGCTGTACGCGGACTTCCTCGACCTGGCCGGCCACGCGGAGGCGGCGGGCCTCTTCCGGGAGTCCGGCCGGCAGTGGTCGGGGCTCGCCGAACTGGCCCGTACGGCCGACCCGGAAGCGGACGCCGCCGGGCGGCGGGCGCTCTTCGACGCCTGCGCGGAGCTGGTGGACGGCGCGCTGGCGCTGGAGCGCGAGGCGGTCACCTCGCTGCCGGCGCCCGCCGAGGCCCCCGCCGAGGCCCCCGCCGGGTAGTCGGTCGGGCGGGCAGCCGGCCGGGGGTCGGTTCCGTCAAAAGTGGAATCGCTCAATTTTTGCCTCGGTACAACCTGCGGGCGTACGGTGGACAAATCGTCCCCGAACACCGCTAAGGGCCTGCACCGCGTATGGAAACGACCCTCGTCCTGATCGTCGGCGTCATCAGCATCGTCGCCGTCGCCGCCTTCTCGAAGCGGCTCGGGCTCGCCGCCCCGCTGAGCCTGGTGGTCGTCGGCATCGCCCTCAGCTTCGTCCCGGGCGTGCCGGTGCTCGCCATCCAGCCGGAGTGGGTCCTCGCCGGCGTGCTGCCTCCGCTGCTCTACTCGGCGGCGGTCAACATGCCCGCCTCCGACTTCCGCCGCAACCTCGGCGCCATCACCGGCCTCGCGGTCCTGCTCGTCGCCGTCACCACCCTCGGCGCGGGCTGGCTCTTCCACTGGCTCATGCCGGGGCTCGGCTGGCCCGCCGCCTTCGCCCTCGGCGCCGTCGTCAGCCCCACCGACGCGGTCGCCGCCACCTCCATGGGCAAGCAGCTCGGGCTGCCGTCACGGCTGCTGACCATGCTGGAGGGCGAGGGCCTCGTCAACGACGCCTCCGCGCTGGTGCTGTTGCGCTCCGCGATCGCGGCGATGGCCGGAACCGTGTCCCTGGCCGGGGTCGCCGGGAACTTCCTCTTCTCCGTGGCCGTGGCGGGCGCGGTCGGACTCGGCGTCGGCCTCGTCAACGTCAGGGTGCGGGCCATGCTGAGGGACAGCCTGCTGAACACGGCGATCTCCTTCGTCGTGCCCTTCGTCGCCTTTCTGCCCGCCGAGGAGTTCCACGCCTCCGGCGTGCTCGCGGTCGTCGTCGCGGGCCTGGTCACCGGCCATCAGAGCCCGCGCTTCCTCAGCGCGCAGGACCGGCTGACCGAAGCCATGAACTGGCGCACGCTCGCCTTCCTGCTCGAGAGCGCGATCTTTCTCCTGATGGGCCTCGGCCTCAAGAGCCTCCTCGACGCCGTCGCCGCCGATGGCCTCAGCGCCATGCGGGCCCTGCTCATCGGCCTCGCGGCCGCCGCCCTGGTCATCGTGGCGCGCATGGTGTTCGTCGCCCCGCTCATCGCCTTCGTGCGCAAGGACGCACGGCGGGCCGCCGAGAAGAAGCCGCGGCTCGACTGGCTGATGGACCGGCTCGGCGCCCCCGAGGCCGAGGAGAGGTCTCGGGGGCGCGGGCCCCTGACGCCCCGCCGCGTCCAGCAGATGAAGGACCGGGTCACCCGGGCCTCCGCCGACGCGGACTTCAAGGTGAACGAGAGCCTCGGCTGGCGCAGCGGAGTGGCCCTCGCCTGGGCCGGCATGCGCGGAGCGATCACCGTCGCCGCCGCCCAGACCCTGCCCGAGGACACCCCGTACCGCCCCCAACTGCTGCTCATCGCCTTCGTCGTCGCCACCGGCACCCTGCTGCTCCAGGGGCTGACCCTGCCCGCCGTCATCCGGACGGTGAAGGTCCCCGGCGACGATCCGGAGCGGCTGCGGGACGAGCAGCGGCGGCTGCTCGACGAGGTCTCCGCCGCCGGGCGGGCCGTCCTGGAGGATCCCGGCCTCGCGCGGGCCGACGGCAGCCCGTACGCGCCTGCCGTCGTCGCCAAGGTCCGCGAGGACGCCCGCCTGGACCGGGCCGGGACCGCTCCCGCGCGCGCCGGCGAGCGGGAGCGGGAGCGGGAGCAGTACGTCGACCTGCGGCTCGGTGTCATCGCGGCCGCGCGGGACGCCGTACTGGCCGCCCGCTCGACCGGCGTCTACGGATCGCAGACCATCAACCGCACCCAGCACGCACTGGACCTGGACGAGGCCCGCCTCCAGCGCCTCGGCGACTCGGGCGGCGCCGGACACTGAGCCGCTGCCCGCTGCCCGCTGCCCGCTGCCCGCTGCCCGCTGCCCGCTGCCCGCTGCCCGCTGCCCGCTGCCCGCTGCCCACTGCCCACTGCCCACTGCCCGTGGGTCAGGCGCCCCCGCCCTCCTCGACGGTGACCGCCGACACCGGGCACGCCCGGGCCGCCTCCCGCAGCAGCGGGCTGCCGCCGCCGTCCTCGCGGCCCGGGAGCACGGCGCCCAGCCCGTCCTCGTCCTGGGTGAACACGCCCGGCGCGGTCAGGGCGCACTGGCCGGCCCCGATGCAGACGTCCGTGGCGATGGAGACGCGCGGGGCCACCGGGCTCACCACGCCACGGGCAGTTCGACCATGCCCTGGATGGTGTCCCCGGGTTTGAAGGGGATCGTGTCCGGATCCGCCGCGAGGCGCAGTCCGGGCAGCCGGTCGAAGAGGGTGCCGAGCGCGATCTCCATCTCGGCGCGGGCCAGGTTCTGGCCCAGACACTGGTGGATGCCGAAGCCGAAGCCCAGGTGGTGCCGGGAGGTCCGGCGCCAGTCCAGGGCGTCGGGCCGCTCGAAGACGGCCTCGTCGCGGTTGATGACGGAGGTGGAGAAGATCACCCCGTCGTCGGCGCGGACGGTCACCCCGCCGATCTCGATGTCCTGCGTCGCCACCCGGAGCATGCCGTCCGCGATCGACAGGAACCGCATCAGCTCCTCCACGGCCGACGGCATCAGGGCCGGCTCGGCGCGCAGCTCGGCCAGCTGCTCGGGGTGGCGGAGCAGGGTGAAGGTGCCGAGCGAGATCATGTTGGCCGTGGTCTCGTGCCCCGCGATCAGCAGGATCGCGGCCAGCGAGACCAGCTCCTCGACATCGGTCTCGCCGGTCTCCAGGCGCCGGGCGACCAGCTCGTCCAGCAGTCCCTCGCCCTGGGTCCGGCGCTTGTGCCCGATGAGTTCGCGCAGGTAGCCGTTCAGCTGTTCGCGGGCGTCCTCCACGTCGGCGAGCTCGGGCCCGCGCAGCAGCCGCCGCGACTGGTTCTCGAAGAACTCGTGGTCCTCGTACGGGACTCCGAGCAGCGCGCAGATCACCATCGACGGCACCGGCAGCGCGAAGGCGCCGACCAGTTCGGCGCGCGGGCCCGCCGCGACCATCGCGTCGATCAGCCGGTCCACGGTCTCCTGGATCCGGGGGCGCAGCGCGGCGGTCCGTCCCAGCGAGAAGCTCGGGATCAGCATCCGGCGCTGCGTGTTGTGGACGGGGTCGTCGACGCCGATGAGCGCGGTACGGCGGTTCTGGAGCCCCTTGAACCGCTTGTTGGGGGTGGGGAAGGAGCCGTTCTGCCGGTCGGCGGAGAGCCGTCCGTCGGAGAGCAGGGCGCGCGCCTCGGCGTGCCCGGAGACCACCCACACGGAGCGGCCGTCGAAGAGGGTGACGCGGGAGAGCGGCCGGCCCGCCCGCAGGGGCTCGTAGGCCGCCGGGGGGTGGTAGGGGCAGGTCCGGTCCTGGGGGAAGGCAACGGTCTTCTCGGACATACAGCACCTCGCACGCGATGGTTCCGTTTCGCCGGAACCATTACATGCCTCAGGCACCTATCCGATCCATGTGACTTTCGGCCAGATTGCTCGCGTTCGCCTGGACGGCGCAACGGCGGGGCCGAAGGGTCAGAGGCGGGCGTCCAGGAACGACCGGAGCTCGGCCGCGGTCATCGGCCCGGCCTGGGTCGCCAGCGCGGCTCCGTCCGCGATGAGGACGGCGGTCGGGGCGCCCGTCACCTCGAACCGCTTGGTCTGCGCGGGACAGCGGGTGATGTCCACGCGCACCGCCGTCAGCCGCGTCCCGTACTCCTGCGCCAGCTCGGCCACCACGGCGTCCATCGAGCGGCAGGCGTCGAGGGCCTTGGGCCAGGTCCCGCAGAAGTAGGCGAGCACGGGCCCGTCCGTCATGCCGAGGATGAAGTCGAACTCCTGGTCCTCCAGTGGCTGGTGTACCCGACGTGCCATGGGTGGTGCTCCGCTTCGTGTGCTGTGGTCCGGAAGGTGGTCCCCCATCATCGCCGCTCGCCGGAAGGCGTTGTCAGTGGCGTCTGTGAAGCTGGCGGCATGGACGACAGGATGCTCCGGCGCCGGGTCTACGGCGCCGACCACGACGACCCCGATCCGGGGCCGCTTCCGGGGCACGCCTACGGCGAGCTCGTCGGCGGCCCCCTCGACGGGCTTCTGCTCGACGTCACGGGCTGGAGCGCCGCGCAGCTCGGCGAGGAGGCCCGGCTCCCGACGGAGATAGGGCGCTACGGGGCGGGCGGCCGGGCCCACTACCGCCGGCGGGCGGCCGACCCCGGCCACTGGGACTGGACCGGCGACAGCCGCTGAGCACGGGCGGACGGGCCCGCGTGAGCACCGCTCGGCGCGGCGCGACACGGCCGAGCCCCCGGTCCGCCGACGTGTGACCGGGGGCTCTGAACGGCTCTTCCGGTGCGTGCGTCGGATCGGATGCACCGGACGGGCGGGAGATCAGCCCGCGGCGTTCCGGCTGACCTCGCGCGCCCAGAGCACCAGCGGGACCTGGAGCGGCAGCCGGGCGAGCGCCACGGCCCGTACGACGGGGGAGCGGCGGCGGGCGTCCTTGGCCATCTTGACGTTCGCCGGGAACACGCCGACGAAGAACGCCGCCGTCGCCAGCGCCGCGACCCGCCGGGTGCGCGGGTGGGCGATCCCGGCGGCGAGCGCGAGCTCCGCCACGCCGCTCGCGTACGTCCACTGGCGCGGGCTGCCGGGCAGCGAGCGCGGCACGGTCGCGTCGAAGGGCTTCGGGGCGACCGCGTGCGCCACCGCGGCACCGGCCAGCAGGCCGGCGAGCAGCAGGGGTGAGGAAGGGGTGCGCGGCATGGGGAGGATCCTCTCGGAGGGGCCTGGGCCTGGCGATCCTACTCGCCAGTAGCACCCCGCGGGGAAGCCGTGGGGAAGCCGTGGGGAAGCCCGTGGGGAAGTCCGCGACTGCTCCGGTGGCGGCCCCGGAAGATTCTTTGAAGAATTTTCCGGGGAGCTGTCGATCCGGGCGCCTCCTGTTCGACGCAAGGGTGAGAGGCGGGGGGAAACAGTCCCCACCGCCCTCCCCGACCGAGGAGTCACCATGCCGCGCTTCCTTTCGCTCATCCGCATCGACGAGCAGAGCCTCACGCCCGACACCCCCTTCCCCGCCGACTTCGAGCAGCGCATGGGCGCACTGATGGAGGAGATCACCAAGGCCGGGGTCATGCTCGACACCGCCGGACTGCTCCCCACCTCCGAGGGGACCCGGGTCACCTGGTCCGGCGGCAAGCTCAGCTACACGGACGGCCCCTTCACCGAGACCAAGGAGGTCATCGGCGGGTACGCCCTCATGCAGTGCAAGGACAAGGACGAGGCGCTGGAGTGGACCAAGCGCTTCCTGGAGACCCACCCCGAGAACTGGACGGTCGGAGCCGAGGTCCGCCAGCTCGACGGAAGCTGACGCCCCGCGCCCGGTCGCGCCGTTTGCCCTGCCTCGTCACGGCTGCTCTGATGGGTGGCCGTGACGGCAGTGAATGCGACCCGAGCGGTCGAAGCGGTGTTCAGGATCGAGTCGGCGCGGATCATCGCGAGCGTCGCGCGCATCGTGCGCGACGTCGGCATCGCCGAGGAGATCGCCCAGGACGCGCTGGTCGCGGCGCTGGAGCAGTGGCCGGTGTCGGGCGTCCCGGACAAGCCGGGCGCCTGGCTGACGGCGACCGCCAAGCACCGGGCCATCGATCTCGTGCGCCGCAAGGAGACCTACGCGCGCAAGCTGGCGGAGGTGGGCCGCACCCTGGAGGACGTCCCGCCGCCGGAGGACGGGGCCGGCCTCGCGGACCCCGAGTCCATCGATGACGACCTGCTGCGGCTGATCTTCACCGCGTGCCACCCGGTCCTGGCCACGGACGCCCGGATCGCGCTCACCCTGCGCCTGATGGGCGGCCTGACGACCCAGGAGATCGCCCGCGCCTTCCTCTCCACCGAGCCGACGGTCGCCCAGCGGATCGACCGGGCGAAGCGGGCCCTCGCCAAGGCGGGCGTGCCCTTCGAGGTCCCGTACGGCGCCGACCGCGAAGCGCGGCTCGCCTCCGTGCTGGAGGTCATCTACCTCGTCTTCAACGAGGGGTACTCGGCCACCGCGGGCGACGACCTCGTCCGCCCCGCCCTGTGCGAGGACGCCCTGCGCCTGGCCCGCGTGCTGGCCGGCCTGATGCCCAAGGAGCCCGAGGTGCACGGGCTGGCGGCGCTGCTGGAGTTCCAGGCCTCCCGGATCGCCGCCCGCACCGGACCGGGCGGCGAGCCGGTGCTGCTCGCCGACCAGAACCGGTCCAAGTGGAACCGTCTGCTGATCCGGCGCGGCGTCGAAGCCCTGCACCGCGCGGGCGCCGGACCCTACTCCCTCCAGGCCGCCATCGCCGGCTGTCACGCCGACGCGGTCCGGTACGAGGACACCGACTGGGCGACGATCGCCGCCCTCTACGGACGGCTCGTCCTGCTGGTGCCGTCGCCGGTGATCGAGCTCAACCGGGCCGTCGCGGTCTCCATGGCCGAGGGCCCGGCGGCGGCGCTCCCGCTGGTGGACGCCCTGGCGGCGGAACCGGCCCTGCGCGCCTACCACTTGCTGCCGAGCGTACGGGGCGACCTGCTGGAACGCCTCGGCCGCCCGCAGGAGGCCCGCGCGGAGTTCGAACGCGCCGCCTCGCTCACCCGCAACGCCCGCGAACAGGCCCTCCTGCGCGAGCGAGCCGCCCGCCTCTGAGGAGCGCCCCCGAGCAGCCCCCCGGCGCGGTGCACCGCTCTTGCCCTTGCCGCCGGCCCGGAATCCGGCCGCCCCGCCCGCCTCACCCCGCGCCGGATCATCGACACGGCCGTCGCGGTCGTGGACGCGGAGGGGCTGGACGCCCTGTCCATGCAGCGGGTCGCCGGCGAACTCGGCTGCACCGCGATGGCCCTGTACCGGCACGTCCCCGGGCGCGGACAGCTCGTGGCGGCCATGGTGGACACCGCCACGGGCCGGCCGCCCGCAGCATCCGGGGCGGGGTGGCGGGCCGAGGTCGAAGCCTGGGTCGACGCGCTCTGGTCGACGTACGCCCGCCATCCCCGGATGGTGCGGGTCGCGACGGTCAGCGCCCCGGTCGGACCGAACGAACTCGCCTGGTTCGAGGCCCTGCTGAGCCCGCTCGCCCGCCCGGGGGCGGACCGCGGGGAGCTGATCGCGCTCGCCACCTTCATCTCGGGCGCCGTGCGCGACCTGGCCCGGCCGGCCACCGAGCTCGACCCGGATGCGGCCGCCGCCTACGGGCGGGTCCTCGCGGAGCGGCATCGCGGCGGGCGCGCTCGCCGCCGTGACCATACCCCACCGCGCTGACGGCCGCCCTGCTCGTCTACTGGGCCCCGGCCGTCGGGGTCGCCCTGCTCCGGGCCGCCCCGAAGGCGCGCTGCCGGGCCGCGTAGCCCCCGTTCAGCCGCGGCGGCCGAACACCGCCACGTCCAGCGGGGTCCGCGCCACCGGACGGCGCGGCGGGGTCAGCGCGATGGGCCGGCGGAAGGAGCCGTGGCGGGCGATCTCCCGGACCGTCTCGCGCAGCGCCTCCAGGAACCCGTCCATGGTCCGGCGGGCATCGGGGGTGTCCGAGTAGATCGAGTTCATGTGCAGCCCGTCCGCGTCCCGCTGGAACCAGGAACAGGCGCCGTTGGCCTGGGCCGACCACACGTGGGAGGTGGGGCGCCAGTCCTCGTGGCGCTCGGCACCCGGGCACTTGCGCATGTCGATGTACGAGAAGAAGTTCACCGGGTACGGCCACGAGCGGGCGGCGAACTCGCGGGGCGCCAGCAGCTCCCAGGCCCGCACGAAGGGCACGTCGACGTGGCCGATCATCTCGCCGAAACCGGCCCGCACGGATGCCATGACCTGTTCGAAGTCCCGGCCGGGCGAGGCGTCGAACTCGATGGGCATGGTGTTGACGAACCAGCCCACCGAGTTCGTCCACGCGGCGCGGCCGCGCTCGCTCACCGGCATGAACCCCCGGTAGACGCCCGGCCCGCCGGCCTCGCGCAGACAGACGGCGACGGCGGCCAGCACGCCCATGAACGGCTTGCCGTCGACCGCCAGGCACGCCTTCTCGAACACCTCGGCCTCGCCGGCGTCCAGCAGCGGAGAGGCCTCGTTGACGATCGAGTACATGCGGCCCGGCTCCACACCCAGTTCGAGCGGGAACCGCGGGAAGAACTCGCCCCCACCGCGCGCCATGAACTCCTTCCAATAGCCGAGGCGTTCGTCCTCGGCGTCGATGGACAGGTAGCGGCCGCGCTGCTCCTCGGCGAAGTCGAGATAGCTCGGCGCGGGCGCCGCGTCGAGGCGCTCGCCGCGGCGCAGGGCCTCGTAGCCGCTCTGCACCTCCTGGACCACGATCGGCATCGACATGCCGTCGCAGACGATGTGGTCGAAGGCGAGGTAGACCGTGGCCGAGTCCTCGCGGAGCACCGCGCCCATCGTGAACAGGGGCCAGGACAGGGTGTCGATGCTGCGCTTGAACCGCTCGACGAGGAAGCCGGTGAGCTCCTCGGTCCGGTCGAAGTCCGCCACCCGCACGGTGTCCAGGGCCAGTTCGTCGGCGGGGATCGGCGCGCACGCCAACTCGCCCGCCAGCCGCCGGAACTCGCAGCGCAGCACCTCGTGCCGGCCCGTGAACGCCAGCAGCGACCCGGTCAGGGCCTCCTCGTCCAGCGGGCCCGACACCTCGAAGGTGACCGCGATCCACGACGCGGTGGGATCGTCGGCCGCACGGCTCTCCTCGGCGACGGTGAAGTGCTTGTCCTGGTTGAAGGAAGCCCTCCTGTCCGCCGCCGGGCCGCCCGGAGCAGCGGCCTGTGCCGCCGTGGACCGCAACCGCCACTCGACGACCCGTCCGGGCGCCATGTCGTGCATCTCCAGAGGAAACTGCCGCATTCCGTCATCCCTTCGACCCCCGAGTCAACCCCGAGCGCCTAACGACACCCGGGCCACGGAAGTGACGCGCGCCAGGGGTGTCGCCGGTCGACGCACCGTGCGGGCCGGAGCACGCGCCCGGCGCCCGACGCGGGGGACGGGGCCGCGGCCACAGGCCGGGGCCGGGTTCACCCCCGGCGGCGAAGGAGCGCGCGCAGGCCCCTCGGGCGCTCGGCTCCGGGCCCGTCCGGGATGCGGTTCGGGCCGGGTTCGTCCGGGAGGCGGTCCGCCTCCGGTTCGCCTTGGACGTGGCCCCGGTCGACTTCGTCCGCGATGCGGGTCAGGAAGTCGCGGAGCTCGGCCTCGCCGAACGGGCGCCGTCCCGGATACGGCTCGAACCTCGACGCCAGCGCCTCGTCGGAGGCGACCACCGCGCGCAGGCCCGCCGCCTGGCGGGGCAGTGGCTCCCGGCTGAGGGGCTGCACCCGCATGGCGTGCGCATAGTGCCGGGCCAGCTCGTCGTCGAGCTCCGAACAGTCGCTGTGATACATCGCGTTGTACAGAATGCCGTCGACCAGTCCGGTCACCCACGCCTCGGTCATCGCCGCGACTCCCTTCCTCTCCCGGCTCCGCACTCTGGCAGACTGGGCCGGTGCCCACCAACCCCGTTGCCGTCGTGTGCGAGGTCCCCGACGGCCTCGGCATCATCGAGGCCACCGGGAACGACGGCGCCAGCCTGCTCCTCCTCAAGGGCCGGCCCGTGCTGCTGGAGGGCTGCGACGGCTACGGCAGCGTCGGCTGGCTGGCCTCGCGCGCCATCGGCCGGGACGCGCCCGGCACCGCCGACGTCAAGGCGCTCACCGCATGGCTGGCCGCCCCGGAGCTCGCCGTGGACCCGCTCACCGGGCACGTCCTGCCGCCGGACCCGGAACGGCTGCGGCCCCTGCTCTCCCTGCTCGCCCCCGGCCGCTACGCGATGACCGCGGCCCCGGCCCCGCACCTGCTGCGGCTGGTCCACCCGCGCCCCGGGCACATCGAGCACTGGTATCCCGACGAGGAACTCGCCCTGCTCACCACCGACCGCTGGCCCCCGCCCGACGCGGCGGCCGTACGCGGCTACGCGCGGCGGATCAGGGACGGTGCGCGGCCCGCGCTGGTGGCCCTGCGCCCCGACGAGGAGTCCATGGCCGCCTACCTCCTCGACGGCCACCACAAACTGGCGGCCTACCACCAGGCCGGCATCCAGCCCCTGCTCCTCATGCTCACCCCGATCACCCCCGCGCCCTTCCGGCTCCGGGACTACGACGCCGCCCGCGAGGCCTTCCCCGGGGAGCCGCTGCGCCAGGTGTTCGGCTACATCCGGGAAGAGGCGGACGAGGCGGCCCGGGCACCGCGCACCGGCTGAGCACGGCTCCCGGGAGGTCTCCCGGGAGGTGCTCAGCCCGCGACCGCCTCCGGCGCGCCGTTCGCCGCCGTGGGGTCCTGCGCGGTGGAGTCCTGCGCCGTGGAGTCCTGCCCGGTGGCGGACGCGTCGTCGGGGCGCAGCTCGATGTGGTCCGGGGCGAGGTCCACCGCCACCCGGTGCTCCATCCCCAGCGCCTCCAGGAACTTCTGCGGCAGCTGGACCCGGCCCGTGCGGTCGAGCATCACGTACTCGCGCTCGCTCACCGACTCGGCGCCGTGCTCGTCGGTGACCGTGCGGCGCAGCACCTCGCTGCTCGTGCGCCCGTCGCGCATGGCCACCGTGCGGCGCACCTCGCCCGCGACGAGCGGGTCGTGGGTCACGATGACCACGGTGGCGCCCAGTTCCCGGTTGACGGTGCGGAAGGCCTCGAAGATCGCGGCGCCCGTCTCGGAGTCCAGCTCGCCGGTCGGCTCGTCGGCGAGCAGGACCGACGGGTCGTTCGCCATCGCCACCGCGATGGCCACCCGCTGCTGCTGGCCGCCGGACAGTTCGGCGGGCCGGCGGCCGGCCAGTTCGCCGATCTCCAGGGCTTCGAGGAGCTCCCCGGTCCGGGCCGCGTGGCGTTTGGCGGCGCCGCGCCGGCCGCCCTTGAGCTGCATCGGCAGGGAGACGTTCTGCGCCGCCGTCAGGAAGGGGAGCAGATTGCGGGCCGTCTGCTGCCAGACGAAGCCGACCGCCTCGCGGCGGTAGCGCAGCCGGTCCCGTGCGGACATCTCCAGCAGGTCGTAGCCGCCGACGCTGGCGGTGCCGGCCGTGGGCACGTCCAGGCCCGCCAGGATGTTGAGCAGCGTGGACTTGCCGCTGCCGGACGCGCCGACCAGGGCCATCAGATCGCCCTGCGCCACGGTCAGTTCCAGACCCTGAAGGGCCTGCACCTCGACACCGTCCGTGCTGAAGATCCGCACCAGACGGTCGCAGGCGATGGCCGTTCCCGCTCCGTGTGCGCGGGGCGCGGCCGCGGCCAGGGCCTGGAGCCGGAGCTCCTCGTAGGTCGGCTGGCGCTCTGTCGGCCGGTCGCCGTTCGATGCTCGGTTCACCGCTGGTCTCCCGCTCTCAACTCGGTCGTGATCTGTCGCCTGCCGGATACCGCCGCCTCCGCGAGCACCGCGCCCACCACGAGGGCCGCCAGGCCCAGCGCCTGGACCAGCACGGGCCGTACGAGGAACGGCAGCCCGACCCCCACCTTGGAGCCCACCAGCGTCGACAGGTCCACGGTCGGCCCCAGGAGGACGACGGTGCCGGCCGCCACCAGGGCGCCGCCGAACGCGGCGGCCAGGGCCAGCGGCACCGACTCCGTCAGGATCAGCAGCACGCCCTGCCGGGGGCGCAGGCCCATCGTGCGCAGCCGCGCGAGCAGCGCCGCGCGGTCCGGGGCGGCCCGGACCAGGGTCAGCAGGACCGCCAGCAGCGCGAAGCCCGCGGCGCCGGCCAGGGAGGCCCAGAACAGCCGCTCGGCCGAGCGCTGGAGGGGGTCGGAGCCCAGCTCGCCGGCCACGGCGGAGCTGGTGCGGACGCGATAGCGCTCCTCGGCCGCCTTCGGGTCCTGGGTGCGCACCAGCTCCTCGAGCCGGTGCTGGTCGACGGGGCCCAGCGCGAACCACCGGTTGGGCAGCCCCATCTTGGGCACGGCGGCCAGCACCGGCCCGGCGGGCAGCACCACCATCGCGGACTTGGCGCCCGCCCGGGCGGGCGTGCCGTCGATCACCCCGGCGACCTTCAGCACCAGCTCCCCGCCGTTGCCGAGGCGCAGTTGGTAGGAGCCGGTGCTCTCGCCCGCGAGGTCACCGCTGACCAGCGCCGGCACCGGCGCGCCCGGGCCCCCGGAGCCACCGGCCAGGACGGCCGCGTCGAAGCGTCCGAGCCCGACGGTCCTGGACAGTTCCGCGTACGCGACGGGGTCCGCGACGATCACGGTCACCTGGGTGGTGCCCCGCGCGGTGCCCGCCAGGAAGGCGTTGTCGTCGCTCCACACCTTCACGGCCGACCGTACGCCGGGCAGCGCGGCCGCCGCGTCGGTGAGGGACTCCGGGAGCGTGCTGTTCGGCGAGGTCAACGCGGCGTCGCCGCCCACGGTTTGCCGGGCCACCTGGGCCCGGGCATCGGCCACGCCCGTCAGCACCGTGGCGCCGAAGCCGCCCGTGGTGACGGCCAGCAGCATCGCGATCAGCGGCAGTACGGACGGTCGCGCCCGGCCCCCGGTGCCCCGGGCGGCGCGCGCCAGCCCGAGGAAACCGATCAGCCCGGGGCCCCGGCCGGTCGCCCGGGCCAGTGCCCCGACCAGGGCGGGCTGGACGCGGGCGAGCAGCAGGGCGCCGCAGAGCGCGAGGAGCAGCGGGGCGGCCACGAGCAGCGGATCCACTCCGGCGCCGGCCGGCGCGACCCCGCGCGAGCGGACCTCGAACACGGCGGCCGCGGTGGCGGCCAGGACGAGCAGTTCGGCGACGAGGCGCCGCCGGGGGCTCGGCCCGCGCGCCGGCGACAGCAGCACGGCCGCCCGTACGGGCACGGCCAGCAGCGCCAGGAGCGTGGCGGCGCCGGCGGCCAGCGCGGTGCCCGCCGTGCGCGGGGTCGGCAGCAGGACGACGGCGAGCCAGGTGGCGAGCGCGGCGGCGGGCAGCACCGTCACGGCGTTCTCCGCGAGCAGCCTGCGCACGATCCCGGAGCGCGAACCGCCGCGGGCCAGCAGCAGCCGCAGTTCGGCCTCCCGCCGGTCCCCGGTGAGCCCGGCCGCCAGGCAGAACACGACGAAGGCCACGCCGGCCACCCCGGCCGGTCCGATCGCGGCGAGCGGCGCGGCCGCCTGCCGCCGGGCCTCCGCCTGCTTGAACAGGTCGGGAAGGCGGGAGGAGACGCGCAGACCGTCGCGGTGGGTCTCCTTCGGCAGGCGTGCCGCGGTCGGGCCGGCCACGTAGGACCCGATCTGCTTCGCCGTGACGGGCAGCTGGTCGACACGCAGGCGCGTGGTGTCGACCGGGAGCCGCCAGAAGTCCTGGCCGTCGCCGTCACCCCATTCGCCGAGCCGCTCCAGCGCTTCCGGGCCGACCAGGCCCGCGGTCTGCCAGTACGCCAGGGGCGGCTGGGTCGTGGTCTGCGAGAGGCAGCCGCGGAGGGGGCAGGGCAGGCCGGGCATGTCGGCCCAGAAGGGGTCGTCCTGGTCGTTGGCCGTGTAGATGCCGACGACCTCCGCCCTGAGCGGGCCCAGGTACTTTCCGGGGCGGGTCTCCAGCACCGTCCCGAGCCGGAACCCCATGGACTGCGCCGCGCCCTCCGACAGCGCGACGGGCACCGGTCCGTCGGGCGCGGGCGCGCCCGGCCAGTGCCCCGCGACCAGCTTCACGTGGTCGGCCGCTGCGCGCAGGTGCAGGAGGCCCAGCTTGGGGTCCACGCCGTCGGGGCGGGGCAGCTCGCGGTTGGCGAGGTCGCGCCCGGTCATGGAGGTGCTGCCGTGGACGGGGCCGCTCGGATCGAGGGTGAACCCCGGGCCCGTGGCCGCCACCAGGCCGGCCAGTACGGCGTCCAGGTCCTCGGGGGTCTGCTCCCCGTACCGGGGCTGCGCGGTGGCCACCAGGCTGGTCGGGCCCGGTCCGCGGGACTCCAGGAAGGAGCGCAGGGCCTGGTCCGCGCCCCGGTCCGCGGCGCGCGGCAGGGCGGCGGCCAGCAGGACGGCGACGAAGGCCAGGACCGCGCCGAGCAGGGTGGTGAGCGGGGCCGCGCGCAGCCGGGTCCGCACCCAGGGCGCGGGCCGGGGCGTCGTCCCGTGCGGCGTTCCGCCCACCGGGGCCGTCCCCCGCGGGGCCGTCCCGTCGGGCGTCCGCCGGTCGGCGTCGGTCGCGGCCGGCCCGGTCATATCTCCTCCACGTTCCGCAGCCGGTCGGCTGTGTTCGATGCGGTCCGCCCGCGCCGGCCGCCGAAGACGGCCGACAGCAGGGGTACCGCGGCGATGGCGGCGGCCAGCAGCAGCGTGCGCGCCGCGGGCAGGTCCACCAGGACCTCGGGGACCGGGCGGCCCGCGGCCGGCGTCAACACCACCAGCGGCACCACCAGATGGACGATGACGACGCCCAGCCCCAGCCCGACGGCGGTGCCGATGCCGACCAGGACGCAGCTCTCGGCCGTGGCCGTGCGCGCCAGGTCCCGGCGCCGGGCCCCCAGTGCCAGCAGGACCGAGGACTCCCGGGCCCGCTCGCGGGCGGCCGCCGTGGCGGAGGCCGCGAAGCCGATCGCCGCCAGTACCGCGCAGGCCACCGCGAGCGCGGCGAGCGCCCCCTGCGGGCCCGCGCTGAGCGGATCGTCGAGCAGCGCCGCGGCCACGTCCTCGCGCAGCCGCACCTGCTGGGTGCTGGCGCCGGAGCGCAGTTCGGCGGCGGCGCGGGCCGGGTCGGGGTCCGCGTCGGAGCGGGCCGGCAGCCACCACTCGGCGGGCAGCGGCAGTTCCCGGCCGCCGGCCGCGGCGAGCACCCGGCCGGCGGTGGCCAGGTCGACGGCGAGCGCGGTGTCGCCCACGACGGGCAGCGAGCCGACCGAAGCGGTGATCCGCACGGGAACGGTGGCGCCGCCCAGCGGTACGGGCACCAGGTCGCCGACCTTCGCGCCGACCGCGGACAGGTAGTTCCCCGTGGCGATCCCGGGGACCTCGGCGGCCGGGGCGGGGCCCGCCGCCAGGGAGACCTGCGCGCCGCCGATCTCGGCGGAGCCGTCGCGGTAGCGCAGCCGGAGCAGGGCCGGGCCGCCCGGCGCCGCGCCGTCGCCGGGGGCCAGCTCGGCCGACGGGGCGCCGGTCCTGAGCGGCGGCGCCGTCAACGTCCAGGCGGGAGCGGCGGTGGCGACCGGGGCGGCCGCGCCGTCCCGGGTATCGGAGACCGCGAGGCCCCGCAGGGTCAGCTCGTTGTGGACCTTCGCCAGGTCGTCCGGGCTGCCGGGGTCGCCGTCGGGTCCCGCTTCGGGGCCGGAGCCGGGCAGCGGGCCCTCCCGGTCGTACGAGAACACCAGCCCGGCCACGCTCAGCGGCGCCGCGGCCGACCCGAGCGGCGCCCCGAACTGGGCGCCGACGTCCACCGACACGGTGGCGTCGCCGTCCTCGGGGAGCTGGACCATCGGGATGCGGTAGGTGAGGCCGAACCGGTCGCGCAGGAGCAGGCCCAGGCTGGGGCGGCCGCCTGCGCCGGCGGAGCGGACGGTGACGGTCAGGTCGATGCGCTGGAGCCGGCCGGGCAGGGGGATGCCGGCCTCGGCCTGGGTTCCCGGGGTTCCTGTGGTTCCCGTGGTTCCCGTGGTTCCCGGAGCGAGCGCCAGTGGGGCGAACAGCTCCCGCATCGTGCGTCCGTCGCGCAGGTCGGCCCGCAGCGGCACCCGTTCGGCGACCGCCGCCGCGTCCAGGGCCAGCACCTGACCGGTCCGGCCGCCCGGCAGGTCCTGGTCCGTACGGACCACCGGCAGCACCCGCTCACCGCCGGGCAGCGCCGCGAACCGGCCGCCCCGGCCCATCGGGGGCAGGTCGCTGCCGGTGATCCGAAGGCCCCCGGCGGTGGCGAAGCCGGCCTGGTCGCGCTGGGACTCGGACCACGCGGTGTGCTGGCCGAGGGCGAGGACCCCGCTGGAGACGGCGAGGACGAGCAGCAGCACCGGCCCGGTGGCGCGCCCGGGCCGGCGGGCGAGCTGCCAGCCGACCAGCGCCGGACCCAGACCCCGGCCCCGGGCGGCGATCCGGGCGCCGAGCCGCGCCGCGAACGGCAGCAGCCGAAGGACCAGCAGGGTGCCCGCGCACAGCGCGAGCGTCGGCGCGGCGACCAGCACCGGGTCCACGCCGAACAGGCCCTCGGACTGGCTGATCGGGGACCGCGCGGCCGGATCGGGGCCGTTGCCGCCGCCGTACCTGGCGAGCTGCTCGTAGGCGAGCACGGCCAGCGCCACCAGGGCCAGGTCCGCGCCGGAGCGGGCCGCCCCGGCGACGAGGGCCTGCCGGCGGCCGGTGCGGTGCAGGGCGGCGGCGGCCGCGCCGCGCAGTACGACGGGCAGGGTGGTCAGCGCCACGCACCCGAGGGCGCAGCCCGCCGCGACGGGCCAGAGCGCCAGGCCCGGCGAGACGTCGAAGGGCACGTGCGCCAGCGAGCCGTGACGGCCGAGCAGGCGCAGCAGCGGCGGGGTCAGCAGGGGCGCGAGCACGGCGGCGGGCAGCGCGAGCAGCAGCGACTGGACCGCGGTGAGCAGGCCGAGCCGGCCGCGGGAGGCGCCGCGCGCGGTGAGCAGGGCCCGCTCGGCCTCCTGGCGCTCCGTCAGCAGGTGGGAGACGAGCAGCAGCGCGGCCCCGGCCAGGACCGCGAGCTGCAGGGCGCCGACCAGCAGGGTGGATCGGGCGACGGTCAGACCGGAGCGCGCCTCGCCGAGCAGCACCGGGAGCTCGCTCTCGACCCGGAGGCCGACGGTGCGCTGAAGGGCTTCGGCGGCCTTGGCCGCCCGCGCCCGCACCGCCTCGGCCGAGGCGGCGTCGACGGTGGAGAAGTCGGGAGTGAGCAGGACCGCCCGGCTGTCCTGGGTCAGCCCGCCCGCGGTGAAGGCGGAGTCGTCCACCAGCAGCGGGCCGTAGGTGGCGAAGCCGGCGACCTGCAGTCCGCGGGCACCGAGCGGATCGAGCCGCCAGTACGGGGCCTCCGGGTCGGCGGCCTGGTAGACGCCGGTCACCGTCACGGTCAGCGGGGAGCCGCCGTACCGGTCGTCGAGGCGCACGTCGGCGGGCAGCGCGCCCTCGGCCAGCCCCAGCCGGGCCAGCGCCGCCTTCGGCACGGCCACGGGGACCCGGGAACCCGGCGCGGCCACCGGTCCGGCGACGGGCCGCGGCCAGGCGCCCGCGAGCAGTTTCACGCGCCGCTGGTCGAAGGCGGCCAGCAGCGTCAGGTCGGCGTTCTTGCCCGGGGCGGCGGCGTCCTGGCCCGGGACGGCCGGCGCACCGGGCAGCCCGTACGAGCGGCTGCGCGCCACAACCTCGGCGGCGGCCGGCAGCGGGCCGAACAGCTCGCGCGCGAAGCCCCGTACCGCTTCGTCGTCCTTGCCGCGGTCGGCCGTCGCGTGGCCCGCGGTGATCAGTACGGTGCTGCGCGCATGGCCGGGGCCCTGGAGGGCCTGGCGCAGGCCGGCCTCGCCCACGCCGCGGGTGAAGGCGAAGAGCGCGGTGAGCACCGTCGTGGTGATCAGGACGGTCAGCAACACGGCGGCGGCGAGCGGCAATCGCCCGCGCAGCCGGCGCATGACGAAGCCGAGCATGTGTCTGTTCCTCCCCCGCACCGGACTGGTGATCCCGGATAGCGGACGATGTTGCCAGATTCGAACAGATAGCGGAAGGGACTTGCGTGAATGGTGCATCGAATGAACAAATCGACCGTGCGGGTACGTCAAGAACGCCGATCGAGACAACTTCCGGTGGCCGCCGGTGGCCGGATCGGATGCCAGGGGGAGTCGTAGACATGACGCAGCAGCAGGAGCCGGGGACCGACGCCGCGGGGGCGCCGATGGTGGTCGTGGACGACGTGCGACGCAGCTTCGGCACCGGTCCGCAGGCCGTACACGCGCTGCGCGGGGTCTCCTTCGAGGTGCGCCGCGGCGAACTCACCGCACTCAAGGGACGGTCCGGCTCCGGCAAGACCACCCTGCTCAACCTGGTCGGCGGACTCGACACCCCGACCGGCGGCAGCGTCGCCCTCGACGGCACCGACCTGGCCGCCCTCGACGAGGAGGGCAGGCTCGCGCTGCGCCGCGACCGGATCGGCTTCGTCTTCCAGTCCTTCGGCCTGATCCCGGCCCTGACCGCCGCCGAGAACGTCGGCGTCCCCATGCGGTTGCGCAAGATCCCGGCCAAGCAGCGCGAGGAGCGGGCCCGCACCCTGCTCGCCCTCGTCGGCCTCGCGGACCACACCGAGCAGCGGCCCGGCGAACTCTCCGGCGGCCAGCAGCAGCGGGTCGCCGTCGCCCGCGCCCTCGCGAACGAGCCCGACCTGATCATCGCGGACGAACCGACCGGCCAGCTCGACTCGGACACCGGCCGGCAGATCATGCGGCTGCTGCGCGCGGTGGTGCGCAGCGAGGGTGTCACGGCGCTGGTCGCGACCCACGACCCGGCCCTGATAGAGCTCGCGGACCGGGTGGTGGAACTGCGGGACGGGCGCATCGTGGAGGCGGCCCCGGAGGAGGCCGGGGCGGGGGCCGGGGAGGCCGTCGCCGAGGCGGAGCCGCAGCTCAAGGGCGGCCCCGCGTAGCGGCCGCGGTCAGGGCCGGTCCGGCAACTGGTGCGCCCGCCGCTCCTCCGGCGTCGGCGGGTGCAGCTCCCGGCCCGCCGCCAGCCGCAGCAGCAGCTCGGGATCCGTTCCCGCCGGGGTCCACAGGCGTACGGTGCGGTCGCGCGAGGCCGTGGCGATCCGGGTCCCGTCGGGGGACCAGCACAGCCCGTTGACCCAGTCGGAGTGCATCCCGACGACCGCCAGCGCCGTGCCGCGCACGGGATCCCACAGGCGCAGCGTCCGGTCCCGGGACACCGACGCGAGCAGCCCCCCGTCCGGGGACCAGGCGAGGCCCTGGACCCGGTCGTCGTGGCCGGTCAGCACGGCGCGGCAGGCCGCCGACCCGGACGCGTCCACGTCCCACACTCGCAGGGTCCGGTCGCGCGAACAGGTGGCGAGCCGGCGCCCGTCCGGCGACCAGTCGACCTTCAGGACGTGGTCGTCGTGCCCGCGCAGGGTCGTCAGCGCGCGGCCGTCCACCGCGTCCCAGACGATCACCGTCTCATCGGTGCCGCAGGTCGCGAGCCTCCGGCCGTCGGGCGACCAGGCCGCCCCGGTCACCCAGTCGGCGTGGCCGGTCAGCACCCGTACCGTGTGCCCGCCGTCCGCGTCCCAGATCCGTACGGTGCGGTCGCGCGAGGCGGTCGCGATCCTGGCTCCGTCCGGTGACCAGCACACGGCCGACAGCTCGTCCCCGTGCCCTTCGAGGAGCAACGGCACGGTGCCGTCCAGCAGATGGACGGCCGCCGTCCCGTCGCGGCGGCCCACCGCGATCCGCGTCCCGTCCGGTGACCAGGCAAGGTCTCCGCACTCGCCGAACGGCATCCGGTCCGCCATCGCCAGGTCGGCCGCGCGCCACAGACCCACCGTGCCGTCCTGTGAGGCGCTCGCGATCCGCGAGCCGTCCGGAGACCAGGCGACCTGCCACACGGACTCGGTGTGCCCGCTCCCCACCCGGGCCTGCGCGCGGGTGTCCCACACGGCCAGGGTGCGGTCCCGCGAGGCGGTGGCCAGCCGGGTCCCGTCCGGTGACCAGGCGATGGCGTACACCGTGTCCGCGTGGCCCGTCAGCCACAGGGTCCGCTCCTCGAAGTCCGTCGTGTTCAGGTCCCAGACGCGGGCGTTGCGGTCGAAGTCGCCCGCGGCGAGCCGGCTCCCGTCCGGGGACCAGGCCAGGCAGTTGATGCCGTCCAGGCTTTGCAGCCGGTGTACGAGCCCACCGGTGCGCGCGTCCCAGAGCGCGACCGTACGGTCCGAGGAGCCGGAGGCCAGCCGGGTCCCGTCCGGGTCCCAGGCGAGCGCGTTCACCGATTCCTGATGAGTGCTCAGCACCCTTGGCGCCGTGGCTCCGTGGCCCTCGCCCACCTGCCAGAGGTACACGCAGCCGGCCGCTCCGGCAGCTGCCAGCAGGGTGGAGTCCGGGGACCAGGCCGCTGTCCACAGCATGTCCGCATGGCCGCTCAAGGTTCCGGCGGGTGTGAAGTCCCGGGCGTCCCACAGCTGGAGGACCCGGTCCCGGCCGCCCGAGACGAGGAACCGGCCGTCCGGGGAGAACGCCGCCACCGCGAGTCCGGGGGCGGACTGCCCGATCTCCGCGCCGGGCTGGTGCAGCGTGGTCACCCGCCGCCAGTCCGCGGTGTCCCAGACCGTGAGGCGCGCGTCCCTGGTCGCGCAGACGAGGCGGCTGCCGTCGGGGGACCAGTCCAGCGCGCGGGGCCACTCGCCGGGGACGTCCAGGGTGACGGGTGCTCCGGGGCCGGTCGCCGAGGGGTCGGGCGCTGAGGTTCGGGGCGCTCCGGGTACGGGTGCTGAGGTTCCGGGCGCTCCGGGTCCGGGCGCTCCGGGTCCGGGTGGGACGGTGTCCTCGGCGGGCGCGGGCCAGACGTACACCCGGCCGTCCCCCGAGCAGGCCGCGAGCCGGGAGCCGTCGGGAGACCAGGCGGCATCGGTCACCGAGCGCTCGAAGCCGCGGTGGGCAGCCCGGAGCCGGGAGGCGTCGAGCGCGGTCCGCAGGGCCTGCAGAGCGGCCGGGGTCGCCGCGTACTCGGCCACCGCGGCCCGGGCGGTGGCGACCGCGGTCTCGGGCTCGCGGTCGACGGCCTCCAGGACCCGCGCGGCCACCGCGTCCGCGGCGCGGGCGCGTGCGGCGCCGTCGTCGCGGGCGGAGGCCTCGGTGAACTCGGCCGCCAGCGCCGACACCGGCGGGCCGGCCGACACCGGCGGGCCGGCCGGAACCGCCGTGGTGGAGGGGGAGGGGGCCTCGGAGGAGGAGGATGAGCTGGGCTGGCCCGGCGGGGTGGGCGGGGGGTTCCTGCTCGCCGCCGTCACCCTGGCCCTGGTGGGGCTCGGCATCCGGTTCGGCCGCCGGCGCCGCAGTCGGTGGGTCGTCTGCGCCGTGGCCGCGGCGCTGCTCCTCGCGGTGCTGAGGCCGCCGCTGTTGACCCGTACGGTCAAGGGCTGGCCGCCGCCGGGCTGGAGCTACGCGCAGTGCGCGGTCGGCCAGGGGGACGCCGCCGTGCTCGCCGTCGCCCCGGGCACGGCCGTGGTGGTGGACGCGGGCCCCGAGCCGGGTCCGGTGGACGCGTGCCTGCGCGCACTGGGGGTGAAGCGGGTGCCGATGCTCGTGCTGACGCACTTTCACACCGACCACGTGGGCGGGCTGGTGGGGGTGCTGAGGGGCCGCTCGGTGGGTGTGGTGCAAGTCACCGGGCTGCAAGAGCCCGCCGGGCAGGCGCGGTTCGTGCGGCGGACGGCGGCGGCCGCCGGGATTCCCGTCGTCACCGCCGTGGAGGGGGAGCGGCGCCGGTCCGGTCCGGTGGAATGGCGGGTGCTGTGGCCACCGGCCGGGCACCCGCCCCCGGAGGGGCCGAACGACGCGAGCGTGGCCCTGTTGGTGCGCACGGGCGGCCTGAGCGTCCTGATGCTCGGCGACCTCGAACCAGAGGCGCAGCAGGCGCTGTTGACGAGCCATCCGGAACTGGCGCCGGTCGATGTCCTGAAGGTCGCCCACCACGGCAGCGCCCACCAGGACCCCGGCCTCCACGAGCGGATCCGGCCCCGCCTGGCGATCGTCCCGGTCGGCGGGGGCAACCGGTACGGCCACCCGGCGGCCGGTACGCTCGCGCGGCTGCGGGCGCTGGGGGCGGCCGTGCTGCGCACGGACGAGGACGGTTCGGTCGCCGTGGCGGGCAGCGGCTCGGGACTGCGGGCATTCCCGGCCATCCGGCGACGGACCCGGCGCGGGCATACCGGGCGTGACCACTCTGTTTGCCCCCAACCCGACAGCGTGATCGAATGCGTTTCCGCCAGAGCGGTCCAAGTCCACACAGCACGGGGGTGCACGAACCATGTTCAGTCGCAGACGGGGGACGGGGACGGCCACGAGCGCCAGTCCCCGGACCTCCGCGACACTGACGCTTCCTCATACGGCGCGGCTGCTCAGCTGCCGGGTCCTCGACACGGTCCACCAGCCCGTCCGGCAGGCCAAGTTCGAGGTGACCGACCCGATCGGCCGGCGGATCGTCAGCGGGGAGACCGACCCGTACGGAGGGTTCACGGTGGCCGTGCCGGCGGGCGAGTACCGGCTTTCCGTCACGGCCGAGGGCTTCGCGTCCTTCCACGGTGCGACGCTGGTGGGGGACTCGGCGCAGCCCGGCACGGGGGAGATCGTCCTCGACGCGGTGGAGCCGCCGCTGCTGCCGCAGCCCGGCCACTGGGAGCTCGACCCGGCGCACTCGTCGATCGCGTTCTCGGCCCGGCACATCGGCTTCGCCCGGATCAACGGCCGGTTCAACACCTTCGCCGGCGCGGTGCGGATAGCCGACCGGATGGAGGACTCCTCCATGCACGTGATCATCGACGCGGCGAGCATCGACACGGGACTGCGGATGCGGGACGACCACCTGCGCTCCGCGGACTTCCTGGACGCTGCCCGCCACCCGACGGTGGAGTTCTACAGCGAGCGGTTCATCCACCGCAGCGGCAGCCGGTGGTCCGTGGCCGGCGCCCTCACCCTGCACGGGGTCAGCCGCTCCGTGACCCTGGACGCCCAGTACCTGGGCCTGGGCACGGGCTTGGAGGGCGAGCCCCGGTCGGCGTGCCGGGCCACCACCGAGCTGCACCGCGAGGACTTCACGCTGAACTGGCAGTCGATGCTGGCGCACGGGATCGCGGCGATCGGATCGAGCGTGGAAGTGGCGCTGGACGCCCAGATCGTGCACAAGGCCTGACCCGGCGGGCGGCTACGGGGCTTCGAGCCAGCCGTCGTACTCGCCGGCGAGGTCGTCCAGGGCCGTGGCGTCGAGCCGTTCGCGCGGGTCCTCCAGGACCACCAGCCACTGGGCGTCCTCGGCGTCGTCCTCACCGGCGAGGGCGTCACGGACCAGTTGGGGCTCCTCGGGGAGGCCGAAGCGGTCGACCGCCTCCCGCGCCACCTCCTCGGCGGCGTCGCGGTCGGGCAGGACCAGTACATGTCGCACGTTCACCCGGCCATTCTCGGGCACGTGCGGGCGGCCGCGGAGCGGGGGGCTGTCGGTACGGCGTGGGATGCTGGATCCGATGGCCACCAGGAAGAATTCCACCGACGATCCGCTCGCCCCGATCACCCTCGCGGTGGGGCAGGAGGATCTGCTGCTCGACCGCGCCGTGCGGGAGGTGGTGACGGCGGCCCGCGCCGCCGACGCCGATACGGACGTGCGCGACCTCATGTCGGAGCAGCTGCAGCCGGGCACGCTGTCCGAGCTCACCAGCCCCTCGCTCTTCTCGGAGCGCAAGGTGCTGGTCGTGCGCAACGCGCACGACCTGTCCGCGGAAACGGTCAAGGAGGTCAAGGCGTACCTCGCCGCTCCGTACGAGGAGATCAGCCTCGTCCTCCTGCACGCGGGCGGCGTCAAGGGCAAGAGCCTGCTGGACGCCGCGCGCAAGGCGGGTGCCCGGGAGATCGCCTGCCCGAAGATGACGAAGCCGGCGGACCGGCTGGCGTTCGTACGGGGCGAGTTCCGCGCGCTGGGCCGTTCCGCGACGCCCGAGGCCTGCCAGACGCTGGTCGACGCGATCGGCAGCGACCTGCGGGAGCTGGCGAGCGCGGCCGCGCAGCTGTGCGCCGATGTCGAGGGCACGATCGACGAGGCCGTCGTCGGGCGGTACTACACCGGCCGGGCGGAGGCGTCGAGCTTCACGGTCGCCGACCGGGCGGTCGAGGGACGGGCCGCGGAGGCGCTGGAGGCCCTGCGCTGGTCCCTGTCCACCGGGGTGGCGCCGGTCCTGATCACCAGCGCGCTGGCCCAGGCGGTCCGGGCGATCGGCAAGCTGGCCTCGGCCCCCCGGGGAGCCCGTCCGGGAGACCTCGCGCGGGACCTGGGCATGCCGCCGTGGAAGATCGACCGGGTCCGGCAGCAGATGCGGGGATGGTCGGCGGACGGTGTCGCGGACGCGCTGCGGGCGGTGGCGGCGGCCGATGCGGGGGTCAAGGGCGGCGGCGATGATCCCGAGTACGCGCTGGAGAAGGCGGTCGTCGCCGTGGCGCGGGCGGCGCGCCCGCAGCGGGGCTGAGGCCCGGCCGGGGAACGCGAAAGCCCCGGGCGTCGCCCTGGGGAGGGCTGCGGCCGGGGCCTTCGGTTGCTGCTGGGTTGCACCGCACCCGCGTGGCGAACGCTTCGTGTGCGGCGCGGGGTGCCGGTCGGGAGCGGGAGAGAGGGCCCGCTGGATCCCTACCCGGCGATCACATCAGGGGCTCAGCCCTGAAGGGAGGCAACCTTGATCGCCAGCGCCGACTTCTTGTTGGCGGCGGCGTTCTTGTGGATGACACCCTTCGAGACGGCCTTGTCGAGCGCGCGGGAGGCGTCGCGGGAGGCCACGGTGGCCTTCTCGACGTCACCGGCGACGACGGCCTCACGGGCCTTGCGGATCGCGGTCTTGAGCGAGGACTTGACGGCCTTGTTGCGAAGGCGAGCCTTCTCGTTCGTCTTGTTGCGCTTGACCTGGGACTTGATGTTCGCCACGAAAGAGCCTTTGCAGGTTCAGAGATTTGATCTTCGGATTTGTGTCACGAAAGCTTAGAGGGCACACGAGACACAGCTGCCCAGGCTACCAGGCACGCTCCCACCGGCCCAAACCGAGCGCACTCCCGCTTCCATGGGACCATGGGAGCCTGCGTACAGATCCGACTTCGCGCAGACCGAAGCCCACTTCGTTCCGACTGCGACCCGAGAATCAGGACACTGCGTGCCCGCGATCCCCAGCCACGTGCCCGAGCCGAGCCGTACCGACCCGGCGCTGATCCGCAATTTCTGCATCATCGCGCACATCGACCACGGCAAGTCGACGCTTGCCGACCGGATGCTCCAGCTCACCGGTGTGGTGGACTCGCGGCAGATGCGCGCCCAGTACCTCGACCGCATGGACATCGAGCGTGAGCGCGGCATCACGATCAAGTCCCAGGCGGTCCGACTGCCGTGGGCGCCGAACACGGGCGAGGACCTGGGCAAGACCCACATCCTCAACATGATCGACACCCCCGGGCACGTCGACTTCACCTACGAGGTCTCGCGCTCCCTGGCGGCCTGCGAGGGCACGGTCCTCCTGGTGGACGCGGCCCAGGGCATCGAGGCGCAGACCCTCGCCAACCTGTACCTGGCGATGGAGAAGGACCTGGCGATCGTCCCGGTCCTGAACAAGATCGACCTGCCGGCCGCGCAGCCGGAGAAGTTCGCCGAGGAGCTCGCGAACCTGGTCGGCTGCCAGCCCGAGGACGTCCTGCGGGTCTCCGCGAAGACCGGTCTCGGCGTGGACGTGCTGCTCGACAAGATCGTCGCCACGGTCCCGGCCCCGGTCGGCCCCAAGGACGCCCCCGCCCGCGCCATGATCTTCGACTCCGTGTACGACTCGTACCGCGGTGTCGTCACGTACGTGCGTGTGGTCGACGGCCAGCTCAACAAGCGCGAGCGCATCCGGATGATGTCCACCGGAGCCACGCACGAGCTGCTGGAGATCGGCGTCTCCTCCCCGGAGATGACCCCGGCCGACGGCATCGGCGTCGGCGAGGTCGGCTACATCATCACCGGCGTGAAGGACGTCCGCCAGTCCAAGGTCGGTGACACCATCACCAGCCTGCACAACGGCGCGACCGAGGCCCTCGGCGGCTACAAGGACCCGCGTCCGATGGTCTTCTCGGGCCTGTACCCGCTCGACGGCTCGGACTACCCGGACCTGCGCGAGGCCCTGGACAAGCTCCAGCTCAACGACGCCGCGCTCGTGTACGAGCCGGAGACCTCGGCAGCCCTGGGCTTCGGCTTCCGCGTCGGTTTCCTCGGCCTGCTCCACCTGGACGTGGTGCGCGAGCGCCTGGAGCGCGAGTTCGGTCTCGACCTGATCGCCACCGCGCCGAACGTGGTCTACCGCGTCGTCATGGAGGACGGCAAGGAAGTCTCCGTCACCAACCCGAGCGAGTTCCCCGAGGGCAAGATCTCGGACGTGTTCGAGCCGGTCGTCCGGGCCACCCTGCTCGCGCCCTCCGAGTTCATCGGCGCGATCATGGAGCTCTGCCAGCAGCGCCGCGGCACCCTCCTCGGGATGGACTACCTCTCCGAGGACCGGGTCGAGATCCGCTACACGCTCCCGCTCGCGGAGATCGTCTTCGACTTCTTCGACCAGCTGAAGTCCAAGACGCGCGGTTACGCCTCCCTCGACTACGAGCCCACCGGCGAGCAGTCGGGCAGCCTGGTCAAGGTCGACATCCTGCTGCACGGCGACAAGGTCGACGCCTTCTCCGCCGTCTGCCACAAGGACGCCGCCTACGCCTACGGCGTGCGCCTCGTCGCCAAGCTGCGCGAGCTCATCCCGCGGCAGGCCTTCGAGATCCCGATCCAGGCGGCCGTCGGCTCCCGCGTCATCGCGCGCGAGACCATCCGCGCCATCCGCAAGGACGTCCTGGCCAAGTGCTACGGCGGTGACATCTCCCGCAAGCGGAAGCTGCTGGAGAAGCAGAAGGAAGGCAAGAAGCGGATGAAGATGGTCGGCTCCGTGGAGGTTCCGCAGGAAGCCTTCATCGCCGTCCTCTCCAGCGACGAGTCCAGCGGCAAGAAGAAGTAGCCCCCGGGAAGTGGGACAGGCCCCCGTGCTCCGGCACGGGGGCCTGCTCCGTTTTCGGGGCCCGCTCCGCTTCGTTATGAATCGGCGCCCCAGGGCCTCTTACGCGCCAGGCGGAGGGACCCTAGTCTGATCACTGCTCGTTGGTTACTCGCCAGTTTTCTGTGTCGGGTGCTGCCAAGCCCTGACTCAGCCACCCACCCTGACCCACCACCCAGTCAGTCCGCCCCTGTGATGAACAGGCCCTGCCGCGTGGTCCGGAGGATGTCCGTGAGCGACACACAGACCTTGATCGAGAACCGTCCGCCCACCGTGGCGACCCTCTTCCTGGAGCGAGTCGCCGCCACGCCCGACGGTGAGGCCTACCGCTACCCCGTCCCCGCGGCGGACGGCCGCGGCGGCCCGGACGAGTGGAAGTCGCTCAGCTGGGGACAGTCCGCCGAGCGGGTTTTCGCCATCGCGGCGGGCCTCGTCGACCTCGGGATCCAGCCGGAGCAGCGCGTCGCGCTGGCCTCCAACACCCGGGTCGAGTGGATCCTGGCCGACCTCGGCGTGATGTGCGCCGGCGGCGCCGTGACCACGATCTACCCGAGCACGAACGCGGAGGAGTCGGCGTTCATCCTCTCCGACTCCGAGAGCCGGATCCTGATCGCCGAGGACGCCGCTCAGCTGGCCAAGGCCCGCGAGCGGCGCGCCGAGCTGCCCGCCCTCATCCACGTCGTGGTCGTGGACGCCACCGGCGTGGAGCCGGCCGAGGACGACCCCGAGGGCTGGGTGCTCTCGCTCGCGGACCTCGAGGCGCGCGGCCGGGAGTACCTCGCCAAGCACCCCGAGGCGGTCAAGGAGCGGATCGCGGCCATCACCGCCGAGCAGCTCGCCACCCTCATCTACACCTCCGGCACCACCGGCCGCCCCAAGGGCGTGCGGCTGCCGCACGACAACTGGTCGTACATGGCCAAGGCCACCGTCGCCACGGGCCTGATCACCAAGGACGACGTCCAGTACCTCTGGCTGCCGCTCGCGCACGTCTTCGGCAAGGTGCTCACCTCCGGCCAGATCGAGGTCGGGCACGTCACCGCCGTCGACGGCCGCATCGACAAGATCATCGAGAACCTGCCGATCGTCCAGCCGACGTACATGGCGGCCGTCCCGCGCATCTTCGAGAAGGTCTACAACGGGGTCGCGGCCAAGGCCCGGGCCGGCGGCGGCGCCAAGTACAAGATCTTCCAGTGGTCCGTGGGCGTCGCTCGCGAGTACGCGAAGGTCACCCAGGACAACTTCCGCCGCACCGGCCGCGCGAGCGCCCCCCTCGGCCTCACCACCAAGCACAAGATCGCCGACGCGCTCGTCTACTCCAAGCTCCGCGAGGCCTTCGGCGGCAACCTGCGCGCCGCCGTCTCCGGCGCCTCCGCCCTCGCCCCCGACATCGGGTACTTCTTCTCGGGCGCCGGCATCCACATCCTGGAGGGCTACGGGCTCACCGAGTCCAGCGCCGCCTCCTTCGTCAACCCCGGCGAGGCCTACCGCACCGGCACGGTCGGCAAGCCGCTCCCCGGCACCGAGGTGCGCATCGCCGACGACGGCGAGGTCCTGCTGCGCGGCCCCGGCATCATGCAGGGCTACCACGGGCAGCCCGAGAAGACCGCCGAGGTCCTGGAGGCCGACGGCTGGCTGCACACCGGAGACATCGGCGAGCTGTCGGCGGACGGCTACCTGCGCATCACGGACCGCAAGAAGGACCTGATCAAGACCTCGGGCGGCAAGTACGTCGCCCCGGCGGAGATCGAGGGCCAGTTCAAGGCGATCTGCCCGTACGTCTCCAGCATCGTCGTCCACGGCGCCGACCGGAACTTCTGCTCCGCCCTCATCGCCCTCGACGAGCCCTCCATCCTGGTGTGGGCCGCCGAGAACGGGCTGGAGGGCAAGACGTACTCGCAGGTCCTGGCGGCCCCCGAGACCGGCCGGCTCATCGAGACGTACGTCCAGACCCTCAACGAGGGGCTCCAGCGCTGGCAGACGGTCAAGAAGTTCCGCCTCCTGCCGCGCGACCTCGACGTGGAGCACGGCGACCTGACCCCCAGCCTCAAGCTGAAGCGTCCGGTCGTCGAGCGTGAGTTCAAGCACCTGATCGAGGAGATGTACGAGGGGTCGCGCGAGGCGTAGCGCGAAGCCGCCCGCGGCGGGCTTGGCGGGGCGGGGCGGCGGACCGCCCCGCGGAACCCCGCCCCCGTGCGGGCGGGCCCCGCGCCTCGGGGCTGACGCTGCCCGCCGCGTGCTCCTGCGGCCCGGCTTCCCGGGGCTCCGCCCCGGACCCCGGGCCTCAGACGCCGGCGGGGCCGGGGCTGGATCGGTGCGGGACAATGGGGGCATGCCTTCCGCACTGCCCGACGGTGAACCCATGCCCGAAGACGGCTCGCTGCCGCTCCACGCCCTGGCGGGAGCCGGGGAGCGGCCGCTCGGGTTCTACCTGCACGTCCCGTACTGCGCCACGCGCTGCGGGTACTGCGACTTCAACACCTACACGGCCACCGAGCTGCGGGGCACCGGAGGCGTGCTCGCCTCCCGGGAGAACTACGCGGACACCCTGATCGACGAGGTCAGGCTGGCCCGCAAGGTCCTCGGGGACGACCCCCGGGCCGTGCGGACGGTGTTCGTGGGCGGCGGTACGCCCACGCTGCTGCCCGCGCGCGACCTCGTACGGATGCTCGCGGCGATCCGCGAGGAGTTCGGGCTGGCCGAGGACGCCGAGGTCACCACCGAGGCGAACCCGGAGTCG
This sequence comes from Streptomyces sp. ICC1, assembly GCF_003287935.1. Lineage (GTDB taxonomy): Bacteria > Actinomycetota > Actinomycetes > Streptomycetales > Streptomycetaceae > Streptomyces > Streptomyces tritrimontium. The sequence goes on from NZ_CP030287.1 coordinate 3,637,358, forward strand.
GTGAACCCGGAGTACCTCGCGGAGCTGCGGGCCGGCGGCTTCAACCGGATCTCCTTCGGCATGCAGAGCGCGAAGCAGCACGTCCTGAAGGTCCTGGACCGCACCCACACCCCCGGCCGGCCGGAGGCGTGCGTCGCGGAGGCGCGGGCCGCGGGCTTCGAGCACGTGAACCTGGACCTGATCTACGGCACGCCGGGGGAATCGGACGAGGACTGGCGGGCGTCGCTGACGGCGGCGCTCGGGGCCGGGCCGGACCACATCAGCGCCTACGCGCTGATCGTGGAGGAGGGAACCCAGCTCGCGCGGCGGATCCGGCGGGGCGAGGTCCCGATGACGGACGACGACGTCCACGCGGACCGGTACCTGATCCTCGACTCGGTGATGGCCGGGGCCGGGTACTCCTGGTACGAGGTCTCGAACTGGGCCACGTCCGAGGCCGGGCGGTGCCTGCACAACGAGCTGTACTGGCGCGGGGCCGACTGGTGGGGCGCGGGCCCCGGAGCCCACTCGCACGTGGGCGGGGTGCGGTGGTGGAACGTGAAGCACCCCGGCGCGTACGCCGCTGCGCTGGCGGAAGGACGGTCGCCCGGCGCCGGGCGCGAGCTCCTCTCGGCGGAGGACCGCCGGGTCGAGCGGATCCTGCTGGAGCTGCGGCTCGTGGACGGCGTCCCGCTGTCCCTGCTGGCTCCGGCGGGGCTCACGGCCTCCCGCAAGGCCCTGGCCGACGGCCTGCTCGAAACCGCCCCGTACGAGGCCGGGCGGGCCGTCCTGACCCTGCGCGGCCGCCTCCTGGCCGACGCGGTGGTCCGGGACCTGGTCGACTGACCGCTCGGGGGAGCGCACCCGGGCGGATCGGGGTGCGCCTGCCGAAGTTCGGAGATCCCGTCCCCTTGGCCGTCCTGGACGTCGAGCTGGGGACCGGCGAATTCGGCACCCTCCCGAAATTCAAGAAGTACCGCCGGCCGTAACGAAGTCGATCAGCTCCTCGACGCGGCCCAGCAGGACCGGCTCCAGGTCCTTGTACGAGGTCACGCGGGACAGGATGTGCTGCCAGGCGGCGCCGGTGTTCTCCGGCCAGCCCAGGGCCCGGCAGATGCCCGTCTTCCAGTCCTGGCCGCGCGGGATGACCGGCCACTCCCGGATGCCCAGCGCGGACGGTTTCACCGCCTGCCAGACGTCGACGTACGGGTGGCCCACGATCAGGACGTCCGCCGAAGTGACCGACGCCGCGATGCGGGACTCCTTCGAGCCCGGCACCAGGTGGTCCACCAGGACCCCGAGGCGGGCGTCCGGGCCCGGGGCGAAGTCCGCGACCACCGACGGGAGGTCGTCGATGCCCTCCAGGTACTCGACCACCACGCCCTCGATGCGCAGGTCGTCGCCCCAGACCCGCTCCACCAGCTCGGCGTCGTGGCGGCCCTCCACGTAGATCCGGCCCGCCCGGGCCACCCGCGCCCGCGCCCCGGGGACGGCCAGCGAGCCGGAGGCGGTGCGCAGCGGGGCGGCGGGCCCGCGGACGGGGCGGGTCAGGGTGACCACCGCACCGTCCAGGAGGAAGCCGCGCGGCTCCAGCGGGAAGACGCGCCGCTTGCCGAAGCGGTCCTCCAGGGTGACGGTGCCCGCCTCGCAGCCCACCACCGCGCCGCAGAAGTCCGTACCCGCCACCTCGACCACCAGGTCGGGATCGGCCGGCACCTCCGGGACGGGCTTGGCGCGCTTCCACTGCGGGGTCAGGTCGGGGGAGTACTCACGCATCCGGCCGAGGGTAGGAGAGCCGGCGCGATCAGGTGCCCGACACGCCGAAGCGGGCCGCCAGTGTGGCGCGTTGCGCACGGACGAAGGCCGCGTCGACCACCGCTCCGTGACCCGGCACGTACAGCGCGTCGTCCCCGCCCAGGGCGAGCAGCCGGTCGAGCGCCGCCGGCCACTGCCGCGGAACGGAGTCCGGGCCGGCCTGGGGTTCGCCCGACTCCTCGACGAGGTCGCCGCAGAAGACGACCTCCTGCCCGCCGCCCGGGACGAAGGCGGCCAGGTCGTGCCGGGTGTGCCCGGGGCCCACGTTCGCCAGCAGCACCTGTACGCCGCCCAGGTCGAGCGTCCACTCGCCCGACACCAGGTGCCGGGGGACCACCAGCAGGTCCACCGCCTCGGCGGCCTCGGCCGGCGCCAGACCGTGCCGGACCGCGTCGGCCCGCAGGTCGTCATGGCTGACGGACAGCAGGGTGTCCAGGCCGACGGGTCCGTAGACCTCCGCCCCCGCGAACACCGCACCGCCCAGCACGTGGTCGAAATGTCCGTGTGTGAATGCGATATGGGTCACGCGCCGGCCCGCCAGCCGCTCCGCCTCGGCCCGTACGAGGGCACCCTCCCGGACCGAGGAGCCGGGGTCGATCAGGAGGGCCGAATCGTCGCCCACCACCAGTCCCACCGTGCAATCCCACACCGGCAGCCGCCGCCGGCCGGCCCGATCGGTGAGCCGTTCCCAGCCCGCCTCTTCCCAACGCACGTCCATACCGCGACGCTACCTTGGCGGGCCGCCCTTGCTACGGGTGCACCACCCCGCCGTACACTGACCGGGGGATCTCTGGCACTCGAACGCGCAGAGTGCCAAACAGTGCGAGCCGCGAACGACGGAAACGATGGAGGTGTGCGCGATGCTCAGCGAACGCAGACTCGAAGTGCTGCGCGCCATCGTCCAGGACTACGTCGGGACGGAGGAGCCGGTCGGCTCCAAGGCGCTCACCGAGCGGCACCGCCTCGGCGTCTCGCCCGCCACCGTGCGCAACGACATGGCCGTGCTGGAGGAAGAGGGCTACATCGCCCAGCCCCACACCAGCGCCGGCCGGATCCCCACCGACAAGGGCTACCGGCTCTTCGTCGACAGGCTGGCGGGGGTCAAACCGCTGTCGACGCCCGAGCGCCGGGCCATCCAGAACTTCCTCGACGGCGCCGTCGACCTCGACGACGTCGTCGGCCGGACCGTGCGGCTGCTCGCGCAGCTGACCCGGCAGGTCGCGGTCGTCCAGTACCCGAGCCTGACCCGGTCCACCGTCCGGCACGTGGAGCTGCTCTCGCTGGCCCCGGCCCGCCTGATGCTCGTGCTCATCACGGACACCGGCCGGGTCGAGCAGCGGCTCGTCGACTGCCAGACCCCCTTCGGGGAGGCCTCGCTCGCCGATCTGCGGGCCCGCCTCAACAGCCGTGTCGTCGGCCGCCGGTTCACCGACGTGCCGCCGCTGGTGCAGGACCTTCCGGAGTCCTTCGACACCGATGACCGGGTGACGGTCAAGGCCGTCCTCGACACCCTCCTCGAAACGCTGGTGGAGGAGGCGGAGGAGCGGCTGATGATCGGCGGCACCGCCAACCTCACCCGGTTCGGACACGATTTTCCCCTGACGATCAGGCCGGTGCTCGAAGCGCTGGAGGAGCAGGTCGTGCTCCTCAAGCTGCTGGGCGAGGCCAGTGAGTCGGGAATGGCCGTAAAGATCGGGCATGAGAATGCCTACGAGGGACTGAACTCCACGTCCGTCGTCTCGGTCGGCTACGGTTCGGGCGGCGAAGCAGTCGCCAAACTCGGCGTGGTCGGACCGACCCGCATGGACTACCCCGGAACGATGGGAGCGGTACGCGCAGTGGCACGTTACGTCGGACAGATCCTGGCGGAGTCGTAAGTGGCCACGGACTACTACGCCGTTCTCGGCGTGCGCCGCGACGCATCGCAGGACGAGATCAAGAAGGCCTTCCGCCGCCTGGCGCGCGAACTCCACCCGGACGTGAATCCGGACCCGAAGACGCAGGAGCGCTTCAAGGAGATCAACGCGGCCTACGAGGTGCTCTCGGACCCGCAGAAGAAGCAGGTCTTCGACCTCGGCGGCGACCCGCTGTCCTCCTCGGGAGGCGGCGGCGGCGCGGGCGGATTCGGAGCGGGCGGCTTCGGCAACTTCTCCGACATCATGGACGCCTTCTTCGGCCAGTCCTCGCAGCGCGGACCGCGCTCGCGGACCCGCCGCGGCCAGGACGCCATGATCCGCCTCGACCTGGAGCTGGACGAGGCCGCCTTCGGCACCACCAAGGACATCCAGGTCGACACGGCCGTCGTCTGCACCACCTGCTCCGGTGAGGGCGCCGCACCCGGCACCTCGGCGCAGACGTGTGACATGTGCCGCGGCCGCGGCGAAGTCTCGCAGGTCACCCGGTCCTTCCTGGGCCAGGTCATGACCTCGCGCCCCTGCCCGCAGTGCCAGGGCTTCGGCACCGTGGTCCCGACCCCGTGCCCCGAGTGCGCGGGCGACGGCCGGGTCCGCTCCCGCCGCAGCCTCACGGTCAAGATCCCGGCCGGTGTCGAGAACGGCACCCGGATCCAGCTCGCGGGCGAGGGCGAGGTCGGCCCCGGCGGCGGCCCCGCCGGCGACCTCTACGTGGAGATCCACGAGCTGCCGCACCCGACCTTCCAGCGGCGCGGGGACGACCTGCACTGCACGGTCACCATCCCGATGACCGCGGCGTCCCTGGGCACCAAGTGCCCGCTGGAGACGCTGGACGGCCTGGAGGAGATCGACATCCGGCCCGGCACCCAGTCCGGCCAGGCGATCCCGCTGCACGGCCGGGGCGTCACGCACCTGCGCGGCGGCGGGCGCGGCGACCTGATCGTGCACGTCGAGGTCACCACCCCCAGCAAGCTGGACCCGGCGCAGGAGGACCTGCTGCGCCAGCTGGCGAAGCTGCGCGGCGAAGAGCGGCCGCTCGGCCAGTTCGCGCCGGGCCAGCAGGGGCTGTTCAGCCGCCTGAAGGACGCCTTCAACGGCCGCTGAGCCACCCGCGCGAGCGCGTACGAGAACACCTGCGAGCCCGGTCCGGGGATGCCCCGGACCGGGCTCGCGGCGCAGGTGCCGACGGGTTTTCGCCGATCCGGCGAAGGGACTATGCCAGGCGAATGCCGTGATTCGGTCCCGTGAGCGGGACATGGCACGATGCAGCACATGTCCTCCGCACCGAACGGTCTCTTCGTGTACCCGATCGTGCAGGCGCCCATGGCGGGCGGCGCGTCCTGCCCGCCGCTCGCGGCCGCCGTGTGCGAAGCGGGCGGACTGGGCTTCCTGGCCGGAGGCTACAAAACCGCCGACGGCATGTACCAGGAGATCAAGCGGCTGCGTGCGCTCACCCGCCGCCCCTTCGGAGTCAACCTCTTCATGCCGCAGGCCTCCGCCGTGGATCCGGCCGCGCTGGAGGTGTACCGCGGGCAGCTCGCCGGCGAGGCCAGCTGGTACGAGATCTCCCTCGCGGAGGAGGACCTCCTCGGCACCTGCGACGACGGCTACGACGCGAAACTCGCCATCCTCATCGAAGACCCGGTCCCCGTGGTCTCGTTCACCTTCGGACTGCCCTCGCCCGCGGCCTTCACCTGCCTGCGCAAGGTCGGCACGTACACGATCGCCACCGTGACCTCGGTCGAGGAGGCCCGCGCCGCGCAGAGCGCCGGAGCGGACGCCGTCTGCGTCCAGGGCATGGAGGCCGGCGGCCACCAGGGCACCCACCGCGACGACCCGCAGGCCGACGGCACGGCCGGCGTCGGCCTGCTCGCGCTCGTGGCGCAGGTGCGCGAAGCGGTGGCCCTGCCGATCATCGCGGCGGGCGGCCTGATGCGCGGCTCGCAGATCGCCGCGATGCTCGCGGCCGGCGCGGAGGCCGCGCAGCTCGGCACCGCCTTCCTGGCCTGCCCGGAGTCCGGCGCCGACCCGCTGCACAAGAAGGCGCTGACCGACCCGCTGTTCGTCCGGACGGAACTGACCCGGGCCTTCTCCGGGCGTCCCGCCCGGGGACTGGTCAACCGGTTCATGCGCGAGCACGGCCCCTACGCCCCGGCCGCCTACCCGCAGGTCCACCACCTCACCTCGCCGCTGCGCAAAGCGGCCGCCGCGGCCGGGGACCCGCAGGGCATGGCCCTGTGGGCGGGCCAGGGGCACCGGCTGGCGCGGGCGATGCCGGCCGGGGAACTGGTGGAGGTGCTCGCCGCGGAACTCGCCGCCGCGCAGCACGCGTTGAAGACAATGCAGATGAGGAGTGCGTCATGACCGCCCCCGTGTTCGTGGTCGAAGAGGTCCCCGCGGGGCCGGAGTTCGTCCTGGACGGCCCCGAGGGCCGGCACGCGGTCTCCGTGAAGCGACTGGCCCCGGGCGAGGCCCTGGTCCTCGCCGACGGCCGGGGAGGCTGGGCCGAGGCCGTCGTGAAGGCCGCCGAGGGCAAGGACCGCCTCGTCGTCTCCGTGTCCGGGGTCTTCGAGGAGGCCGAGCCGGCCGTCCGGATCACCGTCGTCCAGGCCCTGCCCAAGGGAGACCGCGGCGAGGTCGCCGTCGAGACCATGACGGAGACCGGCGTCGACGCGATCGTGCCCTGGCAGGCCTCGCGCTGCATCACCCAGTGGCGCGGCGACCGGGGTGCCAAGTCCCTCGCGAAGTGGCGGGCCACCGCCCGGGAGTCCGGCAAGCAGTCCCGCCGGGTCCGCTTCCCCGAAGTCGCGGAGGCCGCGACGACCAAGCAGGTCGCGGCGCTGCTCGCCGGGGCCGACCTCGCGGTGGTCCTGCACGAGGACCGCGACACCCCCTCGGGGGCCCTGGCCACGGCGGAACTGCCCGCCGCGGGCTCCGTCGTCCTGGTGGTCGGCCCCGAGGGCGGGGTCTCCCCGGAGGAGCTCGCCGCCTTCGCGGAGGCCGGCGCGCACCCGTACCGGCTGGGCCCCTCGGTCCTGCGCACCTCCACGGCCGGCACGGCCGCCGCCGCGGTCCTGCTCGCCAGGACGGGCCGCTGGTCCTGACGGGCCGCTGGTCCCGACGGGCCGGCCCGCGGAGCGACGGCCGCCCCCGGCGGACGGCCTGACGGGCCCGGTCCGCGGCGGTCGATACGATGCCGGAACCGATCACTGTCACGAAGGGCTCAGCAATGGCCGGGGAACCGCAGGCCGACTGCCTGTTCTGCAAGATCGTCGCAGGGAACATCCCGGCGACCGTCGTCCGCGAGACCGAGACGACCGTCGCCTTCCGGGACATCAACCCGCAGGCGCCCACCCACGTCCTCGTCATCCCGAAGGCGCACTACCCCGACGCCGCCTCCCTCGCGGCCGCCGAACCCCAGATCGCCGCCGACGTACTGCGCGAGGCCGGCCAGGTCGCCCTCGACGAGAAGCTCGAAGGCCGCGGCTACCGGCTCGTCTTCAACACGGGCGCCGGCGCCGGCCAGGTCGTCTTCCACGCCCACGCGCACGTGCTGGGCGGCCGCGGCTTCGAGTGGCCCCCGGGATAAACCGTGTCCGTACGCGAATTCGTGGTGCTCGGCACCGCCAGCCAGGTCCCCACCCGCCACCGCAACCACAACGGCTACCTGCTGCGCTGGGACGGCCAGGGCATCCTCTTCGATCCCGGCGAGGGCACCCAGCGCCAGATGCTGCGCGCCGGGGTGGCCGCGCACGACATCGACCGGATCTGCGTCACCCACTTCCACGGTGACCACAGCCTCGGCCTCGCCGGGGTGATCCAGCGCATCAACCTCGACCGGGTCCCGCACCCCGTCAGCGCCCACTACCCGGCCTCCGGACAGAAGTTCTTCGACCGGCTGCGGTACGCCACGGCCTACCGCGAGACCGTGGAGATCACCGAGGAACCGGTGGCCGCGGACGGGGTGCTGGCACGCACGGACACCTACACCCTGGACGCCGTACGGCTCTCGCACCCGGTGGAGTCCTTCGGCTACCGGGTCACGGAGCCCGACGGGCGCCGGATACGGCCCGAACTGCTCGCGCGGCACGGGATCAAGGGGCCCGACGTGGGCCGGATCCAGCGCGAGGGCCGCCTCGGCGAGGTCACCCTCGACGACGTCAGCGAGCCGCGCCCCGGGCAGCGGTTCGCCTTCGTGATGGACACCCGCCTCTGCGAGGGCGTCGAAACCCTCGCGGCGGCCTGCGACATGCTGGTGATCGAGTCGACGTTCCTCGACGAGGACGTCCGCCTCGCCACCGACCACGGGCACCTCACCGCTGGCCAGGCGGCCGGGGTGGCGCGCGACGCGGGCGTGCGGCACCTGGTGCTGACGCACTTCTCGCAGCGCTACCCGGACCCGTCGGAGTTCGAACGCCAGGCCCGCGCGGCCGGCTTCGAGGGCGAGCTCACGATCGCCGCCGACCTCGTACGGGTTCCCGTGCCGAAGCGGGTGTGACGGCGCACCCGTACGGTTCCCGGGCCGGGAGGCCCGCCCCGGATCCGGCGGGGCCTCCCCGGCCCCGGCCCCGACCGCGGATCAGCGGCGGGCGCGGGAGCCTGACGCGGCCGGCGCCCGGCTCCGGCGGGCCGCCGCCGGGGAGAGCAGCAGCACGCGGAGCGGGGGCAGCCGCAGCGGGCGGGCGGAGCGGGCCGGGCGTACGGCGAGCTCCGCGAGCTCGACGACCTTCAGCTCCGGGGCGCCGACCCTCGGCACCGCGCCCGTCGGGGCGCCCGCGCCGGCGGCGAGCACGGCCGCCGGGGCCCCGCCGCGCCGCCGCACCGAACCGGGGACCAGCGGGCGTCCGCCGACGTGCAGGGCGACCGCGGCCATCGGCCCGGCCACGGCCAGCAGCAGGCCGCCGAGGACCAGGCCCATGCCCGGGAACCCCGCGCCTTCGGCGAGCAGGCTCCCGGTGACGGGCCCGCAGGCCACTCCGAGCGAGGACGCCGAGCCGACCAGGACGGCCCAGCGGCCGCGCGGGTCGAGGGCGGCCGCGAGGCCGATGGCGTAGGAGAGCACGACCGGGTAGACCGCGTTCCACAGGATCTCCCCGGCGGCGAAAGCGCCGAGGCCCTGCGCGCGGGAGGCCAGCACCACGCAGCAGGCGATGACCGCCGTGCCCGCGCCCACCGGGACCGCCCGGCCCAGGCGGGCGCCCAGCGCCGAGGCGGCGGTGACCCCGAGCAGCCCGGCGCCGAGCGCGGCGGCGAAGACGATGCCGAGGGTGACCTCGGACAGGCCCGCCTGCTGCGCGCCGATGCGGCCGCTGACCCCCCACAGGGCGTTCTGGGCCAGCGACCACAGCATCAGAGCGCCGGCCAGCACCACCCCGGCCCGCGGGTACGGCAGCCGCCCGCGGGCCCGTACGGCGCGGGCGGCCGCCGTACCCGGGCCGTCGAGGCGGCCCGTCGCGGGCCAGCACGCGGCCGCCACCAGCGCGATCGCGGCGAAGGGCAGCCCGTGGCCGCCGCCGAGCCGCGGCAGGGTCAGGTACAGGGCCCCGGCGGTCGCCGACACCGACAGCAGGCCGAGCGAGGAGGTGCGGTGCGGGTCGCGCTGCGCCGCGATCCCCGAGGCGGCCACGGCGGTCGCCGTGCCCGAGCCGAAGCCGCCGACGACGGCGCCCGCGATGACGAGCGGGAGCAGGGGGGTGGCGGCCGCGGTGCCGTAGCCGAGGACGGCCAGCAGCAGCCCGAGCCGGGCCAGCGGGCGCGGACCGCGGCGGGGGATGCGGGAGGCCAGGGTGAAACCGGCGGCGGCCGAGCCCAGCAGCAGGACCGAGCCGATCAGTCCGGCCTGCGCGGGGCTCAGCGGGAGGTGCGCGTCGAGCCGGCCGACCACGGTGGGCAGGAGGTACGGGGCGACGTAGCCGGCGGTGAAGAGCGCGACGAGCGGCCAGGAGGCGGGCGGCGCGGAGGTGCGGTCGTACACGGGTGGTCCAGGTGACGCAGGTGGAACATGAGATTCCGCACGTGCGCGGGAGCTCATGTTTACCAAGCGGCCGGATCTTCCGAGAAGGGCGTTCAGGGGGTGATCTGCGTCACACTGTATTCCGGGTCCACCCGGGAGGGAGGGGCCGCACGGCGGGCGTGTGTTAACCCCATTGAAGAAACGACCCGCCAAGACCGTCCAGCAGAACCGATTCCAGCGATACGCGCCGAACGGGGAGTACATCGTGAGCAGTCGCACCAGCCGGGACAGCCGTGCCGCCGCCTTGGACCCGCTCGGTCCGCTGCGCGATCCCCAAGAGCCGGGCTGCGACGTCTTCCTGACCGGCACCGTCTTCCTCGACATCATCTTCACCGGACTCGACTCGGCCCCCGTGCGCGGCACGGAGTCCTGGGCGCGCGGCATGGGGTCCAGCCCCGGCGGCGTCGCCAACATGGCCACCGCCCTCGCGCGGCTCGGCCTGCGCACCTCCCTCGCGGCCGCCTTCGGGGACGACCACTACGGCGAGTACTGCTGGGACGCCCTCGAGCAGGGCGAGGGCATTGACCTGTCGATGTCACGGACCGTCCCCGGCTGGCACAGCCCCGTCACCGTCTCGATGGCGTACGAGGGCGAGCGCACGATGGTCTCGCACGGCCACGAGGCCCCGCCACCGCCGGGCCCCGGGCCGTTCCCGCGGATCCCGCCCCGCACCCGGGCGGCCGTGGCCTCCCTCGGCCCGGGCGGCGGCGAGCCGTGGGTCGCCGAGGCGGCCCGGCACGGGGCGCGGGTCTTCGCCGACGTCGGGTGGGACGAGAGCGGCCAGTGGGACCTGGGGGCGCTGGCCGACCTGGAGCACTGCGAGGCGTTCCTGCCCAACGCGGGGGAGGCGATGGCCTACACCCGCACCGACTGTCCGCTCGCGGCGGCCCGGGCGCTGGCCGAGAAGGTCCCGATCGCGGTGGTCACGATGGGCGCCGAGGGCTCGTACGCGGTGGACGGGCGGACCGGGGAGACGGCCCAGGTCCCGGCGATCGCGGTCGACGCCCTCGACCCCACCGGCGCGGGCGACGTGTACGTGGCGGGCTTCCTCACCGGCACCCTCGCCGGGTGGCCGCTGGCGGACCGGCTCGCCTTCGCGGGCCTGACCGCCGCCCTGTCGGTGCAGGAGTTCGGCGGCTCGCTGTCGGCCCCGGGCTGGCCGGAGGTGGCCGCCTGGTGGCGCACCGCCCCGCAGGAGCTGCGCGGGCTGTACGGCTTCCTCGACGACCTGGTCCCGCCCGGCCACGCCCCGGCCAGCCGGCGCCGGGCGGTCCCGACGATCGGCTTCCGGACACCGGCGTAGGGCCTGGCCGGCCGGGGACGGGGTGCGCCGGGGCGGGCGCGTGCGGGCGGGGCGTGCGGGCCCCGTAAAACCCCTCGGGGATGCCGGGGCGGCGACGTACGCTTGGAAGTCCGGAGGCCGTCGATCGGCGCGGCCCCTCAGTGGGAGGTATGCGCAGGCCACAGTGCCGGCCCATGACTCAGACACCGATAGCCAAGAGCCCCGTGCCGGGGCAGGCGCGAGCCCGTTTCACCGTCCCGGCCACCCATCCGATGGTGTCCGTGCTCGGCACGGGCGACGCCCTTCTGCGCGTGATCGAGAAGGCCTTCCCGAAGGCCGACATCCATGTTCGGGGCAATCAGGTCAGCGCGATCGGCGCCGTGGCGGAAGTCGCTCTGATCCAGCGCCTGTTCGACGAGATGATGCTGGTGCTCCGCACCGGGCAGCCGATGACGGAGGATGCAGTGGAACGCTCGATCGCCATGCTCAAGTCGAGCGGCAACGGCGAGGGACCGGACGAGACGCCCGCCGAGGTGCTCACCCAGAACATCCTCTCCAGCCGCGGCCGCACCATCCGCCCCAAGACCCTGAACCAGAAGCGGTACGTCGACGCGATCGACAAGAACACGATCGTCTTCGGCATCGGCCCCGCCGGTACCGGCAAGACCTACCTCGCCATGGCCAAGGCGGTCCAGGCCCTGCAGTCCAAGCAGGTCAGCCGGATCATCCTGACCCGCCCGGCGGTCGAGGCGGGCGAACGCCTCGGCTTCCTCCCCGGCACCCTCTTCGACAAGATCGACCCGTACCTGCGCCCGCTCTACGACGCCCTGCACGACATGATCGACCCGGACTCGATCCCCCGCCTGATGGCGGCGGGCACCATCGAGGTGGCGCCCCTGGCGTACATGAGGGGCCGGGCCATGCCCGTCTTCACCAACGTGCTGACGCCGGACGGCTGGCGTCCCATCGGTGATCTCCAGGTGGGCGACCTCGTTGTCGGGTCGGACGGCGAGCCGACCCCGGTCCTCGGCGTCTATCCGCAGGGCGAGAAGGACATCTACCGCCTCACTGCCCAGGACGGTTCCTGGACCTTGTGCTGCGGCGAGCACCTCTGGACGGTCCGCACGGCCTCGGACAAGCGCCGTGACAAGCCGTGGCGGGTTCTGGAGACCAAGGAGATGATCGGCAACCTCCGCGCGGCGCACGCCCGCCGCTACGAGCTGCCGATGCTCACCGCGCCCGTCGAATTCCCCGCACGCGAGGTCCCGATGGACCCGTACGCGCTGGGCCTGCTGCTCGGTGACGGCTGCCTGACCGGTTCCACCACACCGGCCTTCTCCACGGAGGACGAGGAACTGGCCCAGGCGCTGGAATCGGCCCTTCCGGGGGTTGTCGTACGGCACAGGGGCGGTCCTGGCTACGTCTTGAACAGGGTGAAGTCCCCGGGTGATGTGGTCACCCTGGAGAACCCCGTCACCAGGGTGCTGCGCGAGCTCGACCTGATCGGCAGCCGCTCGCACTCCAAGTTCGTGCCGGACGACTACCAGTTCAACACGCCGGAAGTCCGCCTCGCGGTGCTCCAGGGCCTGCTCGACTCCGACGGGGGCCCGGTCACCCAGCGGGACCGCACCTGCCGGATCCAGTACTCCACCGCGTCGATCGTCCTGCGGGACGACGTGATCGCCCTGGTCCAGTCACTCGGGGGCGTGGCCTACACACGGCGTCGCGCGGCCGAGGGCCGCAAGCAGGGCACCGCACTGGCCGCCCACCGCTACGACTCCCACGTCGTCGAGATCCGCCTCCCCGAAGGCATCGAGCCCTTCCGCCTCACCCGCAAGCGGGACGCCTACCACGCGGCCGGCGGCGGCGGGCGGCCGACGCGCTTCATCGACTCCATCGAGCCTGCAGGCCGTGAGCAGGCGGTCTGCATCCAGGTGGCCGCCGAGGATTCGCTGTACGTCACGCAGGACTACCTGCTGACGCACAACACGCTCAATGAGGCGTTCGTCGTGCTCGACGAGGCGCAGAACACCACCCCCGAGCAGATGAAGATGTTCCTGACCCGGCTCGGGTTCGACTCGAAGATCGTCGTCACCGGTGACGTGACGCAGGTCGACCTGCCGGGTGGTGCCAAGAGCGGTCTGCGGCAGGTCCAGGACATCCTCGAAGGGGTGCCGGACATCGCCTTCTCGCGGCTCACGTCCGAGGATGTCGTCCGGCACAAGCTGGTCGGCCGTATCGTCGACGCGTACGAGAAGTACGACGACAGCCAGGACGGGAAGCCGTCCCGGAACGGCCACCAGCGGAAGTAGACCCCAGCGCACCATGTCGATCGACGTCAACAACGAGTCCGGAACCGAGGTCGACGAGCAGGCGATCCTCGACATCGCCCGCTACGCGCTGACCCGGATGCGGATCCACCCGCTCTCGGAGCTCTCCGTCATCGTCGTCGACGAGGAGGCGATGGAGCAGCTCCACATCCAGTGGATGGACCTGCCCGGACCCACCGACGTCATGTCCTTCCCGATGGACGAGCTGCGCCCGCCGACGAAGGACGAAGAGGAGCCCCCGCAGGGGCTCCTCGGTGACATCGTGCTCTGCCCCGAAGTGGCCAAGAAGCAGGGCGAGGACGCGCCTACGCAGCACTCCATGGACGAGGAGCTCCAGCTCCTGACCGTCCACGGGGTGCTGCACCTGCTCGGCTACGACCACGAGGAGCCCGACGAGAAGGCCGAGATGTTCGGCCTCCAGGCGGCGATCGTCGACGGCTGGCGCGGCGAGCGCGGCGTGACCGGCCCGTCCCCGGCCCCGACCGTCTCGTGACCGGCGACCCACAGCTGATCACCGGGGCCGTACTGCTGGTCGTGGTGGCCTGGTTCGCCGCGTGCGCCGAGTCCGGGATCGCCCGGATCTCCGCCTTCCGCGCCGAACAGGCCGTACGCGACGGCCGGCGCGGCAGTGCGAAGCTCGCGCAGGTCGCCGCCGACCCCACCCGCTACGTGAATGTCGCGCTGCTCGTCCGGGTCACCTGCGAGATGGCGGCGGGCGTGCTCGTCACGTACGTCTGCCTGGACGAGTTCGGGGAGAACTGGACCGCGCTGCTCGTGGCCATCGGCGTGATGGTGCTCGTGTCGTACGTGGCGGTCGGGGTGTCCCCGCGCACCATCGGGCGGCAGCACCCGCTCAACACCGCGACGGCGGCCTCGTACGTCCTCGTGCCCCTCGCCCGCGTCATGGGGCCGATCCCGCAACTGCTGATCCTCATCGGCAACGCGCTCACGCCCGGAAAGGGATTCCGCAAGGGGCCCTTCGCCTCCGAGGCCGAGCTGCGCGCCATGGTCGACCTCGCGGAGAAGGAATCGCTGATCGAGGACGACGAGCGCCGGATGGTGCACCAGGTCTTCGAGCTCGGCGACACGCTCGTGCGCGAGGTCATGGTGCCCCGCACCGACCTGGTCTGCATCGAGCGGTACAAGACGATCCGTCAGGCGACCACGCTCGCGCTGCGGTCGGGCTTCTCGCGCATCCCGGTGACCGGGGAGAACGAGGACGACATCGTCGGCATCGTCTACCTCAAGGACCTGGTCCGCAAGACGCACATCAGCCGCGAGGCGGAGTCCGACCTGGTCTCTACGGCGATGCGGCCGGCGGTCTTCGTGCCGGACACCAAGAACGCGGGCGACCTGCTGCGCGAGATGCAGTCGGTGCGCAACCACGTGGCCGTCGTCATCGACGAGTACGGCGGCACCGCCGGCATCGTCGCCATCGAGGACATCCTGGAGGAGATCGTCGGCGAGATCACCGACGAGTACGACCGGGAGCTCCCGCCGGTGGAGGAGCTGGGCGGGGACCGCTACCGGGTCACCGCGCGCCTGGACATCACCGACCTCGGTGAGCTGTTCAAGGTGGACTCCTTCGACGACGAGGACGTGGAGACGGTCGGCGGACTGCTCGCCAAGGCGCTGGGCCGGGTGCCGATCGCCGGCGCCTCGGCGGTGGTGGACCTGCCGGACGGGCGGCCGCTGCGGCTGACCGCCGAGTCCCCCGCGGGACGGCGGAACAAGATCGTGACGGTGCTGGTGGAGCCGGTGGTTCCGGTGGCGGACACGCAGGACGGGGCGCAATGACACCGGCCGAGCTGCGCGCGTTCTGCCTGGGCTTCAACGCGGCGGTGGAGGAGTTCCCCTTCACCCCGGAGACCTCGGTGTTCAAGGTGCTGGGGAAGGTGTTCGCGCTGACGGCGCTGGACGCCGAGCCGCTCAAGGTCAACCTCAAGTGCGAACCGGAGCTGGGGGTGCGGCTGCGAGAGGAGCACGAGGCGATCGTGCCGGGCTGGCACATGAACAAGCGGCACTGGAACACCGTGACGGCGGGCGGGCCCGGGGCGCTGCCCGACGCGCTGCTCCGGGAGCTCGTCGAGGACTCGTACGACCTGGTGGTCGCGGGCCTGCCGAGGGCGGAGCGGCTGCGGCTCGACCGGCCGTAGCGTTCCCGCCCGCGGAACCGGGGCGGGGCCCAAGGTCATGGATCACAGGACCTTCGGGGCGGGGGATCCGCTTATGCGCCGCTTAGGGTTGTCCCTGCGCCACCAAGATCCCGGGGGGACGCCGGGGGTGGAGGGGAGAGCGTGTCCGCGGGGTCGTCGTGCGGCCCCGCGGACGCGCTCCATATGCTTCGGACCATGACCGACAGCACCGGGATCGACCCCGAAGACACCAAGATCATCACGTTGGCGCGCAGCGCACGGGCCCGCAACGGCGTGCCCGAGGGGGCGGCGGTCCGGGACGAGACCGGCCGTACGTACGTCGCCGGGACCGTGGAGCTGGACTCCCTCAAGCTGAGCGCGCTCCAGACGGCCGTCGCGATGGCGGTGGCCAGCGGAGCCCAGTCCCTGGAGGCGGCCGCGGTCGTCAGCGCGGCGGACGCCCCCTCCGACGCCGACCGCGCGGCGGTCCGCGACCTCGGCGGCCCGGACACCCCGGTCCTCCTGGCGGGCCCGGACGGCACCCTGAAATCCACCACGGCGGCGGGCGCCTAGGCCGGAGCACCGCTTGGACCGTCGCCGTGCGGCCGTTCAGGCCGTGACGGCCTCGGTCGTGGTGCGGCGGCGGATGACCATCGCCATCAGCGCGGCCACCGCGCACAGCGCGCCCGACGCGTACCAGACGGGGTCGTACGAGCCGAAGGCGTCGCGGGCCAGGCCGCCCAGGAAGGCCACCACCGCCGCGCCGATCTGGTGCGAGGCCAGGACCCAGCCGAAGACGATGGCGCCGTCCTCGCCGTAGTGCTCGCGGCACAGTGCGATCGTCGGCGGGACGGTCGCGACCCAGTCCAGGCCGTAGAAGACGATGAAGAACACCATCGGCGGGTGCACGGACGGGGCCAGCAGCATCGGGAGGAAGAGCAGCGAGATCCCGCGCAGGGCGTAGTAGACCGCGAGCAGGCGGCGCGATTCGAAGCGGTCCGTCAGCCAGCCGGAGAAGACGGTCCCGATGACGTCGAAGACGCCGATGACCGCCAGCAGTCCGGCCGCCGCCGTCACCGGCATGCCGTGGTCGTGGGCCGAGGGTATGAAGTGGGTCTTGACCAGGCCGTTGGTCGAGGCCCCGCAGATCGCGAAGGTGCCGGCCAGCAGCCAGAAGGGGCCGGTACGGGCCGCCTTGGCCAGTACGCCCACCGCCCGGCGGGCGGCTCCCGGGACGGGCGCGGGCTTCGGTGCGTACGTGCCGCCGTACGGGGCGAGCCCGATGTCGGCCGGGTGGTCGCGCAGCAGGAGCCAGACGAAGGGCACGACGGCCAGGGCCGCCAGTGAGACGGTCACCGACGCCGGGCGCCAGCCGTGGTTCTCCACCAGCCAGGCCAGCAGCGGCAGGAAGACCAGCTGTCCGGAGGCCCCGGCGGCGGTCAGGATGCCGGTGACCAGGCCGCGCCGGGCGGTGAACCAGCGGTTGGTCACCGTCGCCGCGAAGGCCAGCGCCATCGAGCCGCTGCCCAGGCCGACCAGGACGCCCCAGTACAGGATCAGCTGCCAGGAAGCGGTCATCCAGACCGTGGCCACCGAGCCGCCGGCTATGACGGTCAGCGCGACCGCGACGACCTTCCGGATGCCGAAGCGGTCCATCAGCGCGGCGGCGAACGGCGCGGTGATCCCGTACAGCGCGAGGTTCACGGAGACGGCGAGGCCGATCGTGCCGCGCGACCAGTCGAACTCCTCGTGGAGCGGCTCGATGAGCAGTCCGGGGAGGGAGGCGAAGGCGGCCGCGCCGATGATCGTCACGAAGGCGACGGCCGCGACGAACCAGGCGCGGTGGACGCGGTGCGGGCGCTGCGGCCCCTGCGGCTGCTGCGGCGCGTCGGCGGACGCGGGGCCGGGCCCGGAGCCGGGCGAGGTCGTCGGTGCCGGTGCGGACGAGGGGTCGGGGGAGGGGCCGGGGCCGGGGGCTGTTTGCGTCACGACGACAGTTTCCGGTCGGCGGGACCCCGTACGACAGTGGCCTGACTGACACCCTTCGATACAATCGGGCCATGGAGACTCGCGCGCACCGTGCCCACCGCGTTGTCGTACTGGCCCTCGCCGGGCTGCTGCCCTTCGAGCTCGGGATCCCGCACCGGATCTTCGGCCGGGCCAAGGACGGAGCCGCCGGGCGGCCGCTGTACGAGATCCTCACCTGCGGGCTGGCCCCCGGACGGGTCCCCACGGACGCCGACTTCGACATCCACGTCGAGCACGGCCCGGAACTGCTGGCCACGGCCGACACCGTGGTGGTCCCCGCCTCCTACGAGCTGGGCCCGGTCCACGCGGAGGGCCGGCTCACCCCCGAACTCGCCGCCGCGCTCGCGCACATCAGGCCCGGCACCCGGCTCGTCTCCATCTGCACGGGCGGCTACGTCCTGGCCGCCGCCGGGTACCTGGACGGCCGCCGGGCCACCACCCACTGGGCCTCCGCGGAACACTTCCAGCAGCTCTTCCCGGCCGTACTGGTCGACCCCGGCGTGCTCTACACCGACGACGGGGACGTGCTCACCTCCGCCGGGGTCGCCGCCGGCATCGACCTGTGCCTGCACATCGTGCGCCGCGACCACGGCGTGGCCGTCGCCAACGACGTGGCCCGGCGCACCGTCGTACCGCCGCACCGCGAGGGCGGACAGGCGCAGTTCATCGAGCGCCCGGTGCCGCGGCCGCAGCGCTCCGCGACCACCGCGGCCCGCGCGTGGGTGCTGGACCGGCTGCACGAGCCGCTGCGGCTGACCGACCTGGCCCGGCAGGAGGCGATGTCGGTACGGACCTTCACGCGCAGGTTCCGCGAGGAGTCGGGGCTCAGCCCCGGCGAGTGGATCGTCGGGCAGCGGGTGGAGCGGGCCCGCTCGCTGCTGGAGCAGAGCGACCTGCCCATGGAGCAGGTGGCGCGCGAGGCGGGCTTCGGGACGGCGCAGTCGCTGCGCAAGCACGTACAGGCCGCGCTCGGTGTCAGTCCGACGGCCTACCGGCGGGCCTTCCGGGAGACCGGGACGGGCGGGGGAGCCGCCCCCGGCCCCGGCCCCGGTTTCGAGTCCGGTCCCGACGGCCTGGACCCCGACCCCGAACTCGGCCCCGCCGCCCTCACCCTGACATCTCCTGATGGGACATCAGTTGCTGCCGGGTCCGTGCATTGACTTATCCGTCCGCCCCCTCGTGAATGGCCCCCAGTCGGGGGCGGGGTACGGGATCCCAGGGGGCGGGCAGTGCGGACATCGGCGCGCAGCAGGAGATGGTCGGCGGCCGTCGGCATGGCCGTGCTCGCGGCCGCGACCGGGGGCGCGCTGACCTCGCCCGCCGCCGCCGAAGGGGAGACGCCCCCGGGCCAGGTCCCGGGCCAGGTGGACTTCCCGACGCAGTGCCTGGCGCCCCAGGAAGCCGGCCTGCCGCCCGCCGACGGGCCCACCACCGCCCGGATCACCGTCGACGACCCCGCGCCGCGCGTGGGCGACACCGTCACCGTGACCTACCAGGTGACCAGGACCCCGGCCGTGAACCCGCTCGCCGTCGACCTGCCCGCCGACGTGCTCACCCCGACCGGGCGGATCGTGCTCGGGGGCGCGCAGAGCGGCGAGGTCACGGTCGTCGGAGCCAAGCGCAACGACCCCGTCAAGGCGGGGGAGACGCTGCCCGCCGTGACCATGACCGGGACCTTCACCGTCACCGCGCCCGGCGAGATCACCCTGGCCCCGGGTGGCTACACGCTGCACACCGCGCACCTGCTCGACCTCGACACGACCTGCGCCGCCGCCGGGACCCCCGTTCCGGCTCCGGACCCGGCCACGGACCCCGCCACGGATCCGTCCCCCGATCCGTCCCCGCGCACGCGCATCCGTACCCGCACACAAGAAGGGGTCACCGCATGAGCACGCCCTACCCGTTCACCGCACTGGTCGGCCAGACCGACCTGCGCCTCGCGCTGCTGCTCAACGCGGTGAGCCCCGCGGTCGGCGGTGTTCTCGTGCGCGGCGAGAAGGGGACGGCCAAGTCCACGGCCGTCCGCGCCCTGTCCGCCCTGCTGCCGCAGGTGGACGTCGTCCCCGGCTGCCGGTTCAGCTGCGCGCCCGCCGCCCCGGACCCGGGCTGCCCCGACGGCCCGCACGAGCCCGGCGCCGGGTCCGCGCGGCCGGCCCGCATGGTGGAGCTGCCCGTCGGCGCCTCCGAGGACCGCCTCGTCGGCGCCCTCGACATCGAACGCGCCCTCGCCGACGGCGTGAAGGCCTTCGAGCCGGGCCTGCTGGCCGACGCGCACCGGGGCATCCTCTACGTCGACGAGGTCAACCTCCTCCACGACCACCTCATCGACCTCCTCCTCGACGCCGCCGCGATGGGCGCCTCCTACGTGGAGCGCGAGGGCGTCTCCGTACGGCACGCCGCGCGCTTCCTCCTCGTCGGCACGATGAACCCGGAGGAGGGCGAGCTGCGCCCGCAGCTGCTCGACCGGTTCGGGCTGACCGTCGAGGTCGCCGCCTCCCGCGAGCCCGTCCAGCGGGTCGAGGTCGTCCGCCGCCGGCTCGCCTACGAGGACGACCCCGCGGGCTTCGCCGGCCGCTGGGCCGGGGACGAGGAAGAGGTGCGCGCCCGGGTGGTGGCCGCCCGGGCGCTGCTCCCCCAGGTGGTTCTCGGTGACAACTCGCTGCTGCAGATCGCCGCGACCTGCGCCGGCTTCGAGGTCGACGGCATGCGCGCCGACATCGTGATGGCCCGCACCGCGACGGCGCTGGCCGCCTGGGCCGGGCGGACCGGGGTGCGCAAGGAGGACGTGCGCCAGGCCGCCCTGCTGGCGCTCCCCCACCGGCGCCGCCGCAACCCCTTCGACGCGCCGGGTCTCGACGAGGAGAAGCTGGACCGGATCCTGGACCAGTTCCCCGACGACGAGCCGGACCGGGAGCCCGATCCGGAGCCGGAGACCGAGCCCGAGGGCCCGGACGACGGCGGCCCGGACGGCGACGGCCCCGACGGCGGGGGCCCGCACGACAACGGGCCGGACGACGGGGGCCCCGACGGCGGCGGCATACCTCCACGGGACTCCGGACCCGACGCGCCCGCGACGGACGAACACCCCGAAGACCAGGCCGAGGCCGAGCCCGATCCGCGGTCCCCGGACTCCGCCCGCGGGGGCGACCCGGCCGAGCAGGCGCCCGTACGGGCCGCCGAGCCCTTCCGCACCAAGATGCTCAGCGTCCCGGGACTCGGCGAGGGGGCCTCCGGGCGGCGCTCGCGCGCCCGCACCGCCCACGGCCGCACCACCGGCGCCCAGCGCCCCCGGGGGCAGCTGACGAAGCTGCACCTGTCGGCGACCATCCACGCGGCGGCCCCGCACCAGAAGGCGCGCGGGCGCACCGGGCGCGGCCTCGTCATCCGCAAGGACGACCTGCGCCAGGCCACGCGCGAGGGCCGCGAGGGCAACCTCGTGCTCTTCGTCGTCGACGCCTCCGGATCCATGGCCGCCCGGCAGCGCATGAGCGCGGTCAAGGGCGCGGTGCTGTCCCTGCTGCTCGACGCCTACCAGCGCCGGGACAAGGTCGGCCTGATCACCTTCCGCGGCGCGACGGCCGAACTGGCCCTGCCGCCCACCTCCTCCGTCGACGCCGCCGCGGCCCGGCTGGAGAAGCTGCCGACCGGCGGCCGCACCCCGCTCGCCGCCGGGCTGCTCAAGGCCCACGAGGTGCTGCGGATCGAGCGGCTGCGGGACCCGAGCCGGCGGCCGCTGCTCGTCGTCGTCACCGACGGGCGGGCCACCTCGGCCGGCACGGCGGGCGGCGCCGCGGGCGGACGGCCGGAAGGCACGCCGCGGGAGCTCGCCGGGCGCAGCGCCCGGCTGCTGGCGGCCGGCGGGGTCGCCTCCGTGGTCGTGGACTGCGAGTCGGGGCCGGTCCGGCTGGGGCTGGCCGGTGAACTGGCCGCCGACCTGGGCGGCCCGGCCGTCACCCTCGACGGGCTCCGCGCCGACTCGCTGGCCGGACTCGTGAAGGCCGGACTCATCAAGAGCGTACGTACCCCATCCCCGACCCTCAGGAGGGCCGCGTAATGCCGCAGGGACAGCCGTCCGTCGTTCCGGAAGACGGACTCACGACGCGTCAGCGCCGCAACCGCCCGCTCGTCTTCGTCCACACCGGCCCGGGCAAGGGCAAGTCGACGGCGGCCTTCGGGCTGGCGCTGCGCGCCTGGAACCAGGGCTGGCCGATCGGGGTGTTCCAGTTCGTCAAGTCGGCGAAGTGGAAGGTCGGCGAGGAGAACGCGCTCAAGGTGCTCGGCGCCTCGGGCGAGGGCGGTTCCGTCGTCTGGCACAAGATGGGCGAGGGCTGGTCCTGGGTCCAGCGCGACGCGCAGCTCGACAACGAGCAGGCCGCCAAGGAGGGCTGGGAGCAGGTCAAGCGCGACCTGGCCGCCGAGACGCACAAGCTGTACGTGCTGGACGAGTTCGCGTACCCGATGCACTGGGGCTGGATCGACGTGGACGAGGTCATCGAGGTGCTCCGCAACCGTCCCGGTACGCAGCACGTGGTGATCACCGGGCGCAACGCGCCGGAGAAGCTGGTGGAGTTCGCGGACCTCGTCACCGAGATGACCAAGGTCAAGCACCCGATGGACGCCGGCCAGAAGGGCCAGAAGGGCATCGAGTGGTGACTTCGTTCAACGTCCCGCGGCTGGTCATCGCCGCGCCGTCGTCCGGCAGCGGCAAGACCACCGTCGCGACGGGCCTGATGGCGGCCTTCTCGGAGCGCGGCCTCGCCGTGTCCCCGCACAAGGCCGGGCCCGACTACATAGACCCCGGCTACCACGCGCTGGCCACGGGCCGGCCGGGGCGCAATCTGGACGCCTTCATGTGCGGGCCGCAGCTGGTGGCCCCGCTGTTCGCGCACGGGGCCGCCGGCGCGGACCTGGCCGTCATCGAAGGCGTGATGGGGCTCTACGACGGGGCCGCGGGGCGGGGTGAACTGGCGTCGACGGCCCAGGTCGCGAAGTTGCTGCGGGCGCCGGTGGTCCTCGTCGTCGACGCGTCCTCGCAGTCGCGTTCGGTGGCGGCGCTGGTGCACGGCTTCGCCTCGTTCGACCCGCAGGTGCGGCTCGGCGGCGTGATCTTGAACAAGGTCGGCTCCGACCGGCACGAGGTGATGCTGCGCGAGGCGCTGGAGGAGGCGGGGATGCCGGTGCTCGGCGTCCTGCGCCGGGCTCCGCAGGTGGCCGCGCCGTCCCGGCACCTCGGCCTGGTGCCGGTGGCCGAGCGGCGGCGCGACGCGGTCGCCTCGGTGGCGGCGCTGGCGGAACAGGTCCGCCAGGGCTGCGACCTGGAGGCCCTGATGGCCCTGGCCCGGACGGCCCCGCCGCTGGCCTGCGAGGCCTGGTCGCCGGAGAGTCCGGCCGCGTCTGCGGCTGCGGCTGCGTCGGCGGATGCAGGTCCGGCCGCGTCTGCGGCTGCGGCTGCGTCGGCGGATGCAGGTCCGGCTGCGGCTGCGGCTGCGGCTGAGACTGCGACTGCGGCGCTGGGTTCGGGGCGGAGCTCCGGTGGCGGCGCCGCACCTGTCATCGCCGTGGCCGGCGGGGCCGCCTTCACGTTCTCGTACGCCGAGCACGCGGAGCTGCTCACGGCCGCCGGGGCGGAGGTCGTCACCTTCGACCCCTTGCGCGACGAGGAACTCCCGCCCGGCACCGCGGGCCTGGTGATCGGCGGCGGGTTTCCCGAGGTCTACGCACCGGAGCTGTCCGCGAACGAGCCGCTGCGCAAGGCCGTGGCCGGCTTCGCCGCGGCCGGCGGCCCGGTGGCCGCCGAGTGCGCGGGGCTGCTGTACCTGGCCCGTTCGCTGGACGGGAAGCCCATGTGCGGGGTGCTCGACGCCGACGCGCGCATGTCGGAGCGGCTCACGCTCGGCTACCGCGAGGCGGTCGCGGTGTCCGACAGCGTCCTCGCACCGGCCGGAACCCGGCTGCGCGGGCACGAGTTCCACCGGACGGTGATCGAACCCGGCGCCGGCGCGGCGCCCGCCTGGGGGTTCACGCATCCCGAGCGCCGGGTCGAGGGCTTCGTGCAGGGCGGGGTGCACGCCAGCTACCTGCACACGCACTGGGCGGCGGAGCCGTCCGTGGCCGTGCGGTTCGCCGAGGCCGCGGCGGCGCATCGGTGAGGAGCGGGCACGCCGCCGTCCGTCCGGGCCGGCCCGGGCGGACGGCCCGGCCGGTACGGTCAGTCCGCGAGGCCGACCACCAGCCAGATCCCGGCCACCCCGCCCACGGTGCACATCAGCGTGGACAGCGCGGGGTGCTTGTGGTGCGCCTCGGGCAGGATCTCGGCGGCGGCCAGATACAGCAGGACGCCTCCGAAGAAGCCCAGGTACGCGCCGAGGGGTTCCTCCGGAAGGGTGAACAGCAAAGTGGACGCTGCGCCGACGACGGGGGCCACGGCGTCCGCGAAGAGCATCAGCAGCGCCTTGCGGCGGGCGTTCCCGTACAGCCGGGTGAGCGTGTACGTGTTGAACCCGTCGGCGAAGTCGTGGGTGATCACGGCCAGCGCCACGGCGACGCCCATCCCGCCGCCGACCTGGAACGCGGCGCCGAGGGCCACTCCGTCGGCGAGGCTGTGGCCGACCATGGCGGCGGCCGCCGTCAGGCCGACCTGGGGGACCCGGCCGCCGTGCTCCTCGTGGGCGTGCCCGTGCGCGTACGCGTGGTCGCCCGCGGCCCCGCCGTCGCCGCCCCCATCGCCGTTGCGGCCCCCGTGCGCGGCCTGGCGGACCGCCAGCAGGCGCTCCGCGCAGTGCGCGACGAGGAACCCGCCGACGAAGAGCAGCAGGGCGAGCGGGACGCCGAACACCTCGTCCCCGGCCGCGCGCATGGCCTCCGGGAGCAGGTCGAGGCCCACGACGCCGAGCATCAGCCCGCCGGCCAGGCCCAGCACGAGGTGGCGGCGGTCGGTGACGCGCTGCGCCGTCCATCCGCCCGCCAGGGTCATCAGGAACGCGCCCAACGCCACGATCACGGCCATGTGCCCCTGCATACCGATTCCGCGGCGCCCGCGCACTTCCGCGCACGGGTGGCGGACCACGGCCGGTTGACGGACACGACGACCCGAGCAGAACCACGACGACAAGCACGACGAGCACGACGAGCACGACGACGACCGACGACAACCGAGAGCGGCTGAGAACGGGTGAACCTGGTGGGCGAGTACGCGACGCAGCTGGTGGTCGGGGTCGGCGGCCGCGCGGGGGTGTCCGTGGCGGAGGTCTGCTCCCTGGTGGAGGAGACCCTGCGCGGCGCCGGGCTGTCGACGCAGGCGGTGACGGCCCTGGCCACGGTGGAGGCGAAGGCCGTGGAGGCGGGGATCGCCGGTGCGGCGGAACGTTTCGGCGTGCCGCTGCTGAGCTACTCCGCCGACCTGCTGGCCTCGATCCCGGTGCCGCACCCCTCGGACGCGGTGCAGGGCGCCGCCGGGACCCCGTCGGTGGCGGAGGCCGCCGCGCTCGCCGGGGGCGGGGAACTCCTCGTACCCAAGCGTCGGTCGGTGGCGGCCACCTGCGCGGTCGCGACGGCCCACACGCACGACCTGCGCCACCACGGGGACGCGGAGGTGGCGGGCACGGGCGCGGCGCTGGTCGATCTCGCGGTGAACGTACGGGCGCACACGCCGCCGGAGTGGCTGAAGGCCCGGATCGCGGCTTCGCTCGACGTCCTGTCCGCGTATCCCGACGGCCGCTCGGCCCGCGCGGCGGTGGCCCTGCGCCACGGGCTGCCCGTCGAGCGGGTCCTGCTGACGGCGGGGGCCGCGGAGGCGTTCGTACTGATCGCGCGGGCCCTGGGAGCCACCCGGCCCGTGGTGGTGCACCCGCAGTTCACCGAGCCGGAGGCGGCCCTGCGCGACGCGGGCCACCGGGTGGAGCGGGTGGTGCTGCGCGCGGCGGACGGCTTCCGCCTGGACCCGGCGGCCGTGCCGCAGGACGCCGACCTCGTGGTCGTCGGGAACCCGACCAACCCGACCTCGGTCCTGCACCCGGCGGCCACGCTGGCCGCGCTGGCCCGGCCCGGGCGGATCCTGGTGGTCGACGAGGCGTTCATGGACGCGGTCCCGGGCGAGCGGGAGGCACTGGCCGGGCGGACCGACATACCGGGTCTCGTCGTGCTGCGGAGCCTGACCAAGACCTGGGGGCTGGCCGGGCTGCGCATCGGCTACGTGCTGGCCGAGCCGCAGGTGATCGCGAAGCTGTCGGCGGCCCAGCCGCTGTGGCCGGTGTCCACGCCGGCGCTGGTGGCGGCCGAGGCCTGCGTGGCCCCGGCGGCGCTGGCGGAGGCGGAGGCCGCGGCCCGGCAGATCGCGGTGGACCGGGAGCACCTCCTCGCCGGGCTCGCGGAGTTCGAGGAGGTCTCGGTGGCGGGCACGGCGGCGGGGCCGTTCGTGCTGATCCGGATCGAGGGCGCCATGGAGGTCCGCACCCGCCTGCGCGCGCTGGGCTTCGCCGTCCGCCGGGGCGACACCTTCCCGGGCCTGGACCGCTCCTGGCTGCGCCTGGCGGTCCGCGACCGCGCGACCACGGGCCGCCTCCTGCAGGCGCTCGACCTGGCCCTCGCGGCCCGCTGACCTCCGGGTCCCGTCGCGCCGGGCCCGCCCGCCCGGCGGGCCGGGGCGCCCGGGCGCATCACCCGAACGGCCCGCTCCGCCCGGGTGGGCATGGCGGGGGCGGCGGCGGTGCGCCAGGATCGTCGCAGGCACTGGCCGGCTTGTGACACCGGGGGGTACGGGGATGAAGCGGCTCGGCAGGACGGGCAGGACAGCCGCGGTCGCGGCCGGGCTGGCCCTCGTGGGGGGCGCGGCGTACGGCATACCGCACCTCACCGGCGGGGAGGGCGGCGCGGCCGCCGAGCAGCGGCTGGGGGCGAAGCCGGGACCCGCGGTGAGCCCGAGTCCGAGCGCTAGCCCGATGCAGAGCCCGAGCGCGACGCAGAGCCCGGGCGCGACGCAGAGCCCGGGCGGCGCCGTCGCCACCGCGGCCGTCGGCGGGAGGCCGTTCACCCTCGTCGGGACCGGCGACATCATCCCCTACCCGTCGATCGTCCGGCGGGCCGCCGACGATTCCGCGGAGACGGGCGGACACGACTTCCGGAAGATCCTCGCCGGGGTCAGGCCCATCGTCTCCGCCGCGGACCTGGCCGTGTGCCACCACGAGATACCGTACGGCCGACCCGGCGGCCCCTACACCGGATATCCCCTGTTCAAGGCCCCGCACCAACTGGCCGACGCCCTCAAGGACACGGGCTACGACAGCTGTTCCACCGCCTCGAACCACACCCTGGACGCCGGGTACGAAGGCCTCGTCCGCGTCCTCGACAACCTGGACCGCGTCGGCGTCCGCCACGTGGGCTCGGCCCGCAGCGCCGAGGAGGCGAAGGCCCCCGCGCTGCTCGAAGCCGGCGGCGCCAAGGTCGCCCAGCTGGACTACACGTACGGGACGAACGGCATCCCGCTCCCCGCCGACAAGCCCTGGGCCGTGAACCTGATCGACCAGGACCGGATCGTCTCCGACGCCCGCGCCGCGCGCGCGGCCGGCGCGAACGTCGTGGTCCTCAGCGTCCACTGGGGCTCCGAGTGGCAGACGGCGCCCGACACCCGGCAACTGGACCTGGCCCGCGCGCTGACCGCGTCGCGCGGGGCGGACGGCCTCCCCGACATCGACCTGATCCTCGGCACCCACAACCACGTGCCGCAGCCCTACGAGAAGATCAACGGCACGTGGGTGGTCTACGGCATGGGCGACCAGATGGCCAGCTTCTACGAGGCCGACAAGGCCCGGGGCAACATGTCCTCGATCCCCCGCTTCACCTTCGCCCCGTCGGCCGCCCATCCGGGCCGGTGGGACGTGGTGAAGGCCGAATACCTCACGCAGTACTCGGACATGCGGCCGCCGTTCCGCGTCGT
Source organism: Streptomyces sp. ICC1 (assembly GCF_003287935.1). Taxonomy (GTDB): domain Bacteria; phylum Actinomycetota; class Actinomycetes; order Streptomycetales; family Streptomycetaceae; genus Streptomyces; species Streptomyces tritrimontium. The sequence continues at coordinate 3,664,784 of NZ_CP030287.1, forward strand.
CTGCGCCTCGTGCGATTCCTCGGACAGCACGTACGCCGCCGCCGACCGCGAGGTGACGAAGGCCGTGATGTCGCGCGGAGCCGCCGAGCAGGGACTGACGCGCGCCACCCGATGACGCGACGGGGCGACGGGGCAGGGCGGGACGGCCCGGTACCGGACGCGGCGGGGCGGGGCGGCGCTACGAAGCCCTGCCGCGCCGGGTCACCACCAGGGCCGCCGCCCCGAAGCCGAGCAGGATCAGCGCTCCGCCCGTCACGTACGGGGTGAGCGACCCGCCTCCGGTCTCGGCGAGGTTGGCCTCGGTGCCCGAGGTGGACGAGGCGGCCGACTGCGGCTTGACGTCGGGCTTCGCCGGGGCACTGGGGACGGGGGCGGCCGGGGACTCGCAGCGGGCCTCGGCGAGCACGACCTCGCCGTCCACCTCCGCGACGTTGAGGTGGAGCGGGTTCACCGACACCTTGAGCCGCAGCGCGGTCGCGGCGGCCGTCGTGGAGGTGGTCTCGGTGGCGGAGCGCTCCAGGCTGACCAGCCCGACCTCCGGCACCTCGACCTTGGTCGGGCCCCCCGCCGAGAGCGTGACCCTCTTGCCGAGGACGGTCACCGCGCCGAGGACGTTCGAGGTGGCGACCGGCTTCTCGCCCGCCGCGCAGACGGCCTTGGAGGTGACCTTCTCCACCTCGATGAGGGAGAGGGCGGGCAGGCCCGGCACGTGTACGCGGGCCTTGGCCAGGTTCGCCTCGGCCTCGGCCCGGCTCTTGTCCGCGGTGGCCTTGGAGGTGGCGACATCGGCGCGCAGGACGCTCACCGGCCGGCCGCCCTCGACCCCGTCGAGGGTGACCGTCAGCGCCGTCTTCGCCGCGTCCGCCGGGGCACTCACCTCGTTGAGGGTCGCCTTCAGCGGGATCTGCACGGTCTTGTTGAGCAGGCGCACGTCCAGTCCGGTGCGCAGGACGACGGCACTGGCCTTGCCCTCGCCCGGGTGGGAACCGGTGGCGGAGGCGGGCGGAGCGGCGAGCAGGGCAACCGCTCCCGTGGCGAACAGCGCGGCCACGGGCATGCGGAAGGTGTTGCTGTTCAAGTTGGTGGAACCCCCAGGGAGATGGGAGCCGTCGCGCCGCCAATGGGGGACATTGCGCGCGCCGACGGCCTCGACCCCGGAATCTTTACGCACTGAGAGTGAACGGGTGCCAACCCGGCGTGAGTTCACCCCAAAGGGTGGTTTCCATGCATGGGTTCGAATCAATACACCTCTTGCGGAACGGGAGTTCTCACCCACCCCAGGCATTGCGGACACCCTCCCCCGGGAAGGGCGTGCACAACGACCGTGCGGCCGTCGGCGTCACGCCCCGTCAACCCGGCGCTCAGGCCACCGCCCTGCCGTTCACCACCACCCGCGAGGGCCGCGCCAGCGCCCGTACGTCGGCCCGCGGATCGCTCGCGTAGACGACCAGGTCGGCCGGCGCCCCCTCGGTCAGGCCCGGCCTGCCGAGCCATGCGCGCGCCGCCCACGTCGTCGCCGACAAGGCCTGGAGCGGCGGGATGCCGGCCTTGACGAGCTCGCCGACCTCGGCCGCGACCAGGCCGTGCGGGAGGGAGCCGCCCGCGTCGGTGCCGACGTAGACCCCGATGCCCGCGTCGTAGGCGGACCGGACGGTGTCGTAGCGCCGCTCGTGGAGTCTGCGCATGTGCGCCGACCAGCCGGGGAACTTGGCCTCGCCGCCGGCCGCCATCTTCGGGAAGGTCGCGATGTTCACGAGGGTGGGGACGATCGCGACGCCGCGCTCCGCGAACAGCGGGATGGTGTCCTCGGTGAGCCCGGTGGCGTGCTCGACGCAGTCGATGCCCGCCTCGACCAGGTCGCGCAGGGAGTCCTCGGCGAAGCAGTGCGCGGTGACCCGCGCGCCGAGCCGGTGCGCTTCGGCGATGGCGGCCTCCACCTCGGCGCGCGGCCAGCAGGCGGTCAGGTCGCCGACCTCGCGGTCGATCCAGTCGCCGACCAGCTTGACCCAGCCGTCCCCGCGCCGCGCCTCGCGGCCCACGTACTCGACGAGGTCGGCGGGCTCGATCTCGTGGGCGAAGTTGCGGATGTAGCGGCGGCTCCGGGCGATGTGCCGCCCGGCCCGGATGATCTTCGGCAGGTCCTCGCGGTCGTCGATCCAGCGCGTGTCGGACGGAGATCCGGCGTCGCGGATGAGGAGGGTGCCCGCGTCGCGGTCGGTCAGCGCCTGGCGTTCGGCGGTGTCCGCGTCGACGGGGCCGTGCGCGTCGAGCCCCACGTGACAGTGGGCGTCCACCAGTCCGGGCAGCACCCAGCCCGTGATCTCGGTGGTGTCCGCGGGCCCGCGCGGGCGCTCGTAGGAGACCCGGCCGCCGATCACCCAGAGCTCGTCCCGCACCTCCTCGGGTCCGACCAGCACCCGCCCCTTCACATGCAGCACACCGCTGTCGTCGCTCATGTCGGCACTGTACGTGCGTGCTCGGTAGGCTCTCCAGGTCACTCGGGACGATCCCGGACGACCCCGGACGAAGAGAGCGCCGCCGTGAACCACCCCCTCCTTGACCTTCCGCCCCTCACCGCCGCGCGGTTCGCGTCGATCGAGCGCGGGGTCGCGGAGCTGCTCGGCACCCGGGCGGACGTGGTGATCACGCAGGGCGAGGCGCTGCTGCCGTTGGAGGGCTGCATCCGGTCGGGTGCGCGGCCCGGCTCCACCGCGCTGAACGTGGTCACCGGCCCCTACGGGACCACCTTCGGCAACTGGCTGCGCGACTGCGGGGCGACCGTGGTGGACCTGGAGGTCCCCTTCGACACCGCCGTCGGCGGCGCGCAGGTGGCGGCCGCCCTGGACACGCACCCGGAGATCGACTTCGTCTCGCTGGTCCACGCGGAAGCGGCCACCGGGAACACCAACCCGGTCGCGGAGATCGGCGAGGCGGTACGGGCCCACGGGGCGCTGTTCATGCTGGACGCGGTGGCTTCGGTGGGCGCGGAGCCGCTGCTGCCCGACGAGTGGGGCGTGGACCTGTGCGTGATCGGCGCGCAGAAGGCGATGGGCGGCCCGGCGGGCGTCTCGGCCGTGTCGGTGTCGGACCGGGCGTGGGCCCGCTTCGCCGCGAACGGCTCGGCGCCCCGCCGCTCGTACCTCTCGCTCCTCGACAGGTACCCGCTCTAAACACACCCTAGCCGCACCCCGAGACACGACGTAAGACCCCGCCCACCTGCCGAACGAAGTGGCAGGCGAACGGGGCTTTTTGCTGTTCGGGCCGAGGGCGTGAGGCGGGACTATCGGAGCGCTGCGACGACTCGCGCCCGCAGCGTCTCATCAGCGATCGTGTCCACGCTGCGCCACGCGTAGCCGCTTACTTCCTCCTCTTGGAGCGTCACGGCCTGGTCGCCGGTAGCACGGAAGACGTACCGGAAGTCCGCGTGCCAGTGGGCGCCCTCGCCCTTGGCATCGTTCGCCGGGATCGGGTGCACGTCGATGTGCACGGGCGTCGCCTGAACGGGGGCGAGGCTAAGCGTCACGCCCGTCTCCTCGACCAGTTCGCGGAGCGCTGCGCCCAACAGGTTCACGTCCTCGGGCTCAAGGTGCCCGCCCGGGGTCAGCCACTTGTCGAGCGCGTTGTGATGGATGAACAGCGCCTCGCCCCGGTCGTTGACGAGCACAGCGCCCGCCGTGACGTGCCCACGGAACTCCTTCCGGCTAGTCACGTCTGCATCCTGGTCCAGGAGCTCGGCCAGAGGGGCGAGCGCGTGCTTGTCCTCGGGGTGCGCATCGGCGTACTCGGCGAGGGTCGTGCGGATGTGGTCTGCCGTGATGGGCATTCGATCACCTGTTGTAGTAGTGGAGCCAGGTCGCCGCGATGGCTTCCCGGTCTGCGGTGGGCACCTCGTACATGGCGGCATCCAGCCCGCCGCGAGCCAGCATGGCCGCGCCTGCGAGGATCTCGGCCTGAACGAGGAAGATGAACGGTCCAACGCTCGCGCCGTGGATGAAGTTGACCGCCTCGCCCCCGTTCAGCAGATAGAAGTAATGCCCGGTCGTGCTGTAGCGGCTCACGTGCTCGCCGGCGCTGTCCCGGATGTAGCCCGAGGGCAGTCCGCTCAACTCCAACTCGTCTTCCGAGCTGGTCACGGTCGCCACGTAGGCCCCGTTCTTGAGCTGCGGGAAGTCCTCGCCGCGCAGGGACAGTGACCCTGTTGCGCAGAGGACGAGTCCGGCTGTGGCTATGGCCTGGTCTCGGTCCCGGGCCACTTCGAAACCCTGTGACATGGCCTGTGCACGCCGCACAGGGTCGATGTCGTAGACGATGACCCGCACACCCTTGACGTGCAGCAGACGGGCGATGCTGGACCCGAGCTTGCCGAACCCGAGGACCAGAGCCGGACGCCCGTGCAGGATGTCCCCGCGCTGCCTCAACAGCGCTTCGGCGGAGAACACCACGGACTGCCCGACCAAGAAGTCTTCCGGATCTTTGAGCGGGCTCCGGGCCACCGAAACGACCGGGCACGGCAGCTTGTCCCGCTCGGCATAGCGCTTGTGACCGTTCTCGGTGTCCTCGACCACTCCGAGGATGGTTCCCGAGAACCGTTCACACAGCGCGTCCAGCGAGGGAGCGAAGTACCCGCCAACGTCGAGCAACACGACACTCTCGCCGGCTGCCCTGGTCTCCAGGTACGTCACGGCGGTGTCGGGGTCGCTGAACATGTCGCGGGACAGCTCGTCGCACGCCACCGTTCGTTCAATCTCCCGGCGGGCACTCGCGTGGATGGACTTGGGCTTGGGCAGAACGGCACGCAGGTGCGACACCTTGCCCACGGCCCCGACGAACGCGGGCCGCTCGGGCAGCAGATGAGTGATCAGCAGCGAGGACGGACGCTCGTGCGGCATGAACGCCTCGGCGACCTTGCCAAAGTACGTGTCGAGCCGCGCGCGATCGGCTGTTTCCATGGAAACCCCTTTTCAGTCGTGGTTACGGGGTCGAGTCGAGAGGTCAGCGGCTGAACTGAGCCCACACGGCCTTGCCGGGATTCCGCTCGCGCACGCCCCACGAGTCCGAGAGGGCCATGACGAGAGCCAGCCCGCGCCCGCCCGTCGCGTCTCACATTGGTCTGCGGAGGCTGCGGCATACGCCTGCCGCTGTCGTGCACCTCGATGCGCAGGCCGTCTTCGACGCACACCAGCCGGAGCAAAAAGCCGCGCCCCGGCGGCACCCCGTGCAGGACGGCGTTCGCGGCCAGCTCACTCACGCACTGAACGATGTCCTCCGTGCGGCCGTCCAGCTTCCATTCCTCCAGGGTTGCCCGCGTGAAGCCCCGCGCCCCGGCTACCGCCCGGATCGTTCGCAGATAGAAGCGGTCCCGTGAAAGCGGATTGACCCGCGGTGTCTCCTGCTGCGCTGCCATCACCATGCCGCACCCTCCGCGTCGTCTGCCGGACGATGACAACGCTAGGGAGATGACAATCTCAACTCACAGGAGATTGCACAGGGTTGCACGCCAATTACCCGAGGGCGCTCATGGCAGAAGTGATCAGAACGCGCGCTTGTGCGCCGTAGACGGCCAGCTCTGCCAGTTCGGTGAACGTCTCGGCGTACATGGCCACCTCGCTCGGCTGCGTCAGGGTGAGGTATCCAGAGATCAGCTCCACGTTGACCTGTGCGGTGTCGTAGATCCAGAACCCCTCAGCCGGCCACCGCTCCCGATCCGGCCGCATGGGCACGACCCCCAAGCTCACATTGGGAAGCGAGGCAATCGAGATCAAGTGGCCAAGCTGCCCGGTCATGACCTCCGCGCCCCCGATCCCGCACCGCAACACCGACTCTTCCACGAGGAAAGCGAACCGCCGGTCACCCTCGTACAGGACCCGCTGTCGCTCCATCCGGGCGGCCACCGCGTCAGCCACGTCGTCGACCAGGCCGCGCCGTCGCTGGATCGCTTGCAGTGCTGCGGTTGTGTAGGGCTGCGTCTGGATCATGCCGGGTACCAGCCACGAGGAGTACGAACGGAAACGGCGGGTCCGCTGGTACAGCGGTAGGCGGGCCTCCTGAGCCTGCTTGAGTCCGGCCCGCTCCATGCGCCGCCATCCCACCCACATGCCCTCGGCAGTCCGCAGCGAGGCAATCAGGTCTTCGGTCTGATCCTCGGCCCCGCACGCCTGGCACCACGCCCGGATGTCATCAGCGGAAGGGGGCGTACGGGCATTCATGATTCGAGAGGACTTGGACGGGTGCCACTCGCAGCGCTCGGCGATATCGCGCCCGGACAGGCCGGCATCCCGGCACAGCTCAGCGAGACGATCCGCTAGAGCCTGCCGGGCTTGCTGGGCATTGGAGTATGCAGAAAGAGCCATGGTGCGTATTCGTCAGACCGGCCGGTACTCCGCGTGCGGGACGGCCCGCTCCCACGCCGCCTCGTACGCCGTCGCGTACTGGGTGGCCAACGCCGGGTCGTGGTGGACCTCCATGCGCGGACCGGTCCACTGACCCTCGCCGCTGAAGTGGTGCAGGATCACGGTCTCCTCGTCCACAACCCATCCGTCCAGCACGGGAAGCAACAGATCACGGGCACGGGATCGCGGCAGCCAGCGCACATCCTCCCCCGCTGCAACATTCGAGAACGTGCCGTCGTACTCGTACCGCACGTAGTCACTCAACGGCTCGGAGACGACGCGCAGGCGCCGCATGACCACGCCTCGGCCGGTCGTCTCGGCCACCACGTCCAGCCACGACCGCCACCACGACTCGCGGTCGGCAGGGTCGTACCGGTGCCCCTCCTGCCAGCGGATGAACTCCGGGTCATCCCGCATGTAGCTGTCCCGCATCTCAAGGTGCATGGCTGACCGCTGCGCCTTGGCGAGTGCTTCACGTACCGCTGTTGCCACCGTTGTCCTCACTGTCCGGGCGGGGGATGAACTGGAGCATGTTCGCAGGCAGCCGGATCACGGTCTCGTGGTCCGGTACGTCCGTGGAGTGGCCGGGCACCGAGCCGACCTCCTGCGCCTGCCGAATGGTCTGCTCGTCGGCTTTCCACGACTGGATGATCAGGTCGCCGGTCGTGTCGTCCAGCCAGATCGTGGGCGATCCGTCGTCCGGGGTGTTCGGCCAAATCCCCAGGAACTTTAGGGCCATTGAGCACTCCTCTACCGAATGGATTGCATCGACGTGCACGAGCCTCACCCCTCCGACCGGTCAGCGCAAGGGCGCATACAGACACTGCGACGGCGCTGAGGCCATATGCAGAAAGCCCCCGCACCCGCCCCCGAGAAGGAGACGAGCGCGGGGGCTCTGTTGTGGGGTTGTGCTCTGGGCTAGTCCCACACGTCCGAGTCGTCGTCCTCGGGCTCCGGCAGGGTGATGCTGGTTCGGGCGCTCGGAGACAGTCCGAGTTCGCGGATGTATCGGGCGAGCTGCGTGCGGTACTGACCGGCGATCGTGGCGGCGCCGTTCTTCACGGTCCCACGCTCGGCGGTCACGATCAGCCCGCGCTTGGAGAGGTCCCGCTCCGCCTGGTCGATGCGGGCGACACACACGCACAGGTCCTTGACCGTCGTGTGGTCCACCTCCCCGATCCCCGCTGCCACTTCCAGGATCGGAACGATCCGGCGCCACTCCTCCGACGCGACAGCACGACAGCGGACGTTCGCCGGCTCAACTTCGGGGTCGGGTGAGGACTTGAACACCTCGGACCAATCCGGCTCGGTGAGGATGGCGCGCGGGACAATCACGCCTTCCTTGATTGCGGTCTTTGAAGGGTTACCTTCCCGCGCCCGCTGGACGGCTGATTTCGTTCTATATCTGTCTGCCACCTATTCACACCCTCTGATTACGGGCCCTCTGCGGGCCTCCAAAAACGTCCACAGCCCCGGCATGCTGGCGGCGCCTCCCTGCCGCTCGGGCGTGAGAGGGGAAGGGGGTACCCCCCTGGTCAGAACGGCGGACGCTCGCCGGATTGGAGCCGCGAACGCGCTTCCGCAGCGAACCCGCCCGGTTGATGCTTCGCGGTCTCTCGGTTGTGGCACGCGACGCACAACGGGCGCAGATGTCTCGGCCCGTCAGGGTTCGCCTCGCCCCGTGCGAGCAACTCCCTGCGGGACAGCGGGAAGTGATCCGCCACGTTCGCGAGGCGACCACACAGCACGCACCACGGATGCTTGTAGAGGTAGGCCCTGCGGATGCGCTGCCACCGTGTGTCATAGACAGCACCCCGTGAAGCACGGTCCGCGTTCGCCTCCCTCTCATGCTCGGCACAGCGTCCGCCGGCTCGGGTGAGCTCAGGGCAGCCGGGTACCGAGCACGGGGGGCGGGGTCGTCTAGGCATACGCCTCCAAGCGGAATCGGCGGCAACACCCGTTCGCAGCAGTCCAGCTCGCCACGCAAGGTGTGGCTGCATACCTTGAGTTGTAAATTCGTAGAACCAAGCCAGGGAGAGACGATGTCCGTATCCGGAACTCAGAGCCCGAGCGAGTTTCTCGGCAAGCTGCGAAGCGGCACGCTCGGCGCACCGATTCAAATTGTCGGCATGGTGCGAGAGGTTGAAGAGCGTGACGACCGGTTCGAGTTCACTTTCGACTGAATCAGCTGGATTTCAATCCCACTCGCAATGATTGAAGACGTCGCACCTCTCGGTCCCGCTGCATGTAAAGACCATACGCATCAAGTGGCTCAAATCTGCCTTAAGGAGCCCGAATCCGATGAGGCGAGTGTGCTTGCTCGCCTAGTCGTGGAATATCAGCAGCGGTCCATGAAGCTCAGAATGGATGACACGGGAGGGGATGCATACGGCAATCCCCCGGCTAGCCAATGTGCAAATTGTATGCACGTGCACTGTCCGGACAGGACCAACTTCTTCGCGTGGCTCAATTGCGTGCGAAAGCATTGCGATCCGACTTGTGCCTGACCCCGCCATGTCCGCTACACCGCACCCCTTCCGCTCCGTACAGGCCTGGTTAGGACCGGTACGGGGCGGTGCTCAGAACGGGGTACCAGCGGCCCCGAAGTCCTCGCGAGTCTTGAGCCGATGGCACGGGCGACACAGACTCTGAACGTTCCCGTCCGTGTCCGTCCCGCCCAACGCGAGCGGCTGTACGTGGTCTATGTCGATGGCTGACGCGAGGACATGCCGACCACAGCGCACGCACTTCCAACGGCCTGCCTTACGGACGATCCGGCGGAGCCGAGCGGCAGCACTGTTGCCCCGCGCGAGGATCTCCCGGCGCTTCTCACGCTGTGAAGTGACAGAACGTGCACGCCCCCCGAAGATGAGTCGGCGCATCCGGATTGGATGTTCCATCTTCCGTTAGCTGCTGCCGAGTTCGAGGGAAATGCTGCACCAATTCTGCCCGCCCCTCGCCGCACACTTGACACATTGGATACATGGCGAGAAATCTGCGGCGAATATCAATCCAGCCCGGTCCGGCACCTACCGCGCGTGCCGAGTGAGGAATGGACGGCATGCCGTCCGGTTTACGTCGCATCGCCTACCCTTCGAGAGTTTACGGGCGGGTTGATCGGCTCCCCGTTCGAATGCCGGGGCGTCACGTCAACAGTCACCAGCCGGCCAGGATGCCCAGGGTCCTTCATCCGCTGAATTCCGCGCGGCATGGGTGCCCCGCCATTCACCACGGGAAGGCCCGTTGGGGCATCGGACCACACCGGACGACCCATGACGTCGCGAGGGAAGTACGGGTAGTTCCCTTCCGGTCCAGGGTCAAGAGCGTCAACAGCCACGGCTAGTCCTTGCCCGCAATGTAGGCGTCCCGCTTGGCGCTCAGTTCCTGGTCGAACTCGGCGGCCAGTTCCTCAGCCTTCCTGTCAGCGTGCGACACGATGTCTTCCAAGAGGCGCGAGCCGTACCAGCGCTGCTCGGGAACGGTGGACACCTCACCCAATGCCGACTGCGCCCGCTGGGCCTCGGTCATGACGTGTCCACGCTTGTGGCGGGTTGCCCGGCATTCAACGTAAGCCGCGAACCACGGCTCGGCAGACAGTGCGTCAAGGAACTGCTGCTGAGCGGGCTCGGCGGATGCGGTAACGGCTTCCGCGCGCTCCCGGTACGTCGCTACCACCTCACGGTTGTAGTCCATCGCACGCTCAGCACGCCGAGCGGATTCGGACTCCTGTGCTGCCTGCAACAGCGCTTCAGCGTCCGCGAGCGGACCCGATACCTTTTCCGCCTGTGCTCGCAGCTTCGCGACCTGTGCAGCGGCCTTCTCGATCTCAGCAGACATGATTAGTTGCCTCCCTTGTTCACGTCACGCCCGTACTGCGCGGCAATCTTCTTGTCGTTCTCGTAATGGCCGAGGCTGATGCGGATCAGCGGTCCCATGCGGTCGTACGCGTCCGGGTCGGACGAGCGGAGCGACGCGACGCGCTCCATGGACTCGTTCCACTTCCACGCATCGGCGCGGCGCTGTTCCTTCTTGGTCTGGCGGTCAACTGAGCCGTACCGGTTGCTGTTGTCGTACACGATCACTCCAGGTGTTTTCTGGCATGCGAAAAGCCCCCGTGACTTGCCAAAGGGGCGCAGCGGTCTCATGCGGTTGTTGGGCTAGAACGCGGAGTGCGCGCGGGTTCCAACGCGGGAGAGTGGGCACTCGGTCCGCCGTTCACTCTGCGGTGGGGTGCGCGGTAGTCCCTCTCTCTATTGGGTCGTGGAGTTCGGTGGTTGCGCAGTCGAACGGTTCGGGTGATGCGGTGCCGAACGAGGCGGCCATCTGGGCTCGCACTAGTGGAAGGCGGAGGTTTCCCCTCGCCCGCGCGAAGCAACCGGTTTCCTCCTGACACATGGGGAGAGCAAGCCTTGCCCATGCCTCCGAGCGGCTCGCTGTCCCGGTCCTAGTGGGGAGCAGAGCTTGCCTACGGCTCGTCCGGTGATGCGGTGCCGAAGAAGACGGCTGTCTCTCTTCTTCTATATTTTTTTACGTGTTACTAAAAAACCGGTTGTAACCGTCACTCCAACACCGCTCGCCCCGCTGTAGGACAACCGGAGCCCAAGCCCCGAGGGCGCAGCCGGCGAGCGGGGGCGAGAACGGACCTGGACGCCTGTCTGCGGGCATGAGAAAGCCCCGGCGGTCCACATTGGGTCCAGCCGGGGCGTTCGGGCTCAGGAGTAGCTGTCAGCGGTCGGTGTGGGTGTCTTCAAGCTCGGCCAACACGGCCTCCTCCGCGTGCTCGTGTGCCGCTTTGCGCTTCGCTGCTTGCTGCTCCGGGATGAGACCGGTCACTCGGATTCGATGCTTGGCGGCTCGGGGGAACACGGTCGCCCTCACTTCGAACTCCGTCAGGATCTCCCTGCGGGCAGCATCATCGGGCGCAGAGTGCCACAGGTCCTCGACCCTCTTCCCTGTCGGTACCGAGCGCATACCAGCCGGACGCTCCGGGAGCTCACGGAGTTCGTCCATCTCACGGCCCATCTGCGCGTACCTGGTCCTGAACCACTCCGCGTCATCAGCAGAGTCGTACAACCCCGCCGCACGGTCGTCCCGGAGTCGCTTCCGGTCCGCCTCGAACTCCAGGATGCGGGCCGCGTATCCAGTGCCAGGGTCGTACTCGCGGCGGGTGACCTGCTGAGATCCATAGTGTGCAAGGAACCAGCCTGCGACATGGGCATTCGCCAGGGAAATCGAGCTGGTCGGGGCAGGCTTACACGCCGACGATGCCGGTATGCCTCGAACCCGTCCCGTGCACGCGTAAGCCATGGGGCCACCGGTGCGCCCCGTCACGTACAGGCGCTGACCGCAGTTTCCGCAGAAGGCCAGTCCCGAAAGGAGGTTGACGCTTTTCGGTGCGCGGGAGACGTTGTGGTTCCGCTTCGGTGCGGTCTTGGCTATCAGCGCGTCACGGGTTGCACGGTCCCAGAGGGGGTCTGCGAGCCGTACCGGGTGTCCGTCCCCGCCGAGCACGGCCCGCTCGCCGTGCATGAGGAACCCCAAAGCCGCCTCGCTGGTGAGGATGCCTTTCAGCGTCTTGGCCCGCCACGGGGAGCCTTTGGGACTGCGTCCGTACATCACCGCCCGGTGGTCCGCCGGGGACAGCACTCCGGCGCGCGTCAGACGGGCCGCCTCGGTGGAGCACGTGACGGTGTCTGTTTCGTCGGCGAGGATACGTTCCGCCACGTCCCGGATGATCAGTGCCGCCACGGGATCAACGTCGACATGGTCCACCTTGCCCGTGGGAACGAGCCGAACGAACTGGTAGCCGTAGGAGTTCTTCTGGTGCGGCTGCCCTGCGCTCCGCGCTCGGAGCGTCTCGTCCCGGTTGCGCTTCTGGATGGCCCGCAGCTCCATCTGAGCCCCGAAAGCCTCCATGGACAGACGCATCTCGTCGTTAGGGTCAGCAAGGTCCCAGGGTCCGACGTGGCCGAACGTGACCAGCAGCCGCCCCGACTCGTGGATCATGTACGCGGTGTTCAATACGTCCCGCTGGTTGCGGCCGATCCGGTCGACGGCTGCCCCGACGATGCCGGAGTACGGACCGGCTTCGTTACGCAGCCACGGCCCGAGCCCCGGACGCGTCAGCGGGTCGGTAGCGCCCGAGACCTCCCAGTCATCGGCCCACGCGATGACATGCCCGCCGAGGGTCTCCACGGCGCTCAGCACCTGGTTCATCTGACGCTCAGGGCTGTTCGTCGCGTCCGTCTTGCGACTGAGCCGACGCACCCCCACCAGGCACTTTCCACATCCGTCGTACTCACTCGTGATCATGCGGTCCATCTTTACCCGACCTGTCTCACACGTGCATGTGTGTTTTAGGGGGGTACCTCGACTGGAAGGAGCGCTGGATCGACGCGGGGCGGGGGGCGCTGCCGCACGCTCCGGCGCAGTTGGAGATGCTGGCGCTGGAGGCGTGCTTGGACCGGATCGCGGCCGAGGGCCTGTCCGCGGTGACGGCCCGCCACGCGGCCGCCGCGGCGGCGACCCGCGCGGGCGCGCTGGCGCTGGGCATCGCCCCGTACGTCGGCCGGGTCGCGGCGGCCGCCCCGGTGGCCACGACGCTCCGGGTCCCGGAGGCCTCCCTGGTGGTGGCCAAGGCCCTGGCGGCCGATCCGGCGGCTCCCCTCGCGGCGGGCGGCGGCGCCCTGGCCCGGGAGATGGTCCGGGTCAACCACTACGGCACGGCGGCCTCCCCGGAGACGGTCGACTCCTGTCTGACGGCCCTCGCGGCGGCTCTCGGGCTGCCCCCGGCCGGGGCCCTGGCGGCGGCGGCCGCGGCGTGGTCGGCGGCCCCGTCCGCCTGACGGGGGCGGACGCCGCCGGGCCGGGGAGCCGCTGAAAACCCCGGCCGGGCGTTTCCCGAGGGAGTCAGCCCTCCAGGGCGTTCAGCAGCCGGTCCACGTCCGCCTCGGTGTTGTAGAGGTGGAAGGAGGCCCGCAGGCTCCCGGCGCGGGCGGCGGTGACGATGCCCGCGGCGAGCAGGGCGCCCCGGCGGTCGGCCAGGCCCGGGACCGAGACGATCGGGGACGAGCCGGGGACCGGCTCGTGGCCGAGCCGGGCGAGGCCGGCGCGGTAGCGGGCGGCCAGGGCCGTGTCGTGGGCGCCGACGGCGGCGATGCCGACCCGCTCCAGCAGCGCCAGCGCCGGCTCGGCGGCGTGGTAGGCCAGGAAGGCCGGGGACTCGTCGAACCGCCTCGCTCCGGGCGCCAGTTGCTTCACCGGGCCGTAGATGGAGTCCCACATCGGCTCGGCCGCCACCCAGCCCGCGTGCAGCGGGGTCAGCGTGTCCTGGGCCTCCTCGGAGACCGTGAGGTAGGAGACCCCCCGCGTCGCCAGGAGCCACTTGTAGCCGGCGGCGACCGTGTACTCGTACGGCGCGGCGTCGAAGGGCGCCCAGCCCGCCGCCTGCGTGGCGTCGACCAGCATCCGCGCCCCGTGGGCGGTGGCCGCGGCGCGGACCGCCGCGAGGTCGGCCGCGCGCCCGTCGGCGGACTGCACGGCGCTCAGCGCGACCAACGCGGTGCCGGGCCCGACGGCTTCGGCGAGGGATTCCAGCGGGGCGAAGCGGATCTTGAGGTCGCCGCGCACCACGAAGGGGTTGATGACGGAGGCGAAGTCGCCTTCGGGGAACAGGACTTCGGACCCGGGCGGGAGCGAGGCCGCGACCAGGCCGACGTGCGTGGAGACGGCCGATCCGACGGCCACCCGATCCGGGGCGACCGCGACGAGGCGGGCGAAGGCCTCCCGGGCCCGGTTCACCCGGTCGAAGTCGCCGAAGCCGGCCGGGTCCCCGTCCCCGGCGGCCTCGGCCATCCGCCGCACCTCGGTGACGGCTCCGCGCGGGAGGACGCCGCAGGTGGCGGTGTTGAGGTAGGTGGTGGAATGCGCGAACTCGCCGAGGACGGCCTCGGGCGGAAGGAGATCCATGCCGTCCACTCTGCGCCAGGAGGAAACCAAAGTCCATTGGCGAGTTCCGCGGGTCCACCCAAAGGATTACTTATGAATAGCGGTTACGGCTGCGGCACCGCGCACGCGCCGTCGGGCTCGCACGCCTCGCCCTCGGGGGCGGCGGGTGCGAGCACCTCGCGCCCGGCCCACGCCTGCTCCAGCGCCCGCGTGAACACCTCTGCGGGCTGGCCGCCCGAGATCCCGTAACGGCGGTCGAGCACGAAGAACGGCACGGCGTTGGCGCCCAGTTCGGCCGCCTCGCGCTCGTCGGCGCGGACCTCGGTGGCGTAGGCGGACTCGTCGGCCAGCACGGCGCGGGCCTCGGCGCCGTCCAGTCCGGCCTCGACGGCGAGCGCGGCCAGCACCTCGGGGTCGAAGACGGAGCGCTCCTCGCCGAAGTTGGCGCGGTAGGCGAGGTCGAGCAGCTCCTCCTGGCGGCCGCGGGCGGCGGCCAGGTGCAGCAGGCGGTGGATGTCGAAGGTGTTGCCGTGGTCGCGGCCCTCGGTGCGGTACGTCAGCCCCTCGGCGCGGGCGCTCGCGGCGACGTGCTCCTCCATGCCGCGCGCCTCCTCGAGGGTGCGGCCGTACTTCTTGGCCAGCATCTCCACGACGGGCGCCACCTGCCCCTTGGGGCCGTTGGGGTCGAGCTCGAAGGAGCGGAAGACGACCTCGACCTCGTCACGGTGGGCGAAGTCGGCCAGCCCCTGGGTGAAGCGGGCCTTGCCGATGTAGCACCACGGGCAGGCGATGTCGCTCCAGATCTCGACGCGCATGTTCCTTCTTCTCTCCACGGAATCAACTGTTCCGGCTTCAACCAATCGCCGCCCGGTCTCATTCCCCGGACAGGGGCCCGCGCCGGCCGCCGGCGTCCCCCGCCGCCGGCACGGTGAGCCAGAGCGTGAGGTGGGAGCCGGCCTGGGCCCCGGCGGGATCCGCGAGCCAGCCGTGGGTGGCGTAGAAGGCCTGGGCGCGGAGGTTGTGACCGTAGACCTCCAGCCGGACCCTGCGGACCCCTGCCCGGTGCCAGGCGTCCAGGCAGGCGGCGTGCAGGGCGGCACCGGTGCCCCGGCGCCAGTGCGCGGGGTCCACGTGCAGTTGGGTGAGGGTGGTCTCGCCGGCGGCGGTGCGGAAGGCGGCCACCCCGGTGAGCTCGCCGTCCCGCTCGGCGCAGAGCACCCCGCCGTCGGCTCCGGCCCGGGCGACCGCCAGGGACCAGCCCTCGCGGGTGCGCGCCAGCTCGGCCGCGCCGCCGTAGGCCTCCTCGGGGATCCGGCCCCGGTAGTAGGTGGCGCGGGCCCGGGTGTGGAGGGCGGCGATCGCGTCGAGGTCGGCGGGCTGCGCGGTTCGGATCATGGAGAAGGAAACGCGCCGGGAACCCGCCCGGTTCCCGGCGCGTCCGGCGCGGCTACTTCTTGAGCCACGCCTCCATCATCTTCTGCGCGACGGGGGCGGCCAGCTTGCCGCCGCCGATCTCCGAGCGGTCGGTGTCCGACCGCTCGATCACCACGGCGACCGCGATCTGCTTGCCGTTCAGCTTTCCGTACGAGGTGAACCAGGCGAGCGGCGACAGGCTGTTGTTCACGCCGCGCTGGGCGGTACCGGTCTTGGCGCCCACCTCGGCGCCCGGGACCTGGGCGGTCTTGCCGCCGCCCTCGGTGGCGACCGTCCTCATGGCGTCCTGGATCATCGAGGCGGTCTTTCCGTTCATGACCTGCTGGGACTTGGGGTCCTTGAAGCTCTCCAGCACGTTGCCGTTGGAGTCGGTGACCTCCGAGACCGCGTGCGGGGAGACCAGCGTGCCGCCGTTCTCGATCGCGGCCGTCACCATCGCCATCTGCAGCGGGGTCGCCTGCACGTCGAACTGGCCGATACCGGTCTGCGCGACCTGGTCGACCGACATCTTGTCCTTCGGGTACTTGCTGGCCGGGCTGGCCCAGACGGGGGTCTTCTGCACGACGTTGAAGCCGAGCTTCTCCGCCATCGCCCGCATCTTGTCCTGGCCCAGCTTGTGGGCGAACTCGGCGAAGACGTTGTTGCAGGACAGCCGCAGCGCGGTCCGCGGGGAGACGTTGTTGCAGGCCTCGTTGCCCGCCTCGCTGGGCAGCTTGGTCCGCGTGCCGGGGATCGTGTAGTCGCCGGGGATCCCGGTGGGCGTGTCGATGTTGGTGACCAGGCCGTTCTCGATGGCCGCCGCCAGGGTGACCAGCTTGAAGGTCGAGCCGGGCGCCTGCGGCTTGCGCAGCGCCGTGTTCTCCATCGCCTTGCCCTTGTCGGCGTTGAGCGCGTCCCACGCCTTCTGGTCCGCGTCGGTGGCGCCGGCGAAGCTGCCCGGGTCGAAGGACGAGTTGTTCACGACGGCCAGGATCTCGCCCGTGGACGGATCGATCGCGACGGCGGAGCCCTGCATGCCGTTCAGCGCGTCGTAGCCCGCCTTCTGGACGTTCTTGTCGATCGTGGTCAGCACGTTGCCCGGGGCGGCGCGCTTGTTGGTGAGCGTGTCCATGATCGTCTTGAGCCGGTTGTCGGAGCCGTTGAGGATGCCCTTGTAGACGCCCTCCAGCATGCTCGAACCGAAGGCCTGCGAGCTGTAGCCGGTGATCGGCGCGTACAGCGGTCCGTCGGTGTAGGTCCGCTTGTACCCGTAGGTCTTGCCGTCCGTCTTCGTGGAGCCCGTGATCGCCTCCCCGCCCACGATGATGTTCCCCAACGGGTTCTCGTACTGCCCGATGAGGTTCCGCTTGTTGTTGTCGTCGTCTGCGAGGGCCTGGCCTTGATACGCCTGCACCCAGGTGACCCGCACCATGAGGGCCAGCACCAGAAGCAGACAGAAGACCGACGCACGCCTGATCGTCTTGTTCATCCCCCAGAAGGACGTCCCGGCCGCCCCAGCCGTTCCGCTCTGCCCCGATTGTGGCGGAGTTCTCAGCCTTTCCTCATGGGGAAACCTCCCTCGTACGCCGCGATGACCGCCTGCGTACGGTCCCGGGAGCCGGTCTTGGCCAGGACCGAGGCCACGTGCGTCTTGACCGTCTGCGGGCCGACGCCCAGGCGCTCGCCCACCTCGTGGTTGGAAAGTCCGGTGGCCATCAGGCGCAGTACGTCGGCCTCCCTGTCGGTCAGCCGCGCCACCCAGGGCGCGGCGCCGGGCCCGGCGCCGGTCGGGGTGCGGGCCGCGGCCAGGGAGCGGACGGCCGCCGGGAACAGCAACGAGTCGCCCCGGGCCACCAGCCGGACCGCGCCGGTCAGCTCGTCGGCGCCGGCCCGCTTGAGGAGGAACCCGGCGGCTCCGGCGCGCAGCGCGTCGTAGACGTACGCGTCGTTCTCGAAGGTGGTGACCACGACGATCCGCGGCGGCCGCGCCATGGTGGCCAGGATCCGCTCGGTGGCCCGGATGCCGTCGATCTCGGGCATCCGGACGTCCATCAGCACTATGTCGGGGGCGAGCGCGCGGACCACGGACACGGCCTCGGTGCCGGTCGCCGCCTCCCCGACGACCGTCATGTCGGGCTCGGCCTCGAGGATGACCCGCAGGGCGGTGCGCACCATCCGCTCGTCATCGGCCAGCACGACGCGCAGCTTCGCCCGGGGCTCCGGTGCGGGCAGCCCGTTCACCGGGCCGCTCCGCCCAGGGGGAGGACGGCCCGCAGCCGCCAGTGGCCCCCGTGTGGTCCGGCCTCGAGGCGCCCGCCGAGCAGGGCGGCCCGCTCCGCGGCGCCCCGCAGCCCCCGGCCTCCGGTCATACGCGTCTCCCGGGCCTCCCCCGCCCCGGGTGCGGCGGCCGGTCCGTTCGTCATGGTGATCTCCAGTTCACGCCGTCCGCTCCGTTCCCGTACGAGGATCCGCAGGGCGACCGGGCCCGACCCGTGCCGCAGTGCGTTGCTCAGCCCCTCCTGCACGATGCGGTACGCCTCGCGGGAGGCGATCGCCGGCAGCCGCGCCCAGTCCCCGGCCGGCCCCGGATCCTCGTGCACGCCGATCGGGGTCCCCGCGGCCCGGCTGCGCGCCAGCAGCCCGTCCAGGTCGGCGGCGAGCGTCGGGGCCGGGCCGGCCGCCCCGGGCCCGGCGGCGTCCCCCTCGCGCAGCAGGCCGAGGACCGCGTCCAGCTCCCCCACCGTGCGCCGGGTGGTGTCCTCGATCGCGGCCAGCGCCTCCCGTACGAAGCCGGGGTCGCTGTCGAGCACCCGCCGGGCGGCGCCCGCCTGCAGGGTGACCGCGCTCAGCGCGTGCCCGACGGCGTCGTGCAGCTCGCGCGCCAGCCGGTTGCGGACCGCCAGGTCGGCGGCCCGCTCCTCGGCCGCCGCCAGCCGGTCCGCCGCCGTCGGCCCGAGCAGCACGGGCGCCAGCCGGGCCAGCAGCGCCGCGGCCCCGGCGGCGCACAGGGCGAGCGCCACCAGCAGGCCGATCCCCAGCCCGGGGGCCGCGTACGACTGGGCCCGGGTGCTCAGGAAGCCGAGCCCGAGCGGGAGCTCCCGCAGCGCGCTCACGAACGGCAGGGCGATCAGCACCACGGCCATGGGCGGCACCGCGAGGGTCATCCCGCTGACGAGCGCACCGACCCCCAGGTGCACGGTCCACCAGGCCGCGGCCCGTCCCCGGGCCGCCCCGCTCCGGGCCCGCCCCTCGGCGAGCCGCTCCCCCGGCACCGCGCACAGGGCCCGTACCGCGGCCACCGACAGCGGCCGGACCAGCCCGAACAGCCCGGTCACGGCCACGAGCGGGAGACTGACGGCGTAAGCGCCGAGGCTGGACGGCAAGGAGCTGAACGCGGTGGTCCCCTCTCCTGCGGCCACGCCGACCGCCACCTGCGCGAGCAGGAAGTACGGCATCAGCAGAGCCCCGCCGAGTATGAGGTGGACCCAGCCGAGACCGAGCCGCGCGGCGAAGACCCTCGCGGTGAGGAGCCGGGCGGAGAGGAGCCGGGCGGAGAGGAGCCGGCCCCGCCCCGGCCCGCCGCGCACCCTCGGCCGCCGCTTCACGCCCGCCCCGTCAGGCCGGGCGGCGGAGGGCGAGGAACCGTCCGGTGACAGCGGTTGCGAGGAGCGCGGTGATCATCTGGCCAGCGTAGATCAGGTAGGTCGCCGTGGTGGTCCCTTCGCCCGGGCCCACCTGCGCCCCCGTCACGGCGACCCTGCCTTCTATACACATCTTCGAACCCACGAGACTGCATGGCGGCAGCGTCAGATTGGGAAAGGAGACAGAGGGGGAGGCAGCGGGCACGTCGTCATTGTCCCCCGGTGGGCGGGACGTGGTGTTCCGGGAGGGCCGGGATGCGGAAAGGGCTTGATCGCGGGTGAGGGGGCGGCAAGCATCGCCGTATGACAGAAGTGATCGCAGTCGCCGTCATCACCTTCCTCGCCGTCATCAGTCCCGGCGCGGACTTCGCCATGGTCGTCCGCAACAGCTACCTGTACGGGCGGCCCACCGGCCTGTTCGCGGCCGCCGGGGTCGCGGCCGGGGTACTGGTGCACGTCTCGTACACGATGCTCGGGGTCGGCCTGCTGATCGCCTCCTCCGCCGAGCTGTTCACGGTGATCAAGCTCGCGGGTGCCGCGTACCTGGTGTGGGTCGGGATACGGACCTTCCGGGCGCGGGCCGAGGTGACCGTGGACCTGGAGGAGAAGGGCGGGCTGACGCCGTTCGGGGCGCTCAGGAGCGGCTTCCTGACCAATGTGCTCAATCCGAAGACCACGCTGTTCGTCGTGTCCACCTTCACCCAGGTGGTCGGGCCGGGGACTGCGGTGTGGCAGCAGGCCGGGTACGGGCTGTTCATGTCGGTGGCGCACCTGGGCTGGTTCTCGGCGGTGGCGCTGTTCTTCTCCAACTCCCGGCTGCGCGACCGGATGCTGAAGGCGCAGAAGGCGCTGAACCGGGCCATCGGCTCGGTGCTGGTGGGTCTCGGGGTGGGGCTGGGCTTCGCCCGCTGAGAGCGGGAGGGAGGTCTGGCGGAGGGTGTTACCTGTCGGTAGCGTGGTCGGCATGGGTGCCGAGAGCGATGCCGGGCGTGATGTCGAGCGTGACGTCGAGCGTGACGTCGACGGGTTCTACGAGCGGGTCGGCGCGGGGCGGTTCCTGGCCAGCGCCCACACGCGCGGGCCGTGGGACCCCGGTTCGCAGCACGCCGGTCCGCCGGCCGCGCTCCTCGGCCGGGCGATCGAGGAGCGGCCGGGCGCGCGGGACGACATGCGGATCGCCCGGATCACGTACGAGGTCCTGCGCCCGGTGCCGATCGGTCCGCTGGAGGTGACCACCAGCGTGCTCCGGGCCGGGCGCGGCACCGAGGTCGTCGAGGCCGCGCTCGCCCCCGCCGGGGCCGCGCCCGTGATGCTGGCGCGCGCCCTGCGGATCCGGGTGGCGCGGGAGTCCGTACCGGCCGTCGTGCCCGGGCCGGAGCTGCCGCCGCCCGGGGAGGTGGGGGTGACTCCGTTCTTCCCGGTGCCGTGGGAGCGGGGCTATCACGCGGCGGTGGAGACGCGCTTCACCGAGGGTGCCTTCGTCGAACTGGGGCCGGGCACCTGTTGGATGCGGATGAAGGTGCCGCTCGTGGCAGGGGAGGAGACCCGGCCGCTGGACCGCGTCCTGGTCGCCGCGGACTCGGGCAACGGCATCAGCTCCGTCATGGACTTCGGGCGGTACGTCTTCGTCAACGGCGACCTGACCGTCCATCTGCACCGCCATCCGGTGGGCGAATGGGTCTGCGTGGAGGCCCGTACGAGCGTGGACGGGGCCGGCATCGGCCTCGCGGACGCCCGCCTGCACGACGAGAAGGGCCCGATCGGGCGGAGCGCGCAGAGCCTCTTCGTCGCGCCCCGGGGCTGACTCGGGCCTGATGCGGGGCTGACGCGGGGCCGGGCCGGGGGTCGGGGGCGCACCGCGGCGCACAAGAGCCCTGCCCGAACCGGTTTCTCCGGGGGCCTTCGAACGGGATGATTCGACACGGGGTGGTGGGAGCCCCGGGAAAAGCCGTTCGATGGGGGAAGGTTGGCGGGTGCGCAGACTCTGGGTGGTCGGTGGAATCAGCTTCGGGGCGTGCCTGTGCTTTCTCGCCCTGCTCGTGGTCGGTACGTACTCCGCCGCCGCGGGCATCGCGAGCGGCGGAGGCCGTGCCGTGGGCCTCGCGAAGGGGGCCGTGCCGGGGAAGTACCAGACCCTGGTGCAGAAGTGGGGCAACCTCTGCCCGACGCTCACCCCGGCGCTGCTGGCGGCGCAGCTCTACTCGGAGAGCGGCTGGAACCCGGGTGCGGTGAGCCCGGCCGACGCGCGGGGCATCGCGCAGTTCATCCCGGGCACCTGGGCGACGCACGGCATCGACGGTGACGGCGACGGGGACCGCGACATCTGGGATCCGAACGACGCGATCCCGTCGGCGGCTTCGTACGACTGCGATCTGGCGCGGTACGTGGCCAAGGTGCCCGGGGACCCCGTCAAGAACATGCTGGCGGCCTACAACGCCGGTCCGGGCGCGGTGACGCAGTACCAGGGCGTCCCGCCGTTCCGGGAGACGCAGGGGTACGTGAAGACCATCACCACGCTCGCCAAGAGCTTCGAGGCGCCCGTCGGGCGGGTGGCGCCGTCCCAGCAGGCCGCCGGGGCCATCTACTTCGCGCAGAAGCAGTTGGGGACGCCGTACCTGTGGGGCGGGAACGGCACGCCCGACCAGGACGGGCGGTTCGACTGCTCGGGGCTGACCAAGGCCGCGTACGAGTCGGTGGGGGTCGACCTGCCCCGGGTGGCGAACGACCAGTACAACGCGGGGCCGCACCCCTCGCGGGCCGAACTGCTGCCGGGTGACCTGGTGTTCTTCTCTGATGATCTGACGAACTCTCGGGAGATCCGGCACGTCGGGCTCTACGTGGGCGGCGGGTACATGATCAACGCCCCGTTCACCGGCGCCGTGATCCGTTTCGACAAGATCGACACCCCCGACTACTTCGGTGCGACCCGCGTGACGAAGGACGGCGCGGAGGCGCTGCCGAGGCGGGAAACAGCCGGTAGCGCAGCGTGAACCCAAGGCCCTGAGCTGCGACGATGAGTCACTCTTCGATAACGTTGAGGTGATCATTCGGTGGAGAGCGGAACGTAGCCGCCAGAACGGGCGTTCCATGGTCACTGGGGACGCGAGACAACCGGAATGATCACCGGGGGGAGCAGGGACGCACACAGGGGTGCGTCCGCGGGGGTACCAAGGCAAGGGCAAGGGGCCGCATCACCATGGCTGGACTCACAACTGGTGGGCCGAACGTGGATGTAAGCCTGCTGTACGGAATCAACGGACTGGCCCGGCGGGCCCCGGACTGGCTGGACCGGGCGGTCTACGCGGTCGGCGAGTACGGGATCCTGCTCACCCTCGTGCTCCTGGTCCTGTGGTGCTGGCGCGGAGCGCGCCGGCAGGACGAGGCGGCGGCGGTCGAATCCCTCACCGCGCTCGTGTGGGCTCCCCTCGCCGCGGCGGGCGCGCTGCTCCTGAACGTCCCGCTGCGGGAGTTCGTGGGCCGGCCGCGGCCGGCCCAGCAGCACGGCGGGGTCGACGTGCTGGATCCCGGCGCCGGGATCGGGCACAGCCCCTTCTCCTTCGTCAGCGACCACACCACCCTCGCGATGGCCCTGGGCGTCGGCCTGTTCATCGCCCACCGCAAGCTCGGCTTCGTGGGGATCGCCCTGGCCCTGATCGAGGGCTTCACCCGGGTCTACGTGGGCGTGCACTACCCGACCGACGTCATCGGCGGACTCGCGCTGGGCACGGCGGTGGTGCTGCTGCTCGCCCCGCTCGCGATGGCGCTGCTGACCCCGGTGGTGCGGGCGGTGGCCCGGTCCCCGCGGCTGGGCGTACTGGTCCGGGCCGGCGGGCGGGCGCTGCCCCGGCCGCTGGACCTCGCGCCGACCCCGCCGCCGGCGCGCGGCCACGAGAGCGACCTCGCGGCCTGAAGGGCGCCCGACGGGAGCCTGACGGGAGCCCCAGGGGCCTGACGGGCCGGCACCTGGCGGCCGTCAGCCGAGGGCGTACGCGTTCCACACGAACATCACCACGGCCGCCAGCAGGCACAGCGCCGCGCCGCCGAAGCACAGACGCACGGCTGTCGGGCGGGGGCGCGGGCTCACGGGTCGCCGCCGTCCGTGCCCTCGGCGGCTTCGGCCGCGTCGGTGCGGCGGTACTGGGAGCGCAGCCACAGTCCGGTGGCGACGGCCGCGGAGATGGTGACCCCGATGGCCAGGGCCACATCGCCCGGCCCGTCCGCCGTCCCGACCGGTCGGGCCCAGGCCGTGGCGGCCGGGGCGAGCGCGATGAGCAGTGCCCAGAGCAGGGCGGCGAGGCGGGGCGCGGGTCCGGGCATGAGTCAAGGGCATCCGCTCCCGGGCGCGTCGGCCAGCCGGGCCGTCCGAACGGGCGACCCGCAGGCCGGGGGCGATCGGGGCGGGGCGCGGTGCCGGGCGCGAACGCCCTACCGGGCGGTGGCGTGCCCGGCGGCGTCCTTGCGGGCCAGGTCGCGGGAGCGGCGGGCCGGGCCGCGCCAGCCGCAGGTGCAGACGGCCAGACAGAACGCGCCGCGGTCCGAGGTGCTCGTGTCGTGTCCGGCGGGCTCGTGGCCCACCGGTCCCCCGGGATCGCGGGGCAGCGGTACGGCGGAAAGCGGAGGGACGAGGGTCGCTTCGGTGTGCGGTTCCACGCGACCACGGTACCGGGCCGGGGCGGGGTGGGGGACTGCCTTGCACCGGTCGCTTCTCCGACGGCCGGACGGGGCCCGGAGCCCGCCCGGATTCCGGGTGGAACGGGCCAGGAGCAGGCCGGAAGCAGGCCGGAAGCAGGCCGAGAGCAGGCCCGGATCAGCCGCGGATCAGGCCCGGATCAGCCCCGGATCAGGCCCGGAGCCCGCCCGGAGCCTGCCCGGACCGGGCCCCGGACCCGTTCCCGGACCCGTTCCCGGCGCGGCCGGGCGCGCGGCGCACCACCGGGGCGGGAGAACCGGCGTGCGCGCGGTGCCGTGCGCCGTGCGCACGGTTCACGGGTGGTTCGGGCCGTGTTCGCGCGCCGTTCGTGCGGGGCCCCCGGCCGTGACGGGAGGCCCCGGACCTCGTTAAGCGGAGCGGGTGGGCCTCGGGCAGACAGCGGTCACGCGTTGGGGGTTGGCAGGCGATGGTGGTGCACCAGCACAGGCGGAGGCCGGGGCGCGCGGGTCGGACGGCGTTCGCGGTCGGCCTGGCTCTCTCGGTGGCGGCGTTGAGCGGATGCGGCGGCGACGCGGCCGCCGGCGACGACCGGCCCGCCGACGACCCCGCGGCGGCGGTCCGCGCAGCCGCGGACACGCTGGCGAAGACCGGCAGCGCGCGGGCCCGTACGGCGATGGAAATGGCGACCGGCGGCACCCGGGTCACGATCCGGGGCGAGGGCGGGGTCGACTTCAAGAGCCGGATGGGCCAGCTCCTGGTGATGCTCCCGGACGACGCCAAGGGCAAGGCCGAGCACCGGCCCATGACCGAGCTGCTGGTGCCCGGCGCGCTCTACATGAAGAACCGGGGCGCCGGCGTTCCCGACGACAAGTGGGTGCGGGTCGACACGACGGCCCTCGCCGACGGGAACCTCGTCACGGGCGGGGCCACCGATCCGATGGCCGCCGCGGAGCTGCTGCGCGGCGCGCAGGCGGTGACGTACGTCGGCGAGACCGAGGTGGCCGGGACCAAGGTGCGGCACTACCGGGGTACGACCGACATCGCGCGGGCCGCCGCGGCCGCCTCGCCCGCGGTGAAGGGGTCCCTGGAAGCCGCGGCGAAAGGGTTCAGCAAAGACGCGGTGCCCTTCGACGCCTACCTCGACGCCGAGGGCCGGCTGCGGAAGGTCTGCCACCGCTTCACCTATGTCAACAATGGCGTGATCGATGTGTCCTCCACCACGCTGCTCTACGGCTTCGGGACCCCGGTCACCGTCGTTTTGCCGGCAGAAGAGGACATTTACGCGGGAAAGATCGCCGACTAGTCGGCGGGACCCGTACGGGGCGGCGCGATCGGGCCATGGCCGGCCATTGGTCCGGTGTGGGGGGGGCCGGAAATGGTCCATCCGTGTCATGCGCGCCGGGCCGCGTGCTCCCTACGCTGAGAACCGAGCGCCGACGACCGGACGACGGCAGAGAGAGGTGACACGAGTGACTCCCGCTGGCGCCATGACGGTGCAGGACAACGTGGCCCTCGCCGAGATCGAGATGTGCGGCGAGCTGATCATCGCGGCCTCGGCCGCGGTCGAGGAGCGGCTCAGTCAGGACCGGATCGACGAGGTGCTGATGGGCATCTGCTCCGGCTGACTCCGCCGACCCGCTCCACCCTGTACGTCTCCGGGGTGCTCCGGCCCGACCCGCGCCCGCCGCGGTCAGGTGCGCAGCAGCCGGGCGATCGCCTTCGTCGCTTCCTCCACCTTGGCGTCGATCTCGCCGCCGCCCTTGACGGCCGCGTCCGCGACGCAGTGGCGCAGGTGCTCCTCCAGCAGCTGGAGCGCGAAGGACTGCAGTGCCTTCGTGCTCGCCGAGACCTGGGTGAGTATGTCGATGCAGTAGACGTCCTCGTCGACGAGGCGCTGGAGGCCCCGGATCTGGCCCTCGATCCGCCGGAGCCGCTTGAGGTGCTCGTCCTTCTGGTGGTGGTAGCCGTGCACCGCGCCCGCTTCGGCTCCGGAGCCCTCCGCCTGGATGGCAGTCATGCGTCCTCCCGTGGTCCGGATCGAGGGGTGTATACCCCTCATGGGTATAGGGTACCGGCCCCCGGTCGCGGGGGCAGGGGCCCGTGGTCCTCACTCTGCCTGATGGAGGACACTGGGGAACTGCCGGTTAGCCGTGGCCGGGGGATGCGCCTAGCATCAGCCTGACCGAATCCAATGCACCCCGAGGACCTCACGTGCGATTTCGTCTGACCCCCAGGGAGACGAGCTTCTACGACATGTTCGCCGCATCCGCGGACAACATCGTCACGGGCTCGAAGCTCCTGATGGAACTGCTCGGAGCGGACTCCTCCGCCCGAGCCGAGATCGCGGAGCGGATGCGGGCAGCGGAGCACGCGGGGGATGACGCCACCCACGCGATCTTCCACCAGCTCAACTCCTCCTTCATCACGCCGTTCGACCGCGAGGACATCTACAACCTGGCGTCCTGCCTCGACGACATCATGGACTTCATGGAAGAGGCGGTCGACCTGGTCGTCCTCTACAACGTGGAGGAGCTCCCCAAGGGCGTCGAGCAGCAGATCGAGGTACTGGCGCGCGCGGCCGAGCTGACCGCCGAGGCCATGCCCCACCTGCGCACCATGACGAACCTGACCGAGTACTGGATCGAGGTCAACCGCCTCGAGAACCAGGCCGACCAGATCCACCGCAAGCTGCTCGCCCAGCTCTTCAACGGCAAGTACGACGCCATGGAGGTGCTGAAGCTCAAGCAGATCGTCGACGTGCTCGAAGAGGCGGCCGACGCGTTCGAGCACGTCGCGAACACGGTGGAGACCATCGCGGTCAAGGAGTCCTGAACCTCGTGGACACCTTCGCTCTGATCGTGACCATCGGTGTCGCGCTCGGATTCACGTACACCAACGGTTTCCACGACTCTGCGAACGCGATCGCGACCTCGGTCTCGACCCGCGCGCTGACCCCGCGCGCCGCGCTCGCCATGGCCGCGGTGATGAACCTCGCCGGCGCCTTCCTCGGCAGCGGGGTCGCCAAGACGGTCAGCGAGGGCCTGATCGAGACGCCCCACGGGAACCGGGGCATGTGGATCCTCTTCGCGGCGCTGGTCGGCGCGATCGTGTGGAACCTGATCACCTGGTACTTCGGCCTGCCCTCGTCCTCCTCGCACGCGCTGTTCGGCGGCATGGTGGGCGCGGCGCTGGCGGGCGGCACCGAGGTGCTCTGGTCGGGAGTGGTCGACAAGGTCGTCATCCCGATGTTCGTCTCGCCGGTCGTCGGCCTCGTCGTCGGCTACCTGGTGATGGTCGCCATCCTGTGGATGTTCCGCCGGGCCAACCCGCACAAGGCCAAGCGCGGATTCCGCATCGCGCAGACGGTCTCGGCGGCCGGCATGGCGCTGGGTCACGGTCTGCAGGACGCGCAGAAGACCATGGGCATCGTGATGATGGCCCTGGTCATCGCCGACGTGCAGAACGCGGGCGACGAGATCCCGGTCTGGGTCAAGATCGCCTGTGCCGTGATGCTCTCGCTGGGTACGTACGCGGGCGGCTGGCGCATCATGCGCACCCTCGGCCGCAAGATCATCGAGCTGGACCCGCCGCAGGGCTTCGCGGCGGAGACCACCGGCGCCTCGATCATGTTCGGTTCGGCGTTCCTCTTCCACGCGCCGATCTCCACGACCCACGTGATCACCTCGGCGATCATGGGCGTGGGCGCCACCAAGCGCGTGAACGCGGTCCGCTGGGGCGTCGCCAAGAACATCATCCTGGGCTGGTTCATCACCATGCCGGCGGCCGCGCTCGTGGCGGCCGTCAGCTTCTGGATCGTGAACCTGGCCTTCGTGAACTAGCCGTACGGGCAGCAGCGCGACGGCGGAACGAAAGCGGGCCGGCTCCCCCCACCCAGGGGGAGCCGGCCCTTTCGCCTTGCGGTGGCACCGCCATGCAGCACCGCAGGACGCTCATCACATCCGGGTCTAGCCGAAGCGGCCCGAGATGTAGTCCTCGGTCGCCTGGACGGACGGGTTCGAGAAGATCCGGTCCGTGTCGTCGATCTCGACGAGCTTGCCGGGCTGGCCGACCGCGGAGAGGTTGAAGAAGGCGGTTCGGTCCGAGACGCGGGCCGCCTGCTGCATGTTGTGCGTCACGATGACGATCGTGAAGCGCTCCTTGAGCTCGCCGATCAGGTCCTCGATGGCGAGGGTGGAGATCGGGTCGAGGGCCGAGCAGGGCTCGTCCATCAGGAGGACCTGGGGCTCGACCGCGATGGCGCGGGCGATGCACAGGCGCTGCTGCTGGCCGCCGGAGAGGCCGGAGCCGGGCTTGTTCAGGCGGTCCTTGACCTCGTTCCAGAGGTTGGCGCCCTGGAGGGACTTCTCGACGATCTCGGCGAGCTCGGACTTCTTGAAGGAGCCGTTGAGCCGCAGGCCCGCCGCCACGTTGTCGAAGATCGACATGGTGGGGAAGGGGTTCGGGCGCTGGAAGACCATGCCGACCGTGCGGCGGACCGCGACGGGGTCCACGCCGGGGCCGTACAGGTTCTCGTCGTCCAGCAGCACCTTGCCCTCGACGCGGCCGCCGGGGGTGACCTCGTGCATGCGGTTCAGGGTGCGCAGGAAGGTGGACTTGCCGCAGCCGGAGGGGCCGATGAAGGCGGTCACGGAGCGGGGCTCCACGGTCATCGAGATGTCGTCGATGGCCTTGTGGGTGCCGTAGAAGGCGGACAGTCCGCTGACGTCGATTCGCTTGGCCATGATGGTTACTTCGCTTTCATGTGGTCACCGCGGCGGAGCCGCTAATGGACTCGCTTTTAGCGACCGGTCTTCGGGGCCTTCCAGCGGGCGATGCCGCGAGCCACCAGATTGAGGATCATGACGAAGGCGATCAGGACGAGCGCTGCGCCCCATGCCCGGTCGTAGGAGGCTTCACTGCCGACCTTGTACTGCTCCCAGATGTAGAGGGGGAGCGAGGACTGAGGGCCTTCGAAAGGGTTGTTGTTGATCAGCTGGGTGCCGAAGACCAGCAGCATGATCGGTGCGGTCTCGCCGGCGATACGGGCGACGGCCAGCATCACGCCGGTGGAGATACCGCCGATCGCGGTGGGGAGCACGACCTTGAGGATCACGCGCCACTTCGGCACACCGAGGGCCAGGGCGGCCTCGCGCAGCTCGTTCGGGACGAGCTTGAGCATCTCCTCGGTGGAGCGGACCACGACGGGCATCATCAGGATCGACAGGGCCATCGAGCCGGCGAAGCCGGAGGGGCCGAAGCCGAGCATCAGGTTCCACGTCGTCAGGATGAACAGACCCGCGACGATGGAGGGGATGCCGGTCATGACGTCGACGAAGAAGGTGACGGCCTTGGCGAGCGAGCCCTTGCCGTACTCGACCAGGTAGACGGCGGTCAGCAGGCCGATGGGGGCCGAGATCGCGGTGGCCAGGGCGACCTGCTCGATGGTGCCGAGCAGTGCGTGGTAGACGCCGCCGCCGGGCTCGAAGCTGGTCACGCCGTTCATCGAGTGGCCGAGGAAGTCCCCGTCGAGGACCGTCATGCCGCGGCTGATCGTCGTCCACAGCAGCGAGAGCAGCGGGACGAGGGCGAGGACGAAGCAGACCCAGACGACGGAGGTGGCGACCCGGTCCTTGGCCTGACGGCGGTTCTCGACGATCGAGCTGGCGGTGTACGTGACGATCACGAAGAGGATGGCCGCGAGCAGACCCCACTGGATCTTGCTGTCGAGGCCGAAGAGGGTGCCGAGGCCACAGCCGAGGGCGACCGAGAGGACGGCGATGCCGGCCGGGGCCCAGCGGGGCAGGTGGCCCTGCGTCAGGCTGCTGGGGGCGGCGGACTTGGTGGCCCGGGAGGGGCGCGGGTCCTGGAGTGCGTGGCTCATCAGGCGTTCGCCCCCGAGAAGTCCTTGCGACGGGCGATGATCAGCCGGGCTGCGCCGTTGACCAGCAGGGTGAGCAGGAAGAGCACGAGGCCGGAGGCGATCAGTGCGTCGCGGCCGAACTGGTTGGCCTCGTCGAACTTCGCGGCGATGTTCTGCGCGAACGTGCCGCCGCCCGGGTCCAGGATGTGGCCGGAGATCAGGAAGCTCGGGGAGAGGACGGTCGCGACGGCCATCGTCTCGCCGAGCGCGCGGCCGAGGCCCAGCATCGAGGCGGAGATGACACCGGAGCGGCCGAAGGGCAGCACCGACAACCGGATGACTTCCCAGCGGGTCGCGCCGAGGGCCAGTGCGGCTTCCTCGTTCATGCGCGGGACCTGCAGGAAGACCTCGCGGCTGACGCTGGTCACGATCGGCAGGATCATGATCGCGAGCAGGATGCCGACGGTGAAGAGCGAGCGCGCGACGCCGACCTGGGTCTTGTCGAAGACGTAGGTCCAGCCCATGTACTCGTCGAGCCAGAAGTTCAGCCCCGCGAGCTGCGGGACGAGGAAGAGGGCGCCCCAGATGCCGTAGATGATCGACGGCACGGCGGCCAGCAGGTCGACCACGTAGGCGAGCGGGGCGGCCAGCTTGCGCGGCGCGTAGTGCGAGATGAAGAGGGCGATGCCGACGGCGATCGGAACCGCGATGGCCATCGCGATGATCGAGCTGACGACGGTGCCGAAGAGCAGGACGGCGATGCCGAAGACGGGGGGGTTGCCCGAAGCGTTCCAGTCGAACGTGGTGAGGAAGTTGCCCTCGTTGTCCGCCAGAGCGATGGACGCGCGGTAGGTGAGGAAGGCGGCGATCGACGCCATGATCACCAGGAGCAGGATGCCGGAGCCCTTGGAGAGGCCGGCGAAGATCTTGTCACCGGCGCGGCCGGTGGACCTTCCGCTCTTGGAGACAGGCGGAGCCGTGTCTATCTGGGTGGGTGTGGTGGAAGCCATGATCTTTCCGGTCTGGATGGGGGGCAGGCCCCCTGGCGGCGGTGCACCGGATCCCCTGGGTGGAGGGGAGGGTCCCCGGGCCGGTCCGCTCCCCGGACGGGGGGAGCGGACCGGATGGTCCGGGGGTCTTTATCAGGCGAGCTTCGCGATGACTTCGCGGACCTTGGCGTTGATCTCGGCCGGGATCGGGGCGTAGCCGTTCTCCAGCAGGATCTTCTGGCCCGCGTCGGACGCGGCGTAGTTCAGGAAGGACTTCAGGGTCGGGAGCGTCTCGGCCTTGTTGCCCTTGTCGCAGACGGCCTCGTAGGTCACCAGGACGATCGGGTAGGCACCCTCGGCCTTGGTGGCGTAGTCGAGCTTCAGTGCCAGGTCGTCGCCGGTGCCGGAGATCTTGGCGGCGGCGATGGCCTTGGAGGCGTTCTCGCCGGTGGCCTTGACCGGAGCGGCGGCGCCCGTGTTCACGTCCACGGTCTTGATGCTCTGCGAGGAGGCGTAGGAGAGCTCGAAGTAGCCGATCGCGCCGTCAACGGCCTTGACCTGCGAGGCGACACCGGAGGAGCCGGAGGCGGCCTGGCCACCCGGGGCCGCCCACTTCTTCGCGGGGTCGAACGTCCAGGCCTCGGGAGCGGCGGCCTTGAGGTACTTGGTGAGGTTCTCGGTGGTGCCCGAGTCCTCGGAGCGGTGGAACGCCTGGATCGCGGTGGCGGGAAGCGTGACGCCGGGGTTCAGCTTCTTGATCGCCTCGTCGTCCCACTTCTTGATCTTGTCGCTGAAGATCGCGGCGAGGGTGGGGGCGTCCAGCGTCAGCTTGTCCACGCCGGCGACGTTGAAGCCGATGGCGATCGGGCCGCCGACCATCGGGAGGTCGATGCCCTGGCCGCCGGTGCAGATCTTCTTCGATTCCTCGACCTGGTCGGGCTTCAGCGCGGAGTCCGTACCGGCGAAACTGACCGTGCCCTGGTTGAAGGCGACGATGCCCTCACCGGAGGAGACCGACTTGTAGTTGACCTCGACGCCGGAGCAGGCGGCCATGTAGTTCTTGACCCACAGGTCCACCGCGTTCTTCTGCGCGGAGGAGCCGGAGCCGAGGAGCTTGCCCTTGGCGCCGTCGCACTTGATGTCGCCCGCAGCGGCGGAAGGCTTGCCCGAGGCGCCGGCGTCGTTCTTGGTGTTGTCGTCCGAGCCGCACGCCGTGAGGACCAGGGCGCCGGACACGACGAGCGCCCCGAGGGCGGAGGCACGAAGCATGTTCTTGCGCTGAAGCTTCACTTTCGGGTGTTTCCTTCCAGAAGCCGCCGGCCGCTTTCTGCGTCCGGGCGGCGTGCGAAGAGGACTACGTCGGTTGCCCGGGAGAGCCGCTCGCCTTGGCGGCGGCCCGTCCCTTGCTCCTACGAAGTTAGGCAGATCAGGTGAAGCGGCCGACCGGGGTAAGTGAACGGATGGTGAACCGTGGCGGACGGGGTGGTGTGTCCGGACGGGGACACCACCGGACGTCATCTTCCGTTATCCGGCCGTTACCGTAGCGTGATCGCCCGGGCTCCCCGGAACCACGCCTCAGACGCATGCCCTCAGACCTCGCCCTCAGACGCCGGCGTGGCTGGTTTTCGGCTGCCAGATGTGGTGGAAGGTGGCGCGCGAGGCCTCGACCTCGTGGCGCTGGTCCGCGTGCAGGACACCGAGGGCGTAGGCCGTGGCCGGGGCGATACGAGGGGTCCGCGCGGCCGTGGCCGACGCGCCGGCCGCCTCCGCCGCGTCCCGGTGGCGGTCCAGGGCCTCGCCGGCGGCCGCCAGCCGGGCCACGTCCTCGCCCAGCGCCTCGCGTGCGTAGCGGTGGACCCGCAGCAGGCGGCGCACCTCGTTCCACGGGCCGTCGTGATCCGCGTTGTACGGGTGGGAGGGGCAGGGGGACGGCAGCGAGGCCACCGCCCCGCACAGGCGGGATTCGGCCACCGCTGCCAGCGGGGCCAGGACGTCGTCCACCGTGCCGCGGGCCGCGACCGGTTCCAGCGGGACCTCGGAGGCCAGCACCGCCACCGCGTCCGCGACCGCGTGGAAGCGGGAGGAACCCAGCGCCTGGAGGGTCGCCGAGTGGGCGCGGGTGCGCGACAGGGTCAGCTGGCGCTCCAGCAGGGCGCCCGCGCGCGCCGAGCCCACGGTCAGCGAGCCCGCCGCGCCGCGCGGCGCCGGGACCTCGGGGGTCCCCGTGAGCCGGTGCAGGGCGTCCATCAGCCGGGCCAGCCGGGCGGCGTGGCCGTGCTCGTCGGCCAGCGTCGAGGAGAGCCAGACCAGCTCGGTGCGCAGCGAGTCCGCCCACGAGGAGTCGGCCACCGCTCTGAAGGTGGCCAGCGAGGACGAGATGCGGCGCGCCGCCCCCCGCAGGCTGCGCGCCGCCTCACTGCCTTCGGCGGCTCCGCTCACTGCGCTTTCGTCGTGCAGGCGCAGCCCCCGCAGGAAAGCGGTGGCCTGCGCGCGCAGGTACGTACCGAGTACGTCGCCTGCCATCAGGTCATGGTTTGGCTGAGCCACGCCGGCGCCTCCGGGCGTCTATGAGCATCTCCTGAACGTGCCGCAGCGGCTGGCCCTCGCTGTCGGTGCTGTGCCGGGTCCATTCGCCGTCCGGGCCCAGGTGCCAGGAGGTGGTGGCGTCGGACATCCCGGTTTCCAGCAGCCGGTCCAGTGCCGCGCGGTGGCCCGGGTCGACGACCCTGACCAGTGCTTCGATACGGCGGTCGAGATTGCGGTGCATCATGTCGGCGCTGCCGATGTACACCTCGGGTTCGCCGCCGTTGCCGAAGGCGAAGACCCGGGAGTGCTCCAGGAAGCGGCCGAGGATGGAGCGGACCCGGATGTTGTCCGAGAGCCCGGGGACCCCGGGGCGGATCGCGCAGATGCCGCGGACCCAGATGTCGATGGGCACGCCGGCCTGCGAGGCCCGGTAGAGCGAGTCGATGAGCGCCTCGTCGACGATCGAGTTCATCTTGAGGCGCACGTACGCGGGGCGGCCGGCCCG
The DNA here is from genome assembly GCF_003287935.1 of Streptomyces sp. ICC1. Taxonomy (GTDB): domain Bacteria; phylum Actinomycetota; class Actinomycetes; order Streptomycetales; family Streptomycetaceae; genus Streptomyces; species Streptomyces tritrimontium. Next base: position 3,698,705 of record NZ_CP030287.1, read on the forward strand.
GTGGTGGGCGGCCTCCTTGTCGATCCGGGAGATCAGGCCGTCGCGCAGCGAGCGCGGGGCCACCAGCAGCCGGCGGTAGGTCTCGCGGCGCGAGTAGCCGGACAGCCGGTTGAAGAGGTCGGAGAGGTCGGCGCCGACCTGGGAGTCGGCGGTGAGCAGGCCGAGGTCCTCGTAGAGCCGTGCCGTCTTGGGGTGGTAGTTGCCGGTGCCGACGTGGGAGTAGCGGCGCAGCGTGTCGCCCTCCTGGCGGACGACGAGCGAGAGCTTGCAGTGGGTCTTGAGGCCGACGAGGCCGTAGACGACGTGGCAGCCGGACTCCTCCAGCTTGCGCGCCCATTTGATGTTGGCCTGCTCGTCGAAGCGGGCCTTGATCTCGACGAGTACGAGGACCTGCTTGCCGGATTCGGCGGCGTCGATCAGGGCGTCGACGATCGGGGAGTCGCCGGAGGTCCGGTACAGCGTCTGCTTGATGGCGAGGACGTCCGGGTCGGCGGCGGCCTGCTCCAGGAAGGCCTGCACCGAGGTGGAGAAGGAGTCGTACGGGTGGTGCAGCAGCACGTCCCGCTCGCGCAGCGCGGCGAAGATGTCGGGCGCGGACGCGGACTCGACCTCGGCGAGGTCGCGGTGCGTGCCGGCGACGAACTTCGGGAACTTCAGCTCCGGGCGGTCCAGCGAGGCGATCCCGAAGAGCGCGGTCAGGTCCAGGGGACCGGGCAGCGGGTACACCTCGGAGGGGTTGACCTTCAGCTCCTGCACGAGGAGGTCCAGGACGCCGGGGTCGATGGACTCCTCCACTTCCAGGCGGACCGGCGGGCCGAAGCGGCGGTTCCTGAGCTCCTTCTCCAGGGCCTGCAGGAGGTTCTCGGCGTCGTCCTCCTCGACCTCGAGGTCCTCGTTGCGGGTCACGCGGAACATGTGGTGCGCGAGCACCTCCATGCCGGGGAACAGCTCCTCCAGGTGCGCGGCGATGACGTCCTCCAGGGGGACGTAGCGCTGCGGGGAGGCCTCCAGGAAGCGGGAGAGGAGCGGCGGGACCTTGACGCGGGCGAAGTGGCGGTGGCCGCTGACGGGATTGCGCACGACGACGGCCAGGTTCAGGGACAGGCCGGAGATGTACGGGAACGGGTGCGCGGGGTCGACGGCCAGCGGGGTGAGCACCGGGAAGATCTGGTTGCGGAACAGGGTGAAGAGGCGCGCCTGCTCCTTCTCGGTGAGGTCGGGCCACCGGATGAGGTGGACGCCCTCCTCGGCGAGCTGCGGGGAGATGTCCTGCTGGAAGCAGGCGGCGTGGCGGGCCATGAGCTCGCGGGAGCGGGTCCAGATGAGGTCGAGGACCTCACGGGGCTGCAGGCCTGAGGCCGAACGGGTGGCGACGCCGGTCGCGATGCGGCGCTTGAGGCCGGCGACGCGGACCATGAAGAACTCGTCGAGGTTGCTCGCGAAGATCGCCAGGAAGTTCGCCCGCTCCAGGAGGGGCGTCGTCGGGTCCTCGGCGAGCTCCAGCACCCGCTCGTTGAAGGCGAGCCAGCTGCGCTCCCGGTCGAGGAAGCGGCCCGCGGGCAGCTCACCGGTGTCCTTCTCGTCGTAGGCGTCCAGATCCGCGTCGAGATCCGGTTCCAGATCGACGTGCGGGCGGTGGGCGGCTATGGAGCCGAGGCGCGCGTGTGCGCCCGTGGCCGCGCGCGCGGCGACCGCCTCGGGCGTGGCGGCGGCGGCGGCCACGGACGCGGAGACGTCGGCGGCCGAGGGCGCGGACGGGGACGCGAACTTCTGCGGCGGCTGCTGGGAGGGGACCTCGGTGGGGCCTGCGCTGGGCTTGTGGCTCATGACTCCATTCTTCCGCGCACGCGGCAGGACAGGCGCGTCGGAAGTGTCGGCCGTCAGTCGGAGTCGGGGCTGCATGCGGTCAGCTTCGCGAGCGCGCGTGAATGGGTGGTTAATGGTGTGTGGCTTCCGGGGGCCGGGAGCGTGGCGGGGCCGGGGCCGGGGCCTGTCGGCCCGGGGCCCGCCCCGCAGCCCGGCCCTGGCTGCGCCGGGGCACCTGGGGCTGCGCCGGGGAGTCCCGGGCTGCGCCCGGGCACCTGGGGCTCCGCCCCGCACCCCGCGCCTCACACTCCCCCGGCTACCGCTGGGAGGTGCCCCCTGGCGGGGCTGGATCCGGCCGCGGGCCGGGGTTGGCCGGCGTGGCCGGGCTGGGTTCTGCCGTCGGGTGGAGTGCGGGCCGATCGGCTCGGGCCGCGCGGGGGTGCGGGACGGCAGGGGGTTCGGCGGGCACCGCCCTGCGCAACGCCGCCATCGCCGCGAACAGCACCCCCGCGAGCGACACGCTCAACCTCGCGCCCGGGTGCACGTACGGGCTGACCAGCGAGCTGCCGGCCTTCACGGCGCCGACGGTCGTCAACGGCAGCGGCGCCGTGATCACCCGGGCGGCGGGCACGTTCCGCATCCTGACCGTCGACCGCGGCAGCCTGACCCTGCGGACCACGGTCGTCACCAATGGGGACGCCTCCGGCAGCGCCGTCGCGAACGGCGCCGGCGGCGGGATCGTCGTCACCGGCAACGGCACCCTCACGGTGACGGCGAGCGTGGTCCGCGCCAACGCGGCGGCCTCGCCAACGGAGTGCCGTCCGTCGCCGCCGGGACCGCGGCGCTGAACGCGGCCGGCGTCACCGGCAACACGGCGACCGGCGGGGCCACCGGCGGGATCCACGACAACGGCGGCGCCGTGTCCCTGCGGGCCGCCCGGGTGGTCACGAACACCCCCCGCCGACTGCGTGAGCAGCCCGAACCCGGTACCCGGGGGCCCGCGCGACCGGGTCTCAGCTCTCCGTGCGGTACATCAGGTCGGTCTCGTGGGTGGTGAAGCCCAGGCCCTCGTAGACGGCCAGGGCGGCCGGGTTGTCGGCGTCGACGTAGAGCATCGCCGTCGGCAGGCCGGCCGCCGCCAGGTGGCGCAGGCCGATCGCGGTGAGCGCCTTGCCGAGGCCGCCGCCCTGGGCGCCGGGGCGCACGCCGACGACGTACACCTCGCCGAGCTGCTGCTCGGCGTGGACCTTCGTCCAGTGGAAGCCGACGAGCTCGCCGTCGCGCTCGGCGAGGAAGAAGCCCTTCGCGTCGAACCACGGCTGCGCGATGCGGTCGTTCAGGTCCCGCTGCACCAGCGCGCCCTGCTCCGGGTGGTGGGCGAAGGCGGCCGCGTTGACGGCGAGCCAGGCCGCGTCGTCGGCGCCGGGGACGAAGGTGCGGACCGTCACGCCGGCCGGCAGGGCCGGCTCGGGCAGCGGGGCCGCGTCCGGGCCGAGCGGGCGGCGCAGCTGGCGCAGTTCGCGGAACAGGGTCAGGCCGAGGACCTGCGCGAGGTGGCGGGCGGCGGACTTGCCGCCGTGCGCCCACACCCGGATCCGCTTGCCGGAGGCGGCCAGCAGGGCGCTGCCCAGCGCCCGGCCGTGGCCGCGCCCGCGCATCGAGGGGTGTACGACGAGTTCCGCGGCGGGGGCCTCCACCGGGTCGGTGTCCTCCAGCTGTCCGTAGCCGGCGAGCCGGCCCTTCTCGGTGAGCAGGAAGTGCCGGATCCCCTCGCGCGGGCCGCCGCGCAGCTGGAGGCGGCCCTGCTCGGACACGGCGGTGGTGCCGTCGGTGCGGGCCGCGTCCCCGATCAGGGTGAGGACGGAGTCGGCCTGTTCCTCCGTCAGTTCGTCGAGGGTCTCGATCCGGCGTCCCGGCTCCAGGGCGGCTGCTGCGTCGTCAGTCATGGGGCGAGCCTACGACCACGGCGGGAGCCTGTCCGGGTACGGCCGCCCCGGCCCGCCCGAAGGCCGCCCGCGGGCCGCCCGGCGGCGCTGCGTGCGCGGTCGCGAGGGCGCCGCGTCGTCTGCGTGTAACCAGCTCGATACCCGGTACCCCTGTCGCGCTACGCGCGTTGACTCTAGGCTTCGGCAGACCTCCCAAGATGTATCGCTGTCCACAAAGGGGACTAAATGTCAGCGACGCCACAACGGCACCGCCGAGCCCGCCGGTTGACCCTCACCGCCCTCGCCGTCACGACGGCCGCCGGTGCGATGGTCGCCGCCGCCCTTCCGGCCGGAGCCGCGAGTGGTGGCGGTCACGGCCACGACCACGGCCGTACCGTCGATGTGCAGATGCTGTCGTTCAACGACCTCCACGGCACGCTGGAGCCCCCGCAGGGCTCCTCGGGCACCGTGACCGAGCGTCAGGCCGACGGCACCACCAAGGCCATACCCGCGGGCGGTGTCGAGTACCTCGCGACCGGCCTGCGCGAGGCCCGCAAGGGCCACCCGTACTCCGTCACCGCGGCGGCCGGCGACATGATCGGCGCCAGCCCGATGGTGTCCGGCCTCTTCCACGACGAGCCGACCATCGAGGCGCTCAACGGCCTCGACCTGGACGTCTCCAGCGTCGGCAACCACGAGTTCGACGAGGGCAAGACCGAGCTGCGCCGCATGCAGTACGGCGGCTGCCACCCGGTCGAGGGCTGCTTCGAATACGGCAAGACCTTCGAGGGCGCGGACTTCAAGTACCTCGCGGCGAACGTCGTCGACCAGAAGACGAAGCGTCCGATGATGAACCCCACCTTCATCTGGAAGAAGGGGGACGTGAAGATCGGCTTCATCGGCGTCACCCTGGAGGGCACTCCGGACGTGGTGACCGCCGACGGGGTCAAGGGCCTCACGTTCGGCGACGAGGTCGAGACGATCAACAAGTACGCCAACGAGCTGAACAGGCAGGGCGTGAAGTCGATCGTGGCGCTGGTCCACGAGGGCGGCCTGCCCGCGAGCGGCGCGTACAACTACGACTGCGACGTCCCGGGCGCCGGCGCCGGCATCTCCGGTGCCATCGTCGACATCGCGAAGAACGTCTCGCCGAAGGTCGACGCCCTGGTCACCGGCCACACGCACCAGGCGTACGCGTGCAACATCCCCGACCCGGCGGGCAACCCGCGCACGGTCACCTCGGCCGCCTCCTACGGCCGGCTGTTCACGGACACCACCCTCACGTACGACCGCAAGACCAAGGACATCGTCCGGACGCCGGTCGCCCCGCCGAAGCCGGTGCAGAAGGTCGTCACCCGTGACGTGCCCAAGGCCCCGGACCTGACCGAGCTCATCCAGCGCTGGAACGCGCTGGCCGCGCCGATCGCGAACCGCCCGATGGGCTGGATCGCCGGCGACATCGCGGGCCGCGGCTCGGCGGAGTTCGAGAAGCCGCTCGGTGACGTGATCGCGGACGCGCAGTTGGAGGCCCTGGCCCCGGCGGCGAAGGGCGGCGCGCAGCTGGCCGTCATGAACCCGGGCGGCATCCGCGCCGACCTCGCCTACAAGGCGGCGGGCGCCGAGGGCGACGGTGTCGTGACCTACGGCGAGTCGTACACGGTCCAGCCGTTCACCAACATGATGAACGTGGTCGACCTGACCGGCGCGCAGCTGGTCACCATGCTCCAGCAGCAGGTCAGCGGCACGGTCAACGGCCCGAACCCGAAGATCCTGCAGGTCTCCAAGGGCTTCACCTACACCCTGGACACCACGAAGGCGGGCGCCGACCGCATCGTCGTGGACTCGGTGAAGCTGAACGGCGTGGCGCTCGACCCCGCCAAGACCTACCGGGTCGCGATGAACGAGTTCCTCGCGGGCGGCGGTGACGGCTTCACCGTCCTGAAGGAGCACAAGAACAAGCTGGTGGGCGCGTCCGACCTGGACGTCTTCAACGCCTACCTGGCCGCGCACTCCACGGCCACGGCGCCGCTGGCCGTGCCGGCGGCGGACCGGATCACGGTCGTCAAGTAGTCCGTACGCGCTTACGCGTGAGGGGGGTGGGCCACGGCGGCCCACCCCCCTTCGGCATGTCTCAGAGCGCGCGCACGAACGCCGTGAAGGCGGCCGGGCCGACGGTGAAGGCGGGCCCGCCGGGGTTCTTGGAGTCCCGGACGGCGATCCGGCAGGGCTGGGCGGCGATCTCTACGCAGTCGCCGCCATTGCTGCCGCTGTACGAAGCCTTGCGCCAGGCGGCGGTGCCGAGGGGGGCGCACTCGACGCATTCGCCGCCGTTGCTGCCGCTGTACGAGGACTTACGCCACCGCGCGCCCGTCAGGTTCTGGATGGTGTCCATAGCGTTCCTCCATTACGCGGGCGATCAGCGCGGCCGATTTCCCAGGGGAGAGGGCCTCGGCCTGGAGGCGAGCGTATCCGACGGAACGCTCCCTGATTACTTGAGGATTGGCGGTCATATGCCCGGAGTCGTAGCTCTCGCTGTAGTGAAGGTCCGGGTCGTTCTCGAACCGCAGGACGGTGAATGAACCCATCATTCCCGCGTGCTGACCAGCGGCGAAAGGCAGCACCTGGATGTTCACCCACTGCCGGTCGCGGAGGTCCAACAGGTGCGCGAGCTGGTTCCGCATGACCGCATGGCCACCGATTTCACGGTGCAGGGCGGCCTCGTCCAGCACCACCCACAGCACCGGAGGAGTCCCGCGAGACAGGATGCGCTGCCGGTCGATTCGAGCAGCCACCGGCGCATCGACTGTGTCTGGTTGTTCGACGCCGATGACCGCCCGCGCGTACGCCTCCGTCTGGAGAAGCCCGTACACCAACTGACACTGGTACGTGGAGATGTACTCTGCCTTCGCCTCCATCTCGGCGTACGGCTGGAACCACGTCGGCAGCTGACTGCGCAGGACCAGTCCCACCAGGCGGGAGAACAACCCGCCCGTGTTCAGTGCCGCGTCGAGGCGTTCCGAGAAGTCCCGGGTCGGGACCTTCCGCGCCGTCTCGATCTGGCCGATGAGCGAGCCCGCGCAGAAGATGATGTCCCCCAGCTGCCCCTGTTTCAGCCCGGCGGCCTCCCGCAGGCGGCGCAGTTCCGAGCCGTAGTAGTCCAGCGGGGAGGCGCTGGGATCGAGACTGCGGATGTTGACCATGGAGCGGTCACCCCCAAGTGCACACCGTGCGGCGTTCGTTTCGGTTGTCACCGAGGGTAGTGAGATGACCGCGGCCCGGTGGCGGGAATCCGCAACTCGGTCAGAGGCCCGCGAGGAAGCCGCGGACGGCCGCGGCGAAGCCCTCCGGGTCCTGGAAGGGCACGAAGTGCTCGGTGTCGAGGCCGACGTACGAGGTTCCCGGACGCCGGGAGACCATCGCCTCGGCCTGCTCCGCCGGGAGCACGTCGCTGCGCAGGCCGTGGATCAGTAGCGCCGGGCAGTCGCTCGCCAGCCAGACGTCCCAGCGGTCGCCGTCGCCCTCGGCCACCGTGGCCAGGGTGGCCTGCGGGTGGAACGGCAGCCGCCAGCCGGTGCCTCCCCCGGACTCCGTCCGGGGGGACCCCCCTGGCAGCGGGCGCAGGAACGGCCCGGCCCCCTCGCCGAACGGGCCGAGGGCGGTGATGAGCTCCTCGCGGGTCGGCGCGGTGTACGGCAGGCCGTGCAGGAAGTCCCAGAAGGACGGGCCGTCCTCGCGCGGGCTCCGCACCGGGGCGTCGACGTTGACCAGGGCGGAGACCAGATCGGGCCGGGCGGCGGCGAGGTGGTAGGCGTTGACCCCGCCGAGGGAGAAGCCGAGGACGGGCACCGGGCCGCCGGGGTCCAGGTGTTCGAGCAGGGCCGCGGCGTCGGTGACGTAGCCCGCGCGGCTGTACTCGGAAGCCAGGTCGGAGTCTCCGTGGCCGCGCTGGTCGGGGGCGATGACCCGCCAGTCGTCGCCGAGGGCGGCGGCCAGCGCGGTGAAGTGGGCGCCCTCGGACAGGCCGCCGTGGAGGGCGAGCAGGGGGCGGCCGGCTCCGCCGAAGTCCAGGTAGGACAGGGTGCGGTCGTCGATCTTCAGCTCGTGGCGCATGGCGTCGCTCTCCCCGGTGTGCTGGTCGTTGTGCTGGTCGGTGTGTCGATCATCAGCCTGCCAGGATTTGGGCAAGCGCGCAATACGGTTGTGTAGGGCACTTGCCCAAAAAGAGGGGTCGGACAGAGGCGCGGATACGATCCCGGCATGGGAAATCGCGAGGACCTGCTGGCCGGAGCCCGGCGCTGCCTGGAGGAGACGGGGTACCTCCGCACGACCGTGCGCGACATCGCCACGGCGTCGAAGGTGAGCATGGCCGCGATCGGCTACCACTTCGGGTCCCGCGAGGTGCTGCTCAACCAGGCGCTGTTCGCGGCCATGGACGAGTGGGCCGCCGGCTCCGGCAGGCTCGCGGGGCAGGGCGACACCGCCCGGGAGCGCTACGCCGACACCTGGGACCGCAAGATCCGGGACTTCCGCGAGACGGGCTGGCTGTGGACCGCCTCCGTCGAGGCCTTCGTCCACGCGCAGTCCTCGCCCGAGCTGCTCGCGATCATCGCCGAGGGGCAGCGCCACAACCGCCGCATGGTGGCCGCGCAGCTGCGCGGGGTGCCGCAGGACGAGGTCGCGGAGGAGGACGTACGGGCCCTCGGGTCGGTGCACATCGCGCTGCTGACCGGGGTCATGGTGCAGGTCCTGACCGACCCGGAGCATGCGCCGAACGGGCACGAGATCGCCCAAGGGCTGCGCGCGATGGCGGAGTTGCTCGAAAGCTGAAATCTACCCGTGGGTAGTAATGCGTGGCTCCGCGCGCCATAATCCCGCCACCACTGGGTCGGCAAAGGGGCGGGCATGGGCATGGGCGTGGGTACGGGCGTGGACGCGGGTACGGGCGTGGACGCGGACACGGGCACGGAAGCGCGGCCGGGTCGGGGCGCGGGGCTCGGGCGGCGCGGGTTCCTCGCCGGGGCCGCGGCCGTCGGGGCCGGCGTGGCGCTGGGGGCGGGGGCCGCTCCGGCGTCCGCGTCCACGCGGGCGCTGTCGACCCGGGACTGGATGTCCGGACTCGGCGACTCCACCGCGCTCCAGCGGATGACCATCCCCGGCACCCACGACTCCGGCGCCACCCGGGGCGGGCTCTATGTCGCCTGCCAGAACACCTCCGTCGCCGAGCAGCTCGACTCCGGGATCCGCTTCCTCGACGTCCGCTGCCGGGTGACCGGTGGATCCTTCGCCATCCACCACGGCGCGTACTACCAGAACCTGATGTTCGGCGACGTTCTCGCCGCCTGCTGGAACTTCCTCGCCGCGCACCCCTCCGAGACCGTCCTGATGCGCCTCAAGCAGGAGTACTCGGAAGACAGCAACGCCACCTTCCGGGCCGTATTCGACGACTACCTCGACAACCGGGGCTGGCGGCCGCTGTTCAAGATCGCCGACGCGCTGCCCACCCTCGGACAGGCCCGCGGGAAGGTCCTGCTGCTCCCCGACAACGGCGGCCTGCCCGGCGGCCTGCGCTACGGCGACGGCAACGTCTTCGACATCCAGGACGACTACATGGCGGAGCCCTTCGCCAAACGGGGCAAGATCGAGAACCACTTCCGCAGGTCCGTGTCGCAGCCCGGGAAGTTCTTCATGAACTACACCAGCACGGCCGCGGCCCTGCCGCCTCGCTGGAACTCCGACCGGCTGAACCCGCAGGTGCACTCCTTCGTCGACGGCTCGGAGCTGGCCGGCCGCACCGGGCTCGGGATCGTCCCGATGGACTTCCCCAACACCCGGTCCGGCCTGGTCGCCTCACTGATCCGGCACAACTGACGGCTGCGGCCGGGTCCGCGGCTCGGTCTGCGGGGGCGGCGGGGTCGGGGCTCCCGGGACGCGGAGCACCGCCTCCGTGCCCGGGCCGCCGCGGGCCGGCGCCCGCAGCTCGGCCGTGCCGCCCGCGCGCAGCACCGTACGGGCCACGATGGACAGGCCGAGGCCGCTGCCGGGCAGCGCGCGGGCCGAGGGGGAGCGCCAGAACCGCTCGAAGACGTGCGGGAGGTCCTCGGCCGGGATGCCCGGCCCGTGGTCGCGCACGATCAGCTCGCCCGACCGCAGCGAGACGACGACCGTGCCGCCCGGCGGGCTGAACTTCACCGCGTTGTCCAGGACGTTGACGACGGCGCGCTCCAGGGCGGCCGCCTCGCCGCGCACGTACCAGGGCGCCAGGTCGGAGACGAACTTCAGCTCGGGACCGCGCAGCCGGGCCCGCGACAGCGCCGCGCCCGCGATGTCGTGCAGGGCCACCACGCCCAGCGGGCCGGGCGCGGCCGCGTCCGGCCGCGACAGCTCCTGCAGGTCGCCGATCAGCGAGGCCAGTTCCGTCATCTGCGCCTTGACCGAGGCCAGCAGCTCCCTGCGGTCCTCGGGCGGGATGGCCCGGCCGGTCTGCTCGCTGCGCGCGAGCAGCTCGATGTTGGTGCGCAGCGAGGTGAGCGGGGTGCGCAGCTCGTGCCCGGCGTCCGCGATCAGCTGGGCCTGGCGCTCCTGGGAGGAGGCGAGGGCGGCGGTCATCGAGTTGAAGGAGCGCGACAGCCGGGCGATCTCGTCGTCGCCCTCGTCGGGGATGCGGACCGTCAGGTCCTCGGTGCGGGCGATGTGCTCGACGGCGCCGGTCAGTTCGTCGACCGGGCGCAGCCCCGTACGGGCCACCCACAGGCCGGCGGCGCCGGCGCCGACGACTCCGATGCCGGCGACCAGGACGAGGACCCAGGCCAGGGTGGACAGGGGCTTGTCGATGTCGGCGAGCGGCTTGGCGACCGAGATGCCGAAGAGCGGGGAGTTGGCCGTGACCCGTGCGGGCTGGGTGTAGACGCGCATCTCGACGCCGTCGGCGGTCGTCACGTCGTGGAGCGTGGCGTCGCGGGTGCCCGCGGCGATCTCCTTGTCGATCGCGGTGACCGGCAGGGTCGCGGGACCGCTCACCCAGCAGTGGATGCCCTCGGCCGTCACGATCTGCACGGACGCGTTCAGGTTCCCGGCGATCTCCTGGCCGGGCTGGGTGGTCTGGCCGGGCTGGTTGGTCGGCGCCTTCTCCGGGCACGGGCGGTTGTCGCGGATGACGCGGCTGACCTCCACGGCGGCGTTCGTGGACATCAGGGACCGGTCCAGCTGCTCGCTCAGCTGCGCCCGGACCATCACCCAGGACACGCCGGCGACGGCCGCGACGGCGACCGCCACCGCGACCGTGACCAGCAGGGCGAGGCGCGAGCGCAGGGGCAGCCCGCGGAATCTGGCGGCCGGGCTCATTCGGGGCCGCTCTCGCCCGCGCGCAGGACGTAGCCCACCCCTCGTACGGTGTGGACCAGGCGGGGCTCACCGCCGGCCTCGGTCTTGCGGCGCAGGTACATCACGTAGACGTCCAGGGAGTTGGAGCTGGGCTCGAAGTCGAAGCCCCACACGGTCTTGAGGATCTGCTCGCGGGTCAGGACCTGGCGCGGGTGCGCGAGGAACATCTCCAGCAGGGTGAACTCGGTACGGGTCAGCTCCACCGGGCGGCCGGCGCGGGTGACCTCGCGGGTGGCGAGGTCCATGCGCAGGTCGCCGAAGGTGAGGGCGTCCTCAAGCTCGCCGTCCCCGGGGGCGGGGGCGGCGTAGGAGCTGCGGCGCAGCAGCGCGCGGACCCGGGCGAAGAGCTCGTCCAGCTCGAACGGCTTGACCAGGTAGTCGTCGGCGCCCGCGTCGAGGCCGGTGACCCGGTCGCCGACGGTGTCGCGGGCGGTCAGCATCAGGACCGGCGTGGTGCTGCCGGAGGCGCGCAGTCTGCGGGCCGCCGTCAGACCGTCCATCCGGGGCATCTGGATGTCGAGGATGATCAGGTCCGGGGCGTACGAGGCCGCCTTGTCGAGGGCGTCGAGCCCGTCGACGGCGGTCTGCGTGCCGTACCCCTCGAAGGCCAGGCTGCGGCGCAGGGCCTCGCGCACGGCCGGTTCGTCGTCGACGACGAGGATGCGCTGCTGGTCGCCTTCGGCGGTCATTCAGGTCCCCCAGGGGTGGTGGTCGGTCTCCTACCAGGCTCGCACGGGCGGGCTAGAAGGAGGTCCCGAATCCATTGGTGCCGCTGTTGCCACTGGTGCCGCTGTTGCCGGTGCCGTTGCCCGTGCCGCCGGGGCCGCCCTTGCGCAGGGAGGGCAGGTCGGCCTTGATGGTGTTGACCGGGATGGCGAAGCCGAGGCCGACGCTGCCGGCGGAGCCGCTGTCGCTGGAGGGGGAGTAGATCGCGGAGGGCATGCCCACGATCTCGCCGTTCATGTTGACGAGGGCGCCGCCGGAGTTGCCGGGGTTGAGGGAGGCGTCGGTCTGGATGGCCTTGTAGGAGGTGGTGTCCGTACCGGTGTCCCCGTTGAACTGCTGGCCGCCGTAGGAGAACGGGTAACCGCCCTGCGGGGACTGCTGCTTCTCGGACTTGGGGACGTTCACCTCGCGGTTCAGCGCGGAGACGATGCCGCTGGTGACCGTGCCGGTGAGGCGGTCGGGAGAGCCGATGGCGACGACCTCGTCGCCGACCTTGAGCTTGTCGGAGTCGCCGAGCTTGGCCGGGGTCAGGCCGCTCGCGCCTTCGAGCTTGATGAGGGCGAGGTCCTTGTCCGGGTCGGTGCCGACGATCTTCGCGTTGTACTTCTTGCCGTCGCTCATCGTCACCTGGATCTGGGTGGCGCCGTCGACGACGTGGTTGTTGGTGACGATCTCGCCGTCGGCGGTGATCACGACGCCGGAGCCGGTGCCCTGGCCGGACGAGGTGCGGGTGTCGATGCGGACGACGGAGGGGCTGACGTTCTCGGCGACGCCGGAGACGGTGCCGCTGTTCGACTGCGAGATGGTGCTGCCGTTGACGCCGGTGCCGGTGCCGTTGGTCTTGTTGAGCACCTGCTGGACGGCGGCGGCCGTGCCGCCGCCGATGACCGCGGCGGCGAGGGCGACGGCGGCGAGGAGGGCGACGGGGCGCTTCGCCCTGGCCGGGCCGCGGTGCGGGGGCGGGGCCGCCGGGGCTTCGCCCCAGGTGGCCCAGCCGCCGGTCCCCGCGGGGCTCGCGGGGACGGTCTCGCCCCGGATGACCGGGGGCGTGTGGGCGGTGTGGGGGCGGAAGAGGAAAAAGGGTATAAGAGACAGGTCCGGCGGCATCGAGGGCCCGCCGGGGGCGCCGTGCTTGCCCATCTTCAGGCGCCGCGCCGACAGGCCGTAGATGCCCAGCGGCGAGAACAGGACCACGCGCGGCACGTAGCCGGCCTCGGCGCAGGGGATGCACAGCAGGTCCCGGCCGTGCGTGTGGGTGGCGGCCCGGGCGGTCTCGACCGGCTCGCGCCAGCAGGCCTCGCAGGTGGTGACGTCCGTCGCGGACGTCCGGTACTCCGTCGTGATCACGTCCACATCTCCTTGTCCTCGGTGAAGCCGGCCCGCCGGATCGCGTCGACGGTCCGCTGTGCCCAGCCGGGCGCGATCGGCGGTGCGCCGTCGACGGCCGGGTAGTGGTGCACGAAGACGCCGAGGCGGGCGCTGAGTGCGTGGTGGATCTCGGTGTTCACGAGGAGCGCGTGGAAGCCCTCGTCAACGATTGGGGACGGCACGAGGCGCTCGTCGCTCCGGGCGGCCGCAGCCACGAACTTGAGGGTCTCGACGATGACCTGCTCGGCGTACACCCAGCCGAAGTCCGACTGGTTCCGTGCGAGCGTCGCGGTGACGGCAGTGAACTCGTCGGCGCCGAGGAGACCGCGGGCGTCGCGGTCGCCGGGCGCCGCGGTGAGCACGCTGCCCGTGGCTGCGGGTGTCGGGGTTTCGCCCTTGCCGGCGCTGCACGGCGGCGGGGGTGTCGGGGTCGGACTGGACATGCTTCTCCCATGAGTCGGAGTGCAGGGTCAGCGGGCCTTCTTGCAGCCCTCGTTGTGGACGAGGGCGCCACCCTCAGGGCCGCCGAGCGGCAGGGGCTTCGCATCGCATTCAGGGCACCGGGCCGGAGCGGTCCACCGGCCCGCCGGGTACGTGGGGGGCGTGCTCACACGGGCTCCAGACCGTCGGGGGCCGCAGTGAACTCGGGCCCCCCGCCGGCGGGACGGACGTACGCGGTGAGGGCCTCGCGGCGACGCCCGGCCGTGTGGCCGAGGGTCTGCCGCATGACGGCCATCACCTGGCCCTCGCGCCCGGTCTTGGGGTCGCGGACCTGCCTGTGCAGAAGAGGATGATCCTCGTATTCGAGCTCCACACTCGTGCCTTCCTCGGGCACTTCCATGCCGGTGCTCCCTACCGTCGTCAGCGGGTGGTGCTCAGAGCGTGGCGGAGCAGCGCGCGACGGAGCCAGCGATGTGCAGATTTGTGCACCCCCCAACTCGCCTGGGAGGTTGGCCACATCCACACCTTGACCGGCCATGGCTCGGCCACAACGCTGGTGCACGGAAGTGCACAGGCCGATACAGGAGGCTGGCATGCCGCTACTGTTCGTGGGAATCGACCCCAAAACCGGAGACAAGCAGAGCCCAACTGCCTGAGCTGACCTGGAACATGCGGAGCTGGTGCTCCAGGGGTGGCTACCGGGGCCGGAGCTGGAGGCCGAGTGCGCGGCCACCGAAGTACCGGGCCACGCCGTAGGAATCCCTGAAGGAGAAGGCGTGATCCGCCTCCCGGCCCGCATGCTGCACATGATCAGGGAGGCATGCGATGTCCTCGACGCCCACCTTCGATGAGCTGATGGCCGGATGCACCACGGCATTCCACCTGGAGATGCGCGACTCCTACGCCGTGGACTACGAGACCGGCCCATTCGTGGCCTGGCGTACGGGCTACCGGCACGATCCGGCCGACCGGGCGGCCTGGTGGCGCCCGTGGCTTGACCTCGTGGTGGACGCGGTAGGCCGCGGGATTGAGATCCGCCGGGCCCGCATCGTCTCGGAGCCGGCCAGCGAGTACACCCGGTTCCTGTACGACTCGACGTTCACGAATGTCGCCGCGGGCGAGGACGTGCGGTGGCTGCCACGGCGCCGAGCGTCGGACATCGCGCCTCCCGGGAACGACTTCTGGCTGTTCGACGGTGAGTGGGTGCACTGGAACCACTTTGCTGGCGACGGATCGTCGCTCGGCGAAGAGATCACCAGCGATCCCGTCTCGGCGAAGCTGTGCACCGAGGCCTTCGAGACGGTCTGGGCGCGGGCCACGCCGCACGCCGAGTACAAGATCTGACAGGACGGTCCGACGCTCGATGCCCGCCTCCCCGTCGTCCTCCGCGCAGGCCGCCCGCGAAGCCGTAGCCGCACGGCTACGCGACCTACGCAGAGGCGCGGGGCTGACCGTCGCCGAGCTGGCCGGCCTCTGTGGCTGGCACCACTCCAAGACGTCCCGCATCGAGAACGGACGCACGGCTCCCTCAGCAGGAGACATCCGCCGCTGGTGCGGTGCCTGCGGCCATCCCGATGAGGCGGCGGACCTCGTCGTCCGGTCCATGAGCGCCGAGTCCATGTACAGCGAGTGGCGCCACCAGGTGCAGGAACTGAAGAAGCTCCAGAACTCGTGGCCCCGGATCTTCGCCGAGACTCAGCTGTTCCGGATCTACTCGTCCACGCTCGTGCCCGGCGTGCTCCAGGCCGAGGGCTATGCGGCCGGCCTGCTCGGCACCATCGCACGCTTCCGGGGCTACCCGGAGGAGGGCGACGAAGCCGCACGCGCGCGCGTGGACCGATCCCGGATCATCCACGACCCGGGCCGCCGCGCCGTCCTCGTGGTCGAGGAGACGGCCCTGTACTACCGGATGGGCAACCCGGACGCGACGGCTGCCCAGCTCGGCTACCTGCTGACCGCCGGAGCCCTGCCAGCGGTGTCCCTGGGGGTGATCCCGCGCACGGTGGAGCCACGCACGATGTGGCCGGTGGAGACGTTCCACGTCTACGACGACGCGTTCGTGTCCGTGGAACTGCTCTCGGCCGAGGTCAACATCACCCAGCCGTCTGAAGTCGGGCTCTACCTGAAGGCATTCGAGGAGCTGCGCCGCATGGCCGTCTACGGGGCTGACGCCCGCGCACTGGTCATGGGCGCCCTTGCCGAGCTGCAGTAGCCGCCCCGCAGCGAGGATCGGCGTCCGGGCGGCGTCGGCCCCGCGCGCCTCTCCTCGGCTGACAGGCGTCGCGGGGTCAGCCCTCGGCCGTCAGGGACCGGTCACCGTCCAGCGCGTACGCCATCACGGCGGCAGCCATGCGACCGGGCCGGACGGCGGTCGCGTTGCCCTCACCCATGACGGCGACATGGGCGGGGAAGGTCAGCGCGCTTGCTCGTTGAACTCGGCGATCCGGGGGGACAGCTCGGCAAGGCTCTCGACGCGGAACGTCGGCAGCGTCAGGGCCTCCTCGGTGTTCCACTGGATCATCGCCCACGGGCCCCGGCGGACGAGCGCGGTGTGCATGCCCGCAGCGGCGCCGGGGCGAAGGTCGTTATCGATCCGGTCGCCGACGTAGAGGATCTCCGCGGGTTCGGCCGGGACGACCGCGGCGACGCGCTCGAAGAACTCGAGCTCCGGCTTCGACGCGGCCCCAGTCGTCCGAGGTGCCGATCAGGTCCACGTCCTTGGTGAACAGCTCGCGCAGCAGCCCGCCTGCGCGAACGGTCTGGTTTCCGGCGATGCCCAGCCCCAGGCCGTCCGCGCGGAGCCGCGAGAGGGCAGGCCTAACCTCCGGGTAGAGGTCGTCCTCGCCGAACCACTCCGGTTTGCCGGCGGCGGCCCGAGCCTTCCGTTCGGCAGGCAGGTCGAACCCGGGCGCACGGGGCCGGGCGCACGAAAGCGCCCCCTCCCAGTCAAAGAGTGACGGAAGGGGGCGCTTCCCACTCCGACGGCCCCGGCCCCGGGCCCGGCCGCCGACGGACGGAGTCCGGCGCAGCGGCGCGAAGCCCAGGAGGCCCGCCAGGGCCGAGGCGTGCGAGGGGCGCGTGAAGAAGGAGTGGCCCGCCAGGGCCGAGGCGTGCGAGGGGCGCGTTAAGAGGAGGGGATCCAGGCGTAGCAGCCGTTCGAGACGAACTCCGTCGTGCCCGGCGGGATCGTCGCGGTGATCTTGTCGCCGGCCTTCGGCGGGGTCTCCGGGCCCGAGGCGAGGACGGAGCCGTCCTTGCCCCTGGCCTCCCAGGTGCACGTCGTGCTCTGGGTCAGCGCGCGGTAGCCGCCCGCGGCCGGGGACTGCTTCGTGCCGTCCGGGAAGCCCTTCTCCGCCGCCGCGAGGACCGGCTTCTGCTCCGGGCACAGGTGCGTGATCGCGTCCTTCGCGGCCGGGATCTCCCCGGCCACGATGGAGCCGACCGCCGCGTCCTTGTCCCGCTTCGCGGTGCGCTCCACCCGCTGGCAGGACTCCTGGCCGGTCTGCAGGACGGCCGCCGGGTCCATCTTCTCCGGGACCCGGCCGCTCAGGTACTGCTTCTCCGTCGCGGTGAAGCTGCCCGTCTTCGGCGTCAGCTTCGCGTCCGGCAGGACGGGGCCCGTCGGCTTCGCGTCCGTCGAGGGCGGCGCCGTGGCGTCCGCCGGGTCGGCGGCCGGCGATTCGGCCGGAGGCTTGGGCTTCGCGGCCGAGGCGTCGGCCTTGCCGTCCCCGCCCGAACTGCAGGCGGTCAGCGTCAGGGCGGCGGCCAGCAGGACAGCAGCCGCTGCGGAGCGTCGGTACATCAGGTGGCTCCCGTACGTATGAGATGGGTGCGCGGGGCCCGGCCGCACCCGCGGCCGGGCCCCGCGCTCCGTCAAGCGGTTACTTCGCGCCGAAGGTGAGGACCAGCTGCGGTGCCGCGTCCGCGGCCGTCGCCTCCGAGGACCAGATCCACAGCGGGTCGGTGCCCGTGCTCGTCAGGCCCAGGCTGTAGCTGGTGCCCAGGACCGAGGAGAGCGCAGCCGTGTCCAGCTGCACGTTCTGGATGGCCGAGCCGTCCGGTGCGCCCGCCAGGGAGCCCAGCGGGGTGGTGCCGAGGGTGGGCTTGGTCTTGAAGGTCGTGCCCGCGCCGCTCCAGGTACCGGTGACCGGGACCACGGAGACGGTGTCGGTGGTGCCGGCACCCGCCGCGGTCGAGGTCTTGATCTGCAGCGAAGCCGACTTCAGCACCTGGCCGGCCGGGGCCGCCGGGATGTCGAAGCGCAGGTACGTCTCGTAGGCCGAGGTGCCGCGCACGGCGAGCGAGCTCACGGTGCCGTAGGCGGTGCTGGGCGCGCCCTGGTTGATGTACGTGTCCTCGGTCGTGGTGACCTTGGAGACGGTGTCGGTGGCGGCCTTGGCCAGGTCGAAGTGGTTCTTGACCTGGGCCTGGGTCAGCACCTTCGGGTAGACGGCCGTCTCGTCGATCTGGCCGGCGAAGAAGTTGCTGGACGGCTTGGTCGGCCAGCCGCTGAGGTTGTCGCCGCCGACGTGCCAGAAGCCCTCGAACTGCTGGGAGCCCGTGACGTTGAGCGTGCCCTTGGACTGTCCGTCCACGTACAGCGCCATGCCGGCGGGGCCCTGCGTCGCGACGACGTGGTGCCACTTGTTGTCGTTGAACGTGTCGAGCAGACCGGTCGAGATGGTCTTCACGCTGCCGGGGTTGGTCCCGAAGACGATCCGGCCGTTGTTGGTCATGTAGACGTGCTTGTCGTACAGGCCGCTGTTGCGGTCGGTGTTGGTGCCGAAGCCGATCAGCTTGCCGCCGCGCGTGGAGTTCGTCTTGAACCACGTCTCGATGGAGTACGAGCTGCCGACCGTCTGGCGGTGGTCGCTGTACACCTTCTGGCTGGTGCCGTTGAAGCCCATGGCCGTGCTGGCACCGGTGACCGCGCCCGGGGTCTGGCGCAGCGCCGGGGCGTTGAGCTGGATGCCGCTGGTGTTGCCGCCGTCCGAGGAGTCGGCGACGTACGGGCTGACGGTGTCGTCGTAGCGCCAGTACAGGTTGGCGCCGTCGGCGCGGACCTGGTTGGGGTAGGCGAGCACCGAGGACGGGACCGTCACCGAGGTGCTGGCCGACAGGGCGCTGGTGTTGCCCGCCGCGTCGGTCGCGGTGACGCGGTAGCTGTAGGACAGGCCGGCCTTGACCGTGGCGTCGGTCCAGGAGGCCTGCTGGCGCTGCCACTCCAGGGACTCCGCGGTGAGGGTGGCGACCGGGGTCGCGGACCCGTTGCGGTAGACGCGGTAGGTCAGCTTGCTGTCGTCCTGGTCGTAGCTGGCGCGCCAGCGGACCTGGACCTCGCCCGGCTTGACGCTGGAGACGCTGGAGACCGGGGTGGTCGGGGCGGCGACGTCGCCGGTGGAGGCGAAGCGGGTCAGGGCCTGCTGGGCCTTGCCGTTGATGAGGGTGAACTCACCGCCGACCCACATGTACTTGGTGCTGCTCTTCTCCGCGATGGTCATGACGCGCGGGCCGATGCCCTCGCCGAGGCCGTCGTTGGCGTTGGGGTGCCAGCCGAGCTTGCGGGGGCTGCGCACGAAGCCGTCCGCGGGCGCGGGGGCGGCGCCTTCGTGGTCGGTCAGCTGCGCGAGCAGGAAGTGGCGCTTGCCGTCGGGGAACTGGCCCTCGAGGGAGCAGTCGTGCGCGTGCGAGGAGCTGTAGAGGACTCCGTCGTACGGCAGGACGTACTGGGTGGCGCCGAGGCAGCGGTCGCGCCACTTCTCGGAGAAGTTGGTGGCGAGGCCGATGCGGCCGTCGAAGACTCCGCCGCCGGATCCCTCGTTGCCGGTGTAGTAGCCGGTCGAGTCGGCCGCGATGTGCTTGACGACCGAGTTCGCCGGGATGTTGGAGTACGTCTTGGTCACGGCGCCGGTGGTGGCGTTGACGACGGCCAGCGCGTGGCTGTTGGAGCCGTTGACCGTGAAGAAGTCGCCGCCGAGCAGGACGTTCTTGCCGTCGTTGCTGACCTGGACCGCGCGGCCGGGCTCGTCGACGTTGGCGACGAAGGGCTTCAGCGCTCCGGAGGCGGCGTCGACCGCGGCGAACCGCTCGCGGGTCTGGCCCTCGACGTTGCTGAAGTCGCCGGCCGCGTACAGGGTGTCGTCGGTGACGGCGAGCGCCCGCACGGTGGCCGGGAAGTTCGGGTGGAACGAGGCCTTGGGGGTGCAGGTCTCGATGTCGATCGCGGCGACGCTGGAGACCGGGGTGCCGTTGACGGCGCCGAAGTAGCCGCCCGCGTAAAGGGTCTTCTTGTCCTTCGAGACGGTGAGGGCGCGCACGGTCGCGCTGCCGTCGCCGACGGTGAAGGAGAGCTTGCACGAGCTCGGGGCGCCCGTCGCCGCGTCGAGCGCGACGAAGTTCACGGCTTCCTGCTCCGCGCCGGCCGCGCCGTCCGGCGGGCGGACCGCCGAGAAGGTGCCGCCGGCGAAGACCGTGCCGCCCGCCTGGTCCATGGCCCAGACGATGCCGTTCGGCTGCCACGTCGGCAGGTTGTCGGCGGTGAAGGCCACCGGTTGCGTGATGGCCGACGCCTCGGGTATCAGCACGAGGCCCAGGCCGGTGCCGGCACCGGCCAGTGACAGGACGAGGGCAGCAGTCAGCCCTCTGGATCTACGCATGAGCCCCCCAGGGCTATTGCCCGGTTTGAATGGCTGGTTCGACAAGTATCAGATCAGCCATATGTTCTGGCGCAGACTAGGGCTCACGCGAGGGCCTGGTCACCGCACTTGACCCATTGCATACCAACTTGGAATCAAGAAGGTTCAGTGCGGATGGTGCACTTCGGACATATGGCGGGTTTGCCCCGGTCAGGCCCGTGGATTGCTCCACGAATGACCGGGACACGGCAATCGTTAGGCGAAATATAAGCCCTAGCGGTCGATGCGAACGCTCACGCCCGCCAGTTGGTCCTCGACCTGGCGGATGTCGGAGTCGACCATGATCTTGGCCAATTCGGCCACCAGGACCGTCGGCTTCCAGCCGAGCAGCTCATTCGCCTTGGAGGCGTCGCCGATGAGGGCGTCGACCTCGCTGGGGCGCTCGTACTTGGGGTCGTAGCGAACGTGGTCGTTCCAGTCGAGACCGGCGTGGGCGAAGGAGGCCTCGACGAACTCGCGGACGGTGGCGGCGACGCCGGTGGCCACGACGTAGTCGGTGGCCTCGTCCTGCTGGAGCATCCGCCACATGGCGTCCACGTACTCCGGGGCGTAGCCCCAGTCGCGGACCGCGTCGAGGTTGCCGAGGTAGAGCTTCTCCTGCAGGCCCGCCCGGATCCGGGCGACCGCGCGGGTGATCTTGCGGGTCACGAAGGTCTCGCCGCGGCGCGGGGACTCGTGGTTGAAGAGGATCCCGTTGACGGCGAACATGCCGTAGGCCTCGCGGTAGTTCACCGTCGTCCAGTACGCGAACACCTTCGCGGCGCCGTACGGGCTGCGCGGGTGGAACGGCGTGGACTCGTTCTGCGGGGGCGGGGTGGCGCCGAACATCTCCGAGGACGAGGCCTGGTAGATGCGGGTGTCGATCCCGCTGGCCCGGATCGCCTCCAGCAGCCGCAGCGCCCCGAGGCCGGTCACGTCGCCCGTGTACAGCGGGGCGTCGAAGGAGACGCGCACGTGCGACTGGGCGCCGAGGTTGTAGACCTCGTCGGGGCGTATCTCGCGGAGCAGGTTCACCAGGGCCACGCCGTCGGAGAGGTCCGCGTGGTGCAGCACGAAGGACCGGTTCGCCGTCTGCGGGTCCTGGTAGATGTGGTCGATCCGCTCCGTGTTGAAGCTGGAGGACCTCCGCACGAGACCGTGCACCGTGTAGCCCTTGGAGAGCAGCAGCTCTGCGAGGTACGAGCCGTCCTGCCCGGTGACGCCGGTGATCAGCGCGGTCTTGCCCATTGGGTCCCCCCTGGGGATCGTTGCGGTCTTGTTGTACTGGGGCTGCGGCTTCGCCCCTGAGCGGCCGGTACGGCAGGCGGCCCCGCCCCGAGAGGACTGGATGGGTACCGTACACGGCTCATGCGGAACGCAGTCCGCCGCATCCACGGTGTGGAGGCGGCGGCCGGCGGCGGCCTCCCCGGCCGTGGCCGGGGAGGCCGCCGGGGCGGTGACTCCCCCGTAAACCCGCGGCCGGCGGACTGGCATCATCGGCGGTATGACAAGTTCGCCGTTCCTGCCTCCGAACGCCCGCGTCTTCGTCGCCGGCCACCGCGGTCTCGTGGGGTCCGCGGTCGTCCGCCGGCTCACCGCCGACGGATACGAGGTGCTCACCCGCGGCCGCGCCGACCTCGATCTGCGCGACGCCGCGGCGACCGCGGCGTACCTGGCCGACGTCCGGCCCGACGCCGTCGTCCTGGCGGCCGCCAAGGTCGGCGGGATCATGGCCAACAGCACCTTCCCGGTGCAGTTCCTCGAGGACAACCTCAAGATCCAGCTCAGCGTCGTCGCCGGCGCGCACGCCGCGGACGTCGGCCGGCTGCTGTTCCTCGGCTCCTCCTGCATCTACCCCAAGCTCGCGCCGCAGCCCATCAGCGAGGACGCCCTGCTGACCGGCCCGCTGGAGC
Organism: Streptomyces sp. ICC1; assembly: GCF_003287935.1. GTDB lineage: Bacteria > Actinomycetota > Actinomycetes > Streptomycetales > Streptomycetaceae > Streptomyces > Streptomyces tritrimontium. Next base: position 3,720,938 of record NZ_CP030287.1, read on the forward strand.
CCACGAACGAGGCGTACGCCCTGGCGAAGATCGCCGGCATCGTCCAGGTCCAGTCGTACCGCAAGCAGTACGGGGCCTCGTACATCTCGGCCATGCCGACGAACCTGTACGGCCCGGGCGACAACTTCGACCTGGAGTCCTCGCACGTCCTGCCCGCCCTCGTCCGCCGCTTCCACGAGGCCGCGGCCGAGGGGCGCGAGGAGGTCACGCTGTGGGGCTCGGGCACGCCCCGCCGGGAGTTCCTGCACGTCGACGACCTGGCCGCCGCCTGCGCCGTCCTGCTGCGCGAGTACGACGGCGCCGAGCCGGTCAACATCGGCTGCGGCGAGGACCTCACCATCAAGGAACTCGCCGAGACGGTCGCCGAGGTGACCGGCTTCCGGGGCAGGCTCGACTGGGACACCTCCAAGCCCGACGGGACGCCCCGCAAGCTGCTGGACGTCACCCGCCTGCGCGCGCTGGGCTGGAAGCCCGCCGTCCCGCTGCGGGACGGCATCGCCTCCACGTACGCGTGGTGGCGCGAGCAGGGTGAGAAGCGGAGCTGATCCCAAGTCGGCCTCAGTACGCTCCGCGACCGTCGACCACGGCGCGGAGCGTGCGGCCCATGACGTCGACGTCACTGGTGAAGGACCAGTTGTCGACGTACTGGAGGTCGAGCTGGATGGTCTCGTCCCAGGACAGGTCGGAGCGACCGCTGATCTGCCACAGCCCGGTCATCCCGGGCCGCACGGTGAGCCGGCGCAGCTCGACCTCGTCGTACTTCGCCACCTCCTCCGGCAGCGGCGGGCGCGGGCCGACCAGGGACATGTCCCCGGCCACCACGTTGATCAGCTGCGGCAGTTCGTCCATGGAGGTGCGCCGCAGCAGCCGGCCCACCCGGGTCACGCGCGGATCGCGGCGCATCTTGAACATCAGGCCGTCGTTCTCGTTGGATCCGGACAGATCCGCCTTCAGCGCGTCCGCGTCGACGACCATCGTGCGGAACTTCCACATGACGAACGGCTCCCCGTCGCGGCCTATGCGCCGCTGCCGGTAGAAGGCCGGTCCGCGCGAGCCGAAGCGGATCGCGAGGACCATCGCCAGGAACACCGGTGACAGCAGGACCAGTCCGATCCCGGCGGCGGCCCGGTCCAGTACCGACTTCAGCAGGGTCTGCATCCCCCGGCCGACCGGCGGCACCACCCGCAGCATGGCCAGGCCGCCCGCGGACAGCGTCTCCAGCCGCTTGACGGAGACCTCCACCAGCCCCGGGAAGACCGCCAGTTCCAGCCCGGCGTCGTGCAGGGCCCAGGCGATCCGGCGCAGCCGCTCGCCCCCGAGCCGCGCCCCCGGGGCGACGAGCACCAGATCGGCGCGGTGGGCGGCGACGGCGCCGAGCACGACGACGGAGTCCCCTGTCGGGGCCTGCGCCATCGCGGAGCCGAGCCGGGCGGCCACGGGCACACCGCTCTCCAGCTCGCCGGGGCCGACCGGCACGACGCCGACGACGACGTACGGGTGGTCGGTGCGCGCGGCGAGGTGGCCGATGACGGACTCGGCGGAATCGGGCTCGCCGACGACCAGCACCCGGCTCACGGCCTGGGCCTCGCGGCGGGCGGCGGAGAGGTGGCGGTAGGTCAGTTTGTGGCAGGCGACGGTGACGAGCAGAGCGGGCAGCAGGGCGCCGAGCGCGGACAGCCGGGGGGTGTCTTCGCCGGTGACCACGCGGGCCACGGCGAGCACGCCGATGAGAATCAGCCAGTCGTGTACGACCGGGAGAACTCCCCGGGACTCTCCGAGCACCCGGGCCGCGTACCGCCGGCGGAGCAGTTGCACACCGCTCCAGGCCAGGGCCGCGCCGAGGGCGCAGTACAGCGGCCGGACCTGCTGCGCGGCCTCGAAGACCAGGCCGACGGGCACGCCCGCGCCGATGAGGTCAGCGGTGACCGCCGCGGGCAGGTACCAGCGCGCTTTGTCTCCGAGCCCTCGAACCGGATGCGCCGATTCGAGCGCCCTCCGGGCCACTCTTTGCACAGGAATATGGACATGCCTCATGGGCCCCCCTGGCACGTGGTCTATGACGTTGGCGCGGGCCCACGGCTTCCCCAGGCAGCAGACATCCGACGCACCGGGAAACAGTACGACAAACACCCGTACGGTAAATGCCGTTTTCGGGAACCCGACGTCTTGTTGCCCAAGCGTTAGAAGGCGGTATTGCACATTCCGGATATTGGGCGCTTCTCTCCCACACCAAAGTGAATGTTCCGGATACCGGATACGTCTCTTCGGACAACGAACCGTTTCCAGCCAACCTTTTGACGCGCCCCTGACATCACGTCGCCCAAGTGGCACTCTTCGACCGTTCTTCGCACCAGCCCGATCTGCCCGGAGGCCCACCCAGCCATCCGGAACCCCCCTTGCAGAAGGAGTCTGCGTTGAGTCCCACCCCCCAGCGGCGTGCCACCACGGCCGGCGCGCTTGTTGCCGCGGCCGCTCTCCTCGCCGTAGGCATCCAGACCGGAACCGCCACCGCCGACGCCACCGCGTCGCAGGCCGGCTCGGTCGTCCAGGCCAACCCGGGCGCGGCCAACCGCGCACTCAGCGCTTCGGAGCGTGCGACGCTCCTCGCCGAGGCCAACTCCACCACCGTGCAGGCGGCCAAGGGCCTCGGCCTCGCCGGCTCGGAGAAGCTCATCGTCCGCGACGTGGTCAAGGACGCGGACGGCACCACCCACACCACGTACGAGCGCACCTACGACGGCATACCGGTGCTCGGCGGTGACCTCACCATCCACGCCAAGGACGGCGTCACCAAGAGCGTCACCAAGGCCACCAACCACGACATCAAGGTCGCGGACACCAACGCCACCGTCACGCCGTCCGCCGCGGAGGGCCAGGCGGTGGCCGCCGCCGGCGCCGAGGGCTCCAAGGAGGTCAAGGCCTCCAAGGGCGCCCGCAAGGTGATCTGGGCGGCCGAGGGCGTTCCGGTCCTCGCCTTCGAGACCGTCGTCGGCGGCCTCCAGCACGACGGCACCCCGAACGAACTGCACGTGGTGACCAACGCCAAGACCGGCGCCAAGATCACCGAGTGGCAGGCCATCGAGACCGGCACCGGCAACACCATGTACAGCGGCCAGGTGACCCTCGGGACCTCCGCGTCGGGCAGCAACTTCACCCTGACCGACGCCGCGCGCGGCAGCCACAAGACGTACAACCTCAACCGCGGCACCGGCTCCGGCACCGGCACGCTCTTCTCCGGACCGGACGACATCTGGGGCAACGGCCTGCCGGCCAACCTGGAGACGGCCGCCGCCGACGCCCACTACGGCGCGCAGGTGACGTGGGACTACTACAAGAACGTGCACGGCCGCAACGGCCTGCGCAACGACGGCGTGTCCCCGTACAGCCGGGTCCACTACGGCAACAACTACGTGAACGCCTTCTGGAGCGACTCCTGCTTCTGCATGACGTACGGCGACGGTGACGGCAACGCCAAGCCGCTGACCTCCACCGACGTGGCAGCGCACGAGATGACCCACGGTCTGACCTCGGTCACCGGCAACATGACCTACGCCGGTGAGCCCGGTGGTCTGAACGAGGCGACCTCCGACATCTTCGCGGCAGCCGTCGAGTTCTACGCCGCCAACCCGCAGGACGTCGGCGACTACCTGGTCGGCGAGAAGATCGACATCCGCGGCAACGGCACCCCGCTGCGCTACATGGACAAGCCGAGCAAGGACGGCTCCTCGAAGGACGCCTGGTACTCGGGCATCGGCTCGATCGACGTCCACTACTCCTCGGGCCCGGCCAACCACTGGTACTACCTGGCCTCCGAGGGCTCCGGCGCCAAGGTCGTCAACGGGGTCAGCTACGACTCGCCGACCTCCGACGGCCTCCCGGTCACCGCGATCGGCCGCGACGCCGCGTCCAAGATCTGGTTCCGCGCCCTGACCACCGGTCTGTTCAGGTCGAACACCAACTACGAGGCCGCCCGTACGGCCACCCTGACGGCCGCCGCCGACCTGTACGGCGCCGGCTCGACCACGTACAACAACACCGCCAACGCCTGGGCCGCGATCAACGTCGGCCCGCGCATCGTCAGCGGTGTCACGGTCACCAACCCGGGCAACCAGACCACCGTCACGGGCAGCGCCGTCAGCCTGCAGGTCCAGGCCACCAGCACCAACCCCGGTGCCCTGAGCTACGCGGCGACCGGCCTGCCGGCCGGGCTGTCGATCAACTCCTCCAACGGCCTCATCTCGGGTACGGCCACCACGGCGGGCACGTCCAACGTGACCGTCACGGTGACCGACTCGCAGAGCAAGACCGGAACGGCGGCGTTCACCTGGACGGTCGGCACCTCGCAGCCGAACGTCTTCGAGAACACCACCGACTACGCGATCGCCGACAACGCGACCGTCGACTCCCCGATCACCGTGAACCGCACGGGCAACGCCCCGAGCACCCTCAAGGTGGACCTGAACATCCTCCACACCTACATCGGTGACCTGAAGGTCGACCTGGTCGCCCCCGACGGCACCCTGTACAACCTGCACAACCGCACCGGTGGCAGCGCGGACAACATCATCAAGTCCGTGACGGTCAACGCCTCCTCCGAGGTCGCCAACGGAGTGTGGAAGCTCCGGGTCAACGACAACGCGAACATCGACACCGGCAAGATCGACAGCTGGAAGCTCACCTTCTGACCCGCACCGGGGCCGAACGTGAACCAGAGCTGACCCGCTAGACCACGGGGCCGCCCGGGAGGAAACCTCCCCGGGCGGCCCTGTTCCATTGGCCCCTGCCCACGAGGGTCCACGTCCCCCCAGGGCCGGGACCTTCGGCGCCTTCCGGCGGGCCGGGCCGGCGTCATAGTGGAAAACAGCGAACCTACGGAACCGTAGGTTCGGGTGATCCCCGAGGACGTGACCCATGCCGCAGACCCCCGCGACCGCCCCCGCCGCCCGCCACCCCTGGCTGATCCAGGGCGGCATGGGCGTCGGAGTCTCCGGCTGGCGCCTGGCGAAGGCCGTCTCCGGCGAGGGCCAGCTGGGCGTGGTCTCCGGCACGGCCCTGGACGTCGTACTGGCCCGCGTACTGCAGACCGGCGACCCCGGCGGCCACGCCCGCCGGGCCCTGGCCGCCTTCCCGCTCCCCGAGCTCGCCCAGACCGCCATCGACTGCTACTTCCGCGAGGACGGCCTCGCGGACGGCGTCCCCATGCGCACGACCCCGCGGCTGCGGGCGACGGGCGGGGCGCAGGCGGAGATCCTCACCGTCCTCGGCAACTTCGTCGAGGTCTGGCTCGCCAAGGAGGGACACGAAGGTGTCATCGGCATCAACTACCTGGAGAAGATCCAGCTCGCCACCGCCCCCGCGATGTTCGGCGCGATCCTGGCAGGCGTCGACTACGTGCTCGTGGGCGCGGGAGTCCCCGGTCAGATCCCTGCCCTCGCCACGCGGCTGGCGCGCTACGAACGCTGCGTGAACAAGGTCCACGTGGAAGGAGGACCTCATGGGGAAGAGCCCCTGGAACACCTCTTCGACCCCGGCGCCCTGCTCGCCGGGCACCTGCCCGGCCCGCTGCGCCGCCCCCGGGTGCTGGCCATCGTCTCCCTCCCGGTGCTCGCCACCTACCTGGCCCGGGACGAGGCCACCCGCCCCGACGGCTTCGTGATCGAAACCAGCACGGCGGGCGGCCACAGCGCCCCGCCGCGCGGCCCGATGAAGCTCGACGAGGAAGGCGAGCCGGTCTACGGGCCGCGCGACACCCCGGATCTCGCCAAAATGGCGGCGCTCGGGCTGCCGTTCTGGCTCGCCGGCGGCCAGGCCAGCCCCGAGGCGGTGGCCGGGGCCCTCGCCGAGGGGGCGGCCGGGGTCCAGGTCGGCAGCGCGTTCGCGCTGTGCGAGGAGTCCGGGATGGCCCGCCACCTGCGCGAGGAGCTGCTGGGCCGGGCCCACGCCGGCACCCTCTCGGTCCGCAACGACCCGGAGGCCTCGCCGACGTCCTTCCCCTTCAAGGTGGCCGACCTGCCCGGGACCGTCGCCGAGCCGGAGGTGGCCGCGGCCCGGCGCCGCGTCTGCGACCTCGGGTTCCTGCGCACTGCCGTACGGGGCCCCCGCGGCCTGGTCTACCGGTGCGCGGCCGAGCCGGTGGCCGCGTACGTCCGCAAGGGCGGCGACGCCGCCGACACCCAGGGCCGCCAGTGCCTGTGCAACGGCCTGCTGGCCACCATCGGGCTGGCGCAGCGGCGGCCGCACGGCCGGATCGAGCCCCCGCTGGTGACCATCGGCAAGGACCTTTCGTTCCTGCCGGCGCTGGCGCCGGACGCCGAGCCGTACGCGGCGGCGGACGTGGTGCGCTGGTTGGCGGCCGGCGCGGGGCGGCCCACGGCCGGCTGAGGCGCGGGGCTGCGGCGCGGCCGGCTGAGGCGCCCGGCGCATGCGGGAGGACCCGGCACCCCGAGGGGTGCCGGGTCCTGCGGCGTTCTGCCGGCCGGGGATCAGCCGATGGAGCGGAAGACCGAGTCGAGGATGTCCGGCGTCATCTGCCGGGCCGGGGCCTCGGCCGCGCGGCCGCCGTGGCTGCGGTCCTCGTCGTCGCGCTCGTCGTCACGGCGGTCGTCACGGCGGTCGTCGTCGCGTCCGTCGTGCCGGCCGTCGTGCCGGCCGTCCTCGCGGTCGTCGTCGCGCCCGTCGTGGCGGCCCTCGTGGCGGTCGTCGTCGACGGGCTTGAAGTAGACGGAGGCCACGTCCGTGTCCCGCAGCCGCTCACCCGGCTCCAGCGACGCCTCCGGCACCCCGCCGCAGTTGCGGTTGCTGTAGACCACCGCGAGGGACTCCGTCTCGTTCTTCACCTCGAACGCGGGCCGGTTCTCGGTGGTGTGCGTCAGCCGGTAGCAGGTGTCGTTGTCCGCCGGATGGATCTGTCCGTTGCGGCGGTCGCCGTCCTCGTCGGTGTACCGGTAGTACAGCGTGCCGAGGTTCTCGCGGTCGTCGTGGTCGTTGGCGAAGGACAGCCCGGCGGCGGGCAGGACGAGCGCGAGCGCGCCGACGAGAGCGGCTGCGGTGGAGCGAAGACGCATGGGGGGTCCGTTCCTCGGGGTACACGGGTTCCTCGGATGCCTGGTCCGGTTGGCATCCGCGGGCAGCGTAGGAGCGGACGGTCACGCCGGAGCGATGTGGCACGCAGGCGCGTTCGAAGGTTCACCCTCCCGGTCGCCCCGCGGCGGGCGCGCCCCTCGCGCCCCGGATCCGCGCAGGATCCGGGGTGCACGGCCGCGTACGGCGCCGCCGAGGCGGCTCAGACGGCGGCGCGCTCCGCGGCTCCGGCGGCGGGTTCGCCGACCCCCGCGGCGGCCCCGGCCCCGGCCGGGCCCCGCCGGTCCGCCGGGGGCTGCGCGGCGGTGGTGCGGAACAGCACCAGGAAGATCAGCGCCCCCGCGAGGCCCATCGCTCCCGAGACCCAGAAGGTCTCGCGCAGCCCGCTCGCGAAGGCCGCCTCCACCCAGCCCGCGGCCTCCGGCGCCGCCGCCAGCACCTTGCCCGCGCCGTCGGCGGCCAGCGCCTCGGCGGTGCCGTGCGGCCGGCCCGAGCCTTCGAGCCCGTCCGCCAGCCCGGCCTGGAAGACCGCGCCGAGCACCGCGATGCCCAGCGCCGTGCCCAGCTGCCGCGCGGTGTTCAGCGCGCCGCCGGCCATGCCCACCCGGGCCGGGGGCACCGAGCCCATCGCGGCGGCCGCCACGGCCGGGGAGATCATGCCCACGCCCACGCCGGTGACGAGCAGGCCGGGCACCAGCGCGGTCCAGCCGTCCCCGGCGTCCAGCATCCAGCCCTGGAGCAGGGCGCCGGCGCCGATGAGGAACAGCCCGCCGCCGATGGTGATCCGGTACGAGACGGCGTGCATCAGCTTGCCCGTCGCGGCGGCCACGAAGAAGCCGGCCAGGCTGAGCGGCACCAGGGCCAGCCCGGCGCCGACCGGGCCCATGCCCTCGGCGGTCTGCAGCCACAGGGAGACGTACATCAGGTACGCGAAGGCGGCGCCCGACATCAGCAGGGAGGCGGCCATGACCGCGACGAAGGACGGGCTGCGGAACAGCGACAGGTCCAGCATCGGCCGGGAGCTGCGCAGTTCGACGAGGACGAAGGCGGCGAAGGCGGCCGCGCCCAGACCGAACAGGCCCAGCGTGGTGGCGGAACTCCAGCCGTTCTCGCCGACCCGGATCAGGGCGTAGGTGACGGTGGCGGCGGCGGTGGTGAAGGCGGCCGTGCCGGGCAGGTCCAGGCCCTTGGCCCGCGGGTCGCGGGACTCGGTGACGGCCTATGGAGAAGCTGCCGCGCACCCGGCGGGTGACCGGCATCAGCGCCCACACCATCCTGCGGAAGTTCTTCGGCGGCCCCGATTCCTGGGTGGGTCTGGACGTGCTGCGCCCCGACCAGATCGCCGCCCTGCAACGGCCCGCCGCCCCGCCCGGGCCCGGGCCCGAGGAGTCGGGCGACCGCGACGCCCCGTACGCCCTCGACGCGCAGGAGCTCGCACTGCTCGCGGTGCTGGGCCGGGACGGCCGCGCCGGGTATCCGGAACTGGCGCGCGCCACCGGGCTGTCGGAGTCCACCGCGCGGCGCCGCCTGGAGCGGCTGCGCGATCGCGGGGCGCTCTTCTTCGACGTGGAGTTCGTCCCCGCGCTCTTCGGCTACGAGGCGGAGGCGACGCTCGTGCTGACCGTCCCGCCGGCCCGGCTGGCGCAGGTGGGGGCCGCCCTGGCGGGCCACCGCGAGGTGGCGTTCGCGGCGGCCGTGACCGGGGCGGCCTCCCTGATGGCGGTGGTGGTGTGCCGGGACACCGACGCGCTCTACACGTACCTGACCGAGCGGATCGGCGCGGTGGACGGCGTGGGCCACGTGGAGGTGATCCCGTCCCTGCGCAGCGTCAAACGGGCCGGGATGCTGGTGGAGGACGGGCGGCTGGTGGACCCGCCGCCCGTCCCCTGAACCCGCCCGACCCCGGGCGGGCCCTTTCGCTAGTGCTGTGGCCGGGAAGGTTTGCCGGGTCGCGGTGTCCGGTGCGGTGCATCGCAAAGCGGAGGACCACGCCTCGTACTGGACGTACCGGTGTGGTCCGACAACGCGGCGAGGTGCCGTGCCGGGCGCCGCGACCCGGTGAACCTTTCCGGTCACAGCACTAGCGCAGGAGTACGCCGCCTCCCGCGTCCGTGTCCACCGGTCCGGCGACCAGGCCCAGTTCTGCCGGGGTCGCCAGCAGCGGGTGCGTCGGCAGGATCCGCACGGTGTAGCCGAAGGGCCCCGTACGGTCGAGGGCCAGCGGGCCCTCGTACAGCCAGCGCCCCTCCAGGTCGGGCCCGCCGGCCGGCTTGAGCGGGAAGGCACGCCCGCCCTGGATCACGTCCTGCGCGTCGACCCGGCCCGCGACGGCCTGCACCTCGACGTCCTCGGGCGCGAGCGCGTCGAGCGAGACCTGCACGCGCAGGGTGAGGGTGGCCCCGAGTTCGGCGGTGCCGCCGACCGGGCCCGCCGTCAGCGCCTCCACGTGCTCGACGGTGAGCTGCGGCCAGGCCGCGCGGACCCGGCCCTTCCACCAGGCGAGGTCGCGGGCCGCCTCCGGGGTCAGGGCGCGGTGGGCGAGGGCGGCCGGAGCGTAGAGCCGCTCCACGTACTCCCGCACCATCCGTCCCGCCAGCACCTTGGGCCCCAGTGAGACGAGGGTGCGCCGGACCATCTCGATCCAGCGCACCGGGAGCGCCGCGCGCCCGGTCCGGTCGTAGAACCGGGGCGCGACCCGGCCCTCGATCAGGTCGTAGAGGGCGTTCGCCTCCAGGTCGTCGCGCCGGTCCTCGTCCGAGCCCAGGCCGTCGGCGGTCGGGATGGCCCAGCCGAAGTCCGGCTCGAACCACTCGTCCCACCAGCCGTCCAGGACCGAGAGGTTCAGGCAGCCGTTGAGCGCCGCCTTCATCCCGCTGGTCCCGCAGGCCTCGAGCGGGCGCAGCGGGTTGTTGAGCCAGACGTCGCAGCCCGGGTAGAGCTTCTGTGCCATGGCCATGCCGTAGTCGGGCAGGAAGACGATCCGGTGGCGCACGCGCGGGTCGTCGGCGAACCGCACCAGCTCCTGGACGAGCCGCTTCCCGCCGTCGTCGGCCGGGTGCGCCTTGCCCGCCACCACGATCTGCACCGGGCGGTCCGGGTCCAGCAGCAGGCGGCGCAGCCGGTCCGGGTCGCGCAGCATCAGCGTGAGCCGCTTGTAGGACGGGACCCGGCGGGCGAAGCCGATGGTCAGCACGTCCGGGTCGAGGACCGAGTCCACCCAGCCCAGTTCGGCGGCGGCGGCCCCGCGCTGGCGCCAGGAGGCCCGCAGGCGGTCCCGTACCTCTTGGACCAGCTGCTCCCGGAGCACCCGGCGCAGGTCCCAGACGTCCTGGTCGGGGATGTCGGCGACGGCGTCCCAGCGCTGCGAGCCGCCGACGGACAGGGCGTCCTCGGTGCGCCCGGCGCCGATCTGGCGCGCGCCGAGCTTGACCACTTCCGGTGCCACCCAGGTCGGGGCGTGCACCCCGTTGGTGACGGAGGTGATGGGCACGTCGGCGGGGTCGAAGCCGGGCCACAGCCCGGCGAACATCTCCCGGCTGACGGCGCCGTGCAGGGTGGAGACGCCGTTGGCCCGCTGGGCCAGGCGCAGTCCCATCACGGCCATGTTGAACACCCCGGGGTCGCCTCCGGGGTAGGTCTCCGCGCCGAGGGCGAGGATCCGGTCGACGGGTACGCCGGCCAGTTCGCCGCCCTCGCCGAAGTGGCGGGCGACCAGCGACCGGTCGAAGCGGTCGATGCCGGCGGGGACGGGCGTGTGGGTGGTGAAGACGGTGCCGGCCCGCACGGATTCGACGGCGGCGTCGAAGCCCAGCCCCCGCTGTCCCTCCAGTTCCCTTATGCGCTCGAGTCCCAGGAACCCGGCGTGCCCCTCGTTGGTGTGGAACACCTCGGGGTCGGGATGCCCGGTGATCCGGCAGTAGGTCCGCACGGCCCGCACCCCGCCGATGCCCAGGAGCATCTCCTGCAGCAGGCGGTGGTCGCTGCCTCCGCCGTAGAGGCGGTCGGTCACCTCGCGGGCGGCGGCGTCGTTGTCCTCGACGTCGGAGTCGAGGAGCAGCAGCGGCACCCGGCCGACGCGGGCCTGCCAGACGTGGGCGTGCAGGGCCCGCCCGCCGGGCAGGCTCAGCGACACCCGGGCGGGCGACCCGTCCTCCTCGCGCACGAGCGAGACGGGCAGTTCGTTGGGGTCGAGCACCGGGTAGTGCTCCTGCTGCCAGCCGTCCCGGGACAGGGACTGTCGGAAGTACCCGTGGCGGTAGAGCAGTCCGACGCCGATGAGGGGTACGCCGAGGTCGCTGGCGGCTTTGAGGTGGTCCCCGGCGAGGATGCCGAGGCCGCCGGAGTACTGGGGCAGGGCGGCGGTGATCCCGAACTCGGGCGAGAAGTAGGCGATGCCGGCGGGCAGGTCCGCGGCGGCCTCGTGGCCCTGGTACCACCTCCCGCCGTGGACGTAGTCATCGAGGTCGGCGGCGGCGACGGCGAGCCGGCGCAGGAACCGCCGGTCCGCGGCGAGCTCCTCGATGCGCGCGGCGGAGACGGTGCCGAGCAGCCGGACGGGATCCCCGCCGGCGGCCTGCCAGCCCTCGGGATCGACGGATTGGAAGAGCTCACGGGTCTCCGTATGCCAGGACCAGCGCAGGTTGCGCGCGAGGTCGGCGAGCGGCGACAGGGTTTCGGGGAGGACGGGGCGCACGGTGAATCGACGGATAGCCTTCACGCGTTCCACCTTCGCAGGGGATTACGGATCGAAGCGGCCGCACCACGCTGTGCACCGCGAGCGTCACCCTCGGAAGGCTAGCGGCGCCTCCCCCTCCCGGCCATGGCGCCTCCATCGCCCCTCCGGCGGCCCGCGCGCGAGCGTGGATCGGCGTGGACCTCCGGTAGTCCTTTCCGAGTTGACGCAGCATCGGCGAATCTCGGGCCGGAGCTGCGCGACGACCGTGCGGCTACGTACGAGTAGTTAACCGAACACACGGATTGGGCCGGGCTGGAGTGGGCAGGGCTCCCGGGTACGCGCACGGCGCACCCCCTCCCCGACCTCTCCCGCCACCCGAGTGAACGCGGACAGGAGCGGCCATGCCCGCAGCCCAGCCGTCTTCCGAGCGGCTAGAAACAGAGCGAACAGAGCGTGCACTACCAGCCGCCATGCCGGCTGGCCTGTCGTCACCGAGCCCTGCGAACTGCCCCCAGGTGATCCCATCATGATCGGTCGCATTCCCGTGCTGGACGTCCGCCCCGCCGTCGACTGCGGCGTCAGACCCGCCAAGGCGGTCGTGGACGAGGTATTCGAGATTTCCGCCACCGTGTTCCGCGAGGGGCACGACGCCGTGGCGGCCCATGTCGTGCTCCGAGATCCGAGCGGGCGGCTGCGGCCCCCCGTGCCCCTGTCCGAGCTCGCTCCCGGCACCGACCGGTGGGGGGCCCGGGTGTCCGTCGAGGTGGAAGGGAGGTGGACGTACACCGTCGAGGCGTGGAGTGACCCGGTGGCCACCTGGCGGGCCCACGCGGCGATCAAGATCCCCGCCGGGATCGACCCGGGGCTGACGCTCCTCGAAGGCGCCGAGCTGTACGAGCGGGCCGCGGCGAAGGTTCCCAAGCGCGACGGGCGCGAGCACGTGCTCGCGGCCGCCGACGCGATGCGCGACGAGGACCGGGAGGTCTCCGCGCGGTACGCGGCGGCCCTGGCGCCGGCCGCCGCGGCGGCGCTCGCCAAGCGCCCGTACCGGGAGCTGGTCACCGCCTCCAAGCCGCTGCCGCTGCTGATCGAGCGCAAGCGGGCGCTCTTCGGTTCCTGGTACGAGATGTTCCCCCGGTCGGAGGGGGCGGTGCTGGAGCCCGGCGCGGCGCCCGTCAGCGGCACCTTCCGCACCGCCGCCGAGCGGTTGGCGGCCATCGCCGCCATGGGTTTCGACGTCGTGTACCTGCCGCCCATCCACCCCATCGGCAGCACGTACCGCAAGGGCCCGAACAACACCCTGTCCGCCGGGAGTTGGGATCCGGGCGTGCCGTGGGCCATCGGTTCCACCGAGGGCGGCCACGACGCGGTCCACCCGGAGCTCGGCACCATCGAGGACTTCGACGCCTTCGTCGCCAAGGCCCGCGAGCTGCGGATCGAGGTGGCGCTGGACTTCGCCCTGCAGTGCTCTCCGGACCATCCGTGGGTGGAGAAGCACCCGGAGTGGTTCCGCCACCGCGCCGACGGCACGATCGCGTACGCGGAGAACCCGCCGAAGAAGTACCAGGACATCGTCCCGATCCACTTCGACACCGACATGGCCGGCATCATCGGGGAGACGGTCCGGGTGCTGCGGCACTGGATGGACCACGGCGTCCGCATCTTCCGGGTCGACAACCCGCACACCAAGCCGGTGGTCTTCTGGCAGAAGGTGATCGCGGACATCAACAAGACCGATCCCGACGTGATCTTCCTCGCCGAGGCCTTCACCCGCCCCGCGATGATGCGGGCCCTGGCCGCCGTCGGCTTCCAGCAGTCCTACACGTACTTCACGTGGCGCAACACGAAGGCCGAGCTCACCGAGTACCTGACCGAACTGGCGGACACCCGCTCCGCCTCCGTCATGCGGCCGAATTTCTTCGTCAACACCCCCGACATCCTGCATGCGTACCTTCAGCACGGCGGCCGCCCCGCCTTCGAGGTCCGCGCGGTGCTCGCCGCCACCCTCTCCCCCACCTGGGGGGTCTACGCCGGCTACGAGCTCTGCGAGAACTCCGCCGTCAAGGAGGGCAGCGAGGAGTACCTGAACTCCGAGAAGTACGAGCTGCGGCCGCGCGACTGGGCCGCCGCCGACCGCGAGGGCCGCACGATCGCCCCGCTGATCACCGCCCTGAACCGGCTGCGCCGGCGCAACCCGGCGCTCCAGCAGCTGCGCGACATCCATTTCCATCCGACCGACAACGAACAGGTGATCGCCTATTCGAAGCACGCCGGAGCCAATTCCGTACTGGTGGTCGTCAACCTCGATCCGCACCACACCCAGGAGGCGACGGTCTCGTTGGACATGCCGGTACTCGGCCTCGACTGGCACGGGTCCCTCGCGGTGCGCGACGAGCTCACCGGCGAGACCTATCACTGGGGCAGGGCGAACTACGTGCGCCTAGAGCCGGGCCGTACGCCCGCGCACGTGTTGGCAGCTCTGCGACCGTCCCCGCCCACCGGAGGGTCACCCACCACATGATGATCAACGATCCCGTCCACGACACCTTCGAGGACACCCCCGCCAAGGACCGCGATCCCGACTGGTTCAAGCGGGCGGTCTTCTACGAGGTCCTCGTCCGCTCCTTCCACGACAGCAACGGCGACGGCGTGGGTGACCTCAAGGGGCTCACCGCCAAGCTGGACTACCTGCAGTGGCTCGGCGTCGACTGCCTGTGGCTGCCGCCGTTCTTCGCCTCCCCCCTCCGCGACGGGGGCTACGACGTCGCCGACTACACCTCCGTGCTCCCGGAGTTCGGCGACCTCGCCGACTTCGTGGAGTTCGTGGACGCGGCGCACACCCGCGGCATGCGGGTGATCATCGACTTCGTCATGAACCACACGAGCGACCAGCACGAGTGGTTCCAGCAGTCCCGCAAGGACCCCGACGGGCCCTACGGCGACTACTACATGTGGGCCGACAACGACAAGCAGTACCAGGACGCCCGCATCATCTTCGTCGACACCGAGACCTCGAACTGGACGTACGACCCGGTCCGCAAGCAGTACTACTGGCACCGGTTCTTCTCCCACCAGCCGGACCTCAACTACGAGAACCCGGCCGTCGTCGAGGAGATCGTCTCCTCGCTCCGGTTCTGGCTCGACCTCGGGATCGACGGCTTCCGCCTCGACGCCGTGCCCTACCTGTACGCCGAGGAGGGCACCAACTGCGAGAACCTGCCGCGCACGCACACCCTCCTCAAGGCGGTCCGCGCCGAGATCGACGCGCACTACCCGGACACCGTGCTGCTCGCCGAGGCCAACCAGTGGCCCGAGGACGTCGTCGACTACTTCGGCGACTTCACGAAGGGCGGGGACGAGTGCCACATGGCCTTCCACTTCCCCGTCATGCCGCGCATCTTCATGGCCGTGCGAAGAGAGTCCCGCTACCCGGTCTCCGAGATCCTGGCCAAGACCCCGGCGATCCCGGACCGCTGCCAGTGGGGCATCTTCCTGCGCAACCACGACGAGCTGACCCTCGAAATGGTCACCGACGAAGAGCGCGACTACATGTACGCCGAGTACGCCAAGGACCCGCGCATGCGGGCCAACATCGGCATCCGGCGCCGCCTCGCCCCGCTGCTGGACAACGACCGCAACCAGATGGAGCTGTTCACGGCCCTGCTGCTGTCGCTGCCCGGGTCGCCCGTCCTCTACTACGGGGACGAGATCGGCATGGGCGACAACATCTGGCTCGGCGACCGCGACGGGGTGCGCACCCCGATGCAGTGGACGCCGGACCGCAACGCCGGTTTCTCCTCGTGCGATCCGGGCAGGCTGAACCTGCCGGTCATCATGGACCCGGTCCACGGGTACCAGGTCACCAATGTCGAGGCGGCCATGGCGTCGCCCTCGTCGTTGCTGCACTGGACCCGCCGGATGATCGAAGTCCGCAAGGCGAACCCCGCCTTCGGACTCGGCTCGTACACCGAACTGCCGTCGTCGAACCCGGCGGTGCTCGCGTTCCTGCGCGAGTACGGGGACGACCTGGTGCTGTGCGTGCACAACTTCTCGCGCTTCGCGCAGCCCACGGAGCTGGATCTGCAGTCGTTCAACGGACGGGTCCCGGTGGAGCTGACGGGTGACGTCCGCTTCCCGCCGATCGGCGAGTGGCCGTACCTGCTGACCCTGGCGGGCCACGGCTTCTACTGGTTCCGCCTGCGCTCCGAATAACAGCCCGGCCCGGGGGCGGGCGCGGCGAATGGGTCAATCGCCCGCCCCTGTACGGACCATCCTGACCCGACACTCGCCCACACCGGAGAAGCAACCACCGCGATCCGGGACACTTGCGCATTCTTTGACGGCCCGGGGAAAGGACGCGACGCCATGTCGGAGGCTGCATCCGCCCGGAATCGGCTCACGGCCGACCGGGCCACCGGGCTCGGCCCACTGGAACCGATGCTGCGGGCCTGGCTGCCCGCACAGCGCTGGTTCGCGGGCAAGGGCCGCGCCATCGGACGGCTGAGGACGATCTCGGCGGCCGAACTGCTGCCGCCCGGATCCACGCCGGGGCTCCTGCACCTGCTGCTGGACGTGGACGGGGACTGCTACCAACTGCTGCTCGGGGTGCGCCCGAGCCCGCTGCCGCCCGCGCTCGCGCCCGCGCTGATCGGCCGCGCCGAGCAGGGCCCGTACGCCGGCCAGTCGGTCTACGAGGGACTGGGCGATCCGCGGCTCGCCTCGCTGCTGCTGGAACGGCTGCGCTCCCCCGGGACGCTCGGCCCGCTCCGCTTCGACCGGGACCCGGCCACCGTCATCCCCGAGGCGCCGACCCCCCGGCCACTGTCCGGGGAGCAGACCAACTCCTCGCTGATCTACGGGGATTCGTACATCCTGAAGGTGTTCAGACGGGTCGGCCCCGGAGTCAACCCGGACCTGGAGCTGCCCCGGGCCCTGGCCGCCGCCGGCTGCACCCGGGTGCCCGCGCCGGTCGCCTGGTACGAGGCCGAACTGCCCGGCTCCGAACCGCTGACCCTGGGCGTGCTCCAGCCCTACCTGCGCGGCTCCGACGACGGCTGGCAGCTCGCGCTGCACCGGCTGCGCACCGGGGCCGACTTCACCGCCGAGGCGCACGCGCTCGGCCGGGCCACCGCCGAGGTGCACAGCGCGCTGGCCGGGGCCCTGCCCACCCTCGCGCTCGGCCCGGAGCAGACGGCCCGGCTGGCCGCCGGGATGACCGCGCGGCTGGCCGCCACCGCCCGCGAGGTCCCGGCACTGCGGCCCTACGAGGCCGGGCTGCGCGGCGCCTTCGACGCGCTCGCCGCCTCCCGCGGGGCCGGGGTTCCCGCCCAGCGGATCCACGGGGACCTGCACCTGGGGCAGACCCTGCGCACCGCGGACGGCAGTTGGGCGCTGATCGACTTCGAGGGCGAGCCGGCCCGGCCGCTGGCCGACCGCCGCCGCCCCGAGCCGGCGGTGCGGGACATCGCCGGCATACTGCGCTCCTTCGACTACGCGGCCCGCTCGCACCGGCCGTTCGCCCCCGCCTGGGCGGACGCCTGCCGGGCCGCCTTCTGCGAGGGCTACGCCCGCACGACCGGCCGCGACCCGCGCGAGGACCCCGTCCTGCTGCGCGCGTACGAGACGGACAAGGCGGTGTACGAGGCCCGTTACGAGTCCCGGCACCGCCCCGACTGGACCTCGCTGCGTACCGGCCCGGCCGTTCGCCGCGGGCTGCTCGGCCCGCGTCTCCCGGGCGGCGCCCTGGTAGCGCACGGCGGTCGGCGTCACCTCCGAGAAGCGGCACACCGCCACCCTGGGTGCCGACCAGAACTGGATCAGGCTCTCCGAGCCCGCCCTGCGTGCCCTCGCCGAACCGCTGGGCGTTCGACGCCTCACGGTCGACCCTCAGTTCCTCCCCCGCCGGCCAGGTCCTGGAGGCCGCGCAGGCCGCGCTGGCCGCCGAGCACGCGGCCGCGTACGGCTACGGCGTGATCGGCGCCCGGACCTCGGGCGCCCCCCGCGCCGCCGAGGCCCGCGAGGCCTACGGCGGCCACCTCGCGCGCCGCGACGCGCTGGCCCGCACCGTGCGCGAGCTGGGCGGTTCCCCCCGTCCCGCGGAGGCGGCGTACACGCTGCCGTTCACCGTGCGCACGCCCGCCGACGCCGAGCGGCTGGCCGCCGTGATCGAGGAACGGGTGGCCGGGGCCTACTCCGACCTGGTGCGCGCGGCCGAGGGCCGGTTGCGCCGCGAGGCGGCTGACGCGCTGAGCGCCGCGGCCGTGCGCGCGGCACGCTGGCGTGGTGTCGGCGTAGCCTTCCCTGGGCTCACGGAACGCGCGTCCGCGGCGCAGAACTAGTGCGGAACCCGTGCGGGAGCGGCGCGCAAGCACGCGCGACGGGCCCGCGCACAGCTGAAAGGGACCACTCACGCATGGCTTTCGAACCGCCGCAGCGGCTCGTACGGGCGCTCGGCGAGCTGCCGGAGACGGCGCGGACCGCGGACTGGCTGGGGCAGTTGCCCGATCTGGCGGAGTCCGCGCTGGCCCGGCGGGGAGTGCAGGCCCAGCGGGTGCAGGCCCCCGGCGGCCGCAGCAGCCTGGTCGTCCTCGTCCGGTACGCCGACGGCACCCCGGCCGCGCTGAAGCTGGCCCCGCCGGCCGCCCGCCCCGGGCGGGAACTCGCCGCGCTGGCCCACTGGGGCGGATTCGGGGCCGTACGGGTCCTCGACACCCGCCACCACGAGGAGGACGGGGGGCTGCTGCTGGAGCGGCTCCACCCCGAGGTCTCGCTGCGGTCGCTGCCCGAGGCCAAGGCCCTGCTGGAGGCCTGCGGCACGCTGCGCAGGCTGTGGGTGGCCCCGGAGCCCGGACACGGCTGGGAGACGGTCACCGAGCGCACGGCCGCGCAGGCCGAGGTGCTCCGCAAGGCCCCCGCCGAGGCGGCAGAGCTGGCTTCGGCGGCGCTCGCCGCCCGTGAGGAGCTGACGGCGGCGCCGGCCGAGGAACTGCTGCTGCACGGGGCCTTCCGGCAGGGCAAGGTGCTCGCCGGCGAGCGGGCGCCTTGGCTGGCGGTGGGCCCGGATCCGATGGTCGGCGAGCGGGCGTACGACCTGGCGCGGCTGGTACGGGACCGCCTGGAGGACCAGGTGGCCTCCTCCGCGGGGGCCGCGGGCGCGCGGCGCCGGGTGAACAAGCTGGCCGACGCGCTGGAGGTGGACCGGGACCGGCTGCGGGGCTGGACGCTGTTCCGTGCGGTCGAGTCGGGCAACCGGGCGCTGGCCGCCGGACGGCGGCGGGAAGCGGAACAGTTGTTGGAGTTCGCGGGCTGGTTGTAGGGCATAAACCCTTCGGGGAGTCGTGCCCGGCAGGAGGCCGTCATGGTCCAGGAACTGCTGACAGCCGCGATCGCCGCGGGCGTGGGAGCCGCCGTCTACATGGGCGCCGCCGCCCGGGTGGTGAAGCAGTACGAGCGCGGTGTCGTCTTCCGCCTCGGCCGGCTCCGGGAGGGCATCCGCGGCCCCGGCTTCACGATGGTCCTCCCGCTGGTGGACCGGCTGCACAAGGTGAACCTGCAGATCGTGACGATGCCGGTGCCGGCCCAGGAGGGCATCACCCGGGACAACGTCACGGTGCGCGTGGACGCGGTGGTCTACTTCAAGGTCGTGGACGCGGCGAACGCGATCATCGCGGTGGAGGACTACCGCTTCGCGGTCTCCCAGATGGCCCAGACCTCGCTGCGGTCGATCATCGGCAAGTCCGACCTGGACGATCTGCTGTCCAACCGGGAGATGCTCAACCAGGGCCTGGAGCTGATGATCGACAGCCCGGCGGTGGGGTGGGGCGTGCAGATCGACCGGGTCGAGATCAAGGACGTCTCCCTGCCGGAGACGATGAAGCGGTCGATGGCCCGGCAGGCCGAGGCCGACCGCGAGCGCCGCGCCCGGGTCATCAACGCGGACGCGGAGCTCCAGGCCTCGCACAAGCTGGCCGAGGCGGCGGCGGTCATGTCGGACCAGCCGGCCGCGCTGCAGCTGCGCCTGCTCCAGACGGTGGTGGCGGTCGCGGCGGAGAAGAACTCCACCCTGGTCCTGCCGTTCCCGGTGGAGCTCCTGCGCTTCCTGGAGCGCGCGGCGCCGGCTGCGGCTCCGGCTCCAGCGGTGGCCCCGGTGGCGCCGCCGGGACCGGAGCCCGTACCGCCCGCCGCGGAGCCGGACGGGCGGCACGAGTAGCCGCCGCTCGGGGCTGCCCGCGGGGCTACGCGGTCAGGCGGGCCAGGGCTTCGGCGAGCGGGAGCTCCTCGCGGGTGCCCGTGGCGCGGTTCTGGAGCTCGACCACCGACTCCGCCGAGCGGCGGCCCGCCACCAGGATCCAGGGAACGCCGATCAGCTCCGCGTCCGTGAGCTTCACGCCCGGGGACAGGCCCGGCCGGTCGTCCAGGAGGACGCGCAGGCCCGCCTCCGCCAGGGACGCGGCCGCGGAATCCGCGAGCGCGAGCGGCACCGCCTTGCCCGCCGCCACCACGTGCACGTCCGCGGGGGCCACGGCCGCGGGCCAGCACAGCCCGCGCCCGTCGGCCGTCTGCTCGGCCAGCGCGGCCACCGCGCGCGAGACGCCGATGCCGTAGGAGCCCATCGTGACCCGGACCGGCTTGCCCTCCTTGCCGAGGACGTCGAGGCCGAAGGCGTCCGTGTACTTGCGGCCCAGCTGGAAGATGTGCCCGATCTCGATCGCCCGGTCCAGCCGCAGTCCCGCGCCGCACGAGGGGCAGGGGTCGCCCTCCTCGACGACCACCACGTCCAGGTACCGGTCCACCTCGAAGTCCCGCCCGCACACCACGTTCCGGGCGTGCGTGCCGGGCTTGTTGGCCCCCGTCACCCAGGAAGTGCCCGGCGCGATACGGGGGTCGGCGAGGTAGGGGACCTTCGCCAGGCCCTGCGGGCCCACGTAGCCCCGTACCAGGTCGGGCCGGTCGGCGAAGTCCTCGGCCGTCACCAACTCCACCACCGCCGGGGCCAGATGCTCGCCGAGCTTGCCCAGGTCGACCTCCCGGTCACCCGGTACGCCGACGGCCGTGATCTCACCGTCGACCTTGACGAGGAGGTTCTTCAGCGTCGCCGACGCGGGGATGCCGAGGTGCGCCGCCAGGGTCTCGATGGTGGGGGTGTCGGGGGTCGGGACCTCCTCCAGCGGACCGTGGTCCCCTTCGGCCGGGGTCAGGGCGAAGGTCACGGCTTCCGTGTTCGCCGCGTAGGCGCACGAGGGGCAGTCCACGAAGGTGTCCTCGCCCGCCGCGGCCGGCGCGAGGAACTCCTCCGACGCCGAGCCGCCCATCGCGCCCGACACCGCCGACACGATCCGGTGGTCGAGGCCGAGCCGCTCGAAGATCCGCTGGTAGGCCGCGCGGTGGAGGGCGTACGACTCGGCCAGCCCCTCGTCGGTCACGTCGAAGGAGTACGAGTCCTTCATGTGGAACTCGCGGCCGCGCAGGACGCCCGACCGGGGGCGCGCCTCGTCCCGGTACTTGATCTGGATCTGGTAGAGCATGACCGGCAGGTCCTTGTAGGACGTGCACTGGTCCTTGACCAGCAGGGTGAAGATCTCCTCGTGCGTGGGGCCGAGCAGGTAGTCCGCGCCCTTGCGGTCCTTGAGCCGGAACAGCAGGTCCCCGTACTCCGACCAGCGCCCGCTGATCTCGTACGGCTCCTTCGGCAGCAGCGCCGGGAGCAGCACCTCCTGCGCCCCGATCGCGTCCATCTCCTCGCGGACGATGCGCGAGACGTTGTCCAGGACCCGCTTGCCGAGCGGCAGCCAGCTCCACACCCCGGCGGAGGTGCGCCGGACGTAGCCGGCCCGGACCAGCAGGCGGTGGCTGAGGGTCTCGGCGTCGGCCGGGTCCTCGCGGAGGGTCTTGGCCATGAGGCGGGACATGCGCTGCACGTGTTGCGTTGACATGACGGGAGGCTACCGGGGCGGACCGGGCTCCGAAAAACGGTTTGGGGCGCTGCCCGGCGGCCGGTCCGCCGCCCGTCAGGGCCGGCGCAGGGGCAGCGGGGCGCCCATGACGGCGTACGGGAGGCTCGCGCTCGGGAAGTGGACCGGGCGGGCGAGATCGGCGTACCCAAGGGAGCGGTAGAGCCCCCGGGCGGGGCTCTCGACGTCGATCGCCGAGAGGATCGAGCGCGGCTCCTCGGCGGCGGCGGTGATCGTGGTGATGAGGGCGCGGCCGACGCCGCGGCCCTGGAAGCCGGGGTGGACGTGGAGTTCGGTGATCACGAAGGAGCCGTCGAGCCAGCCCTCGTGGCCGCCGGCCCGCAGGTAGGGCTCCACGACGCCCGACCACCAGTGCGCGCGGTCGTTGGGCATGCCGTAGACGAACCCGGCGAGCGCCCCGTCCTCGGTGAAGGCGCCGAGCGCGCGGGCACCGCGGCAGGTCATGTGGCGCTGGACGATGTAGCGCCGGATGCCGACCTCCTCCTCGCTGAGCCCGAAGGCCTCGGCCTGCACGCGCAGGGCCTCGTCGACCCGGTCGGCGAGGTCGAGGTGCCCGATCCGTAGTCCGGCGGGCCGGGCGGGGTCTTCTCCCCCGGGGGTTGGCAGCATGCGGTGACCTTACTGGGCCTCCCCGGCCTGCGGGTATGCCGCCCGGCGGGCTCGCGGGCCCAGAACGGGACGATCAGAACAGGACGCTCATGAACGCGCCGACCTCGCGGAAGCCGACCCGGCGGTAGGACGCGCGCGCGGCGGTGTTGAAGTCGTTCACGTAGAGGCTCACCACGGGGGCCACGTCCCTGAGCGCGTACGCGACGACGGCCGCCATCCCGGTCTCGGAGTGCCCGCGGCCGCGGAACTCGGGGGCCACCCACACCCCCTGGATCTGGCAGGCGCGGGGGGTGGCGGCGCCGATCTCGGCCTTGAAGACGACCTTGCCGTCCTCGACGCGGGCGAAGGAGCGGCCGGTGGCGACCAGCTCGGCGACCCGGGCCTGGTAGAGCAGGCCGCCGTCGCCCGCCATCGGGGAGATGCCGACCTCCTCCGTGAACATGGCCACGCAGGCGGGCATGATCAGGTCCATCTCGTCCTTGCGGATGCGGCGGACCTGCGCGTCCGCGGCGACCGCGTCGGACGGCTGCTCGATGATCATGAGCGGCTGGTGGGAGCGGACGTCGCGGGCCGGCCCCCAGCTGGGCTCCAGGAGCTGCCACAGCAGCCGGGTGGCCGCCGAGGGGCCGACGATGGAGGAGCAGCGGCGGCCGGTGCGGCGGGCGCGGTCGGCGAAGGCGCGGATGGCTTCGGGGCCGGCGCAGACGGGGACCAGGTTGGCGCCGGCGTAGCAGAGGGAGCGGAGCTCTCCGTCGGCGTACCAGCCCCACATCTCGCCGCCCAGGCGCCACGGATCGAGCCCGGCGACCTGGACCCGCGAGGTGACGAAGGCGTTCTCGACCGGCTCGCGTCCGAGGATGTCGAGCGCGGCGTCAAGATCACTGGGCTCTAGGACCCGGGTGGTGGTCTGCGTCAACACTGGGGCCTCACCATGCAAGTCTGCTGATCTCCGCACTGTACCCGGCGCGGCTCGCGGATGCCGCGCGGCCCCTGTGCGGCCCCGGCGAGGCCCCTCGGCGGCCCGCCGGGGACCCGGGCGGGCCCGCCCGGGCAAAGCGACGGGCCCGGCGCCGCCTGGGGCGGAGCCGGGCCCGTGGGAAAGCCGGGTGGGCCGCAGCACTAGACCCCGATCGCCACCGTCGGCTCGCCCGACATCACGCCGTCCTTCTCCATCTGCTCGGCGATCTTCAGCGCCTCTTCGATGAGGGTCTCCACGATCTTCGACTCGGGGACGGTCTTGATGACCTCGCCCTTCACGAAGATCTGGCCCTTGCCGTTGCCGGAGGCGACACCGAGGTCGGCCTCGCGGGCCTCGCCCGGGCCGTTCACGACGCAGCCCATGACGGCGACGCGCAGCGGGACCTCCATGCCCTCCAGGCCGGCCGTGACCTGCTCGGCCAGCTTGTAGACGTCCACCTGCGCGCGCCCGCACGACGGGCAGGACACGATCTCCAGGCGGCGCGGCTTGAGGTTCAGCGACTCCAGGATCTGGCGGCCGACCTTGATCTCCTCCACCGGCGGGGCCGACAGCGAGACGCGGATGGTGTCGCCGATGCCCTCGGAGAGCAGCGCGCCGAAGGCGACGGCGGACTTGATGGTGCCCTGGAAGGCCGGCCCGGCCTCGGTGACGCCGAGGTGCAGCGGGTACGTGCACTGGGCGGCCAGCTGGCGGTAGGCGTTGACCATGACGACCGGGTCGTTGTGCTTGACCGAGATCTTGATGTCGCTGAAGCCGTGCTCCTCGAAGAGGGAGGCCTCCCACAGCGCGGACTCGACCAGCGCCTCGGGGGTGGCCTTGCCGTACTTCTTCAGCAGCCGGGCGTCGAGCGAGCCCGCGTTCACGCCGATCCGGATCGGGGTCCCGGCGTCCTTGGCGGCCCGCGCGATCTCCTTGACCTTGTCGTCGAACTGCTTGATGTTGCCCGGGTTCACGCGGACCGCGGCGCAGCCGGCGTCGATCGCGGCGAACACGTACTTCGGCTGGAAGTGGATGTCGGCGATGACCGGGATGTTCGACTTCTTCGCGATCACGGCGAGCGCGTCGGCGTCGTCCTGCGTCGGGCAGGCCACGCGCACGATGTCGCAGCCGGAGGCGGTCAGCTCCGCGATCTGCTGGAGCGTGGCGCCGATGTCGGAGGTCCTGGTGGTGGTCATCGACTGCACCGAGATCTGTGCGTCGCCGCCGACGGCCACGGAACCGACCTGGATCTTGCGGCTGACCCTGCGGTCGGCGAGCTTCGCCGGCACGTCCGGCATTCCGAGAGAGATGGCAGTCATCTGCTGTGCAACCCCAAGGTGTGGATCAAGGTGGGTCAAGGTCCCGAAGTCGGCGGGCTCCAGCCTTCGAGATTACGCCAAGCAGCGCGTGCCCCTCGCATCGCGGGGGGCGTGCCACCCGTACGTAGGGAGCCGGGCACGAAGCGTGCCCGGCTCCCGACCGGATGAGGTAGGGGGCTCTGCGAGCCCCCGCGCCGACCGCTCGGTCAGGTGATCCTGATGGGGTTCACCACGTCCGCGGCCAGCACCAGCAGCGTGAAGCAGACGAAGACGGCCGCCACCACGTACGCGGCGGGCATCAGCTTCGCCACGTCGAAGGGGCCCGGGTCCGCGCGCCGGAAGACCCGCGCGAAGGCGCGCCGCGCCGACTCCCACAGGGCGCCGGCGATGTGCCCGCCGTCCAGGGGCAGCAGGGGCAGCATGTTGAAGAGGAAGAGGGAGAGGTTGAAGTAGCCGAGGACCCCGAGCATGATCGAGGCCCGCTGCTCCTTGGGGATGTCCAGGGTCGCGATGTCGGCGCTGATCCGGGCCGCGCCGACGATGCCCATCGGGGAGTCGGCCTCGCGCTCGCCGCCGTTGAACACGGCGTTCCACAGGGCCGGGACCTTGCCCGGGAGGTTGGCCAGGCCCTCCACGCTGGCCTCGACGACCTCCACGACGTGCTCCGCGGACTGGGTGAAGGTGAGCGGGGCGATCACGGTCTCCGCGCTGACGCCGAGGTAGCCGGCCGACACGTACTCGTCCTTGAGGTAGCCGCCGCGGCCGTCGGTCTTGGCGACGCGGTTCTCGACGAGGGTCGGGTGGAGCTCGATCCGCTGGCCGTCGCGCAGGACGGTGAGGGTGGCGGCGCCGATCGTGGTGCGGATGTTCCGCTGGAGGGCGTCCCAGTCCTCGACCGGCTTGCCGTCGAACGCCACGATCTTGTCGCCGACCCGCAGGCCCGCGCCCTTGGCCGGGGCCACCGGGTCGCCGTCCTGGCAGACCTTGCGCTTGTCGCTCTGCTTGAGGACGCAGTCGGTGACCGTCGCGACCTGGGTGGTCGTCTGCTGCACGCCGAAGGTCATCCACACGCCGAAGAAGATCGCCAGCGCCAGGACCAGGTTCATGAACGGTCCCGCGAACATCACGATCACGCGCTTCCAGGGCTTGCGCGTGTAGAAGAGCCGCGACTCGTCGCCCGGCTGCAGCTCCTCGTACGCCGCCGAGCGCGCGTCCTCGATCATCGAGCGGAACGGCGACGTCGAGCGGGCGGTGACCTTGCCGTCCTCGCCGGGCGGGAACATCCCGATCATGCGGATGTAGCCGCCCATCGGGATGGCCTTGAGCCCGTACTCGGTGTCGCCCTTCTTGCGGGACCAGATGGTCCGGCCGAAGCCGACCATGTACTGGGGCACGCGGATGCCGAAGAGCTTGGCCGTCGAGAGGTGGCCGAGCTCGTGCCAGGCGATGGAGAAGAGCAGCCCGACCACGAAGACGAGCACGCCGATCAGGTTGAGCAGGATGGTCATGCGCGCGCCTCCACTGCGGCCCGTGCCGCCGTCTCCCGTGCCCGGGCCCGGGCCCAGGTCTCCGCTTCAAGGACGTCCGTGACCGTGAGGGAAGTTCCCGCGGCGGGAGTCCCGTGTTCGTCGACCACGGCAGAGACCGTATCCATGATTGCTGTGAACGGCAGCCGACCGGCCAGGAAGGCCTCGACGCACTCCTCGTTCGCCGCATTGAACACGGCGGGCGCGGTACCGCCCAGGGCGCCCACGTGCCGGGCCAGGCCCACCGCCGGGAAGGCCTCGGTGTCCAGCGGGAAGAACTCCCACGTGGACGCCTTGGTCCAGTCGAAGGCGGGGGCCGCGTCGGGGATCCGCTGGGGCCAGCCGAGGCCGATCGCGATCGGGCCGCGCATGTCCGGCGGGGTGGCCTGGGCCAGCGTGGAGCCGTCCGTGAACTCCACCATCGAGTGGACGTATGACTGCGGGTGGACGACGACCTCGATGCGCTCGAAGGGGATGTCGTAGAGCAGGTGCGCCTCGATGACTTCGAGGCCCTTGTTGACCAGGGTCGCCGAGTTGATGGTGATCACCGGTCCCATGGCCCAGGTCGGGTGGGCGAGGGCGTCCTTGACGGTGACCGAGGCCAGCTCGGCGCGGGTGCGGCCGCGGAAGGGTCCGCCGGAGGCGGTGACGACGAGCTTCTGCACGTCCGCGCGGGTGCCGGCGGCGAGCGCCTGGAAGAGCGCCGCGTGCTCGGAGTCGACGGGGATGATCTGGCCGGGCTTCGCGAGGGCCTTGACCAGCGGGCCGCCGACGATCAGCGACTCCTTGTTGGCGAGGGCCAGGGTCCGGCCGGCCCGCAGCGCGGCGAGGGTGGGTGCGAGGCCGATGGAACCGGTGATGCCGTTGAGCACGGTGTGGCACTCGGAGGCGGCGAGCTCGGTCGCGGCGTCCGGCCCGGCGAGGATCTCGGGCAGCGGCTCACCGGCGCCGTACTGCGCGTCCAGCGCTTCCTTCAGGGCCGGTACGACGTCTTCGCGCGCGACGGCCACGGTGTTCACCCGCAGCAGCCTGGCCTGCTCGGCCAGCAGCGCGACCCGGCCGCCCGCGGCGGACAGCGCCGTGACCCGGAACCGGTCCGGGTTGCGCAGGGCCAGGTCGATGGCCTGGGTCCCGATGGAACCGGTGGAGCCGAGGATGACGATGTCCCGGCGGCCGGCCGCGGGGTCGAAGAGGAGGTGCGGATCGGCGAGGGGGGCTGGACGGTCGCTCATGCACCCATTGTTGCCGCAACTCAGGGGCGATTGGACACGGAACCCCCTTCGGTGATCCGCAGGAGGAGGTGCGGGAGCGTTCCCGCGAAGTCCGGCAGCGTACTGGCGGCCCGCCACCAGGCGTCCGGGTCCTCGCCGAGGGCCACGGCGAACAGCCGGTCGGCCTCTGCGCGGGCGGCGAGCACGGCCTCGGGCCGGTCGTAGCGGTCGGGGTGGTCCACGACGCCCAGCCAGTGGTCCTCGTCCAGGGCCCAGACGGCCGGGAGCTTGTGGCGGATCACGTCGACGCCGGTGAGCAGCCGGCGGTCCAGGCAGTCGCGGACCCACCGGACGTCCTCCTCGACGGTCTCCATCGGTACGGCGAGGCTGGCCAGGGCGAGCTCGCGCTCCACTCCCCCGGCGGGCCGCGGGGACGCCGGGGCGAGCCGGGCCACGGCCCGGTCCAGGCCGGGCAGGGGCGGCCCGTCCGGGGGCGCGGACAGGGTGCCGGCGGCGGTCCGGGAGGCGAGTTCGGTGAGCGGTCCGGGGAAGGTGTGGGCGTGGCGCAGCAGTTCGGCCCACAGGCGGGGGTCGTCCCCCAGCGGGGCCAGGGCGCGCCGCAGGGCCGTGTGCATCCCGGCCAGCTCGGTGAGGTTCCAGCGCAGTCCGCGGGTCGCGGGCAGGTCGGCGAGGAGCAGCGCGAGGCCGGCGGGGCGGACGTCGTCCACGAGCTCGGCCTGGGTGACCAGGCCCATCCGGACGGCGCGGACGGCGGGGCGGTACCAGGAGCGGCCGTACGAGCGGGCCGTGCGCAGGTCGAGCAGGCCCCGGGCGGCTCTGGGGGGCAGGCCGCCGCGGAGCAGCAGGGCCTCGGCCGAGCCGGGCGGGAGCGGTTCGCGGGCGTGCGCGAACCAGAGCAGCTCCGGGTCCGCCTCGTGCGGGAGCGCGAGGACGTCGAGGGGGATCCGCGGCCGGTGCGTGCCGTGCCGGCGCAGCAACAGGAGCAGCTCGTCCGAGGTCAGGGGTGCCGGGTCCGGGGCCGGTGCGGCGCGCGGGTCCCGGCCCAGTTCGGCGCGCAGGACGGGCAGCAGGGCGGGCGGGGTCCGGCGGGCGGCGTACCGCACCGGTCCGGGCAGGCCGGGCAGCGGGCGGCCCAGCACGTGGGGGTTGCGGGCCACCGACCGGCGGTCCTGGTCGCTGCCGTCGCGGAGCAGGAGGCTGACCGCGGAGGCGGGCAGCCGCTCGTCCCGGGTGAGGTGGGTGCGGGTGGCGGGGTCGACGCGCCCGATCAGGTTCGCCGCGATGTGCTCCGGTGCGTGGCGCAGTACGAGCGCCACGCACCAGGCGAGCCGCCTGCTGTCCCTGTGCTGGTCCATCGCCCCGTTCCTCGCCGTGTCCGCAGCCTGCCGTCCGGGCCGGTCACCAGAGTCGTACATCCGCCCGGCGTCCGGCGATCATCGCAGGTCAGCGCAGTGGTCGGTGCACGTTCTTCCGCGTCGAGGGGCCGGGAGAGGCATCGGCGATCCACGGGCCGTCGCCGGACGGGTCGAGGATGCCCTCCTCCAGCCAGGTGTAAGTGCCGGACAGGACGCCGGCGACCACCTTGCGGTCGAGGTCGTCGGTGTTGGCCCAGAGCCGGCCGAAGAGCTCCTCCACGCGCAGCCGGGACTGCCGGCAGAAGGCGTCGGCGAGCTGGTAGGCCTCGCGGCCGTGGTCGCCGGTGGCCCGCAGGTGCTCGGCGCGCACGCAGGCCGCGCTCATCGCGAAGAGCTCGGCGCCGATGTCGACGATCCGGCCGAGGAACCCCTGCTTGGTCTCCATCCGGCCCTGCCAGCGGGACATGGCGTAGAAGGTCGAACGGGCGAGTTTGCGCGAGCCCCGCTCGACGTAGCGCAGGTGGGTGGCGAGGTCGGGGTGGCCGTCGGGGTGGAAGGCCTTGTAGGTGCCGGGGACCTGGCCGGCTCCGGCGGCGAGCCGGGGCAGCCAGCGGGCGTAGAACCCGGCGGCGCGGGCGCCCGCCTTCGCCTTGTCGCCCAGGTCCTTCTCGGGGTCGATGAGGTCGCCGGCGACCGACAGGTGGGCGTCCACGGCCTCGCGGGCGATCAGCAAGTGCATGATCTCGGTGGATCCCTCGAAGATCCGGTTGATGCGCAGGTCGCGGAGCATCTGCTCGGCCGGGACGGCCCGCTCGCCGCGCGCCGCGAGCGATTCGGCGGTCTCGAAGCCGCGTCCGCCGCGGATCTGGACCAGTTCGTCAGCCATCAGGCAGGCCATCTCGGAGCCGTAGAGCTTGGCGAGGGCGGCCTCGATCCGGATGTCGTTGCGGTCCTCGTCGGCCATCTGCGAGGCGAGGTCGACCACGGCCTCCAGGGCGAAGGTGGTGGCGGCGATGAAGGAGATCTTGGCGCCGACGGCCTCGTGCAGGGCGACGGGCCGCCCCCACTGCTCGCGTACGCCGGACCACTCGCGGGCGATCTTCAGACACCACTTCCCGGCGCCGACGCACATGGCGGGCAGCGACAGCCGGCCGGTGTTCAGCGTGGTCAGGGCGATCTTCAGGCCGGCTCCCTCGGCGCCGATGCGCTGGGCGGCCGGAACCCTGACCTGGTGGAAGCGGGTGACGCCGTTCTCCAGGCCGCGCAGGCCCATGAAGGCGTTGCGGTGCTCGACGGTGATGCCCGGCGAGTCCGCCTCGACGACGAAGGCCGTGATGCCGCCCCGGTGGTTCTCGCTCCGGGGGACGCGGGCCATGACGACGAGCAGGTCGGCGACGACCCCGTTGGTGGTCCAGAGCTTCACGCCGTCCAGGACGTACGCGTCGTCCCCGTCCGGGACCGCGGTGGTGGCCAGCCGCGCCGGGTCGGAGCCGACGTCCGGCTCGGTGAGGAGGAAGGCGCTGATGGCGGTGGTGGCGCAGCGCGGCAGGTAGGCGTCCTTCTGCTCCTGCGTGCCGAACATCTTCAGCGGCTGGGGCACGCCGATCGACTGGTGGGCGGAGAGCAGGGCTCCGATGGCCGGGCTGACGGAGCCGACGAGGGCGAGCGCCTTGTTGTAGTACACCTGGGTGAGGCCGAGGCCCCCGTACTCGGTGCCGATCTTCATGCCGAGCGCGCCGAGCTCCTTGAGCCCGCGCACGGTCTCGTCGGGGATCTTCGCCTCGCGCTCGATGCGCGCCCCGTCGATGGAGGTCTCGCAGAACTCCTTCAGCCGGGCCAGGAAGGCCTCGCCCCGCCGGACGTCGTCCGCGGCGGGGGTGGGGTGCGGGTGGATCAGGTCGAGCCGGAACCGGCCGAGGAACAGCTCCTTGGCGAAGCTCGGCCGCTGCCAGTCCTGTTCCCGGGCCGCTTCCGCGACCTGCCGTGCCTCGCGCTCGGTCACCTTGGGCTGAACGGGCTGTGCGGGCTGTTCGGGCTGTACGGGCTGTACGGGCTGCGTGCCGCCTGGCTGTGTTGCGGACATGAGGGGACTCACCTCGCCGCCGAGAGTGGGGTGGTTACCGGTCGGTGCCACCAGTGAGTCGTACCCGTTTCGGGCGGCGGGGAAGCGACTGCAATGAGGGGACGGCGGATCCCCCGCGCGGCGGGCCGTGCGCTCAGCCGCCGGGTCGGGCCACGGCCAGGCGGGCGACCTGCGCCGCGTGGGGGACGAGGTAGAAGTGGTCGCCCTCGAAGACGTGGGACGTGAAGGCGCCCGCGGTGACCTTGGACCATTCCTCCGCGCCCAGGGGGGTGACGCGGGGATCGCGGTCACCCGTGAGGGCCATGACGCCCGCGCGCAGCAGTGGAGCGTCCTCGCGGCGGCGGTAGGCGTCGATCAGGCGGTAGTCGTTGCGCAGGACCGGCAGGAACAGCTCGCGCAGCTCCGGGTCGCTCCAGAGCGCCACGTTGGGGCCGCCCAGCGAGGTGACGGAGGCGATCAGGTCCTCGTCCGTCCGTGCAGTGACCGGGGCGGTGGGCGCGAGTCCGCGGCCCGAGACGCACAGGCGGGTGAAGTGGTCCGCGCCCGCGGCTTCGAGGCGCAGGAGGGTCTCGTACGCCACGGCCGCGCCCATGCTGTGGCCGAGGAGCACGGTGGGCACGGCGGGTTCGGCCAGGAGCTCCGCGGCGATGTGCGGCGACAGCGCGTCCATGGTCGGGATCAGCGGTTCGCCGAAGCGGCTCTCGCGCCCCGGGTACCGCACCGCCACGACGTCGACCGAGGGGTCCAGGTGCCGGGTCCAGTCGCGGAAGAAGCTCGCGCCGCCTCCCGCGTGCGGGAAGCAGACCAGGCGCAGGGCGGGGTCGGCGGTGGCACGGTGCCGGGCCAGGTAGGACATGTGCGACTCGATTCGTCAGACGGAGACCGACGGGTCCGACGATGTTCCCGCGGAGCCCGGGGAACCAACCGGGACCCGGCTGTTCCCGCAGGCTAGTGGGAGGGAAAAGGGGGACGGCCGGAGCCCCCGCACAGTAGGCTCCGGCCGTCGGCTTCTTGGCCGTACGAGTCCGCTCAGATGTCGAGGCCGCTGAGGACCAGGACCCGCTCGTAGGTGTAGTCGTCCATCGCGTAGCGCACGCCCTCGCGGCCCACACCGGACTGCTTGACCCCGCCGTACGGCATCTGGTCGGCGCGGTAGGACGGGACGTCGCCGACGATCACGCCGCCGACCTCCAGCTCGCGGTGGGCGCGGAAGGCGGTCTGGATGTTGCGGGTGAAGACGCCCGCCTGCAGGCCGAACTTCGAGTCGTTGACGGCGGCGAAGGCCTCGTCGGTGTTCTCGACCTTGCGCAGGGTCAGGACCGGCCCGAACACCTCTTCGGTGGCCAGCGTGACGCCCTCGGGCACCTCGGCGACGACGGTGGGCTCGTACGAGGCACCCTCGCGCTTGCCGCCCGTGAGCAGCTTGGCTCCGGCGGCGACGGCCTCGTCGACCCAGGACTCGACGCGCTTGGCGGCGTCCTCGGAGACCAGGGGGCCGACGTCGGTGGCCGAGTCGTTCGGGTCGCCGGTGACCTGCTCCTGGACCTTCGCGACGACCTTCTCGACCAGGCGGTCGTAGACGGCGGCGTCGGCGATGACGCGCTGCACGCCGATGCAGGACTGGCCGGCCTGGTAGTTCGAGAAGGTCGCGATGCGGGTCGCGGCCCAGTCGAGGTCGGCCTCCGAGGCCCAGTCCTCCAGGACGACGGCCGCGGCGTTGCCGCCGAGCTCCAGGGTGCAGTGCTTGTGGGGCACGGCCTGCTGGATGGCGTAGCCGACCTTGTCGGAACCGGTGAAGGAGATGACCGGCAGGCGCTCGTCCTTGACCAGCTCCGGCATCTTGTCGTTGGCGACGGTCAGCACGGACCAGGAGCCGGCCGGGAGATCGGTCTCGGCGAGCAGCTCACCGATGATCAGCGCGGAGAGCGGGGTGGCCGGGGCCGGCTTCAGGATGATCGGCGCGCCGACGGCGATGGCGGGGGCCACCTTGTGGGCGCACAGGTTCAGCGGGAAGTTGAAGGGCGCGATGCCGAGGACCGGGCCCTTGACGAAGCGGCGCGTCAGGGCGAGACGGCCGACGCCGCCGGCGTCGGTGTCGAGGCGCTGGGCCTCTCCGCCGTTGAAGCGGCGGGCCTCTTCGGAGGCGAAGCGGAACACGGACACCGCACGGCCGACCTCACCGCGGGCCCACTTGATGGGCTTGCCGTTCTCGGCGGAGATCAGCAGGGCGATCTCCTCGGTGCGCTCGGCCAGCCGGCGCGACACGTGGGCCAGGGCCTCGGCGCGTACGTGGGCCGGGGTCGCGGAGAACTCCGCCGTCACGGCGTGGGCCGCGGCCACCGCCTCTTCGACCTGGGCGTCGGTGGGGACGCTCACGGTACCGACGAGACGGCCGTCCCACGGGGAGTGGACGTCGAGGCTGTCGTCGCCGGTGGCCTGACGGCCGGCGAGCCAGAAGGCGTGGGTGGAAGTCATGCTGATCCCGGCCCTTCGGAGTGTGTGCGGTGGGCTTGTCCCCTCCACGGTAGGACTCCGTCACGGTTTCGGGGCTTGTCCGGGGTGGAGTACGCGCGTGGCGCGGCGCGCCGCTTTGTCAGTGTCGCCGCCGGCGCCCGGCGTGCGGGGTCACGCCGGGGCGGACGTGGCCTTCAGGGCGAGCCAGAGCTCCATGCGGACGTCCGGGTCGTCCAGGGAGCGGTCGAGGATCTCCTCCACCCGCCGCATCCGGTAGCGCAGCGTGTGGCGGTGGACCCCGAGGTCGGCCGCCGCCGCGTCCCACTGGCCGTGGCGCGAGAGCCAGGCCTGGAGCGAGGCCACCAGGTCGCCGCGGCCCTTCTCGTCGTGCTCGCGCAGCGCCCGCAGCGTGCCGTCCGCGAAGGCCTGTACCGCGTCGTCGGCCAGCAGCGGCAGGACCGAGCCGGCGGCGAGCTCCTCGTGCTCGACCATCGGGCGGCCGCGCCGCCGGGCCACGACGAGGGCCTGGTCGGCCTGCTTGAAGGCCGCCGCCACTCCGGAGGCCAGGGCCGGCGCCGACAGGCCGAGCACCAGTTCGTCCGGCTCCGGTTCGCCCGTCTCCCCGCCGCGGCGCGATTCCAGCGCCTCCGCGTGCTCCGAGCACGCCTGTACCGCCGAGCCCCCGTCGGCCGCCAGGACCACGAGGCGGCCCGGCTCCGGCACCACCAGCAGGGTCTCCCCGGTGCGCGCCGCCGCCGACTCCACGGCGTCGGCCAGCTGGGCCAGGCCCTGCGGCTGGGCGGTCCCCGTCAGCGCCGGCTCGGCGACGATGATCCGGAACGGCGCGTCCAGCAGGGCCCCGTACAGGTCCCCGGCCACGGCCTGCGCGTGCTCCGGCTGGCCGGCGAGCAGCATGCGCAGCACGGCCGCGCCGAGGCGGGACTCCGCGTCGTGCAGGGACCGGGAGCGTTCGGTGGTGAGCGTCAGCAGCGCCACCGCCGAGTGGACGGCGTAGCGCTCCGCCGTGCCGAGCGGGGCTCCGGTGCCGACCGCCAGGGCGCCCCGGGCCCGGCGCCCGGTGCCCAGGGACTGCAGCTCGACCCGGTCCTCGGAGCCGCCCACCACGGCGCTGGCGGGCGCGGGCCGCTCGCGCAGCCGCTCCACGTCGGGGGTCAGCCGGGCGGCCCGGCGCGCGGCCCAGTCGGGAGCGGCCGCGACGACGGCGCCCGAGGTGTCGTAGAGGGCGGCCCAGCCGTGCACGTGCGCCGCGAGCTTGGTCAGCAGCTCGGCGGGGCCGTCGGCGGACAGGGCGGCGCGCGTCAGCTCCCGCTGCGCCTCGAAGCCGGCGGTCACGGCCCGGTACTGGTCGGCGGCGAGGGCGGCGGAGACGGCCTTGCTGATGGCGAGGAAGGGGGTCCGGCGGGGCACCTCGAGCAGCGGCAGGTCCTCGGCGCGGGCGGCCTCGACCAGCGCCTCGGGCACGGCGTCGTAGTTGACGCCGACGGCGAAGCCGATGCCGACGACCCCGGCCGCCGCGAGCCTGCGCACGTAGCGCCGCATCTCCTCGGGGTCCTCCGCGTCGAGCTTCATCGCGGTGATGAGGAGCAGCTCCCCGCCCTCCATGTAGGGGACGGGGTCGGCGAGCTCGCTGACGTGGGCCCAGCGCACGGGGGTGTCGAGGCGGCCCTCCCCGGCCCGGACGCTGAGTTTGAGCGCCGAGTGCTGGACGAGCGAGGCGAGGGTGAGCGGCATGGGTACCGGGCGCCTTAGGGGAGGAGGAAGGTGCGGCGGCGAGGTGCCGACGGAGGATTCTCGCCGTGGAACACCACGTCGGATTTCGCCGTGTCGTATGAACGGCCCACCTTGATTCTGCCACCCCGTACGGTTCGCCTCAGCTCGTTCCCCCGAGCCGGACCAGCAGCGGCGCGGCGCGCTCGCCCCGGACGGAGGTGAGCGAGAGCACGGCATGGCCGGGGGGCACGGTGTTGGCGAGGGCGGACGCCGACCACCGCTCCCGCTCGACCTGCCGCACGGTGACGGCATCGGTGGTGACGGCCTTGCCGGTGACCATCTTGCGCAGCGAGTGCAGGGCCCTGGTCATGGGGCGGTCGGCGTAGACCGTCCGGCTGGTGACGTCCCGCGTCTCGACCAGCTCGGTCCCCCAGGCGTCGGCGAACCACTTGCCGTCCCAGGTGGTGACCCCGGAGAACGCCACCCGGCAGCCGACCGCGCCGAGCAGCGGGGTGCGCAGCGGTTCCGGTACGTCGTCCAGGGTGCGCAGCGTGAGCAGGACCCCCGCGTTCGCCGAGCGCAGCCGCTGGACGCCGCGCACCGCCTCGGGCGTGAGGGTGCGCGAGGCGTCGTCGAAGGCGAGGAAGGCGAAGAGGGAGCGGTCGGTGCGCGCCGCGACCGAGGCGTTGAACTGGGCGAGGAGCAGCCGGGCCAGCAGTCGGGAGGCGTCGGCGTGGCCGCGCTCGGGCAGGTCGACGCGGACCCGCACGGGGTGTTCGAGGGCGCGCGGGGAGAAGGGCCGGCCGGCTCCGGTGGTGTCGAAGAAGCCGTGGAAGGCGGGCCGGTCGAGCAGGGCCACCCGATCGGCGAGGACGGGCCCCGGATCGCCGTGGGCCCCGTACTGGCGGGTCCGGGCGTCGAGCTCGCGCAGCATGGCCTGCCGGCCGGAGCGCTCCAGCACCTCGCGCAGTGCCTCGACCGCGGCCGGCCGGCCCTCGAGGAGTTCCCGCAGCTCGGCCACGGTGGGGAAGCGGCCGTACGCGGCCCGGAAGGGGCCGATGAGCTGCGCGAGGGCCGTCGCCGAGCGGCGTACGTCGATGCCGGGCAGGTCGCCGACGAAGGCCTCGGCGAGCAGCGAGGCCGCTTCGTCGGGGTCGGCGGCGCCGCCGTAGAGGTCGAGGTCGTGGACGGAGGCGGGGTCGCCGAGCCGGACGACGATGTCGTAGGCCTCGTCGGGCCCGAGCGGCGTCCCGGCCGCGGCGACGGTGATGACGGCGGCCTCGCCGGCGAGGGCCTGGAGCATCAGCGATTCGACGACCGGACGGACCAGCCGGGCGGTCTTGCCCGCTCCCGAAGGGCCGACGGCGAGCATCGAGGTCCCCAGGACGGCGGGGTCCAGGGCCAGGCCGGTCCCCCGGCGCTCGAAGGGGTTGGGTTCGGCGTCGGTGACGCTCCCGAGGCGGACCTGGCCGACGACGAGGTCGTGGCGGGCCGTGCGGACGGGCAGGTCGCGGGCTCCGGAGGGGTGGCCGCAGGCGGCGGCGCCCTTGTCCCGTACGGCCTGGACGAAGGCGGCGCGCCGCCCGGGGTCGGCCAGCACGGAGTCCCAGGCCCGCCGGATGCGCACGTGGTCGACGTCGTTCATCCGCCCGGCGGCGGCTTCGGCGGCCAGCCGGTCGGCGGATTCCGGGAACCCGGCGGCGCGCAGCCGCGGCCAGTCGGCGGGGTCGTCCGCGAGGTCCGGCCCGGCCGGGTGGGCGGCGGGGGCTTCTGCGCCGGCGGGGCCGGCGAGGGCTCCGTGCACCAGTCCGGCCCAGTCGCCGAGCCGCCCGAAGAAGAGGATGACGGGGAGGTAGACCGCCGCGTAGAGGAGGTAGGTGACCAGCGAGCCGGCCGAGCCGCCGAGCTCCGCGTACGGCAGGTGCCCGAAGGCGAGGGGGTAGACCGGCAGGGTCTCGCTCACGATGAGCAGGGTCACGACGAGGGCGCCGATCAGGGCGCCGAGCGCGCGGTACCAGGGTCCGCGGGCCACGACGAGCCGGTCGAAGGCGGTCCGCCAGCCGCCGAGCCGGGCGAACCCGAAGAGGATCCCGCCGGTGACCAGCAGCTCGTAGAGCTCGGTCGCGGCCAGGCCCCGGTGGTCGACGGGCTCGCGCCGCAGCCCGTTGGTCCACCAGTCCTCGGGGGTGAAGAGGTCGAGCGGTACGCCCACCAGGGGCAGGGCCCCGCCCACGAAGAGGCGCCAGACCGCGAAGCAGATCACGAGCGAGATCGCGACCCGCTTGAGCAGGGAGGCGTCGGCCGCGTCGGGCCGGGGCGCGGCCGGGACGTAGGCGTGGCGCCAGACGCCGGGCCCCGCGTCCGGGCGGGGGACGCGCAGCCAGTCCGCGAGGGTGGGGCCCGCGGCCGGGGCCGCGCCCGGTGCCGCTGCCGGTCCCCCGGCCGGGGCGCGGCCCGGGGCCGCCGGGTCGTGTGCGGGCCTCGGCGGGAGGCCCGGCGGACCGGAAGGCGCCGGCGGCGCGGGCGGTCCCGGCGGCGCCGCCGGGCGGGGGACGTGCCCGGCGGCGCGCGGAGCCCGCTTCTCGTGCGTGCCGTGCGTGCCGTCGGTGTCCATGTAACCCCTGCCCCCTGCCCGTTACCGCACTGTGCTGCGGGCTCAATCTAGTGGGCGCCGCCGTCCCGCGACCCGCACCCGGTCATGATCCACAAGACACGCCCCGATTCCCTCCTATGGCCGTCGCGGACAAGGACACGCGGGCACCACTCCCGAACGGAGCATGCAGGACCCCGCCTCGCGGGCCTAGCCTGCGGACAAAGACACAAGTGCGTCCGAAAACACCCCCCAGGAGCCCCCCTATGACCGCTGTCCCGCAGGAGCGCCGCATCGTCACCGCGATCCCCGGCCCCAAGTCGCAGGAGCTGCAGGCCCGCCGCCTTTCGACGGTGGCCGGCGGCGTGGGCTCCGTGCTCCCCGTCTTCACGGCCCGCGCGGGCGGCGGCATCATCGAGGACGTCGACGGCAACCGCATGATCGACTTCGGCTCCGGCATCGCCGTGACCTCGGTCGGCGCCTCCGCCGAGGCCGTCGTGCGCCGCGCCACCGCGCAGCTCGCCGACTTCACCCACACCTGTTTCATGGTCACCCCCTACGAGGGCTACGTGGAGGTCTGCGAGGCCCTCGCCGAGCTCACCCCGGGTGACCACGCCAAGAAGTCGGCGCTGTTCAACTCCGGCGCCGAGGCCGTCGAGAACGCCGTCAAGATCGCCCGTTCGTACACCAAGCGCCAGGCCGTCGTCGTCTTCGACCACGGCTACCACGGCCGTACGAACCTCACGATGGCGCTGACCTCGAAGAACATGCCGTACAAGCAGGGCTTCGGCCCGTTCGCCCCCGAGGTCTACCGCGTCCCGGTCGCCTACGGCTACCGCTGGCCGACCGGCGCCGAGAACTGCGGCCCCGAGGCCGCCGCCCAGGCGATCGACCAGATCTCCAAGCAGATCGGCGCCGACAACGTCGCCGCGATCATCATCGAGCCGGTCCTCGGCGAGGGCGGCTTCATCGAGCCGGCCAAGGGCTTCCTCCCGGCGATCGTGAAGTTCGCCAACGACAACGGCATCGTCTTCGTCGCCGACGAGATCCAGTCCGGCTTCTGCCGCACCGGCCAGTGGTTCGCGTGCGAGGACGAGGGCATCGTCCCCGACCTGATCACGACCGCCAAGGGCATCGCGGGCGGTCTGCCGCTCGCCGCCGTGACCGGCCGCGCCGAGATGATGGACTCCGTGCACGGCGGCGGCCTGGGCGGTACGTACGGCGGCAACCCGGTGGCCTGCGCCGGTGCGCTCGGCTCCATCGAGACCATGAAGGAGCTCGACCTCAACGCCGCGGCGAAGAAGATCGAGTCCGTCATGAAGGCCCGTCTGACGGCCATGCAGGAGAAGTACGAGATCATCGGCGACATCCGCGGCCGCGGCGCCATGATCGCGATCGAGCTGGTGAAGGACCCCTCCTCCAAGACCCCGAACCCGGAGGCGGCCGGCGCGCTCGCCAAGGCCTGCCACGCCGAGGGCGTGCTCGTCCTCACCTGCGGCACCTACGGCAACGTGCTCCGCTTCCTTCCGCCGCTCGTCATCGGCGATGACCTGCTGAATGAGGGTCTGGACGTCATCGAGGCCGCGTTCGCGGCGCTCTGATCGAACGTCTGACACAAGCGGTAGAACGCGGGAGCACAATGCTCGATCACTTCTCGATCACTACCGCGGGTAACGGTCGGGCGCTGTGAAGAACGTGTGGGGGGCCGATGGCGGGAGCGTTTTCCGGCTGTCGGTCCCCCTTTCGCTGCCGTACGGTTTCTGCAGATGAGTGAGACACCCCGCTCCGGGGAAACCGGGAGCGACACCAGTACCGGGCTTCCCCAGCGCCGCACTGGGCATGCGTTCGCGCACACTCCTCACCGATCGGACGGCCGCTCGCCCCAAACCCCCCGGGGCGCCCGGCAACCCGATCCGGGCGGCCGTCCCGGAACCACCCCCCCTGTTCCGGGACGGCCGGCCATTCTCCTCGCCGCGCTCTGCGCCGCGCTCTTCGCCCTGATCACCTGGCAGGTCCTGGTGTCGGGCCCCCTGTTGACCCCGGACGCCCACCTCAGCCGCGCCCTCGTGCGCACCGTCCCGGACGCGGTCACCCAGCGCCTCTCCGACTTCGGCAACGTCCCGGTGGCCGTGCCCGTCCTGCTGCTCACGGTGCTCTACGCCGCCCGGCGCGGCGACCGCCGGGGCGCGGCGGCCGCGGCGGCGGCCATGGCCCTGGTGCCGGTCCTGGTCGTCCCGCTGAAGGAGTGGACCGGCCGGCCCGGCCCGCTGGAGCCCTGGGCCGCCGGCTACTACCCCTCGGGCCACACGGCCACGGCGTACGTGGCGTACACGGCCGCGGCCCTGCTCGTCGCCCCGCACCTGCGCCGGCGCCGCCGCTGGCCCCTGGCGCTCGCGGCCGCCCTCACCCTCCTGACGACGACGGGCCTGATCCTGCGCGGCTATCACTGGCCCCTGGACGTCCTGGCCAGCCTCCTGATGTGCACGCCGCTCCTGCTCGCGGTGCGCGCCGTCATCCACCGCCGTTCCCGGCCGACCCCACCAGGGCGATGAGCACCAGCAGGACGGCGGCGAGCATCGCGACGTCCCGGGGCTGCCAGCCCTGCTGGAGCGCGAGGACGAGGATCGCCGTCACCGCGTAGGGCCAGGAACGGCGCTTCTTCTCCTGCGGGTCGGGTGTGGTCACTGGGGGCTCCCGGAGTCGGTTCGGCTGGAGGCTCCACGGTCGGCAGCGCCGCGGTTGTCCGCTGTGCCGGTTCGGCAAAGCCGCAGCTCGTCCGCCGGAATCGGGGACAATGCCGTGGTGTCCGGCTGGACAACGACGAGGGCGGGTGGGAAATGGGGCGTCCACAGGGCGAGTTACGGGGGCGGACCGCGCAGGCCAACGCGCTGGCGCAGTGGCTCCGCACGGTGATCGGCCATGTTCCGGTACGCGAGTTGGAAGCCTCCCTGTACGTGGGCAAGAGCTCCTGGGCCGCCTACCGCAGCGGGAGCACCCTGATCACCGAGAAGCTGCTGGCCGAGGTCGTGGAGCGCTACATCCCCGACCCGGCGATGCGCGAGCGGCAGCGGGCCGAGGGCCTGCGCCTGCTGGCCGAGGCCGAGGAGGCGGGACAGCACCTCAAGGACACGGGCCGGCAGGCCGTGCTCGTGGTGCGCGAACGGCCCCGCGAGCCGCTCGCGGTGGCGCTGCTCAGGCTCGACGACGCGCGGCTGCTGCAGATGGAGGCGGTGCGCAAGCTCGCCGACTCCGAGAAGCAGTGCGCGCTGCTGGGCAGCACGGTGAAGGTCCTCCAGGACCGCTGCCTGGTGCTGGAGCAGGAGCGGGACCGCGCGCTGGAGGACCGGGCGCGGCTCCAGCGGGAGTTGGACCTGTCACTGGAGTACCGGCGGCAGGCCGGTGAGCAGTTGGAGCACGCCCGGCACGCCCGGTCGGCCGCGGAGCGGCTCGCGCTGACCGCCGACGAGCACGTGATGCGCGAGCGCATAGCCGTGGAGCGGCAGGCCGCCGATGCCACGCCGGCCGGGGATCCGGCGAACGCCCGGCGCGGCGCGGCCGGCGAGGACCTCGGGCTCGCTCCGCTCGACCAGATCGAGGCCGTTCTGCGCGCCTCCCGCGAGCAGTTGGAGGAGCAGGACGAGGAGCTCGACGACCTCCGCGGGCGCATGGGCGACGAGCGGGCGGAGAGCTCACAGGAGCCGCCCCCGATTGTCCGGGGATCGCTTCTGGACAACGAGATCACAGGTCAGCAGGGTGTTGTCCAGCCGGATCCGGTGGACGGGGCGGACGGGGCGGACCGGGCGGACACGGACGCGGGCTTCGACGTAGGCCCCGACTTCGACGTCGGCCCCGACTTCGACTTCGCACCGCCGGCCTGGTACACGCCGAAGGCGCGCACCCCTGCGCAGTCCGAAGCGGAAGCGGAAGCGGAACTCGAAGAGTTCACGATCGACTACACGCCGCCCGCCTGGTACACCGCGGGGACACTGCCGCAGCCGGTGGCGCCGGTCTCCGGCCCCGGCCACCGGGCGGTGCTGCGCTACCGCGCCGCCGACGGCTCCGTACAGCACCTCGTCCGCCACTCGGCGCCGGGAGTCGCGCACCCCGAGTGGCAGCTCTTCCACGCGCTGCGCGTCCTGAACGTGGCTCCGGAGCGGGTGCTGGGACTGCACACCGAGC
This sequence comes from Streptomyces sp. ICC1, assembly GCF_003287935.1. Taxonomy (GTDB): domain Bacteria; phylum Actinomycetota; class Actinomycetes; order Streptomycetales; family Streptomycetaceae; genus Streptomyces; species Streptomyces tritrimontium. The sequence continues at coordinate 3,762,700 of NZ_CP030287.1, forward strand.
TGGAGCCCTGCGACCTGCCCGGCGGCTACTGCGCCCGGATGGTCCGCGAGACCTGGCCGCAGGCCCACGTCTCGTACGACGTCCCGTACGGCGGGGACCTCCGGGGCCGCCAGGAGGGCATCCGGCGGCTACTGGCCTTCCCCGGCCGGGTCCGGACCGGTCCGGACCCACGCCGGGAGCCGCTTCCGGGACCCCCGGACGTGCCCTCGGGATCGGGGGCCGAATCCGCCGCGCAGAAGGTGTGGGAGGTCTTCGCCCCGGAGAACATCTTCCGCTTCGCCCTGGAGGACGCGTTGCGCGCGGGCGCGCCCGCGGTCGTCCGGGAGTACGTGGTGGCGGTGGGCCTGCCCCGGGACATGGGCCCGTTCTTCTGGTCCCAGCCCCAATCCGGGCGGCCCTGGCCCACCCTGGACGAGGTGGCGGCGCGCAGCGGCGTGCGCGCCCTCGACGGCCCGGCCGTCTCCCTCGTCGTGGGCCACGACTTCGGCAGGGCGCTGGGCGTCCAGTACGGAACCGCGCACATCGTGGCCGTACCGCTGGAAGCACAGGGGCAGGAGGGGCCTACGGAGCCGCAGCTCCCCCTGCAGTTCGTCAACTCGGGCCTGCCGGAGTTCGCGCACTGCATCGCGCTCCTCGGCAGGACGTGGCCGCTGCGCCAGGGCCTCACCCCGGAGCAGGCGGGGCGCTGGGCCGGCGATTTCCAGGCCGCGCTCGTGGAGCTGGATCCCCCGGCGCTGGCCTCGCCGGAGAACTGGTGGTCCCTGCTGCTGGAGCAGATGTGGGACGGGCTGCTGTGAGCGCGTGACCGGACCGGACCCGACCGAACCCGACCGGGCCGGACCGAACCCGACCGGCCCGGACCGGGGCCCGTGCGCCCCGACCGGTCCGGTCACGGCCCGCTCCGGCCGTCAGGAGCCGAAGTAGGCGTCGAAGTTCTTCGAGAACTCCCAGTTGCCGAAGCGGTCCCAGTTGATCGACCAGGTCATCAGGCCGCGCAGGGCGGGCCAGGTGCCGTGCGTCTGGTACGACCCGCAGCTCGTGCCCGCCTTCTTCGTCAGGCAGTCCAGCGCCTTGGTCACCTCCGCCGGGGAGGTGTGGCCGTTGCCCGCGTTGGTCGTCGCCGGGAGGCCGATGGCGATCTGGTCGGCGCGCAGCGGCGGGAAGACGCGGGCGGTGTTGCCGGCGACCGGGAAGCCGGTGAGCAGCATGTCGGTCATGGCGATGTGGAAGTCGGCGCCGCCCATGGAGTGGTACTGGTTGTCGAGGCCCATGATCGAGCCCGAGTTGTAGTCCTGGACGTGGAGCAGGGTCAGGTCGTCGCGCAGGGCGTGGATGACCGGGAGGTACGCGCCGGCGCGCGGGTCCTGGCCGCCCCAGGGGCCGGAACCGTAGTACTGGTAGCCCAGCTGGACGAAGAAGGTCTCGGGGGCCATGGTCAGGATGAAGTCCGGGCCGTACTTGGCCTTGAGGGTCTTCACCGCGGATATGAGGTTGACGATCACCGGGGTGGTGGGGTCGCGGAAGTCGGTGTCGCCGGTGGCCAGGGAGAGGGAGTGGCCCTCGAAGTCGATGTCGAGGCCGTTGAGCCCGTACTCGTCGATGATCTTGCTGACGGAGGAGACGAAGGTGTCGCGGGCGGCCGTCGTGCCCAGCTGGACCTGGCCGTTCTGGCCGCCGATCGAGATCAGCACCTTCTTGCCGGCGGCCTGCTTGGCCTTGACGGCCGCCTTGAACTCGGCGGCCGATTCGACGTTCGGGCACTCGCTCGCCGGGCACAGCCGGAAGCGGATGTCGCCGGAGGTCACCGAGGTCGGCTCGCCGAAGGCCAGGTTGATGACGTCCCACGAGGCGGGCACGTCGGCCATCCGGACGTAGCCGGAGCCGTTGGCGAAGCTGGCGTGCAGGTAGCCGACCAGCGCGTGGGCGGGCAGGCCGGGGTTGCCCGGGTTGCCCCCTCCGTTCGGCGTGGTGAGCGCCGTGGCGGCGCTCTTCGGGGATTCGCCGGCCGCGTTCACCGCGCTGACCTGGAAGGAGTAGGTCGTGGAGGCGGTGAGGCCGGTGACCGTCGCCGAAGTGCCGGTGACCGTGGCCGGGTTCGCCCCGTCGCGGTAGACCTTGTACGAGGTGGCACCGGCCGCGGCCGACCAGGAGAGGTCGGCCGAGGTCGAGGAGGGCGCGGACGCCGTCAGGCCGGTGGGGGCGGCCGGGATCTGGGGCTGGCCGGGTCCCGAGCCGCCGGGGTCGGGGCCGACGAGGCTGACGTCGTCCGTGAACTGCGGCGGCTGGCCGTACCAGCCCTGCGTGTACACGGTGACCGAGGTGGTGGCCGCGCCGGTGCGGAAGCTCGTGCTCAGCTGCTTCCAGGTGCCCGGGGTCTGCGTCCAGGTCTGCACGTCCGTGGTCCCGGTGCCGGTCGCGCCGAGGTAGACGTACGCGCCCTGCACCCAGGCGGTCAGGGTGTAGGCGGAGTCGGGTTTGACGGTGACGGTCTGGGAGCAGCGGGCGTTGTCCTGTCCGGCCGGGGTGCCCTTGAGGGCGGAACTCCCGCCGTGGACGGGGGTGCTGACGGCGGCTCCGCTGCCGGCCGTGCAGCTCCAGCCGTCGAGGCCGGCCTCGAAGCCGCCGTTGCGGACGAGGTCGGCGTCGGCCGCCGCGGCCTGCGGGCCGACGGCGAGGAGGCCGGCCGCCCCGAGGGCGGCGGCGGTAAGGAGGGAGAGGACCGAGCGTCTGGCGGTGCTTCGGGTGGGGCGCACAACTGCCTCCGGTACATGGGGGGATGGAGCCAGGCCGCGAAGGGGGATCCGGCTCCGAGCCACCCCCCAAGGAGCCCCCATGCACCTCGACCACGGAGTGACCTTCCCGCACCGCCACACCCACAGCGCCGAGCCCACGCGGCCGGACGGCACCCGCCGCGCCCTGCGCATCGGCCTCGGCGGCCCCGTCGGCTCCGGCAAGACCGCCACCGTCGCCGCCCTGTGCCGGGCCCTGCGCGCCGAGCTGTCCATGGCCGTGGTCACCAACGACATCTACACCCGCGAGGACGCGGAGTTCCTGCTCCGCGAGGCGGTCCTGCCGCCCGAGCGGATCAGCGCCGTCGAGACCGGAGCCTGCCCGCACACCGCGATCCGCGACGACATCTCCGCCAACCTCGAGGCCGTGGAGGAGCTGGAAGAGGCCTTCCGGGAGAGCGGCCCGCTCGACCTGATCCTCGTGGAGTCCGGCGGCGACAACCTCACCGCCACCTTCTCCCGGGGCCTCGTTGACGCGCAGATCTTCGTCATCGACGTGGCCGGCGGCGACGACATCCCCCGCAAGGGCGGCCCCGGCGTCACCACCGCCGACCTCCTCGTCGTCAACAAGACCGACCTCGCCCCCCACGTCGGCTCCGACCTCGACCGGATGGCCCGCGACGCGGCCGAGCAGCGCGGCGAACTGCCCGTCACCTTCCAGTCCCTGCGCGGCGGGGACGGCGTGGCCCCGGTGGCGGCGTGGGTGCGCGAGCGGATCGCCGCCTGGACCGGCGCATGAGCCGTACGGGGGCCGGCGCGGCCCCCGCCGAAGCCCCGCCCCGGGCTCCGGCGCCCGGCCCGGCGCACCAGGCGGGCCAGCCGGGCCAGGCGCACCGGGCGAGCCCGACCGGCCTGCGCGCCACCGCCCGGATCCGTGCCGTGGCCGACGGGCGCGGCTCCACCGCCCTGCCGCTGCTGGCCGGTGAGGGCCCGCTCGCCCTGCGCCGCACCCGGGGCGAGGGAGCCGAAGCCGGGGTCATGCTGGTCGGCGCCATGAGCGCGCCCCTCGGCGGCGACCACCTCACGGTCGAAGCCGAGGCCGGCCCCGGCGCCCGGCTCGTGCTGCGCTCGGCCGCGGCCACCCTGGCCCTGCCCGGCCGCCGCGGCGAGCCCGCGCGGTACGACGTACGGCTCGCGCTGGCGGACCGGGCGGCGGTGCGCTGGCTGCCGGAGCCGCTCGTCTGCGTGCGCGGAAGCGACCTGCGGGTGCGCACCCGCGCCGAACTCGCCCCCACCGCCCGCCTCCTGCTGCGCGAGGAGCAGGTCCTAGGCCGCACGGCGGAGCCCCCGGGCCTGCTGCGCAGCCGGCTCACCGTGACCCGGGCGGGGCGGCCGTTGCTGGACCAGGAGCTGGCGTGCGGACCCGGAGCGCCCGGAGGCTGGGACGGCCCGGCGGGGCTCGCGGGCCACCGGGCGGTCGGTCAGCTCCTCATCGTGGACCCGGAGTTCGCGGCGGCCCCGCCGCGGGCCCGGATGCTCGGGGAGTTCGCCTCGGCCGCACCGCTGGCCGGGCCCGCGGTGCTGGTCACGGCCCTGGCCCCGGACGCCCTGCGGCTGCGCGAACTCCTCGACGAGGCCTGCCGCGCCTACGGTTGGTGACGCTCCGGCCGGCCCCGGCCGGACCCGGGACGAACCAGGCACCGCTCAGCGGTACACCCATTTCCGGATATCGGGTTGGCAAAGAACCGGTCCCCGCTCTGTCGCCCGCTCCTGATCAGGCGAAAGTATCCCCCTGAACGCCGACGCATCCGACCGCAAGAACCACGCCGCCCACGGCGGCAGATGACGCAGGGGGAACAACCACGTGATACGCAACGCGGCGCTGGGGAGCGCCGCCACACTGATCACCGGCACGCTGGCGGCGAGCCTGCTGCTCGCCCCGTCCGCGTCGGCCTCCGAGGCCTTCCCGTCCGGCCGCGACCACGGGGTCGCCGAGGCGATCGGCACGCAGATCGCGGCCGCCCGCGCCGCGCGCACCGGGATCGACTGGAAGGACTGTCCGGCCGACTGGGGCTTCGCCCCGCCCATCCAGTGCGGCTACGTGAAGGTCCCGCTGGACTACACCAAGCCCTTCGGCAAGACGATCGACCTGGCGCTCGACCGCGCCGTCAGCACCGGCACCAAGGGCGAGCGCCAGGGCGCGCTCATCTACAACCCGGGCGGCCCCGGCGGCTCCGGCATGCGCTTCCCGCGCCGCGTCACCACCCAGAGCCCGCTGTGGGTCAACACGGCCAAGGCGTACGACTTCGTGGGCTTCGACCCGCGCGGCGTCGGCCACTCCGCGCCGATCTCCTGCATCGACCCGCAGGAGTACGTCAAGGCCCCCAAGGCCGACCCGGTCCCGGACAGCGAGGCCGACAAGCGCGCCCAGCGCAAGCTGGCGGCCGAGTACGCGGACGGCTGCAAGGAGCGCAGCGGCGAGATGCTGCCGTTCATGACCACGCCGAACATCGCGCGCGACCTGGACGTCATCCGTGCCGCGCTCGGCGAGCAGAAGCTGAACTTCCTCGGCGTCTCCTACGGCACCTACATCGGCGGGGTCTACGCGACCCTGTTCCCGAACCACGTGCGCCGCATGATCGTCGACAGCGTGGTCGACCCGGACCGCGACAACATCTGGTACGAGGCCAACCTCGGCCAGGACGTCGCCTTCCAGACCCGCTGGAACGACTGGCAGGACTGGGTCGCCAAGAACGACGCCTCCTTCCACCTCGGCACCACCCGCGCCCAGGTCGAAGCCCGCTACCAGACGCTGCGCGCCAAGGCCAAGGCCAACCCGCTCGGCGGGGTCGTCGGCCCGGCCGAGCTCATCGGCTTCTTCCAGGGCGCCCCGTACTACGACTCCTCCTGGGTGCCCGTCGCCCAGACCTGGGCCGCGTACGAGGCCGGCGACGAGCAGGCGCTGATCGACGCCATCGCCCCCGACATGAGCGACATCCAGGGCAACATCTCCTCGGAGAACGGCAACGCCGTCTACACCGCCGTCGAGTGCGCCGATGCCAAGTGGCCGACCAGCTGGTCCAAGTGGGACCGGGACAACAGCAAGCTGCACGCCAAGTACCCGTTCCTGACCTGGTCCAACGCGTGGATGAACCTGCCCTGCGCGACCTGGAAGTCCAAGCAGAGCAACCCGATCGAGGTCGGTGTCGGCCCGGGGCGCGGTCTGCCGCCGGTCCTGATCGTCCAGTCCGAGCGTGACGCGGCCACGCCGTACAAGGGCGGGGTCTCCCTGCACAAGCGCCTCGCCGGCTCGCGTCTGATCACCGAGGAGAACGCCGGTTCGCACGGTGTCACCAACCTGGTGAACCCCTGCATCAACACCCGGGTGGACACCTACCTGCTGACCGGCAAGGTCGACGCCAAGGACGTGAAGTGCGCTCCGCACGCCACCCCGGTGGCGCCCGCCCCGGCGGCCGCGAAGTCCCTCACCCAGGCTCCGGCCGACGCCCGGCGCGCGGCCGACGAGCTCCCGTCCGTCCGCTAGTGCCGTGACCGCGGTGCGCGGCTGCCGGCCGCGCACCGCGGACGTACGGGAGAAGGCTCAGCGCGTCCTGCGCCGGGCCTTCTTCCGTGCTTCCTCCGCCTCCGCCTTGACCTCGCCCGCGTACCGGTCGACGTACTCCTGGCCGGACAGCGCGAGGATCTCGTACATGATCTCGTCCGTGACGGCCCGCAGCACGGACCGCTCGCCCTCCATCCCCTCGTACCGGGAGAAGTCCAGCGGCCGCCCGAAGCGGATCGTGACCTGGCGGATGCTGGGGATCTTCTGGCCGGGGGGCTGGATCTCGAAGGTGCCGACCATCGCGCACGGCACGACGGGCACCTTGGCGCCCAGCGCCATCGCCGCCACCCCCACCTTCCCCTTGTACAGCCGCCCGTCGTGCGAGCGGGTGCCCTCCGGGTAGATGCCGAGCAGCTCGCCCTTGGCGAGCACCCCGAGCCCCTCGCGGAGCGCGGCCTGACCCGCGTCCTTGCCGGAGCGGTCCACGGGGATCTGCCCGGCGCTGCGGAAGAAGGCGGCCGTGAGCCGCCCCTTCACACCGGGCCCGGTGAAGTACTCGGCCTTGGCGAGGAAGGTGATGCGCCGCTTGAGGATCGCGGGCATCAGGAAATGGTCGGAGAAGGACAGGTGGTTTCCCGCGACGATCGCGGCGCCCTCCTCCGGGATGTTCTCCAGTCCTTCGATCCGGGGCCGGAACAGCAGCCGCAGCAGCGGCCCCAGGATCACGTGCTTGAGCAAGTGGTAGAACACCAGGCCGCTCCCGTCGACATCCCGTTGTCACGGACATCTTACGGACGGTCAGCCGTGGTGGGCGCCCCGCGTCACACGCTGCGCGAAGCCGCCATTCCCGCGGTCAGCAGCCCCAGCACGATCCAGCCGAACCACAGCCAGCCATTGCTGCCGAGGGCCACCGAGTATGTGGCGATCGCCACCAGAGCGGCGAAGGTCATCACTGCCATCGCCTTCACGGATCCGGTCATACCCCATGGTGGCGCGCGAAGGGGGTCCAGCGCTACTGGCCACGCGCCTGGAGCGAGGCGAGATACGCGTTGTACGCCGCCAGCTCCTGGTCCCCGCTGCGGTCCTCGGCCCGGTCGGAGCGCTTCGCGGCCCGCTGCTCGGAGTGGTACCACTGGTACACCAGGGCGATCAGGACCAGCACCGAGGGGATCTCGCTGAAGGCCCAGGCGATGCCGCCGCCCCACTGCTGGTCGAGCAGGGGGTCGATGCCGAGGGACGCCGGCGGGTTCGCGTACGTCTTGACCATGGGCTGGCTCGCCATCATCAGCGCGATGCCGAAGAAGGCGTGGAAGGGCATCCCGATGAAGAGCTCCAGCATGCGCATCACGTAGCCGGGGCGGTGCGGGCCGGGGTCCACGCCCATGATCGGCCAGAAGAAGAAGAGGCCGACGGCGAGGAAGTGCACCATCATCGCGATGTGTCCGGTCTTGGACTCCATCAGGAAGTCGAAGACCGGCGTGAAGTAGAGGCCGTACAGGCTCGCGATGAACAGCGGGATGGTGAACACCGGATGGGTGACCACCTTCATGTAGCGGCTGTGCAGCAGCATCAGCAGCAGCTCGCGCGGTCCCTTGTGGCCGCGGGCGGCCGGCGACAGCGCGCGCAGCGCCAGCGTCACGGGCGCGCCCAGCAGCAGGAGGATCGGGCTGAGCATGCTGATCACCATGTGCTGGACCATGTGCACGCTGAACATGACCATGCCGTAGTCGTTCAGCTTGGTGCACATCATCAGGGCCACGCTCAGCACGCCGAGGGTGAAGGCGACCGTCCGGCCGACCGGCCAGGAGTCCCCGCGCCGGCGCAGCCGCAGCACGCCCCACGCGTACAGGGCGAGACCCGTGAGCGAGCCGATCAGGAAGAAGGCGTCGAAGGAGAACTCCAGCCCGCGCCCGAGGGTGAAGGGCGGCAGGTCCATGTTCATGTCGTGCATGTCCATGGTGCCGTGCGCGAGGTAACTCAATCTCTTCACTCCCTTGACCCGTGGTGCCCCACCACAGTAGTGCCGCCCCCGGACGGGAAATCGTCCGGGGGCGGTCATTACGGGAGCGACACGTAGAAAGGGGGAAAGATCACAGGACGTTCTGCGCCTCGGCGTACCGCTCGGCCGGAACGGTCTTCAGCGTCTGCACCGCCTCGGCGAGCGGCACCATCTCGATGTCCGTGCCGCGCAGCGCCGTCAGCATCCCGAACTCGCCGCGGTGCGCCGCCTCGACCGCGTGCCAGCCGAAGCGGGTGGCGAGGACCCGGTCGTACGCGGTGGGGGTGCCGCCGCGCTGGACGTGGCCGAGGATGACCGGCCGGGCTTCCTTGCCGAGCCGGTCCTCCAGCTCGACGGCGAGCCGGTTGCCGATGCCGGCGAACCGCTCGTGGCCGTACATGTCGGTGCCGCCGGCCTCCAGGGCCATCGAGCTGCCCTCGGCGGGCTTGGCGCCCTCGGCGACGACGACGATCGCGAACCGCTTGCCCTGCGAGAACCGCTCGCCGACGATCTTCGTCAGCTCCTCGATGTCGAAGGGGCGCTCCGGTACGACGATCGCGTGCGCGCCCGCCGCCATGCCCGAGTGCAGGGCGATCCATCCGGTGTGGCGGCCCATGACCTCCACGACCATCACGCGCTGGTGGGACTCGGCGGTGGTCTTCAGCCGGTCCAGCGCCTCGGTGGCGACGCCGACGGCGGTGTCGAAGCCGAAGGTCACGTCGGTCGAGGCGATGTCGTTGTCGATCGTCTTCGGGACGCCGACGATCGGCAGGCCGCCCTGCGAGAGCAGGTTGGCGGCCTTCAGGGTGCCCTCGCCGCCGATCGGGATGATGGCGTCCAGACCGAGGTCCGCGACGTGGCCGCGGGCCCGCTCCACGCCGTCGCGCAGATGGGCGGGCTGGACCCGGGAGGATCCCAGAATCGTTCCGCCCCGGGCCAGGATGCCGCTCACGGCGTCCAGGTCGAGCTTGCGGTAGTCGCACTCCAGCAGGCCGCGCCAGCCGTCGTGGAAGCCGATGACCTCGTCCCCGTGGTCGACGACGGCGCGGTGTACGACGGAGCGGATGACGGCATTGAGGCCGGGGCAGTCGCCTCCGGAAGTGAGCACACCTATGCGCATGGCAGGAAGGACCTTTGCAACGTGGGGCCGACGACCGGACCACGTCGTCCGGTTGGAACTACCCTGCACCCTACAAGTCGATCCCCGGTGGACTGAACCATCCTCCACATGCTGGTCAGCTCAGTCGTACGAAAAGACGTCGGCCCGGATCCCCCTCGGGGAATCCGGGCCGGACGGCGGGTTGCCGGGAGGTTACGCGGGCTGCGTCGCGGCCGCGATCCGCTCGGCGCGCAGGGCCTCGTACCAGTGGTCGTCGATGGGCGGCAGCGCGTTCACGTCGAGCGCCAGCTTCAGCAGCAGGTCCGCGATCTGCGGGTTGCGCGCCATCACGGGACCGTGCATGTAGGTGCCGAACACCGTGTCGTTGTACGCGCCTTCGGTGCCGTCACCGGTGCCGTTGCCCCGGCCGAGCCGGGTGTGCGCGAACGCCTTCGCCGTCGGGCCGAGGTGCGTGACGCCCTGGTGGTTCTCGAACCCGGTCAGCTGCGGCAGGCCGAGCCGCGGGTCGATGTCCGCGAGGACGTCGCCGACGCACCGCTCGCCCTCGCCGCGCACGGTGACCACGTCCAGCAGGCCGAGGCCCTCCTGGCGCTGGCCGACGTCGTTGACGAACTCCTGCCCCAGGATCTGGTACCCGGCGCAGACGGAGAAGACGATCGCCCCGTTCGAGACGGCCCGCTCCAGGCCGCCGTCGCGCAGCAGCCGCTCCGCGGCCAGGCGCTGCGGCCGGTCCTCGCCGCCGCCGATCAGGTAGATGTCGCCCGAGGTGGGGATCGGCTGGTCGCTGCGCACGTCCACGCGCTGCACGTCCAGGCCGCGCCGGCGGGCCCGGCGCTCCACGACGAGGGCGTTGCCCTGGTCTCCGTACGTGCTGAGCAGGTCGGGGTAGACCCACACCAGACGCAGGCTGTTGTCGCTCATGCTCTTGTCCTTATGGGTACTAGTTGCCGACGCGGCGGCGCACGTCCTGGAAGGCGGTGTAGTTGGCGATCAGCTCGATCTGTCCGGGCGGCGCCAGCTGCACGGCCTCGTCGAGGGTCTCGCACACCCGGAAGTCCAGGCCCGCGACCTCGAGGCGGACCGCGAGGTCCAGCTTGCGGTCGCCGATCACGAAGATCGGGTGGCCGGCCAGGCGCGGGTAGTCCACGTCCCACAGCCAGGAGGTGTCGGTGCCGTCCGCGCCGCGCGCGTTCACCGACAGGATGACCGGGGTCGGCGGCGGGTCGATCAGCGAGAACGTCTCGAGCCAGCCCGCCGGGTTCTTCGCGAGCAGCAGGCGCAGTTCGCGGCCCTGGAAGCTGACCACGTCGTAGCGGCCGGCGACGGCCTGCACCTGGTACATCCGCTCGAGCGCGACCTGCGGCGGGACGCCGAAGACGGCGGCCACGGCGGCCGAGGTGGCGGCGTTCGCCTTGTTGGCGCGGCCCGGGAGCTGGAGGTTGATCGGCCAGGCGCTGCCGTGCGGGTCGAGCACGTGGTCGCCGGAGAGCACCCAACTGGGGGTGGGGCGGCGGAAACCGCACTCGCCGCAGTACCAGTCGTCGCCCGGACGCTGCATGACGCCACCGCAGGAGGGGCACGACCAGGCGTCGTCCTTCCACTCCTGGCCGGCCGCCACCCACACCACGTTCTGCGAGGACGAGGCGGCCCACACGATCAGCGGGTCGTCCGCGTTCGCGACGACGACCGCCTTCGAGCCCGACAGGCCCTCGCGCCACTTCTCCGCGAGCATGCGGGTCTCGGCGGCGCGGTCCAGCTGGTCGCGGGAGAGGTTGAGCAGGGCGATCACCTTGGGGGTGACGTCCCGGGCCACTCCGGCCAGGTACTTCTCGTCCACCTCGATGACGCCGTAGCGGGCGTCCGAGCCGCCCGCCAGGGCGGAGGTGATGCCCGCGGGCATGTTGGCGCCCAGGGCGTTGGAGACGACCGGACCGCTGGCCCGCAGGGCTTCCGCGATCAGCCGGGTCGTCGTGGTCTTGCCGTTCGTCGCCGAGACGAGGACGACGTCGAGATGCTGTGCCAGCGCGCCGAGAAGATCGGGGTCGAGCTTGAGCGCGACCTTGCCTCCGATCACCGATCCGCTTCCGCGTCCCGCGGCCCGCGACACCGCCGCCGCGGCCTTGCCCGCCGTCACGGCCAGCTTGGCCCGCGGCGAAAGCGGCTCTGTGTTGCCTGCCATCGTCCCTTGTCCTCCTTGCGTCGGTCGCCCCCAGCCTATCCAGTACCTGCCCGCGCCCCGACCGCGGCGCCCCCGGTCTGCCGAAGATCTCCTCATATAGTCGCCCGTCGTACCCTTACGGCCATGCGACAGCGCCCCATCCCCGGTACCTCCGGCATCGTCCGCACCATGAGCCTGCTGGGCGACCCGGTGCTCCATTCCGCTTGCGCGGAGGTCACCGAGTTCGGCCCGGCCCTCGACCGGCTCATCGAGGACATGTTCGCCACGATGTACGCCGCCCAGGGCGTCGGCCTCGCCGCGAACCAGATCGGCGTAGGACAGCGGGTGTTCGTCTACGACTGCCCCGACGACGAGGACGTCCGCCACGTCGGGCACATCGTCAACCCCCGTCTGGTCTCGGCCGACGGGGACGAGTTCCTGGGCCCGGAGGGCTGTCTGTCCCTGCCGGGGCTGGAGGCGGGAACGGCCCGCTTCGACCAGGCGGTGGTGGAAGGGGTCACCTCGGACGGCGCGGCCGTGCGGGTGTCCGGGACCGGGTTCTTCGCGCGGTGCCTGCAGCACGAGTGCGACCACCTCGCGGGGGCGGTGTACGCGGACCGCGTGACGGGGCTGCGGGCCCGTCGGCTGCGGCGGGCCATCCGCAAGACGGACTGGGGCGCGGCGGCGCTGCGCGCTTAGGCCGTCTCTCGCGGGCTCGGCCGACAAGATCCGAAAGAGACGGCCTAGAACCCCGGGCCGTCCGCGCGGTTGCCGGCCGTGGCCAGGCGGCCCCACAGCAGGTCGGTGAGGGCGCTGACGAGTTCGGCGCGCTCGCAGGGGCGCTCGCCGAGCCACCAGTCGCCCGCCGCGTGCATCATGCCGACGATGCCGTGGCCCCACACGCGGGCCAGGCGTTCGCCGCCGGGGCCGAGGTCCACGCGCTCGCCGATCACCTGCGCCAGCTCCTCGCCGAGGCGGCGCAGCAGCGGGGCCGAGTGCAGGCCGACGTCGAAGCCGCGCTCGGGGGCCTGGGAGTCCTCGGCCGGGTGCATGAGGAAGCGGTAGACCTGGGGCCGGGCCTCGATGGCGGCGAGATAGGTGTCGAGGGTGGCCTCCACCCGGCTGCGCCGCTCGGCGGGGGCGTCGAGCGCGGCGCGCAGCGAGTCGAGCAGCGCGTCGGTGTGCCGGACGGCGAGCGCCTGGTAGAGGCCCGCCTTGTCCCCGAAGTGCCGGTAGAGGATCGGCTTGGTGATGCCGGCTTCCGCCGCGATGGCGTTCATGGACGCCTTGGGGCCGTCCCTGAGGACGACCCGGTCGGCCGCCTCCAGCAGCTCGCGCCGCCGGCGCTCGGCCGCTCCCGGCTCGCCCGTCTGCTGTGTGGTCTCCATGACGTGTCTCACTCCCCGCCCTTGCGATGTCCTGACGCCCACGCAACGTAACACTCCGCACACCCTGGCGATCTCATCGGAGGCCCGCATCGGCGCTGCTTGACAGTGCTTACCGGCCGGTAACAGACTGTGTCGCTGTTCGGGTTACCAGCAGTAACCATCTGCACGAAAGCTGGAGGGGACATGGCGGAGTTCACCATGGAGCTGAACGACGACCAGAAGCAGGTACAGGACTGGATCCACGGCTTCGCCGCCGACGTGATCCGTCCCGCCGCCGCGGAATGGGACGAGCGCGAAGAGACTCCGTGGCCCGTCATCCAGGAGGCCGCCAAGGTCGGGATCTACTCGCTCGACTTCTACGCGCAGCAGTTCTTCGACCCCACCGGCCTCGGCATCCCGATGGCCATGGAGGAGCTGTTCTGGGGCGACGCGGGCATCGCGCTGTCCATCGTGGGCACCGGGCTGGCCGCCATCGGCGTGGTCGCCAACGGCACCGAGGAGCAGATCGGCACCTGGATCCCGCAGATGTACGGCACGCCCGACGACGTGAAGCTCGCAGCCTTCTGCTCCTCCGAGCCCGACGCCGGCTCCGACGTCGGGGCCATGCGCACCCGCGCCGTCTACGACCAGGCCAAGGACGAGTGGGTGCTGGGCGGCACCAAGACCTGGGCGACGAACGGCGGCATCGCCAACGTCCACATCGTCGTGGCCGTCGTCGACCCCGAGCTCGGCACCAAGGGCCACGCCTCCTTCATCGTGCCGCCGAACACCCCGGGCCTCTCCCAGGGCCAGAAGTTCAAGAAGCACGGCATCCGCGCCTCGCACACCGCCGAGGTGGTCCTGGAGGACGTGCGCGTGCCCGGGTCCTGCCTGCTCGGCGGCAAGGAGAAGCTCGACGAGCGGCTCGCGCGGGCCCACGAGCGGGCGAAGGCGGGCGGCGGGGAGAGGGTGAAGAACGCGGCCATGGCCACCTTCGAGGCCTCCCGCCCGGCCGTCGGCGCCATGGCGGTCGGCACGGCGCGCGCGGCGTACGAGGTGGCGCTGGACTACGCGAAGACCCGTACGCAGTTCGGCCGGCCGATCATCGACAACCAGGGCGTCGCCTTCCAGCTCGCCGACATGCGGACCTCCATCGACGCGGCCCGGCTGCTGGTGTGGCGGGCCTCGTGGATGGCGGTCGCGGGCAAGCCCTTCACCTCGGCGGAGGGCTCGATGTCCAAGCTCTTCGCGAGCGAGACCGCCAAGAAGGTCACCGCCCAGGCGGTGCAGATCCTCGGCGGCAACGGCTTCACCCGCGAGTACCCGGTGGAGCGCATGCACCGCGACAGCGCGATCTACACGAACTTCGAGGGCACCAGCGAGATCCAGCGCCTGGTGATCGCCAGAACGCTCTCGGGCATGCCGATCCGCTAGCGGATCGCCGGAGCGCCGCTCGAGGGACCCGGGTCGCGCCACGGCGGCCCGGAGCCCCCGCGTGCGCCCGGCCGGGGCCCTCAGGGGCGCAGGAGCGCGTCCAGGGCGCGGCCGAAGAGGACCCGGGCCGCCGCCGCGACCAAGGGGTCGAAGAGGCGTCCCAGGCCGCGCACGCGCAGTTCCTCGCGCCACTCGACCTCGCAGCCGCCGGCGGGCGAGGGGCGGATCTCGATCTCCGCCCGGCCCGTGACGGCGCGGCCGTGCTTCACCAGCCTGACCAGCCCCTTCGAGGCGCCGCTCGGGGGCTGCCAGACGGTGACTTCCATCGGGTCGTCGAAGGTGATCCTGCCCACGCCCGTGCGCGCCGTGAAGCGCGTTCCGACGCGCGTGGGAGGCTCCGTTTCGATCACCGTCCGGGTGAGCGGGACCTCCGCGCCGTGGCGTTCCCAGTCGGTCAGCCTCAGCCACGCCCGCTCGGGTGCGAGGCGGGTTCGGCGAATGATCCGGATAGCGGGCATGAGCGCATGGTAAGCGGGCATACACACCCTGAACTGGGCGGCGAATATGCCTTCCGCCCGGGGGTGGCGATCAGCAATACTCACCGCCACCGTGGATCGCGGATTCGACCGGGTGACCACCGGCCCTCCCGCCCCACTCTGCGAGGAGGTGCGCCATGTGCTCCCACCAGCCCCCCTGCCCGACCGCCGAAAGCGCCGACCACGACGCCGCCCGCACCGTGGCCTTCCACCCCGAACAAGGCTGGAACCTGCTGTGCAACGGCGCCGTCGTATTCGACGACACCGGTGAACTGCTCCCCGACGGCCGCACGGTGGAACCCCGCCGCCCGGCCCTGGTCTGAGCGAGGAGGCAGCATGCGCCAGCAGCTGATCCGCAAGCCCGTTCCCAAGCCCGCGCCCCGAGACCTGGATCTGCGCACACCGTCGGGCAGACCCCTCCCGTACTGACGGGAGCCCAAGATTGGCGGTTACGGCGGGGTCCACCGGAGGTTTCCTCAGCCGGTGGACGCCGCCGCACCACTCAGGAAGGCGTTCTCGTACGCCTCGTCGCCGATCGCCGCCCTGGCCTGGCTCTCGCCCTTGTCGCGAAGCGCCGTCAGCGAGGGTGAGCCCATCTGCGGCCGTCCCACCGTGCGCCACCAGGCGTGCCCGGTGCCCAGCAGGCGCGCCGCCAGTTCGCCGTCGCCCAGGCCCGCCACCGCCGCCGCCAGCAGGTCGAGGCCGAGCGCGATCCCGAAGCGGTCGCCCAGCAGCCGTTTGCCCGACAGCATCGCCCGCGCGTGCCGGGCCGCCTCCCCGTGGTGGCCGAGCCCGAAGGCCGCGACGGCCAGGATGTAGTCCGCGTAGGCCCGCATCCAGCGCTCGCCCAGCTCCTCGCACGCCTCCCGCAGTCCCCGCGCCTCCCGCTCGGCCTCCTCGAAGCGCCCGAGGTCGCACAGGGCGTAGCCGGTGGCCAGCCGGCACAGCAGCCATCCCGGGCCGTGCGGCCGGCCGCCGTGGCCCCCGCGGGCCCGGGGGCCGGCGAGCGCGAGCGCCCGTACGGGATCGCCCGGCATCAGGAGCGACACCGCGTGCAGGTACGCCGCGCGCAGCTCCGGCTCCGGATCGGCCAGTGCGGCCGCGGCGCCGGTGCACCGCTCGCCGAGCTCCTCGGCGGCCTCCAGGTCGCCCTGGAGCAGCGCGGTGAGCCCGAGCGCCCACAGGGCCTGGGCGTGCGCCGCACCCGCCTGCGGGGCGCCGAGCAGGGCCCGTTCCAGGAAGGCCCGGCCCTCGTGGACGTGTCCGCACGAGAACCAGAAGAACCACAGCGCGCCGGCCGCCTCCAGGGCCGCCGTGGGGTCCGAGCCGAGCAGGTGCTCCAGGGCGGTACGCAGCTGCGCGTGCTCGGCGGTCATCCTGCGGTACCACTCCACCTGGCCGGGTCCCATCCAGCCCCGGTCGGCGGCGTTCGAGAGGGCGGCGTACCAGTGGGCGTGCCGGTCCGCGAGGACCCGTACCTCCCCGAGCTCCGCCAGCCAGTCCTGGCCGTATTCGCGGATGGTGTCCAGCAGCCGGTAGCGGGGGCCCGTGCCCCGCTCCTGGGTGCAGCGGACGACCGACTTCGCGACCAGGCCCGCGAGCACCCCTTCCACCCGCGCCGCGGGCAGCGGGCCGCCCGAGCACACCGCGCGGGCGGCGGCGGCATCGAAGTCCCCCGTGAACACCGACAGCCGGGCCCACAGCAGCCGTTCGAGCGGCTCGCACAGCTCGTGGCTCCAGCCGATCGCGGTCCGCATGGTCTGGTGCCGGGGGAGCCGCGCGGCGGCGGTGTCGCGGAGCAGGTCGAAGCTGACGTCGAGCCGCTGCGCCATCTGCTCCACGGTCCACAGCCGCATCCGGGCCCCGGCCAGTTCGAGGGCGAGCGGGATGCCGTCCAGGCGGCGGCAGACCTCGGTGGCCACGGCCAGCCGGTCCGGGTCGGTGAAGGCGGCCTCGGCGTACGGGGTGGCGGCCAGCGCGCGGGCCCGGAAGAGGGTGAGGGCGTCGCTGTCGGGCCCCTCGCACGGCAGCGGGCTGACCTCGACCACGTTCTCGCCGGGGCAGCCGAGCGGTTCGCGGGAGGTGACCAGGACCGTCAACCCGGGCGCGGACTGCAGCAGTTCGCCCACGAGGTGGCGGCAGGCGGCCACCAGGTGCTCGCAGGTGTCGAGGACGAGCAGCAGCGTCTTGTCGGCCATCCAGGCGCACAGCTCCTCGTCCAGGGGGCGCCGGGACTGGGTGGCGAGGCCGACGGCGTGCGCGACGGTGGCGGTGAGCAACTCGGCGTCGCGCAGCGGGGAGAGAGGCACCCACCAGACTCCGTCGGGCCGGGACTGGGGCGGAGCCGCGGCGGCGCGCTGGGCCAGCCTGGACTTGCCGACGCCGCCGACGCCCGTGAGGGTCACGAGCCTGCGCTCGCGCAGCATCTCGTACAGGAGGGCGAGTTCACGCTCGCGTCCCACGAAGCTCGCCGTCTCCGGCGGCAGGTTTCCCGGCACGGCGCCAGAGTCTGGTCCAGGGGCGCCGCCCGCGGAATCTGCCTGATTGTTGTTGACCGAGTACTCACCGAACACGCATGTATTGTGCGTGATCTTCTTTCGGTGCAGTGCCGTTCGGGTCAGATCGAAGGAACGGGTTCCGCTCGCCGGGTCCGGTTCCCGATCCGGATCGGGACCCGGCGGAGGGTGGTTCAGGAGGCGAGCACGACCCGCCGCTCGGCGGAGAAGGCCCCCCAGTTGCCGTCGGGCAGCCGCGCCCGGAGCTTGACCGCCCACACCGTGCCGGGCGGCTCGGCGACCGTGAGGCGGTGCTCCGCCCGGCCGGCCGGGACCGCCCCCGCGCCGAACTGGATCACGGTGGTGGGGCGGCCGTTGACGTAGAGCTCGTACTCGCTGGTCTCCCGGCCCGTCGGCGGGGCGGTCCAGGCGAGGGTGACCGCGCCCGGAGAGGCCGTCGCGGTGAACTCGGCGGGAGCGGTGTTCGGGCGCTGCCCGGGCCCGGCCGGGGTCGTCACGTCCACCGCGGGGCCGTCGGGGGAGGAGTGGTCCGCGCCGTCGCGGGCCCGGACGGTGAAGGTGTAGACGGTGTCGGGCTGGAGGCCCTCCAGGGTGGTCCCGGTGCTGCCCGGGCCGGCCGTGTGGATGCGGGCTTCGCCCTGGTAGACGTCGTAGGCGGTGACCCCGGAGTCGTCGGTGGCCGGGCCCCAGGTCAGTTCGGCGGAGGTGGGCCCGAGCGCGCGGCCGGCCGTGGCGGTCGGGGCCGTCGGAGGCAGCCGGTCCTCGGCCCGGGCGGCGGGGGTGGTGGCCGAGGCGGCCGTGCTCGCGGCGGAGGTGTTCCCGGCGGTGTCGCGGGCCTTGACCGTGAACTCGTAGGCGGTCTGCGGGGCGAGGCCGGTGATGTCCACCATCGTCTTGTCGGCGGGGAGTTCACGGACCAGGCGGTCCGCCTGGAAGACGAGGAACGACGACACCTTCTCGGCGGGCGCGGGCGAGGTCCACATGACGTGGACCGAAGTGGCGCTGCCCGCCTGGGCGGTGAGCCCGGCCGGGGCGGACGGCGGCGTGGTGTCGGCCGAGGAGCACCCCGTGAGGAAGGCCGTCGCGAGGGCCAGGGACAGGGCGAGCGCGAGCGCCGACCGCCCGGCCGACGGCCGCGGGAGGCGGCGTACGGGGTGTGGCGCGGGGCTTGGTGCGGGGTCGTGCACGGCGGCGCCCTCTTCTTCCGGCTCCTCGGAAAGGTCTAGACATATATGGCACGCCGTGGGGCGGCCGGGCAAGACCCGCGCGACCCTTCTCGTCGATGTGACCGGATTCGTGCTCTTCTGTTCCCGTCTGGCATTATTGCGATCTCTTTGCAATAAGAAGGAAGTGCACGACATGACCGCCCGGACCGTACGGGGAATGGCCAGGGTGGCCGCGGCCGCCGCACTCATCACTTCGGTGGCGGCCTGCTCCGCCCCCTCCGGGGGAGCGGCGGCGGGATCCGGGGGCGCCGACCCCGTCGTCGTCGGCATGGCCAACGAGCCGGAGACCCTCAGCCCGCTTCTGGGCTACGGCAAGGACGGCAACTCGAAGATCTTCGACGGGCTGCTGACCCACGACGCCGACATGAAGCTGCGGCCCGCCCTGGCCGAGGCCCTGCCCGACGTCTCCCCGGACGGCCTCACCTACACCTACCGGCTCCGCCGGGGAGTGAAGTTCAGCGACGGAGCGCCCTTCGGCGCCAAGGACGTCCTCTTCACCTACCGGACGATCCTGGACCCGAAGACGAACAACGCGTCCAAGTCCGAGCTCGACGCGATCGCGTCCGTCGAGGCGCCGGGAGACGACACCGTCGTCTTCACCTTGAAGTACCCCTACGCCCCCTTCGCCGAGCGGACCGTCCTGCCCGTGGCCCCCGAGCACATCGCGGGCAAGCAGGACGTCAACAGCGGCGGCTTCACCACCGCGCCCGTCGGGACCGGACCGTACGTGCTCACGGCCTGGTCCAAGGGCGAGAAGCTCGCCTTCAAGGCCAACCCGTCCTACTGGGGCGGCGAGCCCGCGGTGAAGAAGTTCACCATGGCCGTCGTCAAGGACGACGACGTACGCGCCACCCGGCTGCGCTCCGGCGAACTGGACGGGGCGATCCTGCCGCCGAACCTGGCCAAGGGCGCGTCGGCGGACGGGGCGCGCAAGACCCACACCGCCAAGACCTTCGACTACCGCAACGTGACCATGCCGACCGGCAACGCCGTCACCGGCGACACGGCCGTGCGCCGGGCCCTCGACATCGCCGTGGACCGCGGCGCCATGGTCGACAAGCTCCTGGACGGCGCGGGCAAGGCCGCCTACGGCCCCGTCCCGACCGACAGCCCGTGGTTCACGCCGGGCACGGAGCGCGCACACGACCTCGCCCGGGCCCGGAAGATCCTCGACGGGGCGGGCTGGGTCCCCGGCCCCGACGGCGTCCGCGCCAAGGACGGCGTCCGCGCCGCCTTCCCGCTCTGGTACACCTCCGGCGACAAGATCCGCCAGGAGCACGCGCTGGCCTTCGCCTCCGACGCCAAGAAGGCCGGCATCCAGGTCACGACCGAGTCCGGCAGCTGGGAGGTCATCGAGCCCCGGATGAAGACCGACGCCGTCCTCGCCGGCGGCGGCTCCCCGGCCGACCCCGACTTCGACCAGTACCTGACGCTGAGCTCCTCGCTCGCGGGCGACGGGTTCAACAACATGGCCCGCTACGACAACCCGGTCGTCGACCGGGCGCTCCTCGACGGCCGCAGGAGCGGCGACCCGGCCGCGCGCAAGGCCGCGTACGACACGGTCCAGCGCGAGCTCGCCCTGAACCCGGGCTACGTCTACCTCACCCACATCGACCACGTGTACGTCATGGCCGACCGGTGGGACGGGCCCTCCACCCAGATCGAGCCGCACGACCACGGCCTCGGCTCCGGCCCCTGGTGGAACATCGAGAGCTGGAAGCCGAAGCAGAAGTGAGCCCGGCCAAGTGACCAGCCGCTCCCTACGCCTCCCCTGGGGGCCGATGGCGCGCATGGCGGGACGGCGGACCCTGTTCGCCGGCCCCGTCCTGCTCGTCGTCACCTTCGGGGTCTTCGCCGTCGCCGCGCTGTCCCCCTTCGACCCCGTCAAGGCGTACGCCGGCACCGCCGGGCTCACCGCGTCCCAGGCCGAACTCGACCAGCTGCGGGCCAACCTCGGCGCGGGCCCGCCCTTGGTCCAGCGCTGGTGGGAGTGGCTCACCTCGGCGCTGACCGGCGACCTCGGCACCTCCGCCGTCATGCGCCAGCCCGTCTCCGACGTCATCGCGCAGCGGCTCGGCTGGTCGGCCCTGCTCGCGCTCTGCGCCTTCGCCGTCGCCGTGCTGCTGGGCACCGGGCTCGGCGTCCTGGCCGCGCGCAGGCAGGGCGGGCCCCTGGACCGGGCCGTCTCCGCGCTCGCGTACACCCTGGAGGCGGCGCCGGCCTTCTGGCTGGGCCTGCTCGCCATCTGGTTCTTCTCGGTGCGGCTGGGGGTCCTGCCGTCCGGCGGCCTCACCGACGCGGGCAGCGACGTCGTCACCGCCGGTCAGGTGGCCCGCCACCTCGTGCTCCCCGCGCTGGTCCTCGGCCTCTCCCAACTGCCGTGGTTCTTCCTGTACGTCAGGCAGGGCGTCGCCGACGCGCTGGAGGAGGATCCCGTACGGGGAGCCCGCGCGCGGGGCCTGGGCGAGCGGCGGGTGCTGCTCGGCCACGGGCTGCGCTCCGGGATGCTCCCGATGCTGACGCTGATCGGCTCGCGGGTGCCCGAGCTGATCACCGGCGCGCTGCTCGTGGAGACCGTCTTCAGCTGGCCGGGCATCGCGGCGGCCACCGTGCAGGCGGCGACCTCCGTGGACTTCCCGCTGCTGGCGGCGCTGACGGTCCTGGCGACGGCGGCGGTGCTGGCCGGGAACCTGCTGTCCGACCTGCTGTACGGACTGGCGGACCCGAGGGTGGGCTTCGATGGCTGAGGTGACCTGGCGGTCGCACGGCCGCGACCGGCGCTCCACGCGCACCGTGCGGGCACGGACCTCCACGGTGCTCGTCGTGCTGATCGCGCTGGCGGTGCTGCTGGTGCCGCCGCTCGTCCAACTCGACGAGCAGGCGGTCGACCTGTCGGCAAAGCTCCTGCCGCCCTCCTGGGCCCACCCCTTCGGCACCGACGACGTGGGCCGCGACCTGCTGCTGCGCTGCGTGTACGGGCTGCGGGTCTCGCTGCTGGTCGGGCTGGTGGCGGCGCTGGTCGCCACCGTGCTCGGCACGGCGGTCGGCGCCGCCGCCGGGGCGCTCGGCGGCTGGACGGACCGGCTCGTCATGCGGGTGGTGGACGCCCTGTCCTCGATCCCGCACCTGCTGCTCGGCATCTTCATCGTGGCGATGTTCCGGCCGGGGGTGTGGCCCGTGGTCGTCTCCGTGGCCCTGACCCACTGGCTGTCCACGGCCCGCATCGTCCGCGCGGAGGTCCTCTCGCTGCGCTCCCGGCCCTTCGTGGACGCGGCCGTCGCCGGCGGCGCGTCCCGGTGGCGGGTCACCGTACGCCACCTCGTGCCCGGGGTGCTCCCGCAGGCCGGGCTCGCCGCCGTGCTGATGATCCCGCACGCCATGTGGCACGAGTCGGCCCTGTCCTTCCTGGGCCTCGGCCTGCCCGCCCACCAGGCGAGCCTGGGCAACCTCGTCCAGACGGCCCGCGGCTCGCTGCTCGCCGGCGACTGGTGGCCCACGCCCTTCCCCGGGCTCTTCCTGATCGTCCCGACCCTGGCGATCGCCGGCCTGGCGGGCGCCTGGCGCGAGCGCCTGAACCCCCGCCGCCGCTCGGAGCTGACCCTGTGAAGCACCAGCCCCCGCCGTCGCCCGTGAGGATGACCGGGCCCGTGCTCACCGTGGACCGGCTCTCCGTCCGCTTCCGCATGCGCGGCGGCCGCCACGTCGAGGCCGTCACCGACGCCTCCTTCACCCTGGCTCCCGGCGAGTGCCTCGCCCTCGTCGGCGAGAGCGGCTGCGGCAAGTCCGTCCTGGCCTCCGCCCTCCTCGGCCTGCTCCCCGGCAACGCCGAGACGGCGGGCTCGGCCAGGCTCGCCGACGGCCTCGACCTGCTCGCCCTCGACGAGCGGACCCTCTCCCGGACCGTCCGGGGCCGCCGGGTCGCGCTGGTCCCGCAGAGCCCGGCCGCGCACCTCACCCCGGTACGCACCGTCCGCTCCCACCTGGAGGAGACCGTGCGCGAACTGACGGGCACCGCCAAGGCGGGGCTCCGGTCGGCGGCGGAGGCCGCCGCCGACCGGGCCGCCTTCCCGGCCAGCCACCTCGACCGCCACCCCCACGAGCTCTCCGGCGGCCTCGCCCAGCGCGCGGCGACCGCGCTCGCGCTGATCGGCGAGGCGCCCCTGCTGCTCGCCGACGAACCGACCACCGGCCTCGACCGGGACCTCGTGCACCGCACCGTCGACGAGCTCAAGGCCCACACCGGGGCCGCCGACCGGGCGCTGCTGATGATCCCGCACGATCTCGCGGCGGCCCACCGCATCGCCGACACCGTGGCGGTCATGTACGCCGGGCGCATCGTGGAGACCGCCGCCGCCGGGCCGTTCTTCGGCGGTCCCGGCCCGCGCCACCCCTACGCGCGCGGACTGCTGGACGCCCTGCCCGAGCGCGCCTTCACCCCCGTCCCCGGCGCCCCGCCCGAGCTCGGCGCGCTCCCGCCCGGCTGCGCCTTCGCCGCGCGCTGCCCCCGCGCCGACGACGCGTGCCGGGCCGGCCGGCCCCCGTTCGCCGAAGGGGTGGCCTGCCACCATGCTTGAGCTCAGCGGCATCACCGCCGGCTACGACCGCCGCGCACCCGTCGTGCGCGGCGCGCACCTGAGCCTGCGCCCCGGCGAGTCCCTCGGACTGCTCGGCCCCAGCGGCTGCGGCAAGTCCACGCTGGCCAGGGTCGCCGCCCTGCTGCACCGGCCCGACCGGGGCACCGTGGCCTTCGACGGCCGCGTCGTCACCGGCTTCCGGCACCAGGCGCCGCGGTCCCTGCGCACCGCCGTCGGCGTGGTGTTCCAACAGCCCAGGCTGGCGGCGGACCCCCGGCTGCGGCTGCGCGAGCTCATCGCCGAACCCCTCCGGGCGACCGGCCGGCGCGGCGAAGTCGACACGACCGTGCCCGAGTTGGCCGACCGGGTGGGGCTCGGGGCGGACCTGCTCGCCCGGCGGCCCCACGAGGTCAGCGACGGCCAGCTGCAACGGGCCTGCCTGGCAAGGGCGCTGGTGCTGCGGCCGCGCTGGCTGGTGTGCGACGAGATGACCGCCATGCTCGACGCGTCCACCGCCGCCGCGCTGGTCGGCGTGGTGGAGGAGTACCGCGCGGAGTCCGGCGCCGGCCTCCTGGCAGTGGGCCACGACCCGGTGCTGCTCGGACGCTGGTGCGGGCGGACGACCCGCTGGGAAGAGATCGTCAAGGACTGAGCGCCGGTCACGGACGGTCAACACCCGTTTGGCGGACAGGGGTTTCGCTCGAAGAGCCCTCCTCCTGCGCCACCATGGCGCCGCGTAGGGAGGTGTTCCGATGGTGATCTCCCTCTCCGTCGTCGTCCTGCTCCTCGTCCTCGCGTGGATCTTCCTGCGCGGCGGCGGCCTCAAGCTGTCCCACGCCCTCGTCTGCGTGCTGCTCGGCTTCTACCTCGCGAGCAGCAGCCTGGCGGCGACCATCCACAACGGCGTCTCGGCCACGGCGAACGTGGTCGGCGGTTTGAAGCCGTAGCCGGCCCCGGTCCTCCCGCGCACGGTGATCGACTGTTGCGCCTTCGTGAATCATCCGGCTCGTGCATGGACTCCTCGGGCCGCGCGATCTAGCGTCTGGCGGCGGCGCGATGTCATACGCGATGTCAATAAAACTGAAGACAAAGGAGGAAGACCGGATGTTCCGAAGAGCGCTGAACTGCGCTGTGGTGCCGGCCCTCGTCGCCTTCACGGCGATGTACGGGATCGCCCCGGCCGCCGCCGAGGAGATACCCCTGGCCCCGGGCCACCGCCTGGTCAGCCACTACGACGGCGGGCCCGCCACCGCCGCCGCGCTGCCGGGCGAAGCCCCGCCGCAGCACCCCTTCCTCGCGCCCAACGGCCGCAGCGGCATGCACTCCGACGCGGCCGGCAGCGCCACCTCGCCCTGGTCCGGACCGCTCGGCAAGAACCCGCGGGTGACCAGCGAGAAGATCGCCGCCCTCGGCGGCGAATGCGCCACCGCCACCTTCGACTCGGGCGGCCGCCTGGTCACCGTGTGCGGCACCTTCGGCGGTTTCAAGGTCAAGCTCCTTGAGCCCCGTACGCTCGCCACGCTCGCGGAGCACCAGCTCCCGCAGCGCTCCTCGACGGTCCAGGCGATCACCTCGCTGGACTTCTCGAAGATCTTCAAGGACACCTCGGGCGGCGCCTACTTCTACCTGGACGACCAGGACCGGGCGGTGCTGGCCGACTCCCGCCAGCACATCCTGCGGCTCTCGCACGTCCAGAAGCCGGACGGGGGCTGGGAGTTCAAGGTCGACGACGACTGGGACCTCACCGGCCAGGTCCCGCACGACTGCGTCGACTGGACCAACCTGTGGCCCACCGGAACCTGTGACCCGGTCACCTCGGTGATGCCCGACTGGAACGGCCGCATCTGGTGGGTCACCCGCCAGGGCCGCGTGGGCACCGTGGACCCGACGACCTCCGCGATCCGCTCGATCCGGCTGGCGGGGGAGGAGATCCAGAACTCCTTCTCGGTCGCCGAGGACGGCGTCTCCATCGTCACCGACCACGCGCTCTACAGCTTCCGCGCCGACGCCGACGGCACCCCCGTCGCGCAGTGGCGCCAGACGTACGACCGGGGAACGGGAACCAAGCCCGGCTCGGTCAACCAGGGTTCGGGCACCACCCCGGACCTCTTCGGCAACGGCTACGTCGCGATCACCGACAACGCCGACGACCGGATGAACGTCCTGGTCTACCGGCGGGGCGTGGACGTGCCCGCCGACCAGCGTCTGGTGTGCAAGGTGCCGGTCTTCGGATCGGGCGCCTCGACCACCGACAACTCCCTGATCACCTGGGGCAACAGCATCGTGGTCGAGAACAACTACGGCTACGAGAACGTCACTTCGCTGGTCCTCGGCAAGTCGGTCGTCGGCGGCGTCAGCCGCATCGACGTCCGCGCCGACGGCAGCGGCTGCGACACGGTCTGGCAGAGCGCGATCCGCTCGCCGTCCGTGGTCCCGAAGCTCTCCACCGCGAACGGGCTGCTCTACTTCTACGAGAAGGAGCCCAACTTCTGGGGGATCGACGCCTGGTACCTCACGGCGGTCGACTTCCGCACCGGTGAGCGCCGCTGGCGGCAGCTGACCGGCACGGGCCCGCTGTACGACAACAACTGGGCCCCGATCACCCTCGGCCCCGACGGGACGGCCTACATCGGCGTCTTCAACGGCATCGTCGCGGTCCGCGACGGCGGCTGAACCGCCGGGCGGCACCCGCTCCGGCCGTGGGGCCGGGGCGGGTGCCGCCCGGGTGGTGCTCAGGTGGTGCTCAGGTCGTGCTCAGCGGTGCCGGGGGCGTCAGCTCACCTGGAGGGTGACGTCGTCCACGACGAAGGAGGTCTGGAGGGACGGGTCCTCCACGCCCTGGAACTTCAGGACGACCGTCTGGCCGGCGAACCGGGAGACGTCGTACGTCTTGAGCACGTAGCCGGGGGCCGCGTTCACGTTGGACAGCGTCTCCAGCGTCTGGCCGCCCACCGAGACCGTGAACTTGTCGTAGACGGTGTTCTCGGTCTCGGCGGTGTCGATGTGCAGGTAGAAGCCGAGCCGGTACGAGGCGCAGCCGGTGGGGACGGTCACGGACTGCGAGGCGCTGTCCGTGTGGGTCTGGCCGTAGCCGTTGAGCCAGGCCTTGTACGAGCCGCCGTGCGGGGTCTGGCCGGCCTGGTTCGTGATGACGCCCGAGGTGGCCGTCCACGGGGTGGAGCCGCTCTCGAACCCGCCGTTGGAGATGAGCTGGCGCGGGGTGCAGGAGGGGCCGGTGCCGGTGACGGTCAGGGTGTAGGTGGTGGTGTGGCTGACGGAGCCCGCACCGGTGACCGTCAGGGTGTAGGTGCCCGGCGCCGTGCTCGCGCCGATCTGCACGGAGAGCGTCGAGGAGCTGCCGGACTGGACCGAGGTGGGGCTGAGGCTCGCGGTCACGCCGGCGGGGGCGCCGGTCACCGACAGGGCGACGGTCTGGGCGGCGCCGCTGACGGTGGCGGTGTTGATGGTCGAGGTGGCGGTGCCGCCCTGGTTCGCGCTGCCGGTGGCCGGGGAGGCGCTGATCGAGAAGTCGGGGCCGGGCGTGGTCCCGCCGACGGCCTGGTTCCAGACCGTGTAGGCGACACCGTCGGCGCTGCGGTCCAGGACCGTCGCGCTGATGTTGTTCGTGGTGTCGCAGGAGCTGTGGTAGCAGGGGTCGTACGCCGCGTTCGCGGTGCCGCCCCACTTCGCCGCCTGGGCCGAGGTCTTGCGGGCGCTGGCGCCGGCCGCGTAGCCGGAGGTGGGGATGCCGCCCTGCTGGAAGGAGTAGTCGTCACTGCGGCCCTGGCCCTCGGTGTTCTCCTCGGGAGCGAGGTTCAGCGAGGTCCAGTAGGCCTTGAGCGGCGCGGCGGCGGTGGAGTTGACGTTGTTGATGAAGTAGCCGCCGTTGGTCGAGCCGACCATGTCGAAGTTGTAGTAGGCCTTGATGGCCGACTTCTGCGTGCTGCTGAGCTGGTTGACGTAGAACCTCGAGCCGTTGAGGCCCTGCTCCTCGTCCGTCCACCAGGCGAAGCGCACGTGCTTGGTCATCGTCGGGTTCTTCTGGGCGAGGACGAGCGCGTTCTCCAGCAGGGTCGCGGATCCCGAGCCGTTGTCGTTGATGCCCGGGCCCGCCGAGACGCTGTCGAGGTGCGCGCCGAACATGACCGTCTGGTCGGCGGGGCCGCCCGGCCAGTCGGCGATCAGGTTGTTCGACGGGTAGGTGCACGAGGAGCAGTTCTGCTCGGTGACCGTGTAGCCGGCCGCCTGCAGCTTGCCCTTGATGTACGCCACCGACTGGGTGTAGCCGGCGCTGCCCGCACGGCGGTTGCCGCCGTTCTGGGAGGCGATGGTGTTCAGCTGGGTCAGGTGCGCCTGGACGGCGGCCACGTCGATGTTCGGCGCGCCCGGGTTGGGCGTGGTGCCGCCCACGGTCAGCGCGTAGTCGACGGTGTGCGAAAGGGTGGTGCCCTGGCCCTTGACGACGACGTTCGAGGTCCCGGGCGCCGCGTTGGCGGAGGCGCTCAGCGTCAGCGTCGAGGACTGGCCCGCCTGCACGGTGGCCGGGCTGAAGGTGGCGCTCACCCCGGACGGCAGGCCGGACGCCGTGAGGGTCACCTGCTGGGCCGAGCCGGTGGAGACCGCGGTGGCCACGCTGGTGGTCACCGAGGCGCCCTGCTGGACGGTGCCGGTGGACGGGTTCAGCGCGAGCGAGAAGTCGTCGTTCTGGCCGCTCGGCGTGCAGGTCGGGTCAGCCGGCTGCGCGGGGACGCTGATGGCGTCCCAGGCGCCCTTGGTCTTGGTGAACAGGTTGCAGGTGGCGTCCAGCGACTTGGCGGAGCTCAGCGTCGCCGTCCGGTATTTCTTGTAGGACATGCTGGAGGTCTTCAGCAGCATGCCGCCGTAGAAGACCTTGCCCGCGTTCTGCACGCCGACGCCGGTCAGCGTGGACTGGTTGCAGGTGCTGCTGTTCGGCTTGCCGCCGCCCGGGCTGGTGCCCTCGGCGAGCAGGTAGAACCAGTGGTTCAGCGGACCGGCCGCGGCGTGCACCTCGGTGCCGGGTATCGCGGAGCTGTAGCAGGCCGGGTCGTTGTTGACGGCCGGCGGGTTGTACATGTTGCGGATGGGACCGTTGCCCACGAGGTTGATGACCTCGCCGACGGTGTAGTCCGGAGTGTCGTACGGGGCGGGCTGGTTGATGAAGGCCTCGGTCAGGGCGCCGAAGATGTCACCGGTGGCCTCGCCGAGCCCGGACTCCTGGCCGCTGGTGCCGCCCGGGGTGTTGGAGTCGATCGCGTGCCCGTACTCGTGGGCCACCACGTCGACGCCGGCGATCCACTCGTTGGCGTTGTTGTGGCCGATGCTGACGGAGCTGCCGTCCCAGTACGCGTTCACGTCGTTCAGGCCGACCTTGGCCGGGAAGCTGCGACCGTTGCCGTTCACGCCGTTGCGGCCGAGCCACTGGCTCAGCATGTCCCACTGCTTCTGCGCGGCGAACATGAGGTCCGTACAGCCGGTCTCCTTGGAGGTGGGGTTGCCGGTGCCCCAGGAGTCCGACGACTTGGAGAAGACGCTGCCGGAGCTGTAGTCGGCACAGCTCAGGCCGGTGCGGTTCGGGTCGCGCAGGGAGTACGTGCCGCCCGACGCGGTGGTGTCGATGGTCAGCGGGTTCGGGCCGTTCCACTTGCTGTTGCCGCTGCCCGCGACCACCTCGTCGAAGGTGTCGACGACCTTGCCCGTGCGGGCGTCCACGAACACGTGGAGCTTGCTGGGCGCCTTGGCGGTCCGGCCGGTCAGGACGGTCTCCCAGGCCAGCACCGGCTTGTCGTCCTTGAGCTTGACGACGAGCCGGGTGCTCTGCACCTGGTCGGTCTTGACCTGCTCGGCGCGCGACGCGGCCTCGGCGGCCTTCGCGCTGACCGACGGGGTGGTCGCCACGTCGATCACGGTCGAGGAGGCCGACTGGAGGGCGCGTACCCGGCCCTCTCCGTCGGCGAGGACGACCGCGTCGCCGCCGACGACCGGCAGGCCGCGGTAGCTGCGCTCGTAGGCGACCGAGTACAGGTCCTTGACCCAGGGGGTGACCAGGCGCCGGTCGTACTGCTGCTGCGGGGAGTTGACCAGGGTGTCGAGGCCGCTGCGCACGGCGGCGTCCGCGGCGGCGACCGCGCGCTCGGCCTTGCTCTGGCCGGGTGCCGGGTCCGCCGTCTGCGCGGCGGTGGCCGTGCCGGCCAGCGTGCCGGCGAGGCCCGTGGTCAGCACCATGGCCGCTATGGCGGCCATCCATCTGGTGGGCTGCAAGAGTCCACTCCGATCGTGTGGGGGGTGGGGCCGAGCAACCACACGAGGCTGCGGCCGCGGTGCTGGAGGGCGGCGAAGTCGGCGTGCGCCGTCTCGACGGCCTCCGAGTACGCCTTGATCCGCGCCCCCTTGGGACAGGTCAGACACAGCCGCTACCGGCGAGAATGATCAAGTCTCCGAGCTGGGCCGCGCTCAGTCCTCTTCGCCCGCCAGGACACGGTCGGCCGCGTAGTGGGGGCAGGACAACAGATGCCACGTCACCGTGAGGTGATCCCCGGCCGCGGCGATGGTCCGGGCTTGGCCCCCGCCCGGTCCCGCCGTGCAGTGCCGGCACACCAGAGTCCGTACATCGGGCACCACGACGTCACCCGCGCCCCGTGATGTCCCGTCCTTACCTGGGGCTGTGGTGGAGGTTGGCTTTGTCGGCGAGTTACGGGCTCAGGCACAAATTCCGTGAGGACGATCAACGGGTTTGGTCTCGGTGACGTAGCGTCATCTGGGACCGTGGTGCGGTGTGATGACCTCGTCGGTGACCTGTTTCCGCACCTCAGCGCGTTACTCGTGGAGCGTGTGCTCTTCGAGTGCGGGATGATTCGCCTGGTCGCGAGAACCCGGGAGATCGGGGTGGCCTGCCCCGGTTGCGCGGCAGTGTCCAGTCGAGTCCACAGCACGTACGGAAGACGCCTTGCCGGCACACCGGTCGGCGATCGGCCAGTGCGGATCGAGCTGACCGTGCGACGCCTGTACTGCGAGAACTTCCATTGCTCACGGCGTACGTTCGCCGAGCAGGTCAAGGAACTGACCGTGCGCTACGGCCGCCGAACACCAGCTGCCCGGCGGGTCCTGGAGGCCGTCGGCATCGCACTGGCCGGCCGGGCCGGAAGCCGTCTCGGCGCCGTCCTGCACGCAGGGGTGAGCCGGACGACGCTCCTACGGGCGGTCATGGCCCTGCCCGACCCCGTCTGGACCGTCCCTAAGGTGCTAGGAGTCGACGACTTCGCCACCCGTCGTGGACAGCACTACGGCACCGTCCTGATCGACTGCGAGACCGGACAGCCTCTCGACCTGCTGCCCGGCCGCGACGCCGCGACCCTCGCCGGCTGGCTGCGTGAGCATCCTGGCTCCGAGATCATCTGCCGCGACCGGGCCGGGTCCTACGCCGACGGCGCCCGGACCGGTGCTCCGAATGCGGTCCAGGTGGCCGACCGGTTCCACCTCTGGCAGAACCTCGGCACCGCCGTCGAAGCCAGCGTGCGCCTCCACAGCACCTGCCTCAAGACGGCTGTCATCAGCCCTGACGGCCAAACGAAGGGTGCCGACGTCGACAGCGTGGACACCACGAAGGCGATGTCGCCAGTCGAAGCCCGAATCTGCGAACGTCACGCGACCGTCCACGCTCTGCTGGCTCAAGGGCATGGCATTCGCGAGATTGCCAGAGAACTGCACATGGGCGGCAACACCGTCCGTCGCAATGCCCGCGCAACGGTCCCCGAACAGTTGTTGAGCGGACGGCGCCAGCCCCGTCCCAGCCAGCTCGACCCCTACAAGCCTCACCTCGACAAACTCTGGGCCGAAAGACACACCAACGCCATCCAGCTGCATGCCGAGCTCCAAGAACTCGGCTACCGCGGGAGCTATCAGATCATCAGCGACTACTTGCGACCGAGGCGGCGCCGCCGCATCCGGGTTGTCCCACCCGCTCCACCTGGAATCCGCCGGGTCACCGGCTGGATGATGCGGCGCCCCGAGCACCTGCGCGACGAGGAGCGCGACCAGTTCACCGCCGTCCTTGCCCACTGCCCTGAACTGACCGGGCCTTGACCCAAGGCCGGGTAGTTAACGTTTTCGCAGGTCACGCAAGG
The DNA here is from genome assembly GCF_003287935.1 of Streptomyces sp. ICC1. GTDB lineage: Bacteria > Actinomycetota > Actinomycetes > Streptomycetales > Streptomycetaceae > Streptomyces > Streptomyces tritrimontium. The sequence continues at coordinate 3,794,062 of NZ_CP030287.1, forward strand.
CGGGTTGGGGACCATGGTGTTGCGGCATAGAGGCCGGGGCCGAGCTTGTGGATGAGGCCGCTGGCGGCCCACCGGTTCAGTTGTCTGTACATGGTCTCCAGGGTGATGTCGCCGAAGTGTGCGGTGATTTCACGGGGCTGCCACAGGCGCGTGGGGTCTTCTTGGAGCAGGGCGAGGATGCGGTGTCGGCGTCGCGCGGCGGGGGCGGCGTGTCGGTCGTCCCGGGAGGCTGTGGGCGGCGCGGGTGGCTGATCGACGGGTTCGAGGACGGTGATGTCGAGGCGGGTGACGGTGCGGCTGGTGTCGGGCCGGCCGTCGGCGTGGCGCTCGCTGTAGCGGGACATCGGTGATTTGACCTTGCGGGTGCTGACCCGTTGCCGCCGGGCAGGGAGCAAGCCGGTCAGGATCCGGCGGCCGATCGCCCCAAGAAGAGTGTCCCGATCGGCGGCCGCGGTGACGATCCCGGCGGCCTGGATGACCTGGTCGCGGGCGGTGTGGAGCGCGATGCTGAAACAGCAGCGGTCCGGGTCGGTGCCGGGGAGGGACTCGGCGGCATCGACCATCACGGTGCGTAGGGCCTGGTAGAGGGTGAGCAGGGACCACATCTCCTGCTCGATGCCTGCCGGGTCACCCGAGCGCAGGTTGCGCCCGTTCATGATCGTGTGGCGGAGCGCGTAGTACGCCGATTCGTGTTCCCACCGCTGGTGATAGAGAACCACCAGCGCGGTGGCGGGGTAAAGGTGGGCGTCGGTCAGGGTCGTGACCAGTCGGTAGGACCCGGTGAAGGACGTGCCATCCGCGCAGGTCACGGCGATCTGTGCGTCGATGATCCGTACTTTCACGGTGCCGATCACCGACAGGTAGGAGCCATCGGTGAGGCGAGTGAGCACGGGGGTGCGCCGGTTGCTGCGGAGCCGGCCCAGGGCCTGGGCGCCGGTTGCGGTCACCTTCGCGAGGAAGGCGTTGCTGTCGAATCCCTTGTCCCAGAGCACCAGCATGTCCGGCCGCAGCAGGTGCAGCAGCCGAGCGGCGTAGCTTGTCTCGCCCTCAGCGGTGGGGCCGAACACCGCGCCGACCACGGCCCGGGTGCCGGTCTCGATCAGCGTCATCAACTCCAGCGTCGGATAGCCGTGATGGGAAGTCCTGCCCAGCCAGGCCCGGTTCCGCTCGGAATCGGGAACCCTCAGCGAACTGCAGCCGTCGAACGACACCGTCCGGTACGGACCGAAACGCACCCCTGGGGTCGTCGGCCGGGCCAGCAGCCCGGCCAGCACCTCGAACAAGGCCCGCACCGGCGCGCCGCCGATCCGCCGGCGTAGGTCACGCAACGCCTTCGCCGACGGACAGACCACCGGCATCCCGGACAAACCCGCGGTCAGCTTGTCCCAGACGAGCCGGTAGCCGACCTCGGGGAACAGGCACATCGCGAGCAGGAAGTAGACCCCGACCCGCGACGGAAGATCACGCAGCCGCCGCTGCACCGTCCGCGTCTCCGCAAGGACCGCGTCCACGAGCTCGAACGGCACGACGGCGGTCAGCTCCCCCAGATGTCCGGGAGCGAACCGGCCCGCGGCCACGGTGACCGTTCAGGTGATGGCCGTCAGTGCAGACGGCAGGACACAATGGCGGGGCAACGGAGCTCCTTCGGGACAAGCTGTCTTGGTCGACTGCCTGTACCAACGAGCTCCGTTGTTCTGCGTCAAAAGTCCTTCAACTCACTTGCGTGACCTGCGAAAACGTTAACTACCCGGCCTTGGGTCAAGGCCCCACCTGCGGTCCCCCGCTGAAAGCAACCGTCCAGGCAACGGTCCAGCCCCTTCCCGGTGCAACCCCGGGTCCCGTACTCGGGCCCTCTGCGCGCGCTTCAGCGCGCCGCATGCCAGCCCTACGCCGTAAAGCGCCAGGATGGGGCCCCGTGGGTCCGGAGCCTTCGGGTGACGGGAGCAGCACCTTGATCAACGTGGACGTACAGCACTGCCGCAGTTCGCTTCTGATCAGCGCCACTGGGGAGCTCGACGAGGGTGCGGGAGCAGTACTCCGGCGCGCGCTGGACTACGTGACCATGGACGAGCACGATCTCCTGGTGGACCTGCACGCCGTCGCGGCCATGGACGTCGACGGCCTGCTCCACCTCCTGGACCTGCACCGGCGCGCGGAGCGCATGCGGCTACGGGTCCTGGTCACCGGCTGGCAGCCCCAGCCCCAGCAGTGCATGGCCACCGTGGCCGGCATCCCCGGGCCCCGAGCGGGCACCGGGGAGCGTTACGCCCTGGCAGGCTTCCGCCGGCTCCTCGCGGAGAAGGCGCAGCGCGCACGGGAGCGCTCCGACTTCGCCGATGGCTGGCTGCCCCACATCTAGTGCTGTGGCCGGGAAGGTTTGCCGGGTCGCGGTGTCCGGTGCGGTGCCTCGCAAGGCGGAGGGCCGCCGCTTGTACTGGACGTACTTCGGTGGTCCGACAACGCGGCGAGGTGCCGTGCCGGGCGCCGCGACCCGGTGAACCTTTCCGGTCACAGCACTAGCCGCGTCCCGGCGTGGCTGCGGGTCGGCATGGAGCGAGTACCACGAGCTCTTCCCATTTTCTGCGCTTCGGCCGCCAGGCCCTGCCGCTCCAGCCACGTCCGCCGCGAGCGCAATCCGGGCCCACGGAACGAGGTGTTCGCCCTGTCACCTGCGTGACAAGCCCAGCCTGCGAGGCCGCGCCATCGTAGCTACCGGTCTGCAGATCTCTCGGGCATTTCCTGGGGGCAGACCTCGGCCAAGAGCTCCAGCAGATGGGCAGTCACCAGCCCGGGCTCGCCCCGCCGCACCCAGGTGTAGACGGCAACCCGGGCCGAGGCGTCGGCACGCCGCAGAACGTAACCGTCCACCAGCTCATGCGAACGGGACTCCCGTACCTGGATCTGGCGAGGCTTTCCGTCCCCCTCGACCAGGACCTCGACGACCTGACGCTCCGGGCCATCCCGAAACTGATACACCCAGCACGTCCGCATGCGGACCGTTGTTTCCAGCCCTCCTGGCCGCGGGACGCCAGACACCCACGACCCTCGCCGGATCACCGCCTTGGGCTTCGCTCTAGGGCCTGTGTGATGTCGTGATCAGCTCCTGGCTTCTGCTCTCTTCTCGGGGCGGAACCCGGTAGAACTGTGGTCGTGACACGCAGGCAACTCACCAATGCCCAGTGGAAGTTCATCGAGCCGTACCTGCCGATCGGTAGGTACGGCCCGTACCCGGAGCGGTTGCGGGAGCAGTTCGAGGGTGTGATCTGGCGGTTCCGTTCCAGCGGACAGTGGCGGGAGATGCCTGCCGAGTTCGGCCCCTGGGCCACCGTCTACGGACGCTTCCGCGTCTGGCGGGACGCCGGTGTCTTCACCGCCCTGCTGGAAGGCCTGATCGCCGAGGCGGCCCGGGAGGGCAAAACAGACTTGTCGCTGGTCAGCGTGGACTCCACAACGGTCCGCGCCCACCACGACGCCGCAGGGATGCGCGTCAGCAAGCACCTCATGGACGCCCTGGAAGAAGCCGCGCAGGAGCAGGAAGCGGCGCGGCAAAAAGGGGCGGACCGGAGGAACAGAACGGACAGGCCGAGCGTCGGCGCATCCGACGCAGACGCAAGCTCCGCCTGAAGGAAGCCCTGCTCGGCAGGTCCCGGGGCGGCCTGACCAGCAAGATTCATCTCGCCGCGGACCGCAGATGCCGTCCGCTCGCGTTGGTCCTGACCGCCGGGCAGGCCGGGGACAGCCCGCAGTTCATCCCCGTACTCGCGAGGGTAAGAGTCCGTCTGCCTGCCGGCCGTCCCCGCACGACGCCCGGCGCGGTCGCCGCGGATAAGGCCTACTCGTCCCGCGGCAACCGCTCCTACCTGCGCAGACGCGGCATCAAGGCAGTCATCCCGGAAAAACGGGACCAGGCCGCCAACCGCAAGAAGAAGGGCGCACGAGGCGACCGACCCTTCAGCCACGACGCCGACCTCTACAAGGAACGGAACACGGTCGAGCGCCTGATCAACAAGCTGAAAGCCTGGCGAGGCATCGCCACCCGATACGACAAGACACCCGCGAGCTACCTCGCCGGCCTCCACCTCCGCGCCGCAATGATCTGGATCGACGACCTCCTGAAAACCGCCGAATGATCACGACATCACACAGGCCCTAGGCCGCCCGATTCACATGCGCCGACGTCCGCCGAAATCCCACCCGGACAGACGGCCTGACTTCGGCACGTCACCCCAGCCGCCCGCCACCCCGGCCGGGGTGGCGGGCGGCGTTCACACGGCGCGGTCGCGGTCGTGTAGGGCCCGGTTATCAGGGAGCTCCGGGCATGGAGCGCCGCGGGGCGGGGTCGCGCCGGTCGGTGTCGTGGCGGCGGGTGTCGTGGTCGCGGGCGCCCGAGGCGGCAGCGAGGGCGAGCAGGGTGGCGATGGCGCCGGTGATCAGGTTGCTGGTGATCGAGCGGGTGTGGGCGACGTCGCCGGCGACGACCCAGGGCGCGATGCAGGTCCAGATGCCGATGGCTACCGCGGCCCAGGCCATGGAGTGGGTGCGCTCGTAGGAGTTGCCGAGACCGCCGAGGAACAGTGTGTAGGCGATGCCTGCGATGAGGTTGGTGACGGCCAGCGTGGTCAAGCCGCTGAAGCCGACGATCCACGGGGACGCGGCAAGGAAGATGCCGGTGAGCAGCGCCAGGGCCTCGACCATCTGGGCGCGGGGTGTGGCGGCCGCGCGGTCGTGCCGGGCGCGCAGTTCCATCAGGTCGGGGTGCTCTTCGATGGGTGCGCGGTGGGTTGACGCCATGATGACCTCCAGAGAAGGAGCCGTTAACCCGCCTATACCCGCATAAAGCGCATATAACTGGACCGTCGTGTTGTCGGGCGTCTGGCACCCCGTTCGGCAGCCGTGAATCCGGGGCACGGTGGCCCCGAATACGGCAGGGGGCAGAGAGCGAGCTCTCTGGCGCATGTCGGCCGAAAGGGCCGGACGGGAGGGGACGACGACCCCCGCCTCGCCCCTTCCCGTGTCACGCAGGTTGGGCCGGTCAGGTGTGCAGGCGGCTGTTGGGGCCGTCGTGGTCTCCGGCGCCCTCGTCGTTGAACCAGTAGTCACCGGCGGCCAGGTACCGGAAGGAGTGCGTGTTCATCGCCGGCAGCTCGACCGTGACGGCCCGCTTGCCGTCCTTGCGCGGGCGCAGGGTGTGGACGCCGGGCTGCCAGTCGTTGAAGTCGCCGACCACGCTGACCGGACCGGGCGGGGTGTCGGCGGGAAGGATGAAGGTGACCTCGGTGCGGTCCTTGCGCAGTGTGCGCTCCAGCATGGGAATCGGCTCCTGACGGTGGCGGGTGGGATCGCGCCCATCCTCGGCACTGTGACCCCGCCCCGCATTTCGACGCATCCACGCCCGGCCACAGACCACCGCCCACTCACGGTAATCGAAATAGTGCGCTTTGTGACACTCTGTGTCAGCGTGGGACGGGAGGAACCCCCACCCCACGCATCAAGGAGTCACCGTCATGGGCGGCATGAAGGACAAGCGCCAGGAGCCGGGCAAGGGCCGCGAAGAGCAGGAGCGCATGCGGCGCCCCGGCCAGGACCCGGTCCACCCCGAGACCGCCCCGCCCTCCCGCGGCAAGGACCCCGAAGAGGCCGAACGCCGCCGCGAGGAAGACCTGCTCCGCGACGAGCGCCGCCCCCGCGAGGACGACGCCTGAGCAGCCCCACCCCACACACGCAGAGCCCGGCCGGGCCCACCATCAGACGGTCGGGCTCTGTCACGCGCCGGCCCGGGCACCGGGCCTTCCCCGAGCACCGCCGTCCACCGGCCGGGGACACCGGGGCTGGCTCCGGGGCACGACGGCCCGGTGGACTCCGGCGGTCATGCGGCCCATCGGCGGCAGAAACGTGCCGAGGTCGACTCCGGCCTGCTGGACCTGCACCTGGCCACCAACCCCTACTGGGCCTCCCCCGCGCGCTGACGGTCCGGCGCCGCCGAGCTCCGCCGGACCGTCCGCACCCGACCATGACCGGGCCCGCCCGAACTCAGCCGCCCGACCGGCTCCCGCCCGTCCACGTCCTCCTACCAGACGGCGTGGAACACCGGACCGGGATCTGGATCGTCAACCAGATACAACGCCTCGACTGGCTCGAGCCAGCGCAGCTCGCCGCGCTGGCCGACCTCGGCGTGGACCGGGCGCGATAAGCGAACTGCCAGCCCGCCGACTGGCAGCCGGACTCACCGGCCGGCGACGCAGAGTCCGGCCATACCACCACACCGCACAGGCATCACTTTCCGTGAGCCTTCGCTAAAGGTGGACCAGGGCCCTCGGTGACCTACGCAGCCAACAAACGGATGTACAGGGGCATGCAGGCTTCGCGATGCTCTCCCGCCCAAAATTGGAGGCATCGGGGGTCTCCTCGCCGACGAACCGGCCCTGGAGGAGGGCATCGCCTTCGGCTGCGCGGCGACCGGCCTCCTGGAGGATCGCCTCGCGACCCACATCCGCACGGCCTGGCAGCAAGGGCACAGCGCCCTGCGCACAGCCCCTGCCCCCTGACGGGACGGGGCCCGGGGCCGTCCGAAGAGGCGTGATCATGGAGTGGGCGGGTAGCCGCATGGGGTGATCACCGTGGGAGTCGAAGAGGAGTATCTGCTGGTGGACCCGGCCACAGCCGTGCCGACTCCGCTGGTGGAGGAAGTGCGCCGCACGGCTGGTCTGGGAGCCCTCACGGAACAGGGAGAGGTCCAGGACGAGCTGCTCCAGGCACAGATCGAGGTAGCCACGCCTGTCTGCTCGAAGCTCGAGGAAATCGGGGGCCACCTGCTCCGGCTTCGCCATGCGCTGGCCTCGGCGGCGGAGGCCAATGGCTGCCGGATCGCGGCGACCGGTGCGGCGCCGGTGCGCGGCGCCCTGCCCGTACCCGTCACCCGGTCGGCGAGGTACCTGAGGATCGAGGGCGCCGCGCGTCAGCTGGTGGACGAGCAGCTGATCTGCGGAATGCACGTCCATGTGGCCATCCCCGACGCGGAAACGGGTGTCGCCGTGCTGAACCGGATCCGGGTCTGGCTGCCGACGCTCTTGGCCATGTCGGCGAACTCGCCCCTGTGGGACGGGCGGGACACCGGGTACGCCAGCTGGCGCACCATCGTTTTCAGCCGCTGGCCCGTCAGCGGTCCGCCGCCGTACTTCGAGGGGCTCGCCGACTACGAACGCCGTCTGGAGGCACTGTTGGGCTGCGGGGTGATCGCCGACCGGGGACAGGTCTACTGGCAGGCGAGACTGTCCGGCCGCTACCCGACCGTCGAGGTGCGCTGCCCGGACGTACAGCTGCGGCCCGACGAGGCCGTGATGCTCGCCGGCATCGTCAGGGCGCTGGTCACCACGGCGATCGCCGAGGAAAAGGCGGGCATACCGCCCGCCCCTGCGAGTGATCCCGAGGTCCTCCAGGCCGCGACTTGGCACGCAGCCCGGTACGGCCTTAACGGCACCCTCGTGGCGCCGGACGGCCGACCGCGCAGCAGCGGCGACGTCCTGTGCACCCTCATGCGTCACATCACGCCCGCACTGGAAGACGCCGGTGATCTCCGGGAGGTGAGCGCCCTGTCACACCGGCTGCTGCGAGAAGGCACGCCCGCGGACCGCCAGCGCCGAGCCGTGGCCGACGGCGGGTTGCCGGCGCTGACTGGACTGATCACCGGCACCGTACCGTCCGGCTGACCGCCGGGGCCGCCGTGCTGTCACCAGCGTGACGGCCGAACTCGACCAGGGCTCCCCCGGGCCGCGCACCACGTTGTCCTCCTTCCGCGCGAGTGCGGAGCCGCGGTCGGGGCAGGCGCAAGAAGGACACCGGCGACGCTCTTTTGTCCTCCCCTGTCGTGCCACCGTCCCCGATCGCAAGGAGAGCTGATATGCAAAAGCCCCCGTCGCAGCCCGAGCTTCCGGACCGTGTGCCGGAGAAACGTGACGCCGTCACCCCTGACCTGCCGCCCTTCGGGCCGGGAGCCCCCGACCTCCCGGACGCCGAGCGCGGACGGGCCCGGCGCGACGGCCCTGAGAGGACCGGCAGCGAGGAGAACGGCGGGTCGGGGAACAACGGCCCGGAGGCTGGCGAGCGACCGGCCGCCGGCCCTGGCAACGCCAAGCCCCAGGAGCCGACCGACTGAAGAGCTAGTGCTGTGGCCGGGAAGGTTTGCCGGGTCGCGGTGTCCGGTGCACTGCCTCTCCCCCAGCTACCGCTGGGAGGGGCCCCCGGGCGGAGGACCACGCCTCGTACTGGACGTACCGGTGTGGTCCGACAACGCGGCGAGGTGCCGTGCCGGGCGCCGCGACCCGGTGAACCTTTCCGGTCACAGCACTAGGCGGTGTTTGGTGGCTCTTTGATGAGGTCGCGGAGCCAGATGACGATGGCTGCTGTGGCCAGGGTGCCGTTGAAGATGTAGTCGCGTTTGTCGTAGCGAGTCGCGACGGCCCGGTGCTGTTTCAGTTTCCCGATGCAGCGTTCGACGGTGTTGCGCCGGCGGTACTACCTGCGGTCCAAGGCCGCCGGGCGGTCGCCGGCCCGGCCGCGCCTGCGGCGCTTCGCGCGCTGGTCGTCCGGCTGCGCGATCGTTGCTTCGATCCCGCGTTTGCGCAGGTAGGCGCGGTTGGCGCGGCTGGAGTACGCCTTGTCGCCGCGAGCCCGGTCGGGCCGGGTCCGCGGGCGCCCGGGCCCAGTGCGGGCCACGTTCAGGGCCTGCATGAGCGGGATGAACATCGGACTGTCCCCGCGCTGGCCGGGCGAGGTCAGCCAGACCAGCGGGCGGCAGCGGTCGTCCGCCAGGAGATGGACCTTGCTGGTCAGCACGCCCCGGGAGCGTCCCAGGGCCTCGCCGCCCTCCGTGTCCACACGCGTGCCGCCCCCTTTTCGGGGTGGTCGGCCGGGGGTGCATGCCGAGCTCCGGCCGCGTGCTGGCGGGCCCGGCAGGTCGTGGAGTCGACGTTGACCGCCCAGGAACCGTCCGCGTCCCGGGCGGTGGCATCGGCACCGGCCTGCAGCGCTCGCAGGATCTTCGACCAAGTACCGTCCGCCGACCAGCGGCGGTGGCGCTCGTAGACGGTCTGCCAGGATCCGTAGCGTTCGGGCAGGTCACGCCAGGGAATCCCGGTCCGCGTCCGGTAGAGCACACCGTTGACAACGCTCCGATGGCAGCAACGGAACTATGTGTTCCCACTGAGCATTCGTCAGTTCATGCCGACGCACCATGACCGACCCATGCCCGGAACGGCAACAGATCCACCACCCCGGGCAAGAGCCATCAGACACTGCCTAGGGCCGTCTCGATGGGCGGCCGCTGCCGACGTCACGGAATCCCCAATTCAGGAGGGCACAAGGATCACGCCTTCGACAATGGGCTCGTGGCGGCGGCCGATGAAGGTACCAGGGGAGCCACGGGCTCTACGGATACGACCGGAGCCACAGGGGCCACAGGCGCCGCGGGCCCGGAGCTACCGGGGCCACGGACGACCGGTGGGGCCGGGCCGTGCAACGACATCGAGAGTCTGAACCCGAACCGCACGGAGTCGTTCAGCGCGGCGCTGGTCGACGGCCAGACGTTCGCGGTTGGGGCGAGCCGGGCTGTGCTTGGCAGAACCTCTCCGACGCGGACAGCCCCGGCTACCCACCGGGGCTTCGCATCTCCATCCAAAGCCAGGGCAACGACTCCTGAGCCAAGGCCCTCACCCCAGCCAACACCGCCTGCCAGGCCCAAGGCACAGATCGACTGCGGCAAGGTTGGTGCCCGGGCCGGCCTCATCGCCGGGCCTGGGCATCCGTGCTGGGCTCGGGAGGTCCCCGGCGGATGGTCGAGGGCTTCGCGCCGCGCGGTCTAGGTCAGGGCGGTGATGACCTCGCGGGCCGCGCGCTCGCCTTCGGTGGCGCCTCCTTCCATGAAGCCCTGGAAGTCGTAGCTGCAGTGCTCGCCGCCGATGTGGACGTTGCCCTGGGCTGTGCCCTCGTATCGGGCGTAGCGGTGGAGGTATCCGGTCGGCCAGTACGAGTAGGCGCCGAGGGCGTACGGGTTGCGGTGCCAGGCCGATATCTGTGCGCGTCCGTTCCACGCGTTCTTGGTGCCGGGGAAGAATGCGTCGATGCCGGTGAGCATCCGGTTGGCGAGGGCGCGTACGTAGGGGTCGGTCTCGGTGGCGAAGGGGGTCGCGGGGGTGAGCGCCCTGGCCAGGGTGCCGCCTGCGTACTGGAGCAGGATGCCGCCGTTTCCGGGCTGGACCTTGGTGGTGTCCCAGGTCTGCTGGACGTCTGAGTCGGTGAACCAGTCGCCTGCGGAGACGCCGGGCCAAGGTCCGGTGCCGCGCCAGGGTCGGCTGGTGAACTGCATGTTGAGTTTGGTGCAGTAGCCCATGCGGGCGTCGCGCAGGAGGTTCTTCATGAGGGGGTCGAATCCGGCGGCGGTGAGGTCGATGCGCTGGAGTACGGGCAGGGGCAGGCACAGGATGGTGTGGTCTGCGGTGACGGTGCGGGTGGTGCCGGACTCATTGAAGGTGAGGGTCTGCGTCCCGTCGGCGTTGGCTCGGACAGCGGTGAGTTCGCGTCCCATCAGCAGGGTTCCGGCGGGCAGGGTCTGTGCGATGGCGTTGGGGAGTTGGTCGTTGCCGCCGGTGATGTGGTAACGCTCGTTGGACAGGCCCCAGACGTTGAAGTGGCCGGGGTTGGGCTGGTAGCCCATGAGGAGGACCAGGGCGAGGGCGGACTGGTCGACGGTGTCGGCGCCGTATTCGACGTTGTAGGCGACGTCGATGAACTGGCCCAGGCGCGAGGTGTGGCCGCCGGGGACCCGGGTCTCGATCCACTGGTGGATGGACATGTTGTCCAGGGCGGTGCCGGTGGGGGTGGTGGTGTTCCAGGTGACCTCGCCGGCGTCCTGGAGGTCTCGGCGCAGGGCTTGGTAGACGGCCTTGAAGTCTTCGTCGGCCTGGGCGCGGGGGTAGTAGGCGCCGTCGAACCAGAGGACTTCCTCCGCTCCGTTGGGTCCACCGCCGAGGAAGTCCTCGGTGGGCAAGTTGAAGCGGCGGCACAGTTCGAGGATCTTCTTGTGGCTGGTGTCGATCAGCTCGCCGCCGATCTCGGAGCTCTGGCCGTAGGCCCAGTGGTCGCGCTGGGTCCACATGCGGCCGCCGACCCGGGCGGGGTTGGCCTCGTAGACGGTGCAGGCGATTCCCGCGTCCTTGAGGGTGAGGGCCGCGGTCAGACCGGCGATGCCCGCGCCGACGATGGCGACACGGGGGTTGCCTGTAGGCGGCTTCTTGCCGTCCGGCGCGGGTGCGGTCTCAGCCCATGCGGGCCCGGCGGCGGCGCCCGCCAGGGCGGTGCCGAGGCCGAGGGCGGTGGCACGCTCCAACAGGGCGCGGCGGCTCAGGCCCCGTACGTCCGCGGCGGGCAGGGACAGCCTGCGGGCGACGGCGTGCTCGGCGGCGAGTTGCCTCAGGGCGTGCATGACGGAGGTTCGGGCCATGGCGGGTGGCTCCTCGGGTGTCAGACGTTCGCGGCGGCGGGGGAAGAGGTGTCGGTGCTGGGGTCGGTGCGTTCGGTGGCGTCTTCCAGGACGATCCGGCCGATCACCTCGTAGCGCTCGGGAGCTTTGAACTTGAGGTAGAGGCCGAGCGCCAGGCCGCCGAGGAAGACGGCGGCGACGATCCAGGGGATGAGGGTGAAAACGAGGGAGTCGGCGGCGAGTCCGGCCGCGGTCTTCATGTTGACGACCAGCAGGACGACGACGGCGCTCATCGCGATCCCGCCGAGCAGGGGAGCGGTGAACGTCTTGAACCAGTGCCGGTCCTCGGGGTGGTTCTTGCGGAAGTAGCCGATCACGGCGAAGGAGCAGAGGGTCTGGACGATGAGGATCGCCATCGTGCCGAGGATCGCGAGCAGGGTGTAGAGGTGGATGTAGGGGTCCTGACCGGTGAGCCAGAACGCGGCGACGAGGGCGATCGCGATGGCGCTCTGCACGAGGGAGGCGACGTGGGGCGATCCGTGGCGGGGGTGAGTGCGTCCGAGCGCGGGGTGGAGGAAGCCTTCGCGGCCGATCGCGTAGAGGTAGCGGGCGGCGCACTGGTGGAAGGCCATGCCGCAGGCGAAGGAGCCGGTCAGCAGGAGCCACTGGAAGGAGTCGACGGCCCAGGAGCCGATGAACTGCTGCGTGGGGGCGAAGAAGAGGTCCAGGGGGTTGGCGGAGGCGGACAGCTCGACGGACTTGGTCAGGCCGTTGCCGGCGATGGTCATCCAGGAGACGAAGATGTAGAAGAGGCCGACGCCGACGACCGAGATCAGGGTGGCCTTCGGGATGACCCGCTTGGGGTCACGGGATTCCTCGCCGTACATGGCGGTCGATTCGAAGCCGACCCAGGACCAGAAGGCGAAGAAGAGACCGAGGCCTGCGGAGGCGCCGGTGAAGGCGTTCTTCGGGTTGACCGGTTCCAGCGGAATGCCGTCCGGGCCCCCACCCGCGAACAGCACCGCGATCGCGACGGCGAACAGGACGGCTATCTCCCCGACCAGCATCACGCCGAGCGCCTTGGCGGTGAGGTTGATGTCGAAGTGTGCCAAGCCCGCGGTGACGCCCAACATGACGGCCGCGTACAGGATCCAGGGAAGGTCGACGCCGAGTTGGTCGTGCACGGTCGTCTTGGCGAAGTACGAGAAGACGCCGACGATCGACGCCTCGAAGACGATGTAGGCGAGGACGGCGAGCATCCCGGAGGCCATCCCCGCGATCCGGCCCAGGCCGTGTGAGATGTATCCGTAGAAGGCACCGGCTGCGGTGATCCGCTTGGCCATGGCGACGTAGCCGACGGCGAAGACGGTCAGGACGACGGTGGCGAAGAGGTAGCCGGCCGGGGCCCCGATACCGTTGCCGAAACCGACGGCGATCGGCAGGTTGCCGGTCATCGCCGTGATGGGCGCGGCCGTGGCGACCGCCATGAACACCACCCCGACCAAGCCGACCGAGTTGGCCTTGAGCCGGTTGACTTCACCGCTGGAACTGTGGGACATGGACGTCCTCTCAACGCTGGCGGCAGGTAGCCGACGGGAAGGCCGCCACTCTCGCCCTACGTGACCCACGCCACAATCGACATAGAGGCCCCCAATCAGCGTGTACGGACGACGAGTTGTCGGCCCGCCAGGCCGGAGAACCGAAGGCGTAACCGCCCGGTGATGTTCACGGAACCGGGAAGGAGTTAGGACTGCGTCGGCGCGCCCCCCACCGACTCCGCCCATTCCCCGATGCACAGGCCGCCCGACCCCGCTACCTGAGGACCCTCGACTACGACCTGCGCCGCCACGAGCCGTGGTCACAGCAAGGCCGTGCCCACGAACGCGTCTTCCTCGACACCGGCACCACCACGCTCCTGCCCCTGCCCCTGCCCATCCTCAAACTCCAGCGCCGCTGCAGCCCGAACACCCACCGCTGGTGCCACCTGATCGCCGTCCCACGCCCCCGCGGCGCCCACGAGCACCGCGAACCCGTCTCCATCACCAACACCCCCGGCGAACGCGACGACGGACAGAGCGACACCGAAACCGGCTTCCACCGCGCCGAACACCTCCGCCAGATCCCCGGCAACACCGCCACCGACCAACACCTCTACGGCGGCCGCGAAGACACCGAGTCCGGGTTCTCCCAGCTCGACCGTTCCCTCTGGGACCGCCAGATGATCGCCTTCGCCGCCGACGCCCAAAGCCTGGTCATCCTCGGCTTCCTCCTCGCCCAGAACGCCACCAGCGCGGCCCGCTACCGAGAAGACCCCACCTACGCCGACGCGGACGCCGAGACCGCAGAAGGCCCTCTTTCTGGAACGCGGAGGGGCCCTGGTGCCTATGGCACCAGGGCCCCGAAGGAACTGCTACACCATCTGCCGGCCCTGGAACTGCGCCGGCCTACTGTTTCCGCGTGCCTGGCCTGACTGCTGCCCGAGGCGCGGGGACCGCGGTTGCTTGACCGGAGACCACCTCGCAAACGATGTCCTGCGGTACCCGGGCTTCAACCTGCCGGCCCGGGCGATCCTGATGGCGCTTCGCTCCTCCGTTCATCCCTCGGTGATCAACTACCTACCTGCGGGGGACTGAGTACTGCTGGTACCGCTCTACTTCGAGTACTGCTGATATTGCTTCGGCAGCCAGCCCCGTTGCCCGTCCTGCACCTGCTCTGGCTTAGAACCCCACTGCCGAACCTCCCGGTGCGCGCGCCCGCAGCCGACGCCTTCACCGAGGTATCGCTCTTACTGACTTCACTGCTGGGTATTACCTGTACTGCGTACTGCACTTGCGGGTACTGCCACCTGCGTTAACCGCGGTACTGCTCTCGGCGACCCTTGATCACTGCGGGCCACCCGGTCCGGTCGCCAGTCCCGTCGCCATCCTGCAACCACCCTGGCTCCGACACTCCACAACCACACCGTCCTGCGCACTGCAACTACGGGTACTGCGTGTACTGCTGCCCGGGCAGTTCGTCTCTGCCAGGCCCTGCGGTCTGTCTGGGTTACGAGAGAAACCATAACCACGTCGCAGCCCAATGTCTACTCCGACCAACATAGATTTTCAGATGCCCGTCACCGAGGTAATCGGGTGTCGTTAGGTTCGACAGCTGCTGGCGCGGGCACAACGCCCGGGCAGGCCAGGCCCGACACCAACGACGGACCCGGAGCGCGCGATGACCACGATGAGCCCCGACCGCACAGCCCTCCGCTCCCTGAACGCCGTCGCTGGAGCACGCCAGACCGCGCGGGCGTTTCTGGAGGCCCTCTGGCACCCGGCCATCGCTCCGGAGTGCGCCGACAGCGTGGTCCTGGTCGTCTCCGAGCTGATGAACAACGCCCTGCGTCACGGCGGCGGCACCTACACCCTGCGTCTGACCGCCCACCCCGGCAGCATCGAGGTCGCCGTCGACGATCCCAGCGCCGAACCGCCGCGCATGCGTGTCCCCGACCTGAGGGACGGGACCGGTGGATTCGGCTGGCACATGGTTAACGACCTCGCCCTCGCCACCGTCATCACACCCAGGGCCGAAGGCGGCAAGACCGTACGCGCCCTCCTCCCCCGCTAACCCGCGCAGCCAGCGCTCGAAGAGTCACGTCTCGCGAACGGCAGGGTGCTCCGGTTGCTAGTGCTGTGGCCGGAAAGGTCCACCGGGTCGCGGCGCCCGGCACGGCACCTCGCCGCGTTGTCGGACCACACCGGTACGTCCAGTACGAGGCGTGGCCCTCCGCCCGGGGGCCCCTCCCAGCGGTAGCTGGGGGAGAAGCACCGCACCGGACACCGCGACCCGGCAAACCTTCCCGGCCACAGCACTAGCGGGGATCGCTGTGCCCGCCGAGCCATTTGGCGCGCCGGTGACCCGTGGCCGGGGCGGCCGTGGTGGTGGGATGGTCGTCGCCGAGTGCTTGGGCGTTTTGCGCGCGGGCGGCGTCGCGCTGCTCGATGAGGTTCTCGCGTTCGCGGTCCACGACCGCGCTCTCCCGCTTCGAGGTGAGGGAAGCATCGTGGCGAGCGAGGCGGTTGCGGCGGGAGGCCCTGCGGGCGGCCGCCAGGACGAGGGCCAGGCCCAGGACGGCAGCGGCGCCGACGGCGATTCCGTAGAGGAACAGGGCGCCGGTCGAGCTGGTGACGTGGTAGCCGAAGACCGAGAAGTCGTTGGTGAGCTCGTGGGCACTACCGAGGTTCGCCATGACCCCGGCCACGGCGAAGATCAGCGCTGCGATCAGAAGGATGAGGCCGAGGATGAGGATCATGGAGCACTCCCTGCTCCGCACTGCCGCGTGCGAATGAGCGTCGGCCGGCGGAAGCCCGCCGATCCAGACTGCGTCTACCCGAAGACGGAGGGGCTACGCGATCCCGGCCTGGCCTACCCGGCGGCCCACCGCACCTCTGGCCTATTCCTCTCGGGCCCTGGACTTGGAGCATCCCCAGCAACGACGAAGCGCAGGTACTGGTGCACGTGGATGCGACCCCGCCGGCCGCGCGTACGCCGATCCGGAGGAAGACATCCGCTTTCACTCGTTCCTGGCAGTCCCGATCCGCTATGCCGGCCGAGTGTTCCTCCATCGCCGAAGGTGACTGATCCGGCGCCTGCGATGAACCCTGCCAGCCAGCCGAGTGAGGACAAAGCCCCTGTCCCTGCGAGCCGTGCGTCCCGGCCGCGGACCGTCGCCGGATGAGCATGGGTCCGGTCAGCCGCGGTGGAAGAGACCTACACCTGCCAACCAGTGCCCTTCTCGTGGCGCAGACTCCTGTCCGCCGGGAACCTCCCGGCCCTCGCGCAGCCTGCCACTTGACGGCGTCGTAGATCGGCGAATCCAAAACCCGCCCGCCGCCTGCCCGCGGGCCTGTGGCACCGCGCTGCGCGGGAACGTTTTTCTGGTCCATGCCCCACCAACGACCCCCCACACGATGCCGTAGCGAGCCGTGACTCACCCGTCACCACCCGTACCCTTCCCACCCGGCCGGCGGCAGGCTCAGGATCCGAAGAGGCGCAGGA
The DNA here is from genome assembly GCF_003287935.1 of Streptomyces sp. ICC1. Lineage (GTDB taxonomy): Bacteria > Actinomycetota > Actinomycetes > Streptomycetales > Streptomycetaceae > Streptomyces > Streptomyces tritrimontium. The sequence continues at coordinate 3,810,575 of NZ_CP030287.1, forward strand.
CGCGCGGGGCGTTGGGCAGATCCTCCGGGACCGGCGCTGTTCCGGTCAGGGGCATCAGGTGCCCGTTGGCACAGTCGCCGGGCTGCTGGTGGTCGATCTCCCAGGCCCGGTCGGCCGGGGTGGAGGCTGAGCTGGTGGCGTATGAGGCTGCCGGCAAGAACGGCACCATTCAACCCACCGTTTCAACAAGACCTCCCGCCCCCAGCCCCCAGCCCCGGCCGGCCCCGGCGTCAGCATTCTCATCAGAGGCCGCCGTCCCACGACCAGGCAGCAGCCCGGCCGCCGACTTCCCCCGTCACGGGTCCTTCGAGCCGCCGGAGCGTGCGGCCGAGCGGGGGACAGCTGTAGCGGCTGGCGTGGAGTTCATCTGCCGGGACCGGGCGGGCGCCTACGCCGAGGGTGCCCGCCGCGGTGCGCCGAGATACTCACCGACCGTCTGGGTGCAGGCTCCCGGCCTGGATCGACGCAGTCGACGCCAGCCGGCTACACGGCCTCACCGGCTTCGCACTCCACCTGCTCCGGGACCTCACCGCCGTGGCGGCGGGGATCACCCTGCACTGGAGCTCCGGCAGCATCGAGGGAGCCGTGAACCGCATCAAGAAGATCAAAAGGCAGCTCTACGGGCGAGCCGGATTCGAACCACTCCGCAAGATGATCCTGCTTCAGTAGCGCTCCGAGACGGCGATCTGTGCCAGAGCCTCAGAAAGTCACTGGCTTCCCGCTCCCTCTTGCGGTGAGACTGCCGACGTGACGCTTCACGGGGATGAGATCCCAGTCGACGAGACGCTGGTCCGGTCGCTGCTGAAGGCACAGCGCCCAGAGTGGGCTGACCTGCCGTTGTCGACCGCAGGCGCGGGCACGGACAACACCATGTATCGGCTGGGCGATGACCTGCTCGTGCGACTCCCACGAACCGCCGACAAGGGACGGGCCGTGCGAAAGGAGCAGGAATGGCTTCCTCGTCTGGCGCCCTTACTCACATCTCCGATTCCCCAGCCCGTCCACGCCGGGAAGCCCACCAGCGTCTTCCCTCTGGTCTGGTCGGTCTACCGCTGGATTGACGGTGACGAGGCCAGCCCTTCCACCGTCCGGTACTGGGCAGCCTTCGGAGCCGACCTGGCGGCGGTCGTGAGGGAACTCCACGACGTTGACCTCATGGGTGCGACTCGTGCAGATGACCTCAGCTGGTACCGCGGCGGCAGCCTGGGTGCATGCGACCAGTGGATCGCCAGGTGTCTCAACGATTGCCGAACCACAGTGGGTTCTGAGCTCGACGTTGACTCCCTAGAACAGTTGTGGCAAGCCGCGCTCGCACTGCCCGAGCCCTCCGGACCCCACGTCTGGCTCCACGGCGACCTCAAGCCGACCAACCTCTTGGTCCGCGAAGGCAAACTCCACGCAGTCATCGACTTCGGAGGACTCTCGGTCGGCTTTCCCGACGCCGAGCACTCCACACTCTGGGACCTCCCACCACAAGCACGACAGGCCTACTGGGACACCTTGAACCTGGACGATGTGACCTGGGCCCGCGCCCGCGCCTGGGCGATCGCAGTGGGCGTCAGCGGCATCTCCTACTACCGGCACACCTTCCCCGCGTTCGTTGCCGAGTGCCAAGCACGACTTCGGGCAATCCTCATTGACGCCACCTCTCGTTGAGTGGCCTCCCCCGGTCCGAGAGGAACGGGCATACGGCGCAGGACCAGGGAGGGGGACGGCACGCCGCGCGAAACAGCGTTTGGCGGTGGGTGATCAGGCAGCAGGCGAGTTCGAGGAACGTGACCCAGGGCCCGAGGGGGCCGCAGGCCGAGAACTCGGCAAAACCGTCCACACCCCCATCCCCTCGTAGCCACAACGCTGCCGATCGTTCGGAAGCCGGCCCGGCCCCGCTCACTCCTCGTCCGGGGGCTGCCGGATCGCGGCCACGTGGGGGGGCGCTACATGGGTGTGGCGTGCCGCGGCTGGTTTGCCGTGGCACGCCCTTCGGTTCAGTTGGCGGCAGCTCGCAGGCCCTGTGGAAGTGGCTGCCGGAGTGGGCTAGGAGCCGTGGTGGTGGCGTCCGCGGCGTCCCCAGGACTCGGTGTCGATGACGTTGCCGCGGTTGTCGCGGAGGGTGGCGGTGTCGCGCTCGTCCCAGATCTGGTGGCGGCGGTCCTGGTAGACGTCACGGTGGGTGTCGCGGCCCTGGCCGGTGTGCACCTTGACGCTGGAGCGACCGTCCAAGCGGAAGCCGTTGAAGCGGTAGCGGTTGCCCTGCTTGTCGGTGAGGGTGAAGCCGCGCAGGTCCACGGTGTGGCGGCCGGTGTTCTTCACCTCGACCCACTCGTTGTTCAGGGCGCGGTTGTCGCGCCCGCGGCCGGCGTTCTCGACGTCACCGATGACGATGGAGGAGTGCGGGCCGCGGCGGTCGCGCCGGTCGTCGTCGGCGGCGGCAGGCACCGCCGCGGCGCCGACTAGGGCGCCGACGGCCAGGAGGCCGGCGAGAGTACGGCGGGTGGCGAGAGAAGCAGACATGCAGAAGGCCCCTTCAACAGACAGCCCAGCCCGGCTTCATGCGCGCGGGGTGGACTCCGAACAGTTCCCGGCGTCCTGCCGAGAAGCCACACTCTGACCCCACACCACGCCCGAAAGCCATGCAAATAGCGCGTGTTACGTAATCCAGACATACTGGCAACTCTCCCTTGTAGACGGCATGCGTCAAGGCCGCATTGACCCTCACACGCAGCAGTTCTGAGGTATGCCCAGAAGGCTCGTGGACCGCGGCGCCCCGCTCCCCGGCGCCCGGCTTCTCTGCCACCGTCGGCCCTGCGCCGTACGGGTTCAATGCCCCGTAACAGCCGCTTCTGCCGTTCTTTCGAACGTCTATAGGCAAGGGGTACTGGCGTACCCCACGACCACTTCCGCCCCGAACAGCGAAGAGCGGACCGGCAACCTCATCTGGACCGGCTCGGGGGAGGAACCCATCGCCTTGGACCCGCCACCATGCGCGCCATCGCATGCATCCTCACCGCACAAGCCGGCCCGATGGACGTCCAACCCGTCACCATCGCCGGATCGCCAGCCCCCTGAGCAGGGCAAAGACGGTGGAGGACGGTCCTGCAGTGCCGTAGAGTGGGTTTCACCGACGCGGGGTGGAGCAGTTCGGTAGCTCGCTGGGCTCATAATCCAGAGGTCGCAGGTTCAAATCCTGTCCCCGCTACTGAACAGAAGGGCCCGGATCCACAAGGATCCGGGCCCTTCTGCCATACCCGGGAACGCGGCGGACATCGCGGCACCCTGCCTTGAAGCACTCGACGCCGGTGGCACAGCTGCTCAACACGCCGCCGCAGGGTCAGAGTGACGTCTCCGGCGATGGCTCCGACCTGTCAGTAATCACCCCACGTTCGTCCACGCCGTGGCGCAGGTGCGCCACGCCCGGTGGGTGGCTTTGGCCTGCGGATGGCGGCTACCGGTGGATCACCACGCAGGGAATCGCGGCCTGGCTGGGCGGGGTCGGATGGGTTCCACCGACCAGGAGGGCGAGGAGGACGGCGATCGCTTCGTTGCGCAGGACGCGGGCGGCCTGCTGGAGCTTGTGCGGATCCGGGAGGGCAGTGAGAGGGCCACGCACTCGGGCTCCGGGTTCAGGGCTCCGGGTTCAGGCCGTCGAGGGTGACGGCGATCGGGTGGGTTACTGCGGCCGCGGAGGTCAGGGCGTGGAGGCGTGCGCTCGGTGTGGGTCAGGTGGGGGTCAGGTGGGGCAGAGCGTCTTCGGCAGGCCCTTGGGGAGTACCGCGCGTTCGTCCGCGTCGAGCTCGCGTCCGAAGACGGCGCACAGGTGGCGTTTCCAGAGCGCGGGGTCGAGGCGCAGGAGCCGCATCCTCCCACCGTCCGGAGAGGTCATCAGGAGTGACCTGCCCTGATCGGCCCCCGCGAGGAAGCTCCGCCTCTCGCCGAGGTCGTAGGAGTCGTTGCGCACGGGGTCGGCTCCCCGCTGGAAGAGGACGGACTTCCCGTTGGCCAGGTAGAAGCCGGAGCCGGAGCCCTCCAGCGCGCCCGCGGTCCATCGGTTGGCGACCAGCGGTCCGATCGGGCCCAGCACCCGCTGTGTCGGCCGTCCGTGCTTGAGGCTCCACATCTCCACCATGCTGCCGGAGGTCAGGAGCAGGGCGAACTTCTGGTCCGGGTGCACCACGAAGGAGATGACGTCCTGGCGGCCCAGGTCAACCCGCAGCGACTCGTCCTCCTTGCCCGTGCGCAGGTCGATCGTGCGGAAGGTCGTCTCGCCCACCAGGTGGACCTGTACGAACCCCGGCCGCCGGAGCGGTCCTACGGTGAAGGCCGGCATCTGTGCCGCTTCGCGCCGCAGGTCCCGTACGTCGAGCGGCGCCGACAGGCGTTCGCCGGTCTCGGCGTTCCAGTGTTCGACGAGGGGCCCCGACACCGTCATGACCTCCTTGTCGCCGGTGAAGTGGAACTCCACCAGCTCGGGGTTCCCGCCCTTGTCGGCACCCGGCTTGGGCGGCTTGGGCGGCTTGGCCGTCCTGAACTCCGTCACCTTGCGCAGGCCCGGGAGGGCCCGGATCACGATGCGGTTCTCGTCGGCCACGTCGGCCACCAGCGTTTCGCCGCGGTTGGCGGCCAGGGGTTGCTTCGCGTTCGGCGGGATCTTCGCGTCAGTGGTGACCTCGGCCAGGGTCTTTCCGGCCGCCGCCGTCTCCGCGACCCGTAGCCGGTCGCCGTCCTCGCCCACGCGGACCACCATCGACTTGCCGTGGTCCAGGAGTTCCGGAGGGCTGAGCACAGTTGCCCCGTCCGATTCCCACAGGAGACTGCCGGTCACGGCGGTCTCGGCCGTGGTGACCACCACGGGGGCGTCGGGACCACCCAGGAGGGGCAGATGGGGGGCGGACCTCTCCGTCCGCCCTACGAACCGCTTCGCCACCGTTCCCGTCCGGGTGTCGATGGTGGCCCAGTATCCGCCCCGCCCCACGGCGAAGCGGTCTCCCGCCATGTCGAAGGCGACGTCCAGACAGCTCTCGTTGCTGCCCGGGGGCGTGTAGCGGATCAGTTCACGGCCATCGGTGACGCCGATGATCTGGTAGACGGCCTTCTCCGTCGTGTCTTCGCCTTCGTTTCGGCAGACGGCGAGGACCTGGCCGTTCCCCGAGACCCCGACCGCCTGGCGGGAGGGCGCGGGTGCGGTGAGCTCGCGCGTCTTGCCCGTACGCAGGTCGACCGCAACGGTGCTCAGGGTGAGGTCCTTCAGCAACTGAGTCGTCTCGCCGACGAGCGTGTCCTCGTCGGCGAACCACACTTGCGACAGCTCGGGCATCCCCTCCGGAAGTTGCCGGAGCTGTCCTGTCCTCAGGTCCCCGACCCTCGGACGCCGATCGACCCCCGTCACGACGACCTGTTGGCCGCTCGGGGAGAAACCCGCCTTGTGGTCGCCCGTGGGCGCTCCGACGCTGACCTGCTCGAACCCGCCGCCGCGGAGCGGCCGCGCGGGGCCGAGGACGTCCTTCGCCGTGGGGTCCACCTCGTGCCAGATCGGGGCTCCGGTCTGCTCCAGCATGTAGGCGATCTTCCGGCCGTCCCCGCTGACCATCGGAGAATGGCCGTTGCCCGTGAGGTTGAGGTAGCGGCGCGTGGTCCGTCCGTCGGGGGTCCTTACGAACAGCGTCGCGCGCCCCAGGCTCGACGTCACGAGCGTCACCCCGCCGTCGGAGCTCATCGCGGTCGCCGCGATCTCACCCTGGGCTCCGGTCAGCGACCAGGAGACGTCCTGCACCGCGTTGTACCTGCGCAGCATCGCGTTGCGGGCCTCCTGTGTCGGCGAGACCTCGTAGGCGGCCACGGACGCGAGCGAGGCGAGTCCCTGATCGGTGGTGGCCATCCCGTCCGAGAGGGTGGCCAGGGCGCGGGAACGTCCCTCCGCGGCCCGTTCCTCGGTGACATCGCGCTGGTGGAGGATGAAGGTCCCGAGGCCCACGATCGCCGACAGCACCACGGCGACAGCGGTCCACCCCGCGCGTGCACGGCGGCGCAGACGGGCGCTGCGGCGCCGCGCCTGCGCCAGGAACTCCTTCTCCCCTTCGCCGAGCTCGTTTTCGCGGTCGCCGAGCCAGGTCCTGATGACGCGCAGTTGGAATGCTCCCGGCAGGAGCCCGGCGGGCCTTCCGTCCCTTTCCCAGCGGTCCCGGTCGTGGCTCAGCTCCGCCCGGCCGGCGAGGAGCTTGGCGTCCTCGGCAACCTGCCGGCGCAGGACCGGCCAGGTGGCGATCAGCGATTCGTGGGCGAGTTCGGCGGTCTCCGGTTCGCCCCGACCTCCGTGCAGGACGAGGAGGCGGCGATCGGCCAGTGCCTGTGCGATGCGCCAGCGCTCCTCGCCCGCCTCCTGCCGGGAGAGCCTGCGCCGCAGCGGCAGCGTGCCTCCGGGGAGCATCCGTACGAGGCTGGTGAGCAGGCCCAGCGCTTCGCGCTCCACCTCCGCCCGATCTCCGACGCATGCCTTCCAGGCCTTGTCGGAATGGGATTCGAGGGCGCCGGACACTCCGCCCATCGCCTCGTACCGCGTGGCCAGCAGGCGGCCCCCGGACTGCCCCTCCCACAACTGCTGCAGCACGAACCCGAGCAGGGGCAGGATCCCCGGATCGCCCCCCGTGTCCTCCAGGATCCGCCGGTCGAGCCCCGGGTCGTAGGTCACGGAGGGGACCCGCTCCAGCGGCTTGGTGATCGCCGCCTCCAACTGCTCCCGGGTCATGGGGGTGAGCGGCAGCGCCACGCCGTCGTGCAGCGCCGGGCCCAGGCGCGGGTGCTTCAGCACGGCGTCCATGAAGTCGGAGCGCAGCACCACCAGGACACGGAGCCCGTCTCCCGCCGGGCGCCGCGAGAACAGCAGGTCGGCGCACTCGTTCAACTTGGCTTCGGAGTCGTCTCCCAGGAGGGCTTCGGCCTGGTCGAGTACGACGACGAGCTTGCCGTCCGTCAGGCCCCGGCCCCGGTCCCCGCCTTGGCCCCCGTCCTGGCCCCCGCCTTGGCCCCCGCCCTGGCTCCGGACCCGGTGGAAGGTGTCGACGAGACCGATGCCCGCGAGCCAGCGCTCCACCGTGTCGGGGTCATGCCCGGAGGAGGACGCGGCGGACAGTTCGGTGGCGAGGGCGGAGAGGGGGGACGAGAGCCGGCCGGCGTTCAGCGTGAGCACCTCGTACCCCTCCTGGCGCATGCGGGGCAGTACGCCCGCCAGCGCGAGGGAGGACTTGCCGCAGCCCGAGGGCCCGTACAGGGTGACGACCCCGCGGTCGCCCTTCAGGGCCGTGACCACGTGGTCGGCGTCCTCGTCCCGCCCGAAGTAGACGTCGCCGTCCGTCTCCAGGAACGGCTTCAGCCCGCGGAAGGGTGAGGGCGGCAGTACGACCCGGGCCAGCTCGGGGATCTCGCGCAGGATGGCCCGGGTCCGCAGTACGTAGCCCTGCTGGGTGTCCCGCTCGGGCTGGGCCGCGACCATGAGGCCGACCACGGCGCCTTCCTCCGTGTCCCACACCGGGCTGCCGCTGAACCCCCGCCTGATGTGCGGCGACACCCCGTCGGCCCGGGACAGCTGGAGCCAGCCCTCGCTGGTGCCTCCGGCGAACCGGCCCCGGAACCAGGTCTCACCGGGCTCGCCGTCCGTGAACCCCACCGCGAGCGCCCCGTGTTCCAGGACGCTTTCGGGATCGGCCATGGGCAGCAGCCGTACGTCGCTGACCGGCTCGGTCAGCCGCAGGACGGCGATGTCACCCGCCCGGCCCGAGCGGATGGGCACCCAGTTCTCGACCACGGCCGGCCACTGCCACGGCCCTTCGCCGTCGGTGCGGCCCTCGTCGAGCGGAAGGTCCACCGTGACCGCGGCCCCGGTGAGGTCCTCCTCCCGGGGGCGCCCCGCCGCGTCCGACACCACGTGCGTGCAGGTCAGTACCAGATCCCGGAAGGCCGAGCCCACCTCCCCCGACACCGGATACAAGTTCGACCTGAAGACCGGCAAGGTGGTCTCCGCGGAGACGGCCGCCTGGTATTTGGCGCGCGACGGCCAGGCCTTCCTGCCGTCCGAGGAGTCGGACGCCTTCGTGGCCGATGCCGGGGAGTTGTCGGTGGACGCCTGCGTCCGCGGGATCGAGACGCGGCCGGCCGCCGCCCTGCCCTTCGGCGCGCTCGCGAAGGCGAGGCCGTTCTGCGTGCACAGTCCGGACCGGAGCGAGATCGCGATCGTGCGGCTGGTCGAGGCCTCCCCCGACGGCGCCGTCACCATCTCCGCGGACCATTACCGCCGGAGCTGAAGCCCCCGCGGAGCGGGGCCCGGCAGCGCCCGACCCGAGGGGCCGAACCTGTACGGACCTGCACGGACCTGCACGGACCTGCACCGGCCGACCCGGACCGCCAAATCCGGGTGACGCCCGGCCGGGGCGTTCGGCAGGATCACCGCATGACCCTGCTGCTCCCGCCCCGCCTGACCGCTTCCGCCGCCCGGATCCGGGACGCCGCCCGCGCGCGCGGGCTGGACACCGTACGACTGGACGGGTTCGCCGTGCCCGAGGGGCTGCGGGCCGGGCATCTGCACGCCGGTCCGCGCTTCGCCGACGCCGTGGCCCCCGGGATCGGGATCGGGGTGCTGGAGGCGCCGTCCGACTGGCTGGCGCGGCTGCCCCTGGAGTTCACCGGGCGGGAGGTCCTGCTGATGCCGATCCGCGAGGCGTACGGGCTGCGCCGGCCCGTCTTCGTGAAGTCCCCGAACGACAAGGACATCCCGGCCCTCGTCTACGCCGACGGCTCGCGCCTGCCGGGGCCGGACGCGGTGGACGGGCAGACGCCGGTGCTGGTCAGCGACGTGGTGCGGTTCGCCTCGGAGCACCGGATGTTCCTGCTGGACGGGGCCGTCCACACCGCGAGCCGCTACGCCGAGGACGGCCGCCTGAGCCTGGGTCCCGCCTCTGCCGACGCGCTCGCCTTCGCCGCCGGCCTGCCCTTCGCCGGCCTCCCGTCGGCGATCGTGGTCGACGTGGGCCTGGCCGGCGGCCGCTGGTCGGTGATCGAGGCCAATGCCGCGTGGGCCAGCGGCACCTACGCCTGCGATCCGCAGCGGGCCCTGGACGTGGTGCTGCGCGCGGCGGCCCCGCTGCCCTCCTTCGCCGCCCGCGACCGGGAGTTCCTCCGGTGATCCGCGCGCGGCCCGTGAACCGGAAGGGCGGGGCGCCCGAAGGCGCCCCGCCCGTTGGACCAGGAGCAGGTCAGCCCTTGTCGGGGCGGTCCGTGACGCGCAGGGAGTTCAGCAGGGGTTTGCCGAAGCCGCTGTGGGTGACGAAGCGGACGTTGAGGACTCCGTCGGTGACCGTGACCGTGTAGGTGCGGGTCAGGGCCGTGTAGGTGCCCGCCTCCAGGGAGACGTCCAGGGAGGGCAGGACCTGGGTGCCCTCCGCCAGCACGTCGAAGACGCGCTTGTTGGGCTTGGTGGAGGAGAGCTCCGCGAAGCCCAGTTCCACGGTGTAGGTGCCGTTCGGGACGTTGTCGAAGCGGTATTCGTACATGCCCTCGCGGGCGTTGCGGAACAGCTTCTGGTCGCTCGTGCCCGCGATCGTGCGGCTGGTGGACTGGGTCGAGCCGTTGCCCTGGTAGCCGTACGAGCCCGCCGTGTACTTGCGGTCGGGGGACCATCCGTCGCCCAGCGAGTCCGTGCTCGCGCTCGTGGAGCCCGCGTCCAGGGCGACCTGGTAGCGCGGGACGACGAGCTTGACGGGAACGGTGAGCACGGGAGTGCGGCCACTGGCCGAGGTGATCTTCAGATCGGCCGTGAGCACGGTGCCCGGGGCCAGGCCCGTGGTGTCCACGGACAGCGTGAGCGGGGCCTTCCCGCCCGTCGGGAGGTCCCCCGAGCCCGGAGTGACCGTCAGCCAGGCCGCGTCCTCGGCCGCCGTGAAGGCGGTGCCGAGACCCGGGTTGGTGAGGTCGAGGGTCCTCGTCCGCTTCTGGCCCGGGGGCAGGACGAGCTCGACCGCCGGTTTCGCCGGCGTCACCTTGCCGGTGCGCAGGGACCGGGTCACCGACGTGACGTCGGCCGCCTTGACGTCCACGGTGGCCGCCACCGGCTCGTACTGCGCCGCGGTCAGCGCGAGTTCGCGTGCGCCCGACGGGCTCTGGACCACGTACCCGCCGTCGGCGGCCGTGACGGCCGAGACGGCCGCGGCTCCCGTGCCGACGGTCACGGTGGCCCCGGCGATGCCGTTGCCGTCGTTCGCGTCGAGCACCCGGCCCGCCACCACACCGCTCTTGGTGGTGCGGAAGGCGATGGACAGCCCGTCCGTGATCACGGGCGTGTTGAAGGAGTACTTGAAGGCGTCGGTGCCCGTCGCGTTCTCCACGCCGACGGTGGCGGTGGAGCCGCCCTTGATGCCGGTGCCGCCGGTCCCCTTGTAGGAGTACCGCACGGTGCCGTCCTCGCCGATGGCCGCGGAGAAGGAGAACTTGTCGGACTGCGCCGACCAGTGCGAGACCTCGCGCCACTCGATGACGTAGGTCCGGTGCGGCGCCGTGCCGGTGACGGAGGTGAAGACGCCGGACCCGCTGCCGGCCGCGCCGACGACGAGGTCGTCCCAGAACGGGTACAGCGCCGCGTTGGGCGTGGCCGCGCTCGGGATGTCCCCGTTGATGTCGCCGGTGTTGTTGCCGCCGAAGCTGACGGTGCCGTTCGTGCCGATCCAGGCCTGCCCGTACGTCTTGCCGTACAGCGGCAGCGGGAAGGGCAGGTCGACGCGCTCGGTGGTGTTGTCGCCGGTCAGCGCGAGCTGCCGGTCCCCGGCCTGGTACGGGCTGCCGCCGGAGGCCGCGCAGGCGTAGCCGTAGCCGTCGGTGCGTTCGGGGAGGTTCACCGCGACGGTGGTGTCCCCGGCGACGGTGAGTTTGGCCGTGCCGCCGGTGAGGCAGCGCGAGGCGTGGGTGGCGCTCACGTCGTACGTGCCGTGCGGCAGGGTGACCTCGAAGCGGCCCTGCGCGTCGGTGGTCGCGGTCACCGGGGTCTCGGCGATCGCGACGGCGGCGCCGGCCAGCGGGCCGGAGGCCGAGGAGACGGTGCCGGTGACCTTGCCGGAGGCGGCCGCGGTGAGGGTGATGTCGCCGGTGGCGGTGGCGTTCTCGGTCACCGACACGGTCGCGCCCTGCTGCCCGTAGCCGAACTTCGAGGCGGTCAGCGCGTAGTCGCCCACGGACAGGGCGGTGAAGCGGTACGTGCCGTCGGCCGCGGTGGTCGTCGTGCGGTCGATCGGGCCGTCGGCGACGATCTTCGCACCGGCGACGGGCTGCCCGCCGGCGCGCACGGTGCCGTCGATGGCGCCCACCGCGCCGCGCGGGGCGGCGGTGACGGCGGCCAGGGCGTCGAGCTTGCCTTCGCCGAAGACGTTGTTGTCGGCGGCGGTGCCGCCGCACTGGCTGCTGTCGGTGTCCAGCGCGGTGCCGTCCAGCAGGGCCGTGGTCTGCGCGATGTCGCCTTCGAGGGCGGGCGCGGCGGACCAGAGCAGGGCCACGGTCGCGGCCGTGTGCGGCGAGGCCATGGAGGTGCCGGAGAACGACGCGTACGCGCCGCCGGGGACGGAGGAGCGCACGTTCACGCCGGGAGCCGCGATGTTCGGCTTGACGATCCCGCCGGGGCCCGCGCCGCGCGAGGAGAACGACGCGATCGCGCCGTTGACGTCGAAGGCGCCGGAGCTGTAGGAGCTCGCGTAGTCACCGGGTGAGCCGCTGGTGGTGCAGCCGGGGCCGGCGTTGCCGTTGGAGAAGGCCGGGAAGATGCCGGCCGCGCGCCAGGTGTCGACGATCTGCTGGTACCAGGTGTCGCCGCCCGAGCCGCCCCAGGAGTTGTTGACGATGTGCGGGGCCAGGTCGGGGCGCGGGTTCTGGCCGTTCACGTCGGTCGGGGCGACGATCCACTGGCCGGCGGCCAGCAGCGAGGCCTCGGAGCAGGAGGTGGTCTCACAGCCCTTGGCGGCGATCCACTTCGCTCCCGGGGCGACACCGATCTTGTTGGCGCCGCCGTCGTCGCCGACCATGGTGCCCATGGTGTGGGTGCCGTGGTCGTTGTTGTCGCAGGGGGCCGCGGTGGGGCAGACGCCGGCCGGGTCGAACCAGTTGTGGTTGTGGTCGTAGGTCCCGTCCGCGTTCTTGCCGCGGTACTGGTTGGCCACGGCCGGGTGGGTGTGGTCGACGCCGCTGTCGATGTTGGCGACGACGATGCCCTCGCCGCGCACGCCCAGCTGGTCCCAGACCTGCGGCGCCTTGATCCGGTCGATGTTCCACTCGACGGCGTCGGCCACGGCCTTCTCCCGCTCGCCGTCCGCGGGCTTCGGCAGGTCGATCTTGTCGTCGGCGTCGATCCGGGAGACCTCGGGGCGCTGGGCCAGGGCCCCGGCGAGCTTCTCGGTGCCGACGACGCGGACCGCGTTCACGATCCAGTACGAGGTGTACTCGGCCTTCGCGCCGTCGAGGGCTTTGACCACCTCGCTCTGGCTGCGCGAGGCATGGTCCTTCTTCAGCCGCAGAACCGTTTCCGCCTTGGCGGCGCGGGTCTGCTGCCCACCCGCGGCGGTGAGGTCGGCCGCACTGTCGAGGTAGACCCAGAACACCGCCTTCGCGGAGCCGTCGAGCTGGGCGCGCAGGCTCGGCTCGATCTTGCGCTCGGCCGCGCCCGGGGTGGGGCCGGGGTCCGGAGCGGCGGCGGCGACCCCCGCGCCGACGGGCAGGAGCAGGGCCGCGGCGAGCGCGGTCAGTGCGGCCCGCACGGGTCGTAATCGCGTGCGTGAGCGTGATGGTGCGGTTCGTCGGCTGTCGCGTTGTGCCACGTGTGGTCTCCTCGTACGCCGTGTGCAGGTCGTGCGGAAAGGGTGTGCGTGACGTGCGCGGGCCATGGTGCGGGAGGTGTCATGCTCCGTACAAGAGGGCCTAATGAGCCGTACCGCCGCCGCCGGGTGGCTGTTCCCGGCCATGCGGGCCAGCCTGGGGGGATGACCGATCCCGTCTCCCCGCCGCCGTCCCCCGGGGTACGGCTCGGGACCGCGCAGGGCCGGTGGATCGTGCTGACCACCGTGCTCGGGTCCGCCATGGCGCTGCTCGACTCGACCGTGGTCAACGTCGCCCTCCCGCGCATCGGGCGGGATCTCGGCGCGGATCTGGCCGTGCTCCAGTGGACGGTCAACGCCTACCTGCTGACGCTCGCCGGGCTGATCCTGGTCGGCGGGGCCCTCGGCGACCGGTTCGGGCGGCGCCGGATCTTCGTGCTCGGGGTGGTCTGGTTCGCGGTGGGCTCGCTGCTCTGCGGAATCGCGCCGAACGCCGGGGTCCTCATCTCGGCCCGCGCCCTGCAGGGCGTCGGCGGCGCCCTGCTGACCCCCGGCTCGCTCGCACTGATCCAGGCGTCCGTCCATCCCGACGACCGGGCCCGCGCGGTGGGGCTGTGGTCGGGGTTCGGCGGGGTGGGCGCGGCCGTCGGGCCGTTCCTGGGCGGGTGGCTGGTGGACGGGCCGGGCTGGCGCTGGGTCTTCCTGCTGAACGTGCCGGTCGCCGCGCTGTGCGTCCCGGTGGCCCTGCGGCACGTACCGGAGTCGCGGGATCCGCAGGCGCACGGGCGGTTCGACGTGGCCGGCGCCCTCCTCGGCGCGGCCTCGCTCGCGCTGGTGACCTACGCGCTGATCGAGGCCGGGTCCGGCTCCGCCCTGGTACCGGGCGCGGCCGTCGCCGGCGTCCTGCTGGCGGCCGCCTTCGTGATGGTCGAGCGGCGGCGGGCCGATCCGATGGTGCCGCCGGACATCTTCGCCTCGCGCCAGTTCACGGCCGTCAACCTGGTCACCCTGTGCGTGTACGCGGCCTTCGGCGGCTTCTTCTTCCTCGTGGTGCTCCAGCTCCAGGTGGTCTGCGGCTACTCCGCCCTGGCCGCCGGGGCCGCCCTGCTGCCCACCACCGCCCTGATGCTGCTGCTCTCGGCCCGCTCGGCCGAGCTCGGCGAGCGGATCGGCCCGCGGATCCCGCTGACCGCGGGGCCCCTGCTGTGCGCGGCGGGGATGCTGCTGATGCTGCGGGTGGGCCAGGAGGCCTCGTACGTAGGGGACGTGCTGCCGGCGCTGCTCGTCATGGGCATGGGCATGGTGACCCTGGTGGCCCCGCTGACGGCGACCGTCCTGGCCTCGGTGGACCCCGGCCGGGCGGGCCTGGCCAGCGGCATCAACAACGCCGCCGCGCGGGCCGCCGGGCTCCTCGCGGTGGCGGCGCTGCCGCTGCTGGCCGGGATGGGGCCGGACTCCTACCTCTCGGCCGGCGCCTTCGACGCGGCCTTCGGGCGGGCGATGCCCTGGTGCGCGGGGGTGCTGGTGGCCGGCTCCGCCGTGGCGTGGGCGACCGTACGCTCCCCCGCGCCCGGGGCCTGCCACCCGCAGTGCCGTACGAACTGCGCGGTCACCGCCCCGCCGCTCGAACCCCCGGGAGCGGCGGAGCGGTGACCCTGCCGGCGGGCGGGCCCCCTACCAGGGGCTCGGCGCCGGCGGGGCGACGACCGGCGGGCGGTCGTCACAGGTGATGGTGTTGGGCAGTTCCCAGCCGGCGAGCCAGGGGCCCGCCGTGCCGCCGCCGTCGTTGCCGCCCCGGTCGACGAGGGTGAACTCCGATCCGGTGGCGGGGAAGTTGAAGGAGCCGCAGTTGTTGACGCCGACGGCCCCGACGCCCCGGGCGTCGACGTTCTCGAAGCTCGCCGAGCCGGCCGCCCGCGCGCTGACCACCGAGGTGCCGGTGCCGTCCACCCGGACGTCCTTGAAGTGGACGTTCTCGATGCGCACCTTGTCCTTCACCGGCCAGTCGCTGACCAGCATGACGGCGTTGTAGGTGCTGTCGAGGAAGGTGTTGGAGGTGACCTGGACGTCGGCCCGGTCGATGCTGCGGTCCAGGGCGTAGAACCAGATCGCGCCGAGCCCGATGTTCCAGTTCAGCTCGTACGTGCCCGCGCGCGCGGTGGTGTTGCCGTCGATCCGCAGGCTCCCGGTGAAGGGTTCCGCGCCGAAGCGGGAGCCGACGTGCAGGGCGCTGCCCTCGCGGACCGGGTCGGCGACGAGGTTGGCGCTGACGGTGGTGTCGGTGCCTCCGTAGATCGCGATGCCGTTGGCCAGGGTGGGGCTCTGCACGGTGTTGTGGTCGAAGGTGTTGCGGGCGTTCGCGGTCTTCTCCGACCACATGGCGAGGCCGTCGTCGCCGGTGTTGCGGACGAAGTTGTCCTGGGCGAGGGAGTCGGTGACCCCGGTGTGGAAGTTGAGGCCGTCGGCGATCTGGTCGGTGATGACGTTGCGGGTGACCTTCACGTTGCTCATCGGGCCGTCGAACCAGAGGCCCACCTTGGTGTGGTGGACGTACAGGGAGTCGACGGTGGAGTCGCTCATGGCTCCGCCGACGCCGTTGACCTGGTCGGTGTCCACGCGCTCGCGGACGTCGCCCTCGATGGCGAAGCGGGACAGGTGGACGTTCCGGCTGCCGCCGTCCGCCGCCTCCTTGCCGTAGAAGCCGACGCCCTTGCCCTTGACGGTGGTGTACCAGCTGCCCGCGCCGGTGATCGTGACGTCGTCCACGATGATGTGGCGATTGACCCGATAGGTGCCCGGCGGGAGGTAGACCGGGAGCCGGTGGCGCTTGGCGAAGGCGATGGCACGGTCGATGGCGTCGGCCGAGTCGCGCCGGCCGGTCGGGTCGGCGCCGAAGAGGAGGGCGTTGGCGGCGGCCGCCTCGATGTGCGGGGCGCCGACGCGCTGGGAGTCGAGCAGGTCGATCACGGTCCAGGCCGCGGGGCTCCCGGCCGGGACGGTGAGCCGGACCTTGTCGCCGGCCCGGTGGGTGCGGCCCAGCAGCAGGCGCTGCTCGTCGTACATGTGGGTGGGCCGGAACGGCTTGGAGATGACCGGCGCCGGGGTGGTGGCGGCCGGGACGCAGCCGCACTCGGTGATCCACCAGTCGGGGTGCAGCAGTTCGGCCCGCGGGTCGTTGCTGAAGGGGTACTGGTTGTACAGCCAGGAGTACTGGGAGGTCAGCGTCATGGAACGGCGGTTCTTGCCGTTCACGGTGACGTCGAGCGGAGCGGTGATGCCGCCGCCGGCCGGGGCGTCCGGGAGGCTGTAGCGGACGGTGAGCGCGTCGGCGTCCGCGGGGAGGGTGAACTCCACGTACTGGCCCGGCAGGAGCTTCACGGCCTTGCGGCCGGAGGCCTCGGCGGGCAGGGAGTACGCGGTGCGGTCAGGGCCGATGACCGTGCCGGAGGTGGCCGCGTTCTCCGCCTCCTGTTCGACGAAGTCCACGCGGGCGCCGCGGCCCTCGACCAGTGCGGGATCGAGGGCGGCCCGGGTGACGGCTGTGGACGCGGCCTTGGCCGGGTCCGGGGCCGCGGGCCGGGCTTCGGCCGCGCCGGCGGCCAGGGCGCCGAGGGCGCCGAGGGCGAGCGTGGACGCGGTGACCGCCGCCAGCGCGGCGGCGGCTCTTCTGGCGGCGGCTCTTCTGGGGACGGCTCTTCCGGGAACCGCTCTTCTGGGGGACATAGCCGGGACAGTAGGACTCTGCGCGCGAACCCAGCAAGAGTCGTGCAGAAATCTTCTCTCGCTTGTCGAATTCTTCCATGATTATGTGTCGTGGCAGACGGCGACGAAGCGGCCTACCGTGGGATCGGCAAGTCGCCATGCACTGGAGGGCGACGGCCCATCTGACGGCCGGGGCGGCCATCACCGCCACCGGGATCGCCTGCCTGGCCTGGCCCGCACCCGGCGGGCCCGGGACCTGCCGCTCGGCGCCCTGCTGATCTCCGGAGACCGCCTCCTGCGCCTCATCGGCCTGCTCATGGCCGCGGGAGCCCTCGTCCGCGCGGCGCTGTGGAGGCTCGAATTCGCCCCCCTGGTGCGCCTTCGCGGCGGCCGCATCGACGCCGATCCTGGTCTGGACCGGCCGCCGAGTGGATTCCCCTTGTGTACGAGAGGCCGCCGCAGGGCGCGCTCCGGGCCTGTAACACCGAAACAGGCGACGAACAGAAGCGCCCGGCGAAGGTAAAAAGATTCCGGACCGGATCATGGTCCCACCCTGCGGTTTGTCGCTTTTCGGCCGGGTGCCCCACGGGATGCAGCCACGACGGAGTGGCGGGGTCCGCCGGACTGCCGGGCTCCCCCGGGCCGGGCGGGCCGCCGTAACGCGTTCGACTTCTGACGTGGCGGATTCGGGCGGACACCCCCGCCGGCCACCCCTCGAACCTTCGGCGCAACCGTCACTGCGCGACCACCGGCCATCCACAGCGGGTCGTCATTCCCAGCATCCAATGGGACCTTCAACGCCCTTCCGGGGGAGGTCAGTTGATGTCCGCGGCGGCCGCGACCGGCGAAAGATACCTCGACGCATCTAGTGACTTCACAAGCACTCGGCAGTAGAACTCGTTCTCATTCCGCCTAGAGTGAGGAAGCTCACATGAGCGACAAAGGCCTGCACAAAACCGTCTCCAACGGCGTATCACGTCGTGGATTTCTGGGTAGAACTGGTTCCATTCTGGGGGCCATGGCGCTCTCGGCCCAGATCGCTCCCTCTCAGGCACAAGCCGCCACGTCCGGCGCGGCCGCCGCCGGGCCCATCGACAACGGAGCCCACGTACCCGCCCTGGTGATCGGCACCGGCTACGGCGGATCCGTCGCCGCGCTGCGGCTCGCCGAGGCCGGCGTGGACGTCCACATGATCGAGATGGGCATGGCCTGGGACACCCCCGGCTCGGACGGCAAGATCTTCTGCAACACGACCACCCCGGACTACCGGGCCTACTGGCTGCGCACCAGGACCAAGGCGCCCCTGAGCAACTTCCTGGGCTTCCCCATCGACAAGAACGTCCCGCGCTACACCGGCATCCTGGACGCCGAGGAGATGGGCGGGATCATCGTCTACCAGGGCCGCGGCGTCGGCGGCGGCTCCCTGGTCAACGGCGGCATGGCCGTGACCCCGAAGCGCTCGAACTTCGCCGCCGTCCTCCCGTCCGTGGACGCCGAGGAGATGTACAGCACCTACTACCCGCGGGCCAACGCGGGCCTCGGCGTCGGCCTGATCGACCCGGCCTGGTTCGACACCGTGGACTGCTACCAGTTCGCCCGAGTCGGCCGCAAGCACGCCCAACGCGCCGGATTCCCCTTCGTCTTCGTCCCGGACGTCTACGACTGGGACTACATGAAGCAGGAGGCGGCCGGGACCGTCCCCAAGTCCGCCGTGGCCGGCGAGATCCTCTACGGCAACAACGCCGGCAAGAAGTCCCTCCAGCAGACCTACATCGCCCAGGCGAAGGCCACCGGCAACGTCACCATCTCCCCCCTGCACAAGGTGACCTCGGTCTCCCCGGCCTCCGGCGGCGGGTACACGGTCGTCATCGACCAGATCAACACCACCGGCGACACCACCGGCACCAAGACCGTCCGCGCGGACAAGGTGTTCTTCGCGGCCGGCAGCGTCGGCACCAGCAAGCTGCTCGTCCGGCTCAAGGCCACCGGCGCGCTGCCCAACCTGAACAACGAGATCGGCAAGGGCTGGGGCGACAACGGCAACGTCATGTGCGGGCGTGCCAACCACATGTGGGACGCGACCGGCAAGGTGCAGGCCTCCATCCCCTGCGGCGGCATCGACAACTGGGACGCGGGAGGCGCCTTCGCCGAGGTGGCCCCGCTGCCGACCGGCATCGAGACCTACGCCTCGTTCTACCTGTCGATCACGAAGAACCCGCACCGCGCGGAGTTCACGTACAACGCGGCCTCGGGCGGCGTCGAGCTGAACTGGCAGACGGCCTGGAAGCAGCCCTCGATCGACATGGCCAAGACCATCTTCGACAAGATCAACAAGAAGGAGGGGACGATCTACCGGACCGACCTCTTCGGCACCAACAAGATCTGGGGCGACCACCTCACCTACCACCCGCTCGGCGGCGCCATCCTGAACAAGGCCACCGACAACTACGGTCGCCTGCACGGCTACACCGGCCTGTACGTCATCGATGGCGCGCTGATCCCGGGCAACACCAGCGTCAACCCCTTCGTCACCATCACCGCGCTCGCGGAGCGCAACATCGAGAAGATCATCGCCACCGACCTGTAGCACCGGCACAAGCGGTGGGACCGGTACGAGCGGCACGAGCGGCACGAGCGGTACGAGCGGTACGAGCGCAAAGGGCCGGGGCCGTCGGATTCACCGACGGCCCCGGACCCGTGTGCACCCCGCCCCGCGTCTCAGTGGCCGGGGAGGACGCACACGCTGTCGAGGCCGAGCACGTGGTTGAGCCGGCCGAAGGCCAGCCAGGACCCGATGCTCATCGTCAGCTCCACGATCTCCACCTGGCTGTAGCGCGCCGTCATCCGCTCCCAGAACTCCTCGTCGAGCCCGTGGTGGTCGAGGCAGTACCGCTCCGCGTACTCGGCCGCCAGCCGGGTGCGCTCGTCGAAGCGGTCCGTGGTGCGCCAGTCGGTGACGGCCTCGGGGAACTCGTCCTCGACCTTCTCCCCGTCCCGGTCCGTCCGCCAGTCCAGGCAGAAGACGCACCCGTTGATCTGCGCGACGCGCAGCCGGGCGGCCTCGAACTCCCGCAGCCCCAGGGTGGTGTGGGCGTACACCGACAGCGAGAAGTTGGCGGCGGCCATTCCGATGCCGGGTACCAGGTCACCCCACACGTACTCGATGGGGTGCTGTCCTTCGGGTACGTCGATCCTCATGGCTGTTTCCTTCCGAGCTTGCCGATGGCGGGGCGCAGCGGGACGTCCAGGGCGTCGTAGAGCCCCGGTTCGGCCTCCACCAGCCAGTCGATGGCGCCGACGAGGCGTCCGACGGCGGTGGCGTTGCCGCCGGCGGAGCGGTTCTCGCCCTCGTCGGTGGCCTCGATGGTGACCTCGATGTGCGGGCGGCCCTCGATGATCACCCGGTGGGCGCCGTCGCCGCCGTCGGGCGGGGTCGGCCAGTCGGGGGCGCAGGACGCGTGGATGCGGGTGACGTGCTCGATGACGATGCGGGGTTCGCCCCCGACGATGCCCTGCACCTCGAAGCGGACGGCCCCCTGGGTGCCGGCCTCGAACTCGCCCATCGTCCGCGTGCTGACGGTGGTGTCGAGGGCCCGGCGGTCCACGGTCTCGCGGATCTCGTCGAGTTCGACGCCGAGGGCCCGGGCCATCATCCGTATCTGCCCGCCCCAGACCATGGTGGGGATGGAGGGCATGAGCATCATCGGCTCGAAGTCCATGGGCTGGCCCATGCCGATGAGGAGGCGGACCGAGTCCGGCTGGTCGTAGGTGGAGTAGTCGAATATCTCCTGGCAGCGGATGACGTCGATCCTGGTGCCGAGTCCGCTGAGCAGGAGCGGGAGCACGTCGTTGCCCCAGCCCGGGTCGACGCCGGAAGCGAAGAGCGAACCGCCGCCCTCCGCGATCGCGGCGGTCACCGGATCGAGGAACTCCGGTGGTGCGCTGCGGTGGTCGTAGAGCGGATAGAGGGCGGGACTGACGACGACGGCCCCGCTGCGGATCGCCCGTGTGATGTCGGCGAGCGCGTCGTCGGGGCGGATGTCGCCGGAGGCCGCGTAGACGACCGCCTGCGGACCGGCGGCGAGCACCGCTTCTATGTCATCGGTGGCCGCGACGCCGACCTCGTAGTCGAGCCGGCCGAGTTCACCGGCGTCACGGCCGACCTTTTCTGGATTGTGAACGATGACGGCGGCCAGTTTCAGCGCCGGATGGGCCTCTACGGCACGGATGGCCAAACGGCCGACGTTGCCGGTACCCCAGACAACCGTGGAAATCATGCGCGGAGGGTAGCTTCAGGACCTGCAGGTTCCTAGAGCCGTGGCCGGAGAGGTTTGCCGGGTCACGATGCTGGACCGTGCGGAAATTCCGGCCCGCTGTCACTGGTTTTGCGCGCCCAGGACGAAGAGCAGGTAGACGAAGAACGCGAAGAGGTGGCCTACGAACAAGTAGGCGATGAGCCGGATGACGAGACCGCGCGGGAATTTCGACTCGATGCGCCGGATGAGGGCCGCCGGCCGGGGATCCCCCGCCTCGGGCTGCTGCTCTGTCTGGGACATGGGTACGGCTCCTCGGCTATCGGTGGTGCGTGGTGGTCCCGCCGCCGAGGCACAGCCCGGCGAGGCTGCTCTGCAGCAGGGTGTGGACGAACAGGAGGTCGGCCCCGGCCGCCGAGGCCGCGCCGATCCGGTGCGGGGTGAGCGAGTCGAAGTGCGCACTGTCCCCCTCCTCCAACAGGTGCTCGACGTCCCCGAGGTGCAGCCGCAGCCGCCCCTTGAGGACGTACAGCCACTCCTCCCCGGGATGTACGCGGACCAGCTCCCCCTGGCTGCGGCCGTGGGGGACGTGCACCCGCAGCGCCTGCATCCCGCGGCCGGAGCCGCCGGCCTGCCAGTACGTCCACCCGTCGGCCTCGCGGGCGCCCGGGCCGCCGGCCCGTACGATGGGGTCGGCGACCGCCGGGGTCTCCCCGAGCAGTTCCGAGACCGTCGTACCGTAGGTGCGGGCGAGCCCGAGCAGCAGCGGCAGCGAGGGCTGGCGCCGCCCGGTCTCCAGCCGCGACAGGTGCGCGGGCGAGAGCCGGGCCCGCGCGGCGGCGGCCTCCAGGGTGAGGCCGGCACGGCGGCGCAGCTCGCGCAGCTGCGGGGCCACGGTGGGCAGTTCGACGCCGGCGGCGCCACTGTCGTCGTCGGAGTCGGAGTCGGGGCCGGCCGCGTCGTCGGGGCCGGGGGCAGGGCCGGTTGTCATGCCCCGATTGAGCCAGATCCTTACCCCTGTGGCAATTCCCGTTGCCTCTGAGGCAAAATTGCGTCCCGCTCGACGAGGCCGTTGAGGTCCTGCGGGACCTCAACTAGCCGTTCTGGATCGCGTGGACGAGTCCGGCGACGAGTTCCGCGCGTTCGGCCATCGCCTCGACCACCACGTACTCGTGGTCCGCGTGGGCGCCGCCGCCGACCGCGCCGAGGCCGTCGAGCGTCGCCACGCCCAGCGCGGCCGTGTAGTTGCCGTCGCTGCCGCCGCCGACGGCCTTGCCCTCGATGCCGGGGAGCAGCCGCCGCGCCACGGCGAAGAGCTCGGCCGAACCCGATTCGGGCATCGGGGGCCGGCTGATGGCCCCCTGCACCGTGATCCGGGCCTCGTCGAGGTGGGGAGCCAGCGCGGCGAGCGCGGACTCGATCCGCTCCCGCTCGGCGTCCGATTCGACGCGGACGTCGACGATCACGGTCGCCTCCGCCGGAACGACGTTGTCCAGGGTCCCCGCTGACGCGACGGTCGGGGTGACCGTCGTGCCGGCGTCCGGCCGACCGAGGGCCGCGATGTCCAGCACCTGGTGGGCCGCCTCGATCAGGGCGTTGACCCCGGCCTCCGGCTCGAGGCCCGCGTGCGAGGCCCGGCCGGCGATGGAGACCTGGAAGGTGCCGCAGCCCTTGCGGCCGGTCTTCAGGGCGCCGCCGTCCGCGGCGCCCTCCAGCACGAGTACGGCGCCGCAGGCCAGGGCCCGCTCTTCGAGGAGGGCCCTGGAGCAGCGGGAGCCGACCTCCTCGTCCGCGGTCACCAGGATCTCGACGCCCGACCGGTTCTCCAGGGCCGCCAGGCCGTGCACGGCCTGTACGAGACCGCCGAGCATGTCGAAGACCCCGGGACCGGTCGCGTGCCCGTCCTCGACGGTGAACGGGCGGCGTTCGAGCGATCCGATCGGGAACACCGTGTCGTGGTGGCCGAGGATCAGCACCTTGGGATCGCCCCCGCCCGACCAGTGGACGTGCGGCCCCGCCTCACTGTCGACGAGGACGGCCTGCCCGCCGAGGCGGCTCTCGATGACGGCGGCGACGACCTTGGCCGACGCCGCCAGGGCGTCGGGGTCCCGCGAGGGGGACTCGACCTCGACCAGCGTCCTGAGGTCCTCGATCATCGCGTCGACGCTCACATGAACGGTCTTCCACATCGTCATTGCGCAAGGGTATCCGCCGCACCCGGACCGATGATCTTCTGAACGGCCCCGCCCGCCGCCGCCTCCCGGTCGCCGAGCACCGTCTCCACCGTGTCCGCCTCCTCCGCCCGCTTGTCGGGGCGGTGGCGCAGGACCCGCGCGAAGCGCAGCGCGACCCCGGCCGGGTAGCGCGGGGAGCGCTGCAGGCCGTCGTAGGCGATCTCCACGACCAGCTCCGGGCGGACCCGGACCGTGAAGCCGTCGTCCTCGACCGCGAGTTCGCCGAGCCGTTCGGTCTGCCAGCGCAGCATCTCGTCGGTGAGTCCCTTGAAGGTCTTGCCGAGCATGGCGTACGTGCCGTCGGCGGCCCGCGCGCCGAGGTGCAGGTTGGACAGGAGCCCGGTGCGCCGGCCGTGGCCCCGCTCGACGGCGAGCACCACCAGGTCCAGGGTGTGCACCGGTTTCACCTTGAGCCAGTGTTTGCCGCGCCGGCCGGCCGCGTAGGCGGAGTCGAGGGCCTTGACCATGACCCCTTCGTGGCCCCGGCTCAGGGTCTGCGCCCAGAACTCCCGGGCCTCGGCCGACTGCGCCTCCGGGTCCTCCACCACGAGCCGGCGCACCCGCCGTTCCTCGGGCACCAGGGCGGCCAGCGCCTCGTACCGCTCGCGGACCGGCGCGTCGAGGAGTACGTCCTCGCCCACCGCCAGGACGTCGAAGAAGAAGGGGGACACCGGGAGCGTGCGGCGGGCCGCCTCGACGTCGACCCGGGAGCCGACCCGGCTCGCCACCTCCTGGAACGGCACCGGCCTGCCGTCCGCCGCGGACCGTCCGATGACCTCCCCGTCGAGGATGAACCGCTCCCCCGGCAGCGACCGGGCGAGCTCGGTCACCTCGGGCAGCCGGTCGGTGATCTCGTCGAGGGAGCGCGTGTACACCCGTACGTCGTCCCCCTCGCGGTGGACCTGCACGCGGATCCCGTCGAGCTTCTCCTCCACCGCGCAGGGCCCGAGCGCGGCCAGCGCCTCGGCGACGGATCCGGCGGTGCTCGCCAGCATCGGCTGGACGGGCCGCCCCACGCGCAGGGTCACTTCGCGCAGGGCTGCCGCCCCGGCGGTGAGCGCGGTCGCGGCCACCCGCGGCAGGGATCCGTCGAGCATCGCGGCCCGGCGCAGTTCGGCGGCCGGCACCCCGGCCGCGGCGGCCACGCCCTCCAGGGCAACGGCGTCGAGCGCGCCCTGGCGGACCTCGCCGGAGACGAGGCTGCGCAGGAACCGCTGCTCGGCCTCGGTGGCGGCGCCGAGCAGGCCGTCCAGGATCCGGCGGCGCTCGGCCTGCGCGCCCGCCCCGGCGACGGCGGCGGGCCGGGTCACGGCGTCGTCGACGGCGGTCACGGTCAAGGTGGGCTCCGCGGCCGGCTCCACCTCCCGGGCGAGCGCGCGCCAGCCGATCCCGGGGCGGCCCTGCGGGAGCCGGCCCGCGAGGTAGGAGACCACCAGCTCGGCCTCTTCGGCGGGTGCGGCGGCGAACACCTCCGCGGGCAGGGCGGCCTTCCGGGACCGGGCGGAGGTCTCGGCGACCTCCCGGGACGCGCGCGCGACCTCGGCCAGCAGCATGCGCCCATCCTCCCGCCGGTCGGCGCCGGGCGCAGGTCGGCGCGTGGAGGGCGGGCCGCGCGTACCGCAGGCGCGGTATGCCGGGCGGGCGGCGTAGTCCTTGAGAAGGTGTGCGGTTCAGTCTGTGGGAGCGCGGGCGGCGCGGGCCTGGCGCTTAGGGTTCCCGTATGAAGCTCCGACTGCCCCGGCGCCGCCGAAGCCGCCTGCTCGCGGGCGCCGCCGCGCTCGCCGTCGTCGCGGGGGCCGGCACGCTGACGGCCACCGCCGCGGCCGGCGACGCTCCGTCCGTGCGCCGCGAGGACCGTGTTCTGGAAATGCCGGGCCCCGACGTGCCCGGCGTGGGCATCGACATCTCGTACTTCACCTCCGGGGGCGGAGGCGGAGGCAGCGGGGAGAAACGTCCCGCCGTGCTGCTCGCACACGGCTTCGGCGGCAGCAAGGACGACATGCGGCCGCAGGCCGAGCGGCTGGCCCGGGACGGGTACGCCGTGCTGACCTGGTCGGCGCGCGGCTTCGGCCGCTCCGGCGGCAAGATCGGGCTGAACGACCCCGACTTCGAGGTCAAGGACGTCTCCCGGCTCATCGACTGGCTCGCGGCCCGGCCCGAGGTGCGGCTCGACGCGGCGGGCGATCCCCGCGTCGGCGTCGCGGGCGGGTCCTACGGCGGCGCCGTCTCGCTGCTCGCGGCCGGCCACGACCCGCGCGTGGACGCGATCGCCCCCTCGATCACCTACTGGAACCTCGCCGACTCGCTCTTCCCGGGCGGCGTGTTCAAGAAGCTGTGGGCCGGCCTCTTCTTCACCACCGGTTCGGCCGGCGGCATCCAGCCGGGTGCCCAGGGCACCGCCGACGCTCCTGGTGCGACCGGCGCTGAGGGTGCGACCGGCGCTCCGGCTGCGACCGGCCCCGCGCAGGCCGCTCCCGGCTGCGGGCGGTTCCAGCCCGAGCTGTGCGCCATGTACGAGCGGGTCGCGGTGGCCGGCGCGCCCGACGCGGAGGCCCGCGCGCTGCTGGAGCGGCGCAGTCCGTCGGCGGTCGGCTCCGCGATCAAGGTGCCGACCCTGATCACCCAGGGCCAGGACGACTCCCTCTTCCCCCTCGACCAGGCCGACGCCATGGCCAGGGCCATCGCCGCGAACGGTGCGCCCGTCTCGGTGGACTGGGCCGCCGGCGGCCACGACGGCGGGATGCGCGAGGCCGACCGCGTCGAGGACCGGGTCAAGTCCTGGTTCGACCGCCACCTCAAGGACGACACGGCCGTGGACACCGGCCCCGCCTTCCGCGTCTCGCGCGCCGGTGGCATCGACTCCACCGACGGCCAGGTCACACTGCGCGGAGCGAACGGCTCCACCTATCCCGGGCTGCGGTCCGGACCGCGCGAGTTCGCCCTGGCCGGCCGGGAGCAGACCTTCGCCAATCCGGCCGGCGGGGCGCCGCCCGCCCTGTCCGCGCTGCCGGGCATCGGCGGACAGCTGTCCGCGCTCGGAGCCGGGCTCTCGCTGGACTTCCCCGGACAGAACGCCCATTTCGATTCGGAGCCGCTGACCGAGGAGGTGCGGATCACCGGGACCCCGACCATCACCCTGAAGGTGAGGTCGACGGCTGCGGACGGTGCGGCCGTGCTGTTCGGCAAGGTCTACGACGTCGGGCCCGACGGGCGCCGGCAGGTGCTGCCGAGCCAGCTGGTGGCACCGGTGCGGGTGACGGACGCGCAGCAGGACAAGACCATCGAGCTGCGGCTGCCCGCGATCGACCACGCCGTCGAAGCCGGGCACCGGCTGCGGCTCGTCGTCGCCGCCACCGATCTCGGCTACGCGTCCCCGGCCGCGCCGGCGAGCTACACCGTCTCGGCGCAGGGCCCGCTGGCCGTGCCCGTCGTGGACGGCGTGCGGACGGCGTCCTCCGGGCTGCCCGCCTGGACCTGGGGAATGCCGCTCGGGGCGGTACTGCTGGCCGCGGGGCTGGTGGGGATCCGGAGGACCGGCCGGGGGCGAGGCGGGATCCGGGCGGGCGCACCGCAGCCCGAACCTGCGCTGGCCGACGTACCGCTGGAAATCACCGGGCTGACCAAGCGCTACGCCAAGTCGCAGGACCGCTACGCCGTACGGGACCTGTCCTTCCGCGTCGAGAAGGGCCAGGTGCTGGGCCTGCTCGGGCCCAACGGCGCCGGCAAGACCACCACCCTGCGCATGCTGATGGGCCTGATCACGCCCGACGCCGGGGAGGTCCGGGTGTTCGGGCACGCGGTGCGGGCGGGCGCGCCCGTGCTGTCGCGGGTCGGGGCGTTCGTGGAGGGCGCCGGCTTCCTGCCGCACCTGACCGGGCGGGCCAACCTGGAGCTGTACTGGCAGGCCACGGGCCGGCCCGCCGAGGACTCGTACATGGACGAGGCCCTGGAGATCGCCGGGCTCGGCGACGCGCTGGAGCGCGCGGTGCGCACGTACTCGCAGGGCATGCGCCAGCGGCTCGCGATCGCGCAGGCCATGCTCGGCATGCCGGACCTGCTGATCCTCGACGAACCGACGAACGGTCTGGACCCGCCGCAGATCCGCGAGATGCGCGACGTGATGATCCGGTACGCGGCGGGCGGGCGGACGGTCATCGTCTCCAGCCACCTGCTGTCGGAGGTCGAGCAGTCCTGTACGCACCTGGTCGTCATGGACCGGGGACGCCTCGTACAGGCGGGCGCGGTCGCCGAGATCACCGGCGGCGGGGACGCCCTGCTGGTGACGCTGGCCGGGCCGGTGGACGAGGTCACGGTCGGGAAGGTGACCGCACTGGAGGGAGTGGAATCGGTGGAGGGCGTCGAGGACGGTCTGCTCGTACGGCTGGACGGCGCGAGCGCGGCGATCCTCATCGCCGAACTCGTGCGCCTGGAGGTGCCGGTGTCGGGAGTGGGACCGCACCGGCGGCTGGAAGACGCGTTCCTCACCCTGATCGGAGGTGCGGCATGAGTGCCGTGACGGACCTGGAGAACGGCGGGAGCGGCGGAAGCCGTGGGAGCCGTGGGGCCCGCGGCGGCGGCGTCCGCGAGGTGGCTCCGGGTTACCGGGCGAGCCGGACGCTCCCGCTGCGCGTGGAGGCGCTGCGCCAGTGGCGCCGGCGGCGGACGCTGGTGATGGGCGGGATCCTCGCCGCGCTGCCGTTCATCCTGATGATCGCCTTCGCGGTGGGCGGCGGACCGGGCAGCCGGGACGGCGGAAACGGCCGGATCACCCTCATCGACACGGCGACGGCCTCGGGCGCGAACTTCGCCGCCACCTGCCTGTTCGTGTCGGCCGGGTTCCTGCTGGTGGTGCCGGTGGCGCTGTTCTGCGGTGACACGGTGGCCTCGGAGGCCAACTGGTCCTCGCTGCGCTACCTGCTGGCCTCGCCCGTGCCGAGGGCGCGGCTGCTGTGGAGCAAGCTGGTCGTGGCGCTCGGGTTCAGCCTGGCGGCGATGGTGCTGCTGCCGTTGGTGGCGCTGGCGGCGGGCACGGCGGCGTACGGATGGGGGCCGCTGAAGCTGCCGGCGGGCGGCTCCCTGGCGGCCGGGGACACGGTGGGGCGGCTCGCGATCGCGGTGGCCTTCATCTTCGTCTCGCAGCTGGTGACGGCCGGTCTGGCGTTCTGGCTCTCGACCCGGACGGACGCGCCGCTGGGTGCGGTGGGCGGAGCGGTCGGGCTGACGATCGTCGGCAACGTGCTGGACGCGGTGACGGCGCTGGGCTCGTATCGGGAGTTCCTGCCGGCGCACTGGCAGTTCGCGTGGGCCGATGCCTTGCAGCCGCAGCTGGAGTGGGGCGGGATGGTCAAGGGTGCGGCGGTGTCGGTGTCGTACGCGATCGTGCTGTTCGCGCTCGCGTTCCGCGGGTTCGCGCGCAAGGACATCACGTCGTGACGCACGGGGTCTGACACAGGGTCTGACGCGCGGGGTCCGTTCGGCCGTCGGTGGCCAACCCGGGTGCGTGCGCGTGCGCCTGCCGCCCGGTCGGCCCGCGCACCCCAAGAATCGCCCCGGTCAGGACGTACGGCGCGTCCGAGCGGGACTGAGGGGTACGACCGATGGACAGAGCAGGATTTCCGGCACGCAGGTTCGTCCTGACCGGCGGCCTGGCGGCCGCCGCGGCCGCGCTCTCGGGGTGCTCGGCCAAGAGCGCCCCGAAGGCCACCACGGGCGCGCCGGAACCCCGGCCCGGCACCCCCGAGGCCGCGTACAGCCGACTGATGGAGGGCAACAAGCGCTGGGTGAGCGGCAGCCTCAAGCACCCCGACCGGGACCCCGACCGGCGCCGGCTGGTGGCCGAGGCGCAGGATCCCTTCGGCGTGATCCTTGCGTGCATCGACTCCCGGGTGCCGCCGGAGCTGCTCTTCGACACCGGGCTCGGCGACCTGTTCGTGCTGCGCACGGGCGGCCAGGCGGTCGGCCCGGTGGTGACCGGATCGGTGGAGTTCGGTCCGATGACGGCGGGCACCCCGCTGATCCTGGTCCTCGGACACCAGCGCTGCGGGGCCATCGCCTCCGCGTACAAGGCGCTGCAGGACGGTACTTCGCTGCCCGGCAACCTGCTGGCGATCCAGAACGCGCTGGTGCCGGCGTACGACCTGACGGTCAAGGACCCGGGCGCCGATCCGGTGGACACGATGATCCGCAACCAGGTCAAGGTGACGGCGGACGAGCTGCGGGCCAACGCGGACCTGGCGCCCCTGGTGCGGAAGGGCTCCCTGGGCGTGGTCGGCGCCTACTACTCGCTGGACACCGGCCAGGTGGAGGTGCTGACCGGCGCGCCGACGGGGTCCGCCTCCGCGAGCCCGTCCGCGAGCCCCTCCGACAGCGCTTCGCAGAGCGCCTCGGCGAGCCCGTCCTCCAGCCCTTCCGCGAGCCCGTCGCAGTCCCCGTCCCCGAGCGGCTCCGCGAGCCCGTCCGATTCCGCTTCTGCCGGCGCCTCCGCCTCGGTCTCCTGAGCCGGAAGCGACCTCCGTCCCGAAGGCGAGGCCTACCAGGCCTACCGGGGCGACACGGCTGCCATGAGGTTGTCCGTCATGGGGTCCGTCACAGGGCGGCCCCCGCGACCGCGTCGACCTCGGCGAGCAGGTCCGCGTCCAGCGGCCGGTCGGCGACGGCCGCGTTGGCGCGCACCTGCTCGGCGGAAGTGGCGCCCGCGATGACGGAGGCGCAGCCGGGCTGGGCTCCGAGCCAGCCGACGGCGAGTTCCAGGACGGTGCGGTCGTGCTTGTCGGCGACCGCGGCGAGCGCCTCCACGATGTCGAGGCGGGCGTCGGTGAGGTAGGCGTCGCGGCCTTCGAGGCGGGAGCCGGCGGGCACGGGGGCGCCGCGCCGGATCTTCCCGGTCAACAGACCGTTGGCCAAAGGAAAGTACGGGAGGACCCCGACCCCGTAGTGGAGGGCCGCCGGGACGAGCTCGCGCTCGGCGGACCGCTGGAGCAGCGACCATTCGTTCTGGGCCGATACGAAGGGTGCCGCGCCGGTTTCGCGGGCCACGTGGGCGGCTTCGGCGAGCTGCCAGCCGCTGAGGTTGGAGTGTCCCACGTAGCGGACCTTGCCTTCGGTGACGAGCTCGGTGAGCGCCGCGAGGGTCTCGGCGATCGGCACGGACCCGTCGGGGCTGTGCAGTTGGTAGAGGTCGATGCGGTCGGTCTGCAGGCGGCGCAGGGATTCCTCGACGGCGCGGCGGATGTAGGCACGGCCGCCGCGCGAGCCGGCGGCGGGTCCGTAGCCCATGTCCACGCCGTCGTAGCCGAACTTGGTGGCGAGGACGACCTGGTCCCGGCGGCCCTTGAGGACCTCGCCGAGGTGGGTTTCGGAACCGCCGCCGCCACCGTAGATGTCGGCGGTGTCCAGCAGGGTGATGCCCGCGTCGAGCGCGGCGTCGACGACGGCGCGGGTGGCCCGGGCGTCGAGCCGGCCGCCGAAGTTGTTGCAGCCGAGCCCGATCGCGGACACCTGGAGGCCTGAACTGCCCAGGGGGAGATAGCGCATGTCTTTCGTTCCTCCGCACTCGTCCGGCACGGTGACCGACCGGGATGATCGACTGGACGGCCAGTCTAGGCCGCCCGGTCGGGCCGGACACGGGCCTGTGGACAACTCCGTGCGGACTCGTGTGGACCTGCGCGGACCTGCGCGGACCTGCGCCGTGCGGACCCGTGCGGACCCGTGCGCGCCCGGCGCTCAGTAGTCGATGTCGACGACCGTGGGGCGGCCGAGGTCGGGCTGGTTCCGGAGGGCCAATTCGGTGCCGGGGCGCTCCAGTTCCAGTACGACGATCTCGTTGGCCCCGTCCCGCCACAGCGGACCGGGCGCGTACAGCGTGCGCTGCGGGCCGCGCGGGGTGTCGTAGTGGCCCAGGAGGAAACCGTTGAGCCAGATCAGGCCGGTGCCCCAGCCGGAGAGGTCGACGAAGCCGTCGGCCGGGGCCTCGGTGAGGGTGTGGGTGAACCGGTGGAAGGCGGGCCGGCCCGGCGCCGGGACGTCCTCGGACCACGCCAGCCCGGCGAGGTCCGCGAGCGGCAGCGGGCGTATCTCCCACTCGAACAGGTGCTGGTGGCCGTGGCGCACGGCGCGCGAGATGCCCTTGTGGTCGTCGAGCAGCGGGCCGTAGTTGACCCGGCCCTGGGCCCGGACGAGGACGTCGAGGACGACTCCGGTCTCTCCGACGGGAAGGTCGAGGCCCTCGTCGGGGGCGTTGCGGTCCAGGATGCCGAGCGGCACTCCGTCGGCGAAGACGTAGGCACGGTCGCCGAGGCCGTCGATCTTGATCGGCATGGCGGGGCGCGGGCCGGTGATGGTGGTGCGGTAGTGGATCAGGCCGTGGTCCTGGCCGAGCCGCTCCATGGACTCGGGAGCGGGGCGCAGGAGGGGGGCGCCCGCGAGGAGGTCCAGGTGGGTGAGGAGCGGGGCGGCGCCCTCGGGGGTGGCGAGCGCCGGGGTCATCCGGGGCAGCGGCTCGGGCAGCGGCCCGTCGGGCAGGGGCACGTACTTGCCGATGACCTCGCGGAACGCGTGGAACTTCGGGGT
Source organism: Streptomyces sp. ICC1 (assembly GCF_003287935.1). Taxonomy (GTDB): domain Bacteria; phylum Actinomycetota; class Actinomycetes; order Streptomycetales; family Streptomycetaceae; genus Streptomyces; species Streptomyces tritrimontium. The sequence continues at coordinate 3,842,165 of NZ_CP030287.1, forward strand.
CAGTTCGCCGGCCTCGCCGATGGGGGCGTCGTAGTCGTAGCTGGTGACGGTGGGCTGGTAGCCGGGGTCGCCGGGGCGGGAGCCGGAGTGGTTGGCCCCGGCCCAGAAGCCGAAGTTGGTGCCGCCGTGGGCCATGTACAAGTTGACGGAGGCGCCGGAGGCGAGGAGTTCGTCGAGCGACTGCGCCGCCTCCTCGGCGACGCGGATGTGGTGCTCCTCGCCCCAGTGGTCGAACCAGCCGATCCAGAACTCCATCGCGGTGAGCGGGCCGGTCCGCTGGTAGCGGCGCAGGACGGCGAGGCGTTCGTCGGGCTTGGCCCCGAAGGTGGCGGTGGCGAGACGGCCCGGGACCGTACCGCCCTGCAGCATGGCGTCCTCGGGGCCGTCCGCGGTGAACAGCAGGCAGTCGACGCCGCGTTCGAGGAGGCCGCGCTCCACGTGGGCGCGGTAGGCGGTGTCATTTCCGTACGAGCCGTACTCGTTCTCGATCTGGACGGCGACGACGGGGCCGCCGCGGCTCGCGAGGTGGGGCAGCAGTTCGGGGACGACCAGGTCGAACCAGCCGTCCACCTCCGCCTCGAAGCGGGGATCGGAGCAGCGCAGCCGCAGGCCGTCGACGGCGAGGAGGCGGGCGGGCAGGCCGCCGAAGTCCCATTCGGCGCAGATGTAGGGGCCGGGGCGGACGATGACGTCGAGGTCGAGGTCCTGGGCGATGCGCAGGAACCGGCCGAGGTCGCGCCAGCCGGTGAAATCGGCCTTGCCCGGGGCGGTCTCGTGGAAGTTCCAGGGGACGTAGGTGTCCACGGTGTTTGCGCCCATGGCCCGCAGCCGGGTGAGGCGGTCCTCCCACAGGTCGGGATGGACCCGGAAGTAGTGCAGGGCCCCCGAAACGATCCGGTGGGGGCGGTCTGCGCGCCGGAAGCCGTCCTGGTCGTGCGTGAGCATGCGCTGACTCCCGGGAGAGGTCGAGATGCTGCGGTGAGGTGCGGGACGTGGCCGAATATATGAACGCGCGGTCTGTGCCGTCAATGACCGGTTGATCGGAATCGATCGAATCGATCGTTTCGGCTCACTATGATGGATCCGAGCACCTCACGCACACGCACCTCACTCACACGCACCGCGCAGACCGCACTACTCAGACCGCAGACCGCAGACCGCAGGGGGAACCTTGAGACCGCATGTAGACCAGCGCCGGGCCCGGGTACGCGCACTCGTCCAGGCCCGGGGCAGTGTGCGCGTGGCGGACCTGGCCCGGGAGCTCGGCGTCTCCCCGGTGACCCTGCGGCGGGACATCGAGGCGATGGCGGCGCGGGGCGAGATCCAGCGGATGCACGGGGTGGTCAGCCGGCCGCAGGCGGGCCCGGCCGGTCCGGACCACGCGGGTGGTGGCGGGTGCGGCCGCGACGGCAGCGGGCTGGTGATCGGGATGGTGGTGCCGACCACCGAGTACTACTACGGCGACGTCGTACGGGGAGCGCGCGAGGCGGTCGAAGCGCGGGGGGCGCGCCTCACCGTCGGGCTGACCCGGTACCTGCCGGGCGAGGACCGGACCCAGGCGGACCGGCTGCTGTCCACGGGTGCGCACGGACTGCTGCTGACCCCGAACTGGGACGCCGGGTCGCCGGGTCCCGGCGAGGGGGCGTGGACGGCGGAGCTCCCCGTGCCGACGGTCCTCGTGGAACGGTGGGCGCCGCCGGGACATCCGGCCGCCTCGCTGGACCGGGTGGCGTCCGACCACGCGCACGGCGCGGCGCGGGCGGTGCAGCACCTGGCCGGGATGGGGCACCGGCGGATCGCGCTGGCCAGCCGCCGGACGCCGACGTCGGCGCGGCTGCGCGCCGGGTTCGAGGCGGCCGTGGCCGTGCTCGGGCTGGAGCCGGCGCCGCCGTGGCCCGGTCCGGAGGCGCTTTCGGAGGCGGAGGCGTTCGCGCGCACGCTGGACTACCTGTGCGCGGCGGTGGCGGAGGGCGGGGTGAGCGCCGCCCTGATCCACAGCGACACGGACGCGATCATGCTGATCCCCCGGCTCCAGGCCCGGGGCGTGCGGGTGCCGGAGGACCTTGCGGTGATCACCTACGACGACGAGGTGGCCGGGCTGGCCGACGTCCCGCTGTCGGCGGTGGCCCCGGCCAAGCGCGAGGTCGGGGCGCGGGCGGCCGGACTGCTGCTGGACCTGGTGGAGGGCGGTGCGGCGGCCGCCGAGGGGCGCGCGCGTCAGCACCTGGAACTGCTTCCCCGGCTGACGATTCGCCCGTAGGGGGGCGGTGGGCAGGTCCCGGCCGACTGTTTCGATCGAATCGCGCATTCGCCCTTGACCTCGTGGTCTTCCGCGCAAAAGGATGGGGCCCTCGCGACCGGCCGCGCGTCCTCACGCCCGCGTCCGTTCGGATCTCACCGCAGGAGCCGTCCCGTGACCCACCCCGCCTCCTCGTCCGACCGGGACCCTGACCGTGGCCCTGACCGGGGCCGACGGGGCCGGGGCCCTGGCCGTAGCCCGGACCGGGGCCCTGGCCGTAGCCGGGACCGGGGCCCTGGCCGTAGCCGGGGCCGACGGGGGCGCCCGGACGGGGGCCGCCGGATCCGGCCGGCGGCGCGGGGTAGCCCGCGCCGGGGCCGGCGCCCGGGCCGGTGCCGACGCCGGGGCCGCGGCCGCCGGGGTCCATGGGCGCGGGCGGGCGCTGACCCGCCGGAGCCTGGGCGAAGCCCTGCGCGGGCATGTCGTGGCGCGGCGCGCCGGGGCCGGCCGGAGCCGCAGGAGCCGGGGCCGGCGGGCGCTGACCCGCAGGAGCCTGGGCGTAGCCCTGCGCGGGCGTGTCGTGGCGCGGGGCGCCGGGCCCGCCGGCGGGTCCGGCCTCCAGGGCTGCCTGCGGCCGCGTCGGAGCGGGACCGGGCCCCGCGTTCTTGCGCGGCGCGAACCAGTTGCTCGCCGTGTCCTCGGGCCCGGGGGCGGCCGGTTCGGGCTCGGGGGCCGGCGCGGCGGCCGGGGCGGACTGCGGCTCGGCTTCGGCCTCGGGCATGGGCGTGCGGACGACCACGGGCGGAATCGGCCGCGAACCGGGGATGTTGATCCGGATCCGGGTCGTCAGGGTGGTCTCCGTCTTCGGCCCGTCGGAATCGGCCGTGGACGGCTTGGCGGGCGGTACGGTCACTGAACTCTCCTCCGGGGTGGTCGCCGCAGCGTCCGTGGACGGGTACTGGCCGGTTCCGTACGGCGGTGTACCCGAGGGGTAGGCGGCCCCACCGCGCCCGTTGGGCCCGGAGGACGAACTCTCGGTTTCACGACTCAAGGCAGGCTCTCCCGATTGGCTCCGCCGCCCGTCATACCGTGCGCGGGCAGCTCGGCGGCCCGTCCACCATACTGGCCGCCGCCCGCACGCACTCGGCCCCCGGGAGCGAACGGTTCCCCTTGGCTCCGTTCACGCCCCCCGCGAGCGCCCCCGGACCACCCGGCTGATCCGCGCCGAACGGCTCGTCAAGCCCGCCGAAGCCGTCCGACGGCACGTCACTTGGCAGGCCTGGCGGCCGAAACCGACCGGTCCCCGGGAACGCTCATCGTGGCGGACATCACAGCGAGCACGACCCCGCCCAAAAGGTAGGCGTACATGTCGATTCCGGATGAACTGAGCAGGAAGTCCCCTTCCGCCCGGGGGACGCTGAGGATCACGTAGGCGAGGAACCAGCCGACCGCGCCCGCGCCCACTCCGATCCCGGTCCCCAGGGCGAGGCGGCCGCCGAGGAACAGCCCGAAGAGGGCGAGGAGCGCCAGCACCAGCCCGGCGGGGAACCACAGGTCCACCACGAGCCAGCCGGCCGCGCCGGCCAGCACGCCCGCCGCCAACAGCCCGAGCAGGACGGCGATCCGCCCCGGTGTCCACGTACCGCTCACGCCCGCACCCCCGCGAAGAGGTCGCGCTCGCGCTCGCCCGCCGGGACGCCCGGCCGGCCCGCGGCCAACTCGTAGTACTCGTGGGTGAACAGCGGCTGCGCCAGGTCGTTGGAGAGCGCGAAGAAGGGCCCGTCCACCGCGATCTGGGTGGCGTGGGCGCGCATCGCGGCGGTCTTGGCGGCCACGAACGCCTGCTCGGCGGCCTCGTCCCCGCCGATCTCGGCGGTGATCCGCTCGTCGGCCACCACCCCCGGCACGTCGTCCGGTGCGGCCGGCGCCGGGAAGGGCACCTCGCTGCCGGCCTCGCGCAGCCGGGCGAAGCCCTCCTCGACGACGGAGCGCGGTACGCGGTTCCAGTAGAGCTTCTCGACCGCGTGCGGCTCGCCGAGGTCGCGGCGGTAGGCGGGCTCCGCGGCCAGTTCGGCCGCACGGGTGGCGACCCGGTGGGCCTGGATGTGGTCGGGGTGACCGTAGCCGCCGTCCGGGTCGTAGGTGACGAGGACCTGGGGGCGCAGTTCGCGGATCACCTCCACGAGGTACCCGGCGGCCTCGTCCACGTCCGCGGACCAGAAGGCGCCGGGCCGGGTGTTCTGCTCGGCGCCCATCATCCCGGAGTCCCGGAAGCGGCCGGGGCCGCCGAGGAACCGGTGGTCGGTGACGCCCAGTTCCCGCATGGCCTCGGCGAGCTCGCCGACGCGGTGGGCACCGAGGGTGTCGTCGCGGTCGGCCGCCAGGTGGGCGAGATCGGGCGGGATGACCTCGCCCTCCTCGCCGAGCGTGCAGGTCACCAACGCGACGTGGGCGCCCTCGGCCGCGTACTTGGCCATGGTGACGCCGTTGTTGATCGACTCGTCGTCCGGGTGCGCGTGCACGAGCAGGAGCCGACGGGCGGGAAGACCGTTCATGGGGGCAAGAGTACGAGGAGCGGCGCCCGGAGCCCCACAAGGCCTCGCCCGGGCGCCCGGCGGACGCCGCGGGGCGTCCGCTCAGAGCTTGAGGCCGCTGATCATGCTGGCCACGTTGGAGGTGAGCTGGGAGAGCGTCGGGGCCACGGTCGAGCTCGCCAGGTAGAAGCCGAGCAACACGCAGACCACCGCGTGACCCGTCTTCAGGCCCGACCTCCGGACCAGCAGGAAGACGACGATCGCCAGCAGCACCACGGCCGAGATCGATAGGGCCACGGCGTTTCACCTCCACGTCGAGCGGACATCGGTACGCGTACTCGCGACTCCGTGCACGGCAGAGTCATACCCACCGTCCGCTACGGATCATAACTATCCGTGCCAGCGCATCGATCGATTCCGGCAGCACGAGGGGCGCACGCCGCGCATGCCCGGGGTCACAGGAAGGCCGGCCGGGGAGTCTGTACGCCTCCCCGGCCGGCTGTCGGCACCCGCACGGCCGCACACAGCCCAGGCTGCCCGGCCCATATCTCGGGGCAGAAACGGTCAAGTTGCCTACATGTAAACCGAGTTGTGGTGCCGAGTGCAGCTGTGGCCGGAAATCAGCGGTGGCGGGGGCTCCGGATTCACTCCTTGGACAACCGGCCCGCCGCCGGCGGCGGGTCGTCCGACGGCGGGACCATGCGCTCCTCGGAGGCGAAGTGGCAGGCCGAGGGGTGGGCCGCCGGGCCGCCCGGGAGGAAGGCGGGGATCTCCAGCAGCGGGACCTCCGTCGCGCAGCGCTCCTCGGCCTTCCAGCAGCGGGTGCGGAAGCGGCAGCCCGAGGGCGGGTTGGCCGGGGAGGGGACGTCGCCGGAGAGGATGATGCGCTCGCGGCCCTCGCGGGCCAGCGGGTCGGGCACCGGGACGGCGGAGAGCAGCGCCTGGGTGTACGGGTGGGTCGGGTGGTCGTAGATCTGGCTGTCGGTGCCGATCTCGACGATCCGGCCGAGGTACATGACGCCGACCCGGTCGGAGATGTGCCGCACGATCGAGAGGTCGTGCGCGATGAACACGTAGGAGAGGCCGAACTCGTCCTGGAGGCGTTCCAGGAGGTTGATCACCTGGGCCTGGACGGAGACGTCGAGTGCGGAGACCGGCTCGTCGGCAACGATGATCTCCGGGTTGAGCGCGAGGCCGCGGGCGATGCCGATGCGCTGGCGCTGACCGCCGGAGAACTGGTGCGGGTACCGGTTGATGTACTCCGGGTTGAGGCCGACGACGTCCAGGAGCTCCTGCACCTTGCGGCGCCGGTCGCCCTTGGGCGCCGCGTCGGGGTGGATCTCGTACGGTTCGCCGATGATGTCGCCGACCGTCATGCGCGGGTTCAACGAGGTGTACGGGTCCTGGAACACCATCTGGATGTTGCGCCGGACGGCCTTGAGGGCCTTGGCCGACAGCTTGGCGAGGTCCTCGCCCTTGTACCTGATCGCACCCGCCGTGGGGCGTTCCAGGTTGACCAGCAGCTTGGCGACGGTGGACTTGCCGCAGCCCGACTCCCCCACGATGCCGAGGGTCTCGCCGGCCCGCAGGTCGAAGGAGACCCCGTCGACGGCCTTGACCGCGCCGACCTGCTTCCGGAAGAGGATCCCCTGGGTCAGCGGGTAGTGCTTGACCAGGTCGTCGACCACGAGGATGGATTCAGTGGACTCGGGCACCGAGGCACTCCTTCCAGAAGAAGCACGCACTGGCACGGTCCGGCGCGACCTCGGCCAGCGGCGGGACCTCGGCGGCGCAGACGGCCCGGGCCATCGGGCAGCGCGGGTTGAAGGCGCAGCCGGGCGGGATGGCGAGCAGGTTGGGCGGCAGGCCCTTGATGGCGTAGAGCTCCTGGCCCTTCTGGTCCAGGCGCGGGATCGAGTCGAGCAGGCCGCGGGTGTACGGGTGCGCCGGCGCGGCGTAGATCTCGTGGACGGGGGCCGACTCGACGATCCGGCCGGCGTACATGACCGCGATCTTGTCCGCGACGTCGGCGACGACCCCGAGGTCGTGGGTGATCAGGATCAGGCCCATGTGGAGCTCGCGCTGGAGCTCCGCGAGGAGGTCCATGACCTGGGCCTGGACGGTGACGTCGAGGGCGGTGGTCGGCTCGTCCGCGATGATGAGCGAGGGTTCCAGCGCCATCGCCATGGCGATCATGATGCGCTGGCGCATGCCGCCGGAGAACTGGTGCGGGTAGTCCCCCACCCGCTCCTTGGCGGCCGGGATCTTCACCCGGTCCATCAGCTCGACGGCCTTGGCCCGGGAGTCCTTGCGGGACATCCCGCGGTGGACCTCGTACATCTCGCCGAGCTGCGCGCCCACGCTGAGCACGGGGTTGAGGGAGGACAGGGCGTCCTGGAAGATCATGGCCATCTCGGCGCCGCGGATCTTCCTGCGCTCCTCCTCCTTCATCTTCAGCAGGTCTTTGCCCTTGAAGAGGATCTCGCCGCCCGTGATCCGGCCGGGCGGCATGTCGAGGATGCCCATGACGGCCTGCGCGGTGACCGATTTGCCCGAGCCGGACTCGCCGAGCACGGCGAGGGTCTCGCCCTCGTCCACCGAGTAGTTGACGCCGTTGACAGCCTTGGCGACTCCGTCGCGCGTCTTGAATTCCACGTGCAGATCGCGCACTTCGAGCAGCATGTGCGGGGCTCCTCAGCGCAGCTTGGGGTCGAGGGCGTCGCGCACCGCGTCGCCGAGCATGATGAACGCGAGCACGGTCACGCTGAGCGCGCCCGCCGGGTAGAGCAGCATGTGCGGGGCGTTGCGGATCTGGGAGGCGGCGTTGGAGATGTCGATGCCCCAGGAGACGGTCGGCGGGCGCAGGCCCACGCCGAGGAACGACAGGGTGGCTTCCAGGGCGATGTAGGTGCCGAGCGCGATGGTGGCGACGACGATGACGGGCGCGATCGCGTTGGGCGCCACGTGCCGCAGCAGCATCCGGGCGTTGCCGGCGCCGAGCGCCCGCGCGGCCTGGACGTAGTCGTTCTGCTTGGCGGTGATGACCGAGCCGCGGGCGATGCGGGCCAGTTGGGGCCAGCCCAGCAGCACGATGAAGCCGACGACCGGCCAGACGGTGGTGCTGGTGACGACGGACAGGAAGACCAGGCCGCCGAGGACGACGGGGATGCCGAAGAAGATGTCGGCGACCCGGGAGAGCAGGGAGTCGCCCCAGCCGCCGAAGAACCCGGCGAGCCCGCCGAGCGCGGAGCCGAGGAGGGCCGCGCCGAGGGTGGCGCAGATGCCCACGGTGATGGAGGCGCGGGCCCCGTAGACGGTACGGGTGTAGACGTCGCAGCCCTGGGTGTCGTAGCCGAAGGGGTGGCCCGGGGAGGAGCCCTGCTGCGATGTGGACAGGTCGCACTGGAGCGGGTCGCCGCTCGCGATGAGCTGGGGCCAGATCGAGATGACCACCAGGAAGAGGATCAGCAGCGAGGAGGCGATGAAGACGGGGTTGCGGCGCAGCTGGTGCCAGGCGTCGGACCACAGGGACCGGGCCTTCTCCTGCGGTCCCGCGGGGCCCGGCGTGCCGAGCTCCTTCTCCAGGCTCTCGGCCTCCTCCAGGGCGAGATCCATGGCCCCGCCCTGGCCGGTGGGGGCGACGGACTCGTGGGCGCCGGGTCGCAGCGGATCGTAGGCGGCGCGCTCGGGATCGGGCTCAGGCATAACGGATCCTCGGGTCCAGGACCGCGTAGAGCAGGTCGACGAGCAGGTTCGCCAGCAGGAAGACGATGACGAGGATGGTCACGAAGCCGACGACCGTCGGGGAGTTGTTGCGCAGGATGCCCTGGTAGAGCTGGTAGCCGACCCCGTGGATGTTGAAGATCCGCTCGGTGACGATGGCGCCGCCCATCAGGGCGCCGATGTCGGTGCCGATGAAGGTGACGACGGGGATCAGCGAGTTGCGCAGCAGGTGGCGGGTGATGACGCGGCGCCGGGGCAGGCCCTTGGCCACGGCGGTGCGCACGTAGTCGGCCTTGACGTTCTCGGCGATGGACGTGCGGGTCAGCCGGGTGACGTAGGCGAGGGAGACCAGTGCGAGGACGATGCCGGGCAGGATCAGCTCGCTGAAGGGGGCGTCCGGGGAGACCGTGGGCCGCACCCAGCCCCATTTGACGCCGAAGAGGAACTGGAGCAGGTAGCCGGTCACGAAGGTCGGCACGGAGATCACGACGAGGGTGAGCACGAGCACGCCGCTGTCGATGGACTTGCCGCGCTTGAGGCCGCTGATCACGCCGAGGCTGATGCCGACGACGATCTCGATGGCGATCGCGACGATCGTCAGGCGCAGGGTCACGGGGAACGCCGCGGCCATCAGCTCGGTGACCTTCTGGCCGTTGAAGGCGGTGCCGAAGTCGCCCTGGAAGATCTGGCCCATGTAGTGCAGGTACTGCTTCCACAGGGGCTGGTCGAGGTAGAGGTCCTTGCGGATGCGCGCGGCGGTGGCCGGGTCGGGGGCCTTGTCTCCGAAGAGGGCGGCGACCGGGTCACCGAGCGCGTACACCATGAAGAAGATCAGGAACGTGCTGCCGATGAACACGGGGATCATCTGGAGCAGTCGCCGGATCACATAACGTCCCATGGACTGCTCCAGGATCGATCCGCGAGAAGGGTCAGCTGACCTTGATCTGGTCGTAGACGGGGACGCTGAACTGGTTGAGCGCCACGTCCGAGATGCGCTCCGAGTGGCCGGCGCTGCCGTTCTGGTACCAGAGCGGGATCGACGGCATCTGCGCGGCGAGGATCTTCTGCGACTCCTGGAACTTGGCCGTCGCCTTGGCCGCGTCGCTCTCCCGGTTGGCCTCGTCGATGAGCTTGTCGAACTCCGGGTTGCTGAACTTGCCGTAGTTCGAGGAGGCGCCGGTGTAGTAGAGCGGCTCCAGGAAGTTCTGGATCAGCGGGTAGTCGGCCTGCCAGCCGGAGCGGAAGGGGCCGGTCAGCTTGAAGCTGCTCTGCTGGTTCCTGAAGTCGGCGAAGGTGCCGATGGGGTTGACCGTGCAGACCGGGCCCTCGCCCAGCGCGTTGTTGACGCTGTTGCAGACGGCGTCCATCCAGTCGCGGTGCGAGCCGGTGTCCACGTTGGACGTCAGCGTGACCTTGCCGCCGGGCAGTCCGCCGGCCTCCTGGATGAGCTTCTTGGCCTCGGTCGGGTTGAAGGAGCAGGCCTCGCCGCAGGCGGTGGCGGAGAAGCCGCCCTTGTCGCCGAGGGCCGGGGAGGTCCAGTCCTTGGCCGGGGTGCGGGTCTCCTTGAAGATCTGCTTGGTGATCTCGTCGCGGTTGATCGCCATCGAGATGCCGCGGCGGACCTTCTCCATGCCCTCCTTGTTCCACTGCGGGTCGTACAGCGGGAAGGTGAGGGTCTGGATGATGAGGGCCGGCTGGTTGATGTAGCGGTCGCCGAGGTCGTTCGCGACGTTCTTGAGCTGCTGCGCCGGGATGTCGTCGACCAGGTCGAGGTTGCCCGAGATCAGGTCGGTGTAGGCGGTGTTGTTGTCGGTGTAGACCTTCAGGTCCACGCCGCCGTTGACCGCCTTGTCCGCACCCGTGTAGGCGTCCCACTTGCGCAGCTTCATGCCCGTGCCCTTGGTGTACGAGTCCACCGTGTACGGGCCGTTGCCGACGGGCTTCTTCAGCCAGCCCTCGTGGTCGGTGAAGAAGGCCTTGGGCAGCGGGGAGAACGCCTGGTAGCCGAGGGTCTCGGGCCAGGTGGAGAACTTCTCCTTGAGGGCGACCGTGAAGGTCTTGGGGTCCTTGACCACCAGGCCGGACATGGTCTTGGACTTGGGGTCGCCCGTCGCGGGGTGCACGTCCGCGTAGCCGACGATGTCGGAGAAGAAGGGCGAGTTGTTCTGCTTCTTGGTGACGTCCGCGCCGTAGTTCCAGGCGTCCACGAAGGACTGGGCGGTGACGGGCTCGTCGTTGCTGAACTTCCAGCCGTCCTTCAGCGTGATCGTGAAGTTCTGGCTGTCGGTGGTCTCGATCTTCTCGGCGAGCATGTTGTTGGCCTCGCCGGTCTTCGGGTCGTAGCGCTTCAGACCCCGGAAGAGCATGTCGAGGACCTTGCCGCCCTGTACCTCGTTGGTGTTGGCGGGCTCCAGCGGGTTCTGCGGGTCACCCCACGAGGAGCTGACGATGCCCGTCTCGCCGCCTCCGCCGCTGTCGCTTCCGCCGCCGCAGGCCGTCGCCGCGAGGGCGACGGCCACCGCACAAGCGGCCCACTTGGCGTGGGTGGCTCCGCGCATGGAGTGCCTCCTACTGGATCCCAAGACTCACTTAGGGCCCAATGTCACCCTATGTGGGGTCCCGCACACTCCTGGTTGGACCGATTGCACCCTCGCGTCCCCCGCCTGTCACCCCTGCGAGTGCAATGTTGCGCCGGGTCCGCCCCGGCGGGCCTCCCCGGTCACAGCGCCAGCTCCCAGGTGACCACGGCGTAGTGCAGCGCCATGCCGTGCGCCTCGTACAGCGCGAGTGCTCCGGTCTCGTTGGCGGTGTCCACGCCGAGGCCCACCGTGGAGCGGCCGCGCGCCGCGTAGGCGGCGAAGCCGTGGCGCAGCAGGTGGCCGCCGACGCCCCGGCCGCGCGCCTCCCGGCGTACGCCGAGGTGACTGACCCAGCCCATGCTGGTGCGGTCGTCGCGGGTCAGCAGGACCCCTACGTCGCCCAGCGCGGGCAGGCTCGCGATCCACACCAGCGACCAGTCGAGGCCGCGGCCGTCGATGTGGTCCAGCCAGGGCTCGTACGGGCGGTCCACGTGGCCGAAGTGCTCGGCGAAGGTCTCCTCGATCAGGGTGTGGGCGCGGCGCCGCTCCGCCTCGTCCCCGTCGCAGGAGCGCAGGGTGAGCCCGCCGGGCGGGGCGGGCGGCGCCTGGTCCGGCTCCAGGGCGCGGGTCATCACCTGGTAGCGGCGCACGGTGCGGTAGCCGCGGCCGGGCAGCAGGTCGGCGTCGAGGGTGGACTCGACGTTGAGCTGGATGCGCAGGGAGGCGCGGGGCGCGCCGGCGGCGAGCTCGCGGGCCCGGACCTCCGTCAGCTCCAGCAGCCGGACGGCGGCCGCGCGGTGGCCCGGCAGGGCGTAGTGCTCGGCGTCGACGCGGCCGGGGCCCGAGTCCGCCCACACCAGGGCGTAGGCGACGAGCCGGCCGCCCTCGAAGGCGAGCCAGGAGTCGCGCGCGAGGTCGACGTCGGGGTGGTTCAGGTCGGCCTCGACGGCGGCGAGGTCGGTTTCCGGGCGGCCGATCTCGATCAGGTCGACGGCGTTGAGGAGACCGCAGATGGCCTCGGCGTCCGAGGGCCCGGCGGGCCGCGTGGTCAGCAGGTCGCTCATCGGACCACTCTCGGAGAGACGGGGGCGGGCCCGCAACCGGCTTTCCCCGCGCGGCGCACGCGAAGGCGCCCGGTACCGGGGTGATCCGGTACCGGGCGCCTTCGGTGCTTCGTCCGCGGGAGGTCAGACGGCCAGAACGGCCTTCTCCTCCGCGAAGTGGCACGCCGACTCGTGCGCGGCCAGGGACTTCACGCCCTGGAAGCGCTCCGGGATCGCGAGCAGCGGCTCCTCCACGGAGCACTTCTCCTCGGCCTTCCAGCAGCGGGTGCGGAAACGGCAGCCCGACGGCGGGTTGGCGGGCGACGGGACGTCACCGGTGAGGATGATCCGGTCGCGGTGCGCGCGGGCCTCCGGGTCCGGCACCGGCACCGCGGAGAGCAGTGCCTGCGTGTACGGGTGCGTCGGGTGCTCGTAGATCTGCTCGTCCGTACCGATCTCGGCCATCTTGCCGAGGTACATGACGCCGACGCGGTCCGAGATGTGCCGGACGATCGAGAGGTCGTGCGCGATGAAGATGTAGGAGAGGTTGAACTCCTCCTGCAGCTTCTCCATCAGGTTGATGACCTGGGCCTGCACCGACACGTCGAGCGCGGAGACCGGCTCGTCGCAGATGATGATCTCCGGGTTGAGCGCGAGGCCGCGGGCGATGCCGATGCGCTGGCGCTGGCCGCCGGAGAACTGGTGCGGGTACCGGTTGATGTACTCCGGGTTGAGGCCCACGACGTCCAGGAGCTCCTGGACCTTCCGCCGCCGGTCGCCCTTGGGGGCCACCTCGGGGTGGATGTCGTAGGTCTCGCCGATGATGTCGCCGACCGTCATGCGCGGGTTCAGCGAGGTGTACGGGTCCTGGAACACCATCTGGATGTTGCGGCGCACGGCCTTCAGGGCGCGGCCGGACAGCTTGGTGATGTCCTGGCCCTTGTAGAAGACCTCGCCGGCGGTGGCGCGCTCCAGGTTCATCAGCAGCTTGGCGACGGTGGACTTGCCGCAGCCGGACTCGCCGACGATGCCGAGGGTCTCGCCCCGGTACAGGTCGAAGGAGATGCCGTCGACGGCCTTGACCGCGCCGACCTGCCTCTTGAACAGGATGCCCTGGGTCAGCGGGAAGTGCTTGACCAGGCCCCGCACCTGGAGGATCGGCTCGCGCTCGGGGGCGTTCTTGGTGAGCTCAGCCATGGATCTGCTCCTTCCAGAAGTGGCACGCGCTGTGGCGACCGACCAGCTCGGTGCCGTCCTGCTCACTGACGGGCTGGAGCAGGGGGATGTCCGTCCGGCAGACGTCCTGCGCGGCGATGCAGCGCGGGTTGAACGAGCAGCCGGTGGGCAGGCGCAGCAGGTTCGGCGGCAGGCCCTTGATCGCGAAGAGCTCCTGGCCCTTCTGGTCCAGCCGCGGGATCGAGTCGAGCAGGCCGCGGGTGTACGGGTGCGCCGGGCGCTTGTAGATCTCGTGGACCGGAGCGGTCTCGACGATCCGGCCGGCGTACATGACCGCGATCTTGTCCGCGACGTCGGCGACGACGCCGAGGTCGTGGGTGATCAGGATCAGACCCATGTTGAGCTCGCGCTGGAGCTCGGCGAGGAGGTCCATGACCTGGGCCTGGACGGTGACGTCGAGGGCCGTGGTCGGCTCGTCCGCGATGATCAGGTCCGGCTCCAGCGCGATCGCCATGGCGATCATGATGCGCTGGCGCATACCGCCGGAGAAGTGGTGCGGGTAGTCGTCCACACGCTCCTTCGCCGCCGGGATCTTGACCTTGTCCATCAGCTCGATGGCCTTGAGGCGGGCTTCCTTCTTCGACAGCCCCCGGTGGACGCGGAACATCTCGCCCAGCTGGTAGCCGACGGTGAGGACCGGGTTCAGCGAGGACAGCGCGTCCTGGAAGATCATGGCGATCTTCTGGCCGCGCAGCTTGCGCCGCTCCTCGAAGCTCATCTTGAGCATGTCCTGGCCGCGGAAGAGGATCTCGCCCTGCGGGATCTTGCCGGGGGGCATGTCGAGGATGCCCATGATGGCCTGCGCCGTCACGGACTTGCCGGAGCCGGACTCGCCGAGGACGGCGAGGGTCTCGCCGGCGCTCACGCTGTAGTTGACGCCGTTGACTGCCTTGGCCACACCGTCGCGGGTGTGGAACTCGACGTGCAGGTCGCGCACTTCGAGGAGCGGCGTCTGCGGGTCCCCGTCACGCGGGGAGGGAACGCTGGAGGTGTTGTCCATGGTGATCACTTACGCCCTCCTCAGCGCAGCTTCGGGTCGAGGGCGTTGCGTACCGCTTCGCCGAGCATGATGAAGGCGAGCACGGTGACGCTGAGCATGATCGAGGGGTACAGCAGGATGTGCTGGGCCACTCGGATCTGCTGCGAACCGGCCGAGATGTCCACGCCCCACGAGATGGTCGGGGACGCGAGGCCCAGACCCAGGTAGGACAGGGTGGCCTCCGCCGCGATGTAGCCGCCGAGCGCGATCGTGGAGACCACGATCACCGGGGCCATGGCGTTCGGCAGGATGTGCCGGAACAGGATCCGGGTGGTGCTCGCGCCCAGTGCCTTCGCGGCGTGCACGTAGTCGGCCTGCTTCACGGTGATGACCGCGCCGCGCATGACGCGGTTGATCTGCGTCCAGCCGAGGAACGCCAGGGCGAAGACGACCGTCCACACCGTGCGCTCGGTGAAGGCCTGGAGGACGACCATCGCGCCGAGCAGGAAGGGGATGCCGAAGAAGATGTTGGTGATCCCCGAGATGAGCGTGTCCGTGAGGCCGCCGAAGTAGCCGGCGATCATGCCCGTGATGCCGCCGATGACGGTGACGATCGCCGTCACGCAGACGGCGACGATGATCGAGGCGCGGGTGCCGTAGATGAGGCGCGCGTAGACGCTGCGCCCCTGGCCGTCCCAGCCGAGCCAGTCGGGCGACCCGATCTTGGCGAGCTCCGGCTTGCCCAGGAAGTGGTTGACCAGGTCGCCCTTGGTGGGGTCGACGCTGGTGAACCAGCTCGGGAAGGCGGCGATCACCAGGAGGACGAGGATCAGCGCCGCGGAGACGACGAAGTACGGGTTGCGGCGCAGGTCGGCCCACGCGTCGCCCCAGAGGCTGCGTGCCTTCTCGGCCTTGGCCGGGGCGACCGGCGCACCGGGCGCCGACGGGGTCTCGGCCGTGACGGTTTCGGTCTGGGTCAGATCAGGCATACCGGATCCTCGGGTCCATGACCGCGTAGAGGAGGTCGACGAGCAGGCTGGCTATCAGGTAGACGACGACCAGGACCGTGACGACACCGACCACGGTCAGGCCTTCGCGGCGGATCACCGATTCGTAGATCAGACCGCCGACACCCTTGACGTTGAAGATGCCTTCGGTGATGACGGCTCCGCCCATGAGGGCGCCGATGTCGGTGCCCAGGAAGGTCACGACGGGGATCATCGAGTTGCGCATCAGGTGCACACCGATGACGCGGCGCTTGGGCAGGCCCTTGGCCACGGCGGTGCGGACGTAGTCGGCGCGCAGGTTCTCGGCCATCGAGGTGCGGGTCAGGCGGGCCACGTAGGCCAGCGACAGGGAGCCCAACACGACGGCCGGTGCGATCAGCTCGCCCCAGGTTTCCTTGGTGCTGACGTTCGGGTCGATCCAGCCGAGCTGGAAGGCGAACACCGACTTGACGATGAAGCCGAGCACGAAGACCGGCATCGAGATGATCAGCAGGGTCAGGATCAGGATCAGGTTGTCGACCAGCTTGCCGGCCTTGAGGCCGGCGACGATCCCGAGCGTGAGTCCCAAGACGATCTCGATGACGAACGCGAAGAGGGCCAGCCGGAGCGTGACCGGGAAGGCGCTGCCGATGACATCGATGATGTCGCGTCCGCTGCGGATCTGGGACCCGAAGTCGAAGTGGAACAGGATGCCGGTGATGTAGTTGTAGTACTGGTGCCACCACGGCAGATCCAGCCCGTGCTGGTGGCGGAGCGCCGCCAGCGTGGCGGGGTCAGTGCCCTTGTCCCCGAAGAGTCCGGCCACGGGATCGCCGGGCAGGCTGTACACCATCAAGAAGATGAGCAGGGTCGTCCCGAAGAAGACCGGGATCATCTGGAGCAGTCGTCGTGCGACATAGCGCCCCATCATGCCTCCGTAGAAGATGCGGCAGGCGCAGCCGGACGGGCCCTTTCGCCACGCACGCGCGTGACGGAATCGTCACTGCGTCGCGAAAGGGCCCCCCGGGTGGCGCTCTGCGTATAGGCCCGGATGTGGGCCGGCTCCCCGCCGGCCCACATCCGTCGAAAGGAATTACGCGGTAGGACTTACTTCTTGACCTCGACCAGGTCGAGGATCGGGTCGCCGTCCTGGGCGTACTTCACGTTCTGGACCTTCTCGGAGAAGCCCGCGTTGACCTTGTAGTACCAGAGCGGGATCGACGGCATGTAGTTGACGAGGTCCTTCTCGATGGCCTGGTAGGCCTTCACGGACTCGTCGAGGCTCGGGGCCGTGTCGGCCGCGGCGATCTTCGCGTCGAGCTCAGGGCTGGTGAAGCCACCCTGGTTGCCACCGGCGCCCGTACGGAACAGGTCGCTGATGAAGTTGGCGTTCACCGGGTAGTCGAGCACCCAGCCGGAGCGGTAGAACGACTTGACCTGCTTGGACTTGCGGGCCTGGAGGTCGGCCTGGAAGTCCGGCTTGGCGTCACCGGTGCACTTGACGCCCGTGGCCGAGGTGATGCTGCCGCAGACAGCCTCGACCCACTCCTTGTGACCGCCGTCCGAGTTGAACTGGATGGTGATCTCGTTGTTCGGGACGCCGCCGCCCTCGGCGATGAGGGCCTTGGCCTTCGCCGGGTCGAACTTGGCGACGTCACCGGAACCGTCGGCCGTGTAGCCGAGGACGCCCTTGGCGACCCAGCCCGTGGCGGGGTCACGGGTGCCCTGGAGCACGGTCTTGGTGATGGTGGCGCGGTCGATCGCCATCGACAGGCCCTGGATGACCTTCGGGTTGACCGGCTTCGGGGTCTTCCACTGGTCGGCGTAGAACGCGACGGCCAGCGTCTGGATCGCCGAGTACGGCTGGTCCACCGCGCGGTCACCGAGGTCGCCACGGTAGACCGGGAGGTCCTTCGGGCCGATCTGGCGCAGCACGTCGACGTTGCCGGACTTCAGGTCCTCGTAGGCGGTCTCGAGGGTGGAGTAGTTCTTGAGAATCACGCCACCGTTCTTCGCCTTGTCCGCGCCCTTGTAGTCGTCGAAGCGCGTGAGCTCGATCTGCTTCTTGTGCTCCCACGACTTGAACTTGTACGGGCCGTTGCCGACCGGCTTCTCACCGGCGGCCGCGGGGTCCTTGTAGAAGGACTCGGGCAGCGGGGAGAAGACCTCGTAGCCGAGCTTGTACCCGAAGTACGGGACCGCGTTGGCGAGCTCGATGGTGAAGGTGTTCTCGTCGACGACCTTCAGGCCCTCGAGCGCCTCGGCGGTGGGCTTGGCGCCCTCGGCCTCGGGGTGCAGGGCCTCGAAGCCCTTGATGTCCGCGTACCAGGACGCGTTGCCCTGCTTGTTGTTGATGTTCGCGGCCCAGTTCCACGCCTTGACGTAGGACTCGGCGGTCACCTTGGTGCCGTCGTGGAACGTCCAGCCCGGCTTGAGCTTGACGGTCCAGAGCTTGCTGTCCTTGGACTCGACCGACTCGGCGTTCACCATGACGAGCTTGCCGTCGGCGTCGTAGTCGACGAGCTGCGAGAACAGACCCGACATGACGATCGAGCCGTTGGACTCCATCGTGTCGGCCGGGTGCAGGAGCTTCTCCGGCTCGCCCACCTCGACCGAGTAGATGCCGTTCGGATCAACGTCACCCTTGCCGGCGTTGTCACCCTTATCGGCGCCACCACCACAGGCAGTCGCTGCCAGGGCGACGACAATCGCGCCCGCTACCCACTTGGCGCTCTTGGCACCGCGCATGGGTTTCCTCCTCATGAGTCCACTGTCTGATGTGAAGGACCCGAGTGCGTTTCGCCGACACCCCTGACGGCGATAAGGACCCGGTGTCCCGAGTGTGCTCGTGAGTCGACGCTCCCCACAGCGTGTGACCCATTGACCCGAGCTCAATGGAGCCATCCTCGGGGACGCCCTGACCGTAAACCACACTTAAGTGGTCTCGTTTTCACAACATCGCACTACGGCTAAAACCCGAAATCCGGACAAACGGATAGGAGACAGACATGAACGAAACGGACTGTTAGCACTTCTTCCGGAGTGTCACGGTCGGTATGCGGACACCGCGGACACCGGATCGAAACAATCCGCTTGACAAAAGCGAACAGCCCCTCCCGTCACGTTCACCGTGACGGGAGGGGCTGTTCACAAAAGCCCGCAGCGGGCAGGACCCAAGTGTGACCTAGGTCCTACGCGACTACTTGCCGGACTTGGCGCGCGACGCGGTGCGCGAGCGGTCCTTCTGGTCCAGGACGACCTTGCGGATGCGGACGGCCTCGGGGGTCACCTCGACGCACTCGTCGTCGCGGCAGAACTCCAGGGACTGCTCCAGGGAGAGCCTGCGCGGCGGCACCACGTTCTCGGTGTTGTCCGCGGAAGCCGCACGCATGTTGGTGAGCTTCTTCTCCTTGGTGATGTTCACGTCCATGTCGTCGGCGCGCGAGTTCTCGCCGATGATCATGCCCTCGTACACCTCGGTGCCGGGCTCGGTGAACAGGACACCGCGCTCCTGCAGGTTGATCATCGCGAACGGCGTGACCGAACCCGAGCGGTCGGCGACCAGCGAACCGTTGTTGCGGGTCACCAGCGGGCCGAACCACGGCTCCAGACCCTCGTGGATCGAGTGGGCGATGCCCGTACCGCGCGTACCGGTCAGGAACTCGGTACGGAAGCCGATGAGGCCGCGCGACGGGACGACGAACTCCATGCGGACCCAGCCGGAGCCGTGGTTCGACATGTTGTCCATGCGGCCCTTGCGGACGCCCATGAGCTGCGTGACCGCGCCCATGTGCTCCTCGGGGACGTCGACCGTCATGCGCTCGACCGGCTCGTGCACCTTGCCGTTGATCTCCTGCGTGACGACCTGCGGCTTGCCGATCGTCAGCTCGAAGCCCTCGCGGCGCATCTGCTCGACCAGGATGGCGAGCGCGAGCTCACCACGGCCCTGGACCTCCCAGGCGTCGGGACGCTCGGTCTCGAGGACGCGGAGCGAGACGTTGCCGACCAGCTCGCGGTCCAGACGGTCCTTGACCTGGCGGGCGGTGACCTTGCGGTCCTTGACCGCGGACTTGGCGTCCGCGCCCTTGCCGCTGCCGCCGCGGCCGACCATCGGGGAGGTGTTCGTACCGATGGTCATCGAGATCGCCGGCTCGTCGACCGAGATCAGCGGGAGCGCGATCGGGTTCTCCGGGTCGGCCAGGGTCTCGCCGATCATGATGTCGGGGAAACCGGCGACCGCGCAGATGTCACCCGGGCCCGCCACCTCGGCCGGCTTGCGGGTGAGCGCCTCGGTCATCATCAGCTCGGTGATGCGGACGTTGGAGATCGTGCCGTCACGCTTGATCCACGCGACGGTCTGGCCCTTGCGGAGCTCGCCCTGCTCGACGCGGACGAGCGCGATGCGGCCGAGGAAGTTGTCGGCGTCCAGGTTGGTGACGTGGGCCTGGAGGGGCGCCTCGTCGTCGTACACCGGGGCCGGCACGTGGGCCAGGATGGTGGAGAAGAACGGCTCCAGGCTGTCGCTGTCCGGGGGGACGGTGCCGTCCGCCGGCTTGGTCAGCGAGGCGACGCCGTCACGGCCGCAGGCGTAGACGATCGGGAACTCGATCTGCTCCTCGTCCGCGTCCAGGTCGAGGAAGAGGTCGTACGTCTCGTTGACGACCTCGTCGATCCGGGAGTCCGGACGGTCCGTCTTGTTGATGCAGAGGATGACCGGCAGCTTCTGCTGCAGGGCCTTGCGCAGGACGAAGCGGGTCTGGGGCAGGGGACCCTCGGAGGCGTCCACCAGCAGGACGACGGCGTCCACCATCGACAGACCGCGCTCGACCTCACCACCGAAGTCGGCGTGGCCGGGGGTGTCGATGATGTTGATCGTGATGGGCGCCCCGCCGTCCTTGGGGTGGTACTTCACCGCCGTGTTCTTGGCGAGGATCGTGATGCCCTTCTCACGCTCCAGGTCGTTCGAGTCCATCATGCGGTCGTCGAGGTGCTGGTGGGCGGCGAAGGCACCGGCCTGCTTGAGCATGGCATCGACGATGGTCGTCTTGCCATGGTCGACGTGGGCGACGATGGCGACGTTACGGATGTCGTGGCGCGTGGGCACTTCGGCGCTTCTCCCGGGATCGTGGATGGCGACGCGTACGGTCCGGCACGCGAGCCTCGACCGGGCGGAAAACCTGCCACGGCCTTACCCCATCGTACGCCGGATGGCGGGAACCGCCTGCCGGGGGGTCTGTCAAGAGGCCGGACGACTGAGCGGGGCCGAGGGTTGGGTGGGGGGCCTCGGCCCTGGGTGATGCCTGAAAACACGCGGGTCAACGGCCTGGTCAATGGGTACGGCACGACCTTGCCCGCCGGTCATCCGGCGGGCAAGGGACTTGAGTCACATCTGAGCTTGCGGACTTCGGATCAACCCGTGATGCACCTCTTCGTCATCACTTCTTCTTCTCGTCCTTGCCCTTCGCCGCCGCCGGCTTCTTCCA
This sequence comes from Streptomyces sp. ICC1, assembly GCF_003287935.1. GTDB lineage: Bacteria > Actinomycetota > Actinomycetes > Streptomycetales > Streptomycetaceae > Streptomyces > Streptomyces tritrimontium. The sequence continues at coordinate 3,862,967 of NZ_CP030287.1, forward strand.
GCCGATGTCCTGGTAGCGGGGGGCACCGAGGCCGAAGGCGCCCGCGTTGGCCAGGCCCGGCTTCACGGCGACCAGCTCGGGGCGCTGGTAGAGGGGGATGGAGCCGGCCGTGGCCCAGATCCGGGCGTCCGCCTTGCGCATCAGGTCGCGGGCCTGCTCCTCGTCCAGCTCGCCGGCCGCCTGGTCGAAGAGCTGGTCGATGTGGTCGGTGCCGACCCGGGTGTAGTTCTGCTCGACCAGCAGCGAGCCGTCGGCGGCCGGCTCCGGCTTGGCGAAGATCGGCCGGGCGTCGGTGGCGGGGTAGGCGGTCGCGGGCCAGGAGTAGAGGGCCAGGTCGTACTGGCCCGAGGCGATGTGGTCCTTGAAGAAGCTCTCGTCGGCCACCTTGGTCAGCTCCGTCTGCACGCCGACCTTGTGGAGCATCTGGGCGATCCGCTCGCCGACCGTGCGCAGGGCCTCCGAGCCCGGACCGGACGGCAGGACGAAGCGCAGGCTCAGGGCCTTGCCGTCCTTGGCCAGCATGCTGCCGGAGTTGCGCACGGCCTGCTTGGCGGGGGCCGGGGCCGGGCTGGCCTTGGTCCCGTCGGCGTCCTCGCCGACGGCCTCGGCGTCCAGGGCCGGGCTGCGCTTGGCGTCGTCCACGGCGTCGGCCTGGGCGCGCAGGAACTGCTCCTGGCCGGCCGCGAAGGGGCCCGGGGCGAGCACCGGGGAGGGCTGGGTCCCGGCGGCGAAGGCGTCGGCGTCGACGATCTCCCCGTCCTGGCCGTACGCGCCTTCGGACAGCGGGATGCCGGCCGGGTCCTCGGGGCCCTCGGGGCGGTGGTCGGGGTGGTCGGCCTTCACCCGCGCCCCGGCCGCGGCCGCCGGCTTGTCGTCGGCCCGGCCGTCGCCGTTGCGCTCGTCGTCCTGGCCGACGATGTAGAGGCCGTCGTTGCCGGTGCCCGGGCCCGACGGGGTCTTGCCGTCGTCCGTCTCCTGGGCGGCCTCCGGGCCCGCCTTGGCGCCGGCGGGCTCGGTGAGCTTGCCGCCCCGGCGCCAGCCGGCGTCCGCGAGCAGGGCCTGCGAGGCCTGGGTGTCCTGGCCGCCGAGGGCGTCGCTGTTGTCGGCGTACGCCTGCTGCCCGGCCAGCGCCAGGTGGCTGCCGACCGGCTTCGCGGGCAGGCCCAGCGGCTTGAGGACGATGTCGGCGAGCGCCTGGCGGTCCAGGGCCCGGGCCACGGCGCGGCGCACGCGCTCGTCGGCGAGCGGGCCGGTGGCCCCGTTCATCGCGAGCTGGGTGTAGGCGGGCTCCAGGGACTTGCGGACGGTGAAGGAGCGCAGGGCGCTCTGCTCATCGGTGTAGCGCTTGACCGCCTCCGCCTGCTTCTGGCGGCTCTCCTGCGCCTCCTTCGCCTTGGCCTCGTCCGCGCCGAAGGCCAGCGCCCACGACAGGGTGGCCTGCGCGGCGGTCACCGAGGCGGCCGGCCCGTGGGCCCCGCCCGACTTCGCGGATTCCCGGCGGGCCAGGGCGATCCGGTCGGCGCCGGTGCGGTCGATCTCGGCCATGTCGAGCTTGCCGGCGGCCAGCGCGGCCGGCCGCTGCGCCCGGGGCACGGCGGTGAGCACCAGGGTGTCGAGCTTGGCGGGGCGGCCCCACCAGCGCGGGTTGCGGGTCAGGGCGGCCGTGCCGGTCTTCTTGTCGATGGCGCCCAGCGCGAAGGGGCCGGCGGTCACCTTGAGGGTGCCCCGGGCGCCCTCGTTGAAGGCTTCCGGGGTGCCCGTGACCTGCTTGGGGTAGAGGGGCGAGAAGAGGGAGCGCCAGTCCGCGTACGGCTTGACGAAGGTGACCTTGACCTCCAGGTCCGTCTTGCCGCGCTCGATCTTCTCGATCCGGTCGTAGCCGGCGTTGCGCGCCGTCCAGTACGCGGAGTCCTTGCCGTTCAGGGCCCGCCACTGGGCGACGAAGTCGGCGGCGCCGACCTCGCGGCCGTCGCTCCAGACGGCCTGCTGGTTCAGCTTGTACAGGACGACCTGCTTGGGCTCCCGCTCGACTACCTCGGCCTTCTCCAGGTAGTCGGGATTGGCCACCGGGCGTCCCTTGCCGTCCAGCACGAAGAGCTGGGGCAGCACCGCTCCGGCGATCCGGTTGGTGGTGGCGTCCGCGTCGGCCTGGAAGGTGTTGAGGGTGCCGGGCAGGGCGTCCACGGCCCAGCGCAGCACCCCGCCGTCGGCGACCTTGTCGCGGGCGGTCGTCGCGATGTCCTGCCCGGCCGCTGCCGGGCCGCCCTCGTCGTCACCCGCGCCGCAGCCCGCGAGCAGCGGCAGTGCAAGAACTCCCGAGGTCAGGAGCGCCAAGGACCTGCGCCTTCTCTGGGACATGGGTGGTACCTCCGGGGCGGGGCGTGAGGGGGGAGAGCCGTGAGAAGGAGGGGGCCTTGATCACGTTCGGCGGTATATGGAGCTGATCACACTGGGTGCCGAAACCCACTGAAATCGACACCCCGCCATACCCGCCGCAGGGGACCCTCGCCACGCCGCGAACCCCACCCGTGCGGACCAATCCGGCTTGCCTTCCGGACGAGCGTTCCCCCGTAAGAGGGATGAAAATGGGGTCAGGGAGGGGCGCACAGTTCGCGCCTGCGCGCCCGCAATAGCTGCACGTCCCTTCACAAGGGGGGACGGGAGGCGCGACACTCGCAGGCGCACATGAGCGTTGCCACCGCACCCAGCGGAAGTGAGGGCAAGTCATGTCCCTGCAAGACGATTTGACCGCCGTACGGCGCAACCTGAACGAGCTGGTCCGCTCGGTCGAGCGGCTCGAGAAGGACGTCGCCCGGCAGGCACCGGCCGCCCCCAGGCCTTCGGGCGAGGGCGGAATGGTCATCGTCCCGGACACCCCGTACGACAGCTCGCTGTGGACGGACTCCGACGACGAGGGTCTCGGCGCCCGCGACCGCCGCGCTCCCTGACCTACGCTCCGCGCACACCCCACCGGACCCGGCCACCCGCAGCGACGGCGGCCGGGTCTCCTGGGCCACCCCTCATCACTCCACCCGGAGTCCCCCTTGGCCACAGGCACCCAACCACCATCACAGCGGCCCGGCGGCGTCCACGGCGCCTCGCGGGCCGCGATCGCAGCCCGGCACCTGCGGACCGACCGGTGGTGGCTCAGCCCCGCCGGCACCGCGGCCGGGCTGCTCGCCTTCATCGTCTACTCGACCTGGCGGGCCTTCGCCAACGCCGACTACTACGCGGCGCCGTACGTCTCGCCCTTCTACTCCCCGTGTCTCGCGGAGAACTGCCAGGAGATGCGCGGCGGCCCGAACCTGGACCTCTTCGGCAGCTGGTGGGGCCTGTCCCCCGCCCTGCTGATCCTGATCTTCCCGCTCGGCTTCCGGCTGACCTGCTACTACTACCGCAAGGCCTACTACCGGGGCTTCTGGGCCTCGCCGCCCGCCTGCGCCGTCGCCGAGCCGCACGCCTCGTACAGCGGTGAGACCCGCTTCCCGCTGGTCTTCCAGAACATGCACCGCTACTTCTTCTACGCGGCGGTGCCGGTCGCGGGCATCCTGACCTACGACACCGTGCTGACCTTCCGCGACGAGCAGTACGAGTGGGGCCACATGGGCCTCGGGACGCTCCTGTTCCTCGTCAACATCGGGCTGATCTGGGCCTACACACTGTCCTGCCACTCCTGCCGGCACATCATGGGCGGCCGCCTCAAGCACTTCTCCAAGCACCCGGTGCGCTACCGCCTGTGGGGCTGGATCAGCCGCCTCAACTCCCTTCACATGCAGCTCGCGTGGGCCTCGCTGATCAGCGTCGCCGCCTGCGACTTCTACGTGTACCTGCTGGCCAGCGGCGCCTTCGACGACCCAAGGATCTTTTGAGATGGCTCAAGTGGAACGGCAGCAGTGGGACGTGGTCGTGGTCGGCGCGGGCGGCGCCGGGCTGCGGGCCGCGATCGAGGCCCGGGAGCGCGGCGCCCGTACGGCCGTGATCTGCAAGTCCCTCTTCGGCAAGGCCCACACCGTGATGGCGGAGGGCGGCATCGCCGCCTCCATGGGCAACGTCAACGACGGCGACAACTGGCAGGTGCACTTCCGCGACACCATGCGCGGCGGCAAGTTCCTCAACCAGTGGCGGATGGCGGAGCTGCACGCCAAGGAGGCCCCGGACCGGGTCTGGGAGCTGGAGACCTGGGGCGCGCTCTTCGACCGGACGCCCGACGGGAAGATCTCGCAGCGCAACTTCGGCGGGCACGAGTACCCGCGCCTCGCGCACGTCGGCGACCGGACCGGCCTGGAACTGATCCGCACCCTCCAGCAGAAGATCGTCCAACTGCAGCAGGAGGACTTCAAGGAGTTCGGGGACTACGAGGCCCGGCTCAAGGTCTTCCAGGAGTGCACGGTCACCCGAGTTTTGAAGGACGACAGCCCGAAGGACGACAGCCCGAAGGGCGGGGGCCGGGTTTCGGGGGCCTTCTGCTACGAGCGCGAGACCGGGCGGTTCTTCGTCCTGGAGGCCCCGGCGGTCGTGCTGGCCACGGGCGGCATCGGCAAGTCCTTCAAGACCACGTCCAACTCGTGGGAGTACACCGGCGACGGCCACGCGCTGGCGCTGCTCGCCGGAGCGCCCCTGCTGAACATGGAGTTCGTGCAGTTCCACCCGACCGGCATGGTCTGGCCGCCCTCCGTGAAGGGCATCCTCGTGACCGAGTCGGTGCGCGGCGACGGCGGGGTGCTGCGCAACAGCGAGGGCAAGCGGTTCATGTTCGACTACATCCCGGACGTCTTCAAGGAGAAGTACGCGCAGTCCGAAGCGGAGGGCGACCGCTGGTACGAGGACCCGGACCACAACCGGCGCCCGCCCGAGCTGCTCCCCCGCGACGAGGTGGCCCGCGCCATCAACTCCGAGGTCAAGGCGGGGCGCGGGTCCCCGCACGGCGGGGTCTTCCTGGACGTGTCCACCCGGATGCCGGCCGAGAAGATCAAGCGGCGGCTCCCGTCGATGTACCACCAGTTCAAGGAGCTGGCGGACGTGGACATCACCGCCGAGCCGATGGAGGTCGGCCCGACCTGCCACTACGTGATGGGCGGCATCGCGGTCGACTCCGACACCGCCGCCACCGTCGGGGTGCCCGGGCTCTTCGCCGCCGGTGAGGTGGCGGGCGGCATGCACGGCTCGAACCGGCTCGGCGGGAACTCCCTCTCCGACCTGCTGGTCTTCGGCCGCCGGGCCGGACTGCACGCCGCCGGGTACGCGGCCGCCGAGGCCGGCCGGCTGCCGGTCGTGGACCAGGCCCGGGTGGACGAGGCGGCCGCGGAGGCGCTGGCTCCGTTCCATGCCGCCGAGGGCGCGGAGAACCCGTACACCCTGCACCAGGAGCTCCAGACGGCCATGAACGACCTCGTCGGCATCATCCGCCGCGAGGGCGAGATGGCCGAGGCGCTGGAGCGGCTCGCGGCCCTGCGCGTACGGGCCTCTCGCGCCGGGGTCGAGGGGCACCGGCAGTTCAACCCGGGCTGGCACCTGGCGCTCGACCTGCGGAACATGCTGCTGGTCAGCGAATGCGTGGCCCGCGCGGCCCTGGAGCGCACCGAGAGCCGGGGCGGGCACACCCGCGAGGACTGCCCGGCGATGGAGCGGTCCTGGCGGCCGGTGAACCTGCTGTGCCGGCCGGTGGAGCCCGCGCCCGAGGACCCTGCCGCGGACCGGATCGAGCTGACCCGGGTGCGCACCGAACCCATCCGATCCGACCTGCTCGCGCTCTTCGAGAAGGAAGAGCTGGTCAAGTACCTCGCCGAAGAGGAGCTCTACGAGTGACTACCTACGATGCCGCGTTCCGGATCTGGCGGGGCGACGCGGAGGGCGGCGAGCTGCGGGACTTCACCGTGGAGGTGAACGACGGGGAGGTGGTCCTGGACATCGTCCACCGGCTGCAGGCGACCCAGGCCTCCGACCTCGCGGTGCGGTGGAACTGCAAGGCGGGCAAATGCGGTTCGTGCAGCGCGGAGGTCAACGGGCGGCCGCGGCTGATGTGCATGACGCGCATGTCGACCTTCTCCCGCGAGGAGACGATCACGGTGACCCCGCTGCGAGCCTTCCCGATCGTCCGCGACCTGGTGACGGACGTGTCCTTCAACTACCGGAAGGCGCGGGAGGTACCGGCGTTCGTTCCGCCGGCCGGGGTCGCGCCGGGTGAGTACCGGATGCAGCAGATGGACGTGGAGCGCTCGCAGGAGTTCAGGAAGTGCATCGAGTGCTTCCTGTGCCAGGACACCTGCCACGTGGTGCGCGACCACGAGGAGAACAAGACCGCCTTCGCCGGACCCCGCTTCCTGATGCGGGTGGCGGAGCTGGACATGCATCCGCTGGACGCGGCGGCCGAGGCGGGCCTGGACCGCAAGCGGACGGCCCAGGAGGAGCACGGGCTCGGCTACTGCAACATCACCAAGTGCTGCACGGAGGTCTGCCCCGAGGGGATCAAGATCACCGACAACGCCCTGATCCCGCTGAAGGAGCGGGCCGTGGACCGCAAGTACGACCCGCTCGTGTGGCTGGGGAACAAGATCGGACGCCGTTCCGGTCGATAGCCGCCCCCAGTCGTTCACTTGGCAGGACAGAATGCCCCCTGAGCAACGTCGTTGACGTGATGTCAGGGGGCATTCGCGGTGCGGGTGGGGGATCAGCTGGCGGGCCGGTACCGCCTCGAACAGCGGCTCGGCATGGGCGGCATGGGCGAGGTGTGGCGGGCGCACGACACGGCGCTGGACCGCGCCGTGGCGGTGAAGGTGGTACTGGAGTCCATCGCGAGCGAGGAGGCGGTCGCGCGCTTCCGGCGCGAGGCCACCATCGGGGCGCGGCTCCAGCACCCCGGCATCACGGTCGTGCACGACGTGGGCCAGGAGTCGGGGCGGCTCTTCATCGTGATGGAGCTGCTCTCGGGCGAGGACCTGCACGCGGCCCTGGCCCGGGTGCCGGGGGGCCTCCCGGTGGACGTCGCGGTGGAGCTGGCCGCGCAGACCGCCGAGGCGCTGGCCGCCGCCCACGAACTGGGGGTGGTGCACCGCGACTTGAAGCCGCCCAACCTCTTCCTGCTGCCCGGGGGCAGGCTGAAGATCTGCGACTTCGGCATCGCGCACTCGGCCGACGCCACGGCCGGCTGGACGGTCACCGGCCGGACCGGACCCGGCAGCCCGCCGTACATGGCCCCCGAGCAGTGGCGGGGCGAGCAGGTGGACGCCCGCTGCGATCTGTACGCGCTGGGGTGCGTGCTGTACGCCCTGCTGAGCGGCGAGCCGCCCTTCGGGCAGTCCGAGGGCCCCTGGGTGCTGATGCGCCGGCACATCGAGGAGCCGCCGCTGCCGCTGCGCGAGGCCGGTACGCCGGTCCCGCCGGACCTGGACCGGCTGGTGCTGCGCCTGCTGGCCAAGGATGCGGCGGACCGGCCGGAGTCGGCGGCGGCGGTGGCGGAATCCCTGCGGGGACTTCTGGACGGCTCCGCCGGCCGGGGGCGGACGGGCATCGCGGTGGCCGCGGGCGGGGCCCCAGGCGGAGGCGCGGGGCGCGGTGGGCGGGCGTGGGGGCACCCCGGCGCAGCCGGCGGCGGGGGGGGCTTCCCCGCCCTCGGGCACGGCGAACTCGAAGTCGGCGTACCGGTGGTCGGGGCCGGGGCCGGGTCCACCACCGGTACGCCGACTTCGAGTTCGCCGTGCCCGAGGGCGGGGAAGCCCACGTCCACACTGACCTTCCAGGCACCGGGCGGCAGGGACTCGGCCGTGGTCCAGCCGGCCGGCGCCGCCGCGGGGTCGCGCACCAGCCGCCAGGGGCCCATCGTGCGGGCGCCGTCGGCGCTGACCGCGTTCACGGTGGCGGCGACCGCCTCCTCGACGGCGTCCCCGTCGTTCTCCCAGGTGATGTCGGCGGTGACGCGGCCCTCCCGCTGCCCGTTCACCACCACCTTCACGGTGTCGCCGTGGGCGTGCGCCACGACCGGGGCCAGCAGGATCAGGCCGAGGGCGGTCAGGACCGTCTGGAAAGCGATTCGTATGCGCATCGTGGCGGTGCTCCGGGTGGGGTGAGGGGCCCGGCGGACGGCCGCGTGGCGCGGCCGTCCGCCGGAGGGGACTTCACGGGCCGACTGGGTCAGCCGGCCTTCTGCACGGTCCAGGCCTGCGCCGCGCGGCCGTCCGCGCGCTGCAGGTCGAGCAGCCAGTTCCCGTAGTAGGGGCGGCTGCTCACGGTCAGCGCGAAGCCGCCGCCCGGGTCGGTGACGCTCACCGCGCCGCCGCGGGAGGTCAGCTTCCAGGCTTGCGCACCGGAGCGGCCGCAGGGCTGCTGCGCGACCCACATGCCGGCGGCCGGAGTGCCGCCCGGCTCCAGGCACTTGCCGGAGACCGCGGAGCGGATGCGGACCAGCCCGCTGCCCGCGTCGTCGAAGTACCACTGCTGCTGGGCGTAGCCGTTGGAGCGCGCCCCGACGAGCACGGTGCCGTCGGCGCCGCGCCCGCCCCAGACCTCGGCGGCCATGCCGCTGCTGCCGTTCCCGAGCAGGTACCGGGTGCCGGGGGTGGTCGCACCGCCGCCCGTGCCCTTCGTACGGAAGGTCGCGGCCTTTCCGGGTCCGCTGTCACGGCCAGCGCCGTCACGGACGGAGACGGCGAGCGTGTAGGAGGTGTCGGGCCGGAGGTTGTAGACGCGCAGCACCGGGGACTGGACCCAGGCCAGGTGCTTGCCGCCCAGCAGGACCTGGTACCAGGCGGCGCCCTCGGCCTTGGGCCAGCTCACGACGACGGAGTCCGACTGGATCTGGCCCACCGTCACGGCCGGTCCGCCCGTGGGCTTCTTGGTCGGTGTGGGCGTCGGCTTCTTGGTCGGCGTCGGGCTCGGACTCGGGCTCGGGTTCGGGTTCGGACCCGGGTCGGTGCCGCCTCCGCCCCCCTTGTTCTTCATCAGGAACTGGTTGTCGGCGATGTTCCAGTGCGTGGCCAGGTAGCTGCCGGCCTTGGGGCTGGTGTGGAAGTAGTCGTCGTGGTTGCAGTCCAGGATGTTCTCGGCGGCCTGGTTGGTGCAGATGTTGCGCATCTGCGGGTAGTACGGGGTGTCCGAGTAGCACATGACGTCGAACTCGTCGGTGCAGTGCGCGCCGCGGCTGGTGTTCGGGGCGCTGTTGTTGACCGCGCCCAGGTTGTGGCCGAGTTCGTGTGCGGCGGTGTGGCCGCCCCAGCAGCCGGAGTCCGTACGCCCGTACGAGGGGCCGAAGTTGCTGAGGTTGGCCTGGCCGGGCCGCTCGTCGCCGTTGAAGGTGCCTATCCCGCAGTAGACCTGGGTGTCCGCGAAGATCATGTACTTGCGGTCCCGGCGGTCGAGCCCCTTGCCGGCGAGCGCGGCGTTGGTGGCGCTGAACTCGGCCAGCGCGGAGTCCGGGAGCTCGATGTTGAGCACGGTGGGGGTGCAGTCGGCGGCCGTCACGTAGCGGATGTGGCGGACCCCGCCGGTCTCTTGGGCGCTCGCCGCGTAGATGACGTCGGCGTCGGCCGCCCACTTGCGGAACGAGGCCGCGTACTCGGAGTAGCGGTCGCGGCCGGGGCCGTGGACGTAGACGACCTGGACGCGATTGCCGGTGCTGCCGTCGCCGTCGCACTGGACGGTCTGGCCCGCGGGCCCGGCGGCGACGGCCTGGCCGGCGGCCGAGGGCGCGGGCGCGGCGGACTTGTCGGCGGCACGGTCGGCGTCGGCGGCGGGCGCGTCCTGAGGACGCCCGCCGCCTTCGCCGGGCGCCGGGTCGTCGGCGGCGGGGCGGGCCGGATCGGCCGCCGGGGCGGAGGCCTTGACGGCGGGCGGGATGTCCTTCGTGATGTCGACGCCCTTGGGCGGGGCGTCCGGGCCGTGGGTACACAGACCGGCACCGGTCCGGTAGACGCCGGCGCACCGGTCGCCCTTCGGCGCGGGGGCGAGGCCGTCGTAGACCATGCCGCGCGCGCCCTCGTTGGCGGGCGCGGCGGCGAGGGGTTCGGGCTCCTGGTCCCGGGCGGGCGCGGCGGCCGGTGCGGCGGCCTCCGCCCCGGCTTGTACGGACACGGCCTGGGCCCCGTCGCCCAGTCCGGAGTAGGCGATGCCGGCGGCGATCACCGCCGCCGTGGCCATGGCGGCGGTGAGGAGTACCAACCGTCGCGGTTTGCGGCGGTGTTCATGCCGTCTGCGTCGTCCTGTCATGGGCACCTCAAAGCAATATCGGATGAGTGGGTGCGCGGAAGCCTGCCAGACGAATGCGGCGGAGAATTCGGACAAAGAGGGGCGCGCTTCGAGAAATCGTTCCGTTACCTGCGCGTCAGATCTGATGAACAATCAATACGCAAGGAAACAAAGGGAGTTACGCGCGTCGCGCATATTGGTCCAGGCCTTATCGAGGGGAGTCGTTATCGAATCGAGATAACAAGTGGAGTCCTGTTGACGGGAATTCAGTCAAGGATTCACCTAATTACTACCTGTCGAATTCCCTCCGTCACGACCCGTGAGGAAGGCGGTGCCCGGCCGGCCCTGCGCACACGGAGGCGTCCCCCACGGCCCGCTGACGGAGCGTCCGGACCGCGACGCCGTTCCTCCGCGCGGCCGCCCGCGTACTTCGCGGGCCGGCTGCGGACGAGGGCGGGAGGTGAGGTCCGGCCCGCCCGCAGCGGAACGGGCCGATCCGTCGACCGGCCTGCGCGGCGCTCAGATCCCGGCGGCCCGGACCGGACGTCGGAGCAGGTAGAGGGCAGCGGACGCGACGAGCACCGCCATGCACGCGATGAACACCAGCCCCGCGCCCTCCAGTCCGAGCGGCCCCACGAGCAACCCCACGCCGATCACCGGCACCGAGATGCCGGTGTACGCCACCACGAAGAGCGTGGAGATCACGGACGCCCGCCGGTCCGCGGGAGACGCCGCGGCCACCGCGGACAGCGCCCCGCGGAACGCCAGTCCCTGCCCGAGTCCGCCGACCACGGCACTGAGCACCACCAGCGGCAGCAGGTCCCGCCACAGCGCGCCCGCGAGCAGCGCCAGGCCGGCGAAGAGCCCGGCGCACCCCAGCGGCAGCGAGCGCCCCACCCCGACCCGGCCGACCGCCAGCTGCCCGGCGGTCGAGGCGAAGAAGGCCATCGCGACCACCAGCCCGCTGACGGCGTGGTTGTGCACGTCCAGGGACTGTGCGAGGAACGCCGGGCTGACGGACGTGAACACCCCGAACAGCGCGAACCCCACGAACGAGGCGATCGCCGCCGGCCCGAACACCGCCCGCACCTGCGGGGGCAGGCCGGGCCGCTGCGGCCGTACGGTGCTCAGCGGCCGCAGCTCACGTACCGTCTCCGGCAGCCGCAGCAGGACCGCGGCCGAGCCGGCCACCAGCGCGATGTGCACGGCGAACGGCAGGTACAGCGGCCAGGGGGCGTACTGCGCGAGCACTCCGGCGAGCAGCGGACCGCAGCCCAGCCCACCCATGTTGGCGGCCGTCGCGACGAACGTGGCCCGCGAGGCGCCGCCGGCCGGTGCCAGCTCCATCACGTACGCCGTGGCGGCCCCGGTGAACAAGCCGGCGGACAGCCCCGACAGCAGCCGCCCCGCGTACAGCCAAGGCATCCCGTCGGCGCACAGGAAGCAGACGGCGCTCGCCGCCGCCAACCCCAGCCCCGCCAGCAGCACCGGCCGCCGGCCCACGGCGTCCGAGACATTGCCCGCCAGCAGCAGCACGCCGATGACCCCGAAGGCGTACACGGCGTACACCACGGTCACCGTCAGCTCGGAGAAGCCGAACTTCTCCTGGTAGAGCCCGTAGAGGGGGGTCGGCAGCGTGGTGCCGGCCATGCACACGGCGAACACCGCCCCGCTGAGGAAACACGCGCGCCACCCTCGGAGATCACCGTCCATGCCGCCGACGGTAAACCCGCGACGCGCCCCGGCCCCGGCCTGACGTGCCCGGCGCGCCGCCGCTCCCACCTGCGCAGCGCAGGATGCCGCTGGTCAGCGCGTGCCAGCAGGGACCGAACCGTCACGCGTGGCACCCTGTCGCCGTCCGCGGATCATGAGAAGGTGCGCTGCATGAGTCGGCGAGATGCCCGCAGAACCGTGGCGAAGCGTCGCCGCGACTCCCCACGGCGGAGCAGGGGCAGCTCATCAGCCGGTTCAACGACGCCACCACGAACCTGGGGTCGAAGGAACCCGGCATCGCGTTCGGGGGGATCGCCGCACTGCAGCGCATCCTGGGTCCCGCCGCCGAGGACGACGACGGGAGCGCAACACGCGAGGAGCCGAGCCCTCTGCCGGAAGCCGGCCCCGTCGCCTGCGACAGCACGGGCTACGCCGACGCATCGGGGGCGGCGAACCTGCGCGGGGCGCACCTGGCCGCGGCGAACCTCAAGAAGGCGGAGCTCCGCTATGCGGACCCGTGCGGAGCGGACCTGAGCAACGCGGACCTCACCGGCGCCTTCCTCGACCACGCGGACCTGGCCGGGGCGAACCTGTCGGGAGCGAAGCTCGACGGGATCGACTCCTATCGCGCACGCGGGTTCATGCCCGAGCGGCGCGACCGTCCTTGCCGGCCGTGGATCGAAGAGTTCCACTGGCGGTGAACAATCCCGGATCCGGGTCAGCGGAACTCGTGTACCACCTGGATCTCGCCGACCAAGTGGGCGTTGAAGTCGTCCAGTTCCTCGGCCGGAACCCACAGCTCGAGGATCGTGCGCCCCCCGGCCTGCTGAACGGGGTAGCGGCTCAAGAACTCCGACTCCACCTCGAACCGGGTGACGAAGCCGACGCCGCTGTGCTTCACGTTCCAGTCCCTCGCGATCTTGATCGCATACTCCTCGTTGAGGACCGGGTAGAAGATCGGCTGCTCGGGAAGGCGCGGCGGCCAAGCACGCCAGTTCAGCTCGCGGACCAGGTCCAGCTCCTGGGGGCCGGTGGGCCGCCATAGGGTCGTCGTCGGTCGCAGGACGGTCATGTGCGTCGCTCTCTGAGTGCGGGAAGCCGCTGGTACGGCTGGTCTGCGACCGGACGATACCGGCGCCCGGACTTCAGCGGCCACGCGGTTTCCGCGCCCCGGTTCGCACGGCCCGGACGGGGCGCGTGCAACACGTTCAACAGCGGACCCCTGCCGCGGCCGTTGCCCTCCACCCTCCCGCCCGGTTAGTACGCCCGGGGACGTTTGCGGAGCCTCGGCCGTCAGCAGTGCGGCAGCAGCGGGCCGGCCGTGCGTCTGCCGTCCGTCACGCGTCCGTCAGCAAGGCGCCTGGATGGCCGTACCGAGTTCAGCCTTTGGGGCGAATCCCTGATGGGCTAGCGGCCGTAACGTTTCTTCCTTCACGCCGCTGAGCTGCGGGAATCGCGGCGAACCCGTCGGCCAGCACATCTGTTCTGCGCCGCCTCCGCGCCCGCCGTGATCTTGACGCGCCCTACAGTCATGCCGCTCCCCCGAGATCCTCCTGAGAGACGTGCGTGACTTCCCCCTTGCCTTGCACAGAAGACCAGTTGACGCCCTCGGCCGGCCGGGCCGCGCCGCCCGCGGCGGTGCTCCAAGGCATCGCCGGATACGTCCCGTCGGGCGTGGTCGCCAACGCCGGACTCCCCGCGGCCTGGGGCATCGACGACGCCTGGGTGCACCGCCGCACCGGGATCCGCGAGCGGCGCCGGGCCGCACCCGGCGTCTCCACCGGCGAGCTCGCCCTCGAAGCCGGGCGCCGGGCACTGGCCGTGGCGGGGGGCGCTCCCGTGGACACCGTGCTCGTGGCGACCTCCACTCCGGACCGGCCGATGCCCGCCATGGCCCCGCAGCTCGCGACCCGCCTCGGTCTCGGCGGCGCGGCGGCCTGGGACGTGAGCGCCGCCTGCAGCGGGTTCCTGTACGGGCTGGCCACGGCGGCCGGCGCGCTGCTGTCCGGCTGCGCCGACCGGGTCCTGCTCGTCGCGGCCGACGTGTACTCCACCCTCCTCGACCCCGAGGACCGCTCCGCCGGGATCGTCTTCGGCGACGGCGCCGGGGCGGTGGTGCTGCGCCGGGGCCGGTACGGGGAGCCCGGCAGCATCCTCGCCTTCGACCTCGGCAGCGACGGTTCGGGCGACGAGCTGATCGAGGTGCGCGGCGGCGGAGCGCGGGAGCGTTCGGCCCCGGAGGCCTACGGCCCCGGCGACCGGCACTTCCGGATGCGGGGCCGCGAGGTGTTCCAGCACGCCGTGATCCGGATGACGCAGTCCTCGCAGACCGTGATGAAGCACGCGGGCTGGTCGCCCGAGGACGTGGACCGCTTCTGCGCCCACCAGGCCAACGCCCGCATCGTGACCGCCGTCGCGGAGCGCGTTCCGGTCCCGGGACCGCGCCGGGTGACCAACATCGAGCGGGTCGGGAACACGGGGGCGGCGTCCATCCCGCTCGCCCTCGCCGACGCCGCCTCGCGCGGTGAACTGCACGCCGGGGAAAGGGTGTTGCTCACCACTTTCGGCGCCGGACTCACCTGGGGGTCCGCGGCCGTGCTCTGGCCGCGGCTCGACCGCACGGTGCCCGGCATCGAACCCGCGCCCTGACCCCGAGGCGCCCGCGGTCCTCCCCCTTGACCTTCCCCGCGACCTTCCCGGCCGCTGCGCCTCCGCCGGCCGACCGACCGCGCCGACCGGGCTCGTAGAACCGCGCCCGTCGAACCGGCTCGTCGAACCGGGCTCGACCAGCCCGCGCCCCCACCTACCCGATCGCCGATCCCCCCTGTCCCGAAAGGACCCACCGCCATGCCCCCTGTCCCGAAAGGACCCACCGCCATGCCCCCTGTCCAGAACGTCGTCACCACCGTGCTCACCGAGAAGTTCGAGGTCGCCCCCGAGAGCGTCCTGCCCGACGCCACCCTCGAGAGCCTCGACCTCGACTCCCTCGCCCTCGCCGAACTGGCCCTCGCCCTACAGGAGGAGCTCGGCGTCAAGGTCGAGGAGCACGAGGCCGCCAAGCGCACCACCATCGCCGAGCTCGTCGCCGTCCTCCACTCCAAGCGGACCGCGCAGGACGCCCGGTGACGGCTCCCCCGCACCGGCGCGCCGCCGTCGCCGTCACCGGTCTGGGGATGCTCACCCCGGCCGGGATCGGCCGGGAGGCCACCTGGGCCGGCGTACGGCGGGCCCGCTCGACGGCGGCCACCGATCCCGAGCTCAAGGGCTGCCCGGTCGACATCTCCTGCCGGATCCCCGCCATGTCCCCCGAGCAGGGGCGCATCGGCGGCGGCAAGGCCTGGCGGATGGGCCGCTTCACACAGCTCGCGGTCCTGGCCGCCCGGGAAGCCGTGGCCGATGCCGGGCTCGACCCCGCCTCCTGGGACGGTGCCCGCGTCGCCGTGGTCATCGGCTCCGGACTGGCCGGTGCCGCCCACCTGGAAACCCAGACGCTGCGCCACCACCAGGGCGGGCCCGACCTGGTCTCGCCCGCCCTCGTCCCGATGCTCATCTCCAACATGGCCTGCGGCGAGGTGTCCGCCGACCTCGGAGCCCACGGGCCCTCCCTGGCCACCGAGACGGCCTGCGCCTCCGGTGCCACGGCTCTGGCCGTCGCCCGCGACCTGCTGCTCTCCGGCGCCTGCGACATCGCGCTGGCGGGGGGTGCGGAGGCCGCCGTGACCCCCGTCGTCACCACCGGCTTCGCCCGGATGGGCGCGCTGTCCGGCCGGGTCGACCGACCCGAGCTGGCCTCGCGGCCGTTCGCGGCGGACCGCGACGGCTTCGTCATCGCCGCGGGGGCCGCCGTACTCGTACTGGAACGGACGGCGGACGCCGCGGCCCGCGGGAGGCGCGGCTACGCGCACCTCGCCGGAGCCGGCCTCACCTCGGACGCCCACCACCCGACGGCGCCCTCCCCCGGTGGGGAGTACGCGGAGGCGGCGCTGCGCGCGGCGCTGGCCGAGGCCGGCCTGTCCCCGGCGGACGTGGACCACGTCAACGCCCACGGAACCTCCACCCCCCTCAACGACCGCACCGAGGGCGAGCTCATCGCCCGCGTCCTGCCGCACGGGCCCAGCGTGACCGCCGCCAAGGGGGTCCTCGGCCACAGTCTCGGCGCCGCCGGGGCCGTGGAGGCCGCCCTCACCGCGCCCACCATCCGGGACTCCCAGGTCGCGCCGATCGCCAACCTCGGTGCGGGCGGCTCCGCTTCCGGTTTCGGCCCCGGCTCCGGTTTCGGCTCCGGCTCCGGCTCCGGCTCCGACACTCCTTTCGGCATCGACTGCGTGACCGGCGCGGTCCGCGAGCAGCGGGTGACCGCCGCCGTCAGCCATTCCTTCGGCTTCGGCGGGCACAACGTGGTGCTCCTCCTCACCGCGCCCTGACCGCACCGGGCCCGCCCCCGACCGGCGCCCCCCTCACCAGCAGAAGGCTTCGTACCCTTGGCCGTTCACAGCGCCATCGTCCACGCCACCGTCCACGTACCGCGGGAGCGGCAGAGCGTCTCCGCGGTCGAGGACCGCTTCCGGGCGAGCAGTCCCGGCATCCCGATGTCGCGGGGTGTGCTCCAGCACATGTACGGGCTCGCCCAGCGCACGGTGGCGCCGGCCGAGGAGCAGCCCTCCGATCTGGCGGTGCACGCGGCCCGGAGCCTGCTGGACGAGAGCGACACCCTCCCGCGGGACGTGGACCTGCTGCTGTACGCGGGCATCCTCGCCGATATGGAGGAGCCGGCCACAGCCCATGTGGTGGCGGCCAAACTCGGCCTGGAATGCCCGGTGTTCGACCTCAAGAACGCCTGCAACGGGGTGCTCAACGCACTGGAGGTGGCCGATTCCCTCATCCGGACCGGACAGTACCGGCGGGTGCTGATCACCAGCGCCGAGGTCAGCACCCGCGAGAGCCGCTGGAGCGTCACGGATCCCGAGGACGTGCTGAACGCCCTGCCGAGCCTGAGCACCGGGGACATGGGCTCGGCGGTGCTCGTCGCCGCGAGCGCCCGGCCGGGGATCGTGGGCAGCCGGTTCTTCGCCAACTCCTGGGGCTGGCGGGCGGCGACGCTGCCCAATCCGTACGCGAACCACCGCAGGATGGGGCAGTTGGAGATCGACTCGGCGCAGCTCGTGGCCTCCTTCGACGGTATGCCGGCGAAGGTGCGCGGGGCGGTGCGCGAGCTCGGGGTGAGCGTCGAGGACTTCGACCTCGTCTGCGTCCACCAGCCGTCCGTGCCCTTCACCCGGGTGGCGTGCGGCTGGGTGGGGGTGGACCCGGAGCGGATCCTCTCCACCTTCCCGGCGCACGGCAACGTCGCCACCAACACCATCCCGCTGCAGTTGGCCACCGCTCTGGGCTCGGACCGGCTCCACCGGGGCGACCTGGTGGGCATGTTCGGGTTCGCGAGCGGCGCGAGCGCCGGCGTCGTCGTCTGCAGGTGGTGACCCGGTGCGCACCGACCCCGTACGAGCACGCATCACCCCGCTGCCGCCCGAGCGGTGGACGCCCGCGCTGCGCGGACTGCTGGCCGGCTCCGCCAAGGACGGCCCCGGCCGCGTGAACCTCTTCGGGACCCTCGCCCACCATCCGGAACTCGCGCGGGCCTGGCTCTCCCTCGCCCGGGTCCTGACCCACGAAGGGGTTTTGACGGACCGTCAGCGTGAACTGGTGGTGCTGCGCACCGCGCACCGGCGTGGCGGCTCCTTCGTGTACGACCGCCACCGCCAGGTCGCCGCCGAAGCCGGCCTGGACGCCCGGGAGGTGGCGGCCACGGCCGCCGCACTCGGCGAACACCCTTGGGACGCGGGCGATCTGGCCCTGCTGGAGGCCTCCGACGCGCTCGCGGCCGGGGACCCGCTGCCCCAGCCGCTGTGGGACCGGCTCGCGGACGTGCTGCGTCCCGACCAGCTCGTCGAACTCCTGATCCTCGCCGGGCAGTGCGCCACGATGTGCGCCACGCTCGGCGCCCTCCACACGCCGCCCGACGGCGCCCGAACCCCCTCCGGATGAGATCCCCGCCATGACCCTGACCACCACCGGCGCCGCCATCGGCAGCTCCACCGAAGGCGCGGCCGCGCCCGCGCTCGCCCTGCCCGCCGCCTACGGGTCCTGCCCCTACGACCCGCCGCCCGGCTACACGGCGGCCGCCGCCGAGGCGCCGGTCAGCCGCGCCGAGCTGCCCGACGGCTCGCCCTGCTGGCTGGTGACCGGCCACCAGGAGGTGCGCTCGGTGCTCGCCGACGCCCGCTTCAGTGCCGACGCCCGCACCCCCGGCTTCCCCTTCCTCTCCCCCGGCCAGCGCCAACTGGCCACCGCCCAGCCGAGCTTCATCCGGATGGACGACCCCGAGCACGCCCGCCTGCGGCGCATGGTCGCCAAGGACTTCCTGACCCGCCGGATCCAGGAGCTGCGCCCGGCCATCGCGGAGGTCGTGGAGAGCGCCGTCGACGCCATGGCCGCCGGCGGCCGCCGGTCCGCCGACCTCGTGGCGGACTTCGCGCTCCCCGTCCCGTCGCTGGTCATCTGCCTGATGCTGGGGGTGCCGTACGAGGACCACGCGCTGTTCCAGTCGCTCAGCCGGACCCTGCTCGACAACACCACCGACCCCGGCCGGGCGGCGGCGGCCCACCGCGAGCTGATGGACTACCTGGCGACGCTGGCGGAGCGGAAGCGGGAAGCGCCGGGGGACGACATCCTCAGCCGGCTCGCCGTCCGGCCCGACCTGACGGCACAGGAGACGGCCTCGCTCGGCTTCATGCTCCTGATCACCGGGCACGAGAGCACCACCAACATGGCCGCGCTCAGCGTCCTGGCCCTGCTGCGCCGCCCCGACCAGGCCGGCCTGTTGCGGAGCGACCCGGCGCTGATCCCCGGGGCGGTGGAAGAGCTGCTGCGCTACCTCACCATCATCCACCTCGGTCTGGGCCGCGCCGCCACGGCGGACGTCACCGTCGGCGGGGCGCCGATCCGGGCCGGTGACGCGGTGATCTGCATGCTGTCCACCGCCAACCGCCAGCCGGAGCTCTTCGGACCGGGAGCCTCGGAAGCCTCGGAAGCCGCAGGAGCCGCAGGAGCTCCGGCAACCGCCGACACCCCGAGTGCCCACCGTGTTCCGGCCGGCGTCGCGGCCTGCCCCGCCGAGCTCGACGTGACCCGGGACGCACGCCGCCACCTGGCCTTCGGGCACGGCGTGCACCAGTGCCTGGGCCACACGCTGGCGCGCGTCGAGCTGCAGATCGTGCTGGAGACCCTACTGCGCAGGCTGCCCGGCTTGCGGCTGGCCGCACCCGAGGACCGGCTCGTCTTCCAGCGGGACACCATCGTCTACGGACTGCGGGAGCTCCCCGTCACCTGGTGACGGGTGCGGGTGCCGGTGCGGGTGCGGGACCGCTACGCGGGAGTGGGCTTCGCGCGGACGTGCATGCGCTCCCCCTGCCGTCCGAACAGGCTGAGGAGCTCGACCGGCCGGCCGTCCGCGCTGCTGAACCAGTGCGGCAGGCGGGTGTCGAACTCGGCCGCCTCGCCCGGTCCGAGGACCAGGTCGTGGTCGGTGAGGACGAGCCTCAGCCGGCCGTTGAGCACGTACAGCCACTCGTAGCCCTCGTGCGTGCGGAGGTCCGGCTCGGGACCGCGGTCGGAGATGATCATCTTGTATGCCTGGAGGGGCCCGGGGGTCCGGGTCAGGGGGACGAACGTGCCGCCGCTCGGCAGTGGATGGGCGGTCAGCCGTACCCGGGGATCCCCCACTTCCGGGGCGCCGACCAGGTCGTCCAGGGGAACCCGGTAGGCGCCGGCGAGCGGGAGCAGCAGTTCCAGGCTGGGGCGGCGCTGCCCCGACTCCAACCGGGAGAGGGTGCTCTTGGAGATGCCCGTGGCCTCGGAGAGGGCGGCAAGGGTGAGGCCGCGTTGGGCGCGCAGCCGGCGCAGCCGGGGTGCCACCTCCGCGAGAACCGCTTGGTAGGGCGGTGTGTCGTCCATCCGGCCATTCCATCCCGCTGTCCCGGAAATGGCAACAAGAGTTGCCGTGGCGGCCGGGCCGGTACACGCTCCCGGCACGAGCGGGATCCGGCCGCCGGCGGCAAGGGCCGCCGAACGTGGGCCGGGGCCGCGGGAGTCGCCCGAGAACGGAGTCCCTTGTGAGACCCAGCACCGCAGGACAGCAGGACGCGCCACCGGCCGCCGCCACGGGACGGGGCACCGCTCCGGTCCGCTGGGCGCTCGCCGCCCTCTCACTCTTGATGCTCCTGTCCTCACTCGGCACGAGCATCGCCAATGTCGCACTGCCGACCCTGGCCGAGGCGTTCTCCGCCTCCTTCCAGGAGGTCCAGTGGATCGTCCTGTCCTATCTCCTCGCCGTCACCACCCTGATCGTCGGCGCCGGACGGCTCGGTGACCTGATCGGCCGCCGACGCCTGCTCCTGGCCGGGATCCTGCTGTTCACGGCGGCCTCGGTCCTGTGCGGCCTCGCGCCCACGCTGTGGCTGCTGATCGCCGCCCGGGCGGCGCAGGGCCTCGGGGCCGCCGTCATGATGGCCCTCGCCATGGCGTTCGTCGGCGGGACGGTGCCGAAGGCGCGGACCGGCAGGGCCATGGGGCTGCTCGGCACGATGTCCGCGATCGGCACCGCTCTCGGTCCGTCGCTGGGAGGCGTGCTGATCGCCGGACCCGGCTGGCGGGCGATCTTCCTCGTCAACGCTCCCCTGGGCGCCCTGGCCCTCTTCCTCGCCCACCGCCACCTGCCCGACGACCGCCGGAAGGGGCAGGAGGGGTTGGAGCGTCTGAAGGGGCAGGAGCGGGCGCAGGGGCCTGAGGAGGTCGGCCGGGCCCGCTTCGACCACGCGGGCACCCTGCTGCTCGCTCTGACGCTCGCCGCCTACGCCCTCGCCATGACCACCGGGCACGGCGGTTTCGGCCCGCTCAACGCGGCCCTCCTGGCGGGCGCCGTGCTCGGAGCCGGGCTCTTCGTACGCACCGAATCGCGGGCGGCGTCACCCCTGATCCGGCCGGCGACGTTCCGCGATCCGGCGCTGCGCGCGAGCCTGGCCATGAGCACCCTCGTCTCGACGGTGATGATGGCGACGCTGGTGGTCGGCCCGTTCTACCTCTCCCGCTCCCTCGGGCTCGACGAGGCGCTGGTCGGACTCGTCCTGTCGGCCGGTCCCCTCGTGGCCGCGCTGGCCGGCGTACCGGCCGGGCGCCTCGCTGACCGGTTCGGCGCACCGCGCATGGCGGTCGCCGGACTCGGCGCGATGGCGGTCGGCACCTTCGCCCTGTCGGTGACGGCGGGGAGTCTGGGCATCCCCGGCTACGTCGCCCCCATCGCGGTCGTCACGGCGGGCTACGCGGTCTTCCAGACGGCCAACAACACCGCCGTCATGGCGGACGTCCGCCCGGACCGGAGGGGCGTCACCTCCGGCCTGCTCAACCTGGCGCGCAATCTCGGACTCATCACCGGTACGTCGGTCATGGGCGCCGTGTTCGCCTCCGCCTCGGCGGCGACGGACGTCGCCACGGCGCCCCCTGGGGCCGTGGCCACGGGCATGCGGGTCACGTTCGCGGTGGCCGGCGTCCTGGTCCTCGTCGCACTCGCCCTCGCCCTCGCGGCACGGAAGCCGCGCCCCCGCCCGGCGCGCTCGGGGCGGCCGAGCGGCTGAGGGGGCGCGGCTCCGGGGCCGGAGGTCAGCGCGCGAGGGGCCGGCCGATGGGCTTGTCGAGGACCCAGGCGCATTCGTGGCGGGTGAATCCGGTGTGGGGGTAGTAGTCGACCTCCGCGGGGGCGGAGAGGAGGATCACCTTGGCCTGGGGGGCGGCCGCCTGGGTGGTGCGGATCAGGTCGCGGCCGATGCCCTTGCCCTGGAACTCCCGGTCCACGGCGAGGTCACCGAGGTACGTGGAGTACGCGCCGTCGGTGAGGGAGCGGGAGATGCCGATGAGGCGGCCGTCGGCGGTGCGGGCGGTGACGACCGGGTTCGCCCCGGCCAGCATCTTGGTGAACCGTTCGACGTCGTCGACGGGGCGCCGCTCGGCGAGGGTGGACGCCCGGTAGAGGGCGAGGACCTCCTGCACGTCGAGGGCGGCGCCGGTGACCTGTTCACATGTCCACATGTCCACATGCTGGTGCAACTCCTTGCCGAGTTCTTCGAGTCGGGTCTTGAGATGACCGCGGTTGCCGAGGAAGCGGTGGGGGTCGAACTGTTCCTCGCGCACTTGCACGCCGCGTGCGGCCAGGGCGGCGGGAAGTCCGGTGCCGGTGGTCCACGCTTCGGCGGCCGCCGCCTGCACCAGCCGGTAGGCGTCCTCGCGCCCGGTTCCCCGGGCGACGAGGTCGAGGAAGACCTCCGAGCTGTAGACCAGCCCCCGGGTCGCGTCGACGTGGGACGACATCCGTGCGGGGAAGACGCGCAGGCCGCGCAGGAGTTCCGTCGCGGAGACCAGCTGGTGGTGGGAGACGGCCAGGCTGTCGGGCAGGATGACCCGCTCGACGGAGGAGTGCGCGAGGTCGCGTTCGTGCCAGAGCGCGATGTTCTCGTACGAGGCGCCGGCGTTGGCCCGCAGGAGTCGGGCCAGGCCTCACAGCCGTTCGCTGGTGGTGGGGTTCCGCTTGTGGGGCATGGCGCTGGACCCCTGGTAGGCACGGGATCGGGGTTCCTCGACCTCGGCGACCTCGGTGCGCTGCAGCAGGCGCATCTCCAGGGCGAACTGCTCGACGACCGCTCCGGTGATGGCGAGGGCCGACAGCAACTGGGCGTGCCGGTCGCGGGCCACGACCTGGCTGGGCATCGGCTCGACGCCCAGGCCGAGTTCCGCGCAGACCCGTTCCTCGATCTGGGGGTGGATGTGGGAGTACGTGCCGACGGGGCCCGAGAGCGTACCGACGGCGACGGCCGTGCGGGCGTCGGCGAGCCGGCCCAGGCAGCGGTGCACGGCGTGGGCGTGGACGGCGAGCTTCTGGCCGAAGGTGGTGGGCTCGGCGTGGATGCCGTGGGTGCGTCCGATGCACACCGTGTCCCAGTGTTCGAGGGCCCGTTGGGCGAGGAGCCGGGCGAGGGCGCGGGCGGCTTCGAGCACCAGGTCGCACGAGCGGGCCAGCACGAGGCCGAGGGCGGTGTCCACGAGGTCGTAGCTGGTCATTCCGTGGTGCACCCAGCGGGCCGACTCGGCGGGCATCGCCTCGGTGTGCGCGGCGAGGAAAGCGAGGATCTCGTGGTCGCGCTCCGCCTCCAGCTCCCGGATCCGGGCGACGGAGGGAACCGGGGCCCGGCGGATGTCGGCCAAGGCCTCGGAGGGGACGGCGCCGAGCTCGGCCTGGGCAGTGCCGGCGAGCACCTCGACCTGGACCCAGGTCGATGGAGCGTCGATACGCTGCTCGCGGCCGATGGAGGCCCCGGTCACGGGCGCGGGG
This sequence comes from Streptomyces sp. ICC1, assembly GCF_003287935.1. GTDB lineage: Bacteria > Actinomycetota > Actinomycetes > Streptomycetales > Streptomycetaceae > Streptomyces > Streptomyces tritrimontium. Next base: position 3,886,290 of record NZ_CP030287.1, read on the forward strand.
CGGCGGAGCGCACCGCCATCAGGAGGCCGCTCGCCCAGGCCATGCGGACCGTGCGGAAGTCCTCCCGTCGCTCCAGGACGGCGAGCAGGCGCTCGACCGACGGCGCGTGGTCCTGCGGCCAGCCGGGCTGCGGGAGGAGGTCGTCGATCAGGTACGTCCCGCCGGGGGCCACGAGGTCCAGGGCCCGCTCCAGGTGGGTGAACTTCCCCGGCCAGGTGTCCGCGAAGACCAGGTCGAACGGTTCCCCGCCGTACGCCTCCAGCCAGTCACCGCCGTCCGCGGCCACGAAGGTCACCCGGGGGTCGGAGCCCAACTGCTCGCGGCCGACCTTCTGCACGGTCTCGTCCAGCTCGACCGTGACCAGACGGGAGGCGCCGTCCATCCCGCTGAGGAGCCAGGCGGTGCCCTCGCCGGCGCCCGTGCCGAGTTCGAGGATGCGGCCTCCGGGGCGGGCGGCCGCGAGAACGGCCAGCAGACCGCCGGTCCGCTCCTCGCAGGACATGCTGAAGCCCGCCTCGTGCGCCGCGGCGCGCAGGGCGGGCAGGGAATCCGGGAACCGGTTCGGTGTGTCGTCCATCCGGGGAGCATGCCCCCGCCGCCGTCCCCGGACAACGCCTTTGATCGCGGCGGGCGTCGCGACGCCCGCGGGCCGGCGGATCAGGACTTCTCGTGGATCAGGACTTCCAGTGGGGCGGGCGCTTCTCGGTGAAGGTGCGGGTCCCTTCGGCGGCGGACGCCGGGGCGAAGACCGGCGGGCGGGGGGCTGCGGCGGCGGGCCGTCTCCGTGCCCGCCGCGGCCGGCAGCCGCCGGCCCCGCCGCCTCGCCGCCCTCGCTTCCTTCGCCAACGTCCCCGTGCTCATGGTGACTTGAGAGCGGTCCGGACCGCAACGCGCCGGCCCGGGAGGGGTCCGAAGGGCTTCCGGCGCCTCACTCCGCGCCGAGGGCGGAGAGGATCTCCTCGGTGGTGGTGACCTTGCCCATGCGCGGGAAGATCTTGCCGAAGCTGTGGGCGTGGGAGTCCGGATCGGTGTCGGCCGTGGCGTCCTCGGCGAAGACGAGCTGGTAGCTGTTCTCCCAGGCGGTGCGGGCGGTGGACTCGACGCCGATGCTGGTGGAGATGCCGGCCAGGACGATGCGGTGGATGCCGCGCCGGCGGAGCTGGAGGTCGAGCTCGGTGCCGGTGAAGGCACCCCAGTGCCGCTTGGTGACGACGACGTCGCCGAGGGCCGCGAGTTCGGCGGGGATCTCGGAGAACGCGGCGGGCGGGGCCGCGGCCGGGCCGGGGCGGTCGACATCGGTGGTCGGCAGGTCCCCGCCGTCGGGCGACCAGGCGACCCGTACGAGGACCACGGGCAACTTCCGGGCGCGGAAGGCCTCGGCGAGCGCGATGCCCCGCTTGAGGACTTCGTCGGCGGGCCGGTTCGTGGGCAGGGCCAGGATGCCGCTCTGGAGGTCGATCAGGACCAGGGCGGTGTCGGTGTCGAGGGTCAGGCCGGTCATGGGCACCCCATTCCTTGCTCTTTTCGGCGGCCCCGGGACTCCGGCGGCCCGCGGTCAGGCTTCGGCGAGGCGCCGCAGCAGCGGGATCGCCTCGGCCACCGTCCGCCGCTCCTCGGGCGTGAGCCGCTCGGCCATCAGCTCGGCGAGGCGTCCGTGGCCGGCCTCCTTGCGCTCCCGCACGAAGTCCCGGCCGCGCTCGGTCAGTGCGATCACCTTCCGGCGGCCGTCGGTGGGATGTGCGGTGCTCACGACGTGTCCGGAGTTCCGCAGGCTGCCGACCGTGGCCGTCAGCGACTGGGGGCGGATCCTCTCGGCCTGCGCCAGGGCCGTCACCGTGGTGGGGCCGTCGCGGTCGAGGCGTTTGAGGACCGAGGCCTGCGAGAGGCTCACCCCGCTCCCCGCGGAGGCCATCCGCAGGTGCCGTACCAGCAGGCCGATCACCAGCTGAAGTTCCTCGGCCACGCCCTCAGGCGGTCGCTCCGCTCCCACGAACCGACCATAACGGACAAACAGGGTGACTGACAAGTTGGCCTTGGTATCTCTGGGCGCGCCAGCGCCCTCCCTCGCCGCCCGCACTTTCGGCCAGACCGGCCGCGGAAGTGGCCGAGTACCTCATGTCGCACGGGGCCCGAAGGGATATTTGCTGCACTCATCCAGATTCCTGGCCGCTAGGAGTTCTCGTGCTCGAAGACGTGGCCGCCCTCGCCATGACAGGGGCGACGACCGTGGTGGCGGCAATGGCCACCGACGCCTGGACGACGGCGCGCGCCCGGGTGGCCCGCCTGTTCCGGCACGCCGGTACGGATCAACAGGCGGCCATCGAGGCGCAGATGGACGGGCACGCCGCGCTGGTGGCCCGGTCCGGCGACACCGAAGGCGCCCGGCAGGACCTGGTGCCCGTCTGGCGGCTGCAACTCGCCGCCTTCCTGCGCGAACACCCCGACGCGGCGGAGGAACTGCAGCAGCTGCTGGACGAGGTCCGGGCCGAACTGCCGCCGGCGCGGCAGGTCTGGCAGCAGACGAACACCGCACGCGACAACGGCCGCGTCTTCGCCGCGCTGGGCGGCAACGTGATCGTGCACCAGGGACCCGCGGAACCGCCGGCTCCCCCTCGGCCCGCCGCCGGTACGGAGACCGAGGACGCCGGGTGACTCCGTCCGCGTCCCCGGAACCGGCAGGGGTCCGGCAGGTCGTCCACGTCGAGAACGGTTTCGGGTACGGCTGCGTCGGCGCGGACATCCACGTCTTCGGCGACGGCCGGCCGGTGTACCTGCTGTTCGGACACCGGCCGGCGACCGACGCGCGATCGCCCTGGCTGCGGGCGCAGCCCAGCCGGATGCTCGACGCGCGCACGGAGGTCGTCGGCTTCACCGGCCGCGCCGCCGAGTCGGCGGAGCTGGCCGCGTGGCGGGACGCGGACGCCCGGTTCGCGGTGCGGTGGCTGCACGGGGAGGGAGGCCAGGGCAAGACACGGCTGGCGAACCTGCTCGCCGCCGAGTCCCGGCGCGCGGGGTGGAAGGTCGTGAGCGCCGTGCACGGCTCGGACGCCCACCCGCCGGCGGAGGGCAGCCAGGACCTGCGCCCGGACGGGCACGAGGGCGTGCTGCTGCTGGTGGACTACGCGGACCGCTGGCCCCTCTCGGACCTGAGCTGGCTGTTCCACAACCGGCTGCTGCGCCGGCCGGTCCCGGTGAGGGTCCTGCTGATCGGCCGGTCGGCGAGCGGCTGGCCCGCGCTGCGGGGCAAGCTCGACCAGCTCCGGGAGGGCATCGACACCTCCGACCTGTACCTGGCTCCGCTGCCCGACGACGGCAGCGCGCGGGACCGGATGTTCACCGCCGCACGCGACTGCTTCGCCGTCCACTACCCGGACGTCACCGATCCGCGCGCGATCGCTCCCCCGGGCCCCTTGAACACCCCGGGCTTCGGGCTGACGCTGGTGGTCCACATGGCCGCGCTCGTCGCCGTGGACGCGGCGGCCCGCGGCCGCCGCCCGCCCGGCGACGTGGTCGGCCTCACCGTCTACCTGCTGGACCGGGAGCACGAGAACTGGCGGCAGCTGTACGAGAACTCCGGGCGCGGCCTCGATTTCCGCACGTCCGACGCCGTGATGGCGCGCGCGGTGTTCGCCGCGATCCTCGCCGGGCCCGCCGACCGCCAGGCCGCCCTCGGGGTCCTCGAACTGCTCATGCCGCGGGCCCCCGCCGAGCGGATCCTCCTCGACCACGCCGTCTGCTACCCGCCCACCGACCCGGCCCGGGCCAACACCCTCGAACCCCTGCTGCCCGATCGGCTCGCCGAGGACTTCCTCGCCCTCATGCTGCCCGGCAGCCCGGTGTCCGGGCATCCGACGGACACGTGGGCGGCCGCCGTCCCGGCAGCCCTGCTCCGCCGCGGCCAGGACGGCGCGGCGCCGCCCTGGGCCCCCCGTACGCTCGCCTACCTCGCGGCCGCCGCCGACCGCTGGCCCCATGTGGGGGACGGCCACCTGTACCCCGTGGTGCGGGCCGACCCCCGGCTCGCGCTGGACGCGGGCTCGGCCGCCCTGACCGCGCTCGCCCGGATCGGGGAAGGGGAGTTGGCGGACGGGGACCTGCTGGGCGTCCTCGAGTCGATCGACACCGTGCTGCCCGGCCTGCGCCACGTCGACCTCGACCCGGGCATCGCCTCCGTCGCCGAGCGGCTCACCGCCCGGCGGCTCGCCGACGCCGATGACCACGGCGACCAGGCCGTTCTGCTCAGCCGGCTCGCCACGCGGTACGACCACGCCGGCCTGGTCGGCAAGGCCGTGGCGTCCGCCGACGAATCCGCCAGGATCTTCCGCCGACTGGCGGCGGTCGACCCGGACGCCAACCTGGCCGGCCTGGGCGGCACGCTGACCCACCTCGGCGGCTACCTCTCCGCGCGGGGCCGCCGCGCCGAGGCGCTGGCGACGGCCGAGGAGGCCGCCGGGATCTTCCGGCAGCTGGTGGCCGCCGATCCGGCCCGCCACCTGCCCGGTCTGTCCGGGGCCCTGGTCAATCTGGGCAGCCTGCTCTCCGCACAGGGAGAGCAGGAACGGGCTCTGCGGGTCACTCTGGAGGCGACGGCGATCCTGATGCGGCTGGCCGACACCGAACCGGCGGCCCACTTGCTCCCCCTGGCCACGACCCTGGACAACCTCGGCCGCGTGTTCTCCGACCTGGGGCGGCCGGAGGATTCCCTGAAGGCCTCCGAGCAGGCCGTCACCCTCTTCCGGCTCATCGTCGAGAGGAACTCCGCCGCCTGCCTGCCCGACCTCGCCAGGGCGCTGCACCACCGGGGGCACTGGCTGTCGCAACTCGGGCGCCGGGAGGAGGCGCTGCGGGCCGTGCGGGAGGCGGTCGCCATCGACAGGCGGCTGGCCGCCTCCAACCCCGGTGCCCACCAGGCCCACCTCGCCGCGTCGCTCGACAACCTCGGCGCGTACCTGATCGGCACGGAGCGCCCCGACGAGGCGGTCCCGGCGTTCGAGGAAGCCGTCGCCCTCTTCCGGCGCCTGGCCGAAGCCAACCCCGGTGCCCGCGAGCCCGATCTCGCCAAGGCCCTGGGCAACCTCAGTGCCGGGTACGCCCGCCTGGGACGGCTGGCCGAGGCCCTGTCCGCCCTCCGGGAGGGCACGGGCATCGGCCGCCGGCTGGCCGCCGCGGATCCGCGCGCCCACCTCCTCGACCTCGCCCGCGCGGTGGACAACCTGGTCGTCCTGCTCACCGCCTTGGATCTCCCCGAGGTCCTGCCCGCCCTCCAGGAGGCCGTCGCGGTCCGCAGGCGGCTGGCCCAGACCGACCCCGGGGCGCACCGGGCCGAGCTCGCCAAGGCCCTCGCGGGAATGGCCGGCCGGCGGGCCGCCGATCCCGGCGGGCTTCCCCACGCGCGGGCGGCGCTGGAGGAAGCGGCCTTCCTCCTCCTGGACTTGGCCGCGCGCGAGCCGCGGACGTACGCGGGGGACCTGCGCGGCGTCCTGGTCGGCTACGCCGCCGTGCTGGGCAGGCTCGGCCTCACGGCGCGAGCGGACGGGATCCGACAGGTGCTCACGACCGCGGCGACCCTCCAGGACGTGCACCATGCCCTGGTCGGGCCCGCGGGCCCCGCCTCCGGCTCATGAAAAAGGTCCCGCCGGTCCTTCACAGGACCGGCGGGACCGTTGTGCGGTGTCAGGTGGTGCGGGTCAGGCGATGGTGATGAAGCGGGCGATGCTCGGTATGCCCTGGGCGTCGAGGGCGAAGAGCATGTAGGTGCCCGGCAGGACCACACCGGTGTCGGCGGGTACGGACACCGTGTACGTGCCGGCTCCCGCGGGCGTCGACACGAGGGGCACCCGTCGCTGGTCGTTGTCGGTCGAGTGGGTCGCGGCCGCCGCCCGTACCAGGACGAAGGACGAGACCGGAGCCTGAGTGGTCACCGTGAGCGCCGTACCGGGGGCCGTCCTGGCGGGTACGTTGCCGGTGATGACCGGACGCGGCTTCGGCGTTCCGTCCGCGTTGAGCAGGTAGGGCGGGGTGAAGATGGCCCCGTCCGCGTGGTTGGTCGCGCACTCGCCGCACAGGCCGCCGCCGCCGGAGAAGATCCGTCCGTCGGGCAGCAGGTTGGCCACGCTGTGGTAGTTGCGCGGGATCGCCATGGTGGCGAGCGGGGTGAAGACGCCGGTGGCCGGGTCCCAGACCTCGGGGGTCAGGACGGAGGTCGCGTCGCTGAACGGCACCGGGACGGCCTGGCCGCCGAAGACGACCACCTTGCCGTCGGGCATGACGACGCTGTTGCTGAAGCCGCGGGCGTTGCCCATGTCGCCGGTACGGGCGGCCTGCACCTGGCTTCCCGTGATGTTCACGGTGTAGGCGCGCGGCGTGGCGGGGGTGTTCTCGTAGGCGGGCGAGCCGCCGAGCGTGAGCAGCTTGCCGATGTCGTAGGCGACGGCGTTGCCGGTCATCGCGTCCGGGCTGTCGGCCCGGGTGCCGGCGGCGGTGATGCTGCCCTGGCCGCTGGTCGTGATCCAGTTCATCTGCTTGCTCGGGCCGAGCTGGAGCACCTTGCCGCCCGCGGTGGCGTAGAGCCACATGTGGTTGTCGGCGCGGTAGGCGCCGGCCGGGTCGGCGGTCATGGCCGTGACGGCCGAGACGCCCGGGAGCTTGCGCCAGGTGCGGGTGTCCGGGGACCAGACCTCGCCGGCCTTGTCGCCCGGGGTTCCGCTCCAGGATCCGCCCAGGACGAAGGCCTCACCGGTGGAGAGGAGCGTCATCGCCTGGTAGCCGCGGGCGATGTTCATGCTGGTGGTGGAGGACCACGCGTCGGTGGCGGGGTCGTAGATGCTGGCCTTCTCCGCGTTGCTGCCCCCGGTGACGAGGACGCGGCCGTCGGCCAGCATGGCTATGCCGGGGCAGAACATGTCGTGGCCGGTGTTGTCGATGCGGCGCTGGGTGACCTTGCCCGTCTTCAGGTCCAGGATCGCGGTCTGGGTGTAGCCGTTGCTGCCGCCGAAGCGGTCGACCGCGTACGCCGACCAGGCGAGGAGCTTGTCGCCCGGCAGGACGGCGGTGGCCACGGGGACCAGCGGGAAGCCGGTGATCTGGCTCCAGGATCCGTGGAGGGCCGGGCTGGCCGGTCCGCTCAGCCGTATCTCGGCGGCCGAGGTCCACGGGCCGCGGTTGCCGGCCTCGGAGGTCACGGTCAGGCGGACGAAGCGGACGTTCTCGGTGCGGATGAACGTCGCGGTCTTGACCGTGTTGTCGTCCTTCCAGGTGCCGACGGCGACCGGCGAGCCGAACGTGGTGCCGTTCGTGCTGGTGGTGATGGTGTATCCGCCGGCCCGACCGTTGACCCCGCTCGCGCGGGAGTGGTAGACGAGCGCGGAGACCGCCGCCGTGCGGTGCATGTCGATGGTGATGGTGTGCGGCAGCGGAGCCGGGGTGCCCGCATAGCGGCTGTGCCACATGGTGTTGGCGTCGCCGTCGAGCACGTTGACGGCGCGGCCGTTCTCGCCGGCCGTCTCCTCGTCGCTCGCCGCGGCCGTCCAGCCGGTCCGGGGCAGGTCGACGGTGGCCGCCGGGGTTCCGGGGTCGCCGAGCAGGTTGATCTCGGCGGCGGAGGTCCAGGGACCTCGGTTGCCGGCCTCGGTGGCCGCCGTCAGCCGGATGAACCGGGCGCCGGTCGGGGCGAATCCGAGCGTCTTGGTGGCGGCGTCGTCCGCGAGCGTGCCGGTGGCCACCGGGTTGCCCCAGTTCTGTCCGTCCGTGCTGACGCTGATGCTGTACTCACCGATGCGCCCGTTGGCCCAGGCGATGGTGCGCGGCACGTAGACGAGCGCGGAGACCACCGCCGTGCGGTGCATGTCGATCGTGATGGTGTGCGGCAGCGGAGCGGCCGGGGCCGTCCACCGGCTGTGCCACATGGTGTTGACGTCGCCGTCGAGCACGTTGACGGCGCGGCCGTTCTCGCCGGCCGTCTCCTCGTCGCTCGCCGCGGCCGTCCAACCGGCCCGGTCGAGAACCGGAGCCGTGGGTTCCATCGCACCCGCCGGTGCGATGCCGTGGTGCGGTGACTGCACCGCCGCCTTCCCGTCGCCGGCCACGGGTGTGGGCCGGGGCGCCGGGGCGCGGACCGCCGCGGCCGGGCTCGCGACCCCCAGCCACGGCGTGAAGCCGAGGAGGAGCGAGCCGAGGCCGAAGGCTATGAGCAGCCGCGATCGGCGTAGCACGCGGGAAAAGGCGAGGAAGCGCCTGGACTGCAATCTGACCTCCTGGAGCGAACTTGTACGCCCCAGAACATAGGTCAGTACGGCGACAACCCGCCAAAAATAAAGCAGGGTTGAAGCCAAACCGTATCATCGGCCCGGATATGTCCGGCTAGATCGGCACATTGCCGTCGGCCGCGAACGCGCCGCCGTGACCGGGCACGATCAGGTCCGCCGCGGCCAGCACCCGCAGCCGGGAAGCGCGCAGCACATCGCGGTCCGGGGCCACCGGGTCGTCGGCCGGTCCGGCCGAGTGCCACCACAGGTCGCCGGCGAACGCCACCACGCCCGTGTCCGTGCCGGCCAGCAGGGTGATGTCCTCGAGGCTGTGGCCCGGCGTGCGGATCAGCCGCAGCGACGGCGTGAGCTCGTGGCCCTCCGCGTCCCGGTTCTCCCACTGGTCGCCCTGGTACTCGACCTTGTGGTCGTGGACCCGGGCCCGGGTGAACAGGCCCGCGTTCATGGTGTTGTCCGGGTGGTGGTGGCTGAGCACGACGTCGGTGATGTCGTCGGGGCCGAGGCCGAGTTCCGCGAGCGGGCCGAGGATGTCCTCGCGGCTGGCCACCATGCCCGGGTCGAAGATCACGTGCCGGCCGCCGTCGGAGACGTAGGAGACGGTGGCGGCGACGCCGGGGCCGGTGGAGCCGACGTAGCCGGTGGTCAGGATCGTGTACACGGCGCTGCGGCCGAGCGGCGCGTCGGTGCGGCGGTGCTGCGCGGTGAGCGTCGCGGCGGCCGGGGCGGTGAGCGTCGCGGCGGCCGGGGCGGTGAGCGTCGCGGCGGCCGGGGCGGTGAGCGTCGCGGTGGCCTGCGCGGTGAGCGTCGCGGTGGCCTGCGCGGTGAGCGTCGCGGCGGCCGGGGCGGTGTTGTTCTTCGTGTTCGTCATGGCTGCGATCCTTCCGCGCCGGTCCACCGCCCACGAGTGGCACACCTGCCAGTGATCGCAGGATTCGTGCCACCGTGTCAGACTGCCCCCGTGCCGCCCTTCACGACCGTCGCCGCGTACGTCCCGCCCGGTGTCGGCATGCTCGCCGTGGGCATCGTCACCGAGGTCTTCGGCCCCCACGGACAGGGGCTGCCCGGCTTCGACTTCGCCCTGTGCGCCGACCGGCCCGGGCCGGTCCCCACCGACATCGGCGTGCCGCTCGCCATCGCGCACGGCCTCGACCGGCTGGCCGCCGCCGATCTCGTGATCGCCCTGCCCGGGGCCGGTTTCCGCACCCCGCCCGGCCCCGCCGTACTCGGCGCGCTGGCGGCCGCGCACGAGGGCGGCGCGCTCGTCGCGGCCCACTGCGTCGGCACCTTCGCGCTCGCCGAAGCCGGGCTGCTCGACGGGCGGCGGGCCACCACCCACTGGCGGTTCGCCGAACTGCTGGCCGGCCGCCACCCGGAGGTCACCGTCGAGCCCGACGCCCTCTACATCGACGAAGGACGGATCATCACGGGTGCCGGAGCCGCCGCCGGCTTCGACCTGTGCCTGCACCTGCTGCGGCGGGAACACGGAGCGGCGATGGCCAACGCCGTCGCCCGGGACATGGTGCTGCCCTCCCACCGCGACGGCGGACAGGCCCAGTACCTGGCCGCCCCCGTCCCCGAGGACTGCGAGGACGAGCGCCTCTCCGAGGTGCTGGCCTGGGCCCGCGAGCACCTCCACGAGCCGCTGCCCGTCGCGGAACTGGCCCGGCGCGCCGTGATGAGCAAGCGGTCCTTCGCCCGCCGCTTCACCGCCGCCACCGGCACCACCCCGCACGCCTGGCTGCGCAACCTGCGACTGAGCGGCGCCGAGGAGCTCCTGGAGAGCACGGACCTGCCCGTCGAGGAGATCGCCCGCCGGGTCGGCTACGGGAGCGCCGCCGTCCTGCGCGAACAGTTCGTGCGCCGGCGCGGAGTCCCGCCCCGCTCCTACCGCCGCTCCTTCACCAGCACGCCCTGAGGTCCGGGCCGCACGCACCCCACCCGCACTCAAGGTTTGCCGGGTCGCGGTGTCCGGTGCGGTGCATCGCAAGGCGGAGGACCACGCCTCGTACTGGACGTACCGGTGTGGTCCGACAACGCGGCGAGGTGCCGTGCCGGGCGCCGCGACCCGGTGAACCTTTCCGGTCACAGCACTAGCTTGCCCGAGTGGGCGTGCCACGCATGCGTCGGCGGGGCCCCAGCAACGGCGAGCAGTCCTGCGTGGTGTCCGCCCGCGCGAAGGACGTACGGGAGCTGTGCCGGCGGATGACCGGGATGGTGCCCCGCGGCCAGGAGCAGCGGCACTACGACCTCGACGCCGAACTGAGCGCCCTGCTGCCCGGCTGAGCCCGGTGCAACCGCACGCGCGCGCGGAGCGTCTCAGGTGGTGACACCAGTCCCCGTCTCTCGAGAATCAGGGGGACGTCATGAACCGTCCACGCCGTCGGCAGGCCGCCGCACTGGGTACGGGCGCACTCCTCGCCACCACCCTCGCCTTCGCAGCGCCGGCCTCCGCCGCCTCCACCACCACCTCAACCGTCTCCTCCACCCCGCTCGTCATCAATGCCCGCTGGGGCGGGCACTGCACGTACGACCGGCTGGTCGTCGACCTGCGGGGACACGTCCCGGCGGTCACCGTCGCCCCCGTCCCGCGGCTGGTCTACGACGGGTCCGGCAAGCCCGTGCCGCTGGCCGGGCGGTACTTCCTGGAGATCCGCCTGGAGCCCGCCGCCGGGCACGACGACGCGGGCCGGAACGTCTACCGCGGACCCAAGCTCCTCAAGGTCTACCTGCCCAAGCTGAAGGGCGTCGCCCTGACCGGCGACTTCGAGGGCCGGGTCACCCTCGGCGCCGCCTTCGACACCAAGCCCGCCTTCACCTCGTTCACGCTGCACGGCCCCGAGCGGTTCGTGCTCGACATCGCGCACCCGAACGTGTGCTGAGCACGGCGGCGGGGCCCGGCGGCGTCGCACCCGCCGGGCCCCGCCCCGTGACCGCCCGGCGGGCGAGGGCGTGTTCGTGTAGTCCAGGAAGCGGAACCACTCGTGCTCACGCGGGTCCGGCCCGCCCTGGTCCACCTGCGCGGTGCCCAGCGCGCACACCTCGTGCCCGGCCAGCGCGTCCCTCAGGTCCATGAAGTCGGTGCCCTTGCCCACGGCCACCGACTTGACCATGTTGCCGATCTGCGGGACCAGCGTGTACGCCGCCCAGGTCGCGTCGCGGTCGTTGAAGGGGCAGCCGTCCTTGAACATCCGGTCCGAGTCGTTCTGCGACAGCCGGAAGGACTCCCCGCCCGGGAGCGGAGACGGATAGGACTGCAGGACGAGGCGGTAGTCGCCGTCCGCGTACCCCGCGCCGCGCATGGCGGCGCGGATGTCGTCCACGACCGCCGCGACCTTGGCCTTCACCCCGGGCAGCTTGCCCTCGACGACCGGCGCCTGCTTCTTCCAGCACAGCCTCCTGAAGTACCAGTCGTACGCGCAGTCTCCGATGATCTGGCCGAACCCGAGGTCGTTCCCGCCGATGGACGGCGCGATGACCTTGACCCGCTTCGTCCTCGCGAGCGCGGCGAGCTGGTCGGTCTGCGGGGCCTCTCCGTTGTACGGCTGCCCGCCCTTGGCGGCGCTGAGCACGTTGACGGTCTCGGCGCCGGAACAGGCGAGGTTGATCCGCTGGTCGATGCCGGGCAGCGGGGCGACCGCGATCTCCGAGACTCCCCCAGCTACCGCTGGGAGGGGCCCCCTGAGCGGTGGCAGCCGCCGACCGCCCCGGAGGCCCCGTAGACCTTGGCCGGGTCGTACTTCGACCCGCCGGTCCAGGCCCGGTCGGTGCCGTTGCGGCTGCCGTCGTAGCGGTCGGTGTTGCCGAGCCAGCGGCCGGCCTCGCCGGAGATGAAGCTGTCGCCCATCGCCACGGCGACGGCCGGGCCGGAGGGCGGGGAGGCCGCGGAAGCCCGGGCCGTGGCCTGGGGGACGCTGAGACCGGCCAGGCCGAGCACGGCGGCGGTCAGCAGCGCGGCGGTGCGCGTGCGGGAACGCATCGGGCATGTCCTCTCGGAGCGGTGGGCAGGGGCGCCGGGGCGCGGGGAGGTGGGGGTGCGCCCCGGCGCTCCCGGGCCGGAGCGGAATGTGCGGCACCCCTGCTCCGGCCGGGTGGCCAGACGCTACGATCGCGGCCCACCGGCCGCCCATCCGTCGGCCATCCGTCCGCGACACAGCGTCAGGAGTGCGCGATGGCCCTCGTCCTCTCACTGCTGGGCCCGGTCCGCATCACCCTGGACGGCCGCCCCCTGACCACCGGCGGACCGCGCGGCCGGCGGGTGCTGGCGGCGCTGGCGCTGGACGCGGGGCGGGTGGTCCCGGCCGCCGGGCTGGCGGCGGCGGTGTGGGACGACCCGCCGGCCACGGCGCGGGAGCAACTGCAGAACGTGGCGGGGGTGTTGCGGCGCGCCGGGGTCCCGGTGGCGCGCACGGAGGCGGGGTTCGCCCTCGCGGCCGACGCGACGGACGCGGCGGAGGACCCGGCGGACCCGGCGGGCGCACCGGACCGGGTGGAGGTCGACGTCCGGGACTTCGCGCGCCTGCGCCGCTCAGCGGAGGCCTGCCGGGACCCGGGCGAGACCCGCCGGCTGCTCGGCCGGGCACTCGGGGCCTGGCGGGGCCCGGTGGCCCTGGCCGGACTCCGGGGCCGGGTCTTCGAAGCCGCGTCGGCCCGGCTGGCCGAGGAACGGCTCGACTGCGTGGAGCACGCGCTGGCCGCGGACCTCGCGCTCGGCCGGCACGCGCGGGTGTGCGCGGAGCTCGCCGGACTGTCGGCCGAACACCCCTTGCGGGAGCGGCTGGTGGAGCTGCACATGCTGGCGCTCCACCGGTCGGGGCGGCGCGGCGAGGCCCTGGCCGCGTACGCCGCGGCCCGGCGGCGGCTGGCGGAGCAGGCCGGCCTGGATCCGGGCGGGGCCCTGACCGCCCTGCAGGCGGCGGTCCCGGCCGACTCCCCCGCCCTGCACCCCCGGCCGCGGCGCCCGCCGCCCCGGACCCCGGACCCGCGCAGAGCCGGACCGGGCCGGAGCGCGCCGCGGCGGCGTGGGCCCGGCCGGCGCAACTGCCCGCCGGGCCAGGTGTGTTCACCGGCCGGGACCGGGAGGTGGACGCACTGCTGCGCGGGCTGCGCGAGGGCGCCGAACCGGTCTGCGTCGTCACGGGGGCGCCCGGGATCGGGAAGACCGCGCTCGCGCTGCGGGTCGCGCACGCACTGCGCGGCGAGTTCCCCGGCGGACAGCTGTACGTGGACCTGCGCGGCGCCGATCCGGCCGCCGCGGCGGATCCGGCCGAGGTCCTGGCCGGGTTCCTGCGCGCCCTCGGCGTCGACGGCCCGGCGGTCCCCGCCGATCCGGACGAACGCGCGGCCCTGTACCGGAGCCTGGTGGCGGACCGGCGGCTGCTGGTGGTGCTCGACAACGCGGCGGGAGCCGGGCAGGTGCGGCCCCTGCTGCCGGGGGCGGGCGGCGGCGTGCTGGTCACCAGCAGGTACCGGCTGGGCGGGCTGGAGCGGCGGGTCGCCCTCGAACTCCCGCTCCTCGACGAGCCGGCCGCGCTCTCGCTGCTCGCCCTGGCCGCCGGCCCCGATCGGATCGCCGCCGCACCGGAGGCGGCCCGGGAGCTGGTCCGGCTGTGCGGGCGGCTGCCGCTCGCGCTGCGCGTCGTCGGCGCCGAGCTGGCCGCGCTCCCCCACCGGGGACCGGCCCACCTGGTGGCGCGGCTGGAGGACGAGCGGGCCCGGCTGGACGTGCTCGACGGGGTGCGGGCCGGGCTGCGGCTCAGCTACCGCGCGCTCCCGGCCGACGCGCGGGCCCTCCTGCGCGGGCTCGCGCTGCTCGACGCCCCCGACTGCGCGGCCTGGACGGCGGCGGCCGCCCTGGACCGGCCGCTGCGCGCCGCCGAGGAGGCGCTCGACGCCCTGACGGCGGCGCACCTGCTGGAGGCCTGCGGCCCGGACGCCACCGGCCGGCCGCGCTACCGCATGCACGACCTGGTCCGCGCCTTCGGCCGCGAGCTCGCCCCGCCCGACGCGGCGGCGGTGGTGCGCCGGGTCCTCGCCTGCTGGGTGGCGCTCGTACGGGAGGGGCGCCGCGCCCACCAGGGCCTGGACTACCCCGGGCTCGGCGGCCGCACGGCCGCCCGGGTCCCCGATCCGGCGGTGCTCGCCGGGCCGCGGGCCGAGCCGGTGGCCTGGCTCGGCGCGGAGCGGGACGCGCTGGTGGCCACCGTCCGGCAGGCCGCGCGGGCGGACCCGTACGCCTGCTGGGAGCTCGCGGCCGGCGCCGAGTACCTCTTCGACCTCCGCAGCGACCTGGCCGGCTGGCAGGCCGTCCAAGAGGCCGGGCTCGCGGCGGCCCGCGGGGTGGGCGACCGCACCGGCGAGGCGGTGCTGCTGGTCGGGCTCGGCCGGCTGCGGACCTGCCGCGAGGAGCGGGGGCCGGCCCGGGCCATGCTCGGCGCGGGCGAGGCTCTGTTCGAGGAGCTCGGGGACGCGCACGGGGCGGCGTACGCGGGCTGGCTGCTCTCCTACCTCGACCGGATCCAGGGCCGGCTCGACGAGGCGGCCCGGCGCTGCCGCCGCATCGCGCCCGTCTTCGAGGCGGCCGGGGACCGCTACGGCCAGGCCCACGCGCTGCGCGGCATCGGGCAGGTGCTGCTCGCGCGCGGCGAGACCGGACGCGCCCTGGAGGTGCTGCGCGAGGCGCTGGCCGTGTCCGTGTCGGGCGGCGCGGCCTGGCCCCGGATGTGCATGCTGCGCTGGGTCGCCGACGCCCATCGGCTGCTGGGCCGGCTGGACGAGGCGGAGGCGGGCTTCGGGGAGGTCCTCGCATTCACCGTCGGGTCCGGCGACCTGGCGGGGCAGAGCGCGGCCCGGATCGGGCTCGGCAAGATCGCCCAGGACCGCGGGGACACTGCGGGCGCCCTGCGTCATCTGCGGGCGGCCGACGCGCTGGGCCGCCGGTCGGGGCAGAGCCTGGTGCGGGCGCTGGCCGGGCCCGCGCCGGCCCGCGCGCTGCTGGCGTCGGGGGACACGCCGGCCGCCCGGGCGGTGCTGGAGGAGGCCCTGTCGAGCTGCCGCAGGATGAACGCCCGGCCGCTGCTGGCGCAGCTGGAGTCGGCGCTGGCGGAGGTGCCGGTGTAGCGGCGGCAGGCGGGAAGCGGCAGACAGGAAGCGGGGGCGGGAAGCGCGGGGGCGGGAGCCGCTATCTGTGCTCGGGGTTCGGGAAGTCGAAGCGGCAGCCCGCGTCCCACAGGGAGCGCTGGTTGCCGTGCGCCGGCATCCCGCCGGACCGCTTGAGCAGGGCCGCCAGGTGCATCAGGTTCCAGCTCATGAAGGCGGTGTTGCGGTTGGTGAAGTCGTTCTCGGGGCCGCCGGAACCGGGGTCCAGGTACGAGGGCCCGGGCCCGGCCTCGCCGATCCAGCCGGCGTCGGCCTGCGGCGGGATCGCGTAGCCCAGGTGCTGGAGGCTGTACAGGATGTTCATGGCGCAGTGTTTGACGCCGTCCTCGTTGCCGGTGATCAGTGCTCCGCCGACGCGCCCGTAGTAGGCGTACTGGCCCTGCTCGTTGAGGATCGAGGAGCAGGCGTAGAGCCGCTCGATGACCTGCTTCATCACCGAGCTGTTGTCCCCGAGCCAGATCGGGCCGCACAGCACGAGGATGTCGGCGTCCATGATCTGGCTGTAGAGGACCGGCCACTGGTCGCCCTCCCAGCCGTGGTCGGTCATGTCGGGCCAGACGCCGGTGGCGATGTCGTGGTCGACCGCCCGGATGAGCGAGGTCCGGACGCCCGCCGCGTGCATCACTGCGCGGCTCTTGTCGATCAGGCCCTCGGTGTTGCTGGGCTCGGGCGAGCGTTTGAGCGTGCAGTTGACGTAGACGGCGCTCAGGCCGGAGTAGTCGGGGACGTTCGCGGTATCGGTGTCGTCGGCCACCCGCCCAGCCTTGCCGCGGCCGGCCGCGGCCGCCACCGGACCGCACCCGTCCGGTGCCCGTCCGGTGCCCGCCCGCGCGGACCGCCGCGCAGCGCGGGGCCGGCCGGCCCGAGGTGCCCGTCGCCGTCGAGGCCGTACGGGCGGAACGGCGCGCGACACGGGGCAGCCGGTCTCCGGCGGCCGCGGACCGGCGGAACTCCCTTTTCGCGCGAGGCCATTGAGGCAGTCGGCAGCCGCACGGACACGGGGAGTGACAGCCAACCGGAATCCGGCCGCCCGTGGGTGTGATCGGGGCGGGTTGGTACCGGTCCGCGCGTCCGACTAGGGTCAGCGGGCCTTGGTGTTCGGGAAACCGGTGTGAAACCGGTGCGGCCCTCGCCACTGTGATCGGGAAGTCCGGCTCCACTCCTGCGGGAAAGCCACTGGGCTGCGCGGGAGGTTCCGTGCTGCCCGGGAAGGCGGAGCCAGGACGGCAACCCGTGAGCCAGGAGACCGGCCGGGGCGCGTTGTCCATCCACGAGGTGCTGGAGAGGTCTCCCCACTCATGCATATAGCCGAGGGGTTCCTACCCCCGTTGCACGCGGTCGCCTGGGGCGCCGCGTCCGCTCCCTTCGTCGTCCACGGCGTCCGCTCGCTCACCCGCGAGGTGAAGGCGAACCCGGAGAGCACGCTGCTGCTCGGCGCGTCCGGAGCATTCACTTTCGTCCTGTCCGCCCTGAAGATCCCCTCGGTGACGGGCAGTTGCTCGCACCCCACCGGCACGGGGCTCGGGGCGATCCTGTTCCGGCCGCCGATCATGGCGGTGCTCGGCACGATCACCCTGCTCTTCCAGGCCCTGCTGCTGGCCCACGGCGGGCTCACCACCCTCGGCGCCAACGTCTTCTCGATGGCCGTCGCGGGCCCCTGGGCGGGCTACGCCGTCTACCGGCTGCTGCGGAAGTTCGGCCTCCCGCTGATGGTGACCGTCTTCTTCGGAGCCTTCTTCGCGGACCTGGTCACCTACTGCGTCACCAGCGTGCAGCTCGCGCTGGCCTTCCCGGACCCGGCCACCGGACTCCTCGGGGCGCTCGCGAAGTTCGGCGGGATCTTCGCGGTCACGCAGATTCCGCTGGCCGTGAGCGAGGGCCTGCTGACCGTCCTGGTGATGCGGCTGCTGATGCAGGCGAGCAAGTCGGACCTGGTCCGGCTGGGTGTCGCGAAGCTGACGTCCGCCCGCAGCGAAGAGAAGGCGGCGGTCTGATGAGCGGCATGTCCAAGAACGCGAAGATCAACGCCCTGCTGCTGCTCCTGGTGGCGGCGCTGGCCGTCCTCCCGGTCGCGCTGGGGATGGGCGACCACAAGGAGGAGCCCTTCACCGGCGCCGACGCGCAGGCCGAGACGGCGATCACCGAGCTGAAGCCGGACTACGAGCCCTGGTTCACCCCGCTCTACGAGCCCCCCTCGGGCGAGATCGAGTCCGCGCTGTTCGCCCTGCAGGCGGCGCTGGGCGCGGGCGTGCTCGCGTACTACTTCGGTGTCCGCAAGGGCCGCCGCCAGGGCGCGGCCGCCGCCCCCGCTGCCGCCGCTGCCGCCGCCGCTCCGGCCACCGCCCCGGAGGCGTAGGCGGGTGCTGCCGATCGACGTGGCCGCGCACAGCAGCCGCTGGCGCGGCCGGCACCCGCTGGAGAAGGCCCTGCTCGGGATCGGGCTGACGGTCACCGCCGTGTGCCTGCCGCCCTGGCCGGGCGGGCCGCTGGTGGCCGTCGCCACCCTCGCCGTACTGCTCGGCCCGGCGGGGGTGGCCGGGCGGCAGCTGTGGCGGGCCTTCCGCATCCCCCTCGGTTTCTGCTTCACCGGGGCGCTGCCGCTGCTCTTCGCGGTCGGCGGCCCGACGGGGCCGCTCTCGCTGGCGCCCGACGGCCCCCGGCACGCCGCCGAACTGCTCCTGCGGACCTCGGCGGCCTCGCTCGGGCTGCTGCTGTTCGCCTTCACCACGCCGGTCTCCGACGTGCTCCCCCGGCTGGTCCGGGCCGGGGTGCCGGCCCCCGTGGTGGACGTGGCCCTGGTCATGTACCGGATCGGCTTCCTGCTCCTCGACTCCATGGCCCAGGTCCGCCGGGCCCAGGCCGCCCGCCTCGGGCACACCGGCCGGGCGGCGGTGTGGCGCTCCCTGGCCGGGCTCGCCGCGACCTCCTTCGTACGGGCCTTCGACCGCGCGGCCAGGCTCCAGGCGGGGCTGGCCGGGCGCGGCTACGACGGCGCGCTGCGGGTCCTCGTACCGGAGGCGGCCCTGTCGTGGCGCTTCCTCGCGGCCTCGGGCGCCCTGCTGGCGGGCCTGACCACCCTGACCCTCACCCTGAAGGGGCTCTACCTGTGAACCCGTCGCTGAACCCGGTGGTGGAACTGACCGGCGCGGGCTACGCCTACGAGGACGGTCCGGCGGTCCTGACCAGCGTGGACTTCGCCATCGCGCCGGGCCGGGCGCTGGTCCTGCTGGGCCGCAACGGCAGCGGCAAGACCACGCTGATGCGCCTGCTGAGCGGGGGCCTGCGGCCCGGCACGGGCGCGCTGCGGCTCGACGGCGCGGACGTCTCGTACGGCCGCGCCGGCCTGACCCGGCTGCGCACGTCCGTCCAGCTGGTGGTGCAGGACCCGGACGACCAGCTCTTCGCGGCCTCGGTCGAACAGGACGTGTCCTTCGGCCCGATGAACCTGGGGCTGCCCGCGCCGGAGGTCCGCGCCCGGGTGGACGCGGCGCTGGCCGCCCTGGACATCACCGCGCTCCGGGACCGCCCCACCCACCTGCTGTCCTACGGCCAGCGCAAGCGCGCGGCGATCGCGGGGGCGGTGGCGATGGCGCCGCGCGTGCTGATCCTGGACGAGCCGACGGCCGGCCTCGACCCGGACGGCCAGGAGCGGCTGCTGGCCGTCCTCGCGGGGCTCCAGGCCTCCGGCACGACGGTGGTCATGGCCACCCACGATGTGGACCTGGCGGTCCGCTGGGCCGACGACGCGGCGGTCCTGACCCCGTCGGGCATCCGCTTCGGCCCGGCCGGGACCCTCCTGTCGGACCCCTCGCTGCTCGCCTCGGCGGGCCTGCGCCCGGCCTGGTCCCCGGCGGTGACGGCCGTCCTGCGCGCGCACGGCCTGCTTGCCGCGGATGCTCCCGGGCCCCGCGATCCGCAGGCGCTGGCCGCCTGGCGGTAGACAGGTTCGCCGCCAGGGGCGCCGGGTGCACCGGAGCGGCAGCGGCGGCGACCCGGGATCGCGGTCCTGGAGCTCCCGCAAACCTAGGATGGCCGCATGTCGCTGCCGCACGCCATCCTCACCGCCCTGCTCGAGAAGCCCTCGTCGGGGCTGGAGCTGACCCGGCGGTTCGACAAGTCGATCGGGTACTTCTGGTCCGCGACGCACCAGCAGATCTACCGGGAGCTCGGCCGGCTGGAGGACGCCGGGCTGATCCGGGCGCTGCCCAGCGAGGTGCCCGTGCGGGGGCAGAAGAAGCAGTACGAGGTGCTGCCCGCCGGGAGCGGGGAGCTGGCCCGGTGGGTCGCGCAGAGCCAGGACCCGAAGCCGGTGCGCGATCCCCTGCTGCTGCGGATCCGGGCGGCCGCGGTGGTCGGGCCGCAGGGCCTGGCCGCGGAGCTGCGGCGCCATCTGGAGCTGCACCGGGCCCAGTTGGCCGTGTACGAGTCCATCGAGGAGAAGGACTTCCCGGCCGGCCGGGACGCCGAGGAGGACCGGTTGCGGCGGGTCGTGCTCCACGCGGGAACCGGTCTGGAGACCTTCTGGCTGCGCTGGCTGGAGGAGGCCCTCGCCGAGGTGGAGGGCACGGCCGGGCCGCAGGCCTGACGTGCTCCCCCGGCCCGGCGCGCCGACCCGGGGGCTGTGCGGGGCTTACTTGTTCAGCGAGGCCCAGAACTCGTCGAAGCTCAGCAGGCCGTCGGAGTTCGCGTCCTTGGAGGCGATCACGGCCTCCGCGACCGGTCCGGTGACGAACGGGTCGCCCATCGCCGCCATCGCCGAACGGAACTCGTCGGCCGTCACGAAGCCGTCACCGTTCACGTCGAACTTGCCGAACGTCGTCCGTGCGCTCTCGATGTCCGCCACTGGGTCCACCCCTTCTTGGTGCTTGTTGACCGGCTCAGGGTAGCGGCATGCCGACGCCCCCCACGCCCCGGGTCCCGTTCGAGCGGCAGATAGAAATTCAATTACCCTTCCGTAGCGCGGAAGCGATAATTCCAGCCACCAATTCAGGCCTCCACTTGTCACGCTTCGGGACCACGGCATAACGTAGCGACATTGCCGCCACACCGGGAGCGCAGGGCCCCCAGGGACAAGCGGCAACAAGGGCGATCACACAGGTGACGATCACAGCTGACGCATCATTCGAAGTTCTGCCCTTCACTCGTACCTGCCGCCATATCTGGGAAGACGGCGACCATGTGCTCATCGGAGTGAGCCCCGGGAACAGCTACTTCAGCTCCGAGCGCATCACGAGCCTCGCCCGATGGGCGACGACCCGCTTCGCGCAGGTCGACTTCGTCTACGCGGACCTCCACGTCGACCGGATGTTCGCCGCGTTCGGCTACACGCGGGAACACGCGGAGAAGCGTGCGACGAAGGAAATAAAGGCCGTCCGGCGACGGATCCTCAAGGGCGTGGAGGAATCAGGCCGTCCCCATGCCGAGATCCGTGTGAGGGCACTTTCCGAGTTCCAGTCGAACCCCGTCTACCAACTTCTGCACAGGCGCGTGCTCCATTTCCTGGCGACCGACGACGAATTCCGCAAGGGCTGCGAGGAAATGGCCCTGCATTTTGTCGGCTCCAAGTTGCCGGAAGGTGAATCCATCACCGACGCGCAGTTGCAGGCATGTTTCGATTACATCGCGGCCGAGCTGCCGTTCTTCGTGGACACCCCGAGCATTCTCGACGTGCCGTCCTCGGTGGCGGCCTACCACGTCAAGATGCCGATGACCGATGTCCTCTTCGCGCGCGGTGGGGGACTGCGCGCGACCAGGAACCAGGCGTATGCCGTCGTAAGGCCCGAGTCGGCCGACCTCGCGCGGAGCGACCCGAACCACACCGAAGGGACCGTCGATGGGCGTCGAGCAGCTTGAGGGCACCGGGCGGACCGGTGGCGCCCTCCTCGACTTCCCGCTCTCGCGGCGCGGTGACGTGCTCCCCGAGGAGTGCACCTGGCTGCGCGAGAAGGCGCCGGTCGCCCGGGTCCGGACCCTCACCGGGGACCCGGCCTGGCTGGTGAGCAGTTACGCGCTGGCCACGCAGGTGCTGGAGGACGAGCGCTTCAGCCTCAAGGACACGGCGAACGCCGGCGTCCCCCGCCAGTACGCCCTGACGATCCCGCCCGAGGTCGTCAACAACATGGGCAACATCAACAGCGCCGGACTGCGCGACGCGGTCATGAAGGCGCTCAACCCGCGCCAGAAGGGCCTGCGGGACCGGCTGCGCGCGATGGCCGGCGAGCTCGTCGACGGGCTCGTGGCCGAGGGCGGGCCGGCGGACCTGCGGGCGGGGTTCTCCGACCCCTTCTCGGCGGCCGTGCACTGCCAGGTGCTGGGGGTGCCGTTCGAGGACCGGCGGCGGCTGATGTCGGGGCTGGACGTCGCGTTCATGACCGCGCGCGAACCGTTCGCCGACTCGGCGCTCAACTGGTACAAGGACGTCGGCTACTTCGAGGAGCAGCTGAAGGCGCAGCTGGCGCTGCCGGCCGAGGAGCGTACGGGGCTCCTCGGCCGGTTCGCCGAGCTGAAGGAGGCGGACCCGGAGTCGGCGCACCTGACCGACGACATGTTCGCCACCGTCGCCGTCTCCCTCTTCGGGGCCGGCGCGGTGTCCACCTCCGCCTTCCTGACCCTCGCGGTCCTGGCGCTGCTGCAGAAGCCCGAGCTCATCGGGTACCTGCGCGAGCACCCGGAGCGCATGGGCAAGGCCGTGGACGAACTGCTGCGCTGGAACCTGTCCGTCGGCGACGGCCTGCCGCGCATCGCGATGGCGGACGTCCAGGTCGGCGACGTGCTGGTCAAGGAGGGCGAACTCGTCCTGGTCCTGCTGGAGGGCGCCAACTTCGACCCGGCGGCCTTCGAGCGCCCGGACGAGCTGGACCTGGAGCGCGAGAGCCCCCGACCCCATCTGGCGTTCGGCGCCGGCCGGCACTTCTGCCCGGCTTCCGCGCTGGGCCGGGCCCACGCCGAGATCGCGCTGGAGGTGCTGGTCGAGCGGCTGCCCGGACTGCGCCTCGCGGTGCCGGCGGAGAACCTGGTCTGGCGGACCGGCTTCATCAAGCGCCTCCCCGAACGGCTCCCCGTCGCCTGGTGACGGCGAGCGCACGAGCGTGCCCCGGGAGCTGTGCGAGTTCCCGGGGCACTTTCGCGCCTTCGCGCCTTCGCGCCTACCGGAAGATGCCGGTGTGGCCGAGCGAGTAGCGGCCGGGCTGCGGGTACACGGCGAGGCCGTGCGGGCCGCCGCCCACCGGGATCCGGGCGAGCTGCTTGCCGCTGGTGGTGTCGATCGCGTAGACCTCGGAGTTGTAGCGTCCCGACAGCCACAGCACCTTGCCGTCGGCGGACACGCCGCCCATGTCGGGGCTGCCGCCGTCGGGCAGCTCCCACTTCTTGGTCAGCTTGTTCTGGGTGAAGTCGAAGACGGACACGGACCCTTCGCCCCGGTTGGAGACGTACATCTCCTTGGAGTCGCGGCTGACGTACAGGCCGTGGCAGCCCTTTCCGGTGGGCAGCAGCTTGGGGGTCTCGAACTTGTCGCCGCCGAGCACCCACATGCCGTGCGCCATCATGTCCGCGACGTAGAAGGTCTTCCCGTCCGGCGAAACCTTGACGTCCTGCGGCATCGCGCCCTCGAACGGCAGTTTCTGCTGGCCGACGACCTCCATCTTCTCGGTGTCGACCTTGAGCAGTTCACCGGAGAACTCGCAGCTCACGATGAAGTAGCGGCCGTCGGCGGAGAAGTCCGCGTGATTGACGCCGAAACAGGTCACCGGGACGGTTTTCACGCGGTCCATCGTGTGCGGGTCGCGGAAGACCAGTTCCTTGTCCATCGAGGCCATGACGATCGCGTACTTGCCGTTGGGCGTGAAGTACAGGTTGTACGGGTCGTGCACCTCGACGGGCTTGCCCGCCTCGCCGGTGGCCGGGTTGATCGGGGTGAGCGTGTGGCCGCGGTTGTTGTTGACCCAGAGGGTCTTCATGTCCCAGGAGGGGACCACGTGCTGGGGCTGGACGCCGACCGGGATGGTGTCGATGACCTTGTACGTGACCGGGTCGATGACGGACACCGTGTTGGAGTTGGTGTTCGGCACGTAGACGCGGGACGGGAAGTCCTTGACCACCGGGGAGAGCTTGTTCGGCCGGTCGGCCGCGTACACGTCGTGGGGATCGAGGAGCGGCGGCATGCCGGCCAGGCCCGGCGGCGCGGCCGGTACGACCTTGGCGGGCAGGGCGGGCCCCTTCGAGCCGAGCGCCTCGGCGGGTCCCTTGTCGGCGTTCCCGCAGCCGGTCAGGGCGGCGAGGACCAGACCGGCCAGCAGCACGGTGGCCTTCCGGGGAAGGCGGGTGGTCGTCATGGGGTCAGCAGCTCCGTGGTGGTCACCGCGCGCAGTTCGCGGCGCGCGAGTTCTTCGAGGAGGGGCGGCATCGCGTCGACCGTGTCCGCGTAGCCGAAGTGCAGGCTCACCACCGATCCGCCTTGGATCGTCCCGGTGACGGTGCGGATGACGGCCGCGGCACCGGGCGAGGTGAAGTCGAGGGAGTCCACGTCGTAGGACAGGACGTGGGGATATCCGGCCCGCTGGGCCAGCTTTCGGACGAGCGGGGTGGCGTACTGGGTCTGGGACGGCCGGAACCAGGTGCCGATCGACCCGGTCAGCCGCTTGAGCCGGTCGGCGCAGCCGGTGATCTCGGCGTACGCCTGCGCTTCGGGCATGGTGTTGATCGCGAGGTGGCGCTGGGTGTGGTTGCCGAGCTCGTGGCCGCCGTCCAGGATCCGGCGGGCCATGTCCGGGTGGGCGTCGAGCCAGGCGCCGATGGCCAGTACGGTGACCCGCGCGCCCGCGCGCTCCGCCTCCGCGAGGACCGCCTTGGCGACGGCGGGGTCGCCGTTGCCGTGGAAGGTGAGCGCGACCTGCGGCCGGCCGCGCGGACCGTGCCCGATCTCGACGGGCTGCCCGGCGAACCGGCGCGGGGCGGGGGCCGCCTTGGCCGCGGCAGCCGCCCGGTCCGGCGCGGCCTTCGCGGGGGGCGCGGACGCGGCGGCGGACGCGGGGGCGGTACGGGCGTCCTTGCCGCAGGCGGCGGTGAGGGCGCCGACGGCGACCGCCGCGCCGGCGCGGAGGGCGGATCGGCGGTCCGGGTAGCAGAGCACCTGCCCATTTAAGGGGTGGATGCCCCTGTAGGTAATGATTGACCCAATTCAGGACCTTCGACGGGACCTGCCCGACAGGGGCCCTGTCCGCTATGTGATCAACGATTCACTCAGAGCGGTGGATACTTATTCAATGATTACGAGGCCAGTGGGCCAACTCACCTAGGATTTAGGTGGAAACTCTTAGGATATGCACACTTATGTCCAACTTGGGACTTTTGGCATTTGGTCCCTCGTCTGCCATAGTCGGAATCACGGCTTCCCGTTGACCCGAGCGAAGTCCCACTGCCGAGGATCACACCCCCTTCGATCCTCGGCACACCCATGAAACCCCCGCAGCGCCCCACCAACGGCGACAGGGGGTTTCTGCGTTTCGGCGGTCGGCCACGCCTCAGCGGTCGGCCACGCGCATCTCGAACCAGGTGATCTTGCCGCGCGGCAGCAGGTCCGCCCCCCAGCGGTCCGAGAGCTTGTCGACGAGGAACAGCCCCCGGCCCGTGGTGTCCAGCTCGTGCACCGGCATCAGACAGGGCAGCCCGCGCGAGGGGTCGCGCACCTCGATGCGGATCCAGCCCCGGCGCCGGAGCATCCGTAACCCGAAGGACCGGGCCCCGGTGTGCCGGACGGCGTTGCCCACGAGCTCCGAGACCAGCAGTACGGCGTGCTCGGCGATCTGCGGGGAGAGGCCCCACAGGCGCACCACCACGCACTGGGTGAGCCGGCGGGCGGTGCTCGCCGACTCGGGCATGGACGGCAGTGTCACTTCCGCCTCGGCCGGGTTCCCGTACAACTCCAGCGCCTTGAGGCCCTGTTCGTCCTCCAGGGCCGCCGTGAGCCGTACGGCGGAAGCGCTGCTGCGCTGCCGCGGCTGTTCCACACCCTCCAGACCCGCCATGCACCCATCATGGACGGCCGGTGCGGCCGTCCGGGCCGTTCCGCAGGAAAACACCCCCCGGAATCATGGATTCCAGGGAGGCGTTCCGGCATATGCGCATGGCAACCGGAAGCCCGCTACGCCCCCTTGACCTGCGGTGACGTACCGCAAGGCAGTGATCACCCTGAGTGGATCAGCTTTTCACCTTAAGGCTCCCTTAAGGCCTGGCTAATCCACCCGCAAGAAGGACGGGCCCCCGCGCTAGTGCTGTGGCCGGGAAGGTTTGCCGGGTCGCGGTGTCCGGTGCGGTGCCTCGCAAGGCGGAGGGCCACGGCTCGTACTGGACGTACCGCCGTGGTCCGACAACGCGGCGAGGTGCCGTGCCGGGCGCCGCGACCCGGTGAGCCTTTCCGGTCACAGCACTAGAGGAACTTGGCCTTGCCGGGCCCCTCTTCGACGAAGCTGCGCATCCCGCGCTCACGGTCCTCGGTGGCGAACAGGCCCGCGAACCAGCCCCGTTCGATGGTCAGTCCCGTGTCGATGTCGGCCTCCAGGCCCGCGTCCACGCACTCCTTCGCGGCGCGCAGCGCGAGGGCCGGACCCTGCGCGAGCTTGGCGGCCCAGGCGTGCGCCTGCTCGTACACCTCGGCGGCCGGCACGACGCGGTCCACGAGGCCCAGGGCGAGCGCCTCGTCGGCCTTGACCATGCGGCCGGTGAAGATGAGGTCCTTGGCCTTCGAGGGGCCGATCAGCCGGGAGAGCCGCTGGGTGCCGCCCGCGCCCGGGATCAGGCCGAGCAGGATCTCGGGCTGGCCGAGCTTCGCGTTGTCGCCGGCGATCCGGTAGTCCGCGCACAGCGCCAGCTCGCAGCCGCCGCCCAGGGCGTAGCCGGTGACGGCCGCGACCACGGGCTTGGGGATCCGGGCCACGGCGGTGAAGGCGTCCTGCAGTCCGCGGGACCGGGCGACCATGGCCGCGTGGTCCATCGTCTGCATCTCCTTGATGTCCGCGCCCGCCGCGAACACCTTCTCGCCGCCGTAGATGACGACCGCGCGGACGTCGGCCCGGTCGGTCGCCTCCACGGCGAGCTCGCGCAGCCGGTCCTGGGTGGCGATGTCCAGGGCGTTCATGGGCGGCCGGTCCAGCCGGATGACGCCGACGCCTTCGGAGACTTCGAGAGAGATGGTCATACGGGGAAGGTTAGCCCCCGTTAACCGTGAGTGGCCCGGTGCTGTGGGTCACAGCACCGGGCCACTCGACCGCGTACGGGACGGGGCTACTTGATCCAGTCCGCCCAGTCCATGTTCCAGCCGTTGAGGCCGTTGTCGGGGGCCACCGTCTTGTCCTTGGAGTTCTTCACGATGACCACGTCGCCGATGATCGACTCGTCGAAGAACCAGGCGGCGGGCTGACTGCCGTCACCGGCGCCGCGGACGTCCTTCAGGCCCACGCAGCCGTGGCTGACGTTCTCCGAGCCGAAAGTGCCGGACGAGGCCCAGTAGTTGCCGTGGACGAAGGTGCCCGAGGTCGTCAGTCGCATCGCGTGCGGGACGTCGGAGATGTCGTACTCGCCGCCGAAGCCGACGGTGGCGCCGTTCATCCGGGTCACCTTGTACTTCTCGCTGATGACCATCTGGCCGTTGTACGTGGTGTTCGCGGGGGCGCCCGCGGTGATCGGGATGTTCTTGACCACCGCGCCGTCGCGGACGACCTGCATCTCGTGCTCGGCCGCGTCGACCGTGGTGACCTGGGAGCGTCCGACCTTGAAGGTGACCGTACGGGTCTGCTTGCCGTAGACCCCCGGGCGGCCCTCGACCCCGTCGAGCGCGAGCTTCAGGGTGACCGTGGTGCCCGCGGCCCAGTACTTCTCGGGGCGGAAGTCGAGGCGGTCGTTGCCGAACCAGTGGCCCTCGATCGGCACGGCCGGCTCGGCCGTGACCGTGATGGCCTTCTCGACGGCCTCGGGGTTGGTGATGCCGCGGGTGAAGTTGATCGACACCGGCATGCCCACGCCGACGGTCGAGCCGTCCTCGGGCGTGTAGTGGCCGATGAAGGTGTTCACCGGGGTGAGGGTGGTGAAGGTGGTGTCCTTGGCGGACTCGCGGCCGGCCTCGTCCTTGGCCACCGCGTGCACCTTGTACTCGGTCGCGGAGGCGAGGTTGCGGGCGGGCTCCCAGCTCGCGCCGTCCTCGGCCATCTTGCCCTCGACCGCGTTGCCCTTGGTGTCGGCGACGGTCACGGTGCTGAGCTTGCCGCCGGTGCTCGATATCTTCAGGACGCCGCTGGTGGCGACCTCCTTGGCACCGTCGTCCGGCTTGACGCTCACGACGGCCTTGGACGCCTCGGTACCGGTCGTACCGCCACCACCGTCCGCGCCGCCGCTCCCGCCGGCGCCGCCGCCGCTGCCTCCGCCGCTGCACGCGCTCGTCAGCAGCAGGGCCGCGCCCAGCAGGAGGGCCGGCAGGCCGGTGCGGACGCGGCCGCGTATCGGCTGCAGGTTCACTCTTGTTCTCCCCATGTCCCCCGCGCGCGGGCAGTCGCGCGCTTACTGCCAGGAAATCACACGGGGGGATCACGGAAAGGTACGGGCGTGTCACCGTTCCGTCCCAAGAGCCGGGACACGCCGGGCATCAGTCCTCGGTGCCGGGCTTGGTGCCCCAGACGTAGACCGCGTCCCCCTCGGTGAGCAGGTTCCAGAGGCGTTCGGCGTCGGGGACGGAAAGGTTGACGCAGCCGGCGGAGCCGCCGTGGGCGTACAGGTCGCCGGGGCGGCCGTGCAGGGCTTGGCCCTCGTCGAAGAACTGGGCGTAGGGCATGGGGGCGTCGTCGTAGAGCGTGGACTTGTGGTCCTTGCTGCGCCAGTAGACCTCGTGCCAGCCGGGGCGGGTCTCCTCGTCGTCGCGGCCGGTGCGGACGGGCACCGGCGGGAAGACGATCCGCTCGTCGCGCTGCACCCAGAGCAGTTGCCGCTCCATGTCCACGCAGGTCACCCGGTGCGGGCGGACGGGGCAGGCGCCGGCCGCGTTGGGGTCGGTGCGGGCGGCGACGGCGACCATCGTCCGGTAGGTGACCAGTCCGGCGTACCCGTCGGCCGGCCGGATCCCGTTCGCCCGCTGGAACCCCCGGACCGCCTCGCAGTCCGCGGCGTCCTGGACGCCGTCGGCCGGGCGCCGCAGGTGGCCCTCCAACTCCCGCTGGTAGGGGCCGGTCCCGGCGGTGCACGCCGCCGCCGCGCCGCCGCCGTTGTCGTCGGCTGCGGCGGCGGCGGCGGGTGGGGTCAGGGCCAGGGCCGACGCCGCGAGGATCGCGGCCGTGGCGGCCGCCCTGCCTATCGCGCCTGCCGCGTCGCCTGTGGTCATGCGGGCCTCCTCGCGCCCGCCGAGCGGGCCGTCGGAGCCGAGCCAACCGGACCGGGCCGCACCCGGCGCGCCGGGTGCGCCGGCCGGGTCGCACGCCCACCCGGCCGGCCGCGGTGACCGGTCGGGCGGTGGTCAGCCGGTCGTCAGCCGGCGGTCGGACGCGGCTTCGGGCCCTTGCCCTTGCCCTTGCCGTGGTCGTCGCGCTTGTTCTGCAGGGTGACCACCAGGCGGTGGTCCGGGGTCGTCGCGTCCAGGTGGAGCGGACCGGTGACCCGGTTCGGCGGGAGGACGTAGCCCTCGGGGACGGCCGTCTCGACCACGTAGTACCAGCCCTCCGGCAGCCTCGGGAACTCGCAGACCCCGGTCCGGTCGGTCGCGCAGCCCGCCGACACCTTGCGGTCGGGGTTGATGCCGCGCGTCTGGAGGCCCCTGGTGTCGTTGGTCTCCCGCCACACCTCGAAGACGGCTCCGCGCAGCGGGCGCTTGGTCTTCGCGTCCTTCTTCAGGACCTTGATCGTCCCGGAGTGGTCGGGCTCCACGCGCTTGGCGTTGGTGACGTCGACGACGACGCCCGTCTGCACGTCACCGGCCCCGAGGTCGAACGGGGTGACCGGGTTCGCGGGCAGGTCGTAGCCGGCCGGCGCCTGCGTCTCCCGCCAGTAGTACCGCTCCCCCGCCGGGAGCCCGACCGTGCAGCTGCCCTGCGCGTTCGTCGTGCAGGTCTCGGGGCGCCTCTCGTCGGGCCGCTCTCCGCCGGGCTGCAGGCCCGTGGTGCCGTTGGCCTCGCGCCACAGCTCGAAGACCGCGCCGGGCAGCGGCGCCCCGCCGTCCTCGTCGGACTTGCGCAGCAGCACCCGGGCGATCTCGGGGATCCTCTCGTTGCTCATGCGGACGCGTACGCCGGCGGTGGCGTTCTGCGCGGTCAGCGTCAGCTCGGCGACGGGGCTGGGGGCGAGCTCGTATCCGTCCGGCGCCTTCGTCTCGCGCCAGTAGTACGTGCCGAACGGGACGGTGCGGGTGCAGATGCCGCTCGCCGGGGTCACGCAGTCGGCGATCTTGGTGTCGCCGTCGGTGTCGGTGACCTGGGCTCCGTCGGTGCCGTTCGTCTCCTGCCACAGCTCGTACGTGGCTCCGGCCAGCGGCGCGTCCGCGCCGTCCTGCTTGAGGACGGAGACCGCACCCGTGGCCGGGACGTCGCCACCGCAGTCCGGCAGGCTGCCGTTGAAGGGGTAGGCGTGCAGTTCCTGGCCGCCGCCCGTGCCGCTGGTGTGGACGAGCTCGCCGGTGGTGAAGAAGCGGCCGTTGGTGCCGGGCAGGGTGAGGACGGTGCGCGAGGTCTGCTCGCCGACGAGCACACTGCCCTGGAACTGGCCGCTGCCCGTCAGGTTGACCGCCGTGGCGTCCGGGAAGTTCCACAGGAGCCGGGTGCGGTAGCCGTTCCACGGGTCGGCGGAGGGCCCGATGTCGTTGATGGTGCCGCTGTAGGTGTTGAGCGTACGGCTGGCGCCCAGGACGTTGACCAGGACGGTGGCCTCGGCGGGGATCCGGTCGAAGCGGATGCCGATGGCGCCGCGGGTCGGGCCGACCATGTCGAATTCCACGTTGAAGACCTGGAGCTCGGACGTGCCGTCCCCGGTGAAGACGGTGGTGCCGTCCCGGTTGACGACGGTGCCCGTCGCCGTGCGCGGCGCCCCGTCGACCCGGGCGTAGCAGCGGCTGGCGGAGGTGAGCTCGTCGCGCAGGGCGGCGTACGGGGCGGCCGCGTTCAGGTCGGCCACCAGGGGGCCGGTGACGGTGCCGGGACCGGGGGCGGAGCCCGCGTGGCGGACCACGCCGCCGTCGGAGATCAGCCGCTGGCCGACCGCGATGTTCACGTCGCGGCCCGTGGTGAGGAAGTCCGAGCCGGCCGGGGGCCGCACGAGGGAGCCCGCGCCGACGATGCCGATGTTGTACCCGGCCCCGACCCCCGTCGCCAGGTTCTTGTTCTGGTCGAAGCTGCCGAGGACGACGACCTTGCCCTCGGCCTCGGCGGCGCGCTCGCGGACCAGGAAGTCGGCGCCGACGAAGATGTTGACGGCCTCGTCGTAGCCGTTGGCCTCGGTGTCGACCTCGATCGCCGGGAACGGGTCGGGGCACAGGGACCCGATGCAGGGGCCGAGTCCGCCCGGCAGCGGGGCCCGCAGGGCCGCGGCCTGCCGGGCCTGCGGCTGCCCGCCGCCGCCCGGGGCGGGCGGCGCCGCCAGGGCCGCGGGGGCACCTGCGGCCAGTACGGCCCCCAGGGCGAGACCCAAGGGCCCGAGGGTCCACTTCCTTGCTGACATGCCGCTCCGTCCGTTGCCTTCCGACCTGCCCGCACTGCTGCCCGTACAGGCTGGGGCCGGGTTTCGGCGCGGCGGACGAAGCGACACTCCCGCACTACGTCAAACCGGTATGACAATCACTCGACTGCTCGACCGGCCGACCGGCCGACGGCTCGTCAGCCGACGGCGGAGCCGGCGACCCACGCGGGCCAGGACATGTTCCAGCCGCCCAGCCCGTTGTCCGGAGCCACCGTCTTGTCCTGCGAGTTCACGACCTCGACCACGTCCCCGACCAGGGTCCGGTCGAAGAACCAGCCGGCCGGGGTGTCCGAGCCGCCGCCCTTGTTGTCGCGCAGCCCGATGCAGCCGTGGCTGGCGTTGGTGGAGCCGAAGGTGTCGGGGCTGGCCCAGTAGTTGCCGTGCAGGAAGGTCCCGGAGCGGGTCAGGCGCATGGCGTGCGGGACGTCGGGGATGTCGTACTCGCCGCCGAACCCGACGGTCTGCCCGTTCATCCGGGTGACGTCGAAGAGCTCCATCACCACCATCTTGCCGTTGTACGTGGTGTTCTTCGGTGCCCCGGCGGTGATCGGGACGGTGGACAGCAGCTCGCCGTCGCGCCGGACCTCCATGGTGTGCGCGGCCGCGTCGACGGTGGAGATCTGGGAGCGGCCGACGGTGAAGCGAAGGGTCTTGTCCTGGATGCCGTACGAGCCGGGCGCGCCCTCCACGTCCCGCAGGCTCATCTTGACGGTGACCTCGGTGCCGGGCTTCCAGTACGCCTTGGGCCGGAAATCGAGGCGCTCGTCGCCGAACCAGTGGCCCGCCACCTCCACGGCCGGGTCGGAGGTGATGGTGATGGCCCGCTCCACATCGGCGCGGCGTTCGATCGACCGGTTGAAGCCGAAGGAGATGATCATTCCGGTGCCGACGGTGGAGCGGTTCTCCGGCTTGAAGTAGCCGATGAAGCGCTCCTCGGGAACATAGGTGGTGAAGGTGGTGTGCCGGGCCTGGCGGCGGTTGTGCCCGTCGAGCGCGACCGCGTCGACGGTGTACTTGGCCGCGAGCGCGAGCCGCCCGGCGGCCGGGTCGGGGCTCCAGCTGAGCCCGTCGACGGCGATGGCCCCGGGGACCTCCGCCTCCTGGGCGTCCTCCACCTTGGTGACCACGACGCGTTCGAGGCGGCCCTCGGGCACGGTGATCGTCAAAGGACCCTCGGCCGGCACGCCCTTGGCGTTGTCGTCCGGGGTGATCCGGATCGCCTCGTCCGGTGACCGGGGCTTGCCGGGCAGCTGGATCTCGATCGGGGAGCCGCCGTCACCGGTGCATCCGGACAGGCCTCCGAGGAGGCCCGCCCATGCCGCCACGGCCGCCAAGCCCGCCCCTGCCCGCCTCGTCAGAAGAGTCACGTTCCACCAACGACCGGGCCCCTCCGGGGGAAACGTGGGCGCGGCTCGAGTTCCAGGCAGAACAGTCCGGGCAGAACAGTGGGAAGGACCAGACGGGGGCGGGCCCGGGCCGGGACGCCGGGGCCGCACTTTCCCACCCCTGCCGGTACCGAGAGCCGTGGAGGCGGGCAGTGTCGAGCGCAGCCGAGCAAGAGACGGTGGAAGCCCTGGCGGGCGAGGTGCGGAGCGGCCGGCCGGCCGCCCCGCTGCCGCCCGCCGACGGGTGCCCGGTCGGGCACCCGGACGGGAACGGACGACCGGGCGCGCCGGGGGACGCGCAGCTGGACGCACAGCTCGGCGGCCAGGTCGCCGGGCTGCTCAGAAGCCATGCCGTACGGGCGCGGACCCGTCCGGGACCACCGGTGTGGCCCGGGTCCTCGCATCCCCTGGGCGCCCGGTTCCACCAGGGTCCGGACGGCACGTTCGGGACCAACTTCGCGCTGTGGGCACAGGGCGCGGAGGGGGTGGAGGTGTGCCTCTTCGCCGCGGACGGGACCGAGACCCGGTGCACCCTGACGGAGCTGACCCACGAGATCTGGCACGGGTTCCTGCCGGGCGTGCGCCCCGGCCAGCGGTACGGATTTCGGGTGCACGGGCGCTGGGACCCCTGGACGGGGGCCCGCTACAACCCGGCGAAGCTGCTCCTGGACCCGTACGCGCGGGCCGTGGACGGGGAGTTCACCCTGCCGCCGGAGGTGTACGGGCACGTCCGCGACTGGCCGCAGCAGTACATCGCGGACACCGTGCGCGACGACCGCGACTCGGCGCCGCACGTCCCCAAGGGGGTGGTGGTCCACGATGACGACGACTGGGCGGACGACGTCCGGCCGAAGACCCCGTGGGCCGACTCGGTCATCTACGAACTGCACGTGCGCGGCTTCACGATGCGCCATCCGGGCATCCCCGAGCACCTGCGCGGCACGTACGCGGGCCTCGCGCACCCGGCGGCGATCGAGCACCTGACCGGGCTGGGGGTGACGGCGGTGGAACTGCTGCCGGTCCATCAGTTCGCCCACGAGGACCACCTGCTGCGCCGGGGCCTGCGCAACTACTGGGGCTACAACTCGATCGGCTACTTCGCCCCGCACGCGGCCTACTCGTCGAGCGGTACGGCCGGCCAGCAGGTCGGCGAGTTCAAGCGGATGGTCAAGGCGCTGCACGCGGCCGGGATCGAGGTCATCCTCGACGTGGTCTACAACCACACGGCGGAGGCCGGCGAGCTGGGCCCGACGCTGTCGCTGCGCGGGATCGACAACCGCGCGTACTACCGGCTCCAGTCGGACCAGCGCCGGTACGCGGACTACACGGGCTGCGGGAACACCCTGCACGCCGGGCGCCCGCACGTGCTGCGCCTGATCACCGACTCGCTGCGGTACTGGGTGACGGAGATGGGGGTGGACGGTTTCCGCTTCGACCTGGCGGCGGCGCTGGCCCGCTCGATGCACGACGTGGACATGCTGTCGCCGTTCCTCGCGGTGATCGCCCAGGACCCGGTGCTGCGGCGGGTGAAGCTGATCGCCGAGCCCTGGGACGTGGGCTCGGGCGGCTACCAGGTCGGGGCCTTCCCGCCGCTGTGGACCGAGTGGAACGACCGCTACCGGGACTCCGTGCGGGACTTCTGGCGGGGCGCGCTGCCCGACGTACGGGACCTCGGGTACCGGCTGTCGGGCTCCAGCGACCTGTACGCGTGGGGCGGGCGGCGGCCGTACGCCTCGGTCAACTTCATCACCGCGCACGACGGGTTCACCCTGCGCGACCTGGTCTCCTACGAGTCCAAGCACAACGAGGAGAACGGCGAGGCCGGCCGGGACGGGACCAACGACAACCGGTCGTGGAACTGCGGGGTCGAGGGCGAGCCGCCCGAGGGCGCGGACCCGCGGATCGCGGCGCTGCGCCGGCGCCAGCTGCGCAACATGCTGACCACGCTGCTGCTGTCGACCGGCGTGCCGATGCTGGTGGCGGGCGACGAGTTCGGCCGGACGCAGGGCGGCAACAACAACGCGTACTGCCAGGACAACGAGACGAGCTGGGTGGACTGGTCGCTGCTGGAGGATCCGTCCTGGCAGGAGCTGCTGGCGCTGGCCCGGCGGCTGCTGACGCTGCGCCGGAGCCATCCGGTGCTGCGGCGGCGGGCCTTCTTCTCGGGGAGCTCGCAGGCGGCGGACGGGCTGCGGGACCTGGCCTGGTTCACCCCGGCGGGGGCGGAGATGACCGAGCGGGACTGGTACGCCCCGGCAGCCGCGGTGGGGCTGTACCTGTCGGGGCGGGACATCCCGGGCCGGGACGAGCGGGGGCGGCAGGTGACGGACGACAGCTTCCTGGCGCTGCTGCACTCCGGGGACGGGCCGGTGGAGTGGTCGCTTCCGGGGGCGCCGTGGGCGGCCTCCTACGAGCTGGTCCTGGACACCTCCCGGGAGGACCAGGCGCGGGCCCCGGCCACCCGTCACCGCGGGGGCGAGGCCCTGACGGTCCCGGCCCGCGCGGTGCTGCTGCTGAAGGTCGTGGGCTGAGGGGCCCGGGCCGGAGGTCTCGGACGTCCTGCGATGATGTGCCCTTCGTACGCACAAGCGCATGACGGATGTTCGAGGGGTTGTGTCGATGGCGAGTGTGGGAACCGCTCTGCGGGAGCTGCGCGGGGCGCAGAAGCCGGCGAAGGGGGTGTCCCTCTATTCGCGGTACGTCAACCGGCCCGTGGGGCGGCTGCTGGCCGCCGGGTCGTACGCGCTCGGGCTCACCCCGAACCAGGTGACCCTGATCAGCGCCGCCCTGAGCTTCGCCGGCGCGGCCGCCGTCGCGCTGGCCGCTCCCTCGTGGGGGCTGGGGGCCGCGGTGTGGGCGGCGCTCGCCGTCGGCTTCGCGTTCGACTCCGCCGACGGGCAGCTTGCCCGGCTGCGCGGCGGCGGCAGCGCGGCGGGCGAGTGGCTGGACCACGTCGTGGACGCCGCCAAGCTCACCTCGCTGCACTCCTGCGTGCTGATCGCCTTCTACCGCTTCCCCGAGGAGTACGGGACGGGCCGGGACGGCTGGCTGCTGGTGCCGCTGGCCTTCCAGTTCGCCTCCGTCGTGACCTTCTTCGGAGGCCTGCTGACCGAGAAGCTCAAGCCGAAGGCCGCCCCGGGCGGCCCCGCCGCCGAGCCGTCGGCGCTGCGGGCGGTGGCGCTGCTCCCCGTGGACTACGGGGTCTTCTGCATGGTGTTCCTGGTGCTCGGCGGCGCGGGGCTGTTCCGCTGGGCGTACGCCGGGATGGGCGTCATCGCCGCGCTGTTCCTGCTGGCGTTCCTCGCGAAGTGGTACCGGGAGCTCAGCGCGGCAGCACGCTGAGCGGCGCGGCAGCACGCTGACCGGCGGTGCGCCGCACCGACCGGTGGTGCGGGGGGACGTCCGGCGCCGCACGGGGGCGGGCAAGGCTCCCAGTAGACGACTGGGTTGATAGGCCAGATGTGGAAGCCCGGTAACGGGTGGAGCTGACTGGTACTAATAGGCCGAGGGCTTGTCCTCAGTTGCTCGCGTCCACTGTGTTAGTTCTGAAGTAACGAACTGTGTTCATATCCGGTTGGTTAACTTCATAGTGTTTCGGTGGTCATAGCGTTAGGGAAACGCCCGGTTTACATTCCGAACCCGGAAGCTAAGCCTTTCAGCGCCGATGGTACTGCAGGGGGGACCCTGTGGGAGAGTAGGACGCCGCCGAACAATCATTGTGGGAAAGCCCCGCACCAGCCCTTTGGGGTTCGGTGCGGGGCTTTTCTGCGTTTACGGCCACATCGCCACCCCCGTACCGGCCGGCGGGTGACCCCGTCGAGCGCCTGGTCATGGCGGTGGGTTGGTCCCTCGGATGGTCTGCCAGCCGAAGCGCGGGGTGGCCGACGTCAGGAGTTGGATCCCTGTGCCCCGGAGGGTCACGAGTGCGGTGTGGACGGGGTCGAGTTCCCGGACCGGGCGTCCGAAGTAGGCGAGGATCTGCATCAGTTCCAGGTCGATGGCTTCTGCCGAGTCGCGGATCCGGTCGAAGCGGGCACCGCAGCGAACCGGCCCGAGCATGCAGCGTACGGTGGCGGTGACCTCGGCCGAGCTCACGATGGTGACCTGATCGATCTGCAGTTCCACCTCGACCACGTGACTGCCGAGGTTGAGGCGCTCGGTCATGCCGCCACCTCGGTGCGCTCGACCAGGAAGCCGGTCAGAGCATCGCCCCGGATCGCTATGTGCCCGGCGCCCGGTACTGGACTCGTTCGGCTTTGCACAGGGCATCCATGGTTTCTTCGACGGTCAGGAGGACTGTCGTCTCGAACGAGCTGAGCGCGCCGCCTCCGCCGATCGCCAGCGCGACCGCGGCCATGGACACGTTGTCGGGAGCCTCCCACAGGTTGTAGCCGTCGTGCGTGCCGAAGGCGTACCAGAAGCCGTGGAGCTTCCCGCCAACGGACTCGATGTACGACTGAGCAGCCTTTGAACGGTCTTCGGGGTGGGCGATCATCCTCGCCCAAGTCTCCGGTGTGTAGCTGAAGCTCGATAGATAGAGCGGCATCATGTCTCCCTTTCGTTCCACCAAGGGATGCCCCGGCGGGGCGGAAAACGCGCCGGATCCGGCCCGTGTATCCCCCGAACGCCCGCTGGACCGGGGTTCGCGCGGCGTGGTCGGGGATTCGGCGAGGCGGTCCGGGTGATGTCGGTTCCGCACCGCAATGGGTGACGGGCTCCTCGGGAAACAGGGCGCGGTGGGGAGCTCAGGATCTTTCGATGTCCTGCGGATGCCCGGCATGGGGTCCGGACGGATTTGCACTGACGGCTCGTAGGGTTGTCGCATGGGCTACGACCTCGTCATCTTCGACAACGACGGCGTGCTGGTGGACAGTGAGCCGCTCGCCAACAGCATCCTCGCCGGGTACCTGACCGAGCTGGGGCACCCGACCTCGTACGAGGAGTCGCTCCGCGACTACATGGGGGCCGCCGTGCACCGGGTGCACGACCTCGTGCTGGAGCGGACCGGGCAGTCGCTGCCGGGGGACTTCGACACGACGCTGCACGCCCGCACCTTCGCGGCCTTCGAGCGGGAGCTCAAGCCCGTGCCCGGTGTGGAGGGGGTGCTGGCGGCGCTGGTCGAGACCGGCACGGCGTACTGCCTCGCGTCCTCCGGGAGCCACGAGCGGATCCGGGTCGGCCACCGGGCGGCCGGGCTCGACGAGTGGTTCGAGGAGGAGTGGATCTTCAGCTCGGACGACGTCGGCAAGGGCAAGCCGGCCCCGGACCTGTTCCTGCACGCCGCCGACCAGATGGGCGTGGCCCCCGCCCGGTGCGTGGTCGTCGAGGACAGCCCACTGGGCGTCCAGGCCGCCCTCGCCGCGGGCATGGCCGTGTTCGGGTACACGGCGATGGTCCCCGCCGAGCGGCTGCCCGGCGCCACCGGGTACTTCGGCGACATGGGACAGCTGCTCGGGCTGCTCGGCCTGCAGGGCCACGAGAGCGGCCACGAGAGCCAGGGGGGCGGGTACCAGGGCGGCTACGCCGGCGGTCAGGGCGGTTTCAGTCACTGACCAGATCGATACGTGATCGCTCTACCCACCGGTAGGAGCGGCGCCTACGCTGTGCCGCCATGACAGCAGACGCGCGGCTGGGCCGCGGGCGCGGGGCGTTGGGGTTCAGCTTCTTCGTGCAGGGCGTGGCCTTCGCGCTCCTCGTGACGCGGATCCCCGCCATCCAGGACCGGTACGGGATATCCGACGGGCTGCTGCCCGTCTTCCTCGCCGCCGTGCCGATCCTCGCCGGGGTGTCCAGCGTCGTCACCGAGCACCTGGTCAAGCGTGTCGCGCCCAGCACCGTACTGCGGTGGGCGCAGCCGCTGGTCCTGCTGTCGCTGCTCGGGGTCGGCGCCGGCAGCGAGATGTGGCACGTGGCCCTGGCGCTCGGGGCGTTCGGGCTGTTCGTGGGCGCGCTCGACGCGTCGATGAACATGCTCGGCGTGAGCCTGCAGGCCGCGTACGGGCGAAGCATCATGCTGGGGTTCCACGCGGCCTACAGCCTGGGCGGCATCCTCGGCGCCTCCGCCGCGTGGGCGGGGGCGCACTGGCACCTCGACCTGTTCACCTCCTACCTGCCGGCCGTCGTGATCCTGCTGCCGCTCGCGCTCCTCGCCAGCCGCTTCTACGTGGACCAGGACGCCAAGGCGGCGGCGGCCGGCGCGGAGAAGGGGCTGGGCCCCGGCGGGTTCAAGCTGCTGCTGCCGCTGTGCCTGGTGATGGCGTGCGCGTACATCGGGGACTCGACGGTCTCGAACTGGAGCGCCAAGTACCTCCAGGACGTCCTCGGCTCCTCCGAACAGCTCGCGACCGTCCCCTACAACGTCTACATGGTGACCACCCTGCTCGGCCGGGCCGTCGGCGACCTCGGAGTGCGCCGCTTCGGGGCCGTGGCCGTCGTACGGATCGGGACGGTCGTCGCCGCCGGCGGGTTCGCGGTGGTCGCCGCGGCCCCCGGAGCGTGGGCGGGGATGCTCGGCTTCACCCTGCTGGGGATCGGGCTGTGCGTGATCGTGCCGCAGACCTTCGCCGCCGCGGGCAGGCTCTTCCCCCACGCTTCCGACACCGCGATCGCGCGGCTCAACATCTTCAACTACGTGGGGTTCCTGATCGGCGCGCCGCTCGTCGGCGGGATCGGGGACGTCTGGAACTACCGGGCCGCGATGCTCGTGCCGATGGTGCTCGTCCTCGTCACTCTTTTCCATGCCCGCTCGTTCGGTACGGGGACCGCCCGATACGGTGTCGGGCATGAGCGGCCGCGGGTTGTTGATGTGGGACGAGGCGGTAACGAAGTATGACTTCGGGCCTAGCCATCCGATGGACCCGGTGCGCCTGGCACTGACCATGGGCCTGGTACGGGCCTTCGGGCTCGACCGGGCGATGGAGGTGCGGGCCGGGCGGCAGGCCGGTGACTCCACGCTGCGGCTCGTCCACCGCGAGGACTACGTGGCGGCCGTGCGCGAGGTGTCCGCCGACCCCGGGGCCGCCGACGGCTCGTACGGGCTCGGGACCACCGACGATCCGGCCTTCCACGGGATGCACGAGGCGTCCGCGCTGATCGCCGGGCAGTCGGTGGCGGCCGCCGAGGCGATCTGGCGCGGCGAGGCCGACCACGCCGTGAACTTCGCCGGCGGGCTGCACCACGCGATGCCGGGCGGGGCGGCCGGGTTCTGCGTGTACAACGACGCGGCGCTGGCCGTCGCGCGGCTCCTCGAGCTCGGGGCCGAGCGCGTCGCGTACGTGGACGTGGACGTCCACCACGGCGACGGGGTGCAGGCGGCCTTCTGGGACGACCCGCGCGTGCTGACCGTGTCCCTGCACGAGCACCCGCGGACGCTGTTCCCGCAGACCGGCTGGCCGGAGGAGACGGGCGGGCCGGCCGCCGAGGGCTCGGCGGTGAACATCGCGCTGCCGGCCGGGACCGGGGACGAGGGCTGGCTGCGGGCCTTCCACGGGGTCGTGCCCGAGCTGCTGGCGGACTTCCGGCCGCAGGTGCTGGTGACCCAGCACGGGGCCGACACCCACTTCGAGGACCCGCTCGCGCACCTGGCCGTGTCGCTGGACGCCCAACGGGCGGTCCAGGAGGCCTGCCACGAGCTCGCGCACGCCCACGCGGACGGCCGCTGGCTGGCGCTCGGCGGCGGCGGGTACGCGGTCGTGGACGTCGTACCGCGCTCGTGGACGCACCTGGTGGCGATCGCCGGGCACAAGCCGATCGATCCGGAGACGGCGGTTCCGGCCTCGTGGCGCGACGAGGTGTACGCGAGGACCCGCCAGCTGGCTCCGGCACGGATGACGGACGGGCGGGTGCCGCAGTGGCCGGACTGGGATGCCGGTTACGATCCGGCGGACCGGATCGACCAGGCGGTCCTGGCCACGCGGCGGGCGGTGTTCCCGCTGCGCGGGATGCTCACCTGACGGGTGCGCGGATCTTGCCGCGGCGACGTCTGCCGTTACGCCAACGGTGGTGCGATTGCCGGTAATTGATGATCCGCCAGTTCGGTTGGGGCAGCATCGACAGCGTGTTGAGCACCGGCGCCCTGCGTGCGCATCTGCTGGCCGCCCGCCTGGCCGGGCCCGTCGCGACCTCCCGGGAGGAAAGCCTGCGCAGCTACCGGCTGTTCGCCGCGCGCGACCCCCGGGTGCTCCTCGGTCTGGATCCGGAATGGGGCTGGGGCGAGGGTGACCTGCTGAGGCTGATGGCGGACAAGTGCGGGGTCTCGGCGGATCCCGCGCACGTCAGCGGGCCGGACGTGATCGATCCGGAGCTCACGGTCGCGGGGCTCGACGCCTTCGCGGAGCGGCTGCGCGCGGCCGTGGCGGCGCGGGCACCCGTGCTGTTCGCGACGGGCCACCCGCACCGGCTCCTGGGCTTCTACGCCGCTTTGGCCGAGGCGGTGTCGGCGGCCGGATGTGATGTCCTCACTCCGGCGCGGGGGGCCGCCGTCGACATGCAGACCCGGTTCGGTCTACGCCCGCACCGCATCGATTACGTACGGGGGGTCGCACTGGTGCGGGAAGACGGCGTGCACCCGCCCGGGAGTGCGACCGGCGCGCACACCCATTCGCCGCTGCCGGTTCGGATCGCGCTCGGGGCGCTGGCGGAGGCCGGCGGGCCGCTGCCGGCGCTGGTGGTGGGGGACCACGGGTGGGTCTGCGGGGCAGGTCAGCTCGGTGTGGAGGCGATCGGGCTGGCCGACACGGATGATCCGGCGCTGTTCGTGGGGGAGGCCGAGGGGCGGGTGTCGGTGGTGGTTCCGCTTGATGACGCGGTGCGCGCGGACTACTACCGGCCCCTCACTCGCTATGTACTCAATCGGGCGAGTCTGTCGGGCCCGCAGGAGTGGCCGTAGCTCCTCTTCCCCACTCGTACCACACGCCCCTACTCTGGGGAGTGAGCGTGCGACGACGGGGCGTAACCGGAGGGGAAGCCGGTGCCCGTCATGCGCGGAAGGTCAAGGTGTGTCATGGCTGCTGGCGAGAGGCCTCTCAGTGAGGTTCAGTTCCTGACCGTGGCGGAGGTCGCCTCGGTGATGCGAGTGTCGAAGATGACCGTGTACCGACTGGTGCACAACGGTCATCTGCCCGCGATCCGGGTGGGCCGGTCCTTCCGGGTCCCCGAGAACGCGGTGCACGAGTACCTCCGCGAGTCCTTCGTGGGGGTGGAATCGGCCTGAGGACAAGGGTCGGGAGCCCGTGGAAGCCCTTCGGAGGCACCGGATTACAAGCTCAGAGCTCGGGCGGGTAGGCTAGGCCGACGTAGGTCGTGTGGGCCCAGACGCCCCGCACCGAGATCCCCGCTGACGCGGGGGTGTTCCGAGAAGTGAGCGAGGGTAGTCGTGGGCTCTGTTATCAAGAAGCGGCGTAAGCGGATGGCCAAGAAGAAGCACCGCAAGCTGCTCAAGCGCACCCGCGTGCAGCGCCGTAACAAGAAGTAAACGGCAGCTGTACGTGTTCTCCGCAGCCCCTCCACCATTCTGGTGGAGGGGCTGCGGTGCAGCCGGGGGACTTCTTCGAGGGAGGCGCTGAGCTCGTGGGGAAGGTCGTGCTCGTTACCGGGGCTGCCCGGCAGCTGGGAGGCCGTTTCGTACGGCGCATCCAGCGCGACCCGGAGGTCGAGCG
Source organism: Streptomyces sp. ICC1 (assembly GCF_003287935.1). GTDB lineage: Bacteria > Actinomycetota > Actinomycetes > Streptomycetales > Streptomycetaceae > Streptomyces > Streptomyces tritrimontium. The sequence goes on from NZ_CP030287.1 coordinate 3,928,452, forward strand.
GGTGATCGCGGTCGACGCGGTGACGCCGCCGCACCGGCTGGGATCGGCCGAGTTCGTCCGCGCGGACATCAGGCAGTCGGGCATCGCCCGGGTGCTGGCAGAGAACGCGGTGGACACGGTGGTCCACCTGGCGGTCACCGGGGGTGCCGCCACGGGAGCCGGATCCGGCTCCTACGCCACCGTCAAGGAAACCAACGTCATCGGGACGATGCAGCTCCTCGGAGCCTGCCAGAAGTCCCCGACGGTACGCAGGCTCGTGGTGAAGTCCAGTACCAGTGTGTACGGGGGCACCTCGCGGGATCCGGCCGTCTTCACCGAGACCACGCAGCCCAAATCCCTGCCCGCGGCCGGATTCGCCAAGGACGCCGTGGAGGTCGAGGGGTACGTACGGGGCTTCGCGCGCAGGCGCCCGGACGTCGCCGTGTGCGTCCTGCGGTTCGCGAACATCCTCGGCCCCTTCGCCGACTCCGCGCTCGCCGAGTACTTCTCCATGCCGCTGATCCCGACCGTGCTGGGCTACGACCCGCGCCTGCAGTTCGTCCACGAGGACGACGTGCTGGAAGTGCTCAAGCTCGCCGCGCAGGAACCCCAGCGCGGTGGCGGGACGTTGAACAGCGGGACGAGCGGGACCTTCAACATCGCCGGGGACGGGGTGCTGCTGCTCTCGCAGTGCGCACGCCGCCTGGGCAGGCCGGCGGTGCCGCTGCTGCTGCCCGCCGTGACCTGGGTGGGCTCGGCGCTGCGCGCGGTCGGGGCGACCGACTTCTCGCCCGAGCAGATAAGGCTCCTCACGCACGGGCGGGTCGTGCAGACCTCGCAGATGCGGGAGGTGCTGGGATTCGAGCCGATGTACACCACCGCCGAGACCTTCGCCGATTTCACGCGGAGCCGGGGGAGCGGGCTGCTGCCCCCCGAGCGGGTGGGCCGGGCCGTGGACCGGGTGGCCGGGCTGTTGAACGTAGAGGCCGGGACAGAGGCCGTGGCTGAGGGAGCGAAGCGATAGTGGCGGACGCCAAGGTCATCCCGTTCGACGAGGACCGGCCGCGGCGGCGGCCGCCCCGGCGGGTCCGCGTCGCCCCGGAGGCGGAGCCCGCGATGGAGCCGGCGGTCGCCGCGGCGCCCGAGCCGGAGCCCGCGCGCGCGGGCGGCGAGGGCTGGGACCGGCGGATCGCGGGCGGCCTGGCGTTCCTGCGGCGCCGGATCACCGGGGAGTACGAGGTCGACGACTTCGGCTACGACAAGGAGCTGACGGACCAGGTCCTGATGTCCTTGATGCGGCCGCTGTACGACAAGTACTTCCGGGTCGAGGTCAAGGGCATCGAGAACATCCCGAAGGAGGGCGGCGCGCTGATCGTGGCGAACCACTCCGGGACGCTGCCCCTGGACGGGCTCATGCTCCAGGTGGCCGTGCACGACCACCACCCCGCCGAGCGGCACCTGCGTCTGCTGGCGGCGGACCTGGTGTTCATGCTGCCCGTCGTCAACGAGCTCGCGCGCAAGGCCGGCCACACGCTGGCCTGCGCGGAGGACGCGCAGCGGCTGCTGGAGGCCGGGGAGCTGGTGGGCGTGATGCCCGAGGGCTTCAAGGGGATAGGGAAGCCGTTCGGCGAGCGGTACAAGCTCCAGCGCTTCGGGCGGGGCGGCTTCGTGTCGACCGCGCTGAGGGCCGGGACGCCGATCGTGCCCTGCTCGATCGTGGGGGCGGAGGAGATCTACCCGATGATCGGCAACGCGAAGACGCTCGCGCGGCTGCTGGGGATCCCGTACTTCCCGATCACGCCGACGTTCCCGCTGCTGGGTCCGCTCGGGGCGGTGCCGCTGCCGACGAAGTGGACGATCCAGTTCGGGGAGCCGATCCACACCGCGGGCTACGCGCCGGAGGCGGCGGAGGACCCGATGCTGATGTTCAACCTGACCGACCAGGTCCGGGAGCAGATCCAGCACACGCTGTACAAGCTGCTGGTGCAGCGGCGCTCCGTCTTCTTCTGACGCGCAGTTGGCGCGGAGTCGGCGCGCAGTAGCGGACGCGAGAGAGCAGCCGAGAAGCACCGACGGGGCTGGATCGTCCCGCCGGCGCTTCTCGGCTGCTCTCTCGCGTCACTCCCTGTGCGTCACTCCACGTCTTCCGCCTTGAGGCCCAGGCCCGGCAGGAGGCCGGGGAGCAGGGGCGGGAGGGTGATGTCCGGGTGCGGGTGCTCCGGAGATCCGGACGCCGCCGGGGTCGGCTGGCCCGCGGGCGGGTTCAGCAGATTGCCCGTGCCGCCCAGGAGACCGCCGCCGGGCGACGGGGTCTTCGTGGAGCCGGAGGCCGACGGGGCGGGGGCCGCCGACGGGGTGCCCGGGGAGGGCGCCGTCTGCTGCTTGCCCGCCGGGGTGCTCGGCCGACTGGAGGGGCCGGAGCCGCGGGTCTGTTCCGGAGGCTTCGGAAGGAGACCCTGGAGCGGCGCCACGTCTTCGTCTATGGCCTGGAAGACCGACTCCACCTCGCCGCCCACGTCCGTGAGCTGCGCCGGGAGGTTTCCCCGGAGCTTGGCCCACGCGTCGCGGTGCGAGCGGGAGAACGAGGACAGCGCCTGGATCGGGCCGAGCGAGCCGTCCCGTTCGTAGGCGGCCTGGAGGAGCCGGTGGCCCTCCGAGGCGTCGTGCTTCATGCCCGCGAGCGCCCGGCGGATCTCACCGAGGGACTCGTGGTCCAGCGCGCCGGCACGGCCGCGCTCCATCAGCCGGCGGGCCTCCGCCAGACGGTTCGAGGCCTGGTCGAGATAGAGCTCGCCCCGGTCCGAGTCGTCATCGGCCATCCCGAGCCGGATGTCCTCCATCCCCCGCTTCACGGGGTACAGGTGGTCACCCGGCAGGGCGTCCGTACTCGCAGCGGCCACTCCGCTGAAGGCCCCGGCGGCCACACCCACGGTGAGGCCACCCGCCGCGATGCCCTTGGACCAGCGGGAGCGGGGCCGCAATTTCCGGAGCGATGTCGCCCGGTGGGCGCCGCGGCCGGTCCGCTGTTCGGGCACTTGAGGGTCCGGGGCGGCACTGCCCCCGGCCCTTTCCTCCATCACCATGGCCTCCATGGCGGCGACGAGCTGTGCTCGTTGCACCACTTTGACCTCTGGATCCAGCACCGGGCGCGGCATTCTTTCGCCGAGCACGCTCGCCAGGGCCAACAACCGGTCGTGGTCGGCAGGTTCGGCAGGTGCCTCGGACTGCTCGGCCGCCGGGTCCGGTTCCGAAAGATCGGACAGGGTCCGATCCTCCAGGGCCTGGGCGAAGGCGTTCGCCCGCCGGTGCGGAGTCACGTTCGCGATCACTGGCGGCACCTCCTCTCGTCATGACGATCGACTCCCCAAGGTGTCCGGAAGGTTGCCTTCCTTGAGCACATCCACACTTTCGAGTGAGCGGCTTCGGGCAGGGCTTGTCCACAGGGAGCCTGCATCCCGCACAACGAGCGGCGCGGCACTTGGGTTACGGACGAAGGATGATCGGACCACAGGGTCGTCAGTGTCATCAGGGAGGGTTACCGAATGTGAGTAAGGGAGTCAGCGGGCGTCGTCCGGGAGCAGGCGGGCCAAGGTGCGGACCGCCCGGTACTGGAGCGTCTTGATGGCGCCCTCGTTCTTCCCCATCACCCGGGCCGTCTCGGCGACCGAGAGGCCCTGCAGGAAGCGCAGGGTCACGCACTCCTGCTGCTGCGGATTGAGTTTCCGTACGGCTTCCAGCAGGGCCGCGTTGGAGAGGGACTCCAGGACGGAGTCCTCGGGGGACCTTTCCACCTCGTTGGCGTCGAGCATTTCGCCCGTGGTGACTTCCAGGCGGAAACGGCTCGACTTGAAGTGGTCGGCGACCAGGTTGCGGGCGATCGTCACGAGCCAGGCGCCGAAGTCGCGGCCCTGCCAGGTGAAGGTGGAGATGCGGCGCAGCGCGCGCAGGAAGGTCTCGCTGGTGAGATCCTCCGCGGTCGCCTTGCCGCCGACGCGGTAGTAGATGTAGCGGTAGACGGTGTCGCTGTACTGGTCGTACAGGCGGCCGAAGGCATCGGCTTCGCCGGCCTGGGCGCGTTCGACCAGGTCCATCATGCGGGCCTGGTCGCTGTCCGCCGTGGGGCGGCGGGCGGCGGGCGCGGTGGTACCGGTGGCGGAGCCCCCGGCGGCGGCGCCGGAGCGTCCCCGTCTGCCCACCGTCGCTCCGCCGTCGGTCAGGGCATAGCAAGGACCGGCCGGGCCGAGTCCGGCGGGGACCGCGGTGGCGAATGCGGGGACGGCGTACGCGGTGGGGACGAAGCCGCGCAGGTGGTCGAGGACCGTCGCGCGCAGCGTAGCCAGGCCCGAGGCGTCAACCCCGACAGGTGGGTACACGGGACTCCCAGAGGCAGAGCTTCCATCACGTGCAGTGCGGGACCGTTCACCCTTCGTGGCGACAGATGAGCGGTGGCATGCGTTTGAGGAGAATAACGCTTCGTACAGGCCGCGCTACACCTAGTTGCTCAAATCATCGGTTACGACACTTCTGTTGCGTGTCGAGGGCATATTCAGTCGCAGATGGTGATCGATTCTTGATCGGTTGGGTACGCGGAATGGCGGCTTCCACGGTGGCTCGCGACCGAGTCGGGCAGGGCGGAGTGCCGCGCCGGGGGCGCGGGTAGAGGTGAGCGAATGCCCCGGCCCCGGGGGTGCGGCGGCGCAGGGCGGGCCGCCGCGGGCCGGGAGGCCGTGCGGGGGCGGGGATGCGGCCGGGACGGGGCCCGCGGACGCTACTTGCGGCGGCGGTGCAGGGCGATCGCGGCGGCCGCGCCGCCCGCGATCGCGCCGACTCCGGCGGCTGCCGGGACGCCGACCTTCACGGCCTTGCGACCGGTCCGATAGTCGCGCAGGCGCCAGTCGTGGGCGCGGGCATGCTTGCGCAGTTTTGTGTCGGGATTGATCGCGTACGGATGTCCGACCAGCGACAGCATCGGGATGTCGTTGTGCGAATCGCTGTACGCGGCGCAGCGCGCGAGGTCGAGGCCCTCGGCGGAGGCCAGGGCGCGCACCGCCTCCGCCTTGGCGGGGCCGTGCAGCGGCTCGCCGACGAGCCGGCCGGTGTACACGCCGTCCACGGACTCGGCGACGGTGCCCAGGGCCCCGGTGAGGCCGAGCCGGCGGGCGATGATCGTGGCCGTCTCCACGGGGGCGGCCGTCACCAGCCACACCTTCTGGCCGGCGTCGAGGTGGGCCTGGGCCAGGGCGCGGGTGCCCGGCCAGATCCGCTCCGCCATGTACTCGTCGTAGATCTCCTCGCCGATGGACATCAGCTCGGAGACCTTGTGTCCCTTGACGATGGACAGCGCGCTGTCGCGGGCGTCCTGCATGTGCTCGGGGTCCTCGACCCCGGCGAGCCGGAACCAGGCCTGCTGCCAGGCGAAGCGGGCGAGCTCGCGGCGCTGGAAGAACTCCCGCTTGTAGAGGCCGCGGCCGAAGTGGAAGATCGCGGCGCCCTGCATGACGGTGTTGTCGAGGTCGAAGAAGGCGGCGGCGAGGTCGTCGCCGGCGACGGGGAACTCCGGCTCGGCGGGCTCGGCGGGCGCGGTAGGCGCGGTGGCCTCGGCCGCCGCGGCATCCCGGGCTTCGAGCGCCTCGGCCTCTTCCGCTTCGGCCGCCTCCAGCGCCTCGGCGGAGTCCACGGTGTCGAGCGGTTCATCGGCCAGCGCGGTCTTGCGGGCGGCTTCGGCCGAGGCCTCGCCTGCCAGCACGCTCCGCGCGGTGGCGGAGCGCCTACGGGGGGTGAGCCATCCCAGAGCGGCCATGACGCGAGCATAGCCATTGTGTTCGGGACTTCCCGAACCGGTGGGAATCGGGTGTGTGAACTCTTCGGCGGCTCCGGTCCCTTCGGTGCGACCCGGACACAAGCGGGGCGCGGGAGAATGGGGGCATGAGTCCTTTGCTGCGCCGAGCCGGAAAGAAGCGTCCCGAGGAGCGGATGGTCACGCTCATCGGGAAGCCGGGGTGCCATCTGTGCGATGACGCCCAGGAAGTGGTCGAGAAGGTCTGCGCCGAGACGGGCGCACAGTGGGAGAAGAAGGACATCTCGCAGGACGAGGAGCTCTACCGCCTGCACTGGGAGCAGATTCCCGTGGTGCTGGTGGACGGCGAACAGCACACCTTCTGGAGGGTGAACCCTGACCGGCTCCGACGGGCATTGCAGGCTTGACCCCTCGGACGGTTACCATCATGGGCGATTTATGGGGTCTCGGGGGCGTATTGGTGAGGAGAGTGTGGAGTTTTGCCCCCTTTGGGATTTGAACGGGTTCGGCGTGTCACCCGTTCCCACTCTGTCCGCCCAAGGCGCGTGACCCCGGTCACTTTGCTCGGACAAAGCGGACACAATCTTTGTGCACGCGTTCACAAAGACATAGCCTGCATTCGACGGGGTGGTCCTGGGACAAGAGGCCACCTGCAGCCCCGCTCATCCCGCAGGAGCATCGTGGCAACTGGCCGAACTCACCGACCGGCGACCCGCAGCCGAGGTATTCCCGAGGCCACTGTCGCCCGGCTTCCGCTGTACTTGCGTGCCCTCACCGCGCTCTCCGAGCGATCGGTGCCCACGGTGTCCTCCGAGGAGCTCGCCGCAGCCGCCGGAGTCAACTCCGCGAAGCTGCGCAAGGACTTCTCCTACCTCGGCTCCTACGGGACGCGCGGGGTCGGATACGACGTGGAATACCTCGTCTACCAGATCTCCCGCGAGCTCGGACTGACCCAGGACTGGCCGGTCGTCATCGTCGGCATCGGCAACCTGGGCGCGGCCCTCGCCAACTACGGAGGCTTCGCGTCCCGCGGCTTCCGCGTGGCGGCGCTCATCGACGCCGACCCGGCCATGGCCGGGAAGCCCGTCGCGGGCATGCCCGTACAGCACACCGATGACCTGGAGAAGATCATCGAGGAGAACGGCGTCTCGATCGGGGTCATCGCGACCCCGGCCGGTGCGGCGCAGCAGGTGAGCGAGCGGCTGATCGCCGCCGGCGTCACCTCCATCCTGAACTTCGCGCCCACGGTGCTGTCCGTGCCCGACGGCGTGGACGTGCGCAAGGTCGACCTGTCGATCGAGCTGCAGATCCTGGCGTTCCACGAGCAGCGCAAGGCCGGCGAGGAAGCCGCCGCAGCCGCTGCCGCCGGCGGCAGCGCCGCGGGCACCGGCACCGGCGCGGCCCCCGCCGCCGCCGTGGTCCCGCCCGCCGGGCGGGCCGCGGCCGTCGCGCGCAAGGGCAACCCCGAGGGCGACCACCCGGCGGTGATGCCGGCATGAGTCTGCTCGTCGTAGGGCTGAGCCACCGCAGCGCGCCCGTGAGCGTGCTCGAACGCGCCTCGCTGCCCGCCGATGCCAAGGTCAAGCTGCTGCACGACACGCTGGCCGCGGAGCCGGCGGCGGAGGCGGCGGTCCTCGCCACCTGCAACCGCATCGAGCTGTACGCGGACGTGGACAAGTTCCACGCGGGCGTCGCCGAGCTGTCCACCTTGCTGGCGCAGCACAGCGGCGTCGCGCTCGAGGAGCTCACCCCGTACCTCTACGTGCACTACGAGGACCGGGCCGTGCACCACCTCTTCTCGGTGGCGTGCGGACTGGACTCCATGGTCGTGGGCGAGGGACAGATCCTCGGCCAGATCAAGGACGCGCTCGCGCTGGGGCAGGAGCTCCACACCGCGGGCCGGCTGATCAACGACCTCTTCCAGCAGGCGCTGCGCGTCGGCAAGCGGGCGCACTCCGAGACCGGGATCGACCGGGCGGGGCAGTCGCTGGTGACCTTCGGGCTGGAGCAGCTCGCCGTGCACACGCCGGTCGAGCAGTGGGCCGACGGGAAGCGGGCGCTCGTCATCGGGGCCGGATCGATGTCCTCGCTGGCCGCGGCCACGCTGGCGCGGGTCGGCTTCACCGAGATCGTCGTCGCGAACCGGACCGCCGAGCGGGCGGAGCGTTTGGCCGAGATTCTGGTTGCCTCGGGCACCGGGGTGGCGGCTTCTGCCGTTCCGATGGCCTCGGTCGCGGACGAACTGACACGAGTCGACGTCGTGGTGTCGTGTACCGGCGCCACCGGGCTGGTGCTGACCGGGGACGAGGTGGCCGAGGCCGTTGCCCTGGCCGGGCCGGAGGAGGCGGGACCTGCGGGGGCCGTCCCCCACCCGCCCTTCGACCGTTCCCCGGGCTCCGCCCGGACCCCGCGGGGCTCCGCCCCGGACCCCGCGCCTCACACGCCGGCGGGGCTGGATGTGTCCGCCGTCGCGCGGCTCGCCGTGCTCTCGGCCGGCGGTCGGCGGATCGCCGATGGCGGGGCCGTGCGGAGCAAGGTGGTCGTCGAGGAGCGCGACGGATGCCCCGTCGGGCTCGACGCGCCGGCCGCCGATCCGGGACGCACCGCCGACGGGCGGGCCGCGCTCACCGGCGTCGACGCCAGCTCGCTCGAACTGCACGGAACCTGGGCCGATCAGGGCGAGGCGACCGCACAGCGGCAGCCCCGCAAGGGAGCCCGCGGCCAGGTGGACGCGCAGCCCGTACGGCTCGCCCTGCTGGACCTCGCCATGCCGCGCGACATCGACGCCGCCGTCCACCGGATCCCCGGCGTACGGCTCGTCGACATCGAGTCGCTGGCGGAGGCCTCGGCCGACGCGCCGATGGCCGCGGACGTCGACGCCGTACGCGGGATAGTGGCCGAGGAAGTGGCCGCCTTCGGCGCCGCACAGCGGGCCGCGCACATCACGCCCACCGTGGTCGCCCTGCGCGCCATGGCCGCCGAAGTCGTCGCCATGGAAGTGGCACGGTTCGACGGACGGGTACCCGACCTCGACGAGCGGCAGCGGGCCGAAGTGACCCAGACCGTGCGGCGCGTCGTCGACAAGCTCCTCCACGCGCCGACCGTGCGCGTCAAGCAGCTCGCGAGCGAGCCCGGCGGCGCCGGGTACGCCGAGGCGCTGCGCGAACTCTTCGATCTCGACCCGCAGACGGTGGCCTCCGTCAGCCGGGCGGACGCGGCAGACCAGAACGACGACTCAGGACGGGCATCATGAATCCACGTCTCGACCAGCCCCTCCGGCTCGGCACGCGACGCAGCAAGCTGGCCATGTCCCAGTCCGGACATGTGGCCGAGGCGGTACGGGCGATCACCGGCCGACCCGTCGAGCTCGTGGAGATCACGACCTACGGTGACGTGTCCCGTGAGAGCCTCTCGCAGATCGGCGGCACCGGCGTCTTCGTCACCGCCCTGCGCGAGGCCCTCGTACGCGGCGAAGTCGACTTCGCCGTGCACTCGCTGAAGGACCTGCCCACCGCGCAGCCCGCCGAGCTCGTCATCGCCGCCATGCCGCAGCGCGAGGACGCCCGCGACGCGCTCGTCGCCCGCGACGGCCTGACCTTCGAGCAGCTGCCCGACGGCGCGCGCATCGGTACCGGTTCGCCGCGCCGCACGTCCCAGCTGCACGCCTACGCCAAGTCGCTCGGCAAGGTCATCGAGACCGTCGCCATCCGCGGCAACGTCGACACCCGGATCGGGTTCGTGCGGGACGGAGAGCTCGACGCCGTCGTCCTCGCCGCCGCCGGACTCAACCGGATCGGCCGCGGCGACGAGGCCACCGACCTGATCTCCGTCGACAACGTGCTGCCCGCACCCGGCCAGGGTGCCCTGGCCGTGGAGTGCCTCGCGTCCTCGACGGACCTGATCGCCGCGCTCGGCGAGCTCGACGACCCGTACACCCGGGCCGCCGTGACCGCCGAACGTGCCCTGCTCGCCGCCCTGGAGGCCGGCTGCAGCGCCCCCGTCGGGGCGCTCGCCGACCTGCTGGCCGACGGGCAGATTGTCAATGAGATGCGCCTGCGGGGAGTCGTGGGAACCCTCGACGGTTCCACGCTGGTGCAGATGTCCACCACCGGTCCCGTGCCCCAGTCGTACGACGAGGCCATGGCGCTCGGCCGCGAACTCGCGGACGAGATGCTGGCCAAGGGCGCGGCCGGTCTGATGGGGGAGCGGTCGCTTTGAACCCCACAAGTCCCACCACCTCCGCTTTCCCGGCGGTCGCCGTCCACGGGCACGTCACCTTCCTCGGTGCCGGTCCGGGCGACCCGGGTCTGCTGACGCTGCGCGCCGTCGAGGCACTCGCCGCCGCGGACGTCCTGATCGCGGAGCCCGAGGTGCTCGAGGTCGTACGTACGCATGCGCGCGCGGGGGTGGACACGCCGCAGCTGACGATCGCTGACGAGAAGTCAGCAGCCGCCGGGGTCCCGGTGATCCGAGATGCCGCCAATCTTGTCATGGAGGCCGCACGCTCCGGCAGGCGGGTCGTCCGTGCCGTCACCGGCGACCCCGGACTCGACGGACACGCGGCCGACGAGATGCTCGCCTGCGCCACCGAGGGCATCCCCTTCGAGGTCGTCCCCGGCGTCGCGACCGCCGTCGGCGTGCCCGCGTACGCCGGTGTGCCGCTCAGCGGCAAGCAGGGCGCGGACGTGCGGTTCGTGAACGCACGGAGCGCCTCCCAGCGCTGCTGGAGCGAGGCGGGCGCCAGCGACGGCATCCTCGTCGTCTCCGCCACGCTGGAGACCGTGTCGGCGGCCGCCGCCGAGCTGGTGAGCGCCGGGCGCAAGCCCGACACCCCGCTCACCGTGACCGTGGCCGGCACCACGACCCGCCAGCGGACGTGGAGCGCGACCCTGGGCACCATCGCCCAGGTGTTCAAGCAGGGCAAGATCCTCCCCTCGCCCGAGGGATCACGGCCCGTCATAGCCGTGGTCGGGGAGCACGGCGCCGCCGCGCGCCGCGAGGAGCTGTCCTGGTTCGAGTCGAAGCCGCTGTTCGGCTGGCGCGTGCTCGTACCGCGGACCAAGGAGCAGGCAGCCTCGCTCTCCGACCAGCTGCGCTCGTACGGCGCCGTCCCGCACGAGGTGCCCACCATCGCCGTGGAGCCCCCGCGCACCCCGCAGCAGATGGAGCGGGCCGTCAAGGGACTCGTCACCGGCCGCTACGAGTGGATCGCCTTCACCTCGGTGAACGCGGTGAAGGCCGTGCGCGAGAAGTTCGAGGAGTACGGGCTCGACGCCCGTGCCTTCGCCGGCATCAAGGTCGCCGCCGTGGGCGAGCAGACCGCCGCCGCGCTGGTCGAATTCGGCGTCAAGCCCGACCTGGTGCCCAGCGGCGAGCAGTCCGCCGCCGGACTGCTCGAGGACTGGCCGCCGTACGACCCGGTCTTCGACCCGATCGACCGCGTCTTCCTGCCGCGCGCCGACATCGCCACCGAGACCCTGGTCGCCGGGCTGATCGAGCTCGGGTGGGAGGTCGACGACGTCACCGCCTACCGGACCGTGCGCGCGTCCCCGCCGCCGCAGGACACCCGCGAGGCGATCAAGGGCGGCGGCTTCGACGCCGTGCTCTTCACCTCCTCCTCGACCGTGCGCAACCTCGTCGGCATCGCCGGCAAGCCGCACAACGTCACCGTCATCGCCTGTATCGGACCGGCGACGGCCAAGACGGCCGAGGAGCACGGCCTGCGGGTCGACGTCCTCTCGCCGGAGCCGAGCGTCGGCAAGCTGGCGGAGGCCCTCGCCGAATACGGCGCGGCGCGCCGCGAGGCCGCGAAGGAGGCCGGGGAGAACGTCTACCGGCCGAGCGAGCGGCGCCCGGGCGCGCGCAGGCGCCGTACGACGTAGGGGCAGGCAGCTCTCCACGGGGCCCGGGCGCGGTGCGCGCCCGGGCCCTGTGGCATGTTCGGGGCATGACGGCACTGGGGGAAGCGGCACGGGCGGGCGACGCTGAGGCGGTACGGGAACTGCTGCGGGAGGGCGCCGAACCCGACGCGGTGGACGCGCGGGGCCTGCCGCCGCTGTGCGCGGCGGTGGCGGCGTACGCGCACGAGGCGGCCGATCTGCTGGTGGAGGCCGGCGCGGACCCGGACCGGGTGCTGCCGGACGGTACGACCCCGCTGCTGCGGGCCCGTCGAGAGCGGCTCCCCGGCGGTGGTCCGCGCGCTGCTGTGGTCCAGGGACCTCCCCGACCCGGCGGAGCGGCTGCCGGAGGCGGAGCGGGCACGGCTGCTGGACGCGGCCCGGCACTGGTACGGGGCGGGCGCGGAGGCGGAGCTGCGGCGCCGGACGGGTGCTGCGGGCCCGGCCGAGACCGCGACGGTGGAGGACGAGTGGTGCCAGGTCGAGGAGATCACGCTCGGCGGGCTGACGGTACGCGCGGGACACGGCGCCGTACTGACCACCCTGGAGGCGCTGTTCGGCGTCCCGGTCCCCCTGGAGGAACTGGTCGCCCGCGCCGTCCGGCACACCGAATCGCACGTGGACTGGTCCGCGGCCGGCAGACGGCTCGAGGCCCGGCTCGCGGAGGGCAGCCGGGAGGTCGTGACGGCTCTGCGGCACCACCCGTCCCCCGTCCACCGCCGCTTCGCCGCCGACTGGCTGGTGACCGTGCAGTGGCGCCTCAAGGCCGAGGAGTACCCGTACGACGCGGAGGACCGGGAGCTCCTCGCCGCCTGGGCGGACGTGGAGCCGGACCCCGAGGTCCTCGCGGCGGTGCTGTGGGCCATCACCGAACACGACGTGGGGCACCCGCGGCTGGAGTCCATCGGCCTGAGGTACGCCGTCCACCCGGACCCCCGGGTGCGCATGCGGTCGGTGTACTGCATGGGCTGGTCCGACGGGCCGTTCACGGCCGCGGAGCGCGGGGCCCTGGAGCTCCTGGCGGCCGACCCCGACGACGAGGTGCGGTTCTGCGCCGTCCTGAGCCTGCTGGCGGCGGGACAGGACGTGGACGCCCTGCACGGTGTGGTCCGCGACCTGGTCCGCGACCCGCACAGCCCGATGCGGCTGGCGGCCGCGGACAGCATGGCGGAGTCCGCCGACCGCACGGCCGACGCCACGGACCTGCTGCTGTCCCTGCTGGACGCGGGCGAGCAGCTGACCCGCCTGGTCGGCGCCTACGGGCTGGCCCTGCGGGACCATCCGGGCACCCCGGAGGCGTACGCGCGGGCGGAGGAACTCGGCCCGTTCTTCACGCCCGACCACCGGGTGAACGCGCTCTGGAGCTGGCAGGAGCGCAACGACCCCGCCCGGGGCGCCGCCGGTGCACGGTACCCAGACGGCACTGAGTAGCCGAGCGGGTACCGGCGGGCGGGCGGCCCGAGTTGAGTGGTCCCATGACCGCCCACGACCTCGCCCGCAACCCCGACGCCGACCGGGACCGCCGGGCCTACATCGCCCCGCTGGCCTCCACCCTGCTGACGCTGCCGCTCGCGTTCCTGTCCCTGCTGTACGCGGGGCTGTCGCCGATGGCCTGCGACTCCTGCGCCACGGAGGCCGCCCACGCCTTCGACGCGAGCTTCGAGACCGCCTGGCCGGTGTTCTGGGTCGGCCTGCTGGGCACGCTGGCCCTGCTGGTGTGGTGCTGGGCCCTCCCGTGGCGGACCGGCAACGCCGCCCGCCGCGTCGGCATCGCGCTCGCCGCGCCCGCGCTGGTGCTCCTGAACGCGGCGGTGTTCTGGGCCCTGCTGGACCTGCCGTAGGACCCCGCCGGGCCTCGGGACCGGGGCCCGCCCTCCCGGCGGCAGCGCCTAGGCTTGGCAGCGACTGCTGTCGAAGCGCGAAGAGGCGACCAGAAGATGAGCACGTACGGATCCTTCCCCGGCTCGCGGCCCCGCCGGCTGCGCACCACCCCGGCGATGCGGAGGATGGTCGCGGAGACCAGGCTGCACCCCTCGGACCTGATCCTCCCGGCCTTCGTGCGGGAGGGGATCTCGGAGCCGCTCGCCATCTCGGCGATGCCGGGCGTGGTCCAGCACACCCGGGACACGCTGCGGAAGGCCGCCGTGGAGGCGGTCGCGGCGGGCGTCTCGGGGATCATGCTGTTCGGGGTCCCGGCGGACGAGAACAAGGACGCGCGGGGCACGGCGGGCACCGAGCCGGACGGGATCCTGCAGCTCGCGATCCGCGACGTGAAGGCCGAGGTCGGGGACGAGCTCGTCATCATGTCGGACCTCTGCCTCGACGAGTACACCGACCACGGGCACTGCGGGGTCCTGGACGAGCACGGGCGCGTCGACAACGACGCGACGCTGGAGCGCTACGCCGAGATGGCGCAGGTCCAGGCCGACGCGGGCGTCCACGTGGTCGGCCCCAGCGGGATGATGGACGGCCAGGTCGGCGTCGTCCGCGACGCGCTGGACGAGACGGGCCACGAGGACGTCTCCATCCTCGCGTACACGGCGAAGTACTCCTCCGCCTTCTACGGCCCCTTCCGCGAGGCCGTCGCCTCCTCGCTCCAGGGCGACCGCAAGACGTACCAGCAGGACCCGGCGAACGCCCGCGAGTCGCTGCGCGAGCTCGCCCTCGACCTGGAGGAGGGTGCGGACATGGTCATGGTCAAGCCGGCCGGTCCCTACCTCGACATCCTGTACCGGGTCGCGCAGGCGGTCGACGTGCCGGTGGCGGCGTACCAGATCAGCGGCGAGTTCGCGATGATCGAGGCGGCGGCGGAGAAGGGCTGGATCGAGCGAGACCGGGCCATCCTGGAGACGCTGCTCGGCATCAAGCGCGCGGGCGCGGACACGATCCTGACGTACTGGGCGACGGAGGTCGCGGGCTGGCTCCGCGCGGAGCGCTGACGCTGGCCGCTGGGTTTGGGGGGCGGTGCGGGGCGGGACGCAGCCGCCCCCGTGCCGCCGACTCGCGTCGTGTCCCGCCCAGGCGCACGCTGGAAGCAGGGTGAACCCCTGGAGGTGATGCACCATGTCCACACTCGTCGGGTGGCATGCGGAGCTCGAATTCACCGAGGAGGGCCACCGCACCAGTGCGGCGGCCCTGGTAAGGCTCGGGGACGGCTCCGAGATCAGAGCGCACGGCTACGCCATGCGCCACCCCTCCGACCCGGAGCAGCTGAGGGTCGGGGAAGAGATCGCGGGTGCTCGCGCGCTCATGGATCTCGCGTCGCAGATGCTGCAGAAGGCCCACTCCGAGATCGACGAGGCGACGGGCCGCCATTCCTACCCGCTCAATCGCTGAGCGCACGGCCGACCCCTGGCCGCCCCCACCCGGAGCCGTCAGCGGGTCCGGCCGCGGAACAGGGTGCCCGCCAAGGCCACGGCCACCGCCGTGATGCCCGCGCACCAGGCCAGCGCCACCCAGGGGGAGTTCCCCGCCGACTGCGCCAGCAGCAGTGCGCGCAGGGATTCGATGACCGGGGTCAGCGGCTGGTTCTCGGCGAAGCCGTGCAGCCAGGTCGGCATCGTGTGGATCGGGACGAACGCGCTGGACGGGTACGGCAGGAACATCATCAGGAACGTGAAACCGCCAGCCGCCTCGGGGGACTTGGCGAGCAGACCGAGTACGGCGGCAAGCCACGAGATCGCCGTGATGTACGCGAGCAGCAGTCCGGCCGCAGCGAGGAAGGCGAGCGGTCCGGCCTGGGGTCGGAAGCCGATGGCGAGGGCGACGGCGAGGACCAGGACGGTGGACAGCAGGTTGCGCAGGACGGAGGCCGTGACGTGGGCGGCCAGGATCGGGACGCCTCCGATGTCCAGGGAGCGGAAGCGGTCGACGATCCCGTTCTTCATGTCGTCCGCGACGCTGACGGCGGTGCTCGCCGCGCCGAAGCCCGCGCAGAGGAGCATGGCGCCGGGGACGACGTACGTCACGTACTCGGTCCCGGTGTCGATGGCGCCGCCGAAGAAGTAGACGAAGATCAGCATCAGCATCACGGGGAGCATCAGCGCGGCGATCAGCGCGTCCGGGCTGCGGCGGCTGATGCGCAGGCTGCGGCCGGCCAGCGCGAGCGCGGCGGTGGGGGCAGTCATCGTGGTCGTCATGGTCATCGGGCAGCTCCCGTCAGGGCGAGGAACACGTCGTCGAGGGTGGCGGTGCGCACCGCGAAGCGGGCGATGTCGGTGCAGTCCGGGTCGAGTTCGTCGAGCAGGGCACGGACGTGGGCCGCGCTGCCGTCGGTGGGCAGGCCCAGGGTGAGCTCGTCCGGTACGAGGTGCACCGCGCGCGGGGTCAGTGCGTCGTAGGCGGCCCGGTGGGTCAGGGTCAGGTCGAGGCGGTGGCCCGCGACCCGCGACTTGAGCGCGGCGGGCGTGCCCTCGGCGACGATCCGCCCCTCGGCCAGGACGACGACGCGGTCGGCGAGCCGGTCGGCCTCCTCCAGGTACTGGGTGGTGAGCAGCACGGTCGTGCCGTCCGCGCGCAGTTCCCGTACGAGGTCCCACAGGTCCTGGCGGCTGCGCGGGTCGAGTCCGGTCGTCGGCTCGTCCAGGAAGATCACCTCCGGCTGCGAGACCAGGCTTGCGGCGAGGTCGAGGCGCCGTCGCATGCCTCCCGAGTACGTCTTCGCCGTGCGCGCGGCGGCCTCGGCGAGTCCGAAGCGCTCCAGCAGTTCGTCGGCCCGGGCCCGCGCCGCGCGCGGGCGCAGTCCGCGCAGGCGGCCCATCATGCGCAGCATCTCGGCGCCGGTCTGGAGTTCGTCGACGGCCGCGAACTGCCCGGTGAGGCTGATGGAGCGGCGTACGAGGGCCCGTGCGGACGCGGTGTCGTGGCCCGCGACGCGGGCGGTCCCGGAGTCGGGCTCGGTGAGGGTCGCCAAGATGCGGACGGTGGTGGTCTTCCCGGCGCCGTTGGGGCCGAGGAGGGCGAGGACGCTGCCGCGCGGGACGGCGAGGTCGATGCCGTCGAGGACGCGCAGGGCGCCGTAGGACTTGGTCAGGGCGGTGGCGTGGATGCCGAGGTCGTCGTGCGTGGTCATCGCGGACCGCGCTCCCTTCTGGCTTCTGCGTATGGGTTACGCGCTACTGCGTAAGTAATACACAGAACTAGGATGTGGGTCAACGACTCATCAGGGAGGAGGCGGCGATGGCGAAGGACCCCGACGGGGAAACCGGGCTCCCGGCGAGCCTGGAGATGGCCTGGGGTCTGCGCGAACGCCCCGGCAAGGGCCCCCGCCCCACCCTCACGCTCCCCCGGATCGTGGACGCCGCCGTCGCGCTCGCCGCGGGGGAGGGGATGGACGCCGTCTCCATGGGCCGGGTGGCCAAGGAACTGGGCGTCTCGACGATGTCCCTCTACCGGTACGTCACGGCGAAGGAAGAGCTGTACATCCTGATGGCCGACGCGGGCGTCGGCACCCCGCCGCCCGAGCCGTCCGGCGGCGGGGAGGGGATGGGCTGGCGGGAGCTGCTGTCGCAGTGGGCGTACGCGCAGCGGACCGTCCTGATGATGAACACCTGGATCCTGCGCATCCCGATCACCGGGGCGCCGGTCAGCCCGAACCAGCTCGCCTGGATGGAACGCGGGCTCGCGGCGATGGCCGGGACCGCCCTGCGGGAGAGCGAGAAGGTCTCGGCGATCGTCCTCATCGGGGGCCTGGTCCGCAACGAGGCGACGATGGCCGCGGACATGATGGACGCCATCGTGAAGTCCGGCGTCGCACCGGACCAGGTGCTGGGCCAGTACGTGCGCACGCTGCGGCTGATGACCGGCCCGGACACGCACCCGGCGGTGACCCGGCTGCTGGAGTCCGACGCGTTCACGGGCTCGGACGAGCCGGACTTCCAGTTCCGCTTCGGCCTGAACCGCATTCTGGACGGCCTGGCCGCGCTGATCGGCGAGCGGTCCGCTCCGTGAGCCCTTGGGGCGGACGTGAGGGAGGCGCAGGAGCGGGCCGCCGCCCTCTACGGCAGCGACGGGGAGCTTGAGGGCGAGGCCGTGGCGGTCGGCAACGCTCCGCCGGCGTCCGAGCCCCAAAGCCCGCCGGCCCCGCCGCCGGCGCGACCGCTTCAGGCGCTGAGCCGGCCCGCCAGCCGGGTCATCGCCTCCCGGAGTTCGCGTTCCGCGCCCAGCGGGACGATCGCCGCGCGGGTCGGGACGCGGACGCCGCCCGTCAGGGCCACCCGGGTGCCGCCGCCCGGTTCCGGGGCGGCGGCCATGCCGATGATCAGGAAGCGGCTCTGGAGCCAGCACCAGCCCGGGCGCAGGACGCCGCGGAAGTGCGCGCGCAGACCGTATTTGCTGCGCGCCAGGGCCTCCACGCGGTCGCCCGTGACCCGGAGCACGCGCACGGTGCGCATGTCCGGCTGGAAGCGGCCGAACTCGCCCTCCAGGTCCGACATCACCGCCCAGACGGCCTCCACGGGGGCCGGGAGGACCCCTTCGACGACCCGGGCTCCCGGGACGCCGGCCGCCATGACGCGCAGGCGGGCGATCGAATCCATCTCGTACGTCCTGTCGTATGCCCTCTCGTACGTCATGCGGACCACGCCTTCCGGAAGCTCGAACGGGCCCGGTGCAGCCGGGACTTGGCGGTGCCCGGCGGGACGCCGAGCAGGGCGGCGGCGGACTCCTCGTCGAGGCCTTCGACGTCCCGGAGTACGAGGACGGCCCGGTGAGCGGGGGAGAGGCGGGCCAGGACGTCCTCGATGTCGACGGCGAGCTGCGGGTCGTCCGGGGCGGGTACGTCGGCCAGTTCGGCCGGGCGGTCGCGGGCCGCGCGCCGGGCGGTGCGGACGGCTTCGCGGACCGCGACGGACCGGACCCAGCCGTACAGGGTCTCCGGGTCCCGCAGGGTGCGCAGCGACCGAAAGACGTTGAGCAGGGCCTCCTGCGTGGCGTCCGGGCCGTCCGCGAGGGCGATCGGTACGCAGATCCGGGCGATGTACGGGGTCAGGTGGTCGAGGAGGTCGTGCAGCGCGAGGGTGTCTCCGCCCCGGGCCGCGCGCGCGAGGGCGACTCCCCGGGCGCGGGCGGCGGGGGTGAGGGGTCCCCTCGGCGGGGCCGGCGGGTTCACCGGGCTCGCGCCAGACGCGCCGCGGCCCAGCCGAAGCCGAGGCAGGCGGGGGTGTAGAGCGCGAGGTTGAGGGTGCGGAAGGGGCCGTCCGCCGGGCTGTCGAGGAGGCCGGCGGCCCAGCCCAGGCCCGCGAGGCCGCGTACGGCCAGACCGGCGGCGACGGCTGCCGTCACCAGGCGGGCGGGCCGCCCTCCCTGGCCCCGCGCGTGCGCGAGTACGGCGGCGGCCCCGGTCAGGGTGAGCGCGGCGAGCGGCAGGACGACGGGCGGCCCGAAGGACACCTCCGTGCCGAGCACGGCCAGCGACAGGGTCCGCTCGTCGGGGGCGGGCCAGGTCAGGCCGGTGGCCCAGTACAGGTGGACCAGCCCGTCGGTGGCGAGCAGCGCGGCGAGCGTCCGCCCGGTGCGCCTTCGCGTCGTGTCCTTCATGTGTGCCCCCTCGGTGGTGAAACGCTCCGGCACACAGAGGAGGGGGCTCACAGGGGAGACGTTCCCTGTGAGCCCCGTCACGCGAGCGGGTGAGCGGCTGAGGGGGTGGGGCTGTCTTTTTTACACATCTCCGAGCCCACGAGACTAGGCATGCCCTCGTCTGGCGTTTTCTGTTTGAAAAAAAAAAGCTGGGGTCGGGGCCATGGGAGGACACGGGGACTCCACGGTTCGGGGCTTCGGCGCGGCGCGCCGGATGAAGCCGAGGTAACTGCCTCCGGCGGCGATCGTCAGGAAGAACATCCCGGCGAACATCGGGAAGCTGAGGGCGTCGAAGGTGGCGGCGCTGACCAGGGCGACGAGGGCCGAGGCGAAGAAGGCCTGGCCGAGCTCGCGGTCGGACTCGCAGGCGGCGATTCTCCGGATGGCGCCGCCCTGGTGGATCCCGGTGAGGAACAGGGCCAGGAGCGCGACGAGGCCCAGCAGGCCCATTTCCGCCAGGGTCAGCATGTACTGGTTGTCGGTGAAGAAGTAGAGGTCGGGGGTGAAGGTGCCCAGGCCCCGTCCGAACAGCGGGCGGTCCTCCAGGTAGGGGACGATCGCGCTGTACTTGACGGTTCGGGCCTGGGTGCTGCTGTCGGAGTTCGACAGGAAGGACGCGAAGAGCGTGGTGATCGTGCCGATCAGCCCCGGTACGAGGACCTTGAAGATCGCCACGGAACCCAGGAGCAGGCCGAAGGTGGTCCAGCGCCGCTGCGGCTTCCACCGCGGCACCATCACCAGGACGACGATCAGCGCGCCGATGATGGAGGTGCGCGACACCGTCAGCGGCAGGGCCCCGCCCATCAGGGCCACCGGTGCCCAGCGGCGCCACCGGGTCAGGTGCGCGCGGGCCGGATCGAAGGCCTGCTGCACGGCGAAGGGCAGCATCAGGGCGAGCATGCCGCCGAACTCCAGCGGCTGCGCCGTCGTCGAGCGCGGCCTGGTGAAGGCCCCCCGGTCGAGCGCGGTGATCTGGGCCACGCTCGACTGGAGCCCCGGGATGCTGATCTTCTCGGCGATGTTCGTGGCGGTGAAGAAGTCGTAGTAGCCGATGGCGGCCACCAGCGCCCCCATCACCACGGCCCGTCGCAGCAGGACGTCGAGGCGGGCCCGGTCCTGGATGCCGGCCGACACCAGCACCACGATCGAGACCCAGACGAGCAGTCCGATCAGCCCGCGGTCGGCCCCCAGCACCTCCTTGTGGGTACTGCCCCGGGAGGCGTTCCCGAGGTAGGAGGCGAGGACCGACACGGCCAGCAGCCACATCGCGATCCGGGGCAGCCGGGTGCCGTGAGCGGGCCGGATCCGGCCGGTCAGCCAGGTCGCGAGGTACCAGAACAGCCCCAGGATCGCGAACACGTTGGCCGGGGTGCCCACCCCTCCCAGCCCCGGAAGGGTGAGGTTCGAGGGGATGAAGAAGGCCAGCGCGAGATAGCCGGTGAGCAGCGCGGTGGCGTCCAGTTGCCGGGCCCTGGTCCGCCTGCGCACCCGCGCCGTCGCCCCGGCGGCCGCTCCGCCGGCTTCGGCGGCCCGCGCGGCTTCGACTGCTTCGCGCCGCCGGCGCCGGGACGCGAGCAGGCTCTCCGTCACGAAGGACAGGGTGAAGCCGGCGACCAGGCCGGCGATGAGGACGGCGAGCACCTGTTGGTAGCGGCTCTTGAGCTGGGGCTTGGGGGTCTGCGGGAGCACCACCGGGGCGGTCTGCACGAAGTAGGCGGGTTGTACCTTGGCCGCCGACTGGAGGGCGTTGAGCTGCTCCCCGGCGAACGCGGTGAGCGTGCTGGTCTCCTTGAGCACCTTGGCCCGGTCGTTGCCCGTGACCGTTAACGTGAGCATGGGGCCCGAGGTGTTCGCGGCGAATCCGACGGTGTAGGGATCGGTGACGCCGAGCCCCTGCAGGTCCCGGGCCGCGTCGGCCCCCGACAGGGTCCTGATGAGCACGTCGGCGGTGACGACCAGCGAACCGCCCGCGTTGGAGATGGGGTTGCCGAAGGTCGGAGCCAGTTCCGCGACCGCCGAGGAGTCGAGCAGCGCCACCGAGCTCTGCGACTGGTAGGACACCGGAACCGACTCGTACAGGTGCAGGCCGGCGAGGATTCCCATCATCGTCAGGGGCATCATCACGTACCAGCGGCGCCTCAACACGGCGCCTATCTCACCGATGTTCACGAACGCCCCCCATGAGGGCCGGGAACCGATGGCGGGCCGACCCGCGTCCTGGGAAGATCGATCACGACGGAAGGAATCCTGTGTCGCCTGGTGAGTTGTTCCGCACGCTGCGCCGCCGCTGGTACGTCCTGGTGCTGGCGGCGGCGCTCGCGGCCGCCGGAGCCCTGCAGGTGCTCCGCCCCACCCAGACCTACGTGAGCACGGCGATCGTCGTGCTCAAGCCGCCGGTGACCGGCAACCAGCCCAACCAGCTCGCCAACCTGCAGCCGCCGCTGGCCGCGGTCTCCTACGCGGCGGTGCAGCAGTTGGACTCCCCGGACGGGGAGGCCGAGTTGCGCGCCGCGGGGGTGGAGGGCGAGTACCGGATGACACCGCGCAACAGCGGCACGAGCGTCACCCCCCGCTATCTGATCCCCTCGCTCCAGGTGCAGGCGGAGCACGTGGACCCCGTCGTGGCCGACCGCTCCGTCCTGAAGGTCGTCGAGGTCTACACGAAGCACCTCTCGGACATGCAGGCCGAGCAGCGGATCCCGGCGGCGGCGCGGATGAGCGTGACCCTCCTCGTACCGCCGACCTCGGTCGCGCAGACCGGTACGAAGAGCCGTGGCCTGGCCGGGACGGCGCTGCTGGCCGTGGTCGGCGGAGTCGCGTGCACGCTGTGGACCGACCAGCTCCTGACACGCCGGAGCCGGAGCCGGCGCGAAAGCGCCGACGCCGGTCCGCAGGAGACGGCCGAAGGCCGTGTACCCGCGGCCGCGGCGGCCCGCTGAGGAAGCGGGCCGCCGGGCCGGGTGTGCCCCAACCGCGGGGCGGTGGTGCGGATGGTGCATGTGGTGCGGGTGGTGCGGAGAATTCATCAAATCCCTCGGCGTTTCCAGGACTGCCACCAGAGCCACTCGCGCCCCCGGTCGGCGAAGGCCGAGAGCACCAGCGGCTGGAGGTACGGCATCACGCGTGCTCCGACCCGCCGGCGCCTGCGCAGCGCCCCGTACTCGGCGAGCTCGGTGTAGTCCGGCCGGCATTCGGCGGCGAAGGCCTCCAGCTCCTCGACCGGGACCACCCCGGTGCGCCCCCGGTCGTAGGCCCGGTACGCCCTGCGCAGGGCGTACCGGGCGAGCCGGGTGCGCGCCGCCGCCGACAGCCGGGCGGCCTCCGGGAGGAGGCCGCCGCACTTCTCCAGTACGGAGTCGAAGGCGACGAGGCGCTGGCGCAGGTCGTCGAGCTGCCCGCCGAAGTCCGTGGTGGACATGTTGTTGCCGTGGACGCGGTAGAAGGCCTGGTCGGCCCCCCGGACGTAGCCCACGTCGGCGTGGGCCGCGAGCCGCATCCACATCTCGATGTCGCCCGCGTGCGGAAGCTCGGGGTCGTAGCCCCCGACCTTCCGCTGGAGGCTGGTGCGCACGACCACCTCGGGCGAGGTGATGCACCCGGTGCCCTCCCTGAAGCGCCGCTCCAGCCACCACCGCCCGGGGTAGACCACCGATCCGGTGGTCCGGGTGCGGGCCTCGGGCAGCGGCCCGCCGTGCTGGAACCGCAGCGGCCTGCCGTAGGCGAAGCCCGCCTCCGGGTGGGCGTCCAGCAGGGCCGCGGCGCGCACCAGGGCGCCGGGGACCAGCCGGTCGTCGGCCGAGAGCAGGGCCACGTAGTCCCCGTCGGCCCACTCCAGCAGGCCTTCGTTGTACGTGGCGATGTGACCCCGGTTGCGCTCGTGGACCCGGACCTCGATCCGGGGGTCGGCGGCCGCGAGGGCGCGCGCGACCTCCGCCGAGTCGTCGGGCGAGGCGTCGTCGATGATCAGTACCCGTACGTCGACGCCCTCCTGCTCGTCCAGCACGCTCTTGACGCAGTCCGCCAGGAAGTGGCCGTACTTGTAGCAGGGGATCACCACGCTGACGGTGCTCACTGGCCGGCCACCTCCGAGCCCTGCGCCGCGAGGCCCGACGGTGCCGTGGTGCTGAAGACCGGGCCGACCCAGTAGTTCACCGAGCCGAAGGTGTTCGTGGGGAAGACCGTGGCCGACCCGTACTTGTAGAGGCCGTTGGCACCGCCGCTGCCGTCGGCCGGAGCCACCAGCGGATAGGAGCGGTGCGCCGCCGTGAAGTAGCCGCCGTCCACCGAGTACTTGCCGTTCGGCGCGTGGTAGGAGGCCACGTAGGTGGTGCCCGCCGTGATGGGCACGGCGGTGGTGAAGTGGAGCTGCTGCCAGCCCGACAGGGTCTCGCTGCCGAAGGTTCCGGTGGCCAGCAGGGTGCCGTCCTGCGCCCAGAGGCTGCCGGTGTGGGTGCCGGTGTTGCCGGCGCCCTTGTAGAAGGTCACGCCGGTGACGTAGCCGCTGACGGTGGACTGGAAACGGGTGCCCAGTTCAACGGAGTTGGTGTCGTCCCCGACGTTGGCGGTGGTCGGTGTGGCGGCCGGACCCCACAGGGTGCAGGGGCAGTTCACCACCGGCGGGGTCGTGCTGGTGGTGAAGTTCCAGGTCACCGGCGCCGCCATGGCATTGCCCCACAGGTCTTCGGCCTGCACCGAAGCCGTGTAGGTGGTGTTCAGCTGCAGTTCGGAGGACGGGGTGAAGGTGGCGCTGTTGGAGGCGTCGAGGCCCTTGCTGCCCGGGACGGTGACGCCGCCCGCATCCTTGAGCGTGAACACCAGGGTGTCGGCGTCCACGGCCGTGCTGAAGGTGGCCTTCACCGCCGCGGTGATCGCGGTGCCGGTCGCCGCCGACTGCGGTGTGGTCGAGGTGACCGTGGGAGGCGTGGTGCTCGCGGTGGCGGTGTCCAGGACCGCGTCGACCCAGTAGTTGCTGCCGGACGAGGCGCTGGACGGGAACCCGCCGGTGCCGCTGTAGCGGTAGACGCCGTTGCCGCCGTCCGTTCCGCTCTTCAGCGCGGTGAGCGGGGCGAGCCCCGCTGCGGAGGAGGCGAAGGTGGTGTCGAAGGAGTACCCGCCGTTGGGGGCGAAGTACGAGGCGATGTACGTGGTGTTGGCCTTCACGGGGACCGGCGAGGAGAAGTTCAGCTGCTGCCAGCCGGACGCCGTCTCGTTGGTGAAGGTTCCCGTGGCCAGGCGCTGTCCGGAGCTGCTCCACAGGCTGCCGGTGTGGGTGCCGGTGTTGGCCGGCGACTTGTAGAAGCGGACGCCCGTGATCGAACCGGGGGCCGAGGAGCGGATCTTGGCGCCGAGCTCGACGGCGCTGCCGTCACCGGCGTTGACCGTGCCCGGCACGGCCGAGGCCGGCCAGACGGTGCAGGGGCATTGCTGGGGTCCCACGGTCAGCGGCACGGTGGTGGTGGCGCCGATGTTGACGCTGTCGTCCACCGCGCGGACCTTGATCTGCGCGGCGCCGGGGACCGTCGGGGTCCACTTGTAGCTCCAGGACCCGACGCCCGTGGTGGCCTTCCAGGTGGTCCCGCCGTCGGTGGAGACCTCCACGCGGGCCACGACGCCGCCGCCGGTGTCGGCCGAGGTGCCGGTGATGGTCACCGGACGCAGCGCGGGCACGGTGGCGTTCGCCGCGGGGCTGGTCACGGTGATGGTCGGGCCCGTGGTGTCCGTGGAGGCGGTGGCCGCCACCAGGTTGCTCTGCAGGGACTTGGGCTGGACCCCCATGTCGGCGAAGATGTTCACCGTCGCCTGCTGCATCCGCTTGTCCTCGGTGACCACCGCGTCGTCCGGGTTGCCGGTCGGCATGTTGGTCAGGCCCCAGGACCACTGCACGGTGCCCGATCCGAAGACCAGGGCGTGCGAGGTCTGGTCCCGGAAGGCGACGAGGCTGTGCGTCGCGGTCCCGTTCCCGTAGGTGTTGCCGTAGTCCAGGCGGTACTTGCCGTCGTTGATGTCCACCGTGGTGGAGGACATCGCGATCTGCCCGGCCGGGCGCGCCGCGTCCTCCACGTCGCTGTCCCACTCGTAGCCGAGCGTGCCGACGGGGAAGGTGGCGGTCTGCGAGGGGGTCAGGTTGGCGACGGTGGTGTTGCGCCACAGCCGCATCTTCGCGTAGGCGCCGGGCACGGTGATCGCGTCGCTGCGGTAGCCGTTCACGCTGAACAGCGAGCCGGTCACCTGGTTCTGCGGCTGGAAGGGACGCCCGTTCGTGGCGCTGGCCGGGTCCATGAAGGTGCCCGTCCAGATCCCGCTCGGGTCGGGGATGCCGTTGGGCTGCGGGAAGGAGAGCTTGGTCTCCTTGTAGCAGACCAGCGTCCGGTTGGCCGTGTTGGCGCCGTCGATGCTGGGGGCGAGACGGGTCTTCCAGAAGACCTCGTTGCCCGCGAAGTACGTCTGGTTGACGCCCGCGCGGCGCGCGTTCAGGGCGTTCGTGAACTGATCCTGGGTCCAGTACTCGTCGTGCCCCGAGGACATGAACACCTTGTGGTTCTGGAGCTGGGCGGCGCCCTTGGTCGACATGTCGATCCCGGACATGTAGCTGACGTCGTACCCGTTGCGCTCCAGCCAGGCGATCATCTGGTACTCGGACCCGTAGATCCCGTTCTCGCCGCCGATGTCCATCGGCCGGTTGTAACTGACCTCGTACGCGCGGCCGTCGGGCGCGGGCCCGGCTCCGTCGTAGAGGTCCTGGCCGCCGTAGTTGTTGTACGCCTGCCAGGTCTGGTCGGCGGTCTGCACCACGATGTCGGAGTGGCTGGAGTCGTTGCGGACCACGAACGGGTAGGGCATCACGCCGTTGCCGTCCGCCTGGTCGAAGTTGGCGATGTAGAGGCCCGAGACGGCGTCGGAGGGCACCGTCCACGTCGAGGTGACGGGCCAGTTCCCGCAGTCGACCAGCCCGGTGGTGGGCTTGGTGGTGCAGCTGTGCGGGCTGCCTCCCGCGGGGAAGTTCGCCGGGAAGGTCTGGGCCGCCTGCGCCGCGGTCGACATCAGGCGGGCCCCGTCACCCCCGTAGTGGCCCAGCCGGTAGACCGACACCTTGTACGCGGTCGGCGACTGGACCTTGAACTGCACGGTCTCACCCGCCTGGACGCTCATCTGGGCGCTGAAGCCCTTGATGTCGCCGTAGGCGCTGGGCGCGAACCAGTCGGACATCGGTGTGCCCGGCTTGGAGTTCTCGCACACGATCGCGTTCGTGCCGGGACCGCAGGGGTCCGCCGCGTCGGCCACCGCGAAGGGAGGTAAGACCGTGGCCGTGAGAGCCGCGACCGCGGTGAAGAGGCCGTACCGGAGCAACCTTGTCCGTCTGTTCATCTGTACCTCTTTGTGTTTTGCGTCAGCACAGTGCTGGTCAGCGCAGGGCGTCGATGAGCGCGCCCACGACCCTCTGCTGGTCCGCGGCGGTGATCTGCGGGAAGAGCGGGAGGGAGAGCATCCGGTCGGCGGCGTCCTCGGCGTGCGGGAAGGCCCCGCGTCCGTGGCCGAGGTGGCCGAAGGCCGGCGTGAGGTGGACGGGGGCGGGATAGTGCACGCCGGCGCCGATGCCCTCGGCGTTCAGCTTGCCGACGACCGCGTCGCGGTCGGCGCCCCGGACCCGGACCACGTACAGGTGCCACACGTGGACGTTGCCCCTGTCCGTCACCGGCAGGGTCAGGCGTCCGTCGGCGGCGACATCGGCGAGCAGCTCGTCGTACCGGGCGGCGGCGGCGCGGCGGGCCGCGTTGCCGTCGGCCAGCCGGGCCAGCTTGGCGCGCAGCACGACGGCCTGCAGTCCGTCCAGGCGGCTGTTGAACCCGGCCACGTCGTGCCGGTACTTGGCGACGCCCCCGTGGTTGGCCAGCGCCCGGACCAGGTCGGCGGTCTCCTCGTCGTCGGTCACCACCGCGCCCGCGTCCCCGTACGCGCCCAGGTTCTTGCCCGGGTAGAAGCTGGTCGCGGCGATCCCGCCGGTGCCCGGGGAGCGGCCGCCGCGGGTGGCGCCCTGGCTCTGCGCGGCGTCCTCGACGAGCCTGACGTGCGAGGGCAGCAGTGCGGCCAGCTCGGCGGCGGGCGCGCACTGCCCGTACAGGTCGACGGGGACCACCGCGCGGGTGGCCTTGCCGACCGCGTCGAGCGCGGCCTGCGGGTCGATCAGCAGGGTGTCGGGGAGGCAGTCCACGAGGACCGGCCGGGCGCCGATGCGGGCCACGGCGCCGGCGGTGGCGACGAACGTGTTGGCCGGCAGCACGACCTCGTCGCCGACGCCCACCCCGCTGGCGCGCAGGGCCAGTTCCAGTGCGTCGGTGCCGTTGGCGACGCCGACGCAGTGGCCGACTCCGGCGAACTCGGCGTACTCGCGCTCGAAGGCGCGGACCTCCTCACCGCCGATGAAAGCAGTGCCGGCGAGCACCCGGTCGAAACCGGCGCGTATCTCCTCCGCGACCTCGGCGTGCGCCGCCTTCAGGTCGACGAGCGGTATCTGGTTCATCCGGCTGTGCTCCCCATCCGTGTCTCCGGCCCGCGGCCGGTCTCCGACTCATCGGCCCGCAGCTCGTCGAGCGCCGGGCCACCCGCCTCGCGCAGTCGGCGGGCCGGGCTCCCGGCCCACACCTCGCCGGGCGGCACGTCGGCCAGGACCGTGCTTCCCATCCCGGTCAGCGACCAGGCGCCGACCGTCGTGTACTCCCGTACGAGCGCGCCCGCGCCCACGTACGCCCCCCGGCCCAGCCGCACCCCGCCGCCGAGGCGGACCCCCGAGGCGAGGGTCGCGAAGTCCCCGACCGTGTCGTCGTGGGTGAGGACGACGTGCGGCATCACCGCCACGTGGGACCCCAGCCGTACGGCGGCGGTCAGCACGCAGTGCGCGAGCAGCACCGAGCCCGCGCCGAGCACCGAGGACGCGGAGACCGCCGCGGTGGGGTGGACCACCGTCGCGTAGCGGCTCTCGGGCAGGGCCAGGCGGCGCACCAGGCGGGCCCGCACCCCGTAGTCGCGCGGGCTGCCGACGCAGACCACCACCCGGGCGGCCGGCCTTGCGCGCGCCAGGTCGCAGCCGCCCAGCACCGGCGTGCCGTCGACGTCCCGGCCGTGCAGGGCCGGGTCGTCGTCCAGGTGGCCGGCGAGCCGCAGGCGCGGGGCGCGGCCCAGCCGCAGGTCCGCCGCGGCCGCGTCCCGTACGGCCTGGGCGGTCTCCCGGGCGAAGCCGCCCGCGCCGACGATCAGCAGGTCCTCGGTGTCCGGACCCGCCGCCCCGTCCCGTCCGCCCGGCCCGCTCATCCGCCGGCCCGTCCGCGCAGCGCCGCCACCACCCGGTCCTGCTGCTCGCGGGTCATCGTGTGGAACAGCGGCAGGATCAGCGAGTCGCGGCTGATCCGCTCGGTCACCGGCAGCGGTGCCGCCCCGTGCCCGGCGTAGGCCGGCTCCAGGTGCGAGGCCATGATCCCGCGCCGGGCCGAGATCCCGGCCTCGGCGAGCACGTCGAGCAGCTCGTCCCGGCCGACCGGGAAGTCCTCGGTCAGCAGCACCCAGTACGACTGGAAGTTGCCCTCGCCGTGACCGGGGTCCCGGACCGGGCGCAGGCCGGGGATCCCGGCGAGCAGTTCCCCGTAGCGGGCCGCCAGCTCGCGCCGGCGGGACACGATCGCGTCCAGCTTGCCCAGTTGCACCAGGCCGACCGCGGCCTGGATGTCGGTCATCCGGTAGTTGTAGCCGACTTCCAGGTAGCTCTCGGCGATCGGCTTGCTGCTCGCGTGGCGCTGCGCGGCGGACACGTTCATGCCGTGTTCGCGCAGGCGGCGCAGCCGCTCGGCCCACTCGGCGTCGTCGGTGGTCACCATGCCGCCCTCGCCGGTGGTGATCACCTTGCGGGGGTGGAAGGACCAGGCTGCCAGCAGGGCGCCCTGGCCGACCGACTTGCCGCCCACGGTCGCGCCGATGCCGCAGGCGGCGTCCTCCACCAGCGGGACGCCCCAGTCGGCGCAGGCCGCGCGCAGGGCGTGCACGTCCGCGGGCACCCCGCCCTGGTGGACGGCGAGCACGGCCTTGGTGCGCGGGGTGCGCACGGCGTCCACGGTGGCGGGGGTCAGGTTCCCGGTGGCTTCCTCGACGTCCGCGAACACCGGGTGCGCCCCGACGTAGCGCACCGCGTTGGCCGTGGCGATGAAGGACAGCGAGGGCACGACGACCTCGTCGCCCGGACCGAGGTCCAGTGCGATCAGCGCCAGGTGCAGCGCGGTGGTGCACGAGCTCACGGCGATGCC
This sequence comes from Streptomyces sp. ICC1, assembly GCF_003287935.1. Classification (GTDB taxonomy): domain Bacteria; phylum Actinomycetota; class Actinomycetes; order Streptomycetales; family Streptomycetaceae; genus Streptomyces; species Streptomyces tritrimontium. The sequence continues at coordinate 3,957,989 of NZ_CP030287.1, forward strand.
GTGCTCGGCGCCCACCCGCTCGGCGAAGGCCCGCTCGAACTCCGCGACCCTGGGGCCCTGGGCGACCCAGCCGGACAGGACCGCGTCGGCGGCCGCCCGGGCCTCCTCCTCGCCGAGCCACGGGATCATGACGGGGATCCGGGCGGGTCCGGCGGCGGGCTCGGTCGCGGCGCTCATCGGCCGGCCTCCGCGGCGGGGGCCTCGCCGGCGGCGGCAGCGGCGGCGTCCGCGGCGCGCTCGGCCCGCCACCAGTCCACCAGGTCGCGCAGCCCCGCGCGCAGGTCGATCCCGGCGGTGAAGCCGAGGCGCTCCGAGGCCGCCGAGGTGTCCGCGAGGCGGCGGGTCACCCCGTTCACGGCGCGGGCCGGTCCGTGCTCCGGCACCATGCCCTGCGCGTCCATGGCCTCCAGCAGGCCGTTCGCCAGGTCGAGGAGGCTGGTCTCGGACCCGCTCGCGACGTTGAACACCTCGTCGGTCAGGTCCGATTCGGCGGCCAGCAGGTTGGCCCGCGCGATGTCCCTGACGTGGACGAAGTCCATGGTCTGGGTGCCGTCGCCGAGGATCAGCGGCGGCTCGCCCGCGGCGATCCGCTCCATCCAGCGGATCAGCACCTCGGTGTACAGCCCGTGGATGTCCATCCGGGGGCCGTAGACGTTGAAGTAGCGCAGCGCGACGTAGTCCAGCCCGTACATCGCGTGGAAGCTGCGCAGCACACCCTCGTTGAAGGCCTTCGCGGCCCCGTAGAAGGTGTCGTTGTTGTACGCGTGGTGGCGCTCGGTGGTCGGGAAGGACTCCGCCATCCCGTAGACGGAGGCCGAGGACGAGGCGATGACCTTGCCCACCCCGGCGGCCGCGGCGGCCTCGAGCACGTTGAACGTGCCGTCGACCATCACCTCGTTCGCCAGCCGCGGCTCCTCCGCGCACTGGGTGATCCGGATCGCGGCGAGGTGGAAGACCAGATCGGCCCCCTCGGTCGCCTTGCGCACCGCGGCGACGTCGCGGATGTCGCCCTCGACCAGGTCCACCACTCCGCTGGGCAGGGCGCGGGCCAGGTTCGCGGTCCGCCCCCGCACGAAGTTGTCGAGCACGACGATCTCGCGCGCCCCGTTGTCCACCAGCAGGTCCACCAGGTGCGAGCCGATCGTGCCCGCTCCGCCGGTGACCAGAATCCTCTTGCCTCGTACGCTCAACGCCCTGCCCCTACTGAGTCGGTCATGGTGTTACCCGCCGTGCCCGCCGCCGCGCTGTGCGCGATTGCGGGCACGAGGACTTCGTGAACGGTGGACAGCGGTCAGCGCCCGGTGCGCAGTCCGACGACCGCGCCGCGGAACTCCAGGCTCCGGGAGGCTGCTTCGAGGATGTCGAGCACCTGCAGGCCCGCCCGGCCGTCGGTCAGCGGGCGCCGCCCGGTCCTGATCGAGGAGGCGAACTCCTCGACCATGGTGCGCAGGGCCTCCTTCTCGCCCAGCGCGGGAGCCACCATGTCGCCGGTCCGGTAGGAGACGAGCATGTCGCGGCGCTCGTCCGCGCCGATCTCCTGCGGTGCCGTCAGGTCCACGCCCCGGTCGAAGACCGCGACGCGCTGGGTGGGATTGAGGTCGTCCCACACCAGGGTCCGCTTGGAGCCGCCGACCATGGTGGTGCGGACCTTCACCGGAGACAGCCAGTTGACGTGCACGTGGGCGATGGCGCCGGTGTTGAGCTGCAGCGTCAGATAGGCCACGCAGGACTGGCCGGCGCCGATCGGGTCGGCGCCGTGCGCGGCGACGGCGACCGGGTGGACGTTCTCCGGGAGGATGAAGTCGAGGACCGAGAGGTCGTGGGGGGCCAGGTCCCACAGGACGTCGATGTCCTTCTGGACCAGCCCGAGGTTGATCCTGACGGAGTCCACGAACTGGATGTCGCCGAGCTCGCCGGAGCGGACCATGTCCCGGATGCGGGCCACCGCCGGGGTGTAGCAGTAGGTGTGGTCGCACATGAGGGTGAGGCCGCGCTCCTCGGCCTCGTTCACCAGGCGCAGCCCGTCCTCGTAGGTGGCGGCGAGGGGCTTCTCGACGAGGACGTGCTTGCCCGCGCGCAGGGCCGCCAGTGCCACGTCGAGGTGGGTGCCGGCCGGGGTGGCCACGGCGACGGCGTCGACGGCCGGGTCGGCGAGGACCGCAGCGTAGTCGGAAGTGGCCTGGACGGTGGAGTAGCCGCCCAGCACCTGGCGGGCCCGGTCTACGTTCAGGTCGCAGAGCCAGCGCAGCCGGAACTCCGGGCTGGACTGGAAGTTGCGGACCAGGTTGGGGCCCCAGTAGCCCGCGCCGACGACGGCTACGCCTAACGGCTCCGCCTGCCCCCCGCCTGCGGCTCCGGCGCCCCGCCCCACGTCCTTCGCGGTGTCCTTCACAGCGTTCCCTTTCCTTCCGCGCACGCCCGTAGGCGTGTCGACGACCCATGGCCGGGACGCGTGCGAAGGAAGGAGGTGCCGTCGACGGCAGGCCGGGCCGCCTGCGCGACCCGTGTCCGACCCGCCCGACGACGATGGCCCCCACGACCGATGCCGTACGTGTTGCACGTACTTCCGCCCCCCGGCCGTCCGGCACCCCTCGCGCCGGTCCGGCCCCGGGCAGGCGGCCTGTTCCCCCAAGCCGCCGTACCCGTCCCTGACTCAACTTCCCTGCACCGATCGGACCATGGCGTCGCCGAAGCACGCCGAATCCGGTCGGCTGCGTTCAATCTAGACCACCGGGCGTACCCCCGGGGAGACTTGGAGGAAACGGTCGGTACGGGCGTTCGGCCGTGCATACTTCCGGGGTGACCAGCATCGTGATCCCGGCCCACAACGAGGGCCGGGTCATCGGCCGGCTCCTCGACGCGCTCCTGGCCGAAGCCCCGGCTTCCGGGCCCGACATCGTCGTGGTGTGCAACGGCTGTACGGACGACACCGCCGCGGTGGCGGGCGCGCGCGGTCCCCGCGTACGCGTGGTGGAGATCCCGACTCCCTCCAAACACCGGGCACTTCGGGTCGGCGACGAACACGCGCGGGGCTTCCCCCGGCTGTACGTGGACGCCGACGTCGAGGTCGGGGCCGCCGACGTACGGGTGCTGGCGGGCGCCCTCGCCGACCGTCCGGAGCTGCTCGCCGCGGCCCCCGGGCGCGACATCCCCCTGACCGGCTGCGCCTGGCCGGTCCGGGCCTACTACCGGGTCTGGCAGCGGCTGCCGGCCGTCCGCGAGGGCCTGTTCGGGCGCGGGGTCATCGCGGTGTCCGAACCGGGCCACGCGCGGATCGCCGCCCTGCCCCCGCTGATGGCGGACGACCTCGCCGCCTCCCTCGCCTTCGCGCCGGGAGAGCGCAGCGTGGTCGAGGCGGCCCGGGTCGTGGTGCACCCGCCGCGCACCTGGTCGGACCTGGTCAAACGGCGGGTCCGGGCGGCGACTTCGTCCGCCGAGCTGGAGCGCTTCCAGGCCGCGGAGCCCGCCGGGGCGGCCTCGTCCGTACCGTCCGCGCGGACCGGTACGGGAGACCTGCGCGCCCTGCTCCGGGCCCAGCCGCGGCTGCTCCCCGGGGTCGTGGTGTTCGTCGTGGCGGCCCTCGCGGCCCGCCGGGGCGCCCGCAAGGCCATCCGGACCGGGGACTTCTCCACCTGGCTGCGCGACGAGAGCAGCCGGCAGGGCTGAAGCCGGCCACCGGCCGAATCGGGCCGTACACCGTCCAGTTGGCCCGTACAACCATTAGGGTGCCACTCGTACGCACGAGTGACTCAGACCGTCTGCACCGGGAGCTCGAGAGCATGTACCTCGCGGACCGCTCCGCGCCGGCGGGCGCGAAGACCGCACCGGACGGCAGCCCCGTCCGGGCCCCCGCCGTCGCCTCGGCCGTCCTCGCACTGGGTGCGGTCAGCCTGATCACCGACATCTCCTCGGAGATGGTCACCGCCGTCCTGCCGCTCTACCTGGTCGCCGGACTGGGCCTGAGCCCGCTGGGCTTCGGTGCGCTCGACGGCCTGTACAACGGGGTCAGCGCGCTGGTGCAGCTGACCGGCGGCCACCTCGCCGACCGGATCCGCAACCACAAGCTGATCGCCGGGATCGGCTACGGCCTGTCCGCGCTGTGCAAACCGCTGCTGCTGCTCGCCCACAGCCTCGGCCCGATCAGCGTGGTCCTCGCCCTGGAACGCACCGGCAAGGGCCTGCGCACTGCCCCGCGCGACGCGCTCATCTCCCTTTCCACGCCTGCCGAGTTGCAAGGCCGCGCCTTCGGCGTGCACCGCGCCATGGACACCACCGGGGCGCTGCTCGGCCCCCTCGCCGCCTTCTTCATCCTGAGCGTCACGGTCGACGGGTACGACGCCGTGTTCGGGGTCAGCGCCTGCATCGCCGCACTCGGCGTCGTGGTGCTCGTGCTCTTCGTCCCCTCCGGCGCGGACCCGGGCGCAGCCGGCACACCCGCGCGCCCCGCCCCCGCGCGCCCCGCCGCTCCCGCGAAGCCGGTCCCGGGCACACCCGCCGCCCCGAAGCCGGGCGCGGGCGCGGTCAACGTGCGCGAGGCGCTGGCCCTGCTGCGCCTGCCCCGGCTGCGCGCCCTGGCGGCCTGCGCGGCCCTGCTGGGCCTGACCACCGTCAGCGACGCCTTCCTCTACCTGCTGCTCCAGGACCGCACCGGCATCGGCGAGCAGTGGTTCCCGCTCCTGCCCCTGGGCACCGCCGCCGTGTTCCTGCTGCTGGCCGTGCCGGCCGGCGCCCTCGCCGACCGGATCGGACGCCGCACCGTGTTCCTGGCCGGGCACGCCCTCCTGCTGACCGGCTACGGGCTGCTGCTGTGGGCCCCCGCCTGGCCCGCCCTGCCCTATCTGGTCCTCGTCCTGCACGGCATGTTCTACGCCGCCACCGACGGGGTGCTGCCCGCCGCCGTCGCCGCGACCGTCCCGGCGAAGCTGCGGGGCACCGGCATCGCGGTCGTCGGCACCAGCCAGGCGCTGGCCCGCTTCGGCTGCTCGCTCGCCTTCGGCGGGGCCTGGACGCTGTGGGGTTCGGGCCCCGCGCTCGCCGCCGCGGCGGCCGGGCTGTGCTGCTGCGCGGCCGTCGCCGGATTCGTACTCCGCCCCACGGCCCCGGACGGCGCGTCCGGCCGGACCCCGCACCCCCGACGCACCCGAGGAACCCGATGACCCGCTCACGCCGGCTGCTCGTACTCGCCCTGGCCGTGCTGCTCCTCGGAGGGGCGGCCGGCGCGATGGTGGTGCGCGCCGCCGCACGCGCCGAGCAGACCCGGGAGGGCGATCCGACGGCCACCGAGGGCCGGGTCACGCTCGACCGGCAGGACGGGCTGGCCTTCCTCAACGGCGCGCAGGGGCCGCACCGCGGAGCCGTCGTCTCGGTTCCGGCCCAGTCCCCCCAGGGCGGGCGGACCGCCTCCGACCTCACCTGCCAGCGCTTCCACGCGGCGGCCGGCACGGGCGTCTGCCTCAACTCCTCCCCCGGCGCGCTCGCCCAGGACAACAAGGCGCTCATCGTCGACGCGCAGCTGCGCACGGTGCGCAGCTTCCCGATGGCGGGCACCCCGTCCAGGGCCCGGGTGTCCCCGAGCGGGCACTTCGCCGCGTGGACGGTCTTCGTCGCCGGGGAGTCCTACGGCGCCGCGTTCTTCTCCACCCGCACCTCGATCGCGGACGTCCGCACCGGCACGCTCGAACCGGACCTGGAGAAGTTCGCCATCGAGCTCGACGGCCGGCCCTACAGCGCGGGCGACGTGAACTTCTGGGGCGTGACCTTCTCCAAGGACGACGACACCTTCTACGCCACGCTCGGCACCGGCAACCAGACCTACCTGGTGAAGGGCTCGATCTCGCGGCGCAGCGTCACCACCCTCGCCAAGAACGTCGAGTGCCCTTCGCTGTCCCCCGACGAGACCCGGGTCGCCTACAAGAAGCGCGTGCAGCGCGGCGCGTCCCTGTGGCGGGAGCACGTCCTGGACCTGCGGACCCTGCGGGAGCAGCCGCTCGCGGAGAAGCGCAGCGTGGACGACCAGGCGCTCTGGCTCGACGACCGCACCCTGGCCTACGCACTGCCCACCGAGGGGTCGGTGGACACCACCGACCTCTGGACCGTGCCGGCCGACGGCACCGGCGCCCCGCGCGTCCTGGCGCCGGCCGCCTCGTCGCCGACCCGCCTCGGCTGACTCAGGCCTGGGCCGTCTCGTGCGAGCCGCCCTCCGCCCGCCGGTACTCGGCGTTGATGCGCTGGGCTTCCTCTAGCTGGTCCTCGAGGATGACGATCCGGCACGCGGACTCCACGGGCGTCCCCTGGTCGACGAGCTCCCGGGCGCGGGCGGCGATGCGCAACTGGTAGCGGGAGTAGCGGCGGTGGCCGCCCTCGGAGCGCAGGGGGGTGATCAGCCGGGCTTCGCCGATCGCGCGCAGGAAGCCCGGTGTGGTGCCGAGCATCTCGGCGGCCCGGCCCATGGTGTAGGCCGGATAGTCGTCGTCGTCGAAACGGCCGAGCGTGTTCTCTGGTGTCACTTTCACCTCGTTTGTGGGACGCGTCGAAGGCCCTGCTGCCGTCCGGCACCAGGTCCCCGAGGGAAATTCAACACCATGGGCGGGGTCCCTCTGCCCCTCGGACCGGCCGGAAGGCGGTGCGCGACCGTCGCGCGTGCGTCGGACCGCCGTCCACGGCCGGGCCCGTCGACGCCGGGGCGTGCCCGTGGGCGCGCAGAATCGTTGGGGCGGGCATGGGCACTCCACACGCCGTCTCCCCGTCCCCGGCCCGGCACCGGGCACCCGAGCGCAGCCCCGCCGCGGCGGCGCGGGGCATTCCCCGGCAGCATCCCGGCAGATCCGCCCCGGCCGGCGGGGCGGCCCTCTTCGAGCAGCTCGCCCGCGAGTGGGAAGCGCGCGGCGCCACCGTCCCCGGCAGGCCCGACCCGCTGTGGGACCGGCTGATCACCTACGCGCACTTCCAGCGCGAGACGGACGCCACGCTGCGCAGCCTGCGCCTGGACGGGGCCGAGCCGCCGGCGGCCGCCACGGCGGCGGGCCCGGCGGCGGGCCCGCGCTGGACGCGGGCATGAGCCGGGAGCCGTGTCCGGGGAACGCCGAGGGCCCCGGTCGGCTGCTGCCGACCGGGGCCCTGGGGTCCGTACGTGGTGTTCGATCCGCCCGCGGCTACACGCCCGCGGGGGCGCCGAGCATGGCCGACGCCTTCTCGAGCGGGGTCTGCTCGGCGGCCGGCGCCGGGACCGGGGCGAGCCCGCGGCAGGTGAAGCCGAGCGCGGTCAGCGCCCTGATCACCTCGCCGGCGGTGAAGTCGCGGCGGTCCTGGCGGGTGATGACGGCGCCCACTTGCTTGACGGGGTAGGCGCGCCGGCCGACGATCACGGACTCAGCGGTGATCGGTTCGGGCTTGATGCCCTTCATCGACTCCAGCACACCGCTTTTGGTCAGGTCGAACGGAAAACGGGCGATGACGCAGCGCATGGTGCCTCACAGGTAGCAGAGAACCGGTCTGGGGACTGTCCGGGAGATCTAAGCGGCTGTGGCGAGGGCAGGACGGCCCTCGGACCCCCTGGGCGCCGTGCTCGTGCGGCTGCGCCGGTCCTGTGCGGGACGGCTGCGCCGACCCCTGGAGGAGCTGGCCCCACGGTTGGCGCGCTCGCTGACGGGCGCCGTGATGGTGACGGGGATGCCCGACGGCGCCTGCGCGCCGGTGATGCGGCTCAGCTCGGCCTCGCCGGAGCGGACGTTCGCGGTGTTCGGGGTGATCCCGGCCGCGGCCATCAGGCGGGTCATCTCGCGGCGCTGGTTGGGCAGCACCAGGGTGACGACGCTGCCGGACTCGCCGGCCCGGGCGGTACGGCCGCCGCGGTGCAGGTAGTCCTTGTGGTCGGTCGGCGGGTCCACGTTGACGACCAGGTCGAGGTTGTCGACGTGGATGCCGCGGGCCGCGACGTTGGTGGCGACCAGCACGCTGACGTGGCCCGTCTTGAACTGCGCGAGCGTACGGGTGCGCTGGGGCTGCGACTTTCCGCCGTGCAGTGCCGCGGCGCGCACCCCGCTGCTCAGCAGGTGCTCGGTGAGCCGGTCCACGGCGTGCTTGGTGTCCAGGAACATGATCACGCGGCCTTCGCGGGCGGCGATCTCGGTCGTGGCGGCCTGCTTGTCGAAGCTCTGCACGTGCAGGACGTGGTGCTCCATCGCGGTGACGGCGCCGGCCGAAGGGTCGACGGAGTGCACGACGGGGTCGGTCAGGTAGCGACGGACCAGCAGGTCGATGTTGCGGTCGAGCGTGGCGGAGAAGAGCATCCGCTGGCCCTCGGGGCGCACCTGGTCGAGCAGGGCGGTGACCTGGGGCATGAAGCCCATGTCGGCCATCTGGTCGGCCTCGTCCAGGACGGTGATGGCGACCTGGTTCAGCCGGCAGTCACCCCGCTGGATGAGGTCCTTCAGGCGGCCGGGCGTGGCCACGACCACTTCGGCCCCGGCGCGCAGCGCGCCGGCCTGCCGGTGGATCGGCATGCCGCCGACCACGGTGGCCAGGCGCAGCTTGACCGCGCGGGCATAGGGGGTGAGGGCTGCCGTGACCTGCTGGGCGAGCTCACGCGTCGGTACGAGGATCAGAGCGAGCGGCTGCCCCGACTCGGCGCTCTGGCCGGCCGTACGGGCCAGCAGCGCGAGGCCGAAGGCCAGGGTCTTGCCGGAGCCGGTGCGACCGCGGCCCAGGACGTCACGGCCCGCGAGGGTGTTGGGCAGGGTGGCCGCCTGGATCGGGAACGGCGTGGCGACGCCCTCGGCGGTGAGCGCCTTGAGCAGCGGGGCCGGCATGGCCAGGTCGGCGAACGCCTCGACGGCGGGCAGCCCGGGGACCACGGTGACCGGCAGGGCGAACTCGCCCTGCGGGCCGGAGGAGCGTCGGCCGTAGCTGCCGCCACCGCCGCCGCCGGAGCGCTTCGGGCCGCCGGACCGGCTGGGGGCCGACGAGGAACCGAAACGGGTCCCCCGGCCGCCGGAAGAACCGGAAGAGCCGCCATAGGAGCCGCCGTACGAGCCGGAGGAGGAGCCGCCGTACGAGCCGGAGGATCCACCACCCGTACGGGTGCGGGAAGAGCGGTCATTCATGCGAGTCGTACGGTTCATGCAGAACCTTCCTCGATACGGCACACATCGAGGAATTCTCGGCAGCGGAAATACGAGCCGCGCGACGATTCACAAGAATGAGCCGGAGTAAAATCAGATGCGACGGGACCGGAATGCAATGCGACCGGGCCGTCATGAAAGGGGCACCGCACTGCGCGCCGAGATGACCGGCGATCGTGTGCGGGCGGAGAGCCGAGGAGCGGATCCATCGGCCGAACAGGTGGGCGTCTGGGGGCTTGCGCCCCCGCGCCGCTCTCACGGGCCGTGACGGCCGGCGGAGCCGGGGAAAAGCAACGAGCTGGGGCCCGCACCCCAAGGTGCGGGCCCCAGCTGCGTGGTTGCGCTTGAACGTCAGGCCGTGACGATGTTCTCGGCCGTCGGGCCCTTCTGGCCCTGCGCGATGTCGAAGCTGACCTTCTGGCCTTCCTGGAGCTCGCGGAAGCCCTGGGAGGCGATGTTCGAGTAGTGGGCGAAGACGTCAGGACCGCCGCCCTCCTGCTCGATGAAGCCAAAACCCTTTTCCGCGTTGAACCACTTCACGGTGCCGTTAGCCATGTTGAATCTCCTTTGTGGGCTCAGCCCAGAGACCCGCACTGTACGGATCTCGAGTCGCCGAATGATCGCCCAGCCCGGAAAGCACCGGAAAAACTGGGAACACTCGCGCCGGTCGTTGAAGAGCCAGCGAAGGTGTTCGAAATTTTTGGGAACCACAACTGCAACTGGAACCACAGTAGCACGGCGGATCACGACGGGTCCGGAAGATTGACCCGCAAATCGGCCGCTCCTTCACTGCGCCAGAAATTCTCACCGCCCCCCGTATTCAATTCTGCCCTCGCGGGGATAGATAATCGGGAGCGGCGCGGACCCGCCCCAGGCCACTCCCTTGGGGCGCCCCGCGTGAGTGGCGTGGGGCGCCCGGGAAGTCCCGTACAGTGGTGTCAACGACGCGGGGTGGAGCAGCTCGGTAGCTCGCTGGGCTCATAACCCAGAGGTCGCAGGTTCAAATCCTGTCCCCGCTACGAAAGGTCCGGCCCCCTTGACGCCCACGCGTCAAGGGGGCCGGAGCCGTTTCCGGGGTCCTTCACGTGCCCTGGGCCGCCAAGGCGTCCCACAGCTCGGGCTCCTCGAACCCCAGGGCCCACAGTCCGGCGCCCCGCACCCCGTGCCGCGCGAGGACCGCCAGGTGCGCGGCCGCCCCGTTCGCGTCCTGGTACCAGACCTGGTGCTCTTCGCCCTCGTCGTCCGTGTAGTCGAAGTGCGGGGTGCCGGACACCTCGTCGAGGTCGTACTCCGCACCCACCTCGAGGCGCAGCTCCTCCGCTTCCAGCGAGGTGACGTGCCGGGCTCGGGCCTTGGAGCCCACCGTCCAGTTCCACCCGTACGCGGGCAGCGCCACCTCCAGCTTGTCCCGCGGGACGTGCGCGGTGGCGTAGGCGAGGAACTCCTCGTACCAGGCGGTCGAGGACAGCGGGCCCGGGTCCTGCAGGGCGTTGTGCAGGTTGTAGCCCATGATCCGCAGGCGGTCCGCGACGGAGCCCAGGTGCGCGTAGTCGAAGGCCTGGCCCGTGTCCTTCGTGCGCGGCATGACGGTGACCACGCAGCTCTTGGCGAGCGCGTGCAGGCGGGCGCAGAGCTCGCTCGTCAGCGCGTTGTACCCGGTGCGGACCCGCTCGCGCAGGGCGGCGTCCGCGGTCTCCGTCATCACCTCGTAGTCGAGGTCGAGGCCGTCGTAGGCGCGGCTCGTGGCGACGGCGACGAGGGCGTCCACGTGGGCCGTGCGGCGGGCCGGGTCGTTCATCAGGTCCGCCATCGCGGGGGCGCGCAGGCTCTCGGTGACCGTGGGGACCACTTTGACGCCCTTGGCGCGCAGTCCGTCGATGACCCGGCGCTCGCCGGCCCCGGTCTCGCTCTTGACCTCCGTCGCGGACGAGGTCGCGTACCAGAACGGGCTGACCGTGTGGAGCTGGTCGGCGTGGGCCAGTGCGTCCCGGTAGCCGGTCTCCAGGTCCCACCAGGGAAGCCAGGCGGACACGGTGCGGGCGGGCGCGGCGCGGGCCTGGGCGGGAGCGGGAACCGGCGCGGCCGCCGTCAGCGCGAGCGCGACGGCGGCCGCGAGGGCGGCGGAGAGACTGGCGGAGCGGGCGGTCTTCATGCCACCGACCTTGGCTCCCCCGCACGGGGGGGCCAGGCGACGGCACGTCGGGCAGACGGGTGGTGGCGGGCCGACGGGCCTCAGGCCGCCGCGCCACCGTCGATCACCAGGTCGGTGCCGACCACGGAGGCGGCGTCCGAGGAGGCCAGGTACAGGACGGCCGCCGCGACCTCGGCCGTGGCGGACACCCGGCCCAGGGGTGACTCGTCCTTCATCCGGGCGGCGCGGCCGGCTTCGTCCTCGCCCTGCCACAGCGACATGTCGGTGGCGACCGGCCCGGGGCTGACCGCGTTGATGCGGATGCCCTCGCCGATGTGGTCCAGGGCGGCGGCCCGGCTCAGGGCGGAGACGGCCGCCTTGGTGGCGATGTAGCCGGCCGCGCCCGGGATGCGGGCGTGTGCTCCGAGGTTCGAGGAGATGTTGACGATCGCCCCTCCGGTGGGCTGCTCGCGCATCCGGGAGACCTCGGCCTGGAGGCTGAGGAGGACGCCGGTGACGTTGACGTCGAGGAGGGTGCGCCAGTCCTCCTCGGGAAGGTCGGCCACGGGGCCGCCGCCCCGGAAGACTCCCGCGTTGTTGACGGCGACGTCGAGGCTTCCGAAGTGTTCGACGGTGCTGCGGACCAAGGCGCGTACGTCCTCGGACCGGGTCACGTCGGCGGTGACCGCGACGGCCGTGCCGCCTTCCTCCTCGATCAGCGCGACCGTCTCCCCGAGGGCCGCGGCGCCGCGGCCGGCCGCGACCACCGAGGCCCCTTCGGCGGCGAAGGCGAGGGCGACGGCTCGGCCTATGCCGGAACCCGCGCCGGTGACGAGGACGCTCTTGCCGGTGAAACGTGCGGACATGGTGGTGGATCCCCTGCTCTGTGAGTGGTGTTCGGTGCTGTGTGTTCGGTGGTGTGCATTCGGTGGTGTGTGTCCGGTGGCCCGTGTCCGGTCACCGGGGAGGGCCGGCCACCCCGGGGTGGCCGGCCGTGGTGACGGCTACTTGGTCCGGCTGCCCAGGAAGGCGACCGCGGCGAAGGCGGCCGCGGACACCGCGAGGGAGATCGCGTCGGAGCCGAAGGCGAGCACGGCGGCGAAGACGACCGTCGGACCCAGTTCCATCGCGGTGTTCATGACTCCGCCCGCGAGTCCCGCCTGGTGCGGCTCCACTCCGTCGGTGGCCAGCACCGCGGCCCCCGCGAAGGCCGCGGCGGCGCCGGCCGGCAGCAGGATCAGGCCGGGCAGGAGGCCGACGGCGTACGGGATGTCCGCGGTCAGGCCGGTGAGCGCGAGGAGTGCGAGGCCGGCCGCCGCGGTCACGAGCCCGGCCGTGCTGACGCGCGGTGCCCCGTACCGGGCGACGAGCGGGCCCGCCGCCCGGCCCGCGGCCAGCAGCACCACGGCGAAGGGGACGAAGGCGGCGGAAGTGCGCAGCGCCGACCAGCCGAGCTCCTGCTGGAGGTGGAGCGAGAGGAGGACGAACACCGTCGCCGTGCCGGCCGCGGTCAGGCCGATGGCCGCGAGGGCCAGGACCCGGCGCCGGTCGCGGAGGAATCCGAGCGGGAGCAGCGGGTCACGGGCCCGGCGCTCGACGAGCGGGAAGGCCAGCAGGAGCAGGGCCGCGGTGAGCAGGGAGAGCAGGACGGTGCGCGAACCCCAGGAGTGGGCGTCGGTCAGGACGAGTCCGTAGCTGGCCAGGCTGATGCCGGTGGTGGCCAGCAGTGCGCCGGGCAGGTCCAGGGAGCGGCCCTCGCCCGCCGGGGTGGCGGGCAGCAGCCGGGGGGCGAGGACGAGGGCGACGACGGCCACCGCGACCGGGACGGCGAAGGACAGCCGCCAGCCGACCAGTGCGGAGATCACCCCGGAGAGCAGGTTCCCGGCGGTCGCGCCGAGGACGGAGAGGCCGCCCCAGGTGGCCATGGCCCTCCCGTACGCGGCGGGCTGGGGGAAGACGGCGCGCAGTACGGCCATGGCGGCGGGTGCGGTGAGCGCGGCGCCGACGCCCTGGGCGAAGCGGGCGGCGAGCAGGAGGCCGGGGCCCTGGGCGAGCGGCGCGACGAGGGAGGCCGCGGCGAACACGAGCAGTCCGGCGCTCAGTACGCGGCGCCCGCCGAACCGGTCGGTGAGCCGGCCGCCGAAGAGCAGGAGGCCGGCGAAGGTCAGCCCGTAGGCGGCGCTGAGGAGGATGAGGTCGTCACGGGCCAGGGAGAACTCGCGGCCGATCGTGGGCAGCGGCACGACGAGCGAGGTGAGCGCGAAGATCAGCGACATCTGGACGGTGCCGAGCAGCGCGAACGCGGGGCCGGTGGCAGGGCCGGCCGCTCCCCTTCCGGCCGCCGCGGCCTCGTTCGTGCTCTCGTGGTGCGTGGTGACGGTCACGACTCCCCCTTATACTTGAACGTACATTCCAGAATGAGCCTATAAGAACACTCCCCCAGGGGGAAGTGCTTTTCAGTCGAGCAGCGCCAGCGCCTGCTCCGCCGCGTCCCGCAGCCGACACGGGTCCTCCGACGCCTTGCCGACGATCCGCATGCCCTGCATGAGCACCAGCAGCATCCGGGCCAGCGCGCGCGGATCGCGGTCCGCCGGCAGCTCGCCCTGCGCCCGGGCCCGGGCCAGCGCCGAGTGGAACAGGGTCTCGATGTGGTTCCAGCTCGCCTCGACCTTGCGGGCCGCCACCGGGTCGTGCGCCCCCAGCTCGGCGGCCGTGTTGGTCACGAAGCAACCGGTCAGCCGCTGACCGGCGGAGCTCGACTCGGCGGCGAAGCGGCGTACCACCGCCCGCACGGCCGGCAGCGCCGCCCCCGGCTGGGACAGCTCGTGGAGCAGGACCGCGTCACGGTTCTCGTTGTAGCGGTCCAGCGCCTTCAGGTACAGGTCGTGCTTGTTGCCGAAGGTGGCGTAGATGCTGGCCCGCCCGATGCCGAGGCGGTCGACGAGGTCCGCCATGGACGTCGCCTCGTAGCCGCGCTGCCAGAACAGCTCCAGAGCTGACTGCAGTGCGGCTTCCGGATCGAATTCCTTGGTCCTGGCCACGTCCCAGACTCTACGGGATACTGGAACGGTCAGTCAAGTAAGGCGTTCGAGGTTCTGTGGCCGACGGGGTGGCGCGGCCAGGAACGTACAGTCACGTGCGTGCGCCACACACCCGTACGTCCATGGAGGACAGCCGTGAGCCGGACCGACATCACCGCCGCCCTGACCGATCTGCTCTTCACCCCGGGGCTCGATCTCCACGAGGCGGCCGACCGGCACTTCGCCCCCGACTACCGCCAGCGCACCAACGGCACGTGGGACGATCGTGCCGGATTCCTCGCGCACATCGCCCACCTGCGCACGGTGGTGGCCGGCGGCACCCTCGAGGTCCACGAGGAGTTGAGCGACGGCACCCGCTACGCCGACCGCCACACCGTGAACGTCACCAAGACGGACGGTTCGAGCGTCCGCATGGAGGTCTACCTCTTCGGCGAGTTCGCCCCCGACGGCCGGTTCCGCCGCATCGAGGAGACCACCCTCATGCTGGCCGGCGCGGAAGCGGACCGGGACCTCGGCAGCGCGCGCTGACCCGCGAGCGGGCCACGGCCGCGCCAAGACCCCGGCGCGGCGCGGCCGTTCAGCCGACCGGCGTTCAGCCGACCGGCTGGTCCGACGCCAGGCGGGCCGTGAGGCCGACGACCTCGACGCAGCGCAGGAGCTTGGCCTGGGCCCGGGGCGAGTCGGAGGCCGGGACGACGATCTCGCACACGGCGGGGCCGCCGTCCTCGGAGGCCCTGAAGGAAAGCGCCCTGACGGAGAGGTTGTTGAGCATCGAGGAGATGCGGGTGAGGGCGTGGCCGCCGTCCTGGACGGTGACGGTCAGCGCGTGACAGACGGGGGCGGCGGCCCGCGCGGTACGCACGGCGGGGACGGCAGTGACGGCGGAGACGGCGGAGACGGCGGGGAGAACATCGCTGCGGGTCATGAGTGGTGGGCTCCTGTCCTGGGGCGGGGGCCTTGCCGGCCGGGCTGTGAGGTTCGCAGGGAGGGCGGGCGCGTGGGCCCGGAAACCAAGAAGACCCCTCGCGGGTGCGAGAGGTCTGCGTGCGGGCGGTGAGCTGCTGGGGTCATCGCCTGGCCGGCGCGCTCATCGCCCTCGGCGGCGCCTCCCCCTGGCTCGGCGCCGGTGCGACGGGCGCGCCGGCACCGGTCGCACCCGCACCGGTGGCACCGGCGCCGGTCGCCGCGGCCCCCGCCCCCGGCGCCGGGAAGATCAACCTCGACAAGGGTCGGGTCAGCCTCCAGAAGAACCAGACCGTCTCCCTGGTCAAGGGCGGCCGCCCGCTGCTCTCCCAGGTCAAGATGGGCCTCGGCTGGGAGCCGGCGTTCCGCGGCCGCGACATCGACCTCGACGCCTCGGTCATCGCCTACGGCGCGCAGCGCAACCACATCGACAGCTGCTACTTCGGCAAGCTGTCCATCCTGGGCGGCTCCGTCAAGCACTCCGGCGACAACCTCACCGGTGACGGCGCGGGCGACGACGAGGTGATCGTCGTGGACCTCGGCCGCCTCCCCGCCGAAGCGACGGGCCTGGTCTTCACGGTCAACTCCTTCTCCGGCCAGAAGTTCACCGAGGTGGCCAAGGCCTATTGCCGCCTGATCGACGCGGCGACCGGCGAGGAGCTGGTGCGCTTCGACCTGACCCAGGCGGAGCCGCAGACGGGCGTGATGATGGCCAAGCTGATCAAGCAGTTTTCCGGCGAATGGGAGATGACGGCCATGGGCGAGTTTGTGAAGTCGCGCACAGTGCGCGGCATGGTCAAGCCCGCCGCGCAGGCACTCTGAGCAGGTGAGCGGGCACATGGAGCGACGGACGCCCCCCGCGGGTGATCTGTTCCACCCTTAATGCGGAGGTGGCTGTCAGTGCGCGCCCGTAGCCTTGGACGTATGCACCAGACACTCCAGCCCGCGGGTCCCGCGCGCCCGTCCGCCGCCGAGGCGAACGAGGCGATTCGGCAGCTCGTCGAGAGCCGGGTGGACGGCGAGTGGCCCTCCGAGGCGTATGAATTCCTCCTCGAGGAGTGGGCCACGGCCAGCCGCGCCGAAGCTCATTGATCCAGCCGACCCGACAGGCAGACGAACAGACGAACCGATGACATGACAAGAGCCGCCGGAGCCCGAGGGCCCGGCGGCTCTTCTCATTCCTGCCCGTCGCCGCTCAGTGCCCGCGCCGCCACGGCCCGGTGACGGCCAGCATGATGCCCGGGTCCTGGATGTTGGCGAACAGCGTCCGACCGTCCGGGGAGAAGCAGACGCCCGTGAACTCCGAGTACTCCGGCGCCTCGGCGGTCCCCATGTTCATCTCGTTGCGCGCCAGCGGGTACGTGCGCCCCGACTCGGTCGCGCCGAACAGGTGCTGGAGCCCCGAGCCGTCCTCGGCGATGATCAGGCCGCCGTACGGGGAGACCGTGATGTTGTCGGGGCCGTCGTACCCGCCGTCCACCGACGGGTCGGCGTTCACCCCGATCAGGACCGTCAGCCGGACCGTGCGCCGCTTGGGGTCGTAGAACCACACCTGGCCGTCGTGGGCCTTGCCCGGGCTCTCCTCGCGGGCGTAGGAGGAGACGAAGTACGCGCCGCCGTCAGCCCACCACATGCCCTCCAGCTTGCGGCCGCGGGTCACGGCCGCCGCCCCGAACTGCTTGCGCACCGGCACGGTGCGGGCGTCCCGGTCCACGACCGGCACCCAGTCCACCCCGTAGGTGGTCCCGATCTTCGTCGCCCGCGAGAGGTCGTCGACGAACACTCCCGTGCTGTCGAAGCACTTGGCGGCGGCCAGCACGCCGGCGTCGGCGGCGAGCGTACGGAGCTTGCCGCGCCCGTGGTGGAAGCCGCTCGGCGGGGCCCAGCGGTAGAGCAGCCCGTTGGGGCCGGAGGCGTCCTCGGTCAGGTAGGCGTGGCCGCGCTTGGGATCGATGACGACGGCCTCGTGCGCGTACCGGCCGAAGGCCTTGACGGGCTTGGGGTCGCGGTTGGCGCGGCGGTCGTGCGGGTCCACCTCGAAGACGTAGCCGTGGTCCTTGGTCATGCCGTTCTTGCCGGCCAGGTCCTCGTTCTCCTCGCAGGTCAGCCAGGTGTCCCAGGGGGTCGAGCCGCCCGCGCAGTTGGTCGACGTACCGGCGACGCCGACCCATTCGGCGACCTCGCCACCGCGCCGGACCTCGACGACCGTGCAGCCGCCGGACGCCGCCGGGTCGTAGACGAGGCCCTCGGTGAGCGGGACGGGGTGCGTCCAGCCCGAGCGCGGGCCCTTCAGCTCGTGGTTGTTGACGAGGAGGGTGACTCCCCGGTGGCCTTCGAAGGCGGCCGTTCCGTCGTGGTTGGACGGGGTGATCTCGCCGGAGTCGAGCTTCGTGACACCGCTGTGGGTGATCACGCGGTACTTGAATCCGGCCGGGAGGGCCAGGATTCCGGCCGGGTCGGGGACGAGCGGGCCGTAGCCGGGGCCGTGCGGGTGGCCGTGCCCGCCGCGCAGCGTCTCGTCGTCGGCGGCGAGGGCCCCGGGGGCGGTGGCGAGTGCGCCGACCGTCCCCGTGAGGGCGACTCCCGCGCCGGCGAGGACGGTGCGGGCGGTGAAGTCTCTACGGCTGAGCGGCATCGGGTCTCCAGGGGTGGGGAGGTGCTGCGCCTGTCGTGCGGTCGTCGGCGGACACGCTCCCGCCCGCACGTGAACGCCGACTGAACTACCCGGGAAAACGAATCGACCCCTTGCCGGTCCCCCCGATGGCCGACTCCCTTTCGGGAACGGCCGGTTACCGCCGCCTCACACTCCCCGCGACCGCGCCTTGAACGCGGCCTTCCGGGCCTCCTTCGCCGCCTTCTTGTCGGGGTGCAGCCGGCCCATCGCCTCCAGGACGTACGCCGTCGCCGGGTGCTCCACGCGCCACGCCTGGTCGAAGAAGCCGGTGTGGTGGGCGGTCAGCGACTCGATCAGCAGCGGCAGTTCCCGCGCCTCGTCCTCCCCGTCCGCCGCGAGCTGCGCGGCGATCGTGTCGACGGTCAGCCAGAACACCATCGCCCCGTCCGGAGCCGGTACGCCGACCACCCCGCGCTCGGCCAGCCAGACGCGGGCGAGCCCGCCGAGCTCCGGGTCGTCCAGCACCGCGCGGACGGCCTGCTCGGCCTCGGCCGCATCGCCGTCGCCGCTGCCGCCACTGCCGGCTCCGGCTCCGACTCCGCCTCCGACCTGCGCGAGGGCCTGCTGGCAGCGCAGTCGGCGCAGCGGGGCACCCGGGTCGGCGCCACGGGCCGCGGCGAGCAGTTCGGCGACGGCCGCGGCCACCGGGCGGTCGGCGAGCCAGTGCTCGATCTCGGCCTGGGCGGCGCCCTCGGAGTAGTGGGAGACCGCGTCGAGCAGCACCTCGGCGCCCTTGTCGGCCAGGTCTCCGACGGCCGGGGCCTCCACGCCGGCCTCCAGCATGCGCGCCCGGATCCCGTACAGGCCGAGCGGGGTCAGGCGGACCATGCCGTACCGGGCGACGTCCTCATCGTCGGCCACCCCGCCCGCGCCCGCGAGGAACTCCTCGTCGTCGGCCTCCGCCATCAGCTCCTCGTCGACGGGGCGGAACACGACCAGCCCGATCGGCTCCAGCTGCCGGAACTGGTCGTCGAGGCGCATCATCGCGTCCGAGACCTGTTCCAGTACGGCATCGGTCGGATCGCCCATGTCATCGGGCACCACCATCGAGGCGGCGAGGACGGGCAGCGGGACCGGGCCGTCGGCCGTGCCGCCCTCGGCGACGGCGAGCAGGTAGAGGTTGGCGAGGACCCCGTCGAGGAAGTCGGCCTCGCGGCGCGGGTTCCAGTCGAGCTGCTCGAAGTCGATCTCGCCGCCCGCGTCGAGGGCGTCCACGAGGTCGTCCAGGGCGGGCACGGCGGCGTCGGCGAGCACGGTGTCCAGGGCGGCGAGCCACAGGTCGAGCACGTCGCCGGGGGTGCCCGAGGTCAGCAGCGCCAGGTCCTCGCCGGGCTCGGCCGTACCGAACTCCGTGTCGGGGCCGAACTCCGTGTCGGGGCCCGACTCCTCCCCGGGCCCGGCCGCGTCCTCCTCCGGCTCGGTGACGTCGACGAGTCCGGTGTCGACGGCCACGCGCCAGGCCTGGCCCGCGTGGCCGGCGGAGTCCTCGTCGGCGGCGTCGAGGCCGAGCAGGGCGACGGCCTCGGGGAGTTGCGCGGCGACGAGCTCGCCGCCGATGTCGACGCGGGTGTCCGGGCCGGCCCAGCGGGCGAGGCGGACCGCGCGGGCGAACAGCGGGGCGGCGAGGGCTTCGCGGGCCAGCTCCGCGTCGGAGGGCAGCCGTACCGGCGGCAGCGTGGGGTGCGAGTCTGCGGACATGGGGCGGTTCTCCTCGCGGGCACGGGGTGGTTCGGGTCGTTCGGGTGGGGTCGGCCGCCCGGGCGGGGCCGGTCCCACGGCGCACCAGCGTAGACGTACTTGGGGTGCGTCCGGCCTGCGATCGCCTTTGGTTCATCCCACAGTCAGATTCCGTATCCCCTGTAGGGCTTGACAACTTTGCTGGCCACGAAGGAAATTGACGCGCGTAGATATCTGCCCTCTCCTCCACACACCGGAGTTCCTGCCCATGCGCTCCTCGCATCCCCGTTCCGCCGCCGTCGCGGCCCTCGTCGCCACCGCGCTGGCCACCGGCCTCCTCGCGGGCACCGCCGACGCGGCCGAAGGCGCCGCGTCCGCCGATCCGACACGCATCCACGACATCCAGGGCACCACCCGGACCTCCCCGCTCGTCGGCAAGCAGGTCACCGACGTCGAGGGCATCGTCACGGGCGTACGCACCTACGGCTCGCGCGGCTTCTGGATCCAGGACCCGGACGCCGACGACAACGACGCCACCAGCGAAGGCGTGTTCGTCTTCACCAGCTCGGTCCCGACCGTCGCCGTCGGCGACGCCGTCAAGGTCTCCGGCACGGTCGGCGAGTACATACCCGGCGGGGTGACCTCCGGGAACCAGTCGGTCACCCAGATCTCCAAGCCGGTCGTGACCGTGGTCTCCTCCGGCAACGCGCTGCCCGCGGCCACCGCCGTCAACGAGTACTCCGTGCCGTGCGCCTACGCCCCGGCCGGCGACCCGGCCGCCGCCGGCAGCATCAACGCCCTGACCCTGGAGCCCGCGCGCTACGCCCTGGACTACTACGAGTCCCTCGAGGGCATGAGCGTCAAGATCGGCACCTCCCGCGTGGTCGGCGCCACCGACCCGTACGCGGAGCTGTGGGTCACGGTCAAGGGCTGGGAGAACAACGCCAAGCGCGGCGGCACGGTCTACGGTTCGTACGAGTCCCAGAACACCGGCCGCCTGCAGATCCAGCAGCTCGCGCCGCTCGCGCAGCAGCCGTTCCCGGTGGCCAACGTCGGCGACAAGCTCGTGGGCACCACCGAAGGCCCGCTGGACTTCAACCAGTTCGGCGGCTACACCCTGGTGGCCCGGACCCTGGGCACCGTGACGGCGGGCACCCTCGCCCCCGAGAAGACCAAGGCGCAGGCCTCGAACGAGCTCGCGGTGGCGACGTACAACGTCGAGAACCTCGACCCGGGCGACCCGCAGGAGAAGTTCGACAACCTGGCGAAGGCCGTCGTCGAGAACCTCGCCTCCCCCGACGTCCTGGCCCTGGAGGAGATCCAGGACGACAACGGCGCCAAGAACGACGGCACCGTGTCGGCCGAGCAGACCCTGACGAAGTTCACCGCGGCGATCGCGGCCGCGGGCGGCCCCGCGTACCAGTGGCGGACCATCAACCCGGAGGACAAGAAGGACGGCGGCGAGCCCGGCGGCAACATCCGCCAGGTGTTCCTCTTCAACCCGGCGCGGGTCTCCTTCACCGAGCGCGCCCCGGGCGACGCCGTGACGGCGACCGGCGTGGTGAAGGAGAAGGGCAAGCCCGCCCTGACCCACTCCCCCGGCCGGATCGACCCGGCGAACGCGGCGTGGACCGACAGCCGCAAGCCACTGGCCGGCGAGTTCGTCTTCCGCGGCAAGACCGTCTTCGTGATCGCCAACCACTTCGGCTCCAAGGGCGGCGACGAGGGCCTGACCTCCTCGCACCAGCCTCCGGTGCGCTCCTCCGAGGCCAAGCGGCTGCTGCAGGCGCAGGCCGTGAACGGCTTCGTGAAGAGCATCCTGGCCGTGGACAAGAAGGCCGCGGTCCTCGTGGTCGGCGACATCAACGACTTCGAGTTCTCGGGCACGACGAAGGCGCTGGAGGACGGCGGGGCGCTGTACGCGGCGATCAAGTCGCTGCCGAAGGCGGAGCGCTACTCGTACGTCTACCAGGGCAACGCGCAGGTCCTCGACCAGATCCTGACGAGCCCGGGCATCAAGCAGTTCAGCTACGACAGCGTGCACATCAACGCGGAGTTCGCGAACCAGAACAGCGACCACGACCCGCAGATCGTCCGCTTCCGCCCGTAGCGGCGGTGCCGAGGGGGCCGGGCCGCACCGCCGCCCGGCCCCTTTGGCATGATCCGGGCATGATCTTCCGTACCGCGACACGCCAGGACCTGCCCGCCGTACTCGCCCTGCTGACGCAGGACGACCCGCCGGGGGCCGTGGCCCCCGAGGCGGTCGAGGTCACCGCGGCCCACGAGCGGGCCTTCGCGTCGATCGGGGCCGACGCCCGCAACGAGATGCTGGTGCTGGTGGAGGACGGGGCCGTCCTGGGCTGCCTGCAGCTGACGTACATCCCGGGCCTGGGCCAGGGCGGGCGGGAGCGGGCGCTCGTCGAGGCGGTACGGATCCGGGCGGACCGGCGGGGCGGCGGACTCGGCGCCCGCCTGATGGAGCTGGCGGCGGAGCGGGCCCGCGAGCGCGGCTGCGGCCTGATGCAGCTGACCAGCGACAAGCGGCGGGGCGCCGCGCACCGCTTCTACGAGCGACTGGGCTTCACCCGCAGCCACGAGGGCTTCAAGCTCCCGCTGGACCGGGCCGTCTCCTTCGGATCCCGCCGGGCCACATAGGGACCTTGGGCCCTTGCGTGACGCTCAGCACATCCCTACCCATTCGGGCGGTTCTGGTGTTGAGTGTCCCCACGCCCGATCTTGTACCGCACTCTTGGGAGGACCGCGTGTTCCCCTCCGTTTCCCTGGCCCAGGAAATCGGCATCGCCGTCCTGCTCGTGGCCGCCCTCATCTGGTTCATCGGCCTCGGCCACATGCTGTGGGACAGCCGCTTCCACCACCCGGAGCCGGGCGCCTTCGAGGGCCTCTCGGTGATCCCGGCCCAGCGCGGCTCGGCCTCCCACCCGCTGGAATCGGTGGAGCTCACCGAGGCGGAGCAGCAGGCCTTCGCCGGCCTGGTCCGCACGATCCCCCTGCACTGACCCCACGGTCCCGCCCGCGAACGCCCTCCCCCGCTCGGGGCGGGAGGGCGCTCGCGCGGCCGGTTCGGTGAGCGTCAGTTGTGGCTGTGGAGGACCTCGTTCAGGCCGCCCCAGGCAGCCTTGTACGGGCGGGCCTCGACGGCGCCGGAGACCGAGTTGCGGCGGAACAGGATGTTGTTGGCGCCCGAGAGCTCCAAGGCCTTGACGATCTGGCCGTCCGGGAGGGTGACGCGGGTGCCCGCGGTCACGTACAGGCCGGCCTCGACGACGCACTCGTCGCCCAGCGCGATGCCCACGCCCGCCTCGGCGCCGATCAGGGTGCGCTCGCCGATCGAGATGATCTGCTTGCCGCCGCCCGACAGGGTGCCCATCGTGGACGCGCCGCCGCCGATGTCGGAGCCGTCGCCGACGACGACGCCCGCCGAGATGCGGCCCTCGACCATGGAGGTGCCCAGCGTGCCGGCGTTGAAGTTGACGAAGCCCTCGTGCATCACGGTGGTGCCCTCGGCGAGGTGCGCGCCCAGGCGGACCCGGTCCGCGTCGGCGATGCGCACGCCCTTGGGGGCGACGTAGTCCGTCATCCGGGGGAACTTGTCGATCGAGGTGACCTGGAGGTGCAGGCCCTCGGCGCGCGCGTTCAGCCGTACGGTCTCCACCTGGTCGATGGCGACCGGGCCGAGCGAGGTCCAGGCGACGTTGGCCAGGAGGCCGAAGACGCCGTCCAGGTTCTGGCCGTGCGGCTTGACCAGGCGGTGGCTGAGCAGGTGCAGGCGCAGGTACGCGTCGTGCGCGTCCAGCGGCTTGTCCTCCAGGGAGGCGATCACGGTGCGGACGGCTACGACCTCGACGCCGCGGACGGCGTCCTGGCGGATCGCCTTGGGCGCGGTGGCGCCCAGCAGCTCCACGGCCTGCTCGGCGGTGAGGCGCTCGGTGCCGGCCGGGCCGGGCTCGGCGACGAGCTGGGGAGCGGGGAACCAGGTGTCGAGGACGGTGCCGTCGGCGGTGATGGTGGCAAGTCCGGCGGCGACGGCGCCGGTGGTACGCGTAGCAGTCATGCCCGAAACCTAACCGGCGACGGCCCGCGGTCGCGAACCGGTCTCATGTGCCGGGCGCGGGTCGCGTCGCCCGTCGTGTCGCGACGCGTCCCGGGCCGGCCGCGCCGACATCCACAGCACGGCCGCGCCCGCGCCCGCCGCCAGCACCGCGCAGACCGGCCACAGCAGTCCGGGCGCCGCCGCGTACAGCGCTCCGCCGAGCGGTGCGCCGAGTGCGACTCCGCTGACCGAGACCCCCGCGTACAGGCTCTGGAACCGCCCGATGGCGTGTGCCGGGGCCTGGTCGGCGACGTAGGCGGTGGCGGTGGTCTTGTAAAGGATCTCGCCGAGGCTCAGCAGCACCATCATCAGCACGGCCGCCCTGATCCCGCTCCCGAGCAGCAGCGCGCCGTATCCGGCTCCGACGAGCAGCAGGCCTGCGCCGACGACGCGCAGCGGCGGGCGGGAGCGCAGGGCAACGGCGGCGGGGAGTTCCAGGACGAGGATGACGGCCCCGTTGAGGGCGATGACCAGCCCGTAGACGCCGGTGTCGAGGCCGTGGTCGGCGAGGAAGACCGGGAAGGTCGAGTACTGCTGGCGTTGAAGTGCTCTCCCGGCTGGAGCCGGGAGATTCCTGCTTACCTCGCGGCAGCGGGCTTGACGCGCTTCGCGCGCCTGACGACTGCCCTCCCGGCAGCCGGGATGAGCGCGAGGCCCATCCGGTACAGGTGCAAGACGTTGCGGGCCGCGTTGTGGTCGGCGGTGCCCGACCACCCGCAGTCCGGGTTCTTGCACACGAACACGGCCTGGGACTCCCGACTGCCCGGCGTGGTGAAGCCGCATGCCGAGCAGCGTTGGGAGGTACCGGGGGCGGGGACCTTGCGCAGGGTGCCGCCGTGCCGAGCGGTCTTGTACGTCAGCATGGCGACCGTCCGGCCCCACGCCTCTCCGCTTATCGAGCGGTTCAGCCCGGATTTCTGGGCGACGTTCCTTCCCGGCTCTTCGATGGTTCCCTTGGCGGACTTGACCATGTTCGCAATGGCGAGTGCTTCGACCACGACGGTGCCGTAGGTGCGGGCGATGGTGGTGGTCGTCAGGTGCTGCCAGTCGAGTGCCCGGCGCTTGGCTTTCGCGCGGAGTCCTGCGATCTGGTCGTAGGTGCGGTGCAGCCGGCGGCTGGCGTGCTCGCCGGGCTTGCGGTGCTACTTACGCTGCGAGGCGCGCTGCTCCAGGCGCAGGAGCGTGGCCTTCTCTCGATCGGTCAGCCACTCGCCGTGCTCGTACGTCTCACCGTCAGAGAGAGCCATGGGCACGGTGACGCCCACGTCGATGCCGACCTCCGGCCCCCGGTGAGGCTCAGGCTCGACCTCCAGGGCTTGGACGCGGAAGGCGATGTGCCAGCCGAGCGCGTCCTTGACCAGCCGCGCCCCGGTGATCCGGTTCTCCGCGTTGGCACGCTTGCCCACCGGCAGGTCTTTGGTCCAC
The DNA here is from genome assembly GCF_003287935.1 of Streptomyces sp. ICC1. Taxonomy (GTDB): domain Bacteria; phylum Actinomycetota; class Actinomycetes; order Streptomycetales; family Streptomycetaceae; genus Streptomyces; species Streptomyces tritrimontium. The sequence goes on from NZ_CP030287.1 coordinate 3,983,130, forward strand.
CGGAAACGCACCCGGCCGATCTTCGGCAGGTTGGCCATGCCCCAGCGGCGATGCACTCGGGTGATGTTCAGGTCGCGGCCCTGTGGGATGTCCACGGACATCACCGTGCGGAACCGGCCCTTGAAGTTCGGGGCGTCGGCGCAGCCGTCCCAGCAGTTCTTCCACGCCTGAAAGTACGTCTTAAGCACCGCTTGCGCGGCCTGCGCGGGGAGGACGGCGAGGAAGTCGATGTCCTCGCGGGCCTGGCGGATCGCGGCGTCCGCGTTCGCCAGGGTCCGTTTTTCCTTCGGCATCATCTGCCACCAGGCGTGCAGCAGGTTCCACATGGTGCGGGCCGCGTGCGCCTGGCTATCACTCTTCAACACCTCGGCGCGCGATAGCGCGAGCCGGGCGCGGTGCCCGAACTACCGCTTGACCAGGGTGTCTTGACTCATGATCAGGAACCTAGCAGTGGTTTATGTCACCTCGCTGGAACCCTCATCGCGATGAACGCACCGGACGCCATGTTGTCCACAACCTGCACGTTCACTTGGTTTTCGTCACCGAGTACCGGCGGAATGCGTTCACCGACGCCACGCCGACCCGCACCGAAGAGAGCACGCGGGAGGTCTGCGCCGACTTCAAGGCCGAGCTGAAACAGTGTTGCGGCTGCCGACGTTCCGGGCGGGCGGCATCAGCCGGCTGAAGCGGCTGACGCTGGTCGTGGACCGCGACCGCACGGTCCGCGAGGCCCTCTACCCGATCCGGGACATCGAGGCGAGCGTGGCATCCGCCCTCACGGCGGTCCGCGGAGCGTAGGCCCCGGCCGGCCCCGGCCCGGCCGCACGGCCCGCCCGTCAGGGGCGCAGGACGCGGCCCAGGACCTCGCGCGCGTACGGCTCGTCGTATTCCGCGCCCGTCAGCAGGACCTGCAGGCTGATCCCGTCCATCACCGCCACCACCGCGCGCGCCGTCGTCGGGTCCACCCGGCCCGACAGGGACAGCGCCGCGGCCATCGACTCGCACCACTCGGCCGCCACGGAGCGCAGGGCCGGGCGGCGCAGGGCGGCCAGGTAGAGCTCGTACTCCAGCTCCGCCCGCGCCCGGTCGGCCGAGAGCAGCTCCCCCAGCAGCCCGGCCAGCGCCTGCGCGAGGTCCACCCCGGGGGGCAGTGTCGGCGTGAACGCCTCGTTCGCCTGCCGCAGCGCCGCCACGAGGAGGTCGTCCAGGGTCGCGAAGTGGTACGTCGTGGAACCGAGCGGGACGTCCGCCTCCGCGGCCGCGCTGCGGTGGCTCAGTCCCGCGATGCCCTTCGCGCCCACCACCCGGATCGCCGCGTCGATGATGCGCTGCCTGCGCCCGGGGTCGTACCGGCGGGCCATCAGTGCGCCGCCCCTCCGAGGTTCAGCAGGACGACCCCGGCGATCACCAGCACGATGCCGCCTATCTTCGCGGCGGTCGCGGCCTCCCCCATGAAGATCATGCCGATCGCGGCGATCGCCGCCGTGCCGACGCCGGCCCAGATCGCGTACGCCGTGCCGACCGACATCGACTTCAGCGTCTGCGCGAGCAGCGTGAAGGCCACGACGTACCCGACGAGGGTGATCAGCGAGGGCCACAGCTTGGTGAAGCCGTCGCTGAACTTCATGGCGGTGGTCCCGGCGACCTCGGCGGCGATGGCCGCGGCAAGCAGTACATAGGGCATGCGTACAACAGTACAGATCGTTGCGGACACCTGTACACATCCGTGAGGGCCTGGCGACCGAGCTCACCAGGCCCTCCGAGGGACTCCCCGACGCTCCGAGGAGCTCCGAGGAGCTCAGTTCAGCGTGAACCAGGCCGCGCGCGCCTTCTTCCACTCCGGGTGCGCGAGGTCCTTGGCTTCCGTGCCGTCCCCGTAGAGGTCGGCGGAGCCGCTGTCGGTGATCAGCTGGACGCGGGCGCCGGGCACCCGCAGGTCGGGAACGGCCACGATGGCTTCCCAGCCGCCCGGGTCGGTGGTGGGCAGGTCCGCCCGCTTGACCGGGGCGTGGCCCGCGATCCCGTCCCACTGGTAGAGCGCGTAGGGGTCGGAGTTGTCGTCCGCCGCCCACGAGCCGGCCAGGATCAGGTACTGGTCGGCCGCGTTCTTGCGGATGTCGCGGACGGCCAGGCCGCCGAGGTTCATCTCGATCGGCTCGCCGAAGACCGGCTTGGCCGCACCGGAGAGCACCTTGTCGATGTTGGTGACGGGCACGACGAGCGCCTTGCCGCCGGGCACCGCGGGAGCCAGCGGGGCCCGGAAGCCCAAGTAGGCGGTGCTGGTGGAGCCGGGCGCGAACTCCAGGCCCTCCACGTTGAAGCCGTCGATGCTCTTGGGGATCCGGCCCGCCGCCGTGCCGGCCGCGAAGCCGTAGCGGTTTCCGTTCGCCGTGTCCCAGGCGATCAGGTCCTCGCGCAGGGCCTTGTACGCCGAGCCGAAGACGATCTCGGTGGCGGCGCCCGTCCCCACGAGCCTGGTCGTGAAGACGGTGTTGCGCTCGGCCTTGTACTTGCCGTCCTTGTTGTTGCCGAGCGAGCCCGTCCAGTACACAGTGTCGCCGACCCGGGCGGCCGCCTCGATGTCGGCTTCCTTCTTGGCGCCGAGCGCGGCGCCGAGGTCCCAGCTCTTCACCGGGGCGCCCGAGCGGGCACGGTCGTACAGGCGCAGCACGTTGCTCTCGTCGTCGGCCACCAGCGCGTAGCCGCCGCCCACGTCCACGGCGGCCGAGGCGTCGGAGGAGCCGGTGAGGTAGCGGGTGGCGAAGGCCCCGGAGCCCACGCGCGCCGAGGCGGCGTAGGAGAGGGTGGCCGTGGCCGTCTTCCCGCCGCGGCCGGTCACCTTGAGCGTCAGGTCCGTGTAGCCCTGGCCGCGCGGGTGGACGGTCAGCTCACGGCCGGTGCGCGTCCGCTCGATCCGCACGTCGCCGGGCCGGGCGACGGCCGGGTTGCTGGAGGAGACGACGGTGACCCTGAGGAAGGCGGCGGACGTCCCGTCCTGCGCGATGTCCAGGGTCACGCCGGGGTCCGCGAAGGCGCCGACGGCCCCGGACAGGTGGCCGGCGGAGAGCGCGATGGTCGGATCGGCGGCGGCGTCCTGGGCGGCGTACGCGGGCGCGGTCAGCCCGGCGACGAGCAGGGCGGCGGCCCCGGCGGCTCCCACGGCACCCAGGCGGCGTGCCGGTGAAAGGCGAACGGTCACAGAAGGTCCTCTCGAGTGCGCCGTCGCGTTGTGACGGCCGTCGAGAAGATTCGGCCACCGTGGCCAACTCCCGGTGCACGCCGCCCGTCGGAGGGGAAAACAGAGGACCCCCGGCACACCCGTGCCGGGGGTCCTGTGTTCACTCGCCCGCTGACCGCGGTCCATCTCGGATCATCCGAAGATCGCCGGGGTCAGCTCGGATCAGCTGGTGATCAGCTGGTGATCAGACGTTGAAGCCGAGGGCGCGCAGCTGCTCGCGGCCGTCGTCGGTGATCTTGTCCGGGCCCCACGGGGGCATCCAGACCCAGTTGATGCGCAGTTCGCTGACGATGCCGTCCGTCGCCGACTTCGCCTGGTCCTCGATGACGTCCGTCAGCGGGCAGGCCGCGGACGTGAGCGTCATGTCGAGGGTGGCGATGTTCGCGTCGTCGACGTGGATGCCGTAGATCAGGCCCAGGTTGACGACGTCGATGCCCAGCTCGGGGTCGACCACGTCGTAGAGGGCCTCGCGGACCTCTTCCTCGGTGGCCGGCTTGATCGACGCCTCGGGCGTCGCGTTCTCGGTCATGCCGTCTTCCTCTCGGCGTCGCCCAGTGCCTGGGCGGTCGCGTCCTTCCACGCCATCCAGCTCAGCAGAGCACACTTCACCCGGGCCGGATATTTGGAGACGCCGGCGAACGCGACCGCGTCCTCCAGCACCTCCTCCATGGCCTCGTCGGGCTCCATCTTGCCCTTGGACTGCATCAGTTCCAGGAAGACTTCCTGGATCTTCCGCGCCTCGCCCAGCTCCTTGCCGACGAGCAGTTCGTTCAGTATCGACGCGCCGGCCTGGCTGATGGAGCAGCCCTGGCCCTCGTACGAGATGTCCGTGAGGGTCTCGCCGTCGTACTTCACGCGCAGGGTGATCTCGTCACCGCACGTCGGGTTGACGTGGTGCACCTCGGCGTCGCCGTCGCGCAGGCCACGCCCGCGCGGGTGCTTGTAGTGGTCCAGGATCAGTTCCTGGTACATCGATTCCAGCTTCACTGCGCCCTCGTCGCCTTCGTCGCTTCGTCTTATCCGAAGAAGTTCCGTACGTGCTCCAGCCCGTCGATCAGCGCGTCGACCTCGGCCGGAGAGGAGTACAGGTAGAAAGACGCTCGCGTCGTCGCCGGAATTCCGTACCGGAGGCAGACCGGGCGGGCGCAGTGGTGTCCCACGCGGACCGCGATGCCCTGCTCGTCCAGTACCTGGCCGACGTCGTGCGGGTGGATGTCGCCGAGCACGAAGGAGATCGCGGCGCCGCGGTCCTCGGCCGTGGTGGGGCCGATGATCCGCAGGTCCGGGACCTCCGAGAGACGCTTGATCGCGTACTCGGTGATCGCGTGCTCGTGCGCGGCGATCTTGTCCATGCCGATCGCGGTCAGGTAGTCCACGGCCGCGCCGAGGCCGATGGCCTGGGCGATCGGGGGCGTGCCGGCCTCGAACTTGTGCGGCGCCGGGGCGTACGTCGAGGAGTGCATCGAGACGGTTTCGATCATCTCGCCGCCGCCCAGGAAGGGCGGCAGGTCCTCGAGCAGCTCCTGGCGGCCCCACAGGACGCCGATGCCGGTCGGGCCGCACATCTTGTGGCCGGTGAAGGCCACGAAGTCGGCGCCGAGTGCCTGGACGTCGAGCGGCATGTGCGGAGCGGCCTGCGAGGCGTCGATCAGCACCAGCGCGCCGACCTCCTGCGCCCGCCGGACGATCGCGTCGGTCGGGTTGACCGTGCCCATGATGTTGGAGACCAGCGTGAAGGAGACGATCTTCGTCTTCTCCGTGATGACCTCTTCGATGTTGGACAGGTCCAGGCGGCCGTCATCGGTCAGGCCGAACCACTTCAGCTTCGCACCGGTGCGCTGCGCGAGCAGCTGCCACGGGACGATGTTGGAGTGGTGCTCCATCTCCGTGATGGCGATCTCGGTCTCGCGGTCGACCCGGTAGGGCTCGTCCGCCCAGCCGAGCATGTTCGCGACCAGGTTGAGCGACTCCGAGGCGTTCTTGGTGAAGATCACCTCGTTGCGGCTCGGTGCGTTGATGAAGGCGGCGACCTTGTCGCGGGCACCCTCGTACAGCGCCGTGGCCTCCTCGGCCAGCACGTGCACGCCACGGTGGACGTTGGCGTTGTGCTGCTCGTAGTACTCGTTCAGCGCGTCGAGCACCTGGCGCGGCTTCTGCGAGGTCGCCGCGTTGTCCAGGTAAACGATCTTCTTCCCGTCGTGGACCACACGATCCAGCAGGGGGAAGTCCTTGCGGATCGCCTCGATGTCGAGGAGGCCAGGCAGCTGTGTCACGCGGTCGCGCCACCCTTCGTGCTGTAGGACTCGTAGCCCTCGGCCTCCAGCTTGTCGGCGAGCTCGGCGCCGCCGGACTCGACGATGCGGCCCTCGGAGAAGACGTGGACGAAGTCGGGCTTGATGTAGCGGAGGATCCGCGTGTAGTGCGTGATCAGCAGGGTGCCGGTGTCGCCGGTGTCGCGGACGCGGTTGACGCCCTCGGAGACCTGGCGCAGGGCGTCGACGTCGAGGCCGGAGTCGGTCTCGTCGAGGATCGCGATCTTCGGCTTCAGGAGCTCCAGCTGCAGGATCTCGTGGCGCTTCTTCTCACCGCCGGAGAAGCCCTCGTTGACGTTGCGCTCGGCGAAGGCCGGGTCCATCTGGAGCTGCTCCATCGCGGACTTGACCTCCTTCACCCAGGTACGCAGCTTCGGCGCCTCGCCGCGGATGGCGGTGGCCGAGGTGCGCAGGAAGTTGGAGACCGAGACGCCGGGGATCTCGACCGGGTACTGCATCGCGAGGAACATGCCGGCGCGGGCGCGCTCGTCGACGGACATCTCCAGGACGTCTTCGCCGTCGAGGGTCACGGTGCCGCTGGTGATGGTGTACTTCGGGTGACCGGCGAGGGCGTAGGCGAGGGTGGACTTGCCGGAGCCGTTCGGACCCATGATGGCGTGCGTCTCACCCTGCTTGATGGTGAGCTCGACGCCCTTGAGGATCTCGCGGGCGCCGTTCTCGGCCTCGACGGAGACGTGCAGGTCGTGGATTTCAAGCGTTGCCATGGATACCTCAGGACTCCTGGGTGAGGGAGGCGCGTACGTCAACGAGGACGCTGCCCCCTTCGATCTTTACGGGGTATACGGGGACGGGGCGCGTCGCGGGCAGACCGGACGGCTTGCCGGTGCGCAGGTCGAAGGACGACCCGTGCAGCCAGCACTCGATCATGCAGTCTTCCACCTCGCCCTCCGAGAGCGAGACGTTCGCGTGCGAGCAGATGTCGTTGATCGCGAACACCTCCCCCCCGGTGGAGACGAGGGACACCGGCGTGCCGTCGAGTTCCACCCGCTTGGGGGTGTTCTCCTCCAGCTCGCTCAGCGCGCAGGCCTTGACGTAGGCCATCAGACGGACGCCTGCAGCTCGGTTTCGATCTTCGCGAGCAGGCGCTCCTCGATGTCGGGGACACCGATCTGCTGGACGAGCTCGCCGAAGAAGCCGCGGACGACCAGCCGGCGGGCCGTGTCGGCCGGGATGCCGCGGGACTGGAGGTAGAAGAGCTGCTCATCGTCGAAGCGGCCGGTCGCCGAGGCGTGGCCGGCGCCGACGATCTCGCCGGTCTCGATCTCCAGGTTCGGCACCGAGTCGACCCGCGCGCCGTCCGTGAGGACGAGGTTGCGGTTCATCTCGTAGGTGTCGGTGCCCTCGGCGGTCTTCTCGATGAGCACGTCACCGATCCAGACGGCGTGGGCGTCCTGGCCCTGCAGCGCGCCCTTGTAGACCACGTGCGACTTGCAGTGCGGGGCCTTGTGGTCGACCAGGAGGCGGTGCTCCTGGTGCTGGCCGGCGTCCGTGAAGTACAGGCCGAAGAGCTCGGCCTCGCCGCCGGGGCCCGCGTAGTTCACGCGCGGGTGGAGGCGTACGAGGTCGCCGCCGAAGGTGACGATGATCGACTTGAAGGTCGCGTCGCGGCCGATCAGGGCGTTGTGCTGGGAGACGTGGACGGCGGTGTCGTCCCAGTCCTGCACGGACACCACGGTGAGCTTGGCGCCGTCGCCGACGAGGAAGTCGACGTTGGCGGCGCGCACGCCGTCACCGGTGTGGTCGATGACGATGACAGCCTCGGCGAAGGCCTGGACGTCGAAGACGGTGTGGCCGAAGGTCGTGCCGCCCTCGCCGTGCAGCGAGACGCGCACGGGCTCGGTCAGCACGGTCTCCTTGGGCACGGTGACGACCGTGGCCTTGGCGAAGGACGAGAACGCCTGGGCGGCGATCCGGTCCACCGGGGTGCCCGCCTTGCCGATGCGCGCGTCGCCGCGCTCCACCGACTCGACCGTGACGCCCTCGGGCGCGTCGATCTGGGCCTTCATCGTGCCGTTGGCGACCGCGGTGCCGTCGTGCAGGCCCTTGAGCCGGGCGAGCGGCGTGAAGCGCCACTCCTCCTCGCGGCCGTTGGGCACGGGGAAGTCCGCCACGTCGAAGGACGGGGGGGCACTCATCCGGGTGGCGACGGTGGACTCGGCGGCCACCGCGATCGCGCCGGCGGTGGTCGAACCCGCCGGAATGTTCTGAGCCTCAGCCATGGCTGTCGTGTTGCTCTCTTCCTTAAAGAATCTGCTGCGGGACGTCGGGCGGGCCGGGACTATCCGACCGAGCCCTCCATCTGCAGCTCGATCAGCCGGTTCAGCTCCAGCGCGTACTCCATCGGCAGCTCGCGGGCGATCGGCTCGACGAAGCCGCGCACGATCATCGCCATGGCCTCGAACTCCGTCAGACCGCGGCTCATCAGGTAGAAGAGCTGGTCGTCGGAGACCTTGGAGACGGTCGCCTCGTGGCCCATGGACACGTCGTCCTCGCGGACGTCCACGTAGGGGTAGGTGTCCGAGCGGGAGATGGTGTCGACCAGGAGCGCGTCGCACAGCACGTTGGACTTGGAGCCGTGGGCGCCTTCGCCGATCTCGACCAGGCCGCGGTACGAGGTGCGGCCGCCGCCTCGCGCCACCGACTTGGAGACGATGTTGGAGGAGGTGTTCGGCGCCATGTGGACCATCTTGGAGCCGGCGTCCTGGTGCTGGCCCTCGCCCGCGAAGGCGATGGAGAGGGTCTCGCCCTTGGCGTGCTCGCCCATCAGGTAGACGGCCGGGTACTTCATGGTGACCTTGGAACCGATGTTGCCGTCGATCCACTCCATGGTCGCGCCCTCGTACGCCACGGCGCGCTTGGTGACCAGGTTGTAGACGTTGTTCGACCAGTTCTGGATCGTCGTGTAGCGGCAGCGGCCGCCCTTCTTCACGATGATCTCGACCACGGCGCTGTGCAGCGAGTCCGAGGAGTAGATCGGGGCGGTGCAGCCCTCGACGTAGTGGACGTAGGCGTCCTCGTCGACGATGATCAGCGTCCGCTCGAACTGGCCCATGTTCTCCGTGTTGATACGGAAGTAGGCCTGGAGCGGGATGTCGACCTTGACGCCCTTGGGGACGTAGATGAACGAGCCGCCCGACCACACGGCGGTGTTCAGCGAGGCGAACTTGTTGTCGCCGACCGGGATGACCGTGCCGAAGTACTCCTGGAAGAGCTCCGGGTGCGTCTTCAGCGCGGTGTCCGTGTCGAGGAAGATGACGCCCTGCTCCTCCAGGTCCTCACGGATCTGGTGGTAGACGACCTCGGACTCGTACTGGGCCGCGACACCGGCGACGAGGCGCTGCTTCTCTGCCTCCGGGATGCCGAGCCTGTCGTACGTGTTCTTGATGTCCTCCGGCAGGTCCTCCCAAGAAGCGGCCTGCTTCTCGGTGGAACGCACGAAGTACTTGATGTTGTCGAAGTCGATGCCGCTGAGGTCGGAACCCCAGTTGGGCATGGGCTTCTTGCCGAACAGCTTGAGGCCCTTGAGGCGGAGGTTCAGCATCCACTCCGGCTCGGACTTCTTCGCCGAGATGTCGCGGACGACCTCTTCGGACAGACCCCGCTTGGCCGTGGCACCGGCCGCGTCGGAGTCGGCCCAGCCGTATTCGTAGGTGCCCAGGCCATCGAGCTCAGGGTGAGCAATCTCCGTGGTCATGCGGGGTTCCTCCCGGCCGTTCTTGCAGATACTGATGTGTCGGTCTGTGCGGCGCCTGCGGCACCGACGCCGCTTCCGCTGCGCGGAATGAACGTCGTGCACACCCCGTCGCCGTGGGCGATCGTGGCGAGACGCTGCACGTGCGTCCCGAGCAGGCGGGAGAAGATCTCGGTCTCCGCCTCGCAGAGCTGCGGGAACTGCTCGGCAACGTGTGCGACCGGGCAGTGGTGCTGGCAGAGCTGTTCACCGCTGTGCGGACCGGGAGCGCTCTTCGCCGTAGCAGCGTACCCGTCTCCGGTCAACGCCTTGGCAAGGGCCTCGGCCCGGCTTTCGGGGGCGGCCGCCTCCACGGCCTCCCGGTAAGTCTCCGCCTGCGCCGCCAGTCTCGCCTTCGCGAAGGCGGCGACCGCCGCTTCTCCCTGCACACCGCCGCCGGCGGCCTGCGCGATCCAGCGCATGGCGTCCGCGGCGAGCGTGTCGTAGGACTGGTCGAAGGCGTCCCGTCCGCAGTCGGTCAGCGCGAAGACCTTGGCGGGCCGGCCCCGGGTGCGAGCGCCGTACACGCGCTGCTCTCGGGGTGCGACCACGTCGTCGGCGACGAGCGTGTCGAGGTGGCGGCGAACGGCGGCCTGGGTGAGGCCGAGACGCAGTGCGAGGTCGGCGACGGTGGAAGGACCGTGGTCCAGGATCGACCGCGCGACCCGGTTGCGGGTTGACCGCTCGCCGGTCGCGAGTTCGCCCTGGGGGGCCTCGCTCATCCGTTCGCCGTATTTCACAACGCCATTGTTGCGTAATTAGTCGCGACCCGACAAGCCGTGATGGAGACCACCTCTGGTGGCCTCCATCACTAAGGGTTACCTTATTTATGCACGGCGCCCTAAAGGGCGGCTTAAAGGGAAGCGGTCTCCCCACCCTCGCGCACGGCCCCGCCGGTGAACCAGTAAACGGCTCCCACCAGCAGTCCTCCGCCCACGATGTTCCCCGGAACGGTGAACATCAGATTCCGGAAAAGATCACCGAAGCCCGCTGAGCCATCCAGGATCGCGAGGCTGAAAAGGGCCATGTTCGCCACGCAGTGTTCAAATCCGACGGCCACGAACACGGCCACGGGCAGCCACAGCACGAAAATCTTGGCCGCGTCGCCGCGCGCACGGGTGAACATCCAGATGGCCAGGCAGACGAGCATGTTGCAGAGCACCGCGCGCCAGAACAGCTGGCCCCCGCCGAGCTCCATCTTCGCGTGCACCATCTCGGTGAGCATGGCCCGCGCGGAGGGCGAGGAGGTCACCCCGGAGGCGTGCACCATGGCCCCGAAGGCGAAGGCCCCGGCCAGGTTGCCGCAGAGCGAGAGCGCCCAGGACAGCGCCAGGTCCTTGGCGCCGGTCCGCCCGGACAGGGCGCCGACCAGCATGACCATCACGTTGCTGGTGAAGAGCTGGGCGCCGGCGAACATCACGATCGTCAGCGCGATCGGGAAGACCGCGCCCTCCAGCAGCTTCACGGCCGCCGAGCCCTTGGCCACGAACGGGGAGATCGCCACGAGGAGCAGCACCTCGCCGATCCCGATGTAGGCGCCCGCGAGCATCGCCGACACGAAGTAGCGGGGCGGATGACCGAGGTCATGGGCCTTGTGCTCGGCCTGCCCCGAGGTGGCTTCGACGTTCTGAGCGATGCTGTTCACCATTCGACGTTAGGGCCGCGGACCCTGCCCGGGGACTCCGAAAAGGTCATGAAAGCGCAGGTCCACGACCCCTCCGGGGCGGGACCTACGGCCCCGCCCCGGGGACTTCCCGCGGCTCCGTAGACTCAGGCCCCATGAGCAACGACCCCGCCGTGGAAATCCGCGGACTGGTGAAGCGGTACGGCCCCAAAGCAGCGGTGGACGGCCTGGACCTCACCGTCCGGAGGGCCTCGGTCACCGCAGTCCTCGGTCCCAACGGCGCGGGCAAGACGACCACTGTGGAAACCTGCGAGGGATACCGCCGCCCCGACGCCGGATCCGTCCGCGTCCTCGGCCTCGACCCCGTCACCCAGGGTGACGCCCTGCGCTCCCGCATCGGCGTGATGCTCCAGTCCGGCGGGGTCTACTCCGGCGCCCGCGCCGTGGAGATGCTGCGCCACATGGCCAAGCTCTACGCCGACCCGCTCGACGTCGCCACCCTGGTGGAGCGGCTCGGCCTGGGCGGCTGCGGCCGCACCCCCTACCGCCGGCTCTCCGGCGGCCAGCAGCAGCGCCTGGCCCTCGCCATGGCCGTCGTGGGCCGCCCCGAGCTGGTCTTCCTGGACGAGCCGACCGCCGGCCTCGACCCGCAGGCCCGCCGCGCGACCTGGGAGCTCGTACGGGAGCTGCGCGCCGACGGGGTCTGCGTCGTCCTCACCACCCACCACATGGACGAGGCCGAACAGCTCGCGGACGAGGTCGCCATCGTCGACGCCGGCAAGGTCATCGCGCACGGCACCCCCGACCAGCTGTGCCGCGGCGGCGCCGAGAACACCCTGCGCTTCACCGGCCGCCCCGCCCTCGACCTCGCCTCGCTGCTCAAGGCCCTGCCCGACGGCACCCAGGCCGCGGAGCTCGTCCCCGGCGTCTACCGGGTCGTCGGCGACGTCGACCCGCAGCTGCTGGCCACCGTCGCCTCCTGGTGCGCGCAGCACGGCGTGATGCCGGACAGCCTCGCGGTGGAGCGGCACACCCTCGAAGACGTCTTCCTCGAACTGACCGGTAAGGAGCTGCGCGCATGAGCGCCGGTACGTTCACCCCCCGTCCGGGGGCCGCGCCCGTGTCCCGCATGATCCTCGCGCAGACCGCGCTGGAGACGCGGATGCTCCTGCGCAACGGCGAGCAGCTGCTGCTGACCGTGATCATCCCCGCGCTGCTGCTGGTGCTGTTCTCCGCGGTCGACATCGTCGACCTGCCCCTTCGGGAGGGGGGCGCCGAGAAGTCCGTGGACTACCTCGCCCCCGGCATCCTGGCGCTGGCCGTGATGTCCACCGCCTTCACCGGCCAGGCCATCGCCACCGGCTTCGACCGCCGGTACGGGGTCCTCAAGCGGCTCGGGGCCTCGCCGCTGCCGCGCTGGGCGCTGATGGCGGCCAAGACCCTGTCGGTGCTGGTCACCGAGGTGCTCCAGATCGCGCTGCTGACGGCGATCGCCTTCGCGCTGGGCTGGTCCCCGCACGGCGACCCGTTCTCGGTGGCCGCGCTGATCCTGCTCGGCACCGCCGCGTTCTCCGGGCTCGGCCTGCTGATGGCGGGCACGCTCCGAGCCGAGGCGACGCTGGCCGCCGCCAATCTGGTCTTCCTGCTGCTGCTGGTCGGCGGCGGGGTCATCGTGCCCCTGGAGAAGTTCCCGGCCGGGGCGCAGACCGTGCTCGGGCTGCTGCCGATCTCGGCGCTCTCCGACGGACTGCGCGAGGTGCTCCAGCACGGGGCCGCGCTGCCCTGGGGCGACGCGGCCGTCCTCGCGGTCTGGGCCGTACTCGGTCTGGGCGCCGCCGGACGCCTCTTCCGCTGGGAGTGAATCCCTTCCCCTGAGCGTTCCCCCGGCAGGAGGATGGGCGCGTCCACACGACAGCGCACCACAGACGCCGGGGGGCGGCATGGCGCAGCGGGAGGCCGTTCTGCGGCTGGACGAACAGTGGGCGCGGATCCGGTCGGGGGCGGCGCACGCGGAGCCCGCGGAGGCCGACGCCCTGCTGGCCGAGCTGATCGGCGCGCTGCGCGAGCCGGCCCGCGGCGACGCCGAGTGCACGGCCCGGCTGGGCCTGCGGCTGAGCGACCTCGCGGCCCGCCGCTTCGGCGCGGGCGACCGGGCCGGGGCACTGGCCGCCATCGAGGAGGGGCTGCGGTTCTCGCAGCAGGCCGCCGGACACGCCCCCGAGTACGCGCGCTGGTACGCCCGGGGCCTGATCAACCAGGGGGTCTGGCTGTCCTGGCCGCTCAGCGACGGGGACCGGCTGCCCAGGCACCCCCTCGGCCCCGGCGCCGAGAGCGGTCCCAGCGCCATGGAGCGGGCGGCGGGCGAGCGCGCCCGGGACCTGACGCGCGGAGCCGTGGAGGTCTGGGCGGCCCTGGACCAGGAGGATCCGGTCAACCAGCGGGGCCTCGCCCAGGCGAAGGTCTTCCTCGGCGACCGGCTCGCGGAGCTGGGCCTGGCCGAGGAGTCCGTGGGATGGGCGGTCGACGCGGAGGGCGCCTTCCGGCGGCTGCTGCTCGCCGCTCCGGGCTCCGAGGAGTCGCAGGAGGCCGAGGAGGCCCTGGACCACATCGGCCGCCAGCTCGAACTGCGCCTGCGCTTCCTCGCCTTCGGTTCCCTGGCGGGCCTGCGCGCCCGCGGGCTGCTGCCCGAACGGCTGCTGCCCCAGGCCGTGGTGGCCGCCCGGATCCAGGGCGTGGCCGAGGAGGAGATCGCCGGCCGGCTGCGGCTGGAGGCCGACCAGGTCCGCACGATGCTGGAGGTGACCCCCTGGCTCGCGGTGTGGCGGATCGAGGTGCGCGGCTCCGACGGACTGTGGAACGTACAGTCACATCCCTGGCGCAGCGGTGCGGAAGTGCGAAACAGGACAGCCGAGGACGTAGCGTCCGAATTGGTACGGAGCTTCGCGGCGTCTCCCGACTACCCGGGCGACGGCGCGCATTGGCGGATCCGCGTCTGGTGGCATGCGGAAGGCGACCCCGCCGGGGCCCGGTTCCGGCTGGTCATCGGCCCGGACGCTCCTGCCGCCACCCCCTCGTGAAACTTTGCACAAGTGTCCGCGTACGATAAGGGCCGTGTTGACCCCCCTCGCATATCTCGCCCGCCGCTGGACTCCGTCGCCCCGGACCGTCCAGCGGGCCGCGTTCGCAGCGGTGCTCATGAGCGTCGTCATCGTCGTCACCGGCGGCGCGGTACGGCTGACCGGATCCGGTCTCGGCTGCGACACATGGCCCAAGTGCACCGACGGCAGCCTGATCGTGACCCAGGAGCAGGGCTTCCACGGGGTCATCGAGTTCGGCAACCGCATGCTGACGTACGTGCTCTGCGCGGCCGTCGGCTGGGCGATCACCGCGGCCCGCTGCGCCACGCCGTGGCGGTGCTCGCTGACCCGGCTCGGCTGGCTCCAGTTCGCCATCGTGATGGGCAACGCGGTCCTCGGCGGCATCACCGTCCTGACGGGGCTCAACCCCTACAGCGTGGCCGGGCACTTCATGCTCGCCACCGCGCTGATCACCGTCACGACGATCACCTGGCAGCGCACCCGCGAGGGTGACGGCCCCGCCCGTCCGCGCGTGCCCGCTCCGGTGCGGGCCCTCTCGCGGGCGCTGATCGCGGCCACCGTCGTCCTGGTCGCGGCGGGCACCGTGGTCACCGGCTCCGGCCCGCACGCGGGCGACAGCAGCGAGATCAAGCGGATGCCGTTCGACTGGGCGACGACCGCCCACGTGCACGCGGTCTCCGCCTGGCTGGTGTGTGCGCTCGCCGTCGCGATGTGGCTGCTGCTGCGCGTGGCCGACTCCCCCGTCGACACCCGGGCCCGCGCCCGCGACCTGCTGATCGTGCTGCTCGCGCAGGGCGCCATCGGCTACGTCCAGTACTTCACCAAGGTTCCCGAGGCCCTGGTCGCCGCCCACATGCTCGGCTCCTGCCTGGTGTGGATCGCGGTGCTCCGGGTCGCGCTGAGCCTGCGCGAGCGGCCGTCGGCGCAGGCCGGCATCCCGGCCCAGGGCGACGCCCAGCTCACCAACGCCTGAGCCGTCCGCTCCCGTGCGGGGCTTGCCGCGCGGGGCTTGCCGTGCGGGCGTCAGCCCCGCTCGTCGAGCCGGTAGACGCGGCGTGCGTTGCCCGCCGCGACCATCGCCGCCACCCGCTCCGCGTCCCGCCAGGACCAGGAGCCCTCGGCGACCCAGCCGCCCAGGACCCGGCCCAGCGCCTCCCGGAAGGCCAGGGCTCCGACCGCGTGCAGTTCGGGCAGCTGCCGTCCGCCGCCGCCGAACATCAGCTTTCCGAACGGGGCGATCTCCAGGGACTCGGCGAGCACTTCGGTCGCCCGCGCCCCCGAGGGCCCGAGGGCGGCGCCCAGATCGGCGTGGACGTGCGGAAAGAGTGCCGCCAGTCGCGCGGCCTGCCGGTGGTACGGGTATCCGCCCAGCATGACCACCCGCGTACCGGGTCCCGCCGCCGCCCGCAGGAACTCCGTCAGCCGCCTCGGCTCCCCCGAGTCCCCGCCCGTGTGCAGCTGGAGCGGCAGTCCGGACGCCAGCGCGCTCCACAGCAGGTGCCGCAGGAGTACGGGATCCCGTACTCCTGCGGCACCTGCTGGGTTCCTCGCGACCCGCACGACGTCCTCGCGGAACTCCTGGGGATAAGGCTTGGGCACAGCGACATCCTTCCCACCTGCCATGCAAGGCAAGCCAGTTCAGATGTCACCCGATCGTGCGGCAGACCCAACTGGTCCCGGCGAAGATCGAAGGGGTGCGGTCCAAGACGAAACGCCTGGCCGCACGGGGCTGGCTCGTTGAGGAAACCCCGGGCTTCTTCAGCGTCGCCGCTTCGCGAGGCGGCGGCTCATGACCATGGTCATCGACCACAGCACCATCGCCTCGGCCGTTTTGGTCCGCCTCTCGTAGTCGCGGGCCAGGCGGCGCGAGCGCATCAGCCACCCGAACGTGTGAACTCGCATGACGCGGGCGCGATGCAGCTCAGCGAGCGCCGACATCAATGGCCGAGGCCACGGCCCCCGAGAAGCCGCTCGGCAACGTCATCGCCGACGCCCAGCTCGAAGGTCTCGCCCCTGCCGACAAGGGCGGAGCGGAAGTCACGTTCATGAACCCGGGCGGCATCCGCGCGGACCTGGTGCACAAGGCGTCCGGCAGTGAGGGCGACAGGGTCGTCACCTACGGCGAGGCGTTCACCGTGTAGCCGTTCACCAACATGATGAACGTCGTCGACCTGACCGGTGCCCAACTGGTCACCGCGCTCCAGCAGCAGGTCAGCAGCTCCAACGGGGCCAGCCCGAAGATCCTCCAGGTCTCCGAGGGCCTCACCTACACCCTCGATCTGACGAAGAGCGGCGCGGACCGCGTGGTCGCCGACACCATCAAGCTGAACGGCGAGGCGATCGCCCCGGCGCGCACCTACCGCGTCGCGATGAACGAGTTCCTCGCGGGCGGCGGCGACGGCTTCGCGGCCCTCGGCCAGGGCACGAACAAGCTGGTCGGCGCCTTCGACCTGGACCTGTCCAACGCCTACCCGGCGGCCCACTCCACGGCCGCCGCACCGCTGACCCCGCCGGCGACGGACCGGATCACGATCATCCAGTAACTCCCCCTGGACGAAGGGGCGGTGGGCCTGCGGGCCTGCCGCCCCTTTCTCATCGGCTCCCGCACGGGCCAGCCGACCCGATCCGGCCGACCGACCGACCAGATCCAGCCCATAGAGTAGGCAGCTGATAGCTGGACGCACCCCCTTAGCAGCCCTTGAGGAGCCCGCCGGGTGAGCAACGTACTGAGTATGAACTGCGTCCGGGGAAGGGTCCAGGACCCGGGGACGGTCAGGGATTCGATCGACTTCACCGACGGTTCGGGACCGGCCCGCATGGTCGCGTACCCGGAGCGCGAGCTGCCGCCGGGCGGCATACCCGCCTATCTCGCGGCCCGCAAGAGCGGCGCCCGCGCCTTCGTATTGTGGGCCGACGAACACCGTCGGGAGCGGGTGGCCACGGTGGTGACCCAGTCCGCCGCCGGCGGTGTCGCCACCTTCCAGGTCCTCGGCGCGCACGGCGAGCACATCGGCACGATCGTGCGCGAGAAGACGTTCCGAGGCAGGGGCCTTCGCACGCGCTGGACCGTGACCCCGCCCGGCGCCCCCGATGCGGTGGGCTACAAGGGCCGGATCGTGTGGTGGTTCGTGTGGTGGCTGTGTCTGCCCCTGATGGTGCTGATCGTCCTCTTCTCCATCCTCGACAGCTCCCCGAGCGTGGGCGGTGCCGCGCGCGGCCCCCGGCGCATCCGATGGCGTGCGGGCGGCAGGATGCCCCTGGAGTTCAGGTCCGGCGGCGACAAGCTGCACCTGCACGAACCGGACCTGGACTGGCGGCTCGGGGCCGCACTGGTCGCCCTGGTACGCAGCTTCAGCTCCATCAGGTGGGACGCCATGAAGAAGTGAAGGGTGGTGTTCCGGGGCCGCGCACAGTAGAACTGGTCCCATGTCCGACCAGCAGCCTCCCTCCCACTGGCCCTGGCCGCCCGGTGCGCCCGGCGTGTACGCGCCACCGCAGGCCCGTGAGGTCACCGCTTCCTACCGGCGGTGGGCGGGCGTTCTCACCTGGACCGTCGTCGTCGTCGCCGCCCTCATGGCAGTCGCGCTCGTGGTGAGCATCGTCTTCCTCGTATGGGCGGACCAGGACACGCGGAACGCCGCCTACGGCTACCTCGCGCTCGTTCTCTGGGTCGGGATCGCCGCAGGGGTCCCGGTCCTGATCGGGGTCGCGGTCCCCGCCCGAGGCATGAGGCGTCGGGTGCGGCAGCAGAGCCGGGAGGGGAACGCGCCTTCGTAGGACGCCGCCGGGTGTGCAGGCCGGGGCCGGTGCTCCCGGACCTCCCGGTCAGGTCGCGTGTCCTCGGTTCGGCGCGTGCGGTCCAAGGCGAAGCGTCTGGCCGCGCGGGGCTGGCTTGCCAAGGACACCTCGGGCTCCTTCAGCGTCGCTGTTTCGCGAGGCGGCGGCTCATGACCATGGTCATCGACCACAGCACCATCGCCTCGGCCGTTTCGGTCCGCCTCTCGTAGTCGTGTGTCAGGCGGCGCGAGCGCATCAGCCACCCGTACACCACATCCCCGGACGTGACCCTGGGCCGCGACGAAGGCCCGCCAGCCCGTGAGGGCCGTCAGATGCCTTCGGTGAGAAACCTAGCCCTCACCAACCTTCGATGACAACGCTCAACCTTCGCTGCGAGAGATCACCTGTGCCGAGTCGCTGACCGCTGTCATCCAATCCAGGCGTTTGACAGCGAACCCAGTCGTTTCGCCTTCCTTGCCAGCGAACCTAGGAGCTGTCCGGTCGATCATTGCGCTGCCTCGTGCTCGGGCTCCTGTCTGCGCCGGGTGCGGATTCAGGCAGCGGTGATCGGCCGCAGCTTCTCGCCGACGGCGCGGCCCGCGACAATGTGGGTATGGATGCTGCTGAAGACCCTGTAGCCGTGGTTGCATGCCTGCTGGATGAGCCGTGGGACGGCAGGTGGAACAGCCTTGAGGTGGCGGGCGTCGATCTAGTGTCGATTTACACCAGGATGGAGGGCTGCACGTACACGTGGATCACCAATGGCGGCTCCCTCCACGAGCGGGGGATGGCGACCGTGAGGTTCATCTCTGACGAGATTGAGAGGGTCCTTCCCGAGCTGGCTGAACATGACAGCGTGCACGTATGGCATCGGTTGCACCGGATGGCTCAGCTGATGGTCGCTCACAACAACGCACCGGTTGAGGAGAGTTCCTAGGAACTCTCCGGTCGGTCATGTGCGGAGCCAGATGACGAGGCTTGCCGCCGTGATGGTGCCGAGGAAAACGTAGCCACGCTTGTCATAGCGGGTGGCCACTGCTCGGTGGTTCTTGAGCCTGTTGATGGCTCGTTCGACGGTGTTGCGCTTCTTGTAGCGGTCCTCGTCGAACCCCGGTGGCCGGCCGCCGTGTGCGCCTCTTCGCAGGCGGGCGGCCCGGCTGTCGGCCTTCTCCGGGATCGTGTGCGGGATGCCCCGGCGTCGCAGGTACTCCCGACACGGCCGGTTGCTGTAGGCCTTGTCAGCGGCGATGCTGTCCGGCCTGTTGCGGGGCCTGCCCGGCCCGAGACGGGGAACGCGGATCTTCTCCAGCACCGGTCGGAACTGGGGGCTGTCACTCCGCTGGCCGGCAGTGATGAGCAGGGACAGCGGGCGGCAGCGACCGTCGGCGCTCAGGTGGATCTTGCTGGTGAAGCCACCCCGCGAGCGGCCCAGTCCCTCACCTGCTGCACCACCTCCGCCAGCCGGCCGACCAGGCTCTGCCACGGAGGTTCGGCCAGGTGTTCCGCCGCGTCGCCCCCCTTTGGAGCGGCCGTGGTAGGTGGCGGGTCGTTGCGGGCGCCGGCGGCATGCTGATGAGCGCGCACGCTCGTCGAGTCGACCGAGACGTCCCAGTCCACGTCACCCGCGGCGTCGGCTGCGGCTTGGATCTGCTGCAGCAGATGTTCCCAGGTGCCGTCTGCGGACCACAGCCGGTGGCGCTCGTAGACCGTCTTCCAGGGCCCGAACCGCTCGGGAAGGTCGCGCCACTGCACACCGGTCCGCACTCGGTGCAGAATCCCGTCGATTACCTGCCGATGGTCTCGCCATCGGCCACAACGACCATTGCTCACCGGCAGGAACGGCCAGAGCCGTTCCCACTCGGCATCCGACAAGTCACCACGCTGATCCCGCCCCATACCCCGACCAACGAGTCAGGAGCGAGCCAGTCACATGATCGGCCGGACAGCTCCTAGGTCGTACGAGGTGACATGCTGGGGGTGCTGGGTGGCTGATGGGGCTCGATGAATCTCCCCACCCGACGCTCGGGGGTGGGACAGACCTGCTCGCCCAAGTTTCCCACCATCGGGGCTACGGTCGGGCACCACAGCGGACGGGCTGCCCGATAGCCAGCCATGTCCAGGGGGCAGCCTCGTAGTCCCAGCTTGGACGCAATAAGCGGTGTTGGTGTGAAGGGCACAGGCGAACGAATAGCCGTGCGCCGGCCGTCGTTCCTGGAGATGGGACAAGGCCCCGATCTCAGCCTTGAGACAGGGGCCCTGTGTTCTCGTCGGCCGGTGGGTGGCCGATTTGCCGGTCTACGGGATGCCGTTGACCATCTCGCACCGCAGGGCGGTGTCGCCGTCGCCTGCTTCGCCGTCACAGTCGTCGGTCTGCGGCCCGCCGTCGAGGTGGTCGTCGCCGGGGCCCGCCCGGAGCGTGTCGTCCCCGTTGCCGGCCTTGAGCCGGTCCTTCCCGCCCGCGGTGCCGATGGTCTCCGTGGCGTCGAAGTTGGTGTTGTCGCCAAAGAGCGTGTCGTTGCCCCCGCGGCCTTCGATCAGATCGCGGCCGGCAGTCGTGACGGTGGCGTCGACGACGGCGCTGTCACCGATGAGGACTTCGTCCGCGCTGCCGCCGATGAGCCGGTCGTTGCCTGCGCCGGTGGCGCTCCCCCCTGCAGGGTCAATGATGTTGTGGTCCCCGACCGCGGCGAAACCGCCGTCGGGCCCCAGGTTGGTCAGGTCGTCCCCACCACTGCCCTTTGCATCACGGGCGGCCTCACTGTCGCCGACGATGAATTCCAGACCGGGGCCACCGAGGAGGACGTCATCACCGGCGCCCGTAGCGGATCCTTCGATGGCCAGCGAATCCCCGGTGAGGTGGTCGTCCCCTGCGCCACCTTCCAGTCGGTCATCGCCACCGCCGCTGGCGTCGCCTCCCGCAAAGCTGACGCTGTCGCCGTACAGGCCGTCGTTGCCGTTGCCTCCGAAGACCTGGTCCTTCCCTCCCCCCGTGGCATTGCCCCCGTCAGTGCTGGAGTCGCCCACGAGGTTGTCATCGTCATCACCCCCGAACAAACGATCGTCGCCGCCGCCCACGACGTTGCCGTTGTCGGCCCGCAGGTCGCCACGGATGATGTCGTTACCCGGCCCACCGTCGATCCGGTCGTCGCCGAGTCCACCAAGCAGACGGTCCTCTCCAGCCAGCCCGCAGATGCGGTCGTTGCCGCCCATGCCGTCGATCCTGTCGGCGCCCAGCGAGCCGATGATGACGTCATCTCCCGGTGTCCCATTGATCGTCCCCGAACCCGTGATGGTCGCCGAGCGGCCAAAGCAGTCGGCCTTCACCGGGCCCGCAGCGACCGCGGGAAGCCCGAGCGTGAGCACTGCCGCCGCAGTGAGTCCGGCTGCAAAGGCCTTCCGAAATGCCGGACGGCAGGACCTGCCCAGACGTTGAGGCCGAGGAGCGCGATGTGCAGTCATACAAAACCTCCTGGCTGATGGCTCCCGGTGATGCTGGGCAGGGCCGGATCCAACAGCGTGTGTCTCCCAAGACGGGGCAGAGGACAGCTCTTCATGAAACACATCGAACCGTATGGGCCGCTCTCCACGAGGACCGCCGGGCCCAGCATCCGGGTGAGGCCACTCGCAACCCGCAAGGCGCCAAAAGCTACTGACAGGCCATTTGTTCCCTGGCGTCCGAGCTGCGACTACAAGGCCGGGTCGAGCTGTCGCCGGTTGGCGAGGCCCAGCGCATTGCACCGCCGACGGCGCCCTTGACTGCTCCGCAGCCCGCATACTCCACGAGCGGGCGGCCCCGACCCCCGTTGCCGACAGCAACCGACCGGGGAACGAAGAGCAGCTCTGGGGAAAATTCGGGATCCGCATCATGGCCGTACCGGTTGGGGTGAATCTTGCGGAGCCGTACTCGCCCCTGAGTCTCTCTCGCGCATAGTCACTGAAGGGGCCCTCAGTAACCTCCGTATCTTGGTGCCATGACGGACGAGGATGAACCAAGGCTCTACGTGAACCGCTGGGGCGACACATCAGATCCAGCCCCGGAGCGGCGGGGGCCCCGCCAGGACGCGGGCTCGTGCTTCGATCAGTCCAGGCCTCAACCGCGAGCCCGCGTCGGTTTCCACACCGAACGGCAGGACACCTCCGCCCCGGGCTGGCAGCACCTGCTGGAGCTGGTCGATGAGGCCGAAGCCGACGGGCGCGAAGAGTTCCGTCCCCTCACCGAGCTGAGCCCAGAAGAACGGCGGCAGGTCATCACCCTGCCGCCGAGCATCGCCAGACTTACGGCGGTCAAACACTTGGTTCTCTACGGCAGTAACTTGGTCCGGATCCCGCCCGAGATCGGATCCATGGCCAGCCTGGAGGAGTTCACCCCCTACACCTCCTACCGGCTGCACTGGTTCCCCTACGAGATCACGCGATGCCGGAAGCTGACCCGCAGCACAGTGAGCACACGCGCGTTGTTCGGCAACGAGAAGCAGCGGCCACCCTTCCCGAGGCTTCAGCCTGCCCAGGACTCCGTCGTGGACCTCGATCTGGAGAACCTGGATCCCCGGCGATGGGGAGACACCGCCATCCATCGCTGCAGTGCCTGCAACCATCCGATCGCACAGGGCGGACTCCATCAGGTGTGGATCTCGCTACGCGTGGCCACCGACGTGCTTCCTTTGCTGGTCAGCGCCTGCTCGTCGGCGTGTGTCGCCGACCTCCCCGACGGTGCGAAGGGCTACATCCCCACACCGCACACAGGCGGCCGAGTCGATCAGCCGGCGTCCGACTGAGACTGACCAGCCGACGTGTCGCCAACGCCACGACCGATCTCACGTGATCGTTTGCCAACCAACTTAGTCGTGGCAGGTCAGCGCGACCCAGGCGACTAACTTCAGTGTCAAAGGACAGTCGCACTTCAAAGATCACCTGACAGTCGATTCTACTGGCGGTAGAATCGACTGTATGAGCAGCAGCAAGCCCACGAGCATCAAGACGACGGAAGCGACACGCGACCGCCTGCGGATTCTCGCCCAGGAGCGCGGCACGACCATCACCGAACTCCTGGAGGACCTCGCCGCGGCGCAGCTGACTGTTGCCGAGCAGGAGGAGCGCGCCCTCGAGGCAGCTTCTGAGCTCGGGCTGGAGTACACCGAGCAGCTCCAGCGGACCGGGCAGTCGGCGTGGGAGAAAGTCCGCGCCCATCAGGACGGTGCCGCGGCGTGAGCCTGACGGTGGTCTTCGACCACACGGCCCTGGTCGCCCTGTACAGGGCGGACCCGTTCCTCACCGGGCTCTACATCGAATCGTCTCGGGGCACGGGCCGTGTTTTGATCCCGGCCCTGTCCCTGCTCGCTGCCGAACGTACGACGCCCGGGGCCGGCGCCCACGCCGCGCGCCTGCGGTTCGCCGAGACCGTCGCGTTCACCGGTGCGCACGCACTGGACTCGAGCTCGTGGCCGGCCACCGACTGGGCGATCACGCACCCGGCGGCCATGGCCTGGCAAGCCGCGAAGGACGGGGAGCCCGTCACCGTCCTCTCCCTGAGCCCGCAGGCGTACGAGGGCACCGGTATCTACCCGCTCAACCCCTCCTGACGACTGACCGCAGCGCCCTACAGCAGCCCGCCAAGCGGCAGAACCCGTTCGGTCAGCTGCCCGCGCAGCCTCCCACGGGCGGTGTCGGCTGAGGTCAGCCAGCCGGCGGCGACCAGCAGCGCGGTGTGCTCCGCGATGTCCCCGGGTGCCAGGGCGCAGAACCCGCCGGCCTTGTCGAGTGAGAGCCCGTCGTCGCCGGAGTGTCCGAGGCGGCCGTCGGGCTGCGTGTGGGCGGCGGTGTACACGGCGAGAAGCCTGGTCGCGGCGCCGAGTTTGTTCTTCCGGAGATTCCGGTCTCCGACGGCCCTCTGAGCCCAGCCTGAGACCCTGCCGCGGGCGTCCTTGCCGAAGGAGAAGGGTCGGCCCTGTTCCGGCAGGAGGGCGGGGACGGTGAAGGTGGTGTAGTTCTCGGGCCGGGAGACCAGGGCTTCGGCAACGCTGCCCGGAAGGTGCAGCCAGCCAGCTGCGACCAGTTGGTCGAGTGCCTGGTCGGCTCCGTGCGGGAGCCAGCCGGTGATGTCCTGGCCGGTGATGTTCCCGGTGCCGTCCCGGGCCGCCCGCAGGGTGAGCAGGAGCACCATGAGGTGTACCTGCGGCTCAGGGCGCGGGGCGTGGGCTTGGACGTACTCAAGGACGACGCGGGCGTGCGCAGCGTGGTTACGGGTCAACAGCCTCTCCACCACAGGCACATTCGCGTCGCCGGCGGGGAGCCCGGTGCGGTTGGCATGCATGTCCCGGGTGGTCAGCGCGGCGCTCTCAGCCCGCTGCGCCTCGTGGCGCAGTGAGGCGTCGCCCGTGGCGTCGGCCCACTGGGCAAACGCCCGTGCCTTGCGGTCGTGGAGATCGGCCAGCAAGACGAGGTCGGGTTCGGGGTTGTGCTGGTAGGCGCGAAACGCGTCGCCGAGCTCGATGAGCTCCACACGCAGTGTGTCGGGCTTCAGGTCGTACGGCACGGTCCGCTGAGCGATCTTCCCCCACCGCTTGGCCCGGCGCGGCGCCGTGGTGGCAGTGCGGGCCGCGGGCACGGACGACAGTCCGGCAGCTTCGGGTGCTTCGCCAGCCTCGAGGGTGGCGGGGGAGGAGGTGCGGTCGGAGAACACGGCCACCGCTCCCACGGGGTCGCCGACCGCCGGCTGTCCGGGTACCTGCCGGCCGGCACCGCTTGCAACGGGCTGAGGCGGGGCGGTGTCGAGGACGCGGCAGCCAGCGGTGGCGGCCGCGCAGCGCGCGCACACCTCCGCGATCCGCCACAGCCGTCCGGCACGGTCCGCGGTTACCGCCAGGACCACCGGGCCCCCGCACGTCCCTGGGGCTGTCACCAGCCGCTGTTCGGCCCGCCGGGCCGGGCGGGTGGTGGGGTCGGGGGTGTGCCACGCGCAGTCGGCCGTGCGGCAGGCGCACCAGGCCGTGGGGCGCGGGCCGCCGCCGGTACGGATCTGGGCCAGGTGTGTGTTGACGTGCCTGATGGCGGCCTTGCGTCCGTCGGCAGCACTGGGCAAGCGCTGTTCGCTGCAGGCTGGGCGGGAGCAGGTGAGCCTGACCGTGCCAGCGGAGGGACGGCCGTGGGGATCCAGCCGCACGAGCCACACCCGTCCCGTGACGCGGTGCTCCTCCTGCTGCGTACCGGCATCCACCGCCATGCGTGTGCTCCCCACGTTGGTCGCTCCGTTGCCTGGGCGGCCCCATCATCAGGGATATTCACCGGTCGCCTACGGAAGTAGGCCCAGGTTTCACCCGGCGCGCCGGATGACCAACCGCAAGGCCGGAGAGGTCCGTGAGGACGACGTGGCCAAAGGGGTCAACGGCGGAAGGCTGCGTGTGAAGCCGGCGCCCGGCGGCACGGGAAGCAGTCAAGAACGGACACCGGCTCCGGCCGAGCCGTCCCCGGCGAAGAGATCTCACGCATAGGGGGTGCCAGCACGGGTGGGCGGTCGCCTGGTGAGGATTCTGGTGAGTGAGTGGTGAGTTGCGCCAGTCCTCGACATTCCGGGCCCTGACCACAGCTGGTGACGGGGCTCTACCGATGCCTCCACATGCTCTGACCTGGGATGGGGAGTGGCGCGGCGAGTTCACCAGTTCGTGCTTCCATACGCCCTGGACGGGCCCTGCCGGCGCGCAGGACGATGAAGGCATGAGCGGGCAGGACCAGGGCCAGGACGTCGTCGCTGAACCGCGGCGGCAGCCGCTGACTGCCGAGCAGGCGCGTGCGGTGACGGCTGGGCTGCTTGAGGCGATGGAGGACGTCCGCCGTACGGTCGCGGTGCTCGCTGCCCGGGTCCGTGATGCGCATACCGCCCGCGTCTGGGTCCCGCTGGGAGAAGGCTCGTGGGAGTCGTACTGCGCCACGGAGCTCGGCATCAGCCTGTTGAGCGACGCTGAAGATGAGCATGAGGGCGACGTGCTGGTTGTCGATGGGGCGGGATGAAACGACCCCGGCGGCCGTTAGGCCGCCGGGGTCGTCGTGAACACGGTGTCGGCTTCGTGCTCACTCTGTCGCGTGGGTCTCGGTGATGGCGGTGCGGGTGGAGGACTCGTCGACGATGCCTTTCTCCTCGGTGAAGGCGGCGATGAGGGACTGCCAGGCGATGTTGTTGACCGAGCGGGGCAGGCCGCGGCTGGTGAGGTGGATCAGTTCGACGGCGTCGTCGGAGAACAGGGTGTCCTCTCGTCCGGCGATCGTGAGGTGGTGCTTGATGTAGCTGGCGGTCTCCTCCTTGCTCATCGTGGGCATCTGGTAGCTGATCGAGATCCGCTGGTCCAGGGCCGCCAGGACGCCGTGTTTCATCCGTTTGCGCAGGGTGGGCTGGCCGATCAGCAACACCGCGAACGGCGTCGTGGAGTCCATGTCGTAGTTGGTGAGCATGCGGATCGCGTCCAGCTCCTGGTGGTCGAGGAGGTGCGACTCGTCGATCACCACGGCCGGCGTTCGTCCCCGTTCGTCGACCTCGGCGGCCAGCGCGGCAGACGCCTGGGTGGCGAGAGCGGCCAGGTGGAACTTGGGGGTCCCGCCCAGGCTGGTGACGATGCGGTCATAGAGGCCGCGCATGCCGACCTCGGGATTGGGCTGGTAGATGACCGTGAACCGGGCCGGGTCGAGCGAGGCGACGGCACCTTTGAGAGCGACGGTCTTTCCGGATCCGACCTCGCCAGTGACCACGCCGATCGCCCGGTTGTTGATGCACCACGCGATCCGGGCGGCAGCTTCCCGGTGGGAGTGGTGCTGGTGAAGCATGGACGGAGCCAGGTTCCGGCCGAAGGGGACGCGGGTGAAACCGAAAACCCCTGAACGCGGTCGATCATCGCGGTCCCCGCCCGTCGTCCATCAGGGACGAGTAGTTGATGCCTTTCGCGGTGTTCGCCGTGTGCGTCTCGTCGAGGATCTTCAGGTAGTCGATTCCAGTCGGCGGGGCCGACTCCGGTGGTGTCTCCGGCCTCGCCTTCGGATGGGTGTGCCGGCCCACCCGGTGCGGGACGGCCTTGCCCGCCGTCTTCCCCGAGGCCCTCACCTCGATCTCGGTCAGGTCGAACGGGTCGAAGACCAGCTCGACCTTCATCCCGACCAGCATCGGGTCGGCCTCGTAGCTGTTGCCGTGCAGGCTGACCGTCGCGGTCTTCGTCACGGTCCGGAACTCCGACCACAGAAACGCCTCCCGAAGATCAGCGGGGCTGGGCAGCGGCAGCGGCCGGGGAATCGAACCCAGCCACCGTTCGATCGGAGGCTGCCCCGTCTCCGAGTGCACGGTGCGGTGATAGACCGTCTCCACCCACGCGGTGAAAAGCCTGTTCAGCTCGGTGAGATGCTCAATCTGACCGACACGTTCCTCGTCGAGCTCGACCAGGAACTGATCACGGACCGTGCGGAAGAACCGTTCGATCTTCCCCCTGCCCTGAGGCCGTCCCGGCTTGGAGTGCGTGAGCCGAACGGCCAGAGACGCGCACGCTCGCAAGAGCCACGTGTCGACGAAGGCACTCCCGTTGTCGACGTAGATCGACTCCGGGACCCCGCGGGCAGACAGCGCCGGCCGCAGGGCGGCGGCCAGGCGGACGGTGTCCTCGGCGAACCCGAACCGATGGCCTACGATCGCCCGGCTGTGATCGTCGATGAACGCGAACAAGTACGTCTTGCGCCCTCCGATCTTCGGTCCGTGGAGGGCGTCCCCGGTCCACAGCTCGTTGCCGCGGGTGGCCTCGAACCGGCCGAACACGCTCTTCTCACTGCTGGCGCCGGCGCCGGTGAGGCCGGCGTCCGCGAAGTGCCGCTGCAGCGTCCGGTCGGTCGGCGACCACCCCTGCGTGGTCCGCAGGATCCGCTGGATCTGAGCCGCGGTGCGGGCAGGGTTCTCCTTCTTCAGTGCCGCTGCCAGGTCCAGCACCTCCACCGGCGTCCGCGGGGTGACCTGCCGCTGGGCCGGTACCAGCGCGGGAAACCCGCCCGCGCGGTAGTGACGGGCCCAGCGGTCCAGGGTGCCGCGGGCGACCCTGACCTGCCGGCCGAACGGGTCGGTGTGCTCCTTCGCGGCCAGTTCACGGGCGAGTTTCCCGCGCTGGCGTGTCGTGAGCTTCGTATCGATCAAGTCCTGGATCAGGCCGTAACGGAACAGGCCCACCTGCCGGGCCCGCTCCGCCCGGCGACGGTCCTCGTCCTCACTCGGTGACATAGGCAACCCACCTCGCGTCTCGAACAGAGCCCGCCGCTTCGCCGGCGGACACGATCAAGACTTCCGGCGCCCTCCGATCCCGCCCAGGGGCGGCCCGTGTTGATCAACTAGCTGTAGAAGGTGAGGTCAGAACGCTGCCACTTATCGCCCGGCCGGCGAACTCCCACCGCGACACCGTGAGCATGTGCGGCCACTTCGTCGCGGCCGCCCGATGGGCGACCGCGACCGCAGAGACGGCGTCGGCGAACATCGAAGGCGTCACTTCCGGCATCACCGGGTCGTCCGCGAGCGCGACCAGAGCGATGGTGAAGTGCCGGCGCACGTCCTCGGCTCGCCTGGCGAACGCCCGCAGCCAGCCACGGACCGTGCCCTCGGCCAGGCCCAGACGGACGGCGACTTGGCGGTGCCCCATGCCCAACGCGGCTATCTCCAGACCCGCCCCGATGACCTCGGCCGCATCCGCCCGCCGCGGCCAAAACGCCTCCGCCAGCAGCACGTGGGTAACCTTGCAGGCTGAGCAGCGCGTACGGCGCGGCAGCAGAAACAACCGGGCTCCCAGATCACCCCGGATCGACCGCGGCCGGCCATGACCCCACGGCGCCAAAACCGCCTCACACGCCGGACAAATCAGTCGACCCTGCCGAAGCTGACGCTCCACCAACAGCCCGTCCGAGTCGACAACCAGCACCGACACCTCCACCTGACCTGCAACGATCAGCCGGAATCTCTCCAAACAGGTGGGTGATCATGCCCGGATCAACCGGTCAAGTCGCCTAGGGCCTGTCTCTCAGATCGAACTCGGCCGATTTCAGGTCGCTGTGGGCAGGCCATTTGCCCAGCAGATCTCCAAGGGCCGCGGGTCCGTGCACTGCGCCGAGGTGAGGGGGAAGGCTCCCCGCCTAATGGGGCGGCCGCAGCAATCGCAGAGCAGCGTGGTGCGGGCGCCTACGTCCTCAAGGGTCCGAGCCGCCTCGACAGCGGCTTCGAACCAGCCGGCTGCCTCGACCTCTACGGGTGCGTCGGCAAGCAGAAGCTTGCTGTTCCACAGGCTGAGGCCGGTGATCGTCCGTATCGCACGGACTGCCTCCATTTTCCGGTCTCCTGCTTCTGTCAGCAGCACACGGAATCCTGGCTCTTCCACACACCCTCCCCGGCCGTCCACGAGCTGTGCGGCAAGTGAACCATCATGGCAACTGGTGAGTGCCGTGGGCGGGTGGACGATAGGCGCAGCGGGCTATCGCCGGACCCGGATCAGGATGGCGGCGAGGTGGAGGGCGGCCTGGTAGGCGATGGCGCTTCGTGTTCACCGTGTCGTCGCACACGAAGCGCCATCAGACTGCCCGTCGAGATCAACGTTCGTGTTCACCAGCAACGTCGCGAGCCGTCACGTACGTGCTCACGTTGAGAGTCGCTCAACAGGGGGTGCCCCTATCACTTTGGTCAAGGTGGATGGGTGTTGCTTCGGGGCGTCTGGAACGATGTGACCGTGGATGCTGATGATCAGGCGGTGGCAGTGGGCGGGAACGGACCGGAGTGGACGGGCGGGCTGAGCCAGCGTCTGCGTTGCTGCGTCTGTGGCGGGTCTACTGATGGCTCCGAGGATTACGTGCTCGTTGAGCTGACGGCACAGTTCTCTGGCGCTCGCCAATGGCTGGGTGCGCATGCGGAGCACCTGAACTCCGTTCTTGGAGAAGGGTTCTCCGTGGAGGTCCACTTGATGTAGTGGTTCCGCTCGCAGACGGGATTGTTGCCTTCAGCTGGCGCCCGGCGTCTGGGGTTCGTAGAAGGTCCCATCGCGGAGCATCGCGAAGAGGACGTCGGCCCCTCCCGCACCGTGAACAAGGAACGCGCGCGGTCCGGAGAGAGCAAGACGGCCAGCCGCAGCTCCACACAGGGCAAGTCGGCATCGCAGCGCGGAGGCGAGAAGTCCCACGGGGGCGGCGGCTCTTCCGAGCGCACCAAGGAGGACCTCTACCAGGAGGCGAAGAAGCGCGGCATCGAAGGCCGCTCGTCCATGACGAAGCAGCAGCTCAAAAGCGCCCTCGGCCACTGACCTCGCACCCGGCCGGCTTCATGCGGCAAGCGGGTGTGGGTGTCGGCGCCTTCCGAGGGTGCGCCACTGCCCCACAAACAGAGCCCGGCCGAGACCGTGACCACCCTGCCGGGCTCTCTCACGCCTCCTCGGCCTGGCAGGAACCGAGGGCGCGTCCCGGTCAGACCCACTCGCCCCCCGCGCTGTGCATCCGGTGCGCCTCCCGAAGGGGGCGTGCGTCCATCACCTCCAGGGCATGCCGGTCAGGCACCGGGAAGGAAGAGACAGAGCAGGTGACCGTGCGGGTCATCGTAGGACGCGTACACCCTGTTGAGGCTGGTGCTCCTCCACCGTCGCACCCAGAGCGCGCCTGTCCAACGACGAGATCGCAGACCGCATGGTGATCAGCCCACTGACCGCGAAAACCCACGTCAACCGGGCCATGACCAAACTCCGCGCCCGCGATCGCGCCCAGCTCGTGATCCTCGCCTACGAATCCGGCCTGGTAACCCCACGCAACTCCTGACACCGAGCCTGGTCGGCGGAGGCCGAGCCGTGCGGCCGGATCGGATCGTACGATGACCGCATGACCAGCACGTTGCAGCCGTCGAGCCGTCGCCTTGCCGGGCGTGGCTTCGTGCCGCTGGTGCTGGCGGTGCTGGCCGGTGTGCTGGCGATGCACGGCCTGGGGCCGGGACCTGCGCCCACGAAGGCATCGGCAACTGCCGATGGCCACGTCATGGCAATGGTCCACGACGATGCCGCCCAGCAGGTGGCTGGTGACTGCTCGCACACTGACGGTGGAATGGGCCACGCGGAGCACGCGGATGCCACGTGTGCGGCGGCCGCTGTCGGCGCCGCGTACGCGCCTCCCGTCCTCGCCGCGGCTCTCGATACCGGGCCCGCACCGGTGGTACTGACCGGCAGTGCGGCCGGGACCCCGGAGAGCGGGCGTGCGCCGCCCGATCTCGCTGATCTGCAACTCCTGCGGATATAGGACCGCCCGTACGGCACCCCCTTGTCCCGGCTTGGCCGGCGGGGGGATGCCGCGCTCCGGCACGTCCTCGTTCCGTATCGGCGCCTGCCCGCTCGGGCGGCGCATCAAGGAGTCGCACCACCGTGAACAAGAACCTCATCCGCCGGACCGCCCTCGTCGCCGTCGCGGGCGCCGCCTCCCTCGTGCTCGCCGCGTGCGGATCGAGCAACGACACCTCCGCCGGGCACAACGGCCACAGCCCGTCGCCCTCGGCCTCCCCGTCCGCTCCGACCTCCCAGGGCCAGCACAAGGCGGCCGACGTCGCGTTCGCCAAGGGGATGATCCCCCACCACCGCCAGGCCGTGGAGATGGCCGACCTCGCGCCCACCCGGGCCGAGTCCGCCGAGGTCAAGAAGCTCGCCGACGAGATCAAGAAGGCCCAGGACCCGGAGATCAAGACCCTCTCCGGCTGGCTGACCTCCTGGGGTGAGCAGGTTCCCGCCGACGGCGCCATGGACCACTCCGCGCACGGCGCCGACGGCGGAATGATGACGCCCGAGGAGATGGACAACCTGCAGAAGGCGTCCGGCAAGGCGTTCGACACCGCCTTCATGCAGCTCATGATCAAGCACCACGAGGGCGCGGTGGCGATGGCCAAGACGGAGAAGGCCGACGGTTCCTTCCCCGAGGCCAAGACGATGGCGGACGCCATCATCACCTCGCAGACCGCCGAGATCACCAGGATGAACGACCTGCTCGGCAAGAACTGACCCACCCGGGCGGAGGGATGTGCCGGGGCCGTACGGGCCCGCACACCCCTCCGCCCTTTGCTGGGTTCAACACCGCGGAATACCCTGGGGGGGTATATGGTTGTGGTGTGGGTCCGCGGGAGCGGGGTCACACTTGACGGGATTGGGGATGACGGTCATGGACCACAGCGCACACCACACCGGCACCGCTCACGACCACAGCGCGCACCAGGTGCACGCGGATCATGCCGGGCAGCAGATGGGCGGGGTGACCTGGGGGGCCGCCGTGAAGGCGACGCTGCACTGCCTGACCGGATGTGCGATCGGCGAGATCCTCGGCATGGTCATCGGTACCGCCCTGATGTGGGGCAACGTCCAGACGATGATCCTGGCGATCACGCTGGCGTTCGTCTTCGGCTACTCCTTCACGCTGTTCGCGGTCCGCCGGGCCGGCCTGGACTGGAAGAGCGCGATCAAGGTGGCGCTGGCCGCGGACACCGTCTCGATCGCGGTGATGGAACTCGTCGACAACGGCATCATCGCCCTGACGCCCGGGGCGATGGACGCCCACCTGTCGGACGCGCTGTTCTGGACGGCGCTGATGGGCGGTTTCGCCGTGGCCTTCGTGATCACGACGCCGGTGAACAAGTGGATGATCGGCCGCGGCAAGGGTCACGCCGTCGTCCACGCCTACCACTGACCGCAGTCCCACATCAGGAACGAGGCTGGCCACATCGCGAAGGTGCGGCCGGCCGCGTTCGCGCGGAGGGCGCCGAACTTGGCCCGGCTGAACGGTTCAGCGCGGCGGAGAGTTCTGCTCGCACCGGCGGCGGCGTCCGTGGCGCGTCACTCCACGCGGCTTGAACACCGACAGGGTGACCGCCGTGAGCAGCACCAGCAGGGCGGCGGCCGCGTCCGCGAGGTGGCCGACGGGCTGCATGTGGACCAGCAGCAGCACGGTCGCGGCCACGGTGATCAGCAGTTTCGTGATCACCCAGTAGTGCCGCAGCAGCCCCCACACGGTGCCGAGCGACTGCACCAGGCCGGTCAGCAGGCAGGCGACGCTGAACGGGACGATCACATACCAGCCCAGCACGTCCATGGCCAGATAGGCGCCCCGCACCGTCTGAGGCGCGCTGCTGGTGAGGCCGGCGACGGCGAGGGCGAGGAACGCTGCGACCGCGCCCAGCCAGCCGACCGAGGAGGTGACATGGAGCGTGAGGGTCAGCTTGCGCAGCCGCGGCGGGAACTGGGTCACGGCGCGTGGCCCGCCATGCCGCCGCCGGCCAGGTGCACGATCACGAACACCACGACCAGCACGACGGCGATCGCGGCGGAGACCTTCACCCAGCGCGGCGCGCCCTCGCCGTCGTCATCGTGACGGTCCGGTGAGCCTGCCACGACACCTCCCGTTTTTTCGAGACACTCTGTCTCTATCTGAAACCGAGTGTATGCCCTGTGGACGTCCGTATCCTGGGTGGGTGCCGAAGCTGTGGAACGAGACGATCGACGCGCACCGCGCCGCCGTGCGCGAGGCGATCCTGGACACCACCGCGAAGCTGGTGGCCCAGGGCGGCCTGCGGTCGGTGACCATGTCCCAGATCGCCGAGCAGACCGGGATCGGGCGGGCCACGCTCTACAAGTACTTCTCCGACGTCGAAGCGGTCCTGTCGGGCTGGCATGAGCGCCAGGTCGCCGCCCACTTCCAGCAGCTCGCGGGCATCCGCGACCAGGACGGCACGGCCGTGGAGCGCCTGAGGGCGGTGCTGGAGGCGTACGCGGGCATCGCCCGGCAGCGGCACGGCGGCGAACTCGCCGCCCTCCTGCACCAGGGCGAGCAGGTCACCCACGCCGAGCGGCACCTGCACGGCATGCTCCAGCACCTCCTCGCCGAAGCAGCCGAAGCCGGCGACCTGCGCTCCGACATCCCACCCGCCGAGCTCGCCCAGTACTGCCTCCACGCCCTGACCGCTGCGGCCGCCCTCACCTCGGAGGCCGCGGTGACCCGTCTGGTCGCCGTCACCCTCGACGGCCTGCGCCCGGTTCCCTGAACCCACCCGGACCACCACTTCGTGTGATCAACAACGGGGCCACTGGACAGCGCCTACCGGACGCCGGATAGGGTCACGGCGTGATCACGGCCCGCCCTGCGCTCAGCACCACGCGGACCCGCCACCAGGCGGGCCCGCTGCGACTGCTGTGGCTGACCGCACTGCTGTTTGCATTCCTCTACACCCACGCTGCCGGAGCCGACAGCGCCTCCGCGCACGTCACCGGCGGCGCCGTCCCGGTGTCCCACCTGGCGCTCGCCGACACCGGCGGCGCACATGACCACGATGCCCAGCAGTACGACCGCCGTGACGACGCCGGCGGAGGCGGC
The DNA here is from genome assembly GCF_003287935.1 of Streptomyces sp. ICC1. GTDB lineage: Bacteria > Actinomycetota > Actinomycetes > Streptomycetales > Streptomycetaceae > Streptomyces > Streptomyces tritrimontium. Next base: position 4,017,304 of record NZ_CP030287.1, read on the forward strand.
GGCCACTCGCACCCAGCGGAAGCGTGCGCCTCCGGCCATCCGAAGCAGAGCTGCGACCTCCCGCACCCGACCGCCATCGCCGTGCGGACTCCCTTCTCCGCCGCGACGGCGCCGCAACCCTGGACCCAGCCCCCGCCCTGCGGCCTTCCTCCCCTGCACAGTTCCCTCAGTTCAGTGGTGCAGCAGGTATAGATCCGGGCTTTTGTCCCGATCCGTCCTGACTCTCATCGCCGATCCCGGACCGATGCCACTGCGGCACGCCGGGTGATGAGCCACGTACGCACCCAAGGAACTAACCCATGACCTCCGCCCAACTCCTCGACGCCCACACCCCGCCGACCCCCGGCCTGCCCGCTGCAGGGCGAGCTGCCCGGCGCAAGGCCCAGTCCTCCCGCAAGCGTTCGCTGGCCGCCCGCTATCTCGGCTACGTCGGCTACTTCGTCGGCGCTGGCCTCATCAGCGGCGCCGTCGTTCACCACCCCTTCGACCCCGACCGCTACACCCGCATCGCCACCTACGGCGCGCTCGTCTTCCTCGCCGCGACCGTCCTCAACGAGTTCCTCCTCACCCGCGAACGACCCGGCCTGCCGCGCATGCTCATCGTGATCGGCTCCTCGCTGCTGCTGTCCTTCGGCATAGGCATGCTCAGCGGCGGACTCCAGCACTTCGACGACTTCCCCATCCGCGGCGCCGTCCTCGTCCCCGCCGGCATCGTCGTCTCCTTCATCGCCTACGTCATCAAGGACGCCGACACCCCCACCCGCCGCATCTTCAGCGTTCTGGGCCTGACCGTTGTCGCAGTCGCGGCCCTCGCCTTCTTCGGCCTGCGTGAAGTCGCGGCATCGATGGAGTCCACGCCCGGGGGCGGTCACAGTCACGGCACCGGCGAAGAACCCGCCGCAGACGACCACACCCCGACCACTACCTCCTCCCCGGCCACCACCCCCGTACCGGGCATCTCGGGAATGCCCAACCCCGCCTCCACGTCCCCGGCCCACAACGACGGACACGCCGACCACTGACCGACCAGAGTCTTCCTTTGGAGAGCTGTCCGTATCGCGTCCCCGCTGGCCACCAACGGGGACGAGCAGATCATCGAAGCGATCTCTACGGCCCGGTACAGCGCCACCGTGGCCGGCTGCCCCCGTCTGCCGGCCCAGCCCAACGCGGGCCGCCCACACAGGGCAGGCGCACCGTCAGAGCGTGTCTGAAAGATCGTGTAAGTCCGTGATGTGGAAGCCTGGCCCGGGGCTCGGCCTCGGGCCTGTGGGCCAGGCGGATCGGACGAGTCATGGCAGACAAAAACGAAGCGGCCGCGTCCGTGGCCGGCGACAAGACGGTCGACGAGGTGGTCGAGCGGCTGCTCGACAAGGCTGACGCCTCGGGGGCGGCCCTGCTCGGTGAGGGCGGGCTGCTGACGGAGATCACCAAGGCCGTTCTGGAGCGGGCTCTGGAAGCCGAGATGAGTGAACACCTCGGCTACGAACGCGGAGATCTTGCAGGTCACGGGTCTGGGAACTCCCGCAACGGGACCTCGCCCAAGACGGTGCTGACCGACGCCGGCGCGGTCACTTTGGCGGTGCCGCGGGACCGAAACGGCGACTTCGAACCGAGGCTGGTACCGAAGAACGCCCGCCGCCTCGCTGGGTTCAACGACCGGATCCTTTCCCTCTACGCCCGCGGCATGAGCGTGCGCGACATCCGCTCCCACTTCGCCCAGATCTACGGGGTCGAGGTCAGCCCAGACCTGATCAGCAAGGTCACCGACGCCGTGATCGACGAGCTCGTGACCTGGCAGAACCGGCCTCTCGACGCGGTCTGGCCGATCATCTACATCGACGCATTGTGGGTGAAAATCCGCTCTGGCTCGGTGACCTCGAAGCCGGTCTACCTGGCCGTCGGCGTCGACATGAACGGCAGGAAAGACGTCCTGGGCTTGTGGGTCGGCTCCGAGGGTGAGGGCGCCAGCACCTGGATGGCGGTCCTCTCCGAGCTGCGAAATCGGGGTATCGAGGACGTCTGCATCGTGGTCTGTGACGGGTTGAAGGGCCTGCCGGACGCGGTCACCGCGACCTGGCCCAAAGCCACCGTCCAAACGTGCGTGATCCACCTGACGAGAGCCTCGCTCAGGCTCTCGTCGTCGCGGGACCACCCGAAGCTGGTCCCGGCCCTGAAGGCCATCTACACGGCCCCGACCGAGGCCGCAGCCGAGCAGGCCCTCGACCTGTTCGCAGCCTCTGAGCTGGGCGAACGCTATCCGGCGATCGTCCGGACCTGGCGGTCGGCTTGGCCGGAGTTCACGCCCTACCTGGCGTTCCCGCCGGCGATAAGGACCGTGGTCTACTCCACGAACATGGTCGAATCCATGAACGCCCGGCTCCGCAAGGCCACCCGAAATCGTGGCCATTTCCCCTCGGAGCAGGCCGCGTTGAAGGTCCTCTACCTCGCGGTCCGCGAGCAGATCAACCCGAAAGCGCGGGTCTGTCCAGTAGACGGTGTAACCGTGGTTGGTTTGTGGGTCAGATTCGGTTGCTGGTGAGGCGTCCGTCGAAGGCGATGTCGAAGGCCTGGAGGGCTCGCTTCCAGCGGGTGGTCCAGCGTTTGCGGCTGGCGCCGGTCGGGTCCAGGGACATCACCGCGAGGTAGACGCACTTCAGAGCCGCGTTCTCCGAGGGGAAGTGTCCGCGGGCCCGGACCGCCCGGCGGATCCTGGCGTTGACGGAATCGATCGCGTTGGTCGTGCAGACGATCCGGCGGATCTCCGCGTCGAACTGCAGGAACGGGACGAACTCGGCCCAGGCGTTCTCTCACAACCGCACGATCGCCGGGTACTTCTGTCCCCATTCCTCAGAGAACTCGAGGAACCGGCTGGTGGCCGCGTCCTCGGTCGGAGCGGTATAGACCGGCTTCAACGCTTTGGTGATCTTGTCCCAGTCCTGGCGGCCGGCATAGCGGAACGAGGCCCGAAGGAGGTGGACGACGCAGGTCTGGACGACGGTCTGGGGCCAGACCTCGCCGACCGCGTCGGGCAGGCCCTTCAATCCGTCGCAGACCAGCATCAGCACGTCCTCGACGCCGCGGTTCTTCAGCTCGGTCAGGACACGGAGCCAGTGCTTGGCCCCTTCTCCTCCTTCGCCGCCGGCCCACAGCCCGAGGATGTCGCGGTGGCCTTCGGCTGTAACCGCGAGGGCCACATAGATGGGGCGGTTGGCGACCTGGCCGTCGCGGATCTTCACGTTGATGCAGTCGATGAAGACGACTGGGTAGACGCGGTCGAGCGGGCGGGCCTGCCATTCGGCCATGCCCTCCAGCACCGAATCGGTGATCGTCGAGATGGTCTGCTTGGAGACCTCGGCTCCGTAGACCTCTGCCAGATGAGCCGAGATCTCGCCGTGGGTCAGGCCCTTCGCGGACAGCGAGAGCACCATTTCGTCGACGCCAGTCAGCCGACGCTGGCGCTTCTTGACGATCTGCGGCTCGAAGGCCCCTTCCCGGTCCCGCGGCACCTCGATCTCCACCGGGCCGACGTCCGTGATGACGGTCTTGGAACGTTTCCCGTTCCTGGAGTTGCCGCCGTTCTTGCCCGAGGGATCGTGCCGGTCATAACCGAGATGGTCCGTCATCTCGCCCTCCAGAGCGGACTCCAGCAGCCGCTTCGTCAGCTGCTGGAGCAGACCGCCCTCGCCCGTCAGCTGCAGGCCCTCGGCCTGGGCCCGGGCCACGAGCTCGTTCAGGAACCGGTCATCGACAGCCGTCGGCGAGGCCCCAGCCTCAGGCGCTATCGCTATGTTCTCGCTGGTCACAGGTGCAATCCTCCATGATCGGAGTTACACCGTTCCTTTTACAGGCCCTCACCGCTAACCCGCGTCGGCGAGGTGGTGGCGCCTCCAGCCGACATGTGAAGGCCCACGCGTCAAGCAGACCTGAACCTTGCCCCGACCTGACGGCCAAGGCTGCGCCTGGGCGCGGGGCCCACCCCATCGAACCCATAGGTCTACATGGCGGTCTTGTAGACGATGGTCGTGTTCGGGCAGTCCTCGGCGAGCCCGAGGAGTGCCTGGACTTCGGCGTCGTCGGCAGCGAGGTTCCACTTCAGCTTCGTGGCGACCCATGTCGCGGCGTACGTGCAGTGGTAGGCCCCATCCGAGGGCAGCCACTGCGCCGGGTCCTTGTCGCTCTTGCTCCTGTTGGAGGCGGCGGAGACCGCGAGCAGGGTGTCGGGGCTGTTCTGGTCGTTCGCGTACGCCTCACGCCGCGCCGCCCGCGGAGGCCGGGGGTCGTGCCAAGTTCGTGCTTGTGGTGCGGGCCTTGCGCTTGCGATTATCGCGACTGCTATCCCGCCGACCGGGTGGGCCGCAACCACATGGGGGAACGTATGCGCGTCTCACGCCTGCTCGCCGCTGCTGTGCTCACCGCGCTCGCCGCTGGCATTGCCGTCCAGTTGGGCGAGGCCGTCGGTCAGGCCGACTCTCCGGCGCAGCTCGGCTACATCAACATCAACACCCAGGTTCTCCCCCCGCAGCAGCTGGCCTGATCTGTTCGTAGCCAGGCCGCCCGCCCAGGCCTCGACGAAGACGCCGTCCGCAACCTGTGAATGGGGCGCCGGTGACATCGGATGTCGGCACGGTGGGCATCGTCGGGGACAGCCTGGACTGGGCCGGTTTTACCCTGCCCAGTAGGCCGCTGTCACGCTGATGGTGAGAACCGTCGTGCTTCGGCTCATCGCAGCACACCAATGGGCTGGTGCCGTCCCCGTCGCCGCTCGCTAACGGCGATCCCAAGTCAGCTAGAGATTCCAGGCATCTGGTCCAACAGGCCCTGCACCGCTGCGTCGGCGGCGCGCTGGTAGAGGGTGCTGCGCAGTTGCTCATAGGTCCGCCTGATCAAGCCAGCTTCTGGCGCGGGGTCGGCGGCAGCAGCGGCGAGTTCCTGAGCGTGGCCGATGATTTCCTCGCGTTCTGCAACGGCCACATCCATGGTGGAGGCGGCCTCAAGAACCTTCTGCGCGAACTCGGCGAGGTCCTTGAGGTCGGCTCCGATGTTCATCGTGTTGCCGGTCCCGAACTGGTTGTTGCCACCGTAGTTGTAGACGGTGCCGATGCTGAATCCGGGCTGATCGGTCATGAACTTCCTTACGTAGACGGGATCGGTCAGCCCACACTCAATACCGAGTGACGTCAGCCGCGCCAGTGCTTCGGGATGCCCGTTCGCAGGTTCAACCGTGACCAGCCTCTTCTCCGCGAGGTAGCGCGCGCAGGCGAGAATCTCGTCCAGGGACAACGGCTCACCTTCGAAGTGCGACAGGGGAAGGCGCAGGAATTGACCCAGGTCGAGAACGCAGTTCGGATACCGCTCCATGGCGGCAGCCACCAGAGCGCTCGTCGTGTAGTCGAACCGTACCGCCCGACTCGTTGAGGCCCGCAGCAGGGCCTCCGCGCGCTGAGCTCCAGTCGGCGTGAGCCGGACCCTCAGCCCCGCACCGGTCTTCTCGAACTCGATGGTCCCGTGTCGTTCGGACATTTCAAGGACCCCGCGGAGACGCGGCTGCGTGATCGCCTGTTCCTGCTGATACGTGTGCAGGTTCGTCCACTGCGAGATGTCTCCGTCGGCCTGCCTGAAGACCTTCATCAGCAGCCGGGCTGCATGCGCTTCGAGGGAAGGGTCAGCGGTCTGCTGCGGGAGGAAGACCTCCGCGACCGCGAGCGGATCGAATCGTTCACCACGGACCGCACGGCGCGGCATCAGCGACTCGCGGATCTTCCAGTAGTCGCCGATGTCACGGATGCTCCGGAAGTGCCTGATCGACCGGCCGGGGCCGATGTAGGAGCCAGGGACAGACCAGCCGCCCGAACCCAATCCAGACCCCGTACACCAGGGTTCGCGTCGGATCAGGTCGAGTACTGCGTCGAAGCAGGGCACATCGCGGTCCTTGGTCATCGCCTTGAGCAGAGTCGACGTCTCCAGGTGGTAGTACTCCTGGGTAGAGGGGTTTCGCCGAGCGCCAGGGACACCAGGACTGGCTAGCAAGCGGACCACGTTCAGGAAGCTGTAGACAGTATCGAACGCGCTGTCGCTGATGCCGCAGTGCGCCACCCCGCCGATGGTCAGCTCCAGCGGAAGGTCCGCGGGTGGCACGGGACGTGAACCGTCCGGATGCCCGTACACAAGGTGCTCTGGTAGCTCTGCGAGCACGTCGGCTATGTCCCACCCTCGGGTGTCGAAGGCCAGGTCGAGTTCTCCGAAGGTCGGCCATGTGGAGTGCTCTGCGCGGTGTTCCCAAATGCTGTTCAGCAGGGTGTGCCCGGCGTTTGACGGCGCGGGAAGTGACTCGGATCCGGGGATGCGTGCGTTCACCGTGTCAGTGTGGCTGCCTCGTACCCGAGTGTCAGCCAAGCCAGTGGTTGCCGGCAGCTGCAGACGGTGTGGGAGAGCGTCGCCTTGTGTGCTGAGGGGGTGGGGTGGGTGTGGCGTCGGGATGCGTTGCACTGCGGACGCAGGTTCCCCCCGGGGTGGTCGTCGCTTGTGAATGACAGATTCCGCTTCCTTGGGCCGGTCCTCGGCCGGTTCACCGCCCCCGCTCCATCCCATGACGCCCTGCCGGGTACGGCGCCGTGTCGTGGCCCTGCCGCTGTCCCTTATTCCCCAGCCGAGTAGGCACCGGAACCCCGTAGGCTGCTCCCTCGTGAGTACGGGCACAGCACAGGCTGACACGGGCACGGCAGCGGCCGCGGGAGCGGCTCCCGACGTGGTCTGCGCGGTGCGTGACCTGGTCAAGACGTACCCCGCGGTCCGGGGACGCCGCGGAGCTCCCGCCCTGCCCGAGACCCGCGCCACCGACGGGATCTCCCTGGACGTGCGGCGCGGCGAGATCTTCGGCCTGCTCGGCCCCAACGGCGCCGGCAAGTCCACCCTGGTCCGCCAGCTCACCGGGCTGATGCGGCCGGACTCGGGCTCGGTCTCCCTGCTCGGCCACGACCTCGTGCGCCACCCCGAGCGGGCGGCCCGGCTGCTGTCCTACCTCGGGCAGGAGTCCACCGCCCTCGACGAGCTCACCGTGTCCCTGGCCGCCGAGACCACCGGCCGGCTGCGCGGGCTCGGCCTGCGCACGGCGCGCGCCGAGCGGGACGCCGTCCTGGAGGAGCTCGGGCTCACCGAGATCGCGGGCCGGCCCCTGAAGAAGCTCTCCGGCGGACAGCGGCGCCTCGCCTGCTTCGCCGCCGCACTGGTGGGCGAGCGGCCCGTGCTCGTCCTCGACGAGCCCACGACCGGCATGGACCCCGTGGCCCGGCGCGCCGTCTGGTCCGCCGTCGACCGCCGCCGCGCCGAGAGCGGGGCCACCGTGCTACTGGTCACCCACAACGTCATCGAGGCCGAGACCGTCCTCGACCGGGTCGCCGTCATCGACCAGGGCCGGGTCATCGCCTGCGACACCCCGGCCGGGCTGAAGGCCGAGGTCTCCGGCGAGGTCCGCCTGGAACTCGTCTGGCGCACGGCCGCGCCGCTGGAGATCCCGGAGGTCGCCGCGCTCGCCGCGTCGGCCGCCGCATCGGGGCGGCGCTGGGTGCTGCGGCTCGGACCGGACGAGGCGCGGGCGGCGGTGGCCGCCGTGACCGGCGGCCCGGCCTTCGCCGCCCTCGACGACTTCACGCTGGCGACGCCGAGCCTGGAGGACGTGTACCTCGCACTGGGCGGGCGTACGTCGAAGGGACTGGTGAAGGCGTGAGCTCCACGGCCACGGGCACTCCCGCACCCGAGGCGGCCACGGGCACCCCGGTACCCGCCGCGGCCACCGCACCGGGCCCCCTGGCTCCGCGCGCCCGGTTCTTCCCGGCCCTCGCCGCCGTCTACCGGGCGCAGCTGTCCCGGGCGCGGGTCTCGCGGATCCCGCTGCTCTTCGTCGCCACCTTCCAGTCCGTCGGGATCATGATCCTGATGCGGGGAGTCGTCGACGGGGGCTCCGAGGCGCGCGCCGTCGTGGCCGGCTCCTCCGTGCTGGTCGTCGCCTTCGTCGCGCTGAACCTGCTCGCGCAGTACTTCGGACAGCTCCGGGCGAGCGGCGGGCTGGACCACTACGCCACCCTGCCCGTGCCGCCCGCCTCGGTGGTGCTGGGCACGGCCGCCGCGTACGCCTCCTTCACCCTGCCCGGCACCCTGGTCACGGCCGTCTTCGGCTGCGTGCTGTTCGGGCTGCCGATGGGCGGGCTGTGGATCCTGGCCGCCGTGGTGCCGCTGGCCGGGGCCGCGCTCGCCGGACTCGGCGCGGCGCTGGGACTGCTCGCGCCGCGGCAGGAGCTGGCCACGCTGGCCGGACAGCTCGGCATGTCCGCCGCACTGCTGCTGGGCGTACTGCCGCCCGAGCGGATGCCGGACGTCATCGTGTGGACCCGGGACCTGCTGCCGTCCACGTACGGGGTGGAGGCCTTCGCCCGCACCTTCGCACCGCACCCGGACTGGGCGGCGGTCCTCCTGGACCTCGGCGTGTGCGGGGCGGTCGGCGTTCTGTCCCTGGCCGTGGCGACCTGGGCGTACCGGCGGGCCGCGGTCCGCTGACGACGGGGGCGGCCGACCCCTCCGCCCGTCCGGGGACCTGGCACGATGTGGGGGTGACCGAAGCCGTGACCCCTTATGACAAGGCCGACCAGCCGCCGCTGTCGTCGCCTTCGCCTTTCCCTGAGTCCTCGCCCGAGCCGGTGCTCTCCCCGGCCGACATCCGCGACGGGGCCGCCATCGCCCTGGTCCTGGGCGTGGCCGGGGTCCTGCTCGGTGTGCTGTGGGCGTGGCTGGCGCCGCGCGTGCAGCTCGTCTCGAACGGGGAGGCCGTGTTCTTGCGGAACACCGAGAGCGAGGCGCGCATCGGGGCCGACGCGACGTTCTTCCTGCTGTCCGCCGGCTTCGGTGTGCTCAGCGCGGTCGCCGTCTTCCTGTGGCGCCGGCGCGGGGGAGTCCCGCAGGTCGTCGGGCTCGCGGCCGGTTCGGCCTTCGCCGCGCTGGTGGGCTGGCGCGTGGGCCTGTGGCTGGGCCCGTCCCCGGACGTCGTGGCGGTCGCCCGGCGGGTGGGCAAGTCGGTCCCCTTCGACGCCCCGCTGGAACTGATGGCGCACGGGACCCTGCTCGTCTGGCCGATGGTCGCGGTGATCGTCCACCTGGCGCTGACGGCCCTGTGGGGGCCGCGCGAGCCCGCACCGGCGATGTCGGTGTCCTGGCCCGCCGCGGGGTACTACGCCGCGCCCGCCGCACCCGGATCCGATGCGGCCCCGGGCGCTCCCGGTGCTCCCGGTGTCCACGGCTCCGCCGCCGGCCCGCAGGACCAGCCGGCGGGACCCTCGGCGCCGGAGCCCCCGCGCCCCTGACCGGGGGACGGGGCTACGCGCGGGCGATCGGGGCGAGCGCGGCCGCCGTCAGGCCGGTGAGCGCCGAGGGCGCGAGCTCGACCTCCAGGCCGCGCCGGCCCGCCGACACGCAGATCGTCGCGAACTGCTCGGCCGAGGCGTCCAGGACCGTCCGCAGCCGCTTGCGCTGCCCCAGCGGGGAGATCCCGCCCAGCACGTAGCCCGTGGTGCGCTCCGCCAGGGCGGGGTCGGCCATCGCCGCCCGCTTGCCGCCCACGGCCGAGGCCAGGGCCTTCAGGTCGAGGCTGCCGGAGACCGGCACCACCGCCACCACCAGCGAGCCGTCCACATCGGCGAGCAGGGTCTTGAAGACCCGCGCCGCGGAGACCCCCAGGGCCTGCGCGGCCTCCTCGCCGTAGGACGGGTGCGCCGGGTCGTGGTCGTAGGCGTGGACGGTGAAATCGGCGCCGGCCGCAGTCAGGGCCACGATCGCCGGGGTGCCCGCGGGTTTCTTCTTCGCCATCGGTCCTCCGTCGGACGCGTCAGTTCGGGCTCGTCGGGGCGCGGGTCAGGTCCACGGCCGGGAGCGAGGGGAGGTGGCGGATGACGGCCGTCTCCGCGCGCAGCAGCTTCAGCTCCTCCGCGAGGCGGGTCGCCGTGTCCGGGGCCTGGAGCAGGCGCTGCTTCGCCGGGATGTCCAGCACCGCCGCCGCCGCGACCAGGTACGAGACCACGGACGGCTCGTCGGGCAGGTCCATGCTCGTCAGGGACCGCTCACGGGCCCCCGCCAGGCGCTTCTGGTAGTTCCGGAACGCCCGCAGCACGCCCTCGGCCAGCGCGCCCGCGCCCTCGCCCGAGTCCTCCGGAAGTTCCTCCAGCTCCGCCACCAGGTACGGACCCGACGCGTCGACCGACAGCAGGCGCACCCGGATCGTGCCGGTCGCCATCACCTCGAAGCTGCCGTCCTCCCGCTCCCGGATCGAGGCCGCGTCCGCGATGCAGCCCACCCGGTGGAAGGCCTGGACCGGGTCCGCGCCGAAGCCCGCGGTCGGGCCGCGCTCGGGCAGGGAGGTCTGGTCCGGCAGGCCGGGCGCGGTCGGGGCGACCTCCCGGCCGTCGCGGATCGCCACGACCGCGAAACGGCGCGGCTCGTCGTCGCCCGCCTTCAGCAGCTCGCGCATCATGGCGCGATAACGCTCCTCGAAGATGTTCAGCGGGAGGACGAGTCCCGGGAACAGCACCGAGTTCAGCGGGAAGAGTGGCAGGCGAACGGTGGTCACGAGGCACAGGGTAATGGCCGCGGGGCGCGGGGCGTGTCCCAGGGAACGGGGCGGACCCGGCCCTGATCCCCGGGACAGCCCCGGGACAGCCCCGACGTCACCCCCGCCTCAGCAGGCGGGACGCGCCCGCCGCCACCGTCGTGGCCAGGATCCAGCCCACGATGACCAGCGCCGCCGCCCCCCACTGCCAGCCGCCCGTCTGGTTCCACTGGTCCTGCTGCCCGAGGTCGATCACCGGAAGCAGCAGGTCCAGGGCGTACAGGGAGGCGTTCCAGGCCGGATGCTCGTCCGCCTTGATCGCCGCGGGCTGGCCGTGCAGGTGGAAGACGACCGCGCCCGCCGCCCACAGGACGGCCATCCACAGAGCGGCCCGCCCCGGCCGGTAGCCGTAGACCACCGTCCAGTCCTGGAGGTACCCCCACGCCCGCAGCGCCGGCGGCAGCGTCGTGCGCCGCCTCCGCTGCTTGGCCAGCAGCACCTCCCGGGCGTCCGCGTCCTCCCCCGAGGCGCGCAGCACCGCGGCGAGCCGCTCGTACGGCTCGGGGGAGTACTCGGGGGTGGCCGCCTCGACCCACTCCAGCCGCCGGGCGAGCGGGAAGTGCCCCCGGGGCGCGAGGCTCTCGTAGCCGAAACCCTCCATCGAGACCCGGCCCGGGCCCGGCCAGCTCGTGGAGGCGTCCACGAGCTTGACCACGCGGGCCCCCGACAGCACCACCCGCCCCAGCTCCGGCCGCTCGCCCACGAACCGCAGCTCCGGGGTGTGGATGCGGCGCAGCGAGACCTCCTGGTCATCCGTGAGGGTGAACCGGGCCCCGTAGAAGTCGACGGCGTCCCCGAAGCGGCCGTCGTCCAGGCGCAGGCCGCCCCGGCACTCGAAGTGCTGCGCCCGCAGGCCCCGGGCGGGGGTCCGGCCGAACCCGTACGGCGGCGTGGAGGAGTCGGAGTCGCCCCGCGCGTAGTCCAGCGCGATCGAGGTCAGGTACAGGGTCCGCTCGACGGTGAGCTGCGGGGCGTTGAGCGCGCGGCGCCCGTCCGGATTGCGCAGGCGGGCCCCGCGCAGGTTCATCGACACGCCGACCTTGGCGCCGCGCAGGCTCACCTCCCCGTACGTCTCGAGCAGCTCCCCCTGGAAGTCCTGCGCCACCGACATCCCGTCCGCGGCCAGCGCCCGGCCCTTGCTGTCCCGCTGCACCACCGCCTCGCTGATCAGCAGGTCCGTGCCGATCTGCGCGTCGGTCAGCCGGATGCCCCGCGCCACCCGGCAGCGCCGCAGGTGCAGGTCGCCCTCGGTGTGCAGGCGGGCCGCGTCCAGCCGGGGTATCGCGCAGTTCACCAGGCGCAGGGTGCCGAAACGGGTCTCGGAGAGCTGCACCTCGCCGTCGAAGCGGCAGGACTGCAGCTCCACGTACGGGGCGACCGTGCCCCCGGACAGGTCGAGGCGGCCGGTGATCCGCACCCCGCGCAGTTTCAGCGAGGCCACCCGGCCCGGCACCGGTCCCGGCCCGTGCAGCAGCAGGAGCGCCACCACCCGGGCGCGGACACTGCGCTCGGGGCCCCAGACCGTGTCGGCGTGCGGATCGTCCCGGTTCGCGGCGCGGGAGCTCAGATCGCAGACGCTACCGGTGCGGTACGCGCTCCACATGCGCTGTTCGGGGCCGGTGAGATCGGCCGGTTCCTCGCCCGCGCGCGCTTCGGCCATGGCGGCCCCCCTCCGCTGTCACGACGGATGGCACCGCGTGTACGCGAACGCTAAACGGCCGCCGTGACATCCGGGAACGCCCGGGGCGTGTATCAGCCAGTGATACAGGCGAACGGTCGCGCGAGGCGGTCTGAGAGAATTGGCAGGTGATCTCTCGTATCGACCTGCGCGGTGACGCCCTCCCCGAGGGCGGCGCCCTGCGCGATCTGCTGCCCCGTGCCGAGTTCGACGTGGAAGCCGCCCTGGACAAGGTGCGGCCCATCTGCGAGGACGTCCATCATCGTGGGACGGCGGCGCTGATCGAGTACGCGCAGAAGTTCGACGGAGTGAAGCTCGAGCAGGTCAGGGTCCCGGTAGAGGCCATCAAGACCGCTCTCGACGAGCTCGACCCGGCCGTCCGCGCCGCCCTCGAGGAGTCGATCCGGCGCGCCCGGATCGTCCACCGCAACCAGCGCCGCACCGAGCACACCACCCAGGTGGTCCCCGGCGGAACGGTGACCGAGAAGTGGGTTCCGGTGGAGCGCGTGGGGCTGTACGCCCCGGGCGGCCGCTCGGTGTACCCGTCCTCCGTCGTCATGAACGTCGTACCGGCCCAGGAGGCGGGCGTCGAGTCGATCGCGCTCTCCTCCCCGCCGCAGGCGGAGTTCGACGGCCTGCCGCACCCGACGATCCTCGCGGCCTGCGCGCTGCTCGGCGTCGACGAGGTGTACGCGGCCGGCGGCGCCCAGGCCGTCGCGATGTTCGCGTACGGCACGGAGGAATGCGCACCGGCGAACATGGTGACCGGCCCCGGCAACATCTGGGTCGCCGCCGCCAAGCGCTACTTCACCGGCAAGATCGGCATCGACACCGAGGCCGGACCGACCGAGATCGCGGTCCTCGCGGACTCCACGGCCGATCCGGTCCACGTCGCCGCCGACCTGATCAGCCAGGCCGAGCACGACCCGCTGGCCGCCGCCGTGCTGGTGACGGACAGCGAGGAGCTCGCGGCCGCCGTCGAGAAGGAGCTGGAGCCGCAGGTCGCGGCGACCAAGCACATCGAGGACCGGATCAAGCCCGCGCTGGCCGGCCGGCAGTCCGCGATCGTGCTGGTCGACACCCTGGAGGACGGCCTCAAGGTCGTCGACGCCTACGGCGCCGAGCACCTGGAGATCCAGACGGCCGACGCGGCCGCCTGGGCCGCCCGCGTGCGCAACGCCGGCGCGATCTTCGTCGGCCCGTGGTCCCCGGTCTCCCTCGGCGACTACTGCGCCGGCTCCAACCACGTGCTGCCCACCGGCGGCTGCGCCTGCCACTCCTCCGGCCTGTCCGTGCAGTCCTTCCTGCGCGGCATCCACATCGTCGACTACACGCGGGACGCCCTCGCCGAGGTCACCCACCACGTGGTGACGCTCGCCGAGGCCGAGGACCTGCCCGCGCACGGCGCCGCCCTCAAGGCGCGCTTCGGATGGAAGGTTCCCCAGCAGTGAGCGCGGAGACAGTGGACATCGGCATCGACGACCTCCCCATCCGGGACGAGCTGCGCGGCAAGACCCCGTACGGCGCCCCGCAGCTCGACGTGCCCGTCCAGCTGAACACCAACGAGAACCCGTACGGGCTGCCCGAGGCGATTGTCAGCCGCATCGCCGAGCGCGTCGCCGAGGCCGCCCGCACCCTCAACCGCTACCCCGACCGGGACGCGGTCGAGCTGCGCACCGAGCTGGCCGCCTACCTCACCCGTACCGGCAAGCACCCGGTCGCGCGGGAGAACGTGTGGGCCGCCAACGGCTCCAACGAGGTCCTCCAGCAGTTGCTGCAGACCTTCGGCGGGCCCGGGCGCACCGCGATCGGCTTCGAGCCCTCGTACTCGATGCACGCGCTGATCGCGCGCGGCACCGGCACGGACTGGATCTCCGGACCGCGCCGCGAGGACTTCACCATCGACGTGGAGGCCGCCGAGCAGGCGATCGCCGCCCACAAGCCCAACGTCGTCTTCATCACCTCGCCCAACAACCCCACGGGCACCGCGGTCGGGGCGGAGACGGTCCTGGCCCTCTACGAGGCCGCGCAGGAGGCCGGGCCCAGCCTGGTCATCGTCGACGAGGCCTACGTGGAGTTCAGTCACCGGGACTCGCTGCTGCCGCTGATCGAGGGCCGCCCGAACCTGGTGGTCTCCCGGACCATGTCCAAGGCCTTCGGCGCGGCCGGCCTGCGCCTGGGCTACCTGGCCGCGCACCCGGCCGTGGTCGACGCGGTCCAGCTCGTACGGCTGCCGTACCACCTGTCGGCCGTCACCCAGGCGACCGCGCTGGCCGCCCTGGAGTTCACCGACACCCTGCTCGGCTACGTCGAGCAGCTCAAGGCCGAGCGCGACCGCCTGGTCGCCGAGCTGCGGGGCATCGGCTTCGAGGTCACCGACTCCGACTCGAACTTCGTGCAGTTCGGCCGGTTCGAGAATTCCCACACCGCCTGGCAGAAGATCCTCGACCGGGGCGTCCTGGTCCGGGACAACGGCGTACCGGGATGGCTGCGGGTCACCGCGGGCACCCCCGCCGAGAACGACGCGTTCCTGGAAGCGGTTCGCGCACTGAAGAAGGAGCAGCACGCATGAGCCGCATCGGACGGGTCGAACGGACCACCAAGGAGACCTCGGTCCTCGTCGAGATAAACCTCGACGGCACGGGCAAGGTCGACGTCTCGACGGGCGTGGGCTTCTACGACCACATGCTCGACCAGCTCGGCCGCCACGGCCTCTTCGACCTCACGGTCAAGACCGAGGGCGACCTGCACATCGACAGCCACCACACCATCGAGGACAGCGCGCTCGCGCTCGGCGCCGCCTTCAAGCAGGCCCTCGGCGACAAGGTGGGCATCTACCGCTTCGGCAACTGCACCGTGCCGCTCGACGAGTCCCTCGCGCAGGTGACCGTCGACCTGTCCGGCCGCCCCTACCTCGTGCACACCGAGCCCGAGAACATGGCGCCGATGATCGGCACGTACGACACGACGATGACCCGGCACATCTTCGAGTCCTTCGTCGCGCAGGCCCAGATCGCCCTGCACATCCACGTGCCGTACGGGCGCAACGCCCACCACATCGTGGAGTGCCAGTTCAAGGCGCTGGCCCGGGCCCTGCGCTACGCCGCCGAATTCGACACCCGCGCGGCCGGGATCCTGCCTTCCACGAAGGGCGCCCTCTAGCGTGAACGGGCTCAACACGATCCTGATCGTCCTCGGCCTCTTCCTGGCCGGCGGCGTCTACTCCTTCCAGAAGCAGCAGATGCCCAAGTCGGTCGTCGTCCTGCTCGCCTTCGGCTCC
Source organism: Streptomyces sp. ICC1 (assembly GCF_003287935.1). Taxonomy (GTDB): domain Bacteria; phylum Actinomycetota; class Actinomycetes; order Streptomycetales; family Streptomycetaceae; genus Streptomyces; species Streptomyces tritrimontium. The sequence continues at coordinate 4,032,910 of NZ_CP030287.1, forward strand.
GTGATGTGCCTGGTCGCCGGAGTCCTGCGGATCCAGGGAATTTGGGAGTGAGTGCCATACACCCCTCAATGGGCAAAAGGGCCACCAAGAAGGTCGTCGTCTTCGACTACGGCTTCGGCAACGTCCGCTCCGCCGAGCGCGCGCTCGCGCGCGCGGGCGCGGACGTGGAGATCACCCGCGACTACGACCGGGCCATGGACGCCGACGGGCTCCTCGTCCCCGGCGTCGGCGCCTACTCCGCCTGCATGAAGGGGCTGAAGGAGGCGCGCGGCGACTGGATCATCGGCCGCCGGCTCTCCGGCGGCCGCCCGGTCATGGGCATCTGCGTCGGCATGCAGATCCTCTTCGAGCGCGGCATCGAGCACGGCGTGGAGACCGAAGGCCTCGACGAGTGGCCCGGCACGGTCGGCCCGCTCAAGGCCCCGATCGTCCCCCACATGGGCTGGAACACCGTCGAGGCGCCGGCCGACAGCCAGGCCTTCGCCGGCCTGGACGAGGACGCCCGCTTCTACTTCGTGCACTCCTACGCGGCCCACGACTGGTCCCTGGAAGTCACCAACCCGCTGATCAAGGCCCCCAAGGTCACGTGGGCCACGCACGGCGAGCGGTTCGTCGCGGCGGTGGAGAACGGGGCCCTGTGGGCCACCCAGTTCCACCCCGAGAAGTCCGGGGACGCCGGCGCCCAGCTCCTCACCAACTGGATCGAGACCCTGTGATGACGACCTCGAAGAAGCTCGAGCTGCTTCCCGCGGTGGACGTGCGGGACGGCCAGGCCGTCCGCCTCGTCCACGGCGTCTCCGGCAGCGAGACCTCCTACGGCTCCCCGCTCCAGGCCGCCCTCGCCTGGCAGGCCTCCGGCGCCGAGTGGCTGCACCTGGTCGACCTCGACGCCGCCTTCGGCACCGGTGACAACCGCGCGCTCGTCGCCGAGATCACCGGCGCCATGGACATCAAGGTCGAGCTGTCCGGCGGCATCCGCGACGACGCCACGCTCGCCGCGGCCCTCGCCACCGGCTGCACCCGCGTCAACCTCGGCACCGCCGCCCTGGAGACCCCCGAGTGGGCCGCCAAGGCCATCGCCGAGCACGGCGACAAGATCGCGGTCGGCCTCGACGTGCGCGGCACCACCCTCAAGGGCCGCGGCTGGACCAGCGAGGGCGGGGACCTCTACGAGACCCTCGCCCGCCTGGACTCCGAGGGCTGCGCCCGGTACGTCGTCACCGACATCGGCAAGGACGGCACCCTCACCGGCCCCAACCTGGAGCTGCTGAGAGACGTCTGCGCCGCCACCGACCGGCCCGTCGTCGCCTCCGGCGGCATCTCCTCCCTCGACGACCTGCGCGCACTGGCCGGCCTGGTCGGGGCCGGCGTCGAGGGCGCGATCGTAGGCAAGGCCCTGTACGCCAAGGCGTTCACGCTCGAAGAAGCCCTGAAGGTGGTCTCCGCATGAGTTCCGAGAACAATTCAGACGTCCGGCGCATCTCCTCCGGCGGTCCGTACGAGGACGTCCTCGGCTACTCGCGCGCCGTGCAGCTCCCCACCGGCCTGGTCCTGGTCTCCGGCTGCACCGGGGCCGACGCGGGCGGCCCGTACGACCAGGCCATGAAGGCCTTCGACGTGGCCTTCAAGGCCCTGGAGAAGGCCGGGCTCGGCCCCGAGCACGTGGTCCGCACCCGCCTCTACCTCACGCACGCCCGGGACGTGGACGAGGTCGGCCGCGCCCACAAGGAGCTCTTCGACAAGGTCCGCCCCGCCGCGACGATGATCATCGTCAACGGGTTCGTCGACCCGAGCATGGTCGTCGAGGTGGAGGTCGAGGCCTTCGGCCCCGTCGCCGGAGGCTCCGCATGACCCTCGCCGTACGGGTGATCCCCTGCCTGGACGTCGACAACGGCCGGGTCGTCAAGGGCGTCAACTTCCAGAACCTGCGCGACGCCGGCGACCCGGTCGAGATGGCCAAGCTCTACGACGCCGAAGGCGCCGACGAGCTGACCTTCCTCGACATCACCGCTTCCTCCGGGAACCGCGAGACCACCTACGACGTGGTGCGCCGCACCGCCGAGCAGGTCTTCATCCCGCTGACCGTGGGCGGCGGGGTACGCACCGCCGACGACGTGGACAAGCTGCTGAGGGCCGGCGCCGACAAGGTCGGCGTGAACACCGCCGCCATCGCCCGGCCCGAGCTCATCCAGGAGATCGCGGAGCGCTTCGGCCGGCAGGTGCTCGTCCTGTCCGTGGACGCGCGCCGCACGGAGTCCGGTTCGTTCGAGGTGACCACCCACGGCGGCCGGCGCAGCGCCGGCATCGACGCCGTCGAGTGGGCCCACCGGGCGGCCGAACTGGGCGCCGGGGAAATCCTGTTGAACTCGATGGACGCGGACGGTACCAAGGACGGCTACGACACCGAGATGATCGCGGCCGTGCGCAAGCACGTCACGGTCCCGGTGATCGCCTCGGGCGGCGCGGGCACCCTCGCGCACTTCCCGCCGGCGATCGCGGCGGGCGCCGACGCGGTGCTCGCGGCGTCGGTGTTCCACTTCGGCGACCTGCGCATCGGGCAGGTCAAGGACGCGCTGCGCGAGGCGGGCCACCCGGTCCGCTGAGGTTTTCCCTGGGGGCGGGTTGAACGGGAACGTCAAGGGCAACGGCGAAGCCGGGGGCGGAACCGCGACCGGGGCCGGGGCCCGGGTCGGGGCCGGGGCCGGCCGCAGCGTGTGGCGCGACGCCAACGTGCTGCGCTGGCTCGCCGCCTACGGGTCGTCGCTCGTCGGGGACGGCGTCTACTTCCTCGCCCTCGGCTGGGCGGCGGCCCAGACGGCCGGCCCGGCCGAGGTCGGCCTGGTCATGGCCGTCGGCGCGGTGCCGCGCGCGCTGCTCATGCTGGGCGGCGGGGTCGTCGCCGACCGGTTCGGCCCGCGGCTGGTCGTCATCTCCTCGGACGCCGTGCGCTGCGCGGTGATCCTGGGCCTGGCCCTGCTGGCCGCCCTCACCTCCCCGGGCCTGTGGGCGCTGGTCCTGGTCGCCCTGGTCTTCGGCGTCGTGGACGCGCTGTTCATGCCGGCCGTGGGGGCCCTGCCGCCGCGGATCGCCGCCCGCGGGCAGCTGGTACGGGTCCAGGGCCTGCGCAGCCTGGCCGAACGCGTCGGCCACACCGCCGGGCCGCCCGTGGCGGGGCTGGCGATGGGCCTCGGCGGACCGGCGGCGGCCTTCGGGGTGGCTTCGGCGCTGTTCGGGCTCTCGCTGGTGCTGCTGCTGGCGGTACGCATCTCCCCGTCGGCCGGCCCCGCCGCCGCCCCCGACTGGGGGAGTTCCGAGACGCCCTGGCAGCAGCTGCGCTCGGGGATCGGGTACATCCGCGGGCACGGCCTGATAGGGCCCCTGGTGCTGTCCGGGGCGCTGAGCCAGCTGGGCACGTCCGCCCCGATGACGCTGGGGCTGATCCTGGTCGCGGGGGACCGCGGCTGGGGGCCGGCCGGGGTCGGCTGGATCGTCGGCGGCATGGGCGTCGGCGCGGCGGCGAGCGCGCTGCTGCTGACCCTGATCCCGAGGTTCCCCCGGGCCGGGGCGGTCCAGAACCTCACCCTGATCGTCGGCTCGGCGGGCATCGGCGCGCTGGTCCTGGCACCGAACCTGGCCGTCGCGGTCGCGCTGGCGGTGCTGACGGGGCTGGTCTGCGGGATCTGCGGCGGGCTGGCCGTCGCGCTGATCCAGACGGCGACGGACCCCGCGTACCTGGGGCGGGTCAGTTCGGTGATGGCCTTCACGGCGGTCGGGCTGGCTCCGCTGGCGTACCCCGTGTTCGGCTTCGCCGCCGGGCTGTGGGGGGTGACCCCGGTCTTCCTCGCGGGGGCCGCGGTGAGCATGGCGGGGGCGATCGTCGGCACCTGCGCCCCCGCCGTCCGCCGCGCGGAGCTGGCCTTCGCCTGATTCCTCGTCGACGCGCCCGTCGGGGTGCCGCCACCGCCACCGCCACCGTCCGCGTGGTGCGGGGCCGGGAGGGATCAGATGCCGAGCTGGGCCACCGTGAGCTTCGCGACGGCCTCCTTCGGGCCGTCCAGTTCCACCGCCGCCGAAGCCTGCCGGCCGAAGCAGAACAGGGTCAGCTCGCCCGGTTCGCCGGTCACCGTCACCACCGGCGCGCCCTTGTGGGCCACCGCCGTCTGGCCGTTCGGACGGCGCAGCACCAGGCCCACCGGGGAGCGGCGGCCCGCCAGCCGGGACAGCTTCTCCAGCCGGGACCACAGGGAGTCGGAGAAGACCGGGTCCAGGGTCCGCGGGGACCAGTCCGGCTGAGCGCGGCGCACGTCCTCGGCGTGGACGTAGAACTCCACCGCGTTCGCGACCTCGTCGATCTGCTTCAGCGAGTACACCGACAGCTTCGGCGGCCCGGTGCGGAGCAGCTGGACGAGCTCCTCGTACGGCTTGGCCGCGTACTCCTCCATCGCCTTGTCCAGGCGGCCCTTCAGAACGTTCAGCAGCAGCCCGCCCGCCGCGTCGGGGCGGCGCTCCCGGACCACCACGTGGGCGGCGAGCTCCCGGGTCCGCCAGCCGTCGCACAGCGTCGGCGCCTCCGGTCCGGCCGATTCCAACAGGTCCGCCAGCAGCAGTCGTTCGCGCTTCGCATGGGTAGACATGGCGGCCAGCCTACGGCCGGGACCCGGCCCGTGGCTGCTCATCAGGCGGACAGGGATCCTTGACCGCTCCCCGGGCGCGGCACAATGGCGTCCATGAGTACGTCCTCCCTCGATCCCGCCATCGCCGCCCGCCTCAAGCGCTCCGCGGACGGTCTGGTCCCGGCCATCGCCCAGCAGTACGACACCGGTGAGGTGCTCATGCTCGGCTGGATGGACGACGAGGCCCTGCACCGCACCCTGACCACCGGCCGCTGCACGTACTGGTCGCGCAGCCGCCGGGAGTACTGGGTGAAGGGCGACACCTCCGGCCACTTCCAGCACGTGAAGTCCGTCGCGCTCGACTGCGACGCCGACACCCTGCTCGTTCGGGTGGACCAGGTGGGGGCGGCCTGCCACACCGGCGCCCGGACGTGTTTCGATGCGGACGTCCTGCCCCTGGCCGGTTCCGCCGGCCCCACGGCCGAAGCCGAATAGGTAAGGTGCCACGCAATGGATCTTGAGACGTTCCGCAAGCTCGCGGCCGACCGCCGCGTCATCCCCGTGAGCCGCAAGCTGCTGGCGGACGGGGACACGCCCGTCGGGCTCTACCGCAAGCTGGCCGCCGAACGTCCTGGGACGTTTCTGCTGGAGTCCGCGGAGAACGGCCGCTCCTGGTCGCGCTACTCCTTCGTCGGCGTCCGCAGCGCCTCCACCCTGACCGTCCGGGACGGCCAGGCCCACTGGATCGGCACGCCGCCCGTCGGCGTCCCCACCTCGGGCGACCCCCTGGAGGCCCTGCGGCAGACCGTGGAGGCCCTGCACACCCCCCGCGACCTGTCCTCCGGCATGCCGCCCTTCACCGGCGGCATGGTCGGCTACCTCGGCTACGACATCGTGCGCCGCCTGGAGCGGATCGGCGAGCACACCGAGGACGATCTGCGGCTGCCCGAGCTGACGATGCTGCTCACCTCGGACCTGGCGGTCCTGGACCACTGGGACGGCACCGTCCTGCTCATCGCCAACGCGATCAACCACAACGACCTCGACGCGGGCGTCGACGAGGCGCACGCGGACGCCGTCGCCCGGCTCGACGCGATGGAGGCCGACCTCGCGCGGCCCGCCCCGTACGCCCCGATGCCGCTGCCCGACGCGGAACTCCCGGAGTTCTCCGCCCTCTGGGGCGGCGAGAAGTACCAGGCCGCCGTCGAGGAGGTCAAGGAGCGGATCCGGGCCGGCGAGGCCTTCCAGGTGGTGCCCTCGCAGCGGTTCGAGACCCCCTGCAAGGCCTCCGCGCTCGACGTGTACCGGGTGCTGCGGGCCACCAACCCGTCCCCGTACATGTACCTCTTCCGCTTCGAGAACGGCTTCGACGTGGTCGGGTCCAGCCCCGAGGCGCTGGTCAAGGTCGAGGACGGCCGGGCCATGGTCCACCCCATCGCCGGCACCCGGCACCGGGGCGCCACCCCGCAGCAGGACAACGACCTCGCCGAAGAGCTGCTGGCGGACCCCAAGGAGCGTGCCGAGCACCTCATGCTCGTCGACCTGGGCCGCAACGACCTGGGCCGGGTCTGCGAGCCGGGCTCCGTCGAGGTCGTCGACTTCATGAGCATCGAGCGGTACTCGCACGTCATGCACATCGTCTCCACGGTGACGGGCCGCGTCGCCGAGGGCAAGACCGCCTTCGACGTGCTCACCGCCTGCTTCCCGGCCGGCACCCTGTCCGGCGCGCCCAAGCCGCGCGCCATGCAGATCATCGAGGAGCTGGAGCCCACCCGCCGCGGTCTGTACGGGGGCTGCGTCGGCTACCTCGACTTCGCCGGGGACTCCGACACCGCCATCGCCATCCGCACCGCGCTGCTGCGCGACGGGAAGGCGTACGTCCAGGCGGGCGCCGGGGTCGTCGCGGACTCGGTGCCCGAGCTGGAGGACGCCGAGTGCCGCAACAAGGCCGCCGCGGTGCTGCGCGCGGTGGGAGCGGCGAACCGCCTCCACGGCGCCTGAGCGGGTAGGGGATAGTGGGGTGCGTGAGTGCCGTGCCCCAGCCCCGAACCGACCCTTCCGACGCCGCCCCCGGACCCGATCCCGATACCGGGAGGGACCAGGGGGCCGGCCGCCGCAGTGTGGCCGTCGCCCTGCTGCTCGGCACGCTCGGTGCCACCGTCGTCCTGCTCGCCTCCGGCCGCGTCTGGGCCCGGGGCGTGGCCGCCGTCGGCGGCGGCTCGCTGCCGCTGAGCGCCGACGGGCGGGCCGTCACCGGCCTGCCGGCCGCCCTGGCCATCGTGGGCCTGGCGGCCCTGGTGGCCGTCTTCGCCGTCCGGGGCAAGAGCCGGCTGCTGGTGTCGGCGCTGCTGGCGCTGAGCGGCCTGGGCGCGGGAGCGGCCGCGCTGGCCAACGCCGACGGGCGCCGGGCCCTGGACGCGGAGGCGGCCCGTACGACGGCCGACACCGCCGCGCACGTGGCCGGCCTGACCCAGACGGCGTGGCCCTACGTGACGGCCGCCGGAGCGGCGCTGATCCTGCTGGCGGGGCTGCTGGCCCTGCGGTTCGGCCGCGCCTGGCCCGCCATGGGCGGCCGCTACGAGCGCGACGGCACCGCCCGGCCCCGAAAGACGGCCGTGGTGGACCCGGACCGGCCCGAGGACTTGTGGAAGGCTCTGGACCGGGGCGAGGACCCGACCGGCCGGGACAAGGGCCTCTAGGGACCCGCACCCCCGGACCGGCCCGGGGACCCGACCGGGACGGCCGGACGGACCCCGTGAACTCCGCTGCCACCTGGTGCGGGACAATGACCACCGAGCGTTCGACACAGCACGTGCGGCGTGCGACAGAGCACCCCCGAGTACGAGGAGCAACTCATGGCGGGCACTAGCCACGGACACACCCCGGCCGCCTGGACCGGTGTCATCATCGCCTTCATCGGCTTCTGCGTCTCCGGCGCCTTCATGGTGCTGGCGAACCCGCTGGGCTTCTGGGCCGGCCTCGTCGTCGTCGTGCTCGGCGGTGTCGTGGGCATGGCGATGAGGGCCGCGGGCATGGGTGCGCCGAAGGCCACCCACACCGACCTTTCCGAGGTCATCGCGGCGAACCGCCTCGCCGCCAAGGTCTGATCCGGGCGCGGGTTTCGAAAGGCGCGGCCCGTCGGGCTGCGCCTTTTGTCATGAGCGGAGAGAATCAGCAGGTGGACGCCTCTCGCACTTCCGACCTCGCGCCGCCGGTGCCGTCCCCGGCGCCCGCGGAGCCCGCCGCGCCCGTCTCCCGGGTCCGGCGGCTGGCCGCCCCGGCGCTCACCCTGGCCGGGGCCGCCGCGGCCCTCGCGTACGTGGGCACCGTGGATCCGAACGAGCCCGGCCACTACCCGGTCTGCCCGCTGTTCCGGCTGTCCGGGGTCCTGTGCCCCGGGTGCGGCGGGCTGCGCAGCGCGCACGCGTTCGCCCACGGCGATCTGGTGACGGCTCTCGGGGCGAATGCCCTGGCGGTCGCCGGCTACTTCGTCTTCGCGGGATTCATGGTGCTGTGGCTGGTGCGCGCGGTGCGCGGCCGACCGGGCCCCAGGTTCGCCGTGAAGCCCGCGTACTGGTGGGGGATCGGTGCGGTGGCCCTCGTCTTCTCGGTGGTCCGCAACCTCCCTCTGGGGTCCTTCCTGGCCCCCTGACCTGCGGGTGAAGGTGCGATTCCACATGTCCACCCAATGGGACGCCGTCAACCGCGTGCGGAGGGCAAGGCGTCCTGCGGATACCATTTGAAGTGCTGACCTTGCAGTTGTACGTGTCTGCAAGGCGGCCGACCGTCATCGACCCGGAAGGGGGCCGCTCGCGTGAGTGTGCTCGACGAGATCATCGAAGGGGTCCGCGAAGACCTTGCCGAACGGCAGGCTCGCGTCAGCCTCGACGAGCTCAAGGAGCGTGCCGCCAAGGCGCCCCAGGCCAAGGACGGCGTCGCTGCCCTGCGCGGCGACAGCGTCAAGGTGATCTGCGAGGTCAAGCGCTCCAGCCCGTCAAAGGGTGCGCTGGCAGCCATCGCGGATCCGGCCGCGCTCGCCGCCGACTACGAGGCGGGCGGTGCGGCCATCATCTCGGTCCTCACCGAGCAGCGCCGTTTCGGCGGCTCGCTGGCCGACCTGGAGGCCGTCCGCGCCCGCGTGGACATCCCGATCCTGCGCAAGGACTTCATCGTCACGGCGTACCAGCTGTGGGAGGCCCGCGCCTACGGCGCCGACCTCGTGCTGCTGATCGTCGCGGCCCTGGAGCAGGAGGCCCTCGTCTCCCTCATCGAGCGGGCCGAGTCCATCGGCCTCACCCCGCTCGTCGAGGTCCACGACGAGGAGGAGATCGAGCGTGCGGTCGCGGCGGGCGCCAAGATCATCGGCGTCAACGCCCGCAACCTGAAGGACCTCAAGGTCGACCGCTCCACTTTCGAGCGGATCGTCGGCGAGATCCCGGCCCACATCGTCAAGGTCGCCGAATCCGGCATCCGCGGGCCCCACGACCTGATCGCCTACGCCAACGAGGGCGCGGACGCCGTCCTCGTCGGGGAGTCCCTGGTGACCGGCCGCGACCCGAAGGCGGCCGTGGCCGACCTCGTCGCCGCCGGTGCGCACCCCGCCCTGCGCCACGGGCGGAGCTGACCCGCACCCATGGTCAACGACCGCCCCTCCGTCCGCACCCGGCCCGGCTCGCGCCTGGCCGGAGTGCCGACGGCGCACGCGCCCCTGGCGCGCGGCTGCCGCCCCCGCGGCTGCCGCGCCCCGGCCCGGCGCGTGCACGGGCGGCGGGTCCGGTACGTGATCGGCTCCGAGCCCGGCCAGGTCAACGGCATGCGATGGCGACCCGGAGTCGCGTCGTAAGGAGGCCGCCCCGAACGGTGTACGTCGTACACCGCGCCCGTCGGTCGCCCCCTCACGGCCTGCCGCCCGAGCCGCCGGCTCCGGCGCGGGCCGCCCCGTACCGCACGTCGCACGCGCCCCAGCGGGGTGTGCGCTCCGCGGGCGGGCGGCGCAATACGGTGAAGACATCCGCGTCGCATCCGTAGGAGTACCTGGGCATGTCCAGCGCCAGCAGTTTCTTCATCCCGGACCCCGAGGGTCACATCCCGAACGCCGAGGGCTACTTCGGCGACTTCGGCGGCAAGTTCATCCCGGAGGCGCTCGTCGCCGCCGTGGACGAGGTCGCCGTCGAGTACGAGAAGGCCAAGGGCGACCCGGCCTTCGCGGCCGAGCTCAACGACCTGATGGTCAACTACACCGGCCGCCCCAGCTCCCTCACCGAGGTGGCGCGGTTCGCCGAGCACGCCGGCGGCGCGCGGATCTTCCTCAAGCGCGAGGACCTGAACCACACCGGCTCGCACAAGATCAACAACGTGCTGGGTCAGGCGCTGCTCACCAAGCGCATGGGCAAGACCCGCGTCATCGCCGAGACCGGCGCCGGCCAGCACGGCGTGGCCACCGCCACCGCCTGCGCCCTCTTCGGCCTCGAATGCGTCATCTACATGGGCGAGATCGACACCCAGCGCCAGGCGCTGAACGTCGCCCGCATGCGCATGCTGGGCGCCGAGGTCATCGCGGTGAAGTCCGGCTCCCGGACCCTCAAGGACGCCATCAACGAGGCGTTCCGCGACTGGGTCGCCAACGTGGACCGCACCCACTACCTCTTCGGCACGGTCGCCGGCCCCCACCCCTTCCCGGCCATGGTCCGCGACTTCCACCGCGTCATCGGGGTCGAGGCCCGCCGCCAGATCCTGGAGCGCGCCGGCCGCCTGCCCGACGCCGTCGCCGCCTGCGTCGGCGGCGGCTCCAACGCCATCGGCCTCTTCCACGCCTTCATCCCGGACGCCGGGGTCCGCCTGGTCGGCTTCGAGCCCGCCGGGCACGGCGTGGAGACCGGCGAGCACGCGGCCACCCTGACCGTCGGAGAGCCCGGCATCCTGCACGGATCGCGCTCCTACGTCCTGCAGGACGAGGAGGGCCAGATCACCGAGCCGTACTCGATCTCGGCCGGCCTGGACTACCCGGGCATCGGCCCGGAGCACTCGTACCTCAAGGACGCGGGCCGCGCCGAGTACCGCGCGGTCACCGACGACCAGGCGATGCAGGCGCTGCGGCTGCTCTCGCGCACCGAGGGCATCATCCCGGCCATCGAGTCGGCGCACGCCCTCGCGGGCGCGCTGGACCTCGGCAAGGAACTGGGCAAGGACGGGCTGCTCGTCGTCAACCTGTCCGGCCGCGGCGACAAGGACATGGACACCGCCGCCCGCTACTTCGACCTGTACGACGCCGACGCCTCCGAGGGGGAGACCAAGTGAGCGGCACCATCGAACTCCTCTCGGCCACGCTCGCCAAGGCGAAGTCCGAGGACCGCGCGGCCCTCGTCGCCTACCTCCCGGCGGGCTTCCCGACCGTGGACGGGGCCATCGAGGCCGTCAAGGCCGTCATCGCCGGCGGCGCCGACATCGTCGAGATCGGCCTCCCGCACAGCGACCCGGTCCTGGACGGCGCGATCATCCAGACCGCCGACGACATCGCCCTGCGCGGCGGGGTCAAGATCGCCGACACGCTGCGCACCGTCCGCGAGGCGCACGAGGCGACCGGCGCCCCGATCCTGGTCATGACGTACTGGAACCCCATCGACCGCTACGGCGTCGAGCGGTTCACCGCCGAGCTCGCCGCGGCCGGCGGCGCGGGCTGCATCCTGCCCGACCTGCCGGTCCAGGAGTCCGCGCTGTGGCGCGAGCACGCGGCCAAGCACGGTCTCGCGACCGTCTTCGTCGTGGCCCCCAGCAGCAAGGACGAGCGCCTGGCCACCATCACGGCGGCCGGCTCCGGCTTCGTCTACGCCGCGTCCCTCATGGGTGTCACCGGCACCCGCGAGTCGGTCGGCAACCAGGCGGCCGACCTGGTCCGCCGCACCCGCGCCACCAGCGAACTGCCGGTCTGCGTCGGCCTCGGAGTCTCCAACGCCGCCCAGGCCAAGGAGGTCGCCGGCTTCGCCGACGGGGTGATCGTCGGCTCCGCCTTCGTGAAGCTGCTGCTGGACGCGCCGGACCTGCCCGCCGGGCTGGCCGCCGTGAAGGCACTGGCGGGCGAGCTCGCGGAGGGCGTCCGCAGGAGCTGACGACGCGGCTCCGGCCGGGTCGCGTTCGATCGACAACACGGACCCCTGAGCGGGTTCCGTAGCCCGATCGGGTGGAAGTGGGGGCAGGGAGGCACGAGAGTGCCTCCCTGCTTCGTTTGGCCGAACGTGAGCGACATGAACGACGGTGCGAACCGCGATGCGACGAAACGATCGGCCCGCGAGCGACTCCAGCTGGAGCGCGAGCGGCAGAAGGCCAAGGACAAGCGCCGGCGGACCCTCGTCGTGTCGGCGGCGGTGGTCGGCGTACTCGGCCTGGCGGCCGTCGTCGGCCTGATCGCGGCGAACACGGGCAAGGGCGGCTCGTCCGCCAAGGGCGGCCCGCTGGTCGCGCCCTCCGGGGCCACCGGAACCGACGCGCTCGCCATCCAGACCGGCAAGGCCGAGGCCCCCTCCACGCTGACCGTGTGGGAGGACTTCCGCTGCCCGGCCTGCAAGGCCTTCGAGACCAACTACCGGGACACCGTCCACGAGCTGGAGGCCAAGGGGCTCCTCAAGGTCGAGTACCACCTGGTCACCCTGATCGACGGGAACATGGGCGGCAGCGGCTCGCTCAAGAGCGCCAACGCGGCGGCCTGCGCGCAGGACGCCGGAAAGTTCGCCCCGTACCACGACGTCCTCTTCGAGAACCAGCCAGAGGAGACCGATGACGCCTACGGGAAGAACGCGAAGCTGCTGGAGCTCGCCGCCAAGGTCGACGGGCTGGACACTCCGGCCTTCCGCACCTGCGTCGAGGACGGCACGCACGACAGCTGGGTGAAGAAGTCGCAGGACGCCTTCCGCACCGGCAAGTTCCGCGGCACCCCGACCGTGCTGCTCGACGGCAAGGACATCTTCGCGGACCAGGCCAACCCGCTGACCCCGCAGAAGCTCAAGGAGAAGGTGGAGGCGGCCGGCAAGGGCGGCCCCGGCGGCGCGAAGACGTCCGCTTCCCCGTCCCCGTCCGCGTCCGCTTCGCCGTCCGCTTCGGGCTCGGCGAAGGCCTCGTCCGCCCGCTCGTCCTCCCCCTCGGCGCCGTCCTCCTCCGCTTCGGCGCGCTCGGCCGGCCGTGCGGCCTCCGGCGGGACGGGCTCCTCGGACCGGTCCCCGGACCACTCGGGGATGGTCATGGACCGCTGACGGCCGTCTCGATTCGGCAGCAGCTTGCCGGACGGGTTGCGGTCCCCACCGTCCGGCAAGGTAGCGTCGGGTCTTGCCATGAACCTTGCCTTCATTCCCAGTCCGTCGACGGGCGTGCTCCAACTCGGGCCGATCCCGCTGCGCGGCTACGCGTTCTGCATCATCATCGGCGTCTTCGTCGCCGTCTGGCTCGGCAACAAGCGGTGGGTCGCCCGCGGCGGAAAGCCGGGCACGGTCGCGGACATCGCCGTGTGGGCGGTGCCGTTCGGCCTGGTCGGCGGTCGCCTCTACCACGTGATCACCGACTACCAGCTCTACTTCGGCGAAGGCCGGAACTGGGTCGACGCACTCAAGATCTGGCAGGGCGGCCTCGGCATCTGGGGCGCGATCGCCCTCGGCGCCGTGGGTGCCTGGATCGGCTGCAGGCTGCGCGGCATCCCGCTGCCGGCCTGGGCCGACGCCCTGGCCCCCGGCATCGCGCTGGCCCAGGCCTGTGGACGCTGGGGCAACTGGTTCAACCAGGAGCTGTACGGCCGCGCCACCGACCTGCCGTGGGCGGTGGAGATCACCGACGGACCGAACCGGGTCGCGGGCACCTACCACCCGACCTTCCTCTACGAGTCGCTCTGGTGCGTCGGTGTCGCCCTGCTGGTGATCTGGGCCGACCGGCGCTTCACGCTCGGACACGGGCGGGCGTTCGCCCTGTACGTCGCCGCCTACTGCGTCGGGCGCGGCTGGATCGAGTACATGCGGGTCGACGAGGCCCACCACATCCTGGGCCTGCGGCTCAACGTGTGGACCTCGATCGTGGTCTTCGTGCTGGCCGTGATCTACCTGGTGCTGTCGGCGAAGCTGCGGCCGGGCCGCGAGGAGGTCGTCGAGCCGGGTGCTGACGCCGTGGCCGGCGCCAAGGACGGGGACACCCCGACCGAGGACGGCGCGGCCGGAGACGCTGCCGAGGCGAAGTCCGGTGGAACCGAGGACGCCGGGGCCGACTCCGGAGCCGAAGCGAAGGCCGCCGGGCCTGAGGACACTGCGCCCGAGGACACCGAGCCCGAGGATGCCGAGCCGGTGGCCGACGGCAAGGCCGCCGAGGCCAAGAAGCTCTGACCGGGAGGCCGGTCGAACGGGAGGGGCGCCGCGCGCATGCGCGGCGCCCCTCCCGTTTTCGCGCGGCGGCCGCACGGCCGTGTCCCCGCGGTCAGGACAGGACGGGCGCGTCCCGGCGGGACAGGGCGACGACCCGTTCCGCGCCGGCCAGCATCGCCGGATCGACGAAGCGGCCGTCGGGGAGGGCCACCGCGCCCGGGGTGCGCCGGGCCGCGGCCACGATCTCCTCGGCCGCCGCGACCTCGGCCGGACCGGGCAGGTAGGCCCGCTCGATCACCGGGAGCTGGCGCGGATGGATCGCCGCGCGCCCCAGGAACCCCAGCGAGCGGCCCCGGGCGCAGGAGGCGGCCAGCGCCTCCAGGTCCCGGATGTCGGGGAACACCGACTGGGCCGGCGGCGCGAGTCCGGCCGCGCGGGCGGCCACCACCACCCGCGAGCGCGGCCAGTCCAGGCCCGCCTCCGCGGTGACCCCGAGGTCGGCCCGCAGGTCCGCCTCGCCCAGGGACAGCCCGCGCAGGGCGGGGTGCGCGCGGGCGATCTCGTACGCCCGCTCCACGCCGATCGCCGATTCCAGCAGGGCGTACAGGGCCACCCCGCCGGTGCGTTCGGCGGTGGAGACGATCTGCCCGGGCGCGGAGACCTTGGGCAGCCGCAGACCGGCCAGGCCCCGGAGCCCGGCCAGCGCGGTGAGGTCGGCGCCGCCCCACGGGGAGTTCAGGGCGTTGACGCGGACGTGGACCGGCACCGGATGGCGGGCGCCGAGCAGTTCGGCGGTGGCGGAGCGGGCGTACTCCTTGCGGGAGGCCGACACCGCGTCCTCCAGGTCCACGATGACGGCGTCGGCCCCGGCGCGCAGCGCCTTGACGACCACCTCCGGGCGGTCGCCGGGGACGTACAGCCAGGTCAGGATCACAGCGCTCCCTCCGTGCGCAGAGCGGTGATCTCGGCGGCGGACAGGCCGAGTTCGGTGAGGACGGCCTCGGTGTCCGCGCCGTGCGGGCGGCCCGCCCAGCGGATGGCGCCGGGGGTCTCGGAGAGCCGGAAGAGGACGTTCTGCATGCGGATCGGGCCGAGCTCCGGATCCTCGACCTCGGTGACCGTGTCCAGGGCCGCGTACTGCGGATCGGCCATCACGTCCCGGACGTCGTAGACCAGCGCGACCGCGGCCTCGGCGTCCTCGAAGGCCGCCGTCACCTCGTCCGCCTTGTGGCGGGCGATCCAGCCGCCGACCGCCTCGTCGAGCACGTCCGCGTGGGCGGCCCGCCCGGAACCCGTCTCGAACCAGGGCTCGGAGATCAGCTCCGGCCGGCCCACCAGCCGCATCACGCGCTCGGCGATCGACTGGGCGGAGGTGGAGACCGCCAGCCAGCGCCCGTCCGCGCTGCGGTAGGTGTTGCGGGGGGCGTTGTTCGTGGAGCGGTTCCCGGTGCGCGGCTGGACGTAGCCGAGCTGGTCGTACCAGAGCGGGTGCGGCCCCAGGACGGTCAGGATCGGCTCGATGATCGCGAGGTCCACCACCTGCCCGTGCCCGGTGCGGTCCCGGCCGGCGAGCGCTGTCATCACGGCGTACGCGGTGGTCAGCGCGGCGATCGAGTCCGCGAGCCCGAAAGGCGGCAGCGTCGGCGGCCCGTCCGGCTCCCCGGTGATCGCGGCGAACCCGCTCATCGCCTCCGCGAGGGTGCCGAAGCCGGGCCGGTGGGCGTACGGGCCCTCCTGGCCGAAGGCCGTCACGCGGGTCAGGATCAGCCGCGGGTTGGCGGCGGACAGCTCGGGCCAGCCGAGCCCCCAGCGCTCCAGGGTGCCGGGGCGGAAGTTCTCGATGACGACGTCGGCGGTGGCGGCCAGCCGCAGCAGGGTGTCCCGGCCGCCGGGGGTGGACAGGTCGAGGGTCATCGTGCGCTTGTTGCGGCCGAGCAGCTTCCACCACAGGCCGATGCCGTCCTTGGCGGGGCCGTGGCCGCGGGAGGGGTCCGGGCGGGTCGGGTGCTCGACCTTGACGACCTCGGCGCCGAAGTCGCCGAGGAGGGTGGCGGCGAGGGGGCCCGCGAAGAGGGTGGCGAGGTCGATGTAGCCGAAGTGCACGCGGATCAGGGCCCGCTGCCGACAGGCCTGCCGGACGGCGAAGGGGACTACGGGGACGGTGGCGATCGTCCAGCGCCAGAGGACGGCCTGGACGGGCGGGATGCTGTCCGCCATCCCCCGGGTGGCGAAGAAGCTGCCGGACCAGACGACCGTCACGAGCAGGGCGAGGAGCACGCCGAGGCCGGTGGCTCCCTTCTTGGCCCGGGTGCCCCCGCTGCCGGGCATGTGTATATTGGTGCATGCGGACGCACGCACCGCGATCTGTACAGGGTGGGTCGTCGGCAACGTCAGATGGATATAAGAGACATGCGCATGGCGCGCCCACGCACGCGGCTCCGGCGCAGCCTCCGTACCCGCAGCCCTCGTACCCGCAGCCCTCGTACCCGCAGCCCGTCTACACGCAGCCCTCGTACCCCCAGCCCGGCTATGCGCAGCCCGCCTATACGCAGGCGCCGTACCCGCAGACCCCGTACGCGCAGCCCTCGCACCCGCCCGCGGCCGGCCGCAAGCGGACGGGGCTGATCGTCGCCGGGGCCATCGCGGCGTCGCTCGTCGGGCTCGTCGTCCTCGGGTCCCTGCTGCCGGACGGCAAGGGGGGCAAGGGCGGCGACGCGAAGGACCCCGGCGGTGCCGGTGCCGGTGCCTCGTCGGGCGCTGCCAAGCGGCCCGAGCCGCAGCCGGTCTCCTACCAGGGCATCGACGTGCCGCAGAACCACCAGCTGCTGTTCGCCGACAACCCGCCGCGCCCGGCCGAGGAGCCGACCGGCGCCGGCGTGCTCTACGGGCACGGGGACCTCTTCTACTACCGGGACACCCTCTTCGGGGACGAGAGGTTCGGCACCGCGAACGGGAAGCTCGTCCTGCTGAACAACTCGGAGAAGGGCTCCCTGGAGACCTGCCGCGCCGTGACCCGCTTCACCGAGAAGATCGGCCTCGACCAGCTCACGGACGGCTCGCAGGTCTGCGTGCTGAGCGACGCCGGCCACGTCGCGTTGGTGACCTACCGCGGCAGGTCCGGCGCGAAGGAGTCCAGCACGTACATCAAGGTGGACCTCACGATCTGGCGCAATGCCGGGGATGCGAAGAAGAACTAGGAAGAAGGACCGGGAAGCGGTTCACCGCCGGGTGAGCGTGGTCTCGGCCGTGGCGTGGGACAGCTTCTCCGGGTTGCGGACGAAGTAGAGGCCGGTGATGAGGGCGTCCGCCACGTGGACGGCGATGACTCCGTCGAACTCGCCGTCCAGGTGGACGGCCAGGGCCGGGGTGCCGTTGACCACGGTGGGGCCGAGGGCGACGACCGTGGTCCCGGCCCGGCCGGCGATGCCGGCGAAGAGGCGGGCCACGTTGTGGGCGCCGAGGACCGGCCGCAGCGCCGCGTGCTTGATGCCGCCGCCGTCGCCCATGTAGACGACCTCGGGGGCGAGCACGGCGAGGAGTCCCTGGAGGTCCCCGTTCTCGAGGGCCCGCTGGAACGACTCCAGGGCCGCCCGGGTCTCGCTCGGGGAGACCGCTCGGCGGGGGCGGCGGGCATCGACGTGCTTGCGGGCGCGGTGCGCGATCTGCCGGACGGCCGCGGGGGTCTTCTCGACGGCGGCCGCGATCTCCTCGTAGCCCAGGTCGAAGACCTCGCGCAGGACGAAGACGGCCCGCTCGGTCGGCGCGAGGGTCTCCAGGACGAGCATCATCGCCATCGACATGCTCTCGGCCAGCTCCACGTCCTCCGCCACGTCCGGCGCCGTGAGCAGCGGTTCGGGCAGCCACGGGCCCACGTAGGCCTCCTTGCGCCGGCTCATCGTCCGCAGCCGGTTCAGTGCCTGCCGGGTGGTGATCCGGACCAGGTAGGCGCGCTGGTCGCGGACGGCGGCGAGGTCCACGCCGACCCAGCGCAGCCAGGTCTCCTGGAGGACGTCCTCGGCGTCGGCCGCCGAGCCGAGCATCTCGTAGGCGACGGTGAACAGCAGGTTGCGGTGGGCGACGAAGGTCTCGGTCGCCGGATCGGGGGCCTGCGAGGGTGCGTCCACAGCCGGTTCTCTTCCGTCAGGTTCCGTCAGGCTCCGTCGGTCTTCCGCCGGTTCGGATCCGTTCATGATCGACGGACCGGCGGTGCGGCTCAAGCGGTCTGTTCGGCGGCGGCCCTGGTCCCACCCTGCCCGGCCTCCAGGCGCCGGCTCCGGTCGGCGCCTCCCGAAACCCGGTGCAAGCCGTACGCACCCGGCTTGGCGGCCTCGTCGGCCAGGTGCTTGACGGTGCCCTTGCACACGACTTCCTTGAGCTTCGCGCCCGGCCGGCCCGCGACGTGGAACCACAGCGCGGTGTCGTTGCGGTGGGCGAACTGGAAGATGCCCGCGCCCCGGCCCAGGCTGATGCACTGACCGGCGAACACCTGGTTGAGGGTCTCGGGCCGCTCTTCCGCGATCCGGCTCAGGACCGTGTCGGCGGCCCGCGCGCCCAACGGCATCGCGGCCTGGCAGCTCATCCGCAAGGCCAGGCCCGAGGGCGCCGCCGAATCGCCCGCCGCCACGATCCGTACGTCGTCCACGCTCGTCAGCGTCTCGTCCGTGAGGAGGCGGCCCAGCGCATCGGTGCTCAGCCCGCTGCGCGCCGCCAGGTCCGGTACGCCGAATCCGGCGGTCCAGATGGTGACCCGGCTGGGCAGCTCGCGGCCGTCGGCGAGCCGCACGGCGTCGGCGGTCACCGCCGTCACCTTCGTGTCGGGGCCTTCGAATACGGTCACCCCGAGCGCCGCGAGCCGCCCGGCCACCGAGCGCCGCCCCCGCGCGTGCAGGTACGGGCCGAGCACCCCGCCGCAGACCAGGGTCACGGCCCGGCCCCGCTCGGCCAGTTCGGCGGCCGTCTCGATGCCCGTCGGCCCGGCCCCGACCACGGTCACCGCGGCCGTCGCCGGGGCGGCGCCGAGGAGCGGCCGCAGCCGCCGCGCGTCCTCCAGGGTGGCGATCGGGTGGGCGAACTCGGCCGCTCCCGGCACGGACGGGTCCGCGCTGCCGCTGCCCACCGCGTAGACGAGGTGGTCGTAGCCGACCCGGCCTCCCGAGGCCAGGGTCACGCCGCGCCCGGCGGCGTCGATCCGTACGACGGAGTCGACCACCAGGTCGACCCCCTCGGCCAGGACCTTCCGGTACTCGACGACCGCGTCGTGCGACCCGGCCACGAGCTGGTGCAGGCGGATCCGCTCGACGAAGGACGCACGCGGGTTGATCAGCGTCACCGTCACGTCCTGGCGCCGGCTCAGGCGGTTGGCAGCCATCACTCCGGCGTATCCGCCGCCGATCACGACCACATCGGTGTTCTCAGCCATGGTGTCCGTCTCCTTCGTTTCGAGGGTTCGGACACCAGACACCGGCCGGACGACGGTTGTGACAGCCCGCGTGCTGCCGATCTTGTCTTCTTTCCGGCAGCCCTTCCGGCAGCCCTGGCCGGGCGAAGGGGCGCCCCCCTGGCGGTGGGGCGCCCCGGTGCTCACGCGTGGACCGCTACGGGCAGTACTGCGCCTGCTTGCCGATCGAGCGGTACATGCAGTCCGCGTTCTCCAGCAGCTGCAGCACGGCGTCCTTGTTGCGCGCCGTCTCGCGGTCGATGACCTCGTCCGGCGGGTAGAAACCGCCGCCGCCCGAGCCGGTCGGGTACATCTCGAAGGTGTAGGCGAAGATCTTCTGGTTGCCCCACAGCCAGTCGTCGATCGTCCCGTCCGTGATGTACAGGTCGCTCGACTGCTCCGGCGTGTAGCCGTTGCTGGCCGCCATGCTGGTGCCGATCTTCTTGTACACGGCCAGGTCGTCGGCGGTCAGACCGGGCGCCGTGTCGTTGTACGTCCACCCGAACGGCCACAGCACGAGCTCGCTGTAGGTGTGGAAGTCGATGGCGGCCTTGATCTGCTGCTTGCCGCCGACCACGCGGCTGCGCACGAAGTCCGAGACCACCTTGACCTCCGGCGCGGACTCCGCCGAGGCGCCCCGGTAGGTCTCGGAGCTCTTGCTGGAGCTGGAGCCGCCGCAGCAGCCCCACTTGTAGTTCCAGTTGCGGTTCTCGTCCGTGCCGACGTACGAGGAGCCGGCGTTCGGCTGCCGGTTCTTGCGCCAGGACCGGTAGGAGCCGGAGGCGATGTCGTACTCGCCGCCGTCCGGGTTCAGGTCCGGGATGATCCAGATCTCGCGGCCGTTGACCGCGTTCGTGACCCGGGAGTCGGTGCCGTACTTGGAACCGAACTCCTTGAGCAGGTAGAGGGCCATCTCGACCGTCAGGTGCTCACGGGCGTGCTGGTGCGCGGTGAAGAGCACCTCGGGCTCGGCCTCGTCCGTGGCCACGTTGTCGCTGATCTTGATCGCGAACAGGTCCCGGCCCTGGTACGACTTGCCGATCACCTGCTTGCTCATGATCGAGGGGTACTGGGCGATGCGCTGGTCGATCTCCGCGCTCGCCTCGGCGTAGTTGTGGTAGAGCGCGTCCTTCGACGGGAAGTCGTTGATCCCGGCGGCGATGTCGCGCCCGTCCGAGCGGTCCGGCGGGCCGGGCAGCGCGGTGAGCTTGTAGCCGAGTGCGCGCAGGCTCCTGGCCTGCATGGTGTCGGCGCTGACGACGACCGAGCGGGCGTCGACCTCGTCGATGGAGGCGCCGGTGCGCAGCAGGGCGGTGCGTTCGGCCGCCGTGGCCGGGCCCTGGATCTCGTACTGGACGATGGCCTCGTCCTGGGTGGCGGTCGACGGGGTGGGCGGCGGGGCTGCCGTCGCGCTCAGGCCGTAGGCGGGTGCGCCGAGCGCGAGCGCGAGAAGGGCCGCCGTGACGGCGGCCCTTCGGCGGTGGTGGAGCCGCATGCGTTCTCCTGGGTGGGAGTGTGGGGGTAGCCGTGCGGACGCGCACAGCGTGCTCTCATGGCATGTCCGGGTCAAGAGTCCACAGCTTCAATCAGCCATGGCGGCCAAAGGGCGCCGGCAGGCCACTCCCACACACCTACCTGCTACGGCAGGCCGTGGACCTTCGGACCCACCGCGTTGGACCAAGCGCTACCCGCCTTGGCGTCCCAGTTGGTCGACCAGGTCATCGCGCCGCGCAGACCCGGGTAGGTCTTGGACGGCTTGAAGTTCCCGCAGCTCGTGCCCCTGGTCAGGCAGTCCAGCGCGTTGTTCACGATGGTCGGCGAGACGTAGCCGCTGCCCGCGCCGCTCGGGGAGGCCGGGACGCCGATGCCCACCTGCGAGGGGTCGAGCCCGCCCTCGAGCTGGATGCAGGCCAGCGCGGTGAGGAAGTCCACCGAGCCCTGGTGGTACACGTTGCCGTCGCAGCCGTTCATCGAGCCGCTGTTGTAGTACTGCATGTTGACGACGGTCAGGATGTCCTTCACGGCGAGCGCCGTCTTGAAGTAGCCGCCCTGGGTCGACTGCATGTCGATGGTCTGCGGGGCCATCGTGAGGACGAACGAGGGGCCGGCCTTCGCCGCCAGCGCGCGCAGCGCCTGCGTCATGTAGGTCGGGTTCAGGCCGTTCTCCAGGTCGATGTCGATGCCGGTGAAGCCGTACTCCTGCATCAGCGCGTACGCGGAGTTCGCGAGGTTGGTCGCGGACGCCGAATCGCCCACCGAGATGGTGCCCTTCTCGCCGCCGATGGAGAGGATGACGGACTTGCCGGCCGCCTTCTTCGCGGCGATGTCCGCCTTGAACTGGGGGACCGTGTAGCCGCCGAGGCCGGCCGAGTCGAGGTTGAAGGTGATGGCGCCGGGCGTGGTCGTGGCGTCGGCGAAGGAGACGGCGATGATGTCGTACTGCGCGGACACGTCGGAGATCTTCTGGACGGTGGCGCCGTTGTTGAAGTTCTGCCAGTAGCCGGTCAGCGCGTGCTTGGGCACCGACGGGTTCGGATTGCCGCCCCCGCCGCCCGTGGTGGTGCCGGTGACGGCCGCGGCCTTCACGCTCTCGCCCGCCGCGTTGTACGCGCTCACCTGGAAGGAGTACGAGGTCGACGCGGCGAGCCCGGTGATCTGCGCGGAGGTGCCCGAGGTCACGGTCCGGACGCGGACGCCGTCCTGATACACGTAATATCCGGCGGCTCCGCTGACCGTGTTCCACGAAAGGGTGAGCCCGCTGGAGCTCTGGCCGGAAACGGCGGTTCCGGCCGGAGCGCCGGGAATGACCGGACCGGGGTCGGTGCCGCCGCCGCCGTCGGGGCCGAAGACGCTGAACTCGTCGACCACGTAGCCCGACTGGCCGTACCAGCCGTGGGTGTAGACGGTGACCTGGGTCGTGTTCGGGCCGGTGGTGAACGTGGTGGACAGCTTCTGGAAGCCGCCGCCCGTGCCGGGGGTCCAGGTGGAGACGTCCTGGGTGCCGGTCCCGGTCGCGCCGAGGTAGACGTAGGACCCGTTGACCTGCTCGCTCAGCGTGTAGGTCGAATTCGGCTTGACCGTGACGGTCTGGCTGCAGCGGGCGTTGTCCTGGCCCGCCGGCGTGGCCTTGAGGGCGGCGGCCCCGGCGAAGACGGGAGAGGAGACGATGGCGCCGCTGCCGGAGGTGCAGCTCCAGTTGGCGAGGCCGGACTCGAAGCCGCCGTTGCGGGCGACGTTGACGTCGGCGGCCTGGGCGGTGCCGGCGGCGAGGGCGGTCAGGGCGCCGGCGGTGAGGGTCACGGCGAGGGGTACGGCGAGGGAGCGTATGCGGTTCACGTGGGCTCCGGTGGGGGGAGTTGGGGGATGTGAGGTACGCGTCCGGGGCAAGTGGGGTGCCCCACCGACAAGTTGGTCTAGTCCAATGCCCCTGTCAAGGATGTTTGCAATATGGCTGGAACCGATCGGCCCGGTGCGCGTGTTCCGATCCCGGTTGTCCGGGTTTCCCGCCACCTGTCCCGCTGCCCGTGACATGTGCTCGTGGCACAGGAATGGGCAAGCCCCTGCCCTGCCAGGGGGGACGCGGCTAGGGTGCTGGGGCAAGGGGGCAGAGGGTTGATCGTTTGCGGTCGCGCAGCGTGTGCGCGGCCGTGAGGGGACGTACGGCGCGTGCTCGGACCCGTCTTCGGACGGTCTGCCGGGCGGTGCGGACGTCCGCTGGGCATGGGGTGAACGGGGGGATGCGCGTGCCGACCGCCATTGCTGTCACCAGCGCCGATCTGGTGCTGCCGGCCCCTGACCGGCACACGCCGACGGCCGCCGTGCTGGCGCCGCCCGACCAGCTCGACCTCGAGGGCTCGCTCTCCCAGACGGCCGCCCTGCTGGAGCGCCACGGCCATCTCGTGGTCGTCGTCCCGCCCTGGCTCCCGGCCGCCGCCGTCCACCGGCTGCACACCGTACGGGCCATCCTGGAGACCGACCGGATCGCGCTCCTCGACATCGATCTCCCGCCGCTGGCCACCGCCCTGCTGGTACGTCAACTGCGCCAGCTCAGCGTCAGCGACTTCAGCCCCGGCGTGCTCGCCTCCGCCGCCCGGCTGCTCTCCCACTACATCTACGCGGGCGCGCTGCTCGGCTCGGTCGCCAAGCTGGACCGGGTGCCGGTCGGGCTCGGCGCGCACGCCAAGTCCTGGTCGCCGAACGCGCAGTTCGCGGTCCTGGCCAATCCGGTGGCGCACCTGGTCAAGCTGGGCTCGGGCGGTTCGCGGTCCGGGGGCCCGGGCTCCTCGAAGCCCTCGCGCTCCTCCGGGGCGCACGGCGGCGGGGGCTCCGGATCCGCTTCCGCTTCCGCTTCCGCTTCCGCGTCCGCCTCGGGCGCCCTGCCCCCGGGACCGGCGTTCGCCACCCACCTCAGCTTCGCCCGGGGCCAGCTCGCCTCCGACTGGGTGGTCTCCGACCTGGCCCCCGCCTGGCAGGTCCAGGGCGTCATGGAGAACCCGCTGCCGGCCGACTCGCCCGCCTGGTGGGCCACGCCGAAGCTGGTCGAGTTCGCCGCCGCCATCCCGGACCCGTCGGTGCTCTACCAGCTCGTCGCCTCGGTCCGCCGCGAGGAGTGCCGCTGGTGCGGCTTCGAACTCATCGGAGACCGCTGCGGCTTCTGCTCCGCCCCGCTGACGGCGCCACCGCCGCCGCCCGCCCCGGCGGCGGTGGCGCAGGCGGCCGTGGGCTCCCGATCCAGATCCAGACTTCGCTGATGACCGGCTCGACCGAACGAAGAACGCCGAGGTAGTACGTCATGAACTCACGCCAGCGCCGCGGCGTCATCCTGCTGATCCTGTCGGTCCTGTGCGCCCTCGCCGCCTTCGGCGGAGTCCTCGTGGTGATCGGCGACGTCAACTCCAAGGTCGGGGCCGAGGTCGTCGCCTACCGGGTGAAGGACGACATAGCCCCGTACAGCGCGCTGACGGCCGGGCAGTTCGAGGAGGTCACGGTCCCCAAGCGGTGGCTGTCCGAGACCGCCGTCACCGACCTCGGCCAGCTCAAGGACAAGATGGCGCTCACCGCATTGAAGAAGGGCTCGCTGCTCCAGAGCGACATGTTCGTCGCCCGGCCGCAGCTCCAGCCGGGCGAGCAGGAGATCGCCATCATGATCGACGCGTCGACGGGTGTGGCGGGCAAGATCACCCCTGGTGCCAAGGTCAACATCCTGGGCACGTTCAAGGGCAAGAAGCCGACCGACCCCGACGTGTCCGTGGTGATGGTGGCCAACGCCCGCGTCATCAACGTAGGCAAGCTCACCCCCCTCGACAAGGACAGTGACAAGAAGGGCCCGGCCGAGGCCGTCCCGATCACCTTCGCCCTGACCACCAAGGACACCCAGCGCGTGGCCTACGCCGAGTCCTTCGCGGAGCACGTACGCCTGGCCCTGGTGGCCCCCGGCACCGACTCGGCGCCCAACCCGAACGACCGCTTCTACACCCTCGAAGGGGACAGGTGAGATGCGGATGACCACCCGAATCCTCCCCGCGGTCGGTGACCCGGAAGCCGCGCGCGTCATCGCCGGCCTGCTCGGCCAGCTCCCGGGCGCCGAGCCGGCCGCGCCGGTCCCCGACTCCACGTTCCTCCTCGACATGCTGGCCAGGCTGGCCACCGAGTCGATCGACGAACTGCCCGAGGTGGTCCTCGTACACGAGCGGATCGGTCCGCTCCCCGCTCTGGAGCTGATCCGCGAGGTAGCCCTCCGCTTCCCCGGGGTCGGCGTCGTCCTGGTCACCTCGGACGCGAGCCCCGCTCTCTTCTCCGCCGCCATGGACTCGGGCGCGCGCGGCCTGGTCGGCCTCCCCCTCGCCTACGACGAACTCGCCGCCCGCGTCCAGGCCGCCGCCCAGTGGTCCGTGGGCGTACGCCGCCACCTGGGCCGGAGCCCGGACCTCCCCACCGGCCCGGGCGGGCGGGTGGTCACGGTCAGCGGGGCCAAGGGCGGAGTCGGCACCACCTTCGCGGCCGTGCAGTTCGCCCTGGCCGCAGCGGCCGCGGGCCGGCATACGGCCCTGGTCGACATGGACCTCCAGGCGGGCGACGTCGGCTCGTACCTCGACGTGCAGTTCCGGCGCTCCATCGCCGACCTCGCCGGCATCCAGGACATCTCGCCGCGCGTCCTGCAGGACGCGGTCTACGACGACCGGACGGGCCTGGCCCTCCTCCTCGCCCCGGCCGACGGCGAGCGCGGCGAGGAGGTCGACGACCGGGCTGCCCGGCACGTCATCGCCGCCCTGCGCGCCCGGTACGAGCTCGTCGTCATCGACTGCGGCACCCAGGTCACCGGCGCCAACGCGGCGGCGGTGGAGACCGCGGACGTGGCGGTGCTGGTCACCACCCCGGACGTGGTCGCGGTGCGGGCGGCGAAGCGGATGGTCCGGATGTGGGAACGGCTCCAGGTCCGCAAGGCGGAGGACACCGCGATGGTCGTCAACCGCTGGACCAAGCACACCGAGATACAGCCCGCCCTGATCCAGAAGATCACGAAGACCCGGGCCGTCCGCACCCCGGTCCCGGCCGCCTTCAAGGAACTCCAGGCGGTCGTCGACGCGGGCCGGGTCCAGGACCTGGACAACCGCTCGACGGTGAAACAGGCCCTGTGGGCGGTGGCGGGCGAACTGGGCCTGCTGGCACCACTGGAAACCCCCGAGTCCGCCGCGGCCGCGGCGGCCGCCGACCCGGGCGCCGCCCTGGAGGTACGCCCCTCCGGCCCCGTGGCCAGGCTCCGCAGCGGCGCCCGGGGCGACCGCGGCGCACTCGGCCCGTGGCCGCGCCGCGGCCGGGAGGGCTGAGCGGTGCCCGCGCGGAGACCCGTACGCGACCGGGACCGGGACCGGGGCCAGGTGGCGATCGAGTTCGTCGGCACGGTGCCGCTGATCCTGCTGCTCGTGGCGGCGGGCAAGTACATCGGGAGCGCCTGGAGCATGTCCGTGGCCTGCGGTGCGTCCGGGGACGTCTACAAGGCGACCGTCACCCTCCGGATACCGGTGCTGTACCCCGGTCTCAACTTCGGCGCGATCGACGGCACGGCCGGTGCGGCGATGGAGAGGGAGGACTGACGGCATGAGACGGCGCGTTCGCTCCGACCGGGGCGACCGGGGTCAAGTGGCCCTGGAATACATCGGCTTCATCCCCATCCTGCTGTTCGTCGCGCTCTGCGGGATCCAGCTCGGCTGGGTCGCGTACGTCCACCAGCAGGCGGAGACTGCGGCGCGGACGGCGGCGCGGGTGGAGGCCCGCAACGGCTCGGGTGGCGTCGCCGCGGGCCAGGCTGCCGTACGGGGCGGTCTGGGCGCGGACATCAGCATCGTCAAGAACGCCGACACCGTCACCGCGAGCGTGACCATCGCGGTCAACTCGATCATCCCCGGCCTGGATCCCGACCCGGCGACGGCCACCGCCGTCATGCCCAACGACGACCCGAAGGGACCCTGACCATGAGCCTGCGTTCCCGGGTCAACACACCGGACGACCGCCACAGCCCGCGCGAGGACGGCCGGCTGGTCTCCTCCTACCGCGCCAAGCTGCTGGAGGAGATCGACCTCGCGGAGATGTCCGCGCTCGCGCCCGCCGAGCGCCGGGCGCGCCTGGAGCGGGTACTCGGCCACATCATCAGCCGCGAGGGCCCCGTCCTGTCCACCGCCGCGCGCGCGCAGCTGATCCGCCGCGTCGTCGACGAGGCCCTCGGCCTCGGTGTGCTCGAACCGCTCCTCGAAGACCCCACGATCTCCGAGATCATGGTCAACGGCCCCGACCAGATCTTCGTGGAACGGGCAGGCCGCGTGGAGCAGCTCCCGCTCCGCTTCGCCTCGCACGACCAACTGATGCAGACCATCGAGCGCATCGTCTCCACCGTCAACCGCCGTGTGGACGAGGCCAATCCGATGGTCGACGCGCGCCTGCCCAGCGGCGAGCGCGTCAACGTCATCATCCCGCCGCTGTCCCTGACCGGCGCGACCCTCACCATCCGCCGCTTCCCCCGGGCCTTCACCCTGCACGAGATGGTCGGCCTCGGCTCCCTGGACGAGCACATGCTCCTCCTGCTCTCCGGCCTGGTGGCGGCCAAGATGAACGTGATCGTCTCCGGCGCCACCGGCACCGGCAAGACCACCCTCCTCAACGCCCTCTCCGGCCTGATCCCGGAGGGCGAGCGCATCATCACCATCGAGGACTCCGCCGAGCTCCAGCTCCAGCAGGCCCACGTCATCCGCCTCGAATCCCGCCCGGCGAACGTGGAGGGCAAGGGCCAGATCACCATCCGCGACCTCGTCCGCAACTCCCTGCGCATGCGACCCGACCGCATCATCGTCGGCGAGGTCCGCGGCGGCGAGACGCTCGACATGCTCCAGGCGATGTCCACGGGTCACGACGGATCCCTGGCCACCGTCCACGCCAACAGCTCCGCCGACGCCCTGACCCGCCTCCAGACCCTCGCCTCCATGTCGGAGGTGGAGATCCCCTTCGAGGCGCTCCAGGACCAGATCAACAGTGCCGTCAACGTCATCGTCCAGCTCACCCGCTTCGGCGACGGCTCGCGCCGCATCACGGAGATCTCCATCCTCGAATCCCATGGCCGCGAACCGTTCCGAACCACCACCGTCTGCCGGTTCGTCCCCCAGCCGATGGGCGCGGACACCCGGGTCCACGGCTACTTCGCCTACTACCCCCTGCCGCGCCGCATCGCGGACCGCCTCTACATGAACAGCCAGCCGATCCCCCAGGCCTTCGGCGTGGCCCTGCCGGACGACGAACTCACCGCGCGGACAGTCCTGTGAACCCATATGTCTCCCTCACCCTCGCCGCCACTCTGCTGGCCTGCCTGTTCGTGGTGTGGGGCGTTCACGCCTACGCCAAGGGCCGCGCCCAGCGGGCCGCCCTCATCGACCGCCTCTCGGCGAGCGGAGCCCCCGAGCAGATCGGTCGCGTACGCCGCTTCCGCTCCTTGGACCGCCGCCTGCGGCGTACGGAGCTCGGCCGCCGCATCGAACTCAAGCTGGCGACCACCGGTCTGGACATGACCCCGGGCGAGTTCTTCGTCTACATGCTCGCCTCGGTCGCGATGCTCTGGCTGATAGCGGCTTCCTTCCTGGCCCCGTTCTTCGGCCCGCTCACCGCTGCCATCGGCCTGTGGGCGGCCAACGCCTTCCTCAACTGGCAGCGCACGCGCCGTACGGAACGCTTCATCAGCCAACTCCCCGAACTCGCCCGCATCCTGGCCAACGCCACCCAGGCCGGCCTGGCCCTGCGCACCGCCATCGGCATAGCGGCGGAAGAACTTGAAGCTCCGGCGGGCGAAGAGCTCACCCGCGTCGCCGACCGCCTCGCCATCGGCCACTCCATCGAGGAATCCCTGAGCGAGCTGACGGAGCGCCTCCCGTCGCGGGAACTGGTCGTCCTGGTCTCCACCCTCGTGCTGTCGGCGCGGGCGGGCGGCGCGATCGTAGGCAGCCTCCGCAACCTGACGGTGACGCTGGAGCAGCGGAAGGAGACGAGGCGGGAGATCCGGACGCAGCTGTCGCAGGTGACGGTGACGGCGTATCTGGTGCCGTCGATCGGGTTCGGCTCGCTGCTCCTGGTGAACGCGATGATGCCGGGCGCGCTGGACCGTATGACGGGAGCATGGATCGGCCAGGTGGCGGTGCTGGTGTCGCTCGGCCTCTTCACGCTGGGCTTCGTCCTCATCCGCCGTATGTCGAAGATCGACGTGTGAGGAGGCTGCCGTGATCGCTCTGCTCCTGGCCGTCCTGGTGGGTGCCTCCGTATTCGGGATCTTCCACGGAGTCCGGCTCTACCGTGCCGACGCCAAGCTCCCCACCGACCTGGCCCTGGCCCTGGAAGTCGGCGCAACCCGCACGACGGCGGTCGGCTCGGCCGTCGACCGGCTGGGCATCCGCTACGCGCCGCTGGTCCTGCGGCTGATGGGCCCCACCCGGGTGGCGCGCAAGCGCCGCCAGATCGACTCGGCGGGCAACCCGGCGGGCCTCACGATCGACCGGTACGCGGCACGCCGCGCGGTGTACGGATTCCTCGGCGCCCTCGGTGCCTTCTCCATGCTCCTCAACGGCCAGCTGGTTCCGGCCCTGCTGATGGTCGCCTTCGGACTGTTCTGGATCGAGGCCGGCCTGTGGTCGGCGGTCCGGATACGCCGGGACCACATCGAGCGGACGCTGCCCGACTTCCTCGACGTCCTCGCGGTGGTCGTCAGCGCGGGCCTGGGATTCCGCCAGGCCCTGGCCCGGGTGGCCGACAAGTACGAGGGCCCGTGGGCCGATGAAATCCGCATCACCTTGCAGCAGATGGACATGGGCGTCAGCCGCCGCCAGGCCTTCGACGAGCTGCGGCGGCGCAACGACTCCGAGCAGGTGGCGCAGTTCGTCACCGCCCTCCAGCAGGGCGAGGAGCTCGGTTCCCCGATCGTGGAGACCCTGATCGCGATCGCCGAGGACATGCGGCGCACGGATGCCCAGAACGCCCGCCGACGGGCCGCGCGCGCGATCCCCAAGGCGACCTTCGCGGTCACCACCTTCATGCTGCCGGGCACCCTGATCCTGCTCGTGTGCGGGTTCGTGTACGGCGCGAACATCGACTTCGACGCGATGCTCGGGGGCGGGTGAGCACCATGGCGGTACTTGACATCGCGCTGCCGGCGAATCCCGCACCGGCACCATCCCCGACCCTCCAGGTCAACGCGCTCCAAGCCCTCTGCCGCCAGGTCTTCGCGTTCCGCATGGTGATGATCGGCCTGGGCGCGCCGCTGGCGCTCGCGAGGACGGCACACGGGGGGCCGACGTACCTGGTGGGCGGCGCGATCCTGTTGACCTTCATGCTGTCCTACGTCCTCTTCCGCGACTGGGAGCGCTTCGGCCCGCTGCTGCTGCGGCACCGCTGGCTGCTGGCGGTCGACATGGCCTTCAACGCGCTGCTGCTGGTCACGGCGACCCCGGAATCCCCACTCGGCTTCGTGTCGATCTGCACGCCGCTCCTGGCCGGCCTGGTCTACGGGTGGCGGGCCTCGGCGGTGTACGCGGCGGTGCAGGGGCTAGCGGTCGCGGCTCTCGCGGGCACGCTGCTCCTGCCGACGTTGTGCCTGCTCGCGGGCGCCGCGGGATCCTGCCTGCGCGACCTCTTCTTCCGCTTCGGCGCGGCGAGCCAGGCCCTGACCGAGACCCGGGCCCGCCTGGCCGTGGCGGAGGCCGTCCGCGCCGAACGCGACCATCTGGCGCGGGAGATGCATGACTCCGTGTCGAAGACCCTGCACGGCCTGGCCCTGACGGCGGACGCCCTGACCCGGACGGCCGACCCGGCGGAGCTCCGCCGCCAGGCGGAGCTGCTGTCGGTGGCGGCCCGCCGGGCGGCGGAGGAGTCGAGGTCGCTACTGACGGACCTGCGTCGGGACCTGGACACCCCCGGTGTCTCACTGCTCGGGGAACTCCGCGCCCTCACCACGGGCTGCGAACTCCGCACGACGGGAGTCCTGCCGGTGGTACCGGCCACGGTGGCCCGACACCTCCTCGCAGTGACCTCGGAAGCCCTGGAGAACGCCCGCCGCCACGCCGGAGCCTCCCGCGTCGTGGTCCTCCTGGCCGCGGACACCACCCACCTCACCCTCACTGTCGAGGACGACGGCAGCGGCCTCCCGGCCGATATCGACCTCCCCTCGCTCTCGCGCCGAGGCCACTTCGGCCTCCTCGGCATGACGGAACGCGCGACCGCGATCGGCGCGGCCATCTCCATTGCCTCCCGACCGTCCGCCCCCGGTACCCGGATCCGCCTGGACCTCCCGCTCGCGGCGCTGACCGGGGAGGGAAGCCCGTGACGCCCCTCCGCATCCTGATCGCCGACGACAACCCGGTTGTACGGGCGGGCCTGGCCGCACTTCTGGCCGTGACCGAGGGCATCGAGGTGGTCGCCCAGGCGGCGGACGGCCGCGAGGCCCTCCGCCTTGCCCGCCTGCACGCCCCGGCCGTCGTCCTGCTGGACGTCCGGATGCCGGGCGTGGACGGCATCTCGGCGCTTCCGCACCTGGTGCGGCTGGCTCCAGTCCTGATGCTGACGTACAGCCGCGAGTCGGAGGTCATCCGCGAGGCTCTGCTCCTGGGTGCGGGCGCCTACCTGGTCCACGGCGAGTTCACCGCCGACGACCTGATCCGCGCGGTCCACGACGTCCGCGACGGCCGCCCTCATTTCACGCCATCGGCGGCGAGCGCGCTGCTCGCGGAACTCCGGACCTCTTCGCAGCCGCAACGAACTGTGGCACAGTCTTCTGAGCGTCTGCACAACTCTGTTGCCTTCGGGCTGAGTTCGCGGGAGGTGGAGATCATGGAGCTCATCGCGTCAGGGATGAACAACCAGCAGATCGCAGCCACCTGCTTCATCAGCGAGAAGACGGTCAAGAACCACATCAACCGCATTTTCGCCAAGCTCCGGAGCACTACCCGTAGCGAGGCGATTGCACGGTGGCTGGGAACGGCCCGTCCAGGGGTGAGTGGTCATGGGTAGACGGAGTGCGTGGTGGGTCCGTAATTGGGCCCCGGGACCCTTGGTAACGACTGGTAACTCGGCGTACTGTCCGCAAACCAACAGCGGCACCGGCCCGGGAGGGAACCCTCATGTCGCACAACTCGCTGCTGAAAGCGTCCGTCGAGGCCAAGATCCGGCTGAGCGGATGGACGGACACGACGGTGACACGACTCCGCAAGCGCTACGCGAACCTCGACCGGGGCCAGACCGCGTTCGAATACCTGGGAATCATCCTGGTGGTCGTGGTGATCATCGGGGCGATCGTCGGCACGGGAATCGGTACGACGATCACCAACAAGATCAAGGACCAGATCGGGCTGATCAAAGCAGGCAAATGAGCACGGGCAGGCGGCTGGACGACAGTGGGCAGGCCTTCCCCATCTACGTCATCGCGGTGGTGGGTCTGCTCTTCGTCGCGCTCGCCTTCTTCGCCGTGGGGATGGCGGGTGACACCCGGAGCGAGGCGCAGAGCGCTGCCGACGCCGCGGCGTTGGCAGCGGCTCGTGAGGCCCGGGACGACGTCTTTGTGGGCGTCAACCTGATCGACCTCAAGCCGACCGACTGGGAGAGGATCCTCAATGGCGAGAGCTTTGATGTGAAGGGCGCCTGCGGGGAGGCGGAGAGTTTCGCACAGCGGAACGACGCGACAACGGTTCGGTGCGAAGTGGTCCTTCCGAGGTTCACGGTCTCGGTGAAGACATCACGGACTGTCGGAGAGTCTGTTGTGCCGGGCACTGGGTCGATGCACGGGGAGGCTGTCGCCACAGCGGTGATCAAGCCTCTTTGCTCCCTGGGGCTGGAACCGGCACCAACAGCGACGCCCGTTCCCCCCGACGGCGGGATACCGGAGCCTGGTCCGGTGAACATTACGTGTGATGGTCGGCCCATCGACCTGGATCCCCTGAATCCAGGTCAGTTGTCGAAGCTGGCGAGAACCCTCTTCAGCGTGCGCTTGGTTGGCTGAAGGCCATGAGAGACAAGGAAGCGGCGTACATGAACGTTCGGCACAAGGTGAAGGTCCGCGGGGGAGCGGCCGTAGCGGTTGCGGCGGTCTTGGCCCTCACGTTGGCCGGGTGTGGTGGCGATGATGATAAGAAGCCGAACGAGCCGCAGAATTCGTCGGCATCACAGCCTCAAGACGGCGGTTCCAAAGCTCCGGTTCCGAGCAGTACGCCCACGCAGGTGCTCGCCACCGTAAATGGCGAGAGCGGCATCGTCTTGACGGTCAATGCTGCCAATCGCGACCAGGGTGGCTTCATTACCGTGAGTGGGCAAATCAAGAACACGACTGCGAACGACTTCACGCACACCACGGCGTGGAGGGGGAATGAACTCACCTCAAGTGGCGAGTCCATCGCCGGCGCCACCCTCGTGGACAAGGCCGGCAAGAAGCGGTACTACGTGCTCCGCGACACGGACGGCCGCTGTCTGTGCACCACGGGCATCTCGAACATCAATGCAGGGCAGTCCGTTCCGTTCTTCGCGCAATTCCCAATGCCTCCAGCCACCACCACCGAGGTTGACTTCACGCTCCCCACCTTCGCCACGGCCACCATCAAGATCTCAGGGTGACGCCATGAAAAATCGCCACGGCACCACCGCCGCCACGGCAGTCGCCGGGCTGGTCATAGCCGGCGCACATTTCATCGGCGCGACAAGTGCCTACGCCGACGACAATCCGACGGTGCCCCCCGGAACAGAGCCGTCGGCTTCCGCCCCGGTGCCCCTCGACGCCAACGCCCCCGGGCTGAAGATCCCTCAGGGCGGAACCCTCGCTCCGGTCAAGGTGCTGGACATCGCCGAAGTCGTCGAGGACCTCGGGGGTGAGCAGCGGCGGCAGGAGACCAATCAGACCGTCATGATGGCGCTGCAGTCCGAGGTGATGTTCCCCGAGAACAGTGCCGTCTTCAACGCCCAGGCCGCCGCGCGGCTGCAAGCCATCGCGCAGGAGATCAACACCCAGAAGGCCACCCGGGTCCGGATCTTCGGGTTCACCGACGACCAGGGCAGCTACGAGCACGGGCAGGAGCTCTCCAAGCAGCGCGCCGACGCCGTGCAGGCGGAGTTGGCGAAGACCGTGACCAACCCCGCCGTCGTCTTCGACGTGCGCGGGTACAGCGAGGACTACCCGATCGCCGACAACAACACCGAGGAAGGCCGCAAGAAGAACCGCCGCGTCGAGATCACCTTCCCGCGCGGCGCGGCCCAGTAGGGGCGGCCCGGACACGCGAACACCTTCGGTGCGCACCGGGGCTCGGGGCCTCGGTGCGCACCGAAGGTGCGTTCGACGGTCTGCTCGGGTCAGGTCAGCAGGTGGGGATGCGGTTCAGGTTCTGGGCGTAGCGGGCGGCGATCCAGCCGCGGCCGTCGGCGAGCTTGTACCAGAGGGAGTTGCCGTCCACCTCGGTGCCGTTCGTCTTGCACAGCACCTGGACCTCGCCGCCGTGCTTGATCACGCCGGTCTTGCCGTAGTGCGTGCCGGGGCCGGTACGGATGTGCAGCTTGTCGCTGACGATGCGGGCCTTCGGCTTCTGGCCCTTGTCGTGCTTGTCCTTGTCCTTGCCGTGGTCCTTGTCGTGGTGTTTGCCGCACTTGCACGCGCCCGGCTTCCCCGGCTTGCCCTGCTCGCCCTTCTCGCCGCGCGCGCCGCGCTCGCCCTTCGGGCCCGCCGGCCCGGCGGGGCCGGTCTTGCCGGTGCTGCCGCGCTCGCCCTTGTCGCCCCTCTCGCCCTTCTCGCCTCCGGACGGGCCGGTGTCGCCCTTCGGACCCTGGGGTCCGCGGGGGCCCTGCGGACCCACGGTGCCCGGACGGCCGGTGTTGCCGGTGTCTCCCTTATTGCCCTTGTCGCCCTTGGGTCCCGTCGGGCCGGTGTCGCCCTTCTCGCCTCCGGACGGACCGGTGTCGCCCTTCGGGCCCTCGGGGCCGCGGGGGCCCGCCGGTCCCGCGCTGCCGGTCTGGCCCGTCTGGCCGGTGCTGCCCTTGTCGCCCTTGGCGCCCTTGTCTCCCTTGTTGCCCTTCGGGCCTGCGGGGCCCGTCAGGCCGGTCTCGCCCCGTTCGCCCCGCTCGCCCCGTTCGCCGCGCTCCCCCTGGTCTCCCTTGTCGCCCTTGGGGCCGGGGCGGCCCGGCTTGCCGTGGTGGCCGGGCTTGCCGTCGTGGCCCGGACGGCCGTCGTGGCCGTCGTCGCCCTTGGGGCCCGTCACGGGAGTGGACACCGCGTACAGGGCCGGCGCGTCGTTTCCGTCCGCCCACTCACCGCCGCCGAGCGTCGTGCCCTCGGGAGCATCCGCGTCCACCCGCACGAGTACGCCCAGCCGGGTGTCGCTCCGCGCCGGGAAGGAGAAGCCCGCACGGGTACCGGCGTCGCAGGTCATCTGGCGCGCATCAGCGGAACGCGTACAGGGAGCGGCGGCCCGGTCGTTGTTCCAGTAGAACTCTGCCTCCGGGAACGTCGTCTGCTCCGGCGCGGTGATCCGGAAGCTGCCGCGCTGCGCCGCGTCGGCGCCCGCGCTGGCCACGATCACGACGCGGCCGGTCTTGCCCGCGGCGATCGAGGGGACGTACGGCTGGGAGAAGCGGACGTGCGGCGAGTCGTCGGCGAAGGCGGGCGCCACCGGGAGCAGGCAGGTCGCGGTGACGGCCGCGACGACCAGAGCCGCGGACGTGCAGCGGGAAGCAGACAAGGGTGTTTCCTCCGCAAGGGAAGACGGCGGAACCGGCAGATGACCGCCGAATGCGGTCTACCGGTGGACAAGGGGCCCGCGGCCAGTTAAAAGCTGATGATGCGACCCTGCCGTGTACGACGCGTTCCCGATCACTCGGCAGCCGTGTGAATCACTCCCGCCCGCCACGGACCAGGACGTACGCCGCCTCCCGCGCCCGCAGCGCCGGCCCCGGGCCGGGCTCCAGGGCCGCCACCACCGTCGCGCCCTCGACCAGCAGCAGGAGCTGCTCCGCCAGGCCCTCCCGACCGGGGCCGGGGCCGGCGACCTCGGCCAGCAGCGCCCGTAGCTCCGCCTTGTGCCGCCGCACCACGTCCAGCACGCCGGCCGGGCCCGTGCCCAGCTCCCCGTACGCGTTCAGGAACGCGCAGCCGCGGAAGTCCGGCTCCGAGAACCACCGCGCGAGCCAGTCGAAGACCGCCCCGACGGGGTCCGCGCTCCCGGTCACCGCGTCGCGCAGCCCGCTCGTCCAGCGTTGGTCGCGCCGCTCCAGGTACGCCGTGACCAAGGACTCCTTGGCGGGGTAGAGGCGGTAGAGCCGCTTGAGCGCGACGCCGGACTCCGCGCGGATGCGGTCCATGCCGACGGCCTGGATGCCCTCGGCGTAGAACAGCGCCTCCGCGGTGTCCAGCAGGCGGGTGCGGGCCTCTTCGTCGTTCATCGGGGCAACGGGCATACCGGCAGCGTAGACCAGGATCGCTTGCATGGAGAACGGTCGTTCTCTAGGGTGGGGGAGGAGCTGGAGAACGATCGTTCTCCGTGTGTTGCCGAGCCGAGAGGTACGCCAGCCGTGACCACTCCCACCACTCCCGCCACCCCCGTCACCCCTGCCACTCCCGCCGCGCCCGCCCCTGTGCGCCCGCCGCTGCCGCCGTTCACCGATGAGTCGGCCCGCGCCAAGGTCCGGGCCGCCGAGGACGCCTGGAACAGCCGCGACCCCGAACGCGTCGCCCTCGCCTACACCGAGGACTCCTCCTGGCGGAACCGCGACCGCTTCCTCACCGGCCGAGCCGAGATCCGGGCCTTCCTCGCCGACAAGTGGGAACGCGAGCTGGAGTACCGGCTCCGCAAGGAGCTGTGGGCCTACACCGACAACCGCATCTCCGTGCGCTTCGAGTACGAGTGGCACGACGCGCAGGGGCAGTGGTGGCGCAGCCACGGCAACGAGCAGTGGGAGTTCGACGCCGCCGGCCTGATGCGCCGCCGCGAGGCCAGCATCAACGACATCCCGATCGGGGAGGCCGACCGGCGGCTCTAGTGCTGTTACTGGCGGTAACTGCTTTCTCGGGCCACGGAGATATGCTGGTGGGGACCCCTGAGGAGGCAACGTGACCGAGCGCAAACCGCCTGGTGTCAGCTTCGAATCCTTCGTGGACCGGCAGATCAGACAGGCCGAGGCGCGCGGGGAGTTCGAGGAGCTGCCCGGCTTCGGCAAGCCGCTGGCCTCGCTCGACGCCCCGTACGACGAGCTGTGGTGGATCAAGGGCAAGCTGCACCGCGAGGGCTTCGCGGTCCTCCCGGCGGCGCTCGCGCTCCGCAAGGAGGCGGAGGACGCGCGGGAGGCGGTCCGCGCGGCCCGCACCGAGCGGCAGGTCCGCGACATCCTGACGGAGGTCAACACCAAGATCCGCGCGGCCCTGCGCATGCCGCCGCCCGGCCCGCCGCTGAACCTCAAGGAGTTCGACGTCGAAGCGGTGCTCACCGAGTGGCGCGAGGAGCGGGAGACCCGTCGGGACACCCGGGGGAGCGGCACGAGCTGAAGGCTCGTGCCCTGCCGGCGGCGGCGCGGCGCGGTGCGGCGCCGTCCGCACGATGACTTCACGAGGCCGATCGTCCCCGTGCGGCCTGGCGCCAGGAGATCTTCGGGCGCCCGGCCGCCTTGGGCCGCCAGACGTCGAGGTCCAGGGCCACCGTGAGGAACTCGCCCTCCACGCGGACGAGGAGGTCGGGATCCTCGATCCCCGCGGCGAACTGCTCGGCGCGGACCTCTGATCGGATCCGCCCGCTCCACGCGGTCGCGCCGGTGCCGGCTGCCGGGGCGGCCTCGTGTCGTCACCTCCTGGTCGCCCCCAAGGAGGTCAGGGCCTCGGTGACGCGGTCTGCCTGGTGCGTGGTGCCCCGGAGGTTCGGGTGCAGGACGGTGCAGGCCTCGCCCCCGGCGGGGATGGAGCGGCAGAGCTCGGAGGGCGGATCGGACTGGTCGCCGGAGCCGGTCAGGGTGTCCTTGATGCCGTACATCCAGCGTTGCCCGGCTGCTGCGCAGACCCCGTGGCCGGTGCTGGAGGCGTACGTGTCCACGTAGATCGCGCCGCCCCGCGCGGCCTGGTCCCGCAGGAGGTCGTTGACCCGGCGCTCCAGGGTGTCGAGCCAGGGCGTGTCGCCCTTGGTGACCGTGCCGAGCTGGTTCCAGGCGCCCCAGCCGCAGCCGGCGGCCTCGTCCACGACGGCCGGATAGCCGACGACCGCGACCTTGGCGTGCGGGGCGCGCCTGCGGATCTCCTTCAACAGGTCTGTGAAGTCGGCCTCCAGGGCGGTGAACCGGGCATCGAGCCGGGAGGCGCCCTCGCCGCGCGTGTAGTGGTCGGTGCAGGGGGTGCCCGTCCCGAAGGAGGCGAGCCCCCGTTTCACGCAGGTCTCGACGATCTCGGCGAAGCCCACGGAATTGCCGCCCGCGCCGACCGTGACGAGATCGGTGCTCGCCGAAACGGCCCCGACCTGTGCCGGTTTGGCGGCCCAGCCGCCCGGCGGGGGCACCGACGGCGGCCCCTTCAGCTCGGACTGCGCTTCCAGCAGCCCGGCTCTGACCTCCGCCGCGGAGCAGGTGACGTCCGTGAGCGCCAACTTCAGCCGCCGCGCCGCCTGATGCGGATAGTCGTGCTCGGAGCGGCCGCACCCGTCGGTGTTCCACGGGCGCACGAACGAGCCCGCGCTGTAGGAGTCCCTGAGGGCGACGTATGAGAGGGGCGTGAGGTGTGAGCGGGGCCCGGCGGCCGGCGCCTGCTGTGCGAGAGCGGCGGTGAGGAGTGCGGCGGCAGCGGTCGCGGCCGCGGTGAGCGCGAGACGGATCATGGCGGTGCCTTCGGTTCGGGCGCCGCGATCGTCCGCGACGCGCTTCACCAAACGTAGCCGATCCGATTACGGAGAGTAATCATCCGGCTCGTGGTTCGCCAGAACGAGTGAACGAGTGAAGGGGTGAGGGAGTGAAGGA
Organism: Streptomyces sp. ICC1; assembly: GCF_003287935.1. Classification (GTDB taxonomy): domain Bacteria; phylum Actinomycetota; class Actinomycetes; order Streptomycetales; family Streptomycetaceae; genus Streptomyces; species Streptomyces tritrimontium. Next base: position 4,071,774 of record NZ_CP030287.1, read on the forward strand.
GTGGCTCAGTGGATGAGCGGATGGAGGGAACGGGCGGGCCCGTCGCCGCCGTTCAGGCCTGCTCGTGCGCCTGGGTGATCAGGTCCGTCGCGACCTCCAGGGCGGCCTGCCGGGTCTCCTCCGGGTCCCCCTCGATGTGCTGGAGGAACATCATTCCCGCATGCAGGGTGAAGAGGGCGCTCACGCAGCGGACCTGGTCGGCCAAGGGGGCGTCCTCCCGGCCCGTCCGGAGCAGCTCCACCAGCGCGAAGAGGCGCTGCTTCACCCTCTCGCCGATGCTCAGCTCCCGCAGCGAGGCCTGGTTCTCCTGCATGAAGCGGTACAGCGAGGCGCCGCCCGCCATCGCTTCGCTGTAGCGGCGCAGGATCTCCCGCTTCGTGTCCAGGGTCCGGGGCTGCTCCTCCGCCCATGCGATCAGCTCGTCGATCGGCCGGGTCTGGTCCTCGAACAGGCTGATGATGATGTCTTCCTTGGTCTTGAAGTGGTAGTACAGCGCCGCCTTCGTGACCTCCAGCCGCTCCGCGATCTCGCGCAGCGACGTCTTCTCGTACCCCTGCTCGGCGAAGAGCTCCAGCGCGACGTCCTGGATGCGCTGCCGCGTGTTGCCACGGCGCTGCTGCGGACCGCTCCTGGACATGGCTCTCCTCGATTACTTACTTGACGCCCGGCTAGTTACGGGTCTACCTTCCCCAGTGTAGTGAACTAGCCGGGCGGCAAGTAAGTGCCGGGTACCGGTGCACGTGCGCCAGGGGAGTGGAACATGGTGGAGACGACGAAGAGTACGGACGCCTCGGAGGAGGTGAAGCCGCGCAGCGTAAGGGTCGTCCTGATGGCCCTCATGATCGCGATGCTGCTGGCCATGCTCGACAACATGATCATCGGTACCGCGATGCCCACCATCGTCGGCGAGCTCGGCGGACTGGAGCACCTGTCCTGGGTGGTCACCGCCTACACGCTCGCCACCGCGGCCTCCACCCCCATCTGGGGCAAGATCGGCGACATGTACGGGCGGAAGGGCTCCTTCCTCACCTCGATCGTCATCTTCCTCATCGGTTCGGCGCTCAGCGGCATGGCCCAGGACATGGGCCAGCTCATCGGCTTCCGCGCCATCCAGGGCCTCGGCGCCGGCGGTCTGATGGTCGGCGTCATGGCGATCATCGGCGACCTCATCCCGCCCCGTGAGCGCGGCAAGTACCAGGGCATGATGGCCGGCGTGATGGCCCTCGCCATGATCGGCGGACCGCTGGTCGGCGGCACCATCACCGACCACATGGGCTGGCGCTGGTCCTTCTACATCAACCTCCCGCTCGGCGCCGTGGCCCTCGCCATGGTGACCGCGGTCCTGCACCTTCCCAAGAAGACGGGGGAGGGGGAACGCCGGAAGATCGACTACCTCGGCGCGGCGCTGCTGACCATCGCGATCACCTCCGCCGTCCTCGTCACCACCTGGGGCGGCACCGAGTACGCGTGGGGCTCCGCCGAGATCATCGGCCTGATCGTCACCGGCATCCTGTCCACCGCGGCGTTCCTCTTCACCGAGACCAGGGCCGCCGAGCCGATCATGCCGCTGCACATCTTCCGCAGCCGCAACTTCACGCTCATGTCCGTGATCGGCTTCCTGGTCGGCTTCGCGATGTTCGGCGGGGTGCTCTACCTCCCGCTCTTCCAGCAGTCGGTACAGGGCGCCTCGGCCACCAATTCCGGCCTGCTCCTGCTGCCGATGCTGCTCTCGATGATGGTCGTCTCGCTGATCGCCGGCCGGATCACCACGAACAGCGGCAAGTACAAGATGTTCCCGATCATCGGCGGCGCGCTCATGGTCGCCGGGCTCTTCCTGCTCGCCACCATGGACACGGGCACCACCCGGCTGGTGTCGGGCGTCTACATGGCGGTCCTCGGCGCAGGCCTCGGCTTCCTGATGCAGATCACCATGCTGGTCGCGCAGAACAGCGTCGAGATGAAGGACATGGGCGTCGCGTCCTCCTCGGCCACCCTGTTCCGCACGCTCGGCGGCTCCTTCGGCGTGGCGCTGATGGGCTCCCTGTTCACCAGCCAGGTCACCTCCACGATGAGCGACCGCCTCGGCCCGGAGGCCGCGAAGGCGGCGGGCTCCGCCCAGCTCGACGCGGCCAGCCTGGCGAAGCTCCCCGAGGCCGTCCGCGACGCCTACCAGCACGCGGTGGCCGCCGGTACGCACTCGGCGTTCCTGCTCGGCGCGGGCATCGCGGTACTGGGCTTCGCGGCCGCCTGGTTCGTCAAGGAGGTCCCGCTGCGCGGGGCGGCCACCCCCGCCGCCGGCGCGGACCAGGAGGCCCCGGCCCCGCAGGCGACCGCCGTCGCGCACTGAGCCGGCGGCGCGGGCGGGCCGCCCGCACCTGAACGACGGGCCCGGGCCCGGTGGACGAGCGCGTCCACCGGTCCCGGGCCCGCTTCGTGCCGGCACCGGCCGCCCGCCCCGTACCGCCCGCTCGGGCGCGAACCTGCACGACAGCCAGGCCCTTGAGCCCCTCGTCCGCGGCATACCGCCCATCCGATCCCGCCGCGGACGCCGCCGGCGCCGACCCGGCAAGCTGCACGCGGACAAGGCCTACGACTACGCCCACCTGCGACGATGGTTACGTGAACGCGGAATCAGGCACCGCATCGCCCGCCGAGGCGTTGAATCCTCGCAGCGGCAGGGCCGCCACCGCTGGACCGTCGAACGCACCATGGCCTGGCTCTCCGGCTGCCGCCGCCTACACCGCCGCTATGAACGCAAGGCAGAGCATTTTCTCGCCTTCGCCAGCATCGCCTGCACTCTCATCTGCTACCACCGACTCACCAAATGAGATGACTTCTAAGCCGCGGCTCCGGGGTGTTTCCGGGCAGACCGTATCCCCCGTCGCCGTCGGCCGTGCGGTGTCGCAACGGTAGCCTCGCCCGCCGGGGCGGCGCCTGAAGGGCATCACCGGCGAGGAACAGCGTTCGGCCGTACTGCGGGCAGCGGTATTCGCGGTACCCGGAGCGTTCGAAGGAGACTCGGCGGTACAGGCACACCCACGCGGAGCGGTGGGGCTTGAGGTCACTCTCGGCCGTTGGGCTTCGGCACGCCAGAGGATTTCCTCGGCACAACGGCCGGAGCCGCAGCGGCGTGGCGAGCCGCTGTCCACCGGCCGCGAAGGTTTCGAGGAGGCGTGCCGCGGTGCCTGCCGCGCTCCGGGTATGGCGGAAGGGCCCGGATCCTTTTGGATCGGGGCCCTTCAACCTTCTGTAGCGGGGACAGGATTTGAACCTGCGACCTCTGGATTATGAGCCCAGCGAGCTACCGAACTGCTCCACCCCGCGTCGGTACAACCCACTCTACGGCACTGCAGGACCGCTCTTGACCAGCTTTGCCCTGCTCAGGGGCCTGGCTGTCCGGCGATGGTGATGAGCTGGATGTCCATCTGGTCGGCTTGTGCGGTGAGGATGCGCGCGACGGTGCGCGTGGTGGCCGGGTCTAACGCGATGGGTTCCTCCCCCTCGCGGGTCCAGGTGAGGACGCCGTCCCCCGGGTGGAGGGTGATGGAGGAGGCGATGTCACGGAGCATGCCTGTGACGTCTTGTGCGGCGAAGTGCAGCTGCCCGTCGACGGATCGCCCGACGGGCATCGTCTCGCTGGGCCCCCACGGCATCATGCGGCCCACCTCACACGGCCCACCTCATGCCGTCGCGTCCAGCTGCGCTACGCGTTCCTCGCTCAGGGACATTCTGCGTGCGCTCGCTTGTACGCGGTACCTGCATACCGTTGGTGGACCTCAGGAAGAACCCCGTCGGTGGGCCGCTGGGTTACCGCAAGCTCGATGCGGCAGAACTGATGGAGTTCCGGGCGCCTACGCACCAGCTGAGCGGCCCTGGTGTTGGAGTGCGGGACGGCGCGTCCCGCATCGGCGCGCTGTTGTCCCACTTTTCCGTAGGCCGCTTAACCGGCGTAGGGCTGCCACATCTTAACGGTCGTTTTCGGATTGCTTGCGGAATTAGATTTGTGCGTCACCAGGCACCGGTACTGCTTACCAAAATAAACGACACGCTCGTTCTCCGAATACTGTCGATTTACTTTCCATTCCGAAAATCCTGCTGCCATGTGACGCCACCTTTCATCAAGCCGACTCACTGCCAGCCTGCATGAAGCATCGCACCCTCCCGAGCAGGGCAGGCACCCGATCCCGCCGGCCGGCCCGCAGTAGGGCCCGCGGGAGCACGGTGCCCCGGACCTCGTGGCAGACCTACGAGGATCTCAGCGACGAGCAGATCCGCTGCATGATCGCGCTCACCACGAGGGCGCGGGACCGTTTCCTGATCACGCTGCTCGCCTGTACCGGTCTGCGGATCGGTGAGGCGCTCGGTCTGCACCGGGGCGACATGTGTCTGATCGTCTCGTCCCGCGCGGTGGGCTGGATCGGGAGCCCTCACGTGCATGTCCGCCGCCGTACCGACCACCCCCACCGCGCCCTGTCACGAAGTCCCGCTTCTCCCGCAACGTGCCGGTCGCCGCCGGTCTGGTCGCGCTCTACACCGACTACCAGTACGAGCGGGGCAGGGTGGCCCAGGCGGCGGAGTCGGAGATGGCTTCGTGAATCTCTTCCGCCCGCCGCTGGGCGGCGCTATGTCGTATCCGAACACCAAGAAGATGTTCGACCGCCTGGCTCGCAACGCCGGGCACGCGTGCAGCTTGCGTGACCTGCGAAAATGCTAACCACCCGGCCTTGGGCGAAGCCCACCTACGCGATCGTGCTGGCCCTGTGATCCGGTGCTTGCGTCTCCCCTCACTTCCCTCACTTCCCCCCGCGGCTCATGGACGTGACGCTCAGCGGCCCTAGCGGGGTTTTGCGTTGGGTGGTGAAGCCGAAGTGCTGGTAGAGGGGGACGTTCGTCGGGTCTGCCGTGGTCAGGTACAGGCCGTGGGGGGCGGGTGTGGTCGCCAGGACGTGGTCCAGGAGGAGGCGGCCAGCGCCGCGTCCGGTCAGGTCGGGGCGGACGCCGACGAACTCCAGTGTCCAGAGCCCCGGGGGTGCGTTCCCGCCGGAGACGTCCAGGTAGCGCAGGGTTGGGCCGGGGGCGCGCGGCCCGCAGCGCAGCCCGGTGCGGGCCGCCCAGAGGGCGCGGGCACCGGCGGCCGGGGTCGCGCCCGGCGGGGTCAGGACGGCCGCCGCGAGGAGCCGACCGTCCGCGCCCACGGGCGCGGTACGGCGTGCCCCGTCGAGGCCGGCGTGGGTGCGCAGGGTGGCCCGGAACCAGTGGGTGCGTACGGGGGCCGAGTCGCCGCAGATCCAGGAGACGGCGGGCTCCCGGGCGAATGCGGCGGCCAGCAGCTCGGCGCAGGCGGCCGGGTCGGGGGCGGGGTCGATCCGCCAGGAACCACCGGCCACGGTCTCAGGCATCCGGACTCCGCTCCAGCGGCGCCTCGGGCACGAGGTGACAGACGAGCAGCTTGAGGAAGAACAGCGGCGCGAACCAGGCGAGCGCAGCGGGCACCGGCAGCCAGAACAGGTTGACCAGGACGGCCGCCATCAACAGGGCCATTGCCGCCGGCCGTCTGAGGTGCACGGGCGCGAATTCCACGACCACCGCCCCGCCGAGCAGCAGCGCGGCGTTGGTCAGGGTCCAGGCGAGGTCACCGGACAGGACGACCAGCCCCATCGCGGCGAGGTGGATCACGTGCGCGGAGACGAACAGCAGCCGGGCGCGCCTGGCCCCGGCGTCGGCGCGGTGGTACCAACGCTTCGCGGCGTTGGTGGCGTTGGTCAGCACCCCGCCGATCAGGTCGAGCCCGGCCAGGGCGACCACGACGAGTTGCGCGGTGGACCAGTCGCGTGCGGCCCCCGAGTTCCACAGGCCGGCAGCCAGGAGCAGGGCGCAGCCGAGGAGGCCGAGGGTCTCCACCACGGACTCGGAACGAGACTTGCCGGGGCCCATGAACCGCTCCAGGCGTCCCGCGAGGCCGGGTGGGGTGGCCGGTATCTCCCAGGAGATCCGCAGGTCAGTGCGCATCGGTCGGGTCCTCTCCGGCAGTCGTCGCGGCCATGGTGACTGCCCCGCCCCAAAGGCCGTGCAGCAGGCACCACAGCTGTGCCGAAGCCTCGCCTTCCGGGAAGTCCGCGGCCTCGGCGAGGGGCTCGGCCGTCATACGGGCCAAGGCCCACGCGTCGGCGGCCCGGATGACCGCCGCGGTCGCCGACACCAGCAGCCCGTGATCCACGTCGGTACGGATCACCCCGATCCGCTGCCCGTCCGTGACCAGGGCGCCGAACCAGTCGAGCCACGGGCCCGTGTGGGTGCGCCCGATGGCGGCGTCGGCGAGGGCCAGGTCCTCGGGGTGGTCCCGCAGGTGGGCGGCAAGGGCGGCGGAGCCGGCGGCGAACCGGGACCGGAGGTCGGCCTCGTCCCGGGCCGGGACCCAGGGGCCGAGGGCTCCGAGCAGTCGCTCGAGCACTCCGTCGAGGACCGCGGTGAGCAGGTCCTCGCGGCCGTCGAAGTAGTGGTAGGCCGCGGTCTTGGAGACCTTCGAGGCTTCGATGATCTTGTTGTAGGAGGCGCCTTCGGTGCCGTGCTCGGCGAAGTGCCGGCGCGCCACCCCCAGGATGAGCTCCTGGCGCTCTGGGGGCAGGCGATCGAAACGGGGAAGAGGCATGAGGAGACAGTACCACTAGAGTGTACCACTGGTGCACCCTAGTGGTGCATCTGCTGTGCGGGCCCGAGTGTGGGCCACTGTCGCTCTCCGGTGAAGGGGTGTCATGCGTGTAGGGCGCGGGGCAGAGGTCCTCCTCCTCGCTGTGGCTGTTACCGCGCCTGGGGCGTCGCGGGCGGGCCTTGCTCACGGGTTTTGGACACCGGAGAGACTTGGATCTTGATGGCCCAGGAGGACGGAGTCCCCGTGGGGATGAAGCACTATTTCGCCGAGTTCAAGGCGGTCGCGGTCGCGTTGTACCGGTCGAGGCGGGCCGTAATGGCCATGGTTCAGACGCTGTGCCGTGAGGTCGCCACGGACCAGCCGCTCGACGCCCTGCCGCTCCGGCTCAACGGTGCCGGCTCGCCGCACCCGATCACACCTGCCCTTTCGCGGTTGCCTGCGAGAGGGCAGCTCTTGCGAGCCGCTTTTCCGGCGACCTCGGTGGAACCCTGACCGGTGTGTCACCGAAGGGTGAGTGACTGCGGGCCCCTGGCCTGCGGTGGCATCGCTCAAATTTCGATGGCATGCGCTGAGCCCTCATCGGCACTGGACAGGACGCACCCGCCCCACCGCGCCCCACTCCCGCGAACTGGGCGCCCTACCCGACCGGGCGGTGCACACGCTGTCACCTTCTCTGCACTGACTCGGGCGGCGCGACGACCGCCTGATTCGTCAGCTGCCGGCTGTGCCCCTCGGCGCCGCGACGAGACCCAGTTCCTTTCGCGTTGCGAGAAGGAACGCCTTCTGAGCTGTCCAAAGCCTCTCGAAAACCTCGGGGGGAAGAGTCGCCTCGGAGCACGTCGCGCGTGCGGCAGCGATCTGACGAACACTCCTGACGACGTCCGCGGCGGCGTTCAGTGTGTCCGGTGACTCCGACACGAGACGAACAGCCGTGGAGGCTCCCTCAAGACCTTCCTTGTAAGGGCGCCCTTCCTGGTCGAAGTAGGGCATCAGTTCGCCTGGAATCCGCGGATGCGGGACGGCAGTGATGTTGGCAGTCGGTTCAAGTGTGAATGCCACGTACTGGCGGTAGGCGAGCACGAAGTCCTTGTAGGCGGCGAGACGGATGTCCCGCCACTGGCGTGCGTGGTCACGGTGCCACAACCGGTCCTGGTTGCGGATTGACAACCACCCGCCCACAACCACACCAAGCAGCGCGACTGCCCCCGTGATCGCAGTACTCAGAAGGTTCACCTGTTCCCCCTCCCGGCCTCGGTGGACCAAGCCCAGTCTCCAGCACGGCGCGCTCACGAACGAGGGTGTTGACTGGCGGAAGTACGTTGCCATCACCGACTCGGGTGCAGCTAAGTTGCCAGCCCTGGTGCAGGTAGGGCCACGGGGCTAGGGCGTGTTTGAGAACTGGGGTCCGTATCGCGCCGCGCACCGTGACGATCTCGGTGTGGGGCGAGGGGATCTTTCGGATGACCAGTGGGCGGTGCTGGGGCCGTTTTTGCCGGTCGCGGTGTTGGGCAGGCCGTCGGTGTGCCGACGGCGGTCGATCGCCGGGATCCGCTGGCGGGGGGTGCGGACCCGTTCCCCGTGCCGGGATCTGTCACCCGAGTACGGTCGGTGGCAGACGGTCTAGGGGCTCTTCCGTCGCTGGCAGCGCAATCGTGTCTGGTCGGCGGTACTGACCGAGCTGCAGGCTCGGGCGGACGCCGCAGGCCGGATCACCTGGGACATGAACGTCGACTCCACGATCTGCCGGGCCCATCAGCACGCGACCGGCGACCAGTGCCCGGCGGGACGGCCCAGCCCAGAAGGAACCGCCGGGCGGCAACAAGGCCGAACCTGACGACCACAGCCTGGGTCGCTCCCGCGGAGTCTGACCACGAAGATTCACCGGGCTTGCGAACAAGGACAGAGGCCGTTGTCGCTGCTGGTCACAGCCGGTCAGCGGGGGACAGCCCACAGTTCGCGGCCGTGTGGGAAGCCATCCGTGATGGTGGGCTACACAGGACGTCGGTCCTCGGGCTGAGGATTCGGAGCTGGCCAGTCCGCATTCAAGGATGGCGGCGATACCGGGCACAAATTCCGGCGGTCATGCGCGCCACCCGATGCCGGATGCGGCGAGCAGCGCCAGGTCCTCGTGGTTCTCGCCCGAGACCGTGCCGGGAGCCCGATCGTTGCCGGCCCGGTGCCGATCGAAGGTCTTCGGTCAAAGACGTGACCGTTCCGCTTCCGGCCGTAGCGGCAGGGCTGTCCCTCGACAGCGTGGCGCGCACGTACGGCCGGCGGAGGAGGGACGATGGGATGGCCATGAGCGCAGACGCCGGCACACGGCCCCGGCCCCGGCCCGGCAGGAGGCTGCGGCCCTACATGGCCGGAAGGAGTCCGGAGTATGGGTGCAATCGAGCCTTTGCGGGGCGATGACGACGGGGCGCGGGCTGCCGCGTCTGGGCCGGGCGGCCTGCTCGACGTGTTGGGCGTTGCGGCCGTTCTGCTCGATGCCGAAGGCAGGATCGACCTGTGGAGCCCGCAGGCCGAGGACCTGTTCGGCTACACCGCCGAGGAGGCACTCGGCGAATTCGCGGGCCGCTTGCTGATCCATGAAGATCACCTGGCGGTCGTGCTGGACATGTTCGCTCAGGTCATGGAAGGAAGGGGCAGCTGGGTCGGTACCTTCCCCATCCGGCACAAGGACGGCAGCACCCGCATGGTCGAGTTCCGCAACATGCGGCTGCTGGACTCCCAGGAGGACTACTACGCCCTGGGCCTGGCAGCGGACCAGGCGACGGTTCGGCAGGTCGAACGGGACCTGGCGCTGTCCGCCCGGCTGGTGGCCCAGTCGCCGATCGGACTGGGCGTGCTGGACACCGACCTGCGCTATGTCTCGGTCAATCCCGCGGAGGAGCGCCTCAACGGGGTGCCGGCCGCCGAGCACATTGGCCGACACGTCCACGAGGTGCTGCCCGCCGTGGACGCGTCTTTCGAAGCGGCGATGCGCGAGGTCCTGGCCACGGGCATCCCCATCGTGGACCAGTACACCGTCGGCCGTACTCCGGCCGACCCGGATCACGATCACGCCTGGTCGATCTCGTTCTACCGGCTCGAAGCCCCCAACGGAAATGTGCTGGGCGTGGCCACCTCCAGCGTGGACGTCACCGAGCGGCACCGCGCCGTCGAAGAACAACGCCACACCGCCCTCACCCTCCAGCACAGCCTGCTGCCCCACACACCACCGCGGCGGCCGGGCCTGGAAGTCGCCACTCGCTATCGGCCCGCCCAGGCCACCATGGAAATCGGCGGCGACTGGTTCGACGTGATCCCCCTGAGCGGCGACAAGACCGCCCTCGTCGTCGGCGACGTCATGGGCAGCGGAGTCGCCGCCGCAGCCACCATGGGCCAGCTGCGCACAGCCACCCGAACGCTGGCCGATCTCGATCTCGACCCCGCTCAGGTCCTGCACCACCTCGACCACGTCACCGAGGGCCTCGACACCATCGCGACCTGCGTCTATGTCGTCTACGACCCCCAAACGGCGCAGTGTCACCTCTCCCTCGCCGGGCACCTGCCGCCCGTCCTCCTCCACCCGGACGGCACCCGCGAGCTCCTCGACCTGCCCACCGGCGCGCCACTGGGCGGCTGCGGCGTTGCCTTCCACACCACCAGCCTCGCCATCGGGGCGGGCGACCAGCTCGTCCTCTACACCGATGGCCTGGTCGAGACCCGCGATGAGCCGATCGACACCCGCCTCCAAGTCCTCCTCGACGCCCTCGACGACCCACACCGCTCACTGGACGACACCTGTGACCAGCTCTTGAAAACCCTGCGCCACCCAGGAGACCACGACGACGTAGCCCTGCTCATCGCCCGAGCCACACCGACGGCAGGGCAGACTGCTTGAACGTGAATCGCCCTCAGTGGGCTGGGGAGTAGTCGGATGGCGCCGAGCCAGGTGCGGGAGTTCAGCCCATCGAGTCGATCCTGACCTGCGAGGTTGCCAGTGCCGCCCCGGGCAGCCCGGATGACCGCAACCTCCGCGATCAGCTGGGCGTGGGGGGAGACGAGGCGCAGGGCGGCCATGCAATACAGCAGCAGGCGTGCGGTGCGGCCCTGCTGGGTCGTCAGCAGGAACGGCAGCACGGGTGCGGCGGGGGCGACGGGCGTTGACACAGCGCCCTGAACGCTGCCTGGTGTCCCGCGTCATGGCGCGCGGCGGGTGATCGGGTGCCGGCTTTGGATGCAGCGGTCACCGCGATGCGCGCCGTGCTTGAGGACATCGTGGCCAGCTCGCATCAGATGGGGGAGCTGGTCCTCGAAGTCGCCCCGGCCCACCTGTCCGACGCCGCCGCCTCAGGCGTCCTGGCCACGCTGGCGACGCGATCGGTGAGCCCCTGGCCCCTGGTCTCGCGGCTCGGCGGTACGCCCTGTCCGGTGATCGCCGCGCCCTGGACGACACGGTGCTGTGAGCCATGGGATTCCAGCCGCTGCACCCCATACTCAGCCCCTCACGGCATCCATCCGGGCCCAAGTGTCTTCAACGGGCTGTAAGTGGCCCACCCCTCTCAAGGCATCGGCCTCCCTGCGATCACGGTCAGTCCCACCAGCCATCGCCGGCTTGCCAGCGCCGAACCCACTCCAGGAAGCCGAAGGCTTCCGGCCCCGGATATGGGCAGGCGCCCACGTCGCTGACCAGCCAGACCTCGCCCCGTTGGGGCCCGTTGACGACGAGTACCCAGTAGGAGAGTTCGTCGTCGGTGCCCAGCACGACGGAGCCGTTGCCGTAGACGCCGGCGACGCGCTCGTTGTGGTCTGCGGCGAGAGGCTCGCCTTCCCAGGCCCATGTCTCCTGGAGCGGGAACGGCGCGGCGGGACTTCGGTCGGCCTGGTAGGGCCAGCCCGGCGTGAGTCAGCCCAGAGGGAGCAGGCCGCCGTCCTCCGGTGGCCCGAGCGGGGACCCGTTGGTGATCTCCGCGACCAAGCTCCGGTACGGCTCCGGGAGCACAGTCCCGTTCTCGGCTTCCCACGTCGAGACCGCCTCGTATCCGAGAGCCGGCTCCCGCCACGCCGGCTCGAACGCCGAGCGCAGACACTCCAGCGCGTCCTCATCAGGACGCTGATCAGGTGATCCGATGGTCATGGCGACATGCTCGCAGAAGGGACTGACCGAGCCGCTGCGAGCGTCCATCGACGCCAGGTGGGGCCGCTTCGAGGCTCTGGCTCAACTTCTGTGGCAGGTGGCTCCAGTCCTGCGCCTGCCACACTTACGCCGCACGCGTTGCGGCATGCGACGTCGAGGGCGTAAGGAATTGATCGCGAGATGCCTCAATGGATAATTCTGGCCGTGCCTGTCAGCGGCGTGTCGGATGCCGGTCGTGACGGGCGGACCGTCGCGGAGGTCGAAGGCAGCACGGAAGAGGCGGAAGCGGCCCTCCTGCAGGCAGCGCACACATACGAGCACAGTCTCTGGAAGGTGCGCCGCCGTGAGATCTTCAGGTGCTCAAGCAGGTCCTACTTCGTTCGCCTCCACAATCGCCTCGCGTCGTACGGTTTCCTCATCCAGCTCGGTGAACTGGTCCACGACTCCGACGCGAAGCAACCGGGCCGTCCTGCCACCTGATGGATCACCGCTACAAACGTGTGAGCCGACTACTTAGTGCTGTGACCGGGATTGTTCGACGGGTTCCTCCTGGCAAAGGTTTGCGGTCACAGCATGAGGCGTGCGAGGCCGGGCGACAGAGCCGGCGGCACCCAAGGCGTCAGCAGAAACCACCGTCGAGGCCGCGCGCCACCGTCGCTCACAGGTGCGACTGTTCCGGAGCCCGACAGGGGGCGTCGCCCCGGAGGGCGGTTGAGTTGCGGCCGGAGGGCGGAATGCCCCCGGCCGGTGGTTGATCGTGCGGCGTGTAGAGGTGAGGACCGACCTGCGGGGCAAGAAGAGTGGCGCGGGGGACCGCAGCCCAACCCCGGTGACGGACGGGAGAGCCGCCGATGATCAACGACAGCTTGAGCGGCGAGGAGCTCGCGAGGGGCGTGCGTAACGACGGCACGAAGGCGGCGATCCAGTTCCTTGGAGCTGACCGCGACGGCTACTGGTTGCGCCGTCTGCTGGACGACGACGAACTCAACGCCGCGTCCGACGTCGTCCAGCTCATTGACCGGAGCGGACGGCCTCCCCAGGTGGAGTGGGACGCGCTCGAACGTCTCCTCGCGAGCAACCCGGGTGCATTCGCTGGCAGCGACGCTGCCGTGCTGTCGGTCGCCCTGTCCCTCGTCGGACCCTGAAGCGTTCCCCCACGTGAATGCCGCGCGACGGAGCGGTCAAGAGAGGCTTCGGTGACAGCAGCCTGCCCCAAATGCTTGCCCCGGGCCAGGGACGGAAGCGCAGCCCCAATTGCTATACCGGCCCCCGTCTGCCCGGGACTGACGGGCGATTTCTCTCCGTTCCTGCACCGCTGGATTTCCTCCGGGGATCCAGCCACCTGGCCGCCGCCGTTCAGAGCCACATCATGCTCTCGATGAGTGACACCTCATCGCACCGTGTGTGCATCCCGCGTGCATCGGGGATGTTCGGCCAGGCAACAGACCCGCACGCTCGGAAAGGAATCACATGAAGAAGCTGACTTGGGCTGCACGAGGTATTTCGGCGGTATCAGGGGCCCTGCTCCTCGGAACGCTCATGGTGCCGTCCGCGGCCGCCAGCGGCATGAACTCTGACCCCCAGCCCAAGAAGTCCTCCGAGTCCGAGGACGCCAGGCATGACGAGCATAAGAGGAAGTGCGTCACGGGCCGCGACCTCAGTACCGCCGCGCCGGACTTCGTCGGCTTTCCCGTCGGAACGATCTTCCGGGTCGCAACCGACCGGCAAGGACACGCCTTCCTCAACGACAGCCGTAACCCCGGCGTGTGGATCAACCTCGGGACCCTCGCCAACGCGCCGACGTGCATCACGGACACCGCCGCATCGGTCACCGAAGGAAACCCCGGCTACCTCTACATCAGCCTGCTGGCCAAGGACGGGGTGCTCCACCAGGTCCGCTGCGACACATCCTCCACGCCATTCACCCCGGCCAACCTCCCGGGCACCTGCGGCACCGGCTTCGAACCCATCCAGGACACCCCCGTCGTATAGCCAAATCGGCGCGCGACGAAGAAGCGACACGGCCGGCCACATCAGCTAGTGCTGTGGCTGGAGAAGTTTGGCGGGTCGCGGCGTCCGGTGCGGTGAATCTCCCCCAACTACCGCTGGGAGGGGCCCCCGGGCGGAGGGCCGCGGCTCGTACCGGACGTACCATCTTGGTCCGAGAACACGGCGAGGTGCCGTGCCGGGCACCGCGACCCGGTGGACCTTGCGGTCACAGCACGTGCTGTGACCGCAAGGTCCACCGGGTCGCTGGTCGTGGTGGCGGGGCAGGCTGGTGCTGGGGTTTGCCCCCGTCTGTGGACATCTCTTGAAGATCGGATCGCGGGATCCGCGGTGGAGGTGTCGTGGTGGGTGCTGCCCGGTGTTCGGAGGAGTTCAAGCGGGACGCGGTCGAGCTGGTGCTGTCCACCGGACGGACGGACGGACGGACAGAGGGCTCGGTGGCCAAGGAGCTCGGAGTCAACGGCGAGTCGCTGCGCCAGTGGGTTCGCGAGGCCCGGCCCGCCACCGGCGGGGAGGGTGACACGGGGACGCCGTCCGGGCGTGAGGAGCTGAAGCAGCTGCGGAAGCAGGTCCGTGAGCTGGAGCCGGAGCTGGAGAAGGAGATCCTCCGCAAGGCTGCCCAGTATTTTGCCAAGGAGACGGGGCGTTGACCGGCCGCTGGCGGTTCATCTCCGACCATCATGTGGAGTACGGCATCCAGCGGCTGTGCAGAATCCTGTGGGTCTCCCGGTCGGGCTTCTATCGCTGGCACCTGGCGGAGCCGACCCGCATCGTCGAAGCCGGCAACGTGGAGGCGTGGCTGAGACCGAGCCCCGTCGCCGCCCTCCACGGCGTCGGCCCCGCCACCGCCAGCAAGCTCCGCTCCTACGGGCTTTACACCATCGGCGACCTCGCCGACGCACCCCTGCCCGCCCTCACCAGGATATTCGGCGCCTCGACCGGGCGCTCGCTCCACGCCCACGCCCATCGCTACGACCTGCGCACCGTCCAGCCTCAGCCGCAGCCGATCGCGAAGTCCGTGAACGCCGTGCGGGACTTCGACCACGACGTCCTCGACCCCGTCGAGCATCGCCGGGCCCTGCTCGACCTGGCTGAGGAGCTCGGTGGCCGGCTCCGCGACAAGCAGCAGATCGCCGGCCAGCTCGCCCAGTCCATTCGGTATGCCGACCGTTCCACGAGCTCGCGCAGCCGTAAGCTGCCCGAGCCCACTGCCCACACCCGCCTGCTCGCCGGTGCCGCCTACGAGCTCTACGACGTCCTCGGCCCGCAGCGGGCCCGCGTCCGCGCGATTGGCCTGCGCGCACAGGATCACAGTCCTGCGGCGGAGGCTGCTGAGCAGCTCAGCTTCGACCCCGACTCCGACCGCGCCTTGACCATCGAAGCCGTCACCGACCGGGCCCGAGCCCGGTACGGGCCCGGGACCCTCCGTCCTGCCGCTCTGGCCGGGTCGGATATCCGACCCGCGCCGGACAGGACGACGCTCCTGCCCGCCAGACCGGACCCGGAGGGTGCCCCTACTACCGTCTAGTCGGTGTTCGGCGAGCAGTGCTGGCTTCCGTCACAACTTCATGGAGACACCCCGGCCGCCTCAGCACTGAGGCGGTTGGACGTCGTTGAGCCCTGTGGCGTCGAGCGCGGCTTGGTCGGTGTCGGGGAGGGGGCCGTTGTCGCAGGTGATGGGGTCGCCTATGGGAGGGCTCGTGTCCTCCATGGTGGGCTCGTCGGTGGGACTCGGGCTTCCTGCGGCCTGGGCCTGTGCGGTAGTTGTGCCCAGGTACGTGGCGGGAAGGGCGACCGAGAGGAGTATGGCTCCTATGGCGGCGACCCTCCATGACCGCTTGGTGGCTTTCACGGTGGTTCTCCTTCGGTCGATCGGACGTGAGGCGAGTTGGTGGTCGGCCCTTACCGTGGTGAGGGGGCCGGCTTCTGGGGTGGGCTTTGGTGAATCGGGCGAGGACGGTGCAGTTCCTCGAGTCGGGGAGTGCCAGATGCTGGCTGCGAGGGCTGTCGTCCAGGCTGCTATGAGCAGCAGATGGGTTCGCTGGGCTAGGCCGAGCTGGTTGCTGGCCGCACCGGCGGTGCCGGTGGAGACGTAGGCCGTCAACGTCCACAGGGTTGCCGCGAAGGCGAGTCCGAGCAGGGGTCCTCCCATGGTCTGCAGCAGCGGCCACCGGTTGTAGCGGTGTGCGGCGGTGTTCGGGGCAAGTGCGCCTATCAGGACCGTGGTTGTGCCGGCGGTACTGGTGAGGGTGTGTGCCTGGTGGGTGAAGGGGAGCAGGCCCGCGGTCTCCAGCCGGGAGCATTCGAGGTCGGTGGTGGGAGCACAGGACATCGGCAGGAGCGCGTCGCCGAGGGAGCCCAGGGCGAAGAGGATGAGGGCGCTCCAGCCGGTGACGGCCCACCTGGGCCGGGGCACGGCTCTCAGCTCGTGCGGCAGAGCGAGGCCGGCGGCCAGGAGGAATAGGGTCCCGGCGGCGAAGTCGCTGGCGCGGAAGATTCCGCTGCTGGGCCGGTCCCGTGCGGACAGCTCACTCACGTACGAGGTCAGAGGATCGAGCCCGGTGGGCATGAGGCTTTCGAGGAGCCATGCCGAGTACGGCAGTGTGCCGATTATCAGCAGACCGGATACAGGCCGGCTCAGGGGTGCGGGTCGCGTCATGTGTGTTTCCGAGGCGTCTCGTCTGCCACAGTGCGTCGGCAGGCGGGGGAGGGGGACGTGCGGTGCGAGTCAGGTACTCCTGACTCGCCAGACCAAGAGTCGGCTCCCGTAGGCCGCGGCCTGTGCCCGGTTGTGGACGCCGATCGCCTTGTACAGGAGCAGGCAGCGGTACTTGACGACCCGCTCGGCGACTGACAGCTTCTCAGCGATCGCCTTGTTGGTGAGTCCGCGGGCGATCAGGAGGAGCAGCAGGCGCTGCTCCTCGCTGAGCTCATGGCCGCCGGAGTGGTCCAGTCGCCCGGACCGGAGCACGGCGGCGGTGCTGGTGATCGCACTGGCGTCGAAGAGTGAACGGCCCTCCGCCACCGCTTCGACCGCAGTGACCAGACCGGGTCCTGAGACGTTCTTGCCGATCAGACCCCATGCCCCAGAGGTCACGGCTGTCGCCTCGGTGGCCTCGTCGATGGTGTCCGACATCAGCAGAAAGCGGATTCCGGAGTGCTGGGCGGACAGGAGGCGGCAGACGCGCAGACCGCTCTGGTCTGGCATCCGGATGTCCAGCACCACGACCTGGGGTGCCATACGGGGAATCAGGCGCTGCGCGTCTGCGGCTGTGGCCGCTTCACCCACGACCGTGAACCGGGCCGACAGCAAATGCCGGATTCCCCGCCGCGCGATCTCGTGGGCTTCCACGATGAAGACATCCGCCCGCACTTGCTGATTGCGAGTCACCTGACCGCCTGCCCCTGACCCAGCTCGCTTACGGTCACCTGGGACGGGTCGATCCTGGCGTACAGACGGCGCCGCCGCGCATGCGTGGTCATCGCACGGGCCAGGGCGGAGCGCACGGCGGCGTTGCGCCGCCCCGCCCTGACGACGAAGCTCTGTGTTCCCCGGACGCGCTGCCCGGCTGAGGAACCCTCTGTCGGAACAGTAACCATCCACAACGAATTCATTTTCAGCAGTCCCTTCTCCTACCGAATCCTGCATCTTCGAACAGAATCGACAATGCTCCAGAAAGGCCAGAATTGGAAGGTCGTACATCCCGCCAATCGAGCCGCTGAGGGAAACGGCTTTCATTTCGCTTCGTGATTTCCTGCGGGAAAGTGCGAAAGCTAAGTCAAGTAAATGGGAATCGTTTCCCGGAGTCGTCGTCGGCTCCCGCCCGCTGTCTTGACGCGAATGACGGCTGACGGCTGACGGCGCCCACGACACTGGGCGACGTGTACGCCAGGACGTTGCCGGACCGCTGTCCGGTGCAGCGCGTCGGCAACTGGGATCCCGGGTTCAGTGCGCGTCGCGGTACTCCGTCGGGGCTGTCCCCAGCGCGGTTTGGAACGCCCGCCGCATGGCTTCCGCACTGGGGTGGCCGCACGAGGCGGCGATGTGGTCCATGCTGTCGTGCCGCCGGTTCACCAGGCGCCGGCATGCCATTTCCAGCCGGACCCTGGCCACGTAGCGACCCGGTGACATGCCGGTTTCCTGGGTGAAGGCCCGGGTGAACTGCCGGGGGGAGAGCGCCGCGCGCCAGGCGAGAGCCTCGACGCTGAGGTCGGCGTCCGGGTGGTCGGAGATCCAGTCCTGGACTGCCCGCAGGCTGTCGCGGTGGGCGATCTGAACCTGGAGCTGCGCGCTGATCTGGCTCTGGTTGTGGGAGCGGCGCAGGAAGACGACCATCTGGCGCGCGACCGCGAGGGACAGTTCCCGGCTGTGGTCCGCCTCCACCAAGGCCAAGGCCAAGGCCATGTCGATGCCGCTGGTGATGCCGGCCGCCGTCCAGATCCTGCCGTGCCGGATGAAGATCGGCTCCGGATCCACGCGCACCTTCGGGTAGGCGGCGGCCATCTCCTCGGCCCGGCTCCAGTGCGTGGTCGCGCGCACACCGTCCAGGAGACCCGCCTCGGCAAGGAGTACCGATCCCGTACAGACCGAGGCCACCCGGCTCATGCCCGGGCCGTGGGCTCTGAGCCACGCCACGACCCGCGGATCGACCGGGGCTCCCGGGACCATGCGGGAGGCGTTGACCGGACGACCGTGATCGGTGAACAGCAGGTTCGAACGCAAGCCCTCGGGACGGTGCGATAGCCAGTCGTCCAGCAGCATCTTGGGCTGAGGGTGCAGGGGGACGTAGCGGTCGGTGTGCATCTTGCCGACCGGAACGCGGAGCCAGTGCCCCGTACCCCGGCCCCTGCACAGCCGGCCTTCCAACCTAATGCGGCGAGAGGTACCTCTCCTGCTCAACCGGCTCATGCACCTTCCGCGTCCAGACGCTCGGATGACGTGAGCAGGTACTCGGGCAGCTTGGAGCTGGCCGCCAGTACCTCGATGCCGATGAGGCGCCCCTGCTCGTCGAAGTCAAGGTTGATCATGCCGCCGACCTGCACCGGATCACAGGGGTACATCCGCGAGGACTTGGTGCGAACATGCGGATCGGTGAGGTAGACGTAGGCCGCGTTCGCGCCCTCGTCGTAGGTGACTCTGACGTCAGCCACTCTGGCCTGCCCCCTTGGTGTGACTTGTGTCGGTACAGGCCTCGACGAATTCGAGGTCTGGGCGGTACCGCAGAGGCTCACTCTGCCCCCGTCGAACCAAGATGATCTCCGGCTACGAAAATCTTGCCAGAGCCACGGAGGGCGGCTCTGGCAAGATTTTCGTAGCCGGAGATCATCCTCATGCGGGCAGTCGCTCGGTTTGCGGAATGGGCAGCCTTTGAGTGTGTTCTGTTGAACTGTCAAAGCTCTTACCGCACTTGGCCGGGTTGCTGGTGTTCTCGGCTGATACTTCCGGTCCTGTCGTGGTGATCGAGGCTCGTACCCGCTCTCGCGTTCTAGTGAGATGCAGCGGGTGCGGTGTCTTGAGCGACTGGACCCACAGCCGCTATGTCCGGCACCTCGCCGATGCGGCGCTCGGCGGCCGGCCGGTCCGGATCGACTTGTCCGTGCGCCGTCTGTACTGCGAGAACGCGTCCTGCCCGAAGGTGACCTTCGCCGAACAGATACCGGGTTTGACCGTCCGCTACCAGCGGCGAACGCCGCTGCTGCAGCACCTGGTCGAGTCGGTCGGTGTTGTGCTGGCGGGCCGGGGCGGGACCCGGATGCTGCGGGTCCTGAACGTCAGACTCTCGCGGTGCACCGTGCTCGCCCAGCTGATGCGGGTGCCGCTACCCCCACTGGTCACACCCCGGGTGCTGGGGGTGGACGACTTCGCGCTCTACGGCGACACCTACGGCACCCTCCTGGTCGACGCCACCACCCGACTCCCGCTCACGCTCTGGGAAGGCCGGGACGCCGAACAGCTCAGCCGATGGCTCCGGACGCATCCCGGAGTCGAGATCGGCTGCCGCGACGGCTCCCTCACCTACCGGCAGGGCATCGCCGACGGCGCCCCCGACGCCGTCCAGGTCAGCGACCGTTTTCACCTGTGGCAGGGCCTGTCCCGGCGCGTTCAGGAAGTCACCGCCGCCCACCGCGGCTGCCTGCCCGCCGCTCTCCCCGCCCCCGAACCGGCCGGTCCGGAGCCTCCTTCGACGGAGACGGAACCCGGGCAGGACACGCCCGCCGGCCGGCACGCTCAACGGCTTTTCGAGGCCGTCCACGCGCTCACTGATGCTGGCCGCCCCTATGCCGCCGCGGCCCGCGAACTCGCAATTGACCGCCGCACCGTCCGCAAATACGCCAGGGCCCGGACCTGGCAGGAGGTGCTGCGACGTGCTCCCCGCCGCCCGTCCACCTTGGACCCGTACCTCGACTACCTGCAACAACGCTGGGACGAGGGCGAACACAGCGCCAAAATCCTCCACCAAGAACTCGCTGGCAAGGGCTACCTGGGCCACTACCAACGCGTGAAAATGGCCCTGGCACCGCTGCGACGCGGCCTGCCCCTGGACGAGCCCCGCGAACGACCGCCCTCTCCACGCGAAGCCGCACGCTGGATCATCGCTACCCCGGTCCGGCACAGCCCCCAGACGGCGGAGCGCCTGCGGCGGCTCCTCGACCACTGCCCGGAACTTCACCGCACCCACGAACTGATCCGCCAGTTCGCCGCCATGCTCGACAACCGCGACGCCACACCACTGCCGACCTGGCTCGATCACCTCACCAACAGCGGACTTCCGCCCCTCGCCGCCATCGCAACCGCCCTACGCGAAGACCGACACGCGGTGGCCCAAGGGATCACCAGCCCCTACAACTCCGGAGTCAACGAGGGCCGCATCACCGACGTGAAGCTCCAGAAACGCATCATGGCAGGCCGCGCCGGCGTCCCACTCCTCCGTCACAGAGTCGTACTCGTCGCCCACCTACGCCGCCGCTACGCGGACCAGCCAACCCTCACCCCGGGATGATCTCCGGCTACGAAAATCTTGCCAGAGCCACGTTCACTTGTACGCCGACAGTAGGTCTCTTTCGGATTTGGTCGGCGGGTGCGGGCCACCACCGCCGGGGTTCCTGAGCGGAGAGGTAGCGTCCGCCGGCGGGCTCGCCCTACTGTCGGAAGGCCGCCGGCGAGGCGGTTCGTCCCATCTGACCGACCCACTCCAAGGAAGTGCACCCGATGCGCAAGTTCCGTACCTCTCTCGCTCTGCTCGCCCTCGGTGCCGCCCTTCTGATCGGCGCCGCCGCACAGCTCGCCACATCCGGTTCGGCCGCCTCGTCGAACACCGTGGTCGCGATGAACAAGGCGGAACTGGTCGGCTAACCCTCTGGTGGAGACACTCGGGTATCGCGGCCGCGGCTCGCGCCGCCACCACACCGGGCACCACCCCGGGCCCGGTGGGCGCGTTCTCAGCCGCGCCCGCGATACCCGCGCATCGCCGGTCTGCGCCCGCCCGTAGTCGGGCCGTGGCAGGTAGCCGCGGTGATGGGATCGTGCCCATACGGGGGAGTGGCCGCTGAGCCGGACGGGCTGTGCCCGGCCGCGTGCTGGCGGCCTTTTAGGTCGCTCCGTCGACTGGATGCTGCAAGGTCGGGGGAACCTGATCAAGGATGTTGCCGCGACGAGCGCGGTGATTGTGCAGGCGAGCGTGGACAAAGAGGCGTCCAGCCCGGCTATGCCGTGTGCGGGGCGATGAGTTCGATTTCGAACCCGTCGCGGGATTCGAGATGGGCGACGTGCTGATGGTCGCCGCCGGCGTGGGGATGGCGGTCGGGGAACAGGAGCATCCAGCCGTTCTCGCGGGCCTTCGCGGTCAGAAGCTCAACTCGATCCGGGCTCTCGATGTGGAAGGCGAGATGGTTCAGGCCGGGCGAGCACCGGTCGTGCCGGGCCGTGGTGAGGGCGGGGGACTGCTCGAAGGCGAGGTAGGTGGGGCCGAGTCGCCAGCTGCGGCCGTTCTCCCAGCTCTGGTGAAGGGGGTAGCCGAGGTCCTCGAGGAGCCAAGACCAGTCGGCGATCGTCCGTGTTAGGTCGGGGACCTAGATCTCAACGTGGTGGAGTGTTCCGGGAACGTGAGGAACCTGGTCGTCAGTCACCGAGATTGTGCTCCGGGGGGAAGGCTGAGGCGGCAGCCCATACCGGAAAATCCGGTATGCGATCAGTTGGCCAGGCCGGTCGTATGCCAGCCAGTTACAGACAGTTGACACCCTTTCGGCGCCTTTCGCTGAGCTCGTGCCGGTATCACGGTAGGGCGCGCTTCGCTGCGCGCGCTTGGGGCGGGACACGGCGAGGACCTCCGCACCGGAGCCGGAACACAGGGGTGAGGTGGGGGGAGGTGGTGGTCTCGTGCGACACGGCGGCGGAACGGCTCACCCTGATGGCGAAGACCGGCTCCTCCTCCTACCGGCCGCTCGGAGCCGTGGCCGCAGGGCGGGGCCTCTGAGAGCGGCGCAGTGCGTGGCCGGGGGAGAGGTCTTCGTCGCCCTGTCGGTCTCGGACGAGATCCTCGCCCTCACCCTGCCGGAGTCCGGATCCGCAGGCGGATTCGGGTGGGCTGGGATGTTCTGCCTTGCATTCGTATCGGCGGTGGAGCCGACGGCCGCCGGCGAGCCAGGACACGGTCCGTTCGACGACCCGTCGGTGGCGGCCGAGTCGTTGTGAGGACTCGATGCCCTTGCGGGCGATGCGGTGGCGGATGCCGCGTTCGCGGAGCCGTCGACGCAGGTTCTCGTTGTCGTAGCCCTAGTCTCCGTGGAGCTTGGCGGGGTGCCGTCGACGAGGCCCTCGGCGGGATCGGATCGGCGGGATGCCCCGAACGAGTGGTTCAAGACCGAGGCTGTCGTGCATGTTCGCGCCGGAAACGCCCAGCGAGATCGGCAGTCCGTTCCGGTCGGTGATCAGGCGGATTTTCGATCCAGGCTTGCCAAGGTCGGTCGAATTCGGTCCCGTCAGAGGCCCCCTTTTGTAGCCCGCATGCTGACCGAATCGATCGTGCAGCGCGACCAGTCCAGTTCCCCGTGGGCCCCGAGTTCGTCGAGGATGGCGCGGTGGAGGCGGGCCCAGACCCGGGCCGGGCTCCACCGGGCGAAGCGCCGGTAGACCGTCTGCCAGCTCGGGCCGAACACCGGCGGCAGCTGCCGCCACATGCAGCCCGAGGTTGCTACGAAGATGATCGCCGCCAATGCCTCGAGGTCACCCGCTCGACGTCGGCCACCACCTTGCGGACGTATGGCTTCCGTCGGCGGCACCACCCGCCGGAACAGCACCCACAACTCGTCCGGCACCAGCCGCGCAACCAGATCCGTCATGCACGGTTCAACGAATGATCACACCATTGGAAACGACGTCTCACCAGGCCCGACAGCCTCAAGGCCGGACATCGCGATCTCCGGGAACAGCTGACCGACGCCTGCCCCGAGATGACCCACCTGGCCACCGCCGTCCGGACTTTCGCCCCGCTTAAAGCCTCGGCCCGACAACGCCGACACTCTCGAAATCCAGAAAAGGGCACCATCGCACAAAAGAACTACTGGACAGGCCGAAGTACCCCACAGCATACGCCCGGCGTGTCCCGAAAAGGATGGATGTTTAGCTGATGTAAACAATGATCGGATCGCCCCCCGGCGCCTCCCAAAAAAGGAGTCAGACAATGAGGCCACTGCGCCGCCCCCGCCAGGCCGCTACCCTGCTCGCCGCGCCCGCATTCGCACTCACTTTCGCCGGCCTGGTTGCCACCCCCGCTCACGCCGCCGCCACCATCAACGTCACCTGCTCCCCGGCCGCCCTTATCCAGGCCATCGCCACCGCCAACAGCACCCCCACCACCTCCGACACCCTCAACCTTGCACGCGACTGCACCTACACCTACACCGAGCAGATCGCCGGCCCCGGCCAGGCCGCGCTCCCCCAGATCACCAGCCCCATCACCATCAACGGACGCAACGCCACCATCACCCGCGACGACAACACCGACAGCGAATTCCGCTTCTTCAGCCTCCCCCCTGTCACCCGCGCGAACCTGACTCTCCGAGACGTCGCCCTCACCAACGCCAAAGCCGGAGGAGGCGCCCAGGGTGGGGCCATCCAGTTGGGATTCGGCACCGTTGCTTCCCTTACCAACACCCGCCTCACCGGCAACACCTCCAGCAACGGAGGCGGCGCCATCTACAACAACAATGGAACCCTCCGCGTCGAAGGTTCGTACTTCAAAGGCAACAACACCGAATCCGGCCACGGCGGTGCCATCCTGAGCAGCGGCACCACACGCGTAGACCTCAGCGTCTTCACCAACAACTCCACCGGCCCCGTCAGTGGTGGTAACGGCGGAGCCATCTCGCACAACAGCATCTCTTCACCCTTCACCCTGACCGCGAGCATCCTCACCGGCAACGAAGCAAGAGGCCTGGGCGGCGCCATCCATAACAACAGTTCCTCCGCGACCATCTCCGACAGCCAGATCCGCAGCAACGACGCCAGAACTGGCGGGGGCATCGCCAACTTCGGCACGCTCACCATCAACATGCTCACCACCATCCGTGGCAACACTGCGAGCTTCTCCGGTGGTGGCATCTACAACTTTGGAACGCTCAATACCCGCAACACCGTCATCGACAGGAACGCAGTCACTCAAGGAACCGGCGGTGGCATTCACAACCAGGGTGACGCAACGCTCAACGACTCCCGTGTCACAGGCAATACCGCGGCCCACGCCCCCGCCGGCCTCCACAACGAGGGCGGAAACGTCACCCTTAACCACACCACCATCGCAAACAACAACCCCGGTAACTGCGATCCCTCAAACCCCGCTGTCACTGGCTGTACTCGGTAGGTCCAGCCACGCCCAAGAGCTGAAGGAAGATTCAACTGCCAGACCGCTCCGACAGGCGGTTCATCCAGGGTCCCCGTGGGCATTCCAACGGATACCCCTACGCACGAGTCGGAGAGAGCAAGGCATCGGGTGTCTGGGCATGGACAGTCGGGGATGACAAACAGGTACTGAACCTGCCGCTTAACGTCCTGCCTGAACTCGCTCAGCACGAGTTGTTGAGTTGGTCATCGAGGAATCGAAGCTCGCGAGCTCGGCGCCGGGACATGCCGTGTATCACGGCATCCAGGAACTTCCGTGCTTCGAAGGGGCTGCCGCAGCATTCCCCTACACCGCAACCGCCGTCCTCGTATTCACTCCAGAGGTTGCGGTACGGGGCCCGTACGAACCCTCGCCACATCCTCACGGACTCGGCCGTGACGCCGGGCCACAGGTAGTTCCGGCTCCTCTCGACCCTGGCAACTTCGGCAAGAGCAGTCGGGGACAGGCCAGCAATAGGGGGTTGATAGGTACGCCGGTGCCGCGGCCACTGCTCGACGCGGACACGCCCGGGCCGTCGACGCGGCACGAGTCTTTCTGCAGAACGTCATGGGGTGAGGCCACCGCGGCCACCGTTACCCACACCAACCGATACGGGACCGCGACCGCCCAAGCCGGGGACCGGCTCCATCCCCGGCTGACCCGCAGGGCAGCGTGGATCGAACACGAGGGACCATTGCCGATCATCGAGGGAACCGTGATCCGGCTGACGGTCGAGAAACTGCCCAGCGGCGGCGTGAACAAGTCCGTCTGGCTGCGGTGGTCGGGCACCGGCGCCGCCCCGCAGGACGTCGACCGGTGTTGGCAGTCCTTCCGTCGTCGCTTCGACGTGGAGCACAGGCTGCCGATCGCTGGACCCGGCTCATCCTGGCCGCACACGCCCAGCTGCGGCTCGCGCGCCCGCTTGCGCGGGACCTCCGCAGGCCATGGGAGCGACCGTCGGAGCCGAACAGGCTCACGTCGGCCCGGGTCCGTCGCGGGTTCAGGAACCTGCGCGCGAAGACGGGCACGCCAGCCGGTGCACCGAAACCCACCAGGCCCGGCCCCGGCCGGCCGCTGGGCTCGAAGAACCGGTGCCCCGCCCCCCGCTACGACGTCGGACGCGTCCTCGCCACCGGCGAGGCATACGCCCGCCCTGCTCACCACAAGGCAGGCACCAAACGACGCCGCGGCAGCGGCCCCGCCACCCCCGTTCATCGCCACGATCCCGACGATGTTGGATAGCGGCATGGTGAGACGCAAGAAGGAGAAGAAGAAGCGGCCCGCCTGGGGCATTCCGAAGGGGATCGTTCTGCTGGCGACGCCGGAGGGCTGGCGTTTCATGATCCAACCCGTGGAAGGCGGAATGCTCTGCGGGCGCCTGGACATCCCGATCAACACCGACCCGCAAGACGCGCGAGCCGCTGCGGCAGTCATGGTGGTGGAACTCGCACGCGACGTCCACGACGCCGACGTCGAGGTGACCTGGGATCCGCCCCCGGAGCCCTGGTCATGGACCGCCCAAGTAACCCTCGCCACCGAGATCGAACCTGCTTCGTCAGCCACCGGAGGTTAACGGCAAGCTTAGATGGTGTTTAACCATATTTGAGTGGTTTTGTGGCGTTCTGCGCATGACGGCGTAGAAGTAGCAGTTCCGGCACCGTGTCGGCCTGGGTTCTCCTGTTTGGTCCCAAGACGCAGGGTCGTGCGCTGTGTGCTTCGGGCGCCGGTGTCCACGCCCGGGCCTGCCGGGTGGTTGGCGGGTAGCCCGAATCGGCATGCCTGAACGTCGTCGATACCCGAGTGATCTGTCCGACGCCCGATGTGAACTGGTCGAGCCGGTCCTGACCGCCTGGCGGTCCGAGCGCCGCAGCCGCGGCCTGGACGTTGGCCGGCCGCCTGACCACGACCTGCGGAGTCTGCTCGACGTAGTCCTCTACGTGAACCGGACCGGCATCCCATGGCGCTACCTGCCGCACGACTACCCGCACTGGAACACCGTCTACGCCTACTTCGCCCGCTGGCAGGAAGGGTGTCTTCGACCAGCTCAACGCCCTGCTCCGACGCCAAGTCCGCAGGCAGGAGGGCCGGGAGGGGGAGCCGACCGCGTGTGTCTGCGACTCCCAGAGCATCAAGACCTCCACCAACGTGCCGGCCCGCGAGCAGGGCATCGACGTGGGCAAGAAGATCGTCGGACGGAAGCGGAGCATCGTCATCGACACCGTCGGGCTCCTCCTCCAAGTCCTTGTCGCTGCGGCGAGCGTGCAGGGGCTCGATCGCCGGCCAGACCTTCATCGAGCGGGTCGCCGCCGAACACCCCACCGTCTGTAAGGCCTGGGTCGACGGAGGCCACCGCCAGTACCTCGTCGAGCACGCCGCCACCCTCGGCATCGACATGCACATCGTCCGCCGCGACCCCACCACCAGGGGATCTTCCCTGCCGCGAAGGTGGACCGTCGAGAGAACCCTCGGCCGGCTCATGAACCACCGCCGCCTCGCCCGCGACTACGAGGCCCATCCGCATCGCTACGGAGCCATGATCCACCTCGCGATGATCAACCTCATGGCCCGCAGACTCACCGCCGAATCCACCCCCACATGGCGCGGCGCATGAACCACCATCAACCCGGCAATCTGGTAGGAAACAACGGGTTGAAGCGCCCTCCTAGTGCTGTGACCGGGAAGGTTCGCCGGGTTGCTCGTGGTGCTGGTTGGAAAGGAGTTCTCCAATCAGCGTGGGGAGGCGGGATGGCGCAACCGGTCCGGGTTCGCGGGCTGACCGAGCAGGAGGGGATCTGGTCCGCCGGTCTCCCCGGCGGCGTCGGCGGCGCCCAACTGGCCCTGGCCGAAGGGGAGATCGCCGCCCACGCCCTCGCCGGCCGACCCGTCCCGGCCCGGCCCGCCCGGACCCCTACGACGATGCGCGCGTTCGCCGCCCCGATCGCCGCCTCGCCCCACCCGCCGCTCGGCTGGACCGCAGCCTTGCGCGCGGGCCCTGCCCTGCGGCCCCCGGCCGCGGTCCCGGCCCGCACCGCCCCCCAGCAGGCAAGCGTGCGGGCGAAGGACGTGGACAAACTACTGAAGGTGCGGGGGGCGGGACTGGGCGGGGGCGCCGCGTACGGGGCGCGCACCGGCGGCGCGCGCACCCGCGCGCACCCGCGCGCATGAAAAATGCCCCCTGCCACTGCGTTTCCGCAGGTCAGGGGGCATTCAGTATGTGGAGCCTAGGAGATTCGAACTCCTGACATCTGCCTTGCAAAGGCAGCGCTCTACCAACTGAGCTAAGGCCCCGGATCCGGACGTGGTTCTCCCCGGGGAGGGGGAGGCCGTTCCGAAGGACAGAGTACCGGGTGTACCCCCTCATCTCGCAAAATGATAGGGACTCCCGCCCCGCGACCACTCTCCGTAAGATGCTCGCGAGGTTCGCACCAGCGAAGGGGAGTAGTAAGAGTGGACGCAGTACAGCAAGAGGCTACGGCCAGAGCCCGGGAACTCCAGCGCAGTTGGTACGGGGAGCCGCTCGGCGCGCTCTTCCGCCGGCTCATAGATGACCTCGGCTTGAACCAGGCCCGCCTCGCTGCCGTCCTCGGGCTGTCGGCGCCGATGCTGTCCCAGCTGATGAGCGGACAGCGTGCCAAGATCGGCAACCCCGCCGTGGTCCAGCGGGTGCAGGCCCTCCAGGACCTGGCCGGCCAGGTGGCCGACGGGAGCGTCAGCGCGGCGGAGGCGACCGACCGGATGGACGAGATCAAGAAGACCCAGGGAGGTTCCGTCCTCAGCAACAGCAGCAGCCAGTCCGCCACCGGCTCCGGCGCACCCACCGTCAAGCGCGTGGTCCGCGAGATCCAGTCGCTGCTGCGCTCGGTCTCGGCGGCCGGCGACATCATCGAAGCGGCGGACACCCTCGCCCCCAGCCACCCGGAACTGGCAGAGTTCCTCCGGGTGTACGGAGCGGGCCGCACCTCCGACGCGGTCGCACACTACGAGGCACACCAGAACTGACGCGCCGCGCACGCAACGGACACAGCTGACGACGGGGGACGGGCGCAGCAATGGGTGAGATCTTCGCCGGCCGGTACGAACTGATCGACCCGATCGGGCGTGGCGGCGCAGGCGCCGTATGGCGTGCCTGGGACCACCGGCGCCGCCGGTACGTCGCAGCGAAGGTCCTCCTGCAGAGCGATGCCCACACCCTGCTGCGGTTCGTCCGCGAGCAGGCGCTGCGGATCGATCACCCTCACGTACTGGCCCCGGCCAGCTGGGCGGCGGACGACGACAAGGTCCTGTTCACCATGGACCTCGTCGCCGGCGGTTCCCTCGCCCACGTGATCGGGGACTACGGGGCCCTGCCGCCCCGGTTCGTGTGCACACTGCTCGACCAGCTCCTGTCGGGTCTGGCGGCGGTGCACGCGGAAGGCGTCGTGCACCGCGACATCAAACCGGCCAACATCCTGATGGAGGCCACTGGAACCGGGCGGCCGCACCTGCGGCTGTCCGACTTCGGCATCGCCATGCGCAAGGGCGAGCCCCGGCTGACCGAGACCGCCTTCGTGGTCGGCACGCCGGGCTATCTCGCGCCCGAACAACTCCTCGGGGCCGAACCCGACTTCACCGCGGACCTGTTCGCCGTCGGGCTGGTCGGCCTCTACCTCCTGAAGGGCACCAAGCCCGACTCCCGGGCCCTCGTGGAGCACTTCTTCGCCCACGGGACCCCCGCCGCCCCCGAGGGCGTCCCCGCCCCGCTCTGGGACGTCCTGGCCGCACTGCTCCAGCCCGACCCCCAGAGCAGGTTCAAGACGGCCACAGGGGCGCGCAAGGCCCTCACCGAGGCCGTCGAGCTGCTACCGCCGCCCGCCCCGGACGAGGTCCCGGTGGAGGTCTTCGACCAACTGGGCCCGGTCCCGGCCGGTTTCGCCCCCCGGGGACCGCAGGAGCTCCTCCTGTTCGGGGGAGGCGCCGATGCCGTACATGTTCTGGACGCACACCACCGGCGCGATGGCCAGGGCCTCGGCGAGGTGGTGGGGGCGGACGTTGGACAGGCCCAGGTGGCGGATGAGGCCGGCCTCGCGCAGTTCGGCGAGTGCGCCGAAGCGTTCGGCGATCGAATCGGTGCCGACGATGCGCAGGTTCACCACGTCGAGGTGGTCGAGGCCGAGCTGGCGCAGGTTCTCCTCGACCTGGCCGCGCAGCTGCCCGGGGGTGGCGTGCGGCAGCCACTCTCCCGAGGGGTCGCGGCCCGGTCCGACCTTGGTGGCGATGACGAGGTCGTCCGGGTCATGGGGGCGTGGTTCCCGCGCGGCGGGCCTCGCGCCATTGATTCGGCCCTGCCTGAATCCTTCGGCTGCCGTCCGGGCGTCCCGGCGTTTGTATCGGTCGGGCATCCGGGAGCGCTCGGTTGTCCCTCGGACCGTGCGACACCGGTGCCGTGCCCGGTTTCTGGCCTATCGTTCTTTATCGGCCACCGGGTTCTCTTGGACCGCCCGGCCCTTGCGAACAGGAGTCGTCCGCCCGTGTCCGTGCCCGTCCCGGCCCCCGCGCCGCCCGTCCGCGTGCTGCTCGTGGAGGACGACGACCTGATGCGCCGGTCCTTCGCCGTCGCCCTGGAGCGCTACGGCTACCGGGTGCGGGTCGCCGCCGACGGACTCACGGGCCTCGAGCTCTTCCGCGACGAGGACTTCGACCTGCTGGTCCTGGACGTGATGCTGCCCGGCCTGGACGGGATCGGCCTGTGCCGCAGGATCCGGGAGACCAGCCTGGTGCCCGTCCTGATGATGTCGGCCCGCGGCGACGGGCTCGACGTCGTCTCCGGTCTGGAGGCGGGGGCGGACGACTACGTGGTCAAGCCCGTGGACACCTACGTGCTCGTGGCGCGCATCCGCTCGCTGCTGCGGCGGGCGACCTACGCGCCCGCACCGGCACCCGGGCGGGCCGCGGACGGGGAGCCCGGGCCGGCCGAGGGGCGGACGCTGGTCTTCGGCGACCTGGCCATCGACACCGGCGGCCTGGAGGTGTCCGTCTCCGGGAGCCCGGTGGCGCTGACCCCGACCGAGCTGAAGCTGCTGCTGGAGTTCGCCGCCCATCCGGGCATCGTGCTGGAGCGGCACACCCTGCTGCGCAACGTCTGGGACTACGGCTGGGACGGCGACAGCCGGGTCGTGGACCTGTGCGTGCAGCGGCTGCGCGGCAAGCTGGGCCGGGACCGGATCGAGACGGTCCGCGGCTTCGGCTACAAGCTCAGGCGGTGAGCGAGGTGAGCGAGGTGAGCGAGGTGGGCGCTGTGGCCCCCTCCGGCGGCCCGCGGCCGCGCCGCCTTCCCCTGCGCTGGAGGATCGCCGTACTGGCCGCGGCCACGGCATGCCTGGTCGCGGCGGCGGTGGGCGTGCTCGTCCACCTCTGGACCGCGCAGGACATCCGCGCCCGGGCCGAGGCCCGGGCCTTCAACACCGTCTACTCGGCCATGAGCACCTACCGGAGCACCGGAACCCTCGCGGACGGCGCCGCGCTCGATCCGGCCGGGCTGCCCGCCGCGCTGCGGGACCCGGACGACGGTGAGCGCCACACCGCCCACGACGGGCACATCGAGGGCAACGCGGGGCCGAGCGTCTGGGGGGCCCAGCGCGTCGGCGGACCCGGCAGCCCGGTCCTCGCCGTCCGGATGAACATGAGCTCGGAACTCCACGAGCTGCGCCGGCTCGACGCGACCATGGCGGTGGCCTCGCTGATCGCCCTCGCGGCGGCCACGCCCCTGGCGGTCTGGGGAGCCGGCCTGCTCGGCCGCCGGCTGCGGCAGGTCTCCGAGACCGCGGGCCGGATCTCCGCCGGGGACCTGGACGCCCGTACCGGGCCCACCAAGGGCCGCGACGAGGTGGACGACATCGCGGCCACCGTCGACCTGATGGCCGACACCCTCGGCCGCCGGCTGCGCGACGAGCGCCGGTTCACCGCGGACGTGGCCCACGAGCTGCGCACGCCCGTCGGCGGTCTGCTGGCCACCGCCGACCTGCTGCCGGCCGGCGAGACGGAGGACCTGCTCCGGGGCCGGGTGCGCGATCTGCGCGGCCTGGTCGAGGACCTCCTGGAGATCTCCCGCCTGGACGCCGGAGCCGAACGGCCGGTCCACGCCCGCGTCCCCCTCGGCGCGGTCGTCGCCGAGGCCGTGGCCCGCACCGGATTCGAGGTCACCCTCGCCGACGCGGAGCCGGACCGGACCGTGGAGACCGATCCGCGCCGCCTCGAACGGATCGTCGCCAATCTCGTCGTCAACGCCCACCGGCACGGACGGACCCCGGTGCGGGTCACCGTGGGGGACCGCACCGTCGTCGTGCGCGACCACGGCCCCGGCTTCCCCGAGGACCTGCTGCGCGACGGCCCGCGCCGCTTCCGGACGGGCGCGGCGGAGCGCGGATCGGGCCACGGCCTGGGGCTGACCATCGCCCTGGGGCAGGCCGGGCTGCTCGGCGCCGAGCTCCGCTTCGCCAACGCGCCGGACGGCGGGGCCGTCGCCACCCTGAGCCTGCCGGGCTGACCGGTACCGGTACCGGTACCGGTACCGGCCGCGGCTCCGGTCGGCCCGGCACCGGCACAACCGATACGAAGCCGAGCGGGTACCGGTACACGGCCGCGCCGGATCCCGATACGCGCCCCGGACACCCTTCGAAGTGCACCCCGCCGCACCCGAAGAGGAGTCCTCCGTGACCGCCGCACCGCTTGCCCCGTACGCGCCCCACACGCCGGCCGGGATCGCGGCCGCCACCGAAGACCTGACGAAGGTCTACGGCAGCGGCGACACCCGCGTCGTCGCGCTGGACCGCGTCAGCGTCGAGTTCCGGGAGGGCGGGTTCACCGCGATCATGGGCCCCTCCGGCTGCGGCAAGTCCACGCTGATGCACTGCGCCGCCGGGCTCGACTCGGTGAGCTCCGGGTCCGTGCGGATCGGCACCACCGAGCTGAGCACGCTCGACGACCGGCAGCTCACCGTGTTGCGCCGCGACCGGGTCGGGTTCGTCTTCCAGGCGTTCAACCTGCTGCCGACGCTGACCGCGCTGGAGAACATCACCCTCCCGCTGACCATCGCCGGCCGCCGGCCCGACCGGCGGTGGCTGGACCGCGTGGTCGCCATGGTCGGCCTCTCCCAGCGCCTGGACCACCGGCCCGGACAGCTGTCCGGCGGACAGCAGCAGCGGGTCGCGGTGGCCCGCGCCCTGGTCTCCCGGCCCGCGATCGTCTTCGGTGACGAGCCCACCGGCAACCTCGACTCCCGTGCCGGGGCCGAAGTCCTCGGCTTCCTGCGGGACTCGGTGCGCGAACTGGGCCAGACCGTGGTCATGGTCACCCACGACCCCGTCGCCGCCGCCTACGCCGACAGCGTGGTCTTCCTCTCCGACGGCCGCCTGGTCGACGAGATGGCGCGGCCCACCGCGGAGCGGGTCCTGGACCGGATGAAGGCGTTCGACGTCGGCCCGCGCACCAGCTGACCCGCCCCGCCCCAGGCCCGTCCCCGGCCCGTCTGTGCCGTGCCCCCGCACCAGCCGACCGCTCGCAGCCGCCGAGCCCGTCTCCCAGGAACCGCACCCCCATGCTCCGTACCGCACTGCGCAACGTGTTCGCGTACAAGGCACGCCTGTTGACGACCGCGTTCGCGGTCATGCTCGGCGTCACCTTCATCACCGGCAGCCTCGTCTACGGCGACAGCCACCAGCAGGCCGCCGTCGACCGGGCGGTGGCCGGCTACGACCGCATCTCGCTCGACGTCGCACCCGACACGGTGCCCGGCCGCCCGCCGGCCACCCTCGACGCCCGCACCGCGGCCGTCCTGGCCGAAGTGCCCGGCGTCGCCGCCGTCGCGGGCCGCGTCAGCGGGTTCGCCGCGGTCCCCGACCGCGAGGGCCGGCTGCTGGGGGACGGCGCGTCCCGCCGGGGCGGCAACTTCGCCCCGGGCAAGGACGGCGGCGACCCCGCCTACCGGTTCACCGAGGGGTCCGGTCCGACCGGCGAGCACTCCGTCGCCCTCGACGAGGACTCCGCCGCCGAGGGCGGCTACCGCGTCGGCGACACCGTACGGGTCGCCGCGAACACCGGCGCCGCCTCGTACACGCTCAGCGGCGTCTTCCGCACCGATGCGTCCAAGCGGCCCGCCGGGGGCAGCCTGACGCTGTTCGGCGACGCCGCCGCCCAGAAGCTGTTCCTCGCACCCGGCGCCTACACGAACATCGAGATCACGGCCGCACCCGGCACCGATGCGGGCCGGCTCCTGGGCGCCGTCGAGAAGGTGCTGCCCGAGGGCACCAGCGCGGTCACCGGGGCCCAACTCGCCAGGCTCCAGGCGAACCTCGCCTCCAGCGACAGCGACACCATGAGCCAGATCATGGTGGGCTTCGCGGCGGTCGCCCTCTTCGTGTCCGCCTTCCTCATCTCCAACACCTTCACCATGCTGGTCTCCCGACGCACCAGGGAGCTGGCGCTGATGCGGGCCGTCGGCGCCACGCGCCGACAGGTGCGCCGCGGCCTGCTGGCCGAGTCCGCCCTCGTCGGCCTGATCGCCTCCGTGGCCGGCATCGCCGCCGGCACCGGGGTCGCCGCCCTGCTCCAGGCGCTGTTCGCCGCCGCCGGCGCCCCGGAGGCACCGCTGGTCCTCCTCCCGTCCACCGTGCTCATCGCGCTGGCGGCCGGCACCGCGCTGCCGGTGATCGCCGCGTGGCTCCCGATCCGCCGGGCCATGGCCATCCCGCCCGTCGCCGCGCTCGGCGCGGCCGAGCCCGCGGAGCCCGCGCGCACCGGCTCCCCGCGCACCGCCGCCGGCGCCGCGCTCGTGCTGTGCGGCACCGCCGCCGTGCTGTACGGGGCCCTGCCCGCCGGGCAGGACGCCATGGACGCCCGGACCGTCATCGGTCTCGGCGCCGCCCTGACCCTGGTCGGGGCGACCGTCCTGATCCCGCTCCTGTCCCGGCCGTTCGTCGCGCTGCTCAGGCCGCTGCTGACGCGGCTGAGCCCGGTCCACGGCGACCTCGCCGCCCGCAACACCGTGCGCGATCCGCGCCGTACCGGCGCCACCGCCGCCGCGCTCGC
Source organism: Streptomyces sp. ICC1 (assembly GCF_003287935.1). Taxonomy (GTDB): domain Bacteria; phylum Actinomycetota; class Actinomycetes; order Streptomycetales; family Streptomycetaceae; genus Streptomyces; species Streptomyces tritrimontium. The sequence goes on from NZ_CP030287.1 coordinate 4,106,491, forward strand.
CATCGCGCTGGCCCTGGCCTCGGGGCTGTCCGTGCTCGGCGCCTCCGCCACGCGGTACCTCGACGGCGCGACCACCCGGGACCTCGCCGCCGACTACCTGGTGAAGGGAGCCTCGGGCGGCCAGCGGATGACCCCCGCCACCGCCGAGCCCCTGAAGGGGCTGCCCGGCGCCGCGTACAGCCCGCTCAACCAGTCGACCCAGTACCGGATCGGCGGCGTCCCCTCCGTCCTGACCGGCGTCGACCCCGCCACCATCGGCCGCCTGCTGCGCTACGACGTGGTCGAGGGATCCCTCGACGGCCTGGCCGAAGGACGGGTCGCCGTGGCCGACTTCAAGGCCCGGGCGAACGGCTGGAAGGTCGGCCAGACCCTCCCCGTGGAGCGGCTGGACCAGCACGGCACCGTCACCATCGGCGCCGTCTACCACGCGGACGAGCAGAGCAACCTGCTGCCGAGCATCACCGCGCCCGACTCCCTCGTCGCCCGCTACGACTCCGCGCCGACCACCGACTCGATCGTCGTGGACGTGCCGGGCGGACCGGGCAGGGCCGGGCTCGCGAGCATCGTCAAGGCGCTCGGCGACAACCCCGCCCTGTCCGTCCTCGACGAGGACGCCATCCGGGCCGAGGACACCAGCGGCATCGGCGACCAGCTGAACGTCTTCCACGCCCTGCTCAGCATGGCCCTGGTCATCGCGGCGCTGGGCATCGCCAACACCCTGGCCCTGTCCGTCCTCGAACGGGGCAAGGAGATCGGCACGCTCCGCGCCATCGGGATGGAGCGCGCCGGAGTGTCCCGGATGATCCGTACGGAAGCCCTGCTCGTCGGCGCGCTGGGCGCGGTCGTCGGCACCGTCATGGGCGTCTTCACCGGCTGGGCGCTGGGCCGCACCCTCGCCGAGAGCGTCGCCGGCTACGCCCTGGTCGTCCCCTGGGGACGACTCGCCCTCGGCGTGCTGCTCGCCCTGGCCGGCGCGCTGCTCGCCTCGCTCTGGCCGGCCCGCCGGGCGGCCCGCGTGGACATCCCCGCGGCGACGGCGGCGCAGTAGGACGGGCGCGGGGCCCGGAAGGCCCCGCAAGGCCCCGCGGGGCCCCGCCGGGCCCCGCCGGGCCCCGTTGGGCAGTTGCTGCCGCGCAGGTTGTGGCCAGCGGTTTCCCCTGATGCTCCGCCGCCGTGGTTCCTAACGTGGCTCCACGGCAGTGCAGGGCGATCGGGGGAGGCTGCTGTGGTGTTCTGGCACAAGGACGACGCGTTCGCGCGGTTGGACATGATGCTCAAGGCGTGCGAATCGGGCGGGGCGGGCGTCGCGCTCGTGGAGGGGCCCGCCGGATGCGGGAAGTCCGAGCTGGTGCAGGAGTTCGCGGACCTGGCCGTGCGGGGCGGGGTCACGGTCCTGCGGGCCGCCGGGACGCCCGGCGAGCAGGGCGCGGAGCACGCGGTGCTGCGCCGGCTCCTCGCGGCGCTGCCGGCGGGCACGCTGCCGCCGGGCACGCTGCCGGCGGGCGAAGGGGCCGCGTCGGCCGATGCGTTCGAGGAGGCGCTGCGGGAGCTCACCGGCCGGGGCGCCGTCATGGTGTGCGTCGATGACCTGCACCACGCGGACGCCGCCTCGCTCGACCACCTGCTGCACCTGGCGCGCTCCCTGCGGGGCGTACCGCTGCTGATGGTCCTCGCGCAGTCGCCCGGCCAGGGCGGCGCGCAGAACTCCCGGGCCCGTACGGAGCTCCTGCGGCATCCGGGCTTCGGCTGGATCCGGCTCGGCTGCCTCGACCTCGCCGCCACCGCCGAGGTGCTGGCCCGGCACACCGGCGCGCCGGTCTCCGACACCTTCGCCGAGCACCTGCACCGGATCACCGGAGGCAACCCGCTGCTACTCAAGGCGCTGCTCACCGAGTACCCCGTACCGGTGCGCGGGGCCCGCAGATGGCCCGCGCCGCTGCCCGGCGGCCCGTTCGCCGAGGCCGTCGCGGTCTGCCTGCGGCGCAGCGGACCCGAGGCGCGCCGGCTCGCCGCGGCCATCGCCGTACTCGGCGAGGACGCCACCGCCGGCCTCGTCCGCGAGCTCGCCGGCACCACGGTCCACGCGGCCCGGGGCGCCCTGTCCGTCCTGGACGGCACCGGGCTCACCGACGGGTACCGGCTGCGGCACCCGGCCGCCGCCGCGACCGTGCTGGACGACGCGGACCCGGCCGAACGCGCCCGTCTGCACGGGAAGGCGGCCCGCGCCCTGCACGACGGGCAGGCCGGCGCGGGGGTGGTGGCCGGGCACCTGCTCGCCGCCGCCGACCTGCCCGGGTCGTGTGAGGCGGCCGAGGGCTGGGCGGTGCCCGCGCTGCGCGAGGCGGCCCGCCGGGCCCTGCTCGACGACGACTGGTCGTACGCCGCCTCCTGCCTGACCCGCGCCCGCGCACTGTGCGCGCAGGAGCCCCTGCGCCTGGACATCGACCTGCAGCTCGCCGCCGTCACCTGGCGCGGCGACCCCGCCGCCGCCGAGGCGTGCCTGGCCGCTCCGCTGGCCGCGATGCGGGCCGGGGCCCTGACGTCCGCCCAGGCGGGCCAGCTGGCCCGGCTGCTCGTCTCGCAGGGCCGGATCGAGAGCGCCGCCGAGACCTTCGAGCGCACCGCCCCGCGCCCCCCCGACAGCACCGAGGGGGAGCAGCCGCCCGCGCCGCGGGAGGACCCGCTGCGCCAGCTCTACGCGCTGCCGCCCGCCGGCGGCCGGGACCAGGCCGCGGCGGCCCCGGGCCGGCTGCGCGACTGCGCCGCGCTGTGGGCGCACCCGGGCGGCACGGCCGGCGACCTCGCGGCCGTGGAACGGCTGCTGAAGGCCACCCCGCTCGCGCACACCACCTTCGACCCGCTCGCCCAGGCCGTCCGCACCCTGCTCCACGCCGACCAGGCGGACCGGGCCGCGGCATGGAGCCAGAAGCTCCGGGCGCAGACCGATCCGGTGCGCACTCCCGGCTGGTACGCGGCGTTCGGGCACCTGTACGCCGAGGCGCTGCTGCGCACCGGCGACCTGGAGGGCGCGGCGCGGGAAGCGGCCGCGGCCGTGAACGCCGTCGCGGGACGCGGATCGGTGTTCCTCTTCGCGCCCCTGGCCACCGAGGTGCTGGCGCTCACCGCCATGGGCCGCTACGACGAGGCCGCGCGCCGCCTGGAACTGCCGGTCCCCGAGGAGCTGTTCGCCGGTGTGCACGCCATCGGCTACCTGCGGGCCCGCGGCCACTACTACCTGGCCACGCACCGGCCGCAGGCCGCGGTCGGCGAGTTCCTCGACGCGGGCCGCCTCGCCCGCCGGTGGAACCTGGACCGGCCCCGGTTCGCCCCGTGGCGCACCGACGCCGCCGAGGCCCTGATCCAGCTGGGCGAGCACCGGCAGGCCGACCGGTTCGTGGCCGAGCAGCTGTCGATGGCGGAGGTGCGCAGCCCGCGCGTGCACGGGGTCTCCCTGCGGCTGCGCGCCGCGGTGGGCGAGCCCGCCCAGCGGCCCAAGGTGCTGGGCCGGGCCGTGGAGGAGCTGCGCGGCTCCGGGGACCGCCTCGAACTGGCGCGGGCCCTGGCCGATCTGGGCCGCTCCCTGCAGCTGGTCGGCGAGGGCACCCGGGCCGGGATGGTCACCCGGCGGGCCTGGCAGCTCGCCGCGGACTGCGGGGCCGGTCCGCTGTGCGAGCAGATCCTGCCGGGGCAGACCCGGGTGGTGCCCTCGGCCGCGGCCGAGGACCGGGCCCCGGTGGGGGACGCGAGCCGGCTCAGCGAGTCGGAGCGCAGGGTGGCGGCGCTGGCCGCGTACGGGTACACGAACCGGGAGATCTCGGGGAAGCTCTACATCACCATGAGCACGGTGGAGCAGCACCTGACCCGCGCGTACAAGAAGCTGAACATCACCCGCCGGCAGGAGCTCCCGATGGACCTGCAGATGGACCCGCAGGCGGAGGAGCGCGAGTCGGCGAAGGCGGGCTGAGCGGGCCGCCCGGGAACGGGGAGCGGGAACGCGAGGGGGGCGCTGCCATCGGCAGCGCCCCCCTTTCCTTTCCGTTCCGGTCGTCCCCGGCCTCAGCCCGTCGTGGCCCGGGCCCGCCAGACCCCGGGGCGGACCTCCGACCAGTCCGCGCGGTGCTCGCCGCCGTCCAGCCGGTTCAGCCAGCGCCGGGCGTAGGACTCCAGACGCCGGTCACCCAGCGCCGAGGCCAGGGTCAGGCACTGGCGGAAGTGCGTCTCGGCCGCGCCGGGGACCCGGGTCTCCACGGCCAGCAGGCCCTGCACCCGGCTCAGTTCCCAGCGGCCCCGGACGTCCTGGGGCACCTCGTCGAGCATCGGGTCCAGGAGCTGCGCCGCACCGGCCAGCTCGCCCTCGTCCAACCGCAGGTCGACCAGGCCGGCCAGGGCCCGCACCCGCTCGGGGGCGGTCTCGGCGGCCGCGACGGGTCCGGCGCTCTCGACGGCGCGCAGCGCCTGCCGGTAGTGGTCCCCGGCCTCCGCCAGGCGCCGGCACTGCCAGGCCAGATCGCCGAGCGAGCGCAGCAGCCGTGCTTCGGCGGCGGCGTCGCCGAGCCGCCGGGCCGCGTCCAGGGCCGCCGTGTGGCAGCGCTCCCACAGCTCCCAGGCGGCCAGGGCCTCCAGGAAGGGCGCCATGCCGTCCGCCAGCCGGACCGTCTGCGGCCACAGCCCGGCGCGGTGTGCCCGTACGAGGGCGTCCGCCAGCTCCGGACCCCGCAGCTCGAACCACTGCAGGGGGTGCAGCCCGTCCAGGTGTCCGGCGTGCTGCGCCGCCTCCAGCTCGCCGGCCAGCACCTCGCACAGCCGGGCCGTGGCCCCGTGCGCGACCGTGGCCGGCTCCTCCTCGGCGAGCCGTTCGGCCGCCAGCAGCCCGAGCAGCTCGGGCAGCCGGTAGCCGCCCTCGGGCAGGGCCAGCAGCAGGCCCGCCGCCACCAGGGACTCCAGGGATTCCCCGGTGTCGGCGGGCCGCGCCGACACCGGCCCGAGGACGGCGGCCGCGGTGTCCGCACTGAACGGGCCCGCGGGTACGGCGCCCAGCAGCCGGAACGCGGCCCGGTCGGCCTCGGCCGCCTCCGCGTAGGCCGCGCGCAGTACCCCGTAGCACTCCTCGTCCGCCGCGCGCAGCTCCGTGAGCCGGCTCCGCGGCGCCCGCAGCCGGTCGGCCAGGGTGGCGGTGGTCCAGCGCGGGTGCGAGGCCAGCTGCGCGGCGACCGCCCGCAGGGCCAGCGGCAGCCCGCCGCACAGCTCGGTGAGCTCCGCGCTCGCCTCGTCGTCCGCGAGCAGGGCGCGGCCCGCGGCCGGCCCGAGCGGGCCGAGCGGCAGGGCCTGTACGCCGAGCGCGGCCATGCCGCGGGGCAGCCCGCGGCAGGTGGCCAGGACCACGCAGTGCGCCGCCGCGGCCAGCAGCGGACGCAGCTGCGCCGCCGAGGCCACGTCGTCCAGGACCAGCAGGATCCGGCGGCCCTCCGTCAGGCGCAGCAGCAGCGCCGTGAGTTCGTCCTCGGTCTTGGGGAGCGTGCCGGTGGTGCCGAAGGCCCGCAGTGCGGCGGCCAGCGCGTCGGCGCCGGCCGGCCGGGCGCCCGTACCGGTGCGCAGCCGCACCAGGACCCGGCCGTCGGGGAAGGCCGCGGCGGCCCGCTGCGCGGCGGCGGCGGCCAGGGCCGTCTTGCCCGCCCCGGCCGGGCCGCTGACCAGCACGCAGCCGCCGGCCTGTGCGCCCTCCAGCCGGGCCGCGAGCTCGCCGAGCTCCGCGTCGCGGCCGGTGAACAGCGGGTCGGGCTGCGGGAGTTCGATCACGGGAAGGTCGGGAAGGCCGGGCGCCCGGGCGGCCGCGGAAGCCCCGGCCGCGGTGGCGGCCGAGGGGCGCAGCAGCGCGGGGTCGCCGGTCAGGATGCGGCTGTGCAGCTGCTGGATCTGCCGGCCCGGCTCGATGGCCAGGTCGTCGACGAGGGTGCGGCGCAGCGTGGCGAAGGTCCCCAGGGCGTCGGCCTGCCGGCCGGTGCGGTAGAGGGCCACCATGAGATGCGCGTGGAATTCCTCGTGCATCGGCAGCTCGGCGGTCAACGCCCGCAGCTCGCCCAGCAGTTCCTGGTGGCGGCCCAGCTGGAGCTCGGCGCGCACCCGCTGTTCCAGCGCGCCCGTGCGGACCTCGCTGAGCCGCACGGCCATGCTGTCCAGCAGCGAGCCGTGCGGGGTGTCCGACAGCAGCGGGCCGCGCCACAGCGCCAGGGCCTGGTGCTGCAGTTCGGCGGCGCCGGCGTGGTCGCCGGCCGCCAGCGCCTCGCGGCCCCGGGCGTGCAGGTCCTCGAAGACCGAGAGGTCCAGCTGGCCGGGGTCGAGGCGGAACAGGTAGCCGGGCGAGCGGGTCAGCAGGAGCTCGTCGCCGCCCTGCGGATCGGCGTCCCGGAGCATCTTGCGCAGCTGCGATATGTACACCTGGAGCGTGGTCATCGCGGTGCGCGGCGGATGCTCGCCCCACAGCTCGTCGATGAGGCTGTCGACGGAGACGACCTCGTTGACGCGGACCAGCAGGGTCGCCAGGACCACGCGCACCTTCGCGGCGCGCGGAGTCAGCACCCGCACGTCCGGTCCGGCCGAACGCACTTCCATGGGACCGAGAACCCGAAAACGCATGTGAACCCCCCCGCTCACTTGGTCCACCCACTCTAGGGCGGGCGGACCCCCGCACTTCGGACAGGCACCCCCCTATTTCCGCCCCGCCGGCGCGGCAGCCGCAAGGGCTGCTTTAGCCCCCGCGGGCAGGATGCGGCACCTGGGAGAAGGGGCACACGGCGCCCCGTCGGTGTCCCGGGTACGGCGCGAAGGGGCAGGCCTTGACCAGTCATTCGACGTTCACCGAGGTGGTGCGGCAGCGCGCCGGGGAACGCGGCGGGGCGGACGCGCACGTCTTCCTCCACGACGACGGCACCGCGGAGCACGTGACCTTCACCGCGCTGGACACCGCGGCCCGCGCCCTCGCCGTACGGCTGCGCGCCCTGGGCGCCGCGGGCGAGCCGGTCCTCCTCCTCCACCCGCCGGGCGCCGAGTTCCTGCGGGCCTTCACCGGCTGCCTGTACGCGGGGGCGGTTGCCGTCCCCGCCCCGCTCCCCGGCGACCGCGGCGAACGGCTCCAGCGGGTGTCCGGCATCCTCCGGGACACCGGGGCGCGCGTGGTGCTGACGGACGCGGCCCACGCCGCCGAGGTCTCGCTGTGGCTGGCGATGGCAGGCCGCGGCGAGGTGGTGTGCCTGGCCACCGACGCGATCGGCGCGGCCGGCGACCCGGGCCCCGGGGCGTACGAGGACCCGGGCACGGGCCCCGACGACCTGGCCTTCCTCCAGTACACCTCCGGCTCCACCTCGCGGCCGCGCGGGGTGATGGTCAGCCACCGCAACCTGCTGGCCAACCAGGAGGCCTTCCGGGAAGCCTTCGGGACCACGCCCGAGGACCGCTTCGCCAGCTGGCTGCCGCACCACCACGACCTGGGGCTGATCGGTCAGCTGCTGCATCCGCTGTGGCTGGGCGCCACCTCGGTGCAGATGTCGGCCGCCTCCTTCGTCCGGCGCCCGGTGCGCTGGCTGCGGGCCATCGACACGTACGGGGCGACGGTCAGCTCCGCCCCCGACTTCGCGTACGACCTGTGCGTACGGCGGGTCACCGACGAGCAGCTCGCCGGGCTGGACCTGTCCCGCTGGCGGGTCGCGCTCAACGGGGCCGAACCGGTGCGCCACCGGACCCTGGACGCCTTCGCGGAACGGTTCGCCGCCGCCGGGCTGCGGCCCGGGAGCCTGTGCGCCGCCTACGGTCTGGCCGAGGCCACCCTCTTCGTCTCCGGCGGGGTGCCCGGCGAAGGCCCGGTCCGGCGCACCGTGGACGCGGCGGCCCTGGAGCGCGACGAGCTGCGCCCGGCCCGCGCGGGAGAGCCCGTACGCACCCTCGTGAGCAGCGGCCGCGTGCGCGGGCACGAGCTGCGCGTCACCGGACCCGACGGGCGGCAGCTGCCCCCGGGGCGGGTGGGGGAGATCGAGCTGCGCGGCGACAGCGTGGCCCGGGGCTACTGGCGCAACCGGGAGGAGACCGAGCAGGCCTTCGGGGCCGGACCGCGCGGCGGGTCGGGGCCCTTCCTGCGCACCGGGGACCTCGGCGTCCTGGACGACGGGGAGCTGTACGTCACCGGGCGGCTGAAGGAGGTCGCGGTGCTGAGCGGGCGCACCCTCTACCCGCAGGACGTGGAGGGGGCCGTCCGCGCGCTGTCCCCGGCCTTCGCCGCCGGCCACGGAGCCGTGTTCACCGTGGACGCCGGGCGGGAGCAGCTCGTGGTCCTCCAGGAGGTGCGCGAACAGGACACGGACTGGGAGCAGTTGAGGATCCTGGCCCGCCGGGTGCAGACCCTGGTCGGGCAGGACTTCGAGGTGCCGGGGGGCAACGTGCTGCTCGTCCGGCCCGGCACGGTGCGCCGCACCACCAGCGGCAAGGTCCGGCGCACCCTGATGCGCGAGCTGTTCCTCGCCGGGGAGCTCGCCGGTGTGTACGAGGTGCTCGATCCGGACGTGCGGGGCCTGATCCGGCCCTGGAACACGGTGCTCGGCAACGACCTGCTGCAACCCGTGGGCGGCACGGCGCAGGGGACCGTGTGGTGAGCGGGACCCGGCTCCGCACGGCCCCCGGGGGCGTGCGCGGCACGGTCCCGGCCGGCGCCGGCGGCGTGGTCCCGGTCGCGGTCCCTGTCCCGGTCGCGGCCCTGCCCGTGCGCGACCGCGTCGCCGCCCTGGAACGGCTGCTCGGCGACCCCGGCCGGCCGGACAACCCGACCGGACACCGGGCGCTGCTGCGGGCCGACCGGGCCGCGACGCCCTCCGCCGAGGCCGAGGCGGTGCTCGACGGCTTCGGCATGAACGAGGAGTTCGTACCGCGCGAACTGGGCGGCCGCTTCGACTCGGTGGAATCCCTGGTGCGGATCGCGCGGCCGGTCTTCCGCCGGGACGTCGCCCTCGGCACGGGCCACGGCACGACCACCTTCACGGCCGCGTCCGACGTGTGGATGGCGGGCAGCGCCGACCAGCGGGCCCACCTCGCCGCCCTCCTGCTGGCGGGCTCGAAGGCGGCCGTCGCCGAGCACGAGAGCGCGCGCACCGGCGACTCGGCCCGCAGCGGCATCCGGATCGTCCCGCGGGCCGGCGGCGGGCTCGCCCTGACCGGCGCCAAGCCGGTCGTCACCAACGTGCGGCGCGCGGACGCCCTGGTGCTGTTCTGCCGCACCGGCGACGAACGCGGCAGCGGCAGCCACAGCGCGCTGCTGCTGGACCCGCGCCGGCTGCCCGCGGACCGCCACCGGATCACCGGGCGGCCGCCGTCGGTGGGACTGCGCGGCTACTTCCGCTCGGGCGTGGAGTTCGACCGCTGCCCGGTGCCCGAGGGCGCGCTGCTCGGCGCGCCCGGCAGCGGGCTGCGCACGGCCCTGCGGTCCTTCCAGATCAGCCGCACCCTGACGGCCTCGCTGGCGGTGGCGGCCGGGGACACCGCCCTGCGCACCGCCGTGCGCGTCGACCGCGCCAAGGGGCCGGGCGGAGCGGGCGGAGTGGGCGGCGCGGGCGGACTCGGCGGGCCGGGGACCGCGGCCGACCCGCGCCAGGTCGCGGCCACCGTCACCGGCGCCTTCACCGACCTGTTGCTCTGCGACAGCCTCGCCCTCGTCGCCGCCCGGGCCCTGCACCTGCTGCCCGGCGAGACCAGCCTGTACGCGGCGGCCGCCGCGGCACTGCTGCCGAAGGTGCTCAGCGAGACGATGCACGACCTGTCCACGGTGCTCGGATCGCAGCTGTACGCCCGCGAGGGCGCCGTCGGGATCTTCGCCAAGCACCTGCGCGACGTGCCCGCGGCCGGCCTCGGGCACGCCGGGGCCGCGGCCTGCCGCGCCACGGTCGTCCCGCAGCTGGGGAGCCTCGCCCGGGGCGCCTGGTTCACGGGGGAGGAGGCGCCGGCCGCGCTGTTCCGCCCGGCGGGTCCGCTGCCCCCCTTCCGGTACGGGGCCCTCGTGCCGGCCGGGGGACGCGACAGCCTCAGCGCCTCCCTCCTGGCCTTCGCCGCCGCCGTGCCCGGGACCACCCGCGAGGAGCGCGCCCTGCGCGCCCCGGCCGACCTGCTCGTCCGCGAACTGCGCGATCTGCGCGGGCGGGTGCTCGCGCTGCCCCCGCCGGAGGCGGGCCGCCCCACCAGCCCCGCCTGGTTCGCGCTGGGCGACCGCCACGCGCTGGTGCTGGCCGGCGCCGCCGTCCTCGGGGTGTGGTGGCACGCCCGCGCCGCCGGGGACGCCTTCCTCGGGGACCCCTCCTGGGCCGCGGCCGCCCTGCACCGCGTCGCGCGCCGGCTGGGCCTGCGCCCCGGGGAGCTGCCCGCGAGCTGCGCGGACCGGGTCCACCGGGAGGTGCTGGCCCGCTTCGGCGAGGGGCGCAGCTACGACCTGTACGACGCGCCGGTGCCCGGCTGACCGGCCGCCCGTACCGACCCCCGTACCGACCCCCTGTACCGACCCCCCGTACCGAACCCGACCCTCGTCCAAGGAGCACCGGCATGACTTTCCCCGTACCGTCGCGCAACGCGGCGCCGCTGTACGGATGGCTGATTGAGCGGCTCGCCGTCTACCTCGGCCGTCACCCCGACAGCATCGACGCGTCGGTGCCGCTGGCCGAGTACGGGCTGGACTCCGTCGGCGCGCTGAGCCTGTGCGGTGACGTGGAGGACGATTTCGGGATCTCCCTCGAACCCGCCTGGGTCTGGGACCACTCCACCGTCGACCGCCTGGTCGTGCACCTCGCCACGCGCGGGGCGCGGCCCGCCCCGTGACCGCTCCGGCCCTGGGCGAGCCCCTCGCTGTCGCCGGCCCGGGCGACCGCGCGGACGCGGAGCGGGTGCGCGCCGAACTGCGCCGGCACGGCAGCGTGCTGGTGTACGGCCGCCTCGCGGACTGGCGCCCCGGTGACGAGCGGGCGCCCGCGCTGCGCGCCGTACTGGGCCGGGACTGGGCGCGCTTCGAGGACATCGAGCACCCCGACATCCGCAGCCGGTACGCGGCTTCGCGGCTGCTGCTCAAGCACGCGGCCGCCGGCGCGCTGTCCGCCGACGCCGCCGACCTGGAGCTGGCCTACGGCCCCACCGGGCGCCCCTCCCTGCGCGGCTGCGACCAGATCGACATCAGCCTGAGCCACACCGGCGAGCTGCTCGTCGTCGCGCTGACCAGCCGCGGGCTGATCGGTGTGGACGCCGAACGGGCCACCCGTCGGCTCTACCGGCCGGGCCTGGACCGGCACATCTGCACCCCGCAGGAGCGCAGGGACCTCGCGGCCCTCGCCGAGGCGGACCGCAACCGGAACCTGGTGCGCCTGTGGACGCTCAAGGAGGCGTACAGCAAGGCGATCGGGCAGGGCATGCAGTTCCGCTTCACCGAGTTCGGCTTCGGCCGGGGCGGCGGCGGGCGGATCCGGGTGCTGAGCCCGGACGGCACGCCGGGGGAGGGGGACGAGTGGTCCTTCCGCACCTACGCGCTGGTCAGCGGGGGCGTGGACTTCACCGTGAGCGCCGCCGTGTACGACGCCGGATTCCCCGGCGCGCCGGACACCGAGGTGACCTCGATGCTCGACGCCGAGGCGGTCGAGGCGATCCACGAGGCCCTCGCCGAGGCGGCGGCCGCCTGAGCGCGCGGGAGCGGCGGGCCGCCTAGTGCTGTGACCGGAAAGGTTCACCGGGTCGCGGCGCCCGGCACGGCACCTCGCCGCGTTGTCGGACCACCGAAGTACGTCCAGTACAAGCGGCGGCCCTCCGCCCGGGGGCCCCTCCCAGCGGTAGCTGGGGGAGAGGCACCGCACCGGACACCGCGCCCCGGCAAACCTTCCCGGCCACAGCACTAGTGGTCCTCCACCACCTTGGTGACGGCCTCCAGCACGGTGCGGCCCGCCTGGGTCAGGGTGAGGGTGACCGGGGCCCGGCGCCGGCCCTGGCCGTCGTGCTCCAGTACTCCCGACACCGCCGCGCAGCGCATCGCCAGGTCCGGCTCCGCGTAGCCGCGGAAATGGACCCGCAGGGAAGCGAGCGCACAGCGCGCCGGTGCCAGCTGATGGGTGCCGAGGGCCGCCAGGAGCGAGGCCTGGCGCAGCGTCTCCAGCAGGACCAGGGCGGCCACGTGGCCGTCGCCCGCACCCTGGGCCGAGGGCCACAGCGGGGGTACGGACACGCCCACCGAGAGCCTGCCGTGCGAGGGCCGCGAGGCGCCGTGGAGCATGACGTTGGCCGGGTCGGAGCGTCCCACGTCGGCCGGGTCCACCAGGGTGCCCGGGTCGGCGGCGGGCGTCCCGCCCGGCCGGCCCGTCCCGCCCGCGGCGGCGAAGGCCGTGGCGCGGCTCTGCTCGCGGTGGCTGCGGCGCAGCACGGGCGGCAGGAACACCACGTTGGCCGATCCGGTCCCGCACCGGACGTCGTCGATCTCCAGGGCGGTGCGGAAGTCCAGGGCGCGCGGCACCCCGCCGATCATCTTGTCGGGGGTCACCACCAGGGTCGCGGTCAGCCGCGCGGGTCCGGGCCGGGTCCGCCAGGCGGCCAGGTCGGGGACGTCGATGCCGAACCGGTAGAAGATGCCGGTGCGGTTGGCCGGGACGCCGAAGTGGCACTGGCCGATGAACTCGCCCACCTCGCGGACCATCTCGGAGGCCGCCTGGATGTCGTGGAACCGTCCGGGGCCGTCGTTGAGGAGCGGGTGGTCGCGGGGGAGGTCGGCGGCGAGCGCGAACTCCTCCGAGGCGTCCTCCACCGGGGACAGCCCGTGGTGCTCCCAGGTGCGGGGGCGGTGGACCAGGTGGCGGGTGGTGGCGCCGGGCGCGGAGCGCCGGACGGGTGCGTCCCGGTCCGGGGGGATGTCCCAGTCGGCGACCGAGGAACGGCCGACGACCGGGGAACGTCCGGCCGCGGCCTCCCAGTCGGCGAGTGCGGTACCGCTCATGCTGACCCACCCCCGTCCCGGCCGCCTCCCGTTGAGGCTCCCGGGTGCTCACACTGCCGGGAGGCGGGAGGGGCGGCCAGCGGACAGCGGTGGCAGCTTCCTGTGTGTCAGTTAGTACTGCTCGTACTTGGGGCCCTGGCCCGGGGAGCCGTCGCGGCCGGAGTCGCCGCCGGCCCCCTCGTCGAGCATGCCGGACATGGCCACGTTGAAGCCCGCCTGGAACCGGCTGGTGGACTCCACCTCGGCCATGATCTGCGAGATGTGGCGGCGGGCGGTCCGGACCGACATGCCCAGGCGCCGGGCGACGAGCTCGTCCTTGTGCCCCTCCGCCATCAGCTTGACGATGGACAGCTTGAGCTCGTCGTTGATGGTGGTGATCTCCTCCATCCCCGGGATGAAGGGGGCGGCCCCGGCCCACAGGTGGTCGTACACCTTGCAGAGGAAGGCGACCAGGGTGGGTTCGCGGACCACCACGGCGCCGGGTATCCGGTCCTTGACGTGCTGTTCCGGCAGGAAGACGATCTCGCGGTCGTAGATGACCATGCGGTCGATCATCTGGTCGGTGGTGCGGACCTCGGCGCCCGCGCCGGTGACGGACCGGACGTAGGAGGTGGTGGCCAGGTCGCTGCGGACGGTGTGCTGGTAGAGCTGCTTGAGCCGCAGCCCCTTGTCCAGCCGTCCCAGGGACTGGGGGAGGGCCTGCTCCAGCATCTCGGAGCTGCGGGGCCCGCCGGGCTGGGCGGTCAGGATCTCGAAGCGGCAGCGCGAGCCGTAGTCGTCGAGCATGGACTGCAGGGCCTTGATGTCCGCGATGACGTCGAAGGCCTCGGCCTCGTTGCGCCGGCGGCGGCTCTCGAAGTACGCGGGCAGCAGCGCGAGCATGTCCGTCCGCACCTCGCTGACGGACTGCTGCAGTTCGCGGATGTCGTTCTCGGCGGGGGCGACCAGGTCCACCACGGCGGCGCCCGGGCTGATGGGCACCAGGGCATCGGGCTCGCCGGGCATCGGGCGCAACAGGTGCAGCCGCCGCAGGGTCTCCTCTATGAGTGTGGCGTGGTCGGCGCTGACCCCCAGTTCCTCGGCCACGTCCGCCCGCACGTAGCGGCCGCGGAGAACCGCGTACCGATATGCGGACGCACTCGTATCGTCCAGCTTGGCGAAACCTGCCCCAGTGAGGGCATTTTCGGGCATCTCGCTTTTCTCCCCCCGGTTGCGAGAACAAGTTGCCAGGCAACTTTACGACAGCGGGGAAGGGTTGGGTCCGCAATTGAAACTCGGCAGACTAATTGACGTAACCACAACGGGCCTTACCAAACTTGGGGGTAAGTATGAACGGCCTTGGTCTTCGAAACATGGCAGCGACTCTTCTGATCGCGTTCGGCGTCGCGGTGTCCGTGGGGGCGGGCTCCGTGCAGGCGATCACCACCGGGCCGGCGGTGAGCGCCGCCGTCGTGTCGGCCCCGCCGGTTCTGGTCCCGCTGGACGAGCGCTGGGGCTGACGTTCCGCTTGACCCGTGCCGAGAGCAGGCCCGCCACACTGGCGGGCCTGCTCTTTTTCACATCCCGGAAGGTGCCTTAAGTCGTTCACAAGCGGTGGGTGGAACTCTCTGGGTGTGGGTCCTCCGCTCCCGGTTCCCCCGACCGGTCGAGTCGCCCATTAGCCCCGCCCTCGGAACCCCAAGTTCGAGTGGCGGGGCTTTTTCTTGCCCGTTTTCGCGCGGGCGATAAGCTCCCGAATGCATTCCGGTGTTCCGGCCGTTAATGGCCGTCATTTCTTCCGATGGTGCGGGCTACCTGGGAACGTGAATTGACGCCGAGCTTCTTGAATATCCGGCTCATGTACGTCTCCACGGTTTTCACGCTGATGTCGAGGTGCGCGGCAATTCCCTGGTTGGTGTTTCCGTCGGCGACCAGATCGGCTATTTCCAGCTCTCGGCGGCTGAGTTCCGAGAGCCTGCCCTCGACCTGGTCGGCAAGTTGATATCCGGACACCCGCTGCCGAATTCCGGCCATGCCGGGTTCCGCTGCCGCCTCGGGTTCGCGCGCCGGTACGGGGGCTCCGCCCCGGCGTGCGGCCTCGGCCGCGAGAGCGGCGGCGGCGGCCGCCCCGGCGCGGTCCCCGGCCGCCAGGCGGGCCCGGGCCAGGCCCGTGGCCAGCTGTCCCAGCAGGAACGCCTGCCCGTGGTGCAGGGCCAGGCGGACACCGCGCTCGGCGTGCCGCAGGGCCGCGGGGTCGCCCAGCGCGGACTCGGCGGAGCCCAGCCAGCGCAGCGCCTCCAACACGGGGGCGCACCCGTCGTCGTCGAGGGAGTCCAGGAGCAGGGCGGCCCCGCGGGCGCTGCGGGCGGCGCCCGGCAGGTCGCCGGCCGCGGCCTGTACGGCGGCCAGCCGGGCCAGGGCGTGCGCGTGGCCGGGATCCTGCGGCGGGCCCGCCTCGCGCAGGGCGCCGCGGGCGGCCTCCAGCGCGCAGTCCCAGCCGGAGCCGCCCGTCGCCGGGCCGGTCGCCGGGCCGGTCTCGGGATCGTTCCGGAGGCCGGCCTCCAGGGCCAGCGCGGCCCGCTCGCCCAGCAGTTCCCCGCCCTGGGCCCGGGCGGCCCCGGATCCGGCCGCGGGCCCGGAGCCGGAGCCGGAGCCGGAGCCGGAGCCGGCCGAGTCGAGCAGCGCGCCGGCCCGGGCGCCCCGGCCGAGCAGCCGCAGCGCCCGGACCTGCCAGAGCAGGGCGTCGTGGCGTCCGTCCGGTGCCCAGAGCACGTGGACGCGCGGCCACAGCCCGGCGTATCCGCGCAGCGCCTCCTCCGGCTCGCCGGCCACCACCAGGGCCTTCTGCAGCAGCAGATGGGACTCCAGCGGGGCCTGCGGGTACGCCGTCACCCGGCGCAGCGCCCGTACGGACCGGGCGGGCTGGCGGAACAGCCCTTCCCGTGCGGCCAGGTTCAGCTCGCGCACGTCCGCCGCGCTGAGCGGATCGGTGTCCTCCAGGTGCGCGGCCAGCGCGAACCGGGCCGCCGGGGAGCGGTCGGAGCGCAGCGCGAGGACGGCCCGGTGCCGGGCCGCGCCGCGCCAGCCCGCGCCGGAGGCGTGGTAGAGCAGGGCCCGCAGGACGGGGCGGGTGAAGCGGAAGCGCAGTGCGGAGCCGTCCGGGGCGACCAGCCCTTCGGCGTGCAGCTCGTCCAGGCCGCGCCGCACCTCCTCCTCGGGCAGCGGGGCGGTCGCGGCGACCTGGCCCGGGGTGAAGGGGGAGCCCACGACGGCCGCCGCGCAGGCGGTGCGCCAGCCCAGCGAGGACAGGGAGTGCAGCTCCACCGGACCGTGCTGGAGCAGGGGCGGTACGCCGAGGGACAGTTCGGGGACGGCGCGCGGCCCGGTGGCGGGATCGTGGGCCAGGGCCCGCAGCAGCCCGGGCACGCCCGCGCCGTCGCGCAGCGCCTGCGCTTCGGTGACCGGGTCCAGGCCGGCCGGGAGCAGGGTGCGCGCCCGGTCGTCGGCGAGCGGGGCCAGCGCGATGTGGCGGACCCGGGAGCTGTCGTGGGAGACGGCGGACAGGTGCCGGGCGGTGGCGCCGGTGCGGTGGGCGAACACCGTCAGGACCGGCGCCCGCGGCGGGTGGTGGACCAGGTGGGTCAGGAAGTCGAGGGTCTCGGGGCTCGCGCGGTGGACGTCGTCCAGGGCCAGCAGCAGGCCGCCGTCGCCCGCCAGTATCTCGATCAGGGCCCGCAGGGCGCGGACGGCGCCGTAGGCGTCCGGCGGCGCGGGGGCCGCGGGCGGGGCGCCGGGCGCGGTGGCGAGCGAGGGGAAGTATGCGGCCAGGCACCGGGTGTGGGCGGTGCCCAGCGCGGCGGTCAGGGAGGCGCCGGCGTGGCCGAGGTGCTCGTCGAGGGCGTCGACGAGCACCTCGAAGGGGCGGGCGGGGCCCGGGCGCGGCACGCTGCCGAAGGCGACGGTCCAGCCCTCCTGTCGTGCCGATTGCGACAGCCGGCGCATCAGGTGGGTCTTGCCCGACCACGCCTCCCCCGTGATGCGAGTGACTTGAGGGGACTCCCGTGCCAGGAGCAGCGTGCGCCGCAGCAGGGCGAGTTCTTCCGCCCGTACCGGCGTCAGCGGTTCCTTGCGCATGGCGGGTCTCCTCGGGTGCGCGTTCTCATTTCCGGAGAACGGGTGTACGTATTCGGCTGTAAATGCTGTCGGGGTGTCTTGTTTTACTGTCAGGGTTTTCCCTGACAAGCGGCCTCCGACGGAGAGGACCGAAACTCGACGTTTGAATAACGGCAGGAGATGAATGAAGTTAGCCGGATCGGTGCGGCCGGTGTGGTGAATAGCTCGGTCCGGTACGGAAAACGACCGGAACCAGGCAGCGGGAGCATTCCGCTCTCGGCCGGCCCGGCCCGGACCGCACGGCCGCCTCGGTCGCGTCGAGCGCGACGCCGTCGCGGGCGCGCCGGAGCGCGCGGCGCATCGAGTTGTCGGTCGGAGCGTCACTCGGAGTGGTCATGGGCCGAGCATACGATCCGCTCGCGCGGCCGTGGAGGGGCTCATCGCATCAGCTCACCGGCGTTGACCAGCAGCGACTGGCCGGTTATCGCTCGCGCCCGGTCGGAGGCGAGGAAGGGGGCGGCGTCGGCGACGGCCCCGTCGGGCCGACCGGGATCGCCACGACCTTGCTCGCCACCCCCTCCGCCCCGAACATCAGCGTCGACCCGTCCGCCGTGTACGTCACCGACTCCGCCTGCCCCTGCCACGGCGCGGCCACCTGCTCCCCGTCCCCGGCCGGCCGGCCGTCCTTCCAGGGGTACGTCTTCGCCCACAGGTACCCGCGCAGCGCGAGCCGCCCCCCGTCCGGGGAGAACGCCCCGTCGGTGACCCACGGCACGTCGCCGATCCGCCGGAAGGTGTTCGTACCGGACGCGGACAGCGCCGCCGGCCCCTCGTAGAGCCCGCCCGCCCGCTCGTCCTTGCTCGCGATGTACACCCGCCCGGTCACCGGATGGACCATCAGCGCCTCCGCGTTGCGCGGCCCGTCCGCGTACTTCACGGTGAACTGCTCGGCCTTGAGGGTGACGTCGCCGAGCGTCTTCGGCTCCGGGAAGCGGTAGATCCACACGTGGTTCCAGGAGCCGCCCAGGTTGTCGCCGATGTCGCCGACGTACAGCTGCCCGTCCGGCCCCAGCGAGATCGCCTCGACGTCCCGCGGCTTGCCGATGCCCGTCAGGGTGACCCGTGCGACCGTCTTGCCGGTCGCGGAGTCCACGGCGTACACGTACGGGCCGTCGTCGCTGTCGTTGTGCGTCCAGTACACGCCCGGGTGGATCCGGCTGGCCGCGAGCCCGCTCGACTCCTTGATCCGGGGGTCGGTGATGGTGAACCCGGACGCGCCCGGGCTCGCGGCGGCGGTGGCCGCGGCGGCGGGGACCGCAGCGGCCGCCAGGACGAAGGCAAAGCCGGAGGCGGCGACCACGGCAACGGCGGCGGTCGACGGAAGCAGGCGCAGGCGCATGCCCCCAGCCTGCCAGCACGCACGGAGTGTCCGGCATCACAGGGGTCGCGATCGCGTGATCCGCGATGATGTCCGGATGCGTTTCATGTGCGTCGGCGACTCCATGACCATCGGACGCGCCGGCGACTACACCTGGCGCTACCGGATGTGGCAGCACCTCAACGCGACCTTCGGCGGCCCGTACCGGATCGTCGGCCCGCGCCGCGAGCTGTACGACACCTTCTCGGACGCGCCCACCAGCCACGACTACGCCGACCCCGGCTTCCCCGAGCACGCCCGCCGCCACCTGGCCGGCTGGGGCGAGGGCTGGCAGCACATGGCCCCGCTCATAGGGCCCGCCGTCCGCGAAGCCCGGGCCGACGTGCTGCTCGTCTCCCTCGGCCTCATAGACCTGGGCTTCTACACCGCCGCCGGGGCCACCGCCGCCAACGCCCGCCGCTTCATCGCCGAGGCCCGCGCGGCCCGGCCCGGGATCCGGATGGTGCTGCTGCCCGTCATCCCCAACGTCCGGGCCCAGGACGACGCGCCCTTCGCGGCGGAGGTCGCGCTCTTCAACGAACTGCTCGCGAAGGCCGTCGCCGACCTGTCGACCGACGCCTCGCCGATCCTGCTGGCCGCGCGTCCGGAGGCGTACGAGCTCCACCACGACACCTACGACGGCACGCACCCCAACGCCTCGGGCGAGCACCGGCTGGCGGGGGAGTTCGCGGCGGTCCTGCACCAGGCGTGGGGCATCGGCGGCCCGTACCGGCCGCAGCACCACCCCCACCGGGACTCGTCACACGCCCTTCACGGACGGGTCCTGCCTTGAGCGCGCTCCAGGCAGTTGGCTAGTGCTGTGGCCGGAAAGGTTTGCCGGGTCGCGGTGTCCGGTGCGGTGCTTCGCAAGGCGGAGGGCCACGCCTCGTACTGGACGTACCGGTGTGGTCCGACAACGCGGCGAGGTGCCGTGCCGGGCGCCGCGACCCGGTGGACCTTTCCGGTCACAGCACTAGTGACCCATGAAGTACACGCAACTCGGACGCACCGGCCTCAAAGTCAGCCGACTTGTCCTCGGCACCATGAACTTCGGCCCCCAGAGCGGGGAGCCCGAGAGCCACGCCCTCATGGACACGGCACTCGACGCCGGCATCAACTTCTTCGACACCGCCAACCAGGCACGTTAACGCCACCTTGAGTAGGAGGTGGTCGCCGCCCAGGGCGAAGGGACGGCGACCACCGTACGTACGGCTACCTGATCACCAGGCGAAGGCCTCCGGGGACGGTCCCGGGCCGGGGAAGATCTCCTCCAAGGCGGCCAGTACCTCCTCGCTCAGCTCCAGCTCCAGCGCCCGCAGGGCACTCTCCAGCTGCTCGGCGGTGCGCGGGCCGACGATGGGGCCCGTCACTCCCGGCCGGGTGAGCAGCCAGGCCAGAGCCGTCTCGCCGGGCTCCAGGCCGTGCTTGTCGAGCAGGTCCTCGTATGCCTGCACCTGCGCCCGTACCGAACTGTTGGCCAGCGCGTCCGCGGACCGCCCCGAGGCGCGGCGGCCGCCCTCGGTCTCCTTCTTGATGACCCCGCCCAGCAGCCCGCCGTGCAGCGGCGACCACGGGATGACCCCGAGGCCGTACTCCTGGGCCGCCGGGATGACCTCCATCTCGGCCCGCCGCTCGGCGAGGTTGTAGAGGCACTGCTCGCTGACCAGGCCGACCATCCCGCGCCGGGCGGCCGTCTCGTTGGCCTGGGCGATCTTGTAGCCGGGGAAGTTGGAGGATCCGGCATAGAGGATCTTGCCTTGCTGGATGAGCACGTCGACGGCCTGCCAGATCTCCTCGAAGGGAGTCCGGCGGTCGATGTGGTGGAACTGGTAGACGTCGATGTGGTCGGTCTGGAGCCGCTTGAGGCTGGCCTCGACGGCCCGGCGGATGTTCAGCGCCGACAGCCGGTCCTCGTTCGGCCACGTCTCACCCTCGCGGGACATGGAGCCGTAGACCTTGGTCGCGAGGACCGTCTTCTCGCGCCGCCCACCACCCCCGGCGAACCAGGTGCCGATGATCTCCTCGGTGCGCCCCTTGTTCTCACCCCACCCATACACGTTGGCCGTGTCCACGAAATTCAGACCTGCGTCGAGGGCGGCGTCCAGGATTCCGTGGCTGGTCGGTTCGTCTGTCTGCGGACCGAAGTTCATTGTGCCGAGGACGAGTCGGCTGACCTTGAGTCCGGTGCGTCCGAGCTGCGTGTACTTCATGGGACCCAAGCCAACTGCTTCGAGTCCACTCCAGGCAAGAGCGGCCCGCGCAGCCCTCGATTTACCCCCGCCTGGTGGCGGGACATGTGCCTCCCTTTCTTCGCGGGGGTGGGCCAGCCATGGCCGGCATGGTCCTCACAGGGCGCCCGGGACTTCTGACCCGGACTCGGTCTCGTGCAGTCGGGAGCGACGGCGGCGACCTGGCAGGAATCCTACTGAGCAGGGGAGCGCCCGTAGCGGGCCCTCCTGTCGTCCAAGGAGGAGACGTGCACCGAAGAGATCATCGGCACCTGCTCCGGCCAGGGCGGCGGCCGCCGCGAGAAGACGGTCCTCGCCACCAAGGTCTACGGCAGCATGGCCGCCGAAGGCGACCCGTGGCCCAACTACGACCGCCTGTCGGCGCTGAACATCCGGCGGGCCGTCGACGCCAGCCTCAAGCGGCCCCAGACCGACCACATCGACGTCTACCAATTCCACCACGTGGACCGCAACACCCCCTTCGAGGAGATCTGGCAGGCCATCGAGGTCCTGGTCCAGCAAGGCAAGATCCTCTACGCGGGCTCCTCGAACTTCCCCGGCCGGAAGATCGCCCAGGCCAACGAGACCGCGGCGCGCTCCGGACGGCTCGGCCTCGTCAGCGAGCAGTGCCTCTACAACCTCGCCGAGCGGCGCGCGGAGCTGGAGATCATCCCGGCCGCCGAGGCGTACGGGCTCGGCGTCATCCCGTGGTCCCCGCTCCACGGCGGCCTGCTGGGCGGCGCCATCCGCAAGTCGGCGGAGTCGGGGCGCACGGCGACCGGCCGCTCGGCGGACGCGCTCGCGAACAGCACCGTACGGGCGCAGGTGCAGGGGTACGAGGACCTGCTGGACAAGCACGGCCTGGAGCCCGGCGAGGTCGCCCTGGCCTGGCTGCTGACCCGGCCCGGGGTCACCGGGCCGATCGTCGGCCCGCGCACGCCGGAGCAGCTCGCGTCCGCGCTGCGGGCGGTGGAGCTGGAGCTGTCGCAGGAGGTGCTGGACGGGCTGGACGAGGTCTTCCCGGGGCCGGGACCGGCGCCGGAGGCGTTCGCCTGGTAGTCGGGGACGGGCGGCGGGACTACTGCCCGACGGCGGCGGCCACGGCGACGACGAGGAACATCAGCACGAGCACGCCCGCCATGACACGGTTTCTGGTCTTGGGATCCACCCGTCGAGCCTAACGCGACCGGGCCCGCCCTTCGTACGGAGGGGCGGGCTCTCCCAGTTCCCAGGAGCCGACGACCTCGTAGCGGGGCTGCTCGCCGGGGACGCCGCCGGCCGGCAGGTTGCTGCGGACCAGGCTCAGCTCGCCGACCTGCCAGGGGGCGCCCTCGAAGGAGGCGAGCGACTCGCAGTAGGGCCGCACGTCGTCCGCCTCGTGGCGGAGCCGGCCGAGGGTGAGGTGGGGCGTGTACCGGTGGTGCTGGTCCATCGGGACCCCGGAGCGGCGCGCGGCGGCGTCGGCGCGCTCGGCGAGCATCCGCAGGGAGTCCAGGTCCCCGGCGGCGCCCGCCCACAGCGAGCGGTGGCCGAAGTGGCCGGAGCCGTGGATCCGGAGCGGGAAGGGCGCGCTGCGGGTGGCCGCGCGGGCGAGGCGGGCGTGCAGTTCGGGGAGCAGTTCCTCGGGCACCTCGCCCATGAAGGCGAGGGTGAAGTGCCACCCCGCTTCCGCGGTCCAGCGCAGTCGGTCGTCGCGCAGTCCGTGCACGGCCCGGGCCAGCTCCGAGATGGCCGCCTCGGGCGGCATGACGGCTGCGAACAGTCTCATGCCGCCGAGCCTAGCGGGGGTGGCCGGGTGCGGCCCCGTTGCCGGACGGGTCTACGCCGCCGTCGCCAGGTGGGCGCGGCCCGACGGGACGAAGGTCACGCCGTGGCGGTTCACGCTGAGGCGGAGGTTGCCCACGCGGGACAGGACCAGGCCGATCGTGACCGCGGCGGCCAGCGAGACGACGCCGCCCGCGGCCATGCCGATCCGCGCGCCGTACGTGTCCGTGACCCAGCCGACCAGCGGCGCGCCGATCGGGGTGCCGCCGGTGAAGACCATCATGAACAGGGCCATCACCCGTCCCCGCATCTCGGGGTCGGTGGCCATCTGGACGCTGGAGTTGGCGGTGACGTTCACCGTCAGGCCGAAGACCCCGATCGGCACCAGGAGCGCCGCGAACAGCCAGAAGCCGGGCGCGAAGGCCGTCACCAGCAGCAGTACGGAGAAGAGCACCGCCGCCGTGACCAGCAGCCGCAGGCGGGAGTGGCCCCGCCGGGCCGCCAGCAGCGCGCCCACGAGGGAGCCCGCCGCGATGAGCGTGTTGAACAGCCCGTACGTGCCCGCGTCACCGTGGAACACCTTGCTGACGAACGCCGACAGCCAG
Source organism: Streptomyces sp. ICC1 (assembly GCF_003287935.1). Classification (GTDB taxonomy): domain Bacteria; phylum Actinomycetota; class Actinomycetes; order Streptomycetales; family Streptomycetaceae; genus Streptomyces; species Streptomyces tritrimontium. Next base: position 4,129,585 of record NZ_CP030287.1, read on the forward strand.
ATCGGGAAGTTGAAGCCGAAGGTGCCGATGAATCCGACGAGCACGATCGGCCAGATCAGCTCGGGCCGTCCGGCGACGTACCGCAGGCCTTCCCGCAGCTGTCCCTTGGCGCGCGGCTGGACCTCGATCCGGTGCAGCTCGTGCGTCCGCATCAGCAGCAGGCCGATGATCGGGGCCGCGAAGGAGAGGCCGTTGAGCAGGAAGGCCCAGCCGGAGCCGACGGCGGTGATGAGGACACCGGCGATGGCCGGGCCGACGAGCCGCGCGGACTGGAAGTTGGCCGAATTCAGGCTGACCGCGTTGGCGACCTGGTCCTTGCCGACCATCTCGGAGACGAAGGTCTGGCGGGCCGGGTTGTCCACGACCGTGACCAGGCCGAGCAGGAAGGCGGCGAGGTAGACGTGCCAGACGCTCACGTGCCCGGCGAGGGTGAGCGCACCGAGTGCGAGGCCGGTGAGGCCCATCGCGGCCTGCGTGCACAGCAGGAGCGGGCGCTTGGGGAGCCGGTCGGCGAGTACGCCTCCGTAGAGGCCGAACAGCATCATCGGCAGGAACTGCAGGGCGATGGTGATGCCGACCGCCGAGGCCGAGCCGGTCAGGGAGAGGACGAGCCAGTCCTGGGCGATGCGCTGCATCCAGGTGCCGGTGTTCGAGACGACCTGTCCCGTGGCGAAGAGCCGGTAGTTCCGGATCTTCAGCGAGCTGAACATCCCCCGGCTACCGCCGGGAGGTGCCCCCAGGTTCTTGCCCGGGGCGCGCTTCGTGGTGGATGTATGGCCGGGGGCGGAGTCTGCTCCGGGTCCCGTACTCAAAAGGGGTCGCCTCCTGGCGTCGTTCCTACAGGTGCGCGAGCTTGTCCAGGACGGGTGCGGCCTCGCGCAGCTTGGCCCACTCGTCCTCGGTCAGCTCGGCCGCGAGCCCCGCCAGGAAGGCGTTGCGCTTGCGACGGCTCTCTTCGAGCATCGCCTCGGCCTCCTCCGTCTGGCGGACCACCTTCTGGCGGCGGTCGTCGGGGTGCGCTTCGAGCGTGACCAGTCCCTTGGCTTCCAGCAGCGCGACGATGCGGGTCATCGAGGGCGGCTGCACGTGCTCGCGTCGGGCCAGCTCACCGGGGGTGGCCTGGCCGCAGCGGGCGAGGGTGCCGAGCACCGACATCTCGGTCGGGCTCAGCGATTCGTCGACGCGCTGGTGCTTGAGGCGCCGGCCCAGCCGCATGACGGCGGAGCGGAGATCGTTCACGGCAGCGGCGTCGCCGCCATGGGAAAGGTCATGCATGTTCTTTAGAGTAACTCATTACCCTCCCTAAGGAACACCACTTATCTGCCGTCACTCGTACGGGTGAGTCGGCTCCGGAAAGTGACACGCGTCCATGCCCTGTGCCCCGACTCTTTCGGCATGGGGACACATGTGCTGAGCATGCGCATAGACGGGGAGCTCCTCGACAGGCTCCGGACTCATGCCGCCAAACGCGGAATGAGCGTCCAGGACTATGTGGTCCGGACGCTCATTCGCGACGATTTCGACGAACGCTTCAAGGCGGCCGTCGACGAGACGGAGAAGTTCTACGGGCTCACGTGAGCCCGGCTCCTCCAGTGGGGCGGTGGGCGGGGGCGGGGTGCTACGTGAGGCCCAGCGCCGGCATCGCGTAGTAGAAGACGAACACCGCCGACACGACGTACATGGCGGCCGGGACCTCGCGGCCCCGGCCGGTCGCGAGCCGCAGTACGGCGAAGGACACGAAGCCGATGCCGATGCCGTTGGTGATCGAGTAGGTGAACGGCATCATCACCATGGCCAGGAAGGCCGGGACGGCGATGGTGAAGTCGTTCCAGTCGATGTCCCGGACCGAGCCGGCCAGGATCAGGAAGCCGACCGCCACCAGGGCGGGGGTGGCGGCCTGCGAGGGGACCATCGTGGCGAGCGGGGTCAGGAACAGCGACACCGCGAAGAGGCCGCCGGTCACGATGTTCGCCAGGCCCGTGCGGGCGCCCTCGCCGACGCCCGCCGTGGACTCCACGAAGCAGGTGGTGGCCGAGGAGGAGCTCGCGCCGCCCGCGGCGACGGCCATGCCGTCGACGAACAGCACCCGGTTGATGCCGGGGAAGGAGCCGTCCGGCTTCGTCAGCTTCGCCTCGTCGCCGACGCCGAGGATCGTTCCCATGGCGTCGAAGAAGCAGGACAGCAGGACGGTGAAGACGAACAGGACGCCGGTCAGCATGCCGACCTTGCCGAAGCCGCCGAACAGGCTGACCTGGCCGATCAGTCCGAAGTCGGGGGCGGCCACCGGGTTGCCCGGCCACTCGGGGACCGTCAGGCCCCAGGCGGTGTCCGGGAGCTTGGTGACCAGCTGGATGGCGAGCGCGGCGACGGTCATGGCCACGATGGAGATCAGGATCGCGCCCGGCGTCTTGCGGATGATCAGGGTCAGCGTCAGCAGCACGCCGACCACGAAGATCAGTACGGGCCAGCCGTGCAGGTGGCCGTTGCTGCCGAGCTGGAGCGGGACCGTGGTGTGCGCGAGGTCGGGCATGCGGGTGACGAACCCGGAGTCGACCAGGCCGATCAGCATGATGAACAGGCCGATGCCGATCGCGATGCCCTTGCGCAGGCCGATCGGGACGGCGTTCATGACCCGCTCGCGCAGGCCGGTGGCGACGAGCAGCATCACCACGAAGCCGGCCAGGACCACCATGCCCATGGCGTCGGGCCAGCTCATGCGCGGGGCGAGCTGGAGGGCGACGACGGTGTTGACGCCGAGCCCGGCCGCCAGTGCGATCGGGACGTTGCCGATCACGCCCATGAGGAGGGTGGTGAAGGCCGCCGTCAGGACGGTGGCGGTGACCAGCTGGCCGCCGTCGAGCTGGTGGCCGTACATGTCCTTCGCGCTGCCCAGGATGATCGGGTTCAGCACGATGATGTAGGCCATCGCGAAGAAGGTGGCGAACCCGCCGCGGACCTCGCGGCCGATGGTCGAGCCGCGCTCGGAGATCTTGAAGTAGCGGTCCACGGGGGCCGACGTGCTCATGGGGGTCCTGGTCCTCATTGGTGGTTTCATACGGCGAAAACGGGCCAAGCCCAAACCGTTTCAGTATGAACACATGAACGAAGGGCCGTCTATCTCCGCGCGTAGACCCTCCGCCGACCGGCCTATCCTTGTGCCATGGCGAAATGGACTGCGCAGCACGAGGCCCCCGAGCCCCTTGAGGGTCCGATCGTGGGGACCGTCATGGGCGGCACGATCCTGTGGTTCGCCCTCTTCGTCCTCCAGCTCCCCTTCTACGGGTGGTTCGCGGACCGGGACCTGCTGTGGTGGGTCTGGACCTGCGCGGCCGGCGGGGTCCTCGGCCTGATCGGCCTCTGGTACGTCCGCGGCCGCGATGCCGCCTTGAAGCGGCACGAGGCTGAGCTGGCCGCTCGAAGCGAGGCCCCCGGGCCGGGCCCGGCGCCCCACCCGGGCTAGCATCCGGGATCCCGCGCGGGTCCGCTGTGGCTGGGCGCGCAGTTCCCCGCGCCCCTGACGGGCCGCCGTGCGGCCCCGGCCGCGGGCCGTGAGGGGCTACCCGAGGACGATTCGGCTCATCCGGAAGTCGGATCTTCAGACTTTTCGGCGGGTGGGGGAGTGAATAGCCCTTTACCGTCGGAACCATGACGCAGCGGGCGAGCATCGAATCAGACGGACCAGAGCCGGGCGGCGGCAGCGGTCCGGCCGCCGGGACCGCCATCGACGCGGGGTCCGAGCTCGATCCCGTCCACCCGATCAAGCCGCCCGCGCCCCGGTTCAAGCCCGCGGGGCTGAGCACCGCCGAAGTCGCCGAGCGCGTCGCCCGCGGAGCCGTCAACGACGTCCCCGTGCGCAGCAGCCGCTCCACCACCGAGATCGTCCGCGCCAACGTCTTCACCCGCTTCAACGCCATCATCGGCGTCCTGTGGGTGGTCATGCTCTTCGTCGCGCCGATCCAGGACAGCCTCTTCGGCTTCGTGATCATCGCGAACACCGGCATCGGCATCATCCAGGAGATGCGCGCCAAGAAGACCCTCGACGGCCTCGCCGTCATCGGCGAGGCCAAACCCAGCGTCCGCCGCGACGGCCGCACCGCCGAGATCTCCACCTCCGAGATCGTCCTCGACGACGTCATCGAGCTCGGCCCCGGCGACAAGGTCGTCGTCGACGGACTCGTCGGCGAGGCCGACGGACTGGAGATCGACGAGTCCCTCCTCACCGGCGAGGCCGACCCCGTCCTGAAGAAGCCCGGCGACCCGGTCATGTCCGGCTCGTTCGTCGTCGCCGGCGGCGGCGCCTTCACCGCCACCAAGGTGGGCCGCGAGGCCTACGCCGCCCAGCTGGCCGAAGAGGCCTCCCGCTTCACGCTCGTCCACTCCGAGCTGCGCTCCGGCATCTCCACCATCCTCAAGTACGTCACCTGGATGATGATCCCGACCTCCATCGGCCTGATCATCAGCCAGCTGATCGTCAAGGACAACAACCTCAAGGACGCCATCGCCCGGACCGTCGGCGGCATCGTCCCGATGATCCCCGAAGGCCTCGTACTCCTCACCTCCGTCGCCTTCGCCATCGGAGTCATCCGGCTCGGCCGCAAGCAGTGCCTGGTCCAGGAGCTGCCCGCCATCGAGGGGCTCGCCCGCGTCGACGTGGTCTGCCTCGACAAGACCGGCACCCTCACCGAGGGCGGCATGGACGTCACCGAGTGCCGCCCGCTCGGCGGCGCGGACGCCGCGTACGTCAAGAAGGTGCTCGGCGCGCTCGGCGAGAGCGACCCGCGCCCCAACGCCAGCCTCCAGGCGATCATCGACGCCTACCCCGACAGCGCCGAGTGGCGCTGCACCGAGTCCCTGCCCTTCTCCTCCGCCCGCAAGTACAGCGGCGCCAGCTTCAGCGAGGGCGACGGCGAGAACAACACCTGGCTGCTCGGCGCCCCCGACGTGCTGCTCCCGGCCGGGGACCCGGCCCTGGAGGAGGTCACCGACCTCAACGAGCAGGGCCTACGGGTCCTCCTGCTGGCCCGGGCCGCCCGCGAACTCGACGACCCGGCCGTCGCCACCGGCGTCAAGCCGACCGCCCTGATCGTCCTGGAGCAGCGGCTGCGCCCCGACGCCGCCGACACCCTGCGCTACTTCGAGGACCAGGACGTCAAGGCCAAGGTCATCTCCGGAGACAACGCGGTCTCGGTCGGCGCGGTCGCCGGCAAGCTCGGCCTGCCCGGCGCGCAGAACACCGTCGACGCCCGCACCCTCCCCACCGACCAGGCCGAGATGGCCCGGGTCCTCGACGAGAACGCCGTCTTCGGCCGCGTCACCCCGCAGCAGAAGCGCGACATGGTCGCCGCCCTCCAGTCCAAGGGCCACACGGTCGCGATGACCGGCGACGGGGTCAACGACGTGCTCGCGCTCAAGGACGCCGACATCGGCGTGAGCATGGGCTCGGGCTCGGAGGCCACCCGGGCCGTCGCCCAGATCGTGCTCCTCAACAACAGCTTCGCCACCCTGCCCTCGGTGGTCGCCGAGGGCCGCCGCGTCATCGGCAACATCACCCGCGTCGCCACCCTCTTCCTCACGAAGACGGTCTACTCGGTGCTGCTGGCCGTCCTGGTGGTCTGCTCCCAGGTCGAGTACCCGTTCCTGCCGCGCCACCTGACGCTGCTGTCCACGCTGACCATCGGCATCCCCGCCTTCTTCCTGGCCCTCGCGCCGAACAAGGAGCGGGCCAAGCCGCACTTCGTGAAGCGCGTGATGCGCTACGCCATCCCCGGCGGCGTCATCGCGGCCGTCGCCACCTTCGTCACCTACGTGATCGCCCGCCACCACTACACCGGGCCCGACGCCCTCAAGGCCGAGACCAGCGCCGCCACGCTCGCGCTGTTCCTGACCTCGATGTGGGTCCTGGTGATCATCGCCCGCCCGTACACGTGGTGGCGCGTCGGCCTGGTCGGCGCGATGGGCGGGGCCTTCCTGATCGTCCTCGTCGTGCCGTGGCTCCAGGAGTTCTTCCAGCTCAAGCTGGAAGGCGCAGTGATGCCGTGGACCGCCGTCGCCATCGCCGCCGGCGCGGCCGCCCTGATCGAGTTCACCTTCCGCTGGGTGGACCGCAAGTTCCCGGCCTAGTCCGACCCTTTCGGATCTTGCCGCATCGCCCCGGGCCCCCGGCCGGTCAGGCCGCCAGCGCGTGGTCCCTGCGCACCGCGATGCGGGTGCGCAGGCCCAGGGTGGCGGCCGCGGCGAGCAGGCCGACGGCGAGGGCGCCCCACCACAGGGCCGTGGCGCCGACGCCGGTGTACAGGGCGACGCCCACGGTGAGGGCGGAGAAGCGGGCGAAGCCCCAGGTCCAGGTGAAGGCGCCCTGGTAGCGGCCGCGGGCGGCGGCCGGGGCCAGATCGGCCACCACGGAGGCCGCGATGCCGGCCACGACCACCTCGCCGAGCGACCAGACGACCACCGAGACGACGTACCCGGCGAGGGAGTCGGCCAGCCCGGTCAGCGCGACGCCCACGGCGATCAGCGTGCTGCCGGCCGCCTGCACCGGGAGCTGCGGCAGATCGGCCAGCCGGGACGTGACGAACGGCTGCAGACCCACCACCAGCACGGCGTTGACCGCCGCCAGCGCCCCGTACACGGCCGGCGAGAGCCCGCTGTCGCGCACGGCCAACGGCAGCGCCACCTCGGTCAGCGAGTACACGAACAGCTGGATCCCGAACAGCGGGAGCAGCGCGAGCATGAGCCGGTCCCGCAGGACGACCCCGTATCCCAGGCCGCCCTTGTCCGACGCGGACGCCGGGGTACGGGCCGGCTCGCGCAGCCGGGTCGCGACGACGGCGGCGTACACGAGCGCCGTGCCGGCGTCGACGGCGAAGAGCAGCCAGTACCCGTGCGCGGCCAGGAAGCCGCCGAGCACTCCGGCCACGGCCGTGCCGATGTTGACCCCCCAGCCGAACAGCGCGTACGCCCGCTGGCGCCAGCCGGTGTCCACCGCGTCGGCCAGCATCGCGTACGCGGCCGGCGGCACGACGGCCCCGGTGGCGCTGAGCAGCAGCGCGGCGGCGGCCATCGTCCAGATGCCCGGGGCCAGGAACAGCGCGCCCTGCGCGACGGCGGCGCCGACGAGGCCGATCAGCATGGTCGGGCGGCGGCCGATCCGGTCGGCCAGCAGCCCGCCGACGGCCGGGCCGAGCAGGTTGCCGGCGCCCAGCGCGGCCAGGACGTAGGAGACGCCCGAACCGGTGATGCCCCGGTCGGCGAGCAGGAAGACCAGGAACGGGGTGACGAGGTGGCCGAGCCGGTTGACGATCGTGCCGGCGAAGAGGGTCCACACGGTGGGCGGCAGTCCGCGGAAGGAGGAGAACATGCGAGGAGCCTGCGCCCGGACGCTCCGGCATTCCATTGATTAAGGTGGGGCCGAATCCAATGGCAGTTTTCCCATGGGGCTACGGGGGCGGGAACATGGAATCCAGACTGGACTTCTCCACGGCGGACCTCGCACAGACCCGCTTCGCGGTGTCCCCGATGTGGGAGGTCGTCACCAGCTTCCGGCTGCTGCGCGACGAGGCCGAACCGCCCCTGCACCGCCGCTGGGCCGCCCAGGTGCGGCCCCGGCTGCTCCGCGCGGGCCTGGACCGGGGATGGCTCGCCGCCCTGATCCCGGGCGGCGGCTACCTCGCGGACTTCCTCAACCCGACCCCCGCCGGCCCCTTCCCCGAACTCCCCGCCGAGCTGGCGGCCATCCGCTCCAGCACCCCGGAGCACGTCCGCTCCGACCTGGCCCTGCTGGCCGCGAAGTCGTCCCGCCCCGCGCCCCGGCTGCGGCTGCTCCACGACGAGCCCGAAGCCGCGCTGGAGAAGGTCACCGCCGAGATCGAGACGTACTGGGAACTCGCGCTCGCGCCCTACTGGTCCCGCATCCGCCAACTCCTCGAATCGGACGTCTTCCACCGCGCCCGGCAGGTCGCCGAACACGGCTCCGCCCACGTCCTGAACGAACTCCACGAATCCGTCAGCTGGGACGCCGGAACCCTGAGCCTGGTCCGCCGGCAGTGCGCGCTGACCCGCGACAAGACCGGCTCCGGACTGCTGCTGGTGCCCTCCGCCTTCGCCTGGCCCCGCGTGCTGACCCGCTCGGTGGCCCCCGAGCCGCCCCAGCTCGCCTACCCCGCCCGGGGCATCGGCACCCTGTGGGAGCCCCGTACCAGCGAGGCCTCCGACGCGGTCGCCGGCGTACTGGGCCGCTCCCGGGCCCTGCTGCTCGCCGAGCTCGACACCCCGGCCTCGACCACCCAACTGGCCGTCCACACCGGCCTGTCCGCCGCCGCGGTCTCCCAGCACCTCACGGCCCTGCGCAACGCCGGCCTGGTCACCGGCCACCGCACCGGCCGCTCGGTCCTCTACGCCCGCACGGCCGTCGCGGACGCGCTACTCGCCCCGACCAGCTGACCGCCGGGTCCGCCTGGCGCCGTGCGGAGCCCCCCCGCCGTTCGAAATGTCAGTGCGAGCTGGTAATCCTTCTGGAAGATTACGGCCGGTCACTTCGGCCGATGTCAGATTTCCCAGGGGGGGAAACACCACATGAAACTCGTTCGCGCACTACCGACAGCGGCCCTGGCCCTGGCGCTCGGCCTGTCGGCCGCGGCGCCGGCCGCGGCCGCGGGCCCCGTGGCGCCCAAGGTCACCGCGCCCCGCACCAGCCCCACCCCCGGCTTCGCCGGTGAAGGCACCTCCTCCGCCTGCTACACCAACCCGTACTCCGGGGCCGGTGCGGGCTGGATCGGCCTGGGCGACGTCACGCTCAGTGCCAAGGTCGGCTCCCCGTCGGCCACGCAGTTCCAGACGACGTTCCAGCTCTGGGACACCGCGTACGGGGGCAAGCGCACCGACTTCGCGACGGGCTGGTCCGGTTCCGAAGCCCGTACGACCGTCTCCCGTGACCTGCTGAAGGACGGCGGCCAGTACGCCTGGCGGGCCCGCGCCACCGACGGGAAGCTGACCGGCGCCTACTCGGCCTGGTGCTACTTCCGCGTCGACCACACGCAGCCGACCGCCGAGGTCAGCACGGACGCGACGCCCAAGATGCAAGGTGTGGAAGCCACCTTCACTTTGAAGGGCACCGACACGGGATCGGAGATCGCCTGCGCCCGCTGGCAGACCACCCCGATCTTCGGCGTCGGCTGGAAGTGCTCGGACGAGGCCGTGGACTCCCACGTCGTGCGTCTGACGGACGGCGCGGCCGACATCAAGCTCAAGCCCGCCACCTGGGGCAGCCAGTACGTCTACCTCCAGACGATGGACAACGCGGGCAACCTCGGCGAGGCCAACCTGTCGTACTACGCGCAGTCCAGCACCGCCCCCGCCGCCTTCGGTGACATCGACGCAGACGGGAAGCCGGACGTCCTCGTCCCGGACGCGGCCGGCAACCTCCGCAAGCCGGGCTCGAACCCGCTGGACACCGCCAGCGCGCGCGCCGCGGCCGCTCCGGGCGGCAGCGGGAGCTGGGCCGGGGTCCAGTACACCCACCGCGGTTCGCTGGGCGGCCGGCCGGTCGACGACCTGCTGGGACACGCCCCCGGCGCCGCCCATCTCTACTTCTTCCGCAACGACGGCGGTGGCCTGTTCACGGAGCAGGGTGCGACGACCGTCAGGAAGCCCAACACCTGCGTGAACGCGGCGTTCGAGCCCATCGTGTGCGCGGATCACGGCCTCGGCGCCGACTGGTCGAAGGTCACGCGGATCGCGGCGTTCGGCTCGCCCTCGGGCGACAGCCCGGTCGGGGCCAGCCTGCCGCGCACCTCGGTGCTGTTCGTCGAGAACGGCCGCCTGTGGCTGGTGCAGCGCGGCTCCGTCAACAATCTGGAGGCGGAAGCCGTCCTCCTCTCGGGCAATGACACCCGCTGGGCGGGCTACGAGCTCCTCACCCCGGGCCGGGCGCAGGGCACGGACTTCCCCACCCTGTGGGCCCGTTCCACGGCGGACGGCACGATCCGCGCCCTCACCATGGGCGGGACGCCGGAGCTCCCGGACTTCTCCGCCTTCGCCGACCCGTCCGCCGGGCCGGTCCTGACCACTCTGGCCCCGGCCGGCCACCCGCGCGTCGGCTCGGACGGCGACCTCACGGGTGACGGCCTCCCGGACCTCTGGTCCGCCGACGCCTCCGGCAAGGTCACGGTCTTCCCGGGTACGGGAACGGCCGCACCGCACCCGACGGTGACGGGCTTCGGCCCGGCCGTCTGAGTAGTAGAGCAGCAATGAGTCCGGCGCCCCGCGGGAGTGGGGCGCCGGAGTCGTTTCCCCGGTCGGACCGGCGGTCAGTCGAACCAGCGGTCGCGGGCCAGTTCTGACGTGCGGGAGGGGTCTTCCAGGAGGGCCGCCACCTCGAAGCGGCGGGGCCACTGGCCCGCCGCCCAGGCGAGGGCCGCCGCCACGCCCTCCAGGGTGGAGGCGTGGAGGGTGCCGTCCGGGGTGCGGCGCCAGTCGAGTTCGACGCCGCCCGCCAGGAGCTCCTCGTGCTCCACGTAGTGGGCCGGGGTGGCCGGGCCGAGGAGCTGGAGGACGGATTCGGGGGTCTCGTGCTCTTCGCCCTCGGTGCTGACCTCCGCCGGGACCGTCTCCGAGAGGCGGCGGACCTGGAAGAGCTCCGCCAGGTCGGCGGCCCGGGCAGGGGCCACCGGCAGGAGGGGGAGGCCGGCGGTGAGCGGGAGCAGGTCCGGGGCGTCCGCGATCACCGCGTCCGTCGCGTCGACCACCACGACCTCGCCGTCGACCACCGCGCGCAGCTCGTCGGGGAGGGTGACCTGGTCGGGGTCCAGGTCGGCCAGCGCCCCGTACAGGGCGTGCAGTTGGCGGCCGCCGACCTCGCGCTCCGGGTCGGCGAGGCGGCTCAGGAGCTCGGCCGCGCCGCCCGGTTCGTCCAGCAGGGCGGGCACGGTGGTGCGTACGCCCAGCGCCCGCAGGACCTGCTCGTCCTCGAAGCCGGTGGCGTCCGCCGGGGTGTAGAGCCCCGCCAGCAGCGGGTCGCCGCCCGCCGCGCGCAGGCCCGCCGGGCGGCGGCCGTCCAGGACCGGGTGGTCGCGCAGCCACCAGGCGGTGTACGGGCGCACGGACCGGGTGGTGCCGTCCGGGAGGAGGACGCGGACGGGCTGGGTGAGGGCGTCGCGGAAGGGCGGCTGGGCGAGCATGGCCAGCGCCTGGGGCCAGCAGTCGTCATCGACCAGGTCGAGGTCCCGTACGGCGACCAGCTCGGTGGCGACCGGCGGCACCGGGGTGTCGGGGAGCTGGTCCAGGACGTCCTCGCACCACACGTCGACCGCGTCGAGCAGCCCGGCGTCGTCGGGTTCGGCGAAGTCCCCGTCGCGGGGCTCCAGTTCGTCCGGATCCAGGACCACGTCGGTGGCCCGGACCAGCTGGAAGGCGGCCAGGACGCCGACGGCCTCCAGGGTCCGCGCGTCCCAGCGTTCCACCAGCTCGGCGTCCACGTACGGGATCTCGTCCTCCCGGATGACGGAGGCGAGCGGGGAGCCGGGCAGCAGCAGCTCGCCGGCCGGGGTCGGCTCGCCGTCCTCGTCGGGCAGCGCGAGCGCGCCCAGCCACGGCTCGTCACCGGGCGCCAGCTCGGCGGCCCGCACCAGCCCGAGGACGATGTCGGCCAGCTCCTCGGCGTCGAGCCCGTCCTCGTCCCACACGTCCCCGGCGTCCAGGGAGGCCGCGACGGCCGCCCGCACCTGCGGGGTCGTCAGGACGGCGCGCGGGGAGGCCGGCAGCGCGCCGAGCTTCTCCAGCAGCGGGTGCGCCGCGTCCGGATGGGCCACCTTCAGGCCGAGCCGGGCCAGCTGCCGCGAGGCGTCCGCGTCCGGGGCGTCCACGCCGGGCAGCAGCAGGTGCCGGGGCCCGATCGCGGTGCGCCCGTCGGCCAGCGGCACCGGGAGCCCGGAAAGCCGGTCCGGGTCGACGCCCGCGAGGCTGTCGTAGAGCCGGTGCCACCACTCGGGGGTCCGCTCGATGCCGGCGATCCGCTCGATGGCGTCGCCCAGCGGCAGCCGGCCCACCCCGAGGGCGCGCAGCTCGGAGCGGCGCTCCAGCCCGGCGGGGAGCAGGGTCGGCAGCACCTCGGCGAGGACCCGTACGGTGTCGGCGCCCGCGCCCTCCACCACCTCGGCCTCGAAGGGGCGCAGCGCGGCGCGCTCCCGCGGCTCGCCCTCGGCCGGCTCCTCGGGTTCGGCGGCCGGGGCGAGGAAGGCCGTGCGGGGCAGGCGGGTGAGGACGGCCGCGCGCAGCGCCCCGTCGAGCTCGCCCTTGCCGAGCGGCCCGGGTACGAGGTCCACGAGCGCGGTGCTCACCGGGTCCCAGGAGCCGAGGAGTTCGGCGTAGGCGTCGGCGGCGCGCTCGACGAGGAAGTCGGTGAGCGGCCCCGGCGCGGGGTGGCGGCGCGCGGTGTCCAGCGGCAGGGTCGCGATGAGCAGGGCCGGGATCCCGAGCGGCTCGTCGGTCGGGGTCGGCGCGTGCACCACGGGCGCGGTGGCCGGCCGGACCGGGGCGCCTTGGGCGTCGACGGGCACGGCCCAGGACACCGCCCAGGCGGGGCGCAGCCGTTCCTCGACGGGCCGGTCGGCGAGCAGCGCCTTCTCGATGGGGCCGCCGTGGCGGACGGTGCGCCAGCGGTTGGTGCCGGACGCGGAGTCCTCGATGACGGTGTACGGGCCTTCGGTGCGGCGGCGCAGCGTCCGTACGGTCCCGGAGCCGCCCGCCGACGGGGTCTCGACGACGACCTCGGCCAGCCCGGGCAGGGTCAGCAGCAGGGCGTCGTCGATCGCGGCGAGCAGCCGCTCGACGAGGTCCTCGGCGGCGGTGTCGCGCAGGGGGAGGACCACGACGGTGTCGTATCCGTCGGGTGCGGTGCCCTCGGCGGGCAGCGGGAGGCGCAGCAGCGGGACGTGGCCGTCGCGGCGGCGCAGTTCGTCGCCGAGTCCGGGGCTGCCGACGGTCGCGCCGCGGGCCAGTTCGCGGGCCTCGGCCAGGGACCAGCGGACTCCGCCGTGACGGCCGAGGACGGCCGGTTCGTCCGAGACGGCGAGGACGGCGGCGAAGCCGACGCCGAAGCGGCCGACGCTGCCGGCGGAGTCGTCGCGCTTGGCGGAGGCGCGCAGGGTGGAGAGCGACTCCACGCCGGTGGCGTCCAGCGGGGCGCCGTTGTTGGCGACGGCGAGCACGGCGTGCCCGTCGGGCTGGTCGGTGCCCGCGTGCAGGGTGAGCCGCAGCCGGCCGGGGACCTTGGCGCGGGCGGCCGCGTCGGCGGCGTTCTGCGCGAGCTCGACGACGAGCCGGTCGCGGTAGCCGCCGAGCGCCAGGTCCTCCTCGGCGTTGGCGTCCTCGCGGAAGCGGGCGGGGCCCGCGCCCCAGGCGTCGAGCACCCCGCGCCGCAACCGGGCCGTGCCGAAGGGGTCCACGCCGTCCTGGGCCGCCGTCACTCGCACGCTCACGCCGCTGCCTCCATGCTGTACCGCTCTGTGCCGCATCCGCCGAAGCCGGAAGCCGAAGCCGAATGCCGGGCCTTGAAGGTATCGCGTGCGGGAGCGGCGGCGGCCACGGGCCGGGCCCGCGTCCCACGGGCCGGTCACGTGGGACGCGACGGGTTCCGGGCGCGGGGCGCGGCGGGCTACTCCTGGCCGACGAGGTGCGCGAACACCACGACGTTGGCGTCCCAGTGGCGGTCCTTGGTGAGGTCGCCGCCGCAGGTGATGAGGCGCAGCTCGGCCTTGCCGTGGGTGTCCCCGTAGACCTTCTCGGTGGGGAAGCCGTCCTTCTTGAAGGTGTCGACCGTGTCGACCTGGAAGACGGCGGTGCTGCCGTCGTCGCGGTGGACCTCGATCTTCTCGTCCTTCTTCAGCTTCTTGAGGTTGTAGAAGACGGCCTCGGGCACCTTGGGGGTGTCCATGTGCCCGACGATGGCGGCCGCGCCCTTCTCCCCGGGGGTCGGGCCCTCCTTGTACCAGGCCGCGTCCATCGGCTTGGCGAAGTCGGGCTCCGTCATGACGCCCTGGGCGTCGAGTCCGACGGAGTCGAGCGGGGCGTCGACCTTGATGTCCGGGATCACGATGCGGTCCGGGACGGAGGGCTTGAGCGCGGAGGCGGCCTTGGCGGACGCCGGGCTGTTCTTGACGGTGTCACCGCCGCCGGAGGAGCAGGAGGTGACGAGGACGACGGTGAGGGCCGACGCGCCCGCCAGGGCGGCCACGCGCAGGGCGCGGCCGCTCCGGCGGGGGGTGCGTTCGGGGGTGGACTGCTCAGCCATGGTCAGCGGCGTCCGAGGGGACCCAGCCGAGGGGGGCCTGGCCGGTGTTCACGGAACCCTTGGGGGTCTTGTGGTCCTTCGGGTCGACCGGCTTCGGCTTCGGGGCCGGGGTCGGGTTGCCGGTCGCGTCGGTGGAGAACTTGACGGTGTCGAACTTCTTGCCGCCCGCGAAGGCGTCGACGCCGTAGTAGCCGGACTTGACGTTCTTGGAGACGACCGCGGTGCCGGTCCAGACGCCCTTGCCGTCGTTCTTCAGGTTGACCTGGCCGCCGAAGGCGTCGGACTTGATGAACGCGCTCTTCTCGTTCGGCGCCGTCTTGATGGTGACCTGGATCTTGTCGCCGGGCTTGCCGTTGTCCTTGGACAGGCTGACCGTGGACTCGGTCGGCTTGGGGGAGTCGGACGTGACGGTGAGCTGCGCGGTGGCCTGGATCTTCTTGCCGTCGGGGCCCGTGCCGGTGAGGGAGATCCCGTAGGTGCCGTCGGCGACCTTGGAGACCGTGGCGGTGGCGCCGCGGCCGTCGGTCATCTTCACGTTGCCCAGGGCCGCGGAGGAGATGGACAGGTTCGTCGAGCCGTCCGGGACCTCCATGGACATCCGGATGGAGTCGCCGGGCTTCGCGGTGGAGGTCGACAGCTTCAGGGCCACGGGCGCGGAGGGGGTCTCGGTGCTGGGGCTGCTCGACGCCGTCGGGGTGGAATCGGCGGCGAACGCGACGGTGGGGACTGCCAGGGCCATAGACGAGGCGAGGGCGATCGCCGAGAGGGTAAGTGCCTTGCGCATGGGGTTCCTCCTGAACGGGCCGGGGTTCGTTCCCGGCACACCAGACATGAGGGACATCCTGGGGTGGTTGGTTGCGGCCCTCCGAGGGGCCGGGGAGGGCCCCTGCCGAAGGTCCCGCCGCATAAAGCCGCAGGCGGCAGCGGTGGTGGGGATCTTCCGTTTGCGGACTCTTTGCCCCGATTTTTGGGACCAAGGTCCCGGGTTTCCGGGTCGTGCGGCGGACTCTGTCCTTCAGGGCTCCTTCAGGGCTCCTTCAGGGCCCGTTCAGGACGGCCTCAGGGCCGACTCCGGCGGGATGCGGACAACGCGGAGCCCCCGGTGACGAAGTGTCACCGGGGGCTCCGGAGCGTGTCGGACGGGTCGGTCGGCCGACTCGGTCAGCCGGGTCGGCCAGCCGGGTCGGTCAGAGGGGTCGGTCAGAGGGCTTCGATCACGAAGTCCACGCACGCGGTCAGCGCCTGCACGTCCGCCGGGTCGATCGCCGGGAACATGGCGACGCGCAGCTGGTTGCGGCCGAGCTTGCGGTAGGGCTCGGTGTCCACGATGCCGTTGGCGCGCAGCACCTTGGCGACCGCGGCCGCGTCGATGTCGTCCGAGAAGTCGATCGTGCCGATCACGGCGGAACGCTTCGCGGCGTCCGCGACGAACGGGCTCGCGTACTTCGACGCCTCGGCCCAGCCGTACAGGTGGGCCGCGCTGGCCGACGTACGGCCGGTCGTGAACTCCAGGCCGCCCTGGCTGTTCATCCACTCCAGCTGCTGGTCCAGCAGGAAGAGGGTGGAGAGCGCCGGGGTGTTGTACGTCTGGTTCTTCAGCGAGTTGTCGATCGCCGTCGGCAGCGAGAAGAACTCCGGGATGTGCCGGCCGGAGGCGTGCACGCGGGCCGCGCGCTCCAGGGCCGCCGGGGAGAACGCCGCCAGCCACAGGCCGCCGTCGGAGGCGAAGGACTTCTGCGGGGCGAAGTAGTAGACGTCGGTCTCGGTGATGTCCACCGGCAGGCCGCCGGCACCCGAGGTCGCGTCCACCAGGACGAGTGAACCCGCGTCGGCGCCCGCGACGCGCTTGATGGGCGCCGCGACACCCGTCGAGGTCTCGTTGTGCGTGTACGCGTACACGTCCACGCCCGCCTCCGCCACCGGCTCCGGGTGCGTACCCGGCTCGGAGGAGATCACGGACGGCGCGTCCAGCCACGGCGCGGACTTCGCGGCCGAGGCGAACTTCGAGGAGAACTCGCCGAAGGTGAGGTGCTGCGACTTCCGCTCGATGAGACCGGCGGTCGCGATGTCCCAGAAGGCGGTGGAGCCGCCGTTGCCCAGGATCACCTCGTAGCCCTCGGGGAGGGAGAAGAGGTCCCGGAGTCCCTGGCGAACCGAGCCGACCAGGTTCTTGACCGGGGCCTGGCGGTGCGAGGTTCCGAGCAGGGAGGTACCGGTGGCGGCGAGGGCGTCCAGCGCCTCGGTCCGCACCTTGGAGGGGCCCGCGCCGAAGCGTCCGTCGGCGGGCTTGATGTCAGCGGGAATCTGGATCTCAGCCACGATCCGAGCGTATCCGGTCCCGGTCCACGCCTCGGAGGCGCGTCCACCCGATGAGATGAACCGGGCCGGTGGGAGGGTGTCGTCCGTGACCTCACCCGGTGAACTCGAACGGACATTGCGGAAGAACCTGCGCGGAGAGGTCGACTTCGGCGCCGCCGCGCGGGCCCTGACGACCATGGACGCCTCGAACTACCGCCGCGTCCCGCTCGGCGTGGTCGCCCCGCGCGACGCCGATGACGTGGCCGCCGCCCTCGTGACCTGCGCCGATGCCGGCGTCCCCGTCGTCCCGCGCGGCGGCGGCACCTCCATCGCCGGGCAGTCCACCGGGACCGGAGTCGTCCTCGACTTCACCCGCCACATGAACGCCCTCCTCTCCCTCGATCCGGCCGCGCGCACCGCCGTGGTCCAGCCCGGCCTGGTCCTCGACCGGCTGCGGGACGCGGCGCGCCCGCACGGGCTGGTCTTCGGCCCGGACCCCTCCACGCACTCCCGCTGCACGCTCGGCGGGATGATCGGCAACAACGCGTGCGGGGCCCACTCGGTCGCCTGGGGGACCACCGCCGACAACGTGGCCGAGCTCTCGGTGACCGCGTACGGGGGCTCCTCGTACCGGCTCGCCACCGGCTGGACGGGCGCGCCGCCGGGCCTGCGGGAGCTGGTCGCCGAGAACCTGGCGGTCCTGCGCACCGGCATGGCGGGCGGCTTCTCCCGGCGGATCTCGGGCTACGGCGGGCTGGACGCGCTGCTCCCCGAGCGGGGCGCCGGGCTCGCCCGGGCGTTCTGCGGCAGCGAGGGCACGCTCGGGGTGGTGACGCAGGCCGTGGTGCGCCTGGTGGAGGCCCCGCGCGCACCGGTGCTCGCGGTGCTCGGGTACGCCGACGAGAGCGCGGCCGCGGACGCGGCGGCGGGCCTGCTGGGGCACCTGCCGCTGACGGTGGAGGGCATGGCGGCCGACCTGGTCGGGGCCGCGGCCGCGGGCCTGCCGAGGGGCGGCGCGTGGCTGTTCGCGGAAATGCGGGACGAGGCCGCCGCGCGGTCCCTGCTGAGGGGTGCGGACGCGGTGGACAGCCTGCTGATCACCGACCCGGCGGGGCAGCGGGCGCTGTGGCGGATCCGCGAGGACGCGGCGGGCACCGCGACCAGGATGCCCGACGGGGGGATGGCCTGGCCCGGATGGGAGGACTGCGCGGTCCCGCCGGCCCGGCTCGGCGGCTACCTGAGGGACTTCCGCGCGCTGCTGGCGGAGCACGGCCTGCGCGGATCCCCGTACGGGCACTTCGGCGAGGGCTGCGTGCACGTCCGCATCGACTTCGACCTCGTGACGGCGGGCGGCGTGGGGCGCTTCCGCGCCTTCTCCACCGCCCTCGCCGACCTGGTGGTCGCCCACGGCGGCTCCCTCTCGGGCGAGCACGGGGACGGCCAGGCGCGGGCGGAGCTGCTGCCGCGCATGTACGGGCCCTCGGTGATCTCCCTCTTCGAGGCCTACAAGCGGGTCTGGGACCCGGCGGGCGGCATGAACCCGGGCATGCTGGTCCGCCCGGCGCGCCTGGACGAGAACCTCCGCTTCGCGGTGCTGCCGCCCTCGGACTTCGCGGGGGAGGTCGCGCGGTGCGTCGGCGTCGCGAAGTGCCGGACCACGGACGTGGGCGGGCCGGGGGTGATGTGCCCGTCGTACCGGGCCACGGGGGAGGAGCGGCACTCCACGCGCGGCCGGGCCAGGCTGCTGCACGAGATGCTCGCCGGGGAGATCGTGACCGACGGTTGGCGCTCGGCGGAGGTCGCCGAGGCGCTGGACCTGTGCCTGGGCTGCAAGGGCTGCCGCAGCGACTGCCCGGTGGGCGTGGACATGGCCTCGTACAAGGCGGAGTTCCTCCACCGCCACTGGGCCGGCCGGCTGCGCCCGCTGTCCCACTACGTACTGGGCGGCCTGCCGACGTGGCTCCGCCTGATCGCCGCGCTCCGGCTGGCCCGCCCGGTGAACCTGCTGGCCCGCCTCTTCCGCATCCCGGGCCTGGAGCGCGCCCGGGCCCTGCCCCCGCTGGCCCCGCAGCCCTTCACCCGCTGGTGGCGCGGCACGGAAGGCCGGCCCCGCCGGCGTCTCGGGCGCGGGGTCCGGGGCGGAGCCCCAGGTCTTCCGGGTCCGGGCGGAGCCCGGGGAACGGTGGAAGGGCGGGGAGGGGAAGACCGCCCGCAGGGCCTGCCCGCGCCGGGGGCCGCGCCCGAGGCCGCGCCCGAGGCCGCGCCGGGGGCCGCGCCCGAGGCCGCGCCGGGGGCTGTCACTTCTACACATCTCACGCTGCCGCCGCTCGCACCTGTGGTGATCCCGGGAGACGCCACCCGCCCGGGAGACGCCACCCGCCCGGGAGAGGCGCTCGCGGTCCTGCCCGCCGGCGGCGACCTCGCCCGCCGGGCCACCGCCGACCCGCTCTTCCGCCTCGTCGCCTATGCCCTGGAGTCCGCCCACGGCAGGCCCCCGGCTGTCGTCTGGAGTGCCCCGTACACCTTCCGCCTGGGCTCGCCCGACCTCGTCGCGGCGGCGTCCTGGCCGGTGGCGGCCGCCGCGGCGCCGCGCGACGACGGGCTCGTGCGGCTCAGCTCGCTCGGCCACCCGGCGGACAGCTGCGACCTGCCGCTCACCCTGTCCGGGCCGCCGCCCGCCACCCCGGCCTGGGCGGCCCGCCCGTACGCCGTGCTGCGCGCCCTGGCCCGGGCCGGATACGGCCGCGGCGGGACCGACCTGCACCTCCAGGGCTCCCTGACCCCGGCCGCCGGGCTGGCCACGGCGGAGGCCGCCGACTGCGCGATGGCCCTCGCGGTGGCCGACGTCCACACGCCGGCCGGCGAGGACCCGGACCGCGTGCTGCTGGCCCGGCTGCTGGCCGGGGCGCTGCCGGACGGCGACGACGCGCTGCGCCGGGCCGCGCTCTTCGCCCGGCCCGGCAGGGCACTCCTGGTGGGCCAGGGGTCGCGCCAACGCGAGCCCCGGCGGCAGCGGCAGCGGTACGTCCTCTTCGACCCGGCCGAATCGGGGGCGCGCCTGGTGCTGATGGCCGTACGCGGCGGCGCGGCGGGCGGCGCCGACCGGGCGGCGGACCTGGCACGGGCCGTGGGATGCGCCCGCCGGGCCGGATCCCTGAGCGCGTGGGCCCCGGGACGGCGGCCGGGGCGCAGCGTCCTCGTGCTCCTGCCCGAGGCGCGGCTGGCGGCCGTACGGGCGGCGGTCGCGGCGGACTTCCGCGACCGGGACCGGCCCGTACCCCGGTTCCTGAACATCGCCGTGTCCGGTCCGGCCCGGCGCGAGCACTGACACCACCCGCCGTCCGCCGCCCACGACGCACCACACGCCACTCACCAAGCTCCAGTGACCACCCACCACCCGCCACCCCTCACGAGGAGGAACCACCCATGCCCGTCCATCCCTCGACCACGCCGAGCGCGAGACACCGGGCCCGCCGGTCCGCGCTCGTCGCCGGACTCGGTGCGCTCGGCCTGCTGGGCGCCTTCACCATCGCCAACTCCCAAGCGGCGGAGGGCGGTGCGTCCGCCCTCGTGAGTGCCGCCGCACTGCCGACCTACGACCACGTGGTCGTCGTCGTGTACGAGAACAAGCAGTACGGCGAGGTCATCGGCAGCGCCAACGCCCCGTACATCAACCAACTGGCGGGCGGCGGCGCGAGCCTGACCGGCATGAAGGCGCTGACCCACCCCAGCCAGCCGAACTACTTCAACCTCTTCTCCGGCGCCACCCAGGGAATCACCGGCGACGGCTGCTACACCCCCCAGTCGATGACCGCGCCCAACCTCGGCCAAGAGCTGATCGCGGCCGGCAAGACCTTCGCGACGTACAACGAGGACCTGCCCGCCGAAGGGTCCACCGCCTGCACCAACGGCCAGTACGCGCAGAAGCACAACCCGTGGTTCGCCTTCAAGAACGTGCCGCTCAACACGGGCAAGACCTGGGCCCAGTTCCCGCAGGGCAACTTCGCGGCGCTGCCGAACCTGTCGTTCATCGTGCCCAACCAGTGCAACGACATGCACTCCTGCCCGGTCGCCACGGGCGACACCTGGACGAAGAACAACATCGACGCCTACGCGCAATGGGCCAAGGCCAACAACAGCCTGCTGGTGCTCACGTGGGACGAGGACAACTACCTCGGCTCCAACCAGATCGCCACCGTCTTCTACGGGGCGAACGTCAAGACGGGCAAGTACGCCACAGCCTTCAACCACCACCACCTGCTGCGCACCTTCGAGGACCTCTTCGGCACGGGGCACGCGGGGAACGCGGCCAACGTCCAGCCGATCAGCGAGGTGTTCGGCGGCTCCACGGACCCGACCCCGACCCCGACGCCCACTTCCACGGCTTCGCCCACTCCGACACCCACGCCCACGCCCACCCCGACCCCGACTCCGACTCCGACTCCGGGTGATCTGAAGCTGGCCAACCCCGGTCCGCAGACCTGCAAGTTCAACCAGAACTGCACCATCCAGCTCACCGCCACCGGCGGGAAGCCCCCCGTCCGCTACGCCGCCACCGGACTCCCCTGGGGCCTGACCCTCGACGCCAACACCGGCCGCATCACCGGCAAACCCTGGAGCAGCGGCACCGTCCAGATCACCGCCACCGCCACCGACAGCACCGGAGCCGCCGCGGGCACCACCTTCCCCCTCACCATCAACTGGTTCTGAGAGAGGCATCCGTGTACCTGTCGACCAGCCGCGCCGCGGACATCGCCGCAGGCCCTCCGGCTCCGAAGGGCCCCCTGCGGGCCGTCCCCGGCACGGTGCTCGCGCTCGGCCTGGTCAGCCTGGTCACGGATGTCTCCGCCGAGATGGTCACCGCCGTCCTGCCGCTGTACCTGGTGACCGTGCTCGGGATGTCCCCGCTCGCCTTCGGCGCCCTGGACGGACTGGTCCAGGGCGCCACCGCACTGCTGCGCCTGGTGGGCGGGCGGGTCTCCGACCGCACCCACCGCCGCAAACTCGTCGCCGGCACCGGCTACGCGATCTCCGCCGCGTGCAAGGCCGCCCTGCTGGCCGCCACCGCCCCCTGGTCGGTGGCGGTGGTGCTCGCCGCCGACCGGACCGGCAAGGGCCTGCGCACCGCCCCGCGCGACGCGCTGATCTCGCTGTCCTGTCCGCCGGAGGAGCAGGGCCGCGCCTTCGGCGTGCACCGCGCGATGGACACGGCCGGCGCCCTGCTGGGACCGCTGGCCGCGTTCGGAGTGCTGTGGGTGGCGGTGGACGGGTACGAGGCCGTCTTCGCGGTGAGCTGCTGCTTCGCGGTGCTGGGGGTCGTGGTGCTGGCCCTGTTCGTACGCGAGAGCCCGGCGCCCGCGGCCGCGCCCGGCGCCGGGACGACCTCGGCCCGGGACCTCCTGCGGATCCCCGGCCTGCGGCGGCTGTGTCTGACCGCCGCCGCGCTCGGCCTGTTCACCGTCGGCGACGCCTTCCTCTACCTCCTGCTCCAACGCCGCCTGGACCTGCCGGTCGCGTACTTCCCCCTGCTGCCCGTCGGCACGGCGGCCGTGTTCCTGCTGGCCGCGCTGCCCGTGGGCCGGCTCGCCGACCGGCTCGGCCGCCACCGGGTCTTCCTCGGCGGACACCTGCTGCTGTCCGGCGCCTGCCTGCTGCTCCTGGCCCCGGTACCGCCCGGGCCCGTCCTCGTCCTCGGCGTCCTCGGACTGCTCGGCCTGTTCTACGCGGCCACGGACGGGGTGCTGATGGCAGCCGCCGGCCCGCTGCTGCCGGCCGGGCTGCGCACCACCGGACTCGCGGTGCTCCAGACCGCGCAGGCCCTGGCGCGGTTCGCGGGCTCCCTGCTGTTCGGGGCGGCCTGGACCCTGTGGGGACCCGGCCCGGCCCTGGGCGTCGCCGCCGGGGGACTGCTGCTGGTCCTGGCCGCCGTCGCGGCGGCCGGCCGCCGCCCGCGCGGGGGCCGGTCCCGCGCACCGCAGGGCGACCCGCCGGCGAACCGGCGGGCCGCCCGGGGCCGTTGAGATCCGGTCACTTGTGCGAGCCCGGCGCCTCCGGGGCGACGGCGTGGCGCATCCCGCCGGATACCCCGACGGGCCCGAGCCACGGCCCGCGGCCGGGTGGGGGACCGCCCGGGGAGCCCGGAGCGGCCGCCTCCGCGATCATGGCCGGATCCGCCCGGGTCCGCCCGGCGTCCCCGGAACCCATCGCCGAAGATCCCTCAGCGGGCGCCGCCCTTGCCTTACGATCTCGGCGGACGGTCCCGTCCCGTGATCGCCGCCCACCCCGCACCCGTGGAGGTCAACCGTGTTCCGGACGGCCAGAGGAAACCGCAGTCGCCGCAACAGCCTCCGCATCCGCGTCGCGGCCACCGCCGCCGCGGCGGGCGCCTTCCTCGTCGCCGGATGCTCCTCCTCCGGGGGCGGGTCGGGCGAAGCGGCCGGCGGAGTGCCCGTCGTGGAGAAGGGCAAGCTCACCACCTGCACCCACCTGCCCTACCCGCCGTTCCAGTTCGAGAAGGACGGCAAGGTCGTCGGTTTCGACGTGGCGCTCGTCGACCTGGTGGCGACCCGGCTGGGGGTCGAGCAGAAGATCCTCGACACGCCCTTCGAGAACTTCAAGACCGGCGCCTTCCTGAACTCGGGCGAGTGCGACCTCGCGGCGGCCGGCATGACGATCACCGACGAGCGCAAGAAGAACGTCGACTTCTCCGTCCCCTACTTCGACGCGACCCAGGCACTGCTCGCCACCAAGAAGAGCGGCGTCACCTCGCTCGCCGACCTCAAGGCGAAGTCGAAGAAGCTGGGCGCGCAGGCCGAGACCACCGGCGAGAGCTACGCCAAGGCCCAGGGCTTCGACCCCGTCGCCTTCGAGAGTTCGGACGCGGTCCTCAACGGACTGCGCACCGGCCAGGTCGACGCGGTCGTCATCGACTACCCCGTCGTCCAGGGCTGGCTGAAGGACCCGAAGAACGCGGCCGAGTTCACCCTCGGACAGAGCATCGACACGGGCGAGCAGTACGGATTCTCGGTGAAGAAGGGCAACACCGCCCTCGTGGCCGCGATCGACAAGGCCATCACGGACGCCAAGGCCGACGGCACCTACAAGAAGATCTACGAGCAGTGGATCGGCCCGCTGCCCCAGGCCGCGCCGTGACCTCTCGGCTGACCCGCCGACAGCGCCGCGCACTCTCGCAGGGCCTGCAGTACGCCCTCTTCGCGGCGGTGCTGGTCCTGGTCGGCGTCAACGCCGACTGGGGCCGGCTGCAGAACCAGTTCGCCCAGAAGGACCTGGCGGTGCGGCTCTTCCCGGAGATCATCACCACCGCCCTGCGCAACACGGTCATCTACACGACGTCCGGGTTCCTCCTCGGCCTGGTCCTCGGCCTGGTCATCGCCATGATGCGGCTGTCCTCGGTGGCCCCGTACCGGTGGGTCGCCGGCGTCTACATCGAACTGTTCCGGGGCCTCCCGGCCCTGCTGATCTTCATCTTCGTGGGCGTGGCGGTGCCCCTGGCGTTCCCCGGTACGGAGATCCCCGGCGGCACGTACGGCAAGGTCGCGATCGGCCTCGGACTGGTGGCCGCCGCCTACATGGCGGAAACGATCCGGGCCGGCATCCAGGCGGTGCCCAAGGGGCAGATGGAGGCGGCCCGCTCACTCGGCTTCTCGCACGCCCGGGCCATGGTCTCGGTCGTCATCCCGCAGGCGTTCCGCATCGTCATCCCGCCGCTCACCAACGAGCTGGTCCTGCTGTTCAAGGACTCCTCGCTCGTGCTGTTCCTCGGCGTGACGCTGCAGGAGCGCGAGCTGACGAAGTTCGGCCGGGACCTCGCCAGCCAGACCGCCAACTCCACCCCGATCCTGGTCGCGGGCCTGTGCTACCTCCTGGTGACCGTGCCGCTGAGCTTCGTGGTGCGCCGCCTGGAGGCCCGCGCGGACAAGGCCACGTGAGGACGACATGCCACAGGAGACACCAGCGGTGGACACGAAGGCCACGGACGGCCCCGAGATCGAGATCCGCGGACTGCACAAGTCCTTCGGCGCCAACCACGTCCTGCGCGGCATCGACCTCGAGATCGCCCGCGGCGAGGTGGTCTGCGTCATCGGGCCGTCCGGCTCGGGCAAATCGACGCTGCTGCGCTGCGTGAACCTGCTCGAGGAGCCCAGCGAGGGCCGGGTCTTCGTCGGCGGCACGGAGGTCACCGACCCGGACGTCGACATCGACGCCGTACGCCGCCGCATCGGCATGGTCTTCCAGCAGTTCAACCTCTTCCCGCACGTGAACGTCACCGGCAACCTCACCCTGCCCCAGCGCCGGGTCCTGGGCCGGGACCGGACCAGGGCCGCGGCCGTGGCCGCGGAGAACCTCGAACGCGTCGGCCTCGCCGACAAGTCCGAGGCGTTCCCCGCCCAGTTGTCCGGCGGCCAGCAGCAGCGGGTGGCGATCGCCAGGGCCCTGTCGATGGGCCCGGAGGTGATGCTCTTCGACGAGCCGACCTCGGCGCTCGACCCCGAACTCGTCGGCGAGGTCCTGGCGGTGATGCGGGTACTGGCGGGCGAGGGCATGACGATGATGGTCGTCACCCACGAGATGAGCTTCGCCCGGGAGGTCGCCGACCGGGTCGTGTTCATGGACGGCGGCGTGATCGTCGAGCAGGGTCCGGCGGCGCAGGTGGTCGGGGACCCCCGGCACGAGCGGACCAAGGCCTTCCTCAACCGCATCCTGGACCCGGCGGGGACCGAGGCCCCCGGGGCCGCCGGCGAGGACCCGCGACCCGCTGAGAACCCCTGACAGAACGAACCGTTCTCCTGGTTGGCGCGCGACCGGGTGAGGAGATCATTACTCTGCATGGGTGCTGTCATACGACGAGTTGACCCCGCCGGAGCGCGAGCTGTGGGACGCCTTCCCCGAGGGGCGTCGAGTCGACCTGCGCACAGGTGTGCCCGAGGCTGACGCTCCCTCCGCGGGTACTCGATGGGGTCCCGAACGCACGGTCCGCGCGGCCGTGGTGACGGCGTTGCTGCTCGGCGCGAACGACGGTCGGTCCGGTGGCGTAGCCGCCCTGCGACTCGCCGGGACGCGTATCACCGGCCGCCTCGACCTGTCCGGGGCGGAGATCCGCCACACGTTCTCGCTGGAGGGCTGCCGGCTGGACGAGGCGGTGCGGCTGCACGGGGCCACGACCCGGACGATCGAGATCACGGACAGCTGGGTTCCGGGGATCGACGCCGAACTCGCACGGATCGAGGGCGACCTGGATCTGAGGCGGTCGAGTGTCGAAGGTGGCTCCCTCGTACTCGTCAACGTCCGTATGGCCGGGAATCTCCTGCTCTCGGATGCCAAGATCTCGAGCCCGGAGGAGTGGGCAGTGCTCGCGGGTGGCCTCGTCCTGGACGGCGGCGTCTTCGCCCAGCGGCTCACCACACGAGGCGGGTTCCGGCTGCCTGGCGCACGGCGCGTCAGCAGCGGGCGCGGGCGAAACGCCGGTCAGGGACGAGGTGGCCCGTCGCCGGGCGTGGGTCCGTCGGAACCCCGGATATGCCCCGCAGCCGTACGAGCAACTCGCGGGCTGGTACCGGGGGATCGGCCACGATGACGACGCCCGCCGCGTGCTGCTGGCGAAACAGCGTCACCGACGCCTCACCCTGTCCCCGCCGGCACGGGCGTGGGGGCACCTGCTCGACGTGACCGTAGGGTACGGCTACCGGCCCTGGTTGGCAGGTGTCTGGCTCCTGACGTTGACGTTGCTGGGCACTCTGGTCTTCGGTACCGACTCTCCGACCTCGGTGAAGCCGGGTGAAGGCTTCCCGTTCCAGCCCCTGGTCTACACACTCGACCTCTTGATTCCCATCGGTGGTCTGGGACAGCGCGCGGGGTGGTACTGGTCGAACGACGTCATCCAGTGGCTGGCCTACCTGCTGATCGTCCTCGGCTGGATGCTCACGACCGCCGTCATCGCCGGTGTCACCCGCACCCTGCAGAAGAACTAGCGATCGACACCGTGCTCGGGGACCGCGGCTACCGACCGCTGCAGTTCTCGGTCCGTCGGCGGACCCGGCCCACCTGCGGCGCCGCCGTGGCCATGGGGCAGGATGGCAGCTCGTTCCACATGCGCGCGCGTGTGCGAACACGCCTCCGTGCACGACGAACTGACAGGTGACAAGGTGAAGACACACCTCATACGGCGGCCGGCAGCGCCCGCCGCCGCATCCCCGGTCCGACGAGGGGCGGAGGGCGTCCGTTGACCCGGGACCTCGTCCTGCACGACTGGCTGGTCGCCGGCATCGCGCTGGCCGCCGGCGCGGTCGGCGGCCTGCTCCTGCGGGCCCTCGTACGGTGGCTGGGCAAGCACGCCCTGCGGACCCGGTGGAGCGGCGACGACCTCATCGTCGGCGCGCTGCGCGCCCTGGCTCCGGGGGCGGCCGTCATCGCGGGCGCCGCGGTGGCCGCCTCGACGCTGCCGCTGAGCACGCGGGTCTCCGGCTGGGTGAACCAGTCGCTGACCGCGCTGCTGATCCTCATGGCCACGCTCGGCGCGGCCCGGGTCGTCGCCGGTCTCGTCCAGTCGGTGGCCCAGGCCCGGACGGGAGTGGCCGGTTCGGCCACCATCTTCGTCAACATCACGCGGGTCGTGGTGCTCGCGATGGGCTTGCTGGTCGCACTCGAAACCGTGGGCGTGTCCATCGCGCCCCTGCTGACCGCTCTCGGCGTGGGTGGTCTGGCGGTCGCGCTGGCCCTGCAGGACACCCTCGCCAACCTCTTCGCGGGCGTCCACATCCTCGCCTCCAAGACGGTGCAGCCCGGTGACTACATCCGGCTCACCAGCGGCGAGGAGGGGTACGTCGTCGACATCAACTGGCGCAACACCGTGGTCCGCAACCTCTCGAACAACCTGGTGATCATCCCCAACGGGCGGCTCGCGCGCACGAACATGACCAACTTCACCCAGCCCGAGCAGCAGTTGTCGATCCTGGTCCAGGTGGGGGTGGGTTACGAGAGCGATCTGGAGCACGTCGAGCGGGTGACCCTGGAGGTGGTCGACGGGGTGATGGCCGACATCAACGGCGCGGTCCCAGACCACGAGGGGGCCGTCCGGTTCCACACCTTCGCGGACTCCAGGATCGACTTCACGGTGATCCTGGGCGTCGGCGAGTTCAGCGACCAGTACCGGATCAAGCACGAGTTCATCAAGCGGCTGCACCGCCGGTTCCACGAGGAGGGCATCTCGATCCCCGCCCCCACGCGGACGGTCGAGCTCCGGCAGGACGACCTGCGGGCCGCACCCTCCGCGGCGGCCTCGCCGGTCCCGCACCAGCGCGAGGCCCCGGTCCAGGCCCCGGTCCAGGCCCTGGCGGACAGCGGACGGTAGCGGCCGGTAGCCGCCGGTCTCCCCGGGACGCGGCCCCGGGGAGACGGGCCGGCGTCACACGTCCGGGCTGCCCGCCGCCCGGGCCGGCTCCGGCTCCGGCTGGTTCGCGTACGGGCAGCGCGGCGCGCGTGCGGTGATCGTGGCCACCATCCTGCCCGGGTTCAGCGTGAGCTGCGGCAGCCGCGGGAGGGTCAGGCTGCCGGGGTGGAGATCGACCTTCCAGTGGCTGAGCAGGGAAGCCAGCAGCAGGACGCCCTCGATGAGCGAGAACTCGTCGCCGATGCACTTGCGGGCACCGCCGCCGAACACGGTGACGGGCACCTTCGGCTGGCGGCCGGTCTGGATCCAGCGGTCGGGGTCGAAGCGCTCCGGGTCGGGGTAGAGCGACGGCAGATGGCTGATGAGGTACGGGCTGTAGGCCATGGTCGTCCCCTCCGCCACGGAGTACGGGCCCAGCTTGGCGTCCGACATCACCTGCCGGGTCAGGAACCAGCCGGGCGGGTACATGCGCAGGGCCTCGTTCAACACCTGCCGCGTGTACGTCAGTCGCGGAAGGTCCTCCCAGGTCGCGGTGCGGCCCCCGAGCACCGTGTCGATCTCCTCCGTCAGCCGTCCGAGGACCTCCGGGTGCACGGCGGCCAGGTACAGGGCCCAGCCCACCGAGCCCGCCGTCGTCTCCGTGCCGGCCGAGTACATGGTCACGGCCTGGTCCACGAGTTCCTCGTCCGACAGGGCGGGGGAGTCGCTCTCCGGGTCGCGGGCCGAGATGAGCATGGACAGCAGGTTCGTCTCGTCGGTGGCGCCGCGTTCGCGGTGCTCGGCGACGAGGGAGGTCATGGTCTCGCGCACGCGCTTGGTGGCCTGGTCGTAGCGGACGTTGCCGGGCGTGGGCACCTTGCGCAGCGGCTTCGGCAGGAGGCTGTGCCGGGTGAAGCCCGACAGGAGGATGTCGAAGTCAGTGGCCAGACGGGTGTGGATGCCCCGCTCCAGGCGGGTGCCGAAGACTGCGGCGATGACCACGTCGGCGGCGATCTTGCGGATCTCCACGCTCAGGTCGAGGGTCTGGCCGTCGCGCCAGCCGCCGAGGATGGCGTCCAGCCGCTCGGTCATGATGCCGGCGTAGCCGGGGAACCGGGCCTGGTGGAAGGCCGGTTGTATGAGCCGGCGCTGGCGCCGGTGCTCCCCGCTCGGGCACGTGGCCAGCCCCTGTCCGCCCGCCTCGCGCAGCCGGTCGAAGAGCGGTCCGCCCTTGTCGAAGACGCGGTCCTGGACCAGGAACGAACGGGTCAGTTCGGGATCGCACACCACGACGATCGGCTTGCGGCCGAGCCGGATCTCCACCAGCGGACCATGAGCGGGCAGGCCCCGCAGGAAGGCCAGCGGTGCCCGCAGGAGCGCGGGCAGGTGCCCGAGGACGGGCGTCGCACCGGGTGCCTTCGGTACCGACGGAATGCTTTCCGTGTCACTTTTCATGTCGCCATCCATTCTCTACTCGTTCTCAATCCTTCCTCCTAATGTCTCATGCAGGGTTGCACCGCACTCGAGGCAACCTAGACCCTTCGTGAGACTTGCCGGTCCTCTTCGCCTGAAAGACGGCATGGAGGTCTCGGGGGAAGGAACCGTCAATGAAGGAGATATCGGCCCTGCTCGGAAGTGAATTTCCGACCGACGGCGGACTCGTTCAGATTCAAGAACGGCTCAAAGGCGACCTGGAGCGGGTCAGGGAAAGTCTCTACTCGCTCGCCGTGCCGCCGCACCAGAGGATCCACGAACCGATCATGTACGCCGTGGAGCAGACGGGCCGGCTGCTGCGGCCCACGCTCGTGCTCCTGTCCTCGTACCTCCTCGAGGGCGAGCCGGCCCGGGTCACGCCCCAGCGCGTGATCGACGGGGCGGCCATCGTCGAGATCCTGCACATCGCCACCCTGTTCCACGATGATCTGATCGACGAAGCGCAGGTCAGGCGTGGTAGGCCCACCTCGAACGCCAAGTACGGCGGCGCCATCGCGCTGCTGACCGGGGACTACCTCCTCGCGCGCTGCATGCAGGCCGCGGCCTCCCTCGGCGCGTCCCGCATGATGACGATGGCGGAGACCCTGATCGACCTGTGCGTGGGCCAGATGCTGGAGACCACCCAGCTCTTCGACTCCCTGCGCACCGAAGAGGAATACCTCACCTCGATTTCCGGAAAGACCGCGCGCCTGATCCGGACGGCCTCGCTCATGGGGGCGTCCCAGGCCGGCGGGGACATCGCGTCCCAAGAAGTGCTGGAGAATTTCGGACACAATCTCGGAATGGCATTCCAGATCTGGGACGACATCCTGGACATCTGCAGCCAGGAAACGGGAAAGCAGCCCGGAAGGGACGTTCTCAACGGCGTGTACACCCTTCCGGTGATCTACGCCGTAAGGGATTCCCCGGAGCGCATTCTTCCGGTATTGCGCGAGCAGCCGATTTCCCCGGCGCAGTGCCAGGCGATCATCGACGCCATGCACGAGTCCGGTTCGATCGGCCGGGCGGCCGACGTGGCGCAGCGCTACATGGCCCAGGCCCTGGACGCGCTGGAGTCCCATCCGTCCTTCGCGCACCGGGCTCCTCTCGTACGCAAGTGTCTGCGCGACCTGGTCGACGGGCTCGCGTCCCAGCACCCCGCTCAGGAAGCGCTCGTCGAGACGGTGTGAACCGATCGCGCCGCAAGTGGTGTCCACGCTCAGCCGGTCCCGGCTGGGTCGATCCCGGAGGGTTGTCGTGTCAGGGCTCCGAACCGATTTCATCAGCGATTACGATGGTCTCGCCGACCAGTGGTGGGACCCTAGAGGACCGCTAGCACCGCTCGGCTGGATCGCTCGCGCCCGCGCCGAGCACATCCCGCCCGCCGCGCGCGAGCAGGCCCGACTGCTCGATGTCGGCTGCGGGGGCGGCCTGTTCGGCCCCCACGTGGCCGGCAAGGGCTACCGCCTGGTCGGCGTCGACCTCTCGGCCAAGTCCCTCGAAGAGGCGCTGCGCCACGGCTTCGACGAGGTGGTCCGCACCGACATCTCCGAACTCCCCTTCCCCGACGAGTCGTTCGACGTCGTCACGGCGGGTCAGTGCCTCGAACACGTACCGGATCCCTACGGGGTGGTGGCGGAGCTGTGCCGGGTCCTGCGCCCGGGCGGAACACTGGTCGTCGACACCATCGCCGACACCAGAATCGCGCGGCTGGTCTCCATCACCCTCGCCGAGAACCTGCCCCTGCCGGGCAGGCCGGCCCGCGGCACCCACGACCACCGCCTCTTCGTCAACCGCGAGCGCCTGGTGAAGGCCGCGCGGGCGCACGGGGTGGAGCTCGAGCTGCACGGCCTGCGCCCGAGCTTCCGCGACGGGATCGGCTACCTGGCCCGGCGCCGCGAAGGGGTCCGCATGGTTCCCGTCCGGTCCACCGGCGTTCTCTTCCTCGGGGCGGGCACCAAGGCGGGCCCCACATGGTGACGACGGATCAGCGGCCGCCGGTCCGCGGCGCCGTGCGCACCTGGGTGGTCGGCGCCCGGCTCAAGACCCTGCCGGTGACGCTGGCGCCGATCGTGGTGGGATGGGCGGTCGCCCGCTCGCAGGGCCACTTCAGCTGGTGGCGCGCCGCCCTGACCCTGCTCTTCGGCCTGGGCTTCGTCCTGGGCACGAACTTCTTCAACGACTACAGCGACGGGGTGCGGGGGGCCGACGACGAACGGGTGGGCCCCGTCCGCCTGGTGGGATCGGGGCGGGCCTCGCCGCGCCAGGTCCTGCGCATGGGGCTCGCCCTGTACGGCGTCGCGGTCCTGGCCGGCGCGGTCATGGCGGTGACGATCTCCTGGTGGCTGCTCGCGCTGGCCGCGCTCTGCGCGGTCGGCGGCTGGTTCTACACCGGCGGGTCCCGGCCCTACGGCTACCTGGGACTGGGGGACGTCAGCATCTTCCTCTTCCACGGGGTCATCGCCGTGTGCGCCACCGCATTCATCCAGCTCGGCCGGGTGCCCCTGCTCGCCCTCGGCGCGTCGGTACCCATCGGCCTGCTCGCCGTCGCGCTGCTGACCACGAACAACCTCCGCGACATCCCGACCGACACCGCCGCGGGGAAGATCACCCTCGCGGTGCGGCTGGGCGACGGACGCACCCGCGTGTACTACGCCCTGTGCGTCGCCGCCGCCTTCGCGTCCGGACTGCTCCTGGCGACCGCCCGGCCCTGGCTGCTGCTCCTGCTCGCCGCCGCCCCGTCCGCCGTCCTCCCGCTGCGGCGGGTGCTCGGCGGGGCGCGCGGCAGCGATCTGATAGCGGCGCTGGAGCAGACCTGCGTACTGCTCCTCGTGTACGGGGCCCTGCTGGCGACCGGACTGGTCCTGTGACCGGCCGGAGCGGGACCCCGCGGACGCCGGACACCCCCGGGGCCGCGGTGGCCCCGGACCACGAAGTGCTGGTCATCGGCGCCGGGTTCTCCGGAATCGGCACGGCGATCGGCCTGCGCAAGGCCGGCATCGAGGACTTCGTGGTCCTGGACGAGCAGGACGACATCGGCGGCAGCTGGCACGCCAACCAGTACCCCGGCATCGCCGTGGACATCACCGCCTTCTCCTACTCCTTCGCCTTCGAGCCCTCCCCGTCATGGACCCGGGCGTTCCCTCCCGGCGCGGAACTGAAGGCGTACGCCCGGCACTGCGTGCGCAAGTACGGGCTGGGCGGCCACCTGCGGCTGAACGCGAGGGTCGTGCGCGCCGAGTACGACGGGGCCGCGCACGTGTGGACCGTCTTCCTGGCGGACGGCACCGCGACCACCGGACGGTTCGTCATCTGCGCCACCGGCTGGCTCACCAAGCCCAAGGCGCCCGACATCGAGGGACTCGACACCTTCAAGGGCGAGGTCGTGCACACGGCGCGCTGGGACCACTCCCTGGAGCTCAGCGGCCGCAACGTCGGGCTGATCGGCACCGGCGCCTCGTCCGTGCAGCTCGTCCCGGAGATCGCCCCCGACGTGGAGCGGCTCCACGTCTACCAGCGCACCCCCATCTGGGTGTTCCCGAAACCGGACTTCGCGATGCCGGCCGCCGTCAGCCGACTGTTCCGGTCGGCCCCGTGGACGCAGCGCCTGGTCCGGCTGTTCACGGACACGGTGACGGAGCTCAGCTTCGTGATCGCCATGATCTACCACCGCCGGTTCCCCTTCCTGGTGAAGGCCGGGGAAGCGCTGTCCCGGCGCCATCTGCGCCGGGAGGTGGGCGGCGATCCCGAGCTGATCAGGAAGCTCACCCCCGCCTACAAACTGGGCTGCAAGCGGCCGTCGTTCGGCAAGGGCTACTGGCGCGCCTTCACCCGGGACAACGTCGAACTCGTCACCGAACGCATCGAGCGGATCACCGAGACCGGCATCCACACGGCGGACGGCGAGGAGCAGCTGCTCGACGTACTCGTGCTCGCCACGGGCTTCCACGTCCTGGAGAACCTGCCGCCCTTCCCGGTGCACGGCCCCGCGAACCGGGAGCTGAGGGAGTTCTGGCGGACCGAGCGCTTCCAGACGTACGAGGGCAGTTCGGTGAAGGGCTTCCCGAACCTCTGGTTCATCGTCGGGCCGTACTCGTTCACCGGCGGATCCTGGTTCGGAATGATCGACTACCAGGTCACCCACGCCCTGCGGGTGATCGGCGAGGCCCGCCGGCGGCGGGCCACGGAGGCCTCCGTCCGGCCGGAGGAGCACGACAAGTCCTTCCGCAGGACGCTGCGCAGGCAGCCGGGCACCGTGTTCCTCGACGAGAGCTGCCGGCGCGCGAACACCTACTACCTCGACGAGCGCGGGGACGCGCCGGCCGTCCGGCCGGCCACGCGGTACGAGGCCGCCTGGCGGGCCCGGCACTTCGACCTCGACCACTACCGGTACGACCACAGCTCCGGAGGCCGACGTGCGGATGCTCGCTGAGGTGCGCGGCAGGGACCGCGAGCTGTGCCTGTTCTACGGGATCTTCTCCGTGGCCGGCTCCCTGGTCATGGGGGCGCTGGCCGTCGACTTCGTGGTGGACAACATCCACGACGGCGTCTTCGGCGTCATCCGCACCTTCATGCGCGACGCGCTGACGAACCCGGCGGCCCGGTTCATCTACGCCGACCTGTTCCTCATCTGGGCGGCGCTGGCGGGCTTCATGGTCGTCGAGGCCCGGCGGCACGGCATCCGCCACGTGTGGGCGTACATCATCGGCGCCCCGGCGCTGGCGCTGTGCGCGAGCTTCACCGCCTTCATGTACGTCCGCCAGCTCAAGATCGCGGCCGCGCGCGGCGGGGGACCGAGCCCCGTCCCCGCGGCCTCCCACGAATTGACGAGAGGGATGCAGTGATGACCACCGAGGCCACCGAGGCCATCGCGCTCACCGCGAGCGTCGACCGTTCACTGGCCCTGGCCGCCCGTACGCTCCGGGAGCGCCAGGACCCGGCCGGCCATTGGAAGGGCGACTTCGAGACCAGCCTCATCGGCGAATCCGGCGAGGTCATCCTGCGGCACTTCCTGCGGCTGCCCGACGACGGCACGGCCGCCGCCGCGGCGAGCACGATCCTCAGCGAGCAGACCGCCACGGGCGGATGGGCGTCCTACTACCAGGGGCCCGACGAGCTCCTGCTCTCCATCTTCTGCTACGTCGCGCTGCGGCTCGCCGGCCACGACCCGGACGAACCGGAGATGCGCGCGGCCGCCGGGTCGATCCGGGCAGGCGGCGGCATCGAGGGCGTCGACAACCTCCTCATGCTGGCCTGGCTGGCCCTGATCGGGCTCTGGCCGTGGCGCGACATCCCGCTGATCCCGGCGGAGATCGTCCTGCTGCCCAGCAGGTTCCCCGGCAACATCTACCAGTTCGGCGCCGCCGCCCGCGGCATCGTCGTCGCCAACAGCCTGTTCATGGCCGACCGGCCGGTGGTCCCCGCCGGCTTCGACATCGCCGAACTGTTCGCCAAGCCCAGCGCCCGGCGCAGGCTCCCCAGGCCCGCCGCCCTGCGCATCGGGACGACCCTCACCCACTGGTACGCCCGCCACCCGATCGGCTTCCTGCGCCGCCGGGCCGTCCGCAAGGCCGCGGACTGGCTCGTGCGCACCCAGGAAACGGACGGCAGCTGGGGCGGCAACTGGCCGCAGACCGCGAACGTCGTCATGGGACTGGACGCGGTCGGCTTCGGACAGGACCACCCGGTCGTCAAGGCCGCGATGGAGGGCCTCGACCGGTACGTCGTCGAGAAGGACGGCCACCGCCGGGTCGAGATGTGGACCTCGGTGGTCATGGACACCGCCCTCGGCCTGCACGCGACCGCGGCCGCCGGCGGCCCCGACACGAAGTCCGCCGCCGAACCCGCGGTCCGCTGGCTGCTCGCCAACCAGGTCACGGAGCTCGGCGACTGGGCCGTGCTGACCAAGGACCCGGTCGCCGGCGGATGGCCGTACGAGTTCACCAACAACGCCAACCCCGACGCCGACGACACCGCCTTCGCGGTGGCCGCGCTGCGCCGGTTCCACCCGCGCGGCAGCGACGCGGCCGTCGACGAGGCGTGCGAGCGGGCCGGCCGGTGGATGGAGTCCCAGCAGTGCGACGACGGCGGCTGGGCCGCCTTCGAACCGCTGCGCTGGAAGCTGCCCGGACGCGACAAGCTGGCCGCCATCGGATTCCTCGAGGCGCCCTCGGCCGACGTCACCGGGCACGTCCTGGAAGCCCTGGGCTCCGACGGCCAGGCCCGCACCCCCGCCGCCCTGCGCGGCATCGAGTGGCTGCGCGAGAACCAGCACGCCGACGGATCGTGGCCCGGCTGGTGGGCCTGCTACCACCTGCACGGCACGAGCGCGGCCGTCACCGGGCTCACCGCGTGCGGGATCCCGGGCACCGACCCGGCCGTGGCCCGGGCCTGCGAGTGGATCGTCGCGCACCAGCAGGACGACGGCGGCTGGGGCGAGGACATCCGCGCCCTGCACGACCCGGCCTGGATCGGGAACGGCGCGAGCACCCCCTCGCAGACGGGCTGGGCGCTCCTCGCGCTCATCGCCGCCGGCCGCGCCGACAGCGAAGAGGTCCGCGCGGGCCTCGAGTTCCTGGTCCGCACCCAGCAGGAGGACGGCGACTGGGCCGAACCCTGGCACACCTGGGTCGTGCACCACGACGGCCTGTACTGGCGCGACAGCCTGCTGCGCCTGATCTACCCCGTGATGGCCATGTCGGCGTACCTGGCCCGCACCGACGGTTCGGAGGAGCGATGACCGGCGTGACGGTGGTCGGTGGAGGCCTCGCCGGAATGACGGCGGCCTGGGCCATCCGCCGGTACGGGATTCCGGTACGGCTGATCGAAGCCTCCCCGGAGCTCGGCGGGATGGCCGGATCACGGGTGATCGACGGCCGGGTCGAGGACCACGGGGTGCACATCTTCCCCGCCTGGTACCTCAACACCCTGAAGCTCGTCGGGGAACTGGGCATCGCGGGGAACCTGCGCGAGACCGGGAGCCTGCACCAGCTGGTGCCGGGCGAGTTCCCCTCCTTCCGGTCGGCGGTCACCCCCGTCGCCGACCAACTGCTCTTCTTCTACGGGGTGATCGACCTGCTCGCCCAGAAGTACGGGGCCCGCGACGAATCGCTCCACCGGTTCCTGCACAGCCGCTGGTACCTGACGCAGGCGGCGATCGCCGACGTGGAGCACCTCTTCGTCGCCTCCAGCGCCGCGGAGAGCCGGTCCGTGTCGGCGGCGAGCTTCCGGGGCAGCATCGCCGCCTTCGCACGCCACCCCGGCAAGGTGCGCATGCCCAGGGGAGACCTCCAGCAGTGGTTCATCGGCCCCTTCCGCAAGCGGCTGGAGGAGGCCGGCGTCGAGATCGTCACCGGCACGGAACTCCTGCAAGTCTCCGTGGACGGCGGCCGCCTGGACACCCTCACCGTCCGCGACGGCGACGGCGCCGCCGTGACCGAGGACGTCGACGGCCACGTGGTGCTCGCGCTCCCGCACGGCCGGCTCTCCGGACTCGGCCCGGCCGTCACGGGCGCGCTCCAACCACCGCACGGTGTCGAGGAGTTGGTATCGCGCCCGCTGGGGGCGCTGCACATCTACCTGCGCAGGCGCCTGCCGGGCATGCCCGCGGAACACATCCGGCTCGTCGAATCGCCCCACGCGATCACGCTCATCGACGTCGGCCAGGTCTGGGAGGGCCACGAGACCAGTCTCCTCAACTGCGTGGTCGGCCGCGTGTCACGGCTCGCGGACCTGTCCGAGGACGAGGCGGTCAAGATCCTCGTGGAGGAGCTCATGACTTACGTGCCGGTCCTCACCTGGGACGACATCGAGCACGTCTGCTACCAACCGCACCACAAGGTGCCGTTCTTCGCGCCCGGACCCGGCTCCGACCGGCTCCGGCCGGCGAGTTCGACCGCGCTCGCCAACCTGCACGTCGCCGGCGACTTCTGCGCGGGCCCGCCCGGAGTCGCGGGCATGGAGGGCGCCGTGCGCTCCGGACTGGCGGCCGCCGAGTCGGTGCGCCGGGCCCTGCGCCCCGACGCGCCGCCCGTGCGGATCGAGCGGATCGGCGGGATCAGCCCGGTGCTCGCCCGGGCACTGCGCGTGGCGCTCGCCCCGTTCGCGGCGGGCATCCGGCTGCTGGCCGGGCGCACCCGGGGAGGCCGGCCGTGATCGCCGTCGTGACCGGCGCGGCCGGCGGGATCGGCGCCGCGGTGGCGCGGCTGCTCGCGGAACGGGGCATCACCGTGGCCGCCGTGGACCTCGACCCCGGCCGGCTGTCCGCCGTCGTCGACGAGCTCACCGCCGACGGGCTGCCCGTATGGGCCCATCCGGCCGATGTCACCTCCTCCGCCGAGGCCGAGGCGGTGGTGGCGGAAGTGGAGCGGGTCGCGGGTCCCATCGGCTACCTGGTGAACGCGGCCGGAGTGCTCCTCCTGGCCGAATCGAGGGCGCTGACCGACCGGGACTGGCACAGCACCTTCGCGGTCAACACCAACGGCGTCTTCTTCATGTCCCGGTCGGTCGTCAACCGCATGATCCCGCGCCGCCAGGGCGCCATCGTCACCGTCGGATCGAACGCGGCGAGCATCGCCCGGGGGGCCATGGCCGCGTACGCCGCCTCCAAGGCGGCGGCGAGCGCCTTCACCAAGTGCCTCGGCCTGGAGGTCGCGCAGTACGGAATCCGCTGCAACCTCGTCGCCCCCGGCTCCACGGACACCCCGATGCTGCACGGCATGCACTCCGGCGGGGACGCGGCCGCCGCGTCCGTCGCCGGGGACCACGCCGCGTACCGGGTGGGCATTCCGCTGGGCAAGGTGGCGAGCCCCCAGGACGTCGCGCACGCCGTCCGCTTCCTGCTGTCCGAGGAAGCCGGACACATCACCATGCACGACCTCACCGTCGACGGAGGGGCGACCCTCGGAGCGCAGGTGTACTGATGGCCGGACTGCCTTCCATAGCCCCCTACCCGATGCCGCTGCCCGGAGAGCTCCCCCCGGTCCTCGTGGACTGGCGGGCCGACCCGCGGCGCGCCGTACTCCTCGTCCACGACATGCAGGAGTACTTCCTCGAACCCTTCCCGCCGGACTCCTCACCCGGAGCCCCCCTCGTCCACAACGCGGCCCGGCTGCGCCGGCACTGCGCCGAACTCGGCGTCCCCGTCGCCTACACCGCCCAGCCCGGCGGGATGACGCCCGAGCAGCGCGGCCTGCTCGTGGACTTCTGGGGACCCGGCATGCGGACGGCGCCCGAACACCGCCGGGTCGTCGAAGCCCTCGAACCGGCGGCCGGAGACTGGCTGCTCACCAAGTGGCGCTACAGCGCGTTCTTCCGCACCGATCTGCTGGAGCGCATGCGCGCCGAGGGACGCGACCAGCTCGTCCTCTGCGGCGTCTACGCCCACGTCGGCGTGCTGATGACGGCGGTGGACGCCTTCACCCACGACATCCAGCCGTTCCTGGCGGCCGACGCCGTCGCCGACTTCTCCGCCGACCACCACCGCCTCGCCCTGGAGTACGCGGCGCAGCGGTGCGCCGCCGTCGTCACCACGGCCGCCCTGTGCGAGTCCCTGACGGCCGCGCCCGCGGCGCAGGGCGTACGGTGAGCGCCGCGATCCGGGCCGGGGCCGGCCCGTTCGAAGCCCCGGACCTGCTGGCACGCGTACTGGAGGGGACCGCGCCCGCCTTCGCCCTCCTGTACCGGCCGGAGGCCACCTCCCCGGACACCCTGGAGGTGCTGCTCGGCGAGACGTCCGCCCACCGCACGCTCGCCGACCTGCCGCTCCCCGACACCTCGGCCCCGGGGGCCGGGCACGAACTGCTCGCCCTGCTGCCCTACCGGCAGATCACCGAGCGCGGGTTCGAGGCCCACGACGACGGCGAGCCGCTGATCGCGATGACGGTCACCGAGCAGCAGGCGCTGCCGCTCTCCGAGGCCCTGCGCAGGCTGCCGAACGAGCCGGTCAAGGTCGACCAGGACGCCTTCGACATCCCGGACGAGGAGTACGCGGACATCGTGCGCCGCGTGATCGCCGACGAGATCGGCACCGGCGAGGGCGCGAACTTCGTGATCAAGCGGACGTTCACGGCATGGCTCCCCGGCTTCTCCCCGAGCGGAGCCCTGTCCTTCTTCCGCCGGCTGCTGGAACGGGAGACCGGCGCCTACTGGACCTTCCTCGTCCACACGGGCGACCGCGTGCTCGTGGGCGCCACCCCCGAGCGGCACATCAGCGTGCGGGGCGGCACGGCCGTCATGAACCCCGTCAGCGGCACGTACTGCTACCCCGAGGGCGGCCCCACCCTCGACGGGCTGATGTCCTTCCTGACGGACCGCAAGGAGACCGACGAGCTGTACATGGTGGTGGACGAGGAACTGAAGATGATGGTCCGCGTCTGCCCCTCCGGCGCACGGCTCGTCGGCCCCCACCTCAAGGAGATGGCACGCCTCGCGCACACCGAATACCTCATCAAGGGCCACACCGACCGCGACGTCCGCGACATCCTGCGGGAGACGATGTTCGCCCCGACGGTGACCGGATCGCCGCTCGAGAACGCCGCCAAGGTCATCAAGCGCCACGAGCACTGCGGGCGCGGCTACTACAGCGGCGCGGCCGCCCTCATCGGGCGCGACGCCTCCGGCGGCCGGACCCTGGACTCCTCCATCCTGATCCGCACCGCCGACATCTCGGCGGACGGCCGGCTGCGGATCGGCGTCGGCGCCACGCTCGTGCGGCACTCCGATCCCGAGTCCGAGGCCCGCGAGACGCGCGCCAAGGTGTCCGGGCTGCTCGCCGCGCTCGCCGAGCCCGCGCCCACCCGCTTCGCCGGCCATCCCGACGTCCGCTCCGCCCTGGCGGCGCGCAACGAGCTCGTCTCCGGATTCTGGCTGGACGAGCCGGACGGCAGGACCGCCCCGGCGGCCGAACCGGCCGGGCTCCGTGCGCTCGTGGTCGACGCCGAGGACACCTTCACGGTGATGCTCGCCCACCAGATCCGCTCGCTGGGGCTCGAAGTGACCGTACGGCGCTTCGACGAGGAGTACGACACCGCGGCGTACGACCTCGTGGTGCTCGGCCCGGGGCCCGGCGACCCCCGGCAGCTGCTGCGCCCGAAGATCGCCCACCTCTGGTCGGCGGTGTCCCGGCTGCTGGACGAAGGACGCCCCTTCCTGTCGGTGTGCCTGAGCCACCAGGTGCTGAGCGCCCGGCTCGGGCTCGGCCTGGCCCGCCGCCCGTCCCCGAACCAGGGCGTACAGCACGAGATCGACCTGTTCGGCCGGCGCGAACGGGTCGGCTTCTACAACACGTTCGCGGCCCGCTCCGACAGCGACGTCATCGAGCACCCCGCCTTCGGCCGCACCGCCGTGAGCAGGGACCCGGAGACCGGCGAGGTGCACGCCCTGCTCGGCCCGCACTTCGCCTCGATGCAGTTCCACGCGGAGTCCGTCCTCACCCAGGACGGCCCGCGGATCATCGGCTCGCTGATCACGGAGGTGATGGGGCGGTGCGGGTGACAGTCGACCGGAGAGAAGGGACACCCAGCGCGCCATGGCTCACGCACTCGTCGCCGGAGGCGGCATAGGCGGCCTGGCCACCGCCCTCTCCCTGGCCCGGCGCGGGCACCGCGTCACGGTCCTGGAGCGCGCGGACGGCTTCGCCGAGATCGGCGCGGGCATCCAGCTCGGCCCGAACGCCTTCCACGCCCTGGACCTCCTGGGCGTCGGCCAGGAGGTGCGCGACCGGGCGGTGTTCACCGACGAACTGCGCTTCATGGACGGCACGACGGGCGAGAAGGTCGCCGCCATGCCGCTCACCGGGCGCTACCGCCGCCGGTTCGCCAACCCGTACGCCGTGGTCGCGCGCGGCGACCTCCACCACCCGCTGCTCTCGGCGTGCCGTGCGGCCGACGGCGTCGAGCTCGTCGCCGGGGCCGGCGTACGGGGGTACGCGCAGGACGGGGAGCGGGTCACCGTCTCCGGCGCGGACGGCCGCACGTTCACGGGCGACCTGCTCATCGGAGCCGACGGCATCCGCTCGGCCGTCCGCGCCCAACTGGCCGGCGACGGCCCGCCCCGGGTCAGCGGCCACACCATCTACCGGTCGGTGATACCGATCGCGAAGGTGCCGGGGGACCTGAGGTGGAACGCCGTGACCCTGTGGGCGGGCCCCGACTGGCACTTCGTGCACTACCTTATCGGCGGCGGCAAGCACCTCAACCTCGCCGCGACCCTCGACGACGGCGCCGTCGAGCCCGTGGCGGGACGCCCGGCGCGCCGCGCCACCGTGCTGGAGCGCTTCCGGGAGCTCGGCCCGACCGGCCGGCGCCTGCTGGAACTGGGCGAGGACTGGCGGGAGTGGGTGCTCTGCGACCGCGATCCGGTCGACGTCTGGACGGACGGCCGGGTCGCCCTGATGGGCGACGCCGCCCACCCGATGCTCCAGTACGCCGCCCA
The DNA here is from genome assembly GCF_003287935.1 of Streptomyces sp. ICC1. GTDB lineage: Bacteria > Actinomycetota > Actinomycetes > Streptomycetales > Streptomycetaceae > Streptomyces > Streptomyces tritrimontium. The sequence continues at coordinate 4,171,458 of NZ_CP030287.1, forward strand.
GGGCGCCTGCCAGGCCCTGGAGGACGCCGTGGTCCTGGGCGAGGTACTCGCGGACACCGCCGGCGAGGACATAGCACGGAGCCTGGAGCGGTACAACGGGCGGCGGCGCGAGCGGACCGCGCGCGCCCAGCTGGTGGCCCGCGAGATGGGCACGCGGCTCTACCACCCCGCGGGCGCGGCCGCGCGGGCGCGCAACGCGATGCTGCGGTCCCTGACCGAGGAGGACCTGTACGAGAAGGTGTCCTGGCTGCACGGCCACCGCCTGACGGGGACCGCACCGCGTGCCGTGCCCGCCTTGAGCGGCGTTCGACCGCCGTAGGCGAGAAGGTCTCATGGTGAGACATTCCTTCCGGTCCCTGTCCGTCCGCAATTTCCGCTATTTCACCCTCGGGCAGGTGCTCTCGGTCACCTGCGGCTCGATGATGTTCGTCGCCCAGGACTGGCTGGTCCTGTCGATGTCCGGCGACTCGGCGCAGACGCTCGGCCTGGTGACCGCGCTGCAGTTCGCCCCGGTCCTGCTGTGCAGCCTCTACGCGGGACGGCTCGCCGACCGGTACGACAAGCGCGCCCTGCTGGTCCTGGCCAACATCGCGGCGGGCACCCTGGCCCTGCTGATGGGACTCCTGCTGCTCTCCGGCGCCGAGCGGCTGTGGCACGTCTACGTCTTCGCCCTGGCCCTCGGCACGGTCAACGCCGTCGAGACCCCGGCCCGCATGTCCTTCGTGAGCGAGATGGTCGGCCCCGACCTGCTGCCCAACGCCTCCGCCATGAGCGCCGCGTACTTCAACGTGGCCCGCATCGCGGGGCCGGCGATCGCGGGCGTGGCGATCAGCGGCTTCGGGGTGGTGTCCGTGGTGCTGCTCAACGCGGTCAGCTACGTGGCCACGGTCACCGCGCTGCTGGTCATGCGCCCGCACGAGCTCCAGCGCCCCGAGGTCCGGGCGCACGACGCCAAGGTGTCCGACGGGCTGCGCTACCTCGCGGGCCGCCCGGACCTCGTCCTGCCGCTGGTCCTCGTCGCCTGCATCGGACTGCTGGGCTTCAACTTCCAGCTGGTCCTGCCGCTGCTGGCCAAGACGGTGTTCCACACCGGCTCGGCCTCGTTCGGGATGCTGACCACCGCGCTGGCCGCCGGCTCGCTGGCCGCGGCCTTCGTGACCGCCGGCCGCAGCGGCAGGCCCTCGCACCGGCTCGTCCTCGGCGCGGCCCTCGCCTTCGCCGCCGTGGAGACCGCCGCCGGCCTGGTGACCGGCTACGCCGCGGCGCTGGCCCTGCTGGGGGCCACCGGGTTCGCGGCCGCCTACTTCGCCCAGGCCGCCAACCACCGGATCCAGTTGGGGAGCGACCCGCAGTACCGGGGCCGGGTGATGGCGCTGTACTTCCTCATCTTCCAGGGCTCCACCCCGGTCGGCGCCCTGATCTGCGGCTGGATCGCCGACCACTGGGGGGTGCGGGTCGTCCTCTGGGGCGGCGGGCTCGCCTCGCTGGCCGTGACCGTCGTCCTGGTCTTCGTGTCCGCGGCGTACCGCCCGTACCTCTCCGACGAGCCCCGGCCGCAGGAGCCCGGCCAGGACCCCCGGGACCGTCCGGGTGAGGAGCACAAGACCCGCGCGAGCACGGGCTGACCCCACGGCGGCCCGCGGCCCCTCCCGGCGTTCCCCCGTCCGGTGCGGTGCATCGCAAGGCGGAGGGCCGCCGCTTGTACTGGACGTACTTCGGTGGTCCGACAACGCGGCGAGGTGCCGTGCCGGGCGCCGCGACCCGGTGAACCTTTCCGGTCACAGCACTAGCTGGGAGCCTCGGCGCCCTTGCGGGCGTAGAACCACCAGCACACCACCAGGCAAGTGGCATAGAAGCCGATGAAGATCCACAGCGCGTTGGTGACGGCCATGGCCGCGAACATCGCGGGGATGAAGAAGAAGCCGTAGGCGGCGATGGCCGAGGAGAAGCCGGTGACGGCGCCCGCCTCCATCTCCGACTGCTTCAGCGCCGCGGCCTGCGCCTCGGGTCCCATGCCCTCGGCCTGCTTCATGTGCTGGTCCCGGAAGATCACCGGGATCTGCCGGAAGGTGGAGCCGTTGCCCAGGCCGGAGAAGGCGAAGGCCACCAGGAAGCCGATGTAGAAGGGCCAGAAGTCGCCCTCCTGGCCGCCGGACGGCAGCGCGAAGATCACCACGACCAGGGCCGCCGCCATGCCGATGAAGGACAGGATGGTGACCCTGGCTCCGCCGATCTTGTCCGAGAGCCAGCCGCCGCCCCAGCGCGTGAGCGCCCCGATGAACGGGCCGATCCAGGCGTAGGTGGTCGCCTGGTAGCCCTGCGCCTCGAAGTTGTTCTTGATCAGCAGGGGCAGGCCGGCCGCGAAGCCGATGAAGGACCCGAAGGTGCCGACGTAGAGCCAGGTCATCAGCCAGTTGTGCTTGCGCTTGAAGATGATCTTCTGCTGGCTGAAGGGGGCCGCGGCCACCTTGAGGTCGTTCATCAGGAACCACGCGAGCAGGGCCATGATGACCAGCAGCGGCACCCACAGGAAGGCGCCGTTCTGCAGCCAGATGTCGGTGTTCTTCTTCCCGTCGTGCTGCGGGCCGCCCGCCGGGGCGCCCAGGATGGCAGCGGTCACCACCAGCGGGGCGACCAGCTGGACCACGCTCACGCCGAGGTTGCCGAGGCCGCCGTTGAGGCCGTTGGCACTGCCCTTCTCCCGCTTGGGGAAGAAGAAGCCGATGTTCGCCATCGAGGAGGCGAAGTTCGCGCCGCCGATGCCGCAGACGGCCGCGATCAGCGCCAGCTCCCAGTAGGGCGTGCCGGAGTCCTGGAGCGCGAAGCCCAGCCACAGCATCGGCACGACCAGGATGATCGTGCTGAACGCGGTGAACTTCCGCTCGCCGAAGATCGGCCCGATGAAGGTGTACAGGATCCGGAAGGTGCCGCCGGTGACACCGGGGATGGCGGTCAGCCAGAACAACTGGGACTTCGAGAAGCCGAAGCCGACGTCGTTCAGCTTGACCACGGTCACCGACCAGACCTGCCAGACCACGAAGCCGAGCATCAGGGCCGGGATGGAGACCCAGAGGTTGCGCTGGGCCACCCGGTGCCCGGTGGACTGCCAGAACCCCTCGTCCTCGGGCCGCCAGTCGGCGATGGTGGCCCCCGGCTTGTAGCTCTCCGCGCGGTGCGAGCGCACCTTGGGCGGGGTGGGCGTGGGTATCGACATGGTTACCGGTCCTTCGGGTCGAGGAGCCACAGTCCGATCACGGCGAGGAAGGACAGGATCAGGAATCCCGCTCCCCACCAGGCCGTGCCGGTGTTTCCCTTCATCCACTCGTTGACGGTCACGGTGAGCGCCCAGAGCTGGCCGATCACGACCGTGAGGGCCAGGACCAGCCGCGCGTTGAGCCTCGAGGAGCGCTCGGGCTCCTGCTCGGTGCCGGCTCCGGGGCCCGGGCCGGTGTGCCGGATCCGGGGGTCCCCGTACCCGCTGGTGGAGCGGATCTGGGGGTACCTCTCGCGCACCGGGCGGTTGAGCCGGGGCTCGGCACTGCCCGGGTGGTACTCCGGGCGGGGAGGCAGCGGCGCCTCGCTCATGTGGGCCTCCTTTCGGGGGCTCCGGGGCGGCCCGCCCCGGGGCAGCGCACACTGGCTGATTCCAGCGGATGGTCCTCGCCGAACTGCCGGCAGAGCGCGTCCTTGGCCGGCTCTCCCGACCGGGCGGTGGCGACGGCCCAGACGCTGCCGTCGGCCTGCTCGGTCAGGAAGATCCTGGGCAGCGGGCGCGGCGGCGGGCCAGCCGTCACCTCGCCGGTGCGGGCGTCGAAGACGCCTTCGTGGCACGGGCAGTACAGCTCGCCGTCGGCGCCCCGGTCCTCGCGCCACAGCACGCCGCAGGCCAGGTGGGTGCAGACGGCGGAGTAGCCCACCAGGGAGCCGTCCCCGAGCCGCACGGCCAGGGCCCGGTCGTCCTCGCCGGGGAAGCGGAAGGCCACGGACTGGCCGGGGGCGAGCGCGTCGCTGACCTTCTTGGGCGCGGGCAGGGACTCGCTGTCGCCGTGCCGGTGCAGGATGCCAGCGGCGACGCCGACACCGCCGATGGCCAGGCCGCCGGAGACGGTGGCGACGATCCGCAGGTAGTCGCGGCGGGTGGTGAGGGAGTCGGCGCTGATCCGGTCGCGCAGCTGCTCGACCGCGGCGTCGGCGGCCGCGCCGTCGTCCTGGCCCTGACCCGGGTACGGAGGGGGCTGTTCGGTGACGCTCATCGCACGTCCACTCCATTCACCTCTACGACGGGCAGGCCGCCGGGGACGGGCCACTGGACCTTGTCGGCGGGCACGACCATGGCCACGCCGGTCTGGACGACGACGTCGCCGAAGACGAAGGAGTCGGCGACTTGCACCCCGGGGCGCTCCGCCTGGAGCTCTTCGAGGGTTCCGTAGAAGAGGGCGCCGGTCGGGCAGACGGTCGCGCACATGGGGGCGAGGCCGTAGGCGGTGCGGTCGTAGCAGAGGTTGCACTTCATCTGCAGCTTCGCCTGGAGGTCGATCTTCGGAATGCCGAAGGGGCAGGCGTTGACGCAGTTGGAGCAGCCGATGCAGCGGGTGGTGTCGGCCTGCTGGACCACTCCGTCGGCGGTCACCAGGATCGCGTCGGCGGGACAGACCTCGGCGCAGGGTGCGACCGGGTCCTCGCAGTGCATGCAGACGCTCGGGAGGGAGGCGACGGACATGCCGGGGTCGGTGTAGTCCAGGTGGATCATGGACTTGCCGCGGTGCGAATCGCACTCGCGGCAGGCCGAGACACAGGCCTGGCAGCCGATGCAGCGACCCGGGTCGATGAAGATCGTGCGGCCCATCATGGCGGGTCAGCTCCTCTCCGCCGTGCCACGGCCCTGCGGGGACGTGGGGGGCAGGGGGTCGGTGCGGGAGACCTGGGTCTCCGGATAGGCCTCGTGGCCCGGTGCGGTGGGCGGCGCGGGGACCTCGTCGACCCGCTCGGCGGCCTCGATGCGCGCCGCGCAGACCTTGTACTCGGGGATCTTCGAGCGCGGGTCGAGGGCGTCGATGGTCAGGGCGTTCGCCGAGGTCGGGACGGGCCAGTGGTAGGGGATGAAGACCGTGTCGGGGCGGATGGCCTCGGTGACCAGCGCCGGGAACACCTCGCTGCCCCGGCGGGTGACCACCCGTACGGGGTCGCCGTTCCTGAAGCCGTGCGAGGGGTGGACCTCCACCCAGGGGCGGGGGGTCTGCTCGACGAGGGCTCCCAGGCGGCGGGTCTGGTTGCCGGAGAGGAAGTGCGCGACGGTGCGGCCGGTGGTGAGGGAGAGGGGGTACTCCTCGGTGTAGGGGTCCATCGGCGCGTGCCACTCGACGACCTGCATGTGGACCTTCCCGTCGGGGTGGAAGGTCTTGCCGCCCTCGAACAGCCGGGGCGTGCCCGGGTGGTCGGTGGAGGGGCAGGGCCACATGATCCCGCCGGTCTCCTCGAGGCGTTCGTAGGTGATGCCGTAGTAGTCGTTGACCGTGCCGGCGGAGGCGATGCGCAGCTCCTCGAACACCTCCCGGGAGCCGGGGAAGTCGAACTTGTCGCCGACGCCGAGCCGGCGGGCGAGCTCGCACATCACCCACGTGTCGGTGCGGACCCCGGCGGGCGGCTCCTGCGCCTTGTTGTGCTTGACGACGCGGGCCTCCGTATTGGCCATGACGCCCTCGTCCTCGGCCCAGACGGTGACGGGGAAGACCACGTGCGCGTTGTTCGCGGTCTCGGAGAGGAAGAAGTCGAACTGCGCGTGGAACTCGAGGGTGTCGTAGCCCTGCTTGACCGTCGCGTAGTTGGGGAGCGAGACGAAGGGGTTGTTGCAGATGCCGATGAGGCCTCGGATCTCGCTCCGCTGCATCTGCCAGACCATCTCCATCATGGAGGTGCCGGCGAGCGGGAGTTCGGACTCCTCGATGCCCCAGATCTGGCAGATCTGGCGGCGGTGCTCCTCGTTCATGATGGAGCGGCCTCCGGGCAGGAGGTCGGACTTCTGGCCGTGTTCGCGGCCGCCCTGGCCGTTGCCCTGGCCGGTGATGGTGCCGTAGCCGGCTCCGGGCTTGCCGAGGTTTCCGGTGGCCACGCACACGTTGATGATGGACAGGCAGTTCTCGACGCCCTGCGAGTGGTGTTCGACCCCGCGCGCGTGGAAGGCCATGGCCTTGTCCGCGCCGGCGAACATCCGGGCGACCTGGACGATCTGCGAGGCGGGGACGCCGCAGATCTCCGCGGACCGGGCGGGCGGGTAGTCCTGGACGGTCTTCTTGACCTCGTCCCAGCCGGTGGTGTGCGCGGCGAGGTAGGCCTCGTCGGTCAGGCCCTCGCCGACGATCACGTTGAGCACGGCGTTGAAGAAGGCCGAGTCGGTGCCGGGCTTGATGGCGACGTGGACATCCGCGGTGCGGGCGATGGCCGTCTCGCGCGGGTCGACCACGATCAGCGAGGCCCCGCGGTCCCGGGCGCCCCAGATGTACTGGGTCATCACGGGGAAGCACTCCCCCACGTTCGACCCGGCGATCAGCAGGCAGTCGGTGAGGAGGATGTCGGAGAAGGGGTTGGCGGCCCGGTCGATGCCGAAGGCGAGCTTGTTGGCGCCGGCGGCGCTGACCATGCACAGGCGGCCGTTGTAGTCGACGTGGCGGGTCTTGAGGGCGACCCTGCCGAACTTCCCCACCAGGTAGGTCTTCTCGGAGTACAGGCTGGCTCCGCCGAGCAGTCCGAAGGCGTCGTTGCCGTGGGCGCCCTGGATGCGGCGGATCTCGGAGACGGTGAAGTCGAGTGCCTCGTCCCAGGAGCACTCCTTGAACTCCTCGTCCCGCGTGCGCCGCATCAGCGGCGCGGTCAGCCGGTCGGGGTGGTTGACCTGCTGGTAGGCGTTGATGCCCTTGGGGCACAGCCGCATCCGGTTGATGTCGTGGTTGCGGGGCTCGACGCCGAAGACCTTGCCGCCCTTGTCGACGCGCAGGTACATGCCGCACTGCACGCCGCAGAAGCAGCAGTGGGTGGGGACGAGGGTCTCGCCGTTCTGGTCGGCGTGCCATTTGTCGGCGGGGATGCCGCCGGCGTCGCGGAAGTTGCGGGTGCCGGGCGGGGCGATGGCCGGGTCGATGGAGATGGGTACGGGCCGGGACGCGGCCTTGGCGGGGTCCGTCGCGGTCACTTGAACCCCTTCTTGACGTGGGTCAGGTAGGCGCTGCCGCGCAGGACGCGCTTGCAGCGCGGGCAGTACTCGGCCCACGCGTCGAAGTCGAGCTTCAGGTCCTTCATCGTGCCGCGCAGGTTCTCCACGTACGGGGCGGTGTCGATGGGCTCTTCGCAGCGCTTGCAGAGGAAGATCTGCTCGTCCTGGCGGGCCGTGTACTTGAAGAGCTGCATGCCGACGGCGGCCGGGCGCTGGACGATGTGGAAGAACTTCCCGAACGGGATGTAGATGAGGGTGAACACCACCGACACCATGTGCAGGATCGCGAGGAACTCGTATCCGCCGCCGTGCAGGAAGATCGACGAGAAGGTCAGCAGCAGACCGGTGACGGAGATCACGATCAGGCAGATCAGCGGGAGCAGGTCGTAGGCGAAGCGCTGGCCGGTCATGGCCCCGCGGTCCTTCATCCGGCGCCACAGGAAGTACGAGGCTCCGGGGATGACGAGGACGGCGGCGATGTCGAGGCCGTGGAACATCAGCCAGCCCAGGATGTTCAGCGAGTCGAAGCCGAGGACCTTGATGCCCCAGATCCGCATCTCGTACCCGGGTCCCGTCGCGCTGTCCCCGGTGAAGGTGAACCAGCCCCAGGTCAGCGGGAAGGTGATCGCCGCGGCGAGCAGGCAGCCCCAGAACATGAGCTGGTGGGCGATCCAGCGGGGCCGGGAGCGGGCGCCGAGGAACTTCTGGAATCCGAGGTAGGTGGCGATCATCTTCGGCAGGGCGGTGGGTGCCTTGCGGAAGTTGTCGGCCGAGAAGAAACTGCCGAAGCCCTTCTTGAAGAGGCGTCGGGCTCCGGGGGCCGAGACCCACACCGTGTACCGGTAGGCCACGCCGAAGGCCAGGAAGACCGTGGCGACGGCGTACGGCAGCAGGGCGGAGTCGAAGTCCCGCAGCAGCCGGCTTCCGAGCACGATGGCGATGATGAGGAGGAGCGAGACGACGGTGCCGGCCAGGGTGGCCCGTGCGGTGACGGACCGCCCGGCGGGCGGCGAGGTCTCGGGCGCCGGTGGGGGCGGCGCGGCGTCGATGACATCTGAGGGCTCGGACACAGCACCACGCTAGGTGGTCTGTACCGATTAAGCCCGTTATGTAGAGCTCATCGGTGCGCCGTACGGGTGGCGGCCCCGGCGCCTCAGACCGCGTTCAGTCCCTGCGCGGCGAAGATCGCCTTCGCCTCGGCGACCTGCCCGGCGGTCGGCGACGGCGTGTCGTGGAGGGTGAACTTCATGTCGAGCGCCTCCCACTTGCCCTCGCCGAGCTTGTGGAAGGGCAGTACGTCGACCCGCGAGACGTTGCCGAGGGTGCCCGCGAAGGCGGCGACGCCCTCGATGTTCTCCCTGGCGTCGGTCAGCCCCGGCACCAGCACGAACCGCAGGTGCACCTCCTTGCCGAGGTCGGCGAGGCGGCGGGCGAAGTCCAGGGTCGGCTCCAGCGGGCGGCCGGTGACGTGCCGGTAGGTCTCGCGGTCCCACGACTTGATGTCCAGCAGGACCAGGTCCACATCGCGCAGCAGCGCGTCGGTGGCGCGGGCCCCGAGGAAGCCGGAGGTGTCCAGGGCGGTGTGCAGCCCGAGGTCGTTCTTCATCCGGTGCAGCAGCTCGCCCGCGAAGACGGGCTGGAGCAGCGGCTCACCGCCGGAGATGGTGGCGCCGCCCCCGGAGGCGGCGATGAACTTGGTGTACTTGCGGGCCTCGGCGATGACGTCGTCCGCCGAGGTGCGCTTGCCGTTGCGCATCCGCATGGTGTCGGGGTTATGGCAGTACAGGCAGGTCAGCGGGCAGCCGGACAGGAAGGTGACGAACCGGGTCCCGGGGCCGTCGACCCCGGTGGACAGGTCCCAGGAGTGCACCGTGCCCTCGCTCGGCCGCTGGGTCGCGGCGGCGGCGGGAGTCTGGCCGGCGCTGACGCTGATGGCGTTGGCGTGGCCGACGGGAAGGCTCGTACCGAAGAGGACGGTCATGGCAGGTGCTCCAGCTTCCAGATTCCGTGGACTGATCTGGTGACGCGCGGTCCCGGGGCCGGGTGAGGGCCGGCCCCGGGCCGCGCGTGCTCGTGGTCTCCCGTGAGGGTCAGAGAGAGCCGTGGAAGGTGCGGTTCAGCACGTCGAGCTGCTGAGCGCGCGTGAGGCGGACGAAGTTCACCGCGTAGCCGCTGACGCGGATGGTCAGCTGCGGGTAGTTCTCCGGGTGCTCCATGGCGTCCATGAGCGTGTCGCGGTTGAGCACGTTCACGTTCATGTGGAAGCCGTCGACCGCCATGTAGCCGTCGAGGACGCCCGCCAGGTTCTTGATCCGCTCCTCGGGAGTGCGGCCCAGGCCGTCGGGGGTGACGGTGTTGGTCAGCGAGATGCCGTCCTCGGCGTCCTCGTAGGGGAGCTTGGCGACCGACAGCGCCGAGGTGACGTAGCCGTGGGTGTCGCGGCCGTTCATCGGGTTGGCGCCCGGGGAGAACGGCTCGCCCGCGCGGCGTCCGTCCGGCGTGTTGCCGGTCTTCTTGCCGTAGACCACGTTCGAGGTGATGGTCAGGACCGACTGGGTGTGCTCGGCCTCGCGGTAGGTCGGGTGCTTGCGCACCTTCTTCATGAACTCCTCGACGAGCCAGACGGCGATCGAGTCGACGCGGTCGTCGTTGTTGCCGAAGGCCGGGTACTCACCCTCGATGGTGTAGTCGGTGACCAGGCCGGTCTCGTCGCGCACCGCGGTGACCTTGGCGTGCTTGATGGCCGACAGAGAGTCCGCGGCGACCGAGAGGCCGGCGATGCCGCAGGCCATGGTGCGGCGCACGTCGCGGTCGTGGAGCGCCATCTCGATGCGCTCGTAGGCGTACTTGTCGTGCATGTAGTGGATGACGTTCAGGGCGTGGACGTAGGTGTCGGCGAGCCATTCCATCTGCTCGTCGAACTTGGCCATGACCTCGTCGTAGTCCAGCACGTCGGAGGTGATCGCACCGGTGGCCGGGCCGACCTGGGCGCCGGACTTCTCGTCGCGGCCGCCGTTGATCCCGTAGAGCAGGGTCTTGGCGACGTTGACGCGGGCGCCGAAGTACTGCATCTGCTTGCCGACGGGCATGGCCGAGACGCAGCAGGCGATGGCGGTGTCGTCGCCGAAGCGCGGGCGCATCAGCTCGTCGGACTCGTACTGCACCGAGGAGGTGTCGATCGAGACCCGGGCGCAGAACTCCTTGAAGCCCTGCGGCAGCTGGGGCGACCAGAAGACCGTCATGTTCGGCTCGGGGGCCGGGCCGAGGTTGTAGAGGGTGTGGAGGTAGCGGAACGAGGTCTTGGTGACCAGCGGACGGCCGTCCTCGCCCATGCCGGCGATCGACTCGGTGACCCAGGTGGGGTCGCCGGAGAAGAGCTCGTCGTACTCCGGGGTGCGCAGGAAGCGGACGATGCGGAGCTTGATGATGAAGTCGTCGACCAGCTCCTGGGCCTGCTCCTCGGTGAGGAGGCCGGCCTCGATGTCGCGCTGGAGGTAGACGTCGATGAAGGTGGAGGTGCGGCCGAGCGACATGGCCGCGCCGTTCTGCTCCTTCACGGCGGCCAGGTACGCGAAGTACAGCCACTGGATGGCCTCGCGGCCGGTGGTGGCCGGGCCGGAGATGTCGTAGCCGTAGGAGGCGGCCATCGCCTTGAGCTCGGCGAGGGCGCGGACCTGCTCGGAGAGCTCCTCGCGCAGGCGGATCGTCTCCTCCAGCGAGCGGTTGCCCGCGGGGAGGGAGTTGATCTCCTCCTTCTCCTCCTTCTTGAAGGCGATGAGGCGGTCGACGCCGTAGAGGGCCACGCGGCGGTAGTCGCCGATGATGCGGCCGCGGCCGTACGCGTCCGGCAGGCCGGTCACGATGCCGGCCTTGCGGGCGGCGCGGATGTCGGGGGTGTACGCGTCGAAGACACCGGCGTTGTGGGTCTTGCGGTACTCGGTGAAGACCTTCTCCAGGTCGTCCGAGACCGGGTAGCCGTAGGTCTCCAGGGCGCCGGCGACCATGCGCCAGCCGCCGTACGGCATGATCGCGCGCTTGAGCGGGGCGTCCGTCTGGAGGCCGACGATCAGGTCCTTGTCGCGGTCGATGTAGCCGGGGGCGTGCGCGGTGATCGACGACGGGATGTCGTACGCGACGTCGTAGACGCCCTTCTCGCGCTCCTCGGGGAACTTGTCCGTGATCGCCTTCCACACGGCGGTGGTGCGCTCGGTGGGGCCGGCGAGGAAGGTGTCGTCACCCTCGTACGGCGTGTAGTTCTGCTGGATGAAGTCGCGGACGTCGATGGCGTCACGCCACAGACCGCCCTTGAAGCCGTTCCAGGCCTCGCCGTTCTTCGTGGTTTCCGCAGGGGTGGCAGTCATCGCCCGCACCTTCCGAGTCGCCTCATTGCTTGTATCCATTGCACGCCTTTTGATCGATCATTTGGCGCCGCGTTGGTCCTGAGCTGGGGCCCGAAAGTCCCCTCATCCCCGACCCCAAGGGTCCCCCATCCCCGTTGACCTGGCACTTTGAGCAGGCCAAAGGTCCCTAGTGCGCTTGTGAAAGCTTTCACAAGAATCTCGGGGAGGACCGCGCACGACCCCTACGGGAGGGCCCGACCGGTCAGACAATCTGAACCAGGGCGAAGCCTGTGGATACCGCGACGCACGTCGTGACCAGGCCCGGCAGCATGAAGGATTGGTTGACGACGAAGCGGCCGACCCGGGTGGTGCCGGTCCTGTCGAAGTTGATCGCCGCGATGAAGGTGCCGTAGGTGGGGAGGAGGAAGTAGCCGTTCACGGCGGGCCACATCGCGATGAGGAGCGGGGCCGGGATACCGAGGGCGAGCCCGAGGGGCATCAGCGCCTTGGTGGTCGTGGCCTGGCTGAACAGCAGCGCGGAAAGGAGCAGCAGCATGATGGCGAAGAACCAGGGGTGGTCCTGCGCGACCCCGCCGAGCGCGCCGGTGATCCGGGCCTCGTTGGCGCCGATGAAGGACAGTCCGAGCCACGACAGCCCGAAGACGCCGATGACGGCGACGAGCCCTGACTTGGCCACGTCCGTGCCCGGTATCCGCTTGGCGTCGACCTTGCACAGCAGCAGGATCAGCGCGGCCACGGCCATCATCAGGATCTCGATGGTGGCGGGCATCGACAGGGGCCCCTTGGCGGTCTCGGGCCGCAGCGCCGGGCAGAGACCGCTGAGGACGACGGCGACGGTCCCGCCGAGGAAGAGGTACGCCGACCAGCGCGCCCGCGGCCGCAGCGGCGGGGCGGCTTCGGCCGGGGCGGGGGCCTCGATCTCACCGGCGGCCAGGCGCCGCAGGTACTCGGCGTCCTGCCCGAGCTCCTTGCCGACGCGGGACTGCACGGTGGCGGCGACGAGCACGCCGAGCAGCGTGGCCGGCACGGCGACGGCCATGATCCTCGGCAGGTCCCAGCCGTCGCCGTCGAACATCACGATCATGGCGGCCATGGCGGCGGAGACGGGCGAGGCGGTGATACCGAAGGTGGCCGCGATGGAGGAGACGGCGATGGGCCGCTCCGGGCGGATGCCGCCTTCGCGGGCCACGTCGTGGATCACGGGGAGCAGGGGTTGAAGTGCTCTCCCGGCTGGAGCCGGGAGATTCCTGCTTACCTTGCGGCAGCGGGCTTGACGCGTTTGGCGCGCCTGACGACTGCCCTCCCGGCAGCCGGGATGAGCGCGAGGCCCATCCGGTACAGGTACAAGACGTTGCGAGCCGCGTTCCAGTCGGCGTTACCCGACCAGCCGCAGTCCGGGTTCTTGCACACGAACACGGCCTGGGACTCCCGGCTGCCGGGCGTGGTGAAGCCGCACGCCGAGCAGCGCAGGCTGGTGCCGGGAGCGGGGACCTTGTGCAGGGCGCCGCCGTACTGGGCGGTCTTGTACGCCAGCATGGCGACCGTCCGGCCCCACGCTTCCCCGCTGATGGAGCGGTTCAGCCCAGACTTCTGGGCGACGTTCCTCCCCGGCGCCTCGACAGTTCCCTTGGCCGACTTGACCATGTTCGTGATGGTGAGTGCTTCGACCACGACCGTGCCGTACGCGCGGGCGATGACGGTCGTCGTCAGGTGCTGCCAGTTCAGGGCCCGGCGCTTGGCTTTCGCGCGGAGTCCTGCGATCTGGTCGTAGGTGCGGTGCAGCCTGCCGCTGGTGCGCTCGCCGGGCTTGCGGTGCTGCTTACGTCGCGCGGCACGCTGCTCCAGGCGCAGGAGCTTCACCTGCTCCTTGCCGGTCAGCCACTCACCGTGCCCGTACGTCTCACCGTCAGAGAGAGCGATGGGCACGGTGATGCCCACGTCGATGCCGACGTCTGGCCCCTGGTGGGGCTGGGGCTTGCCCTCCAATGTCTGGACGCGGAAGGCGATGTGCCAGCCGAGCGCGTCCCTGATCAGCCGCGCCCCGGTGATCCGGTTCTCCGCGTTGGCGCGCTTACCCACGGGCAGGTCTTTGGTCCAACGGAAACGGACCCGGCCGATCTTCGGCAGGTTGGCCATGCCCCAGCGGCGGTGCACCCGGGTGATGTTCAGGTCCCGGCCCTGCGGGACATCCACGGACATCACCGTACGCAGCCGGCCCTTGAAGTTCGGGGCGTCGGCGCGGCCGTCCCAGCAGTTCCTCCACGCCTGGAAATAGGTCTTCAACACCGCTTGCGCGGCCTGCGCGGGAAGAACAGCGAGAAAGTCGATGTCCTCGCGGGCCTGCCGGATCGCGGCGTCCGCATGTCCGAGAGTCCGCTCTTCCTTCGGCATCATCTGCCACCAGGCGTGCAGCAGGTTCCACATGGTGCGGGCCGCATGCGCCTGATCATCCGCCTTGCGAACCCCGGCAGGCGACAGCGCGAGCCGGGCCCGGTGCCCGAACTGCCGCTTTGTCAGGGCGTCTTGACTCACAATCCGGAACCTAGCAGGGGTTTATGTCACCGCGCTGGAACCCTCATCCTGATGTACGGACCAGACGTCATGTTGTCCACAAGCTGCACGTTCACTTGGTTTTCGTCACCAAGTACCAGCGGAAGCTGAGCGAACTGACTGCGGGAACCTCGCAGGACCGGCGCTTCTCGGAGCTGCTGGCTGTTCTGGAGGCGGACCCCACTCCTCACCGCAGTGACGCCTGACGGGAGACGGCGGTCAAGGGACTGGCCAGGCGGGGTTCGCAGAAGGTGCCGTCGCGGAGCATCGCGAAGAGGACATCCAGTCTGTGCGGTGTTCCAGTGCGGCGCGCCACCAGCAATCCAGCCCCTCCGGCGTTTGAGGAGCGGGGGTCCGGGGGCTGGCCCCGGCAACGGCGCCGCAGGGGGTCACAGGCCCGGGCCGGAGTCCGGGGCCGGACCCCGGGAAGCCCGGGCGCAGGCGGGCGCCGCTCGCGCAGCGGCCCCGCACCACACCCGGGCTGACCAGCCGGGAGCACCGGTTAGCTGGGCGCTTCCGCGCCGGGGCGGGCGTAGAACCACCAGGCCACGACGACGCAGCTGGCGTAGAAGCCGACGAAGCCCCACATCGCGCTGGTCACGGCGAAGTTCGCGAACATCGCCGGAATGAAGAAGAAGCCGTAGGCGGCGATGGCCGCGGTGAAACCGGTCACCGCGCCCGACTCGATCTCGGCCTGCTTCAGCGCCTTCGCGTACTGCGGGGTGCCCTCCGTCAGGCCCTTGAGGTGCTGGCCGCGGAAGATGACCGGGATCTGGCGGAAGGTCGAGCCGTTGCCGATGCCCGAGAAGAAGAACGCCGACAGGAAGCAGAGGAAGAAGCCCTGGAAAGAGCCCTGGTCGGAACCGGCTGGGAGGAAGGTGATGACACCGATGATCGAGGCAGCCATGCCCACGAAGGACAGGATCGTCACCCGCGCTCCGCCGAACTTGTCGGCGATCCAGCCGCCGGCCCAGCGGGCCAGCGCGCCGAGGGCCGGGCCCATCCAGGCATAGGTGGCCACGGAGTACGCCGGGAAGGTGGTCTTGATCAGCAGCGGGAGCGCCGCGGCGAAGCCGATGAAGGAGCCGAAGGTGCCGACGTAGAGCCAGGTCATCACCCAGTTGTGCTTGCGCTTGAAGATGATCTTCTGCTGGCTGAAGGGGGTGGAGGCGACCTTCAGGTCGTTCTGGCCGAACCACGCGACGGCGGCGAGGACGATCAGGACCGGGACCCAGACGAAGGCCGCGTTCTGGAGGTAGATCTCCGAGCCGTTCGCCTTCTTCTGGCCCGCGCCGATCGCCAGGACCGAGGTCGTGATCAGGATCGGGGTGAGCAGCTGCACCACCGAGACGCCCAGGTTGCCGAGGCCGCCGTTGATGCCGGTCGCGTTGCCCTTCTCCTGCTTCGGGTAGAAGAAGCCGATGTTGGCCAGCGAGGAGGAGAAGTTCGCGCCGCCGATGCCGCAGAGCGCGGCGATGGCGACCATCGTGCCGTAGGAGGTGTCCGGGTTCTGCACCGCGAAGCCCAGCCACAGCAGCGGAACGATCAGCACGACGGTGGAGACCGCCGTGAAGCGGCGCTGGCCGATCATCGGGCCGATGAAGGTGTAGACGATGCGGGCGCTGCCGCCCGTGATGCCGGGGACGGCCGTCAGCCAGAACAGCTGCGACTGGGAGAAGCCGAAGCCGACGTCCTTGAGGTTGGTCGCCGTGATGCTCCAGACCTGCCAGACCACGAAGGCCACCAGCAGGGCCGGAACCGCGATCCACAGGTTGCGGGTGGCGACCTTCTTTCCGGTCGACTGCCAGAAGGACGGGTCCTCCGGCGTCCACTCCGTGATCGTGCGGCCGGGGCGGTACTGCGCCGGATCGGGCGCCTGCACGCGCCCGCTTGCCGCGCGCACGTCCTGTTGGGCGGAACTCATGGCGTGTCCTGAACGTTGGGATCTTCTGCTGATGGTCCTGACCTATTCAGCGTCCGCTTCCGCCGCCCCGCGCATCAGAGGCCAACGCACTGTGGGCGACGGGACAAGGTCCCGTCGCCCACAGTGCGTTGGCCATGCGCCCGCAGGGCCCTACGGCCGGAGCTCCACCAGCGGCAGGGACACCTCGGGGTCGTCCAGGCAGATGCCGGTGCGCAGGTCGAAGACCTGCTTGTGCATCGGCGAGGCCACGACGGGCACCCCGCCCCGCGAGCCCATGATCCCGTTGGCGATGACGTCGGCGCCCGAGAAGGGGTCCCGGTTGCCGACCGCGTAGACCTCGCCCGCGCGGTCCTTGAAGACCGCGGCCTGCGTGCCGTCCGCCAGCACCGCGGTGCGCCCGCGGCCCGGCTCCAGCGCGTCCGCCGCGGCCGCTCCCGCCGCCGTCCCGAAGTCCACGGTTCCGAAGCGCTCCAGCGCCGCCGGGTCCTCCAGGACCGCGGCCCACTCGTCCTCGTAGGCGCCCACGTGGCGTTCCATCTGCGCCTCCAGCTCGGCGCAGATGCCGAGCGAGTCCTCGATCAGGACCTCCTTGAGGTGCTCCAGCCCGGCCGCGCTCCCGCCGAGCCGCTCGAGCCAGGCCGCCGTGCGCTCCAGGCGCTCGCCGGTGCGGACGTAGTACATGAGGAACCGGTCGATCAGCGCGAACAGTTCGGCCGTGTCCAGATCCGAGGCCAGCAGGTCGGCGTGGCGCGGAGTGGCTCCGCCGTTGCCGCCGACGTAGAGGTTCCAGCCGTTGGCGGTGGCGATGACGCCGATGTCCTTGCCCCGCGCCTCCGCGCACTCGCGCAGGCACCCGGAGACGCCGCCCTTGAACTTGTGCGGGGTGCGCAGGCCCCGGTAGCGCAGCTCCAGATCGATGGCCAGCTGGATCGAGTCGCCCTGCCCGAAGCGGCAGAAGCGCGCTCCCACGCACGACTTCACCGCGCGCAGGGACTTCCCGTACGCCTGCCCGGACTCGAATCCGGCGCCGCCGAGCCGCCGCCAGATGTCGGGCAGCTGCTCCTTCCTGACGCCGAAGAGCCCGATCCGCTGCGCCCCGGTGATCTTCGTGTAGAGGCCGTAGTCCCGGGCCACCTCGCCCAGCGCGATGACCTGCTCGGGCGTGATCTCGCCGCCCGCGACCCGCGGGACGACCGAATAGCTGCCGTCCCTCTGGAGGTTGGCGAGGAAGAGGTCGTTGGAGTCCTGCAGGGCCGCCTGCTCGCCCGACAGGATGTGCCCGATGCCGAGGTCCGGGGCCAGGGTGCCCAGCACGTTGGCGACGACCGGCTTGCAGACGGCGCAGCCCTCGCCGCCCTCCCCGTAGGTCTCCAGGAGCTCGCTGAAGCCGCGGATGCGCTCGGTGCGGATCTTCTCGTAGATCTCCGCCCGGGTCAGGGTGAAGTGCTCGCACAGCCCGCGCGGCTTCTCGATGCCCGCCGCGGACAGTTCGGCGTCCAGCACCGCCTGCAGCGTGCCGATGCAGCCGCCGCAGCCCGTACCCGCCTTGGTGCACTTCTTGACGCCGCCGATGTCGGTGAGGGACTCCGCGACCACCGCGTCGCGCACCTGCCCCTTGGTGACGTTGTGGCAGCTGCACACCACCGCGTCGTCGGGCAGCGCGTCCGCGCCGGGCAGTGCCACGCCTTCGGTCGACGGCAGGATGAAGGCCTCCGGCGGGGCGGGCAGCTGCCGGCCGGCGTGCGGCTTCAAGGAGCCGTACGCCTCCGCGTCGCCGACCAGGATGCCGCCGAGCAGCGCGCCGTCGGGGCCGAGCAGGAGCTTCTTGTAGACGCCCTCGCGGGCATCGGAGAAGACGACCGAGACGGCCCCGTCACGGCCCTCGGGCGCGAAGGGGTCGCCGAAGGAGGCCACGTCGGCGCCCATCAGCTTGAGCTTGGTGGAGGTGTCGGCCCCGGTGAAGGTCAGCTCGCCGGAGCCCGCGAGGGCCTCGGCGACGGTCTCGGCCATTTGGTAGCCGGGCGCGACCAGCCCGTACACCTTGCCGTCGACGGTCTGCGCGCACTCGCCGATCGCGTAGACGTACGGGTCGCTGGTGCGGCAGTGGGCGTCCACGACGACGCCGCCGCGGTCGCCCACGGCCAGGCCGCACTCGCGGGCCAGGCGGTCGCGCGGACGTACGCCGGCCGAGAAGACGACGACGTCCGAGCCGATCTCCTCGCCGTTGGTCAGCCGCAGCGCCTGCGCCCGCCCGTCGGGGTGGATCTGCACGCCGGCCGCGCCGACGCCCGTGTGCACGGCCACGCCCATGGACTCGATGGTGGCCCGCAGGGCGGCCGCGCCGCCGTCGTCCACCTGCAGGGGCATCAGCCGGGGCGCGAACTCCACGACGTGCGTGGTCAGTCCGAGCGTGCGCAGCGCGCCCGCCGCCTCCAGGCCGAGGAGTCCGCCGCCGATGACGACACCGGTGCGGGAGCCTTCCTCCGCGGCGTAGGCGGTCAGCGCCGCGACGTCGTCCAGCGTGCGGTAGGTGAAGCAGCCCTCCGCGTCGGCGCCGTCGATCGGCGGCACGAAGGGGTAGGAGCCGGTCGCCAGCACCAGCGCGTCGTAGCGCAGCACGTCGCCGGAGCGGGCGGTGACGGTACGGGCGGCGGTGTCGACCAGTTCGGCCGGGTCGCCGAGCCGCAGGTCGATGCCGTGCCGCTCCAGGAACCCGGGAGCGACCAGGGACAGCTCCTCGCCGGTGGAGCCGGTGAAGGCCGCGGACAGGTGCACGCGGTCGTAGGCCGGGCGGTCCTCCTCCGCGAGGACGGTGACCTGCCAGCCGCCGCGCTCGGGGCGGGCCGGGTCGGCGAGTGCGTCGCGTTCGGCGAGCGCCTCCAGCAGGCGGTGTCCCACCATGCCGTGGCCGATGACAACCAGCGTCTGCCCCATGGATCTCACTCCGTGTGTCCCTAGAGCCGCGCGGGTCGCCGGGGGCCGGGACGGCCGGGGGACCTCACGCGTGCTTGTATTCCGACCTTTCGACGGTAGGTCCGCTCCACAGCCCCGGACGTCCGAAAAGGGCCCCTCGGTCCGGGGAGAGCGGCCTCTTCCGCACAGGACCTCTGACCTGCGACGCAGGTCCTTGGCCGGGCTCCCCCCGGCCCCCGGCGGGCCTAGCGTGGGAGGAGGACACCCGGGCGGGACCAGGGAGGCAGACCACATGCTCGTACTCGCCGTCCACGGCAGCGCGGCCCCGGCCGCCGCCGCGACCTCTCGCCGCCTGACCGCCGCGATCGAGGCCCTCAGCGGGGTCCACGCGCTCGTCGGCCACCTCGACGTGCAGCGCCCCTCGCTGGCCGAGGTCGTACGGGAGCACCCGCGCTCGGTGGTCGTCCCGCTGCTCCTGGGCGACGGCTACCACCGCCGCGTCGACATCCCCGCCGTCCTGGAGGGCACCGGCTGCGTGCTCACGGAGGGCCTCAGCGGCGAGCGCGACATCGCCGTCGCCCTGCTCGGCCGGCTGCGCGAGGCCGAGCGCCGCCGCGGCCCCTACACCCGGGCCGACGCGGTGGTCGTGGCCGGCGCGGGCTCCTCGCGCCCCGGCGGGAACGCCGGCACCCGGACCTGCGCCGCCCAGCTGGCCGCCCTGCTGGAGCACGAGGGCCCCGAGCCCGTCCCGGTGCTCCCCGCCTACCTCACCTCCGCCGGGCCGACCGTCCCCGAGGCGCTGGCCTCCCTCCAGGCCGCCGGGTACCGCCGGATCGCGGTGGCCGCGCACCTGCTGGCCCCCGGACGCTTCACGCACGCCCTGAACGGCTCGGCCGCCTGGACGGTCTCGGAGCCGCTGGCCGACCATCCGCGCCTGGCCCGGCTCGTCATCGGGAGGTACGAGTCCGCCCGGGGCACACGGGCCCTGAGGGCCGCGCGCCTCGCCTGCTGAGCCCCGCGGGACTGCTGTCCTGGACGGCATGGCTCTGGCTTACGTACCCATGACCGCCCGCAGCCGGGACGAGGGCCACCGCGCCGCGACCCCGCTGGAACTCTTCTTCGACCTCTGCTTCGTCGTCGCGATCGCGCAGGCGGGCGCCGCCCTCGTGCACGCCCTGGCCGAAGGCCATCCCGGCACCGGCGTGGTCAGCTACTTCTTCGTCTTCTTCGGCGTGTGGTGGGCGTGGATGAACTTCACGTGGTTCGCCTCCGCCTACGACTGCGACGACGTGCCCTACCGGATCGCCACGCTCGTCCAGATCGCCGGCGTGCTCGTCTACGCGGCGGGCGTGAGCCGAGCCTTCGACCAGGACGACTGGACGACGGCCGTCATCGGCTACCTGATCATGCGCGTCGCGCTCACCGCCCAGTGGCTGCGGGCCGCCGCCGGCGAGCGCGGCGCGGCCCGGGCGGCGGCCCTGAAGTACGCGGCCGGGCTGGTCGTCTGCCAGGCCGGCTGGGTGGCGCTGCTGTTCGCCCCGGACGGCGCCAAACGCTGGCTGTTCCTGATCCTGGTCGTCGCGGAACTGCTGGTCCCCGTGGTGGCCGAGCACGGTCACCAGACGCCGTGGCACGCCCACCACATCGTGGAGCGGTACGGCCTGTTCACGATCATCGTGCTGGGCGAGACGATCTCGGCGAGCACGGTGGCCGTGAAGTCGGCGCTCGACGAGCACGAGGCCCTGGGCGAACTGCTGCCCATCGCCGGCGGCGGGCTGCTGATCGTCTTCGCCGCCTGGTGGATCTACTTCGCGGTGCCGATGCACGAGCACCTGACCTCCAACCGGGAGGCGATCCCGTGGGGTTACGGGCACTTTCTGATCTTCGCCTCGGGCGCGGCGATCGGCGCGGGCATCGAGGTCGCGGTCGAGCACGCGGTCGGCCTGGGGGTCCCCCCGGACGGAGTCTGGGGGATGCACATCTCACAGCTCGCCGCGAACGCCTCCGTCACCGTCGCCACGGCGGTCTTCCTGCTGATGGTCTGGCTGCTGCACTCCCGCCACTTCAAGCGGGGCCCCGCCCAGCAGCTGACCCTGCCCCTCTCCGCCCTCGCGGTGCTCGCCTGCACCTGGGCGGGCCCGTACGCCGTCCTGTACGCGGGCCTGGTCGCGGCGGCGACGGTCGTGGTCGG
The DNA here is from genome assembly GCF_003287935.1 of Streptomyces sp. ICC1. Lineage (GTDB taxonomy): Bacteria > Actinomycetota > Actinomycetes > Streptomycetales > Streptomycetaceae > Streptomyces > Streptomyces tritrimontium. The sequence continues at coordinate 4,192,604 of NZ_CP030287.1, forward strand.
CACGGTCCTGGCCGCCCACACCCCGCCCGGTCCCGCCGAATCCGGCCCCGCCGGCGGGTGAGGCGCGGGGTCCGGGTCGGAGCCCCGGCAACGGCGCCGCGCCGGACCGTCACTCCGGCGCCGCCCCCGCCGTTCTCCAGCGCAGGAAGACGCGTCGCAACTGGAGGCAGGCCATGACACTCCCGGCACAACGGCACGGCGCGGGCGGCGACCCCGGCGGGGAACTGGCCGATCCCGCCTTCTGGCAGGCGCCGCCCGCCCACCGGCTGGCCGCCTTCGCCCGCCTGCGGGCCCTGGACGCCCCCGTGTTCGTCCCCGAGGGGGCCGGGCACTGGGCCCTCGTACGGCACGCGGACGTCCAGGAGGCGAGCCGGCTCCCCAAGGTGTTCGCCAGCGCGCCCGGGGTGACCACGCCCGAGCCGGCCCGGTGGGTGCGGGCGCTGTTCGGGGACTCGATGGTCAATCTGGACGGCCCCGATCACGCGCAGCTGCGCAAGATCGTGCAGCGGGCCTTCACGCCCCGGCTGCTGGCGGCGGCCGAGGAGGACATCCACGCGGTGGCGGCGCGCATCGTGGACGACGTACTGGACGCGCGGCCGGACGAGTTCGTCTCGGCGGTGGCCTCGCGGCTGCCCCTGGAGGTCATCTGCAACATGATGGGCATCCCGGAGCGCCACCGCGCCGAGATCGCCGACCGCGTCAACCACGCCTCCGAGCACATCGGCGTGGAGCGGGGCCTGGCGGCCCGGCTGCGGATGCCCGGGCGCGGGCTGCGGGCCCTGGCCAGGATGCAGCGGATGGTGGCGGGCATCGGGCGCGAGCGGCGCAAGAACCCGACGGACGACCTGATCTCGGCGCTGGTCACCGCGAACGTGGACGGACAGGCCCTGGGAGCCCGCCAGCTCGGCGCCTTCTTCTCGCTGCTGATGGTGGCCGGGGTGGAGACCACCCGCAACGCCATCACCCACGGCCTGACCCTGCTGACCGACAACCCGGACCAACGCGACCTGCTGCTCGAAGACTTCGAGGCGCACGCGGACGGCGCGGTGGACGAGATGATCCGCCACTCCACGCCGATCATCCAGTTCCGTCGGACGGTCGTCGCCGAACACACCCTGGGCGGGCACCTGTTCGCTCCCGGCGACAAGGTGGTGCTGTACTACGCCTCCGCCAATCGCGACGAGGCGGTCTTCCCCGACCCGGACGCCTTCGACATCACCCGCTCCCCCAACCCCCACCTGGGGTTCGGCGGCGGCGGACCGCACTTCTGCCTGGGCGCGCACCTGGCCCGGGTGGAGATGAAGGCGCTCTTCCGCGAGCTGCTGACCCGCCCGGTCGGCCTGCGGGCGGTCGGCCTGCCCGATCTCGCGGGATCCAGCTTCGACAACCGGGTCCGCTCGCTGCGCTTCGCGTTCGAGCAGCCTTAGGCCGAAGGCGAAGTCCCCGCGCGGACCCTCAAGGGACGTCCCAGAGGCGGACGGTGCCGGTGTCGAGTCCCGCCGCGAGGGTCTTGCCGTCGGGGCTGAACGCCACCGCCTCGATGGTGTCGTCGCTGGTGAATTCCGCGGTGGTCGATCCCGAGGCCGTGTCCCACAGGAAGGCCTTCCCGTCCCGGTCCGCGCTGGCCAGGATCCGGCCGCCCGGGTGGAACGCGAGGGCCAGGATCACGGACCGGTGGCGGTCCAGGGCGGCGATGTCCTGCTGGGAAGCGGCGTTCCACAGCCGCACCGTGTAGTCCCTCTGCGCGACGGCCAGGATCTGGCCGTCCGGGCTGAACGCCGCGAACTCCGCGACATCGTTCGGCTCGCCGGCGAGCGCGGCCACGGTCTGGCCGCCGGGCATCCGCCGCACCTGGACGGGGGCGCCGGCGGCCAGCAGGCCGCCGTCCGGGCCGAACGCCGTCGGCCCCCGCTTCACACCGTCGCGCACGTCGTGGGCGCGGCCCGAGGCCACGTCCCACACGTACACCCCCTTGCCGCTGCTCCCGGCCAGCGTGCTGCCGTCCGGGCTGAGGGCGACGGAGGCGAAGAAGCCCTCCTGGAGGTCGTACGACGTGGCCCCGGTGAAGGTGCCCGCGCTACGACCGGTGGCCACGTCCCACAGCTGGATCCGGTTCTCCTCCGCTCTCGCGAGGAGTCTGAGGTCCCGGCTGAACGCGTTGGCCTGGACGTAGTGGGCGATCTCGATGCGGGTGACCGTGCTGCGCCGGCTGGGCATGTCCCACCGCCAGATCGTTCCGTCCGGGCTGGCGGCGGCCAGCGTCCCGCCGTCGGGGCTGAACGCGAGCGCACGCATGCCGGAGGGGCCCTCGAGGGAGCTGTCGTCCCGGCTCAGGTAGAGCGGTACGCCGACCGCCGCGGCCGCGGCGACGACCCCGAGGCCGCCGAACACCAGCGTGCGCCGCGACACCCGGGCCGCGGCCGGCCCGGGGGCGGACGGCGCGGGGGCGGACAGCCCGGGGGCCACGGGCGTCGCGGGCGTCGCCGGGGCGAGACCCGTGCGCGTGGCGGCGTACGGATCCGCCCGCGCGGCCGGATCCTTCACCGTCGCGGCCTGCGTCGGGGGCGGAGTCGCGGCGGAGGCGGGGGCCGTCGCCGGAACCGCCGGCCGGGTCTGGCCCGCGGCCGCCCCGCTCTCGGGGGCTCCCGCGAACCGGGCGGGGAGGTCCGGGACGCGGGGCCGGTCGTCCGGGTCCTTGGCGAGGCAGGCGTCCAGGAGGAGCCGGAGCTCCCCGTCGAGGGCGTCGAGCGCGGGCGGCTCGTCCAGGATCCGCTGGACCACCGTCAGGAGGGTGGGCGCGCCGAAGGGGCTGTGGCCGGTGGCGGCGAAGCCGAGGACCGAGCCGAGCGCGAACACGTCACTCGCGGGACCGGCCCGGTCGGCACGGATCTGCTCGGGCGACATGTAGGCGTACGTACCGATGACCGACCCGGTGGCGGTGAGTGAACTGGCGTCCACGGCGCGCGCGATGCCGAAGTCGATGATGCGCGGGCCGTCCTCGGCGAGGATCACGTTGCCGGGCTTCAGGTCACGGTGGACCAGGCCGCAGCGGTGGATCGCGTCGAGCCCCTCCGCCAGACCGGCACCGAGCCGCAGAACCGCATCGGCGCCGAGCGGACCGCCCCGGGCGACGACCTGCTGCAGGGTCGGCCCCGGTATGTACGCGGTGGCCAGCCAGGGAGCGGCCGCCTCGGGATCCGCGTCCACCACCTGGGCCGTGTGGAACCCGCCGACCTGGCGGGCGGCGTCCACTTCACGGGCGAACCGGACGCGGAACTGCGGGGTCGCGGCCAGCTCGGGCCGGATGAGCTTCACGGCGACGTTGCGGCCCCCCGGCGAGGTGGCGAGGTAGACCACGCCCATACCGCCCGCACCCAGCCTCCCCTCCAGCCGGTAGGGACCCACCCAGGGGGGATCGCCGGGCAACAACGCGTCCATGGATGCCTTCCGTCGGAGAGGCCGGGTCCCCGGTCGAGCCGGGGAGCGGCGAGGGCTGGTGCGGCGACCGCACTAGGAGAGCTTCCAGAGCTGGACCGAGTGGCCCGACTCGTCGGAGCTGGCGACCTGGTTGAGGCTCGCCGCCAGAGTCTTGCCGTCCGGGCTGAAGGCCACCGCCGAGATGTAGGTGTCGCCCAGGGAGTTGGGCATGATGCCCGTCAGGGTCCTGGTGACGCTCCCGGTGGACACGTCCCAGAGGCTGACGGTCTTGCCGGTCTGGTCGTCCGTGTTGGGCTCGCGCGCGCCTCCGGCCCCCGCGATCACCGCGCTGCCCGGGTGGTACGCCGCCGTGGAGACGTACGGATGGGGGTCGGTGAGGGTGGCCGTGAGGCGCTCGGTGGCCAGGTCCCACACCTGGACCCCGGGACCCGCGCCCGCGACGGTCTTGCCGTCCGGACTGAACTGCACCGAGTTGAAGTGGTCCTTGGTCTCGCCGGTGAGGGTCCCCAGCCGGCGGCCGGTGTCGGTGGCCCAGAGCCAGATCTTGGCGCCCGTCTCGGAAGCCACGCTGCCGAGGATCTTGCCGTCCGGGCTGAACGCGATGTCGTTGACGCTGCCGCCGTGCCCGGTGAGGGTGGCGAAGGCGCGACCGGTGGAAACCGTCACGAGCTCGGCCCTGGCCCCGACGCCCACGGCGAGCGTCGCACCGTCCGGGCTCACAGCCAGGGAGCCGACGTAGTCGTACTCCCCGTCGTACGAGGCGACGACGCTCATCGGCCTGCCGGTGCGCAGGTCCCAGCGCCGCAGGGTCTTGTCGGAGCCGCCGGAGTACAGCGTGTGACCGTCCGGGCTGAAGGCCAGGGACATGACGTTGTCGGTGTGTCCCCGGTACGTAGTGATCGTGCGGCCGGTGGCCACGTCCCACAGCCGCACCGTGTCGTCGTCGCTGCCGCTGGCCAGGGTCTTGCCGTCCGGGCCGAAGGCGAGGCAGGCGACCTCGTTGGCGTGGCCCGCGAGGCGCGCCACGGGCTTGCCGGGATCCGGGTCCGTGCCCGGCCTCCGCCACAGGAAGTACGCGGGGACGGCGGCGGCCGTCGCACCGGCGGCCAGCCCGCCGAAGAGCAGCGTGCGCCGGGGCAGGGTCCTGGCGGAGGCCTCGGCGACGACGGGCGAGGTGGTGGGCGAGGCCCCGGGTGCGGCGGCGGGCGGGGCGGCGGGCCCGGAACCCGGTGCGGTGGGGGACTTCGGGGGTCTGCTCGTGCACCCGGAGACCGTATCCCGCCCGCCGCCCGTCACCCCATATGGCCGGTTCGTCGCGGCTGTCCGTAGATCCGCCTTCGCTTGACCTCACGTTCTCCGGCATTCCTACTTTCGGTTTTGTGGATGTGAGGATCTTGAAAAGCAGTTTCGCGGTGGTGGAGAGACGGGCCGAGCACGCGGTCAAGTTCTTCTACTCCCACCTCTTCTGGCACAACCCCGGAGTCCGTGAGCTCTTCCCGGCCTCCTTCGAGGACATGGAGCGGCAGCGGGACCGGCTCTTCGCGGCGCTCACCCATGTGATCGCCCACCTGGAGGACGAGACGCTCGTCCCCTATCTCCGCGACCTCGGGCGCGACCACCGCAAGTTCCTGGCGGGCCCCGAGCACTACGCGGCGGTCGGCTCCAGCCTGCTCGCCGCGCTCGCCGAGACCTCCGGCGAGGCGTGGACCCCGGCGGTGGAGAAGGCCTGGGCCGAGGCCTACCAGGTGATCGCCGACGCGATGACGGCCGGCGCCGCCGACAGCGAGGACCCGCCCTGGTGGGACGCGGAGGTCGTGCGCCACCTGCTGTACGGCGAGGACATAGCCGTCCTGACCCTGCGCCCGCACGCGCCCTTCCCCCATCAGCCCGGCCAGTACGCGAGCGTGAGCAGCGACCGCGTCGCGACGACCTGGCGCACCTACTCGATCGGGAACGCGCCCCGCCCCGACGGGACGGTCGACCTGCACGTCAGCCGGATCGAGGACGGGCGCCTGAGCACCTCCCTGGTCCGCGAGGCGCAGCCCGGGGACGTGCTCAGGCTCGGCGCGGCCGGCGGGCAGATGACGTTCCGGCGCGAGGACCGCCCGGTCAGCTTCATAGCCGCCGGCACCGGCTGGGCGCCGGTCCGCGCCATGCTGGAGGACCTGGCGGAGCATCCTCCCGATCAGGACGTGCGGCTCTTCGTGGTCGCGCGGGACGCCGCGCACCTCTACGACCGCCCGCTCGTCGACGCGTACGCGGCCGCCTTCCGCTGGCTGAGCGTCACCTACATCACGCCCGCGCCCGGGCAGCACCGCAACCAGGCCACCGACCGGCTGGCGACCGCGCTCAGCAACCGCGGGCTCTGGCCCGACCAGGACGTCTACCTGAGCGGTCCGCCGCAGTTCATCGAGGAGATCTCGTACCTCCTGGAGGAGCTCGGCGCCCGGCCCGCCCGGATGTTCCACGACTCCGTCCCGGCCAGTGGCGGGGGCCACGGCCGGCCAGGACGGCCGACGGGGTTCGGGGAGTGGTTCCTGAACCGCCCCGACCCGCACTGGCACAACCCGTCGGGCCGCGCGCCCCGTCCGTACCGGTAGGGGAACCGCCGCCCGTACGGGAACCGCCGCCGACGGCTACCCGCCGACGCCCTCGGCCGCACGGATCGCCTCCCGGTAGACCCGGGCCGCCGCGCGCAGCGCGGTCTCGGGGTCGGTCCCCGCCGCATCGGCGCGTGCCGCCAGCTCCAGCAGTTCGTACCCGACGCCCGCACCGCGGGGCAGCGGCGCGGGCACCGCCCCCGCACGGGCGCGGCCCGCCAGCTTGGCCGCGAGGGCCAGGGCCGGCTGGGCGAGCGGGACCCCGTCGGTCACGGACTCCCGCTGCTTCTCCACCTGCTTGGTGCGCTGCCAGTGCGCGTTGACGTCCTGCGCGGTCTGCGCCGTCTCGTCGCCGAAGACGTGCGGGTGGCGGTGGATCAGCTTCTCGACGAGCGCTCCGGCCACGTCGTCGATGGAGAACGGCTCGTCCTCCTCGCCCGGGCCGCCCTCCTGCGCGATCCGCGCGTGGAAGACCACCTGGAGCAGGACGTCGCCGAGCTCCTCGCGCAGTTCGTCCCGGTCCCCGGCCTCGATGGCCTCGACGAGCTCGTACGCCTCCTCGATCGCGTACTTCGCCAGTCCCTCGTGCGTCTGCTCCGAGGTCCAGGGGCATTCGCGGCGGACCCGGTCCATCACCTGGACGAGGTCGAGCAGCCGCGCGCCCGGCAGGTCGTACGAGCCGGGCAGCAGTTCCAGGTCCGGCATGGCGATCCGGCCCGAGCCGGCGAAGCGGGCCAGGCCGTCGGTGAGCCGCCGGTCGCCCTCGCCGCTGAGCAGGACCACGACCGTGCGCCCACCGGCGCACTCCTCGATCAGCGCCTGCGCGTCCGGGGCCTCGTGGGCGACGGCGACGCCCGCCTCGCGCAGGTAGGGCAGCTGTACGTGCCCGGGGTCGGCGCACAGCACCCGGTCCGCGGCGTGCAGGGTCTGCCAGGCGGGCCAGGACAGCACGCCGGGGGCGACCCGGTGGCTGGTGGTCAGCAGGACGATGCGGCCGGTGGGCTCGGAGGGTACGTCGTCAGTCACCCTCCGAACCTACCTCCCCGCCGTCTTGTCTAGGCCCCGGCGGGGGGCTGCTCGGGCCGGGTGACCTGGGTGATCCAGGGGGTCGCGCCGTCTCCGAGGGTGACCCGCTGGGCGTCCCAGGCGCCGTAGCGCGGATTGACCTCGATGCCGAGCTTGCCGGCGGCCTTCGCGGCGGGCTCGGCGAGCTTGCCCTCGCCGTACTTGGCGTTGAGCTTGGTGAAGAGCACCTGGTCCCGGACCCACCGCTCGATCTGGTCGGGGGCCATGGCGGCCTTCTGCAGGACCGCGGCCTCGAAGGCCTCGGCCCCGCCGTTGTTCTGGTCGTAGGCCTGGCGCTCCGTCTCCAGCTCCTTGGTCGTGACGGTGATCCCGGCGTCCGAGGCCATCCGGTCCAGGATGCGGCTCTGGAGCATCGCGCTGAGCTTGACCCGGTCCAGCTGCGGGACGGCCGCGATCAGCTCGGCGGGGTGTTCGGAGCGGTTCTGGGCGGTGCGGACGTCGTTCACCTGGGCCTGGACCGCGGAGGTGGTGATCCGTTCGCCGCCGATGACGGCCGCGGTGCCGGGGCGGGCTTCGCCCGAGCACGCGGACAGCAGTGGGGCCGCCACGAGCAGGGCGGCGGAGACGGAGAGCGCTGTGCGACGGTGCAAAGGAGCCTCCAGGGCCGGGAGATTGTGCGTCGGTGCACAAGGGCCGTGCGATGATCGATGTTATGCAGTCAGGGTGACCAGAGCCACCGGTTCGACCAACGATTCCGGGGGTGTTGGGGTGCTGTGCTGTTCGTGTCGGCGCCACCCGGCGGCCACCCGGTGGACCGGCGGCACTGCCAGGGTCGGCCCACCATGTCGACACCGCACCGCTCCGCGCGCCGCCCCAGTCTGCTCGGCTCGGCATTCGCCGCCCTGATCACGGCGGTGGCCGTGTGCGCCGGGGACCGCGTCGCCCGCGTCTTCCCGTACGGGCCGCGCCACCGCAGCGTCAACGACCTCGGCAACCAGTTCGTGCCCTTCCACGCCCGTCTGTGGGACCTGCTGCACGGGCGCGCCGAGGGCGGACTGCTGCTGAACTGGCAGTCCGGCTACGGGACCAGCTTCCTGCCCGACTTCGGGACGTACCTGACCAGCCCGTTCGCGATGCTGGTGGCGCTCTTCCCGCGCCAGGACATCGACCTCGCGGTGTACGTGGTCACCGTGCTCAAGACCGCGGCCGCCGCGGCGGCGATGGCCTGGCTGCTGCGCACGCAGCGGCGCGGCCCGTGGTGGGCGGCGGGCCTGCTCGGGGCCTCGTACGCGCTGTGCGGCTGGTCGGTGATCGAGGCCTCCTACAACCCGATGTGGCTGGACGGGCTGATCGCCTTTCCGCTCCTGTGTCTGACGGGTGAGTGGGCGCTGCGCTCGCGCCGGCCGGCGGCGGCCGTGCTGGTGGCGGCCCTGTGCTGGACGGCGAACTTCTACACCGCCTACATGGCGACCCTCGGCGCGGTCCTGGTGCTGCTGGTGCGGGTGCTCCTCGCCCGGGAGGGGGCGGGGCCGCGGGTACGCGTCCTCGTGCGGGCGGCGGTGACGACCGCGCTGGGCATCGCCCTGTCGGCGCCGGTCCTCGTCCCCCTCTTCCTCAGCTCGAAGCAGGCCTACCCGGGGTGGTTCAAGCCGTTCCAGCCGGTACCGGCGCAGGACCTGCTCGCCCGGCTGATGCCCGCCACGTACTCCTTCTCCTCCCCCGCCCTGTTCGTGGGCACCGGCACCCTGCTGCTGGTGGCGGCCCTGCCGTTCCACCGGGCCGTCGCGGGGCGGACCCGGCTGTGCTGGGCGGGGCTGGCGGCGGCGGTGCTGCTGTCCTTCCAGTGGGAGCCGACGCACCTGGCCTGGCACCTGTTCGCGACGCCGAACGGAAGCCCGTACCGGCAGACCTTCGTGCTGGCCGGGATCGTGGTGATCGCCGCCTGGGCCGCCGTGGCCCAGGGCCTGCCGGGGCCCCGGGCGCTCGCGGGCGGGGCCGCGCTGCTGGCGGCCGCCGCGTCGGCGGCGCGCGGCAGCGCCCTGGCGACGGGGTGGGGCCTCGCGCTCTTCGGCGCCGGCCTGGCCCTGTCCGGTGCGGCCTGGTGGGCGCTGCGCCACCGGCGCCTGGCCCTCCCGGCGGCGGGCGTGCTGACGCTGGTCCTGCTCGCGCAGGCGGCGGCGACGACGGCTTACGGGGAGAAGGGCAAGCTGGCGGGCCTGGACGACTACCCCTCCTGGGGCGCGGCGCACTCCGCGCGCTCCGGGGCGCTGGCGGGCGCCGGGGGCTGGCCGGCGTACCGCACGGACGCGGGGCGGCCGGCGCTGACGGGCAACGACCCGATGCTGCTGGGCGGCGAGGGCGGCGCGTACTACAGCAGCCACACCCCGGACGTGTTCACCCGGACCATGGTGGCGCTGGGGGCGGGCTGGACCTCGCGCGGGCGCAATGTGCAGAGCCTCGACAATCCGGTGACGGACGCCGTGTTCGCCGTCGGGGCCCGGCTGCGGCCGGACGGCACGATCGCCCGGGCCGAGGTCCCGCCTCTGGTCACGGTCCGCCCGTCGGGACCTGAGCCCGGCTATGGTGCTTCGCCCTTCGCCAACCAGGAACTCCTGCTGGGCGCGCGGGTCTACGAGGAGCCGCTCTCCCCCGGCGTCTGCCGCGCGGGCACGGAGGCCTTCCTGTGGGCCCCGGAGTACAACGCGACGGCGCGGCTCGCGGACGGCCCGGCCTTCCGGCTGAACGCGAATCCGCCGCGCAACCGGGCCGCCCTGCAGCCCATGGGGCCCTCGCACGGGCCGGCCTCGCGGCTGGTCTTCGACCAGGGCGCCCCGGCGCGGTGGGAGCTGTCCTGCCTGGACCGGCCCCGCCTGACGGCCGCGGTCGCCGCCCTGCGGGCTTCGGCGGCCTCGTCCGTGCGGGTCGGCTCCTCGGGCATCCGCGCGACCTTCCCCGCGGGCACCACGGGCACGGCGGTCCTGGCCGCCCCCGCCATCGCCGGCTGGAGCTGCGGCGGCCGCCCGGCCTCCGCCCACCTGGGGCTGGTCGCGGCCCCCTTGGACGGCCGCGCCACCACCCTCGCCTGCGAGTTCCGTCCCCCGGGCCTCTCCGCGGGCCTGGCGGTCGCGGGCGCGGCCCTGCTGGGTCTGCTGGCGCTTCTCCTGCACGCGAAAAGGGACCGGGCCGGCCGCGGTGCGGCCGGCCCGGTCCCCACGCCGGGTCTTACTTGACCAGCGATTCCATGCAGAGGACGAACTTGTCCGAGCCCAGCTGCTGCGCGAGGGCGACGTCACCGGTGCCGGCGCAGGCCTCGACGTCGAAGGTGTCGTCGACGACCTTGACGACCTTGTAGTTGGCGTCCTTGTCGGTGCAGTCCTTGGTCGACACCTTGGGGTCGGTGTCGCTGCCGGTCACCTGGACGCAGTCGCCGGACTTGGCGTGCACGACCTCGTCCGAGAGGAAGGTGGAGAAGCCCACCTTGACCACGACGAGGACGACGATCAGCGCGAGCACCCGCAGGACCTGCTTGCCCTTGCCGCCCTTCTTCTCCGGCGCGACGGAGACGATGGGCTCGACGGGCTCGGCGTGCGGCGGGACCTGCTGAGGGTCGACAGGGTGCGACGGAGGCGGGGTTGCCATGGGGCTGTCCTCTGAGACGATTGAGTGATCGAACGCGCGTACGCTACACGGCGCGAAATACCCAAACCGGACCAACGCCTTCCGTTCTCCGATGAGATGCGGAGTCGTGATCCTGCCGTCTCCGACGGACCCCTCTCAGCGCACTTGGCCCAGCCACTGGAGGGTGCGCCGGACCTCCGCGGAGAAGGGGTGCACGGGTCCGTGCAGGCGCTCCGCGTCGAAGAGGAGACGGGAGAGGGTCTCGTGGGCCGCCGGGCGGTCGCCGAGGGACAGCAGCAGGTGCGCTATCCGGCGGCGGACCTCCAGCGGGAGGCCCGGGTCCGGGTTCGCGTAGTGGTTCTCGAACAGCGGCAGCAGCGAGCGGTACTCGGCGAGGGCGGCGGCGGGTTCGCCGAGCTGCTCCAGGCACTGGGCCGCGTCGTAGCGGAAGCGCAGGGACCGCGGGTCGCCGGCCGGGAACTCCTCCGCGAGGCGCCGCAGCTCGGGCATGGCCCGGCGGTACTGGCCGTCGTCCATCAGCGTGGCCGCGTACTGCTTGCGCAGGGAGCGGACCACCGTCGAGTGCTCGCCGTGCTGCTCGGCGGCCGCCGGGAGGATCCCGCCGAGGATGTCCACGGCCTGGGCGAGCCGGCCCTGGTCCAGGAGCTTCTTCGCCTCCTCCACGGCCGCCGGGACGTCAGGCCGCGGCGGCGAGGCGGGCGGGTTGGCCGGCCTCGGCGGGATCACGGAGGCCCGGTCGGGCCAGGGGGCCTGCGGGCGCAGGAAGGGGCGGGTCGGGTCGAGCGCGCCGGCGGGGGATCCCGAGCCGCGGTGCGGCAGCAGCGGCGCGAGGGCCGCGTACACCGCCTGCGCGGAGGCCGGCCGGTCCCGCGGGTCCTTCGCCAGGAGGTGCAGGAGTACGGCTTCCAGCTGCTGCGGCACCTCGGGGCGCAACTGGCGCACCGGGACCGGGGCTTCGTACAGGTGGCGGTGGAGCACCCCGAGCGCGGTGGATCCGGCGAAGGGGACGTTGCCGGACAGCAGCTCGTACAGCACGACGCCGAGCGCGTAGAGGTCGGTGTGCGGGCCGACGGCCCCGCCCATGGCCTGCTCGGGCGCCATGTACGCGGGGCTGCCGATCGGCGAACCGGTACTGGTGAGGCGGGTGGTGTCGGTGTCCATCACCGAGGCGACACCGAGGTCCAGGACCAGCACGGTCCCGTCGGGGCGGACCATCACGTTGCGCGGCTTCATGTCCCGGTGCACGATCGGCACCGCGTGCACGGCCGACAGCACCGAGCACAGCTGCGCGATCACCGAGACCGCCCACGGCCACGGGTACGGGGTGTGCTCGGCCAGGTGGTCGGCGAGGTCGGCGCCCTCCACGTACTGCATGACGAGGTAGAGCTCGTCGCCGTCGCTGCCCGCGTCGTGCACGGTGACCAGCCCGGGGTGGTCCACCTGCGCCGTGACCCGGCATTCGCGCACGAAGCGGCGGCGCAGCTCGTCGGCGACCGAGCCGGGGCCCGCCACCTTGTCGGGGCGCAGCAGCTTGACCGCCACGCGGCGGTCCAGCCGCTGGTCGTACGCCGTCCAGACCTGGCCCATGCCGCCCTGGCCCAGGATGGAGGCGAGCCGGTAGCGGTCTCCGATGAGCCGGTCCGTCACGGGCGCGGGCCCTCGTTGTGGGGGCCGTCGTGGTGCGGGGGCTGGTTGCGCAGGAGTTCGCTGAGCTCGTCGAGCTCGGCGCGGACCTGCCCGATCCGCGGGGGCTGCGTCGGCGCGGGCGCGGGCTCGGGGGCCCGCCGGGGCGGCTGCTGGGGCAGCTGCTGGGGCGCCTGGCGCGGGACGGCCGGCGGGTAGCCGTAGGAGGGGCGGGTCTCGTGCCCCTGCGGGAGGGGCGCACCGTACGGCGAGGCGGGCTGCGGGTACCACCCGCCGGCGGCCCGGGCCTTCCGCGCCTCGTGGTGGCGGATGTCGGCGACGAGGAAGTACACGGCGACCGAGAGGCCGGTCACGATCGTGCCCATGCCGCCGGTGTTGGCCTGCCAGCCGGAGTTGTCGGCGGTCGGGTCGAGCCCCGACAGCACCATCCAGATCACCGAGGCCGCCGCGGACACCCCGAGCAGCCACCAGTCCCGGGGTTTGCGGGTGACCAGCGCGAGCCGCAGCATCGTCCCCCAGGCGAGGAGCCCGCAGCTCAGGATGGGCAGCAGCGCGAACAGCACGCGAAGGGCCACCACGCCCCCGTTGCTGGGCTGGTGACCGTGGGGCGGCGGGGTGCCGGGGCCGTGCATCGCTGCTCCTGACGGGCCGGGGAAGGCGAGTTTCGGGTCTGAGCGTATACAGCGTTTCCGGCCGGGGGTGAGGGGATGCCCCCAACCGTTGCAGGGTCGCAGCGCGGCAGCGCCCGCGGGCGGGGAACAGCAGGTGGGAGGCTTCCCCGAGCGAATCACCCAAAACGCGCGTAGCGTCGCAAACGGGATTACGGAAGGAGCCCGTGACATGGGGATCTTTGACCGGTTCAGGGACCAGGCGAAGGACAAGGGAAAGCAGATCTCGGACAACCTCGAACAAGAGGCCAACGAGAAGACCGGCAACAAGTACGCGGATCAGATCGACAGGGCCCAGCAGCAGGCGGAAGAGCGCCTCGGCATCGACGACGACCCGAAGAAGTAGCCTTCGCCCACCAGCCTCCGCGGGAACGCGACCGGCCGCGGCCGGGGACCGGAAAGGTTCCCCGCCGCGGCCGTCGCCGTTCCCAAGGGCCTCCGCCCAAGGCCTCCACCCGAGAGGGCCTCGGCCTGGGAAAGTCTCGGCCTGGGAGAGCCTCGGCCTAGGAGCCGAGGATCGTGGCGAGGAACTCCCCGGTCCAGCCCAGCAGATCCCGCCCGACGAGCGGCTTGCCGCCCACCCGCGCCGTCTTGGGCCGCGGGATCAGCACCTGCGAGGTGGCGGGCTTGAGCACCGCGCCCGGGTAGAGCCGCTTGAGGCGCAGCTCCTGCGACTCGCGCAACTCCACCGGCCCGAAGCGGATGTTGGGGCCTTGCAGGGTGATGTCGCCGACCCCGCAGGCGCGGGCGAGCATCCGCAGTCCGGCCACCAGCAGCAGGTTCTCCACCGGCTCCGGCAGCTTGCCGTAGCGGTCGGTGAGCTCCTCGCGGACGGCCTTGACGTCCTCCTCGGAGTTGGCCGCGGCGATCGAGCGGTAGGCCTGCAGGCGCAGCCGCTCGCCCGGCGCGTAGTCGTGCGGGACGTGCGCGTCGACCGGCAGCTCGATCTTCACCTCCAGCGGCGGCTCCTCCTCCGGGCCGCCCTCGATCGCCGCCCGGTAGTCGGCCACGGCCTCGCCGACCATCCGGATGTAGAGGTCGAAGCCGACGCCCGCGATGTGGCCGGACTGCTCGCCGCCGAGCAGGTTGCCCGCGCCGCGGATCTCCAGGTCCTTCATCGCCACGTACATGCCGGCGCCCATCTCGGTGTGCTGGGCGATCGTCGCGAGCCGCTCGTGCGCGGTCTCGGTGAGCGGCTTCTCCGGCGGGTAGAGGAAGTAGGCGTACCCGCGCTCGCGGCCCCGGCCCACGCGGCCGCGCAGCTGGTGGAGCTGGGAGAGGCCGAAGTTGTCGCCGCGCTCGACGATGAGGGTGTTGGCGTTGGAGATGTCGATGCCGGACTCCACGATCGTCGTGGAGACGAGCACGTCGAACTTCTTCTCCCAGAAGTCCACGACGACCTGTTCCAGGGACTGTTCCGACATCTGCCCGTGCGCCGTCGCGATGCGCGCCTCGGGCACGATCTCGCGGAGCTTGGCGGCCGCCCGGTCGATGGACTCGACCCGGTTGTGGATGTAGAAGCACTGGCCCTCGCGGAGCAGTTCGCGGCGGATCGCGGCGCCGATCTGCTTCTCCTCGTAGGGGCCGACGAAGGTGAGGACCGGGTGGCGCTCCTCGGGCGGGGTGGTGATCGTGGACATCTCGCGGATGCCGGTGACCGCCATCTCCAGGGTGCGCGGGATCGGGGTCGCGGACATCGTCAGCACGTCGACGTTGGCGCGCAGCTTCTTCAGCTGCTCCTTGTGCTCGACGCCGAACCGCTGCTCCTCGTCGACGATGACCAGGCCCAGGTCCTTGAACTTGGTCTCCTGCGAGAAGAGCCGGTGCGTGCCGATGACGATGTCGACGGAGCCCTCGCGCAGGCCCTCCAGCGTCGCCTTCGACTCGCCCTCGCTCTGGAAGCGCGACAGCGGCTTCACCTTGACGGGGAACTGCGCGTACCGCTCGGAGAAGGTCCCGAAGTGCTGCTGCACCAGCAGCGTGGTCGGTACGAGGACGGCGACCTGCTTGCCGTCCTGGACCGCCTTGAACGCGGCGCGCACGGCGATCTCGGTCTTGCCGTAGCCGACGTCGCCGCAGATCAGGCGGTCCATGGGGACCGACTTCTCCATGTCCTCCTTGACCTCGGCGATGGTGGTGAGCTGGTCGGGCGTCTCCGCGTACGGGAAGGCGTCCTCCAGCTCGCGCTGCCAGGGGGTGTCGGGGCCGAAGGTGTGGCCGGGGGCGGCCATGCGGGCGCTGTAGAGCTTGATGAGGTCGGCGGCGATCTCCTTGACCGCCTTCTTCGCGCGCGCCTTGGTCTTGGTCCAGTCGGCGCCGCCGAGCCGGTGCAGGGTCGGGGCCTCGCCGCCGACGTACTTGGTGACCTGCTCCAGCTGGTCGGTGGGGATGTAGAGCCGGTCGCCGGGCTGCCCGCGCTTGGCGGGCGCGTACTCGACGAGGAGGTACTCGCGGGTGGCGCCCTGCACGGTTCGCTGCACCATCTCGACGTAGCGGCCGACGCCGTGCTGCTCGTGGACGATGTAGTCGCCGACCTCCAGGGTGAGGGGGTCGATCGTCTTGCGGCGCCGGGTGGGCATCCGGCCCAGGTCCTTGGTGGCGGTGCGCTGGCCGGTCAGGTCGGTCTCGGTGAGGACGGCGAGCTTGAGGGCCTGGTCGACGAAGCCGTTGTCGAGGGAGCCGCACGAGACGTGGACCAGGGAGGGTTCCAGGGTCGCGAGGTCGGCCTCGAGGCGGGCCGGGATGCCCTCGCCGCCGAGCACCTCCACGGTGCGGGCGGCCGGGCCGTGGCCCTCGGTGAGGTAGACGGTGCGCCAGCCCTCGGCGATCCAGGCCTTGGTGTCGGCCAGCGCCCGGGCGGTGTCGCCGCGGTAGGCCTCGGGGGCGTGCATGCCGAGCTGGAGGGTGTCGCTGCCGAGCGCCCCCTCCTCGTCGGCGGCGAACGGGGACACCGACCACCACAGCATGCCGAGCTCGCGCGCGTGCTCCCGTACCTCCGCGATCCCGCGCAGCGAGGCGGCGCCGACGTCGATGGGGGCCTCGCCGCCGCCGGCGGTGGCCGCCCAGGAGGCCATCAGGAACTCCTGCGAGGTGGCGACCAGGTCGGAGGCCCGGGTCCGCACCCGCTCCGGGTCGCACACCACGGCCATCGAACCGGCGGGCAGTACGTCGATCAGGAGCTCCATGTCGTCGACCAGGACCGGGGCGAGGGACTCCATGCCCTCCACCGCGATCCCTTCGGCGATCTTGTGGAGCAGTTCGCCGAGCTCGGGGTGGAGCTCGGCGAGGGCCGCGGCGCGCCCGCGCACCTGGTCGGTGAGGAGCAGCTCCCGGCAGGGCGGGGCCCACAGGCCGTGCTCGGCGATCTCCAGGGACCGCTGGTCGGCGACCTTGAAGTAGCGGATCTCCTCGACCTCGTCGCCCCAGAACTCCACGCGCAGCGGGTGCTCCTCGGTGGGCGGGAACACGTCGAGGATGCCGCCGCGCACGGCGAACTCCCCGCGCTTCTCGACGAGCTCGACGCGCGCGTACGCGGCGGCCGCGAGCGCGGAGGTGACCTCGCCCAGGTCGACGCTCTCCCCCTGGCGCAGGCTCACCGGTACGAGGTCGCCGAGCCCCTTGACCTGCGGCTGGAGCACGGAGCGGATCGGCGCGACCACGATGGACACGGGTCCGGCGGCCGGATCGTCCTTGCTCGGGTGCGACAGCCGGCGCAGCACGGCGATCCGGCGGCCCACGGTGTCGCTGCGGGGCGAGAGCCGCTCGTGCGGCAGCGTCTCCCAGGACGGGTAGTCCACCACCTCGTCCTGGCGGCCCGGGGGCATCAGCGAGCGGAGCGCGGCGGCCAGGTCCTCGGCCTCGCGGCCGGTGGCCGTGACCGCGAGCACGGTCCGCTCGGTACGGGTGGCCAGCGCGGCGATGGCCAGGGGCCGGGCGGCGGCGGGTCCGACGAGGTCCACGTGCATGCGGTTGCCGTCCACCGCCGCGGTGACCGCTTCGGCGAGAGCGGGGTCCCGGGTGACGGCGTCGAGCAGTCCGTGCAGGCTCATGAAGGCGGCTTTCCGTCCGGTGAGGTGCGGCGAGTTCCCGCGAG
This sequence comes from Streptomyces sp. ICC1, assembly GCF_003287935.1. GTDB lineage: Bacteria > Actinomycetota > Actinomycetes > Streptomycetales > Streptomycetaceae > Streptomyces > Streptomyces tritrimontium. The sequence continues at coordinate 4,209,712 of NZ_CP030287.1, forward strand.
GCGGCAACGCGAAGGGCCCGACACGTCGAACGGGCCGGGGGTTCCCACCCTACGACGCGGGTCCGACACCCGCGCGTGGGGTTCGGCCCCCCGCAGGGGTGACGGAGTCGGCGCGCGAGGGAAGCGGCCCGACGATGCCGAGCGGCTTGTCCACGTCTACGACGTGCCCGTCATGGCCATGTGAACGACCCCGGCCCCGCCCCACCCGAACGGGTGAGGCGGGGCCGGGGCGTTCCCCCGTACGACCACCGGCGATTACTCGCTGGCGATCGCGTTCAGGATGTTCATCCGGCCCGCCCGGAAGGCCGGGAAGAGCGCGGCGAGCAAGCCGACCAGGGCGGAGCCGGCGAAGACTCCGAGGATCGTCGGCCAGGGGATTTCCAGGATCTTCATGCCCTGGAGCGCGAGGAGCTGGTGGGCGGTGGCGCCCCAGCCCATGCCCAGGCCGAGGCCGAGCAGGGCGCCGAAGAGCGCGATGACCACCGACTCCAGGCGGATCATGCGGCGCAGCTGGCGGCGGGAGAGGCCGATGGCGCGCATCAGGCCGATCTCGCGGGTCCGCTCGACCACCGAGAGGGCCAGCGTGTTCACCACGCCCAGGATCGCGACGATGATCGCGAGCGCGAGGAGTGCGTAGACCACGTTCAGCAGCTGGCCGACCTGGTCCTTCAGCGCCTGCTTGTAGTCGGTCTGGTTGAGCACCTGGTACTGCGGGTACTCGGCCAGCGCCGCCTTGACCGCCTTGTACGCGGCGGCCTCCTGGCCGTCCTTGGCGGTGCCCAGCAGCATGAAGGGGCGGGGCAGCTTGTCGGCCGGCACGTTCGCCTCGGCGACGGCGGTGCTGACGTACTTCATGCCCTTGTCGAGGTTGCCGTCGTCGCTGGTGATCGCCGCGACCTTCAGCTTGACCGTCTTGCCGCCCGTGAAGGCGACCGTCAGCTCGTCCCCGAGCTTGACCTGGTGCTTGGCCGCGTACTCCGAGCCGACCGACATCGAGTTCGGCCCGTACGCCGCGGCGTGCTCGCCGGCGGTCGTCTTGCGCCGGACGTCCTGGGCGTACGTCGGGTCCTGTGCCCCGACGCCGTCCGCCTCGGTGGTGCCGTCCGGGGCGGTGATCTTGGCGTCGAGCTCGCGGTAGGCCGTGACGTGCGCCAGGCCCTGCGTCTTGCGCAGCGCCTCCTCGGCCTGCGGTACGACGGGCTGCCCGGTCATCGACTGGACGATGTAGTCCGCGCCGACCGACTTGTCGAGCTCGTCGGTGGCGGAGGCCACCATCGAGGAGCCGACCACCGACAGGCAGGCGACCAGCGCGAGGCCGATCATCAGCGCGGCGGCGGTGGCGCCGGTGCGGCGCGGGTTGCGCAGCGCGTTGCGCTCGGCGAGCCGGCCGATGGATCCGAAGGGCCTCAGCACCGGGGCGGACAGTGCCCGCACCACGACGCCGGCGAGCAGCGGGCCGATCACGATGAAGCCGATCAGGGTGAACAGGATGCCCGCGCCCAGCCACAGGGCGCCGGGGCCGGCCTTGTCCGACGTCGCGGCGAGGAACAGGCCCGCGGTGCCGATGCCCGTGAGGACCAGGCCGATGGCGGCGCGGATCCGGCCGGCCTTCTTGTCGCCGGGGGCGCCGACCTCGCGCAGGGCGGCCATCGGGGAGACCTTGCCGGCCCGGCGGGCCGGTATGTAGGCGGAGACGACGGTCACGACGATGCCGAGGAAGACACCGATGGCCGGGGTGGTCCAGGCGATCGTCAGATCGTCGGTGGACAGGCTCATGCCCAGCTGGCCCATCAGCTTCATCAGGCCGACGGCCAGTCCGATGCCCGCTCCGACACCGAGGATCGAGCCGAAGACACCGAGCAGGAAGGCCTCGACCACGACCGACTTGAGCACCTGGCCGCTGTCGGCTCCGATGGCCCGCATCAGGCCGATCTCGCGGGTGCGCTGGGCGACCAGCATCGAGAAGGTGTTGAAGATCAGGAAGATGCCGACGAGGAAGGCGATGAGGGCGAAGCCGAGCATCACCCACTTCATGATGTCCAGGAAGGACATGTCCTTGCGGTTGGCGTCCGCGGCTTCCTTCGCGGTCTGCAGCTTGTAGGTGTCCGCGCCGACCGCGGTGGCGACATTCGCCTTGAGCTGCGCGTCGCTCACGCCTTCCTTGGCGGTGACGTTGAGGTGCGTGAAGACGTCCGGGGCGCCGAGCAGCTTCTGCTGCGCGGTGGCCGTGTCGAAGTAGACGACGGTCGCGCCCGGGTTGGTCACGGTGAAGGCGGCGATGCCGGTGATCTTGGAGCGGATGTCGCCGGTGACGGCGATGGTGCGGATGTCGTCACCGAGTGCGAGGTGGTGCTTCTTCGCGGTGTCACCGTCGATCATCACCTCGGTCGGGCCGCGCGGGGCCTGACCCTCGATGATCTTCATCGACCTGAGCTCGTTCTCCGTCCAGTTGCCCGCGAAGGTCGGGGCTCCCGTGGTCGAGCCGAGGTTCTCGTTCTTGGAGTTGACGACCGTGACGGCCATCGACGCGACGCCGCCCTCGACGGCCTTCACGCCCTCGGCCCGCTTGACCCGCTCGATGACCGAGGCGGCCAGCGCCTCGGGCTTGCCGGTGTCGGGGGTCTCCCCGGCGCTCTCGACCTGCTTCGGGGTGACCGTGACGGAGGAGTTGGTGACCGCGAACAGCTTGTCGAAGGTCGTGTTCATGGTGTCGGTGAACACCAGGGTGCCGCAGACGAAGGCGACGGAGAGCATGACGGCGACGGCGGAGAGCGCCATGCGCCCCTTGTGCGCGACGAAGTTGCGACGCGCGGTCTTCATGACGGTCATGACGTCCGCCCGCGCGCGTCGAAGTCCTTCATCCGGTCCAGGACCTGATCGGCGGTGGGCCCGTGCATCTCGTCCACGATCCGGCCGTCGGCCAGGAAGATGACGCGGTCCGCATACGAGGCGGCGACCGGGTCGTGGGTGACCATGACGATCGTCTGCCCCAGCTCGTCCACCGAGCGGCGCAGGAAGCCGAGCACCTCGGCGCCGGCCCGGGAGTCGAGGTTTCCGGTCGGCTCGTCGCCGAAGATGATCGCGGGACGGGCGGCCAGCGCGCGGGCGACCGCCACACGCTGCTGCTGGCCGCCGGAGAGCTCGGTGGGCCGGTGCTTGAGGCGGCCCGCCAGGCCCACCGTCTCCACGACCCGGTTCAGCCACTCCGCATCGGGCTTGCGGCCCGCGATGTCCATCGGGAGCGTGATGTTCTCCAGGGCGTTCAGCGTCGGCAGCAGGTTGAACGCCTGGAAGATGAAGCCGATCCGGTCCCGGCGCAGCTGCGTCAGCTTCTTGTCCTTCAGACCGGTGATCTCGGTCTCGTCCAGGAAGATCTGGCCACTGCTCACCGTGTCCAGGCCGGCCAGGCAGTGCATCAGCGTGGACTTGCCGGAGCCCGACGGGCCCATGATCGCGGTGAACTGCCCGCGATGGATGTCCACGTCGACCGAGTCGAGGGCGACGACGCGCGTCTCCCCGGAGCCGTAGGCCTTGACGACCTGCCGCGCTCGCGCCGCGACGGCTCCATGCCCTCCAGTACCCCCGTGCCTGGTTTCGGTCATAGCCGTTGTCACGGTGTTTCCCCTCGCTCGTTTCGTACGGTCCGTCGGTTCACTCGAAGTCTCTTGGGCGGGGGGCTTCGGCGCGCTGGTGCCAAGCGCCGTATCCATACGGGTGCTAGCCCTACCCCCCGGCTTCCCGCCCTGTAGTAACCAGTTAAGGACCGCTCCGGCCGGACTTCCTCCTCCGCCGGGACGAAGCGTCCCTGGATCCTTGTGAGGAGCAACCCCTAGGGGATCTCGGCCCTACGGACGAGGCGTTCTCAGGGGTTACCTTCCCGTGACGCGGCGGTGAGAGGGTGTTCGCGCAGGTAGGCGCGGGGGAAAGGCAGTTCATGGACTCAGGGGACAGCCCGGGCACGAGCACCGGCACCGGAGGCGGCTCCAGCACCGGATCCGGCGACGGCCCGGGCACCGGCGACGGCTCCGCGGGCACACCCGGCGGCATACCCGCCGCCGGCTCCCCGGCGGGCGGCGCGGCCCCGCCCGGGCGGCCCCGTACCGCCGTCGTCGCCGCGCTGATGCTGACCATGGGGCTCGTCTCGCTCGACGCGGCCATCGTCTCCACCGCCGTGCCGCAGATCGTCGGAGACCTCGGCGGCTTCGCCGTCTTCTCCTGGATCTTCTCCGGCTACATCCTGGCCGGAACCGTCACCCTGCCCGTCTACGGCAAGCTCTCCGACACCTACGGCCGAAAACCCGTCCTGCTCCTCGGCATCAGCCTCTTCCTGCTCGGCTCCCTGCTGTGCGCGGCCGCCTGGAACATGGCCGCCCTCATCGCCTTCCGGATCCTCCAGGGCCTCGGCGGCGGCGCCCTCCAGGGCACCGTCCAGACCCTGGCCGCCGACCTCTACCCCCTCAAGGAACGGCCGCGCATCCAGGCCCGGATGTCCGTGGTGTGGGCCACCTCGGCACTGGCCGGCCCCGCGCTCGGCGGGCTGATCGCCTCGTACGCCGACTGGCGCTGGGTCTTCCTGCTCAACCTGCCGCTCGCCTCCGGCGCCCTGTGGATCATCAACCGCCACCTGGTCGAGCCCACCCGGCCCCCCGGCCGCAGCGGCCCCGTCGACTGGGCGGGAGCACTCGCCGTCTTCGCCTGCGGCGGACTGCTCCTCTTCGCGCTGGTCGAAGGCGGGGTCGCCTGGCCCTGGCTGTCCGCGCCCTCGCTGGGCCTGCTGGCCACCAGCGCGGCACTGGCCGCGCTGGTCGTCCGCATCGAACGCCGCGCCGCACAGCCGATCCTGCCCGGCTGGGTGTGGCGCCGGCGCACCATCGCCGCCGTCAACCTCGCCATGGCCGCACTCGGCCTGCTGATGGTCGCCCCGATGGTGTTCATGCCCATGTACGCCCAGACCGTGCTCGGACTCGGCCCCACCGGAGCCGGGCTGGTCACCTCCGCGATGACCCTGAGCTGGCCCATCTCCGCGGCCCTCGCCCAGCACGTCTACCGGCGCATCGGCTTCCGCAACACCGCCGCCACCGGGGTCTCGCTGGCCGCCGTGATCCTGTGCTCCTTCACCCTGCTCCCCTACCCCGCCGCGCCCTGGCAGCCCGCGGTGATCATGCTGCTGCTCGGTGCGGCCCTCGGCCTGTTCCAACTGCCGCTGATCGTCGGGGTCCAGTCCACGGTGGGCTGGGCGGAGCGCGGCACCACCACCGCCTCCGTACTGTTCTGCCGCAACGTCGGCCAGAGCATCGGAGCCGCACTGCTCGGGGCCGTGGCCAACGCCACCATCGCCGGCCGGCTGGCGGACGCCCCCGTGCCCGGACTGCCGACCCGCCTGGACGACGTGTCCCAGGCCCTGGACCAGCCGCACCTGCTGTCACCGGCCGCCGCCGAGTACCTGCGCCAGGCGGTGGCCGCCGCCGGGGACCACATCTTCGCCGGCGCCACGGTGGCGGCGGTGGCGGCCGCGCTGGTGCTGCTGCTGGTGGCGCCGCGACGGTTCCCCGTACTGCCGGAGCAGCGCGAACCGTGAGGACGGGAACCGTGGGGCCAGGAACGGCGGGGACGGCAACGGCGGGGACGGGAACGGCGGTGGCCGGGCGGCGACTTGTCATGCCCGGACCCAAGCGGTAACTCTCTGCGGAGACACGATCCCGGGGGGACCCATGCTTTCCGCACTCTGCGCACTCGCCTTACTCGCCGCGCTGGCCGGCCCCATCACCCTGCGCCTCATGCGCCACCCAGGCTTCGTCACCGGCCGCGACGGACGCCTCTCCACCTCGACCACCCTGGCCCTGGCCTGGACGGTCATCCTCATCTGGCTGCTGCTCACCACCCTGGCCTACGGGCTCACCGCCGGCGGCGGCACCGGCTGGTTCCAGGGCTCCGACGGCCCCCTGTCCAACCTGACCACCGTCTACCTCCCGCTCCTCGGCGGCCCCTACGCCGCCCTGATCGCGGCGAAGACCGTGGTCGGCATGCGCGTGGAGAACGGCACCATGGCCAAACCCGCGCCCAAGGGCACCAAGCGGCGCCCGCTGCGCGACCTGATCGCCAACGACGGCGGCCGCACGGACCTGGTCGACCTCCAGTACGTCGCACTCAGCGCGGTCACGATGCTGTACGTGGTGGCGTTCTTCGTCGCGGACGTCGGCGGCGGCCTCCCGAGGATTCCCACCGAGATGTGGGCGCTGACCGGGGCGCCGGCCGGCGCCTACCTGCTCAACAAGATGGCGACACGGGCCACTCCGGTCATCACGCGCGTCTCCGTGAACGAGGGGCTGCTGACCGTCGAGGGCGGCGGCTTCGGCGACCACCCGCGGATCGAGGTCGACGGCACCGTTCTGGCGACCGCCGCCACCGCGACGGGAGCCGCCGCGCCGCTCCCGGCCACGGCGCCGCCCGCCTTCAGCGTGGTGGTCACCACCCGGGGCCTGCGCAGCGACCCGGCCCGGTACGCCCCCACGAGCTGACCGCCGGCGGGGCCGCGCCCCGACCCCGGCGGGGCCGCAAGACCCGGCCCCGCCGCCGGTCAGCCCTCGGAGGTCAGCCCTCCGCTGTCGGCCCGCCTGAGGTCGGCCCGCCGCGGTCAGCCCTCCGCCGGGGCCCGGCCCGTCAGGGCGGCCAGGCTCGAGCGGACGTGGTTCATGTGCGCCCGCATCTCGTCCTGGGACTCCGTGTGCTCGCGCAGGATCCGGTCCGTCTCCCGGCCGAGCCGCTCCTCCGTCACCCGCGCCTCCGCGATCAGCTCCGCGCCCCGCGCCTCCGCGTCCTCCTGGCCGTGCCGCGCCGCCTCCTGCGTCTGCGCGAACCCCCGCTTCGCCTCCGCCAGCCGGGATTCCGCGTACCGCTCCAACTCGGCGTGCCGGGCCTCCAGCTCCGCCTCCCGCGCCGCCAGCTCCCGCTCCGCCGCGTCCCAGCGCTCCGCGTGCTCCTGCTCGCGCTCCGCGAGCAGCGCCTCGGCCCGGCGCGCCATCTCCGCCAGCCCTGCCTGCGCCTCCGCCCGCCACGCCTCCGCGTCGTCGCGCGCCTCGGTCCGCGCGTCGTCCGCCTCCCGGCCCGCCCGCAACAGCCCCTGCCGGGCCCGGACCTCGGTCTGCTCGCGCACCGCGTCCGCGTCGGTCCGCGCCAGCTGCGCCACCCGGTCGGCGTGCGCCTCGGCGGCGCCCGTCGCCGCCAGCGCGTCCGCCCGCGCGTCCGCCCGCAGCGTGTCGACCTCCTCCTCGGCCAGCAGCAGGATCCGCCGGGCCCGCTCGCTCAGCTCGTCGTACCGCTGCGGGGCCAGCCCCGAGACCTCCGCCCGCAGCCGCTCCGCCTCCGCTTCCATCCGCTTGGCCAGCACGGTCAGCCGGGCCACCCGCTCCCAGGCCTCGTCCCGGCTCCCCGACAGCCGCGCGAGATACCGGTCCACCTCTTCCATCCGGTAGCCGCGGCCGCGCACGGTCGTAAAGGGTGCACTCATGCTGGAAGCGCCTCTCTCGCGGGGATCCCTGCCAAGGATGCGTCATTTGCTCCCAGAAGCCCGAATGGCCGGGCCGGAACCCCGTTCGAGGGTCCCAACCCGGCCACGCGCGACGAGCGACGAGCGACGAGCGACTGATCGCAGACCGATCAGCGACCGGTCACAGCAGTCCGTCCCACATCTGCTCCAGCAGCACCGACCACCAGTTCTCCGGCGACGCCAGCGCCGCACTGTCCAGCCCCGCCAGATTCGCCTGGAAATCGCCGGTCCAGCGGCCCGCCTGCTCCGGCGTCAGATGCTGGCGCAGCCGCCACATGTGGCCCAGCAACGCCAGCGACCGCACGAACTGCGGCAGCGAGGAGTTCACGAACTGCGGGGGCACCGGAGCACCGCCCGGACCGGCCTCCACCGGCACCGCCACGATGTGCGCCGTCCCGTACTGCACGCACAGCGCCTTGCCGAAGTCGCTGCCCACCACCAGGTACGAGCCCGCGTCCGACGCCGGCTGCACCTGCCGCTGCGCCGCCAGCTCGGCCAGCGTCGGCAGCGGAGCACCCGGCACCGCCTGCGCCCAGAAGAACGGCCCGAAATCGACCGGCAGACCCGACCACATCAGCGTCTGCGCCACGATCTCCGGCACGCCCTGCCGCGACACCGCACGCTGCTCGAACCGGAACACGCCCTGCGGGCCGAACGCCCCCGCCAGCTCCTGCGCGATCGCGTCCAGCGGGATCGCCGGCTGCAGCGGCACCTGCGGCAGCGGCGCACGCACCGGCGCGGGGCGCGCCGGACCGTCCGCCACCTGATGCAGCTCGCCCTGATGGGTCAGCAGGTGCCGCATGCCCTGCTGCCGGCCCGCGTGGTCCGTCCCGTACGGGGCCACGCTCGTGATCCGCACCTGCGGCCAGGTCTCCCGGATCATGCGGGCGCAGTAGCCGCCGGGCAGCTCGCAGGAGGCCAGCTCGGTGTGCAGCTCCAGCACCTGCTGCGGCGGCACGTTCATCGCCCGCAGCTCGTACAGGATCTGCCACTCCGGGTGCGGAGTACCGGGCGCGGAGCGGCGGATGAGCTGCTGCTCCGAGCCGTCGGGCGCGCGGTAGCGCAGCACCGCCTGGTAGCCGGGTCCCACCGTGGGCACGCCCGGGGCCTGCGGCACGGGTACGGGTGCCTGCGGCGCCGGACCGGGCGGACCGGGAGGCGCGGGCCGCCCCACCACGGCCGGACCGGCCAGCATCGTCGCGGCGTGGTCCAGCCCGGCTCCGGGCGCGCCCGGAGCCCCGGGCGGACCGGGCGGCTGCGGTACGCCGGGACCCGCGAGCATGGTGGCCGCGTGGTGCGCGCCGGCGCCGGGGGCGCCGGGCGGACCGGGAGGCGCGGGCTGCTGCCCGGCGCCCGGAACCCCGGGAGGGCCCGGCGGCGCGGGCTGCTGCGGTCCACCGGGGCTCGCCAGCATGGTGGCGGCGTAAGCGGCTCCGCTCCCGCCGGACGAACCGGACGAGCCGGGCGCCCCCGGCGGGCCGGGAGGCGCGGGCGGCTGCCCGGTGACGGACGGACCGGCCAGCATCGTCGCCGCGTGGTCCAGTCCGCCGCCCGGCGCGCCGGGGGCGCGGGGCGGACCCGGAGGAGCCGGCTGCTGCGGCCCGCCGGGGCTCGCCAGCATGGTGGCCGCGTAGGACGGGGACTCCGCACCGGAGCCGCCGGATCCACCCGGAGCACCCGGGGCACCGGGCGGACCCGGCGGCGTCACGGACCCGGAGCCCGGCCGGTTGACCCGGGCCTTGCTCGTCGGCGCGTCGGCGATGTCACCCGAGGCCGAACCCGGCCCGGAAGCCCGTGCGGACCCCGCGGAGCCCGCGTTCGGGTCCAGCGCGGGCACGACGGCCGTCTTCGGCAGCGCGCTGCCCCTCGGCATCAGCGTCGTGCGCGCCTCCGGACCCGGCCCGGACGGCGCCGGGGCGTCGTCCACGTCCGACCCGGACAGCGGCGGCGCGAACACCGTCGCCGGCAGCGGCACGGACACCGAGTCCGCGCCGGGGTTCACATCGGTGCCGGCCCACGGCGTGGCCCCGACCGGGACCCCGTCGTTGGCGGTCGGCTCGTACGGCACCTCGCCCCCGCGCCGCAACGGCACGGGCTGCGGCTGCGACTCGGCAGCCGCTGGCTCGGACGCGACCGGGGCAGCCGGGGCGGAAGAGGCGGAAGACCCTGAAGAGGCCGAAGAGGCGGAAGCAGGAACGGCAGAACCCACCGGATCGGCGGGCACGACCGGTGATGCGACCGGTGTGACCGGTGCAACCGGTGCGGCCGGCGTCGCCGGCGGAATCCCCGCCCGGTCCGCCGCCTCCTGCAGCCACTCCGGCGGACTCAGCATGAAGGAGGTCTGCTCCGAGTCGATCCGCGGCACCGGGACCGAAGCCTCGGCCGGCGCGGCCGAAGCCCCGTACTCCTCCTCGTACCGGCGGATCACCTCACCCACCGGCAGCCCCGGCCACAGCGTCACCTCACCGCTGTCCCGCGCGATGACCAGCCGCTGGCGGCCCGCACCGGACACCGGCCCGGCCGCGCGGTCCTCGGCCCACACCACGAAACCGAGTCCGAACTCCCGTACCCGCACCTCGCGGTGCTGGTACGCGGGCACGTCCCCGTTGATCCATTCCTCGGCGCGCTCCTGCGCCTGCGCAAACGTCACCATCGAGCCGTCACCCCTCCACCGGCGCCGAAGCCGACGCACCGCCCGCCACGGGAACCGCGCGCGCGAATCCGCCGTCCACCATCAGACCGGCCACCGTTTCCAGCTCCGGCGGATTGCCCGCCAGCCGCTCCAGGAAGGCATCGAAATCCGTACCGCACGGCAGCAGCAGCCGCTCCACGCGCTCCTGGACCGACCAGCCGTCCTGGTCGCGCGCGTCGTCGTACGGAGAGAACCAGACCGAGCCGAGCGCGTCGCCGCGCACCTTCACCGCGACGAGCCCGCCCTGCGCGAAGGCCACGCACAGATAGTCCTTCGTCAGGTGGTCCCGCAGACACTTGTTCACGTAGACGAGGTCGTTGACCGCCGCCTCCTCGCGCACCGTGAAGAACGGCTGGTCCACCAGCAGGCCCAGCGCCACGTCCAGCCCGGCGCCCACCGGCGCGCAGCCGCCCGCCGCCTTCAGGAACGAGCGGTACGCCTCCGGCAGCCGGTAGCCGAGGTCCTCCTCGACCCCCTGCACCTGCGCCTCGGACACCGAGACCACCGACTTCGGCAGCCCCAGGTGCACCGGGCGCACCTCCTGCAACGTCCGCGTCCCGCGCTTCTCGTGGTCCACCGCCGCCGTCACCAGACCGGCGTGGTGCCGCAGCAGCGCCTTCACCTCGACCGGGACCAGCTCCATCCGGCGCGTGCCCGCCACGTGGTGCCAGGTCCAGCCGTGCGGGGTCGCCACCGGGCCGACCGTGTCCCACAGTTCGTGACCGGTCGCCCGCATGGCGGCGTTCGCGGACACGCAGTCCGTCAGCCGCAGCTCGTCCACGCCGAAGCCCTCCGGCGGTTCGGCGATCTCCACCGCCGCCCGCGCGTAGGGCGCGAAGTCGGGATGCCCGTTCGCGTCGATGCGGACCCCGTGGGGATGGCGCGCGGCCCGGACGGGGTCCGGGAAATGCACGACCTGCCCCGAATAAGCGGCGTTGGGTGGCGCGGCCTGCTGCCCGAGCCGACCTGTCGTCATGGCGGTAGCCCCCTGCTGGATCTGGCTGGTTCACCACAGCCTATGTGCTCCGGCAAGGGCCTCACCCGCTCTCGAGCGGGGCACCCGCGCGACAGCCGGGAAGATCCGAATTGATACGAATATTCGACCCCGCTTCCACATGTCAGGGGACATTTGACAGGCTGTCCCCGCAGCACGGGGGCGTGCGCGACAGCGGTTCACCACCGCAGCCACGGGAGGGAGAGCGCAACCATGCAGAACACGGCTACGCGAGCGGAACCGGCCGACGCCGCGTCAGGACCCCTGGGATCCCACGGACCGGCGGGCACCGCCGGCACCACCGGCCCCGGGGGGACCGCCACCCCGGCGACCGTCCCGGCACAGGGCCACGCCCAGGGCCAAGCGCCCGGCAACGCGCCCGGCCACCCCGCGGGCCTGGCTCTTATACACAACTCCGAGCCCAGCGTCAGATGTGTATAGGAGACACCCCCCGGGCTGCGCTCCCGCTGGACCGCCCTCGGGGTGCTGTCCACCGGCGTGCTGATGACCGTCCTCGACGGCAGCATCGTCACCGTCGCGATGCCCGCCATCCAGAAAGACCTGGGCTTCACGCCCGCCGGACTCAGCTGGGTCGTCAACGCCTACCTGATCGCCTTCGGCAGCCTGCTGCTCCTCGCCGGCCGGCTCGGCGACCTGATCGGCCGCAAGCGGATGTTCCTGGCCGGGACCGGCGTCTTCACCGGGGCCTCGCTGCTCGCCGGATTCGCCGGCTCGGCCGAGGTGCTGATCGCCGCCCGCTTCCTGCAGGGCCTCGGCAGCGCCATGGCCGCGGCCGTCAGCCTCGGCATCCTGATCACGCTGTTCACCGAACCCCGCGAGCGGGCCAAGGCCATCGCCGTCTTCTCCTTCACCGGCGCGGCCGGGGCCTCCCTGGGGCAGGTGCTCGGCGGGGTCCTGACCGACGCCCTCGACTGGCACTGGATCTTCTTCATCAACCTGCCGATAGGCCTCGCCGCCCTCGCGCTGGCCCTGCCGGCGCTCCCCTCCACCCGGGGTCCGGGCCTGCGCGCCGGAGCCGACGTCCTCGGCGCCGGCCTGGTCACCGCCGGCCTGATGCTCGGCATCTACACCGTGGTCGAAGTCGAGCGGTACGGCTGGCTCTCGGCGCACACCCTCGGCCTCGGCGCCCTCTCCCTGGCCCTGCTCGCCGGCTTCGCGGTCCGCCAGGCCAAGGCCCGCACCCCCCTCGTACCGCTGCGGATCTTCCGCTCCCGCACCGTGGCCGGCGCCAACCTGGTCCAGATGCTGATGGTGGCCGCGCTGTTCTCCTTCCAGGTCCTGGTCGCCCTCCACCTCCAGAACGTGCTCGGCTACGGGGCCGCCGAGACCGGGCTCGCGATGCTCCCGGCGGCCGTGGTCATCGGCGGGGTCTCGCTCTTCGCCTCCGCCCCCCTGAACGCCCGCTTCGGCGAACGCCGCGTGCTCCTGGCCGGACTCGCCCTGCTCGTGGCCGCCCTCGGCTGGCTGACCCGGCTCCCGGTCCAGGCCGACTACGTCCGCGACCTGCTCCCCGTGATGCTGCTCGCCGCCGGCTTCGGCCTGGCCCTGCCCGCCCTGACCGCGCTCGGCATGTCCGGCGCCGACGAGCGTGACGCCGGCCTCGCCTCGGGCCTGTTCAACACCACCCAGCAGATCGGCATGGCCCTGGGCGTCGCGGTCCTGTCCACCCTGGCCGCCTCCCGCACCGACTCCCTGCTCGCCGCGGGACAGAGCCGCGCCGAGGCCCTGACCTCCGGCTACCACCTGGCCTTCGGGATCGGCGCCGGGCTGCTGGTCACGGCGCTCGTGGTGGCCGCGGCCCTGCTGCGGCCCGCCCGCCGCGCCTGACGGCGCCGGCCGGACACGGCTGTGGGCCGCTCCGCACCCGCGGAGCGGCCCACAGCCGCGTGCGCGCCCGCGCCCACCAGGCGCCGGCGCCTACTTCACTTCACTTCACTTCAATGCACTGCACTTCACTTCACGAACAGCCCGTTGAGCGTCCCGTAGTCGAGCGAAGCCCCGAGAGCCCCGTAGGTGCCCTGCCCCAGCAGTTCCTCGGCGGCGGCGCGGGCCGCCGAGTACGCCGCCTGCGCCACCGCGGTGCCGACGCTGACCCGGCGCACCCCGGCCGCCGCCAGCTCGGCGACCGACGGACCGCCCGGGCCCGCCATGGCGTTGACCGGCAGCGGCCCCCGCGCGATCTCGGCCAGGGCCGCCAGGTCCAGCAGGCCGGGCACGAAGATCCCGTCGGCGCCGGCCGCCGCGTACGCCTCCACGCGCGCGAGCACGTCCGCCAGCCGGCCCGGCTCCTCACCGATCCCGAACAGGAACACGTCGGTACGGGCGTTGACCACCAGCTCCGGCAGCCCGGCCGCGGCGGCCGCCTCGCGGGCGGCGCGGATCCGCCCGGCCTGCTCCGCGGCCGTGTACAGCGTGCCGTCGGACGCCTTGGAGTCCTCCAGGTTGATGCCGACGGCGCCCACCGCCACGACCTCGCGCACGGTCTGCCCGACGTCCTCGTAACCGCCCTCGACATCCACGGTGACCGGCAGGTCCACGGCCGCCACGATGCGCGCGGCAGCCTCCAGCATCCGCGCGCGCGGGGCGTGCTGGCCGTCGCCGCGGCCGATCCCCCAGGCCACGCCGCCGCTGGTCGTGGCGATCGCCGACGCGCCGGCCGCCTCGATCACCGCCGCGCTGGCCGCGTCCCAGGCGTTGGGCAGCACCAGGAGACCCTCGCCCAACGCCCGCAGCCGCAGGGCCTTCTCGGTGCTCTTCGCATCGACCGTCATTCGAAGTCTCCTCAAGCCGAACCTTGTTGAGTGGCCGCCACATCGCTCCACCGTCAGGACTCTAACCACCCGCCCCCGGGGCGCATCACGGCCCCTCCCGGCCGGATCTCCCGACCCGGATGACAGGCGTATGACAAGGCGGCGCCGGACCGGGGCGGGTGGGGTGGCAGACGGACCGGCGGCGACGGCGGGCGTGGCAGCGAACGGGCGGAATTTCGACCCCATGGCTCCGGGGACGGCCGCCCGGGCCGGTATTCGTTGACTGGTTTCTGCGGTTGTCGGCAATCTCGAGTTCACCGCGACCGACCGAAACGGGAGAACACCAGATGTCAGAAACCAGAGCTCCGAAAAAGGTGATTCTGGCGGAGCCGCGTGGATTCTGCGCCGGTGTGCGCCGAGCGATACAGATCGTCGAGGAGGCCCTGAACAAGTACGGAGCACCCGTATACGTCCGCAAGGAAATCGTCCACAACCACTACGTCGTCCGCTCCCTGGAGCAGCGCGGCGCGATCTTCGTGGACTCCGAGGAGGAAGTGCCGGAGGGCTCGGTCTGCGTGTTCTCCGCCCACGGGGTCTCGCCGGCCGTCCGCACCAACGCGGCGCACCGCGAGCTCGACGTCATCGACGCAACCTGCCCGCTGGTCTCCAAGGTGCACCAGGAGGCCATCCGCTACGCACGGGACGGCAAGACGATCCTCCTGATCGGCCACAGCGACCACGAAGAGGTCGAGGGCACCTACGGAGAGGCCCCCGCCTCGACCATCATCGTCGAGGACGTCGAAGCGGTGGCCGCGCTGGACCTGCCTTCGGACGCGGACGTGGCCTACCTGTCGCAGACCACGCTGTCGCTGGACGAGACCTCCGGCGTCATCGACGCCCTCCGGGAGAAGTTCCCGGCGCTCGAGGGCAAGGGCGACATCTGCTACGCCAGCCAGAACCGGCAGAACGCCGTGAAGGCGATCGCCCACCGCAGCGACCTGGTGCTCGTGGTCGGCTCGGTCAACTCCAGCAACTCGATCCGGATGGTCGAGGTGGCCCGCGACCTGGGCACCGCCGCGTACCTGGTGCCCGAGGTGGGCGACCTGCGCACCGAGTGGCTCGACGGGGTCTCCTCCGTCGGCGTGAGCGCCGGGGCGAGCGCGCCCGAGATCCTGATCGACCAGCTCCTCGAGCGGCTGGCGACGCTCGGCTACGTCGATCTCGAACTCGAGCAGACCGCCATCGAAAACGTGGTCTTCAGCCTTCCGGCAAGCCTCACCGGGGCATCGGTTCGGTGATCTATCCCGAAATCTTCACACGGTTTCGCGCACATTCCGATTTCATCTCAGAGAAGGCTGCCATGACGACCGTCGTTACCGATATTCAGCAACTCCGGGCCGGATTGCTCGACCAGGTGGAGCAGCGGCTCGAGCAGTTCGTCGAGCGCCAGCGCGCGTACTGGTACGGGATCAACCCCCGGGCCGCCCAGCCGGTGGACGCGATCTCCTCGCTGGTCGCCAGCGGCGGCAAGCGGCTGCGCCCCGTGTTCGCCCTCAGCGGCTTCCTGGCCGCCGGCGGCAACCCGTCCGACTCGGTCGCCATCGACGCCTCCGCGGCCCTCGAACTGCTCCAGGCGTTCGCGCTGATCCACGACGACGTCGTGGACAACTCCTCGCTGCGCCGCGGCTCCCCCACCGTCCACCGGCTGCACGAGGCCGAGCACCAGATCAACGGCTGGCAGGGCGAGTCCCGCCGCTTCGGCGAGGGCGTCGCGGTCCTCGCCGGCGACCTGGCCCTCATCTACGCCGACCAGCTCACCACCCGCTTCCCCGCCCCGGCCCGCGCCGTCTGGGACGAACTGCGCGCCGAGATGGTCATCGGCCAGCACCTGGACGTGGCGGTCGCCGCGGAGGGCGTGGTCGACCCCTCGCTGTCCCGCTGGATCGCGGTGTGCAAGTCGGGCCGCTACACCATCCACCGCCCGCTGGTGCTCGGCGCCACCCTGGCCGGACGCCCCGACCTGGCCTCGGCGTTCGAGACGTACGGGCTCGCCCTGGGCGAGGCCTTCCAGCTCCGCGACGACCTGATCGACGCCTTCGGCACCACCGAGGACGCCGGCAAGCCGACCGGCCTGGACTTCGCCGAGCACAAGATGACCCTCCTGCTGGCGCTGGCCGCCGAACAGGACGCCCGGGTGCGCTCGCTCCTGGACCGCAAGGACGGCGCCCCCTGGGACGTCGAGCTGCTGCGCAAGGTCCTGGAGGAGACCGGGGTCCGCGCCACCGTGGAGCGCACCATCGCCGGACTCGTGGACAAGGCCTGCGAGTCGATCGCCCGTTCGGGGCTGGACGAGTCCTGGTGCGAGGAGTTCTCCCGGCTGGCTACCCGGGTCGCCTACCGAAGCCACTGACCTCGAGAGCCAACGGGAGTGAATCATGCCCAGAACACTGATCGTAGGCTTCGGCCGGGCCGGTCACGGGCTCCATTGGACCGTCCTGGAGCGGCTGCGCCGCACCGAGCGCGGCGCCGCCCTCATCTCCGGCCTCCCGCCCGTGGTCTACGACTTCAACCCGCACACCCCGCAGCTCACCGACGCCGAGGTGATCTCCGTACCGGAGCTCGCCAAGGCCGCTGAGCTCCTCGATCCCAAGGACACCGTCGTCCACCTGTGCACGCCGCCCACGCACCGGCTGGAGCCGCTGCGGGAGCTGGCGGAGCTGGGGTTCGACCGGATCCTCGTGGAGAAGCCGCTGGTGGCCGACACCGAGGAACTGGCGGCCATCGACGCCCTGCGGGCCGGTCACGGCCTGAAGGTCATGGTGGTGGCGCACTGGCTGCAGAGCGCCCTGACCACCCGGCTGCGGTCCCTGGTGCAGGGCGGCAAGCTCGGCACGCTGGAGACCATCTTCGTGGCGCAGCGCAAGCCGCGCCTGGTGCGCACCCTGCAGACCGAGGGCCACCCGACGGCCTTCGACGTGGAGCTGCCGCACTCGGTGGGGGTGGCGCTCAAGCTGGCCGGCGAGGGCCGGACGGCCGGGGCCGAACTGCACGACATGCACGTCGGCGACAGGGTCATCCCCGAGATGGGGGCGGCCCGGCTGCTGCTGGACCACGACGGCGGCGTCCAGACGGAGATCTTCTCCGACCTGGCCTCGCCGATCCGGGAACGGGTGATCCGCCTCGGGTTCAGCGACGGGTGGGCCGTGGGCCACTACCCGATCAGCGAGAGCGACGACTACGCGCACCTGCACACCTCCGCCGACGGGAAGAACGTCCGCTCGGTCTTCCGGGACGACTCCCTGGCCCGGTTCCTGCTCCACGCGTACGAGCAGTTCACCACGGACGCGGACCTGGAAGCCGACTTCCGGCTCAACTCCCGGGTGACGACCGTGCTCGCGGAAGCCAAGGAACTGGCCAGGATCGCCCGTCTCGAAGAGGCGCTCCAGGAAGAGGCACTGCCCCATGCTTCCTGACCTGCGGAGCGTCGCGCGGCACGCGCCGAGGGGCGAGGCAGCCCCCGGGATCCTCTACGCGGGGATCGGCGACGAGGCCGGGCGCACTCTGGAGCAGCAGGTCCGCGCGGTCTCCGGACTGGGCTGGCAGCTGATCGAGATGCGCAGCGTGGGCGGGGTCGCGATCGCGGACCTGGACGACGCGGCCTTCGGCGCCTGCCTGCGGGCGCTGGGGGAAGCGGGGCTGGGCACCGCGTGCGTGGACTCGCGGATCGCGGACTGGTCGAGGCCGATCAGCCAGGGCGTCGAGCAGGACCTGGCCGAGCTGAACCGGCTCGCCGAGCGGTGCGCCGCCCTCGGCACCCGCTACGTGCGGGTCATGTCCTACCCCAACGACGGGTGGGACGAGGCCGAGTGGGGCACCGAGGTGATCCGCCGGATGCGGCTGCTGGCCGCCCGGGCGAACGCCTCGGGCCTGGTCCTCCTGCACGAGAACTGTGCGGGCTGGGCCGGGCGCAGCGCGGAGCGGATGCTGCGGCTGCTGGCGGAGGTGGACAGCCCGGCGCTGCGGCTGCTGTTCGACACCGGCAACGGGGCGGCGTACGGGTACGAGGCCTACGGGGTGCTGGAGCGGCTGATGAGCCAGTGCCCCGAGGCGGTCGCCCACGTCCACGTGAAGGACGCGGTCGGCAGCGGGACGGCCGCGGCCTACACGCTGCCCGGCCGGGGCGAGAGCCAGGTGGCCCGGTGTCTGCGGCTGCTGCTGGAGCACGGGTACACCGGCGCCTGGTCGATCGAACCGCACCTGGCGCTGCGGCCGCACGAGAGCCGCACCGAGCTGGGCGAGGACGGGCCCGACCTGTTCGTGGAGTACGGGCGGCACCTGGAACACCTGGTCGCCACCGAGGTCGTGGCATCGGCCACTGACGAGACGAGAGAGGAGAACGCACGTGCCGGCATCGACCACTGAGCCGCGGACCGCGCCGCTGCGGACCGCGCCGCTCACCGCCGGGGACGACGCGCTGCTGCTGCGGCTGCTGTCCCTGCCGACCGCCGGTCCGCTGGAGACCGGGGCGGGCGGCGAGGTCCGGCTGTGGGAGGCCCAGCTGGCCTACGCCGAGGCGGCCCGGGAGCTCGGTTTCACCGTCGAGTGGCACGGCACCGCCGACGCCGACGAGCTGGCCGACGAGCAGGTCCCGGCGGTCGTGCGGTGGGCGGTGCGGGACGGCGGGGAGTTCCTGGCCTCGCAGCCCAGCCTGGTGCTGCGGCTCGGGCCGCCGCTGCCGCGGTCGCGGACCGTGATGTTCAACATCCACGTGGACACGGTCGCCGGGGTGCAGCCGGTGTCGCTGGCCGACGGCCGCTTCCACGGCCGGGGCGCCATCGACGCCAAGGGCCCCGCGGTGGCCCTGCTGGCCGGAATCCGGGCGGCGCTCGACGCGGAGCCCGCCGTCGGCCGCGAGATTGGTGTCCTGATCCAGCTGGTGTCCGGCGAGGAGGGCGGCGCCATGGGGGTCTACGGCACCCGGCCGCTGATCGAGCGTGGGTACACGGGCCGGTTGAACATCTTCTGCGAGCCGACGGGGCGGCGGCTGCTGACCCGCTCCACGGCCGCGATGACGGCCCGGGTGCGGGTGGCGGGCGACGACTCCATCGACGACGCCCCGGCCGCCGGGCACAACGCGACGGTCCTGCTGGGGCACGTGGCCGGCCACCTGGCCGACACCCTGCCGCGGTACGCGACCAGCGGCCAGGTGTGCGTGGCCGGCCTGCAGACCGGACCGCTGCACAACAAGGTCTACGGGACGGGCCAGTTGCTGCTGAACCTGTCCTACGGCTCCGGCGCCGACGGCATCGCACTGGAGGAGGCCGTAGGCCACGAGCTGCGCCTGGCGCTGGCCGGCTTCCGCCACCGCTTCGCCGGCAGCGAGCTGATCGGGCGGACCGCCGCGGACGCGGAGGAGATCACCACCCTGGACTGGCTCAAACGCGGACTGCCCGCCCTGGAGTCCCGCGACGCGTGGGCGGAGCGGCTGCTGACCGAGGAGGCCGGGCTGGAGCGCTGGCCGGCCGACGAGGCCGCCTTCACCTGCGACGCCATCTGGGCCGACGGGCTGCCGGACGGGTTCACGGCCGTGTTCGGCCCCGGGGACCTGCAGCGCAACAACGCCCACGCCGAGGGCGAGTTCGCCGACCGGGAGGAACTCGAACTGTTCGCCGGGGACATCGCCCGGCTACTGATCGCCTTCGCCACCAACGACCTGCCGTCGACGACGTCGACGTCGACGACGTGATGAGGAAGCACATGACCACCGCCACAGCCACCGCCGAGCGGTCCCGCACCGTCCGGCTCGACCACGGCGAGCTCGTCGGCTTCACCGCCGAGGTGTTCGTCCGCCGGGGCCTGGCCGAGGACCGGGCACGGGCCGCCGCCGAGGCGCTGGTGTACGGGGACCTGACCGGGGTCAGCTCCCACGGCCTGGCCAACCTGACCCGCCAGTACCTGCCCCTGTTCGACGAGGGGCGCGCCGACCCCGAGGCCAATCTGGAGATCGTCGCCGATCGGGGCGCGGCGGTCCTGGTGGACTCGCACCGGGCGCTGGGCCTGTGGTCGGCGGGCGCGGCGATGGAGCTGGCCGCCGAGCGGGCCCGGACCCACGGGATCGGCCTGGTCTCCCTGTACAACGGCACCCACTTCGGGTGCGCCGGGTACTTCACGGGCAAGCTGGCCCAGCAGGGCCAGATCGGCCTGCTGGCCGGCAACTGCGGCGGGCAGCGCATCATCCGCCCGCCGGGCGGAGCCGCCGCGATGCTCGGCACCAACCCGTTCAGCCTGGCCGTACCGGCCGGCGAACACCCCCCGTACGTCCTGGACATGAGCACCACGGTGGTCCCCACGGGCCGGGTGCGGGCGGCCGAGCGGGCCGGGAAGCGGATCCCCGAGGGCTGGCTCGCCGACGACGCGGGCACCCCGGTCACCGACCCCGGAGCCTTCGACCGCGGCGAGGCGCACCTGCAGTGGCTGGGCGGGCGCCCGGAGACCGGCGCCTACAAGGGGTACGGGCTGAGCCTGCTGGTGGAGACGCTGGCGGCGCTGCTGCCCGGCGCGAACCTCGGTCCGACCGGGGAGCTCGGCGGGGCCCGCCCCAACGGCCGCGACGACAACATCGGCTTCCTCGCCCTGGCGATCGCACCGGGCACGCTGCGCCCCGAGGGCGAGTTCCTGGCGCAGGCCGACGATCTGTTCGCCTCCCTGCTGGGGGCCCCGGCGATCGATCCCGCCCGGCCGGTGAGCTACCCCGGCTGGCCCGAGGACCGGCACGCGCGCCAGGCGCGCGAACACGGCGTACCGCTGGCCGCCGCCCTCCACGGCGAGCTGCTGGCAGTCGCCGAGCAGTACTCCCTCGTCCCGCCCGCTCCCCTTGGAGGAGAACGATGAGCAAGATCCGTATCGGCATCGTGGGGCTGGGAGTGATCTCCCGCTTCTACCTGGAGGCGCTCGAGGGCCTCCCGGGCCTGGAACTGGCCGCCGTGTGCGACCTCAACGAAGAGGTGCTGGCCCCCTTCGAGGGGAAGATCCCCACCTACCGCGACCACCGCGAACTGCTGGCCGGCACGGAGCTCGACGCGGTCGTCGTCAACGTCCCCAACGACGTGCACTTCGCGGTCGTCCGGGACGCCCTGAGCGCCGGACGCGCGGTCTGCGTCGAGAAGCCCCTCGCGATCACCGTGGAGGAGGGCCGGACGCTGCGGGCACTGGCCTCCGTCCGCAAGGTGGCGCTGTTCACCGCGTACCACCGCCGCTACAACACCAACGTCCTCGCCCTGCGGGACGGCCTGCCGGACGGTGTCCCCGTCGAGAAGCTGACGGTGCGCTACTGGGAGAAGATCGAGGAGCACGTCGGCCGCGACCAGTGGTACCTGAACCCGGAGCGGTGCGGCGGCGGCGCGGTCGCCGACAACGGCCCCAACGCCATCGACGTGGTGCACCTGCTCCTCGGCGAGGTCTCGCTGACCGGCGCGGACGTCACCCGCGACGAGAACGGCGTGGACCAGCAGGCCGTGATCCGGCTGACCTCGGCCGACGGGACCGAGGCCGTCGTGGACCTGGACTGGGCCTACGGCCACGGGGAGCTCAAGGACGTCGAGGTCGTGCTCGGCGACGGGCGCCGGTTCTCCGCCGACATGCTGGGCGGCTACCCGGGCTTCAAGAGCTCGCTGGGCCACGAGTACGTGGGCGTCCTCGAGGAGTTCGCCGAGGTGCTGCGCGGCGAGCGCGCCACCTGGCCGGACGGCCTGGCCACCCTCGAACTCGTCCACCAGGTCTACCGGTCCGAGCGCACGGCCGTCACCGCCGGCTGACCGGGGCCTTCCCGCACGCATCGCACCGCAGGCATCGCATCGCATCGCATCGATCCAGCACCACACCAAGGGAGTTGAACTGTCATGGCACACCCGGAGAACGGTCGGAAGAAGAGCGTCAACGGCGTTGTCGTCAAGGTGCTCAAGCACCGCCGAGACGACCGCGGCATGGTCCTGGAGCCGTACACGAGCCGCTGCGTGCGGGAGGGCGAGATCCACGAGCTGGTGACCACCGACCAGGTCACCACCCAGCCGGGCGGCACCGTCGACCGGGTGGCGTTCCTCGGCTTCGTCGAGCTCACCAACGGCGGGGTCCTGGACCGCGGCGACGAGGTCTGGTCCGGTGAGCAGCGCGTCGGCACCGTCCTCGGCTACGACGCCTGCCACTTCCCCAACCACTACAACGTCCTGATCTCCACCGACACCCCGAAGACCGGCCCGGAGATCGGCCTGGAGCCGTCCACGGAGATCCGCTTCGTGCCGGCCGAGGGCCACCGCGACCGCGCCGAGGGCGTCGGCCGGCTGCTGCGGGCCGTGCGCACCCCGCAGGACCTGCGCTCGATGAACCACGAGCAGCTGAACCAGCTGGCGGGGGAGATCCGCCAGACCCTGGTGGAGAAGGTCTCCAAGACCGGCGGCCACCTCGGCCCCAACCTCGGTGTCGTCGAGCTGACCATCGCCCTGCACCGGGTGTTCCGCTCCCCGCACGACTCGATCGTCTGGGACACCGGCCACCAGACCTACGTCCACAAGATGCTGACGGGCCGCGCCGACCAGTTCGACAAGCTGCGCCAGGCCGACGGCCTCTCGGGCTACCCCTCGCGGGCCGAGTCGGTCCACGACCTGGTGGAGAACTCCCACGCGACCACCGCCCTGTCCTACGCGGACGGCCTGGCCAAGGCGTACAAGCTCAAGGGCCAGAAGGACCGCTTCGCGGTCGCGGTCATCGGCGACGGCGCCATGACCGGCGGCATGTGCTGGGAGGCCATCAACAACATCGCGGCCGACAAGGAGCTGCCGGTCGTCATCGTCGTCAACGACAACGGCCGCTCGTACGCGCCGACCATCGGCGGCCTGGCCGAGCAGCTGACCAAGCTGCGCACCTCGCACAAGTACGGCCGGGTGCTGGAATGGGGCAAGCTGGTCGCCAAGGCCCCGGTGCTGGGCAGCGGACTGTACGACGTCCTGCACGGCGCGAAGAAGGGCCTCAAGGACACCGTCGCCCCGCAGAACCTCTTCGACGGGCTCGGCCTGAAGTACATCGGCCCGGTCGACGGCCACGACACGGTGGCGCTGGAGAAGGCCCTGACGCGGGCCCGCCACTTCGGCGGCCCGGTCCTCGTCCACGTCATCACCACCAAGGGCAACGGCTACGCCCCGGCGGAGAACCACGAGCTGGACCGCTTCCACGCCACGGCCGCCTTCGACATCAGCACCGGCCGGGCGAAGGCCCCCGCGACCCCGGCCCCGCGCAGCTGGACCTCGGTGTTCAGCGAGGAGATCGTCAAGGCCGGACACCGCCGCGAGGACCTGGTGGCGATCACGGCGGCGATGCTGGAGCCGACCGGGCTGCGGGACTTCTCGCTGGCCTTCCCGGAGCGCACCTTCGACGTCGGCATCGCCGAGCAGCACGCGGTGACCTCGGCGGCGGGCCTGGCCATGGGCGGCATGCACCCGGTCGTGGCGATGTACGCGACCTTCCTGAACCGCGCGTTCGACCAGGCGCTGATGGACGTGGCCCTGCACAAGCAGCCGGTCACCTTCGTCCTGGACCGGGCCGGTGTGACGGGTGACGACGGCGCCAGCCACAACGGCATGTGGGACCTGTCGATCCTGAACGTGGTGCCGGGGATGCGGATCGCCGCCCCGCGCGACGGCCGCCGGCTGGGCGAGCTGTTCCAGGAGGCCATCGAGGTCAAGGACGGGCCCACCGCGGTGCGCTTCCCCAAGGGGCCGGTGCAGTCCGACATCGACACGGTGGACAGGGTCGGCGGCATAGACGTCCTGCACCGCGGCGAGAGCGCGGACATCCTCCTCGTCGCCGTCGGCAGCATGGCGCAGACCTGCCTGGACGCGGCCTCCCTGCTGGAGGCCGACGGGATCGGCTGCACCGTGGTCGACCCCCGCTGGATCAAGCCGGTCGACCCGGCCCTGATCCCGCTGGCCGCGCGCCACCGCCTGGTGGCGACCGTCGAGGACAACGGCCTGTCCGGCGGCGCCGGTTCGGCCGTGGCGATGGCCCTGCGCGCCGCGGGCGTGGACACCCCGACCCGCGAGTTCGGCATCGCCCAGGAGTTCCTCGACCACGCCAAGCGCGCCGACATCCTCAAGGCGCTCGGCCTGACGCCGGGCGACATCGCCCTCAAGCTCTCCGGGGCCCTGCAGCGGCAGCCCGCCGCCCAGCTGCCCGCCGAGCAGCTGGTCTGACCGGCGCGACGTACCCGACGTACCCGAAGGACCCGACGTACCTGCTGGACCCGACGTACCTGCTGGACCTGACGTACCTGCTGGACCTGCTGTGTCCGCCCTTGCCCGTTCTTGCGAAGTCTCCCGAAGGGACCCCCGTCATGACCGTTCTGCTCGGCTCGCCCACCCTGCCGCCCAAGTCCGTCGCCCCGCGCCGCCACACCCGCCAGATCATGGTCGGCAACGTCGCCGTCGGAGGCGGTGCCCCCGTCTCGGTGCAGTCCATGACCACGACGCTCACCTCCGACGTGAACGCCACGCTCCAGCAGATCGCCCAGCTCACCACGGCCGGCTGCCAGATGGTCCGCGTCGCGGTGCCCTCGCAGGACGATGCGGACGCCCTGTCGGAGATCGCCCGCAAGTCGCAGATCCCGGTCATCGCCGACATCCACTTCCAGCCCAAGTACGTGTTCGCCGCCATCGACGCCGGCTGCGCCGCGGTCCGCGTCAACCCAGGCAACATCATCCAGTTCGACGACAAGGTCAAGGAGATCGCCCGGGCCGCCTCCGGCGCCGGCGTCCCGATCCGGATCGGCGTCAACGCCGGCTCCCTCGACAAGCGGCTCCTGAAGAAGTACGGCAAGGCCACGCCCGAGGCGCTGGTCGAGTCGGCCCTGTGGGAGTGCTCGCTGTTCGAGGAGCACGGCTTCCAGGACATCAAGATCTCCGTCAAGCACAACGACCCGGTCGTCATGATCGAGGCGTACCGGCAGCTGGCCGCGCAGTGCGACTACCCGCTGCACCTCGGCGTCACCGAGGCGGGCCCGGCCTTCCAGGGCACCATCAAGTCGGCGGTCGCCTTCGGCGCGCTGCTCGGCGAGGGCATCGGCGACACGATCCGGGTGTCGCTCTCCACTCCCCCGGTGGAGGAGATCAAGGTCGGCCTGCAGATCCTCGAGGCCCTGAACCTGAAGAAGCGCGGCCTGGAGATCGTCTCCTGCCCCGGCTGCGGCCGCGCCCAGGTCGACGTGTGGAAGCTGGCGGACCAGGTCACGGCCGGCCTGGAGGGCCTGGACGCCCCGCTGCGGGTCGCGGTCATGGGCTGCGTCGTCAACGGTCCGGGCGAGGCCCGCGAGGCCGACCTCGGTGTCGCCTCGGGCAACGGCAAGGGCCAGATCTTCGTGAAGGGCGAGGTCATCAAGACCGTCCCCGAGTCCAAGATCGTGGAGACCCTCATCGAGGAGGCGCTCAAGCTGGTCGAGGCGATGCCGGCGGAGGAGCGGTCCTCCCGGGCCGGCGACGCGACCAGCGTCAAGGTGCTGTGACGAGAGGTCCCCGCGGAGCTCCGCCGCGGCCCGCCGGACACTCCTCGGTGTGCCGGGGCCACCCCGCCCCGCCCACGCGCGGCCCACCAGGCAGCGGCCCCGCCCTTCGCAGTGAAGGGCGGGGCCGCTGTACGCCGAGACGCGCCGGGACGCGCCGGGACGCGCCGGGACGACCAGGGAGGTCAGTCCGGGAGGTCAGTCCGGGGACGGGCCCGCGGCCAGGGCCGCGCGGCGGGTGAGCATCGCGCGCAGCCGGCGGCGGTCCGGTGCGCCGGACCCGGCGCGGGGCAGGGCGCCCACCAGCTCCAGCCGGGCCGGCAGATGGGCCTCGGCGGTGCCCAGCCCCAGCAGGTGCTCGCACAGCTCCGGCAGGCTCGGCGGATCCCCGTCCGGGACCACCACGGCGCAGGCCAGCTCCCCGTGCAGGGGGTCCACGTAGGCCACCACGGCGGCCTCCGCGATCCGGGGATGGGCCGCCAGCCGCTCCTCGATCTCGGTCACGGGCAGCAGGAAGACCCCGCCGACCTCCTCGGGGGCCGCCGCCCCGGCGACCCCGGCCGCGGTGCCCGGTGCGGCCTCGCCGGTGTGCTCCCAGGTCGGCCTGAGCCCGCCGGCCCCGCGCTGCCACCGGGCCAGCCGGGTGGCGGGCCCGGGCCCCTCGGGGTCCTGCCCGCCGGACGGATCCGCGCCCGCCGTCAGCGGCACCCGCCAGCTCTCGCGCATCTCCCGGACCAGCCCGGCGGAGGTGCCGGCCGCGTCGGAGGACAGTGCCCGGCGCAGGGTGCTCAGGTCCCGGGGCTTCTCCGCCTGCGCGGCCAGCAGTTCCGACCACTGGGCGGGGGTGGCGAAGGCCAGGCCCGCACCGGTGCGGGCCAGCAGGTCCAGCGCGGTCTCCGGGTCCCACACGTCTTGCAGTACGGCCGTGCCGCCGCGCGAGAGGGGGCCGAGCACCGAGTGCAGCAGCGAGGGCAGCACCGCGAGCGGCAGGGCCGAGAACCCCGCCTCGCCCGGATGCGGGGCACCGGCGCCCCCGAGCCCGGCGTACAGGGAGTTGGGGGTGTGCATGTCCATGGTGTGGGTCTCCCGCAGCCCCACCGAGTTGACGTTCAGGCAGATCCGGTCGGCGAGGTCCGCGGGCATCGGCAGCCAGCCGGTGCGGTGGTAGCGCTCGTGGGGGGTGCGGACGAAGTGCCGGGTGAAGTCGAGGGCGCCGGTGGACTCGGCGTCGCCGAGCACGATGCGGTGGCGCAGCCAGGGCAGCGAGGACGCCAGGTCGGCGAGGGTCTCGGCGGGCGCGGCGCCCTCCCACAGGTCCGGCACCACGCACAGGCGGGGCTGGGCGGCGGTCAGTACCGCTTCCAGGTCCTGCGCGCCGTAGCCGGGCATCACCGGCACCGCCACGGCACCGGTCCGCAGGCAGGCCAGGAACAGGGCGCAGCTCTCCCACCAGTTGGGCAGCTGGAAGGCGACGGGGTCGCCGGGGCGGATGCCGAGGGCGGCCAGCGCGTGCGCGAACCGGTCGACGAGCGCGACGAGCTGCCCGTACGAGATCCGGGCGATCCGGGTCCCGGCGGGCTGGTGGGCGCGGTGCGCGGTGATCGCGGTGCGGTGCGGGTGGGCGGCCCCGGCCCGGTACAGGTCGTGCAGGACGGTGGCCCGGCGCCATCGGCCCCGGCGGACGAACTCCTCGGCGAGGGCGGCCGGCGGGCGCAGCGCGGCGAGCAGGTCGGCGAGCGGCACCCCGCCGTCGGCGGGGTCCGCCGCGGTGCGGGGCGCGGGCTGCCGCGGTGCGGCCATCAGTTCCTCCTGCCGACGGCCCAGGCCACCTGGACGCGCGAGTTGCAGCCCAGCTTGCGCATGACGTGCCGGACGTGGTTGACGACGGTCCACTCCGCGATCTCCAGCCGCCCGGCGATCTGGCGGTTGGTGAGCCCCTCGGCGACCAGCAGGGCCACTTGGAGCTGGCGCGGGGTCAGGACGGCGGCCTCGCCGCGGTCCTCGTGGCGGCCGGTTCCGACGGCGGCCAGGGCCTCGCCGGCCATGGCCTCCGGGCGCAGCCGCAGCCCCTCCACCCAGGCGGTGGCGAAGACGGTCCAGCCGAGCTGGCGGCGCAGTCCGGTGACAGCCTCCTGGACCCGGTCCCAGTGGTCGTCGGGGACCTTGGCACCGGTACGCCGGCGCAGCGATTCGGCGGCGGCGAGCAGCCGGGTGGCCCGCTGGGGCTGGCCGGCGGCGCTCTGGATGAGCAGGGCGAACTCCTCCAGGGCGGCGGGGAGTTCGGTGCGCTCGTCGACGGAGTCGAACAGTCGCAGGCTTTCGCGCAGCGCGCTCCGCGCGGCCTCCTCGTCGTTCTCGCGCAGCGCGGCGCGGGCGACGGCGAGCAGGGTGCGGGCCAGGTCGCGCACCTCCCCGCTCTGGCGGTGGATGCGTACGGCCCGGTCCAGGAGCGCCCGTACCTCCTCGGCGGGTCCGGCGGCGAGGGCTTCGGCGAGGGCGGTGGCGGCCTCGGCGGAGCCGGCGGTGTCGCCCTGCGCCTCCAGGGTGGCGCGGGCGGCGGACAGCAGGGACTGGCCCACGGCCCGGTCCCCGCAGTGGAAGTAGGCCAGGCCCATGCGGGCGGAGGCGCGGGCGCCCTGCCGGGGGTCGCGCAGCTGCTTGTAGAGGGCGACCGCACGGCGGTGCCGGTGGGAGGCGCCGTCGTGGTCGCCGAGGGCGGCGGCGAGGCAGCCGGCCCCGTCGTGCAGCCGGGCGCGCATCCGCAGCAGCTCCTCGTCCTGCGCGTCCTGCGCGTTCTGCGTCTTCTGCTCCTCCTGGAGGGCCTGGGCGGTGGTGTCGAACCAGCGCAGCCCCTCCTTGAGTTCGCCGCGCACCAGCCAGGGCCGCAGGCTGGCGGCGGCGAGCGCCGCCCGCCCCCGCAGGTCGCCCTCGTCCCGCAGGTGGGCGAGGGCGGCCAGCACGTTCTCGTGCTCCACGGCGGCGGCCCGCAGCCAGCGGCGCTGCTCGGAGCCGTTGAACCGGCCGTCGAGGGTGTGCAGGAGCCCCTGGTAGTGGCGGGCGTGGGCCTGGCGCGCGGAGCGCTCCGCGCCGGAGTCCGCGAGGAGCGCGAGCCCGTACGTGCGGATGGTGCGCGACATCGTCAGGCGGCTGTCGGCGCGCGGGTGTTCGGTCAGGGAGAGCAGGTTGCGGTCGAGGAGCGCCTCGATGGCCTCGGCGCTCTCGCCGGGCGCCAGCGGGGTGACCTTCTCGGCCGTGGCGAGGGTGGCGCCGCCCTCGAAGACGGCCAGGTGCCCGAGCAGGGTGCGCTGCCGCTCGCTCAGGCCCCGGCAGCTCCACTCGGCCATGGCCAGTACGGAGCGCTGGCGCGCGGGCGCGTCGACGGGGCCGGACAGGTGGCTGTCGCCGCCCCGGACCAGCCAGGCGTGCAGTTCGCGCAGCGGGAACAGGCGCAGCCGCCAGGCGGCCAGCTCCAGTACCAGCGGCACGCCTTCGAGGAGGTTGCAGACGGCGACGACCGATTCGACGTTCTC
Organism: Streptomyces sp. ICC1; assembly: GCF_003287935.1. Lineage (GTDB taxonomy): Bacteria > Actinomycetota > Actinomycetes > Streptomycetales > Streptomycetaceae > Streptomyces > Streptomyces tritrimontium. The sequence goes on from NZ_CP030287.1 coordinate 4,238,787, forward strand.
CGCGGTGAGCGTGAACTCGGGGTTCACCTCGTGGGCGCGCCGGGTGAAGAGCTGGACGGCCGGGTTCTCCTGGACGTCGGCGACCTCGGGCTCCGCGAGCGGTCCGGGCGGGGCCAGCGGTGCCACGGGGACCACGCGCTCCCCGTAGATGCGCAGGGCCTGCTGCCCGGTGGCCAGCACGGTCAACGCGGGCTGTGCGGCGAGGTGTTCGGCGACGGCGGGTGCGAGGACGCCGGTCAGGTGCTCGACCCCGTCGAGGATCAGCAGGAACCGCAGCGGGTCCGCGCCGCCGGGATGCGACTGGGCTCTGGCGACGGCCGCGGCGGCCGCGGCGGCGCCCGCGGCGACGGCCCCGGCGACCGCTTCGACGGCCGCGTCCGGCGACGCGCAGGCGGGCAGGTCCACGGAGCGGACGCCGCCGGGGAACTCGGCGGCGAGGCCGTGCGCGGCCTCGGCGGCCAGTCTGCTCTTGCCGACGCCGGCGGGGCCGGTGAGCGTGGCGAGCCGGACGGCCCGGTCCTGGAGCCTCCCTTGGATTCCCATCAGATCGAGTTCCCTGCCCACCAGTCCGGCGGACAGCTGAGGCGTCCCGAGATCGATCGACATTTTTCCCCCATGTCTTGATGCCCGGTGGCTGGCTTTCGGAACTGAACGGGGGGACGAAAGGTGTCCCACCGTGCGGTTCCGGAAGCTAGTCAGCGGGCCTTAAGGGGCTCTGAAGGCGAGGCCCGCGCGGTCACGGCGACGGGGCCGAGGGCGCCTTTAGCCCGTCACAAGCCCTTCTGGTTCGAATGCGGGGCGAGCTGGACAGCTCGCGCCGGCAACGACACCAGGAACGTTTCCGCCACCCCGAGGAGCCACCCGTGACGTACGTCATCGCTCAGCCTTGCGTCGACGTGAAGGACAAGGCCTGCATCGACGAATGCCCCGTGGACTGCATCTACGAGGGCCCGCGCATGCTGTACGTCCAGCCCGACGAATGCGTCGACTGCGGGGCGTGCGAACCGGTCTGCCCCGTCGAGGCGATCTTCTTCGAGGACGACGTGCCGGAGGAGTGGGCCGGGTTCGGACCGGCGAACATCGAGATCTTCGAGACCGTCGGCTCCCCGGGCGGCGCGAGCAACGCGGACCCGCTGGCGGCCGACCACCCGTTCGTGGCCGCCCTTCCCCTGGCCGCCGCCCATGTCTGAGCTCCTGACGGCCGCCGCCGCACCGCTCGCCGACCCACGCGTGGCCCAGCCGATCGCCTCCGGCCCGCGCAGCGTGGTCATCCTCGGCTCCACCGGCTCGATCGGCACGCAGGCCGTCGACGTGATCCGCCGCTCGCCCGGCCGGTTCCGCGTGCTCGGCCTGGCCGCGGGCGGCGGCCGCCTGGAGCTGCTGGCCGAGCAGGCCCTCCTCCTCGGTGTGGAGTACGTGGCGGTGTCGGACGCCGACGCCCTGCCGGCCCTGCGCGGGCTGCTCGCGGCACGGGCCGCCGGCCGCGCGCTGCCGAAGCTGCTGGGCGGACCCGACGCGGCCACCGAGCTGGCGGGCCTGGAGTGCGACGTGGTGCTCAACGGCATCACCGGATCCATTGGCCTGGCCCCGACGCTGGCCGCCCTGGAAGCCGGCACCGTGCTCGCGCTGGCCAACAAGGAGTCCCTGGTCGCGGGCGGTCCGCTGGTGAAGCGGCTGGCACGACCGGGGCAGATCGTGCCCGTCGACTCCGAGCACTCGGCGCTGTACCAGTGCCTGACCGGCGGCCGCGACACGGAGGTGCGCCGCCTGGTCCTCACGGCCAGCGGCGGGCCGTTCCGCGGCCGGGCCCGGGCCGATCTGGAGAACGTCACCCCGCAGCAGGCGCTGGCCCACCCGACCTGGGACATGGGCCCGATGGTGTCGGTGAACTCGGCCACGCTGATGAACAAGGGGCTCGAGGTCATCGAGGCCCACCTGCTCTTCGACATCCCCTTCGACCGCATCGACGTGGTGGTCCACCCCCAGTCGGTCGTGCACTCCATGGTCGAGTTCACCGACGGTTCCACGCTGGCCCAGGTCAGCCCGCCGGACATGCGGATCCCCATCGCGCTCGGACTGGGCTGGCCGGACCGGGTGCCGGACGCCGCCCCCGGATGCGACTGGACCACGGCGACGGCCTGGACCTTCTTCCCGCTGGACCACGAGGCCTTCCCCGCCGTCGGCCTCGCGCAGCACGCGGGCCGCGCGGGCGGTGTGGCGCCCGCCGTCTTCAACGCCGCCAACGAGGAGGCCGTGGGCGCCTTCCTCGCCGGCCGGCTGCCGTTCACCGGCATCGTGAGCACCGTGCAGCGGGTGGTGGACGAGCAACTGGACGCCACCCCGAGCGCCGCCGCTCTGACCCTGTCCGACGTGCTCGACGCCGAGAAGCGGGCCCGGGTCCGCGCGCGCGAGCTGGCCGGCTGAACCGGCCCGAGAGACGCGTAGATCCCCCGTCCGGCCGTGCCGGGCGGGGGATCTACGCGTACGGGGCGTACGGGGCGTACGGAGTCTGCGGGCGTACGGGGCCGGTCAGCGGCCGACGGGGGCCGCCGTCAGCACCGACAGGTACGCGACCAGCGCGTCGATCGTCGGGTGGTCGTAGACCAGGGTCGAGGGGACGATCAGGCCCCGCTCGTCCTCCAGGTCACCGCACAGGGTCAGGGCGCAGACCGAGTCCATGCCGTAGACGGCGAGCGGGGTCCGGGGGTCGAGGCTGCCGACCGGCCGGCCGAGGTGGAGCGCGAGGCGTTCGGTCAGCCAGCCGCGCAGCTCTCCGGCCACCGGCGGGGCTCCGGGGGTGGTCATGGCTGGTCCTCCTGTACGCGAGGTCGTCGCGGCCCGTGGGCCGCCGCCTCAGGATGGTCACCGCGCCCGCTAAAGGCACGGCTGGGGCTGTGGCTGTGGCTCGTGATGGCGCGCGGTGCGGGAGGACGGCCGCGGCAACCCCCGGTCGGGGGCTGCCGCGGCCGTCCTCCTCGCGCGGCGGGCTCGGGCGGCCCGCCCGGCCTCAGTAGCGGTAGTGGTCCGCCTTGTACGGGCCCTCGATCTTGACGCCGATGTACTCGGCCTGCTCGGGGCGCAGGGCCGTCAGCCTCACTCCGAGGGCGTCGAGGTGCAGGCGGGCCACCTTCTCGTCCAGGTGCTTGGGCAGCACGTGGACGCCGACCGGGTACTCCTCGGGCTTGGTGAACAGCTCGACCTGGGCGATCGTCTGGTTGGCGAAGGAGTTCGACATCACGAAGGACGGGTGGCCCGTCGCGTTGCCCAGGTTCATCAGGCGGCCCTCGGACAGCACGATGACGACCTTGCCGTCGGGGAACTTCCAGGTGTGGACCTGGGGCTTCACCTCGTCCTTGACGATGCCCTCGATCTTCGCGAGGCCGGCCATGTCGATCTCGTTGTCGAAGTGGCCGATGTTGCCCACGATCGCCTGGTGCTTCATCTTGGCCATGTCGGCGGCCATGATGATGTCCTTGTTGCCCGTGGTCGTGATGAAGATGTCGGCGATCTCCACGACGTCGTCGAGGGTGGCGACCTGGTAGCCGTCCATGGCCGCCTGGAGCGCGCAGATCGGGTCGATCTCGGTGACGATGACGCGGGCGCCCTGGCCGCGCAGGGACTCCGCGGAGCCCTTGCCGACGTCGCCGTAACCGCAGACGACCGCGACCTTGCCGCCGATCAGCACGTCGGTGGCGCGGTTGATGCCGTCGATCAGGGAGTGCCGGCAGCCGTACTTGTTGTCGAACTTCGACTTCGTCACGGAGTCGTTCACATTGATCGCCGGGAACAGCAGCCGGCCGTTCGCGGCCAGTTCGTACAGGCGGTGGACGCCGGTGGTGGTCTCCTCCGTCACACCGCGGATCTCGCCGGCCGTGTCGGTCCACTTCGACGGGTTGGCCTTCAGGGTCCGCCCGAGGAGTTCGAGGATGAGCGCGAACTCGTCGTTCTCGGCGGTGGAGGGGTCGGGGACCTCGCCGGCCTTCTCGAACTCGACGCCCATGTGCAGCAGGAGGGTGGCGTCGCCGCCGTCGTCCAGGATCATGTTCGGGCCCAGCTGGCCCGGCCAGGTCAGCACCTGCTCCGTGCACCACCAGTACTCCTCCAGCGTCTCGCCCTTCCAGGCGAACACCGGTATGCCCTGCGGGTCTTCCGGGGTACCGGTCGGGCCGACCGCGATGGCGGCGGCCGCGTGGTCCTGCGTGGAGAAGATGTTGCAGGAGGCCCAGCGGACCTCCGCGCCGAGGGCGACGAGCGTCTCGATCAGGACGGCGGTCTGCACGGTCATGTGCAGCGAACCGGTGATCCGGGCGCCGGCCAGCGGCTGCGCGGCGGCGTACTCCGCGCGCAGCGACATCAGCCCGGGCATCTCGTGCTCGGCGAGGGTGATCTCCTTGCGGCCGAAGGCGGCGAGGGAGAGGTCGGCGACCTTGAAGTCGGCCACCTGCGTGCTGGTCATTCGAATTCCTCCGTGCGGGGTGATGGTCGGGGTCAGGCGACCGCTGCGCGGGCCGACAGGCGGGCCCGGGCCAGTCCCAGGTTCTGGTGGATCTCCAGGGCGGCCGTGGAACGGTTGAGGGTGATGTAGTGCAGGCCGGGCGCCCCCTCGGCGAGGAGCCGTTCGGCCATGTCCGTCGCGTGCCCGACGCCGATCCGGTGTCCTTCGGCGCGGTCGTCACGGGCCGCCTCCAGCCTCTGGGCCAGGGCGTCGGGGAAGGAGGCGTTGCTGAGTTCGGCGAACCGCCGGATCTGGCGGACGTCGGTGGCGGGCATGATCTCCGGGATGATCGGGATGTCGCAGCCGGCCGCCGCGACCCGGTCGCGCAGCCGCAGGTAGTCCTCGACCCGGAAGAACATCTGGGTGATGGCGTAGTCCGCGCCGGCCCGGCACTTGGCCACGAAGTGGCCGATGTCGCTCTCCCAGTCCGCGGAGCGCGGATGGCGTTCGGGGAAGGCGGCGACGCCCACGCCGAAGCGGCCGACCTCCTTGACGAGGGTCACGAGCTCATCGGCGTGGGTCAGTCCCTCCGGGTGCGGGATCCAGGGGCCGTTCGGATCGCCCGGCGGGTCCCCGCGCAGCGCGAGGACGTCGTGGATCCCGGCATCGGCGTACTGGCCCATGATCTGGCGCAGTTCCGCCACGGAGTGCCCGACCGCGGTCAGGTGCGCGACGGCGCGCAGGGTGGTCTGGGTGGCGATCTTGTGGGTGGTCGCGATGGTGCGGGTACGGGAGGAGCCGCCGGCCCCGTAGGTCACCGAGACGAAGGTCGGGGCGACGGCCTCGACCCGGCGGATCGCGTGCCACAGGCGGCGCTCCCCGGCCTCGTCCTTCGCGGGGAAGAACTCGAAGGAGTAGGAGCGCTCGCCGTCGGCGGGAAGCAGGGCCGGGCGGTATCGGCCGCGCTCGGCGGAGCGCTGCGGACCTGACATGGAGGTTCCTTCCGGACGTACGGGGGCGCGCGTCAGCGGGCGTTGAAGTACTTGGCTTCGGGGTGGTGGATGACGATCGCGTCGGTCGACTGCTCCGGGTGCAGCTGGAACTCCTCGGAGAGGTGGACGCCGATCCGCTCGGGCCGCAGGAGGTCGGCGATCTTGGCGCGGTCTTCGAGGTCGGGGCAGGCGCCGTAGCCGAGGGAGAAGCGGGCGCCGCGGTACTTCAGGTCGAACATCTCTTGGACCTGTGCCGGGTCCTCGCCGCCGAAGCCGAGCTCGGCGCGGACGCGGGCGTGCCAGTACTCGGCCATGGCCTCCGCGAGCTGGACGGACAGGCCGTGCAGCTCCATGTACTCGCGGTACGCGTTCCCGGCGAACAGGCGGGCGGTCTCCTCGCCGATCTTCGAGCCGACGGTGACCACCTGGAGGCCGATCACATCGGTCTCCCCCGACTCCTCGGGCCGGAAGAAGTCGGCCAGGCAGAGCCGGCGGCCGCGGCGCTGGCGCGGGAAGGTGAAACGGGTCCGCTCGGACCCCGTCTCGTCGAGGATCACCAGGTCGTCGCCCTTGGACACGCAGGGGAAGTACCCGTAGACCACGGCCGCTTCGAGCAGGTTGCCGGTGTGCAGGCGGTCCAGGAGCCCGCGCAGGCGGGGCCGCCCCTCGCCGGCCACCAGCTCCTCGTACGAGGGCCCGCCGCGGGCCTGCTTGAGGCCCCACTGGCCCTTGAACAGGGCGCCCTCGTCCAGCCAGGAGGCGTAGTCCTTCAGCGGGATGCCCTTGACCACGCGGGTGCCCCAGAACGGCGGGGCGGGGACCGGGTTGTCGATGCGGACGTCCGAGCGGACGGATCCCTCGTCCTCGGGGCGCTCCTCGACGATGACGGGCGCGTCCCGCTTGGCGACGCGGCGCTTCTTGAGCTCGGGAAGAGCGGCTCCGGGGACTCCGCGTTTGACTCCCATGAGGGCGTCCATGAGGCGCAGGCCTTCGAAGGCGTCGCGGGCGTAGCGGACTTCGCCTTCGTAGATTTCGTGGAGGTCTTGTTCGACGTAGGCGCGGGTCAGGGCGGCGCCGCCGAGGATGACGGGGTCCGGGCGGCGCGGCGCAGCGGGCCTCACTGACCCGCGCCCGTGTGCGCAGGCCCGGTGTGCTGCTGCTGGACGCGCCGTTCGGGGCGCTGGCCGCCCTGACCCGGATCAAGGCCCAGCAGCTCGTCGCCGATCTGTGGAAGCCGCGCGGCTGCGCGGTGCTGCTGGTCACCCACAACGTCGCCGGGGCGCTGCTGCTGACCGACCGCGTGCTGGTCATGGACGACGGCCGCTCCAGCCCCACCTCGGTGTCGTAGGCGATGCGGCCCTCGTCCATGACGAGCACGCGGTCGGCCAGCAGCAGCGCCTCGTCGACGTCGTGGGTGACCAGCAGCACCGCGCAGCCGCGCCGCTGCCACAGTTCGGCGACGAGCTGCTGGGCCTTGATCCGGGTCAGGGCGTCCAGCGCACCGAACGGCTCGTCCAGCAGCAGCAGATCGGGCTCGCGCACCAGGGCGCGGGCCAGTGAGGCCCGCTGCGCCTCGCCGCCGGACAGGGTCTTGGGCCAGGCGTCGGTGCGGTGTTCCAGCCCGACCTCCGCCAAGGCCCGTTCCGCGACCTCGCGTTCGGGGCGGCCGGGCAGACCGAGCAGCACGTTGCGCCACACCCGCTTCCACGGCATCAGCCGGGGCGCCTGGAAGGCCACCGCCCGGCGCTCGGGGACGAGCACCCGGCCCTCGATCTCCCGGTCCAGCCCGGCCAGTACCCGCAGCAGCGTGGACTTGCCGCAGCCGCTGCGGCCCAGCAGCGCGGTGAACTCCCCGGCCCGCAGGGTCAGATCGAGCCCGTCGATGACGGGCCGTCCGTCGAAGGCCCGGGTGAGCCCCGCGACCGTGACGGCGGTGTCCGGGATCACTTCCCGGTGAAGGTCGGTCGCCATTGCAGCAGCAGCCTTTCGAGAGCGCGGACGACGAGGTCGGCGGTGAGGCCGAGGAAGGCGTAGACGACGAGGCACACGACGATCACGTCGGTACGGAAGAACTCGCGCGCCTGGTTCATCAGGAACCCGATCCCGGCGTCGGCGTTGATGGACTCCCCGAAGACGAGGGCGAGCCAGGCCGTGGCGAGGGAGTACCGCAGCCCGGTCATGAACCCGGGCAGCGCCCCCGGCAGTACCACGTGCCGGACCAGACCCCAGCGGCCGAGCCCCAACGCCCCGCCCGCTTCGATGAGTTGCTCGTCGACCCCGCGAATGCCGGCGTACACGTTCAGGTACAGGTGGAATGCCGTGCCGAGGGCGATGAGCGCCACCTTCGGCGCCTCTCCGATGCCCATCCAGATGATGAACAGCGGAATGAGGCCGACCCACGGCACCGTGCGCAGCATCTGCACGCTCGCGTCGATCAGGTCCTCGCCGAGCCGGGACAGCCCGGACAGCAGCGCCAGTACCGTGCCCACCGTCCCGCCCAGGACCAGGCCGATCGCCACGCGCTGCAGGGACACGCCCATGGCGGCGGGCAGCGTTCCGTCCCCGATCAGATCGGCCCCGGCCTTCGCGATGGTCAGCGGGGGAGCCAGGGTGTCGACGGGCAACACCCCGAAGCTGCTGGCCAGTTGCCACAGCGCGAGCAGCAGCAGCGGCCCGATGGTGCGCCGTGTCCAGCGGGGCGCGGACCGCCGCCGCGCGGAGGCCGGTACGACGGGCACGAGGGCGGGGGCGCCGCGGGTGCCGGTCTCGGCGGCGGACCCGGATCGGGCTTCGATCGGCTGACTGGATGGTGCTTTAACCGATATGTCCGACGGTGCATGGCTGGTGACGCTCATGAGTGCTCCACGGAAGGGGAGAGGGGCGGGAGGCGGCGCACGCACCCGGTCGAACGCCCCGGCCGACCCCGCGGAGGTGCGGAGGTGCGGAGGTACGGGGAATGACCGGAAGGCCTCAGGGCCTCAGGGCCTCAGGGCTTCAGGGCGTGCGAAAGGGGAGCGCGGAGCGCTCGTGACGTGAAGGGACGCGACCCGAAAGGGGGAAAGGGCGTCAGCAGCCGCGACAACACGCGGCGGAAGCCACCCGCAGCAGGTCGATGTGACCGCGCGTGGTGAGCAGAGCTGAACGCAACATGCGGCGAAACCTAGCCAGCCGCCCGCTCCGGGTCAATGGCGTCTCGCTCACTGGGACTCCGGTCTCCCTTGTCGGGACGCCCTACTTCCCGGGCGCGCGCAGCGTCGCCAGGACCGGGCCGATCGGCTGGAGGGTCAGCCCCGGGAGGACCTTCGCGCGGCCGGGGCCGCTGTCGAGGTGGAAGCGCCGGGCCACGACGGCCAGTACGAGGGCCGCCTCGACCAGGGCGAAGCGGGCGCCCAGACAGGCGCGCGGGCCGCCGCCGAAGGGGAACCAGGCGTGCTCCGGCACCGGCTGCGGGGCGTTCGCGTCCCACCGCTCGGGGAGGAAGGCCTCCGGCTCGGGGAACCAGCGCGCGTCCCGGTGCATCGACCACGGGCTCGCCCACACCGACAGGCCGGCCGGCACCGGGCGGCCGCCGAGCGTCGCACCCTCCTTCGCCACCGCGGAGATCAGCCAGATCGGCGGATAGATCCGCAGCGCCTCCTTGACCACCTGCTGCGTCCAGGGCAGCCGCGCGTAGTCCTCGTACGTCGGCAGCCGGTCGCCCAGCACCCGATCCAGCTCCTCCGTCAGCCGCTCGCGCGCCTCGGGCGCCCCCGAGAGCAGCTGCCAGGCCCAGGTCAGGGTGGTCGAAGTGGTCTCGTGGCCGCCGATGTAGAGGGTGATCGACTCGTCGCGCAGCTCCGTGCGCGACAGCGGCCCGCCGTTCTCGTCGCGGGCCGCGAGCAGCCGGCTCAGCAGGTCCTCGCGCTCCTCGCCGGCCGCCGAGGCCGCCTCGTGCTCCTGGATGACGTGCTCGATCTCCCGGTCGAGGACGGCCACGGCCGCCCGCATCCGCCGCCGGCCCGGAGTGCGCACCCACGGCGGCAGGAACAGGGTCACCCCGCGGAACTCGGCGCTGAGTTCCCGCTGCGCGATGGCCATGGCCGCGCTGATGGGCTCCTCCCGGCCGGCGGCGTCGCTTCCGAACAGGGTGCGCACCGCGATCCGCTGGGTCAGCCCGGCCATCTCCCTGTGCACGTCGATCCGCTCGCCTTCGGCCCAGCCGGAGACCAGCGCGTCGGCGCACTCCACCATCGTGGCCGCGTACGCGCGCACTTGGCGCGGGCGCACCGAGGGCTGGACCAGCGCCCGCTTGCGCCGCCAGTCCTCACCAGTGGCCACGACCACGCCGTTGCCGAGCAACTGGCGGAACGCCCAGCCCAGTTCGGTGGGGTCGAAGGTGGATTCGACGGCGCCGAGCAGCTCGCCCGCGTGCTCGGGAAGGGAGACCAGCACGTTGCGCTGGGGGCCGAGCGCCCAGGGCACCCAGTCCCCGTAGTCGTCGCGCAGCGACTCGAAGAAGGCCAGCGGATCGCGGGCGAAGGCGGGGAGGTTCCCGACCAGGGGCCACCGGCGCGGTCCGCGCTCGGCGCCCGGAGGCAGCTGGGTGGCGGTCACCACGGCATGGTGACAGCGCGGCCTCCAGGGCGCCAGAGCCCCGGCGGCGCCAGAGCCCGGCGGCCCCGGAGCCCCGGCGGCGCCTGAGCTCCGGCGGCCTCAACGCGCAAGGGCTGCGCGGCAGTCAGGCCGCCCGGGGCTCCGCCAGCCAGCCGTACGCGGTGTCCGCGCTGAACTCCGGCTGGCCGGAGGGGAAGAGGAGCCCGGCGGAGGCGAAGGCCGGATCGTCGGCGGTGGCCGCCACGTACGGGACCGCCACGCACCGCATGCCCGCCGCGCGGGCGGCCAGCGCGCCCGGCGCCGCGTCCTCGACGACCACGCAGTCGGCGGGCTCCGCGCCCAGGCGCCGCGCCGCCTCCAGGAACACGTCCGGGGCGGGCTTGCCCTGCGCCACCTCCTCGGCGGAGACCACCGTGGTCAGCAGCGCGTCCAGCCCGGTGCCGGACAGGACCGCGTCGATCGCCTCCAGCGAGGACCCGGAGGCCACCGCCATCGGAACCCCGTCGGCGTGCAGCCGCTCGACGAACCGGCGCATCTCCGGATAGGCGGGGGTGTGGGTGCGGGCCAGCTCCAGGTAGGCGGCGTTCTGCTCGGCCAGCAGCTGTTCCACCGGGGCCTCGATGCCGTGGGCGTCCCGCAGGATCTCCAGCGTCTCCAGGGTGCCGATGCCGATGTACCGGGAGTGCTGCTCCCAGGTGAAATCGGGGACCCCGTGGCGCTCCAGGGTGCGCCGCCCGGACTCGTAGTAGTTCGGCTCGCTGTCCACGAGGGTGCCGTCGAGATCGAATATGACGGAGATCATCCGCTGTGCCCGTCCTGCCGGTGCCTGTCTTGTGCCTGTCCCGACCATCTTGTCAGGGTTTGCGCGCGGCTCGTCCCACGGACTCGACCAGCGGGAGCAGCCGGTGCGCCACCCGCTCGCGCAGCGCGACCTCGGTCCGGGTGCGGACCACCCCCGGGAGCCGGATCAGCCGCTGGATGACGTCCTCCAGATGCGCGTTGTCCCGGGCGGCCACCCGGGTCAGCAGGTCCCCGCCGCCGGTGATGGAGAAGGCCTCGATGATCTCCGGCACCGAGGCCAGCGCGTCACCGACCTCGTCCAGGTGCCCCTGGGTGACCTCGATGTGCACGAAGGCCAGCACCGGGTGGCCGAGCGCCGCGGGGGAGAGGACGGGCCCGGTCGCGGTGATCACGCCGGTGCGCTCCAGCCGCTCGATCCGGGCCTGGAGGGTGCCGCGCGCGACGCCGAGGATCCGGGCGTACTCCCGGACGCTGGTGCGCGGCTGCTCGATCAGCAGGCGCAGGATCCGTGTGTCGAGCTCGTCCACCGCCATGCCCGCGACCCTATCAACGGGCGGGTGGAGAGGCCGGTGGACCGGCCCGGCGCCGTGGCGGCCGAGGCAGGAAGCCGCTGGTGCGCTCCCGGTAGTCCGCGTACCCCGGTCGGTCCGCCATGTGCCGCTCCAGCAGCCGCTTGCCGCTGCCGGCGATCAGCAGGTACGACATCACGAGGGGGGAGACCACCGAGACCGCCAGCGCGCCGCCGGAGGTCCAGGCGGCCAGGGACAGGCCCCACCACACGCAGAAGTCGCCGAAGTAGTTCGGGTGCCGGGTCCACGCCCACAGGCCGCGGTCCATGATCCGCCCCCGGTTCGCGGGGTCCGCCTTGAACCGGGCGAGCTGGTGGTCCCCCACCGCCTCGAAGAGCAGCCCGCCCAGCCACAGGGCCGTGCCCGCCGCCGCCAGGGCGCCGGGCTCCCCGGTCGCGTACGCCGCCGCCTGCACGGGCAGCGAGACCAACCAGACCAGGGCCGCCTGGAGCAGGTAGACCATCCGCAGCGCGTACCGGTTCCGGTTCCCGGGGGCGCGCGCGAGCATCCGCTCGTAGCGCGGGTCCTCGCCGTGTCCCCGGCCGCGCCACGCGATGTGCCCGGCGAGCCGCAGCCCCCACACCACCGCCATGGCGGCCGGCAGCGGGTGCCGGCCGCCCGAGACGGCGTACGTGGCGACCGCGACGGCGGCGAAGCCCAGGCCCCACGCCACGTCCACCCCGCGGTGCCTGCCGAGGCGGACCCCGACCGCGAAGGCGGCCAGCATGACGGCGAGGGCGGCGCCCGCCGAGACGGCCAGGTTCAGGCCGAAGGAGCCCCAGTTCACCGCGGACCGCCCACCGCGGCCGACAGCTGGAACTGGTGCACGTCCAGGTACCCCGAGGCGAATCCCGCCTCGCAGTACGCCAGGTAGAAGGTCCACATCCGCCGGAACGTCTCGTCGAAGCCCAGCGCGGCCACCCGGTCGGCCCGCTCGGCGAACCGCTCCCGCCACAGGCGCAGCGTCTGCGCGTAGTGGCCCCCGTAGGCCTCGCACCGGGTCACGCGCAGCCCCGTGTGCCGCCGCGCCATCTCCTCCACCACCCGCACCGACGGCAGCATCCCGCCGGGGAAGATGTACTTGTGGATCCAGGTGTACGTGTCCCTCGTGGCCAGCATCCGCTCGTGCGGCATGGTGATCGCCTGGAGCGCGACCCGCCCGCCCGGTGCCAGCAGCCGGTCCAGCGTGGCGAAGTACACCGGCCAGTACTCGGCGCCGACCGCCTCGATCATCTCGACGCTCACGATGGCGTCGTAGCGCCCCTCGGCCTCCCGGTAGTCGCAGAGCCGCACCTCGACGCGGTCCGTGAGCCCGGCGGCGGCGATCCGGCGCAGGGCCAGCTCCCGCTGCTCGCGCGAGAGGGTCAGGGTCAGGACGCGGGCCCCGCGCCGGGCGGCCCGGACGGCCAGCTCGCCCCAGCCCGTGCCGATCTCCAGGAGACGGGTCCCGGGTCCGACGCCCGCCAGGTCCAGCAGCATGTCGATCTTGCGCTGCTGGGCCTCGGCGAGCTGGTCGGGCCCGGCGGGCAAGGAGCGGAACACCGCGGAGGAGTAGGTCATCGTCGGGTCGAGGAACTGCGCGAAGAGCTCGTTCGACAGGTCGTAGTGGCGCCGGACGTTCGTCCGCGAGCCGTCCGGGGTGTTGCGGTCCGCCGCCGGGTGGCGCGCCGCCCACAAGCCGCGCAGCCGCTGCAGCGGAGCCGGGACCAGCGCCGTCACGTGCCCGGCCAGTACCGTCAGCACGGCGACCGGGTCGCGGGCGTCCCACTCCCCGGCCAGGTACGACTCGCCGAAGCCGATCAGACCCTCGGCCGCGATCCGGCGCTCGAAGGCGGCCGGGTCGTGGACCGCCATCGCCGGACCGCCCCGCCCCAGGGTGCCGTCGGGCCCCATCCGGACCTGGAGCGGCAGCCGGTCCAGGGCCCGGCGGATCAGCAGCCGCCCGACGGCGGCCCTGGTCCGGGAGCAGGGCGGCACGGCCGGGGCGATGAGGGCGGTCGGGGAGTTCACGGTGGTCACTTCAGGCCCTCCTGGGGGACGTGTCGGGGACGCGGCCGCACCGGCAGACCGCGCAGCCACAGACGGATGCCGTGGACGCGGATCGCCACGGAGACGGCGGCCGTGGACCAGGGATGGCGCAGCGCGGCGCGCAGCACCCCGCGGGCTCCGGCGGGGCGGCGCACGCCGCGCACGGTCGCGGTCAGCCCGGTCCCGTCCGACGTGCCCGCCAGCCGGACGCTCAGGGCGAGGCGCTCGCCCGGTTCCGGCAGCCGCATCCGGTACTCGCCCTCCACGGCCAGGAAGGGCGAGACGTGGAACTCCTTGGGGGTACCGGCGCCGCCACCGGGCCCCGGGCCGTCCCGCGGGCCCCGCGCGCGGGCGGTCTCCGGGGAGAGCAGGTAGCAGTGGCGCTCGCCGTACGTGTTGTGCACCTCGGCGACCACGTGGCGCAGGGAGCCGTCCGGGCCGTGGCACCAGTACACGCTCAGCGGGTTGAAGACGTGGCCCAGCACGCGGGCGTGCGCCAGCATCACCACCCGCGAGCCGGGCGGCAGGCCCGCTCCGCGCGCCGCGAGGAAGGAGTCGAGCCCCGCCCTGATCGAGGGCGCGCCGCCCCCGAAGTGGTCCCGCGCGTCGAAACGGGCGAGCGGGCGCAACAGCCGGGGCAGCCGCGGCAGTCCGTCCAGATCCACCAGCCACACGTACGTGCGGTGGCGCAGCCGGTGGCGGCCGCGACCCGAGCGGACGTGCCGGATGTCGGCCTCGTAGAGGCAGGGCGCCGTCACCACCCCACCCCCAGCGCGGCGGCCGCCTCCACGCCCGAGCGGCAGCCGTCCTCGTGGAAACCCCACCCGTGGTACGCGCCGGCGAAGGCCGTCACGGGCCCCGACAGCGCCGGCAGCAGCCGCTGCGCCGCCACCGACTCCACGGTGTGGACGGGGTGTTCGTAGTCCATCTCGGCCAGCACCAGCCCCGGCCGCACCCGGTCGCCGGCGTTCAGCGAGACGACGTACCGCTCCGGCCCGTCCAGCCCCTGGAGCCGGTTCATGTCGTAGCTGACCCGGACGTGCGCGTCGTCCGGACGGCACCCCGACAGCCGGTAGTTCCAGCAGCCCCGCGCCCCCGGCGCACTCGGCAGCACCGAGGCGTCCGTGTGCAGGACGGTCCGGTTGCGGGAGTAGCCGAAGGCGCCCAGCACGGCCCGTTCCCGGTCCGTCGGATCGGCCAGCAGGCGCAGCGCCTGATCGGCGTGGACGGCGAGGACCACCGAGTCGTACAGGCCGGTCGCCCCGCCCGCGGTGGTCACGGCCACGCTGCCCGCGCCGCGCGCGATCCGGCGCACCGGCGCCGCCGCGTACACGGTGTCCAGCCGCTCGCGCACCCGCTCCACGTAGCGCGCCGAGCCGCCCTCGACCGTACGCCAGCGCGGAGAGCCGCCCACCGACAGCAGTCCGTGGTGCTCCAGGAAGCGGAACAGGTACCGCGCGGGGTGCGCCAGCGCCGTGTCCGGCGGGCACGACCACACCGAGGCCACCAGCGGGATCGCGAAGTGCGCGGTGAAGTAGGGCCCGAAGCGGCCCCGCCGCAGGAACTCGGCCAGCGTCGGCTCGTACGGATCCCCGTGCGCGGAGCGCGCGGCGGCGGCCGGGTCCGCGGGGTCCGCGGGGTCCGCGGGGTCCGGGGGGTCCGCCGCCGCCGCGCGGTACGCCGGGTCCGCGCCGGCCAGCAGCCTCCGCGCCCGCCGGTGGAACACCGGGATCTGTGCCAGCATCCGCAGGTACGCCGGGTTCACGGCGGACCGGGGCCGGGCGAACAGCCCGCGCGGCCCGCGCGCCCCCGCGTACTGGAGCCCGCACCCCTCGCACAGCACGGACAGGCTCATCGTCGTCGGCCGGGTGGCCACCCCCAGCTCGTCGAAGAGCCGCAGCAGATGCGGGTAGGTCCGGTCGTTGTGGACGATGAACCCGGAATCCACCGCCCGCACCCGCCCGTCCGACCCCTTCAGCTCGTGGGTGTGGGCGTGCCCGCCCAGCCGGTCCTCCGCCTCGTACAGGGTCACCTCGTGCGAGCGCGCCAGCACGTACGCCGCCGTCAGCCCCGAAACGCCCCCGCCGATCACGGCCGTACGCGGCCGCGGCCGCGGCCGTCCTCGTCCGGTCATCGTGTTCCTCCCTCGCTCACTCCTCCTTCGGAGCCGAGGGGGGTCTTGGATGTGCCGAACGGCGGAATCCCGCATCCGGTGCGGCGCGCCCCGGGGAAGGGGAAGCGCGGGGGCACAATCGGCACGGGGCGGGCCACGAGGAGCGGAGAGAGCCATGACGGGCAAGAACTGCCTGGTCACCGGAGCCACCGGCTATATCGGCGGCCGACTGGTGCCGGAACTCCTCGACGCCGGACACCGCGTCCGCTGCCTGGCCCGCGCTCCGGAGAAGCTGCGCGACCACCCCTGGGCCGGACGCGCCGAGGTGGTCCGTGGCGACGTCACCGATCCGCGGTCCGTGGCCGCCGCGATGTCCGGCATCGACGTCGCCTACTACCTCGTGCACGCCCTGGGCGCCGGACCCGGCTTCGAGGAACGCGACCGGGACGCCGCCCGGACCTTCGCGGAGCAGGCCCGTGCCGCCGGGGTCCGCCGCATCGTCTACCTCGGCGGACTCACCCCCGCCGCCGTCCCCGGCCGCGCCCTCTCCCCGCACCTGCGCTCCCGCGCCGAAGTCGGCGAGATCTTCCTCGCCGGAGCCGTCCCGGCGACCGTCCTGCGCGCGGCCGTCGTGATCGGATCGGGCTCGGCCTCCTTCGAGATGCTCCGCTACCTGACCGAGCGGCTGCCCGTCATGGTCACCCCCAGCTGGGTCGGCACCCGCTGCCAGCCCATCGCCGTCCGCGACGTGCTGCGCTACCTCGTCGGCAGCGCGGGCATGGCGCCCGAGGTCGACCGGGCCTTCGACATCGGCGGGCCCGACGTGGTCACGTACGAGCAGATGATGCGCCGCTACGCCGCCGTCGCCGGGCTGCCCCCGCGCCTCATCCTGAGGGTGCCGATGCTGACCCCCCGCCTGTCCAGCCACTGGATCGGCCTCGTCACCCCCGTGCCGAGGGCGCTGGCCCGCCCGCTCGCCGAATCCCTGCGGCACGAGGTGGTCTGCGCCGAGCACGACATCGCCGCGCACGTCCCGGACCCGCCGGGCGCCCCCATCGGCCTCGACGAGGCGCTCGCGCTGGCACTCCAGCGGATCCGGGAGGCCAAGGTGACCACCCGCTGGTCCTCGGCCTCGGTGCCGGGAGCACCGAGCGACCCGCTGCCCACCGACCCCGACTGGGCGGGCGGCAGCCTCTACACCGACCGGCGGGAGCTCGCCGTCGACGCCCCGCCCGAAGCGCTGTGGCGGGTGGTGGAAGGCATCGGCGGGGAGAACGGCTGGTACTCCTTCCCCCTGGCCTGGGCCGTACGGGGCTGGCTGGACCGGCTCGTCGGCGGGGTCGGCATCCGCCGCGGGCGCCGCGACGCGGACCGGCTGCGCGTGGGGGACTCCCTCGACTTCTGGCGGGTCGAGGAGATCGTCCCGGGCCGGCTGCTGCGCCTGCGCGCGGAGATGCGGCTGCCCGGACTGGCCTGGCTCGAACTCCACGCGGACCCGCCGTCCCCGGCGGGCGCGGGCTCCCGCTACCGGCAGCGGGCGCTGTTCCACCCGCGCGGCCTGCTGGGCCACCTGTACTGGTGGAGCGTGTCCCCGTTCCACGCCGTCGTCTTCGGCGGCATGGCCCGCAACATCGCCCGCGCGGCGGAGCGCCACGCGGACACCCCGTAGGAGCCGGCACCGCGCAAGGCGACACCGCGCAAGGCGACACCGCGCGAGGGCCGGCATCCGGACGAGACGGCCCGGACGAGACGGCACCCGGACGAGACGGCCCGGATCGCATCCGGGCCGGGGGCCGCGGGCGAATCACTTGTGAAGAACCGTCCCCCACCCCTCTGCGGAGCGAGCCCCATGAACGTCGCGGTGGTCCTCTACACGTCCGACTTGCGGCTGCACGACCATCCGCCGATGCGCGCCGCCCTGTCCTCCTGCGGCCGGGTGGTCCCGCTCTTCGTGCGCGACCCCGCGGTCGCGGCGCCGCCCAACCGGCTGGCCTTCCTCGCCGACTGCCTCGCCGACCTCGACGCGGGTCTGCGCGCCCGGGGCGGCCGCCTCGTCGTCCGCTCCGGCGACACCGTCGCCGCGACCGCCGCCCTCGTACGGCAGGCCGACGCCGACGAGGTGCACATGGCCGCCGGTGTCAGCACCTTCGCCCACGCCCGCGAGGAGAGGCTGCGGGCCGCCCTCGAAGCCGAAGGCCGGCGGCTCTACGTGCACGACGCCGTGATCACCGCCGTGGCCCCCGGAGCCGTCCTCCCGGCCGGCCGCTCCGACCACTTCGCCGTCTTCACCCCCTACCACCGCCGCTGGGAGCAGCAGCCGCTGCGCGCCGCCGCCCCGGCCCCGCGCGCGATCCGGGTACCGGCCGCCGTCTCCTCGGAGCCGCTGCCCGAGCGCGCCGCCGTCCCCGACACCTCCCCGGGCCTCGCCCCCGGCGGCGAGCACGAGGCGCGCCGGCTGCTGGCCGGCTGGCTGCGCTCCGGCATCTCCCGCTACGCCGAGACGCACGACGACCTCGCCGGGGACGCCACCTCCCGGCTCTCCCCGCACCTGCACTTCGGCACGCTGTCGGCCACCGAGGCCGTCCACCGGGCCCGCGCGGCCGGCGGGCCCGGCGCGGACGCCTTCGTACGCCAGTTGTGCTGGCGCGACTTCCACCACCAGGTGCTCGCCGCCCGGCCCGGCGCGGCCGCCCGGGACTACCGTCCCCGCCACGACCGGTGGCGCACCGGACCCGCCGCCGACGAAGAGGTCCAGGCCTGGAAGGACGGCCGCACCGGCTACCCGGTGGTCGACGCGGCCATGCGCCAACTGGCCCACGAGGGCTGGATGCACAACCGGGGCCGGCTGCTCGCCGCGAGCTTCCTCGCCAAGACCCTGTACGTCGACTGGCGCGTCGGCGCCCGCCACTTCATGGACCTCCTCGTGGACGGGGACCTCGCCAACAACCAGCTCAACTGGCAATGGGTGGCGGGCACGGGCACCGACTCCCGCCCCAACCGGGTCCTCAACCCGGTCCGCCAGGGCCTGCGTTACGACCCCACCGGCGCCTACGTGCACCGCTGGGTCCCCGAGCTCGCCGGACTCCCCGCGCCGCGCGTGCACGAGCCCTGGCGGCTGGAGGGACTGGAGCGGGCCCGCTACGACTACCCCGACCCGGTGGTCGAACTCGCCGACGGCCTCGACCGCTTTCGCAGGGGCCGGTCGGGATGACGGCCCCCGGCCCCGCCGCGCCGTACGGTGGACGGGTGGAGCCCGAACCCCCGCAGCCCCCGCCCGCCGCGCTCGCCACCGGAGCCGTCGCCCGGCACCTCGGGGTCTCCCCGACCACGCTGCGCTCGTGGGAGCGGCGCTACGCCCTCGGCCCGGCCCGCCGCGAAGACGGCCGGCACCGGCGCTGGACCCCCGGGGACGTCGCCCGCCTGGAGCTGATGTGCCGCCTCACCGCCCAGGGCGTGCCCCCGTCCGAAGCCGCCCGGGTCGCGCGGGGCACGCCGGCCGCCGCCCCCGCCGGGCCGTCGGGCGCCGCCACACCGGGCGGGCCCCGTGCGCTGCGCCTCGGGGACGTCCGCCCGGAGTGCCGGGGGCTCGCGCGGGCCGCCGTACGACTGGACGCGCCCGCCGTGGAGGACCTGCTGGCCGCGACCCTCGCGGAGCTGGGCCTGCTCACCGCCTGGGAGGAGGTCATCGCGCCGACCCTGCACGCGGTCGGCCGCAAGTGGGCCTCCGCCGGGGAGCGTTACGTCGAAGTGGAGCACCTGCTGTCCTGGCACGTCTCCTCCGCCCTGCGCCGGATCCGCCCCGCTCCGGAGCGCCTCCCGGCCCCGCCCGTGCTCCTGGCCTGCGCGCCGGGGGAGCAGCACAGCCTGCCGATGGAGGCGTTGACCGCGGCCCTCGGCGAACGGGCCCTGCCGGTCCGGATGTTCGGCCCGGCCCTGCCCTCGGACGCCCTGCACGAGGCCGTGCGGCGGACCGGCCCGCGGGCCGTCGTCCTGTGGGCGCAGTCCCGTACGACCGCGGACGCGTCCCTGGCCAGGTCGGTCGCGGGCATCGAGTGGGGGCCGCGCGGCGCCCGGGGACACTCGGCGCTGCTGCTCGCCGGGCCGGGCTGGTCCGCCGGATCGGCGTCCGCGTCCGCGTCCGCCGCGCCGCTCCCGCGCACCGAGCGGCTGTTCGGGCTCCGCTCGGGGGTGGCCGTCATCGAAGCGGTTGCGGCGGGCCGGTTTCCATCGACTGCCGCAGGACGTGGAGCGCCCGCCGCATATGGCTCTTGACGGTGCCGGGCGGGAGCCCGGTGCGGTCCGCGATCTGCGACTGGGTCAGGTCCGCGTAGAAGGCGAGCCGCAGCACCCGCTGCTGCGCCGACGGCAGCCGGGCCAGCTCACCGAGCACCAGCACCCGCTCCACGGCCCGCTCCGGCCCCGGCTCCGCCTCGCACCGGGCCTGGGCGCAGACGCGCGCGGCGGCCTCGGCCGCCCGGGCCCGCCGGGTCCGCGCCTCCAGGGCGTCGGCCACCTTGTGCCGGGTGATGCCGGTCAGCCACGCCCCGAAGCCGCCCGGTCCGGGCCGGTAGCCGCGGCGGCCCCGCCAGGCGGCGAGGAAGACCTGCTGCGTCACGTCCTCGGCCTCCCGCTCGTCGCCGAGCGAGCGCCGGGCGAGCGCGTGCACCAGCGGCCGCCAGCGGCGGTAGACCGCGGCCACGCACTCCTCGTCGCCGGCCGCGAAACCCGCCGCGACGCGTGTGTCGGCCGGCGCGCCGGACCCCGGTTCGGTGGATGCGACGGGCCGCTCGTCGTCCTGGTCGTCCATGCCCCGAGCCTCGCGAGAGCGGACGCCCCGGCCAACTTGCATCGCTTGCGCATCGATTTCCCCGACGTCAGCCCGCCGCACCGCCCGAACCGGTGTGCAGCGTCGGTTGCGACAGGTGGACCAGCGCCACGGCCAGCACCAGCACGCCGGCGGGCAGCAGCAGCCACCCCACGGCCCACCCGGTCCGCACGAGCAGCGCCCCGGCCAGGCCGCCCGCGAACATCGACGCGACCGACAACACCGGGCGCCGCCAGGCCACCGTTCCGTATCCGAAGGCCCGGTCCCGGCCGATGGCCGAACCGCCGAGGAAGGCCGTCATGGAGCGGGTCACCAGGGTGGTCGGCACCCCGGGCAGGTTCACCCGCAGGCTCGTCACGTTCCGCATCCCCATCGCCAGTGACAGGAGCGCGGAGACGACCAGTTGGCGGCCCGTCGGAGCCCCGAAGCGCGGCGCCACCCCCCATCCGGCGGCCGCGGCCGACAGGAGCAGCACCGCCTCGGCCGACAGCCCGGTCACGAACCAGCGTCGGCCCCGGTCCTCCGTGAAGGCCTCCAGGCGGGCCCCGCACACCGCTCCGAGGGCGAACGCGGTCAGCGAGACGGCGGGTGCCAGCGCGGGCACCGGGCCCGCGTGGGCCACCCCGAAGGCCAGGAACAGCACGTTGCCCGTCTGCATCGCCGTGAAGACGGGCCCGAGCGCCAGCAGGCTGACCGCCTCGATCAGCCCGGTGACACCGGTCAGCACCAGGAACAGGACGGTCAGCGGCGGTCGCGGCGGACGGGCACCCAGGTTCATGAGGCCAGACAGTGACAGGTCCGGCCCGCCCGCCCGGCGCCGACATGCCGCAGGCACTAGGGTCCGCAGGGTGAGCGACCTGCTGCTGGTGAGGCACGGCGAGACGGCCTGGAGCGCGACCGGGCGGCACACCGGGCGCACCGACGTACCGCTGAACGCGCGCGGGGTCGAGGAGGCCATCTCGCTGGCCCCGTACTTCCAGGACCGCCACCCGGCCCTGGTGCTGACCAGCCCGCTGCGCCGGGCCGCCGCGACCGCCCGGCTGGCCGGGCTGAGCGGCGGCGTCACCGACCCCGACCTGTACGAATGGGACTACGGCGGCTACGAGGGGATCACCACCGCCGAGATCCTGCGCGGGCGCCCCGGCTGGTCGCTGTGGACCGACGGGGTACCGCCCGGCGACGAGGACCACCCCGGCGAGAACGCCGCCCAGGTCGGCGCCCGCGCGGACCGGGTACTGGCCCGGGCGGCCGACGTACTGCGCGCGGACGCGGGGAATGTCGTCCTGGTCGCCCACGCGCACCTGCTGCGGGTGCTGACCGCCCGCTACCTCGGTCTTCCGCCCGAGGCCGGACGGCTCTTCCTGCTCCGTACGGGCACCTTCAGCCGGCTGTCCACGGAGCACGGCCTCCCGGTCGTCGCCGGCTGGAACACCCGCCCCTGAGACATCCCCTGAGACATCTCCTCAGACGTCCCCCGGGACGCACCGAGCGCGCCCCGCCTCGCGCGCCGACCCGGTCTGCGTGACGATGCGTACATGGCCCAGGAAGATGCGGGCGCGGGCGCCGGCGCGGAAGCGGAAGCGGGGCTCAAAGCCAACGCGATCGGCTTCCTCGACGCGCTCGTCATCGGTTTGAACTCGACCTCCCCCGCCTACTCCCTGGCCGCGGTCATCGGGCCTATCGTCGCGCTCGCCGGCATCTACGCGCCGGGCGTCATGCTGGCCTCCTTCGTGCCGATGCTGCTGATCGCCGCCGCCTTCTACTACCTCAACAAGGTCGACCAGGACTGCGGGACGACGTTCTCGTGGGTCACGCGCGCCATGGGCCCCTGGGCCGGCTGGCTCGGCGGCTGGGCCATCGCGATGACCGGCGTCCTGGTCATCGGCTCGCTCGCGGACGTGGCCGTCCACTTCGGCCTGCTCGCCGCCGGCCTCGACGGCTGGGCCGCCAACGAGCTGATCCGCCAGGGCCTGACCGTGGTCGTGATCCTGGCCATGACGGCCGTCTGCGTCATCGGCACCGAGATGTCGGCCCGCCTCCAGGACGTGCTGATCCTCGCCCAGGTGTTCTTCCTGCTGGTCTTCTCCGTCGTCGCCCTCTACCGCGTCTACGCCGGCACCAGCAGCCTCGACGGGACCAGGCCCGCCCTCGAATGGCTCAACCCCTTCGGCGCGGGCGGGGCGGCCCTCACCGGCGGGCTGCTGCTCGGCGTCTTCATCTACTGGGGTTGGGAATCGGCGGTCAACCTCACCGAGGAGGTCGAGGACTCCGCCACCGCACCGGGCAAGGCCGGCATCTGGTCCACCGTCGTGCTCCTGGTGACGTACCTGTCCGTCGGCTTCGCGGTCGTCGGCTACGCCGGGACGGAGTTCCTCGCCCAGAACGCGGGCGAGGAGGAGGCCGTGTTCGCCGTCCTCGCGCACGAGGTCATGGGCGGCTGGGACTGGATCGTCCTCCTGGCCGTCTGCACCTCCGCCCTCGCCTCCACCCAGACCACGATCATCCCCGCGTCCCGCACCGCCCTGTCCATGGCCCGCCGGCACGCGCTGCCGCCGCACCTCGCGCACATCCACCCCAGGTTCCGGACCCCGGACGTGAGCACCTGGTGGGTGGCCGCCATCGCCATCGCCTGGTACCTCGTCGTCAACCAGATCAGCGAGAACGCGCTCCTGGACTCGCTGACCGCCCTCTCCCTGCTCATCGCCTTCTACTACGCGCTCACCGGCCTGGCCTGCGCCGTCTACTACCGCCGCCACCTGCTGGAGAGCGTGCACAACTTCCTGCTGATCGGTCTGGGGCCGGTCCTGGGCGCCGTTCTGCTGGCCTGGCTGCTGGTGGAGTCCGTCGCCGACATGTCGGACCCGTCGAACTCGGCGAGCGGGGTCTCCTGGTTCGGCCTCGGACCGCCGCTGGTCATCGGGATCGGCATCGCCGTCGTGGGCGTGCTGGTGATGTGCTTCTGGCGGGTCCGCGACGGCCGCTTCTGGCAGGAGCGGCGCAGTGTCGCCGACCCGGACCTCGTCCACGCGATCAAGAAGCCCTGAGGGGGAGGAGCCCCGATGTCCGTCGTCCTCGGCTACGACGAGTCGCCCGGCGCCGAGCGCGCCCTGCGGGTCGCCCTGGAGGTGGCCACCGCCTTCGGCGAGCCGCTCGTCCTCGTCTACGGGGCCGCCGCGCCGGGCTCCACGGGCGAGGAGTACCGCGCGCACCGCGAGGCCGTCCGCGAGGCCGGCCGCAGCGCGCTCGCCCGGGCCGTCGAGGCCGCCGACGAGGCGGGGGTCCCGTCCACGGTCGAGGTCGTGGACGAGAAGCCGGCCCAGGCCCTCCTCGACGCCGCCGAGCGCCACCAGGCGCGGGTGATCATCGTCGGCAGCTGGGGCGACAGCCCGATCCGCGGCGCCCTCCTCGGCTCCACCCCGCACAAGCTCCTGCACCTCTCCCCGGTCCCGGTCCTGTGCGTCCCGACCGAGCAGGGCCCGAGACCGTAGCGGAGGCCGCGGCCACCCTTCGCGCGCTGTCCCGCGCCGGCCTGGTCCAGTGGCATCCACTGGCCGAAGATCGCGAGGCCGGACTGTGCCAATGGCCCACCCCATGAGCGGAGAGTTGAGCCAACAGGCCTCCGGATGGTTATCTGTGTCTTATCCATGTATCTACGGCGCCACGCAGCGCCGGACGGCAACGAAGCCGCTCCGGACCGTGGCGCCTTCGCCGTGCCCTTCGCCGCCCACCACCCCCGGGCGACAGGCGGTCCGGCGTGTTCCATCGCAAGGGGGGCGGCACACCGCCGTGAAGAGGATGTTCGTGGCTCCGGATCCGGGGCGGGCAAGACTCAGGAACTCGTCCCGGGCCGTCATCGGCGTCGCCCTCGCCGTGCTGGCGGCCGAGCTCTGCGGGCTCTCGCTCGTCGCGTCGATCACCGGCGGACTGGCCGCCCTGCTGGCCCTCTTCACGGTCACCGACGCGACCGTGCGCGCCCAGCGGATCACCACCGTCCTGCTCCCGGCCGCCGGCTTCCCCGTCCTGGCCCTGGCCACCACCCTGCACGGGGCGCCGTTGGCCCGCGACGCGGCCTTCGTGGCCGTCGTGTTCGCCGGCGTCTACGCGCGGCGGTGGGGAGCACGGGGGCACGCCCTCGGCATCTTCGCCTTCATGAACTTCTTCATCACCCAGTTCCTGCACGCCCGGCCCGGGCAACTGCCCGAGCTGTACGCGGCCGTCGGACTGGCGCTGCTCTCGGCCGGAGCGGTGCGCTTCGTACTGTGGCCGATCGAGAAGCGCACCCCGCCCCCGGCCGCCCCGCCCGCGCCGCCCGGTACGGGGCTGGCCCGGCCGACCACCCGGCAGGCCTTCCAGGCCACCGCCGCCTGCGCCGTCGCGCTGTCCGTGGGCCAAGTGCTCTCCGAGGACCGCTGGTACTGGGCGGTCGGCACCGCCTGGTGGATCTTCGTCAACACCGCTTCGCGCGGCGAGACGCTGGTCCGCGGCTTCCGCCGGGTCCTCGGCACGGTGATCGGGATCGGCGCGGGCCTCCTGATCGCCATCCCGCTGCACGGGGCGCCCGCGCCCACGGCCGCCCTCGTGGCCGTGTGCGTCTTCGCGATCTTCTACACCGCCGCCGTCTCCTACAGCTGGATGATGCTGGCGGTCACCGTGATGGCGGGCCTGCTCTACGGACTGCTGGGCGTGCTCGACCCCGGCCTGCTCGTGCTGCGCCTGGAGGAGACGGCCGTCGGCGCGGTGTGCGCCGCGCTCGCCGTGGTCCTGGTCCTGCCGGTCACCACCCACGCGACGAACGACCTGTGGATCCGGCGCGCGCTGCGCTGCGTGCGCACCTGCACGGCCGAGGCCGCCGCGCGGCTCGCCGGCTCACCCGTCGCCGACCCCGCCCCGCACGCCGCGGAGCTGGAGCTCTGCCTGGGCCGCGTCAGGCTCTCGCTGGCCCCGCTGGTCCATCCGCTCAGCCCCTACCGCGGGCGCAAGGCCAGGGCCCGCCGCGTGCTGGCGCTGCTCGACGAATGCGCCGTCGAGGTGCGCGGGCTCGTCTCGGTGGCCGCGGACCCGGACGCCAGCCACGACGCCCGGCTCGCGGCGGCCTGCTGGCGGGTCGAGGCGGCCGTCGAGGCGCTGCTCCCGCCGGAAGCGGAAGCCGAACGCGGTTCGGCGGACCGGCAGACGGCCGCGGCGGGCCCCGGGCGGCCCGCGGCCGAGCCCGCGCTGGCGCATCTGCACGGCCTGGAGCGGCTCCTGGCCCAGCTCGACGGACCCCTGCGCAGCCCCTCGCGCTCCCCGCTGGTCGGCGCCTGACCGAAGGGCGCGGCGGACCGCGCGACGTGGGGTCGGGGGCCCGCGGCCACGAGCGGGAGGGAGAGCGGGAAGACGGGCGGATGGTACGCCGCGCCGCGCTCCGTCCGCAGTCATACCGGTGAAGATCACACGGAGGAGTGTTCCGGGCTCGCCTCCCGCACAGCGCTGACCTGCGGCCTGTACAACGGGTGATTGTTCATTGCACATTCATCCGGCATGGCCCCTTCATGTCACGCGGGGTGGATCTGGTCGGACAGGGGGTAACCGCCCGGAATGGAAATACTTCAACAGCGCTCCACCACCGCTCAGGTGTGGGAAGCGGCCGAGGAGTTCATCCGCCTGTTCCACCGGGAGAATCCGGACGCGGGTGATCCGCGCGAGCGGCTCGCCGCCGTGCGGGCCGAGCTGGCCGACACGGGCACGTACCGGCACACTCCCGAGGAGCTGGTGCACGGCGCCCGAGTGGCCTGGCGCAACAGCAACCGCTGCATAGGCAGGCTGTACTGGAACTCGCTGAGGGTCCGCGACCGCCGCGGGCTCACCGACGCGGGGGAGATCGCCGACGAGTGCTTCGAGCACCTGCGGGAGGCCACCAACGGCGGCCGGGTCCGGCCCACCATCACGGTCTTCGCCCCCGACGCCCCGGACCGTCCCGGACCGGTGATCTGGAGCGAGCAGCTGGTCCGCTACGCGGGCTACGGGGACCACCCCTCCATAACCGTCGGCGACGCCCGCAACGCCCCGCTCACCAGCGCGCTCCTCGAGCTGGGCTGGTCCCGCGGCGCCGGCACCCCCTTCGACCTCCTCCCGCTGGTCGTCCAGGGGGTCGACGACAAACCCCGATGGTTCGACGTCCCGGCGGACGCCGTACTGGAGGTGCCCATCGAGCACCCCGACGGGACGGACGGCGGGGACGGCTGGACGGACTGGGGCCTGCGCTGGCACGCGGTACCCGCGATCTCCAACATGTGCCTGGAGATCGGCGGCATCCACTATCCGGCTGCCCCCTTCAACGGCTGGTACATGGGCACCGAGATCGGCGCCCGCAACCTCGCCGACACCGACCGCTACAACCTCCTGCCGGCCGTCGCCCGGCGCATGGGCCTCGACACCGCCAGCGACCGCTCGCTCTGGAAGGACCGCGCGCTCGTCGAGCTCAACCGCGCGGTGCTGCACTCCTTCGACCGGGCCAAGGTCACCATCGCCGACCACCACACCGAGTCCAGGCGGTTCCTGACCCACGTGGAGAAGGAGGAGCGCAAGGGGCGCGACGTGGGCGCGGACTGGTCCTGGATCGTGCCGCCGATCTCCGGTTCGGCCACCCCGGTGTTCCACCGCACGTTCGAGGACAACCCGAGCGCGACGGCGTACGTTCACCATCCCGGCGCGCAGGAACGGGCCCAGGGACGGGACTTGGTCTAGACCCTTCTGTTACCGTCGCTCCCAGGGGGCACCTCCCAGCGGTAGCTGGGGGAGGATCCGGAACGGCTGAGAGGGGTCTCCCGTGGGCGACGCGAACAGTGGTGGGGGCGGCACGGACCGCACGCCCCCCGGCGGCGGACACCGGGCCTGGATCGGCTCGTTCACCTCGGGGGGCGGCCGCGGTGTCACCACCGCGGCCGTGGATCCGGCCACCGGAGCGCTGACCCCGCTCTCGGCCACGGACGCCGTCGCGGACCCCTCGTACCTCGCCCACGACCCGGGCGCCGGCGTGCTCTACGCCGTGAGCGAGACCGAACGCGGCGCGGTGGGAGCCTTCCGGACCACCGACGGGGGACTGACCGCCCTCGGCGCCGCCGTCCGCGTCGGCGGCGCCGGCCCCACCCACCTCAGCGTGGCCGGGCGCCGGCTGCTGACCGCCAACTACACCTCCGGCAGCGTCAGTAGCCTCCCGCTCGCCGCCGACGGCTCCGTCCACGGGCCGGCCTCCGTACTGGCCCACCACGGCTCGGGCCCCGACACCGGCCGGCAACGGGGCCCGCACGCCCACCAGGTGCTGCCCGACCCCACCGGCCGCTGGGTGCTCAGCGTCGACCTCGGCACCGACTCGGTACGGGTCTGCGCGCTCGACCCGGCCACCGGGGCGCTGCGCGTGCACGCCGAGACCGCCCTGCGCGCCGGGACCGGCCCCCGGCACCTCGCCTTCCACCCACTGGGCGCGGTGGTCTACGTACTGCACGAGCTGGATCCGCAGCTGACCGTCTGCCGCTGGAACGCGGAGTCCGGCGAGCTCCAACCGGTCGCCGAGGTTCCGGTCGCCTCCACGGGCGCTCCAGGGGCCGGAGCGGCCTACCCCTCGGCGGTCGTGGCCTCGCCCGACGGCCGTTTCGTGTGGGCCGCCGTCCGCGGCGCCGACACCATCGCCACCCTCTCCCTCGCCGGCGGCGCCGAGAAGCCGGAGCTCACGGGCACCGTGCCGTGCGGGGGCAGCTGGCCGCGCGACCTCGCCGCCGACCCGTCGGGGCGCAGGCTCTACGCGGCCAACGAGCGCTCCGGGGACGTCACCTGGTTCGACGTGGACCAGCTGACCGGGCAGCCGCGCCGGGCCGGCTCGGTGGCTGTCCCCGCCGCCACCTGCGTGGTCTTCGGCTGAGGCCGGGACCGGTCCCGGCCCCGGGTCCGGCCCCGTACGCGCGCATCGGCCCGCGCCCCGGAACTCCCGGGCGCGGGCCGATGCGTACGGCATGAGCGGGCGGGCGTCAGTGGGCGGCGCCCTGCGGGATGCCGAGGGCCGCGGAGTACTGCGCGACGGCGAGCTTGCCGAGCGCGGGATAGGCGCCGAGCACCTCGGCGGCGCCGCAGCCGGCCTCCTTGCAGGCGGTGTCGAGGAGCCCCTCGGTCGCCTCCGGGCCGATCAGGTAAGGGGCCAGCGCCAGCTGGGTGGAGCCCTCGCGGCGCAGCTGGTCGGCCGTGGCGGCCACCGAGCCCTCCTCGTCCAGCGCGGCGGCCATGACCGGCACCGCGAGGCGGGCGGCCAGCAGCATGCCGGTGATCCCGGCGGCCTTGACGGCCTCCTCGCCACCGGTGGTGCCCAGGACGATGCCGTCGGCGGCCGTGGTCACGCTGAAGAGCCGGGCCCGGTCGGCGCGGGCGAGCCCGGCCTCGGAGAGCCGCACGTGCAGGCCCTCGGCGAGCAGCGGGTGCGGGCCGAGCGCGTCGGCCAGCTCGGCGGCGGCCGAGGAGTCCATCAGGGCCTGGCGCATGCGGCGCAGCAGGTCCCCGTCGGGGCCGGCCAGCAGGGGCACGACCACGGCGTCGGGTCCGGTCGGCGCGGGCACCTCGTGCCCGGCGGCGCGGGCGAACTCCGCGCGTGCGGCACGGTCCCGCGCGACGGCGGTCAGCACGCCCGACAGGGACGGGAACTCGGTGGCGTCGTCACCGTCGAGGAAACCGACGCGCGCGTCCAGGCCGGGCAGCTCGGACCGGCCGATGCTGATGATCTCTTCCGCGAGCCCCAACGAGGAGGCCGAAGGGGCACCGGGCACGGCGAGCACCAGCGCGGGCGCGCCCTCGGGCGCCACCGCGGGCTCGGGCCGGCGGTGCCGTCCGGTCTGGCGGGGTCGCGGCATTCGTACGGGCAGGCCATTTGCGGGCCCAGTGGGGGAGCTCATGGCGCCGCATGCTACTGGCTTATCGGAACCGGGTGTTCGGGCAGGGCCTTATCGGGCGGCATCTGTCCGTATTTATCCAAGGAATGTCGTATACGCTTCAACCGTTCGGTCACCCAGGCGGCCCGCCCGGTCACCCGCCCGGTCACCCGACCGGTCAACCGGCGGCGGGCAGCCGCCAGTCCACGGGCTGCGCGCCCTGGCGGACCAGCAGGTCGTTGGTCCTGCTGAACGGCCTGGAGCCGAAGAACCCGTTGTCCGCGGACATGGGGGAGGGGTGCACCGACTCCACGGCCGGCAGCTCGCCCAGCAGCGGCCGCAGATTGCGGGCCTCGCGCCCCCACAACACCGACACCAAGGGCTTCCCGCGCGCCGCGAGCGCGCGGATGGCCTGCTCGGTCACGGCCTCCCAGCCCTTGCCGCGGTGGGCGTTGGGCTTGCGCGGGGCCGTGGTGAGCGAGCGGTTGAGCAGCAGGACGCCCTGCCGGGTCCACGGGGTCAGATCCCCGCTCCGGGGCCGGCCCGTCCCGAGGTCGGCGTGCAGCTCGCGGAAGATGTTGTCCAGGCTCGGTGGCCACGGGCTCACTTCGGGCGCCACCGAGAAGGAGAGGCCGATCGCGTGCCCCGGTGTCGGGTACGGGTCCTGCCCGACGATCAGCACCTTCACCTCGTCGAAGGGCTGCTGGAACGCACGCAGGACGTTCGCTCCGGCCGGGACGTAGGTCCGGCCCGCCGCGATCTCCGCGCGCAGGAAGTCGCCCATGGCGGCGATCTGCGTCGCCACCGGCTCCAGAGCGCGGGCCCAGCCCGGCTCGACGATCTCGTTCAACGGTCGTGATGCCACGGGCGATCACTCTACTGGCCCAGTCCGCGTCCCGGCACCGCCGCCCCCGCGCGCGGCCGTTGTCGGTTCGATACCCGTTCGCAACGCCATCGAGTGGTCCAACTCCCCTTCCCGAACGTCACATCCAGCACCGATGACGTTCAAGGGAGACGGAATGAAGCTCCATGGGGGCCGCAGGAGAACGTACGGCAGGCTGATCGCCGCGCTCGCCGCCGGCGGCGTACTGCTGACCGGCTGCGGAGGCGCGGGCGGAGGCGGGGGCCCCCTGGCCGCCTCCGAACCGGTCCGGGTGCGGATCCCCTCGGCCGGGGTGGACACCTCGCCGGTGCTGCGGCTCGGGCTGGCCGCCGACGGCTCGGTGCAGGTGCCCTCCGTGGCGGACGGGGACAAGATCGGCTGGTACACCGGCGGCGTCACGCCCGGCGAGACCGGTCCGGCCGTGCTGATCGGCCACTTCGACACCGCGCGCGGCCCGGCCGTGCTGCGCGACGTGTCCCGCGTGCGCACCGGCGACGAGATCACGGTCACCCGGGCGGACGGCGCCGCCGCCGTCTTCCGGGTCCGCGAGCTGGAGCAGGTCGACAAGAGGCACTTCCCCACCGACAAGGTGTACGGGAACACCCCGCGCCCCGAGCTGCGCCTGATCACCTGCGGCGGCGAGATCAAGGACGGCCACCGGCCCGACAACATCATCCTGTATGCCGATCTCGTGGGCTGAGACGGCGTGAGGCAGAATCGGGCCATGAGCAGCGAGCAGCCCACTGACGAGCCGGCGTACGCAGACCACGTCTACCGCTCACCCATGGCCACGGTCACCGGCGTCCTGATGCTCGCGCTGATCGGGTGGCTCTGCGGGGACACGGTCGTGCGGGGCGGCGGGAACACTCCGTGGATCGCCCTCGCCGTCGCGCTGCTGCTCGCGCCGCTCGTCGTGGCGTTCACGATCCGGCCGGCCGTCTTCGCCAACGCCGACCGGCTGCGCGTGCGGAACCCGTTCCGGATCATCGAGCTCCCCTGGGCCGCCGTCGACTCCGTGCGCGCCACGTTCTCCGCCGAGGTGCTGGCCGAGGGCTCGAAGTACCAGCTGTGGTCGGTGCCCGTGTCCCTGCGGGAGCGCAAGCGGGCGAACCGGGCCCAGCAGGGCGGCCGGCCCAGCCGGCTCGGCGGGCTCATGGGGCGGAGCATGACCGCGCCCGGGGACGGCGGGACGCAGCCGGACGAGGTGCGGCGGGCCGCGGCGGACCGCACCGTGGACGAACTGCGCGAGATGCACGAGCGCGGGGCCTCGCGCTCCGGCGCCCAGGGCAGCGTGAAGGTGACCTGGTCGTACGAGATCATCGCGCCCGCCGTGATCGGCGCGCTGATCCTGATCGTGCTGCTCGCCACGGGCTGACCGGCGCTTTCCTCCGGAACCGCGGGCACCGCGCGGCGCGTCCCTTCAGGTGTGCACCGTCTCAAGGGCAGCGGCAACGCCGCTATTCACCCGCGGACCCGGCTCCTCGCCGCGGTCCTGCTGGCCGCTCACCTCCTGCTCGTCGGCTGGCTGATGCTGCGCCCGCTGGACGTGCCCTGGGCGGCCGCGCCCAATCTGACCCCGCTGGACGGGATCCGGGCCGACCTGTCGGCCGGGCCCCTGGAAGCGGCCCGGCGGATCGGCGGGGCGCTGGCCCTGCTGGCCCCGATCGGGGTCCTGCTGCCGCTGGTCAGCGGGCGAGTCGAGCTGTCGCCGCTGGCCGCGTGGTCCTCGCTGGCCCGGACGGCCGCCGCGGGCGCGCTGGTGTCGGTGGGCGTGGAGATGCTCCAGACCGTGGTGCCGGGGCAGGTGGTCGATGTCGACTCGGTGCTGCTGAACACCCTCGGCGTGGTGCTCGCACACGTGGCCGTCGTGCCGGCGCTGCGGGGCCGGCTGCGGCGGTCTCGGGCGGCTTCCGTCTCCGTGGCGGGCGCCGGGGCCGGTTCCCGGGCCGGTTCCCAGGGCGGCTCCAGGGGTGGCTCCCCGGCCGGTTCTCAGGGGGCTACCCCGAGAATTCCCAGGGTCGGGCTCGGCCCCTGGACCGACGTTCTCTCCTCGATTCAGCGGGAGTATTGAGGCATCGCGGGAAAGCCTCCCGCGAAAACGACTGAGGAGAGACCATGAGCGCCCTTGCCCGCCCCCGTGACGGACGATGGATCGGCGGAGTCTGTGCCGGTCTGGCGCGCCGATTCGGAATATCCGCGAACACGATGCGCACCATCTTCGTCGTCTCGTGCCTGCTCCCCGGCCCGCAGTTCCTGATCTACCTGGCGCTGTGGGTGCTCCTGCCGAATGACAAGACGAGCGCCTCCGGCTCCGCCGCCTGGTAGTCGGGGTCAGCGGGCGGCGCGGACCTTCTGGAGCTGCTTGTCCGTGACCTCGTGCGGGACCTGGGGGGTCTGCCGGCCGCCCGTGACGTTGAGGGCCATGAGGCGCACGACGGAGTCCCCCTGGCGTACGACGACGACGTGCACCTGTGCGGCGGCGCCCTCGGCGGAGGCGCTGGTGGTCCAGCTGACGCTCTCGTCGCCGTCGGTCTTGTAGTCGGCGGCCTTCACGTCGCGGTAGCTGCCGCTCTGCTTCTCGACGGTGGCGGTGAAGCCCGTGCCGCAGGCGGCGACGGCGTCCCTGAGCCGGCTGATCAGCGCCTTGGCGTCGGATTCGGCGTAGGAGCTGACGGAGGCGGAGATCGCGAGGCCCATCTGCTTCTGGGAGCCGACGCCGCGGTTGACCGTCTCGCGCGCGGCCGGGTCGGGCTTGTCGCCCATGATGTCGGCGAGCGGCTGACAGGCCTTGCGGTCGGACTGGGGCTGACCGTCGGGGGCGTTCGGGTTCTTGCCGTTCGCGGAGATCTGGTAGCCGGGCAGGTCGCCCTGTTCCAGGGCGGAGCGCTCCAGCCTGGTGCCGGCCCGCTTGGGCGCGGCGGAGGAGCCCGTGGCCCCGGTGGATCCCGCGGCTCCCGAAGAGTCGGCGGCCGCCGTGTGGCCGGGCGCGCTCGCGGAGCCCTTCTGGTCCGGGGACTTGCCGGGTGCGGGAGTGTGCGTACTGCTGCAGCCCACAGCCGCGAGCAGCAGGGCGGGGAGCAGTGCGGCCGTGGCCGTTGATGCCTTCATGTGCATGATCGAGACCTCATACCCCGTGCTTCGGTGGGCAGTTGGCGGTGATCCTGGCACATGCCGCGACGCGGCACACACCTGCTCGAAGAGGTGTGCACCGCGCGGGCGTGCGTGCGAATCGCGTACGGATCGCGTACGAATTCCTCGCGGGATCCGGAGCGGATCAGGCGCCGAGGCCGCTGGTCGGCAGACCGCCGAGCAGACCGGTCACCGTGCCGAGCGCGGCGGCCGGGTCCGTCGCCTGGGGGGCCTGCTGGCCGCCCTCGGGGCTCACGTGCTGCTGGCTGGTGAGGCCCTGGACGGTGCCCAGCGCCTCGCCGAGACCGACGGCGGGGACGGAGGCCGAGGCGGTCCCGCCGGCGACGGCGGCGAAGGCGGCACCGAGAGCGGCGACACCGAGGGTCTTGGCAGCTGACTGCTTCATGAAGGATCGTCCTTGCGACGGGGAAATGAGCGGCTCCGCAAACTAGTCACTTCAAACCCCCGCCCGCAAACATCATTAAATACGAGAAAGCGCCCGGGAATTGCTCCCCCCGGGCGCTCTCAGTACGTCATTCCATGGCCTACGCCATGACAGAACCGCTGGTCGAAGCGGTCTGCTGGAACAGCCACTCCGACTTCAGCTCCGCATAACCGGGCTTGATGACCTCATTGATCATGGCCAGTCGTTCATCGAAAGGAATGAACGCGGACTTCATCGCATTGACGGTGAACCACTGCATGTCATCCAGCGAGTAGCCGAAGGCGTCGACCAGGTGCTCGAACTCGCGGCTCATGCTGGTGCCGCTCATCAAGCGGTTGTCGGTGTTCACCGTGAGCCTGAAGTGCAGCTTTCGCAGCAGCCCGATCGGGTGCTCGGCATACGAGGCGGCCGCGGCCGTCTGCAGGTTGGACGTCGGGCACATCTCCAGGGGGATGCGCTTGTCCCGGACGTAAGAGGCCAGGCGCCCCAGCGTCACGGAGCCGTCCTCGGCCACCTCGATGTCATCGATGATCTTCACGCCGTGACCGAGGCGGTCGGCGCCGCACCACTGCAGCGCCTGCCAGATCGACGGCAGGCCGAAGGCCTCGCCCGCGTGGATGGTGAAGTGGTTGTTCTCGCGCTTGAGGTACTCGAAGGCGTCGAGGTGGCGGGTGGGAGGGAACCCGGCCTCGGCGCCGGCGATGTCGAAGCCGACCACGCCGTTGTCGCGGTAGCGGTTGGCCAGCTCCGCGATCTCCAGCGCGCGGGCGGCGTGCCGCATCGCGGTCAGCAGCGCGCCGACACGGATGCGGTTGCCGTTGGTCCGCGCGCGGCGCTCGCCCTCGCGGAAGCCCTCGTTGACCGCCTCGACGACCTCTTCGAGGGTCAGGCCGGCTTCGAGGTGCTGCTCGGGCGCGTAGCGGATCTCCGCGTACACGACGCCGTCCTCGGCCAGGTCCTGGGCACACTCGGAGGCCACCCGGAAGAGGGCCTCCTTCGTCTGCATGACGGCGCAGGTGTGCGCGAACGTCTCCAGGTAGCGCGGGAGGGAGCCGGAGTCCGCGGCTTCCCGGAACCAGGTGCCGAGCTTGTCGGCCTCGGTCTCGGGAAGGTTCTCGTAGCCGACCTTGTGGGCCAGCTCGATGATGGTCCCGGGGCGCAGTCCACCGTCGAGGTGGTCGTGCAGGAGCACCTTCGGGGAGCGGCGGATCTGATCCGGGGTGGGCAGGTTGGGGGTCTCGCTCGTCATCTGCGCACTCTAGCTCCTACGCGCGTAGAGCAGTGAGACGGTGCCCGGAGGCGATATGTAACAGTGACCGCGCGGACGGGTGGCGTACACCTCGGCGTCTGAGACTGTTCCGTCATGGCACAGCATGCGCCGTCGGCGCGCGGGGCCCGTCTCGGGCGGGCGGCCGGCGCGACCGGCCCGGTCTCTACGGTCAGTGGTGTGGTGCTCCTGCTTCCCGGGGCGTCCAGACTGTCCCCCGGTCCGGTACGTCCGCTCGCGCGGGCGCTGGCCCGCGCGGGGATGGCGGAAGGCCTGGTCGCGCACCAGGTCGTGCACGGCGGGGGCAGCCGCGAGGAGGACGCCGCCTGGGCGGCGGACGAGGTGGTCCGCCGGTACGGAGACGTGCCGGTGTGCCTGGCCGGATACGACGCGGGAGGCCGGGCGGCGCTCGCCGCCGCGGGCCACGAAGCCGTCAACTCCGTGCTGGCGCTGGCCCCTTCGCTCCCGAGCCAGTCCGCGACCGACTCCCCCGAACCGGTGAAGCAGTTGTCGGGGCGCCAGGTGCTGATCGTGCACGGCACCAACGACGCGCGCAGCGACCCGGAGCTGTCGTTCCGGCTGGCGACCCGGGCGAAGAAGGCCAACCGCACGACGTGCCGCTTCGAGGTGCACTCCGACGGGCACGGGCTGCGCGAGCACCAGGCGGAGGTCGTCGCGCTGTCCGTGGACTTCGTCCTGGGCTCCGTGTTCTCCGGCCGCTACTCCCGCCCGGTCACCGATGCGCTGGCGGCTCCGCCGCCGCTGGGCCTGCGGATGCCCCTGGCCTCCGGCTACGGGCGCTTGCTGCGCAGGTAGGCCGTTCCTCTCGGATCCCGCCGGCCGGCCCACGACAGGCCCGCGGCGGGCTCGCGACAGGCTGGGGTCTGGTGGTCGCGCGGCGCGTCCGCACCGGCCGGTCCGTCCCCTCACGGTCGGATGGCGCGATCGGCTCCGGCGCGACCACCAGAGGCACGCACCCGCGTACGGGCGCGACGCCGTGACGGCGAAGCGCGGACCCAATGACGCCCGCGCCCTCCCCCGAGAACGCCGTGGTACCACTGTGCCGGTTCGGCATATATTCACGATGATCCAGGGGCATCGTCTTGACGCCTTGCGGGAACACGAGGGGTTTACGAATCGGTATAGGCCGGGACGAATATGCACATGCCAGCAGATGAAGCGGAGCAGTTGAGCCCCGTCGCCCTGCGCCTGTACGGGTACGCGGCCGAGCGGCACGCCTTCACCGAAGCGGAAGCCTCCCTCGCCCTCGGCGAACCCGCCGCGGCGGCCGTCGCCGAGCTCGCGGCGGCCCACCTGCTCCAGCCGCGCCCCGAGACCTGCCGCAACGGCACCGTGCGCGAGCGGCGCTGGAGCGCGGTCTCCCCGCGGGCCGCCACCGCCCGCACCCTGGCCCCCCTCACCCTGCGGATGCGCGAGACCCACGACGAGATGGACCGGCTGCGCGCCCGTCTGGAGTCGCTGATCCCGCGGTACGAGGCCGGCAGCACCCAGCGCGACCGGGACGGGGTGGACGGCCTGGAGCTGGTCACCGACCAGGCGGCGCTGCAGAACCTGATCCGCGAGCTCGTCGGTTCGGCCGAGCGCGAGGTGCTCACCTGCCACCCCGGCGGCGGCCGCTCCCCGGAGATCCTGGAGCAGGCGGTCGGCCGGGACGAGGCGATGCTGGCCCGGGGCGTCGGGCTGCGCACCATCTACCAGCACACCGCCCGCTACTCCCGGCCCACGGCCGCCTACGTCGAGCGCGTCGCCGCGCTCGGCTCGCAGGTCCGTACGGTCGGCGACGGGCTGATGCGGATGATCCTGGTCGACCAGCGCACCGGCCTGCTGGAGGTCCGCGACGACGACAAGGCCGCCCTGCTGGTGCGCGAGCCGAACGTCGTGCACTTCATGGTGCAGACCTTCGAGCGTTCCTGGGCCCAGGCGGAGCCCTTCGCCACCACCGTCGGCCCGGACCAGGCCCGCTCGATCTCCGAGGAGCTCCGCCAGACCATCGTCCGGCTCCTCGCGGAGGGGCTGGAGGACAAGGCCATCGCGCGGCGGCTCGGCATGTCCGAGCGGACCTGCCAGCGCCACATCGCGGAGGTGATGCGCGCGGTGGGCGCCAAGTCCCGCTTCCAGGCGGGGTTCCTGCTGTCGGCGGCGGCCGGTGCGGACAGGGCTGCCGACAGGGCTGCCGACCTGGCCGCAGACCTGGCCGCCGGCGGACCGCTCACGCCTCCGGCCGAGGCTCCAGGGGCTCCGCCAGCTCCGGGATCAGCCGACCCCGACGGGACAGCAGGAACCGCTTGAACTCCGCCACCGGCGGCGTGTCCGGATGCCCGTCCCGCCAGGCCACCCCGATCTCGCGGACGGCGCGCGGGGCGGTGACCGTCAGCTCGACCACCCCGGGCCTGGCCACGGCGGGCGGCGGCAGCAGCGCGACGCCGAGCCCGGCCGCGACGAGCCCGCGCAGGGTCTCCGCCTCCTCCCCCTCGAAGGCGACCCGGGGCGTGAACCCGGCCTCGGCGCACAGGTCGTCGGTGATCCGGCGCAGGCCGTAGCCCGGCTCCAGGGTGACGAAGGTTTCCTCGGCGGCCTCCGCGAGCCGGATCCGCTTGCGGGTGGCGAGGCGGTGGTCGTCGGGGACCACCAGGCGCAGCCGCTGCTCGTCCAGCCGGCGGGCCACCAGGTCGGGGGCGTCGGGCAGCGGCGAGGTCAGGCAGAGGTCGAGCTCGCCGGCCCGCAGCTTCTCCAGCATGGCCTCGCCGTAGTTCTGGACCAGGGAGAACCGCACGCCCGGATGGTCGGCCCGGAAGGCCCGGATCAGGCCGGGCACGGTCTCGGAGCCCAGGGTGTGCAGGAACCCGAAGGCGACCTTCCCGAAGGCCGGGTCCGCGTCCTGCTGGAGGGAGCCGGCCGCGCGGGCGATCTCGGCCAGCGAGCGCTCCGCGGAGGCGAGGAAGGAGCGGCCGGCCGTGGTCAGCGCGACCGTACGGCCCTTGCGCGCGAACAGCGTGACGCCCAGGTCCTGTTCGAGCCGGACCATGGCCCGCGACAGGGTGGACTGGGGGACGCCCAGCTCATGGGCGGCGCGGGTGACGTGCTCGTGCCGGGCGACGGCCGCGAAGTACGCGAGGCGCGGGGCCAGCGCATGTGTCACAGCCATGTCTTCTTCGTAACGACTCATCGATATGCGCCTATCCGACCTGCGGTGATGCGGGGATGGATTGATTATCGCGAATTTGTGCATTGGACGCATGAAACGGGCCGCTCTACGGTCGGAGACATGCCTCCCGCTCATACCGGGGCACCCGCCACCGCGGGTGCCTCCACCCCGTCGTCTCCCGCAGCGCCCGTCCAGGGCCCCGCCACCGCGGCGGCGCCCGCCGCCGAGGCGCACGAGCCCGGCCGCCCCGGCTACCGCCGCCTCAGCCTCGCGCTCTTCGCCGCCGGACTGGCCACGTTCGCCCTCCTCTACTCCACCCAGGCGCTGCTGCCCGCGATCTCCGCGGACTTCGGCGTGACGGCGGGTCAGGCCAGCTGGACGGTCTCCGCGGCCACCGGCGCGCTCGCGCTCTTCGTCCTGCCGCTCAGCGCGCTCTCGGAGCGCTTCGGCCGGACCCGGATGATGACCTGCTCGATGGCGGTCGCGGTCGGCGTCGGCCTGCTCGTGCCGTTCGCGCCGAACCTGGAGTGGCTGATCGCGCTGCGCGCCGTCCAGGGCGCGGCGATCGCCGGCATCCCGGCCTCCGCGATGGCGTACCTGGCGGAAGAGGTCAAGCCGAAGGCACTGGTCGCCGCGATCGGCCTGTTCGTGGCGGGCAACTCCATCGGCGGCATGAGCGGCCGCCTCGTCACCGGCTGGGCGGCGCAGGCGTGGGGCTGGCGCGGCGGGGTGCTGACCGTCGGCCTGATGTCGCTGGCCTGCGCGGCGGCCTTCCTGGCCCTCCTCCCCCGGGCCCGGTTCTTCCGGCCGGCCTCACTGAACCCGCGCGCGGTGGGGCGTACCGTCGCCGGCCATCTGCGCGACCCGCTGCTGCTGCGGCTGTACGGGATCGGCGCGCTGTTCATGACCGTGTTCGGGGCGGTGTACACCGTCATCGGCTACCGGCTGGTGGACGAGCCGTTCTCCCTCGGACAGGGCGTCATCGGCTCGATCTTCCTGGTCTACCTGGTCGGTACGGCCTCCTCGGCGGCCGCCGGTCAGCTGGTGGCCCGCACGGGCCGGCGCGGAGCGCTCTACCTGGCGGTGACCACGACCGCGCTGGGCCTGTTCCTGTCCCTCGCGGACTCCCTCACCGCGATCCTGCTGGGGCTGGTCCTGATCACGGCGGGCTTCTTCGCGGGCCACGCCGTGGCCTCGGCCGCGGTGAGCCGCACCGCGAAGACGGGCCGCGCGCAGGCCTCGGCGCTCTACCAGTCGGCGTACTACGTCGGCTCCAGCGCCGGCGGCACGCTCGGCGCCCTCGCCTACCACTCGGCGGGCTGGGCGGCCACGGTCACCATCGCGCTGCTCGCGGTCGCCGGCGTCGTCTCGATCACCCTGTACGGGTCGCACGCGGCCCGCGCGGCCCACGCGGCGGCGCTGCCCGCCCGCTGACGGCCTGACGCGATGGCGCACCGGCGCCCTGCCGTACCGACGGACCCGGGTGGCATGATCGCCGGTCATGCCCCTAGTCAACTTTCATCTGGTCCTCGGTGACACGGTCAGCATGATCTGTCCGGCCCGCGTCGTGGAGGACCGCCCCGACGGCCTGCTGCTGTGGATAGCCCCGGGCTCGCCGGTCTGGCGCGCCGAGCTCCCGCCCGGCGCCCACCTGCGGGACCTGCCGCCGGGCGGCTCGTACCCGCTGCGGGCGAGCCGGTGGCGGCGCGGGGGCGCGCTGATCCTCCAGCCGGCCGGGGCCGGGCACGCGGTGTGGTGGACCTTCACCGAGGAGCAGGAGTTCCGGGGCTGGTACGTCAACCTCGAGTCCCGTGCCCGGTCCGGTGCGGATGTCCGCGTGATCGACCAGGAGCTGGACATCACGGTCACCCCGGACCGGGTGTGGCGGTGGAAGGACGAGGAGTCCTTCGCCGCGAAGACGGGGCACCCGGTGTACTGGACCGCGGCCGAGGCCGCCGGGATACGCGCGGAGGGCGAGCGCGTGGCGGCGCTCGTCGAAGCGGCCGCCTTCCCCTTCGACGGCACGTGGTGCGATTTCCGCCCGCCGGCGTCGTGGACGGTGCCGACCCTTCCGGCGCTGCCGCTGGGCGAGGTCACCGTTCCCTCGGGGGTGCTCGTCCTGGGCAAGGCGGGCTGGATCGACTACCGGCGGGACGGGGACGGGCCCTGGTCCGAGCAGGCCTTCGCCGCGGCGGCAGCGGGCGGCGGCCACGTCCACGACGGCGAGGCCGCCGCGCCCGCGACGTGGGGGTACGAGGCGATGGCCGTCCCGGCCGCCACCGACCGGCCGCTCCCGGTCCGGGCGTGGACCGCGCCCTCCCCGTTCGACGGCGAGCCGGTGATCTCGGTCCTCGAGGTCGCGCTCGGCCTCCCTTGGGACCACGCAGCCCACGGCCCCGGCCCGGTCCCCCTCGGCGACCTCCCGGTCGACCGCTGCGGCATGGTCCTGGGCGACGCCCGGGCGCTGGACGCGTTCGAGGGCCGGGGCGGAGAGTGGCGCGCAGACCGGGCGGACCACCCGCTGCGGGCCGGGGTCGTCGAGGTCGGGGGGTGCCGGGTGCTCGGGCTCGGGTGGGACGGTGGGGACCACTCCATGCGGCACCGGGGGGAGCGGGCGTACGGGCAGGTGTACCCGGTGTCGCTGGAGGAGCGCGCGGGTGAGAGCGTGCTGCGGTGGACCATCCCGGCGTACGGAGCGCCGGGCGACGGGGAAGACGAGGACTGACGTGCCGTTCCTGCCCTACGCCTACCGGGTGACCAAGTACGACCCCGCCGACCGGGCGCCCGACGGGACCTACCGGGGGTCGGAGGACACCGACAGCGACCACGGGCCGGTCGAGGCCGCGTACCTGGAGGCCGTCGCGGCCTTCGCCGACGAGAGCGGGATCGAGGCGCTCACCGTGCGGGAACCGCGGGTCCCCGGCGGGTCCGGGTCCGCTCACTTCGGGCGGGAGCCGGCGGTGGAGGGGTACGGGCTGACCAGGCTGTTCCCGGGCGGCCCGGCCGGTTTCCACGACGGGGCGCGGGTGACGGTACCGGTCGCGCTCGAGCTCCTGCGCGGCATGCTCCGCGGCGACGGCCCCTACTGCCGACTGGAGGGGGCGGAGGGGGCGCGCGAGGTCTTCGCCGTGGAGGTCGGGTGGGACCTGTACGTCTACGTCGGCTCCCACACGTCCTGCGAGGGGGCCGTGGCCCGCACCTGGGAGCTCGGGATCTTCGCGGAGCCGATCGAGGTCTCGCCGTACGAACCCGAGTTCGACGGCCCGTACGAGCTGCGGCCCGCCGACGAGGGGTTCTGGGAGCAGGTCCGGGCGAGCGCGGCCCGCGGCGAGGCGGGACTGATCGAGGAGCAGCACGCCTGGACGCGCTGGCACCGGATCGGCAGCGGCAGGTCGCTCGACGCCGTGCGGGCCGGGCTCGCGCCGCGCGCGCTCCTGCACGTCTGGCCGGGGCTGTCGGCCGACACCGCCGGGCTGCTCGCGGGGCTCCCCGGGGAGTTCAGCCTCGAGTGCGTGTGGGAGGACGCGGACGGCCGGATCTCGAGCGCTCACGTCGACGAGGAGGACCGCGCGGAGCTGGCGCAGGTGCTCGCCGGGGCCCGGGCCGCGGCACTGCTGCCGGTCTACGCCGACGAGCACCACCCCCTGGTCACCGCCGTGCTCCCCGACGCGGACGGGGTGGTGCGGGCCCGGTGGGCACGCTAGGGCGACGTTTCGCCACCGCGTGCCGGGCTGCGGTTGTCAGAGGCCTCGGGTAGTTTCCGAAGCATCCACAACCAGTAGGGGGATCAAGGGACATGACGGAGACCACCGACCTCGGACCCGGGCTGGACGCCGCGCTGGACCGGTACCGCGTCGAACTCACCGGCTACTGCTACCGGATGCTCGGCTCCGCCTTCGACGCCGAGGACGCGGTGCAGGACACGTACATCCGTGCCTGGCGCAGCTTCGCCACGTTCGAAGGGCGCTCCTCCCTGCGCTCGTGGCTGTACCGGATCGCCACGAACGTCTGCCTGGACCTGCTGACCGCGGGGAACAAGCGGGCCCGCCCGATGGATTTGAGCGCCCCGCAGCACCAGGCCTCCGCCCAGCTCAACGAGCGGCCCGAGGTGACCTGGCTGGAGCCGGTCCCGGACGGCCGGGTGCTGCCGCAGACCGCCGACCCGGCGGAGATGGCGCTGGCCAAGGAGTCCGTACGCCTCGCCTTCGTCGCGGCGCTCCAGCACCTGCCGGCCAAACAGCGCGCGGTGCTGATCCTGCGCGAGGTGCTGGCCTGGAAGGCGGACGAGGTCGCGACGCTGCTGGACACCACCGTCGCGTCGGTCAACAGCGCCCTGCAACGGGCCCGGGCGACGCTCGCCGCCACCCGCATGCGCGAGAGCGAGGCCGCGGACCCACTGGACAGCGACCAGGCGAAGCTGCTGGAGCAGTACCTCTCCGCCTTCGAGGCGTATGACATCACCCGC
Source organism: Streptomyces sp. ICC1 (assembly GCF_003287935.1). Classification (GTDB taxonomy): domain Bacteria; phylum Actinomycetota; class Actinomycetes; order Streptomycetales; family Streptomycetaceae; genus Streptomyces; species Streptomyces tritrimontium. The sequence goes on from NZ_CP030287.1 coordinate 4,281,389, forward strand.
CTGACCGCCCTCCTGCACGAGGACGCGGTGCTGTCGATGCCGCCGTTCGACCTGTGGCTCCAGGGCCACGCGGACATCGCGGCCTGGCACCTGAACCAGGGCATCGGCTGCAAGGGCTCACGCCTGGTCCCGACCACGGCGAACGGCATGCCGGCCTTCGGCCAGTACCGGCCCCGCGAGGACGGGCGGCCGGGCTGGACCCCGTGGGCGCTCCAGGTGCTGGAGGTGTCAGACGGGAAGATCGTCGGGCTCAACGCCTTCCTCGACACCGCCCGGTGGTTCCCGCTCTTCGGGCTCCCCGAGCAGCTCGACGAGTCCTACGAGGTCCAGTAGGGCGCGCAGCGCGGGGCCGGCCCCGATGACCCGGAAGGGCCGGCCCCCTGCGGCGAGCCGGAGCCTGGCCAGGGCCTCGACGGCGGCGAGGCCGGGGGCGGTGACGGCCCCAGCGTCGCACTCCACGGCCGTGGCCCCGTCCTCGTACAGGCGGGCCAGGCGGGCGCACAGCCGCGCGGTGTCGTGTCCGGCCGGGCCGGGTCCGGGCAGTACGAGCCGTCTGATCGTCACGTGGGGGTGACTCCCCCACCTGCCGGAACTCATCGGCGGGCGCACGGAACGGCCGGATGAAGCCTGCCCACCGGGCCACCTGTGCCGGCTGGAGCACCGGCGCGGGCCCGGGCACGGCGAAGCCCTCCCCCTCATGGAGCCGGGGAAGGGCTCGGCCTCGGTCCTGCGCGGTGTTACGCGATGCGGTCCAGGACGATCGGGGTCGCCGAGAAGGCCGTGCCGGCCGCGGCGATGTCGAAGGTGCCGTCCAGCGCCGCGAGGGCGTAGTCGAACTTCTCCGGGGTGTCCGTGTGCAGGGTCATCAGGGGCTGGCCCGCCGTGACCGTGTCGCCCGGCTTCGCGTGCATCTCGATGCCCGCGCCCGCCTGGACCGGGTCCTCCTTGCGGGCGCGGCCCGCGCCCAGGCGCCAGGCGCCGACGCCGACGCCGTACGCGTCGAGGCGCGTGAGCACGCCCGACGCGGGGGCGGTGACCACGTGCTGCTCGCGGGCCACGGGCAGGGCCGCGTCCGGGTCGCCGCCCTGGGCCGCGATCATCCGGCGCCACACGTCCATCGCGGAGCCGTCGGCCAGCGCCTTCGCCGGGTCGGCGTCCTTGATGCCCGCCGCGTCCAGCATCTCGCGGGCCAGGGCCAGGGTCAGCTCGACCACGTCCGAGGGGCCGCCGCCGGCCAGCACCTCGACCGATTCGCGGATCTCCAGCGCGTTGCCGGCGGTGAGGCCGAGCGGGGTGGACATGTCGGTGAGCAGGGCGACCGTCTTGACGCCCGAGTCGGTGCCCAGGCCCACCATGGTCCGGGCCAGCTCGCGGGCGTCCTCGATGTTCTTCATGAAGGCGCCGGTGCCGACCTTCACGTCCAGGACGAGCGAGCCCGTGCCCTCGGCGATCTTCTTCGACATGATCGAGGAGGCGATCAGCGGGATGGCCTCGACGGTGCCGGTCACGTCGCGCAGCGCGTAGAGCTTCTTGTCCGCCGGGGCCAGGCCGTCGCCGGCCGCGCAGATGACGGCGCCGGTGGTCTCCAGGACGTGCAGCATCTCCTCGTTGGAGAGCAGCGCGCGCCAGCCGGGGATGGACTCCAGCTTGTCCAGGGTGCCGCCGGTGTGGCCGAGGCCGCGGCCGGAGAGCTGGGGCACGGCCGCGCCGCAGGCGGCGACGAGCGGGGCCAGCGGCAGGGTGATCTTGTCGCCGACGCCGCCCGTGGAGTGCTTGTCCGCGGTCGGGCGGGAGAGGGAGTCGAAGTTCATCCGCTCGCCGCTCGCGATCATCGCGGCGGTCCAGCGGGCGATCTCGGTGCGGTTCATGCCGTTGAGCAGGATGGCCATCGCCAGCGCCGACATCTGCTCGTCGGCGACCACACCGCGCGTGTACGCGTCGATGACCCAGTCGATCTGCTCGGGGCTCAGTTCACCGCGGTCCCGCTTGGTGCGGATGACGGAGATGACGTCCATGGAAGTGCTTCCTTCTACGCGCATAGAGACAGGAGAGGGGTTACCGGTGACCGGTGGTGGAAGGACGGCGGCCCCCCGCCCGGCAGGGGCGGAGGGCCGTCGGTACGGCTATCTCAGATGGTCGGGCCCGAAGGCCTGCGGCAGCATCGCGGAGAGCGGCAGGACGCCCTCGGGCGTCTCCACCTGGAGCTCGGCGCCGCCGAACTCGAACAGCAGCTGGCGGCAGCGCCCGCACGGGACGAGGATCTCGCCCTTGCCGTCCACGCACGTGAAGTGCGTCAGCCGGCCGCCGCCCGTGGCCTGGAGGGAGGAGACCAGGCCGCATTCGGCGCACAGGCCGAGCCCGTAGCTGGCGTTCTCCACGTTGCAGCCGACGACGGTGCGCCCGTCGTCGACCAGCGCCGCGACGCCGACCGGGAAGCCCGAGTACGGGGCGTACGCCCGGGACATGGCCTCCCGGGCGGCCTCGCGCAGGGACTCCCAGTCGGGAGCGGTGCTCACTTGCCCTGGCCCTTGCGGTACGGCATGCCGTCCGCCTTCGGCATCCGCAGGCGCTGCGCGGACAGCGCGAGCACCAGCAGCGTGGTCAGGTACGGGGCGGCGTCGACGAACTGGCTGGGCACCGCGTCGGTCAGCGCGTACCAGACGAACAGCAGCACGGCGAAGGCCGCGGAGATGCCGGCCTGGACGTACTTCTTCTTGTACAGCTGCCAGGCCACGACCAGCACGAGGAGGATCGCGAGGAGCAGCAGCATCGCGTGGACGTTCTCCGCGCCGCCGCGCAGCTTGAGGCTGTCGGTGAAGCCGAACAGGCCGGCGCCCAGCGCCATGCCGCCCGGCATCCAGTTGCCGAAGATCATCGCGGCGAGGCCGATGTAGCCGCGGCCGCCGGTCTGGCCCTCCTGGTAGATCGGGCTGGCCACGATCGACAGGAACACGCCGCCCAGGCCCGCGAGGGCGCCCGAGACGATGACGGCGATGTACTTGTACTTGTAGACGTTGACGCCGAGCGATTCGGCGGCGACGGGGTTCTCGCCGCAGGAGCGCAGCCGCAGGCCGAAGGTGGTGCGCCACAGCACCCACCAGGTGCCGGGGATCAGCAGCAGCGCGACGACGGTCAGCAGCGACAGGCCGGTGACCAGCCCGCCGATGACGCCGGCGAGGTCCGAGATGAAGAACCAGTGCTTGCCCTGGAGGGTCGACATCCAGTCCGACAGCCCTGGCACCGTGATCTTGTAGATCGGCTCGACGCGCGGGGACTGCTTGGAGGAACCGCCCGCGGCGTCCGCGAAGGTGAAGTTCGACAGGTACTGGGTGAAGCCCAGCGCCAGGATGTTGATGGCCACACCGGAGACGATGTGGTTGACGTTGAAGGTGACCGTGATGATCGCGTGCAGCAGGCCGCCGATGGCGCCGCCGATCAGACCGGCCATGACGCCGGTCCACGGGCCCCACTGGTAGCCGGCCCAGGCACCGAACCAGGTGCCGAGGATCATCATGCCTTCGAGGCCGATGTTGACGACGCCCGCGCGCTCGGCCCACAGGCCGCCGAGTCCGGCGAGGCCGATCGGCACGGCGAGGGAGAGCGCCCCGGAGACCTGGCCGACCGAGGTCAGGTCGTTCGCGCCGCTGATCACGCGGACCAGCGAGATCAGCGCGAGGCCGCCCGCGATGATCAGCATCATCCACGGGAGGGTGAGCTTCTTGCGGCCGCCCGGCTTCTTGGGGGCGGCGCTCGTCGCGGAAACGGTGCTGGTGCTCACGCCGCGACCTCCTTGTCGGTCTTGATGGCGCCGCCGGCGGCGAGTTCCTCGCCGACCTTCTGCTGCTGGCGTCGGATCCCGTAACGGCGGACGAGCTCGTAGGAGACGACGACCGCGATCACGATCAGACCCTTCATGATCGTGCCGATCTCCTTCGCGTACCCGGCCGTGTCGAGCGAGGCCGAGGCCTTGTCGATGAAGGCCATCAGGAACGCGGCGAAGAAGATGCCGACCGGGCTGTTGCGTCCGAGCAGCGCGATGGTGATGCCGGTGAAGCCGATGCCGGCCGGGAAGGACAGGTTGTACGTGTGGGTCTCGCCCAGCAGCTGCGGCATGCCGGCGAGGCCGGCGACCGCGCCGGAGATGAGCATCGAGGTGATGATCATCTTCTTGGCGTCCACGCCGGAGGCCTGGGCGGCGGACTCGCTGGCGCCGGTGGCGCGCAGGTCGAAGCCGAAGCGGGTCCGGTTCAGTCCGAACCAGTAGACGATGCCCAGGGCGAAGGCGACGAAGGTGAAGCCGTAGATCTCCAGGCCGTCGCCGATCGGGAGCGCCGGGAACCAGCCGGACGAGGCGATGTCGCCCGTGGTCAGGTCGTTCGAGCCCGCGGGCTGGACGCCGAGGTTCTTCGGCAGGATCAGATAGGCGATCAGGCTGGTCGCGATGGCGTTCAGCATGATCGTGGAGACGACCTCGCTGACTCCGCGCTTGGCCTTCAGGACACCCGCGATACCGGCCCAGAAGGCACCGGTCAGCATGGCGACGACCACGATCAGCAGGATGTGCAGCGGCCCGGGCAGGGATACGGCGGTGCCGACCACGGCCGAGATCATCGCGGCGAGCCGGTACTGGCCGTCGACGCCGATGTTGAAGAGGTTCATCCGGAAGCCGATGGCCACGGCCAGGGCCGCCAGGTAGTAGGTGCCCGCCTGGTTCACGATCAGGATCTGGATGTCCTGGAAACCGGCGTTCTCCACCATCAGGCGCAGCGGTTCGATCGGGTTGATGCCCGTCGCGCCCAGCACGGCCATGGTCAGCACGAAGGCGGTGACCAGCGCGAGCGCGGGCCCGGCGAAGCCGAGGAGCAGCCGGTCCTTGTCGAGTTTCTTCATCGGGCCTCGTCCTCCGGGGAGTCGGTACGGGTTTCCGTGCCGGCGGCGGAGTGGTTGTCGGTGGCTTCCAGGTGCCCGGAGGCGGCGCCCGTCATGGCGGTGCCGAGCTCCTCCGGGGTGACGGTCGCGGGGTCCGCGTCGGCGACCAGGCGGCCGCGGTAGATGACGCGCAGGGTGTCGGACAGGCCGATGAGCTCGTCCAGGTCGGCCGAGATCAGCAGGACGGCCAGGCCCTCGCGGCGGGCCTCGCGGATCGCGTCCCAGATCTGCGCCTGCGCGCCGACGTCCACGCCGCGCGTGGGGTGGGCCGCGATGAGGAACTTCGGGTTGTGGCTCATCTCGCGGCCGACGATCAGCTTCTGCTGGTTGCCGCCGGAGAGCGAGGCCGCGGTGACCTCGATGCCGGGCGTGCGGACGTCGTACTCGCGCACGATCCGCTCGGTGTCCTTGCGGGCGGCCTTCGGGTCGAGGATGCCGCGCTTGGAGTTGGGGGCCTCGGTGACGTGGCCGAGGATGCGGTTCTCCCAGAGGGAGGACTCCAGCAGCAGTCCGTGGCGGTGGCGGTCCTCGGGGATGTAGCCGATGCCGCCCTCGCGCCGCTTGCGGACCGGGGCCTTGGTGATGTCCTTGCCGTCGAGGGTGATGGCGCCCGCGTCGGGGGTCATCATGCCCATGAGGGCCTCGATGAGCTCGGTCTGGCCGTTGCCCTCGACGCCCGCGATGCCGAGGATCTCGCCCTTGTGGATCGTGAAGCTGATCCCGTCGAGCAGGAGGCGGCCGGCGGCCGCGCTCTCGCGCACGTTGGCGTCCGGCAGCCCCGGCGTGCGCGCGGTGTCCTCCGTGGCCACGGGCGCGCCGCCCTCGGCGATCGTCAGGGACTCGACCTGGAGCATCGGGGTGGTGGTCACCGTGGACTCGCGGGTCTCGGGCGACGGGAGCTCGGAGCCGACCATCAGCTCGGCGAGCTGCTTGGTCGTGGTGGTGCGCGGGTCGGCGGTGCCGACCGTGGTGCCGCGCCGGATGACGGTGATGTCGTCGGCGACCTTCAGGACCTCGCCCAGCTTGTGCGAGATGAAGATGACGGTCAGGCCCTCGGACTTGAGCTCGCGCAGGTTGTCGAAGAGGGCGTCCACCTCCTGCGGCACGAGCACGGCGGTCGGCTCGTCGAGGATGAGGATCTTGGCGCCGCGGTAGAGGACCTTGAGGATCTCCACGCGCTGCCGGTCGGCGACGCCGAGGTCCTCGACCAGCGCGTCGGGGCGCACGCCGAGGCCGTACGCGTCCGAGATCTCCTTGATCTTCTTGCGGGCCTTCGCGCCGATGCCGTAGAGCTTCTCGCCGCCGAGAACCACGTTCTCCAGGACGGTGAGGTTGTCGGCCAGCATGAAGTGCTGGTGCACCATGCCGATGCCGCGGGCGATGGCGTCGCCGGGGCTGGTGAAGGAGACCTGCTCCCCGTCGATGGCGATGGTCCCCTCGTCCGGCTTCTGCATGCCGTAGAGGATCTTCATCAGAGTCGACTTGCCGGCGCCGTTCTCACCGACGAGGGCGTGGACCGTGCCCTTGCGGACGGTGATCGCGATGTCCTTGTTGGCGACGACGCCGGGGAAGCGCTTGGTGATGCCGTGCAGTTCTACGGCGGGGGGCGGGCTGGACGCGTTGATGACGCACTCTCCTTGGCGCGGAAGGAGCTGAAGGCAGGGAGGGGACAGGGCGGGGGGAGAAAGTATCGCGTCCACGATGCTTCTACGCGCGTAGCACTGTCGAAAGTGAAAACTTGCGGCCAACCGGCCACAAGATCACATGAAACCACGTGACACGGGCCGGGGCCCGGGAGCGATGGTGACCGCTTCCCGGACCCCGGGTGCACGCTAACCGCATGTCAGACGCTGCCTTACGGCGCGGTCTTGACCTCGATCTTCTTGGCGATGATGTCGGCCTTGGCCTTCTCCACCGCGGCGATGACGTCGGTCATCTTCTTGTACTCGGGGTTGGAGTCGGCCAGGCCGACGCCGTCCTTGTCGAGGCCGTAGCGGACCTCGCCGACCTGCGGCTTGCCGTCCTTGACCGACTTGATCAGGTTGAAGACGGACTGCGAGACCTGCTTGGTGACCGAGGTCAGGATGTGGTCCTTGTACTTCGCCAGACCGGCCTGGCTGTACTGGTCCGAGTCGACGCCGATGGCCCACTTGCCCTTGGCGGCGGTGGCCTCGATGGCACCGGAACCGGCCAGACCGGCGGCCGCGTAGACCACGTCGGCGCCCTTGTCGAGCTGGCCCTCGGCCGCGGCCTTGCCCAGGTCGGGCTTGGCGAAGCCGTCGAAGTTCGGCGGCTGGGTCAGGTACTGGGTGAGCACCTTGGCGTTCGGGTTGGTGTCCTTGACGCCCTGGACGAAGCCCGCCTCGAACTTCTTGATCAGCGGAACCTCGACACCGCCGATGAAGCCGACCGTGCCGGTCTTGGACACCTTGGCGGCGGCGACGCCGGCCAGGTAGGAGCCCTGCTCCTCGTTGAAGACCAGGTTGGCGACGTTCGGCGCGGTCACCGAGGTGTCGTCGATGATGCCGAAGGTGGTCTTCGGGAACTTCTCGGAGACCTTCTTGATGGCCGGCGCGTAGGCGAAACCGACGCCGATGACCGGGTTGTTGCCCTTGCGGGCCAGCTCGGTGAGGCGCTGGACCTTGTCGGCCTCGCCCTCACCGTCGGTGGGCTCCGCCTCGGCGCCCTTGATCTGCAGGTCCTTCTCGGCCTGCTGCAGACCCGCGTAGGCGGCATCGTTGAACGACTGGTCGCCGCGGCCACCGATGTCGTACGCGATGGCGGCGCTGGGCTCCTTCGAAGAGGAATCCGAGGACGACTTTCCGCCACAGGCGGTGGCCGAGAGGGCCAGCGCGGAGGCTGCGATGCCCACGGTGGCGATCCTGGTGATCCGGCGCAAGGGGAGGCTCCTTCAAAACCTGACCGAAGCGCCACGGCCGGCGCTGGTTTCGCGGCGATCGTAACGCGCGTAGATGTCAGTTAAAGGCCCGTTCATGAGTCGTTATCGGATCGTCGTGAACCAGACAGTGACCGGCCGGTAACTCGCGACGCGTCCAGCCCTTGCGTACCAAGGGCTGGACGTACCCGCCGGATCATCCGCCGATGCGGTAGGGATTCCTACCCCGCGGACCCGGCCGGCCCCGCGGACCTGGCGCGCCGCCCTTCGAACGGCGCGCCGTCGAGCAGGGCCGCGGCCGTGAAGAACTCCACGCCGACCCCGATCGCGGCCTCGTCCACATCGAAGTCGCCCCGGTGCAGATCGCGCTTGGCCGTGTCGCCGGGGGTACGGACACCCAGGCGCGCCATGGCTCCGGGCACGTGCTCCAGGTACCAGGAGAAGTCCTCCCCGCCCAGGCTCTGCTCGGTGTCCTCGACCGAGTCGGAGCCGCGCCGGGCGCCCATCGCCTCGCGCAGCAGTTCGGTGACCACCGGATCGTTGACGACCGGGGGGACCCCGCGGACGTAGGTGATCTCCGATTTGGCGCGGTGCATCGAGGCGATCTCGTCGATGACGGCGTGGATCTGGTCCGGGGCCTCGTGCCAGGAGGCCAGGTCCAGGCACCGAACGGTTCCGGACAGCTCCGCGTGCATCGGGATGACGTTGCAGGCGTGCCCGGCCTCGATCCGGCCCCAGGTGACCGACATGCCCGAGCGGGCGTCCATCCGCCGGGCCAGCACGGCCGGCAGGTCGAGGGCGAGCCGGGCGGCGGCCGTCACCAGGTCGGTGGTCAGGTGCGGGCGGGCGGTGTGCCCGCCCGGGCCCTCGAGGGTGACCTCCAGGCGGTCGCAGGCCGAGGTGATGGGCCCGCTGCGCAGGCCGATCCGGCCCGCGTCGACCCGCGGGTCGCAGTGCACCGCGACGATCTTGCCCACGCCGTCCAGCACCGCGGAGTCGATGGCCTCGGTGGCGCCGCCCGGCAGCACCTCCTCGGCGGGCTGGAAGAGCAGCCGCACCGGGCGGGGCAGCAGCCCCTGGCGGTCGAGCTCGGCGAGGACCAGGCCGGCACCGAGGACGACGGCGGTGTGCACGTCGTGGCCGCAGGCGTGGGCGCGGTCCGGGACGGTCGAGCGGTACGAGACGTGCGTCTTGGCGTCCGGGATGGGCAGGGCGTCGATGTCCGCGCGCAGGGCCAGCATGGGGCGCACGCCGTCCCAGGTCCCCACGTCACAGATGAGTCCGGTGCCCGACTTCAGCACCTTCGGGCGCAGGCCCGCTTTCTCCAGCCGGGCCTTGATCGCCGCCGTCGTGCGGAACTCCTGGTGTCCTAGCTCGGGATGCATGTGCAAGTCCCGGCGGAAGGCGATCAGTTCGGCACGCAGGTGGTCCGGAAGCTTGCCGGGCAGCTCGGGCCGGTCGGGCGCGGCGGGCTGGGCGGTCTGGGACTCGCGGGACATCAACTGGTTCACCCGTTTAAGGGTAGGCCCACCCATGGCTCAACTGGCCGGAGATCACCAAAAGTTCATGCCGTTAGGGGAAAGAAACCCGGCCTCTGGACGCATGACCGGATGAGCCCGGGGGTAAACTCGCGCGCTCATCCGGCCGCAGGAGCCGCCTGAGCAGGAAGTCTGTGCGCGTCACGGGCGGTGTCGGTGACCCCGGCGAGGAAACCGCGGGCCCGGTCCGAGGCGGACGGCGTGAGCCAGCCCGGATCCACATCGCATACGGCCACCCTGACGCCCGTGCCGATCAGGGCGTACGGCAGCGTGTGGACGACCGTGGACGGGAAGCTGACGATCGTGCGGCCGACCGGGCCGCGCCGGGCGATCAGCTCCAGCGGCAGGTCCGGACGGACGATTTCCAGCCCGGTGGCCTCGCTCAGGGCGCGCAGCTTCTCCGGGGACTCCCGCCGGTGCGCGAAGTAGCGGGTGGCGCCGTGCTCCAGGGCCAGGGCGCGCACCGCGTCCAGATAGCGGTCCGGGTCGACCACGCCCGTCTCCACCAGCGAGGTCCCGACCAGGTCGGTGCCCTTGGTCAGGCGGGGCGGGCCGAAGCGGGCCCGGGTCCAGGCGAAGTCGTTGAGCCGGACGGTCATCGTGCCGTGCGCGGTGACCGGCATCGAGGTGAACACCTCGACGCGGCGGCCGGTCGCGGGGCCCGGGGTGAACCGGCGCCGGGCGGTCGCCGAGACCGGCGCGTACGCCAGCTCGCGCAGCCGGCCCGGCAGTCCGCCGCCGCCGGCCCGGTGCCAGCGCACGAGGCGCTCGCCGCGGGCCGTCTGGGCGACGAACTCCATGGTGGCGGTGCCGTCGTCCACGACGACGAGCTCCTCGGCCCGGACGAGAGTGAGCAGGAGCTGTACGTAGCGGGAGAACGGATCCCCTATGACCACCCGCCGGGCCGACCGCACGTCACGGGCGAGCGCGGCGAGCGCCTTGAGCGGTGCGAGCCGGCCGCCGCGCGCCTCCTGCCACCGGACCTCGTGGCCCTCGTCCCGGGCCAGGCCCGCCATCCGGCGCAGTTGGCCCCGGGACATGGGGTCGGTGGGCGGGAGCACGACGATCCGCAGGGCGGAGGGCTCCGCCGCGACCGCCGCCGGACCGGTGCCGCCGCCGCGGGCGGGCTGGCGCGGAACGGTTCCGAGGAGCCGGCCCCCGCCTTGGGCGTACGACCACTCCAGGACGTTGAGGAGCTGGACCGGGCTCTCCACGAAAGCCAGGGTCGGGGGCGGGGTGGGGTCTGAGGGGGTCACCGCGTACTCCTCGTCAGAGGGTGGAAGGGAAGGACGCACGGTCCGCGCGGGTCCGCTGCCGGGCCGGCTCCCGGACCCCCCGCGGCCCCGCTCACACCGAGGCGAGCTCGCCCTGGACCCGGCGGAGCTTCTTCATCGGGCCGAGCTCGGAGGCGTAGACGCGCTTGACGCCGTCGCCCAGCGCGGTCTCGATGGTGCGGATGTCGCGGACCAGCCGGGTCAGGCCGCCGGGCTCGACGGAGGCCGCCTGGTCGGAGCCCCACATCGCGCGGTCGAGGGTGATGTGGCGCTCGACGAAGGCGGCTCCGAGCGCGACCGCCGCCAGGGTGGTCTGCAGGCCCGTCTCGTGGCCGGAGTAGCCGATGGGGACGTTGGGGTACTCCTCCTGGAGGGTGTTGATGACCCGCAGGTTGAGCTCCTCCGCCTTGGCCGGGTACGTCGAAGTGGCGTGGCAGAGCAGGATGTTGTCGCTGCCGAGCACCTCCACCGCGTGCCGGATCTGCTTCGGGGTGGACATGCCGGTGGAGAGGACGACGGTGCGGCCGGTGGCGCGCAGGGCGCGCAGCAGCTCGTCGTCGGTCAGCGAGGCGGAGGCGACCTTGTGGGCGGGGACGTCGAACTTCTCCAGGAAGGCGACGGCCTCGGTGTCCCACGGGGAGGCGAACCAGTCGATGCCGCGCTTGGCGCAGTGCTCGTCGATGGCGCGGTACTCGGCCTCGCCGAACTCCACGCGGTGGCGGTAGTCGATGTAGGTCATGCGGCCCCAGGGGGTGTCGCGCTCGATGTCCCACTGATCGCGGGGGGTGCAGATCTCGGGGGTGCGCTTCTGGAACTTCACGGCGTCGCAGCCCGCCTCGGCGGCGGCGTCGATGAGGGCGAAGGCGTTGCCGAGGTCGCCGTTGTGGTTGATGCCGATCTCGCCGACGACGTACACGGGGCGGCCGGGGCCGGCGGTGCGCGAGCCGAAGGTGCGGAGGCGGTGGGACGACAAGCACCGCGATCTACACAGGTGAGATCGTGGGCGGCGTGAGATGTGTATAAGGGACGGCTCAGATGCCGTGCGAGGTGACGAACGCCATCCGGCGCAGTGCCTCGTGGAAGGCGTCGGGCTCGACGTGGACCCCCGACGCGTAGGCGTGGTTGAGCTGGAGGACCAGCCAGACCCCGTAGCCGCAGACGGCGCCGAGGGCGGCGATGCCGAGGATCCCCCGGATGCCCTTGGGCCAGCCGATGAGGACCAGGAAGCCCACGGACAGGGCGGCCGCGCCGATCAGGGTGACCACCATGATGGACGGGAGCCCGCCCTGGATGTCCGCCACCCGGACCCGGCGCTGCGCCAGCAGCCGGTTGATCGCGTCCCTGGAGTCGTCCACGGCCTTGGGCGGGGTGTCCGCCGGGATCTTGGCCACCAGCTGGTAGAGCCCGTAGACCATGGCCCAGGTCTCGTCGTCCGTCTGGCCGTCCCGCATCTTCGGCCATTCGCGCTCGATGACCATGTGTGCGTACTTCTCGGAGTGGCCGCGCACTTCCGCCTTCGTCTGCGCCGGCATCCGGTCGGCCGCCAAGTACAGGTCTATGAGGGCGCCGGCCTCGGCGTAGTTCCCCTTGCGGGCGACGGCCAGGTCCTGGGCCGAACTCACCATCAGGAAGGCCAGGGTGAGGATGAAGAAGGAGAAGACCACTCCGGCGGCGGTACCCACGGCCGGGCCCGCGTCCGGCATGCCGCGGTGGCGCGCCAGGTAGTGGCCCAGCCGCGCCGCGGCGACGGCGATCAGGGCGGCTCCGATGACGGCGATGACGGCGACAACAACCATGGGGTCGAGGACTCCTCGGTGCGGGGGCCGGCCGGCAGCACTCGCTGCCGGTGATCAACACCCTCCGTGATCATTGCCGCCCGCGCGCGCCGGGCGCACCGATGGGGTGAAGCACCGTATCCGACGGACCGTCCGACCACCCGTACTCCGGCTCGTACGCCGCCTCGTACTCCGCCTTGTACTCCGCCTCGTACTGCGGCTCATCCGCCGGCTCGGTCCGCCCGCCGGGCGGGTCAGCCCGCGGCGGGGAGCGCGCGCCGGTAGCTCCGCCCGGGGCGGCCGTCGACGGTGAGGTCCCCCGTCGGCGTGAAGCCGGACCGGCGCAGGACAGCCGCGGACGCCGCGTTGTCCAGGGTGGTCACCGCGGTGAGGGTGCGGAGCCCGTACGGCGAGGCGGCGAGCAGGCAGACTTCCCCGACGGCGGCCGTGGCCGTACCGCGGCCCGCCGCGCGTTCCCCGATGCGGTAGCCGAGTTCGGCGGTGCCTTCCTCGACGTCGACGAGGTTGACCCGGCCGACGAGGGCTCCGTGCTCGTCCAGGACGACATGGAAGTGGCACGTGCCCGCCTCCTGTTCGGCGAGCAGCGCGCGGTGGCGTGCCTCGAACCCGGTGAAGGTGAAGTACGTGTCGCCCCGGTCCGGTACGGAGCGGGCGAAGTACTCCCTGTTCTCCTGCTCGAAGGCCAGCAGGATGTCTCCGTGTTCGGCGCGGAGCCGCTCCAGTCGCAGCATGCGCCGAGCCTATACGGGCCGCCCGGGCGGCCTCCAGGCGATTTCCCGGGGCGCCGCGAGGAGCATCGTGGGGCGCGCGCCGTACCGGGCGCCGGGACGGGAGGATCGGCCTGACCGCCGGAGTGTCGTAGGGGCGTGCGACGATGTTTTCCGGTTCGGGAGGGGATACGGGCCGGACCGAGTCAACACACGGCCAAGGGGTGGGAATGAAGACAGGGAAGGTCGCCGCGGGCATCACCGCGGCACTGATCGTGACGGTGGGCCTGAGCGGCTGTACGGCCGGCTCGTCGGTGGGCAAGCAGGCCGCCGACACGGCGGAGACGCTGGTCGCGACGCTCACGAAGGCTTCCGACGAAGCTTCGAAGGCGGGCTCGGCCAAGGTCAAGATGACCGTGTCCACACCGGACACGGGTGGCAAGCCGGTGCTGATGGAAGGCGTCTACTCGTGGGGCAACGGCCTCGCGATGGAGGCCGAGATGCCGGCGAAGGACCTCGAGATGGAGGACCTGGTCGCCGACGGCACGGTCACGATGCGGCTCGTGCAGGGTGCGTACTACTACGGTGTCGACCCGGCCTCGGAGGGTCCGTTCAAGGGCAAGAGCTGGCTGAAGGTCGAGGCCTCGGCCATCCTCGGCGACGCGGGCGCCTCCGCCATGAACGCGGGCAACAACGACCCGACGGCCGGCCTGAAGACCCTCAAGTGGGCCAAGGACGTCAAGAAGGTCGGCACGGAGACCGTCAACGGCAAGAGCGCGGTCCACTACCGCGCCACCATCCCCAAGGAGAGGATGGGCGACGCCGCTTCCGTGTTCGGCGCGGTGGGCGGCGGCAGCGCCGACGGGCTCGTCGCGGACGTCTGGGTCGACGACAAGGGCATGCCCGCGCGGCTGACCCAGACCTACGGGGACGTCAGCGGGGACGTGGAATTCCTGTCCTTCGGCGTCGCGCAGGACATAGCCGTCCCGCCGGCCGCCGACACGGCCGACATGACGGACCTCGTCAAGAACGGCGGCGCGGGCCAGGTCTGAGGCGCGGGCCCAGGGGACTCACGGGACCCACGAGCCCACGGGTCCACGGGTCTCGTACGGAGGCTGCGCGGGTGTGGCCTCGGCCTGCCGCGCAGCCCCGCCGGGGGCGACCGGGGCAACCAGGGCAGCGGTGCGTAACGCACGGTTCGGTCCATATACTGAGACCGCACGCACCGCCATCGCGCTGACGCGAAGGACCGCCCCATGGAAGCCGAGACGGCGAACGCCACGGACGAGTACGGCATCCCGGTCGCCCCCGGCCTCCCTGACGCCGCCCGGCGCAAGCGGCAGGCGATCATGGAGGCGGCCGCCGCCGAGTTCCTGGCCGAGGGCTATTCCGCCGCTTCCATGGACTCGATCACCAGCCGCTCCGGGGTGTCCAAGGCCACGGTCTACAAGCACTTCGGCAACAAGGAGCGCCTGTTCCTCGCCGCCATCGGCGGGATCCTGCGGCGCACGTACGCCGGCCTCGAGCCGTACGGCTCCACGATCGCGGAAGCCGGCGATTTGCGCGGCGCCCTGATCGGCGCCACCCGGGACTGGGCCGCGCTGCTGCTGCGCCCCGACATCGTGTCGCTACGGCGCCTGGTCATCGGGGAGACCGACCGTTTCCCGCAGCTCGGCCGGCTCTGGTACGACCTCACGTACGACATGTGCGACGGCCCCCTCACGGAGGCCGTCGCAGCCCTCGGTCGGAGCGGGAAGCTGGACGTGCCCGACCCCGTGCTCGCCGTGCGGCAGCTCGTCGCCACCACCGTGGGCGTCCCGCAGCTGGTCCACACCTTCCTGCCCGACACCGAGACGGATCCGGCGGAGCTCACCCGCGTCGTCACCTCGGGCGTGGACCTGTTCCTGGCCCGGTACGCCACTCCCACAGATTGCCGATGAGGGCCGGCGTTTCCACCTCCGTCCGCCGTCCCCACGGCCCCGCCGTCCACGTGTCCGGATGTGACAGAAGACCGTCATTGCGGATGTGAGGGGCGGGGGGAACCATGGGGTCATGCCCAGCAACCGCCGCATCGTCATCGTGGTCTTTCCGGACGTCGACCTCCTCGACGTGACGGGTCCGGCCGAGGTGTTCGCCCTGGCCAACCGCGAGACCGAGGGCCGCGCGGGCTATCAGGTGCAGTTGGCGGGCCCCTCGCGCGGCGCGGTCACCACGGCGGCCGGGGTCCGGCTGCTGGCGGACCTCGCCTTCGACGAGGTGAGCGGCGTGCTGGACACGCTGCTCGTGCCCGGCGCGGTCGACCTGCGCCCGCAGGGCCCGGTCGCCCGGGTCGACCGGGACGTCGTGGAATGGGTCAGGGTGACCGCGCCGCAGGCCCGCCGCGTGGCGTCGGTGTGCGTGGGCGCGCACCTGCTGGCCGCCGCCGGGCTGCTGGACGGGAAGCGGGCGACCACGCACTGGTCGACCGCGGCCCAACTGGCCGCCGAACACCCGGAGGTGACGGTCGACGCGGACCCGATCTTCGTCAGGTCCGGGAAGGTGTGGACCGGCGCGGGGATCAGCGCCTGCATGGACCTCGCGCTGGCGATGGTGGCCGAGGACCTGGGCGAGCAGGTCGCCCTCGCGGTGGCCCGGCAGCTGGTGATGTACCTCAAGCGCCAGGGCGGGCAGAGCCAGTTCTCGGTACCGCTGAGCCGGCCCGCCGGGTCCAGGCGGGACATCGAGGAACTGCGGACGTACATCGCGGAGCACCTCGAAGCCGATCTGTCCACGGTGGCGCTGGCCGGGCGGATGGCGCTGAGCGAGCGGCACTTCGCGCGGGTCTTCCGCAAGGAGACCGGCACCAGCCCGGCCTCGTACGTCGAGGCCGTCCGGGTGGAGGCGGCGCGGCGTCTGCTGGAGAGCACCGACCAGCCACTGGACCGGCTCGCCGCCGCCTGCGGATTCGGCTCCGTGGAGACCTTGCACCGGGCGCTGCGCAAGCAGATCGACACGACGCCCGCCGCCTACCGCCGCCGCTTCCGCACGACCGCCTGACCCCCGCTCCACCCCTACGCGTCACACATCCTCGCCCCTTCTCCCTCCTCTCCTCTCTCCTCTCCTCTCTTCCACGGTCGCGGGCACCGCGCGGGCCGTGCGGCTTCGCCGTGCCCTCGTGCGCCATGCCCTCCATCCCTGCTTGCCCTTCCCGAAAGGAACCCTTCCCATGAACGCTCCGCTCACCGCTTCGCCGACGCTGCGCGAGATCTTCGGACTCGACTCCGGTCTGCCCCGGCTCGCCGACACCGCTCTCGTCATGATCGATTTCCAGAACACCTACACCGCCGGGGTGCTGGAGCTGGAGGGCGTACGGGAGGCCCTCGCGGCCGGTGCCCGGCTGCTCGCCGCCGCCCGCGCCGCCGGGATCCCCGTGGTCCACGTCGTGAACGACTCGGGCTGGAACTCCCCCTACGACATCCGTGCGGAGATCGGCGCCATCTGCGCGGAGGTCGCCCCCGTCGACGGGGAGCCCGTCGTGGTCAAGGAGTTCCCCGACGCCTTCCACGACACCGTCCTGGAGAAGGTGCTGCGCGAGCTGGGGGCGGGGACGGAGCTGGTGCTGGCCGGCTTCATGACGCACATGTGCGTCGTCTTCACCGCCCACGGTGCCATCACCCGCGGCTACCGGCCCACCGTCGTCGCCGAGGCCACCGCCACCCGCCCGCTGGCCGGCCCCGACGGCACCGTCGTCCCGGCGGCCGCCCTGCAGGCCGCCTCGCTGGTCACGGTCGCCGACCGGTTCGGCGCGGTCGCGCCCACGGTGGACTCCCTCATCGGCTGACACCACCACCACGACGGCCGCCGCTCCCGGACCGCGGACCGGGAGCGGCGGCTGCGCGACAAGACCGGGCGGGGGCGTGACGAGTTCCGCCCCTCACCATCGGGGGGAGAACGGAGAACACCGCGACGAAATCCACTGGCGGGTCCGGTCCCCCGAGGGCGAGCATGGGGCACATGAGTGATCAACCCGAGCGATGGACCCAGGCGACCGTCTACCCCGACATGTGGGCGGACCCGGCCGACGACCCCCGCAACAACGAGGACAGCCCGGACGGCGAGCTCGCCACGCTGCTGGACTTCCTCGCGAACTACCGCATCACCCTGCGGATGAAGTGCGAGGGCCTGGATCCGGAGCAGCTGGCCCGCCGGGCGGTCCCGCCGTCGACGATGTCGCTGCTCGGCCTGCTCCGGCACCTCGCCGAAGTGGAACGGGACTGGCGCAACTGGATCAGCGACGGTGATCCGCTGCCGAAGCTGTACGGCAAGAAGGACGCCGACTTCGAGGGGGCCGTCGCCGAGCAGGCCGTCGTCGACGCCGCGTACGCCGATCTGGCGCGCGAGCAGGCCGAGGTCGACGCCGCGCTCGCCGGGCACCCGGATCTGGGCGAGCGGCTGGGCAAGGACCGGATCGCGGTGCGGGAGCTGATCGTGCACCGGATCGAGGAGTACGCCCGGCACTGCGGGCACGCCGACCTGCTGCGCGAGTGCGTCGACGGCAGGGTGGGCCAGTGAGGTTCCGCCGGTGAGGTTCCGCCGGTGAGGTCCCGCCTGTGAGGTCCCGCCGGTGAGGTCCCCGAGCGCCGGGCGCTGAGCACGCGCCCGCGGCCGGCGGGCACCGCCCCCGCGATCCGCGGCGCTCCGGGGGGAGCGGCCGCGAGCGCGGGGGCGGTCTCGGTCAGCCGTCAGCGGTCCTGGGAGAGGCCGTACAGCTCGGCGAACGTGCCGCCGAGGGCGGTCAGTTCGGCGAAGGTGCCGGTCTCGGTGATCCGGCCCTTCTCCAGGACGATGATGCGGTCGGCCAGCCGGCAGTTCTCCAGCCGGTGCGTGACGATCATGGTGATCCGGTCGTCCTTCATCTCCCGCAGCCCGGTGAAGATCCGGTGCTCGCCGCGCGCGTCCATGGCCGAGGTCGGCTCGTCCATGATCAGGAGCCGGGGCCGGCGGTGGAAGGCCCGGGCGCAGGCCAGGCGTTGCCACTGGCCGCCGGAGGGCTCGTGGCCGCCCCACAGCGAGCGGGCCAGCAGGGTGTCGAGGCCCTGCGGGTACTCCCGTACCGCCTCGCCCAGGCCCACCGCGGCCAGCGCTTCCCACACCGCCTCTTCACCGCGCTCGCCGGGCTGGCCGAGGGTGATGTTCTCGCGGGCCGCGAACGGCCACTGCGCATAGGACTGGGCGACCAGCCCGACGTGCGTCCACAGGGTCCGCTGGTCGTGGTCCCTGGTCGGGACCCCGTCCCAGTACGCCTCCCCGCCGCTCGGCACGGTGAGGCCGGTCAGCAGCCGGATGAGGGTGGACTTGCCCGCGCCGTTCTCGCCGACGACGGCCACGATCTCGCCCCGCGTCAGGGACAGGCTGACCGGGCCGAGCGCCGGGACCTCCTTGCCCGGGTAGGTGTACGAGGCGTCCTCCAGGCTGACTTGCAGTGGCGGCGCGGCCGCCACGGCGCCCCGGGTGGCCCCGAGTTCGCGCGCCCGGTCCAGGAAGAGGCGATAGTCCTCCAGGTAGAGGGCGTGCTGGAACATGGCGGCCCCGTACACGACGAGGCTGGACAGGGCGGAGGCCGAGGTCCGCATGGCGACGATGGCGGTGCCGGCCGCCGCGAGGGCCATGGATCCGGTGAGGACGAGCGCGGCGAGCGCCGCCCAGGTGCCGACCTGGAAGAGGCCGCCGAGGGCCGCGGCCAGGAGCGAGACGCGCAGGTAGCGCGGGGCGGAACCGACGAGTTTGGCGTCGATCCGGGCGCAGACGGCGGCGTACCAGGCGTGCGCGTAGGGGCGCATGGAGTTGCAGCGCAGCTCGTCGCCGAGCTTGTGGGTGGTGAGGTACCAGCGCATCATGCCCCGGATGTTGCGCGAGGCGATCGTCTCGTTGTGCAGGGCGTAGTCCAGGCGGGCGGCGATGACGGCGCCCATGCCGCGGGGTACCACGCAGAGCAGGAGCAGCGGCATCAGCACGGGGTGGACGACGGCGAGGACGCCGGCGACGGCCAGGAGGTTGATCAGGCCGTTGGTGAAGGCCATGGCGTCCTTGACGAGCATGGACGAGCGGGCGGCGCCGATCTCGGCGGCCTCCGAGCGGTCGGAGAACCCGGGCTCGTCGTAGGCGGAGACCTCCACGTCCATGTGGGCGTCGACCATCTCCAGGTCGGCCGTCGTGCTCAGCCGCGGGGTGAGCCGGCGGGCCGCGCTGCCGGCGGCGATCTCGGCCGTGGTCCCGGCCCCGGCCGCCACCATCGCGATCGCCAGCGGCCAGGCGGCGGCCGTGACGCGCTCCGTGGCGTCGCCCGCCGCGAGCAGCGGGCCCATGGCGTCGGCGACCCCGGCGAGGGTGGCGGCCGTACAGGCCCCGGCGATGATCTGGCCGCCCAGCAGCCAGGCCACGGAGGCCCGGTCGATCCGCCAGGCCATCCGCGCGGTCTGGGCGAGCGCGGCGGGCAGCCGTGCGGCCATCTCCCGGAGCGAGAGGTGCTCCATGGCCCGGTTGTGCGCGCCCCAGGCGAAGGTGAACTCGGGCGGGTCGGCGGCCTCCGGTTCGCGTGGTGCGGGCACCGTTCCCCGTGCCGTGCGTTCCGTCTTCTCAGCCACGTGCGGCTCCTTCACGTCGTCGTCGAAACACGGCGGTCCCCCGCCGCGGACCCGCGCCACGGCATGGCGGAGCGGGGCCGCGAAGCGCCCTGGAGGAACCGTTGAGTGAGGGAGTACATCCGAGCCCGGGGAGCGGAGTAACGAGAACCGGCCTTCGTGCCGGACCGGGGGGCGCGGCCGCGCGGGGCACCGGGGACGGACGTCCGGTGCCCGCCCGGGGGCGAGAACGGCCGGATACCGACGGGGCGCGGGGGAAATGCCTTGCACTCCCCCGGCCCGCGCCGGGAAGGTCGGGACGGCGTGAGGGTCACGCCCGATCCCGGCCGGGGCGGGGCGGCCGCGCGCCGACGGGATGAAGTTTCCCGGGCTTTCGCCCCGGGCGGCGCATGCCGCGGAAGGAACGGTCGTACGGGGCCCTCAGACTCCCCGTGTGCGGGCGGGCGCCGGCGCCGGCCGGACGGAACGGGAGCACGGATGGAAGAGTTCGGTCGGCGCCGGTTCCTGGCCCGGGCAGCCGGGGCACTCGGGAGGGCCGGGGCCGCCGGGGCGACCGGGGTCAAAGCCCTCACCGGCATCGCGGCGGCCGCCACCGGCGCGGCCCGCGACGCGGCGAGCGCGGCGGGGTACGTCGAGGTGCAGCTGCTCCACATCACCGACCTGCACGGCTACCTCGGCGCTCCCCCCGCCCGGGACTCCGTCATCACCGGCGCGGGCGGCAGGAAGTACGCCGTCGGCGGGGGTCGCCTACCTGGCAACCCATCTCGCGCGGTTGCGGGAGGGCCGGGCCAACTCGATCTTCTTCGCTCCGGGCGACCTCTTCTCCGGCTGGGAGTTCCCCGCGTTCACCCTCGCCGACGAGCCGACGATCGAGGCCCTGAACCGGCTCGGACTGGACTTCGCCACGGCCGGCAACCACGAGTTCGACCGTACGCCCGGCTTCCTGCGCGGGCACATGGAGCAGGGTCTCCCCTACGAGGGGGCGGGCCGGACCAACACGTTCCCCGACTCGGGCGGCGCCCTCTTCCACGGCGCCGACTTCCGCTACGACAGCGCCAACGCCGTGTCCGCCGCGACCGGGGAGACGGTGCTCCCCCCGTACCACGTCGAGTGGGTCGACGCCCCGGGCGGGCGGCGCCTGCCCATCGGCTTCATCCACCTGACGGCCGTCGGCACCGAGTTCCTCGGGAACTCCTTCCAGCCCGGCCTCGCCACCCTCGACGAGCTGGCCTCCGCCAACCTCTGCGCGGCCCGGCTCAAGGAGCTGGGGGTCGGGGCCATCGTGCTCAGCATGCACGACGGGGCCGTGGCGGGCGCCGACTTCGACTCCGGCGAGGATCCGAGCGGTCCGGCGTACGAACTGGCGCTGCGCGTCTCCCCGGACATCGACGCGATCGTCACCGGGCACTGGCACCACGCCTTCAACATGATGCTCCCGGACCCCCTGGGGCGGGGCGCCAGCGCGCCTCCTTCAGCCGCCGCCTCTCGCCGGCCGGGGAGTCCACCATGGGCAACCTCGTCGCCGACTGGGCGCTGTGGGCCGCGGGACAGGCTCCCGACTCCTTCGACACCAGCCCCCGGCCCGCCCGCTCCGGCGCGGTCCTGGCGCTCATCGCACTCGCCCCGCGCGTCGGCCGCAGCGTCGTCAACACGGACCTGCCCGCCGGTCCCGCCCTGGACGACCCGGTCGCCTTCGAGCGGGCGTGGCGGGCCGTCGGCTACGGATGCCCGCTGGTCAGCGCCGAGGTGAGCGGACGGCAGATCCACGACGCCCTGGAGCAGCAGTGGGCCCCGGACGGAGCCGGAGTGCTGACCTACGCGCCGCTCGCCGTCTCGGCCAACGTCCGCTACTCCTTCGACGCGGCGGGGCCGGCCGGGGACCGGGTCGCGCCGGGCGACGTCCTCATCGGCGGCGCCGCGTTGCGCCCGGAGGCGTCGTACCGGGCGGTGACCACCTCGTACACGCTGACCGGGCAGGACGGCTACCCGGCTTTCGGCGGGTACCGGGAGCCGGCCCGCCACCGGCGCGACACGGACAGCTTCCCCGCGTACGTCGCGGCCCTCGGCATCCTGGAGGCCGTCTCCACGGGCCGGGTGACCGCGAAGGGCGCGGCCCTCCTCGACCCCGGGGAGGAGGCCCTGCTACTGGCGCCGGCCGGTCCGGTGCCCGGGCTGGCGACGCCCGTCGCGGCGGAGGAGGAGGCCGCCCGGGACGCGGGCCGCCGGCCGGTGTGCTGACCCCGCTCAGGGGCCGCGCTCAGGGCCGGGGCCACGGGCCGGCTCTCAGGGGCCGGCTCTCAGGGGCCGAGCGGGAGGGTGGCCACCAGGCGGGCGCCCTTCGGGGAGTCCCGGACAGTGAGGGTGCCGCCCAGCCGCAGGGCGATGTCGCGGGCGATGGCCAGGCCCAGGCCGGTACCGCCCTCGTCACGGGCGCGGGCGTCGTCGAGCCGGGTGAAGCGTTCGAAGACGCGCTCGCGGTCGGCCGGCGCTATGCCCGCTCCGTCGTCGACGACCTCCAGCACGGCCTCGCCGCGCACCTCGTCCACGGCGAGCACCAGCACGACCCGGCCCTCGGCGTGCCGCCGCGCGTTGTCGAGCAGGTTGGTGACCAGCCGGGACAGCCAGTGGGTGCTGCCGCGCACCGCGATCCCCGGGGCCACGTCCGCCCGTACCGGCACCCGGTCGCCCTTGCGCGGGCGCACCGCCTCGAGGACCACCTCCGTGAGGTCGACGGCGGCGCGGGGCGGCGGTTCCGAGGTGTCGAGGCGGGCCAGCAGGAGCAGGTCGGCCGCGAGGTCCTGGAGCCGGACGGTGTCCTCCAGCGCGCCGCTGAGCAGTTCTCCCCACAGGGCCGGGTCCGGGTGGGCCTGCGCCACCTCCAGTTGGGTGCGCAGCACGGTGATCGGGCTGCGCAGCTCGTGGGAGGCGTCCGCGATGAAGCGGCGCTGGCGGATGCCGGAGGCCTCCAGCCGGTCCAGGGTGGCGTTCATGGTGACGGCGAGCCGGGCCACCTCGTCGCGGGTGTGCGGGACGGGCACTCGGCGGTGCAGTTCCCGGTCTCCGATCTCGGCGACCTCGGCGCGGATGGCCTCGACGGGGCGCAGCGCCCAGCCCGTGACCCGCCAGGTGATCGCGGCCACGACCAGGACGAGCAGCGGGACCGCGATGAACAGCGCCGCCATGATGGTGTCGTCGGCCGTGTCGGCGTCCCGGAGCGAGGTCCCGGCGTAGACGGTGACCAGGTCCTTGGACGTCACGGTGGTCACCTGGACGACGCGCTGGCGGTGTTCCTCGCGCACCCGCCCTGCCTTCCAGGTGTCCCGGACGGTGCCGGGCGTGCGCGGCGGGGCCGGGGCGAGGGCGGGGCGCCCGGCGAGGTTGGGGCTGGCCGCCAGGACCCGGCCCTGCGCGTCGACGACCTGCAGGAAGTCCGTGCCCCGGCCCGGCACGGGTGCGGGGTCCAGCCGGCCCGCGGCCACCAGCGCCGCGATGTTGACGGCCTGGGCCTCGGCATCCGCCTGGGCACCGCGCGTCAGGTTGGTCTCCAGCGCCCCCAGCAGGGCGAAGGAGGCCGCGCCGAGGGCCAGCGCCACGACGGCGGAGGCGCCGAGGGTGGCCTGGGCGCGCACGGACCTGGGGCGCAGCCGGTGCGCGGTTTCGCGCAGTCGGTACGCCGCCTCGCGCAGCCGGTACGCCGCCTCGCGCAGCCGGTACGCCGCCTCGCGCGACCGGGTCGGGGCCTGGGGGCGGTCCTGGTCGCCGTACGGCTCAGCCACCGTCGGCCGCCAGCCGGTAGCCGGCACCCCGGACGGTCTCCACGGCGGCCCGGCCGAAGGGGGCGTCTATCTTCCGGCGCAGGGCGCTGACGTGGACCTCGACGACGTTGAGGTCGCCCTCGTAGGCGGCGTCCCAGACCTGTTCGAGGATCTCCCGCTTGGGCACCACCTCTCCTGCCCGGCTCGCCAGGTGTACGAGCACGGCGAACTCGCGCGAGGTCAGCCGGGCTTCGACGCCGCCGCGCGTACAGCGGCGGCGGGCCGGGTCGACGACGAGGTCGCCGAACTCCATGACCTGCGGGCTGCGGCGGCCGGTGCGCCGGATCAGGGCGCGCAGCCGGGCCACGAGGACGACGTAGGAGAACGGCTTGGAGAGGAAGTCGTCCGCTCCGGTGTCGAGGGCCTCGGCCTCGTCGTACTCGCCGTCCTTCGCGGTGAGCATGAGGATGCCGGACTCGCAGCCGGCGGCGCGCAGCCGGGCGCAGACCCGGTAGCCGTTGAGGCCGGGCAGCATGATGTCGAGCACGATGGCGTCGTAGTCGTGCTCGCCGGCCATCCACAGGCCTTGCGGACCGTCGTGCGCCGTGTCCACGGTGAAGCCCTCGGCCATCAGACCCCGTTGCAGGGCCGCGGCCAGCCGCCGCTCGTCCTCGACTACCAGTACGCGCATGGGGCAAGGTTCTCAGGTCGCGCCGCCTGCTTGCTGAAGGGTTCTTCAGCTCGCTTCAGCGGAGCTTCAGCGTCGAGCTCGCAGGATCGGCCGAGCCGGGCACGTCGCCCGGAGAACGCGAGGAGCATCCAGATGACCGATTCCAGTCCCCAGCCGCCCGAGAACCCGGCGGGTCCGGGCGAGGGCAGTGCCCCCGAGCCGGACAAGGCGCCGGGGCGCGGTGCCCGGCTCGCCCGGTTCGCCCGTGAGGGCCGGACCCGTTGGGTGGCGCTCGGACTCGTGGTCGTGGCGGCCGGCGTCGCGGGGGCCGCGACCGCGGCCGTGGCGGACCACGAGCACGACGTACGGCGCACGCGCGCGGAGCGCGTCTGGGACCGGCACGACATCGAGCGGCAGGCGGACGGTGCGCTGACGGCGCCGCTGCCCGCGCGCCCCGGCAAGCAGGACAAGCCCGGTCAGCCGGGTCAGCCCGGGCTCAAGGGCGAGAAGGGCGGCGTGCGCAAGGACGGCGCGGAGAAGCCCGGGCTGCCGGACGGGCCGGACGGCACCGTCGTGGACCGGCCCGACCGGGCGCCCGTACCGCTTCCCGCGCTGCCGGCCGCGCAGGCCCTGGAGAAGGCGGAGGCCGCCGTGCCCGGCGGCAAGGCCGAGGCGCTGCGGGTGGTCGCCCAGGAGGGCGGCGGGAGCGCGTGGCGCGTGGTCGTCCTCGGCTCCGACGGGGTCCGGCACGCCGTGACCCTGGCCGGCGCCGACGGCGCGGTCACGAGCAACACGGTCGCGGGGAAGGGCGCCGGGGCGGGCCGCTGAGCGGCGCCGGCCGCTCGCGTCAGGTGTCCGGTGTCTGATGTCCGGTGTCCGGCCCGCTGCGGCGGGCCGTACACCGGACGACGCCGTACACCGGACGACGCCGTACATCGGACAACACCGGAGAACACCGGACACCGGACCGCGCCGGACGCGGGGCCCGTCGGCGTACGCCCGGTGCCCGCCGCTACGACCCCGCGATCGGGTCCGGCGCCAGCAGCCGGGCCGCCGCCTCCCGCATCTCGATCTTGCGGATCTTGCCCGTCACGGTCATCGGGAACTCCTCCACGACGTGGACGTAGCGCGGGATCTTGAAGTGGGCCAGCCGGCCCTCGCAGTACGCGCGGACGGCCGCCGCGGTCAGCGGCTCCGCGCCCTCGCGCATCCGTACCCACGCCATCAGCTCCTCCCCGTACTTCGGGTCGGGCACGCCGATCACCTGGACGTCCATGACGTCCGGGTGCCCGTGCAGGAACTCCTCGATCTCGCGCGGGTAGAGGTTCTCGCCGCCCCGGATCACCATGTCCTTGATCCGGCCGGTGATGCTCAGGTAGCCGTCGCCGTCCATGACGGCGAGGTCCCCCGTGTGCATCCAGCGCGCCGCGTCGACGGCCTCCGCGGTGCGCTCGGGCTGGTCCCAGTAGCCGAGCATCACGGAGTAGCCGCGGGTGCACAGCTCGCCCGGCTCGCCGCGCGGGACGGTCCTGCCGGAGGCCGGGTCGACGACCTTGACCTCCAGGTGCGGGCCGACTCGGCCCACGGTCGCGACGCGGCGCTCGACCGAGTCGTCCACGCGGGTCTGGGTCGAGACCGGCGAGGTCTCCGTCATCCCGTAGCAGATGGACACCTCGCGCATGCCCATCCGGTCGATGACCTCCTTCATCACCTCGACCGGGCAGGGCGAGCCCGCCATGATGCCGGTGCGCAGGCTGGAGAGGTCGTAGGACTCGAAGTCCGGGTGGGCCAGCTCGGCGATGAACATGGTGGGGACGCCGTAGAGCGAGGTGCAGGCCTCCGCCTGGACGGCTGCCAGGGTGGCGCCCGGTTCGAAGGCGGGCGCGGGGATGACCATGGCCGCGCCGTGGCTGGTACAGGCGAGGTTGCCCATGACCATGCCGAAGCAGTGGTAGAAGGGCACCGGGATGCAGACCCGGTCCAGTTCGGTGTAGCCGCACAGCTCGCCCACGAAGTAGGCGTTGTTCAGGATGTTGTGGTGCGAGAGCGTCGCGCCCTTCGGGAAGCCGGTGGTCCCCGAGGTGTACTGCACGTTGACGGGGTCGTCCGGGCTCAGCGCGGCCTGGGCCCGGACGAGGTCGGCCCGGTCGGCGCTCCGTCCGCGCTCCAGCAGGGAGTTCCAGAGCGGACCGTCCAGCAGGGCCACGAACTCCAGCGCCTCGCAGCGCGGCCGGACCTCCTCGATCATGGCGGCGTAGTCGGAGGTCTTGAAGCGGTCCGCGGCCGCCAGCAGCCGGATTCCGGACTGACGCAGGACGTACTCCAGCTCGTGGGAGCGGTACGCCGGGTTCACGGTGACGAGGATCGCCCCGATCCTGGCGGTGGCGTACTGCACCAGCGTCCACTCGGCGCGGTTGGGCGCCCAGATGCCGACCCGGTCCCCCTTGGCGATGCCCAGGTCCAGCAGTCCGAGGGCGAGGGCGTCGACGTCGGCGGCGAACCGCGCGTACGTCCACCGGCGCCCGGTCGCCGCCTCGACGAGGGCGTCCCGGTCGGGGAACCGGCGTACGGTGCGGTCGAAGTTCTCGCCGATGGTGTCGCCCAGCAGCGGCACCTCGCACGCCCCCGACGCGTAGCTCGACTCGACGGACGGCACATGGACCCCCTGGGCTCGGTGGCGGGCGCCGGAGCCCCTTCGCCCCGGCGCGTCCTCATGATCCCCTCGGGCCGGGCCTGGGGCCAGACCCCGGCGCGGCCGACGGGTCCCGCGCCGATCCGGCCGGCCCCGGCCACTCGCCTCGGGCCCGGCGAGCCGCCTACGCCGGGAGGGCGAGCAGGACCAGCGGGCTGGTGGTCGGCCTCGGTGAGCCCCCGGTGGGCTCCAGGGTCAGGCCGACCGCCGTGGCCGACCCGAGGCCGCCGGTCAGCACGGCGGCACCGTCACCGGTGAGGAAGCCCGCCGGCCGCATCGTCCCGCGGTCGGCGAGCCAGAGCTGGTACGTCCTTCCCGCGCCGGCGGCCGGCAGCCAGTCGGTGAGGAACACGGCCCTGTCGCGCGCCGGGGAGGTGATCACGGTCGCGGCGGCTCCGCCGCTGGTCCGGCCGTGGACGGTACGGGCGTCCGGAGCCGTGACCACGGCCCGCAGCTCCTGGCTCCGCGCGACGGCCTGCCGGGCGTCCAGGCGGGCCCGGTCCGCCTCCCCGGCCTGCCGGAGCGCCGCGCCGCCGAGGACGGCGGCCCCGACGAGGGACGCGGCGACCACGAACGCGCCGGCCTTGCGCGGGAGGCGGTCGAGGAACCCGGCCGCCCGGCGGACGCCGACCCTCGGGGGAAGGCGGCGGACCGTCTCGATGCGGGCGAGAACGGCGGCCTTCATGTGCGGCGGGGGCGCGAGGGCGACGGCGCCGGCCAGCCTGCCGGCCGTGGCGGAGAATCCGGCGACGTCCCCGGAACACGGCGCGCAGCGCACCAAGTGCCGTGCGAAGGCCTCGTGTTCGGCCGGGCCGAGCGCGTCGAGTACGTAGGCCGCGGTGAGGGTGTGCAGTTCGTCTTCGTGCTTCAAGTGGTCACCCCCATGCAGTCGCGCAGGCGGATCAGTCCGTCGCGCATCCGGGTCTTGATCGTGGGAAGAGGGGTCTGGAGGGTCTCGGCGACCTCGCGGTAGGTCAGCCCCTGGTAGTAGGCGAGGGTGACGGCCTGGCGCTGGAGCTCGGTCAGCCCGCGCAGACAGCGCTTGACCTGGTCTCGCTCCAGGCGGGTCTCCACCTGCTCGCTCACCTCGTCGAAGGGCCGGCCCTGTTCGCGCACTCCGGCTTCGTGCTCGCGGTTGGCCGAGGCTTGGGCGGAGCGGACCCGGTCGACCGCGCGGCGGTGCGCGATCGTGGCCACCCACGTCATGACGCTGCCCTGGTCGGGGCGGAACCGCGCGGCCTGGCGCCACACGTCGATCATCACTTCCTGGGCGACCTCCTCCGACTGCGCGCGGTCGCGCACCACCTTGACCGCGATGCCGAAGACGGTTCCCGCCACGGCGTCGTACAGCGCGGAGAAGGCGTCCTGGTCCCCCTGCGCGACGCGCGCCATCAACCCCGCCAGTTCGGCCCTGGCCGATGCGGGACCGGCGCCGGCGCCCGTCCCGGTGCCCGGTCCGGGTCCGGGACCGGGTCCGGGACCGCCGAAGCGCACCTTCTCGGGGTTCACCTGAGCTGCCCCCGTGCGGGGGCGGGCCCGGGCGCGCACGCCGGGGCCGAGAGCGGTTCTCGCCGGTCCATCCATCGCATGAACGATCCTTCGTGGCAGGCGTGCCAGGCCCCGTCGGCCGGGGAACCGGTGGCACCGATTCCTTGCTGTCTCGCCCCTTCTTCGGAGCCGGACGCCGTTCGGATTGGCCGCGGCACAACCGAAAAGGAATCCGTTCGGGGGAACCGCGGCCCCGGGACCAAACCGCCGCCGCGGGCGGGGCGAATGAGAGCCGCGGGCCCGCTCCAGGGACCGCGGGCGGGCTCCGGGTCCAACCCGGAGCCGGCCGCCGCCGTGCAGCAAGGAGATCTGTCATGTCGCGTGTTCTCAAGAGTGCCGCGCTCGCCCTCGCCTCGGGCGCCCTGCTCGTCGGCGGGGCCTCGACGGCCTCGGCCGACGCGGGCGCCCAGGGTGTCGCCGCCTACTCCCCGGGGGTCGGCTCGGGCAACCTGATCCAGATCCCCATCCACATCCCGATCAACGCGTGCGGGAACTCGGTCAGCGTCATCGGGCTGCTCAACCCCGCGTTCGGCAACACCTGCGTGAACGCCTGACCGATCGGCGCGACGCCGGACTCCGGCCCGCCGCCGGCAACGGGACGGCGCGGGCCGGCCGGTCCTCCGGGCGGGCGGGGAGCGGATCGCCGCTCCTGAGCGCCGCCGGGCCCGGAGGACCCGCGCGGGCGGTGGCCGTCAGCGCCGCCCCCCGCGTGCGGGGCAACGCCGCCCGTGTGCGGAGCAAAGCCGCTCGGTCGGGCGCGAAGGTCAATGCGCTGACGGATCTTCACTTGATCGGATGACTGACCCATCCGGCGGGGGCCGGGCGCCGAATCAGGGTCGTGAGCATCAACCGAAGGACAGTCGAGCGCGGCGCCCTCGCCGCGGCGAGCGGCCTGCTGGCCGGGTTCGCCGCACTGGCCGCCGCCGAGCTGACCGCGTCGCTGGTGCGGCCGCAGGCCGGTCCGGTGACGGTGATCGGCGGGGCGGCCATCGACCGCACTCCGGCGGCGCTCAAGGACTTCGCCATCCGCACCTTCGGCGAGAACGACAAGCTGGTCCTCCAGCTCGGCATCCTCGCCACCGTCGGCCTCCTGGCGGCCCTGCTGGGGATGTTCTCCCTGCGCCACCGCCGTACGGGCGCCGCCGGGGTACTGGCCTTCGGCGCCCTCGGCGCGGCGGCGGCCCTCAGCCGGCCCGACGCGGCCGGGGCGGGCGACGTCCTGCCCTCCCTGGTGGGTGGCGTGACCGGCGCGCTCGTGCTGTACCTGCTGGTGGGCAAGGTCGGTGTCCCCGCTGCCCGGCCCGCCGGCGCGACGGGCACCGCGGAGGCCACTGCGGCGGGCACGGCAGTGGGCGCCTCGGCGGGCGCCGCCGCGAGCGGAGCCGCGGACGGCGGTGCCGCTCCGACCGGCTGGAACCGGCGGGGCTTCCTCCTCGCCGCAGGGGCCACCGCCGTCCTCTCCACCGGCGCGGGCGCGCTGGGCCGGGCCCTGACCGGCCGGCGCGGCGCGGGCGCCGCAGCGTCCCGTACCGCCGTACGACTGCCCGCGCCCGCTTCGCCCGCCGCGCCGATCCCGGCCGGGGCGGCGCTGCGCACACCCGGCATCAGCTCCTTCACCACACCCAACAAGGACTTCTACCGTGTCGACACCGCACTCGTGGTCCCCAAGGTGGACGCCGAAACCTGGCGTCTGCGCATCCACGGCAAGGGCGTCTCCCGCCCGCGCTCCTACTCCTTCGCCGAGCTCCTGCAGCGCCCGCTGATCGAGCGGGACATCACCCTGACCTGCGTGTCGAACGAGGTGGGCGGCCCGTACGCGGGCTCCGCGCGCTGGCTCGGCGTACGCCTGTCGGACCTTCTGCGGGAGGCGGGGGTCACCCCGCCGTCGCGCGGCGGCCGGGCCGACCAGCTGATCGCGCGCTCGGTGGACGCGATGACGCTGGGCACGCCCGTCGAGGACGTCATGGACGGCCGGGACGCCATGCTGGCCGTCGGCATGAACGGCGAGCCGCTCCCCTTCGAACACGGCTTCCCGGTCCGGATGGTCGTCCCCGGCCTCTACGGCTACGTCTCCGCCTGCAAGTGGATCCGGGACATCGAGCTCACCACCTTCGACGCCTACGACCCCTACTGGGTCAAGCGGGGCTGGGCCCGCCGGGCTCCGATCAAGACGCAGGCCCGCATCGACACCCCCAAGCCCTTCGCCCGCACACCGGCCGGTCCGGTGACGGTCGCCGGGGTGGCGTGGGCCCAGCACCGCGGCATCGAGCGGGTCGAGGTCCGCGTCGACGACGGGCCCTGGCAGGAGGCCGACCTGGCCGCTCAGGCCACCACGGACACCTGGCGCCAGTGGTCCTTCCCCTGGCAGACCACGCCGGGCGGCCACACCCTCACCGTCCGCGCCACGGACGGCACGGGCGAGGTACAGACCGAGGAGCGCACCCGCACCATCCCGGACGGCGCGAGCGGCCGGCACAGCGTCTTCGTCACCGCGAACTGACCCGACACTCACCGGAATCCATCCGGTTCGCACACTTTCATCCCTTCCTTTCCGAGCTTCACCCACGCATTCCCTGGAGAACACCATGAACACCCTCCGTTTCCGCCGTACCGCCCTCGCCGTCGCCACGGCCGCCGTACTCCCCTTCGCGCTGGCCGCCTGCTCCGACTCCGACTCCGGCAAGGACACCGCCGCCGGTCCGGCCGCCGACGCGAGCACGGCCGCTTCCTCCCCCGCGTCGGACGCCTCCGGGTCGATGACGGCAGACGGCCCCTTCGGCCCGGCGTGCGCCGGTGTCCCGGCGCAGGGCGCGGGCAGCTTCGACGGCATGGCCAAGGACCCGGTCGCGACCGCCGCGTCCAACAACCCGGCGCTGTCCACCCTGGTGGCCGCCGTGAAGCAGGCCGGTCTGGTCGACACCCTCAACAACGCCAAGGACATCACGGTGTTCGCGCCGACCAACGCCGCCTTCGCCAAGATCCCGAAGGCCGACCTCGACAAGGTGCTCGCCGACAAGGCCACGCTGACCAAGATCCTCACCTACCACGTGGTCGGCGAGAAGCTGACCCCGAAGCAGCTGGAGAACGGCTCCTTCACCACGCTGGAGACCGGGAAGCTGACCACCGCTGGCTCGGGCGAGAGCTACAAGGTCAACGGCACGTCGAGCGTGGTCTGCGGCAACGTCCCGACCGCGAACGCGACCGTGTACATCGTGGACACCGTCCTGATGCCGAAGTAGCGAGGCCGCGAACCGGTGACCCCCTGGGTCACCGCTCGTTGAAGAGACGGTCAGCGAAGTGGCCCCGGGAGTCCCGGACCCGTTGTCAGGGTCCGGGACTCCGTGCTGCAGTGCGGCGACCACGCCTTCGGCCGGACCGAGGTTCGGCGGCATCGAACTGGCTTCGGTCGAGGTGCTGACGGGCAGCGGGCCGGGGGGCCGCATCGGAGTCGACCCGGAGCGCGGGGCCCTGCTGATCGAGGGCGACCGGCCGGGGTTGGGCGCGCTCGCCGGGGAACTGCGCTCGACGGCGTCGATGGACGACGGCGGTCACCAGCACATGGAGTACCACCCGGACCACCCCTACCTCGCCGCGGAGTCGCTTCCCCTGGTGGTCAACAGCCCCCACGGGGGCATGCCGAGCCGGTGACCGGCCACGCCGGCCCGCCCGTCCGCCCGTGCCACCTGGGGAGCAAGCCCCGCCGCACGGTCGGACGGTGGGACATTGGATTGGACAAGTGGTCGATGTTACTAACACCATGGGGCCGCAAGTTCGCGGATGCGCAGGGGGCAAAACCGCTCACGTCATGATGTCCTCCGCGCGGGCCGCCCGTCCCCGTCACACCCCTGGAGAGACTTCGCCATGAGCTTCGGCGACCCGAACAACCCCTACGGCCAGCAGCAGCCCCCGCAGGGTCAGCCCGGCTACCCGCAGCAGGCGCCTCAGGGCGTGCCCCCGCAGTACGGCTACCCGCAGCAGGCGCCGGACGCGTCCCCGCAGTACGGCTACCCCCAGCAGCCGCCGATGGGCATGCCCCCGCAGCAGCCGTACGGCGCGTACCCGCCGGCCGGGGCTCCGGGCATGCCGGGCGCCGGAATGCCGCCGCTGGCCCACTGGGGCCTGCGCCTCGGCGCGCACCTCCTCGACATGCTGATCATCTTCGGCCCGACGGTCCTCCTGAGCGTCTTCACCGCCGGCGACAGCGAGCCTTCGGCCGGCGTCGCGATCTTCAGCCTGGTCGCCACGCTCTACGCGCTCGGCATGGGCATCTTCCAGATCTACAAGGAAGGCTCGACCGGCCAGACGATCGGCAAGAAGGTCGTCGGGATCAGCCTGCGCCGCGAGATGGACGGCAACACCCTCGGCTTCGGCATGGCCTTCGTCCGCAAGCTGGCGCACTTCCTGGACAGCTTCGCCTGCTACCTCGGCTTCCTGTGGCCGCTGTGGGACGCCAAGAAGCAGACCTTCGCCGACAAGGTGTGCAGCACCGTCGTCATCGTGGTGCCCAAGCACTGACCCGCCGTACCGTCGGGGCCCGTCCGGATCTCCGGGCGGGCCCCGACGCGTCGCGCTACGGCTTCGGCAGGGTGCAGCCGGGGCGGGCCAGGTCGATCTTGTTGCCGGGGCCCACGCAGGGGACGATGGTGTAGGTCTGCTGCGCGTAGTTGATGCCCTGACGGACCGTCACGGCGCCGCTCTGGTCCACCTCGCACGGGTTGTTCAGCGTGCAGCGGCCGCCGTCCTCGTTGCCCGTGTTGTTGACGGCGACGACCTTGCCCGTCACCGTGTCGATCACGGGCGAGCCGGAGGTGCCTCCGATGGTGTTGCAGGACGGGGTGTAGCGCAGGGAGTCCTTCCAGGTCCACTCCCCCTCCTTGAGGAGGTAGGAGAACCCGTCGACGTTGCAGCTGTAGGTGCGCTTCCAGTAGCCGGACACCACCTTGATGGCGGTGCCCTGGACCGGGTGGGCGTCGTTCAGGGTCAGGGCGTTGATCCCGTACTGGCTGCTGATCTGCGCGTACGTCTTGGTCAGCTGGTAGATCGAGATGTCCGTGTCGGTCATCGTCGCGTACGAGATCTTGCTCGCGCGCAGCGTGGCGACCTTGCTCCCCGAGGCGTTCAGCAGCGAGAAGGAGCGGCTGGAGGCCTTGTCCTTGATGACCTGTCCGGCCGCCGGCATGCCGGACTCCAGACAGTGGCCGTTGGACAGGACGAGCGCGGGGTCGTTCGGCAGCGAGCCCGGCACGCGGACGACGGAGCCGGAGCAGTTGCTGAGCGCTACCGTGCCGGCGAAGTTGACCGCCACGGCCCGCGCGGCCGTGTCCCTTGGTGCCTGGGCCACGGCCGGGGCCGCCGCCGCTCCGGTGAGGAGCAGGGCGAAGACGGCGCCGGCGAGAGGCTTGTTCATGTGGGGGTTCATACGGGGGTTCATGTGGGGGTTCCCCTCTGGTGACAATGCGACCGAAGATCCTTCGGTTGTCATGCACATTGTTAAGAGCTGGGCTCCAACTCACAAGAGGGCCAGTCGAGTTGGCGACAGTTGCATGAACGGCCGTAATCAGGCTTGCCGCACGCCCCCGCGGGTGGATAGACGAGCCGGGGCTCCGCACGATTCCCGCGCCGTCCCTTGACGCCCCCCTGAGCGGGGAGCACAGTGACGACCGGCAGGCTTTGAGAGCGCTCTCAAAGCCTCTTCCCGAACTCCCCCCACCCCCTCGGAGAGGGCACCCATGCGTCTGACACCAGGCAGAGAACGACGACCGGACCGTCGCCCGACCCGTCGACCGGCCGGGCGATCGATCCGCAGGCCGGTCCGACGGGCCGTCATCGCCGCACTGAGCACCATGGCGGTGGCGGCCGCGGCCGCCGCGGTCGTCACCCTGCCCGCCAACGCCGTCGCCGCCGCCCCGCCGGTCCCGGCCGGCTGGTCCCAGGTCTTCCTGGACGATTTCAACGGGCCCTCGGGCTCGGGCGTCAACACCGCCGACTGGCAGTACACCACCGGGACCAGCTACCCCGGTGGCCCGGCGGGCTTCGGCACCGGCGAGGTCGAGACGATGACCGCGAACGCCGACAACGTCTCCCTCGACGGCTCCGGCAACCTGCGCATCACCCCGCGCAGGGACGCCGCCGGCAACTGGACCTCGGGGCGCGTCGAGACCAGGCGCTCCGACTTCCAGGCCCCGGCGGGCGGCAAGCTGCGCACGGAGGCCCGTATCCAGATGCCGAACGTCACGGGCCCGGCGGCCAAGGGGTACTGGCCCGCGTTCTGGATGCTCGGGGCTCCCTACCGGGGCAACTGGTGGAACTGGCCGGGCGTCGGCGAGCTCGACATCCTGGAGAACGTCCAGGGCATCAACAACGAGTGGGCCACGATGCACTGCGGCACGAGCCCCGGCGGCCCGTGCAACGAGAAGTCGGGCATCGGCGGCCAGCACGTGTGCACCGGCACCACCTGCCAGGGCGGCTTCCACACCTACGCGCTGGAGTGGGACCGGTCCACCCCCGTGGAGGAGATGCGCTTCTACCTCGACGGGTTCAACTTCCACACCGTGCGGGCCGACCAGATGGACGCCGTGACCTGGACGAACGCCACGAACCACGGCTACTTCATCATCCTGAACGTGGCCATGGGCGGGGAGTTCCCGGCGGCCTTCGGCGGCGGGCCCGACGCGGGGACCCAGCCCGGGCACCCGATGGTGGTCGACTACGTCTCCGTGCTCCGCCCGACGGGCGGCACGTCCACCCCGCCGACCGGCGAGGTGCACGGGGCGCCCGGCCAGCCACCGCCCGGCCGCCCCGTGCACCTCGCCCGGACCGGGCGGCTCGGGCGCGCCGGCGACGGCGTCCGCGTAGCCCGGCCCGGGGCCGCAGGTGAAGGCCACGGCCCCGGTGGCGGCGTGGTGGACGGCCTCGGCGAGGTTGGCCAGGAAGACGGCGGCGGACCCGGAGGTGTCGGCGGCCTGCTCGGCCAGCAGCTCGAGGCGCACCAGCTCGAAGGCCTCGGCGTCGCCGGCCAGGGCCAGTTCCTTGGGCCCGGTGAGGTCCCCGGGCACCCCGGTGTCGACGAGCCGGGCGGCCACCCCGGAGCCGCGCAGCAGCCTGCGGGCCGATTCGGCGGCACCCAGCTCGCGCCGCCGGGCGAGGTAGCGGGCGGGGGCGCAGTGCGGTTCCAGCCCGAGCAGCGGCGGACACCAGCGGCGCAGCGCGAAGCCGGTCTGGGTGTCGAAGAAGGTGGTGCCGGCCGCGGGCGGGCCGGCCGAGTGGATCAGCTGGGCCTCGAAGGTGGCGAGGCCCAGCTCCGTGCGGAGCACTCCCTGGCAGTACTGGTCCACCAGGGGCGGCGTTTCGATCATCCGGGCATCCCGTTGCGGACGTGAGGAAGGGGCTTCCACACGTCCTAACGGGTGAGCGGGGTATGAGGTGTTGCTCGCGCTGTTGACCGAGAGGGTGACGGCCGGGTGACGGCCCGGGTTGCGGACCGGGTTGCAGCCCGTGTGACCGACCGGCGGCGCCGCCGCGCCGGCCGCGCTCAGGCCGCCGGGTTCGCGGTTCCGCCGAGCTGCATGCCGGCCATGCGGGTCCACTCGTACGGCCCCGTCTTCACGCGCGCGGCGAACTCTCCGTCGAACTCGTCGTGGAGGGTCAGCCCGGCCTTCTCGGCCGCGAGCCGCGCGGTGTCGTACGTCGGGGCCACCAGGTCTCCCCAGCCGCCGTCCGTGCCCACGAGCACGATCCGGGTGCCGGCCTGGCCGATGTGCGCGAGCTGGCCTTCGGCGCCGCCGTGCTGCTTGGCGAACGCGCCGATCTGCTTGGCCAGCCGGGCGGCCCTGCGGTCCTGCTTCTTGTCCGCCGTGTTCACGGTCTCCTCGGTTTCTGCCATGGCAGGCATGCTACCGGCCGGTAACGAGCGGAGGAAGCGTCAGCGGAGGAAGGGATCCACGGCGACGGCGACGAAGAGGAGCGACACGTAGGTGATCGACCAGTGGAACAGCCGCATCTCCTTGAGCTTCGCGCCCGTCAGGCCCGACTTGGCCCGCGCGTTGAGCGCGTGCGCCTCCCACAGCCACCAGCCGCCGGCCACCAGGGCGACGGCCGTGTAGAACCAGCCGGTGTACCCCAGCGGGGTCAGCAGCAGCGAGACCGCCACCATCACCCAGCTGTAGATGACGATCTGCTTGGCCACGGCCTTGTTGCCCGCCACGACCGGCAGCATCGGCACGCCGACGCGCGCGTAGTCGTCCTTGACCTTCATCGACAGCGGCCAGTAGTGCGGCGGCGTCCAGAAGAAGATGACGAGGAAGAGGATGACCGCTGCCCAGGAGACCTCGTTCTTGACGGCCGACCAGCCGATGAGCACCGGCATGCAGCCCGCGATGCCGCCCCAGACGATGTTCTGGGAGGTGCGCCGCTTCAGCAGCATCGTGTAGACCACGACGTAGAAGAGGAGCGCGCCGAGCGCGAGCGCGGCCGACAGCCAGTTGATCAGCAGGCCGAAGAACAGTGTGGAGAGCACGCCCAGGGAGATGCCGAACACCAGGCACTCCCGCGGGCTGACCATGCCGGTCACCAGGGGGCGTTGCGAGGTCCGGTCCATGAGCGCGTCGATGTCGCGGTCGATGTACATGTTCAGCGCGTTGGCGCCGCCCGCGGACAGATAGCCGCCGAAGCAGGTCGCGAGGACCAGCCACAGCGACGGCACGCCCTGCTCGGCGAGGAACATCACCGGCACTGTGGTGATCAGCAGAAGTTCGATGATCCGCGGCTTGGTCAAAGCCACGAAAGCCATGACCCGGGCCCCGAACGGCCGGTGAACGGGAGGGGTCCCGAGCACCCCCGCTGGACGGGATTCGACGGCCGTCACGCACACCCCTGACAGAGAATCCAGCAAGCCCCGACTCGGACACCGCGGTAAAAGGGGGTCCGGTGAGACTTGCGCGTACCACGCCACTCTAGACGTAGCCCTTACCTCGCCCCGCGCGGGGGTCGCCTCGTGTTGGTCCGATCGGCGCTCAGACGTCACAACCCGACTGCGGGTACTCGAATAGCTGCACGCCGTGGCAGGGGTAGGCTCGGAATCGCGCCGGTGCACCGTTTGTCACCGGTACCAGACATGTGGAGAGGAGCCCTGACCCACGGTGAGCACCAAGCCGACGACCACAGAGCTCGACTGGACCGAACTGGACCAGCGTGCTGTCGACACCGCCCGGATCCTGGCCGCCGATGCGGTCCAGAAGGTCGGTAACGGCCACCCCGGTACGGCGATGAGCCTGGCCCCCGCCGCGTACACCCTCTTCCAGAAGGTGATGCGGCACGACCCGGCGGACCCGGAGTGGGTCGGTCGCGACCGTTTCGTGCTCTCCGCGGGGCACTCGTCCCTGACGCTCTACACCCAGCTCTACCTCGGCGGGTTCGGCCTCGAGCTGGACGACCTGAAGGCCTTCCGCACCTGGGGCTCGAAGACCCCCGGCCACCCGGAGTACGGCCACACCAAGGGCGTCGAGACCACCACCGGCCCGCTGGGCCAGGGCATCGCCAACGCGGTGGGCATGGCCATGGCCGCCCGCTACGAGCGCGGACTGTTCGACCCCGAGGCCCCCGAAGGCGCGTCGCCGTTCGACCACATGGTCTACGCGATCGCGGGCGACGGCTGCCTCCAGGAGGGCATCTCCCACGAGGCGTCCGCGCTGGCCGGCCACCAGAAGCTCGGCAACCTGGTGCTCCTGTGGGACGACAACCACATCTCCATCGAGGGCGACACGGAGACGGCCGTCTCCGAGGACACCCTGAAGCGCTACGAGGCGTACGGCTGGCACGTCCAGCGCGTGGCCGCGCAGGCCAACGGCGACCTCGACCCGAAGGCGCTGTTCGCCGCCTTCCAGGCCGCCAAGGCCGAGACCGGGCGCCCCTCCTTCATCGCCGCTCGCTCGATCATCGCCTGGCCGGCCCCGCACGCCCAGGGCACCGAGGCCTCGCACGGCTCGGCCCTCGGCAACGACGAGGTCGCCGCCACCAAGCGCGTGCTCGGCTTCGACCCGGAGCAGACCTTCGAGGTCTCCGACGAGGTCATCGCGCACACCCGCGCCCTCGGGGACCGCGGCCGCGAGGCCAAGGCCGCCTGGGAGAAGGAGTTCTCCGCCTGGCGCACCGCCAACCCGGAGCGCTCCGCCGAGTTCGACCGCATCAACGCGGGCGAGCTGCCCGCGGGCTGGGAGGACAAGCTCCCCGTCTTCGAGACCGGCAAGGGCGTCGCCACCCGCGCCGCCTCCGGCAAGGTCCTCGAGGCGCTCGGCGCGGTCATCCCGGAGCTGTGGGGCGGCTCGGCCGACCTGGCCGGCTCCAACAACACCACCATCGACAAGAACTCCTCGTTCCTGCCGGTGGGCAACCCGCTGCCGGAGGCCGACCCGTACGGCCGCACCATCCACTTCGGCATCCGCGAGCACGCCATGGCCGCGGCCATGAACGGCATCGCCCTGCACGGCCACACCCGCATCTACGGCGGCACCTTCCTGGTGTTCTCCGACTACATGCGCAACGCCGTGCGCCTCTCCGCGCTGATGCACGTGCCGGTCACCTACGTGTGGACGCACGACTCCATCGGCCTCGGCGAGGACGGCCCGACCCACCAGCCGGTCGAGCACGTCGCCTCGCTGCGCGCCATCCCCGGCCTGAACGTGGTCCGCCCGGCCGACGCGAACGAGACCGCCATCGCCTGGCGCGAGATCCTGCGCCGCCACACCAAGGTGTTCGGCAAGGGCGCCCCGCACGGCCTGGCGCTGACCCGCCAGGGCGTGCCGACCTACGAGCGCAACGAGGACGCCGCCAAGGGCGGGTACGTGCTCTTCGAGGCTGAGGGGGGCGACGCGCAGGTCGTCCTCATCGGCACCGGCTCCGAGGTCCAGCTCGCCGTCGCCGCGCGCGAGGCGCTGCAGGCCGAGGGCGTCCCGGCGCGCGTCGTCTCGATGCCGTCCGTGGAGTGGTTCGAGGAGCAGTCCCAGGAGTACAAGGACAGCGTCCTGCCGCCGTCGGTCAAGGCGCGCGTCGCGGTCGAGGCCGGCATCGGCCTGACCTGGCACCGCTACGTCGGCGACGCCGGCCGGATCGTCTCGCTGGAGCACTTCGGTGCCTCGGCCGACGGCGCCGTGCTCTACCGCGAGTTCGGCCTGACCGCCGAAGCCGTGACCGCCGCCGCACGCGCCACTCTCAATGAAACGCGCCTCGCCGCCGCCGCGCGCTGACGCCCGTACCCAGACCAGTAGGAGATGCAATTCCCATGACAGACGCACTGAAGCGCCTTTCCGACGAGGGCGTCGCGATCTGGCTGGACGACCTGTCCCGCAAGCGCATCACGTCCGGCAACCTGGCCGAGCTCATCGACCAGCAGCACGTGGTCGGTGTCACCACCAACCCGGCGATCTTCCAGAAGGCGATCAGCGGCGGCGAGGGGTACGAGCAGCAGCTCGCCGACCTGGCCGCCCGCAAGGTCACCGTCGAAGAGGCGATCCGCATGATCACGACGGCGGACGTCCGCGACGCCGCCGACATCCTGCGGCCGGTCTACGACTCGACCGACGGCCAGGACGGCCGCGTCTCGATCGAGGTCGACCCCCGTCTGGCCCACAACACCCCGGCGACCATCGCCGAGGCCAAGCAGCTGGCCTGGCTGGTGGACCGCCCGAACACGCTGATCAAGATCCCGGCGACCAAGGCCGGCCTGCCGGCGATCACCGAGGTCATCGGCAAGGGCATCAGCGTCAACGTGACGCTGATCTTCTCGCTGGAGCGCTACCGCGAGGTCATGGACGCGTACCTGGCGGGCCTGGAGAAGGCCAAGGCCGCGGGCCTGGACCTCTCCAAGATCCACTCGGTCGCCTCCTTCTTCGTGTCCCGCGTGGACTCCGAGATCGACAAGCGCCTGGACGCGCTGGGCACCGACGAGGCCAAGGCCCTCAAGGGCAAGGCGGCGCTCGCCAACGCCCGTCTGGCCTACGAGGCCTACGAAGAGGTCTTCTCCACCGAGCGCTGGGCCGCCCTGGACAAGGCGCACGCCAACAAGCAGCGCCCGCTCTGGGCCTCGACCGGCGTCAAGGACCCGGCGTACAAGGACACCCTGTACGTGGTGGACCTGGTCGCGCCCGGCACGGTCAACACCATGCCGGAGGGCACCATGGAGGCCACCGCCGACCACGGCGAGGTCACCGGCGACACCATCCGCGGCACCTACGACCAGTCGCGCGGCGAGCTCGAAGCGGTCGCGAAGCTGGGCATTTCGTACGACGATGTGGTGCAGCTGCTCGAAGAGGAGGGCGTCGAGAAGTTCGCGGTGTCCTGGAACGATCTGCTGAAGTCGACCGAGGCGGAGCTTCTGCGCCTCGCCCCCACGGAGGCCTGAACATTTTGTCTGTAAACGGAGCGAACCCGCTTCGTGACGCACAGGACCGGCGGCTCCCGCGCATCGCGGGGCCGTCCGGCCTGGTCATTTTCGGCGTTACGGGTGACCTGTCGCGCAAGAAGCTGATGCCTGCCGTCTACGACCTCGCCAACCGCGGCCTGCTTCCGCCGGGCTTCTCGCTGATCGGCTTCGCCCGACGCGAGTGGCAGGACGAGGACTTCGCGCAGGAGGTCCACGACGCGGTCAAGCAGCACGCGCGCACGCCCTTCCGTGAAGAGGTCTGGCAGCAGCTGGTGCAGGGCTGCCGCTTCGTCCAGGGCGACTTCGACGACGACCAGGCGTTCGAGACGCTGAAGTCGACGATCGAGGAGCTGGACAAGGCGCAGGGCACGGGCGGCAACTTCGCCTTCTACCTGTCCGTCCCGCCGAAGTTCTTCCCGAAGGTCGTCGCCCAGCTCAAGAAGCACGGGCTGGCGGACCAGAAGGAGGGCTCCTGGCGGCGCGCGGTCATCGAGAAGCCGTTCGGGCACGACCTGACCAGTGCGCAGGAGCTCAACCAGCTCGTGCACGACGTCTTCCCGCCCAACGAGGTCTTCCGGATCGACCACTACCTGGGCAAGGAGACGGTCCAGAACATCCTGGCGCTCCGCTTCGCCAACACGATGTTCGAGCCGATCTGGAACCGGTCGTACGTCGACCACGTGCAGATCACCATGGCCGAGGACATCGGCATCGGCGGCCGGGCCGGCTACTACGACGGCATCGGCGCGGCCCGCGACGTCATCCAGAACCACCTGCTCCAGCTGCTGGCGCTGACCGCGATGGAGGAGCCCGGCTCTTTCCACCCCAAGGCGCTGGTGGCCGAGAAGCTCAAGGTGCTGACCGCCGTGGAGCTGCCCGAGGACCTGGGCAAGCACACCGTGCGCGGCCAGTACTCGGCGGCCTGGCAGGGCGGCGAGAAGGTCGTCGGGTACCTCGAAGAGGACGGCATCGACCCCAAGTCGAAGACCGACACCTACGCGGCCATCCGCCTGGAGATCAACAACCGCCGTTGGGCGGGCGTCCCGTTCTACCTGCGGACCGGCAAGCGCCTGGGTCGCCGGGTGACCGAGATCGCCGTCGTCTTCAAGCGGGCCCCGTACCTCCCGTTCGAGTCGGGCGCGACCGAGGAGCTGGGGCAGAACGCCCTGGTCATCCGGGTCCAGCCGGACGAGGGCGTGACGGTGCGCTTCGGCTCCAAGGTTCCGGGCACCTCCATGGAGGTCCGGGACGTGACGATGGACTTCGCCTACGGCGAGTCCTTCACGGAGTCGAGCCCCGAGGCGTACGAGCGGCTGATCCTCGACGTCCTGCTGGGTGACGCGAACCTCTTCCCGCGCCACCAGGAGGTCGAGCTGTCCTGGAACATCCTCGACCCGATCGAGAGGTACTGGGACACGCACGGCAAGCCCGCGCAGTACCCGTCGGGCACCTGGGGACCGGTCGAGGCGGACGAGATGCTCGCACGAGACGGACGGAGCTGGCGCCGGCCATGAAGATCGACCTCACGGAGACCAACTCCAGCAAGATCAATGCCGCGATGGTGCAGGCACGCCGGGACCTCGGCACGCCGGCCATCGGCATGGTCCTCACGCTGGTGATCGTGACCGACGAGGAGAACGCGTACGACGCGCTCAAGTCGGCGGGCGACGCTTCCCACGAGCACCCCTCGCGGATCATCGTCGTCATCAAGCGGGCCAGCCGCTCGCCGCGCAGCCGCCGCGACGCCCGTCTCGACGCGGAGATCCGCGTCGGGGCGGACTCCGGCAGCGGCGAGACGGTGGTGCTCCGCCTGCACGGCGAGCTGGTCGACCACGCCCAGTCGGTGGTCCTCCCCCTGCTCCTCCCGGACGCGCCCGTCGTCGTCTGGTGGCCGGAGGGCGCTCCGCAGGACCTGGCGGGCGACCCGCTCGGGGCGCTCGGTCAGCGCCGGATCACGGACACCTACTCCGCTGAGGACCCGATCGAGGCCCTCGGCAGCCGGGCGGCGGCGTACGCGCCCGGTGACACGGACCTGTCCTGGACCCGGATCACCCCGTGGCGCTCCATGCTGGCGGCCGCGCTGGACCAGCAGACGCACTCCGTGTCCTCGGCGACCGTGGACGGCGAGGACGACAACCCGAGCTGCGAACTGCTGGCCATGTGGCTCGCGGACCGGCTCCAGGTCCCCGTCAAGCGCACCTCCTCGGCGGGTCCCGGCCTCACGGCGGTCCGCCTGGAGACCCAGGGCGGCGAGATCGTCCTGGACCGGGCGGACGGCGCGCTGGCCACGCTGTGCATGCCGGGACAGCCCGACCGCGCGGTGGCGCTCAAGCGCCGCGACACGGCCGAGCTGCTGGCGGAGGAGCTGCGCCGGCTGGACCCGGACAACACGTACGAGGCCTCGCTGAAGTTCGGCGTGGCCCGGCTGACGCCTC
Source organism: Streptomyces sp. ICC1 (assembly GCF_003287935.1). Taxonomy (GTDB): domain Bacteria; phylum Actinomycetota; class Actinomycetes; order Streptomycetales; family Streptomycetaceae; genus Streptomyces; species Streptomyces tritrimontium. Next base: position 4,324,664 of record NZ_CP030287.1, read on the forward strand.
CGGCGGAGCAGGCGGCCGCCCCGGCCAAGGCCGCGCCCGCGAAGTCGGCTCCGGCCCCGGCTCCGGCCAAGACGGAGTCCGAGGCCCCGGCCGCGAAGCCGGCCCCGGCCAAGCCGACGAAGAAGGCCGCGGCCAAGTAGCACGGACAACGCCGCTGCGCGGAGCCCTCCCCGCCCCGGGAAGGCTCCGCGCAGCGGTCTTCGCACCCGCACCCGCGCACTACCGACAAGGCGGCAGCACATGGGTATGACGACTCCCCAGGTCGTCGTCCACCGGGACAAGGAGCTGATGGCCCAGGCCGCGGCGGCCCGGCTGATCACGAAGATCGTGGACGCGCAGGCGGCCCGCGGCAGCGCGTCGGTGGTCCTCACCGGCGGCCGCAACGGCAACGGCCTGCTCGCCGCACTGGCCGCGGCCCCGGCCCGGGACGCCGTCGACTGGTCCCGGATCGACCTCTGGTGGGGCGACGAGCGGTACGTGCCCGCCGACGACCCCGAGCGCAACCACGTACAGGCCCGCGAGGCCCTGCTGGACGCCGTCGCGGTGGACCCCGCGCGGGTACACGCCATGCCCGCCTCCGACGGCCCGTACGGGGCCGACGTGGACGCGGCGGCCGCCTCGTACGCGGCGGAGCTGCGGAAGGCCTCCGGCCCCGAGGACCACGGCCCGGTCCCCCGCTTCGACGTCCTGATGCTGGGCGTCGGCCCCGACACGCACGTGGCCTCGCTGTTCCCGGAGCACCCGGCCTCCCGCGAGAGCGAGCGCACGGTGGTCGGCGTGCACGGCGCGCCGAAGCCGCCGCCGACCCGCATCTCGCTCACCCTCCCGGCGATCCGGGCGGCCCGCGAGGTCTGGCTGCTGGCGGCCGGCGAGGACAAGGCCGGCGCGGTGGCGATCGCGCTGGGCGGCGCGGGCGGGGTCCAGGCCCCGGCAGCGGCGGCGTACGGCCGCTCCCGCACCCTGTGGCTGCTCGACCGGGCGGCGGCCGCGAAGCTCCCGCCGGCCATGTACCCGCCGGCCTCCTCCTGATCCCCGTACGACGCGACAGGGCCCGCCCTCCCCACGGAGGGCGGGCCCTGCGGCGTCATGGGGTCAGCGGCCCCGCAGCGAGCGGTACGTCGCCACCAGCGCGCGCGTGGACGCGTCCAGGCCGGGCACCTCTTCGCCCGCGGCGAGCGCGGGCTCGATGCGCTTGGCCAGGACCTTGCCGAGCTCCACGCCCCACTGGTCGAAGGAGTCGATGTTCCACACCGCGCCCTGGACGAACACCTTGTGCTCGTACAGCGCGATCAGCTGGCCCAGCACCGACGGCGTGAGCTCCTGCGCCAGGATCGTCGTCGTCGGGTGGTTCCCCGCGAAGGTCTTGTGCGGGACGAGCGGCTCGGCGACGCCCTCCGCGCGGACCTCGTCGGCCGTCTTGCCGAAGGCCAGCGCCTGCGTCTGCGCGAAGAAGTTCGCCATCAGCAGGTCGTGCTGGGCCGCCAGCGCCGGCGGCAGTTCGCCCACCGGCCGCGCGAAGCCGATGAAGTCCGCGGGGATGACCCGCGTGCCCTGGTGGATCAACTGGTAGTACGCGTGCTGGCCGTTGGTGCCGGGCGTGCCCCACACCACCGGGCCGGTCTGCCATTCCACCGGGTTGCCGTCGCGGTCGACGGACTTGCCGTTGGACTCCATGTCCAACTGCTGGAGGTACGCGGTGAACCGGGACAGGTAGTGGCTGTAGGGGAGCACCGCGTGCGACTGCGCGTCGAAGAACGCCCCGTACCAGATCCCCAACAGGCCCAGCAGCAGCGGCGCGTTCTCCTCGGGGGGCGCCGTGCGGAAGTGCTCGTCCATGGTGTGGAAGCCGTCCAGCAGCTCCCGGAAGGCGGCCGGGCCGATCGCGACCATCAGCGAGAGGCCGATGGCGGAGTCGAAGGAGTACCGTCCGCCGACCCAGTCCCAGAACTCGAACATGTTGGCCGGATCGATGCCGAACTCGGTGACCTTCTCGGCGTTGGTCGACAGCGCCACGAAGTGCCGCGCCACGGCCGCCTGGTCGCCGCCGACGCCCGCGAGCAGCCACTGGCGCGCCGAGGTGGCGTTGGTGATGGTCTCGATGGTGGTGAAGGTCTTCGACGCGATGATGAAGAGCGTCTGCTCCGGGTCCAGGTCGCGCACGGCCTCGTGCAGGTCGGCCCCGTCCACGTTGGACACGAAGCGCAGGGTCAGGCCGCGGTCGGTGAAGGCGCGCAGCGCCTCGTACGCCATCGCCGGACCGAGGTCGGAGCCGCCGATGCCGATGTTGACGACGTTCTCGATGCGCTTGCCGGTGAACCCGGTCCACTCCCCCGACCGGACCCGGTCGGCGAAGGCGGCCATCTTGTCGAGGACCGCGTGGACGGCGGGCACGACGTCCTCGCCGTCCACCTCGACGACCGCGTCCTTGGGGGCGCGCAGCGCGGTGTGCAGGACCGCCCGGTCCTCGGTCGTGTTGATCTTCTCGCCGCGGAACATGGCCTCGCGCAGTTCGGCCACGCCGGTCGCCGCGGCCAGTTCGCGCAGCAGCGTCAGCGTCTCGTCGGTCACGAGGTGCTTCGCGTAGTCGATGTGCAGGTCTGCGACCCGCAGGGTGTAGCCGGTGCCCCGGCCCGGATTCTCCTCGAACAGCTCCCGCAGATGCGTCTGTCCCAGCTCTTCCCGGTGCTTTCCGAGTGCGAGCCACTCGGGGGTCCGGTTGAGCTTCGTGCGGCTGTCTGCGTTCATCTCGGACATCAACCCACTTCTTCCGTCCTGTCGTGCCCCGCCGTTCTCCAACCTAAGGGATGGGAAGCGGCGCAACCGACACAAAGCGGCCCGGCCCGCAGGAGAAGAAGCCTCCTGCGGGCCGGGCCCGAAGTCATGCCGGTCGTTGTCCGGGGCGCGTCAGATCTCGCCGCGCAGTTTGGCGAGCGCCTCGGCGAGGATCGCCTCGCCGTCGGCGTCGGTGCGCCGCTCCCGCACGTACGCCAGGTGCGTCTTGTACGGTTCCGTGCGCGGCGGCGCAGGCGGATTGTCCCGGTCCTGGCCGGCCGGGAACCCGCAGCGCGGGCAGTCCCAGGTGTCCGGCACGGTCGCGTCGCTGGCGAAGCTCGGCTGCGTCTCGTGCCCGTTCGAGCACCAGAAGGAGATGCGCAGGCGGGGCGCGGACTCACCGCGCTCGGCCTCACCCATCGGCCCCGCTCCGACCCGACTGCCACGAATCGCGTTGCCACTTGCCACGGTCGTAACTCCCTGCGTGATGGTGCCGCGAAACGTGAGTTGATTCCGTCGCGGGCGCCCAAGTCTACGTAAGGCCCAACGCGCGTCCAGTGAACGGAGTTACCCATTCCAGACGTGGACGCCGGACCTCATGATAGGCCGGGGAGAGCCGACCGGACTGCCGGAATGGCCAGAACGCTTCAGCTGACGCTGGACTTCATGAGCAGGCCGAGCGCGACGATGCACGCGAACCACAGCAGACCGATGACCACGGTGATGCGGTCCAGGTTGCGCTCCGCGACCGAGGAGCCGCCGACCGACGACTGCATACCGCCGCCGAACATGTCGGAAAGACCGCCGCCCTTGCCCTTGTGCATCAGCACGAGCAGCATCAGCAGGGCGCTGAAGACGACCAGGGCGATCGAGAACCCCATAATCACGGCTGATTCCTACTTTCTGGCTTTCTGGGGGCTTTCCCGCATTGCGAAACGAGCGCGGGGGCCAGCGGCTCGTGGTGCAGCCTGCTGGCCCCCGCAAGGGTACGACGGATCCGCCCTACCGCATACTCACGGCGTTGCTCACTGGTCGCGGAAGCGGACGATCTTCACGAACTCGTCCGCGTCCAGCGCCGCGCCGCCGATCAGGGCGCCGTCGACATCGGGCTGGGCCATGATCGCGGCGATGTTGCCGGACTTGACCGAGCCGCCGTACTGGATGCGGACCTTGTCGGCCAGCTCCTGCGAGTACAGCTCCGCGAGGCGCGCACGGATGGCGCCGCACACCTCCTGCGCGTCGTCGGGGGTGGCGACCTCGCCGGTCCCGATCGCCCAGACGGGCTCGTACGCGATCACGATGGACTCGACCTGCTCGGCCGGGACGTCCTTGAGGCCGCCGTCGAGCTGCTTCAGCGTGTACTGGACCTGCTGGCCGGCCTTGCGGACGTCCAGGCCCTCGCCGACGCACAGGATCGGCGTGATCCCGTGCTTGTAGGCGGCCTTGACCTTGGCGTTGCAGATCTCGTCGCTCTCGCCGTGGTACTGGCGGCGCTCGCTGTGGCCGACGGCCACGTAGGCGCAACTCAGCTTCGACAGCATCAGGCCGGAGATCTCACCGGTGTAGGCACCGGACTCGTGCGCCGAGATGTCCTGGGCGCCGTACTTGATCTTCAGCTTGTCGCCGTCGACCAGGGTCTGGACGGAGCGCAGGTCGGTGAAGGGCGGCAGGACCGCGACCTCGACGGCGTCGAAGTCCTTGTCCGCCAGCGCGAAGGCGAGCTTCTGGGTGTGGGCGATGGCCTCGAGGTGGTTGAGGTTCATCTTCCAGTTGCCCGCCATCAGCGGGGTACGCGTGGTCATTCGGTTCAGACCTCCAGTGCGGCGAGGCCGGGGAGCGTCTTGCCCTCGAGGTACTCGAGGGAGGCGCCGCCACCGGTCGAAATGTGGCCGAAAGCGTTCTCGTCGAAGCCCAGCGTGCGCACGGCGGCGGCCGAGTCGCCACCGCCGACGACGGTGAAGGCGCTGCTGTCGACGAGGGCCTGCGCGATGGCGCGGGTGCCGCCGGCGTAATCGGGGTGCTCGAAGACGCCCACGGGACCGTTCCAGAAGACGGTCTCGGCGTCGGCGATCTTCGAGGCGTACAGCTCGCGGGTCCTGGGGCCGATGTCCAGGCCCTCCTGGTCCGCGGGGATCTTGTCCGCGTCCACCGTGATGAACTCGGCCGGGGCCTTGGTCTTCAGGTCCGGGAAGTCCTTGGAGGTGAGGATGTCGACCGGCAGGACCAGCTCGACGCCGTTGGCCTCGGCGCGCGTCATGTACTCCTTGACGACGTCCACCTGGTCCTTCTGGAGCAGGGAGATGCCGACCTCGTAGCCCTTGGCGTGGAGGAAGGTGTACGCCATGCCGCCGCCGATGAGGAGGCGGTCGGCCTTGCCGAGCAGCTCGTCGATGACGGCGAGCTTGTCGGAGACCTTGGCGCCGCCGAGGATGACGACGTAGGGGCGCTTGACCTCGGCGGTCAGCTTCTTCAGGACGCCGACCTCGGTGGCGATGAGGTAGCCGGCCGCGTGCGGGAGGCGCGCGGGGAGGTCGAAGACCGAGGCGTGCTTGCGGTGGACAGCGCCGAAGCCGTCGCCGACGTAGACGTCGGCCAGCTCGGCGAGCTGGTCCGCGAAGGCGCCGCGCTCGGCGTCGTCCTTCGCGGTCTCACCGGCGTTGAAGCGCAGGTTCTCGATGACGGCGACCTGGCCGTCGGCGAGGGAGGCGACGGTCTCCTTGGCGGAGGCGCCGACCGTGTCGGTGGCGAACGCGACGTCCGTGCCCAGCAGCTCGCCGAGGCGGGCCGCGGCGGGGGCGAGGGAGAAGGCCGGGTCCGGGGCGCCCTTGGGGCGGCCCAGGTGGGAGGCCACGATCACGCGGGCGCCGGCCTCGGCGAGCTTCGCGATGGTCGGCTGCACGGCGCGGATGCGGCCGTCATCGGTGATCTCGCCGTTCGAAAGCGGCACGTTGAGGTCGGCGCGGACGAAGACCCGCTTACCGGACACGCCCTCGGCGAGAAGTTCGTCGATCGTCTTCATTGCTGTTTCTACTCCTTTTCCCCGGCCGGATCCTGTATCCGTGCGGGGTGAGAGGTACAAGGCAAGCAACAGGGCCCGTACAGCGCTTCGTCGCGCTGCCCGAGCCCCGGTGCTCACATTGTCGTGCCTGCTGCCTTGGTGCTTAGAGCTGACCGCCGACGAACACGGTCAGGTCGACGAGGCGGTTGGAGTAGCCCCACTCGTTGTCGTACCAGCCGATGACCTTGACGCTCTTGCCCTGGACCATGGTCAGGGAGGAGTCGAAGGTGCAGGAGAACGGCCAGTTCACGATGTCGGAGGAGACGATCGCGTCCTCGGTGTAGTCCAGGATGCCCTTGAGCTGGCCCTCGGAGGCCTTCTGGAACGCGGCGTTGACCTCGTCCTTGGTGACCTCGCGCTCGAGCTCGATGACCAGGTCGGTCACGGAACCGGTGGGAACCGGGACGCGCATCGCGATGCCGTCGAGCTTGCCGGCCAGCTCCGGGATGACCAGCGCGGTGGCCTTGGCGGCACCCGTGGTGGTCGGGATGATGTTCTCGGCGGCGGCGCGGGCGCGGCGCAGGTCCGAGTGCGGGAAGTCCAGGATGCGCTGGTCGTTCGTGTACGCGTGGACCGTCGTCATCATGCCCTTGACGATGCCGAAGTTCTCCAGGAGGACCTTGGCCATCGGCGCCACGCAGTTGGTGGTGCAGGAGGCGTTGGAGATGACGTGGTGGTTGGCCGCGTCGTACTTCTCCTGGTTGACGCCCATCACGATCGTGATGTCCTCGTCCTTGGCCGGAGCCGAGATGAGGACCTTCTTCGCGCCGGCCGCGATGTGCTTGGCGGCGTCGGCCTTCTTGGTGAAGATGCCGGTCGACTCGATGACGATGTCGGCGCGGAGCTCACCCCAGGGGAGGTTCGCGGGGTCGCGCTCGGCGAAGGTCTTGAAGGTGTTGCCGCCGACGGTGATGGTGTCGTCGGTGTGGCTGACCTCGGCCTTGAGGCGGCCCAGGATCGTGTCGTACTTGAGCAGGTGCACCAGGGTGGCGTTGTCAGTCAGGTCGTTGACACCGACGATCTCGATGTCCGCTCCCTGCTCCAGGAGCGCACGGAAGTAGTTGCGGCCAATTCGGCCAAAACCGTTGATGCCTACGCGGATCGTCACGAACCGATCTCCTCGTTGGTGCGCCGGCCTGTCCGCCGGCGAGCTGTATGGGATGTCCCCGACCGCTTACGACCCTACCTCTCCGTGAGCTTCGGAGTGACATCGACCATCGTCTGACACGCCCCGAGGGCCCGCACTCCGGGACGGGTACGGGACCTCGGGGACTTTGTGCCCGGTCACTCAGGGTGAGCGCGGAGGGTGCCTCTGATCAGCGGTTCAGCGAGCGCAGAGCCTTACCGACGAGTAGCGCGCGGTCCGCCGCCGCCGGCACGTGTTCCAGGCCGAAGCCGAGGAGCACGGTGTCACGCGTAGTCACCGACGCGTAGGACTTGAACAGCTCCCCCGTCCGGGACCAGTCGCCCGGAACATCGGGACTTCCGGCGGGTGCGCCCTGGGCGGTCCAGACGCCGAGCGAGGTCTCGAAGCCCTCGGCCGCCTGGTCGGTCCCGCCGGTGGACAGCCGCGCCTCGTCCGCGAACACGCCGCGGCCGCCCGAGCCCGGGTCGGTGATGTAGGAGAGGGAGACCTCGACGCTCTTGCCGGCGTAGGCGCTCAGGTCGAAGGAGACCTGCTTCCAGCCGTTGGAGGAGCCGGTGAAGGAGTTCCAGGTGCCGCTGGTGCCCTGCGGGGCGCAGCCCCCGGAGTCGAGCGTGAGGTAGCGGCGCAGGAACGGGTGGTCGTTGATGAAGAAGCCGGCCCCGCACTCCTCCGGGACGGTGGTGCCGCTCAGACCGCCCGCGTCGGGCAGCGTGGTCCAGTCGTCGCCGCCCGCGGTACGGGATTCCAGCACCGCGTGGTCGTAGCCCTCCTCGGTGTTCCAGTTGAGCGCCAGCTTGAGCTGCGGCTTGTCGGCCGCGCTGACGCCGGTGAGGTCGATGGTGCGGGTCAGGCGCTTCCAGTCGTCGTCATCGTGGGTGGCCGAGGCCATCCAGCTGCCGACGAGGGGGGCGTAGGGGTTCAGGACTCCGGTGTACTGGCCCGCCTGCGCGCTCTTGAACTGCGGGAACTGCGCCGCGGGCAGGGTGTCGGAGGTGACCTGGTAGGAGCCGGGGCGGTCCAGCGGGTTGTCCGCGGCCCCGCCGAGGGATCCCTTGGCACCGCCCAGGGCGCCCGCTCCGGCGAAGCCGGTGGGGCCGGCGACGTTCGCGCGGCCGTAGGCGCCGAGGAAGTACTGGCTGAAGTCGTTGGTCACGGCGCGGCCGACCTGGGCGTTGCCGCCGGCCAGCTCACCGGCCTCGATCAGCTTGCCGCCCTCGTTCAGGTAGTCGCGCACCGCCAGCTGGGTGTCACCGCCCGGGGACTTGGCCCCCGTGTAGTGGACGACCGTGCGGAAGTGGGAGAGGGCGCCGAGGTGGTGCGGGGCGCCCTGCACGGCCACGTCCCAGACAGCCGCGCTCTTCCCGTTGGCGCGCAGGGCGTCGACGTACTCCTGCGCGTGCTTGGCCGGGGCGCCCTCCTCGGCGACCACCAGCACCTCGGCGCGCGGCCGCTCGGCCACCGTGTACGTGAAGTGCTCGCTGGAGACCTGCTTGCCCGAGCGGTCGCGGCCGGTGAACCAGACCTCGACCTTGTCGCCGGGCTTGGTGCCCTCGACCTCGGCCCGGTACTCGTCGAACCAGTTGTTGTCCTCGCCGCCGTAGACCTCGCCGCCCTTCCAGGCCTTGAGGTCCTCGTCGTGGGTGCGTCCCCCGTTGACCCGGTAGTTCAGCTCCTTGTCCTTCAGCGCCTTGCGGGCCGTGACGGCGACCTTCTGGTCCTCGCCGCGGGCCGCGTAGGAGGTGGTGAAGGGGTCCGGCGTGAAGTCCGCGGCGGTCAGGCCCAAGGAGGACTTCGGCTGGTCCGGGCGCTCGGCGCTCTCGGCCACCGAGAGCGCGAAGGGGACGTTCTTGGCGAACTCCGCCTGGATGAGCTTCTCGTCGTCCGGGAAGTTGAAGCCCGAGGCGCAGTCCTCGGGCTTCCACGCGTCGTTCGGGTCGATCGCGGAGGCCGTCTGGCAGGTGGTCATCTCCGGCGTGAACATCATGATGCCGTTGGCGTTGGCGGCCTGGCTGTCCGCTTCGCCGTTGGTGGTGTAGAGCTCCGAGGAGACCTGCGGGTAGTAGCCCGGGATCGCCGGGTTCTCCGGGGTGCCGGCGAGCGCCTTGTAGGCGACGTCGTCGGGGGTCGGGGTGGCCACCTGCCAGCCCACGCCGTACAGGATCAGCTCGGCGGCCGAGTGGTAGTTGACGGCGTAGTCGAAGCCGATGCGCTTCTGGAACGTGTCGAGGGCGACGGTCTCGGGCTCGGAGGCGGCCTTGGCGCCCCGGTAGGTCTCGCTCGACTGGTTGGGCGAGGAGCCCTCGTTGTCGTAGCCCCACTTGTAGGCGAAGTTGCGGTTGAGGTCGACGCCGTCGCCCGCGGTGATCTTCCCGTCGGCGTTGTTGTCGCGCAGGTTCTTGCGCCACAGCCGCTGGCCGTCGGCGGCGAAGGTGTAGTCGTAGCCGTCCGGGTTGGCGGAGAGCAGGAACCACAGCTCGGTGGAGTCCACCAGCTTGGTGATCCGCGGGTCCTTGCCGTAGTTGTCCAGCGTGTGGTGCATCAGCCGCCGGGTCATCTCGGGGGTGATCCACTCGCGGGCGTGCTGGTTCGACATGAAGAGCGTGGAGGGCTTGCTGCCGTCCCTGGACTTCTTGGCATCCTTGGCGACCTTGAGGGCGAGGATGTCCTTGCCCTGGACGGTCTTGCCGATGGAGACGACCTTGGTCAGGCCGGGGTTCTCCTGCGCCGTGCGCAGGATCTCCTCCTGGAGGCCGCCCTTGCCGCTGTAGGGGCGGAAGACCCCGTCGCCGGCCGCCAGGGAGCGCGCCGCGGCCTTGGCCGGGACCTTGCGCTCGGCGAGTTTGACGCCCTGGGCGGCCAGCTCCTTGGCCTGCCCGCCGGTGAGGAAGAGCTCGACGTGTGCGGTCCCGGTGTCCGGGGCGCGCTCGGAGAGCTCGTGCGCGTCCTGGCCGGCGGCCAGCACGATCGGGACCTGTTCCTTGGTGATGTCGGCGTCGTAGACCCGCACCTCGTCGGCGGCGGTCTTCCCGGCCGCTTCGGCCTGAGCGTGGGCCGCCGCGGGTAGTGCGGCCAGTGTGGTGCCGAAGACGAGTGCGCTTGCGGCGAGGATCGATCTCGCGCGGTGCCTCATGTGCCCCCCTGGGCGTCGTCTGCCACGAAAGCTTCGGACGACAGGCTCACGACCAGCCCATGCTCATGTCAATGGGGCCTACGGAAAGAGGCCCGCACGAGTGATCGCGCGGACCCCTTCCGGAGTCATCGATTCCGCCAGTCGGCCGCCATCCGGCCCGGGGCGGTCTTAGCCGGCCATGTTGTCGGCCAGCTCCTCGCTGTCGCTGAGGTCCAGGTTCGACTCGGTGCCGGGGATCCCCAGGTCCTGCGCCCGCTTGTCCGCCATCGCCAGCAGGCGGCGGATCCGGCCCGCGACCGCGTCCTTGGTCAGCGGCGGGTCGGCGAGCGCGCCCAGCTCCTCCAGGGAGGCCTGCTTGTGCTCCATGCGCAGCCGGCCGGCCGCCGCCAGGTGCTCGGGGACCTCCTCGGCGAGGATCTCCAGGGCGCGCTGCACCCGGGCCCCGGCGGCCACCGCGGCCCGTGCCGAGCGGCGCAGGTTGGCGTCGTCGAAGTTCGCGAGGCGGTTGGCGGTGGCGCGCACCTCGCGCCGCATCCGCCGCTCCTCCCAGGCCAGCACCGAGTCGTGGGCGCCGAGCCGGGTCAGCAGGGCGCCGATGGCGTCCCCGTCCCGTACGACGACCCGGTCCACGCCGCGTACCTCGCGGGCCTTGGCGGCGATCGAGAGCCGGCGGGCGGCGCCGACGAGGGCCAGCGCGGCCTCCGGACCGGGGCAGGTGACCTCCAGCGAGGAGGACCGCCCCGGCTCGGTGAGCGAGCCGTGGGCCAGGAAGGCCCCGCGCCAGGCCGCCTCGGCGTCGCAGGTGGCCCCGGAGACCACCTGCGGGGGAAGACCCCGGATCGGGCGGCCGCGGCCGTCCACCAGGCCGGTCTGGCGGGCCAGCTGGTCACCGCCGGCGACCACGCGGACCACGTACCGGTTGCCCCGGCGCAGGCCGCCGGGGGCCATGATCACCAGGTCCGAGGAGTGGCCGAAGATCTCCAGGATGTCCTTGCGCAGGCGGCGGGCCGCGATTCCCGCGTCCAGTTCCGCCTCGATGACGATCCGGCCGCTCACCAGGTGCAACCCGCCCGCGAACCGAAGGATCGCCGAGACCTCCGCCTTCCTGCAGCAGGTGCGGGTGACGGGCAGGCGGGCGATCTCATCCTTCACCGCGGGCGTCATCGCCATGGGCCGATCCTTCCATGCATCCGAAAAATACGGTCGTACGCGGCGGCGAGCAGCTCCGGATCATGCTTCGGAGAGCCGTCTTTCCTGGCAACCGGCGCCAGCTCGACCGCGGCGCCGAACCGTTTTGCGGCATCGGCGAGGGACTCGCGGTCGGGCACGGCGGCCTGATCGGCCAGCACCACGTCCAGGGCGAGTTTAGGGGCGTGTCGGGCCAAAACCTCCAAATGACGCTGCGGAGAGAAGCCCTCTGTTTCGCCGGGTTGCGGAGCGAGGTTCAGCGAGAGGACCTTCCGGGCCTTCGTCTCGACCAGCGCGTCGAGCAGTTCCGGCACCAGCAGGTGCGGGATCACGGAGGAGAACCAGGAGCCCGGACCGAGCACCACCCAGTCCGCGTCGAGCACCGCCGCGACCGCTTCGGGCACCGCCGGCGGGTCGGCCGGCACCACCTGTACGGAGAGCACCTCGCCGGGGGTCAGCGCCACCGTGGCCTGTCCCCGCACGGTGTCCACGTCGTCGGGTCTGGCCGGATCGTGGCCCTTGACCAGGGCCTGGAGCTCGAGCGGGACCGCCGACATCGGCAGCACCCGGCCGTGGGCGCCCAGCAGCTTGCCGACCAGGTCCAGGGCCTGGACCGGATCGCCGAGCTGCTCCCACAGGGCGACGATCAGCAGATTGCCCACGGCGTGCTCGTGCAGGGCGCCCTGGGACTGGAAGCGGTGCTGGATGACCCGCGCCCAGGTCTGGCCCCAGTCGTCGTCCCCGCACAGCGCGGCCAGCGCCTTGCGCAGGTCGCCGGGCGGCAGCACGCCCAGCTCCTCGCGCAGGCGTCCGCTGGAGCCGCCGTCGTCGGCGACGGTGACGACGGCGGTGAGGTCGCCGGTGATCCGGCGCAGGGCGGTCAGCGAGGCCGACAGGCCCCTGCCGCCGCCGAGCGCCACGACCTTGGGCGCGACGACCTTGGGGGCCTCGCCGCGGCGCAGGCCCGTGCGGCCGCCGACTTCGTCCTTGCCGGAGGTGAGCCGGCGCAGTCGACGGAGCCGCAGCGTGCGTCCGGTCACTCGCGCCCCATGTCCCTGTGGACGACGACGGTCTCGACTCCCTCGGAGGCGAGGCGGGCGGCGAGCTTCTCGGACATCGCGACGCTGCGGTGCTTGCCGCCGGTGCAGCCGACCGCGATGGTCACGTACCGCTTGCCCTCGCGGCGGTAGCCGGCGGCGATGAGCTGGAGCAGCTCGGTGTAGCGGTCGAGGAACTCCTTGGCCCCGGGCTGGCTGAAGACGTAGGCCGAGACCTCCTCGTTGAGCCCGGTGAAGGGGCGCAGCTCCGGGACCCAGTGCGGGTTGGGGATGAAGCGGCAGTCGACGACGAGGTCCGCGTCGACGGGAAGGCCGTACTTGTAGCCGAAGGACATGACGGTGGCCCGCAGCTCGGGCTCCTCGTCGCCCGCGAACTGGGCGTCCATCTTGGCGCGCAGTTCGTGCACGTTCAGGCTGGAGGTGTCGATGACCAGGTCGGCGTCGCCGCGCAGCTCGCGCAGCAGGTCGCGCTCGGCGGCGATGCCGTCGACGATGCGGCCGTCGCCCTGCAGCGGGTGCGGACGGCGGACCGACTCGAAGCGGCGTACGAGGGCGTCGTCCGAGGACTCCAGGAAGACGATCCGCCGGGTGACCCCGCGGCTCTCGAGGTCGGCGAGGGACTCGCGCAGGGCGTCGAAGAACTGGCGGCCGCGGACGTCGACGACGACGGCGATGCGCGCCACGTTGCCCTGCGAGCGGGCGCCCAGTTCCACCATGGTGGTGATGAGCGCCGGCGGGAGGTTGTCGACGACGAACCAGCCGAGGTCCTCCAGGCACTTGGCCGCCGTACTGCGGCCGGCCCCGGACATTCCGGAGATGATCACCAGCTCGGGGATGGCCGCCTCGGCGGTATCTCCGGGCTCCACTGTCGTGCCCGTACTCACCTGTGCTCCGTCTCGGTCGTACTCGGATGCGGAATCGTGCTCGGATGCGGAATCGTGCTCGGTCATTGCTCGGTCCCCCGTTCGGATGCCGTTCCCGCTGGTGCGGGGATCTCATCCTCAATGATCTCCCCGGTCGCCGTGTTGACGGCGGGACCGGCGGGAACCGCCTGGGCGAGGGCCACGGCCACGGTCTCGGCCGTCTTGCGGCCTATGCCCGGGACCTCGCAGATCTGGTCGATTGTCGCCTGCCGGAGCTTCTTCATCGAACCGAAGTGCTTGAGCAGGGCCAGCTTGCGGCTCTCGCCGAGCCCGGCCACCTCGTCGAGCGGGCCGGACTTCAGGCGCTTGCCGCGCTTGTTGCGCTGGTACTGGATGGCGAAGCGGTGGGCCTCGTCGCGCACCCGCTGGAGCAGGTACAGGCCCTCGCTGGTGCGGGGCAGCACCACCGGGTCGTCCTCCCCCGGCAGCCAGACCTCCTCGAGGCGCTTGGCCAGGCCGCACACGGCGACGTCGTCGATGCCGAGCTCGTCCAGCGCCCGCTTGGCGGCGGCCACCTGCGGCTGCCCGCCGTCGACCACGACGAGCTGCGGCGGGTAGGCGAAGCGCTTGGGCCGCCCGTCGTCCTCGGCCGGGGCCGGCTGCCCGCCCTCGGCGTCCTCGGCGTCCTCGGGGGACCACTCCCCCGTCTTCAGCTTCTCCTGGAGGTAGCGGCGGAAGCGCCGCGAGACCACCTCGTGCATGGAGCGGACGTCGTCCTGCCCCTCGAAGGATTTGATCTGGAAGCGCCGGTACTCGCCCTTGCGGGCCAGTCCGTCCTCGAAGACGACCATCGAGGCCACCACGTCGTCGCCCTGCAGGTGCGAGATGTCGAAGCACTCGATGCGCAGCGGCGCGCCGTCCAGCTCCAGCGCCTCGGCGATCTCCTCCAGGGCCCGCGAGCGGGTGGTGAGGTCGCCGGCGCGCTTGGTCTTGTGCAGGGCGAGGGACTGCTGGGCGTTGCGGTGGACGGTCTCCATCAGCGCCTTCTTGTCCCCGCGCTGCGGGATGCGCAGGCTGACGAGGGAGCCGCGCCGCTCGGCGAGCCACAGCGCGAGCGCGGGGGCGTCCTCGGGGAGCGCCGGGACCAGCACCTCCTTGGGCACGGCCTCGCCCTTCTCCTCCCCGTACAACTGCTGCAGGGCGTGCTCGACGAGCCCGGCCGTGTCGACGGCCTCGACCTTGTCGGTGACCCAGCCGCGCTGGCCGCGGACCCGGCCGCCGCGCACGTGGAAGATCTGCACGGCGGCTTCGAGCTCGTCCTCGGCGACCGCGATCAGGTCGGCGTCGGTGGCGTCGGCGAGCACGACCGCGTTCTTCTCCATCGCCCGGCGCAGGGCCCCTATGTCATCGCGCAGCCGCGCTGCCTTCTCGTACTCCATCTCCTCGGCGGCCTCGTGCATCTCGCGTTCGAGGCGGGAGAGGTAGGTGCCGGTGCGGCCGGCCATGAAGTCGCAGAAGTCCTCGGCCAGTTCGCGGTGCTCGTCGGGGGTGACCCGGCCGACGCAGGGCGCGGAGCACTTGCCGATGTAGCCGAGCAGGCAGGGGCGGCCGATCTGGGCGGAGCGCTTGAACACCCCGGCGGAGCAGGTGCGGACGGGGAAGACCCGGAGCATCAGGTCGACGGTCTCGCGGATGGCCCAGGCGTGCCCGTAGGGGCCGAAGTAGCGGACGCCCTTCTTCTTGGGGCCGCGCATGACCTGGACCCTCGGGTAGTCCTCGTTCATGGTGACGGCGAGGGAGGGGTAGCTCTTGTCGTCCCGGTACTTGACGTTGAACCGGGGGTCGAACTCCTTGATCCAGGAGTACTCGAGCTGCAGCGCCTCGACCTCGGTGGAGACGATGGTCCACTCGACGGAGGCGGCCGTGGTCACCATGGTGGCGGTACGGGGGTGCAGCCCGGCGATGTCCTGGAAGTAGCTGGCCAGCCGCTGGCGCAGGCTCTTGGCCTTCCCGACGTAGATCACCCGGCGGTGCTCGTCGCGGAATTTGTAGACCCCCGGGGAGTCGGGGATCTGTCCCGGCTCGGGACGGTAGCTGGAAGGGTCGGCCATGCCAGCCACCCTACTGTCGCCCGCCGACAACCGGGCCGTTCCCCCTCCCGCGGCGCGGGGGCGGGGGCGGCGCCGGCCGCGGGGGCGCTGCCACCGACGTCTCCAGAGGGTCGCTCGTGGGCCGCGTCAGATGTGTATAGGCTGCGGCCCCCGTACCGGCCCCCCGACCGGAAGCCGGACCGCCACCACCGTGCCGCCGCTGCCGGCTCCGTCCGGGACCTCGTGCGTCCCCTTCAGGTAGTACGTGAACCACGACCGGACCGTCCGCAGGTACGCCGAGGACTGGTTGTACGACAGCACCGCCCGGTCCAGGTCCGCGTCCACCCGCAGGTCCCGCGTGCCGGCGCACAGGTAGCGGCCCGCGGCGAGCGCGGCGTCGTACACGTTGTTGGGGTCGCGCTTTCCGTCGCCGTTGCCGTCCTGGCCCCACGCGGCCCACGTGGACGGGATGAACTGCATCGGCCCGACCGCCCGGTCGTGGCGGGCGTCCCCGTCGTACGCGCCGCCGTCCGTGTCCGAGATGTTCGCGAAGCCGTTGCCGTCGAGCACGGGACCCAGGATCGGCCGCAGCGTCGTACCGGCGGCGTCGACCCGCCCCCCGCGCGCCTGTCCGGACTCGACCTTGCCGATCGCCGCGAGGAGCTGCCAGCGCAGGCCGCATCCGGGGTCGCGTTCGCCGACCGCCTGCTCCGCGCGCCGGTACGCGGCGAGCACGCTCGCCGGTATCCCCTGCGCCCCCTCCGCCCCGCCCATGGCCACGGGTTCGTTGGCGTTGGACCGCGCGTCCGCCGCCGCGCCCTGCGCGGGCGGCGGCGCCGATCCGTCCTCGGAGAGCAGCACGGCCGGCGGCTCGGGGCTCACGAGCGGCGGGAGGGCGGTGAAGTAGGAGGTGTCCCCGGCGGATCCGTCCGCGGCGGGATCCGGTGCGGCGCCCTCGTCCGCCGCGGCCACCGCCGTACGGTGGCCGGCGGCCGGCCCCTGCGAGGCGGTCAACGCGGCGGCCGCCAGGGCGGAGACCAGCACGGCGGCCCCGCCCTTGCGCAGCACCCGCCCGAACCGGCCCGGTATCCGCGCCGTCATCCGAAAGCGAGCCGCCATGAGCCGGCCCCCTCCCCCTCGACGTCCGCGTGACCCTACGTCAACTCGCTGCGCGGGGCACGCATCGCGGGTGGGAATTCACGACATCCCCACGCCTCGCGCAGGTCACTCATACTGGACGAACTGATCAAACAGTCCAGTCGAGTCGAGGTGTCATGCCGTTCACTCTCAGCCACGCGGCCGCCGTGCTTCCGGGCCTCCGCAGGACCGGGCGTGCGCGCGGCCCCCTCGTCGCCTCCGCCCTGGTCCTCGGGTCGTTCGCCCCGGACACCTTCTACTTCGCGGACACGATCGTCTCGGGGCTCAGGCCGTACGGCACCTTCACGCACTCCCTGGCAGGCGTCGTGACGGCCGACGCGGTGCTGACGGCCGTCCTCGCGGCGTGCTGGCTGCTGCTGCGCGAACCCCTGATCGCGCTCCTGCCGCGCGGCCGGCGGGGCCGGGTGCACGCCTTCGTCCGGGGCGAGGAGTGGCGCGGGCGCCGACTGCCCGCGCTGGCCCTGTGGTTCTACCTCTCGGCGGTCGCCGGATCCCTCACGCACGTGGTGTGGGACAGTTTCACGCACATCGACCGCTTCGGGACGCGCACGCTCCCGGAGCTGGGCGAACCGCTCGCCTTCGGCCTGCCGCTCTACTCGTACCTGCAGTACGGAACTTCGGCGCTCGCGGCGTGCGCGCTGCTGTGGTTCACGGCGACCGCGCTGCGCCGGCTGCCGGACTCGCCGGCCCCCGCGTCCGTCCCGGTCCTCGGCCGGGCCGAGGTGTGGGGGGCGCTCGCCCTGGTCCTGGTGTGCGTGGCGGTCGGGGTCACGATGCGCGTGCTGCGCTTCTTCACCTTCTTCGACCGGATCCGCACGCCGCTCGACATCATCCCGACCGTCTGCTTCGGCGCGGGCGGCGGCCTCGCCGTGGCCCTGCTGCTGTACGGGGTCCTCGTGCGCCTGCGCCACCGGCGGGGCCCCGGCCTCCCGGACGAGGCCGGGAACACGGCCGGGAACACGGCCGAGGACAAGGACGAGGAGACGCGAACGCCCGTCCCCGCTTAGGCGGGGACGGGCGCTGCCCGGACCGAACGGCGCGGGGATCAGTGCGCGGCGGACTCCCAGTCGGGGCCGACGCCCACGGACACGTCCAGCGGGGCCCGCAGGTCGACGGCGGCGGCCATCTCGCGGCGCACCAGCTCCTCCACCTTCTCGCGCTCGCCGGGGGCGATCTCCAGCACGATTTCGTCGTGGACCTGGAGCAGCATCCGCGACTTCAGGCCGGCCCCGGCGACCGCCTTGTCCACCCGCAGCATCGCGACCTTGACGATGTCGGCGGCGGTGCCCTGGATCGGCGCGTTCAGCGCCATCCGCTCGGCGGCCTCGCGGCGCTGACGGTTGTCGCTGTTGAGGTCCGGCAGGTAGCGGCGGCGACCGAGGATCGTCGCCGTGTAGCCGGTGGCGCGGGCTTCCTCGACGACGCGGCCCAGATAGTCCCGGACCCCGCCGAACCGCTCGAAGAACGTCTCCATCAGGCCGCGGGCCTCGCCGGGCTCGATGTTCAGCTGCTGGGCGAGGCCGAAGGCGGAGAGCCCGTACGCCAGGCCGTAGGACATGGCCTTGATCTTGCGCCGCATCTCGGCATCGACCGCGGACCGCTCGACCCCGAACACCTGGGAGGCGACCGTGGTGTGCAGGTCCTCGCCGGACAGGAACGCTTCGAGCAGGCCCTCGTCCTCGGAGAGGTGCGCCATGACGCGCAGCTCGATCTGGCTGTAGTCGGCGGTCATGAGGGACTCGAAGCCCTCGCCGACGACGAAGCCGCGGCGGATGGCCCGGCCCTCGTCGGTGCGCACCGGCACGTTCTGCAGATTGGGGTCGGTGGAGGACAGCCGGCCGGTCGCGGCGACGGTCTGGCTGAAGCTGGTGTGCACCCGGCCGTCGGCGGCGACCGTCTTGACCAGGCCCTCGACGGTCACGCGCAGTTTGGCCTGCTCCCGGTGACGGAGCATGATCACGGGCAGTTCGTGGTCGGTCTGCGTGGCCAGCCAGGCCAGCGCGTCGGCGTCCGTGGTGTAGCCGGTCTTGGTCTTCTTCGTCTTCGGCAGGTCCAGCTCGCCGAAGAACACCTCCTGGAGCTGCTTGGGCGAGCCGAGGTTGAACTCGTGGCCCACCGCCGCGTGCGCCTCCTTGACCGCCTGCTGCACGGCCGCGGCGAACTGCTGCTCCATCGCCTCGAGGTGGCCCTGGTCGGCGGCGATGCCCGCCCGCTCCATCCGCGCCAGCAGCTCGGAGGTGGGCAGCTCCATGTCGTGGAGCAGCTCGGTTGCGCCCACCTCGGGCAGCTTGACCGCGAAGGCGTCGCCGAGGTCCAGGACGGCGCGGGCCTGCGCCATCAGGGCCTCCGCCTCGGCGGTGTCGTCGGCGCCGAAGGCGAGCTGCCCGTCGGCGGCGGCGGGCGCCAGCTCCCGGTGCAGGTACTCCTGGGACAGCACGTCCAGCGCGAAGGAGCGCCGGCCCGGCTTGACCAGGTAGGCGGCGAGCGCGGTGTCCATGGCGACCCCGGCCAGGGTCCAGCCGTGCTCGGGGAAGACGCGCATCAGGCCCTTGGCGTTGTGCACGACCTTGGGCTTGGAGGCGTCGGCGGCCCACGCGGCGAAGGCCCGGTCGTCGGCCTCGTCCAGCGCGGACGGCTCGAACCAGGCGGCGGCTCCCCCGGCCGAGGCCAGCGCGATCTCGGAGACGTTGCCGCTGCCCAGCGCCCAGCTGTCGACGGTGGAGATGCCGAGCGGGGCGCCCGCGTGGGCCTCCAGCCACGGCGCGAGCTCGCCGGCGCCGAGCACGGAACCGTCCAGCTCGACGGCGGCCGCCGCCGGGGCCGGGGCCTGCTCCTCGGCCGCGCCCGGGTCGACGGCGAGCAGTCGCTCGCGCAGCGAGGCGTTGCGGATCTCCAGTACGTCCAGGACGCCGAGCATCGCCGAGCGGTCGTAGGCGACGCGGGCCAGGTCGGCCGGGGTCTTGGGCAGGGCCACGTCCTTGACCATCTCGGTCAGGACCCGGTTGAGCTTCACGGCGTCCAGGTGGTCGCGGAAGTTCTGCCCGGCCTTGCCCTTGACCTCCTCGGCGCGCTCCACGAGCTCCGCGAACGACCCGAACTGGGTGATCCACTTGGCGGCGGTCTTCTCGCCGACGCCCGGGATGCCGGGGAGGTTGTCGGACGGGTCCCCGCGCAGCGCCGCGAAGTCCGGGTACTGCTGGGGGGTGAGCCCGTACTTCTCCTCGACCTTCTCCGGGGTGAAGCGGGTCAGCTCGGAGACGCCCTTGGTCGGGTAGAGCACGGTGGTGTGCTCGGAGACCAGCTGGAAGGAGTCCCGGTCGCCGGTGACGATCAGCACGTCGAACCCGAGGGCCTCGGCCTGCGTGGCCAGCGTCGCGATCACGTCATCGGCCTCGAAGCCGTCGACCGCGAACCGCGGCACGTTCATCGTGTCGAGGAGCTCGCCGATCAGTTCGACCTGCCCCTTGAACTCGTCGGGGGTCTTGGAGCGGTTCGCCTTGTACTCCGGGAACTCCGCCGAGCGCCACGTCTTGCGGGAGACGTCGAACGCCACCGCGAAGTGCGTGGGCGCCTCGTCGCGCAGCGTGTTCGCCAGCATCGACGCGAACCCGTAGATGGCGTTGGTCGGCTGCCCCGTCGCGGTCGTGAAATTCTCCGCGGGTAGCGCGAAGAACGCCCGGTACGCCAGGGAGTGCCCGTCCATGAGCATCAGGCGGGGGCGGTCCGCTGCGGTCGGCTGGTCGGTCTTCTTCGATGCTGAATCTGCCACGCCCCCGATCCTAGGCGGCCGCGGTGACAATTCCGGCGACGGCGATGTCCGGGGGCCGTGACAGGATCGAGGTGTATCCGCGTTTTCGTGCAGCACTGCCGCTGCGACGCGGGACTGCTCGACTGCTCGAAGGGGAGCGACATGGCGACCAAGCCGCCCGTAGGGGATCCCGTACAGGACGCACCCCAGGTGACGCCCCCCCAGCACGCGGCCGCGGGCCTGCCCGCCATCGTCCACACCATGAAGGTCGCGCAGCAGCAGATGGGCCTGGCCCGCACGGCCCGCACCCTCCTCAAGGTCAACCAGAAGGACGGCTTCGACTGCCCCGGCTGCGCCTGGCCCGAGGGCGACAAGCGGCACACCGCCGAATTCTGCGAGAACGGCGCCAAGGCCGTCGCGGAGGAGGCCACGCTGCGCCGGGTCACCCCCGCGTTCTTCGCCGCGCACCCGCTCGCCGATCTCGCCGCCCGCTCCGGCTACTGGCTGGGCCAGCAGGGCCGGATCACCGAGCCGATGTACCTGCCGCCGGGCGGCGACCGGTACGAGGCCGTGAGCTGGGAGCGGGCCTTCGAGATCATCGCGCAGGAGCTGGGGGCGCTCGGCTCCCCGGACGAGGCCCTCTTCTACACCTCGGGCCGCACCAGCAACGAGGCGGCCTTCCTCTTCCAGCTCTTCGTCCGCGAGTTCGGCACCAACAACCTCCCCGACTGCTCGAACATGTGCCACGAGTCCTCGGGCTCCGCGCTGAACGAGACGATCGGCATCGGCAAGGGCAGCGTCTCCCTCGAAGACCTCCACCAGGCCGACCTGATCATCGTCGCCGGCCAGAACCCGGGCACCAACCACCCGCGCATGCTGACCGCGCTGGAACAGGCCAAATCCGCCGGCGCGAAGATCATCTCGGTGAATCCGCTGCCCGAGGCCGGCATGGAGCGGTTCAAGAACCCGCAGAACCCCTTCGGCATGCTCAAGGGCACCCCCCTCAACGACCTCTTCCTCCAGATCCGCATCGGCGGCGACCAGGCCCTCTTCCGCCTCCTGAACAAGCTCGTCCTGGAGGCCGACGGCGCCACCGACGAGGAGTTCATCCGCGAGCACACCCACGGGTACGAGGAATTCGCGGCCGCCGCCAAGGAAGCCGACTGGGCCGAGACCCTCACCGCCACCGGCCTGACCCGCCCCGAGATCGAGCGCGCCCTGGCCATGGTCCTGGCCTCGAAGCGCACCATCGTCTGCTGGGCCATGGGCCTGACCCAGCACAAGCACTCCGTCGCCACCATCCGCGAAGTGGTCAACCTGCTGCTCCTGCGCGGCGACATCGGCCGCCCCGGCGCCGGCGTCTGCCCCGTGCGCGGCCACTCCAACGTCCAGGGCGACCGCACCATGGGCATCTTCGAACGCCCCGCGCCCGCCTTCCTCGACGCCCTCGACAAGGAATTCGGCATCACCTCGCCCCGCGCGCACGGCTTCGACGTCGTCCGCTCCATCGAGGCCCTGCGCGACGGCGAGGCCAAGGTGCTCTTCGCCATGGGCGGCAACTTCGTCGGCGCCACCCCCGACACCGAGGTCACCGAGGCCGCGATCCGCCGCGCCTCCCTGACCGTGCACGTCTCCACCAAGCTCAACCGCTCCCACGCGGTCACCGGCCGGCGCGCCCTGATCCTGCCCACCCTCGGCCGCACCGACAAGGACCTCCAGGCCGCCGCCCCCGGCAAAAAGGGCACAGCGCGGTTCGTCACCGTCGAGGACTCCATGGGCATGGTCCACGCCTCCCGCGGCAACCTCGCCCCCGCCTCCCCCCACCTGCTCTCCGAACCCGCGATCGTGGCCCGCATGGCCCGCGCCGTCCTCGGCGAGGCCTCCACGACCCCCTGGGAGGAGTTCGAGCGGGACTACGCCGCCATCCGCGACCGGATCTCCCGCGTCGTCCCCGGCTTCGAGGACTTCAACACCCGCATCGCCCACCCGGGCGGCTTCCGGCTGCCACACGCCCCGCGCGACGAACGCCGCTTCCCCACCAAGACCGGCAAGGCCAACTTCACCGCCGCCCCCGTGGAGTACCCGCGCGTCCCCGCGGGCCGCCTCCTGCTGCAGACCCTGCGCAGCCACGACCAGTACAACACCACCATCTACGGCCTCGACGACCGCTACCGCGGCATCACCGGCGGCCGCCGCATCGTCATGGTCAACCCCCAGGACGCCGCCGAGCTCGGCCTCGCCGACGGCTCCTACACCGACCTCGTCGGCGAATGGCACGACGGCGTAGAGCGGCGCGCCCCCGGCTTCCGCGTCGTGCACTACCCGACCGCCCGCGGCTGCGCCGCCGCCTACTACCCCGAGACCAACGTCCTCGTACCGCTCGACTCCACCGCCGACACCAGCAATACCCCGGCGAGCAAGTCCGTCGTCGTGCGCTTCGAGCCGGCCTGATAGAACGCCCCTAGTACAAGCAGGACAAGATGGTTAACGAACGTTGACGAACGGAGTCGGCCCATGGGCGAGCAGCAGGGCGAGCAGCACGCGGTGAAGTTCCCGCAGGAGGTCCTCGACGAGTACACGGCCCTGGGCATCGACCTGCCCTCGCTCTTCTCGGCGGGCGACCTCGGCAAGCGGATGGACATCCGGATCCTCGAAGCGTCCGCCGAGCGCGTCGTCGCCACCATGCCCGTCGAGGGCAACACCCAGCCGTACGGACTCCTGCACGGCGGAGCCTCCGCCGTCCTCGCCGAGACCATCGGCTCGGTCGGCGCGATGATGCACGGCGGCAGCACCAAGATCGCCGTCGGCGTCGACCTGAACTGCACCCACCACCGCGGCGCACGGTCCGGCCTGGTCACCGGCGTCGCCTCCCCCGTACACCGGGGCCGCACCACCGCCACCTACGAGGTCGTCATCACCGACGAGCAGGACCGCCGGGTCTGCACCGCCCGCCTCACCTGCCTCCTGCGCGACCTGAACCCGCAACAGGACGGCAACAACTAGCCGTTGCCCTCACAGCGACGCCGGTCTAGCGTTCCCGCATGGGATCCGGACCGGCGCCGCGGCGCGCCTTGGCCGCGGCGGCGACGGCGGCGCTGCTGGCCGCCGCACCGCTCGGCTGCGCCCCCGGCGACCCCGCGGCCGGCCCCCCGCCCTCCGGGCCCGCCGAGACCCCCCGGCCCACCCCGCCCCAGCAGCTGTGCACCGACCTGATCACCCACTGGGCCGGCGTGATCCTCGGCGCCGGCGAGGGCGAGGACGCCGTCCGCCTCGACTACCAGGCCATGGGCCTGTCCGGCGGCCAGTACGAGATCCTCCGCGCCGTCCTCACCGACGCCCGCGCCGAACAGCGCGCCAAGGGCCCGGACGCCGCCCGCGAGCTCACCGCCCGGGAGGCGCTGCGCCGCTGCGCCGAGCGCCACCGCTCCGGCGTCCCGACCGGCGGTCCCTGGCAGTGAGCGCAGGCATCAGCCCGATCGAGCCCGGCGAGGGCACCGAGGCCCAGGAGGGCCCGCCGCAGGGACCCCGTACGCCCCCGGGCCCGCGGTGGGCCCGCGAGCTCTACGCGAGCCACCGGCGGGCCGTCCTGGCCACCGCGGCCCTGGCCTGCGCCTCGGCCGTGATCGCCACCGGCGCCGCGCTCTACGCCGCCCGACCGCGGCCCGCCCCGTACACGCCGCCCGCCCCCTCGCAGGTCTTCTCCCTCGTCTACGTCGATCCGGCCGGGCCGGCTCCCCCGGGCAGCGCCTTCGCCTTCACCGTGCGTGTGCGGACCGCGTCCGGGCCGGCCGTCACCCTGGAGCGGCTGACGCAGCCTTCGCGGGCGCTGACCGTCGAGATCGAGCCATCCCTTCCGGCCACCGTGGCGGCCGGTGAGACGCGCGACCTCGTCGTCCGCATTCAGGTGGCCGACTGCATGCATGTAGCACGGAATTCTGGACTCCCCCTCCTGGAAGTAACCCTGAGTAATGGATTCCAGAAAGAAGAGCACAGCTACATCCCCGGTGACCGATATGCCAGAGATCTTTCCACGGCTCTGACCAGGGCCTGTCCCGAGAAGCGAGACGAGGGCACCCCTCTGCCGTCATGACCAAAAGGGCCCAGAGTCCTGGCAGGACAGGACCCACATCACCAGACGGTCCTCACGCGTCTCACCATGCGGACAAGACGAACCGGCCGGAATTCCCCCGTTCCACCCCCAGAGATCCGTTATTTATTACGCCGTGGCATAACAAGAGAGTCACATCATTGGCCTCAGCCCTCCATAACGTCCTCAGACCCGCTTAGAGTCACGGCCAGTCACCGCGACCAGCCGGATTCCCATCAGTTCGGTTCCCCGCGTTCGACACGGTGCGTCCCACGGGGGACGCAGTGCCAGGAAAGGACTGATCGTGCGTCAGCGTTCTCTCATTGCCGTGACCGCCGCCCTCGCCGCGGGCGCCCTCACCCTCACCGCCTGCGGTTCGCGTGACGACAAGGCCGGCGGCACCGGCGACGGTGGCGAGACCACCGTCGTCATCGGCGTAGACGCCCCCCTGACCGGCGACCTCTCGGCCCTCGGCCTCGGCATCAAGAACTCCGCCGACCTCGCCGCCAAGCAGGCCAACGAGAAGAAGTACGTCAAGGGCGTCACCTTCAAGATCCAGGCCCTCGACGACCAGGCCCAGGCCTCCTCCGGCCAGCAGAACGCCACCAAGCTCGTCGCGGACAAGGAGGTCCTCGGAGTCGTCGGCCCGCTGAACTCCTCGGTCTCGGAGTCCATGCAGAAGGTCTTCGACGACGCCAAGCTCGCCCAGATCTCCCCCGCCAACACCAGCCCCTCCCTCACCCAGGGGCCGAAGTGGGCGACCGGCGACAAGGTCCGCACCTACAAGAGCTACTTCCGCACCGCCACCACGGACGCCGTCCAGGGCCCGTTCGCGGCGCAGTACCTCTTCAACAAGGCGGGCAAGAAGAAGGTCTTCATCATTGATGACAAGAAGACCTACGGCGCAGGCCTCGCCGGCACCTTCAAGGGCGAATTCACCAAGCTCGGCGGCCAGGTCGTCGGCGAAGGCCACATCGACCCGGAGAGCAAGGACTTCTCCGCCGTCGTGACCGAGGTCCGCAGCTCCGGCGCCGACGTCGTCTACTACGGCGGCGAGTACCCCGCGGCCGGCCCGCTCTCCAAGCAGATCAAGGCCTCCGGCACCGCCATCCCGCTCATCGGCGGCGACGGCATCTACGACAAGAAGTACGTCGAGCTCGCCGGCGCCGGCGCCGCGGGCGACCTCGCCACCTCGGTCGGCGCCCCCGTCGAGAGCCTGCCCTCCGCCAAGGAGTTCGTCGCCAACTACGCCAAGGCCGGATACAAGGAGCCCTTCGCCGCATACGGCGGCTACTCCTACGACTCCGCCTGGGCGATCATCGAGGCCGTCAAGGCCGCCGTCGACGGCAACAACGGCAAGCTCCCCGCCGACGCCCGCGCCAAGGTCCTCGCCGCAGTCCAGGGCGTCTCCTTCGACGGCGTGACCGGCAAGGTCTCCTTCGACGAGTTCGGTGACGCCACCAACAAGCAGCTCACCGTCTACAAGGTCGAGGGCAACGACTGGAAGTCCGTCGAGTCCGGCACCCTCGGGGGCTGAGCTCCACCAGTCACCAACCCGTAGCCGGTAGTCCGCTCGAACGGCCGGCCACGGGGCACCACCAACCTGCCGCGCGGGGCGCGCACAAAAAGCGCCCCGCGCGGAGTCACATCCGTCGAAAGACTCGGAGGACCTGCGGTGCACGAACTGCCGCAACAGCTGGTCAACGGCCTGCTACTGGGATCCATGTACGGGCTCGTCGCCATTGGCTACACCATGGTCTACGGCATCGTCCAGCTCATCAACTTCGCGCATGGCGAAATCTTCATGACCGGCGGCTTCGGAGCCCTCACCGTCTGGCTGATGCTCCCCGGGGGCACCACCATGTGGATAGCCCTCCCGCTCATGATCATAGGCGCCGTCATCGTCGCCACACTGATCGCCGTCGGCGCCGAACGCTTCGCCTACCGACCCCTGCGCAGCGCTCCCAGGCTCGCCCCGCTCATCACCGCCATCGGCCTCTCCATCGCCCTCCAGCAGGCGGTATGGGCCTGGTACCCGGGAGCCGAATCCTCCCTGATCTTCCCCGAGATCCCCGGCGGACCCTTCCACCTCGGCAGCATCACCATCCAGACCGGTGACGTCTTCCTCCTGATCGCCGCCCCCATCTCCATGGCCATCCTCGGCTTCTTCGTCAAGAAGACCCGCACCGGCCGCGGCATGCAGGCGACCGCCCAGGACCCCGACACCGCCAAGCTCATGGGCATCAACACCGACCGCATCATCACCACCGCGTTCGCCCTCGGAGCCGTCTTCGCCGCCATCGGCGCAGTCGCCTACGGCCTCAAGTACGGCGAAGTCCAGTTCAAGATGGGCTTCCTCCTCGGCCTCAAGGCATTCACCGCAGCCGTCCTCGGCGGCATCGGCAACATCTACGGCGCCATGGTCGGCGGCCTCGTCCTCGGCCTCGCCGAAACCCTGACCACCGTCTACGTCGCCGACATCCCCGGCTTCGAACAGCTCGGCGGCCAGTCCTGGGGCAACACCTGGGCGTTCGTACTTCTCATCCTCGTGCTCCTCTTCCGGCCACAAGGCCTGCTGGGCCAGCGCGTGGCGGACAGGGTGTGACCTCCATGACGACCATCACCGCGGACACCGCGAAGACCACCGCACCGGCCAAGGGATTCATCCCCCTCCCCGAGAAGACGGCCCGCGCCCTCGCCACCGCAGGCGGCGCACTCACCATCGTCTCCGCGTTCCTCGCCTGGACCTGGACCACCGCCTACCCCGGAGACCTCACCGTCTACGGCTACCCCGGCGGCCTCCAGTGGCTCGTCCTCATCGGCGGAGCCCTCACCACCCTCTTCGGCCTCGCCTCCTACGGCACCAAGGGCCTGCGCTGGCTCACCCCCGCAGGCGCCGACGCCGCGATCAAACTCGCCGCACTCGCCGCCTTCGCCACCACCTGGTACACCGTCGTCTCCATCGTCACCGAACTCGGTGCCCTCGTAGACCTCGAACCCGGCGCCGGCATCGCAGCCCTCGTCAGCCTCCTCGCCGTCATCGGCGCCTTCGCGCTCCCCTTCGAGCGCCCCGCACTCGAAGGCCCCGACCCCGACGACAGCGAATGGGAGAAGTTCAAGCACGAAGCCGGCAACCGCTGGACGACCCTCAGGGCCGCCTTCGCCACCGGACCCCTCAAGCCCGCCCGCACCCTCCCGGCCTGGACCGAGATCCTCCTGATCGCCGCCATCCTCGGCCTCGCACTCACCGTCTTCACCTACGGCATCACCACCCCGTACCAGGAACTCTTCATCGGCTTCCTGTTCACCGCCGGATTCGGTGCCGCAGCCCTCAACAAGGCCGGCCTCTTCGCCCGCGCCACCGCCCTCACCACCCGCCACCGCAACGTCGCCCTCGTCGGCGCCTTCGCAGCCGCGGCAGCCTTCCCCCTCACCCAGACCGACGACCAGTACGCGAACCTCGGCGTCAACATCCTGATCTTCGCCACCGTCGCACTCGGCCTGAACATCGTCGTCGGCCTCACCGGCCTCCTCGACCTCGGCTACGTCGCCTTCCTCGGCGTCGGCGCCTACGCCGCGGCCCTGGTCTCCGGCTCCCCCAACTCGCCCTTCGGCGTACAGCTCCCCTTCTGGGCCGCCATCCTCATCGGCGCCGCCGCCTCCATGGTCTTCGGCGTCCTGATCGGCGCACCCACCCTGCGCCTGCGCGGCGACTACCTCGCCATCGTGACGCTCGGCTTCGGTGAGATCTTCCGCATCTCCATGAACAACCTCGACGGCACCTCCGGACCCGACATCACCAACGGGCCCAACGGCATCGCGAACATCCCGAACGTCAACCTCTTCGGATTCGACTTCGGCGCATCACACACCATCGCCGGATTCACCATCGGCCGCTTCGCGAACTACTTCCTGCTGATGCTGGCGATCACCCTCATCGTGATCCTCGTCTTCCGCCGCAGCGCGGACTCCCGCATCGGCCGCGCCTGGGTCGCCATCCGCGAAGACGAGACCGCCGCCGAAGCCATGGGCATCAACGGCTTCCGCGTCAAGCTCATCGCCTTCGCCCTCGGCGCCACCCTCGCCGGCCTCGCCGGCGCGGTCCAGGCACACGTCCAGTACACGGTCACCCCCGACCAGTACAAATTCGCCGAGGCCGTACCCCCGAACTCCGCGTTCCTGCTCGCCGCGGTAGTCCTCGGCGGCATGGGAACCATCGCGGGACCCCTGATCGGCGGCTCGCTGCTCTTCCTGATCCCCAACAAGCTCCAGTTCCTCGGCGAATACCAGCTCCTCGTCTTCGGCATCGCCCTCATCGTCCTGATGCGCCTGCGCCCCGAAGGCCTCATCCCCAACCGGCGCAACCAGCTCGAACTCCACAAGGACATGGAAGCGCCCACGGTCCTCGGCAAGGCAGGGGTCTGACCCATGACGACCACCACCACCGACACCCCCGCCGCCACCACGGCGGAGACCGTCCTGGACGCACGCGGCGTCACGATGCGCTTCGGCGGCCTCACCGCCGTCAAGAACGTCGACCTCACCGTGCGCAGCGGCGAGATCGTCGGCCTCATCGGCCCCAACGGCGCCGGCAAGACCACCTTCTTCAACTGCCTCACCGGCCTCTACATCCCCACCGAGGGTGAAGTCCGGTACAAGGACAAGGTCCTGCCCCCCAAGTCGTACAAGGTCACCGAGGCCGGAGTGGCCCGCACCTTCCAGAACATCCGTCTCTTCAACAACATGACGGTCCTGGAAAACGTCCTCGTCGGACGCCACACCCGCACCAAGGTCGGACTCTGGGCCTCCCTCCTGCGCCTCCCCAGCTTCGGCCGGGAAGAAGCGGCGAGCCGCGACCGGGCCATGGAACTCCTCGAGTTCATCGGCCTCGCCCACAAGTCCGAACACCTCGCCCGCAACCTCCCCTACGGCGAACAGCGCAAGCTCGAAATCGCCCGCGCGCTGGCCAGCGACCCCGGCCTCGTCCTCCTCGACGAGCCCACCGCCGGCATGAACCCGCAGGAGACCCGCGCGACCGAAGAACTCATCTTCGCCATCCGCGACCAGGGCATCGCCGTCCTCGTCATCGAGCACGACATGCGCTTCATCTTCAACCTCTGCGACCGCGTCGCCTGCCTCGTCCAGGGCGAAAAGCTCATCGAAGGCACCGCCGCCGAGGTCCAGGGCGACGAGCGCGTCATCGCCGCCTACCTCGGCGAACCCTTCGAAGGCGCCCCCGGCGCCGAAGAAGTCGCGGAGGTCGAAGCGGCGGAGGCACACAGCAGCACCAGCACGGACGGAGAAGACCGGTGACCGCACTCCTCGAGGTCGAAGACCTCCGTGTCGCCTACGGCAAGATCGAAGCCGTCAAGGGCATCTCCTTCAGCGTCGACGCCGGCCAGATCGTCACCCTCATCGGCACCAACGGCGCCGGCAAGACGACGACCCTGCGCACCCTGTCGGGCCTGATCAAGCCGCGCGGCGGCCAGATCAAGTTCGAGGGCAAGTCGCTCAAGAAGATCCCCGCGCACGACATCGTCGCGCTCGGACTCGCCCACTCCCCCGAGGGGCGGCACATCTTCCCGCGCATGACGATCGAGGACAACCTCCTCCTCGGCGCCTTCCTCCGCAAGGACAAGGACGGCATCCAGAAGGACGTCCAGCGCGCCTACGACCTCTTCCCGATCCTGGGAGAGCGCCGCAAGCAGGCCGCCGGCACCCTCTCCGGCGGCGAGCAGCAGATGCTGGCCATGGGCCGCGCGCTCATGTCCCGGCCCAAGCTGCTCATGCTCGACGAGCCCTCGATGGGCCTCTCGCCGATCATGATGCAGAAGATCATGGCGACCATCGCCGAGCTCAAGTCGCAGGGCACCACGATCCTGCTGGTCGAGCAGAACGCCCAGGCCGCGCTGTCGCTGGCCGACCGGGGCCACGTGATGGAGATCGGCAAGGTCGTCCTGTCGGGCCCGGGCCGCGAGCTCCTGGTCAACGAGGACGTCCGCAAGGCGTACCTCGGCGAGGACTGAGCAGTCCCCTCCACACGAGTGAGGCCCGCCTGCGGATCCTGGATCCGGAGGCGGGCCTCACTCGTACGCGCTGCGGGGTGCTACTCGCCCTTGGCGGCGGCCTTCTTCTCCTCGGCGTCCTCGATGACCGCCTCGGCGACCTGCTGCATGGACATCCGGCGGTCCATGGAGGTCTTCTGGATCCAGCGGAAGGCGGCCGGCTCCGAGAGCCCGTACTGCGTCTGCAGGATGCTCTTCGCGCGGTCCACGAGCTTGCGGGTCTCCAGGCGGAGCGAGAGGTCGGCGACCTCCTTCTCCAGCGCGCGGAGCTCGGCGAAGCGGGAGACGGCCATCTCGATCGCGGGGACGACATCGCTCTTGCTGAAGGGCTTCACCAGGTACGCCATGGCACCGGCGTCGCGGGCCCGCTCGACGAGGTCGCGCTGCGAGAACGCGGTGAGCATCAGCACGGGGGCGATGGACTCCTCCGCGATCTTCTCGGCCGCGGAGATCCCGTCCAGGACGGGCATCTTCACATCGAGGATCACCAGGTCGGGGCGGTGCTCCCGGGCCAGCTCGATGGCGGTCTGCCCGTCGCCGGCCTCGCCGACGACGGCGTAGCCCTCTTCTTCGAGCATTTCCTTGAGGTCGAGACGGATGAGCGCCTCGTCCTCGGCGATGACGACGCGCGTCGTCAGCGGCGGAACGTGCGACTGGTCGGCGTCGGGCGTGGGCGTCGACTCGTGCTCGGCGGTCACGGGTGCTCCTCGTTGCAAGGCGGTTCAGCTCCCACGAGCCTACCTAGCTCCTGTATGTTTGTGACACGGAGGGTCTTCGGTATCCTTCGTTTCGAAGGGGCCCCGGTAGCCCAGCGGCAGAGGCCATGGATTCAAAACCCATTCAGCGTCGGTTCGAATCCGACTCGGGGCACTTCTCCTTCAATTTCAAGGTCGCCAAGCGATATGGCGATCTTCACTCGTCACGGTGAACGAAACTTCGATTACCGACCAACCGGACGAATGACGTCGCATGCTCCCGACTGTGGAGCACAATCCCGCGATACGCGAACACGCAGTCGTACTGCTGCGCCGAGGCATGACCAACCGAGCCGTGGCCGAGCACCTCTCGGTCCCCCGCGGAACCGTGGGCTGGTGGCTCCATGAGGACCGAAAACGCCGGGGCGAAACATACACAGCGCCGACTGACTGCCCGAGGTGCACAGGCCGAGAACTCGACCAAGGCGCGTACGCCTATCTCCTCGGCCTCTACCTCGGCGACGGCCACATCATCTCGAAGCGCAAGCAGCACCACCTGTCCGTCTTCTGCGATGCCGCGTGGACCGGCCTCATCGATGCCGCCGAGGAAGCCATGCGCCTCGTCATGCCCCTGCCCAGCGTGAGTCGCCGCCACCGACAAGGCTGCGTCGAGGTCAAGTCCTACACCCACCACTGGACCTGCCTGTTCCCGCAGCACGCGCCCGGCAAGAAGCATGAGCGGCGCATCGTCCTCGAGGACTGACAGCAGGGCATCGTCGATGCCCACCCGTGGGAGTTCGTGCGGGGGCTGATCCACTCCGACGGGTGTCGGATCACGAACTGGACCGTCCGTAACGGCAAGCGCTACGAGTACCCGCGGTACTTCTTCACCAACAAGTCGGACGACATCCGGAAGCTCTGCACCGACACCCTCGCCAAGGTCGGCGTCCAGTGGACGGTCCTGGCCCGGGGAAGCGACCCCTTCAACGTGTCCATCGCCCGCAAGGCGTCCGTCGCGCTCATGGACGCCCACATCGGGCCGAAGTACTAGCCGGGCAGGTCCCCGCTGCCGCCCAGGTTGGCCACCACGCGCCGCAGGGCGTCGATCGTCGCCGCGTACTGGGCGTCGTCAACACCCTCCCGCATCCGCTCGTGGACCTTCGCGTTGCGGTCGTGCGCGCGCACGCGGCCGGCTTCGCCCGCTTCGGTGAGGGTGAGGGTGCCGTCCGCCTCCGTGAGCCAGCCTCGGGCCGTGAGGTCGTCGTAGACGGCATCGAAGTCGGTGTCCTGGTCGTCGTACGGGGTCAGCTTCTCGGTGAGGGCGGCGCGCTTCCACTGGGCGGGGGTGGCGGCCACGTGGTTGAGGGTCCACCAGTGGGGCTGGGTGAGGTTCTCCTCGGCGAGGGCGGCGCGGAGGCCGCCTATGGCGAGGTTGGCGGCTTCTCGGGCCCAGTAGCCGATGGGTTGGGCCGCGAGCTGGTCCTGTGAGTATTCCTTGATCGTCATACTGCGAGCCTACGACCTCAAGTCACCTTGAGGTCAAGGTGACTTGGCGTGTCGGCCGCCGATGTCCGGCGCGGGCCTGGGCCCGCTCACGCGCGGCCCGTGAGGCCGTGCAGGACGGTGGTCACGTGGGCTTCCGCGTCGGCTGGGTCGAGGGGGGCGTGAGCGATGAGGAGGCGGTACCAGAACGGGCCGAAGACCAAGTCGACCGCGTGGTCGAGGTCCGTGGTGGCGGGGAGTTCCTCGCGGGTGACGGCCCTCGTCAACAGGGTCGCGACGATCTCGCGGCGGGTGGCGGCCCAGGCGCGGAAGGGTTCGGCGAAGGCGGGGTCGAGTTGGGCTTCCGCCATGAGGCCGGTGAGGGCTTTGGTGCGGACGGGGTCGTGGCCGATGCGGTAGAGGTCGGTGACGAAGGCGGTGAGGTCGCCCGCGAGGGTGCCGGTGTCGGGTTCGGGGACGCGGGTGGCGGTTTCGTGGGCGTAGGCGTCCATGACGAGGGCGGGCTTGGACTTCCACCAGCGGTAGACGGTGCTTTTGGCGACGTTGGCGCGTTTGGCGACGCCTTCGATGGTGAGGGCTCCGTAGCCGCTCTCGACGAGGAGCGCGGCGGTGGCTTCGAGGACGGAGTGGTGGGCGTCTTCGTTGCGGAGGCGGCCGCCGGTGCGGGGGTTGCCCGAAGGAGTGATTGACACGGCTTCAAGATAAGCCCTACCGTTTTATCAAAACGCGGCGTAGCGTTTTGATTGATGGAGCGGGCTGATCAGGGGGTGGAGCCATGGGCAAGATCGTGATCGCGCACGGGTACGGGATGGGTGCCGGGGACCACTGGTATTCGGCGGTGGGTGAGGAGTTCGCCGCCGAGGGGCATGAGGTGCGGATTCCGAACTTCCCGGAGCCGTTCGCGCCTGAGGCGGATGTGTGGCTGAAGGAGTTGGAGGAGGAGGCGGCGTCTGGCCCCGGGGGTGTGCCTGCGGGCGAGACGGTGTTGGTGGGGCACAGCCTGGGCGGGGTGAATGTGCTGCGGTTGCTTCAGCGGCACGACACGGAGGCCGAGGGGGCGTTCGCGGGGGTGGTGTTCGTGGCGTCGATGTCCGGGGAGGTGGGGTATGAGGCGCTGGCGCCGTTCTTCACTCCGGAGTTCGACTGGCGGAAGATCCGCAGGGCGGCGCGGGAGTTCCGGGTGGTGCATGCGGCGGATGACGCGGTGACCGGGGAGAAGACCGGTGAGCACGTGTTGCGGTGTGTGCGGGAGCTGGGTGCGCAGGCGCGGGTGACCGCGTCGGGCGGGCATTGCCCGGGTTCGGGTGGGATCCGGTTGGAGTTGCCCGACGCGGTGCGTCTTATACGTGAGGTGTTGTCGTCGTCGGGGTGGGTGTCAGCGGACGGCGTCGCCGATGTGGTGGATGCGGACGAGGTTGGTGGATCCGCTGACGCCGGGGGGTGAGCCTGCGGTGATGACGACGATGTCGCCGGGTACGCAGCGGCCGATGCGCAGGAGTTCTTCTTCGACTTGGGCGACCATGGCGTCGGTGGAGTCGACGTGGGGGCCGAGGAAGGTTTCGACGCCCCAGGTGAGGTTGAGCTGGGAGCGGGTGGAGGCGTCGGGGGTGAAGGCGAGGAGGGGGATGGGTGAGCGGTAGCGGGAGAGCCGGCGGACGGTGTCTCCGCTCTGGGTGAAGGCGACGAGGAATTTGGCGCCGAGGAAGTCGCCCATTTCGGCGGCTGCGCGGGCGACTGCTCCGCCTTGGGTGCGGGGCTTGTTGCGGTCGGTGAGTGGGGGGAGGCCCTTGGCGAGAATGTCTTCTTCGGCGGCTTCGACGATGCGGGCCATGGTGCGGACGGTTTCGATGGGGTATTTGCCGACGCTGGTTTCGCCGGAGAGCATGACGGCGTCGGTGCCGTCGATGATGGCGTTGGCGACGTCGGATGCTTCGGCGCGGGTGGGTCGGGAGTTTTCGATCATCGAGTCGAGCATTTGGGTGGCGACGATGACGGGTTTGGCGTTGCGCTTGGCGAGCTTGACGGCGCGCTTCTGGACGATGGGGACTTGTTCGAGGGGCATTTCGACGCCGAGGTCGCCGCGGGCGACCATGATGCCGTCGAAGGCGGCGACGATGTCGTCGATGTTTTCGACGGCTTGGGGCTTTTCGACCTTGGCGATGACGGGGAGGCGTCGGCCTTCTTCGTCCATGATGCGGTGGACGTCTTCGATGTCGCGGCCGCTGCGGACGAAGGAGAGGGCGATGACGTCGGCGCCGGTGCGCAGGGCCCAGCGGAGGTCGTCGATGTCTTTTTCGGAGAGGGCGGGGACGGAGACTGCGACGCCGGGGAGGTTGAGTCCCTTGTGGTCGGAGACCATGCCGCCTTCGATGACGCGGGTGTGGACGCGGGGTCCGTCGACTGCGGTGACTTCGAGGGTGACGCGGCCGTCGTCTACGAGGATGCGTTCGCCGGTGGTGACGTCTTCGGCGAGGCCTTTGTAGGTGGTGCCGCAGGTGTGGCGGTCGCCTTCGTGGTCTTCGACGGTGATGGTGAATTCGTCGCCGCGTTCAAGGAGTACGGGTCCTTCGCGGAAGCGGCCCAGGCGGATCTTCGGGCCTTGAAGGTCTGCGAGGACGCCGACGCTGCGGCCGGTTTCGTCGGATGCTTTGCGGACGTGCTGGTAACGCTCCTCGTGTTCGGCGTAGTTGCCGTGGCTGAGGTTGAAGCGGGCGATGTCCATTCCGGCTTCGACCAGGGCTTTGATCTGGTCGTATGAGTCGGTGGCGGGGCCCAGGGTACATACGATTTTCGCTCGGCGCATGGGGCGAGGGTATGCCCCTACCAGGGAGTAGGAAATTGGTTCCGGGTGCCCACTCAACAACCTTTGAGCAAAAGGTTGTTGACAATTGTTGAATGTGCATGGGGGTGCTCTGATGAGCACCCCCGGGCGCCGGTTTGCTGGGGTTTCGCGGTCAGGGGTTCACAGCTGGGGAGGGGTCATGGTGAAGCGTGCGTTCACTTGTGCGTAGACGGTTTGGCGCTGGGGTTCGAGGTCGAGGGCGGGGGGGCCTGCGTCTTCGGTGCCGCTGAAGGCCATGGTGCGCATGCCGGCGCCGGCTGCTTGGAAGGGGGCGGGGGTGTTTTCGGCGCCGAGGTCGGCGAGTTCGACGAGGGCGGCGAGGTTGGCGCCGAGTGCGGTGGCGTATTCGCGGGCGCGCTGGACGGCTTCGAGTACGGCTTGGCGGCGGGCTTCGCCGTGGGCGGGTGAGGTGGGGCGCAGGGCCCACCAGGGGCCGTCGACCTGGGTGAGTTCGAGGTCGGCGAGGCGGGTGGTGAGTTCGCCCAGGGTGGTGAAGTCGTTGAGTTCGGCGGTGAGGTGTACGCGTCCGTGGTAGGCGCGGATGCGTTCGCCGCGGCCGTGGCGGGTGAGTTCGGGGGTGATGGAGAAGGCGCCGGTTTCGAGTTTTTCGACGGGGTCGCCGTAGCTTTTGACGAGGTCGAGGACGGCGTTGTTGCGGCGGGTGAGGTCTTCGAGGGCGGTGCGCCGGTCGGTGCCGCGGGCGCTGACGGTGATGCCGATGCGGGCAATCTCGGGGTCGACTTCGAGGCGGGCTTCGCCGCGGACTGCGACGCGGGGGACTTCGGGGGTTCCGTAGGGCTGCGATGCGTCCTGGGTCATGGCTTCACTGTCGCACTGACGCTCGTGGGGGTGTGGTCATCGGATCGAAACCTGTGGGGGGTGTTGCGGCTTGTTACTGCTGGGTCAGAATCTACGCGCGTTGCACTACCTGTACGCGCGCACCTCACAAGGGGAGATGGCATGGCATTCGACCGTAGGACATTCCTGGGCACTTCGGCTGCCACGGGTGCGGCCGTGGCGCTGGCGGGGGCCACGAGCACCCCGGCCGCCGCGGCTGACGGGGTCGCGGGCGCGGCTTCGGCCGGGGGGCCGAAGACGTACGCGTTCACGGTGATGGGGACGACGGACCTGCACGGGAACGTCTTCAACTGGGACTACTTCACGGACAAGGAGTTCGACGACAAGGCGCACAACGACATCGGTCTGGCGAAGATCTCGACGCTGGTCAATGAGGTGCGGGCGCAGAAGGGGCGGCGCAACACGCTGCTGATCGATGCGGGTGACACCATTCAGGGCACGCAGTTGTCGTATTACTACGCGAAGGTGGATCCGATCACCGCGCGGCGTGGTCCGGTGCATCCGATGGCGCAGGCGATGAACGCGATCGGGTATGACGCGGCGGCGCTGGGGAACCACGAGTTCAACTACGGCATTCCGGTGCTGCGCAAGTTCGAGGAGCAGTGCGACTTCCCGCTGCTGGGGGCGAACGCGCTGGATGCGAAGACGTTGCGGCCGGCGTTCCCTCCGTACAGCATGCACCGGTTGCGGACTCCGCACGGGCGGGACGTGAAGGTGGCGGTGCTGGGGCTGACGAATCCGGGGATCGCGATCTGGGACAAGGCGAACGTGCAGGGGAAGATGACGTTCCCGGGTCTTGAGGAGCAGGCGGCGAAGTACGTGCCGCGGCTGCGGTCGCTGGGGGCGGACGTGGTGATCGTGTCGGCGCATTCGGGGTCGAGCGGTACGTCGAGTTACGGGGACCAGCTTCCGTACGTCGAGAACGCGGCGGGTCTGGTGGCGGAGCAGGTGCCGGGGATCGACGCGATCTTGGTGGGGCACGCGCACACGGAGATCCCGGAGTACCGGGTGCGGAACAAGGCGACCGGCAAGGACGTGGTGCTGTCGGAGCCGTTGAAGTGGGGTCAGCGGCTGACGCTGTTCGACTTCGAGCTGACGTGGGCGAAGGGCTGCTGGTCGGTGGCGAAGGTGTCGGCCCGGGTGGTGAACTCGAATGCGGCGGTGGAGGACCCGAAGATCGTGCGGCTGCTGTCGGACGAGCACCGCAAGGTCGTGGCGTATGTGAACCAGGTGATCGGTACGTCGACACAGGCGATGTCTTCGGCGGAGGGTCCGGTCAAGGACGTGGCGATCATCGATCTGATCAGCCATGTGCAGGCGGAGACGGTGAAAGGTGCGCTGGCGGGTACGGAGTGGGCGGGGCTGCCGGTGCTGTCGCAGGCTTCCTGTTTCTCGCGGACGGCGTCGATCCCGGCCGGCCAGGTGACGCTCAAGGATGCGGCGGGCCTGTATCCGTTCGAGAACACGCTGGAGGCGCGGCTGCTGACGGGTGCGCAGGTGAAGGCGTATCTGGAGTATTCGGCGAGGTACTTCGTGCGGACGGCTCCGGGTGAGGTGGTGGATCCGGCGAAGCTGACGAACGCGGAGGGCACGCCGGACTACAACTACGACGCCGTGTACGGGCTGACCTATGACATCGACGTGTCGGAGCCGGTGGGTTCGCGGATCACGGGGTTGTCGTTCCAGGGCAAGCCGGTGGATCCGGCGGCGCAGTTCGTGTTGGCGGTGAACAACTACCGGGCTTCGGGTGGCGGCAACTTCCCGCACGTG
Source organism: Streptomyces sp. ICC1 (assembly GCF_003287935.1). Taxonomy (GTDB): domain Bacteria; phylum Actinomycetota; class Actinomycetes; order Streptomycetales; family Streptomycetaceae; genus Streptomyces; species Streptomyces tritrimontium. The sequence goes on from NZ_CP030287.1 coordinate 4,362,696, forward strand.
CCGCAGGCGAAGCAGTTGTGGGCGAATTCGGATGAGATCCGTAACACGATCATCCAGTGGGTGAAGGCGAAGGGGACGGTGGACCCGGCGCAGTTCGCGTCAGTGGACTGGCGGCTGACCCGGGCCGGGATACCTGTCTTCTAAACGTTTCTTCCTAGGGGTGCTCGACCAGCGGGAGCAGTTCGCCGAGGGGTTGGGGGCGGGTGTGCTCCCGCTGTTCGAGGCCGAAGGTGGTGAAGGCGGTGCGGGTGGGCTGGGGGTAGGCCTCTTTGCCCGTGAGGGTGTTGAGGATGGCGGCGCTGCGCCAGGCGGCGAGGCCGAGGTCGGGGGCTCCGACGCCGTGGGTGTGGCGTTCGCCGTTCTGGACGAAGATGCTGCCGGTGACGGTGGGGTCGAGGACCATCCGGTAGCGGTCGTCGATGCGGGGGCGGCCGGAGGAGTCCTTGCGCAGGTAGGGGTCGAGGCCGGCGAGGAGGCGACTGAGGGGGCGCTCCTTGTAGCCGGTGGCGAGGACGACGGCGTCGGTGGTGAGGCGGGAGCGGGTGCCTTGTTCCACGTGTTCGAGGTGGAGTTCGACCTTGGTGGTGGCGACTCGGCCTGCGGTGCGGACGCTGACTCCGGGGGTGAGGACGGCGTCGGGCCAGCCTCCGTCGAGGGTGCGGCGGTAGAGCTCTTCGTGGATGGCGGCGATGGTGTCGGTGTCGATGCCCTTGTGGAGTTGCCATTGGGCGGGGACGAGCCGGTCGCGGACCGGTTCGGGCAGGGCGTGGAAGTAGCGGGTGTAGTCGGGGGTGAAGTGTTCCAGGCCGAGCTTGGAGTACTCCATGGGGGCGAAGGAGGGGGTGCGGGCGAGCCAGGTGAGGCGATAAGACCCAGCATCCAGTCCGCGAAGGGGGGTGCGGCGGGGGAAGGCGCAGCGGCGCCCAAGATGGTCCAGACCAATCCTCTTGTCAAGACTTCCCGCCTCCCTGTCCCACGACGCGCGCCGCCGCCTCGTGCATGGCCAGCTCCAGGACCACCGGATCGGTGAGCGTGCCCAGCCCGTCCGGGACCACCAGCCAGCGCACCCCGCCGGTCGCCCGGCCGGGGTACGGGACCACGATCCAGGTGCCGCGTCCGGCTCCCCGTACGCCCGTCCCGATCCAGCGGGACGCCGTGCCCGCGGGCACGAAAAAGCCCAGCCGGGTGTCGCCGAAATCGGCGAGCACCGGGCCGGGCCGCTCCAGCAGCGAGGCCAGCACCTCCAGGGTGGCGTGCCCGAGCTCCCCGGGCAGGATCAGCACGTCCCACCGCCGGCCGGCGGGCAGCAGGGCGACCCCGAGGGGGTTGCGCTCCCACTCCCACCGGCAGGCCTCAGGGTCGGGTGCCACCGAGACCAGCCATTCCACTGCCGTCTTGTCCCCCGGGATCGCCATCGCCCGGCCTCCGCTCTCTCAATGTGTGTGGTGAGCAGTTCTCACCTGGGAGAGAGCGGGGCCGGGCGCGACTATGACGCGGGTTTCGTTACTCCGTGGTAGTGAATCGGGTCACAGCGCCGCGGCCGGGGTGCGCCCGGGGCGTGCGGACGTCTCTAACCCGATCAGCACACTGCCCCGGGGGGCGAGACGGGGCGGTGTCAGCTGTCGAAGCCGAGGCCGAGGCGGTCCAGGGTCTTCAGCCACAGGTTGCGGTGCCCGCCGAGGCGGTCAGCCCTGGCCAGCGACCACTTGGTCAGCGTGATCCCGGTCCAGGCGAAGGGCTCCGGCGGGAACGGCATCGGCTTGGTGCGCACCATCTCCAGCTCCGTGCGCTCGGTCGGCTCCCCGGAGAGGAGGTCCAGCATCACGTCGGCGCCGAAGCGGGTGGCTCCGACGCCCAGCCCGGTGAAGCCGGCCGCGTAGGCCACCTTCCCCGCGTGCGCGGTGCCGAAGAAGGCCGAGAAGCGGGAGCAGGTGTCGATGGCCCCGCCCCAGGCGTGGCTGAATTTCAGCCCTTCCAGCTGCGGGAAGCAGGTGAAGAAGTGCTCGGCGAGCTTGAGGTACGTCTCGGGCCGGTGGTCGTGCTCGGCGTCGAGCTTGCCGCCGTAGGGGTAGATGGCGTCGTAGCCGCCCCACAGGATCCGCCGGTCGGGGGTGATCCGGAAGTAGTGGAACTGGTTGGCGCTGTCGCCGATCCCCTGCCGGCTCTTCCAGCCGATCGAGGCGAGCTGCCCCTCGGTGAGCTGCTCGGTCATCAGCGCGTAGTCGTAGACCGGGACGGTCAGCGGGCGCACCCGCTTGACCAGCGACGGGAAGATGTTGGTGCCCAGCGCCACCCGGCGGGCGAAGATCCGCCCGTAGGGGGTCCGCACGGCCATCCCGGACCCCGAGCCGGCCAGGTCCAGCCCGCGCGTGTTCTCGTAGATCCGCACGCCCAGTTCCAGGCAGGCCCGCTTCAGGCCCCAGGCGAGCTTCGCCGGGTTGAGCATGGCGACGCCGTCGCGGTCCCAGATCCCGCCGAGGAAGGTCGGGGAGTCGACCTCCGCGCGCAGTGCGTCTTGATCCAGCCATTCGGAGCGGCCCGCGAAGCCCAGGCGCTCGGCCTCCGCGTGGAACTCGCGGAGCTCTTCGACCTGGTGCGGCTCGGTGGCCACGTCGATCTCACCGCTGCGCTCGAAGTCGCAGTCGATGCCGTAGCGGGCGACGGCGGCCTCGATCGCGTCGAGGTTGCGGGCGCCGAGCTCCTCCAGTTTCGCCAGCTCGTCCGGCCAGCGGGCCATCCCGTTGGCCAGGCCGTGGGTGAGGGAGGCGGCGCAGAAGCCGCCGTTGCGGCCCGAGGCGGCCCAGCCCGCCTCGTGCCCCTCGATCAGGACGACGTCCCGTGCGGGGTCGCGCTCCTTGGCGAGCAGCGCGGTCCACAGGCCGCTGTAGCCGCCGCCGATGACGAGCAGGTCGCAGTGCTCGTCGCCGGTGAGGGCGGGTTCGGCGGCGGGCTTGCCGGGGTCGTCCAGCCAGTACGAGACCGGCTTCGCTTCGGAAAGGGATCGTGCAGCGGTGCGCATGGCGTCTGGGGCCATGTCTTCCAACTCCCTACGGGTACGGCGAGGTGTTACTTGGGCTGTGCTTTCTTGCGGCGGTTGCCGACCATCTGGCCGGCCAGCACCACCAGGACGGCGATGACGAACATCGCCGTGCCGATGACGTTGATCTGGACGGGCGTACCGCGCTGGGCCGATCCCCACACGAACATGGGGAAGGTGACGGTGTTGCCCGAGTTGAAGTTGGTGATGATGAAGTCGTCGAAGGAGAGCGCGAAGGAGAGCAGCGCGCCTGCCGCGATGCCGGGGGCCGCGATCGGCAGGGTGACGCGCAGGAAGGTCTGCACGGGACCTGCGTAGAGGTCGCGGGCGGCTTCCTCCAGCCGGGGGTCCATGGAGAGCACGCGGGCCTTGACGGCGGCGACGACGAAGCTGAGGCAGAACATGACGTGGGCGATCAGGATCGTCCAGAAGCCCAGCTGGATGCCCATGTTGAGGAAGAGGGCGAGCAGCGAGGCGGCCATCACGATCTCGGGCATGGCCATCGGCATGAAGATCAGCGAGTTGACGGCCCCGCGCCCGCGGAAGCGGTAGCGGACCATCGCGAAGGCGATGGCGGTGCCCAGCACGGTCGCGCCGATGGTGGCCCAGACCGCGATCTGGAGCGAGAGGGACAGGGAGGCGCACATGTCGGCGACTCCGCAGGGGTCCTTCCACGCATCGAGGGAGAACTCCTGCCAGGCGTAGTTGAACCGCCCGGTGGGGTTGTTGAAGGAGAAGACCGTGACGACGACGTTCGGCAGGATCATGTAGGCGAGCGTGCCGAGCCCCGCGATCACGACGAGATTGCGGCGCAGCCAGGTGGTGGCGCTCTTCATCAGACCAGGTCCTCCGTCCCCGCTCGGCGGATGTAGATGGTGACCATGATCAGCACGATGGCCATGAGGATGAAGGACAGCGCGGCCGCCGTCGGGTAATCGAGGATGCGCAGGTACTGCGACTGGATGACGTTTCCGATCATCCGGGTGTCCGTAGATCCGAGCAGTTCGGCGTTGACGTAGTCGCCGCTCGCCGGGATGAAGGTGAGCAGGGTCCCGGAGACCACGCCCGGCATGGAGAGCGGGAACGTGACCTTGCGGAAGACCGTGGCGGGGCGGGCGTACAGGTCCCCGGCCGCCTCGTGGAGGCGGGTGTCGATGCGCTCCAGCGAGGTGTAGAGCGGCAGGATCATGAAGGGGAGGAAGTTGTACGTCAGACCGCAGACGACCGCGAGCGGCGTGGCGAGGACGCGGTCGCCCTGCGTCATGCCGAGCCAACTGGTGACGTCCAGGAAGCCGACGTTGTTCAGGACGGCGACGACCGGGCCGCCGTCGGCCAGGATCGTCTTCCAGGCGAGGGTGCGGATCAGGAAGCTGGTGAAGAACGGGGCGATGACCAGCACCAGCAGGAGGCCCCGCCAGCGGCCGGCCTTGAAGGCGATCAGGTAGGCCAGCGGGTACCCGAGCAGCAGGCACAGCGCCGTCGCGGTGCCGGCGTAGAGCAGGGAGCGCAGGAACTGCGGGTAGTAGTCGGTGAAGGCGTCCCAGTAGGTCTGGAAGTGCCAGGTGACCTTGAAGCCCTCTTCGAGGGAGCCGGTCTGCACCGAGGTCGAGGCCTGGTAGATCATCGGCAGCACGAAGAAGACGAGCAGCCACAGGATGCCCGGGAGCAGCAGCCAGTACGGGATCAGCCGCTTCTTCAGGGACGGCTTGTGGACCGGGGGCTCGCCCGGGGCGGGCGCCTGGGGCGGCGCGGCGGCGGCGGTGGTCACGCGCCCTCCTCGACCGTCTCGATGCCCGCGTCGATGTCCTGGGCCGCGTCCAGGCCGAAGGTGTGGTCCGGGTTCCAGTGCAGGATCACGTCGGCACCCGGGAGCAGGCGGGCGTCGCGCTCGATGTTCTGGACGTACACCTCGAGCTCGGGGCAGACCCGGCTGTCGATGACGAACTGGGTGGAGACGCCGATGAAGGAGGAGTCGGCGATCTTGCCCGCGACCTTGTTGCGGCCGGCCGCGATGGTGCCCTCCTCGTCCGCGTGGACCAGGGAGATCTTCTCCGGGCGCACCCCGACCAGCAGTTTTCCGCCGGCGCGGGGTGTGGTCGAACAGCGCGCCGCGGGGACGCGCAGCTTCGTGCCGGCAGAGCTGACCACGACGTCGGACGCGCCGGCTTCCAGGACCTCGGCCTCGATGAGGTTGGAGGTGCCGAGGAAGTTCGCCACGAAGGTCGTCTTCGGGTTCTCGTACAGCTCGGCGGGGGCGCCCAGCTGCTCGACGCGGCCGCCGTTCATCACGGCGACCGTGTCGGCCATGGTCATGGCCTCCTCCTGGTCGTGCGTGACGTGCACGAAGGTGATGCCGACCTCGGTCTGGATCCGCTTGAGCTCCAGCTGCATCTGGCGGCGCAGCTTGAGGTCGAGGGCGCCGAGCGGCTCGTCGAGGAGGAGGACCTGCGGGTGGTTGATCAGCGCCCGGGCGACGGCGACGCGCTGCTGCTGGCCGCCCGAGAGCTGGTGCGGCTTGCGCCGGGCGAACTGGCCGAGCTGGACCAGTTCCAGCATGTCGTCGACCTGCTTCTTGACGGACTTGATGCCGCGGCGGCGCAGTCCGAAGGCGATGTTCTCGGAGACGTCCAGGTGCGGGAAGAGGGCGTAGCTCTGGAAGACCGTGTTCACCGGGCGCTTGTACGGCGGCAGGTGCGTGACCTCGCGGTCGCCGAGGCTGACGGTGCCGGTGGAGGGCTCCTCCAGACCGGCGATCATGCGCAGGGTGGTGGTCTTCCCGCAGCCCGAGGCGCCGAGCAGGGCGAAGAAGGAGCCCTGGGGGATGGTGAGATCCAGCGGCTGCACGGCGGTGAAGGATCCGTAGTGCTTGCTGATCCCGGCGAGGCGGACGTCGCCGCCCGCGGTCTTGTCAGTCATGGGCCTGGGCCTTCGGTGGTGTGTCGTGGAAGGGGCAGGTGCCGGTACGGGCGCTGTTGCTGGTGGGGGGCAGCGGCGCGACCCGTCAGGCTCCGATGAGCTTGGCGAACTTCTCCTCGTACGCCGTCTCTTCCTCGCTGGTGAGGGAGCGGAAGGCGTGCGACTTGGCGGACATCGCCTTGTCGGGGACGATCAGGACGTTGTCCGCGAGTGCCGGGTCGATCTTGGCCAGCTCGTCCTTGACGCCCTCGACCGGGCAGACGTAGCTGATGAACGCGGCCAGCTGGGCGGCCACCGCCGGCTCGTAGTAGTAGTCGATGAGCTTCTCCGCGTTGGCCTTGTGCCGGGCCTTCACGGGGACCAGCAGGTTGTCGCTGGAGGTGATGTAGCCGGGGGCCGGGATCGCGTACTGGATGTCCGGGTTGCCGGCCTGCAGCTGGATGACGTCGCCGGCCCAGGCCAGGCAGGCTGCGAGGTCGCCCTTGTCGAGGTCCGAGGTGTAGTCGTTGCCGGTGAAGCGGCGGATCTGCTTCTTGTCCACGCCCTTTTGGAGCCGGCCGATCGCCTCGTCGTAGTCGGCGTCGGTGAAGTTCGCCGGGTCCTTGCCCAGGTCGAGGAGGGTCATCCCGACGCTGTCGCGCATCTCGGTGAGGAAGCCGACGCGGCCCTTGAGGGAGGGGTCGTCGAGCAGCTGGGTGACGGAGTCGACCTTCTTCCCGCCGGTCGCCTTGGTGTTGTAGGCGATGACGGTGTCGATGCCGGTCCACGGGTAGCTGTGCGCGCGGCCCGGGTCCCAGTCGGGGTTGCGGAACTGCGGGATCAGGTTGGCGTAGGCGTGCGGGAGGTGGGAAGGGTCCAGCTTCTGCGCCCAGCCGAGGCGGATGATGCGCGAGGCGAGCCAGTCGGTGACGACGATCAGGTCGCGGCCGGTGTCCTGGCCCGCCGCGAGCTGCGGGCGGATCTTGCCGAAGAACTCGACGTTGTCGTTGATGTCCTCGGTGTACTTGACCTTGATTCCGGTCCGCTTGGTGAACTCCTCCAGCGTGGGACGGGTCTTCTCGTCCTCGCTGGTGTCCATGTACTCGGTCCAGTTGGAGAAGTTGATCTCCTTCTCCTGGTCCGAGTGGTCGTCGGAGGCCACGGCGGGGCCGTCCGCGCGCTTGGCGGGCGGGATGCCGCAGCCGGCGAGCGCGGACAGGCCGCCGAGCGTGAGAGCGCCGACTCCGGAGGCGCGCAGCAGCGAACGGCGGGTGAGGGCCCCGCGCCCGCTGTCGATGCTGCGTCGCATCGCCGCGAGTTGCGCCGCCGAGAGGCGGTCGGGCTCGAACTGCTCCATGGGAGGTGCCCTTTCGGGATGGGTGCGGGCCGCTGGTCGGGCGGCTACTTGGCTATCGGTCCCCGAAGATCGTGCGGTGCCAGTCCTTCGCGGCGACCGCGGTGTTGTCGTACATCACGTGCTTGACCTGCGTGTACTCCTCGAAGGAGTAGGTGCTCATGTCCTTTCCGAAGCCACTGGCCTTGTAGCCCCCGTGGGGCATCTCGCTGATGATCGGAATGTGGTCGTTGATCCAGACGCAGCCCGCCTTGATCTCGCGGGTGGCGCGGTTCGCCCGGTAGACGTCGCGGCTCCAGGCGGAGGCGGCGAGGCCGTACGGGGTGTCGTTGGCCAGTGCGATGCCCTCGTCGTCGGTGTCGAAGGGCAGTACGACGAGGACCGGCCCGAAGATCTCGGACTGGACCACCTCGCTGTCCTGCGCGGCGCCGGAGATCAAGGTGGGCCGGTAGTACGCCCCGTCGGCCAGGTCGCCCCCGGGGATCTCGCCGCCGGTGACGACGGTGGCGTAGGAGCGGGCGCGCTCGACGAAGCCGGCGACCCGGTCGCGCTGGGCGTGCGACACCAGCGGGCCGAGGTCGGTGGACGGGTCGAAGGGGTCGCCGACGCGGACGGTGTCCATCAGCTCGGCGACCCGGGCGACGAAGGCGTCGTGCAGCGGGCGCTGGACGTAGGCGCGGGTGGCGGCCGTGCAGTCCTGGCCGGTGTTGATGAGGGAGGCGGCGACGGCGCCGTTGGCGGCGGCCTCCAGGTCGGCGTCGTCGAAGACCAGGAAGGGCGCCTTGCCGCCGAGCTCCAGGTGGAGCCGCTTGACGGTGGCGGTGGCGATCTCGGCGACCCGCTTGCCGATGGCGGTGGAACCGGTGAAGGAGGTCATGACCACGTCCGGGTGGCCGACCAGGTGCTCCCCCGCGTCCCGGCCGGCGCCGGTGACGATGTTGACCACGCCGTCGGGCAGGCCCGCCTCCTTGGCCGCCTGCGCGAACATCAGGGAGGTCAGCGGGGTGAGCTCGGCCGGCTTGAGGACGATGGTGTTGCCCGCGGCGATCGCCGGAAGGATCTTCCAGGCGGCCATCTGCAGCGGATAGTTCCACGGCGCGATGGAGCCCACGACCCCGATCGCCTCGCGGCGCACGTAGGAGGTGTGGTCCCCGGAGTACTCGCCCGCGGCCTGCCCCTGGAGGTGGCGTGCGGCGCCCGCGAAGAACGCGGTGTTGTCGATGGTCCCCGGCACGTCGAACTCCGTGGACAGCTTGACCGGCTTGCCGCACTGCAGGGACTCGGCGTACGCGAACTCCTCGGCCCGTTCGGCCAGTACGCCGGCCAGCCGGTGCAGCGCGTCGGAACGCTCGCCCGGGGTGGCGCCGGACCATCCGGGGAAGGCCCGCTTGGCGGCGGCGACGGCCGCGTCGACGTCCGCGGTGGAGGCCAGCTCGTAGGTGAGCACCTCCTCGCCCGTCGCCGGGTCGACCACTGTGTGTGACCGTCCGGAGGTTCCGGGCCGCAGCTGCCCGTCGATGTACTGCGCGCCCTCGGCGAAGCGGTCCTTGACCTGGACCTTGACCTGGAAGCGGTTGCCCATCACGCTCTCACGCTCTCCGTAGCTACAGTTCGAGCTAAAGCTCGAATTGAGTGCCGATCCTGGCAGAGGTGCACCCCTCGGCCAAGTGATTCCGTTGTTGCCTTTTGATTACGCGACGGAATCGGTCGACCATGTGTCGAGGCGCGCCCAAAAACCCGTACGAAGTGTCCGTGGCTCCTGCGAGACTCGCGTGCATGGAGATGATCGAGGAACTGATCGGGCAGGTCAGCCGGGGTGAGCGGGTGAAGTACCTGCCGTTCTGGGGACACCGTCCGCGGCCCGACGGGACGCTCGGCCCGAGCTGCCTCAGCCAGTGGTGGCCGTCCGTGTTCACCGTGGGTGACGTGCGGTACGCCACCGCCGAACACTGGATGATGGCCGGAAAGGCCCGCCTGTTCGAAGATCCGGAGGCGGAGCGCGCGGCGCTGGAAGCCAGGAGTCCTGCGGCCGCGAAGAAGGCCGGGCGGCTGGTGCGCGGCTTCGACGACGCGGTGTGGGAGCGGGAGCGGTTCGCGCTGGTCGTGGAGGGCAGCGTGCACAAGTTCGGCTCCGACCCGGCGCTGAAGTCCTATCTGCTCTCCACCGGCAAGCGGGTGCTCGTCGAGGCCAGTCCGATGGACCGGATCTGGGGCATCGGGCTCGCGGCCGACGACGAGCGGGCCCTGGACCCGGCGCGCTGGCGGGGGCTGAACCTGCTCGGCTTCGCCCTGATGGAGGCACGGGAGCAACTGCGCGCCGGGTAGGGGCGGCGGTGCGTTAATTCGATCGCGGCCGCCGGGGAGGGCGGCTAGCGTGATCCTCGTCCAGGTGCGAAGGCGAGACCTACTTCGACTCATAATCGGGCGGCCGCGGGTTCGAGTCCCGTCACCGGCTTCGGGCCGGTGTAGCTCAGCTGGTAGAGCACCTTGTGGTTTCGCCGAATCCGACCTCTGGACACCTACGTCACGCACCTCCCGGTGCGCATGGCTGCGGCTACTTCTTGCAGAAATCACGCCGCCGCCGCTTCTGATCTCGGGAGGCACGCGTGTGGAACGCCCGGTGCGCAGGCAGCGGCTACTTCCGGATCAACGGGTTGCGGGTTCGAGTCCCGCCCGGCTCCGGCCGGTAGCTCAATCGGATAGAGCAGTCGACACAGTCCGCCGCCGACTTCGATCTCGGGCGTTCCACACGTCACGCCTCCCCCCGTTCCACTGAATTCGGGGGGATTCACATGGCTCGTTTCAACCTGCGCCCGTCCAAGGCGGCCCCGGCCGCCGCTGTGGCGCCGCCCACCTCGCCCGTCACCTCGACCGGCGCCCGGGCCCGCAACCACCACGGCAGCCGCGGCTTCGTCCGCGACCCGCGTTCCGAGCTGTTCCTGCTCGCCGTCGCCAACTTCGTGACGCAGCGGACCACTTACGAGGACGGCGGGGACCGCGACGACCGCTTCGCCGCGCTCGTGCGCGAGCTCGCCGTGGAGGACCCCGCGTGGACGGCCGGCCTGCTCGGCTGGCTGCGCCGCGACGGCGGCATGCGTACGGCCTCGCTCGTCGGCGCCGCCGAGTACGTCAAGGCGCGGCTCGACGCCGCGGCGACCGGGGGTCCGTCGAACCGGCAGGTCGTGGACTCCGTGCTGCTGCGCGCGGACGAGCCCGGCGAGCTGCTCGCCTACTGGACCGCGACGTACGGGCGGGCCGTGCCCAAGCCCGTCAAGCGCGGGATCGCCGACGCGGTGCGCCGCCTCTACGGCGAGACCTCCCTCCTGAAGTACGACACCGCGTCCGCCCGGCGGGGGTACCGGTTCGGTGACGTCCTCAACCTCGTGCACGCCTCGCCCGACCCGGCCAAGCCCTGGCAGGGCGAGCTGTTCCGCCACGCCCTCGACCGCCGGCACCACCCGCAGGACGCCGAGGTCCCGGCGGGCAGCCGCACGCTGCTCGCGCACCGGGCCCTGATGGAGCTGCCCGTGGCCGAGCGCCGGGCCGTGGTCACCGCCGCGGACGGCGCCGAGCGGCTCGCCGCGGCGGGCATGACGTGGGAGACCCTCGCGGGCTGGCTGCAGGGGCCGATGGACGCGGCCGCCTGGGAGGCGGTCATCCCGTCCATGGGCGCGATGGCGCTGCTGCGCAACCTGCGCAACTTCGACCAGGCCGGAGTCTCGGACGAGGTCGCCGCGCGGGTCGCGGCGAAGGTCTCCGACCCGGAGACCGTCGCCCGGGCCCGGCAGTTCCCCTTCCGCTACCTGGCCGCCTATCAGCACGCGCCCTCGCTGCGCTGGGCGTACCCGCTGGAGCGGGCGCTCGGGCACTCGCTGGGCAACGTGCCGGCGCTGCCCGGCCGGACGCTGATCCTCGTGGACCGCTCGGGGTCGATGTGGTCACCGCTGTCGGACCGCTCGCAGCTGAACCGGGCGGACGCGGCGGCCGTCTTCGGCACGGCGCTGGCGCTGCGCGCCGAGCACGCGGACCTGGTGCAGTTCGGCACCGCCAGCAAGGCGGTCGCCTACGGCCCGGGCGAGTCGGTGCTCAAGGTGCTCGAGCGGTTCGGGGACCTCGGCGGCACCAACACGGCGGAGGCCGTGCGCGCGCACTACGAGGGGCACGACCGGGTGCTGATCGTCACCGACGAGCAGGCCACGTACTCCTCCGGCGGGGACCCGACCGCGCTCGTGCCGGACACCGTCCCGGTGTACACGTGGAACCTGGCCGGATACCGGGTCGGCCACGCGCCCTCCGGGTCCGCGAACCGGCACACCTTCGGCGGTCTCACCGACGCCGCCTTCCGCATGGTGTCCCTGATCGAGGACGGCCGGGACGCCGCGTGGCCGTGGGAGGCCGCGGACGCGCGGGCCTGACCGAGCCGACGCCCCGACGGGCCGGGCCGGGACACCACGTGTCCCGGCCCGGCCCGCTCTTCGTGGCCCGCTCTTCGTGGCCCGCTCTTCGTGGCCCGCTCTTCGTGGCCCGCTCTTCGCGCCCCCGCGCGCGGCTCAGTCCTGGTAGAGGACCTGTGTGTTCCTCGGTCCCGAGTACCCGCCCTCCGAGTCGGAGTCCGGGTCGCCGAATATGACGCCCACGACGATGAGCACGATCATCAGGCAGCTGATCGCGATGCCGACCGCGCCGGTGATGATGCCGGCCAGCGCCATGCCGCCGTTGTCCGCCTCGCCGCGCTTGGCCTTGCCCCGGCCGAGCACGCCGAAGATGACGGCGGGTACGCCGAACAGCAGGCCCAGGTAGCAGGTGACCACGGCGATGATCCCGAGCACGAGCGCCGTGACGCCGAAGCCGTTGCTCCGCTGCGGGTAGGCCGGGAATCCGCCCTGCCCCGGGTATCCGGGGTAGCCCTGGTACCCGCCGTACGGAGCCTGCGGGGCAGCCGGCTGGCCCGGGTAGCCGTACGGGGTCTGCGGCGCGGCCGGCGGGGCCGGGTAGCCGTACCCGGCCGGATCCGGCTGCGCCGGATACCCGTAGGCGGGCGTCGGCCCCGGCTGGGACGCGGGCACGGGCGCCTGCCCGGCCGGCGGCGCACCCGGCGGCATGCCGGCGCCGGGCATGCCCGCGACGGTCTGCTGGTCGTGGACCCCCGGCACGCCCTGCTGCTTCCCCAGGTCGACGGCGGGCCTCTCGGGCGGCGCCCAGGGGTCTCGCGGCTCAGGGCTCTGATCGGTCATACGGCGCCCCCCTCTCGTACAGCCATGCTAAGCGCTGCCTGCGACAGTCCGGGGCCTGCCTACGATGAAGGCGATCCGTCCGCACCGCGTCCCTCCGGAGGCACCCTCATGCCCGACCTGCACCCCTTCATCGCGGGGCTGCCCAAGGCCGAACTGCACGTCCACCACGTCGGCTCGGCTTCCCCGCGCATCGTGGCCGAACTCGCCTCCCGGCACCCCGACTCCAAGGTGCCCACCGATCCCGAGGCCCTCGCCGACTACTTCACCTTCACCGACTTCGCGCACTTCATCGAGGTCTACCTGTCGGTCGTCGACCTCGTCCGCACCCCCGCCGACGTACGCGACCTCACCTTCGAGGTCGCCCGCGACATGGCCCGGCAGAACATCCGCTACGCCGAGCTCACCATCACCCCGTACTCCTCCACCCGCCGCGGCATCGAGGAGAAGGCCTTCATGGAGGCCATCGAGGACGCCCGCAAGGCCGCCGAGAGCGAGCTCGGCGTCATCCTGCGCTGGTGCTTCGACATCCCCGGCGAAGCCGGTCTGGAGGCCGCCGCCGAGACCACCCGCCTCGCCGTCGACCTGCGCCCCGAAGGGCTCGTCTCCTTCGGCCTGGGCGGACCCGAGATCGGCGTGCCGCGCCCGCAGTTCAAGCCGTACTTCGACGCCGCCCGCGCCGCCGGCCTGCACAGCGTGCCGCACGCCGGTGAGACCACCGGCCCGGAGACCGTCTGGGACGCCATCCGCGAGTTGGGCGCCGAGCGCATCGGCCACGGCACCAGCTCCGTCCGTGATCCGGAGCTGCTCGCCTACCTCGCCGAGCACCGCATCGCGCTGGAGGTCTGCCCGACCTCCAACATCGCCACCCGCGCGGTCACCGACCTCGACCTCCACCCGGTCAAGGAGATGGTCGCGGCCGGCGTGCTCGTCACCATCAACAGCGACGACCCGCCGATGTTCGGCTCCGACCTGAACAACGAGTACGCGGTGGCCGCCCGGCTGCTGGACCTGGACGAGCGGGGCCTGGCCCAGCTCGCGAAGAACGCCGTCGAGGCCTCCTTCCTGGACCCGGCCGGCAAGGCGGAGCTCAGCGCCGAGATCGACACGTACACCTCCGCCTGGCTGGCCTCCTGACGCCTGCGCAGAATGGGGTGCATGCGCACCCTGACTGCCGTAGGCCACCGCGGGGATCCCTACCGCGTCCGCGAGAACACCCTCGCCTCGATCCGCTCCGCCTTCGACCGCGGGGCGGACGCGGTCGAGATCGACGTGCGACTGACCCGCGACGGGGTCCCCGTGCTGCTCCACGACGAGAAGCTCCAGCGGCTGTGGGGCCACGACGTGCGGCTCGACGCCGTCACGGCCCCGCAGCTGCGGGAGTTGGCGGGCGGCGGGGTTCCGACCCTGCGCGAGGCCCTGATGGCGGCCGGCCCGGGCCGGGTCATGGTCGATCTGCCCGGCGCGACGGCCGAGACCGTGCGCACCGTCGTCGGACAGGTCCGCGAGTGCGGGGCGCGCGACCGCACGTACTACTGCGCGGGGCCGGACACCATGCTGGCCGTGCGCGCCGCCGACCCCGGCGCCGAGATCGCGCTGACCTGGACCACGCTGGCGCCGCCGCGCCGGGTGCTGATCGACGCGGTGGCCCCGAGCTGGCTCAACTACCGTTTCGGGCTGGTCGGCCGGGAGCTGGTGGACGCCGTGCACCGGGACGGCCTGCTGGTGTCGGCCTGGACCCCGGACACCAAGCGGTCGATGCGCGCGCTGGTCGCGGCCGGCGTCGACTCGATCACGACGAACCGGGTGGACGTGCTGACGGCGGTGCGGGCCGGGTTCGGCCGGTGACGCGCGCCTGGGGGGAACTCGGCGCGCGGATCCGGCGGACCGATCCGCGCCGGCAGGACCTGGGGCTGACGCTGCTGGTGCAACTGGCCGTCACCATGCCGTTCGTGGTCCCCCGGTCGGACGACGTGCCGCCCGCGGACTGGGCCTCGTACGCGATGACCTCGCTCGGCGTGCTTCCGCTGGTCTGGCGGCGGCGGGCTCCGGTGGCGGTGCTGGTCGCGATCCTGTTGGCGGGCGGCGCGTACAAGCTGGCGATCGACGGTCCGGGGCAGCCGCTTCCGTACGCGGGCCTGCTCGCCCTCTACACGATCGCCCTGCAGTGCACGGCCCGCGTCCGCCTCGCGGTGGGCGCGCTCACGGTCCTCACGGTCGCCGTGTCGGTGGGCTGGAACACCGGGACCGCGCGCGAACTGCTCTTCACGCTCTTCGTGTCGGGCGCCGCCTACGCGCTGGGCCGGCTCCAGCACACGCGTCAGGCCTACCTGAGCGCGGTGGAGGACCGGGCGGCACAGCTGGAGCGGGCCAACCGGATCGAGGCGGAGCAGGCCGCCGCCCGCGAACGGGCCCGGATCGCCCGGGAGATGCACGACATCCTCTCGCACGCGGTCAGCATCATGATCGTGCAGGCGGAGGCCGGTCCGGTGGCGGTTCGCCGGGCCCCGGAGCGGGCCGAGGCCGCCTTCGACGCCATCGCGGACGCGGGCCGGGAGGCGATGACGCAGCTGCGCGGCATGCTGGGCGTGCTGCGGGAGGACGGTCCGGCGCCGCGCGAGCCCCAGCCGGGGGTCGCCGGACTGCCCGCGCTGCTGGACCGGGTGCGGATGGGCGGCCCGGAGGTCTCGTACGAACAGACCGGCCGGGTGCGGGAGCTGGCCCCGGCGGTGGACACCACCGTGTACCGGATCGTGCAGGAGGCGCTGACCAACGTGGTCAAGCACGCGGAGGCCGGGCGGGTGGCGGTACGCCTCCACCACGCGCCCCGGGAACTGGCGATCACGGTGACGGACGACGGTCGGGGTCCCGCGCCGGGCGGCTCGGGCGGGCACGGCGCGCGGGGCGGCCACGGGCTGATCGGCGTACGGGAGCGGGCCGCGGCCCACGGGGGCACGGCGGAGTCCGGGCCCGGGCCCGGCGGGCGGGGCTTCTCGCTGCGGGTGGTGCTTGTAACCTCGCCGCTGGAGGTGTGGAATTGACGATCCGTGTGGTGGTGGCCGATGACCAGGAGCTGGTGCGCAGCGGCTTCGCGATGATCCTCGACGTCCAGGACGACATCGAGGTGGTGGCGGAGGTCGGGGACGGCGCGGCCGCCGTGGAGGCGGTCAGCTCGCTGCGGCCCGACGTGGTGCTGCTGGACGTGCGGATGCCGGTGCTCGACGGGATCGCGGCGTGCCGGACCATCACGGCGCAGAGTGCGTGCCGCACGGTGATGCTGACGACCTTCGACTCGGACGAGTACGTGTACGAGGCGCTGCACGCGGGGGCGAGCGGTTTCCTGCTGAAGGACGTGCGGCGGGACGACCTGGTGCACGCGGTACGGGTGGTGGCGGCGGGCGAGTCGCTGCTGGCGCCCTCGGTGGCGCGGCGGCTGATCGAGGAGTACACGGCGGCGACGGCCCGGTCGGCGGGGGCGGCCGCGGGGGCGGCGCTGTCCGCCGAGCGGCTGGCGGTGCTGACGGCCCGGGAGCGGGAGACGCTGCTGCACCTGGGGCGGGGGCTGTCGAACGCGGAGATCGCGGTGGCGCTGACGGTGAGCGAGCACACGGTGAAATCGCATGTGGGCAACGTGCTGTCGAAGCTGGGGCTGCGGGACCGGATCCAGGCGGTGATCTGCGCGTACGAGACGGGGCTGATCGCGGCCGGCGCGGTGTCCGGCTCTGGGGTATCTCCCTCTGGGGAGTGAGGTGGCGGGGGTCTCCTCCCCCGCGGTGGTGAGTTGTCGTACCGGTGAAAACCCCTCTCGGTGGTGATCCGCAACCACCGCTCTGACCTGGAGCATTGAGGTCATCGGGGCGGCACCGCCCCGCGGATCTCACAGGGGGAAACCATGAACGCGACCACGCGCACGCTGCTCGCCGCCGCTCTGGTCCTGGGCGTCGCGGCCGGACCGGCCGTCGCGCACGCCGCTCCGGCGCCGGCCTCGGCATCGGCCTCGGCGCCGGTCTCGGCCTCGCCCTCGGCGCTGTTCTCGACACCGCCCGATGCGGCGGCTCTGGAGCGGGCGATCGCCGGCCTCGGCGCCGACCACAAGTACGCCACGGCCGCGTCGGTCCGGGTGAGCGGTCCGAGCGGCAGCTGGCGGGGCAGCTCGGGCGTCTCGGACGTCCGCACGGGGGCGGCGGCGATCGCCGACGGCCGCTTCCGGGCCGGTTCGGTGACGAAGACCTTCACGGCGGCGGTGGTGCTTCAGCTGGCCGCGGAGCGCAGGGTCGATCTCGACAGGCCGGTCCAGGAGTACCTGCCGGGCACCTTCCCCGAGAACTTCGAGCCGATCTCGGTGCGGCAGCTGCTGAACTACACGAGCGGCATCCGCGCCGCCGACGGTCCCGGCGATTCCTTCTCCGCCCAGTGGGAGCACCGCTTCGACGTGACCGACCCGCACGCGCAGATCGCGAACGCCCTGGCGAAGGGGCCGGAGAGCGCTCCCGGCGCGTTCCAGCACTACCAGAACATCAATTACACGCTGCTGGGCGTCCTGATCGAGAAGGTGACGGGCTCGACGTACGAGAAGGCGGTCGAGAAGCGGATCCTGAAGCCGCTGGGCCTGCGCCAGACCTCCCTCCCGGGCCGGACGCAGACGCGGATCCCCGGCCGGCACAACCTCGGCTACCAGGCGGTGCCGCTGCCGGGCGGGGGTAGCGAACTGCGCGACGTCAGCGTGTGGAACGTGTCCGACCGATGGGCCGCGGGGGACCTCATCTCCTCGACGGCGGACCTGGAGCGGTTCACGCGGGCGCTGTTCGCCGGGCGGATCGTGCCCCGGCCCCAGCTGGAGGAGATGTTCACCGTCCCCGAGGGGGCCCTGGAGTTCGGGTCCGCCACGACGCCCGCCTCGCGGACGGCGGGGATGCAGCGGCTGGTCCTCCCGGACGGCACCGTGGTCTACGGCAAGACCGGTGCCCGCCCCGGCTACAGCACCGGGATCGGCGGCGCGGGGGACGGGTCGCGGATCGTGGTCTTCACGGTCAACTCCAAGGACGCCAAGAGCGAGGACCCGAGCCCGGTGACCGGGGCGATAGTCGCCGCGTCCATGGCTAGGTAGCCGGGGCGGGCACGGGCATCCTCTCGGGCACAGGCTCGGGCATGGCCTCCAGGCGCTTGATCATGCGGCGCAGGACCAGCAGGGGGACCACCCCGAAGACGCCGAACGACATGTCGATCAGCGACCAATAGAAGGGGATGCCCCGGATGGGCCCGCAGATCAGGGCCAGCGGGATGATGCCGGCGCAGGCGATCATGCCGGCGTCGACGATCCAGATGTTGCGGACGGGGTCGCGGTGGACCCCGTAGAAGAACACGGCGATCACCAGGTGGGCGAAGGCCAGCCAGTCGGTGCCGTAGAGGAGGAAGGGGTATGCGGAGTCCGCCTGGTCCAGTCCGTCGCCGACCCGGCGCAGCCACTCGTTGTCCAGCAGGGCATTGGCCCAGCGGAGTTCGCTGACCAGGGGGAAGGCCGTGAGTCCACTGAGTACGAGGCAGACGAGGAACAGGGTCAACCAGGCACGGATCCGCCGCTGAAGGGCGCTTCTCTCGCTCATGGAAGGAAGACTATCCAGTTTTCTGAACACGTTCAGCACTTTCCCTGAACATGTTCAGTTCCGTGGCCGGACCGTGATCACGACTCCGCGCGGCCCCGCGCGCCTCACAGGCCGACGATGGCGTTCCAGCGCTTGGCGAGGGGACCCCGCTCGGCCGAGGAGATGTCGCGGGACACCACCAGCCGCTTGCGCATCTCCTCGTCGGGGAAGATCAGCGGGTTCTCGGCCAGTTCGGCGGTCTCCCTGTCGTCGGAGGAGGCCAGGACTTCGCGGGCGGCCGGGACGGGGCAGACGTAGTTGACGGAAGCGGCCAGCTCCGCGGCCACGGCGGGGTCGTAGTAGAAGTCGACCAGGGCCTCCGCGTTGGCCTTGTGCCGGGCGAGGTTGGGGATGAGCAGGCTCTCCGCCCAGAGCTCGGCACCCTCCTCGGGGATCACGAACTCGATGTCGGGGTTGTCGGCCTGCAGCTGGATCACGTCTCCGGAGTAGGCCTGGCAGGCCAGGACGTCGCCCTTGCTGAGATCGGAGGTGTAGTCGTTGCCGGTGAAGCGGCGGATGTGCTTCTTCTTCACCATGCTCTCGACCTGGTCGCACATCCGGTGGAAGTCGGACTCGGTCCACCGGGTCACGTCGACGCCGTTGCCCTGCATCAGCAGCGAGAAGGACTCGTCGAGGCCGGAGAGGAGCGTGACCTTGCCCGCCAGGTCCGGGTGCCACAGGTCCTTGACCGACTTGATCTCCCGGCCGAGCGCCTTGCGGTTGTAGGCGATGCCGGTGATCCCCGACTGCCAGGGGACGGTGTGCAGCCGGCCCTCGTCGAAGGCCGGGGAGCGCAGCTGGGGGTCCAGGTACTTGGCCACGTTGCCCTGCGCCGAACGGTCCATCTTCTGGGTCCAGCCCAGGTGGACGAAGCGGGCGGCCATCCAGTCGCTGACCACGACCACGTCGTGGCCGGTCTCCTGGTGGTTCATCAGCGCCGGACTGACCTTGCCGAAGAACTCGTCGTTGTCGTTGATCTCCTCGGAGTACCGGACCTCGATGCCGGTCTTCTCCGAGAAGGCGTCCAGCGTCGGCCGCCGGGTCTCGTCCTCGTCGTCGGTGTCGATGTAGAGCGGCCAGTTCGAGAAGGAGACGCTCCGGTCCCGGTCGGAGCGGTCCCGGCCCTCCCGCCGGCCCTCGGGGACGTATGCGGCGGGGACACCACAGCCGGTGAGGGCGGCCAGCAGGCCCGCGGCACCGAGGCCGCGCAGCGCCGCGCGGCGGGAGAAGGCGAGTTCAGGCATGGGCAAAGCCTCGGGGAACGCGAAGGGGCGGGCAATAGACATGTTGTCTACTGCCCGCCCCATCAAGGCCTTGCCCTGATCAGTGCGATCGGCGCCGCGGAAGGTCAGCCGTCGAGCGAGGTCATCACGTGCTTGATCCGCGTGTAGTCCTCGAAGCCGTAGGCGGAGAGGTCCTTGCCGTAGCCGGACTTCTTGTACCCGCCGTGGGGCATCTCGGCGACGAGCGGGATGTGGGTGTTGATCCACACGCAGCCGAAGTCGAGGTTCTTGGACATCCGCATCGCGCGGCCGTGGTCCTTGGTCCACACGGAGGAGGCGAGGGCGAACTCGACGTCGTTCGCGTACTGCAGGGCCTGGGCCTCGTCCGTGAAGGACTGGACCGTGATGACGGGGCCGAAGACCTCGTTCTGGATGATCTCGTCATCCTGCTTGAGGCCGGAGACCACGGTCGGGGCGTAGAAGTAGCCCTTCTCGCCGACCCGGTGGCCGCCCGCCTCGACCTTGGCGTGGGCGGGGAGGCGCTCGATGAAGCCCGCGACCTGCTTCAGCTGGTTCGGGTTGTTCAGCGCGCCGTAGAGCACGTCCTCGTCGTCCGGCTGCCCGGTCTTGGTGTCGGCCGCGTTCTTGGCCAGCGCCGCGACGAACTCGTCGTGGATCGACTCGTGGACCAGGACGCGGCAGGCCGCCGTACAGTCCTGGCCGGCGTTGAAGAAGCCCGCGACCGCGATGTCCTCGGCGGCCTTGGCGATGTCGGCGTCTTCGAAGACCACGACGGGGGCCTTGCCGCCGAGCTCCAGGTGGACGCGCTTGACGTCCTTGGAGGCGCTTTCGGCGACCTGCATGCCCGCGCGGACCGAGCCGGTGATGGAGGCCATCGCCGGGGTGCGGTGCTCGACCATGGCGCGGCCGGTCTCGCGGTCGCCGCAGACGACGTTGAAGACGCCCTCGGGCAGGATCGAGCCCATGATCTCCGCCATCAGGACGGTGGAGGCCGGGGTGGTGTCCGAGGGCTTGAGGACCACGGTGTTGCCCGCGGCGAGGGCCGGGGCGAACTTCCAGACGGCCATCATCATCGGGTAGTTCCACGGCGCGACCTGGGCGCAGACGCCGACCGGCTCACGGCGCACGATCGAGGTCATGCCCTCCATGTACTCGCCGGCCGAACGGCCCTCGAGCAGGCGCGCGGCGCCCGCGAAGAAGCGGATCTGGTCCACCATCGGCGGCAGCTCCTCGCTGGCCGTGAGGCCCAGCGGCTTGCCGGTGTTCTCCGACTCGGTGGCGACCAGCTCGTCGGCGCGCGCCTCGAAGGCGTCCGCGATCTTCAGCAGCGCCTTCTGGCGCTCGGAGGGGGTCGCGTCGCGCCAGGCCGGGAAGGCCGCCGCGGCGGCGGCCATGGCCTCGTCGACGTCCGCCTGGCCGGAGAGCGGGGCGGTCGCGTACGCCTCGCCCGTGGCGGGGTTGACCACCTCGGTGGTCCGCCCGTCGGCGGCGTCCTTGAACTCCCCGCCGATGTAGTTGCGCAGACGACGCAGTTCGGTGGTCACTACAGCCACACTCCTGATCACATGTCCAGTGGTTGAGACAGCTCCTCAGCCTATCCCCTTGGACGCCGTTTTCGACAGGCCCACCCACCACGAACTACGGAATCGGTGAGATCCGAGGTCCGAAACAACGAATTACATCGTTCTCGCCTTGCGGAACAGACGACTCCTCGTGCAGAGTGAGGTTGTGGTCAGTCGAAGCGCAGATTCCAGGAACAGACAACCGTCCCCTTCGGTCGATGCTGTGTCCCTGGCGATCATCGAGCAACTGCAGGAGGACGGTCGCCGTCCCTACGCAGCGATCGGCAAGGCCGTGGGCCTGTCCGAAGCGGCGGTGCGCCAGCGCGTACAGAAGCTGCTCGACCAGGGCGTCATGCAGATCGTCGCGGTCACCGACCCGCTCACCGTGGGGCTACGGCGCCAGGCGATGGTCGGCATCAACGTCGAGGGAGACCTCGACCCGGTGGCCGATGCTCTGACCGCCATGGCCGAGTGCGAGTACGTGGTGATGACCGCGGGCTCGTTCGACCTAATGGTGGAGATCGTCTGCGAGGACGACGACCACCTGCTCGAAACGATCAACAAGAAGATCCGCGCGCTCCCCGGCGTGCGATCAACCGAAAGCTTCGTTTACCTGAAGCTGAAGAAGCAGACCTACATGTGGGGAACGCGATAGCCGTGAGCCAGGACCTCTCCAAGACCGCCTACGACCACCTGTGGATGCACTTCACCCGCATGTCGTCGTACGAGAACTCGCCCGTACCCACCATCGTGCGGGGCGAGGGCACCTACATCTTCGACGACAAGGGCAAGCGCTACCTGGACGGTCTCGCCGGCCTGTTCGTGGTCAACGCAGGTCACGGCCGCAAGGAACTGGCCGAGGTCGCGTACAAGCAGGCGCAGCAACTCGCGTTCTTCCCCATCTGGTCGTACGCGCACCCCAAGGCCGTCGAGCTCGCCGAGCGTCTCGCGCACTACGCTCCGGGCGACCTGAACAAGGTCTTCTTCACCACCGGTGGCGGCGAGGCCGTCGAGACCGCGTGGAAGCTCGCCAAGCAGTACTTCAAGCTGCAGGGCAAGCACACCAAGTACAAGGTCATCTCCCGCGCGGTCGCCTACCACGGCACCCCGCAGGGCGCGCTGTCCATCACCGGCCTGCCGGCCCTCAAGGCCCCCTTCGAGCCGCTGGTCCCCGGCGCGCACAAGGTGGTCAACACCAACATCTACCGCGCCCCGATCTACGGCGACGACCCCGAGGCCTACGGCCGCTGGTGCGCCGACCAGATCGAGCAGGAGATCCTGTTCGAGGGCGCCGACACCGTCGCCGCCGTCTTCCTCGAGCCGGTACAGAACGCCGGCGGCTGCTTCCCGCCGCCGCCCGGGTACTTCCAGCGGGTCCGCGAGATCTGCGACGAGTACGACGTGCTGCTCGTCTCCGACGAGACGATCTGCGCCTTCGGCCGTCTGGGCACGATGTTCGCCTGTGACAAGTTCGACTACATCCCGGACATGATCACCTGCGCCAAGGGCATGACCTCGGGCTACTCCCCGATCGGTGCCTGCATCATCTCGGACAAGCTCGCCGAGCCGTTCTACAAGGGTGACAACACCTTCCTGCACGGCTACACCTTCGGCGGACACCCGGTGTCCTCCGCGGTGGCGCTCGCCAACCTCGACATCTTCGACAAGGAAGGCCTCAACCAGCACGTGCTGGACAACGAGGACGCCTTCCGCTCGACGCTGGAGAAGCTGCACGACCTGCCGATCGTCGGCGACGTCCGCGGCAACGGCTACTTCTACGGCATCGAGCTCGTCAAGGACAAGGCCACCAAGGAGTCCTTCACGGACGAGGAGACGGAGCGCGTGCTCTACGGCTTCCTCTCCAAGGCGCTCTTCGAGAACGGCTTGTACTGCCGCGCCGACGACCGTGGCGACCCGGTCATCCAGCTGGCCCCGCCGCTGATCGCCGACCAGGGCACCTTCGACGAGATCGAGGGCATCCTGCGCCGCGTGCTCACCGAGGCCTGGACCAAGCTCTAACCAGCGGCGTCCGCCGGCCGCGAGCGGCAGGCGGTTCTTCGCGCAGTAGTCCGACCACACGGCCCGGATCCCCCGTTCGAGTGAGAACGCGGGTGTCCGGGCCGTGTGCTGTCCGCATCCAAGGCGTTCATCTCTTTACATCTCATTGTGGCGCCAGTGACCAAGCTGGCTCCGCTTCGTTCCCCCGGACGGAGGTGTACGCCATGGTGGCTCCACCGGACAACGCTCCGCCAGACAACGCCCTGCCCCGCGAGGACGTCCTCTGGGCGCGGTCCCTTCACTACTCCCACAGGGGGTCCCCCCGGACGAAGTCTGGGGGAGGTTCGCCGGGCCTCATCGGGGTCTCGATCGGCGTCCGCGCGGGCGAGATCCTCGCCGTCACCGGCCCGCGCGGCAGCGGCAAGACCACCCTGCTGGGCTGCCTCTCCGGTCAGCTGCGGCCCGAACAGGGCGAGGTCTGGTTCAACAGCGTCCCCGTGCACACCATGGGGGCCCTGGCCCGCGAGCGGCTGCGCCGCGACCGGTTCGGCTGGATCGGCCCCGAGCCAGGGCTGCTGCCCGAGCTCCGGGTCTGGGAGAACGCCGCGCTGCCGCTGCTGATCGCCGGCGCGACCCACCGCAGTGCCAAACGGGCCGCCTGCGAATGGCTGGACCGCCTCGACATCAGCGCCTTCGCCCGCAAGCACCCCGACGCCCTCAACCGGGCCGAGTCCCAGCGCGTGGCCCTCGCCCGCGCCCTCGTGGGCGAGCCCGCCGTGATCTTCGCCGACGAGCCCACGGCCCCGCTGCACCGCGCCGAGCGCGCCCTGCTGCTCCGTACGCTCACCACCGCGGCCCGCTCGCACGGCATCACCGTCCTGCTGGCCACCCACGATGAGGAGACCGCCGCCGTCGCCGACCGGCGGGTCGCCCTGCTCGACGGCCGCCCCGCCGCGGCCGCGCCCCTCCTCCTCCCCGCCCCCCCCCTCTTACCCATTTCCGAGCCCCCGCGCCTCCGCCAGCCCTCCCTTTTCCTCCTTGTCTTTCACAAAGAAAAACACATCATCCTTAATCATAACTTCAAGCTGCATGGGCCGCGCAAGGGACGACTTGCCCCCCCGCGGCAAGTCCCTGTAGCTTATTCACCTCTCCCAGCCTCCCATACTTCGCCATCGCTGCCTGCCGGGAGAACGGCTTGGCCGCGTCCCGCAGCCGGTCCCTTCGGTCCTGGTTCACGTTGCCAGCCTAACCACGTCCGTGGTACCACAGGTGTAGCACCACGGCTGTGGTGGTTGGTGACGGGGTGAGGGGTGCGCCATGGACACGAGTGCGGCGGGTGCGGAAGCGGGAGCGGACGCCGGTTCGGACGCCGGTTCGGACGGGGGCTCGGCGCTCGTCGTCGGCGCCGGGGTCGGCGGGCTCGCCACCGCCATCGGCCTGCGCCGCGCCGGATGGACGGTGACCGTCCTCGAGCGCCGGGCCGCGCCGGAGCGCTACGGAACCGCCTTCGGCATCCACCCCACCGCCCAGTCGGCCCTGGACCGGCTCGGTCTCGGCGCCGCGCTCCGGGAGCGGGCGGTCCCGTACCGGGACGCGCGGATCCGGCGTCCCGACGGCCGGGTGCTGGCCGCGCTCCCGCTCGAGCGGATCGAGCGCAAGGCGGGCCGGCCCGAACTCCTCGTGTCCCGCCCCCACCTGATCGACGCGCTGCCCGCCGAGCTCGACCGGCTCGGCGGCACGGACATCGCGTACGGGTGCCCCTACGATCCCGGGGCCCCGGGCGGCGCCGACCTGCTCGTCGGCGCCGACGGCATCAACAGTGCGGTCCGCGCCGCCCGCTTCGGCGCGGCCAGCGCCCCGCGCGAGCTCGCCGAGGCGGCCTGGATCGGCATCGCCGGATTCGAGACCGGCGTCTACGGCGAGACCTGGGGCCGCGGCCGCTTCTTCGGGATGACCCCCGTCGAGCCCGGCCGCACCAACTGGTACGCCACCGTCCCCGGGGCCACCACCGCGCGGGAACTGCGGGCCGCCTTCGCCGACTGGCACGACCCGATCCCGCGCGTGCTCGCCGACACCGACCCGCAGACCTGGATCCGCTACCCGATGCGCCACCTCCACCCGGCGCTGCCCTCCTTCACCCGCACGGCCGGACACGGGCCCGTCGCGCTGGTCGGCGACGCGGCGCACGCCATGACCCTGAACCTCGGCCAGGGCGCGTGCACCGCGCTCCTCGACGCCGAAGCGCTGGCCCGGGCCGTCGCCGCCCACGGACCCGGTGGCCTGCCCGCCGCGCTGCGCGCGTACGACGGTGAGCGCCGCCGCAGCGCCCAGCGGGTGGCCCTCGGCTCCAGGACCCTGCACCGCTTCATGACGGCCCGCCGCCCGGCCTTGCGGGACGCGCTCGTCGGCCTCCTCCCCAGCTAGGGGGGTGGTCCGCGGCTCGCCGCCGGACCCGGGCGGGCGAGGGCGGTGGCGTGCGGGGGGAACGTGAGTACGCTGCTACACATGACGGTTCACCCCCCGGGTCCGCTCTGGACTGGCCGGGCCTCCAACCGCGTGCAGTGGCTGCTCGCCGCGGCCGGTGCGGCCTGCCTCGCCCTCGGCGTCGAGCTGGCCGTGGACCACGCCGGGGACGTCGGCATCGTCGCGCTGCTCATGGCGGTGATCGGCTGCCTCGCCGCGGGCCTGCTGATCCTCTTCGGCACCCTGGCCTTCGTGCACGTCGCCGTCACCGTCGACGCGGAGGCGGTGGAAGTGCGCTGCGGCCACATCGGAGTGCCGCGCCGGAAGATCCGGCTCGCCGAGGTGGCCTCCGCCGAGTTCGTCCCCCGGATCACCCCCCAGCAGTGGGGCGGCTGGGGCTACCGCTGGCGCCCCGAGAAGGGCACCGCCGTCATCGTGCGGCGCGGCGAGGGCGTGGAGCTGAGGCTCGGCGACGGCAAGCTCTTCACCGTCACGGTGGACGACGCCGCGAACGCGGTCCTCGTGATCCGCACCCATCTGCGGTCCCTCGCCCACTGATCCGGACGCGGGCCGGGACCCGAGCGCGGGCACCGGCCCGGGCACCGACCCGGCGCCCCGGGCTGCGACCCGGGCTGCGAGCCACCCGACGCATCACCCGACGCACCACCCGCCGGGCCGTCCGCCGGCACAGGCCGGGGACGTACACTCCGCCAGATGAGCAGCAGTGCGACCCGCGCGGCCGGAAACGAGCCCCCGAAGCCCGTCAGCCGGCCCGAAGCGGAAGCGGAATCAGTGACCCGTTCCCCGGAGTCCCCCGCGCGGCGGTGGGCCGAGCGGCTGGCGCGCCCCGCCCTCGCCGCCCTCTCCGGCGTGCTGCTCTACCTCAGCTTCCCGCCCCGCCCCCTGTGGTGGCTGGCCCCCCTCGCGCTCGCCCTGCTCGGCTGGTGCCTGTACGGGCGCCGCGCACGGGCCGGGTTCGGCCTCGGCCTCCTGCACGGCCTCGCCTTCCTGCTGCCGCTGCTCGTCTGGACCGGTGAGGGCGTCGGCCCGGTCCCGTGGCTGGCCCTCGTCACCCTCGAATCCCTCCTCCTCGGCCTGACCACCCTCGGCATCGCCCTCGTCACCCGGCTCCCCGCCTGGCCGCTGTGGGGCGCCGCCGTCTGGATCGCCGGCGAGGCCCTGCGCGCCCGGGCCCCCTTCGGCGGCTTCTCCTGGGGCAAGCTCGCCTACGGACAGCCCGACGGGGTCTTCCTGCCGCTCGTGGCGTTCGGCGGCACCCCGCTGCTCTCCTTCGCCGTGGCCCTGTGCGGATTCGGCCTCTACGAGGTGGTGCGCGTCGGCGCCGACACCCGCCGGGCCACCGCCGCGCTGCTCGCCGCCACCGCCGTGGCCGCCCCGCTCGCCGGCGCCCTCGCGGCCCGGCCCCTGGTCTCCGACACGGCAGAGGACGGCACCGTGATCGCCGCCGTCATCCAGGGCAACGTCCCGCGCGCCGGCTTCGACTTCAACGCCCAGCGCCGCCAGGTCCTCGACAACCACGCCAACCGCACCATCCAGCTCGCCGAGGACGTCAAGGCCGGCCGGGTGCCCAAGCCGGACTTCGTCGTCTGGCCGGAGAACTCCTCCGACATCGACCCGTACGCCGAGGCCGACGCCTACGCCGTCATCGACAACGCGGTCAAGGCCATCGGGGTGCCCGTCGCCATCGGCTCCGTACTGGCCCCCGAGACCGGACCGCTGCGCAACACGATGATCCTGTGGGACCCGGTCAAGGGCCCCACCGACACCTACGACAAGCGCAAGATCCAGCCCTTCGGCGAGCGCATCCCGATGCGGTCCTTCGTCCGCCTCTTCAGCTCCGACGTCGACCGGGTGCGCCGCGACTTCGGCCCCGGCGAGGAGCCCGGCGTCTTCGACATGGCGGGCAGCGGAGTCGGCATGGTCACCTGCTACGAAGCCGCCTTCGACGACGCCGTCCGCTCCACCGTCCAGGCCGGCGCCCAGGTCATCGCGGTGCCCAGCAACAACGCCACCTTCGGCCGCACCGAGATGACCTACCAGCAGCTGGCCATGGACCGGGTCCGCGCCGTCGAGCACAGCCGCACCGTCCTGGTCCCCGTCACCAGCGGGGTCAGCGCCGTCATCCGCCCCGACGGTGCGATCGTGCAGCAGACGAAGATGTTCACCGCCGACGCCCTGGTCGCGGAGATCCCGCTGCGCTCCACCGAGACCCCCGCCACCCGCTACGGCCCGCTCGCCGAGTACGTCCTGCTGGCCGTCGCCGCGGCCGGCCTCGGCTGGTCGTTCGCCCGCCGCTTCGCGAAGGACTCGTAAGGTCGGGGGATGACCACACCCGACTTCATCCGCACCCTGCGCGCCACCGCCGGGCACCAGCTGCTCCTGCTGCCCGGGGTGACCGCCATCGTCGTCGACGACCTGGGGCGGGTGCTGCTCGGGCGGCGCGCCGACACCGGGCGCTGGTCGGTGATCGGCGGGATCGCCGAGCCGGGGGAGCAGCCCGCCGACACGGCGGTGCGCGAGGTGTACGAGGAGACGGCGGTGCGGTGCGTACCGGAGCGGGTGGTGCTGGTGGAGATGCTCCCGCCGATGACGTACCCCAACGGCGACGTCTGCCAGTTCCAGGACATCACCTTCCGCTGCCGGGCCACGGGCGGGCGGGCGCGCGTCAACGACAACGAGTCGCTGGAGGTGGCCTGGTTCGAGCCGGACGCGCTGCCGGAGCCGCTGGAGTCCTTCGCCGTCGACCGGATCCGCCGGGCCCTGCGGGACGAGCCGACCTGGTTCGAGGCCCCCGCCACGTCCGCCACGGCCGCCGCGTCCGCGACTCCCGGCACGCAGAGCACGCAGAGCACGCAGAGCACGCGGGGCGCGTAGGGCGTACGGCGCCTCAGCCGTTGTCGGCCGCCTCCCGGTAGAGCTCCACCGCCTGGTCGCCCATGACCGCGCTGTACGAGACCTCCGGGACGGTCCCGCCGCCCTCGTGGCCGCCGAGGACCCCCGCGAGGGCGCCGTCGACGAGCCAGGGACTGCCGCTGGTGCCGCCGCTGAGCTCGGGGCAGTCGATGCGGCGCTGGGTCGCGGAGAGCAGCGTCGTGCCGTTGGCGCAGTACAGCGGGGACTCGTCCGAACTCGGATAGCCCACGATCGAGACCGTGGCGTCGGCGGGCTGCTCCGCCGCCACCGGGAAGCCGCCGACCACGTCCTCGACCTGCCGGCCGTCCAGCGGGGCCAGCGTGGCGAAGGCGATGTCGTGGTCCGGGTTCCGGCCGTCCGTCCAGTCCGGCGCCACGTACATGTCCGTCAACTTCCACAGGCCGTACGGTGCCTCGCCGTCCCGGTAGCCGGGGGCGAAGTAGGTGTCGTCCAGGGCCCCCAGACAGTGCGCCGCGGTGGCGATCACGTCGCGGTCCTCGCTGCGCACCACGGAGGCCGTGCAGAAGTGCCCACCGCCGAGGCCGCCCGCGAAGAGCGCGCCGACGCGCTGGGCCGTCGCGTCGGCCGCGGCCGTCGCGGTGACGCCGAGCGGCGGCTTCGCGAGCGCGTCGGGCACGTCGACGCTGAGCAGCGCGGTCATCGCGGCCAGGGCGAGCAGGATCCGGGACGCGCGCCGGCCACGGGCGCGGGGGCGGCGGTCCGGTCGGTGGGGAAGGCGCTGGATCATGCCCAGAGCCTCGTCGGCGAACCTGTGGCCGGAGTCGGGTAATTCATGTGAATCGGCTGTGAAGTCGCCGCCGGGGGTCCCTCGGGGGTCCGCCGTGGAGCGCGAAATCCCCTTGGTGTCAGAGCCGGACCGCACGGAGAATCACGGCCCATGGGAACAGACATACATGGATTCGTGGAGTGCGTGGTCGAGGACGACGAGCCGTGGGTGGCGGCCGTCGACATCGAGCTGCTCCACCACGGGCGGTCGTACGACGCCTTCGGCTGCCTCTTCGGCATGCGCAACTTCGCCGGCTTCCGGCCGCTCGCCGAGGACAGGGGGCTGCCGAAGGACGTCTCGGACGTGGTGCGCGCGCAGTTCGCGGACTGGGGCGTCGACGGGCACAGCCCCACCTGGATCAGCTGGGCCGAGCTCAAGCGGGTCGACTGGTCGGAGCCGGCGGAGCGGGTCGACGCCCGCATCCACGAGTACCGCCGCACCGACGAAGGCTGGGTGATGACCGGCAAGACGGGCTGGGACCCGCGGATCGCCGAGGTGGCGGGCCTGTCCACCGTCCGCGACCCCGGCAGGCTGTTCCGGTACGAGGCGCACGACTTGCCGGAGGGCACCGAATGGCCTGACGGCGATGACCGCCTCTACCGGATCGGGCGGATCACCCGGCGCGACGCCGTCGCACCCGACGGGGAATGGAAGCCGCTCTGGACGGTGATGGAAACCCTCGCCGGGCTGTACGGCGACGAACGGGTCCGGCTCACCGTGTGGTTCGACAACTGAGGCCCCTGCCCGCGCCCGCGGGCCGTCCTCGGTGTCCCGCGCCCGCGCCCGCGCCCGGCGGGATCAGGGGCGGCGTTCGTACACCGTCACCCGGCGGCCCCTGAGCTGCACGTCCTCGACCACGGTGAAGTCCGCCGCCAGGACGGCGGCCTTCATCCTGTCCGCCGCGGAGCCCGGGGGCCTCGCCGCCTTCGCCGCGTCCGTCACCAGCAGTATCCGGCGCCGCCCGCCCAGCGCCGCCCGGATCCGGTCAGGGCCGGCCTCCTCGCCCTTGAGGGTGCCCGATTCCACCGGGCCGCGCGCCAGCGCGACGTCCGTCAGCCCCGCGAACGCCCCGGGCGAGACCAGCGCGGTGTCCCGCCGGGCCGCCGGGACGAAGAGCACCCCGTCGCCGTCCCGCTTCAGCCGGGACACCTCCCCGGCCGCCGCCCGTACGTCGTCCACCCGGCTGGCCGGGGACCGGTCGGCCAGCGCCACCGGCAGCATCGCCAGCGCCGCGACCCCGACCACGGCCGGTACGAGCGCGGCCGACGCCTTCGGACACCGCGGCGCGAGGGCCCGTACGGCCGCACCGAGCCCCGCGCCGATCAGCAGGGCCAGGCCCAGCATGGCGAACAGCACGTACCGGTCCAGGAACAGCGGCTGGACCAGCGAGGCGGCGGCCAGCCCCAGCAGCGGCACGGCCAGCAGCGGCAGCCCGACCGATGCCGCCGACAGCCGCCGGCGCCGGCCGGTGCGCGGCCCGTTCCACCGGTCCGCCCACGCCCCCAGCGCGCCGACCGCCAGCAGGACCGCCGGGCCGATCAGCATGTGCCAGGTCAGCGGCGGAATCCACGAGACCTGCCCGGACTGGGTCCGGCTGAACAGGATCAGCGGCAGTGCCCCCGCCACGGCCGCCGCCGAGGCGGCCAGCCAGCGCGCCGGGACGCCGCGCCCGGCCCGCACCCACCACAGGGTCACCGCGTGCGCGGGAAGGATCAGCAGCGAGAACCAGTTCAGCAGCGCGCAGACCAGCACGACGCCCCCGTACGCCGTCCAGCGCGGCCAGCTCCGCCGCCCGGCCCCGGCCCCGGCGCCGGGTGCGGGTGCGAGCAGCGAGACCAGCAGCAGGGTCGAGACCCCGGCGCCGCCCGCGACCAGCGCGTACGGGCGGCCCTCCTGGAGCTGGAACTGCACGGCGGGCAGCAGCCCGAGGGCCAGCCCGCCGGCCGCTCCCGCCCACGGGCCGGCCAGCCGGCGCCCGATCAGCGCCACGCACGCTGCGGCCACCGCCACCGCCAGCACGGAGGGGAGGCGCAGGGTCGTCGTACTCGCCCCGAAGGCCTCGAAGAGGAAGTGCATCAGCAGGTAGTACAGGCCGTGGACGGCGTCCACGGTGCCGAGCATGTGCCAGATCTCGCCGGGGGAGCGCGCCGCCACCTGCCAGGTCGCCGCCTCGTCCCGCCACACGCTGTCCTGCCGGGAGAGCCCCCACAGTCCGAGCGCCAGCGTCCAGAAGACCGGAACCAGCCACGCCAGGTACGGGCGCGGGGCGGTGGATATGTGGGATGTCATGAAGGCGTAGGGGTCCTCGGTCAACAGTTCGGGCGGAAACCACCAGTCTATGGACGACACGGACGGTTTCCGGACCGGGTGTTGTGCACGACGGAGCGTGAGCGCGGGGCCCGCCCGCCCCTAGCCTCGCGGCAGAAGGTGCGCGGCAGGCACGCAGGAGCACGAACGAGGGGCGGTACCCGGTGAACTGGCTGATCCACGACTACCGCGAGAGCGATCTCGCGGCCGTTGTCCACCTGATCGACACCACGGCCGAACTCGGCCAGGAGTCGGTCTTCTCACTCGCCGAGTGCATCAGCGCCCTGACCGACCGGCAGCCCTGCGTGGTCGCCGTCCACCAGGGCGTCCCGATCGGCGCCGCCCTCGCCTGCGTCACCGGTGAGCGCGCGTGGGTCATGCGCATCGCCATCGCCGCCGGCTGGCGCGGCCGGGGCCTGGCCAGCGCCCTGCTCGTGGAGCTGGAGCGGCGGCTCATCGCCGCCCGCGTCGGCCGCATCGCCTACGTCCTGCCGGAGGAGGACATGCTCGGCGAGGGCCTGCTGAACGCGGGCTACACCCGGCAGCCCGCCGTCGCCTACTTCGAGAAGACCGAGCCGCTGCACGGCCCGGCCGCCGGCCTCCTCGACGACCTCGGCGGCCGCTTCCTGCAGGGCGACCTGTGGGCCAAGGTCGCCGGCATGGAGAAGGAGAAGGACCTCATCGAGCGGCGCGTGGTGCTGCCGCTCGCCGAACCGGAGCGGGCCGCCTCGCACGGGGTCCGGCCGCCGCGCGCCATCACCCTCTTCGGCCCGCCCGGCACCGGCAAGACCACCTTCGCCCGGGCCATCGCCTCCCGGCTCGGCTGGCCGTTCGTGGAACTGCTGCCCTCCCGGCTGGCCGACGAGGGCAACCTCGCGGCCGCGCTGCGCGACGCCTTCGCGCGGATCGCCGAGCTGGAGCGGGTCCTCGTCTTCATCGACGAGGTCGAGGAGATCGCGCCCGTGCGCACCGAGCCCGCGCAGCCCGGCGGGATCCACGGGGTGACCAACGAGCTGCTCAAGCTGATACCGGGCTTCCGGGAGGGCGACGAGCGGCTGCTGGTCTGCGCGACCAACTCCATCCGCTCGCTCGACCCGGCTTTCCTGCGGCCCGGACGCTTCGACTACCTGATCCCGATCGGCACCCCGGACGCGGGGGCCCGCGCCGCCATCTGGTCCCGCTACACGGCGGGCCGCCCCGACGTGGACGTGGCGGCCCTGGTGGCGGCGACCGAGCTGTTCACCCCGGCCGACATCGAGCACGCGGCGCGGATCGCGGCGCAGGTGTCCTTCGAGCGGGACCTGGAGGCGGTGGGCGCGCGGGGCGCGACGGCGGCGCAGCTCGGCGCGAGCACGGAGGACTACCTGGCGGCCGTGGCGCAGTGCCGGCCGACGGTGACCCCGGCGATGACGGGGGAGTTCGCGGCGGACATCACGGCCCACGCGAGGTTCTGAGGCCGGACGGCAAGGTGGCCCGCAGCCACTCCCCAAAGGGACTGCGGGCCTCCCGCGCGGACTTGGCAGCCGTGCGGGACAGCCACGTTCCGTTTGGGGTGTATCGCCGGCTGGAACGTGGCGGCAAGGGTGCCGTGAAGGCGTCCTGAGCGCCTTCGTCAACACCTTCGAGTCAACCAGCGCGGGGGTGCGCGCGCCTCGGCCGCACGGCCCCGATCCCCCGGCCGGAAGGACCGGACCCGGGGCCGCGGCAGTGGGCCGAAAGGACGACCTGGGCCCGGGGCAGGACACCGCTTAGGCTCGGGCCATGGCCTTCATCGTCTTCATGACCCTGCCGGGGCTGGCGCTGCTGCTCACCGCCATGGCCTTCCTCGACCTGGCGCTGGAACGCGCGGGGCGCGCGGGCGTGCTCCCCTGGCGCTGGAACGGCCGCAAGGGGTGAACAACAGTTCCCATTTCTTTCGGTGGATATCCGGCATCATCAGTGAACATCCTGATGTCGTGAAGCTTTCCGAGTGGGCGGCGCGCAACGGCGTGCACTACCAGACCGCGTGGACCTGGGCGAAAGAGGGCCGTATGCCGGTCCCGGTCGTCCAGACGCCGTCGGGTACATGGCTCGTGACCGGGCCCGCCCCGCAGGCCGCCGGGCGGGTCGTGGCGTACTGCCGTGTCTCGTCCGTTGATCAGAAGGCGGACCTGGAGCGCCAGGTCGCCCGGACCGTTCAGGGCGCAACGTCCCAGGGTCTCGCGGTCACTGACGTGGTGACGGAGGTCGGTTCCGGCTTGAACGGGCGCCGCCGCAAGTTGCACCGGCTGCTCGCCGACCCGGGTGTGGGGACGATCGTGGTCGAGCATCGCGACCGCCTCGCCCGGTTCGGCGTCGAGCACCTGGAAGCTGTCCTCTCGGCCTCGGGGCGGCGTCTGGTCGTCCTTGACCCGGCGGAGACCGCCGACGACCTCGTACGGGACATGACCGAGGTTTTGACCTCGATGTGCGCACGTCTGTACGGCCGGCGCTCCGCGAACAATCGCGCCGCCCGGGCCGTCGCCGTCGCCACAGGCCCGGAGGTGGCCGGATGAAGAAGTTCAAGCCACGGCCGGGCTTCACCGTCCTCGCGCACAAGCTCGCGCTCGCCACCTGCACTCGCACGGAGGTGGGGCGCGGGCCGCGTACAACTGGGGGGTCGCGTACGTCACCGCTGTGTGGTGGCAGCGCAAGGCCGAGCAGTCGTACGGCATCCCCGAGGACGAGCTGACTCCGTGGCGGTCGTGGTCGCTGCCCTCGCTGCGGAAGGCGTTCAACGAGGACAAGTGCACCAACCCGCGCTTCGCCGACTGGTGGGAGGAAAATTCCAAAGAGGCGTACAACACGGGCCTGGCCAACGCGTCGGCGGCGTTCGGCAACTACACGAAGTCGAAGAGCGGGAAGCGCAAGGGCCCGAAGATGGGTATCCCCCGCTTGAAGTTGAAGGGGAAAGCGCGCCTGACCTGCCGGTTCACCACGGGCACGATCCGTATCGAGCCTGACGGCAGGCACATCACCCTGCCCAGGATCGCCGCCGTCCGCCTCCACGAGAACCGAGCTGACCTGCGAGCCCTCATCGACGAGGGAAACATGCGGATCCTCTCCGCGACCGCATGCCTGGACCGGGGCCGCTGGTTCGTGTCCCTCCAGGTCGAGCAGAAGCACCAGCTGGTGAAAGTGGCCCGTCCGGACGCGGCGGTCGGTATCGACCTCGGCATCAAAACGCTGGCCGTCCTCGCGGACAGCGATGGTGTCCTCAGCGAGGAACCCAACCCACGCCACCTCGACCGCGCACAGAAACAGCTGCGCCGCGCCAGCCGGATCGTCTCCCGCCGGCGCGGCCCCGACCGGCACACCGGGCAGCAGTCGTCGAAGCGCTGGGAGAAGGCCAACCGGGCTCGGAACGTGATCCATCACCGGGTCGCGAACCTCCGCGAGGACACCCTCCACAAGATGACGACCCGTCTCGCCTGCGAGTACGGCACGATCGTCGTCGAAGACCTCAACGTCGCCGGAATGGGCCGCAACCGGCGCCTGTCCCGCCGGATCGCGGATGCCGCGTTCGGCGAGATCCGACGCCGGCTCACCTACAAGACCCGTCGGCACGGCACGCGTCTCGTCGTCGCCGACCGCTGGTTCCCCTCCTCGAAGACCTGCTCCCGCTGCGGTGCGGTGAAAACCAAGCTGCCCCTCAGCACGCGCGTCTTCGAGTGCGACGCCTGCGGCCTCGTCCTTGACCGGGACGCGAACGCCGGACACAACCTGGTCGCCCTCGCGGCCCGCACCACAGGTACCGGAGTGGCCGGAGACCTGGACAACGCCGTCGAGGCGGAGTCGAAGCCCCGTGGAGCCGACCGGAAGACCCGCGCCACTCGCCCGCGCCGCAAGGCCGGGACGGGGCGGGCAGGTGGCGCGATCCCCAGCCCCCGGGCCGGGAAGGAAACGGGAGACCGTCAACACGACACCGGCGCGCAACTCGCCTGCTGGTGACCCGTTACGGACCATTCCGGTGGAAACACCGGGATTGCTGAGATCACTTGATGATCAAAGCAACGGCAGATGTCCGCCACCGGCTTCGAGCAGCTCCACGCCAGCTTCTCGCCGGGCAAGCAGAACGAGCTCAAGGAGCGGCAGAGCGCCCTCGTCATGCGCGACGACGAGGAGGACGGCGCTCCGCCGCGCTCCCGCGTGGACCTCGACGTCGGCCTCGCCGTCATCCGGATCCCGGCGGGACGGCCTACGGGCGGCAGCGGTAGGTGAACTCCGCCGAGGCCGTGCGCCGGTCCGGCGAGACCAGCTGGAGCTCGGCCTTCGCGGGGTAGGTCCCCGCGCCCTGGAAGGTCCACAGCAGGTGCAGCCGGGCCTCGTGCCGGCCGCTCGGCACCCGCTCGGTCAGCTGCTCCGAGCGGGTCCCGTCGCTGCGCAGCCAGCGGTAGGTGATGACCCCCGGTCGGCCGTTGGTCCGTACGACGGCGACGACGTCGGCGGTCGCGTCGCAGCCGGGGCCCTCGGGGCCGGTGGTGACCGCAACGTCCCGGACCTCCAGGGCCGGGCCGTAGCGCTGCCAGCCAAGGTAGGCGAGGACCGCGAGCAGGATCACGGCCGCCAGGGTGTAGCGGCGCCATTCGCCGCGCCGGCGGGGCGGCCGGGGTGGCGGGGCCACCGGGAACGGCAGCGGGAGGGCGGCCGTCACCCCCGGACCGAACCGCAGGACGGACCCTTCGACGCGGTCCGGCACGGCCTCGGCCGGCACGCGCCGGGTCCCGTCGCCGACGGGCATCTCCAGCTGCCGGGTTCCGTCCCCTGCGGCCGGTATCTCCAGCTGCCGCGTCGCGCCCTCGGCGGGCGCCAGCCGCTCGGTCGCGTCCTCGGCGGGCGCCTCGAGCTGCCGGGTCGCGTGCTCGCCGGGCGCCTCCAGCCGTTCGGTCTCGTCCGTGCGCTGGGGCGGGCCGCTGATCCAGTGGCTGCCCAGGACGGTGGCGCTGTACTCGTCGTCTTCGCCCTGCGGGGCGCGGGGGTCGCTCATCGGGGCACCGGCACCGGCGGCACGCAGCGCGGGATCGAGGCGGTCGCGTACGAGTACTGCTTGGCGGCGGCGGGCTTGGTGGAGACGCGCACGGTCAGGTAGCAGCCCCTGCCGCGCGTGAAGGTGTGCCTCTGCGACACCGCGGCCGGCGGGCCCGCGGAGACGGACTCGCTGCCGTCCGCGACGGCGAGGTCGTTCGGCGCGTTGCCGATGAACCACTCGAAGACCACGGTGACGGGCCCGCCTTTGACATCGAGGCTCACGGTCGCTTCACCGAACGTGGGCGCGGTTTTGAGGGTGACGGACACCGAGGAGACGATCACGCTCGGCGTCGGTGTGGGCGTCGGGGACTTGGTGGGCGTCGGCGTCGGGGACGCCGGGCCGGTGTGGCTCGGCGTGGCGGACGCGGACGGCGAGGGCGTCGTACTGGGCGACGGGCTCGGGCTGGTGCTCGGGCTCGGCGAGGCCGACTGCTCCGGGGACGAGGTGCCGGCCGGGGACGGGCCCGACGCGCTCGACGTCGCGAAGGCGTTCAGGGCCTTCGCCCCGCCCGGCTCCGCGCCGACCGCCTGGTAGCCGAGCACGGCCACGATCCCGAGGACCAGGGTGGCCCCGGCCGCGGCCAGGCCGCGCCGGCCTGGGGTCCAGCGCGGCGCGGGACTCGGCAGGGTCGTCGTGGCCAGCGCGGTGGTGCCCTGCGCCGGGGCGCCGGCCGAGGGGAACAGCAGCGGCAGCAGGGCCGCCAGCGCGGCCAGCTTGCGCTGTCCGCGCTCCTCCCACTCGGGCCCGTACGCGGCCACGGCCACCGACTCCAGCTCCGCGACGAACCGGTCGGCGTCCACGGGCCGCTGCTCCGGGGACTTCGCCATCCCCCGCCGGATCAGCGGGCGCACCGGCTCGGGCGCCTCGGACTCGGGCACCGGGGCCTCGACGTGCTGGACCGCGAGCTCGGCGAAGCTCTGCCCGTCGAAGGGCTTGCGGCCGGTCAGGCATTCGAAGAAGGTCGCCGTCGCGGCGTACACGTCCGCCGCGGGCGAGGCCGGCCGGCCCTGCCACTGCTCCGGCGCCATGTACGCGGGCGTGCCGGCGGCCCCGGGCGTGGTGCCCTGCGGGGTGGCGATCCCGAAGTCGACCAGCTTGGAGGTGCCGTCGGCGGCCACCAGCACGTTCGCCGGCTTGTAGTCGCGGTGGACCACGCCGGCCCGGTGGGCGTCGGCCAGCCCGAGCAGGGAGCCCTTCAGCAGCACCAGCGCGGCCTCGGGGCCGGTCCGACCGGACTGCTTGAGGAGGGCGTTCAGCGGGACGCCGTCCACGAGCTCCATCACGATGGCGGCGCCGCCGGGCGCTTCCACGTACTCGTACAGCCCGACGACGTACGGCGAGCGCAGGTCGCCGAGGAGCTGGGCCTCCGCGCGGAACTCCCGGACGAAGGCCGGGTTCTCGAGCATCCGGTCGTTCAGGTACTTCACCGCGACCGCCGTGCCCGTGCCGTCGTGGACGGCGAGCACGACGCGGCCGCTGCCGCCCGAGCCGAGCTCGCGGACCTCCGAGTAACCGGGAACCGACCACATGCCGTTCATACCCTTCCCCCTGCCGTGGCGTGACCGCGCCCCGGGGCCGGTCCTCGCGGGGACCGGCCACCCACTGGGACACCTTCCGGCCACGGCCGGTTCCCGGCGAACCGGTCTCGGCCGGGTAACGCGGCCGTGGCGGCCGGATCAGGCCGCCTCCGCCTCCGCCTCCGCGCCGATCATGGCGTGCAGCCGGTCGGCGGCCGCCCGCCCGAAGTCCGGATCGTTGATGTGGGTGTCGTAGTCGTAGAGCCGGGCGGCGCTGCCCCGCAGTCCCTCGCGCAATGCCGAGAACAACGCCCCGTCGGCGTCGGGGTCATGGTAGGGTCCGCCCGGCGCACCGAGGGTGGACAGTCCGCGCAGTGGGACGCAGACGGCCGTGGGGCCGGTGGCCGCACGGAGTTTGGCGGCGACCCGGCGGCCGAGTTCGGCGCATTCGGCCCCGGTCGTACGGATCACCGTGATCGAGGGGTTGTGGACGCGGACGCGGCGGTAGCGGACCCGCTCCGGCAGGCTCTCCAGCGGGCCGAACTTCACCATGTCCAGCGCTCCCAGGCTCACCACCTGCGGAATCCCGGCCCTCCCGGCCGCGCTGAGCCGGTCGGGGCCGGCGCTGAGTATGCCGCCGCACAGGTCGTCGGCGAGCTCGCTGAGCGTGAGGTCGAGGACGCCCGCGAAGATCCCCTGGCCGGCCAGGGTCTCCAGGGTCCGGCCGCCGGTGCCGCTGACGTGGAAGACCAGCACCTCGTAGCCGAGCTCGGTCAGCCGCTCCCGGGCCGCGTCCACGCCGATCGTGGTCACGCCCGCCATGCTGGCCGCGATCAGCGGCCGGCCGCCCTCGCCCAGCCGGGCCGGGCGCCGCAGCTCCGAGGAGGCGCCTTCGAAGGCCTTGGCCATCCCCGCGACGGCCTGCACGGCATTGGCCAGGACCGGTGCGGAGATGCTGTTGATCCCCGCGATGTCCACGACGCTGTACATCATGGTGATGTCCGCGGACCCGACGTACGGGGCCACGTCCCCGGACGCCATGGACGAGACCATCACCTTCGGGACGCCCAGCGGCAGCGCGCGCATCGCCCGGGTGGCGATGGAGGTTCCGCCGCTGCCGCCGATGGCGAGGACCCCGTGCAGTCTGCCCTCGGCGTGCAGGCGTAAGAGGGTCGCCTCCGCGCCCCGGGCCATCGCCGTCACGGCGGCGCCGCGGTCGGCGGCCGTGCGCAGCTCGTTCAGTTCCGTTCCCGCGGCCCGCGCCACCGCTTCACGCGGCACATCGGCGGGCACACGGGGCTCGTCCATGATTCCTGTGTCGACCATGACCACTTCGACGCCGGCGCGCAGCAGTCCCTCGCGCAACCAGCCGTACTCCACACCCTTGGTGTCCAGGGTTCCCACCAGCACGACGTTCGTCATACGTGCAATGTCCATGCAGGTGGGGTTTGTTGGCAAGTAAAGGTCGGGTCAACCCTCGTTCTCCAGGAGTTCCAACAGCCTCTGCAGGAAGGGGATCTGAGAGACCACCAGCTTCGACCTGGCCGTCTCCGGAGCGAACCACTCCACCCGGTCCAGCTCGGGGAACTCCGCCGTCCGCCCCGACTTCGGCGGCCACTCCATGGTGAAGGTCCCCGGTACCGCCAGCGCCGGATCGAGGTCCCCGCGGACCGCCCAGATCGTCACCAGCTTCCCGCCGATCATCCGGATCTCGCCCAGCGGCAGGTACGGACCCTCGGGCGGCGGCAGCCCGATCTCCTCCTCGAACTCCCGGCGGGCGGCGTCGATCGGGGTCTCCTCGGGCCCGTACTCGCCCTTCGGGATCGACCAGGCGCCCGCGTCGCGCCGCTCCCAGAGCGGGCCGCCCATGTGGCCGAGCAGGATTTGCGGCCCGGCCCCGGGGGGACGGCGGAACAGGAGCAGTCCGGCACTGCGCTTCGCTGTCATGACCTCATGCATGCCCCGTCCGGGGGCCGCTCAGTGATCGTGCGGGCCCTGGCGGTGGACCGGGCCGTGGGAGTCGGCGCAGTGCGGGTCCGTGTCCGCGAAGTCGTCGCCCGCCCGGCCGACCGTCAGGAGGGAGTCGTGGGCGTGGTCCACCTGGAGGGTGGTGTGCGTGATCCCGTACTCCTTGGACAGCAGGGCCTCCAGGTCCCGGCGCACGGCGTGGCAGTCGCCCTCCGGGGCCACCAGCACGTGCGCGGAGAGCGCCGCCTGCCCCGAGGTGATGGTCCAGATGTGCAGGTCGTGGACCTCGGTGACCGGCGGGTGCCCGACGAGCCGGTCGCCGACCGTGTCCGGGTCCACATGGGCCGGGGCGGCCTCCAGGAGGATCCGGCCGGACTCGCGGACCAGTCCGTAGCCCGCCTTGACCATCAGCACGACCACGACGAGCGAGGCGATCGAGTCGGCCTGCCGGAAGCCGGTGGTGAGCACGATCAGACCGGCGACGGCGGTGCCGATGAACGCGAACAGGTCGTTGAGGATGTGCTGGTAGGCGCCCTCCACGGCCAGGGAGGTGCGGTTCGCCTTCGAGATGCACCAGGCCGCCGCGATGTTGACGACGATGCCCGCCAGCGCCGTCACCAGGACCAGCCCGCCCTCCACGGGAGGCGGATCGAGCAGCCGGCGCACCGCCTCGTACGCCAGCCAGACCGCCAGCAGGAGCAGCGTGAGGCCGTTGGCCTGCGCGGAGAGTATCTCCGCGCGCTTGAGCCCGTAGGTGAAACCGCCGCGCGCGGGGCGGGCCGCCAGCCGCATCGCGATCAGCGCGAGGACGATCGACACGGCGTCCGTCAGCATGTGCGCGGCGTCGGAGATCAGCGCCAGGGAGTGCGCCAGGACGCCGATGACCACCTCGATGGCCATGAATCCGGTGATCAGGCCGAGCGCGATGCCGAGCCAGCGGCGGTCGGCGTCCGCGGCGACCCCGTGGCTGTGCCCGGCGTGGCCGTGCCCGCCGTGCGCGCCGTCCGCCTCGTGGTCGTGCGCGCCGTCCGCCTGGTGATCGTGCCCGCTCATGGCGTCCCCCGTTGGTCGTCCGGTCGCCCGGTCGTTTCGTGATGCCGCAGGATGCGTCGCCTGAAGTGAAGCGCACCGAACGAATATGGGCAAAGGCTGCAACGGGGACCGTTGTCATTACCCATAACGCCGTTCTGACCTGCGGTTATGCCGGTCCGTCCGGATCGTGGGAAAATCGCTCCATGGTCCAGCGCCCCGGTGTGCCGACCGCGCCCGAGCTCCTTCTGGAAACGGACAGGGGTTCCACCGCGATGAGCCCGCGCCGGACGTACCACGTCGGCCGGGACCCCCTCTGCGAGATCTGCCTCGACGACGCCCGCGTCTCCTGGCACCACGCGATCCTGCGTCCCGACGGCGACCACTGGACGCTGGAGGACGAGGACAGCACCAACGGCACGTGGGTCGACGGCCACCGCGTCCGCGAGTGGGCCGTCGGCGTCGGCAGCGAACTGCGCTTCGGCAGCGCCGCCGACGGCCCGCGCGTGCGCTTCGCCGAACCCGCCACGGCCGCCCCCCGCCCCTCGTCGGTCTCCCAACCGGCCATGACCAGCACCTTCCGGCAGCCGACCTCGGTCCGCCCGCTGGCCCCGCGGGCCGCCGTCCGCATCGGCCGTGCCCCGGACAACGACCTGGTCATCGACGACCTCGTCGTCTCCCGCCACCACGCCGAACTGCGCGCCCGCGCCGACGGCACGTACGAGATCGACGACCTCGGCAGCCACAACGGCACCTACCTCAACGGTGCCCGCCTCGCCCGGGCCGCGGCCATCGGCGAAGGAGACATCGTCGGCATCGGACACTCCGCCTTCTGCCTCGTCGGAAACCAACTGCAGGAGTACGTCGACACCGGCGAGGTCTCCCTCGACGTCCAGGACCTCTCCGTCACCGTCGACCACGGCCGCAAGACCCTCCTCGACCACGTCTCCTTCCCCGTCGCCACCACTTCCCTGCTCGCCGTGGTGGGCCCCAGCGGCGCCGGCAAGTCCACCCTGCTCGGCGCACTGACCGGCCTGCGCCCCGCCGACCACGGCACCGTCCTGTACGACGGCCGCGACCTCTACCGCGACTACGCCGAACTGCGCAGCCGCATCGGCCTCGTCCCGCAGGACGACATCCTGCACGCGCAGCTCACCGTCCGCCGCGCCCTCGTCTACGCCGCCGAACTGCGCTTCCCGCAGGACACCGCCAAAGCCGAACGGCAGGCCCGGGTCGACGAGGTGATCGGCGAACTCGGCCTCCAACAACGCGCCGACCAGCCCATCCACAGCCTCTCCGGCGGCCAGCGCAAACGCGTCTCCGTCGCCCTGGAACTGCTGACCAAGCCCTCCCTGCTCTTCCTGGACGAGCCCACCTCCGGGCTCGACCCGGGCATGGACCGCTCGGTGATGCACATGCTGCGCGGCCTCGCCGACGACGGCCGCACGGTCATCGTCGTCACCCACAGCGTGCTCAACCTGAGCGTCTGCGACCGCCTCCTGGTCCTCGCGCCCGGCGGCCGCATCGCCTACTACGGCCCTCCCGACGAGGCGCTCGGATTCTTCGGCTACGACCAGTGGCCCGAGGCCTTCGAAGCCTTCGAGAACGAGCGCGACCGCGACTGGGCCGGCGGCTACCGCGGCTCACCGCTGCACCGCCGCTACGTGGACGTCACCGGCCGGATCCCCCTCGCGGGCGCCGCCGACCGGGCCGCCGGCGTCGCGCCGAAGCCGCCGCCCAAGGCCCAGAGCTGGGGCTCCCAGCTCTCCACCCTGATCCGCCGGTACGCGGCCGTGCTCAGCGCCGACCGCACCTTCCTGATCATCATGGTCGCGCTGCCGTTCGTCATGGGCGCCATGGCCCGCGCACTGGCCGGCAGCGAGCTCACGGCCGAGACGGCGCTCAACGCGCTGTTCATCCTCTGCGTGGGCGGAGTCCTGACCGGCGCGGCCAACGCCGTGCGCGAACTCGTCAAGGAACGCGTCATCTACCAGCGCGAACGCGCCGTGGGCCTGTCCAGATCGGCCTACCTGATGTCCAAGGTGGTCGTCCTCGGCGCGGTCACCGTCGCCCAGGCCGTCGTCCTCACCCTGGTCGGCCTGGCCGGGGTCAAGACCAACGCCCCCAAGGGCAAGGGCGTCTTCCTGCCACCGCTGATCGAGATCACCCTCGCCGTCGCCCTGCTGTCCGTCACCGCGATGCTGCTCGGCCTGCTGATCTCCGCCCTGGTGAGCAAGGAGGAGGTCACCATGCCGCTGCTGGTCCTGCTCACCATCGTGCAGGTCGTCTTCTGCGGCTCCCTGCTGAAACTGACCGGAGTACCCGTCATCGAACAGCTCGCGTGGTTCGTGCCCGCCCGGTGGGCCATGGGGGCGATGTCGAACACCATCGACCTCGGCGCCATCGTGCCCGGCAAGATCACCCAGGACCCGATGTTCGACCACGAGGCCGACCTGTGGCTCACGGAGATGGGCATGCTGGTCGCCCTGTGCGTGCTGTTCGGCGTGCTGGTCATCAGGGTGCTGCGCCGCCACGAGCCGGCCATCATGCGGAAGTAGCCGCCATGACCAGCCCCGGCCCGGCCGCGGACTTCAGGCCCACCCACATCGTCCCGCAGGAGGGGCTGCCGGCGTGGGAGACCCCCGACATGTCCCGCCCCACGGTGGCGCTCGACGCCTTCCTCCCCGTACGGCTGCTGTCCCGGCGCGGCGAGTGGGGGGAGATCCTGTGCGCCAACGGCTGGTCCGCCTGGGTGGACGGCCGCCTGCTGCTCACCGTGCCGCAGCCCCCGCCGACCGGCGGCCGCCCGCTGATGCGCACGGAGGACCCGCAGCCGCTGCTCGCACGCTGCGCCGAGGAGCTGGAGCGCTACCGGCGGGCGGTGGCGGACCTCGCCGCCGACCGGATCGACGCCGAGGCCTTCCGGCGCGCCCTGCGGGGACTGCGCGCCGGGATCGTCGTCGACGGGGAGTCCGTGTGGCTCTACGACGAGGCGGCGGGACGGTGGATGTACGGGGACGGGACCCGCCTGGCGACCTACGCGGTCGTCGCGGGGCCGGGTGCCCCGCCCGGGCGGGAGACGCCGCCGCCGGAAGCGGACACCGCGCGGGCGGCCGACGTACAAGACGTACGGGGGGACCCCTCGGCCGCGCACGAACCGACCAGGATCGCCGATCTTCCCGGGTCGGAGGACGGGCGGTGACGGCGGGCCCCGACCCGGAGCCGGTGCGCGGGC
The DNA here is from genome assembly GCF_003287935.1 of Streptomyces sp. ICC1. GTDB lineage: Bacteria > Actinomycetota > Actinomycetes > Streptomycetales > Streptomycetaceae > Streptomyces > Streptomyces tritrimontium. The sequence goes on from NZ_CP030287.1 coordinate 4,406,946, forward strand.
GCGCTTCCGACCTGCGGGGGCGGCGGATCGCCGGCTACGTGGTGGAGGACGAGATCGGCCGCGGCGGCATGGCCGTCGTCTACCGGGCGCACGACGTGCGGCTCGACCGGACGGTCGCGCTGAAGCTGCTCGCGCCCGAGCTGGCGCGCAACGACACCTTCCGGCAGCGGTTCGCGCACGAGTCGAAGGTCGCTGCCGCCATCGACCACCCGCACATCGTGCCCGTCTTCGAGGCGGGGGAGACGGACGGCCTGCTCTACATCGCCATGCGGTACGTGCCCGGCCAGGACCTGCGGGCGATGCTGGACCGGACGGGCCCGCTGCCCGTGGAGGCGGCGGCCCGCATCGCCGGGCAGGTCGCCTCGGCGCTGGACGCGGCACACGACCACGACCTGGTGCACCGGGACGTGAAGCCCGGCAACATCCTGGTCGCGGGGGGAACGGACAGCGAACACCCGGAGCACGTGTACCTGACGGACTTCGGGCTCACCAAGAAGTCGCTGTCGCTGACCGGGTTCACGAGCGTCGGGCAGTTCGTCGGGACCCTGGACTACGTGGCGCCCGAGCAGATCGCCGGAAAGCCGGTGGACGGGCGGTGCGACGTCTACAGCCTGGGGTGCGTGGTCTACGAGATGCTGGCCGGGGGACCGCCGTTCCAGCGCGACGACGACATGGCACTGCTGTGGGCCCACCAGTACGACCCCCCGCCGGCGGTGAGCTCGAGGCGGGACGGGTTGCCGGCGGGGGTGGACGAGGTGCTGGCACGGGCGCTGGCCAAGCTGCCGGAGGACCGGTGGGAGAGCTGCCTGGAGTTCACGGGGGCGCTGCGGCGGGCGGGATCGGGCCCGGTCGGGCCGGTACGCGTGCCCACCCGGGTGGCCGCGGCCTCCGACGGGCCCCCGCCGCCACCGCCGAGGTGGGCGCTGCCGGTGTTCTGAGGCCCGGGCGCGGAGCCGGGGTGCGCGGAGCCCGGCGGCTGACGGCTGCCTGGGGTCAGTCGCCGTCGGGGGCGGACGCGCACACGACGTGCGCGGTCACGTCGGCGTGCGAGGCGGAGGCGTACCAGCCGGTGCGGCCCTCGGCGTCCGTGACGGGGTGGCTGGCCAGGACCGTGTGCCCGGGCGAGCCGCCGCGTGCGAGGTCCCGGTGGGCGGTCGAGTACCCGCCGGCCTGGACGACCGTGCCGCGCGGGCAGAACACCCGGCTGACGGACACGGCTTCGGCGGTCGCGTCCCGGCGGCCGGTGTCGCCGGAGAGGTGGCGGGCGCCGGCGCCGGTCGCCTGGGTGGGAAGGGCGGTGGAGAGGGTCAGGGCGAGCGCGGAGAGGGCGAGCAGGCCAGCGGCGTGGAGCGGCCGGAACAGGCCCTTGGTCATGTTCACGGAAGCGAGCGTGACATGCGGAAACGATCCCCCGATGAACCGATATCCGCCCCTTCACCCGGACGGCGTAGTCGCCGGGCCCCGCTGCCGGGTCAGGCGCGGTGGCGACGGCGGGGGAACAGGGCGCCGAGGAATCCCGCCACCGCGCCCGCGACGAAGGCGAGGCCGACGGTGCGCCAGAGGAGCGGCCGCAGTTCCACGTCGCCGCCGAACTGGTCGACGTCGCCGAGGCCCAGCAGGGAGAGGCCGAACTGCGCCTGGACCCGGACCAGCAGACAGACCATCAGGGTGGCCAGCGCCAGGGCCACGGCCAGGTGGAGGGCGTGCTGCCAGGGGCGTACGTACGCGGGTGACCGGGCGGCCGCCAGCGCGCCCGCGCCGAGCAGCAGGACCGCGGCGAGCGCCACCAGCCACCAGGCCCGCGCGTCCCGCTCCGCGAGCGAGGCCACGTCGATGGTGGACAGGTCGGAGCCGGATCCGCCGCCCCGCAGCACCTGGTCCAGGATCTGCGGCATCGGCAGCCCGAACGGCCCCTCCGCCTTGCCCTCCCAGGCGCCGCCGAAGCCGAGCGTGAGCGCGAGCCAGACCAGGTTCGGCAGGCCCAGCAGGACCACCGCCATGGTCCGGTCGGCGTGCCCCTGGGTCACGGCCACCAGCACGCCCGCGCCGATGCCGATGACGACGTACACGAGGAGCAGCGCGACGACGGCGAAGGCCGCCGGCCGCACCGCCGCGTGGAAGCGGACCAGGCGGCTGGGGAGGGGCGCGCGGCGGGAGACCAGCAGGGCGACCAGCAACAGGCCCAGGATCCACAGCAGTCCGAAGAGGAGCGTGGCCGGGACCGCCGCCTTGAAGCCCACCGTCGGGCCGGCGTCGAGGATCTCGCCGATCTCCCCGAGGGGCGAGTCGCCGGTGGAGATCGCGAAGTTCCGGCCGGCCAGGAGGGCCGTGGCGGTCAGCGCGGCGAGCCACAGGAGCACCAGCGGCGCGGCGCGGGCGAGGAGCTCGCGGGAACCGGCCACCGCCCGGTTGTGCAGGGGGCGCAGGAAGAGCCAGCCGGTGGTGAGTGCGCCGGCCAGGCTGACGGAGAGGGGTAGGACGGACAGGCTGGCGTCGGCCCCCGCGAGGAAGCCGGCCCCGCCCGTCACCTCGACCGAGCCTCCGGCGGCCATCACGACGACGGCGGCGACCACGTGCGGGAACGCCCCGTCCGGGAGGTTGCCGGCGCCCGCCAGGAACAGACCCGCGGCGGCCACGGCGGCCATCACGAGGAAACCCGCGACGACCGCGACGAGGGCGTCGCGCCAGGCTCGCGCGGCCGGGGCCGATTTCGATGCCGTGACCGGTGCCGATGTGGGGCTCACCCTGCAACGGTAGGCACGCTCGGCTTGCGGCCACCACCCGGACGGCGCACACAATGGTCGCCAGGAGTGCAATAAATCCGGAGATTTCCGCCCGTACACCGGCGGAACGTCCGTAGGGGACCGGAACCCCTCCGCCTGGGAAGAAGAGCCCGTGACCACTCAACCCTCCGGCCAGCAGCCGCCGTGGCCGACGAAGCCGTCACAGCCGCCGTCGCAGCCGCCGCCGTCCGAGCGCCCCACGGGCCCGCCCTCCGGGCCGCTGTCCGGGGGGCGGGAAGGCCCGGGCTCAGTCCCGGGCGCGGGACCGGTCGTAGGCCAGGGCGCCCGCGCCGTGTGCGACCAGCAGGGTCCCCGCGGCCAGCCAGCCCGCGTCCCGGCGGCGGGCCGCCCACATCATCAGGGGTGCGCCGACGGCCACTTGCGCCCCGCCCAGCAGCCGCGCCCCGGGGCCCCGCCGCCACGGCCCGAGGAGGCCGTCCTCGACGACGGCGAGTTCCGCCCGTACCGCGTCGCGCCAGCCCGACCACTCCACCCGCTCGGCCCCCGGCGCGACCCGGGCCGCCTCCCGGAGCCGGTCGGCCGGTTCCCCCGGAGCCAGGCCGGCGGGCAGCACGAGGCCCGCGCGGGAAAGCAGCGCGATGAGGCCGAGCAGCCGGGCGTCGCCGTCCGCGGCCTCGTCGGGCCGGGTGAGGTGCTCCAACTCCTCCAGGTCCAGTACGGGGTCCAGCCCGAGCCGCGCCGCCAGCACCCGCATGGCGTCGGGGTCCGGCTCGCCGTACGGCCGGCCCGTCGCGTCCCAGGCGTAGGCCGCTGACCGGCGGAAACCCGAGGCCAGCACGAAGCCGGTCCGGCCGTCCTCCCACCACAGGCCGAGCACCGGCCAGCCGGAGCTCAGCGCGACCGCCGAGCCCCATCCCGCCAGCACCTCGGCCACGGACTCCTCGCCGTCGAGCCAGGGCTTGCCCTCGGGGACCAGCGCGCTCCACCCGCCGGCCGGGGCGAGCAGCAGGCGCTCGCGCAGGATGTGCGCGGCGGGGCGGGCGGCGAGGGGCTCGGCGCGGCAGAGGAGCAGTCCGCCCGCGGTGGTCCGGGAGATCGACATGTCCACACGCTAAGCCAAACCGCCCCAAACCGAGGATTTCGGATCTTCCCGACGTGCTTGACTTCCTCCAACCGCGATATATCGTGTTAGCCAGAAGACGCGATATGTTGCGTGCGTCGAGCCCCAGTCCGTGCACGTACGCCGAGGAGGAGCAGCACCATGGCAGAGGCAGAGCAGAAGACGTGGTCGGTCGCCGAACCGCAGAAGCTCACCTTCGAGGAGCCGCTGACCGAGGTCCGCGTCCGCGTGGTCGGCGGCACGGTCAATGTCGTCGCCGCCGACGAGGGCCCGGCCCGCCTGGAAGTGGCCGAGATCGACGGGCCGCCCCTGTATGTGGTGCAAGAGGGCGGCACCCTCACCGTCTCCTACGAGGACCTCCCGTGGAACGGCGCGCAGGGGTTCAAGAAGTGGTTCGAGGGCAAGCCCTGGAAGGCCTGGTCCGCCTCCGACTCGGGCCGCAAGGCCTGGGAGCGCAGCGCGACCGTGACCCTGACGGTCCCGGCCGCCGCCCACGTGCGGCTGGCCACCGTCAGCGCCACCGTCTTCGTCTCCGGCGTCGACGGCGGCACCGACGTCCAGGGGGTCTCCGGAGACGCCACGCTCGTCGGCCTGTCCGGCCGGATCAAGGCGCACACCGTCTCCGGCAGCGTCGAGGCCCAGTCCGTGACCGGCGAGCTCGGCTTCCACTCCGTCTCCGGCGGACTGACCGTCGTCGACGGCGCGGGCGGCAGCGTACGGGCCGACTCGGTCAGCGGCGACATGCTCATCGACCTGGCGCTCGACGACCGGTCGCCGTCGCACCCGGTCGAGATCTTCCTCAACTCCGTCTCGGGGGAGGTCGCCATCCGCCTCCCGCACCCGGCGGACGCCCGGGTCGAGGCCAACACCGCCACCGGCGGCGTCTCCAACGCCTTCGAGGATCTGCGCGTCTCCGGCCAACTGGGCGCCAAGCGGATCACCGGCACCCTGGGCGCGGGCACCGGTAGCCTGCGCGCCACCACCGTCTCCGGATCCATCGCGCTGCTGCGCCGCCCGGCGGCCTCCTCCCCGACCGACCCGACCGGCCCGGCCACCCCGATCGCGCTCGACAAGAAGGTGCTCTGACATGCCGCCCGTCTTCGCCCACGGCCGCCTCCGCCTCTACCTCCTCAAGCTGCTCGACGAGGCCCCGCGCCACGGGTACGAGGTGATCCGGCTGCTCGAGGAGCGCTTCGAGGGGCTGTACGCGCCCTCCGCGGGCACGGTGTACCCGCGGCTGGCCAAGCTGGAGGCCGAAGGCCTGGTCACGCATGCCACCGAGGGCGGACGCAAGGTGTACTCGATCAACGAGGCGGGCCGTGCCGAACTGGCCGACCGCGGCGGTGAGCTGGCCGATCTCGAACTGGAGATCCGCGACTCCGTCTCCGAGCTGGCGGCCGAGATCCGCGCCGACGTGAGCGGTGCGGCGGGCGAGCTGCGGCGCGAGCTGCGGGCCGCGGCCAGCGCCTCGGCCACGCAGGTGGAGGACGAGTCCTGGAAGGCGGCCAAGGAGGAGCTCCGCAAGGCGAGGGCGGAGTGGAAGGAGCAGGCGCGCCGGGCGAAGGACGAGAGCCGCCGGGCCCGCGAGGAGGCCCAGACGGCCCGCCGCCAGGCCAAGGAGGCGCAGGAGCGCGCCCGCGAGGAGGTCCAGCGGATCGCGAGCCAGCTGCAGGAGCAGTTCGCGAAGTCGGGCGGAGTCCTGGGCAACCTGGCCGGAGCCTGGCTGGGCAGCTCCACCCCGGCCGCGCCGTCGCCCCCGTCCGCGCCGACCGCCGCGGACACGGCGGCCCCTTCGGCCGCGCCGGCCTCCGCCTCCGCGGACTGGGCGCGGGACGTGTCGACGACGGGGGACCCGGCCCGCGACCTGGACCGGCTGCTGGACCGCTTCCGCGACGACATCCGCGACGTGGCCCGCGACCGGGGCGTCAGCGACGGCCAGCTGTCGCAGGCCCGTACCCACCTGGCGGAGGCGGCCGCCCGCATCGCCTCGGCCCTCGGCCCGCAGGCCTAGGCCTTCGCTTTCGGCTCTAGGGGCGCCCGGCCGGCCCGTGTGGCCGGCCGGTGTGTGGTCGGGTCAGCGCGCGGAGGCGGCGCGGCGCATCCGCGAGGCGAGCAGGAGACCTGCCCCGGCGACGAGTGCGGTGCCCGCACCACCCGCGATCAGAGCGGAGTCACCGGCGCCGGTGGAGGCGAGGGAGGAACCGCTGCCGCCCTGAGGGGTGACAGCGGAATTCCCGGTGCTGCTCCCGGAGCCGGAGCCGGAGCCGGAGTTGTCCTGCTCCGGCTTCTCCTGCTGCTCCTTTTCCTGCTGTTCCTTCTCCTTCTCCTGCTGGGCCTTCTTGTCCTTGGCGCGCGCCTCGTGCTGGCCCGTCTTCAGGAACTCGCTGCGGTCGGCGGCGGTACCCGCCAGCGCCGCGCGGCCGGCCTTGACCAGTTCCGGGCCCCCGCCGTCGATGATCTTCGCGATCGCGACACGGTTGTCCTGGTCGCGCAGTTCGTACTGGGTCACCTGGAGGAAGTGGCGCAGCTCGGCCGGGGTCGCGGAACCGTTCAGGAGCTTGCCGATCGCCTCGCTCAGGAGGGGGCCGTCCCAGCCTTCGTCGATGCGGGCGAGCTCGACGCGGTCGTCGGAGGCCTGCGCGAGGTACTGCCCCGTCTTCAGGAAGGCGATGCGGTCGGCGGGAGTGCCCTTCAGGGCCTCCTTGCCCGCCTCCTTCACCGCGGAGCCACCGGTACCGATCAGCCGGGAGATGTCGACCTTGTTGTCGTCGTCGCGCAGCTCGTGCTGGGTGACCTCGTAGAAGTGGCGCAGCTCCGCCAAGGTCGCGTCGGCCCGGAAGATGTCCTTGATCCCCTTTATCAGACCGGGACCGGCGTCGTTCGCCAGCCGGGCGATCAGCACCCGGTAGTCGTCGCGGCGGATGGTGTGCTGGCCGGTCTCGATGAACTTGCGCATGGCCGCGGGGCCGTCGGCGATGGCCTTGAGGCCGGCTTCCTTCATGTACGCGCTGGCCATCGGGTCGGCGATGATCGCGAGGATGGCTTTGCGGTCCTGCTCGGCCTGGTCCTTGCCGGGCTCGTCCTGGCCGGGCTGGTCGGCCGGGGCCTGGTCGGGTGCGGTCGGAGCGGCGGGGGCCCCGGCCTCCTGGCCCGTGGCGAAGGCCGGGGAGGACAGGAGCACGGCCGGAGCCAGAGCGGCAGCGGCGACCGCCGCGGCGATGCGGGACAACTTCACAGACAAAACCCCCTGGAGAACGTTCTTTCGCAGCACGAGACTCGCGGGCCGTGCCGATGGTTGTACGGGACACCGAAAGAACGCGGGGAGTTTCGTCGCGTCTCAGGCCGCCAGGGCGGCCTCGGCTCCCGCGTAGGTGATCCCGTGGTCCGTGAGGACCTCAGCGGGCGTACCGGGGCGGGAGAGGAGGGAGAGGAGCAGGTGGAGCGTGGAGATGTGCCGGTCCTTGCGGCCCAGGGCGATGCGCAGCGACTGCTCCAGGACCTTCTTCGCGCCCGGAGTGAAGCGGGTGCGGCCGCGGCGTTCGCGGGCGGCGGGGGCCGAGAGCGCGCCTTCGCCGTGGGTCTCCTCGATGCGGGCGACGATCGCGGTGAGGTCGATGCCGAGGCCGGCCAGCGCCTCCTCGTCCGCCTTGGACATGCCGCCCCGGCGGCGGGCCGCCGCGAGGTCGGCGGCGATCGCGTTCCGGTCTGCGTCCAGGGGGTCCAGGACGCCCGTCGACAGCAGGGAGAGAAGCAGGTGCTCCTCGGTGACGGCCGCGGCCCCGGACCGCTCGGCCTCGGTGACCGCGCCCGTCACGGCGGACCGGGCATCCTGGGTGAAGCGTTCGAACATCAGAGCCTCCCGTGCTTCTTGTGTACGGCCTGCCGGCTGACGCCCAGCTCGGCCGCGATGTCCTGCCAGGACCAGCCCTGCGCGCGGGCCCCGCGCACCTGTACGGCCTCCAGCTGCTCCAGCAGCCTGCGCAGGGCGGCCACGGCGCGCAGGCCCACTCGCGGGTCGCGGTCGCCGGCCCGTGCGGCGAGATCGGTAGCTTCCGTCATGCATGTCAATGTAGGTTGACAACGGGAGGGTGTCAACCCACATTGACATGCCGCGGCGGTCGCCGCGCGCGGGGGCTACATCGTGAGGACGATCTTGCCGAACAGGTCCCCGGACTCCAGCTTCTCGAAGCCCTCGCGGGCCCGGTCCAGCGGCAGCGTCTCGTCGATCACCGGGCGGACGCCGGTCGCCGCGCAGAAGGACAGCAGGTCCTCCAGCTCGTCCTTCGAGCCCATCGTCGAGCCGACCACCTTGAGCTCCAGGAAGAAGATCCGGGTCAGCTCGGCGTGCGCCGGCCGGTCTCCGCTCGTGGCGCCCGAGATGACCAGGGTGCCGCCGGGGCGCAGGGACTTGACCGAGTGCGACCAGGTGGCGGCGCCGACCGTCTCGATGACGGCGTCGACCCGGCGGGGGAGCCGTGCGCCGGGCTCGTACGCCTCCTCGGCCCCCAGCTCCACGGCGCGCTTGCGTTTGGCCTCGTCCCGGCTGGTCGCGAAGACCCGCAGGCCGGCGGCCTTGCCGAGGACGATGGCGGCGGTGGCGACGCCGCCGCCCGCGCCCTGGACCAGGACCGAGTCACCGGGGCGGACGCCGGCGTTGGTGAACAGCATCCGGTAGGCGGTCAGCCATGCGGTGGGCAGGCAGGCGGCCTGTTCGAAGGTGAGCTCGGCGGGCTTGCGCAGGACGTTCCAGGCGGGGACGGTGACCTGCTCGGCGAAGGTCCCCTGGTAGCGCTCGGTCAGGATCGAGCGGGGCTCGTCGGGACCGACCCCGTGGCCGCTCTGGCCGATGACGGAGTGCAGGACGACCTCGTTGCCGTCCTGGTCGATCCCGGCCGCGTCGCAGCCGAGGATCATGGGGAGCTTCTCCTCGCCGAGGCCGACTCCGCGCAGCGACCACAGGTCGTGGTGGTTGAGGGAGGCGGCCTTGACGTTCACGGTCACCCAGCCGGGGCGGGCCTGCGGGGCGGGGCGGTCGCCCAGCTCAAGGCCTCGGAGCGGCTGGTCACGGTCGATTCGGGCGGCGTAGGCAGCGAACATGGCCGCGAGGCTACCGCCCGGTAGCCCGCGGATCCAGGGCAGGCGGGCCGCACGGGCGTCGGGGCGTACGAAAGCAGGGCCCCGCCGAATGGTTTCGGCGGGGCCCTGCTCCGTATGGCTCAACGTGGCCGTCAGGCCAGGCGGGCCACGCCGTCCGCCTTGGCGGCGGCCGCGACGGCCGCGGTCACGGCCTCCGCGACGCGCGCGTCGAACGGCGAGGGGATCACGTAGTCGGCGGCGAGCTCGTCACCCACGACGCCGGCGATGGCGTCGGCGGCGGCGATCTTCATGCCCTCGGTGATCCGGGTCGCGCGGACCTTCAGCGCACCGGCGAAGATGCCCGGGAACGCCAGCACGTTGTTGATCTGGTTCGGGAAGTCCGAACGGCCCGTCGCCACGACCGCCGCGTACTTGTGCGCGACGTCGGGGTGGACCTCCGGGTTCGGGTTGGCCATGGCGAAGACGAAGCAGTCCTTCGCCATCGTCGCCACCGCGGACTCGGGGACCGTACCGCCGGAGACGCCGATGAAGACGTCCGCGCCCGCGAGCGCGTTCTCCAGGGAGCCGGTCTGGCCCGTCTTGTTCGTCAGGCCCGCGATCTCCGCCTTGACGTCCGTCAGGTCGGACCGGTCGGCGGAGACGACGCCCTTGCGGTCGGTGACGCAGACGTCGCCGATGCCCGCGTCGACCAGGATCTTGGCGATGGCGATGCCCGCCGCGCCCGCGCCCGAGATCACGGCGCGCAGGTCGCCGAGGGTCCGGCCGGTGAGCTTCGCGGCGTTGCGCATGGCGGCCAGCGTCACGATGGCCGTGCCGTGCTGGTCGTCGTGGAAGATCGGGATGTCCAGGGCTTCCTGGAGGCGGCGCTCGATCTCGAAGCAGCGCGGCGCCGAGATGTCCTCCAGGTTCACCCCGCCGAAGGACGGCGCGAGGCGGATCACGGTCTCGATGATCTCGTCCGTGTCCTTGGTGGCGAGCGCGATCGGAACCGCGTCCACACCACCGAACTGCTTGAAGAGAATGGCCTTGCCCTCCATCACGGGGAGGGAGGCTTCCGGCCCGATGTCACCGAGTCCGAGCACGGCCGTACCGTCGGTGACGACGGCGACCACGTTGGACTTCCAGGTGTATTCGTTCACCAGGTCGGGCTGCTCGGCAATGGCGCTGCAGACCTTCGCAACGCCGGGCGTGTACGCCAGGGACAGGTCGTCCTTGTTGTGGACCGGCACGGTGGCCACGATGGCCATCTTGCCGCCCCGGTGCAGCGCGAACACCGCATCCGGGTTGTTGTCCGTCACGCTGTCGCTGCGAGGATTGACGATCTCCGCTGCCACTGTGTTGACCCCTTAAGTCTTTGAATCGTTGAGGGTGACCACTCCTGGTTAAGGGGTGGGCGGGCACCGCGTCCGTCCGCCGCGTCGACGGTTTGGCCCGTCGCCGCGAAGGGGGAGGTTCGTACGCGCGGGCGCGCCGCACGCGCGCCCTGAGCCCCGGATGAGGGGTGTAAGGATCTGTTCTACCCGAAGAACACTCACCCAGACGAGTCGATTCCCCCTCGACCATAGGTCGGATGCCCTGGTTTTGGCGAAAAGTCCAAACCTTGCCGTCCAACAGGCGAGACGTGCCGCAAAAACTGCGGCGAAAAGCCCTGGTCACAGCGTTTAATCCGGTCCGGAGGGCCCTACTCCGCAGGGCTGTTGGGCGCCGGGGGGTGTCCGTTATCCGATTTTGACCTGACGGGCACCCTGAATGTCTCAGTCCGAATGGCAAGATGCCGTAATCACACAAGGTCGCGACACTCGATGGTGCGTGCCCGACCTCTCTCGGATGCGTTTTTCCCCACTGCCGGAGGAACCAGCTCATGACCGCAAGCACCACCCGTCGTACGACCGCCGCCCGGTCCCGGATCGCCGCGGTCGGCGCGATCGCGGTCGCCGGCGCCCTGATCCTCACCGGCTGTGGTGACCAGACGGACAAGGGTTCCGCGGCCACGCCGTCGGGCAAGGAGAACAGCGCCCCGCTGTTCTCCAAGCTGCCGAAGAAGATCCAGGACGCGGGCGTCATCAAGGTCGGCACGGACGCCACCTACGCGCCGATGGAGTTCACCGAGGGCGGCAAGATCGTCGGTGTCGACCCCGGCATCGCCGAGGCGCTCGGCAAGCAGCTCGGTGTCACCTTCAAGTTCGAGTCGGGCACCTTCGACACCCTGATCGGCAGCATGCAGACGGGCCGCAGCGACGTGGTCATGTCCTCGCTCACCGACACCAAGGCCCGTCAGGAGGGCCTGGACGACAAGGGCGCCAAGACCGGTGCGGGCGTCGACTTCGTCGACTACTTCAGCGCCTCGACCGGCATCCTGGTCAAGAAGGGCAACCCGGACGGGATCAAGACCCTCGACGACCTCTGCGGCAAGAAGGTCGCCGTCCAGCGCGGCACGACCTACGAGCAGTCCGCCAAGGACCAGTCCGAGAAGTGCAAGACGGCCGGCAAGGGCGAGGTCTCCATCGAGTCCTTCCCGACCGACGCCGAGGCCCAGACCCGCGTGAAGGCCGGCGGCGCCGTCGCCGACCTGAACGACTCCCCGGTCGCCGCGTACATCGCGCAGACCGCCGGCGGCGGCAACGACTTCGAGGCCATCGCCAACCCGACCGACGCCGGCCTGTTCGGCATCGCGGTGGACAAGAAGAACACCGAGCTGCGCGACGCCCTCAAGGCAGCCCTCGACGCGATCATCAAGGACGGCTCGTACAAGGCCGCCCTCGACAAGTGGAACGCGGGCTCCGGCGCCGTTACCGAGGCCAAGACCAACGCAGGCCAGTAACCTCCGCGCCCCACGCAGCACACTGAAGGGCAGTCACTGTGACTGACAAGCTCGACAAGGTCCCGGGCCCGGCGGACACCCCGCCGGCCGGGGCCGTCCCCCCCGAGGCGATCCGTGCCATCCCGGTCCGCCACTACGGGCGCTGGATCAGCGCCATCGTCGTCATCGGCCTGGTCGTGGCGCTCGCCATCGCCTTCTCGCAGGGCAACGTCCGCTGGGCGACCGTGCCGGAGAAGCTGTTCGACTCCACCATCATCCGGGGTCTGTTCAACACGATCTGGATCAGCGTCGCCTCGATGGCCCTGGGCTTGGTGCTCGGTGTCCTCTTCGCAGTGATGCGGCTCTCGAAGAACCCGGTGACCAGCACCATCGCCTGGTTCTACATCTGGTTCTTCCGCGGCACCCCGGTGTACGTGCAGCTCCTCATCTGGTTCAACCTCGCCCTGATCTTCCCGGTCCTGAACCTCGGGTTCTACAAGGACGAGATGACCCAGGTCATGACCCCGTTCCTGGCCGCCCTGCTGGGCCTCGGCCTGAACGAGGGCGCGTACATGGCGGAGATCGTCCGGGCCGGCATCCAGTCGGTCGACGAGGGCCAGACCGAGGCCTCGCACGCGCTCGGCATGACCCAGGCGAAGACCATGCGCCGGATCGTGCTGCCGCAGGCCATGCGGGTGATCGTGCCGCCCACGGGCAACGAGTTCATCAACATGCTCAAGACCTCGTCGCTCGTGGTCGCCGTCCAGTACTTCGACCTGCTGCGCGCGGCCCAGGACATCGCCTCCACCTCGTTCGCGGTGATGGAGATGTTCTTCGTCGCGTCGATCTGGTACCTCGCCCTGACCAGCGTGTTCAGCGTCGGGCAGTACTACCTGGAGCGCCGCTACTCGCGCGGCACGCTGCGATCCCTGCCGCCCACCCCGCTGCAGAAGATCAAGGCGAACCTCTCCCGCTTCTCGAACCGCAAGGCGGTGGCCTGATGTCGACGACTGCCATGGTGAAGGCGGAAGGCGTCCACAAGTCGTACGGCGCGGCGCACATCCTCAAGGGCATCGACCTGGAGGTCGCCCCGCGTGAGGTCTTCTGCCTGGTCGGCCCGTCCGGCTCCGGCAAGTCGACGTTCCTGCGGTGCATCAACCACCTGGAGCAGATCAACGCCGGCCGGCTCTCGGTCGACGGGCGGCTCGTCGGCTACCGCCAGAAGGGCGACAAGCTCTACGAGCTCAAGGACAGCGAGGTCGCGGCGCAGCGCAAGGACATCGGCATGGTGTTCCAGCGCTTCAACCTCTTCCCGCACATGACGGCCATAGAGAACGTCATGGAAGCCCCCGTCATGGTCAAGGGCGAGAGCAAGTCGGTCGCGCGGGCCCGCGCCGTCAAGCTCCTCGACCGGGTCGGCCTCGGCGACAAGGGCGGGAGCTACCCCACCCAGCTCTCCGGCGGCCAGCAGCAGCGCGTGGCCATCGCCCGCGCGCTGGCCATGGAACCCAAGCTGATGCTCTTCGACGAGCCCACCTCGGCGCTCGACCCCGAGCTCGTCGGCGACGTCCTCGACGTCATGCGGGACCTGGCCGAATCCGGCATGACCATGATCGTGGTCACCCACGAGATGGGATTCGCCCGCGAGGTCGGCGACAACCTCGTCTTCATGGACGGCGGCGTCGTCGTCGAATCCGGCCACCCCCGCGAAGTCCTGGGCAACCCCCAGCACGACCGCACCAAGGCCTTCCTCTCGAAGGTCCTGTAACCGCTCCGCTGCTCCGCTGCTCAGCTGTCACCGCTCCACACGCGCCAGGGGCGGTACGGGTCCTCCCGTACCGCCCCTGCCGCATGCCCGGGTCCCTGCTACTTCAGGCCCAGCACCAGTGCGTCCGACGGCGAGCGCCAGACCGTACGGGCCTCCGCGAAGCCGGCGGCGCGCAGCGTGTCCGCGTGCCAGGACTCGGGCGGGGTGTCGCCGTCCGCGTGCTCCCCGTAGATCTCGAAGCGGGCCTTCGTCGGCTCGGCGAGCGCCGGGTCGGCGGCCGCGAGGGCCCACCACTCGCGCCAGTCGAGCACCCCGGCCGCCTTCGCCCGGTCCATGCCTGCGTGGCGGTGGGCGCGCTCGGCGGCGTTGATCCGCGGGGTGGCGGGGTCGGGCATGTGGTCGGCGTTCATGAACACCCCGCCGGTGCGCACCAGGGGCGCGAGCTGCCCGTACAGGACGGTCAGGTCCTCGCTGGGCAGCCAGTGCAGGGCGGTGGCGGTCAGCACGGCGTCGTAGGAGCCGTGGGGGAGGGCCGCGCGCCAGTCGGGGTCCTTGAGGTCGGCGGTCACGAAGGTGACCCGCGGGTCGCCGGCGAAGTGGCCCCGGGCGATCGTCAACAGCGCGGGGTCGAGATCGACGCCCGTACTGGTGGATTCCGGGAACCTCTTGAGGACGCGGTCCGTGATGCTTCCCGTGCCGCAGGCGAGGTCCAGCACCCGGGGGGCGGTGCCCACCAGGGCCTCGAGCATGTCCAGCATCACCCGGAACCGCTCCTCGCGGTCCGGCATGTACCACTCCTGCTGGCGGTCCCAGCTGTCCTGCCAGGCCTGCCAGTCGGCGGGTGCCGTATCAGAGCGTGCCGTATCCACCACGAAATCCTCCACGCGTAATACCCTCGAACATGTCTCAGCCGTTACCCGAGACACTAATCCGCAGCCGTAAGGACTACAAGTGGAACTGGCCCATTACTCGGACTATGCCGTGCGCCTGGTCAACACCGAGGAGCCGGCCCGCAACAAGGACTCGCTGACCTCCGTGGACGCCGTCCGCACCCTGTTCGGCGCCAGCGTGCAGATGGCCCGCCGCGTCACGGACGGCGACGTCACCCGCTTCCGCAACGTCCGCGGCCGGCTGCGCTCGGTCTTCGAAGCCGCCGACACGGGCGACCACGTACTCGCCGTCGACCTGCTGAACTCCCTGCTCATGGAGTTCCCGGTCAGCCCCCAGATCTCGGGGCACGTGGCCATCGACGAGCACGGCGAACAGGGCGAGCACAGCGAGCACGGTGGCCCCGACTGGCACATCCACCTCGCCGACCACCCCTCGAACGCCTCCGCCGGCTACGCCGCGATCGCGTGCTTCGGGCTGGCCTTCCACCTCACCGCGCACGGCCCCGACCGGCTCGGCCTGTGCCAGGCGCCGCCCTGCCGCAACGCCTACCTCGACACCTCCACCAACCGCTCCCGGCGCTACTGCTCCGACCGGTGCGCCACCCGCGCGAACGTGGCCGCCTACCGCGCCCGCAAGCGCCTGGAGGCCGAGACGTCCGTGCGCAGCGGCCGCAGCGCCGAGGAGGCCCAGGAAAGCCACGCCCTCAGCGAGCGCTGATCGTCCGCCGCGTGCTCGGGGCGCGGCCGCGGCCGCCAGCGCGCCACCCCGGTCGCCAGCACGAGCTCGTCGGGCACCGCCCCGTAGTCGGTGCTGTCGCCCGTCTCGTTGTACGGGTTGTCGCCCAGCACCCACCAGCCGCCCGGCCGCCGCTCCGCCGCCCGCTTGACGACCAGCAGGTCCTGCTGGAACGGGTGGCGCAGCACCACCACGTGGCCCGGGCGCACCGGAGCCCCGTAGCGGACCAGCAACTGGTCCCCGTGCTCCAGCGTCGGGGCCATCGAGGGGCCCGTCACCTCCAGGATCCCGATCCGCTTCAACGGCGACGTCCACTCCCGCGTCCGCCGGCGCGAGCGCGCGCTCTCCGCCATCCCTGACCTCCTAGGCCGGCTCTCGTCCCACCCCGCATGCTGCCGCACTCTTCCGTACATTCGCGCACCGCCCCGGGCACGCCCCTGGACTTTTGTCCCAACCACACGGGGGCGCCCGCGAAAAGGCCCTTCGCACGGAGTAATCTCCCCCTTGAGAAGACGATCACGAGGAGGACAAACTCCATGCTTTCCCGCCTGTTCGCCCCCAAGGCGAAGGTCTCCGCCCACTGCGATCTTCCGTGCGGCGTGTACGACCCTGCCCAGGCCCGCATCGAGGCCGAGTCCGTCAAGGCCGTGCAGGAGAAGTACCAGGCCAACGACGACGCCGACTTCCGCGCGCGCGCCATCACCATCAAGGAGCAGCGCGCCGAGCTCGCGAAGCACCACGTCTCCGTGCTGTGGAGCGACTACTTCAAGCCGCCGCACTTCGAGAAGTACCCGCAGCTGCACTCCCTGGTCAACGACACCCTGAAGGCCCTCTCGGCCGCCAAGGCGTCGAACGACCCGGCGACCGGCGCCAAGGCGCTGGAGCTCATCGCCGAGATCGACCGCATCTTCTGGGAGACCAAGGCCGCCTGAGCGCGCCCTGAGCGACCCTGTCCTCCGGGACGATGACGAAGGGGCCCGACCGCGTCAGCGGTCGGGCCCCTTCGTCGTGCGTGCGTGCGTGCGCTCGCGCGCGCGCCGCGCTACGCGTCCTCGTCGTCCTCGTCGTCGTCCAGGCGGGCCAGCCACGTGGCGAGGCGTTCCACCGGGACCTCGAAGTCCGGGTTCATGTCGACGAAGGTGCGCAGCTGCTCGGCGAGCCACTCGAAGGTGACCTCCTCCTCGCCGCGCCGCTTCTCCAGCTCCTCGATGCCGCGATCGGTGAAGTACAAGTCGGGCTCCGTGCGGTGGTCGGGTGTTTCCCGCCAGGATAATCCGCCCGGCCGCGGTGGTCGGACTTGACCGCTTTCCGCCGTTCGCGGAGCTCCTCCCCGGGGCAGGGATGGAGGGTCCGCGGCGGGAGGCAGGCGATGGACCATCCGGAGCCCGGCGAAGGCGTGCTGTGGGCACTCGGCTCGACGGAACCCTCGGCCGAGGGCACCGCGCTGGTGCGCGGCGTACGGCGGTCCCGGCGGTTGGGGCTGCTGCGCGAGCTGCTGCGGGGCGTGGCCGAGGCCGTCCCCGGCGCGCAGGCGGCCGAGCACTGGGCCCTGCTGGAGGAGGCCGAGCGGCGCGACCCCGGCGCGGCCGGCGACGTGGTGCACTATCCGGCCACCGGGGTCTGGGCCGAGGAGACGCTGCGCCGGCTGCGCTCCCCGTACGGGCCGCCGCCCGACACCGGGCACCTCGGGGCGCTCGCCGCCGCCGCGGCGCTGCGGGCCGGCATCGGCTTCAAGGCCACGCTGCGGCCCGCGCACGGACGCCTCGTCCTGCCCACCCTCGGACTGCTGCGCCCGGCCCGCGCCGGCCCGGTCGTCCTCACCGAGGGCTCCTGGGACCCCGCGGACCCGGCCGCGCTGGCCCTGCACGCGCTCCCCGGCGGGCGGGCCGCCCTCGACGACCTCGACCCCTACCGGGCCCCGGGGACCGTGCACCCGGCCCGCCGGCTCACCCCCAAGGGGCACAAGCGCTGGGACATCCAGTGGTCCGGCGCCCTCACGCTGCTCAGGCGCTACGACACCGCCCGCGCGGAGGAGGCCGGACTGCTGCTGCGCTCCGTCGTCCCGCTGTCCGGCAGCTCCCGGGCCGCCGGCGGGACCCTGCCCGAGGCGGCCGGCACCGTACTGGCACGGGCACAGGCCCCGCCCGCGCTGGCCGCGACCCTCGTGCACGAGGTGCAGCACGGGAAGCTGGCGGCCCTGGCGCAGGCGGTCGCCCTGCACACCGCCGACCGCTCCGCGCGCTACTGGGCGCCCTGGCGCGGCGACCCGCGGCCCCTGGAGGGCCTGCTGCGGGGCGCGTACGCCCAGCTGGCACTGGCGGGCTACTGGCAGCGCGCCGCGCTCTACGGGGCCAGGGGGGCGTGGGCCCAGCACGCCCGGATCCGCGCGCAGGTCGCGGCGGTCCTGCCGGTGCTCCTGGCGCGGGCGGAACTCACCCGTGCGGGGCGGGTGTTCGTGGAGGCGATGGCCGCGGCGGAGCGGGCCATGGACGGGGACCCGCCGCCGGGGGGCCAGCACGCGGTGGCCCGCGCGGCGGTGGAGCGGGACCGGGTGGCCTGGTGCGCGGCGCACCCGAACCTGGCCGCGTTCGCGGTCGCCTGACACTTCGTCTCCCGGGGCTCCGCCCCGGACCCCGCGCATCGAACACGGGAGGGGCCCGAGACGGCCGGAAGGCCCGGACCCCCATGGGGTCCGGGCCTTCCGCTCTTCGGGCCGAGCGCGGCGGCTACGCCTCGAAGACCTCGTTCATGAGGAGCTGCTGCTCCGCCTGGTGGCGCTTGGCCGAACCGACCGCCGGCGAGGAGCCGTGCGGGCGGGAGATGCGGCGCAGGCGCTCGCCGGCCGGGATGTCCGCGCCGACCGCCAGGTCGAGGTGGTCGATCAGGTTCAGCGCGATGAACGGCCACGCACCCTGGTTCGCCGGCTCCTCCTGGGCCCAGATGTACTTCGCCGCGTTCGGGAACTTGGCGATCTCCGCCTGGAGTTCCGCGCCCGGCAGCGGGTACAGCCGCTCGATGCGGATAATCGCCGTTTCGCGAGCCGCAGCGTCGGTGGTACCGCGCTTCTCCCGCTCGGCCTCGAGGTCGTAGTAGACCTTGCCCGCGCAGAAGACGACCTTGCGGATCTCGTTCGGGTCACCGGCTCCGGAGGAGACGCGCGTGTCGCCGATGACCGGACGGAAGGAACCGGTCGTGAACTCCTCCGCCTTCGACGCCGCGGCCTTCAGGCGCAGCATCGACTTCGGGGTGAAGACGATGAGCGGCTTGTGGTGCGGGTTGTGGACCTGCCAGCGCAGCAGGTGGAAGTAGTTCGACGGGAGCGTGGGCATGGCCACCGTCATGTTGTCCTGCGCGCACATCTGCAGGAAGCGCTCGGGGCGCGCGGAGGAGTGGTCCGGGCCCTGGCCCTCGTAGCCGTGCGGCAGGAGGAGCGTGACGCCGGACGTCTGGCCCCACTTCTGCTCGGCCGAGGAGATGAACTCGTCGACGACGGTCTGCGCGCCGTTGACGAAGTCGCCGAACTGCGCCTCCCAGAGGACCAGCGCGTCCGGGCGGGCCAGCGAGTAGCCGTACTCGAAGCCCATCGCCGCGTACTCCGAGAGCAGCGAGTCGTAGACGTTGTAGCGGGCCTGGTCGTCCGACAGGTAGAGCAGCGGGGTGTAGTCCTCGCCGGTCTCCCGGTCGATGAGGACCGCGTGGCGCTGGCCGAACGTGCCGCGGCGGGAGTCCTGGCCGGACAGCCGGACCGGGGTGCCCTCCATCAGCAGCGAGCCGAAGGCGAGGGTCTCGCCCATGCCCCAGTCGATGGTGCCGTCGTCGATCATCGCGGCGCGGCGCTGCAGCTGCGGCAGCAGGCGCGGGTGGACGGTGACCGTGTCGGGGATGTTGACCTGGGCCTCGGCGATGCGCTTGACGACCTCCTGGGAGATCGCCGTGTTCATCGCCACCGGGAAGTCGGCCTGCGGGGCCGGGATCGGCGGGATGGCCGCGGGCTGCGTGGCGGCCTCGCGGACCTCCGCGAAGACCTTCTCCAGCTGGCCCTGGAAGTCCTGGAGCGCCTGCTCGGCCTCTTCCAGGGTGATGTCGCCGCGACCGATGAGGGACTCGGTGTACAGCTTGCGCACCGAGCGCTTCTTGTCGATCAGGTCGTACATCAGCGGCTGCGTGAACGCCGGGTTGTCGGACTCGTTGTGCCCGCGGCGGCGGTAGCAGATGAGGTCGATGACCACGTCCTTGTTGAACGCCTGACGGAACTCGAAGGCGAGCCGCGCGATGCGGACCACGGCCTCCGGGTCGTCGCCGTTCACGTGGAAGATCGGCGCCTCGATCATGCGGGCCACGTCGGTCGCGTACATCGAGGAACGCGAGGACTCCGGGGCGGCGGTGAAGCCGACCTGGTTGTTGATGACCACGTGCACGGTGCCGCCGGTGCGGTAGCCGCGCAGCTGCGACATGTTCAGCGTCTCGGCGACCACACCCTGGCCCGCGAAGGCCGCGTCGCCGTGCAGGGCGACGGGCAGGACCGTGAAGTCCGTGCCGCCCTTGTTGATGATGTCCTGCTTGGCGCGGACGACGCCCTCCAGGACCGGGTCCACCGCCTCCAGGTGCGAGGGGTTCGCGACGAGCGAGACCTTGATCTGCTCCCCGTCCAGGCCCGTGAAGGTGCCGTTGGCGCCCAGGTGGTACTTGACGTCGCCGGAGCCGTGCATGGACTTCGGGTCGAGGTTGCCCTCGAACTCGCGGAAGATCTGCGCGTACGACTTGCCGACGATGTTGGCGAGCACGTTCAGCCGGCCGCGGTGGGCCATGCCGATCGCGACCTCTTCGAGGCGGGCCTCGGCGGCCGAGTCGATGACGGCGTCGAGCAGCGGGATGACGGACTCGCCGCCCTCCAGCGAGAAGCGCTTCTGGCCGACGTACTTCGTCTGCAGGAAGGTCTCGAAGGCCTCCGCGGCGTTCAGCCGGCGCAGGATCCGCAGCTGCTCCTCGCGCTCCGGCTTGGAGTGCGGGCGCTCGATGCGGTCCTGGATCCAGCGGCGCTGCTTCGGGTCCTGGATGTGCATGAACTCGACGCCGGTGGTGCGGCAGTACGAGTCGCGCAGCACGCCGAGGATGTCGCGGAGCTTCATCATCGACTTGCCGGAGAAGCCGCCGACCGCGAACTCGCGCTCCAGGTCCCACAGGGTGAGGCCGTGCTCGGTGATGTCGAGGTCGGGGTGCTTGCGCTGCTTGTACTCCAGCGGGTCGGTGTCGGCCATGACGTGGCCGCGGACCCGGTAGGAGTGGATCAGCTCGAAGACGCGGGCGGCCTTCGTGACGTCGTCGTCGTGCGAGGCGTCGATGTCCCGGAGCCAGCGGACCGGCTCGTACGGGATGCGCAGCGCCTCGAAGACGTCGTCGTAGAAGCCGCTCTCGCCGAGCAGCATGTTCGCCACGACGCGCAGGAACTCGCCGGAGGCCGCGCCCTGGATGGTCCGGTGGTCGTACGTCGAGGTCAGGGTCATGACCTTGGAGATGCCCAGCTTGTTCAGGGTGTCCTGCGAGGTGCCCTGGAACTCCGCGGGGTAGTCCATCGAGCCGACGCCCATGATGACCGACTGTCCGGGCATCAGGCGGGGCACGGAGTGGACGGTGCCCAGGCCGCCGGGGTTGGTGAGGGAGACCGTCACCCCGGTGAAGTCGTCCATCGTCAGCTTGCCGACGCGGGCGCGGCGGACGATGTCCTCGTACGCCTGCCAGAACTCGAAGAAGTTGAGGGTCTCGGCCTTCTTGATGCCGGCGACGACGAGCTGGCGGTCGCCGTTGGGCTTCACCAGGTCGATCGCGAGACCGAAGTTGATGTGCTCCGGCTTGACCAGGGTCGGCTTGCCGTCCTTCTCCGCGAAGGAGTAGTTCATCGACGGCATGGCCTTGATGGCCTGCACCATCGCGTAGCCGATGAGGTGGGTGAACGAGATCTTCCCACCGCGGGCGCGCTTGAGGTGGTTGTTGATGACGATGCGGTTGTCGAACAGCAGCTTCACCGGGACGGCGCGGACGGACGTGGCCGTCGGCACTTCCAGCGAGGCGTTCATGTTCTTGACCACGGCAGCCGCCGGGCCGCGGAGCGTCACCAGTTCGGGGCCCGTGGGGGCCCCAGTGGTGGGCGCGGCGGCGGGAGCCGGAGCAGGAGTGGCAGGAGTGGCAGGAGTGGCAGGAGCGGCCGGTGCGGCGGCCGGGGCCTGGGAGGTGACAGTCACAGCAGGGGCACCAGAGGGGGTGGCAGGTACAGGGGCAGGAGCTGGCACAGGTGTCGTGGTCGCGGCGGCGGCGTCGGAAGCCTGCGGAGTCGCGGCGGTGACGGAGGCGGCGGCCTGTGCGGAGGCGCCGTCCGTCGTCGTCGCGGCGGGGGGAGGAGTCGGCTTCTCCGTGGGATCGTCCGCCTTCACCGGAGCGACAGCGCCCCCCGGCTTGTAGTCGGCGAAAAAGTCCCACCAGGCCCGGTCGACCGAGTTCGGGTCCTGGAGGTACTGCTGATAAATCTCGTCGACGAGCCACTCATTGGCACCGAAGCCTGGGGCGGGGTTCTTCCCGCTCCCTCCTGCTTCGGTCGTGGTGCTCGAGTTACTGGGGGACTGTGGCGACACGGCGGCAACCGCCCTCTTCCGCTTCACAAGGTATGGACAGCGGGAATAAAGGCTACGCCTCCCAGACCGTGAGATGCAGACCGGGCGGGACTTCCGTCGCGTACGTCACATCGAACGGCGGGTTTCACCACCTGGAATGGCGGGAAACAAGCCCGGTTCGGGCAGGAGGCACCGCGGTTGCGGCCCCCTTGGCTTCGCACCCCTGACGGACCCCGGCGCGTGTGGCCGAGATCATGTCCTTCCCACTCGAACCCTACGTCAACCCGGCGCCTGCGAGCTGCCCGGAAGCGTGACGAGGATGCGGCACCCCCGTGCCGATTCGGCCACCCCGATGTGCCCGCCGTGCAGCCCGACCGCCCATCTGGCGATGGCCAGGCCCAGACCGGTCCCGCCGTCGCCGCCCCTCGCGCTGCCCCGGTTGAACCGCTCGAAGACCCGGTGGCGCTCCTCCTCGGGGATCCCGGGCCCTTCGTCCCGCACCTCCAGCGCCAGGCTCCCGGGCGCGTCGCCCGTCCGCGCCCGGACGGTGACCCGGCCGTGCGGCGGACTGTGCTTGACCGCGTTGTCGATCAGGTTCGCCACGACCTGGTGCAGCCGCTCGGCGTCCGCGTACGCCGTCAGCTCCGGCGGGAACACGTCCAGGTGGAGGTGGACGTCGTTGCGGGTGTGCCCGCCCGAGCCCGAGGACAGCCCCGGCCGGCCGGAAGCCGCCAGACCCGACTCCTTCAGCACCCCCGACAGGTACGGCCACACCTCGAAGCGGCGGGCCCGCAGCGGCACCACACCGTTGTCGACGCGGGACAGGTCCAGCAGGGTCTCCACCAGCCGCCCGAGCCGCTCGGTCTGCTTCAGCGCCGTCCGCATGGTCTCCGGATCGGCGGCCGAGACCCCGTCCACCACGTTCTCCAGCACCGCGCGCAGGGCCGCGATCGGGGTGCGCAGCTCGTGCGAGACGTTCGCGACGAGCTCCTTGCGGTGCCGGTCCACCGCCTCCAGGTCGTCCGCCATCAGATTGATGGTGGAGGCCAGGTCGCCCAGCTCGTCGCGGCGGCCCGCCCCGCGCACCCGGCGCGTGTAGTCCCCGTGCGATATCGCCCGTGCCACCGTCGTCATGTCGTCCAGCGGCGCGGTCAGGCCGTGCGCGACGAACTGCGTGATGAGCATCGAGGCGATCACCGAGAACACCGTGATGAAGCGCACCTCGGTGCTCGTGCGCACCGCCACCATCAGCAGGCCCGTGGTGATGAAGACCGACACGACGACGAGCGTGCCCAGCTTGGTCTTGATCGAGAACGGCGAGAAGGGCCGCAGCCCCCCGGGAGGCCGCTGCCCCGGCGGCCGGTGCCCGCTCACGGCTGCGCCGGGGTCTCCAGGGCGTACCCGACGCCGTGGACCGTACGGATCCGCTCGGCGCCGATCTTCCGGCGCAGGGCCTTGATGTGGCTGTCGACCGTACGGGTCCCGGACGCGTCGGCCCAGTCCCACACCTCGGCGAGGAGCTGCTCCCGCGAGAGCACCGCCCGGGGCGTCCCGGCCAGGCACACCAGCAGGTCGAACTCGGTCGGCGTCAGGTGCACGTCCTCGGTGTGCACCCGCACCCGCCGCTGCGCGTGGTCGATCTCCAGATCGCCCAGGCGCAGCGTGGCCCCGCGCGGGGCGTGCGCGGCCACGTTGGCCCGCTCCACCCGGCGCAGGAGCACGTGGACCCGCGCGGCCAGCTCGCGCATCGAGAAGGGCTTCGTCATGTAGTCGTCGGCGCCGACCCCGAGGCCGACGAGCATGTCGGTCTCGTCGTCCCGGGCGGTGAGCATCAGCACCGGGACGGGCCGCTGGGCCTGGACCCGGCGGCACACCTCCAGGCCGTCGAAGCCGGGCAGCATGACGTCCAGGACCAGCAGCTCCGGCAGCCAGCTCTCGGCCGCCGTCACCGCGGCCGGGCCGTCGGCGGCCGTCTGCACCTGGAAGCCCTCGGCGCGCAGCCGGGCCGCGATCGCCTCGGCGATGGTGTGGTCGTCCTCGACGACGAGCACCCGGCGCTGCGCGCCGGGGGTGGCCGCGGCGCCGTTGTGGGTGGTGGTGTGCGTCTGTTCCATGTCCCGCCCCTGAAGATCCCGCGTGGTAGGGGTGCAGCGTAGAGGAGCGGCTGGCCTCCGGCTATGACGGGTTCGCCGGGCGGGATCCCGCCCGACGCCGGCGGGGCCGGATTGTGATGCCGTGCCGTGCCACTGCGGCGAGGTGCGGCGCCGCCGCCGGGGGCTCCGCCCCGGGGGCCTCGGGCGCAACCCGGGCTCGCCGGGTCGGGGCGGAGCCCTGGGAACGGGGGAACCGGGGGTCCCCCCGGACGGCGTCCGGGGGGGAGGGTGGGGGACTCCGCCCCGCAGGGCCGACGACCCGCACCCGCCCACCGGGCCGAAGCCCGGGAAGCGCGCCGGCGCTGAGCGGTGCGGGGGACGCGTCAGGAGCTGAGGGTCAGGCCGTGGCCGTGCGGGAAGACCGGGTCGGCGGTGTCGTTCGGGACGTCCGGGCGGGAGGCCTCGACGGCCGCCATCGAGCGCGGGAGCTCGAAGGGCAGGCGCCCCTCGGCCGCGGCCCGGCCGAAGGCCACGTCCAGCAGGGCGGCGTCCGAAGCCCCGTAGTCCGCGATCAGCGCGGCCGCGTGCTCCGCGATCTCCGGGATCACCGCGGCCCGCTCCAGGTTGATGCAGACCAGGGTGGGGACGGCGTCCAGGAGGGCCAGGATCTCCGCGAGCTCCGGCTCGGCGAAGGCCAGCGAACCCGAGTGGAAGAAGGACTCGAAGACGTTGGTCCGGGGCTCGTGCGGGGTGCGCAGCCGCAGCACCGCGAGGTCCGCCTCGGCCGGGTCGGACACGAGGTCCCCGTACGCCGCGGCCACGGCCTCGTCCACGTCCTTGACGTAGAGCTTCGGGCGGCCGGACAGGGGCAGGAACCGCCCGGTGTTGGTGAGCACGGTCAGCGAGCGCCGCTGGGCGGCGGCGCCGGCGGCCGCGAAGTCGGCCCGGCCGACCGTCTCCGCCGCCGCGTCCGGGTCCACGTACGGGTTCTCGAACAGGCCGAGCACGAACTTCTCGCGCAGCAGACGGCGCACGGACTCGTCGATGCGGGACTCCGGGACCCGGCCCGAGCGGACCAGCTCCACGATGACCTCGGGGCACTGCTCGCCGCCGAACTGGTCCGAGCCCGCCTCCAGCGAACGGGCCGCGCGCTCGGCGGTGCTCAGGTGCTCCAGGCCCCACGCGCGGGCCGGGTGCGATTCGCCGAAGATCACCGAGTCCGAGAGCAGCCCCCAGTCGGTGCAGACGATCCCCTGGAAGCCGAGCTCCTCGCGCAGCAGGCCCGTGACCACGCCCTTGTTGAAGCCGAAGCCGACCTCTTCCCAGTCGGTGCCGATGGGCTGGCCGTAGTACGGCATCATCTGCGCGCAGCCGGCCGCGATCGCCGCCTTGAAGGGCTCCAGGTGGTGCTCGCGCATCCCGCCCGGGTAGATCTGCTCCTTGCCGTGCGCGAAGTGCGGGTCCTCGCCGTCCTTCTGGGGGCCGCCGCCCGGGAAGTGCTTGACCATCGCGGAGACCGAGCCGGCGCCGAGCTCCTCGCCCTGCAGGCCGCGTACGTACGCCTGTACGAGCTCTCCCGTCAGCTTCGCGTCCGAGCCGAAGGTGGCCGACTGGCGGGCCCAGCGCGGCTCGGTGGCCAGGTCGATCTGCGGGTGCAGGGCGACGCGGAAGCCGACGGAGAGGTACTCGCGGCGCACGATGTCGGCGAACTCGAAGACCAGCTCCGGGTCGCCGATCGCGGCCAGGCCGATCGCCTCGGGCCAGGCGGAGAAGGCGCCGGCGTTGAAGGAGGCGCCGACGTTGTCGGTGAAGGAGTGCCGGGGGTCGGTGGAGAGGGTCACCGGGATGCCGAGGCGGGTGCCGGCCGCCATCTCCTGGACGGCGTTCTGCCACGTCGCCATCTCGCGGGCGCCGTAGCTGCCGAGGAGGTTGAAGTGGGTGAGGGAGCGGCCCTCGATCAGCTCGGGCGTGGTGAACGGGAGGATCGAGCCGTCGGTCTCGGTGACCGGGGTGCCGTCCGCGTTCATCATCAGCATCGCGTGGAAGAGCTGGCCCGCCTTCTCCTCCAGGGTCATCCGGGAGAGCAGGTCCTCGACGCGCTGCTCGACGGGGAGGGAGGCCTGTCTCGTATTCCCATTCGACGCTGCCGACGATCCACCCCGTGTTTGTTCCAGCGGCCGCAGCCCCCGCGGCCGCTGCCCCCCGGGGCCGGCGGCCGGCCGCCCGCCGTCACGCGTGCGGATCGAACGGGATCCCGGCGGGCTTGGCCTTGGCGAGGTGGCCGTTGAACTGCCCGTCCTTGATCCCGAGGAGGGCACTGCCGAAATCGGCCTGGCTGAGCTTGTCGCGCAGCCCGGCGGGGTAGCCGTTCCAGCCGACCAGCGTCGGGTACTGCCAGGTCCCCTTGTGGTTCTCCGGCGGCTCGTCGTTGGAGTTCGCGGCACGGAAGCAGTGCGTGCTGATTCCGTCCTTGTGGTAGACGATCTTCGGGTGGGTCCCGTCGAAACGGATCTGCGAGGCGGCGTGCACCTTGAAGTTGCCGTGCTCCGAGGTGGAGACGTAGGCGACCTGGTTGTTCTGGATCCACACCACCACGTGCTCCCAGTCGTGCCGGTGCCCGGCGCTGCCGGGGCCGAGCGAGACCTGGTCCTTCTCGAAGTAGAGCGCGTACATGACGGCGCACCAGCCGTTGTTGCACTTCGCTCGGGAGTAGCCGTTGGTGTTGTTCAGGTCGGAGAGGTCGCGGCAGCTGCCGTTGACGTCGCCGCCCATCTTCAGGCCCCCGTTGATGGTCCCGTCCGGCCCGATGGCGGGGCTGGAGTAGCAGCCGTCGCGGTCGTAGTCGTAGGCGGGCTGGAAGGTCTGTTCCAGCCCGTCCGCGTTGGCGGGCAGGGCCGGGGGCGGCGCCGCGTACGCGGTCGCCGGGACGGCGAGGACCAGCGCCGCGGCCCCCGCCGTGACGGCGAGCATCCTGCGGGCCCGCCGGCCCGGCCCCCTTCGGGAACGCTTCACGGGCGGTGCGTCGGCCATCGTGTCCTCCTCATCGGTCACACGGGACAACACCCGTGTGGGAATGCGGAGTTCAGCTTTCCCGTCTCCCGCCCCCACGCCAAGGGGCGGGAGACGCCCGTGTCCGGGAACAGCCGTCAGCCGCGCTCCGGGAGGTCCGCCTCCGCCGCGGCCGGGGCGAACGCGAAGCCGCGTGCCGAGGCCGCGCCGGCGGCCGGGCCGGCGGCGGGCGCCTTGCCGCAGAAGGCCGCTTCCAGGGTTCCGCCGAGGGCGGTGTTGGCCTGGCCCCGGTTGGAGGTGTTCGCCATCGAGGAGAGGGCGCGGCTGCCGTCGCGGGTGGTGAAGGCGTAGGTGTAGAAGCCCTGCACGGTGCCGGTGTGGCCGTACACCTGCGTTCCGCAGGAGAGGTCGTACCGGCGCAGGCCCAGCCCGTAGAACCGGGTGTTCGTGGCGTCGGTCGGGGTCATGGTGAGCATGGCGTCCAGGGTGTCGGGGCGCAGCAGCTTCCCGCGGAGCAGGGAGGACATGAAGGTGCTGAGGTCGGCCGCGTTCGAGATCATCGCACCCGCGGACTGGGCCCAGGACACGGTCTGTTCGGTCGAGTCGACCAGCGGGGCGCCGGCCTCGTCCGGGTGGAGGTAGCCGTTGGCGTGCAGGCCCTTGATGGCCGTGGACGGGTGGACGTACGAGGTGTTCTTCAGCTTGAGGGGCTTGATGATGCGCCGTTCGTACTCCTTGGCCACCGGCTTCCCCGTGGCCTTCTCGATCAGCATCCCCACCACGACGAAGTTGGTGTTCGAGTACTTGTACGCGACGCCGGGCTCGGTGGTCCTCGGCTCGGCGAGGGAGAGGCCGACGAGCTCCCGGTAGGTGAACACCTTGTTCCGGACGGACTCGAAGCCGGGCACGGTGTGCTCGAACATGACGTTCGTGTAGTCCGCCAGGCCGCTGCGGTGGGTGAGCAGGTGGCGCACGGTGATGCGGTCGTCGGGCAGCAGGCCCGGCAGGTAGCTGTTGACCGGCTGGTCGAGCTTGATCTTCCCCTCGTCGACGAGCTGGAGCAGGACGACGGTGGAGAAGGTCTTGGTGACGCTGCCGATCCGGAAGCGGGCCTGCGGGTCCATCGCCGCGCCCGTGGCGCGGTCGCGGACGCCTTCCACCCTGCTCTGGACGCCGCCCGGGCCGGTGAAGCGGGCCATCGCGCCCGGCGCCCCGGCCGCCGGGGTGTTGCGCAACGCCTGCGTCAGCGCGTCCAGATCGGGCGTGACGGGCGCCACCTGGCCGGCGGACAGCGGCCCGGACAGCGGCCCGGACTGCGTGACGGGCGCCGCCTGCGCGGCGGTGGCCGGCAGCAGGCCGCCGGCCACGACGGCGAGCAGGGCGGCGCTGACGGCCAGGCGACGCTGGAGGGAAGGGGAGGGGGACGGACGCACGTTGCTCCTCGGATCGGGCTTGCGGGGTTTCCTCAGACCTTACGGATGATCATGGGCAGGTGGGGACACTTTCCAGCCAAGCCGGTCCCTGGACGTAAATGTTCGTCATCCAGGCCTTGTAGTCGGGAAGATAGGACCAGGCGTCATTGGTGTGGCCGTCCGAGGTCACCTGTTCGGCGTGCTTCTGGCACTCGACGCGGACCGTCGTCGGCCCGGGCAGGGCGTAGACCCGCGCGGCCGCCGAGGCGGGCTCGGACTTGGTCCAGACGCCGCTGCCCCAGGTGCGGAAGACGTGCCCGCTCACCGGCCCCGTGTCCACGCGCACCGCGCCGTGGTAGCCGGCCGTCAGCCGTACGTCACTGACCATCAGCTTGGTGCCCGACTGCTTGGCCTCCACCATCTTGCCCGCACCCAGGTACAGGGCGATGTGGTGCAGGTGCCGGGAGGTCCCCCACACCAGCAGGTCGCCGGGGAGCAGCGGCGCCAGGCCCTGGGCGGCGGTGAAGCGCCCGGCCGCGCGGTGCGTGTAGTACTGCGCGCTGGCCACCCCGTCGAGCGGGTCCGAGCCGGTGGCCTGGGCGTAGGCATGGCGGACGAGTCCCGAGCAGTCGAAGCCCAGCCGTTCGGGATCGTGTTCGCTGGCCGGATCGGTGGGGTCCACCTGCCCGTACGTGGCACCGGGCTGCGGGCCGTGCCCGCCGCCCCACGTGTACCAGACCCCCTTTCCCACCTGCTCGCAGGCGGCGCCGACGGCCCGCTCGGCAGCGGCCGAGGCGCCCGGCGCCAGGACCCGGCACGCCCCTTCGGCGGTCGCCGGGGTGGCGGGGGTGCACAGGAGAACGGCGAGGAGCGCGAGGAGCGTTCCGACGAGCAGGGTCCGGCTGTGGCCGGTTCGGTGGAGCATGGGGAGACCTCGATTTCTCATGGCACGGCGAAGCGCCGCCGTCCGCGCGGGACTTGGCACGTGCCGGCGCCCCGTCCGGAGAACAGCCTGGCGGCCGCCGCCGCGCCGCGTCGAGAGCCGGGCGAAGCACCACCCGGACGGGCAACGGGAAACCCCCGGGAAACCCTCTCCGACCAGCGGCCTAAGCCGCGCAGTCGCGGGCCGCGCGCACCGGCAGACCCGGTGCCAGGGCCTGCCGCTCCCGTGGTCCTATGCCGCCCCGCACACGGCAGATGTCCGCGAGCCGCGCCCCCGGGTCCGGATTCCACAGCCGTACGGTGCCGTCGTTGCTGCTGCTCGCGACCGTCCGCCCGTCCGGGGAGAAGGCGACGCCCCAGACCGCGTTCGTATGGCCGGAGAGGGCGGCCCGGAGCCGGTGTCCGGGCACGTCCCACAGCCGCACCGTACGGTCGTTGCCGCTACTGGCCAGGGTCCGCCCGTCGGGGGAGAAGGCGATGCCCCGCGCGGAGCCGGTGTGGCCGGTGAGCACGGCGGTGACCCGGCGCCGGCCCGTGTCCCAGAGCCGGACCGTCCCGTCGTTGCCACTGCTCGCCAGCGTGTGCCCGTCCGGGCCGAACGCGACGGCCCGTACCGCGCCCGCGTGTCCGGTGAGCACGCCGAGCGGACGGCGCCCGGCCACGTCCCACAGCCGCACGGTCAGATCGTCCCCGGCGCTGGCCAGGGTCCGCCCGTCCGGGCTGAAGTCCACGTCGTTGGCGAAGTCCGTGTGTCCGGTGAGGGTGGTGAGCGGGGTGCGGGTGGCGGTGTCCCAGAGGCGTACGGTGCCGTCGGCGCCGGCCGAGGCGAGGGTGCGCCCGTCCGGGGCGAAGGCCACCGAGAACACGGTCCCGGCGTGTCCGGTGAGGGTGGTGAGCGGGGTGCGGGTGGCGGTGTCCCAGAGGCGTACGGTGCCGTCGGCGCCCGCTGAGGCGAGGGTGCGCCCGTCCGGGGCGAAGGCCACCGAGAACACGGTCTCGGCGTGTCCGGTGAGGGTGGCCCGGACCCGTCGCGCGGCCACGTCCCACACCAGCACGGTGTGATCGGCGTCGGCCGTGGCCAGCGTCTTGCCGTCCGGGCTGTAGGCGGCGTGCCAGACCTCGGTGAACGGACGGGCCGTCAGCACCGGCCCCCGCAGGTCCCACAGCACGACGGACTGGTCGAAGGCGGCGGTGGCCAGCACCGACCCGGCGGGGTCCACCGCGACGGCGAGCACGTAGTCCGTGTGCCCGGCGAGGGTCGCGGTGAGCCGCCCGCCCCGCACGTCCCACAACCGGGTGGTGCCGTCGCCGCCCGCGCTGATGACCGTCGTGCCGTCCGGCGTGTAGGCGACGGCGTTGACGTCGTCGCTGTGCCCGGTGAGGGTGGCGAGCACGGTGTGCGCGGCGACGTCCCACACCCGCACCGTGCGGTCGACCCCGCCGGTGGCGACCGTCCGCCCGTCCGGGGCGAAGGCCGCGCCCAGCACCTCTCCGGTGTGGCCCTCCAGCACGGTGAGCGGGCGGGCCCGCGCCGTGTCCCACATCCGTACGGTGCCGTCGGCGCCGGCCGACACGAGCGAACGGCCGTCCGGCGCGTACGCGAGGGAGTTGACCCGCCCGGTGTGCCCGGTCAGGGCCGCGATCTCGCGGTGTCCGCCGACCGGGTCCAGCAGTTGGACGCTCCCGTCGGCGCGGCCGACGGCCAGCGTGCGCCCGCCGGGGGCCACGGCCAGCGCCCTGGCCCCCGCCGTGGGCGCGGGCAGCACCACCGCCGCACCGGGGGCGGCGCCCGGCCCGGCGACGGGCCAGAGCCGGACCGGACCGGTCGTGGAACCGGCCGCCAGGGTCCGCCCGTCGGGGCTGAAGGCCACCGTGCGCACCCGGCCGGGCACGGTGAAGGACGCGACCGTGCGGCGGTCGGCGACCCGGCGCAGCAGGACCCGCCCGTCGGATCCGGCCGTCGCCATGAGCGCGCCGCCCGGGGCGAAGGCCACCGAGTTGACCGGCCCGTCGTGCCCGCCCAACCGGGCCAGGAACGGCTGGGACTGGGTGCTGAGCAGGGCTCCGCGCGCCTCGGGGGTCGCCTCGGCGCGGTACGCCTCCTCGGCGAGCAGCATCGAGGCCTCGGGCTGGCCGGCGGCCAGCGACAGCGAGCGCGCGGCCAGGGCCTGCGAGCGGGCGGTCCGCTCCTGGCCGAGCGCCCCGGAGCGCTGCTGGTACGCCACCGCGCCGGCGCCCAGCGCCAGGACGAGCAGGACGACGAGCGTGGCCAGCATCCGCTGGCGCAGCCGGACTTGCAGCCTCGCCTGGCACAGGCGGCTCTCCTGCGCGGCCCGGCTCGCCCGCAGGAACTCCGCTTCCAGGGGGCCGAGCCTGCCGCCGTCGACCTCGTCCGCCCAGGCCCGGGCGGTCGCCAGGCGGGCGCCGCGGTAGAGGACGGAGGGGTCGCGGCCCTCGCGCACCCATTCGTCTGCGGCCTGGGCCAGCTGCTGGTGGACGAGCAGTCCGGCCCGGTCGGCGTGGATCCAGCCGCGCAGCCGCGGCCAGGCGTGCAGCAGGGCCTCGTGGGTGATCTCCACGGTCGCGCTGTCGGTGGTGACCAGCCGGGCCCGTACGAAGGCGTCGAGGGCGGCAGAGGTCCGCTCGGCGTCGGGCCGCCCCTCCAGCAGGGCGGCCCGGCTGACCCGGCGCCGGGTGGGCACCGCGCCGTCGGCGATGTGGACCAGCCGCACCAGCAGCCGCCGGATCGTGCGCTGTTCGGCCGGGTAGAGGCCGGCGAAGACCCGCTCGGCGCTCCGCGCCACGGCGCCCTGGATCCCCCCGGCGTACTCGTAGCCCGCGACGGTGAGCGTGGAGCCCTCGCGCCGCTGCCAGGTGGCCATCAGCGCGTGGGACATCAGGGGCAGCGCGGCGGAGGGCGTCTCGCCCGGCCAGGCGTCCGGTCCGGGGCGCGGGGCGCCGGGCGGTGCGGCCCGCTCCGCCGCCTCGCGCACACCCGCGTCCCGCAGGAGGAGCGGGACCAGCCCGGGTTCCAGTGCGAGCCCGGCGAGCTCCGCCGGACGCGTGATCGATTCCCGCAGTTCGGCCACGGACATCGGGGGCAGGACGAACAGCCCGTCGGTGAAGACGGTGGCCAGCCCGGGCAGGTCCAGGCAGTCCCCGGAGAAGTCGGCCCGCACCCCGAGCACGACGGCGGCCGGTTCGTACCCGGTCCGCGCGGGCCGGGACACGGCCACGGCGCGGAGCACCCGGACGAAGGCGCGGCGCTCCTCCTCATCGGAGCAGAGGGTGAACAGCTCCTCGAACTGGTCGACCAGCAGCACCGGCCGCACGGTCGGCGGCCGCCGACCGCCCGGACCGGCCCCCGGGAGCGGCGGGCCGCCCTCCGACCGCCGGTGCACGGCTTCGAGCAGCCGCTCCGGACGGGCGCGCAACTCCCGCGGACTGATGCCGAGATCGTCCCCCAGCACCTTGGCGGCGGCGTCGAGCAGTTCCTGCAGCGGGTGCGCGGTGGGCGTGAACCGGATGACCGGCCAGCCGTCGGCGCCCGCCACGGGGAAGTCCCCGCGCCGAAGGGCCGGTACCAGACCGGCGCTGAGCAGCGAGGACTTGCCGGCGCCCGACCTGGCGACGAGCAGCAGCGGGCCGTGGCCCAGGCGTTCGAAGAGCCGCTCGACGAGGGCGGACGTGGCGCGCTCCCGGCCGAAGAACCACCCCGCGTCCTCGGGGGTGAACGCGGGCAGGCCCCGGTAGGGGCACTCGCCCGGCGACTGCGGACCGGCCGGTCCGCCGGCCCCGTCCGGCGGCCCGGACCGTGCCCGGCCCTCGGATCCGTCACGGGATCCGTCACGCGATCCGGCCCGGGATCCGTCGCGGGGTCCGGCCAGGCCGGAGGGGAGGCCGGACCCGGCGGGTGCCGCGGCCGCCTGACCCGGCCCCTCGCTCTCCGGTACCAGCCGCAGGAGTTCGCCCTCCGCGCGCAGGACCCGGTCACAGCAGCGCGCGACATCGGCCGTGACCGGCTTCGCGCCCGTCTCGATCTTGCTCAGGTAGCCCTTGCTGTAGTGGGTCTCGCGGGCGAGGTCGGCGAGCGACAGCCCGCGCTGCAGGCGCAGGCGTCTCAGCTGGGCGGGAAAGGGCGGCACGGGCACGACGGCGTCCGCCGAACCGTTCGGTGTGTGCCGGCGGCCGGCGGTGTTCCCGCGGTCCGGATCCCCCAAGACGACCCCCATGGCCATGTGCGCCCAGGTTGTGAGAGGCAGTTGCCCAGGCTAGCGCGGGTGTCACGGGGCCGACCGGCCATTCGTGCGGCGTGGCGTGAAACAAGGGCGTTCCGGAGCCGCCGAGCGGTCGGCTCCGGAACACCCTTGCGAACAGCCCTTCGGTTCCTACCGGTTGAGGGTGATCGAGTTGATCGGCCCGAGGTCGGCGTAGACCCCGGTGCCCTCTGCGATCGGGTTGCCGCAGTTGGCTCCGTTGTAGCCGGTGCACAGCCGTGCGGTGGCGCCGCCGTACTGGTTGTTGAGGACCCAGTGGTTGCCGTGCTGGTTGTTCAGGTTGTGCGCCCCGTAGCTGTAGAAGATCTGGCTGGGCTTGACGGCGGGGTTCTGGTTCTGCGGGTAGATGCAGACCGCCCCGTACGGGCACCCCGCCCACGTGTCGGCCGGCTGCGCGCCGGCCGTGCCGCTCAGTGCGAGGACGGCGGCCGTGGCGGTGGCGAACGCGGCGGCGCCGCGGATCATCTTGCGCATGAT
Organism: Streptomyces sp. ICC1; assembly: GCF_003287935.1. Taxonomy (GTDB): domain Bacteria; phylum Actinomycetota; class Actinomycetes; order Streptomycetales; family Streptomycetaceae; genus Streptomyces; species Streptomyces tritrimontium. The sequence goes on from NZ_CP030287.1 coordinate 4,440,916, forward strand.
GTCCCCTTGTGGGTCTTGCTCCGTGCTGACTCCTTCAGCCTGTCCCCGGCGGACCCGGGGGTCGACGGGTTTCCCGTCGCCCGTCGGCCGCCCGGCCGGGAAACCGCCCGTGACCAGCGGGATCGCCTCGGGAGGGGCAACGCCCCGGGCGGCTCCTTCGGCCCAGCGCGGGTGAGACCTTCGGGCGAACGCGCTGCGCGCCGCGCGGGGCGGGCGCCGCCGGGGTGATAGCCCGAGGGGACCGAAAGACCGGAGGTGCGGCCGTACATGACCAGGCGACGCGTGACGCGGCCGCTGCGCCGCCCCACGGCCCCGCGGGGTGCGGTCGGCCGGCGCGGACCGGTCCGTACCGGCGGGACGGGCGGGGCCTGCGGGACGGGCGGGGCCGACGGCGACGGTGTGAAGGTGTCCCCGCTCCTGTGGACGGCGGCGGCCCACGCCTGGCGGCTCCTGGTCGTCGGCGCCGCGGTGTACGCGGTGTTCGTGGTCCTCGGACGGTTCCACGAGATCGCCGTGGCCCTCTTCCTCGGGCTGGTGGCGGCCGCGATGCTGCGGCCGCCGGCCGACCTGCTGGCCCGGGTGCTGCCCCGGGGCGTGGCCGTGGCCTGCGCGCTGGTCCTGAGCGCGGTCCTGGTGCTCGGCGCCCTCGCGCTCGTCGGCGAGGCCGTGGCGGGGGAGTGGCCCGCGCTGGTACGGGAGTTCAGGGTCGGACTGGACCGGATCCAGGCCTGGCTCAGCGGCCCGCCGTTCCGGCTGGACTCCCACCTGCTCAAGGACCTCCAGTCACGGATCGGCAGCTACCTCTCCAGTCACCGCTCGACCCTGCTGAACACCGCGCTCAGCGGGGCGGGCCGGGCCGTGGCGGTGCTCACCGTCGCGGCCCTCGGGCTGTTCTGCTCCGTCTTCTTCATCTACTCGGGCGACCGGCAGTGGAGCTGGTTCTGCGGGCAGCTCCCGCGGGGCGCGCGGGAGCGGGTGTCCGTGGCCGGGGTCGCGGCCTGGCGGACCTTCACCGGCTACACCCACGGCATCGTGCTCGTGGCCGCGACCAACGCCGTGCTCGTGTGCGTCGCGCTGTTCCTCCTCGGTGTACCGCTGGCCGTCCCGCTCGCGCTGCTGGAGTTCGTCGCCGCGTTCGTGCCGCTCATCGGCTCCCCGGTGGCCCTGGGCGTGGCCGCGGTCGTCGCCCTCGCCGCCAAGGGGCCCCTGGTGGCGGCCCTGGTGGTCGCGCTCATCGTGGTGATCGGCCAGATCGAGGGGCACCTGCTGCATCCCCTGGTGATGAGCTGGGCCGTCCGGCTCCACCCCATGGCGGTGGCCCTGTCGGTGGTGGCGGGCGCGATCTCCGCCGGGATCGTCGGCGCCGTGGTGGCGGTGCCCCTGGTCTCGGTGGCCTGGTCCGTCCGCCAGTCCCTGCGCACGCCCGGAGCCGCTACGCCGCTCGCGGGAGCCGGCGCACCGGCCCGGCCCGCCGGCCGGCCGAGGTGGTGGAGGCGGAAGTAGGTCCGGTCGGGCCGTTCTCCGGCGGCGGCCGGGCGGACTCCGCTCCGGCGCGTCACGCGTGCGGGTCGACGACCACCTCGACGTGGTCGGCGACGGCGACCAGCAGCACCCGGGTGCCCGGCAGCCGGGCCCACCAGCGGTGCTCGACCCCGCCCGTCAGATAGAGGGTGTCGCCCCGGGCCAGGTGGTGGGTGCGCCCTTCGGCCTCGACCTCGGCCGCGCCGTCGGCGATGTACATCAGCTCGTCGTTGCGGTGGCGGAACGCGCGCTCGGCGTCGTGTTCGCCCGTGAACTCGAGTGCGTGCATCTGGTGGTGGCCGCGGACGAGCGGGCGGACCCGGGCCGCCGGATCGAGGCCGGGGTCGGCGTCGGCCCGCACGATGTCCACCCGGCGCGGGGTGTCCGCGGCGGCCAGCAGCTGCACGGCCGTCGTCTCCAAGGCGTCCGCGACGCGCTGGAGCGAACGCATGCTGGGGCGGGCCCGGTCGTTCTCGATCTGGCTGAGGAAGGGCGACGACAGCCCGCTGCGGGCGGCCACTTCGGCGAGGGTGAGGTCGAGGGCCCGGCGCCGCCTGCGGATGCCCGCTCCGATCTGCCGCTCGGGCGGTTCGTCTGCCACGTCGCTCCTCGCTCCTCGCTGCCCGGTCTGGTGCGGTCCGGTCTGGTCCGGTCTGGTCCGGTGCCGATCATCTTCTCCCACCCGGCTGCGGGCTTCGCACTCCCTTCACAGTGCCGCAACACCACGGCGCTAGTTTCTAACTCAGTTGCTCAGATCAAAGAAAGTTTGACGGGAGAAGCTCCACCTCATGTCCCAAGCCGCTCAGACCCCGGTAGCCCCGACCCCGGTCGACCAGAACGCCCGCCGTCGGCGCGGAACCGGCCTCATCGCCCTCGATCCCGCCGCCTCGGAGGGCGGGTACACCCTCTTCGCCCCGCTCACCGGCACCGGCGAGGTGTACCTGATCGACATCCACGGCCAGGTCGTCCACCAGTGGAACCTGCCGTACCGCCCCGGCCGGCACGCCCGCGTCCTCGCGAACGGCAACCTCGCCTACAGCGGCGTACTGCCCGGCGAGGAAGCCCTCTTCCCCATGTGGCACAAGTACCGGGGCGGCGTCATGCTCGAGGCCGCCCCCGACGGCACCGTCCTGCGCGAGCACCGCGATCCGCTCCAGCACCACGACGCGCACCACCTCGGCGGCGGCCGCGTCCTCTACACCGCCCTCGAACCGCTGCGGGGCGCGGACGCCCGGACCGTGCGCGGCGGGGTGCCCGGCTCCGAGGCGGACGGCACCGTATGGGCCGACACGATCAGGGAAGTCGACGCGGACGGCACCGTGCGCTGGTCGTGGCGCGCCGCCGAGCACCTCGACCGGGACGAGTACGCCCTGCACCCCGACTACTCCCGCGAGCACTGGCCCCTGATCAACAGCGTGGTCCCGCTCGCCGACGGGAACGTCCTCGCCAGCCTGCGCAGCGTCTCGGCCGTCGTCGTCATCAGCCGGGAGACCGGCGAGATCCTGTGGCGCTCCGAGCCGGGGGTCGTCTCCCAGCAGCACGCGCCCACCGAACCGGCCGACGGCCGGGTGCTGGTGTTCGACAACGGGGTCTTCCGGCCGGGCTCGGACGTCCCCTACTCCCGCGTCATCGAGATCGAGCGGTCCTCCGGCGAGGTCGTGTGGGAGTACCACGACCCGGCCAAGGAGGCGTTCTTCGCCCCCTTCATGGGCAGCGCCCAGCGCCTCGCGGGCGGCAACACCCTCGTCACGGACTCGCCTTCGGGCCGGCTCTTCGAGGTGACGCCCGAGGGCTACCTGTGCTGGGAGTACGTCGTCCCGTACTTCGGCGGCTACCGCGAGTCCGAGGTGCGCGGCCTGTTCCCGGCCGAGCCCAACGCCGTCTTCCGCGCGTACCGCTACACCGCCGAGGAGGTGCCCTGGCTGGGCGCCGGGGCCACCCGGTGACCGCCGCCGACACGGCCGGTCCCGTACCGGGCGCACCGGGCGTACCGGGCGCACCGACCGGGCCGGCCGGGCTCCTTCCGACCGTCCCGCCGGTCCTGCCGGGCCCACCAAGCCCGCCCGTACCGCCCGTACCACCCGTACCGCCCGTCGATGAGTGGATCCCGGTCCGCCGGCTGGTCCCGCTGTCCGCGCAGCACGTGCTCGCCATGGTCGCGGCGCCCGTCTCCACCACCTTCCTGACCGGACAGGCCCTCGGCCTCACGGCCGCCTCCACCGCCTCCCTGCTCAGCGCCACCCTCGTGCTGTGCGGCGTCGGCACCCTGCTCCAGTCCCTGGGGCTGTGGCGGTTCGGGGCCCGGCTCCCCTTCGTCATGCTGCCCGGCGGGGCGGCGACCGCGCTCTTCATCCAGATGGCCAAGGACCACGGCCCCGCGACCGCCACCGGGTCGGTGCTCCTCGCGGCGGCGCTGCTCCTGGCCGTACTGCCCTTCTACGCCAAGATCGTCCGGCTCTTCCCGCCGGTGGTCATGGGCACCACGGTGCTGCTCATCGGCATCGCCATGATCCGGGTCGCCGCCCAGCTGGTCACCGGCCGGCCCGGGAGCCCCGGCTACGCCGCGCCCTCGGCGGTGGTCCTGGCCGGCGCGACCATCGGGTGCACGGTGCTGTTCCTCCTGCTGCTGCGCGGGATCTGGCGTCAGACGGCGGTACTGCTCGGCATGGGCGCGGGCACCCTGATCGCGCTCACGACCGGCCTCGGCGGCCTCGCGCCCGTGGGCGGGGCCGGCCAGGGCCTGACACTGCCGCACCTCCTCCCGTACGGGACACCGCAGTTCGACCTGCTCGCCGCGCTGCCCCTGCTCGTCTTCAGCCTCACCACGCTCGCGGAGATCACCGGACAGACCGTGCTGAACAGTGAGACGGTGGGCCGCGAAAGCGCCCCGGGACGCGACGTGCCCCGGGTGGCCGGAGCGGACGCGCTGGTTTCGCTGTTCGGCGCGCTCTTTGGCACCTCGCTGATGGTGACGAGCGCGGAGAACATCGGCATCGGCCGCCTCACCGGGGTCCGCAGCCGCTACGTGACCGCCGGGGCGGGCGTGCTCCTCGTCGCCGTGGGACTGCTGGCCCCCGTCTCCCGGCTCCTCGCCGCGATTCCCGCCCCCGTCGTCGGCGGCTCCGCGCTGGTGATCTACGGGATCATCGCCGTGATGGGCGTCGACATGCTGGGGCGCACGTCCCCCGGCACCGGAAGCGGCTCCACGGTGGTCGCGCTGGCCCTCACCGCCGGACTGCTGCCGGTGGTGGCCCCCGACCTCTACCAGGGGTTCCCCGTCTGGGCCAGGACGGTCCTCGGCAGCGGGGTGGTGGCGGGCACGCTCACCGCCGTCCTGCTGCACGCGCTCTTCCGCGCCCGCCCGCCCGGCGGGCGGGTACCGCCCCGGGCCGAAGCAGGGTAGAACTGCTCTGCGAAAGAGGGGGCTGGGATGCGGCGCGGGGTAATCGAGTGGTTCCGGGGCGCGGCCGACGGGGAGATACGGGCGCTGGAAGACGTGCCGGGCATCGATCCCGAGCGGCTGCGCGAACTGTGGTGCGCCGAACCGGAGCTGATGCTGCGCCTCGACCGGCTCTACGCGGCTTCGCAGCGGGCCTTCGAACGCCGTACGCGCGCCGCCGTCGGGGAGGACCTGCTCCGCGCCCTGCGCGCCGTCGCCCGGGGCGCCGACGTGGCCCGGCTGGACACGGCGGTCGCGATCGCCGGGTCACGGCTGGAGGCCGACACGGCGACCGCCGGGGCGCGCGGCCTGAACACCGGGCTGGCCTGCGGGATCGTGGTCAGCCCGGTGGTGCTGGTCGTGGTCTTCGCCCTGGGGGCGTGGCTGCCCGGACTGTTCGGCATCGACTTCGGCTGCCAGGAGCGCCTCGCCCTCGTGCACGCCCTGGTGTGCTTCGCGGGCGGTGCGATGGGCGCGGTCTTCAGCGTGGTCATCCGGCTGCGCGATCCCCGGCAGCTGATCCGCTCCCGGGCCGGGCACGACGCCCTGGCCGCCGATCCCGTCCAGTTGTCCCAGGCGCTGCGCCAAGAGGGCTGGTACCGGGTGGTGGTGGGGTGGTTCCTGGCCACCTCCCTCTTCCTGCTCGTCAGCGGCGGCATCCTCACCGTGCTCAGCCCGCCGCTGACCCCGGCCGAACTGTGCGGACCCGGCCCGCTCACCGCCGCCGGACACGAGGCCCTGGTCAAGGCGTGGTTCTTCTGGGGTGCCATCGGCTTCCTCGCCGGCCTCAACGAGCGCTGGGCCCGCGGCCTGCTGCGCCACCCCTCGGCGCCGCGCGACGAACCCGGACAGGACGACGGAGCCCGCCGCTCCTAGGACCGCCCGGCCGGGCGAAAAGGCTGAAAAGAGCCCTCGCCGACGGGCGGACAGGGGGGTGCACGCGCGTTTACCCTGGGGGTGAACATGTGTGCACCCCCTTCGGGCCAGCGTTTGGGAGCGACATGCCCGCCGAGACCCGCGTCCGCCCGGTCGTCGCCGTCCTCGCCTTCTGCGGCGCGGTCGTCGCCGTCATGCAGACCTTGGTCATCCCCCTGCTGCCGCACGTCCCGGAGCTGACCGGCAGCAGTCCGGCCGCCGCCGGCTGGCTCGTCACCGCCACCCTGCTCACCGGCGCGGTCTTCACCCCCGTGCTGGGCCGCGTCGGCGACATGTACGGCAAGCGCCGCGTGCTCCTCGCCTCGCTCGCCGTCCTCACCGCCGGGTCCGCGCTGTGCGCGGTCACCTCCGACATCGCCGTCCTGATCGCCGGCCGCGCCCTCCAGGGGTCCGCCCTCGCCGTCATCCCGCTGGGCATCAGCATCATCCGCGACGAACTCCCGCCCGAGCGCGTCCTGCCGGCCATCGCCCTCATGAGCTCCACCCTCGGGATCGGCGCCGCGATCGGACTCCCCGCGGCCGCGCTGGTCGTCGAACACTTCGACTGGCACGCCATGTTCTGGGCCGCGGCGGCCCTCGGGGCGCTCGACCTCCTCCTCGTCCTGTGGGCCGTCCCCGAATCGCCGTCGCGCACCGCCGGCCGGTTCGACGTACCGGGCACCCTCGGCCTCGCCGCCACCCTGGTGGCGCTCCTGCTCGCGATCACCCAGGGCGCCGACTGGGGTTGGACCTCGCCGCGCACGCTCGGCCTGCTGGCCGCGGTGCCGGTCGTCGGAGCGCTCTGGGGCCGCCACGAACTGCGCACCGCCTCCCCGATGGTCGACCTGCGGGTATCGGCGCGCCCCGCCGTCCTGCTCGCCAACCTCGCGGCCCTGCTCGTCGGCTTCGCCTTCTACGCCAACTCCCTGGCCACCGCGCAGATGGTCCAGGAGCCCGTGAGCACGGGGTACGGGCTCGGCGTCTCCCTCGTGGTCAGCGGCCTGTGCCTGCTGCCCGGCGGCCTGGCCATGGTGGCGCTGTCCCCGGTCTCGGCGCGGATCTCCGCCGCCTACGGGCCCCGGACCGCGCTGGCCCTCGGGGCGGCCGTCATGACGCTCGGCTACGTCGTCCGGTTCTTCACCAGCCACAGCCTCGGGCCGATCGTGGCCGGAGCCACGGTGGTGGCCTGCGGGACCGCCCTCGCCTACTCGGCGCTGCCGGCGCTCGTCATGCGGGCCGTGCCGGCGGCCCAGACCGGGGCGGCGAACGGCCTGAACACCCTGATGCGCTCCGTCGGCCAGGCTTGTTGCAGCGCCGTCGTCGCGGCCGTGCTCGCCCAGGTCACCTTCCGGGCGGCGGGTGGACGCGAAGCCCCCACCCTGGACGCGTACCTGCTGATCTTCCTGATCGCGGCCGGGACGGCGCTCGCCGCCCTGGTGGCGGCCCTCTTCCTGCCCTCGGCCCGGCCGGCGGCGCCGGTCGCGCCCGCCGCGCCCGCCGCGCCCGCCGGATCCGCCCCGGCCGGTACGGTCGCGGTGACGAAGTCCGAGCCCGCCGCCCGGGAGAGCACATGACCGGAGACCACACCAGCACCGCCGGGACCGGGGCCGGGACCGGGGCCGGCACGGAAACCGGTGCCGAAGCCGGTGCCGACACCGGTACCGGCCGCGACGCCATCGTGCGCGCCGCCCGCAGGGCGTTCACCCTCCGCCCGTACGCCGAGGTCACCCTGCGCGGCATCGCGGCCGACGCCGGGGTCAGCCCGTCGCTGATCGTGAAGCGGTTCGGCAGCAAGGAGCGGCTGTTCAACACGGTCGCGGACTTCCAGCCGGCCGCCGACGCCCTGTTCGCGGCCCGGCCGGCCGTGCTGGGCCGGCACCTGGTGCTGACCATGGTCCGGCTGCGCGACGAGCTCCGCGGCGACCCGCTGCTGCGCGTGGTCTTCTCCCTCGGCAGGGACGACGAGCGCACCCTGCTGCGCGAGCGGTTCCGCGAACAGGTCACGGACCGCCTCGCCGGCTCCCTCGCCGGAGCCGACCGGGAGCTGCGCGCCGAGCTGATCGCGGGCCAGCTGCTGGGCCTGGGGGCGACGCTGAGCCTGCACCGCCCCGATGGCGCGGGGACCCGTACGCCGCCGGAGCGGCTGGCGGACCTGTACGCGCCCGGGCTCCAGCTCCTCATCGACGGCGGCGCCGCCCGGCGTGATCCCCGGGAGCCGGTTAGCGTCGGGGGATGAGCACCGAACCGCGCAGCTTCGAGATCCTGCTCGTGCCCGAGCACGTGGTGGAGGGGTCCGCCGGCGACGCCGTCCGCTCGGCCGTCGTCGCGCCGACCGGCGAGAACGGCGCCACCGGATACCCGCGCTACTCGGGGGACGGGATGGTGGCCGACATCGATCCCGTCACCCGAACGGTGGAAGCCATCCTCGTGGACGGCTCCGAACTCGACTACGGCCTCAAGCCCGTCCTGCACCCGGACTCCTGACCCGGACTCCTGCACCCGCGCGGGCGGGCTGAGCGGACGGCCCGCGCGGACAGGCTGAGCGGACGGCCTACTCGAAGCGGGAGGTGTCGCCCGCGCCCCGGCGGACGATCTCGGCCTCGCCGCTGGAGAAATCGATGACCGTGGTCGGCAGCGTCCCGCAGTCGCCGGAGTCGATCACCATGTCCACGACGTGGTCGAGCCGGTCCTTGATCTCCCAGCCCTGCGTCATGGGCTCGCTCTCGCCGGGCAGTAGCAGCGTGCTGGACAGCAGCGGCTCGCCGAGCTCGGCCAGCAGGGCCTGGACCACGACGTGGTCGGGGATGCGGACACCGACCGTCTTCTTCTTGGGGTGCTGCAGCTGGCGCGGGACTTCCTTCGTCGCCGGGAGGATGAAGGTGTAGCTGCCGGGGGTGGACGCCTTGATCGCGCGGAAGACGTCGTTGTCGATGATCACGAACTGGCCGAGCTGCGCGAAGTTCTCGCACACCAGGGTGAAGTGGTGACGGTCGTCGAGCTGCCGGATCGACCGGATCCGGTCGACACCCTCCCGGTTGCCCATCTTGCAGCCCAGCGCGTAGCAGGAGTCCGTGGGATAGGCGACGAGCCCGCCGGAGCGGATGCTGTCGGCGATGCTGCCGATGGTGCGCGGCTGGGGGTTATCGGGGTGTACGTCGAAGTACTTTGCCATCCACCGAGCCTACGGGATCCGGGGTTCCGCTACCGGCCGGGCGGTGAGGCGGTGAGGCGGCGGGCGGACCGCCCGGCGATGCGACCGCACGGCGATCTGGGCACGCGGATAAGTGGCTGATTGTCCAGTTTCTATAGCAATATGGACCGCATGCGCTCGTGATTGCGATCATATTCTTTGCCTCGGGTGCATAAATTTTTCGGCGGTGTACATAGGGTGCGTGAATCGGCGGCCTCTCCGTGGCCGATGAATCACGCACGAGGGTTTCCCACACATGACCGCCACGTCTCTCCCGCCTGCCGAAACCCCCCTCCCCGCGGGAGGCCGAAGAGGGGTTGGGGCCCAGGTCGGCGCGGTGAAGCGGAATCTCGGATTCCTTTCCGCTCTCGTGGCCGCATTCATATCCATGGCCGCCCACACCGCCGGCCTCGCCGCGCACGGCGTGTATCCCTTCGGCGCCATCCCGCGCGCCGACAACGACCTGCGCCACCAATACGTGCCCTTCCACACCCGCCTGTGGGACCTCCAGCACGGAAATGCCCAGGGCGACCTGCTCTTCAACTGGCAGAGCGGCTACGGCGTCGGATTCCTCGGGGACTTCTTCACCTATCTCACCAATCCGTTCTCCTGGCTGGTCGGTGTCCTGCCCCGCCAGCACGCCGAGTTCTCCGTCTACCTGGTCAGCCTTTTCAGCATCGGCCTCGCCGCCGCCCTGATGACCGTCTACCTCGGCCGGCTGCGCCCCGGCTCGCCCTGGCTGCGCGCCCTGCTCTCCGTCGGCTACGCCGTCTGCGGCTGGGGAGTCGCCGAGGGCACCGTCGTCCCGATGTGGACCTGGGGCCTGGTCGCCGTACCCCTGCTCGGCATAGCCGCCGACTGGTGCCTGACCGGCCGCCGCTGGGTCCTCGGCAGCCTCCTGGTCGCCCTCTGCTGGTTCGCCAACTTCTACACCGCCGCCATGGCCACCCTGGCCACCGCGCTCGTCCTCCTCGTACGGCTCCTGCTCGCCGACGCCGACTGGCGCACCCGGGGCCGGGCGCTGTGGCGGGCCGCCACCATGGCCGGCACCGGACTGCTGCTCGCCGCCCCCGCCGTCCTGGTCTGCGCCCGGGCCAACCAGCGGTCCCAGCCCACCGAGCTGTACGTCGTCAGCGTGGACACCGACCCGCTGACCTACCTCTCGATGCTCATACCGGGCACTCACCCCGGCCGCCCCGCGCCCAACATCTACGCCGGGGTGCTCGTCCTCCTCCTCGTGCTGGCCCTGCCCTTCCAGTCCAAGGTCCGCGTCCGCGAACGCGCCGCCTGGCTCGGGCTCCTGCTCCTCACCGCCGTCTCCTTCGTCCTCACCCCCACGGCCAAGCTCTGGCAGGGCGGGGCCCTCCCGCACGGCGCCCCCTTCCGCGAGTCCTTCGTCCTCAGCGGCATGCTCGCCATGGCCGCCTGGATCTGCCTCGCCCACATGCCCCGGCCCCGGGCCCTGCTCGGCGGCGCCGGCCTGCTGGCCCTGCTCGTCGCGGTGACGTACGACCGCCAGCCGGTCAACGAGTACGCCCTGACGGGCGTCCTGGCCGGCGGCGCCGTCACCACCGTCCTCCTGCTCTGCTACGCGCGGGGGCTGCGCCGCCCCGCCCGTACGGGCGTCATGGTGCTGCTGGCCGTCTCGGTCTTCGCCGGCACCACGTACGCCGTCTACGGCAACGCCGTCGTCGACGACCCCCGCCGGCGCGGACCCGTCCGCCCGCAGACGATGACCACGCTCGGCGCGGACGCGCACCGGACCCTGCGGGACCGGGAGGACTGGCCCGCCACCCGCTCCGACGCCGGACCCGACATCTTCGTCACCAACAACGACGCCATGCTCGTGGGCGGCCAGGGCGGCGCCTACTACAGCAGCTACGTGAGCGTGGAGACCGCGCGCGGACTGCGCGGCCTCGGCCTCGGCCAGGCCATGGGCGGCCGCCACCTGTGGCCCGCGCACGACCCGGTCCTGCGGGCCCTGCTCGGCGTCGGCACCGTCCTGGAGCCGGCCGGCGGGAACGGCGTCACCGCGCGCACCGTGCCCGCCCCGCCGCTCGTCACCCTCCGCCCGCCCGGCAGCGACCAGGCCTACGGGGCCCCCGAGGACTCGGTCTGGGCCCGGCGCCATGCCGCCCTCGGCGCCAGGGTGTACACCGTGCCCCCGCTCTCCCACGCCGGCGGGCCGGCCGCTCCCGACACCGGACGGGGCTTCGCCCTGCCCAGGGCCGAGGGCGAGGGCCCGGAGCACTGGACCGCGTTCACCTCGCGGTGCGCCCCGGGACAGCGGGCCTTCCTGTACGCGCCCGACCTGAACGCCACCGTCGAGGTCCAGGGCACCGCCCGGCGCGAGGGGTTCTTCGGCAAGCCTCCCGCCGTCAGCGCACCGCTCAAGGAACTGGGCCCGGTCCCCGCCGACGGCCGCTTCACCTTCTCCGTCCGCACCCCGAAGGACGGCCAGCTCCTGCCGCCCGACGCGCTCGGCTGCCTGGACCAGGCCGCCTTCGACGCGGCCGTGGCCCGTTTGAAGGCCACCGGGCCCACGCGGTTCACCACCGGCGGCCACAGCGTCGAGGCCCGGCTCCCCAAGGGCTCGACCGGCACGGCCGTGATCGCCACCACCGCCTCCCCCGGCTGGACCTGCTCCGTCGACGGCGGCCCGGCCCGCGCCCCGATCTCGTACCACGGGCTGCTCGGCGTCCCGTTGGGCGCCGCGGGCGCCGACCGGCTCTCGTGCTCGTACCTCCCCGAGGGTCTGAGCGCGGGCCTGGCCGGCACCGGTGCGGGCGCACTTGTCATCGCCGGCGTCCTGGCCCGCGCCGGGTGGCGGCGGCGCGCGGATGTGATCAATTCCGAGTTCCGGCAGGGAACGGATCGGCCCGTCGGGCGCTCTAGCCCCGTGTGAATCTGACTGGCGACTCGCTCTTCGTGACGGCCCTCCTGGCCACGGCCCTGATGTTCGCGGCCGCCGTACGGCTGTGGCCGCGCCTCGCACGGCGGGGATGGCGGTCCGTCACGGGCCGGATCGCCCTCGTCCTCGCGATCCAGGTGCTGACCCTCTCGGCCGTCGGCCTCGCGGCGAACCGCGCCTTCCTGATCTACGGCTCCTGGGCCGAGCTGGCCGGCCGGGAGAAGGCGCCGACCGTCAGCGGGCAGGACGCGGGCGGCACTTCGGCGCTGAAGGTGACCGGCCGGCAGAAGCCGTGGGTGCCCGGCGGCGAGAGCCGGCACCTGGGCGGCGAGATCGAGAAGGTCATGATCCAGGGGGAGCGCTCCAAGATCGCCACCCCGGCCTACGTGTACCTGCCGCCGGAGTACTTCCAGAAGGGGAACGAGCACCGGACCTTCCCGGCCGCCGTCGTCCTCACCGGGTTCCCCGGCACGGCGGAGAACCTGCTGAAGCCGCTGCCCTACCCCAAGACCGCGCTGGGCCTGGTCAAACAGAAGAAGATGAACCCGATGATCCTGGTGCTGATGCGGCCCACCGTCGCACCGCCGGTGAACACCCAGTGCGTCGACGTACCGGGCGGCCCGCAGACCGAGACGTTCTTCGGATCCGACCTCCCCAAGGCACTGGCCGGCGCCTACCGCATCGGGGCCGCCCCCCGCGGCCTCGGCATCATGGGCGACTCCACCGGCGGCTACTGCGCGCTGAAGATCGCCCTGCAGCACCCGGAGTCGTACGCGGCCGGCGTGGGGCTGTCCGCGGACTACGAGCCCGAGATCGACGAGGACTCCGGAGACCTCTTCCGCGGCAACGAGGAGGAGAAGAAGCGCTCCGACCTGCTGTGGAGCCTGGACCACCTGCCCCAGGGGAACACCTCCCTGCTCGTCACCACCTCGCTCCAGGGCGAGAGCAACTACCGTCCGACGCTGGAGTTCATCAAGAAGGTGAAGAGCCCCGCGCGCGTCTCCTCGATCACCCTCGACCGCGGCGGCCACAGCTTCAACACGTGGAACCGGGAGATCCCGCCGGCGCTGGAATGGCTCGGCGCCCGCCTCGCCGCCGGCTAGTGCTGTGACCGGCACCGCAAGCGTTCGGACGGCCACCAACCTCGGGGGAGTGACTCAGGTCCCTGAGGTGAGGGTGGCCGGGGTCGGGCCGGCCGGGCGGACCGTGATGCTGTACGCCGCCCCGCGCGGGACGGAGCGGAAGGCCGGGACGTGCGCGGGCAGCAGGTGCTCGAGCAGGACCGTCGACTCGCGCAGGGCGAACTGCAGCCCGAGACAGGCGCGGGGCCCGATGCCGAAGGGTACGTACCCGCCCGGGAGGGTCGGACGGCCGCCCGGGACGGTGAAGCGCAGCGGGTCGAAGCGCTCCGGGTCCGGCCACAGCACGGGGTCGCGGTGCGCGAGGTACGGGCAGACGACCACATCGGTGCCCGCCTCGATCGCGTAGCCGGCCAGGACGTCGTCCTCGACCGCGTGGCGCGGCAGGATCCACGCGGACGGGTACAGCCGCAGCGTCTCGCTGACCAGCGCTTGCACGGCCTCCCGCCGCTCCGCCGAGCCCGCGCCGCCCGCCGCCAGGGCCTGCTCGCGGGCCTGCGGATGCCGGTCCAGGAGCAGGTACAGCCAGGTCAGCGTGGAGGCCGTGGTCTCGTGACCGGCGACCAGGAGCGTGACCAGCTCGTCGCGGATCAGCCGGTCCGTGTACTCGGGCCGCTCGGCCGAAGCCTCCACCAACAGGTGCAGCAGGCCCGGCCCGTCGGGCCCGGCAGTGCCCCGGCGCGCGGCGGCGATCGCGTGCTCGGCGACGGCGTCGATCCGGGCCAGGTCCGCCGCGACGGCCTCCCCGGCGTCCGCGGTATCGGCCGGCAGCGTCGGCAGCGCCGCCACCACGGCCGCGACGGCGGCCAGTTCGCGCTCGGTGTCCGCGTCGAGCGGGTGTCCGGTCAAGGAGCGCCAGATGGTGTCGAGGGCGAAGCGCCGCATCTCCTCGCCGACGTCCAGGACCTGTCCGGAACGGGCGTACGCGGCCCAGCGCGCGGCGGTGGCCCGCGCGGCCCCGGCGATCCGCTGCTCGTAGCGGCGCATCCCGGTCCCGGTGAACTGCGACTGCAGGAGCCGCCGTTGCCGCTTCCACGCCTCCCCGGTCGCCGCGAGCACACCGTCGCCGATCAACAGGCGGGCGCGGTGCGACCGTTTGACGTACCGCTGAGGGTGCTGCGCCAGGCCGTGCTGCCCCCGTACTTGCGCCCCCACCAGGCCCGCCGGCACAGCCCGCAGCCCAGGCGCGGGCGCAGCCCCGTACACGGGCGCAGCCCTCAGCCCAGGCACGGGGCGCAGCCCCACAGCCCCGTACACGGGCGCAGCCCCGCGGCGCCCCCCAGCCCGCAAGCCGGGCGCGGGCACGACCCGCAAGCCGGGCGCGGGCACAGCCCCGTACACGGGCGCAGCCCGCAGCCCAGGCACGGGGCGCAGCCCCGCAGCCCCGTACACGGGCGCAGCCGCGCGGCGCCCGCCGACCTGCAGCCCGGGGCGCGGGCGCAGCCCCGCAGGCGAGGAGCGGGCACGGCCCTGTACACGGGCGCAGCCCCGCAAGCCTGACACGCGCGCGGCCCCGTACACCGGCGCAGCCGCGCGGCGCCCGCCGGCCCGCAGGCCGGGCGCGGGCGCAGCCCCGCAGGCCGGGCTCGGGGTCCGGGGCGGAGCCCCGGGGAACGGGCGAAGGGCGGGGAGGGGCAAGCCCCGCAGGGCCACGGCTCAGGCGGAAGTCCGCTTGCGCGGCGCCGCCTTCTTCGCAGCAGCGGCAGCAGCGCCCGTACCGGAGCCACCGGAGCCACCGGAGGCCGACTTCGCGGCACCCGCCTTCCCCGAGGCCGTCTTCTTCGCGGCGGCACCCGAGGTCGATGCCGAGGCCGAGGGCGCTGGACCGTTCCCCGCTCCTCCCGCGCCCTTGCACTCCGCTTCCCCTGCCCTGGTTCCCGTACGAGAGATCGAAGACGAACGCCATGAGACGTCACCACGCCCTGCCCCTGCTGGCCTCGCTGATTCCGCTGTCGCTGGTCCTGACCGCCTGCGGCGGCAGTTCTGCCGCCGACACCGGGGCCGGTTCCAAGGACGGCGCCAAGAGCGCCGCGAAGATCACACTCAACGTGGGTGACCAGAAGGGCGGTTCCGAATCGCTGCTGCGGGCCGCCGGCGAGCTGGACGAGCTCGGCTACGAGATCAAGTGGTCCACGTTCACGTCCGGACCGCCGCTGCTGGAGGCCGTCAACGCCAAGGCCGTCGACATCGGCAGCGTCGGCAACACCCCGCCCGTCTTCGCCGCCGCGGCCAAGTCGAAGATCACGGTGGTGGGTGCCACGCACGGTTCCTCCTCCGGCGAGGCGATCCTGGTGCCCAAGGACTCCCCCCTCCAGACCCCCGCCGAGCTGCGCGGCAAGAAGGTCGCGGTGGCGCAGGGCAGTTCGGCCCACTTCCAGCTGATCGCCAGCCTCCAGCAGGCCGGTCTGGCCCCGACCGACGTACAGATCACCCTGCTCCAGCCGGCCGACGCGCTGGCCGCCTTCAACAGCGGCAAGGTCGACGCCTGGGCCGTGTGGGACCCGTACACCTCGCAGGTGCTGCGTTCCGGCGCCCGCGTCCTGACCAGCGGCGAGGGGATCGTCAACGGGCTCGGCTTCCAGGTGGCGGCGCCCTCCGCGCTTGCGGACGAGGCGAAGTCCAAGGCCATCGGGGACCTCCTCGTGCGCCTCCAGCGCGCCCAGGAGTGGGTGTTCAAGCACCCGGAGGAGTGGGCCAAGGTCTGGTCGAAGGAGACCGGGCTGCCGTACGAGGTGGCTTTCGACGCGGTCAAGCGCAGCAACGGCACCCGGATCCCGGTCGCCATCGACGACGCGGCCGTCGCCTCGGAGCAGAAGATCGCCGACACCTTCACGGAGCTGAAGCTGATCCCGGGCAAGGTCGCCTTCAAGGACTTCGTCGACACCCGCTTCAACCGGGACCTGCCGCCCTCCACCACCCCCGCCCGCACGTACGGGAAGGAATCCTGATGACGGTACGACTGCACTGGTTCCTGCCGACCGGCGGCGACGGCCGCACCCTGGTCGACCGGCACGCCTACGCCGCCAACCACGCGGCGTCCGGGGTGCGCGAGCCCGACATCGAGTACCTCGCGCAGATCGCGAAGGCCGCCGAGCGGCTCGGCTTCGAGGCGGTGCTGACCCCGACCGGGACCTGGTGCGAGGACGCCTGGCTGACGACGGTTGCGCTCGCCCAGCACACCGAGCGGCTCAAGTTCCTGGTGGCCTTCCGGCCCGGGGTCATCTCGCCGACGCTGGCCGCGCAGATGGCGGCGACGTACCAGCGGATCACGCGCGGCCGACTGCTGCTCAACGTGGTGACGGGAGGCGACTCGGCGGAGCAGCGCCGCTTCGGGGACCACCTCGACCACGACCGGCGCTACGAGCGCACCGCCGAGTTCCTCGCGGTCGTACGGGGCGTCTGGGGCGAGCAGCCCTTCGACTTCCACGGCGAGCACTACCGGGTCGACGGCGGGCTCACGGCGGTGCCGCCGGACCCGCTGCCGGAGATCTTCTTCGGCGGGTCCTCGGCCGCGGCGGGCCCCGTGGCCGCCGAGCACGCGGACGTGTACCTGACGTGGGGCGAGCGGCCGCAGGAGGTGAAGGATAAGGTCGACTGGATCCGCTCGCTGGCCGAGGAGCGGGGGCGGACGGTCACGTTCGGCATCCGCCTCCACACCATCTCGCGGGATTCGGCGAAGGAGGCCTGGAGCGCGGCGGACCGGCTCCTCGCGGACCTGGACGACGCGTCCATCGCCACGGCGCAGTCGCTGCTGGGGGCGAGCGAGTCGGTGGGCCAGCAGCGGATGCTCGCCCTGCACGGCGGCTCGCGCGACAAGCTGGAGATCTCCCCCAACCTGTGGGCGGGTGTCGGCTTGGTGCGCGGTGGCGCGGGTACGGCGCTGGTCGGCAGCCACGGGGACGTGGCGGACCGGATCGAGGAGTACCACGCGCTCGGGATCGAGCACTTCGTGCTGTCGGGCTATCCGCACCTGGAGGAGGCGTACTGGTTCGGCGAGGGGGTGACCCCGGAGCTCGCGGCGCGCGGCCTGCTCGCGCCCTGACCCCGGAACCGGCGGGTGTCCCCGGTCCCGGGAAGATCTCGACGCCACCGCCAGTTGGTAGAACCGTGAACGAATTTGCGGTGCAGGGCGGACCGGCGGACGCGGACATGGGCGTGGGCGCGGACATGGGCGTGGGCGCGGACATGGGCGTGGACGTGGACGTGGTGGTCGTGGGCGCGGGTCAGGCGGGCCTCTCCAGCGCCCACCACCTGGCGCGGGCGGGCATGGGCCACGTGGTCTTGGACCACGCGCCGCGCCCCGGCGGCGCCTGGCAGTTCCGCTGGCCCTCGCTCACCTACGGCAAGGTCCACGGCATGCACGCGCTGCCCGGGATGGAGCTGACCGGAGCCGATCCGCTGCGGCCGTCCTCCGAGGTGGTCTCCGAGTACTTCGCCGCCTACGAGGACCGCTTCGACCTGCGCGTACGCCGCCCCGTGGACGTCACGGCCGTACGCGAGGGGGCGGGCGGCCGGCTGCTGGTGGAGTCACGGTCCGAGACCTGGTCGGCGCGGGCGCTGATCAACGCCACCGGAACCTGGGACCGGCCGTTCTGGCCGCGCCACCCGGGCCAGGAGACCTTCCGCGGCCGCCAGCTGCACACGGCGAACTACCCCGGGCCGCAGGAGTTCGCCGGAGCCCGGGTCGTGGTGGTGGGCGGCGGCACCTCGGCGGTGCAGCACCTGCTGGAGATCGCCGAGGTGGCGGCGGAGACCACCTGGGTCACCCGCCGGCCCCCGGTGTTCCGCGACGGGGACTTCGGCGAGGCCGAGGGCCGCGCGGCAGTGGCCCTGGTGGAGGACCGCGTCCGACGGGGACTGCCTCCGCAGAGCGTGGTCAGCGTCACCGGACTGCCCCTGAACGAGGCGGTCCGGGGCGGACTGGCATCGGGGGTCCTGGAGCGCCGTCCCGCTTTCGACCACCTCACGGCCACCGGGGTCGCCTGGGCGGACGGGAGCCGGGTGGAGGCGGACGTGATCGTCTGGGCCACCGGCTTCCGCCCGGCCATCGACCACCTGGCCCCGCTGCGCCTGCGCGAGCCCGGCGGCGGCATCCGGCTCGACGGCACCCGCGCGGTCCGCGACGAGCGGGTCCACCTGGTCGGCTACGGCCCTTCGGCGTCGACCATCGGCGCCAACCGCGCGGGCGGCGCCGCGGTCCGCGAGATCCACCGCCTCCTCACCCGCACCCCGGCGGCCGTCCGCAAGACTTAGGCCGTCTCTTTCGGATCTTGCCGGGCGTCGCGGGCCCGGCAAGATCCGAAAGAGACGGCCTAAGTCTTGCGGGAGGCGGACCGGAGGCGGTTGAACTCGGCCACGTGGCGCTTGTGTTCCTCGTAGGTCGCCGAGAAGCGGGTGTCCCCCTGCTTCACGGTGACGAAGAAGAGCCAGTCCCCGGGTGTCGGCGCGACCGCCGCCGCCATGGCCTCCAGGCCGGGGCTGTCGATCGGCGTCGGGGGCAGGCCCTGGCGCTCGTACGTGTTGAAGGGGCTGTCGATCTTCGTCTCGCTCAGCTTGGTGTCCACCGTGGCGCGGTTCAGCGCGTAGTTGATGGTGGAGTCCATCTGCAGCGGCATCGACTTCGCCAGCCGGTTGTGCACCACCCGGGCGACCTTGCCCATGTCGGCGCGGGTGTCGGCCTCCGCCTCGATGATGCTGGCGAGGGTGGCCGTCTGGTAGGGGGTCATCCCGTGGGCTCCGGCGCCGTCCGCGACGGCCTTGGTGGCGAGCTTCTCGTTGGCCGTCTCGACCATGTAGGCCAGCAGCGCGGCCGGCGTGGTTTTGGAGGTCACCGGATACGTGGCCGGGAAGAGGTACCCCTCCGGATTGCCCTTCGCCTCGGCCGGCAGGGGCAGTGCGGCCGTCGTTGCGGCCGCCTTGGCGGAGCCGGCCGGGAGCTTCAGCTCGCGGTCGATCGCGGCGTAGACCTGGGGGGCCCGCCAGCCCTCGGGGATCAGCAGCTGGCGCGGTTTCTCGGGCGCTTCCGCGCGGGGCAGCAGGGGAATCAGGACGGCTGCCCCGAGGCCCAGGAGCATGCCGAGGAAGAGCGCCAGCCGACCCCGGCGGGTGAGCCGGGAACGGCGCGGTGACGGCGGCCGGTTCTCATGACGCATACGGGAACGCTAACCCGCGAAGCGGCTCATTTCCGGCATCCAGCCCGTGCGCCGGTCATACGATCACACGTTCACCGGGGTCGGGTCGGCTCCTCGTAGCACCTCGGGCTTGAAGCCCCCGGGCTTGAGGTTCTCCTTCGCGAGCACGAGTCCCTCGGGCTTGAGCGCGGTCTCGGGCTTGAGCGCGGTCTCCGGCTTGAGCGCGGTCTCCCGGTCCCGGCGGACGAGGGCCGCATACCGGCCGTCGGCTGCCAGCAGCTCCTCGTGGGTCCCGCGCTCGGCGATCCGGCCTCCGTCGAGAACCACGATCTGGTCGACGTCGCGGACGGTGGAGAGGCGGTGGGCGATGGTGATGGTGGTGCGCCCCTGGGAGAGGTTGTCGATGGCGCGCTGCACGGCATGCTCGGTACGGGTGTCCAGTGCACTGGTGGCCTCGTCGAGGATCAGGACCGGAGGGTCGCGCAGGATCGTGCGCGCGATGGCCAGGCGCTGCTTCTCGCCGCCGGAGAAGCGGTATCCGCGCTCGCCGACCAGGGTGTCGTACCCGTCGGGCAGGGAGGCGATGTGCTCGTGGATCTGGGCCGCGCGGGCCGCTTCCACCATCTCCTCGTCGGTGGCGTCCGGCTTGGCGAAGCGCAGGTTGTCGGCCACGGAAGCGTGGAAGAGGTAGGTCTCCTGGGATACCACGCCGATGGAGCGGGCCAGCGAGTCGAAGTCGAGGTCGCGGACGTCCACCCCGTCGAGGGCGACCCGGCCGCCGGTGACGTCGTAGAGCCGGGGGACGAGGTAGCTCAGCGTGCTCTTGCCGGATCCGGTCGGGCCCACCACGGCCAGGGAGCCGCCGGCGGGGACGGTGATGTCGATGCCCGTCAGGGTGGGGCCGCTCTTGGCGTCGTACGCGAAGTGCACGTCTTCCAGACGGACCTCCCCCCTCGCGCGGTCGAGGCGGACGGGGTCCTCGCGCTCGGTGATGTCCACCGGCAGGTCGAGGTACTCGAAGATGCGGGCGAACAGGGCGAGGGAAGTCTGTATCTGGACGCCTGTCGACAGCAGGCTCACGGCGGGCCGGAACAGGCCCTGCTGGAGCGAGACGAAGGCGACGAGGGTGCCGACCGACAGCGAGGGCGTGCCGGTCTGCAGGGCCACGCCGGCCGCCCAGTAGATGAGGGCGGGCATGGCGGCCATGACGATGCCGATGGTCGACATCCGCCAGCGGCCGGCCATGCTGGAGCGCACTTCGAGGTCGACGAGCTGCTCGGACTCCTCGGCGAAGGACTTGGTGAGGGAGTCGGCGCGGCCCATCGTGCGGCCGAGCAGGATGCCGCTGACCGACAGGGACTCGGTGACCGTCGCGGCCATCGTGGCCATCTGCTTCTGGCGCTGCGCGGTGATCTTCTTGCGCTCGCGGCCGACCCGGCGGCTGATCCACACGAAGACGGGCAGCAGGAGCAGCGAGATGACCGTCAGCCGCCAGTCCAGCGCGAGCATCGCGACGACGGAGGCGATCACGGCCGTCGCGTTGGAGACGAGGGAGGTCGCCGTGGAGGTGACCGTCGCCTGCATGCCGCCGATGTCGTTGGCGATGCGGGACTGCACCTCGCCGGTGCGCGTGCGGGTGAAGAAGGCCAGGGGCATCCGCTGGAGCTGTGCGTAGACGGCGGTGCGCAGGTCGTGCATGACCCGCTGGCCGACCGTGGTGGATATCAGGGTCTGGAGCACGCCGAAGACGCTGGTGACGACGGCGGTCGCGATCATGCCGAGGGCGAGCAGGCTGAGCAGCCCGGTGCGGCCCTGCGGGATCGCGACGTCCAGGATCGCCTTGAGCAGGAACGGCGAAGCGACGCCGACCAGCGAGGAGGCGGCGACGAGCAGGCCGACGACGGCGAGGCGGCTGCGGTAGGGCCGGAAGAGGCCGACGATGCGGCGCAGCTCACGCGGCCGCTCGGCCGGGGAGGGACCGCTCGGGTCCAGGGATTCCTTCGATGGGGTCCACTCGGGTTCTTTGGGGCGCATGGGCCTCCTTCATGACAGCGGACGAGACTCGCATGAGCATAGCTCATTGTTACCTATACTCACAATGAATCTGGTCCTGATACTGTTCCCATTATGAGGACCGCAGCATGAGCACCGCTTCCGAGACCGACAGCACCGACGGCATCCTGGCCGAGCAGCTGCTGCGCCTGACCCGGCGCCTCCACCGCATCCAGAAACGCCATCTGGAGCCGCTCGGCATCACCCCGGCGCAGTCCCGCCTGCTGCGCACGGTCGCCCACCTCTCCGCCGTGCAGCCGCCCCGGATGGCCGACCTCGCCGCCCGGCTGGAGGTCGTGCCCCGGGCCGTGACCACGCTCGTCGACGGGCTGGAGAGCGCCGACTGCGTGCGCCGCGCGCCGGACCCCGCGAACCGCCGCGTCATAAGGATCGAGCTCACGGACACCGGCCGCGCCACGCTGCGCCGGCTGCGCAACGCGCGAACCGGCGCCGCAGAGGAGATCCTGGCTCCATTGACCGCCGATCAGCGCGAGGTGCTCGGCGGCCTGCTGAACGCTCTGGCGGACGCCCCGGCGGAGCGCGGCTGCTGACCTGGTGCGGAGCCGGCCACGCACGGGCCGGGGCTGCGCCGAACGGGTGAGCGCGCCGGAGCCCGAGCGAGTCCGAGCCCGTCGGAGGGACGCACATGCCGCTGCTGGAACCGAAGCCCGGGGCACTGCGCCCGCGCACCGTCAGCGGCCCCGCCCCCGACCGGGTGCCCGACCGGCGGGCGGGCGGGACCCCCGAGCCCCTGCGCCGGGAGCTGACCGAGCTGCTCGGCGCCGGCAAGGTGCTGGGAGACGTCTCCGACCTGGTCCGCTACGCCTCGGACGCCTCCCCGTACCGGTTCCTGCCCGAGGTCGTCGTGATCGCCGAGGACATCGACGACATCTCCGCCGTCCTGTCCTACGCCCACGGAAAACAGCGCGAGGTGGTCTTCCGCGCCGCCGGCACCTCGCTCAACGGCCAGGCCCAGGGCGAGGACATCCTGGTCGACGTCCGCCGCCACTGGGCCGGCGTCGAGGTCCTGGACGGCGGCCGCCGGGCCCGGATCCAGCCCGGCACCACCGTGCTGCGGGCCAACGCCGCGCTCGCCCGCCACGGCCGCGTGCTCGGCCCCGACCCGGCCAGCGCCATCGCCTGCACCCTCGGCGGAGTCGTCGCGAACAACGCCTCCGGCATGACGGCGGGCACCACGAGGAACTCGTACCGCACCCTGTCCTCGCTCACCTTCGTGCTGCCGAGCGGCACCGTCGTCGACACCGCCGACCCGCTGGCCGACGAGGAGCTGGCGCGGGCCGAGCCCGCCGTGTGCCACGGCCTCATGGAGATCAAGAGGGAGATCGAGGCCGATCCGGAGCTCGTCGCCCGCATCCGGGCCAAGTACGAGATCAAGAACACCACCGGCTACCGCCTGGACGCCTACCTCGACGGCAACACCCCCGTGGAGATCCTGCGCGGGCTGATGGTCGGCTCCGAGGGCACGCTCGGCTTCATCTCCGAAGTCGTCTTCGACACCCTGCCGCTGGACCGCGAGCTCACCAGCGGGCTGCTCTTCTTCCCCTCGCTGCCCGCCGCGGCGGCCGCCGTACCGCTCTTCAACGAGGCGGGGGCGCTGGCCGTCGAGCTGATGGACGGCAACACCCTGCGCGCCTCGGTGAGCGTCGCCGGCGTACCCGCCGACTGGGCCTCGCTGCCCAAGGACACCACCGCCCTGCTGGTGGAGTTCCGCGCGCCCGACGAGGCCGGGCGCGCGGAGTACGAGCGGCGCGCCGCGCGGGTGGCCGCCGGGCTGGACCTGGTGGCGCCGGTGGCCTCGGTGACCAATGCCTTCACCCGCGACGCGAAGACCATCTCCGGCCACTGGAAGGCCCGCAAGGCCTTCGTCACGGCCGTCGGCGGCGCCCGCGCCTCCGGCACCACCCTGATCACCGAGGATTTCGCCGTCCCCCCGTCCCGGCTGGCCGAGGCCTGCGAGGCCCTCCTCGAACTCCAGGCGGAGCACGGGTTCGACGCGGCCGTCGCCGGCCACGCCGCCCACGGCAACCTGCACTTCCTGCTCGCCTTCGACGCCGCCGAACCCGCCGACGTCGCCCGGTACGCCGCCTTCATGGACGCCTTCTGCCGGCTCACCGTGGAGCGCTTCGACGGCTCCCTGAAGGCCGAGCACTCCACCGGCCGCAACATGGCCCCCTTCCTGGAACTGGAGTGGGGGCCCCGGGCCACCGAGCTGATGTGGCGCACCAAGCGGGTCCTCGACCCCGACCTGGTGCTCGCCCCGCGGATCCTCCTCGACCGCGACCCGAAGGCGCACCTGCGCGGCCTGAAGACCATCCCGCGGGTGGAGGCGCTCGCCGACCCCTGCATCGAGTGCGGGTTCTGCGAACCGACCTGCCCCAGCGAGGACCTGACGACCACTCCGCGCCAGCGGATCGTGCTGCGCCGCGAGATGATGCGCCAGCAGCCCGGCTCCCCCGTGCTCGACGGGCTCCTCGGCGCCTACGGATACGACGCCGTGGACACCTGCGCCGGCGACTCCACCTGCAAGCTCGCCTGCCCCGTCGGCATCGACACCGGCGCCCTCATGAAGGAATTCCGCCACCGCCGGCACAGCCCGCGCGAGGAGCGTGCCGCGGAGCTCGCCGCCCGGCGGTTCCGGACGGTCGAAGCGGCCGCGCGGCTGGCCGTGGCCGCCGCCGACAAGATCACCGACACCGTCGGGGACCGCGTGCTGGAGGCCCTGACGGGAGCCGCGCGCAAGGCCGTACGACCGGACCTGGTCCCGGAGTGGCTGCCGCAGATCCCCGGCGCCGCGGCCCGCAGGCTCCCCGTGACCCGGCGGGTGGGCGCCGCGGCCGTGTACTACCCGGCCTGCGTCAACCGGATCTTCGGCGGACCCGACGGCATGGCCGGCCCCTCCCTGCCGGAGGCCGTGGTCGCGGTGTCGGAGCGGGCCGGGAAGCCGGTGTGGATCCCCCGGGACGTGACCGGCACCTGCTGCGCGACGATCTGGCACTCCAAGGGCTACGACGCGGGCAACCGCGTGATGGCCAACCGGATCGTGGCGGCAGCCTGGGGCTGGACGGCCGGCGGCCGGCTCCCGCTCGTGGTCGACGCGTCCTCCTGCACCCTGGGCATCGCCCACGAGGTGGTCCTCTACCTGACCGACGACAACCGGGCGCTCCACGCCGAGCTGCGGATCGTCGACTCCATCGTCTGGGCCGCCGAGGAGCTGCTGCCGCGCCTGGAGATCCGGCGCACGGTCGGCTCGGCGGTCCTCCACCCCACCTGCTCGATGCGGCACTTGGACGACGAGGGCAGCCTGCGGGCCGTGGCCGAGGCCTGCGCGGACGAGGTGGTGGTCCCGTACGACGCGGGGTGCTGCGCCTTCGCGGGCGACCGCGGCATGCTGCACCCGGAGCTGACGCGATCGGCGACGGCGCGCGAGGCGGCCGAGGTGACGGCGCGATGGTTCGACGCGCACCTGTCGGCGAACCGGATGTGCGAGGTGGGCATGGACCGGGCCACCGGTCGCAGCTACTACTCGGCGCTGCTGGAGCTGGAGCGCGCCACCCGCCCCTGACGCCCCAGGTCTTCACGCGGAAGGCTTCGGCCAACGGAAAATCGATTGCCCTGGACCGGTCCGGAACGCGAACCTTGCACGGTTTGGACCACTCGACGAGTCATGGGGCGTCATGCAGATCAGCGATCTTCCGTATCCGGACCCAGGGGTACCCGACGCTCGCTCCGGCCCCCGCTTCCTCTGGTGGCTGGGTCGGGGCCAACTCGGCGGACAGGCCAAAAGCCTGTGCTGGGGGCTCCTCCACTTCGGCGGCATCGCCGGACTGCCGTACGCCGTGGGCCTGGGCATCGACGCCGTCGTGGACCGCGACGGCGACCGGCTGCTCTGGGTCGGCGGCCTGATCGCGCTGCTCGGCGTCGCGATCTCGCTCGGCGACGCGATGCTGCACCGGACCGCCGTCACCAACTGGATCACCGCCGCCGCGCGCGTCCAGCAGCTGCTCGCCCGCAAGACCGCCGAGCTCGGCTCCGCGCTGACCCGGCGGGTCGCGGCGGGCGAGGTGGTGGCGGTCTCCACGGGGGACGTGGAGAAGATCGGCTGGTTCGTCGAGGCCGTCTCGCGCTTCCTGGCCGCCGCCCTGACCCTGGTCCTCGGCTGTGTCGTCCTGCTCTTCTACGCGCCCACGATCGGCGTGGTCGTGGCCCTCGGCATGCCGGTCCTCGCGCTCGCCGTCCTCCCCCTGCTGCCGCGCGCCACCCAGCGCGCCGACGTCCAGCGGGAGAAGGCGGGCCGGGCCACCGAGCTGGCCTCGGACACCGTGGCGGGCCTGCGGGTGCTGCGCGGCATCGGCGGCGAGGAGCTCTTCCTCAGCCGCTACCGCGAGGCCTCGCAGGAGGTCCGCAAGGCGGCCGTGCGCAGTGCCCGGATGTGGGCGCTGATCTCCGCGATCCAGGTGCTGCTGCCGGGCGTGCTGCTGATCACGGTGGTCTGGTACGGGTCCGCGCTCGTCCTGGACGGCCGGCTCGCGGTCGGCGAACTCGTCGCCGCCTTCAGCGCCGTCGCCACCATGCTCTACCCGCTGCGGCACTTCGAGGAGATCGCGATGGCGTACTCCTTCTCGCGGCCCTCCGCCAAGCGGGCCGCCCGGGTGCTGTCGCTGACGCGGACGGACCCGGACACGCATGCGAACACGGACACGGACGCGGACGCGGGCAAGGACGCGGCGGGCTCCGGCTCCGCGCGGCCGCCCGCCCCCGGCGGCGACCTGTACGACCCGGAGACGGGGCTGCTCGTCCCGGCGGGCCGGTTCACGGCCGTGGTGTGCGGGGACCCGGACCTGGCGGGCCGGCTCGCGGAGCGGCTGGGCGGGCATCCGATGGACGCCGCGGCCGGCCCCTCCGTCCTGCTGGGCGGGGTCGCGCTGGACGAGCTCGCGCTCGACACGGCACGCACGCTGGTCCTCGTACAGGACAAGGACCCGGTCCTGCTGTCCGGGACGCTGCGCGAGCTGTTCGACGTACCGGCCTCCGGCGCGGTCGACCCGCGCGAGGCCCTCGCGGCGGCCCAGTGCACGGACGTACTGGACGCCCTGCTGCAGTCCGCCCCCGACGGGGTGGACGACCCGATGGACGCCCGGATCACCGAGCGCGGCCGGTCGCTGTCCGGCGGCCAGCGCCAGCGGCTCGCCCTGGCGCGCTCGCTGGTCACCGACCCCGAGGTGCTGGTGCTGGACGAGCCGACCTCCGCGGTCGACTCGCACACCGAGGCGCGGATCGCGGACGGGATCTCTGACCTGCGCGCCGGGCGCACGACGGTGGTGCTGGCGTCCTCGCCGCTGCTGCTGGACCGCGCCGACCGGGTCGTCCTCGTCCACGAGGGCTCGGTCGTGGCGAGCGGCACCCACCGCGAGCTGTTGCACGGCGATCCGCGCTACCGCGCGGTCGTCACCCGCGAGACCGAGGACGAACAGCGGCTCTCGCACAGGGAATCCGTACTGACAGAGATCGAGGAATCCGCATGATCGGCGTGGCGCCGCCGCAATACGATCCGGCGGCCCCCGAAACGGCAGCGACCCTGCCCGTGGGCACGTCGGCGACCGTACGGGACTACGTGCGCGGCCTGTTCCGCCGCCACCGGCGGGCCTTCGTGGCCCTGGTGGCGGTCAACACGGTCGCGGTGGTCGCCTCCATGGTGGGCCCGTACCTGCTGGGCCAGGTGGTGGACCAGCTCACGGAGGGAGCCCGCGAACTCCATCTGGGGCGCGTGGGGCTGCTGTTCGCGCTGGCACTCGGTGTCCAGACCCTGTTCGTCCGGATGGTCCGGCTGCGCGGGGCGATGCTCGGCGAGGAGATGCTGGCCGACCTGCGCGAGGACTTCCTCGTGCGGTCGGTGGGCCTGCCGCCGGGCGTCCTGGAGCGCGCGGGCACCGGAGACCTGCTCTCGCGGATCACCACCGACATCGACCGGCTGGCCAACGCGATGCGCGAGGCCGTGCCGCAGCTGGCGATCGGCGTGGTCTGGGCGGGGCTGCTCTACGGAGCGCTCGCCGTGACCGCCCCGCCGCTGGCGCTGGCGGCGCTGGTGGCGCTTCCGGTCATGGTGATCGGCTGCCGCTGGTACTTCAAGCGGGCGCCCCGGGCCTACCGTTCGGAGGCCGCCGGCTACGCCGCGGTCGCGGCGGTGCTCACCGAGACGGTGGACGCGGGCCGCACCATCGAGGCGCACCGCCTCGGCGGGCGCCGGATCGAGCTGTCGGACCAGCGGATCAAGGAGTGGACGGCGTGGGAGCGGTACACGCTGTTCCTGCGGACGGTCCTCTTCCCCGTCATCAACGTCACGTACGTGACGATCCTCGGCTCGGTGCTGATGATCGGCGGGTACTGCGTGATCCAGGGCTGGATGTCGGTGGGCCAGCTGACCACCGGCGCGCTGCTCGCGCAGATGATGGTCGACCCGATCGGCCTGATCCTGCGCTGGTACGACGAGTTGCAGATCGCGCAGGTCTCGCTGGCCCGGCTGGTGGGCGTGCGGGAGATCGAGCCGGACGCGGGGGACGCCTCGCTCTCCCCGGACGGCCGCGACGTCCGGGCGGACCAGGTGCACTTCGGCTACCGGGAGGGCGTCGACGTCCTGCACCAGGTGTCGATGTCGGTGCCGCCGGGCACCCGGATGGCCCTGGTCGGGCCCTCGGGCGCGGGCAAGTCGACGCTGGGCCGGCTGCTGGCGGGCATCTACGCGCCCCGGACCGGCGAGATCACCCTCGGTGGGGCGCGCCTGTCGCGGATGCCGGCGGAGCGGGTGCGCCAGCACGTGGCCCTGGTCAACCAGGAGCACCACGTGTTCGTGGGCTCGCTGCGCGACAACCTGCGCCTCGCCCGTTCGGAGGCCGGGGACGAGGAGCTGTGGGAGGCGCTCGGCGCGGTCGACGCGCAGGACTGGGCGCGGGCGCTGGACTCCGGTCTGGACACCGAGGTCGGCTCGGGCGCCGCGGCGCTGACTCCGGCGCAGGCCCAGCAGATCGCGCTGGCCCGGCTGGTGCTGGCGGATCCGCACACCCTGGTGCTGGACGAGGCCACCTCGCTGCTGGACCCGCGCGCGGCCCGGCACCTGGAGCGTTCGCTGGCCCGGGTGCTGGACGGCCGTACGGTGATCGCGATCGCGCACCGGCTGCACACCGCGCACGACGCGGACGTGATCGCGGTGGTCGAGGGCGGGCGGATCAGCGAGCTCGGCTCGCATGACGCCCTGGTCGCGGCGGACGGCGCGTACGCCGCCCTGTGGCGCTCCTGGCACGGGTGACCCGCCCCCGGGTCCTGTGCCGGTGCACGTACGAGGCCCCGTGTTCCCCCGCGACCGCGGGGGAACACGGGGCCTCGATGCGAAAGCCGGAGGAAGCGGAGGAACCGGAGGCCCCTTCCGGTCACAGCACTAGAAGAGGCCGAGGGCCGAGGCTCCGCCGACGCCGCCGAGCAGCATGAACACCGGCATGAGGAGCTTGAGCTCCACCCAGCTGCCGGCGCGGAAGCGCATCATCTTGGGCGGGCCGATCGGGTACCAGCGCTTGCCCGCGATGGGCAGGGGCCACAGGATCGGGCAGCCGGAGACGGTCAGGGCGTCGCCGATGTCGTGGACCAGGGCGCCGAGCACGATCGGCAGGCCGAGCCACAGGTACTCCTGGCCGGGGCCGGTGAAGAGCCAGCCGGAGCCGTTGCCGGGCTGGTCGAGCACCCCGGCCAGTATCCAGGCGCTGGTCGCGCCGAGCAGCCAGACCAGGACGTCGCTGGACATGCGGGCGGCCCGCCACAGCAGGCCTTCGACGGCCAGGACCAGGTGGACGAAGAGCAGTGCGAGCACGCCCCACCGGTCGGCGGTGACGGCGAGCGCGGAGGAGCCCGCGCCGATCAGGACGGCCCAGACCCAGGTGTGGGTCAAGGTGCGGTGGCCGCCGGTGCGGCGGGCGTCGCGCGGGGCCCGGGTGGCCTTGTAGACCCCGTAGGAGATCTTGTCGACCACCTCGCAGAGGCCGCGCGAGAGCGGGCCGAAGGCCCGGGAGATCGTCGCCGACTTGTGGTCGAGGTCGGGGGCGAGTGCGGCTCCGGCGCAGATCAGCGCGCCGACGACGAGGACGGGCCAGGGCATCGGGTGCCCGGAGGCCGCGGCTGCCGCGCCCACCCCCAGCCAGGCCGCTGCCCCGGACAGTGAGTGCGCCGGACCCATCATGGTCGTTCCCCGCCCCGGTGGTGTGCTGGTCGGGCCCTGCCGACGGTGTCGTTCGGGCCGCATCGACGGCACAGCGTACCGTCGATGATCTTCCATCCGTCCGCCGGTTCCCTCATCCGGGGGGAAGCCAGGCAAGATGGGGGGTGTGACCCTCATTGATCAGCTCCCGCCGAACGCCGACCCCGATGCCCTCTTCGAGGCTTTCTCCTCGTGGGCGGAGGACCAGGGCATCACCCTGTACCCGGCGCAGGAGGAAGCGCTGATCGAGGTCGTCTCGGGCGCGAACGTGATCCTGTCCACCCCGACGGGCTCGGGCAAGAGCCTGGTCGCGGCGGGCGCGCACTTCACCGCGCTGGCCCAGGACAAGGTCACCTTCTACACCGCCCCCATCAAGGCGCTGGTCTCCGAGAAGTTCTTCGACCTCTGCAAGCTCTTCGGCACCGAGAACGTCGGCATGCTGACCGGCGACGCCTCGGTGAACTCGGACGCCCCGGTGATCTGCTGCACCGCCGAGGTGCTGGCCTCGATCGCCCTGCGCGACGGCAAGTACGCCGACATCGGCCAGGTCGTGATGGACGAGTTCCACTTCTACGCGGAGGCGGACCGCGGCTGGGCCTGGCAGATCCCGATCCTGGAACTGCCGCAGGCGCAGTTCGTGCTGATGTCCGCGACGCTCGGCGACATGAAGCGGTTCGAGGAGGACCTGACCCGGCGCACCGGCCGGCCCACCACGGTGGTCCGCTCCGCGACCCGGCCCGTCCCGCTGTCGTACGAGTACGTCACGACGCCGATCACCGACACCATCACCGAGCTGCTGGAGACCCGGCAGGCCCCGGTCTACATCGTGCACTTCACGCAGGCGCAGGCCGTCGAGCGGGCACAGTCGCTGATGAGCATCAACATGTGCACCCGCGAGGAGAAGGACAAGATCGCCGAGCTGATCGGCAACTTCCGCTTCACCACCAAGTTCGGCCAGAACCTCTCGCGCTACGTCCGCCACGGCATCGGCGTGCACCACGCGGGCATGCTGCCCAAGTACCGCCGCCTGGTGGAGAAGCTGGCCCAGGCCGGCCTGCTGAAGGTCATCTGCGGCACCGACACCCTCGGCGTCGGCGTCAACGTCCCGATCCGTACGGTGCTGTTCACCGCGCTGACCAAGTACGACGGCACCCGGGTCCGCACGCTGCGCGCCCGCGAGTTCCACCAGATCGCCGGCCGAGCGGGCCGGGCCGGCTTCGACACCGCCGGCTATGTGGTGGCCCAGGCGCCCGAGCACGTGATCGAGAACGAGAAGGCCCTGGCGAAGGCGGGCGACGACCCGAAGAAGCGCCGCAAGGTGGTCCGCAAGAAGGCTCCCGAGGGCTTCGTCGCCTGGTCGGACACCACCTTCGAGAAGCTCATCGGCGCCGACCCGGAGGCGCTGACCTCGCGCTTCAAGGTCACCAACATCATGCTCCTGTCGGTCATCGCCCGGCCCGGCGACGCCTTCAAGGCGATGCGCCACCTGCTCGAGGACAACCACGAGCCGCGCAAGGCCCAGCTGCGCCACATCCGCCGGGCCATCGCCATCTACCGCTCGCTGCTGGACGGCGGTGTCGTCGAGAAGCTCGACACCCCCGACGCCGAGGGCCGCACGATCCGCCTCACCGTCGACCTCCAGCAGGACTTCGCGCTGAACCAGCCGCTGTCCACCTTCGCGCTCGCCTCCTTCGACCTGCTGGACCCGGAGTCCCCCTCCTACGCGCTGGACATGGTCTCGGTCGTCGAGTCCACGCTCGACGACCCGCGCCAGATCCTCGCGGCCCAGCAGAACAAGGAACGCGGGATCATGGTCGGCCAGATGAAGGCCGACGGGATCGAGTACGAGGAGCGGATGGAGCGGCTCCAGGACGTCACCTATCCCAAGCCGCTCGAAGAGCTCCTCCTGCACGCCTACGACGTGTACAGCAAGAGCCACCCGTGGGTCCGCGACCACCCGGTCTCCCCGAAGTCGATCATCCGCGACATGTACGAACGCGCGATGACCTTCACCGAGTTCACCTCCTTCTACGAACTCGCCCGCACCGAGGGCATCGTGCTGCGCTACCTGGCCGGTGCCTTCAAGGCGCTGGACCACACGATCCCCGACGACCTCAAGTCCGAGGACCTCCAGGACCTCATCGCCTGGCTCGGCGAGCTGGTCCGCCAGGTCGACTCCAGCCTGCTCGACGAGTGGGAGCAGCTGGCGAACCCGGAGGTGGAGACGGCGGAGCAGGCCCAGGAGAGGGCCGACCAGGTCAAGCCGGTCACAGCGAACGCCCGCGCCTTCCGCGTCCTGGTCCGCAACGCCATGTTCCGCCGTGTCGAGCTGGCCGCCCTGGACCACGTCAACGTGCTGGGCGAGCTGGACGGGGACTCCGGCTGGGACGCCGACGCCTGGGGCGAAGCGCTGGACGGCTATTGGGACGAGTACGACGACCTGGGCACCGGCCCCGACGCGCGCGGCCCCAAGCTGCTCCAGATCGAGGAGGATGCGGCGCACGGCCTGTGGCGCGTCCGCCAGACCTTCGCGGACCCCAACGGGGACCATGGCTGGGGCATCAGCGCCGAGGTCGACCTGGCCGCCTCCGACGAGGAGGCCCGGGCCGTCATCCGCGTCACCTCGGTGGGCGAGCTCGGCCAGCTCTGACCTCCCCCGGACCCCGTCCGGGCGGGGGCCCTGCCCGCAACCGACCGGCGCCACCGTGGCCGCCGGGCCCGACAGTGGAGATCCTCTGATGACGAACCCCGCCGAGAGGCTGGTCGATCTGCTCGACCTGGAGCAGATCGAGGTCAACATCTTCCGGGGCGCGAGCCCCCAGGAGTCCCTCCAGCGCGTCTTCGGCGGCCAGGTCGCCGGCCAGGCGCTGGTGGCGGCCGGCCGCACCACCGAGAGCGACCGGCCCGTCCACTCCCTCCACGCGTACTTCCTGCGCCCCGGCATCCCCGGGGTGCCGATCGTGTACCAGGTGGAGCGGGTGCGCGACGGGCGCTCCTTCACCACGCGCCGGGTCACCGCGGTCCAGCAGGGCAAGACCATCTTCAATCTGACCGCCTCCTTCCATCACCCGGAGGAGGGCAGCATCGAGCACCAGCTGCCTCCCCGCCTCGACTTCCCGCACCCGGACACGCTCCCGAAGGTCGTGGACGAGATCCGCGAGCACCTGGGC
This sequence comes from Streptomyces sp. ICC1, assembly GCF_003287935.1. Taxonomy (GTDB): domain Bacteria; phylum Actinomycetota; class Actinomycetes; order Streptomycetales; family Streptomycetaceae; genus Streptomyces; species Streptomyces tritrimontium. The sequence continues at coordinate 4,473,644 of NZ_CP030287.1, forward strand.
GCACTGCCCGAGGCGCTGGAGCGGATGGCCCGCCGCCAGCCCTTCGACATCCGCTACGTGGACCGGCTCCGCTGGACCCCCGAGCAGCTCAAGGACGCCGATCCGCGCAGCGCGGTGTGGATGCGCGCCGTCGGCCCGCTGGGCGACGACCCGCTCGTGCACACCTGCGCCCTCACCTACGCCAGTGACATGACCCTCCTCGACGCCGTGCGCATCCCCGTGGAGCCCCTGTGGGGCATGCGCGGTTTCGACATGGCCTCCCTGGACCACGCCATGTGGTTCCACCGGCCCTTCCGGACGGACGAGTGGTTCCTGTACGACCAGGAGTCGCCCATCGCGCACGGTGGCCGGGGCCTGGCGCGCGGCCGCATCTACGACCTCGAGGGCAGGCTGCTGGTCTCCGTGGTCCAGGAGGGTCTCTTCCGGCCGTACGGCGCGAAGGACGGCACGCCGGCCGTGTCGCCGCAGTAGACCGGATCACCGCAGCCGTCCGACCCGTTCCCGAAGAACTGAGTGCACCCATGCCCACCCCGGCCCTCCCCTGTCCCTGCGGGCTGCCCGCCGCCTACCCGGAGTGCTGCGGCCGCTTCCACTCCGGTGAGCGGCAGGCGCCCACCGCCGAGCTGCTGATGCGGTCCCGGTTCAGCGCTTTCGCCGTCGGCGACACCGCCCATCTCCTGCGCTCCTGGCACCCTTCGACCCGGCCGGGCGCTCTCGATCTCGATCCCGGCCAGCGCTGGGAGCGGCTGGACATCCTGGCGACCGAGCGCGGCGGGATGTTCGAGACGGAGGGCTCGGTGGAGTTCCGGGCGCACTACCGCGAGGGCCGGCACACCGGCTCGCTGCACGAGCACAGCGCCTTCTCCCGCGTGGACGGGGCCTGGGTCTACGTCGGCCCCCTCTCACCCGTCGACTTCGACTGACCCCGGGCGCCGGTCAGGGCGAAGTCCAGGCTGGTGCGGTACCGGCCGGTCTCGTCCGGCGGCTCCGCGCACAGCAGCCGCGACGCCACGGCGGCCGCCGCCGGGACCTGGGGATGCCCGTAGGGCGGGGGCGGGGCGAGCGCGGCGAGCACGATCCGCTCCGCCGGATCGGGCACGGCCTCCCGGACCTCCTCCTCCGGGAGCACCGAGGCCAGCACGGCCGCCCGCTCCCAGGGGTCGGCGGTGCGGCCGAGCAGCAGCCCGACGTGCCGCTCGCGCCAGCGCCTCGGGCGGAGATCCGTCCCGGCCTCCATCAGCTCCCGGTCCGCCGGCGGCGCGCTCCCGCGCAGCATCCCCGGCTCCCGGGCCGCGAAGTCCCGTAGCTCCGAGGCCAGATAGAGCCACACCACCGCCCGGTAGCGGTTGATCCGGTATCCCACCGGAGCGATGTGCCCACAGCGCGCGAGCCGGGTGAACCGGCTCGGGCCCACTCCCAGCGCGGCGGCCGCAGCCTCCGCCCCCGCCACCGTCTCCACCCGCTCGAGCAGCGCCCGCGGGAATTCCCCGGCCGACCGGACCCGGTCGAGCTCGGTCCTGGTGAAGCGCGCGGATCCGCCGGGCCCGGGCGGACCGGCGCGCACGATGCCCAGCTGGACGGCACGGGCGAACTCGGCCCGGCCCAGCCCCAGTTCCCCCGCGGCCTGCCCACCGCCCAGCAGTCCGTCGACCGCTCCCGCCCGCGCCGCCGGCACCGCCCGCGTCGTGTGCTTCGCGTGCGTCGCGTGCGTCGCGTGCTTCGCGTGCGTCGCGTGCGTCGCGTGCGTCGCGTGCGTCGCGTGCGCCATGTTCGTCGTGTTCGTCATGTACGTCATTACGCTCTCCCCACCAGAAGTGATTACTGTGTGTGAAGACCGTAACCGAGCGCGACGACATCCCGCGGAGCCTGTGGACAACCCGCGAAATGCCTGGTCAGCCGCCTGTGATCCGTCGTTCCGCGACACCCAGGTGCTCGCCCACCCGGTTCACCAGCAGGGTCATCTCGTACGCCACGTGACCGATGTCGGCCTCGGCGGCGCTCAGAACGCACAGGCAACTGCCCGCGCCCGCCGCCATGACGAAGAGGACCCCCTCGTCGTACTCCACCATCGTCTGGCGCACCTCGCCCGCCCTGAAGTGCCGTCCCGAGCCCTTCGCCAGGCTCTGCAGGCCCGCCGCGACAGCCGCCAGGTGCTCCGCGTCCTCCCGTGCCAGCCCCGCGCTCGCGCCCGTCACCAGGCCGTCGTTGGAGAGCACCACGGCGTGCCGGACCTGCTGCACCCGCCGCGTCAAGTCGTCCAGCAGCCAGTCGAGCTGCTTGTCCAGCGCCATATCAAGTCCCTCCCCGTCGACGCGGCCGACACGGCCGCGCCCCACCCCGCGTACTCGTCCCGCCAGCCTTCCCCACCAGGGGCTTTCCGGCAAGGAGGATGGACCCATGGTGAAGAAGATGACTCAAGAGGAATGGCGGGAGTTCGTCTCCCATGCCACCCGCACCGGAAAGCTCGCCACCGTCCGCGAGGACGGAAGCCCCCACATCGCTCCCATCTGGTTCGTTCTCGACGGGGATTCCTTCCTGTTCAACACCGGGAAGGACACCGTCAAGGGGCGCAATCTGGCCCGTGACGGCCGCGTCTCGCTCTGCGTGGACGACGAGCGCCCGCCGTTCTCCTACGTCGTCCTCCAGGGCCGCGCCGAGATCACCGACCACGCGGACGACCCCGACGGGCTCCTCGCCTGGGCGACCAGGATCGGCTCCCGCTACATGGGGCAGGAGCGCGCCGAGGCCTTCGGCCGCCGCAACGCCGTGCCCGGCGAACTCCTCGTCCGCGTCCGCATCGACAAGGTGATCTCGGCGGCCGACATCGCGGACTGAGGCCCCGCCCGAGTCCGGGCGCGAGTCCGAGTCCACGCCCGCAGGCCGGTTCACACCGAATCGGCCTGCGGCTCCACCGATTCCAGCAGCCGCGCCGTGTGCACCCGCCCCGCGTACTCCACGAGCCGGATCAGCACTTCCTTTCCCGAGTCCTTGTCCCGCGCGTCGCACAGGACCACCGGTGTCCCCTGATCCAGGTCCAGCGCCCGCGACACCTCGTGGGCCCCGTACCGCCTGGCGCTCGTGAAGCAGTTCACGGCCACCACGAAGGGGATCCGCCGGTGTTCGAAGTAGTCCACCGCCGGGAAGCAGTCCTCCAGCCGCCGCGTGTCGGCGAGCACCACCGCGCCCAGCGCGCCCTGCGACAACTCGTCCCACAGGAACCAGAAGCGGTCCTGCCCCGGCGTCCCGAACAGGTACAGCGACAGCCCGGACCTGATGGTGATCCGCCCGAAGTCCATGGCCACCGTCGTCGTCGTCTTCTGGTCGACCCCGCCCGTGTCGTCGACCAGCTCCCCCGCCTCGCTGAGCAGTTCCTCCGTCCGCAGCGGCCGGATCTCGCTGACCGCGCCGACCAGCGTGGTCTTGCCCACGCCGAAGCCGCCCGCCACGAGTATCTTCAGCGCGAGCGCGGCCAGTTCCTCTCCGCCCTCGGCGGCCGGCGCCGCCCCGTTGTCCTGCAGTCCCATCACAGCGCTCGCAATCCCTCGATGACTTCACGCAGAATCCGCTCGTCCGGCAGCTGCGCCGGCGGCACCGGCCGGCTGACCTTGACGTGCCCGGCCTCCAGCAGGTCCCCGAGCAGCACCCGCACCACGCCCACGGGCAGGTCCGCGTCCGCCGCGAGCTCCGCCACCGACTGGGTCTCGTCGCGGCACAGGCCGAGCAGCGCCCGGTGTTCCGGGCCCAGCAGCGACTCGGACACCTCGTCCGTCCCCGCCGGGTCCACGACGACCAGCGCGATCAGGTCGAAGCGGACCCCGTGGGGTCCCGGCTTCGTGCGCCCGCCGGTCATGGCGTACGGACGGACGAGCGGGCCCGCGTCGGCGTCGTACCACTGGCCGTTCATGCTCAAGGCCGCCGCCTTCAACCGGCGGCCGGCGGGCGCGCCGCGAACCGGGCCGGGGTGTACAGGTGCTCGCCGACCCGCTTGACCAGCCGGGCCATCTCGTACGCGATGAGCCCCATGTCGGCTCCCGCCCCGCTGAGCACGGCCAGACAGGAGCCGTCGCCCGCGGCGGCCACGAAGAGGTATCCCTCGTCCATCTCCACCATCGTCTGGCGCACGCCCCCGGCGTGGAAGTGCCGGCCCGCGCCCTTGGCCAGGCTGTGGAAGCCGGAGGCCACCGCCGCCAGGTGTTCGGCGTCCTCCCGGCTGAGCGCGCTGGAGGCGCCCACCGCCAGGCCGTCGTTGGACAGGACCACCGCGTGCCGGACCTCGCGGACCCGGACCACGAGGTCGTCCAGCAGCCAGTCCAGCTCGCCGGACCTGCGGACCCCGTCGAGGTCGATCCTCTGGTGCTCGATCATCACCGTTCTCCTTCGCCTTCACTGCCTGCGTGGGGGGAGTTGTCGTGGGCACCGGCCCGGGTGCCGCGCACCCAGCCGGCCCGGTACGCCGCCATCCGGTCCCGCGCCTGTTCGGGGCTGCGCCCGGGCGGGTCCCCGGGCCCCCGCACACCGGCCGGGGCCTTGGGTTCGGGCGCTTCGCGCAGCTGCGGGACGAGGCTCGCCTGCCGGACCCGGCGCGGCAGTTCGGTGACGGAGCCGGCCGGACCCGCCGGACCCGCCGGACCCGCCGGGCCCACCGCGCCGCCCACAGCGGCCGTACCGGAGACGGAGGCCGCCCCCGGGACGGGCGTACGGGGGACCCCGCCGCCGGATCCGCGCGGCCGGAGCGCGGCCACCGGGGCCGGGCGGGGCTCCTCCTCCCGTGCCGGATCGCGCTCCGCGGCCGGGAGCCCGCGCGCGTCGTCCCGTACGACGCTCATGGCCGGGGACTGCGTCTGGGGGTGGGCCGAGAACCGGGCCGGGTACCGGTCCGCGTCCTGGGGCGAGGACGGGGACGGGGACGGGGACTGGGACGCGGACTGGGAGTGGCTCACGGAGTGGGTCAGGGGGGGGGCCGGAACGCGTCCGCCGGGTCTCCTGAGGCGTCCGCCGGCGGGGCCCCGGACGTACCGTTCGTCCGCTATGGCCCGCGAACGTCCGAATAGCGGAACTGACTGACCGCATAGTGCAGTTGTAAGGAACAAGTCAAGGTCTGTCTTTTCTCGCGACTCTCCGGTCAAATGTCGTCACTTGAGACGCGCGCCGCACGGAACCCCCCACTCCTCCGGAGACGTTCCGCACCACGTTGCGGCCGCGGGAGGGGAACGACTTCAAGTGACCAGCAACTCCGTCAGGCGGCGTGCACTGCGCGCCGCCGCAGTCGGTGTGACCATGGCCGCGACCGCGGCCACCGGCGCGGCCTACACCTTCGCGCAGGCCGAGCCGGGCCCGAGTGCTCCGGCCGCCGACCGCCAGGACCCGACCGCTCCTTCCAAGGAGAAGGTCGAGCACGACCTCAAGGGCCCGTTCAGCGACCAGCAGGCGAAGGCCAAGAAGGCCGCCCTGGAGCAGGTGCTGTCCGGCAAGAAGGACGTCGAGCAGCGCGGCGCCTCCAAGGTCGTCAAGCTCGACGAGAAGAAGTACGTCGAGCTCGGCCGCGAGAAGACCGACAAGATCTTCACGATCCTCGTCGACTTCGGCGACCAGGTGGACAGCACCACCATGTTCGACCCGGACGGCCCGGGCGGCCCCAAGCCGCCCGCGCCCAAGTACGGCGGCACCCCGGGCCCGATGCACAACCAGATCGCCCAGCCCGACCGTGCGACGAACAACAGCACGGCCTGGCGCAAGGACTTCAACCGCGCGTACTTCCAGGACCTGTACTTCGGTACCGGCAAGGGCAAGAACTCGCTGAAGACCTACTACGAGAAGACCTCCTCGGGCCGTTACTCGGTCGACGGCGAGGTCGCCGACTGGGTCAAGGTCCCGTACAACGAGGCCCGTTACGGCTCGAACTACTGCGGCCAGAGCAACTGCTCCAACGTCTGGGACACGGTCAAGGACGGCGTGACCGCCTGGACCGAGGGCCAGAAGAAGGCCGGCAAGACCGACGCCCAGATCAAGGCGCAGCTGTCCCAGTACGACCAGTGGGACCGCTACGACTTCGACGGCGACGGCAACTTCAACGAGCCCGACGGCTACATCGACCACTTCCAGATCGTCCACGCGGGCGAGGACGAGTCGGCCGGCGGCGGCGTGCAGGGCACCAACGCCCTGTGGGCGCACCGCTGGTACGCCTACGGCACGCAGGCGGGCAAGACCGGCCCGGAGAACAACAAGGCCGGTGGCGCCCAGATCGGCGACACGGGCATCTGGGTCGGCGACTACACGATGCAGCCCGAGAACGGCGGCCTCGGCGTCTTCGCGCACGAGTACGGCCACGACCTGGGCCTGCCGGACCTCTACGACACCTCCGGTGGCGGCGAGAACTCGGTCGGCTTCTGGTCCCTGATGTCGGCGGGCTCCTGGCTCGGCAACGGCAAGGACTCCATAGGCGACCTCCCGGGCGACATGAACGCCTGGGACAAGTTCCAGCTGGGCTGGCTGAACTACGACGTGGCCAAGGCCGCGACGAAGTCCACCCACAAGCTGGGCGTGGCGGAGTACAACACCAAGGACAAGCAGGCGCTCCTCGTCGAGCTGCCGAAGAAGCAGGTCAAGACCGAGATCGTCGCTCCCGCCGAGGGTTCCTCGCAGTGGTGGAGCAACATGGGTGACGACCTCAAGAACACCCTGACCCGCTCGGTCGACCTGACCGGCAAGTCCTCCGCGGCCCTGTCCCTCAAGGGCTGGTGGGACATCGAGGCGGAGTACGACTTCCTGTACACCGAGGTCTCCACGGACGGCGGCGCCAACTGGACCCCGCTGGCCGGCACCGCCGACGGCGTGGACCTCCCGGTCGACGCCTCCGGCAGCCCGTCGCTCACCGGCGTCTCGGGTGCCTGGAAGAACCTGAACTTCTCGCTGGACGCCTACGCCGGCAAGAAGGTCGACCTCCGCTTCCGCTACCAGACGGACGGCGGCGCGGGCGGCAAGGGCTTCACGGCCGACGCCCTCACCATCACGGCGAACGGCTCCGCGCTGTTCACCGACGGTGCCGAGAACGGCGACAACGGGTGGACCGGCAAGGGCTTCTCCCGCGTCGGCAACGGTTTCACCAAGGAGTACGCGCAGTACTACCTGGCCGAGAACCGCCGCTACGTGTCGTACGACTCCACCCTCAAGGTGGGCCCGTACAACTTCGGCTTCGCCAACACCAAGCCGAACTGGGTCGAGCACTACCCCTACCAGGACGGTCTCCTGATCTGGCAGTGGGACACCTCCCAGAAGGACAACAACACCAGCCAGCACCCGGGCGCCGGTCTGATCCTTCCGATCGACGCCAACGCCAAGCCGATGAAGTGGTCGGACGGCACGCTGCTGCGGAACAAGATCCAGCCGTACGACGCGACCTTCAGCGCGTACTCCACGGACGCGTTCACCCTGCACAAGAACGGCGAGTCGCTCTTCGTCAAGCCGAAGCCCACGAACCTGGTCTTCGACGACCACAAGGGCAAGTACTACTACGACGAGAACCCGACCGGCTCGGTGAAGGTCACTGACACCAACACCAAGATCAAGATCGTGAAGGAGCCCTACGACGGTCTCCAGATGACGATCGAGGTCGGCCCCTCCGTTAAGTAATTCGGTAAAGCCGCAGGTCAAAACATGATCGGCCGTCGCCCCCTAGCGGGCGGCGGCCGATCGCGTTTAGATGCGTGGGCTGAGTTTCTTATTGACGGGGGAGATGAAGACATGCCCGGTGGAGGTTTCGTCCGATTGCCAGGCGGCAGCGTGGTCGTCGCGCTCACGCTGCCCAGACCGTCCGAGCGGAGCGCCGCGGACGGCGCCCCCGAAGGCGGAAACGTCCGCGTGCTGGTGCACGCGGCGAACCGGGCCCGCGCCCTGACCAGGCTGCGGAACCTCGGCATGCGCGCCGTCTACCTGCGCGGCAACGCGCAGCCGCCGACCCCGGACGAGATCACCGCCGTCCTGCACCACCCCGACGGCCTGCTCTGGCGCTGCGCGCCCGACCGGGCGGAGGAGCTGTGGCACCCGATCAGGGCGCTGCTGGGGCGCAGCTAGTGCTGTGACGGGCGCGGGCATGGGCGTGGGCACGGGCACGGCGCCGTCAGGCGAGCTCGAAGCCGAAGCTCCCGCCGACCCGTGCGCCGTCGTCGTCGCGGGCGGTCCACCACTCCACGGTGTAGGCGCCCGCCGGGAGCCGGCCCCCGGGGGTGTGCCCGAAGCGGTAGGCCCGCTGCCGGGACCCGCGCATGCGGAACTCGAGCAGCGGGGTCCCCTCCGGCGTGCGGACCTCCGCCCCCGCGGTCAGGGGCAGCTCCCCGCCGTGGCCGGGGACGGGCAGGGCCTCGCCCGACCACACGAAGGTCGGCTTCCAGCCCCCGTCGGCCGCGGCGACGCTGAGCGTGCCGCGGCCCCGGAGCGAGGGCCGGTCGGCCGGGGTCCCGTCGTCCGCCGGCCCGGTGAACCTGAACATCACGGAGCGCCTCCTCGTCGCAGGTGCTGACCGGCGACAGGTTTCCAGGACTCGTGATCAGATGTGGAGGGTTTCGCGGCTTTGACGCAAATCCGCCCCAGCTTGTCCGATGTGCTCCTCTGACGGCCCGGGCCCGGCCCGGGGCGTCAGCCGCCGACGACGGGCGTTCCGGACAGCTCCACCCCGGCCTCGCGGAGCTCGGCCAGCGCCCGCGTCGTGGTGTGCGGGGCCACGCCGGCCGTCAGGTCCAGCAGGACGTGCGTACGGAACCCGGCGCGGGCCGCGTCCAGGGCGGTGGCCTTGACGCAGTGGTCGGTGGCGATGCCGACCACGTCGACCTCGGTGACCTGCCGGTCGCGCAACCACTGCGCGAGCCCGAGGCCGTTCTCGTCCGCCCCCTCGAAGCCGCTGTACGCCGCCTCGTACGCCCCCTTGTCGAAGACGGCGGCGACGGCCCCCGAGGCGACGGCGGGCGCGAAGTTGGGGTGGAAGCCCACCCCCTCGGTCCCGGCGACGCAGTGGACCGGCCAGGAGGTCTCGTAGTCCGGCTGGGCCGGCGGGTGCGCGAAGTGGGACCCGGGGTCGACGTGGTGGTCCCGGGTGGCGACGACGTGCCGGTACCCGGCGGTGGCCTGCCCGATGAGCTCGGTGACGGCGGCGGCCACGTCGGCCCCGCCGGCGACCGCGAGGCTGCCGCCTTCGCAGAAGTCGTTCTGGACGTCGACGACGATCAGTGCGCGGTGCATGTCCGGTGCCCTTCGGCTTGGTGTGTGGCGGTGCGGGGGGACCCTGCGGGGGCTCTTCCCCCGCCCTGCCCCGGGCAAATCCAGCCCCCGCCGGCGTTTGGGTCCGGCGGGGCGGCGCTTACGCGTACTCCGTCGGGATGACGGCCTCGCCGCGCGAGAGCTGGGTGGCCGAGAGGGGGAGGCCCGCCAGGGCCTCGCGGTGGCGTTCGCGCGCGGCCTCCAGGGACTCGCGGGCCACGACCTCGCCCCCCTTGACCAGCTGGACGAGGAGCTGCGTGTCGGCCAGTGCCGCCGGCACCGGACCGGTCCCGATGACCTCGGCCTCCGCGATCCCGTCGGAGTCGAGCCGCCGCGCCGCCCACTTGCGGCCGCCGACGGACGTCTTGCCGCCCGAGGACTTCTTCGCCACCGACACGTACGGGGCCTTCAGGTCCGCCGAGGCGGCCCGCGCGACCAGCTTGTAGACCATCGAGCACGTCGGGTGCCCGCTGCCCGTCACCAGCTGCGTGCCGACGCCGTACGCGTCCACCGGGGCGGCCGCCAGCGAGGCGATCGCGTACTCGTCCAGGTCCGAGGTCACCACGATCTTCGTCGCCGTCGCCCCCAGCTCGTCCAGCTGCTGGCGCACCCGGTGGGCGACCAGCAGCAGGTCCCCGGAGTCGATCCGGACGGCGCCCAGGCCGGTCCCGGCGACCTCCATGGCCGTGCGGACCGCCTCCGCCACGTCGTAGGTGTCCACCAGCAGCGTGGTCCCGTCGCCCAGCGAGGCGACCTGGGCCGTGAAGGCGTCCCGCTCGCTGTCGTGCAGCAGGGTGAAGGCGTGCGCGCTCGTGCCGACCGTCGGGATCCCGTACCGGAAGCCGGCCGCCAGGTCCGAGGTCGAGGTGAAGCCGCCGACGTACGCGGCGCGGGCCGAGGCGACGGCCGCCAGCTCGTGCGTGCGCCGCGCGCCCATCTCGATCAGCGGCCGGCCGCCGGCGGCCGAGGACATCCGGGAGGCCGCCGCGGCGATCGCCGAGTCGTGGTTGAGGATCGACAGGATCACGGTCTCCAGCAGCACGCACTCGGCGAAGCTGCCCTCGACGCGCAGGACCGGCGAGCCGGGGAAGTAGACCTCGCCCTCCGGGTAGCCCCAGATGTCGCCGGAGAAGCGGTACGAGGCCAGCCAGTCGAGGGTGCGCGCGTCGACGACGGCGCGCTCGCGCAGGAATTCCAGTACGGCGCCGTCGAAGCGGAAGTTCTCCACCGCGTCGAGCACCCGGCCGGTTCCCGCGACCACGCCGTAGCGCCGCCCCTCGGGCAGCCGCCGGGTGAAGACCTCGAAGACCGAACGCCGGTCGGCGGTGCCGCTGGCCAGCGCGGCCTGCAGCATCGTGAGCTCGTAATGGTCCGTGAAGAGCGCTGTCGACGGCACGTCCACCGGCAGGCCCAGGTCCGCAGGGTTCATGTCACGGATGCTAGCGCACATCTCGTCAAAGTGACGAGATGTAGGGGCCCGTTTGTGCGACAGGCCCCCCGCAGTGGCAGCATGGGACGAGTGAGTGTTGCTCCCATTGAGATCGAACGCACCGAATCGGCCGAAGAGACCTTCGCGGTCCCCGAACCCGACGTCCCGTGGGTGACCCTGGTGCACAACGACCCGGTCAACCTCATGAGCTACGTGACGTACGTGTTCCAGGCGTACTTCGGCTATTCCAAGGACAAGGCGAACAAGCTGATGATGGACGTCCATCACAAGGGGCGGGCCGTCGTCTCCAGCGGCAGCCGCGAGGAGATGGAGCGCGACGTGCAGGCCATGCACGGCTACGGCCTCTGGGCGACCATGTCCCAGGACCGCAACTGATGGGCGGCGTGTTCGAGGCCCTCGAGGGCGGCGGCGCCGCCATCGCCCTGGACGAGATCGAGATCTCGATCCTGCGCTCGCTGGCCGTGCAGCTGCTGGAGCTCGTCGGCCCCGGCAGCCCCGAGCCCGACCCGGACGCCGATCCGCTCGCCGCGCTCTTCGCCGGCTCCGACGGCCCCACCGAGCCCCCGTCCGACCCGGCCCTCGCCCGGCTCTTCCCCGACGCCTACGGCGGCCCGGACACCGCGCCCGGCGCCGACAAGGCGCAGCTGCGCGCGAACTCGGGCGAGTTCCGCCGCTTCACCGAGAACGACCTGCGCGACCGCAAGCGCGAGGACGCGCTGGCCGTCGTGCGCAGCCTCGACGGGCTCACCCGGGCGGACGACCGGGCGGCCGTCCTGGAGCTCACCGGCGAGCTGCCGCTGCGCTGGCTCGGGGCCCTGAACGACCTGAGGCTCACCATCGCGGCCCGCCTGGAGATCACCGAGGACGACGAGAGCGCCGTGCTCTTCCGGCTGCCGGACGACGATCCGCGCAAGCCGATGGTGATGGCGTACCTCTGGCTCGGCGGCCTCCAGGAGACCCTCATCGAAACCCTCTGAGGACCCTCAAACGCGCAGATCGTTCGCTCAGCGGACGCTCAAATCCGGATAACGATCAGATCACCACCATGTGGTGATCTGATTTGTTTTCGGGACCTCTGTCCCGATTTTTTTGCGCCCTGCGTCACATTTTCTTCCCTCATCCACCCGTAAGCACGTGATAAATCTTCACGACCGCCGACGGGGCGCCACCCATGCCCCCCGGCCTGCTTGAACCGGCTGACCGCCGGCGTGCAACTCCATCCGTATCCGGGGGGATCGAGGACCCGATCCGCAGCCAGTCAAGGCGCGGGTCGGCGTGGAGAAAGGCGCACCAAGACATGACCTCCGTACAGGTCGACGAGCAGCAGCACGACACGGCCGAGGGCGGCGAGGGGTACCACCGCGCGCTCGGCGCCCGCCAGATCCAGATGATCGCGATCGGCGGAGCCATCGGCACCGGCCTCTTCCTGGGCGCCGGCAAGGCCATCTCCAAGGCCGGACCCAGCCTGATCCTGGCCTACGCCATCGCCGGCCTGGTCATCTTCTTCATCATGCGGGCCCTGGGCGAACTGCTCATGTACCGCCCGGTGTCCGGCTCCTTCTCGGACTACGCCCGGGAGTTCCTCGGCCCCTTCTGGGGCTATGTGACCGGCTGGACCTACTGGCTCTTCTGGGTGGTCACCGGCATCACCGAGGTCACCGCCGCCGCGCAGTACATGTCGTACTGGACCCACGACAGCTTCCCGCAGTGGGCGTACGCGCTGATCTTCACCGTCATCCTCTACGGCGCCAACCTGATCTCCGTGAAGCTCTTCGGCGAGCTCGAGTTCTGGTTCTCCATGGTCAAGGTCACCGCCATCGTCGGCATGATCCTGATCTGCGCCGGCATCCTCACCATCGGCTTCTCCGACGCCGCCGACACGGCGACCGTCAGCAACCTGTGGAGCGACGGCGGCTTCTTCCCCAAGGGCATCGGCGGCACGCTGATGACCCTGCAGATCGTCATGTTCGCCTTCCTCGCCGTCGAACTGGTCGGCGTCACCGCCGGCGAGTCCAAGGACCCCGAGAAGACCCTGCCCAAGGCCATCAACACCGTGCCGTGGCGCATCGCCGTCTTCTACGTCGGCGCGCTGATCATGATCCTGTCGGTCGTCCCGTGGCACGAGTTCCAGCCCGGCGTCAGCCCCTTCGTCGCCGCCTTCCAGAAGATGGGCCTCGGCGTCGGCGCCGCGATCGTCAACTTCGTCGTGCTGACCGCGGCCCTCTCCTCCTGCAACTCCGGCATGTACTCCACCGGCCGCATGCTGCGCGACCTCGCGCTCAACGGCCAGGGCCCGAAGTTCTTCACCAAGCTGACCAAGAGCGGCACCCCGCTCGTCGGCACCAGCTTCTCCGCCGCGCTCATGCTGGTCGGCGTCTGGATCAACTACGTCGCCCCCGGCAAGGCCTTCGACTACGTGGTCTCCTTCGCCACCATCTCCGGCATGTGGGCCTGGATCATGATCCTCGTCTGCCAGATCCGCTACCGGGCCGCCTCCGACCGCGGGGACCTGCCGAAGTCCCCCTTCCGCGCCCCCGGCGCCCCGTACACGAGCTACTTCGCCCTGGCCTTCATCGGCATGGTCATCGTGATGATGGGCATCGACAAGGACGCCCGGGTCTCGCTCTACTGCGCCCCGCTGTGGGGTCTGCTGCTGGGCGTGTCCTACCTCGTGATGAAGTCCCGCGACCCGCGCTCCGCGGCCTTCACCAAGGCCTCGTAAGGCCCCTCGAACCGTGGTTCCCGGCCGCCTGCCGCGGCCGGGAACCACGCGGCTCCGCCGCCGCGGGCCCCCGGAGCGGGGGCCCGTGTCCAGGCGGTGCCCGTCCAAGATGTGGGCCCGCCCGTACCACTCCTCGGTACGGGCGGGCCCGTCTGTTTATCCTGTCGCTCATGCTGACCCTCACCCAGGCCCTGTACGACCAGATCGTCGCGCACGCCCGCCAGGACCACCCCGACGAGGCCTGCGGCGTGGTGGCCGGCCCGGAGGGCACCGGCCGCCCCGAGCGGTTCGTGCCGATGCTGAACGCGGCCCGCTCGCCCACGTTCTACGAGTTCGACTCGAAGGACCTGCTCAAGCTCTACCGCGACCTGGACGACCGGGACGAGGAGCCCGTCATCGTCTACCACTCGCACACCGCGACCGAGGCCTACCCCTCGCGCACGGACGTCACGTACGCGAACGAGCCCGGCGCGCACTACGTGCTGGTCTCCACGGCCGACGCGGACGGCCTCGGGGAGTTCCAGTTCCGGTCGTACCGGATCGTCGAAGGCGTGATCACCGAGGAAGAAGTGCAGGTCGTCGAGGCCTACTGAGGGCCCACCTGAGGACTTGACTGGGCCTACCGCCCAGTATGTGAGCGGTATTCGTCCACGATGTGAGATCACACTCCAAACCGGGGACCGGGAATCGTTAACATGACCGCATGGTTCCCCACGACGTGAGCATCGAGACGCCCGGCAGGCTGCTGCTTGTGGCGCGGCTGCACGTCGACCTGTGCCGCCTCGCCAGCGCCATCTGTCCCGCGGCCTGAGCCCCCGCCGGCCCCCCGAGGGGCCGCGCGCGCCCACGCCCGCCTCCGCTTCGCCCGCCTTCCCTCACCATCCTGACTGGAGCCTGCCATGGCCATCGAGGTCCGCATCCCCACCATCCTCCGCACCTACACCGCCGGCGAGAAGGCCGTCTCGGGTGAGGGCGCGACCCTGTCCGAGCTGTTCTCGGACCTGGAGACCCGCCACAAGGGCATCCAGGAGCGCATCATCGACGAGGCCAAGGGCGGCGAGCTGCGCCGCTTCGTCAACGTCTACCTCAACGACGAGGACGTCCGCTTCCTCGACGGCATCTCCACCGCGCTCAAGGACGGCGACAACGTCACCATCCTCCCGGCCGTGGCCGGCGGATCGAAGTAATGCGCTACGACTCCCCCCTGGCCGCCGTCGGCAACACGCCGCTCGTCCGGCTGCCCCGGCTCTCGCCCTCCGACGACGTACGGATCTGGGCGAAGCTCGAGGACCGCAACCCGACCGGCTCGATCAAGGACCGCCCGGCGCTCCACATGGTCGAGCAGGCCGAGAAGGCCGGCCGGCTGTACCCGGGCTGCACCATCCTGGAGCCCACCTCGGGCAACACGGGCATCTCCCTCGCCATGGCCGCGAAGCTCAAGGGCTACAAGATCGTGTGCGTCATGCCGGAGAACACCTCGCAGGAGCGGCGCGACCTGCTGGCCATGTGGGGAGCCGAGATCATCCCTTCGCCGGCGGCGGGCGGCTCGAACACCGCCGTCCGCGTCGCGAAGGAACTGGCGGCGGAGCACCCGGACTGGGTGATGCTCTACCAGTACGGCAACCCGGACAACGCGGGCGCCCACTACGCGACGACCGGCCCGGAGATCCTCGCGGACCTCCCCTCCATCACCCACTTCGTGGCGGGCCTCGGCACCACCGGCACGCTGATGGGCGTGGGCCGCTACCTGCGCGAGCACGTACCGGGCGTCAAGATCGTGGCGGCGGAGCCGCGCTACGACGACCTCGTCTACGGCCTGCGCAACCTCGACGAGGGCTTCGTCCCCGAGCTGTACGACGCGTCGGTCCTGACGACCCGCTTCTCGGTGGGCTCGGCGGACGCGGTCACCCGCACCCGGGAGCTCCTCCAGCAGGAGGGCATCTTCGCGGGCGTCTCCACGGGCGCGGCGCTGCACGCGGCGATCGGCGTCGGCCGCAAGGCGGTCGCGGCGGGCGAGACCGCCGACATCGTCTTCGTCGTGGCCGACGGCGGCTGGAAGTACCTCTCGACGGGCGTCTACACGGCGGCGACGACGGAAGAAGCGATCGAGGTCCTCCAGGGCCAACTCTGGGCCTAGCCCGTCGCCGGACCCCCGCCGCCGCACTCAGCCCCGCCGGCGTTCGAGGCGCGGGGTCCGGGCGCAGCCCGGGGAACGACACTCAGCCCCGCCGGCGTTCGAGGCGCGGGGTCGGGGGCGGACCCCAGGGGGGTCCGGGCGCAGCCCGGGGAACGGCGGAAGGGCGGGTAGGGGACCTCCCGGGCCGGGACACCGGCGGCGGTACGTCAACGAGGGCCCGGGGTTGCCGGGGTTGCCGGGGCCAAGAGTGCGGCCGGCACGCCGGCGTGGCGCGCGGCCGGATCCTTGTCACCGACCCCGTCGCCGACCTCGCCGCCGCCCCCGTCGCCGTCCGCACCAGGACCCGCTTCAGTCGGACGCCGACCCGAGCCCCTTCACCTCGTCCCACACCGCCGGATCCACCGTGCCCAGCCGCCGTGCCCGCGCGAACTCCCACACCGACACCTCCGTCACCCGGTCCGCCTCCAGGAACCCGCCCCGCGACCCCACCACGCCCGGCGGCAGCGGGATGACCCCGGCGCGCCGGTCGTCGTACTTCCCGGTGATCCACGCGACCCGCGCCCAGTGGCCCCGTACGCCCAGGACCAGACAGGGCCTCCCACCCGGCAGGGACCACAGGTCACCGGCCCCCGGCCGCGGCGCGGGCCCGGGCGCGTGCGGCGGCTCGGCGCTGTGGGGCGCCCGCCGCGCCCGCCGGGGGACCAGCACCAGCAGGACCACGGCCACCACCGCGGCGACCGCCGGCCACCAGGACGTGTCCATACTCCGACCGTAGTCGCGGCCGCACCGCCCGGCGCGGCGGCCGCACCACCCGTACCCGCCACCCGTACCCCGTACCCGCGCCACCGCCGGACGGCAACCCGGATCCGCCCTGTCGCTCCCCCGGGTGACAGCACAGGTGATTCCCCCCACAACGGCCCGCCGCGGAGGAGCGACCGAAGGTTTCGCGCCTTACGCTCGACCCACGCACGGCCCGCATTCCGTCCACGGACCGTCCACGGAGGTTCACGCTCCATGAAGCTCACCGTCGTCGGCTGTTCGGGTTCGTTCCCGTCCGCGGATTCGGCCTGTTCGAGCTACCTCGTCGAGGCCGACGGCTTCCGGCTGCTCCTCGACATGGGCAACGGCGCCCTCGGCGAGCTCCAGCGGCACATCGGGCTCTACGACCTCGACGCGATCTTCCTGAGCCATCTGCACGCCGATCACTGCATCGACATGTGCGCGTACTTCGTGGCCCGCTACTACCGCCACGAGGGCGGCCGCTGCGGCACCATCCCGGTCTACGGCCCCGAGGGCACCGAGAAGCGGCTGTCCACGGCCTACGAGGACGTCCCCGACGAGCGGTCCATGAGCGAGGTCTTCGACTTCCGGACCCTGAAGTCCGGCACCTTCGAGATCGGCCCGTTCCAGGTCCGCACCGAGAAGGTCTGCCACCCGGTCGAGTCGTACGGGATCCGCGTCGAGCACGGCGGCCGCTCCCTGACGTACTCCGGTGACACCGGCGTCTGCTCCGAGCTGGGGCTGCTCGCCGAGGACACCGACCTCTTCCTGTGCGAGGCCTCCTTCACGCACGGCAAGGAGGACATCCCCGACCTCCACCTCAACGGTCGCGAGGCCGGCGAGTACGCCCGGGGCGGCCGGGTGGGTCGGCTCGTGCTGACGCACATCCCGCCGTGGACGGACGCCGAGCAGAACCTGGCCGACGCCCGCTCGGTCTACGACGGCCAGGTGGATCTGGCGTACGCGGGCGCGGTCTACGAGGTCTGAGGCCTGGAGCCTGAGGCCTGGAGTCTGAGGCCTGGAGTCTGAGGCCTCAGGCAGGACACCCGCATCAGCCGTACGACGAAGCCCCCGCCCTCCCTTCCGGGAGAGCGGGGGCTTCGTCGTGGTGGGGCGGGAGACCTACTTGGCCTCGGCCTTCTCCATCTCCGCGAGCTCCTCGTCGGACTCGCGGCCCGGCGTCGGAAGGTTGAACTTGGTGATCGCGAAGCGGAAGCCGAAGTAGTAGACCGCGGCGAAGACCAGGCCGATCGGGATGATCATCCAGGGGGACGTGGCCTTGTTCCAGCCGAGGCCCAGGTCGATCAGGCCGGCGGAGAAGGTGAAGCCGGCGTGGACACCGAGGGCCCAGGTGACGGCCATGGACACGGCCGTCAGCACCGCGTGGATGGCGTACAGCACCGGTGCGATGAACATGAACGAGAACTCGATCGGCTCGGTGACACCCGTGACGAACGAGGTGAGGGCGAGCGAGACCATCATGCCGGTGACCGCCTTGCGGCGCTCCGGACGGGCGCTGTGGGCGATGGCCAGGGCGGCGGCCGGCAGGCCGAACATCATGATCGGGAAGAAGCCGGTCATGAACTGTCCGGCGCTCGCGTCGCCGGCCCAGAAGCGGTTCAGGTCACCGTGCACGACCGCACCGGCGGCGTTGGTGAAGTCACCGATCTCGAACCAGGCGACGGTGTTGACGAACTGGTGCATGCCGATCGGGATCAGCGCGCGGTTGATGAGGCCGAAGATGCCGGCGCCGATGGAGCCGAGGCCCGTCATCCACTCGCCGAAGTTGGTGATGAGCTCGCCGATCGGCTCCCAGGCCAGGCCGAAGAAGACACCGACGAGGACGCCGACGAAGGCCATGACGATCGGGACCAGGCGGCGGCCGTTGAAGAAGCCGAGCCAGTCCACCAGCTTCGTGCGGTGGAAGCGCTGCCACAGGACCGCGGCGAGCAGACCCATGATGATGCCGCCGAGGACACCCGGGTTGTTGTACGTCGCGGCGACGTCCACACCCTTGTTCTCGGTGGTGTTGATGACGGCCTCGGTCACCGGGAACGCGGTGAGCACGTTCTTGTAGACGAGGAAGCCGACGAGGGCCGCGAGGGCGGTGGAGCCGTCGGCCTTCTTGGCGAAGCCGATCGCGACACCGATGCAGAAGAGCAGCGGCAGGTTGGCGAAGACGGCGTCACCGGCGGTGGCGAACACCGTGGCGACCTTGCCCCAGCCGAGGCCGTCCTTGCCGAAAACGTCGGGCTGGCCGAGGCGCAGCAGAATACCCGCGGCCGGCAGGACGGCGATGGGCAGCTGAAGGCTGCGGCCGACCTTCTGCAGACCCTGGATCAGGCCGGAGCCCCGCTTCTTGGCGGGAGCGGCGGTGGCCGTACTCATCAACTTCCTCCAGTGGACAAGGCGCTGCCTGGGGACATGGAAAAGGGGGCGGCGGCGTCTCAGGAAAGGGGAGGACCTCGGGGCCGAAAGGCCCACGTGGTCTAAACCACTCAGTGGTGTAGACCAGTTTTAGCACGTGAGGTCTGGGTAAGGAACCCACCAATTCCGTGGGGGAGGACACATCGGGGCATACAACGCAAAGGCCCTCGGACCTGTGGGTCCGAGGGCCTTCGACACTCATCTGACTGCCCTGATCAGGGCTTTTGGCACTCCGTACGGGGCGTTCGGCAGGTGCCGGACGGGCCTTTCGGCAGGGCTTCGGCGGCTCTTCGCCGAGGCTTCGGTCCGCCCCCCGCTCAGGCCTTGGTGTTCTCCGCCTGCATCACCGCGATCTCCTCGTCCGACTCACGGCCGGGCGTCTTGATGTCCCACTTGGTGATCGCGAAGCGGAAGACGGCGTAGTAGACGACCGCGAAGCAGAGTCCGATCGGAATGATCATCCAGGGCTTCGTCGCCAGGCTCCAGTTGATGACGTAGTCGATCAGTCCCGCCGAGAAGCTGAAGCCGTCGTGGACCCCGAGGGCCCACGTCACCGCCATCGACACGCCCGTCAGCACCGCGTGGACCGCGTACAGCGCCGGCGCCAGGAAGAGGAAGGAGTACTCCAGCGGCTCGGTGATGCCGGTGACGAAGGAGGTCAGGCCGACCGACAGCATCAGGCCGCCGACCTCCTTGCGGCGCGCCGGCTTCGCGCAGTGGGTCATCGCCAGCGCCGCCGCCGGCAGGGCGAACATCATGATGGGGAAGAAGCCGGAGAGGAACTGCCCGGCGTTCGGGTCTCCCGCCAGGAACATCGGGATGTCGCCGTGCACGGTCTGGCCGTCCGGCTTGGTGTAGCTGCCGAACTGGAACCACACCGGCACGTTCAGGAACTGGTGCAGGCCGATCACCAGCAGTGCGCGGTTCGCGATGCCGAAGATGCCCGCGCCCACCGACCCCAGGCCCACCAGCCAGTCCGAGAAGCTCTCCAGCGCGTTGCCGATCGGCGGCCAGATCCACAGGCACAGCACGGCGAAGGCGATCGCGATGAAGGTCATGATGATGGGGACCAGGCGGCGGCCGTTGAAGAAGCCGAGCCAGTCGACCAGCTTGACGCGGTGGTAGCGCTGCCAGAACCAGGCGGCCAGCAGGCCCATGATGATGCCGCCGAAGACCCCCGGATTCTGGTAGGTGTACGCGACGAAGGCGTCGCCCGCCCCCAGGCAGGCGCCCTTGATGTCCTTGGTGCCCTCCGGGCAGGACTTGGGGAAGGCGCGCAGCACGCTGCGGTAGACGAGGAAGCCGACTGCCGCCGCGAGTGCGGTCGAGCCGTCCGCCTTCTTGGCCAGTCCGATCGCGACGCCGATGCAGAAGAGCAGCGGCAGGCCGAGGTCGGCGTCGAGCAGGGCCCCGCCCGCGGACGCCATGACCTTGGCGACGTCCGTCCAGCCCAGGCCGTCCTTGCCGAACACGTCGTCCTGGCCCAGCCGGTTCAAGATGCCCGCCGCCGGCAGCACGGCGATCGGCAGCTGGAGGCTCCGCCCCATCTTCTGCAGCCCTTGGAACAAGCCGTTCCACCACTTCGTCTGTGGCACTGCTGCCGCGCTGCTCGCGCTCATCCGCGTCCTCCCTGACCGGCCCGTTTTTGGCAGTCGCGACACTTGCGGCACACTGGTGTAGACCACTTGTGTCGCGGTCGCATTTCACCCGCCCGAGGGCAGGTAGATGCTGATCGTCATCATTCGGCAGATGGCGGGCATTTGCTCGTGTAGCTGGGCCAATCGTGAGTTACCGTGACCAAGCGGACCACGCCGGCCGGTCAGTTCGCACCATCCGCCGGCCGACAGGCAACGGCGGCCGCCGAGACTCGTTCTTCGTAGAACTCAGGGAGAAACACATGGCCACCAAGGCTGAGAAGATCGTCGCCGGGCTCGGCGGCATCGAGAACATCGAAGAGGTCGAAGGCTGCATCACCCGCCTGCGCACCGAGGTCATCGACCCCAGCAAGGTCGACGAGGCAGCGCTGAAGGCCGCCGGCGCCCACGGCGTCGTCAAGATGGGCACCGCGATCCAGGTCGTCATCGGCACCGACGCCGACCCGATCGCCGCTGACATCGAAGACATGATGTGAGCTGAGCCCACCGGCTCGCCCCCACACCCGTACGTACGACAAGACCCCGCCCGGACGCACCCGGACGGGGTCTTCTCGCGCTCGCGACGGGGTGCTTCCCGGCCCCCCGCACCGGCTAGGCTCGCTCCCATGTCTCGCATCGACGGCCGTACGCCCGAACAGCTCCGCCCGGTCACCATCGAACGCGGATGGAGCAAGCACGCGGAGGGCTCCGTCCTCGTCTCCTTCGGGGACACCAAGGTCTTCTGCACCGCCTCCTTCAGCGAAGGCGTCCCGCGCTGGCGCAAGGGCAGCGGTGAGGGCTGGGTCACCTCCGAGTACTCGATGCTGCCCCGCGCCACCAACACCCGCGGCGACCGCGAATCCGTACGCGGCAAGATCGGCGGCCGCACCCACGAGATCTCCCGCCTGATCGGCCGCTCGCTGCGCGCCGTCATCGACTACAAGGCGCTCGGCGAGAACACCATCGTGCTGGACTGCGACGTCCTCCAGGCCGACGGCGGCACCCGCACCGCCGCCATCACCGGCGCCTACGTGGCCCTGGCCGACGCCATCGCCTGGGGCCAGCAGAAGAAGCTGATCAAGGCCGGCCGCAAGCCCCTGACCGGCACCGTCGCCGCCGTCAGCGTCGGCATCGTCGACGGCGTCCCGCTCCTCGACCTCTGCTACGAGGAGGACGTGCGCGCCGAGACCGACATGAACGTGGTCTGCACCGGCGACGGCCGCTTCGTCGAGGTCCAGGGCACCGCCGAGGGCGAGCCCTTCGACCGCAAGGAGCTCAACGCCCTCCTCGACCTGGCCGCCGGCGGCTGCGCCGACCTCGAGGCCCTCCAGCTGAGCGCCCTGGAGCTCTCGCTCTAGACCCTGTCCGGGCCCGAGCGGGGCCCTGTCCGGGCCCGATCGGCAACCGCGGGGCGCGTCGCTGCGTCTCACGGGGTACGGGTGCACGGCGTCGAAGCCGTGCACCCGTCCACGTCCGTGTCCACGTCCGTGTCCCGGCACCCGTGCCGGGACGCGTCCACACATCAGACTCACCCTGGGGGCCGAAGTGAAGTCGAAGTACCGCCTTGCCGCCGTCGCCCTGACCGCGGCGCTCGCCATACCCGCGATCACCTCCTGCGACGCCATCTCGACGGCGATGGACTGCGCGAACACGGCGGTCGCCATCACGGACGGCGCGAACGACCTCCAGCAGGCGGTCTCGCAGGCCGGCAACAGCCCGCAGGAGGCCCAGAACGCGCTCAACTCGATCGAGGCGAACCTCAAGAAGGTCGGCGACCAGACGGACAACGCCGACCTGAGCAAGGCCATCTCCTCGATGAACACGGCCGTCCAGAACGTCCGCACCTCCCTGGAGGGCGGCAACACCGCCCCGGACATCACCCCGGTCGCTGACGCGGCCAAGGAGATCTCGAAGGTCTGCACCCCGGGCTGACGCCGACCGGGCCGACGCCGACCGGGCCGACGCCGACCGGGGAGCCCCGCCGCCCTGGCGGGGGCCCGGACCGGGGGCCGGATAATGGGGCCATGACGACCTCGACGCCGACTCCCGCGCCCAACCTCCTCGTCCTGGCCACCCGCAACGCGGGCAAGGTCTCCGAGCTCCGCTCGATCCTGTCCGACGCCGGCCTGCCGCACGAGCTGGTCGGCGCGGACGCGTACCCGGAGATCCCGGACGTCAAGGAGACCGGCGTCACCTTCGCCGAGAACGCGCTCCTCAAGGCCCACGCCCTGGCCCAGGCCACCGGCCTGCCGGCCGTCGCCGACGACTCGGGCCTCTGCGTGGACGTGCTGAACGGCGCCCCGGGCATCTTCTCGGCCCGCTGGGCCGGCTCCCACGGCGACGACGCCGCGAACCTGGCGCTCCTCCTGGCCCAGCTCGGCGACATCGACGACGCCCACCGCGGCGCCCACTTCTTCTGCGCGGCCGCCCTCGCCCTCCCGGACGGCACGGAACGCGTGGTCGAAGGCCGCCTCCTGGGCAGCCTGCGCCACGCCCCGTCGGGTACGGGCGGCTTCGGCTACGACCCGATCCTCCAGCCGGCCGGCGACACCCGCACCTGCGCGGAACTCACACCGGCGCAGAAGAACGCCATCTCCCACCGGGGCCAGGCCTTCCGCGCCCTGGTCCCGGCGATCCGGGAACTGCTGGGCTGAGCCCGGCCCCGGACACACCGAAGGCCCGACTCTGTGAGTCGGGCCTTCGGTTCATCGGGCTGTGCGGCCTGAGGGATTCGAACCCTCACGGGATTACTCCCATTGCGACCTAAACGCAAGGCGTCTACCGTTCCGCCAAGGCCGCTCATAACCGGTCAAATTCCAACATCGGGCTCGACCGGCTGCCGATCAGTGTACGGCGGTCCGGGGTTCGCGGGCGACAGGCTTCCGTGGGTGATTCCGGCGCCAGGCGTCCGTTGCCGCACGGCCGTTGGGATGCGGCGTTGGGATGCGGCCCCGACGGATCGGGCCCGCTCCGTCGGGGCGGGCCGGGGTCAGATGCCCAGGTCCTTGATGATCTTGGCTACGTGGCCCGTCGCCTTGACGTTGTAGAAGGCGCGCTCGACCTTGCCCTCCTCGTCGACGACCACCGTGGAGCGGATGACCCCGGTGACCGTCTTGCCGTACAGCTTCTTCTCGCCGAACGCCCCGTAAGCCGTCAGGACCTCCTTCGAGGGATCCCCGACCAGGGTGACCTTCAGGTGCTCCTGCTCGCGGAACTTCGCCAGCTTCTCCGGCTTGTCGGGGGAGACGCCGATGACGTCGTAGCCCGCCGTGGCCAGTACCGCCAGGTTGTCCGTGAAATCGCACGCCTGCTTCGTGCAGCCCGGCGTCAGCGCGGCCGGGTAGAAGTACACGATCACTTTGCGGCCCTTGTGGTCGGCGAGCGAGACCTCGTTGCCGTCCGCGTCGGGCAGGGTGAAGGCGGGGGCGGCGTCGCCCGGCTCAAGTCGCTCGCTCATCTTCAACAGTCTCCTCAAGAGGGGATCGGTACGGTCTCGAGACTAAGCTGCTGACAGACTGTTCGTGGTGGGCGATGCCCCCTACGACGGACCCGACCCGACCACGACGACGGAGGCAGCGCGGTGCCGGAAGCCAGGACCCCCGCACAGATCGAGGCGGACATCGTCCGCCGCCGCGAGCAGCTCGCCGAGACGCTCGACGAGATCGGTGTGCGCATGCACCCCCAGACGATCATCGGGGACGCCAAGGCGAAGGTGATCGGCACCGTCGACCACACCGTCGGCCGTGCCGTGGCGACGGTGAACCGCCTCGTCACCGACGCCCGCGACGGGCTGCGGCACGAAGACGGCGCCCCGCGCGTCGAGCGGATCCTGCCGGTGGCCCTGCTCGCGATCGGTGTCGTGGGCCTGCTCGTCGTGTCGGCGCGGCGCAAGCGCTGATGCGCGTGGGGGGTGCGGGGCGGGCGCGGGCGGGTAGGTTCGGGGCGTGAGCGAGAACACCACCACCCACGACAAGCTGCCCATCCGCATGCTCCACGACCGCGTGCTCGTGAAGTCCGACTCGCCGGAGGGCGAGCGGCGCTCGGGCGGCGGCATCCTGATCCCCGCGACGGCGGCGGTCGGCAAGCGGCTGGCCTGGGCCGTCGTGGTCGCGGTCGGGCAGAACGTACGGACGGTCGAGCCGGGGGACCGGGTGCTCTACGACCCCGAGGACCGGGCCGAGGTGGAAGTGCGCGGGGCGACGTACGTGCTGATGCGCGAGCGGGACCTGCACGCCGTGGCCGCCGAGCGGCTGGAGGGGTCGGACGACTCCACCGGGCTCTACCTCTAGGTTCGGCGGAGTACGCGGATCCTTGGATTCCAAGATCGAGAAGGGCCGGTGACCACCGTCACCGGCCCTTTTCGTGCGTTTTTGCTACGGTGGTGGGGAACCCCCGACGAGACGCGC
Source organism: Streptomyces sp. ICC1 (assembly GCF_003287935.1). Lineage (GTDB taxonomy): Bacteria > Actinomycetota > Actinomycetes > Streptomycetales > Streptomycetaceae > Streptomyces > Streptomyces tritrimontium. The sequence continues at coordinate 4,498,449 of NZ_CP030287.1, forward strand.
CGTACCGGGAACGACAAGACGACGCACCCCGTTCCGCTCTCGTTCTGGAGGTGCCTGTCATGGCCTGGGTTCTGCTCGTCATCGCCGGTGTGGTCGAAGTCGGCTGGTCGATCGGCATGAAGTTCACCGAGGGGTTCACCCGGCTCTGGCCGAGCCTGTTCACGGGCGCCGGCATCGTGACCAGCATGGTGCTGCTGTCGTACGCCGCGAAGACCCTGCCGATCGGTACGGCGTACGGCGTGTGGGTCGGCATCGGCGCCGCCGGTGCGGCGGTGCTCGGCATGGCGGTGTTGGGGGAGCCCGTCACCGCCGCCCGGATCTTCTTCATCGCCCTGCTGCTGGTCGCCGTCGTCGGCCTGAAGATGACCTCCGGCCACTGAGCCCGCGGCACGGGCGGGGGTCCGTGGACCCCCGCCCGCGCTATTCCACCAGGTCCGCCGGCGGGCGCAGGCCCTCGGTGGCGCCGCCGCGGTTGCCGCCCGTGGCGCCGCCGTCGTTCTGGCCCCCGGTGGTCTGGCCGCCGTTCGTCTGACCGCCGTTCGTCTGGCCCCCCGTGGTCTGACCGCCGGTGGTCTGACCGCCGTTCGTCTGGCCGCCGTTCGTCTGACCCCCGTTCGTCTGGCCTCCGTTGTTCTGCCCGCCCGTGTCCTGGCCGCCGTTCGTCTGCCCGCCCGTCGGCGGGGTCGGCGTCGGGCGGTCGGGCCGGCCCGAGGGGCGCTCGCCCGGGGTCTCCTCGGGCGGGTTCGGGTTCACCGGCGGCGCCGGAGGCAGGTTGGCGCCCGGCATGAGCTCCAGGTCGAAGTCCTCCGGGTCGCTGTCGGCCAGGGCCGTCTTCGTGTACTGCGCCCAGATCCGGGCCGGGTAGCCGCCGCCCCCGATGCGGGCCTCGCCGAGCGCTCCGTAGAGGGATTCCAGGCTGCCGGTGTCCGGGTCCTGGCCCATCATCGAGACGACCGTGACCAGGTCCGGGGTGTACGCGGCGAACCAGGCCGAGCGGTCCAGTTCGCCGGTCCCCGTCTTGCCCGCGGCCGGGTGGCCGGCGGCGAGGGCGGCCGTGCCGGTGCCGTTGTCCACGACGCTGACCAGCATGGACGTGGTGGTGTCGGCGGCTTCGCGGCTGACGGCCTGGGTCGGTTCGCGGTGCGGGAGCGGAACGGTGTCGTCCGCCTTGGTGATCTTCTCCAGGAAGGTGTGCGGGGTGTGGCGGCCGTGGTCGGCGAGGGTCGCGTAGGCCTGGGTCATGTCCAGGACGCTGGCCTGCATGGTGCCCAGTGCCATGGCCGGTCCCGCGTCGAAGTTCGGGGTGCTCTCGGGGACGCCGAGGGCGATGGCGGTCTGCTTGACCTTGTCGGTGCCGACGTCGACGACCATCTGGGCGAAGACGGCGTTGACGGAGAGGTCGGTGGCGGTGTTGACGGTGATGTTGCCGTAGCTGATCTGCCCCTCGTTCTCCGGGGCGTAGGGGATGCGGGTGCCGACGACGCGCCGCTTGTTGTCGCCGTTGTAGATCGTGAACGGGGTGATCGTGCGGCCGTCCTGGGTGCGGGAGTTGTTCTGCACGGCGGAGGCGAAGACGAACGGCTTGAAGGTGGAGGCCACTTGGAAGTCGTGCCGGGTGGCGTTGTTGACGAACTGCTTGGTGTAGTCGATGCCGCCGTACATGGCGACGACCTTGCCGGTGGCCGGGTCGATGGAGACGGCGCCGGTGCGCACGACGCGGTCCGCCTTGCGCTTCTCGGGGTCGAGCTTGCTGACCATCTTGTCGTTGACGGCGTCGACGATGGCGGTCTGGCGGCTCTTGTCGATGGTCGTGGTGATGCGGTAGCCGCCCTCGGCGAGGGTCTTGTCGTCGAGGATCTTGTTCTCGACGATGTAGTCCTTGATGGCCTCGACGAGGTAGCCGCGCTGCCCGGACAGTCCGGCGGCCGGGCGGACCTTGCCGGGCTCGGGGAAGCGGGTGGCCGCGCGTTCGGCGGGCGTCATCCAGCCCTTCTTGACCATGCCGTCGAGTACGTAGTTCCAGCGGGCGAGGGCGCGTGCGCGGCCCTGGGGGTGGGAGACGACGTCGAAGGCGCTGGGGGAGTTGAGGAGGGTGGCGAGGTAGGCGCCCTCGGCGGTGTCGAGCTTGCCGACGTCCTTGCCGTAGTAGGCCTGGGAGGCGGCCTGGATGCCGTAGGCGTTGCGGCCGAAGTAGCTGGTGTTCAGGTACCCCTCGAGGATGTAGTCCTTCGACTTCTCGCGACCGAGCTTGATCGCGATAAAGAACTCCTTCACCTTCCGCTTGATCGTCTGCTCCTGGCCCAGGTAGTAGTTCTTGACGTACTGCTGGGTGATGGTCGAGCCGGACTGGGTGCCCTTGCCGGTGGCGGTGTTCCAGGCGGCGCGGAGCATCGCGGCGGGGTCCACGGCCCGTTCGGAGTGGAAGTCGCGGTCCTCGGCTGCCAGAACGGCCTCCTGGACGGTCCGGGGGATCTGGGAGAGCGGCACGTTGACGCGGTTGACCTCGCCGTCGCGGGCGAGCTGGGTGCCGTCGGAGTAGAGGTAGAGGTTGGACTGCGCGACGGCGGCCGCGTTGGCGGGCGGGATGTCGACCAGCAGGTAGCCGGCGACCAGGGCGCCGCCGCCCAGCAGGGCGATCAACAGGAGGCCGCCCAGGACCATGCGCCAGGTGGGCAGGGCCCGGCGCCAGCCGGTGCGCTTGCGCTTGGCCTTCTTCGCCGCCTTCGCCCGCTGCTTGTCCGTCTTCTCCGTCCTCTCCGCCTTCTTCGCGTCCTCGGGGCTCCCCGCCGGTCCGGGGGCGTCAGGGGTGTGGGACCGACCCTGCGGCCGACCCCGGGACCGACCCCCGGACCGACCCTGCGGCCGACCCCGGGACCGACCCCCGGACCGACCCTGCGGCCGACCCTGCGGCCGACCCCCGGACCGACCTTGCGGCCGACCCTGCGGCCGACCCCGGGACCGACCCCCGGACCGACCCTGCGGCCGACCCTGCGGCCGACCCTTCGGCCGACCCTTCGGCCGACCCTTCGGCCGACCCTTCGGCCGACCCTTCGGCCGACCCTTCGGCCGACCCTTCGGCCGACTCCCGGGCCGACCCTTCGGCCGTCCCTGGGACCGACCCTGGGACTGATCCCTCTGCCGGCCCCCCGACCGGCCCCGGGGTGGAGCCTGCCGTCGGGCCGTGGACCGGCCCCTCGTACGGGATGGACCTGCCCGGGCTGGTCCGGTGGGCCCGGGAGCTGGCGGCGCGGGTCGAGGCCGGCGCGGCCGTCGACGCGGCGGCCGAGGCCCCGCGCCTCACGGGCCGCCCCGGCCCCGCCTGACCGGCGCACGCGGGAGTACGCGGCCTGCGGGCGCCCCGGCGGGTGCGGGAGTACGCGTACGCGGCCTGCGGGCCCGGGGCCGGGGCCGGCGAGCCGGACGCCCGGCCGGGCAGTCCCGCAGCCCCGGCTGCGCGGAGTACCCGTACCCGCCCGGCCAGGGCCTACGCCGGCTGGAGGAGGTCCCAGCGGTTGCCGTAGAGGTCCTGGAAGACGGCGACCGAGCCGTACGGCTCGTGGCGCGGCTCCTCCAGGAAGCGGACGCCCTCGGCCGTCATCCGCGCGTGGTCGGCGGCGAAGTCGTCGGTGTAGAGGAAGAAGCCGACCCGGCCGCCCGTCTGATCGCCGACCCGTGAGCGCTGGGCGTCGTCCTTGGCCCGGGCCAGCAGCAGGGCGGACTCCTTGGCACCGCGCGGGCGGACCACGACCCAGCGGGAGCCGTCCGGGCGCGCGGTGTCCTCGACGAGGTCGAAGCCGAGGGCGCGGGTGTAGAAGTCGAGGGCCTCGTCGTAGTCGTGGACCACGAGGGCGGTGAGCGCGATGTGTGCGGACATGGCGCCTATTGTGCTCCGAGCAGCACCACCTCCAGGGTGCGGGGACCGTGTACGCCCTCCACCCGGTCCAGCTCGATGTCACTCGTCGCCGAGGGGCCGGAGATCCAGGTCAGCGGGCGTACGGGGTCCAGCAGCGGCATCGCCTGCGGTACCGAGTCCACCACCTGGCCGGGGACGCGGACCACGCAGATGTGGTGGTCGGGGAGCAGCGTGATCCGGCGCCGCCCCTGGCCCGGCCCGCCGTCCAGGACGATCGTGCCGGTCTCGGCGATCGCCAGGGCGCAGCCGGTCACCACGCTGTCCACCGCGTCCAGTTCGCAGGGGGTGGAGGCCGCCCGGTCGGGCACGCGGACCGGGGCCGCCGCCGAGAGCCAGTGCGCGGGCAGCCCGGCCGGCACGAGGACCGACCGTGCGCCCCGTGCGGCGAGGAGCCGCCCCAGCAGCGCCGCGAGGCCGTCCTCGCCGACCACCCGGTGCACCTTCGCCCGGTACTCGGCCAGGTTGGCGGCGAGGAGGTCCGCCGTCTCGGCCGGGGTGCGCTCCGCGTGGACCCGGAGGTAGTCCCGGGGGACGCCGGGATCGAAGCCGGAGTCGAAGCCGGAGTCGAAGCCGAGGCCGGGGCCGGCGTCGAGGCCCGGGGCGACCGGTTCGAGGCCTGGGCCGGGGCGGCCGTCCGCCGTCGCCCGGCGGATGCGGCCCAGGATGCGGTCCCTGCTGCTCATGCCCGGCCCTCCCGGTCCCGCGCCGCCCACCAGTCGCGGAACGGCTGCGCCGGGAGCTCCGGCAGCTCGCGGCTGTCCGTCCAGGCCCGCCCGGGCCCCGGCAGCCGGCGCGGTCGCAGCCGCCGGGCCCTGGCCAGCAGCCGCTCCCCCGCGCGCAGCGCGACAGGCCAGTCGTCGTGGTTGAGCAGCAGCCGGGCGGCGCGCATGGCGGCCCGCTCGGCGGCGTGGCCGTGGGCCGGGCGGATCCGGACGCGGATGCCCTCGCGGGTCACGGGCCCGCCCTGGGCGACCCGCTCGCGGAGGTGGACGAGGACCTCGGGGATGTCGATGGCCACCGGGCAGACCTCGTAGCAGGCCCCGCACAGGGTGGATGCGTAGGGCAGCGAGGCGTCGATCTCGCTGCCGGTGCCGCGCAGTTGGGGGCTGAGGATGGCCCCGATCGGGCCCGGGTAGACGGAGCCGTAGGCGTGGCCGCCGGCGCGCTCGTAGACCGGGCAGACGTTGAGGCAGGCCGAGCAGCGGATGCAGCGCAGGGCCTGGCGGCCGACCTCGTCGGCGAGGGTGTCGGTGCGGCCGTTGTCGAGGAGGACGAGGTGGAAGGCGGTGGGGCCGTCGCCTTCCGCCCCCTTCGACGGACCCAGTCCGGTCCACATCGTGGTGTACGGGTTCATCCGCTCGGCCGTCGAGGAGCGCGGCAGTGTCTGGAGGAAGATCTCCAGGTCCCGGAAGGTCGGGATCACCTTCTCGATGCCGACGACCGAGATCAGGGTCTCGGGCAGGGTCAGGCACATCCGGCCGTTGCCCTCGGACTCGAAGACGACCATGGTCCCGGTCTCGGCGACCATGAAGTTGGCGCCGGACACGGCGACTTTGGCGCGCAGGAACTTCTCGCGCAGGTGCAGGCGCGCCGCCTCGGCCAGTTCGCGCGGATCGTCGCCCAGCCCCTCGGGCGCCGGCCGGCCCCAGCCGCCCATCTCCTCGGCGAAGACCTCGCGGATCTCGGCGCGGCCCAAGTGGATGGCGGGGACCAGGATGTGGGAGGGCCGGTCGTGGCCGAGCTGGACGATCAGCTCGGCGAGGTCGGTCTCGTACGCGGCGATCCCGGCGGCCTCCAGTGCCTCGTTGAGGCCGATCTCCTGCGTGGCCATGGACTTGACCTTGACCACTTCCCGCTCGCCGGTGGCCAGGACCAGTTCCGTCACGATCCGGTTGGCCTCCTCGGCGTCGGCCGCCCAGTGGACGGTGCCGCCCGCCGCGGTGACGGAGGCCTCCAACTCCAGCAGGTAGCGGTCGAGATGGCGCAGGGTGTGGTCCTTGACCGCCTTGCCGGCGGCGCGCAGCTCGGCCCAGTCCGCGAGTTCCGCGACGGCGCGGGCCCGCTTGTCGCGGATGGTGTGGGTGGCGCGGCGGAGGTTGGCGCGCAGCACCGGATCCGCCACCGCCTTTCCGGCGGCCGCCGGAAAGGCGGGGAAGGCGGGGAAGGCGGGGAAGGCGGGCATTCCCAGGTGGATGGCGGTCATCGCAGCGGCTCCGCCTCGGTCGAGGCCAGGATCTCGGCGAGGTGCAGCGCCCGCAGCGGGGCGCCTTCGCGCCGCAGGATTCCGTCCAGGTGGAGGAGGCAGGAGTTGTCGGCCCCGCAGAGCACCTCCGCGCCCGTGGCCGCCGCGGCCGCGATCTTGTCGGCGCCCATCGCGGCGGAGACGTCCGGGTTCTTGACGGCGAAGGTCCCGCCGAAGCCGCAGCACTCCTCGGCCCCGGGCAGCTCGCGCAGTTCCAGGCCGCGCACCGCCGCCAGCAGCCGTGCGGGCCGCTCCCCGAGCCCGAGGGCCCGCAGGCCGTGGCAGGAGGGGTGGTAGGTGACGGTGTGCGGGAAGTACGCGCCCACGTCCGTCACCCCGAGGACGTCGACCAGGAACTCGGTGAGTTCGTACACGCGCGGTACGAGGTCTTCGGCGAGCCCGGCCAGCGCGCCTCCCCGGCCCTCCGCCTCGGCGGCGTGCCCGATCCGGAGGTAGTGGCCGCGGATCATGGCGGCGCAGGAGCCCGACGGGGTGACGACGTACTCGTACCCGGCGAAGGCCTCGGCGGTCCGGCGCACCAGGGGTTCGGCCTCGCGCCGGTAGCCCGTGTTGTACTGCGGCTGCCCGCAGCAGCTCTGGGCCGCCGGGAAGTCCACGCCCACCCCGAGTCGCTCCAGGAGGCGGACGACGGCGATGCCGGTGCGGGGGTGGAGAGCGTCGTTGACGCAGGTGACGAACAGGGCGACACGCATGACGGGCAGAATAGCCGGGTGAAGAAGTTCTCAGTGATCGGCATTGGCGCGGGCGACCCGGACCACCTGACCCTCCAGGCGGTCAAGGCGATCGGCGCGGCGGACGCATTCCTCATTCTGGAGAAGGGCGAGGAGAAGGCGGATCTGACCGGGCTGCGGCGCGCGATGCTCGACGCGCACGCCCGCCCCGGACACCGGCTGGTGGAGGGCCGCGATCCCGACCGCGACCGGACGCCCTCCGACTACACCCCCACCGTGGACGGCTGGCGCAGCGCGCGGGCCGAGATCTTCGAGCGGTTCATCGCCGAGGACCTGGCGGAGGGCGAGACGGGCGCGTTCCTGGTGTGGGGCGACCCGTCCCTCTACGACTCCACCCTCGCGATCCTGGACGAGGTGCTGGAGAAGGGCCGGGTCGCCTTCGAGCACGAGGTGGTGCCCGGCATCAGCAGCATCTCCTCGCTGCTGGCGCGGCACCGCACCAACCTCAACCGGGTGGGCCGCCCGGTCCAGATCACCACCGGGCGCCGGCTCGCGGAGGGCTGGCCGGCCGATGTGGACGACGTGGTGGTGATGCTGGACGCGCGGCACGCCTTCACCGCCCACCTCGACCAGGACCTCTACATCTACTGGGGGGCCTACGTGGGCACCCCCGACGAGATCCTGGTCTCGGGGAAGCTGGCGGACGTCGCCGGCCGCATCGAGGAACTGCGCACCGAGGCCCGCGCCCGCAAGGGCTGGATCATGGACACGTACCTGCTCCGACGCGGCTGAGCGCGGCAGGATCCGTACGGGACGGCGGCCGAGATCCGAAGGAGCACTAGCCGAGGTGGCGGGGCAGGACCTCGGCGAGCCGCTCGTACTCCTCGGCCCGGTTGTAGATCTGGCCGCTCAGCCGGATCCCGCCGCCGCCCGGCCACGGCCAGATCTGCACCCGGATCCGCTGCCGCGCCGCGATCCGCTCGCGCAGCGCGGCGGCCGACTCCGGGGTCTCGGCCACCCCGGGCGGCAGTCGCAGGGCGCGCATCGCGAGGCCCTCGGTGTAGGGGAGCGGGGTGATCCCGGGGATCGCGGCGAGCAGCTCCGCGCCGTAGCCGGCCAGTGCGCTGTTGTGGGTCCGGACCTTGGCGGCGTCGAGCTCCTCCAGCAGGTCGAGCCCCTCCGGGGCCGCGAGCCAGCCCGTGTAGTCGACGGTGGCGCGGTTCTCGACCGAGCGCGGGAAGCCGTGGTGGTCCTCCCAGGAGGGCACCAGCGGCCGGACGCGGTCCCGGTGGTGCGGGGCGACGGAGAGGAGCGCGGTGCCGGACGGGGCGTAGGCCCATTTGTGGAGGTTGCCGAACCAGAAGTCGGCGCCCCCGCCGAGGGGGTCGGGGAGGTGCCCGGGCGCGTGGGCGCCGTCGACGATGGTGGTGATGCCGCGGTCGGCTAGGTCGGCGAGCAGCCCGGGCGAGGCGATGAGCCGGGCGGTGGGCGAGCTGATGTGGTCGAGTACGGCGACCCTGATGCGCGGGGTGATCGCGGCCAGCACGGTTTCCCGTACGGCGTCCTCGTCGGGGAGGTGCGGGTCCAGGACCACGGTGGTGAGCGGGGCGCGGCGGGCGGCGGCCGCGCTGACGGTGCCGTATCCGTGGTCGGTGACCAGGATCTCGTCGCCGTCGGCGAGACGGACCGCGTCGAGCGCGAGGTTGGCGCCTTCGGTGGCGTTGGAGATGAAGGCGAGCCCCTCCGGATCGGCGCCGAGCCGGGCCGCGATCCGTCCCCGGGCCGCGGCGAGCCGCTCGGGGGCGCCGATGAAGAAGGCGTCCGGGTCGCCGTGCGCCTGTGCGCGCAGGGCGGCCTGCATCTCCTGCACGGGGAGCGGCACCGCTCCGAAGGATCCGTGGTTGAGGTGGCTCACCGCGGGGTCGAGCCGGAACAGGTCCCGCCCGCAGGGGAATTCGGCGGGGCGCAGGGCCCCGGCGGACTCGGCTGGTTCAGCGGGCTGAACTGGATCGGTCATGTGGACCTCCGTGGGTGCGGCGCGGCTGTCGGGCCCGATCATGCCCCGCCGGTCCCCGCGGCGGCACCCCCTTCCCGCGCCGCGGCCGAGAAGGCACGCCGGCAGTGCAGGAGCAGTTCCCTCGCGGCGGGGCCGCGCGCATCGCGCCAGACCAGGGAGAGCAGGGCCGGGATCTCCACGTCCTCGATGGTCCGGGCGACGAGCCGGTCGCGGTAGGACTCGGCCATCGAGGCGCTGAGCACGGCGACCCCCAGTCCGCGCGCGGCGAGGTCGGCCATGGCGTCGGCGGCCCCGGCTTCCAGGGTGATCGCGGGGTGCAGGCCCCGGGCGGCGCAGGCCAGGTCGAAGACGGTACGCAGCCCCGTGCCCCGGGGCATGCAGATGACGGGGTGGCCACCCAGGCCGCGCAGGGTGACCCGGTCCGCCCCGGCCAGGGCGTGCCCGGGCGGTACCGCCGCGACGAGGCGCTCGCTGATGATGGTCAGCGCCTCGAGTCCGTCGGGAGTGGTGGCGGCGGTGCCGACGAGGGCCAGGTCGACCGTGCCGGTGCGAACCGCCTGGACCAGCCGGTCGGAGTTGTCCTCCAGGAGGGCGATCTCCACGCCGGGATGGGCCCGGTGGAAGGCGGCGAGGGCGTCGAAGAGCGGGGTGACGGTGCAGCCGACGACCATGCCGACCGTGAGGCGGCCCCTGATCAGGTCGGTCACCTCGCCCACCGCCTCGGCGACGGCCCGGGCTGCGGCGAGGGCGGTGCGGGCGTGGCCGAGGGCGGCCTTCCCGGCGACGGTGAGGGTGGCGGTGCGGCCGGACCGGTCGAAGAGCTCGGCGCCCAGCTCCCGTTCGAGCTGCCGGATCTGGGCGCTGACCCCGGACTGGCTGATGTGGACGCGCTCGGCCGCGCGCGTGAAGTTGCGCTCCTCGGCGACGGCGACGAAGTATTCGAGCTGCCTCAGTTCCATGAACAGGGATTCTAGTTCCCAGCAGAACCAGCTGTTGGACTTCTACCAACAGGCCCGCGAGGCTGGAAGCACACCGGTAAGCGCTCCGGAAGCGCTCCGGGAAGCACACCGGGAATCGCTCCGAGAAGCGCTCCTGAGCCCGTGAAGACCCCGCGACCAGGAGGAAGCGATGACCGACTACGCGTCGTACGAGAAGGCCCTTCGCCCCGAGGACATCACCCGGCTGTTCGTCGAGCGGTCCAACGCCGGCGACGCGGCCGGGGTCGCCGCCCTCTACGAGGAGGACGCGGTGATGGCCTTCCCGCCCGGCGAGCTGACGGTGGGGCGGGAGGCCATCCGGGCCCTGTGGGAGAAGGTGCTGGAGCAGCGGCCCGTGTTCGAGCCCGAGCCGCCGCTGCCGACACTGGTCAGCGACGGGATCGCGCTGACCTCCACGCCGCCGAGCGACGGCACGGGCGCCCGCGCCCAGGTGGCCCGCCGCCAGAGCGACGGCAGCTGGCTGCGCCTGCTGGACCAGCCGGAATTCGCCGTGCCACAGCACTAGGCAGCCGCGGGCTCACTTATCTTCACGATGATCTTTTGAGCAGCCACGTCAGGCATGTACCGGCCGACCTGGCTCAGTCATCGGTATCCATGGGGTGTTCAGAATTACAGGCACATTCGTCACGTCCTATCGCGCCGAGCGGGCGGAGGTGACAAAGGACCGGGCCGCATGGGTCGTCATCGGAGCCGACGACTACGCCCTGCACCGCGAGGGATCGCTCTTCCTCGTCGGACTGCGGAACGCGGGCCGGGCGTACAACACCGAGCGCACGTACGCCGGCCGCACGGCCCTGTACCTCTCGTACTGCGCCCACCAGCGACTCGACTGGGCGGAGGTGACCGTCTGGCAGCTGTCGCGGTTCCTGCACTGGCTGGTCGAGGAACCGCTGGCGTCGCGGAGCCGGCGAGGTGGCGGGCCGGAACGGTTCCGCGGGGACAACACCGCGAACGCGATCGTCGGCACGGTCTGCGAGTTCCTGGCCTTCGGCGTCCGGATGGGCTGGGTGGCCAAGGAGCTGCTGGGCCAGCTGACGGAGCCCAAGTACCTGCGCCACCTGCCTACGGGCTACGACCCGGGCGAGGACGATCAGCACCGGACGGTCCGGTCCCGGCTGATCAAGCTGGCCTCGCTGGACTCGGGGATCGAGTGGCTGACCATCGAGCAGATCGCGCGCCTGGTGGAGGTCGCCCGGCACGCGCGGGACCGCTTCCTGGTGCTGCTGCTGTGGGGCACGGGAATGCGGATCGGCGAGGCACTGGGGCTTCGCCGCGAGGACATGCACCTGCTCCCCGACTCCCAGGCGTTCGGCTGCCAGGTGAAGGGCCCGCACCTGCACGTGCGGCGCCGGCTGAACAGCAACGGCGCCTGGGCGAAGTAGCGGCGGCCGCGGGTCATCCCGGTGACCACCGAGCTGGTCGCCTGCTACGCCGCCCGGCGTCTGGAGATCGCCCGATGAGCCTGCACACCCTGGCCGCCCCTGCGGCCGATCCGACCGTGGTGCCGTTGCCCTTCGACCGCCCGCGGTGGCTGGCGTGGCTGGACGAGCACACCGACCCGTTGTGGCGACCCGACGAATGGGCCGGTGAGCACTGGCTGTTCACCGGCGACCCGGACGAGTCGACGACGGCGATCTGGCGCTGCAACAGCGCCGGCTGCCACGTCGCGGTCCGCGCGAGCCGGCACCTGTGCCGGTCCTGCTACGAGCAGTTCGTGGAGAGCGGGCTGAGCCGGGAGGAGTTCGCGACGGTGGGCCGCCGGGCCACGGTCCGGGCCCTGCCGGGATCGCGCCCGCACTGCTCTGCGGAACCCGGGGGGATCCGCTGCGCGCTGGAAGCGGCCACCCGGGGCAGCTGCACTCCGCATTACGTGAAGTGGCGCTACGAGCACAAGAGCGGGCAGACACAGCTGGAGCTCGCCGACTGGCTCGCGACCGTGGCCGGGCCCCTTCCTCCCGGTCGTCCGTGCCTGGTGGGGGCCTGTGACGGCACCGCTCACGGCCGCCGGACGGCGCTGTGCACTTACCACCGCGAGCGCTGGCGCCGGCACCGCAAGGAGCTCGGCACGACGGACGCGTCCGGCGAGGATCTGGCCGGCTGGGCGTCGGTGCAGAGTCCGTGGCTCAGTGGCTTCCAGTTCACCCTGCTGCCGCTGAACCCGCTGCTGAGGCGCGAGGTCCTCTACGCCCTGGTCCAGCGCGATGCCCAGCGGCCGACACTGAGCCCGGTCGCGGTGCGGCTCCTGGTCCGCGGCCTGGAGGGCGTCGACAGCATCGCCGCCCTGCCGCCCCAGCAGCTCGCCGACCTCGGGTACATCGACCGCAACTGCGAGGCCCACTGGAACGACGTCCTGCGCCTGGTACGTGCGGCCTTCGACCGCTTCCGGGGGATCGACCCGCTCGACAAACCCGTGTGGGAGCTCGCCGACCTGGGTCTGCGCTCGCGCACCCGGTCCGGGGTTCGCACGGTCCCCCGGCAGTTGGACACCTCGGTGATCCGGCAGGACTGGCTGCGCCGCCTGCTGGCGGACTGGGTGAAGGAGACCACCCCCGAGAACACCGACTTCCGGCGGTTCTTCAAGGGCTGCTCCGCCGCCTCCCGCGCCCTGGAGCTGCGACCGGGCGGCGGCCACGACCCGTCCGCGCTGAAGGTCACCGACATGGACGCCGTCGTCGAACAGATCCGTACCCGCCAGCGGGAGGACGGCACCGGACCGCTGTCCGCGGGCGCCCGCAACGAGCTGCTCACGAGCTTCTGCCAGCTGCTCGACTTCGGCCGCCGCCTGCAGATCGTCGACGACCTCGCCACCGGGTTCGCCCGCCAGCGCCACCACCAGATCCCCTACGAGGACGCCAGCGAGGACATGGCCGGCAAGGCCATCCCCGAACTCGTCATCGCCCAACTGGACGCGGCCACCGACCGCATCGGCGTCGACTTCCCCTACGGGGACTTCCCGCCGAAGGTGGTGCAGGCCATGCTTCGCACCGTCTACGTCCTGCTGCGCGACACGGGACGGCGCCCCTGGGAGGTGCGCTGGCTGCGCATCGACTGCCTGGACACCGACGGCGGCGAGTACGTCCTGATCTGGGACAACCACAAGTCGCGGCGCAACCGGCGCCGGCTGGAGATCAGCCGGGAGACCGCGTTCGCAATCCTGGCGTGGCTGAAGATCCGGGCCACGCTGAAGATCCCGGCCCGCTCGAGGACCTTCCTGTTCCCCGCCGCCCGGCACGCCTACGACGCCTGCATCGACGCCAACACCGTGGCCAAGATGCTCCGGCAGTGGGTCGACCAGCTGCCCGAGCTGGTCACCGACACCGCCGACGAGGACGGCCTGCCGCTGCCGTTCGACCGCAGCCGGATCTTCGCGTACGCCTTCCGGCACACCTACGCCCAGCGGCACGCGGACGCCGGCACCGACCTGCACACCCTGCGCGACCTCATGGACCACCGGTCGGCAGACACCACTCTTGGATACTCCACGGTCTCCCTGAAGCGGCGCCGCGAGGCCCTGGAGACGATGCGGCTGCACGTCGTCGACCGGTCCGGGCACCCGATGCCGACCTCGTCGGCCACCGTGTACGACGCCCGGTCGGTGGGGACGCCGTTCGGCAACTGCACCGAGCCGTCCAACGTCAAAGCGGGCGGCGGGAAATGCCCGATCCGCTTCCAGTGCTCGGGGTGCGGCTTCTACCGCCCGGACCCCTCGTTCCTCCCGGCCGTCGAGGACCACATCCGCGGCCTGAAGGCCGACCGGGAGAGCGCCGTGGCCATGGGCGCGGCCGCGTTCGTCATCCGCAACCTCACTGACCAGATCGAATCCTTCCAGGCGGTGGTCACCGGCATCCGCACCGCGCTCGCCGAGATGCCCGAAGCCGAGCGGCACCACATCGAGGAGGCGGCCGCCGTGCTGCGCAAGGTCCGCGCCGCGGAGCCACCGAACCTTCTGCCGATCGTCGGCCTTCCCAACAGGAGCACGTGCCATGGATGAGGCCCGAACCCCCGCGCAGGTCCTGCGCGAGGCCCGGCAGAAAGACTCCCCCGACAAGCGCGCCCGGGTCCTGACCGTGGTCGAGGAGATGCTCGCCGAGAAGGAGCCGGTCACTTTCACCGCGGTGGCCCGGCGGGCGAAGGTTTCGCACTGGCTGGTCTACGCGCAGGGCGTGCGCGAGGTCATCGAGCAGGCCCGGCGCCGCCAGGCTCGCCAGCCGTGCGAGGACGGCGTCCGAAAGGCCCCGGCCGGCTGGCAGGTCGAAGTGCAGATCACCCGGGAGGACAACCGGCGGCTGCGGGAAGAAGCCGACCGCCTCAAGGCCGCCGTGCGCCGCTCCCTGGGCCAGCAGATAGACCATGTCGGCGCCGCCGATCTCGGCGCCCGCGTCGACGAGCTCACCGCCGCCAACCAGCGTCTCGAGGACGAACTTGCCCAGGAGAAGGCCCGTGCCGAGGAACTGCAGGGCCGACTCACCGAGACGGAGGACGACCTCGCCGGGGCGCGGACCAGTCTGCGCCGCATGATCCGGTCGGGGAACCAGGAGTCCGCCGTGTGATCCATGCCAGCACCTCGACGGCCGCCAGCGTGGGGCGGGCGGCCGTCAGGGTCCAGTTCTCAGGCCACGGTCGATGCCCTGCCCGCGGAAGTGACCTCGGGAGACGCGACCGGGGGAGCTCCAACTGGTGCGCCCGACCTCGGTGGTCTGGGAGGTGACTTGACGCCAGGAGAACTCTCCAAGATCGGAGATGTGCCCAAGGCTGTCGCCGACAAGACGGGCGTGCGGGAGGATGTTGCTGTCCTAGCGATGGAGTTGCTGATGCCGGTGGTCCTCTCGACCACCGCCAGGCGCCGTAGGGGCTAAGTCCCTTTCCGGCCGCCGAGCTGGGCGTAACGTCTTGGGCGGCAGCGCGTTGATCACACGCGATCCCCCCTTTTTGCGCACGTCAGCCGACCTTCCTGGAGTCCCGCCGGCATCGGCCCGTGCGCGCAGGCCGGGACAGATCGACTCGGGGCCATCCCCTCATCACCGAAAGGGAGTCCGACCGTGGAGACCTTCATCCGCCCGCTGACCATCACCGCTCTCGCCGCGGCATGCGTACTGTCCCTGTCCGGCGCGGTCCAGGCTGCCACGCCCGCGCAGGCCGCCGCTCCCGTCCAGCAGTCCGTCTCGCCCGGGGACGACGATGACCACAACCAGGCGTTCGACAAGACCTCGATGATGTTCGAGGAATCCGGCAAGAAGGGCGCCTACTCCCACAGCAAGGAAGCCCAGCCGGAAGAACTCCTCCAGCTCCTGGGCTGACGGCTCCCCGGCGAAGCGTCCGCACCGGGCTGTCACAGCCGTCCCGGTGGTGATCGAACAGTTCCGGGTTGGGGTAGCGCCGAGGTAAGCCCAAGAGCCGCCAGCACTTGATCTTTGCTGGTGTAGTGCTCGATCCGCTCAACGCAGGCTGGCAGCCGGAAGTGCGCTGACGCGGGTCTCGTACTCGCGCGGGCCTTGCTCTGTGCCGGGATCGCCGGGGTGCCATGAGTGCCGTCGAGGGGCTGGCAGCGGGCGAGGAGTCGGCGGCGGACTGCGGGTACGGCGGTGACGCGCAGCGTGTAACCCTGGCCGCGTCGTACGGTCACGCCCTGGTGGAGCGCAGCCCGCTCGTGTCCGCGCGTGCTTCTTCCAGGCGGCGTCGGATGCCACCGGGTGTGGTCGCCGGGGCGTATCGGCTCCAGGGTGATCCGGCATCGATGGCGGTGCGGGACGCGCCGCAGACTGGCCGTGCTCACGTTCGAAGAAGTCCCCCTGCGTGATGCGGCGTTCTCTCACCGCTCTCACCGCTTTGGGCTTGGGGTTTTCCGCCGTGCTTGGCGTGGTCGACATACTGGTGGTCCGCGATGGGTAGCTCGGCAGTATGCGTGACCTAGTAAGGAAAAGGTCGGCAGCGGAGGGTGAGACACCCCTGGCCGATGACTCGGAGCGCCGCCTGAGTGCCTCTGGCCGCGACGAGATCCGCGCGTACGTGGACGCGCTGAGGAACTGGCAGGTCGGTGACCGTGAATGGCACCTGCACTCCAGCCACCACGCAAACGGCGAAGAGCTAAGGCACCTGTTGCGCGGCCCCTCGGGACTGGGGATTTCCTCCGCGCGACCCGCCACGCTCAAGCCGGGTACGACGAACCATCCGTATGGCTCGCAGAACGCGGTGGGCACCTCGCGGAACCCTTGGGAGCTTCCGAGTTTCTACATGCCGTACCGGGCCCGCACGAACCCCCACGCCCAGGCTGCGCTGTCGTTCGGCAAGCGATGGGCGCGCCGTATGGGGATGCTGCATCAGGACCGGCACACCCCGGCAGTCGACCCCTGGGACGCCGCCACCTTCGACACCGACGCAGCAGCCGACTTCGTGTCCTTCGCCGGGCACGCGCACCCCGACGCATCCCAGCAGCGCCTCGAACTTCTGACGACCTGGTACACATGGATTGACCACGTCGACGACCACTTCTTGACGACCTTCAAAAAGACCCGGGACGTCAAGGGTGCCCGCCGGTTCGTCCAACGGCTCGCGTGCTGCCTGCTGGCCGACGGGCGTGGGACCACGCCGCGAAATCCTGCGGAGAAGGGGCTGTGCGAGCTGTGGCAGCGCACCGCTTCGGCGCTACCGCTCCATTGGCGCGCATGGTTCGCCGGCCGTGTCCTGGCGATCGGCCACAGCTGGGTGTGGGAGGTCTCCAACCTCGCCGCCGGCCACACCCCGGACCCGGTCGACTACATCGAGATGCGCCGCCTGAGCAGCGGTACCGACCTCGCCCTTGCCCTCGCCCAATCTGCTCACGCACACCATCTGCCGCGTGCCTTCTTCGAGTCACGGCCCCTGCGCGCCCTCGCCGACGCCTTCGCCGACGCCGGATCCCTGCGCAACGACATTTTCCGCGCCTTTGAGAAACTGCACACCGCGGACACCCAGAACAACGGCGTCCACGTCTTCGCCCAGTTCCTCGACTGCGACCTGTCGCAGGCCATCACGTTCGTCAACCGCCTGGTCACCAACCGGATTCAGGAGTTCGAGCGGATCGCGGACGAGGAACTGCCCGCACGCCTGGAGCAGGTTGCCCTGAGCTCTGCGGCCCGGTCGGCCGCCGATGCCTACGTCGAGGAACTCCGGCTGTTCATGGCCGGGGATCTGCAGTGGGAGCGGCAGACCCGCCACTACGATGTCGAGGCACCACGCTCCCCGGCCCCGCGATACGAGCCCCGTCCCACCGGGCTGGGCACCTCCGCAGCATTCCCCTGGCGCCTCACAGGCAACCAGGGCCACCGATCAGTCCTGTAACATCCTGGCGCCCGGCTGCAGGAAGAACGTGGTCCTCTGGACGACCCTGTACATCGACGCCGCCGTCGCCCAGCTCCGTGCCGAGGGCCACGAGATCCCGGGCGAGGACGTGGCCCGGCTGTCCGGTCTAACGCGCGGACCCGGCGCTGGTCACCGGTCGCCGGGGCGGTGTCCCCCAGCGGCGTCGGCGCCCTTGCTGGAGCCCGCGCGTCAGACCGGCGGCAACAGCGGCGAACTCCGCCGCTCCTCTCAACGAGCGGGCAAAGGCCATGCGTCACGTCGCGTCGGGAGGGTACGGAGCATCGCGCACGCCCACGCAGTAGTCACGTCCGTAGCCGTCCCCGGCCATCGACTTCTCACAGAACCCCAGCCGGGTGGGCACCCCCAGCTCGGACCCGCAGTGGTACAGCGCGCCGGTCTCGGCATCACCGGTCAGCAACCCCGAACCGTCGGTAGCTCGGAAGTAGGCGTGGTTGCCGATGAACGGACCGCACCGCAGCGGCCGGGGCCCGTCGCCCTGCAGCGCCTGGGCCGGGCCAGCGGCCCCGCCCAGCAGAGCCCCGGCTGACAGAGCCAGGGCAGCGACCGCAGAACCGAGACGTGCGTACTTCATGGATTCCTCCCACAGCGGGCAACCCCTGCGAAACGGCAAGGCTGCCAGGGACAATGCACTCCCGCCCCACGCGTTACGCCCGCCACCACCCGGACAGCCCCACAACGAATGACCCGCCCCCGTTTCGCAGAAATGGTCGCTTGTGACAGTGGCGTGCGGTCGGACAGTTTCCTGGCGCCGCACGGACCGCATCCGTGACTACGAAGCGCTTCTAAAAGCCGGGCGAATCAACGGCATATCGCACAAAGACACCCGATGGAGTGACGCCCCAGCAAGAGCGCCGCTGCGGCCGCTACCGTGGTTTTGCGCGAGGCGGGAGTCACCACGCATCAGATGTGACCCGGGAGTGCCTTCGCAGCACGATGTGCCTAAACCACTCCCCGCTTTACCCACTCCAGCACCGGCCCGGTGTGCCGTGGGATCCCGCCGTCGACGGTCCGCACGCAGTGGCGGCTGTCGTCGGCGCCCCGGATCGCCCGCTGGACCGCGATCGCCTCTCCGATGGGACGCACATGACCACGGCTCAGGACCCCAGCAGCGTGGCGGACGCGCCCGGCGCGTGGCCCCTGCTCGGGCACCTGTCCGTACTGCGCAGCAGTCCGCTGAAGTTCCTCACCTCCCTCCCAAGCCACGGGGACCTCGTGCGGGTCCGGCTCGGCCCCGTCCGGGCGTACGTGCTGTGCCGCCCGGACCTGGTACACGAGATGCTCCGGGATCCCGCCACCTTCGACAAGGGCGGCCGCCTCTTCGACAAGAGCCGGCAGATCACGGGCAACGGGCTGCTCACCTGCAGGCGGGCGGAGCACCTGCGGCAGCGCCCTCTGGTCCAGCCGGCCTTCACCCGCTCCCAGCTGGCGTCGTACGTCCCGGTGATGCACGACGAAGTCGCCTCGTTGACCGGGTCGTGGGAGGTGGGCCGGCCAATCGACATCTCGACGGAGATGATCAGGCTGTTCGCGCGGATCACGGCACGAACTCTGTTCCACTGCCACCTCGACGACCAGGCCGTCATGGTGTTCCAGCGTGCCTTGACGATCCTCACCGAGGGGGTCTATCGGCGGATCACATCGCTCGGGCTGTGGGAGAAGCTGCCCACCGCCGGCAACCGCCGCTATCGCCAGGCCGAAAGGGATCTCCACAGCGCCATCGACCAGTTCATCGACCGGTTCATCGGCCAAGGCCGGAACGGGGATGCCACAGGAGACCGTCCCGCCGGCATCCTGGGGATGCTGCTGGCCGTCCGCGAAGGCGAGGACAGCCTCACCCGCCAAGAGGTCCACGACCAGACCCTCATCTTCCTGATGGCCGGCATCGAGACCACCGCGGCCACCTTGTCCTGGACCCTGCACCTCCTCGGCCGCCACCCCCAAGCTCAGGAACGGATGCACACCGAGATCACCACGGTGCTCGGCCCCCGCCTGCCCACCCTCAACGACATCCCCCGCCTTGACTACACCCGACGCGTCCTCACCGAATCACTGCGCCTGTACCCGCCGGCCTGGATCCTCACCCGCACCGCCACCACCGACACGCATCTCGGTGGCCACCCCATCCCGGCGGGCACCACCCTGCTCTTCAGCCCCTACCTGATCCACCACGACGCCCGCTTCTTCCCCGACCCGGACCACTTCATCCCTGACCGCTGCCCAGGCGAACACCCAAGTGCCCTGATCCCCTTCGGTGGCGGACCCCGCAAATGCATCGGCGACGTCTACGGCATCACCGAAGCCCTCATCGCCCTCGCCGGAATCAGCACCCGCTGGCGCCTCACCGCGACCCCGGGACCACCGCCCCGCCTCCTCGCGAGAGGCACCCTCACCCCGCACCGACTCATCATGACCGCCCAACCGCGATGAACCAGGTAACCCGCGGCCCTACCCGCACCCGCTCGTTCCGGCCGTTGGCCGAAGCCGAATGCGGAGGCGTCGGGAGCCTCGAGGGACTGCGGGGCTAGCGCGCCTGCCGCCGCGCGACCATCTCACGCGTCCTGCCCACTGTCCCTCGCCGGGGTGGTTTGGCCGCGGTTTTCCTGCCGCGTCAGCGGCCGTGTGGCTTTCTGGTGCCGAGACGCCGAACACAGACCGCCTCCGCCTCGCCATTCCCGCCAGCTTCGAGACAGACGGTGCCCGTGTCCGACCCCCTTGCTACCGCAGCTTCACCGGACCCTGAGAGCGTACGCGAGACCGTGGACGCCCTTTTGAACCGGTTCTTCGACGATCAGGACCGATTAGCTGCCGCGACGGCGATGCCGGAACTGGGCCTGTTCACCAGCCTGCTGCGCGAACAGCTCGCCGCAGGCGGAAAACGGCTGCGCCCAGCCATGTGCGTCGCCGGCTGGCAAGCCGTCAGCACGGAGCGTGCGCCGTCGCTGGTGTGGCGGATGGCCGCGTCCCTCGAGCTCTTCCACACCTTCGCGCTGGTTCACGACGACATCATGGACCGCTCAGTCTTACGGCGCGGCCGTCCCACGGCCCACCGAACCCTGGCCGCCCTGCACGCCGGCCGCCCCGATGCGGAGAGCCTGGGTGTGAGCACCGCGATCCTGCTCGGCGACCTGGCCCTGGGCTGGTCCTACGAACTTCTCCAAAGCCCCGGCCTCCCCAGCGGCCAGCTCGCCGCCGTCTGGCCGGTGCTGAACGCGCTGCGCACCGAGACCCTTGTCGGCCAGTACCTGGATCTGGTCGCGACCGGCCGGCACAGCGACGACGCCGCCGCGGCCCGGCGGGCCATCCTCTACAAGACCGCGAAGTACACCGTCGAACGGCCCCTCCAGCTCGGCGCCCTCCTCGCCGGAGCCACCCCGGGCCAGCTCCGGACCCTGTCCGCCTACGCGCTTCCGCTCGGTGAGGCATTCCAGCTCCGCGACGACCTTCTTGGAGCGTTCGGCAGCACCGCCCGCACCGGCAAGCCGGCCCTGGACGACCTGCGTGAGGGCAAGCACACCGTCCTTACAGCGACCGCCCTCCAACTGGCCGACAGCGCCCAACTCGCCGTCCTCCAACAGCACCTCGGCAACCCGCACCTCGACGAGGACGGCGCGGACCAGATCCGCACCGTCCTGACCGACACAGGCGCTGTCGCCACCGTTGAGCAGATGATCACCGACCAGCATGCCCGGGCGGCCCGCGCACTGGACGACGCCGGCTTCCACCCCGCCGCCATGGCAGTACTGCTCGGCCTCGCAGCCGCAGCGAGCACCCGTGCAACCTGAGCCGAGGGAATCGACACACGTGACACACATGGCCCACCAGAGCTCGCAGAACACGGCCAGCGCCGTGCTGCCACCCGTCTACTGCCCCATCGAGCGGGCCTTCCACCCCAAGGCGGCATCGGTCCAGAACCGCGCGTTCGACTGGATCGAGCGTCACCGACTGTTCGGCGACGCGGGTATCCCCCGCGAGAGCGCGCTGGCAACCGACAGTGCCCGCGTCACCGGCAGCATGATGCCCGGCGCCCCCGAAGACCTGCTCCTGCTGTACGCCACCTACGTCTACTGGGGCTTTTCGGTCGACGACCTCTTCGACACCGGTACGACCGAGGAGCGCACACACCACTACCGCACGCTTGCTCCGCGCCTGATGAGGGCCGTCGAATCGCCCGCCGCCCAAGCCGACGACGATGGGCCGCACGTCGCCCTGCTCCTGGACATGCGCCGCTATCTCGAGCGGTGCGCCACCCCGGCCCAGGTCCGCCTGTGGGTCGACACGATCCACGCATGGCTGCTCGGGGTCGCGCTGGAACTGGACAGCACGCGGGACCAGAGCCTGCCGGGCGTCAACGACTACCTGTTCGTCCGGATGTACGTCGGCGCCGCACGCGCGGTGACGGTCACCCTGGAGATCTGCGGCGGAGGAGAGGAGATCCCCGCGCAGGAACGCGAGAGCACAGCCGTCACCGCACTGACCCAAGCCGCCGGCGTGCTGATGAACCTCTACCAAGACCTGTTCTCCCACCACAAGGAGGGCCCCACCGATCACAACATCATCAACGTGCTCACCCACGCCACGGGAAGCAGTCAGCAGCAGGCCCGCGTCCAGGCCGTGGAACTGTGCGACCGCATCATGGTTCTCTTCCTGCGCCTGCGCGAACAGACCGCGCCCCGCGTCAGTGCCCCGACCCGCACCTACCTGGACAACCTCGGGCACGCCTTGAGCGGAGTCCTCGACTGGTGTCACACCACCGCCCGCTACAAGACCGGCACCACCACTGCGCCCGTCCGCGCCGAGCAGCCGTCCGCCCCCGGCCTCGCCCCGCCCCCTTACCCGAACATCGCCTGGTGGTGGGACCAGCTCGACCAGTGCCACACCTGACACACCCACCCTGATGGCCTGTCACGCCTCCCACGCAACCGATCACCGGCTGCCGGGGCCCCAGGCCGTCTCAGCGTGCGATAGACCGTGGGCTCCCATCGGCCGGTGCTCGCCGTAACACGGCTATGAACAGTGGTCTCGTGGTTCGCCGAGCCGCACGATGACAGGCGGATCATGACGGTTCTTCAGGAATGCCGAGGAACCGTCATGATCCGTTCGCGCCGCCTATGTCGATGGGGCCGCCTCCTGGCACAACACGGTCGATCCGAGGGGCGGACGCTCAGCTGAACCCACGGGATATCACACACAGGGGGCGACGGGATTCCGCTGATCATGTGCCTAATGTGGCTGAGGACGTGACGACGTTCTGACCTGCACTGCTACTTGACAGGTGTAGATAACCGGCCGCCGCCGGAGGGCGTACGGTCTGCCGGTGCGTCGGGGTCCCGCCCAGTTCCGCGAGGCAGCCGTCCAGCTCGTCCATGGCGGGCGGGTCCAGGAGCGACGGGTCCACCGTGACGCGGAGTTGATGGGGCACTCGGGAGTCGAGGAGCAGGCGCAGGCTGCGCTCCGCCGAGGCGGCCGCGTGGTCGATGCCGGTCACCCGCCCGGCGACGAACGCTGGCGGGTACTCCTACACGGCACGCTCGGCCTTCACGGCCTTGTCGATGGCGGTCCACTTGGCCGGGACACCGAGCGCCACCGAGAGGTCGCTGGGCTCGCACAGCCCTCCTGCCCCAGGGCTCAGCAGACCGCCGACCTTCTTGGCGCGCACCTGGCAGTCGCTGTCCAACATCTTCGCGAACGTGGAATCGGCCGGCATCTACAGCCAGCGCTGGAGGCGTTCGAGGGCGGTGCCCGTCGTCGCGTCCACCGCCGTCGAGATCCGCGCCCTGATGTCCTTGACCGTCGGTGTGGTCTTGTCGCCGGCTTGAACATACGCCTGCTCGATCACGAAACATCCCCCGCGTTCGGCTCCCCTTGGCTCCACTATGACGCGCGGAGCGTGCCCGCGGTAGAGCGGAGAGTGAAGATCCCGGGCCGGGTAACGCGCCGCCGCGTCGGTGCTGTTGGGGGTTCCCTGCCAGGTCGCGTGGCGAAAGTGGATCTTGAGCGATGAACGATCTCTGCTCATGGAGCGGGGAGATCTCACGCGCGCGTCGCTACAGCTCGTAGTCCTGGGCCAGTTCCTCCCAGTCAATGCTGCGAAGGGCAAGATCGGCGTCCTCGCCCGCCGGTACCTCCGGTGCCGGCTGGAACCAGGCGACGACGAGGGCGGAACCGTCCGTGGACGGGTCGAGCGGCGCGGAGTCGAAGACACCGACGCAAGCCACGGAAGGCAGCACCTCCACAGGACCGAAGGCACGGGCGGTCTCGTCCGGGTACTCGCGGGAGGGCGGAACGAGATGGACCGGCGTGGAGGGAAACGCGCGTTCGGCCTGCCGCTGGAGCCAACTGACCTTCAGGTCGTTGATGCGCTTGCACGGGTAGCCCTCCAGCATCCCCCCGTAGGTCGAAGACATCCGTAGCTCGGTGAGCCGGATCGAACGACCGGACAAGAGGACCATGTGACCCAGTGGCATGCCGACACCCTATGCACACGATGCACTTCCGACACGCGGCCTACTCCCGGCCGCTGGTGGCGGCGTAGTACTGGAGGTCCTGGACCTCGACCTTGCGGTCCGCGGGGTAGAGCAGCCGTACGCCCGCCCCGGCCTTCCCGTCGCGCACGACGGTCGCCGAGCTGGTCCCCGGGGTCAGCGGCAGCAGCTCGGAGTGGACCCCGGCCGGGGCCTCGTACGTACCCTTGGCCGACCCCACGGTCCGCAGGACGCTCGCGGGCCGCGTCAGGAAGCTGAGCACCTCCACCGTGTCCCGGGAGGCCGCGCTGCCCTTGCGCAGCGACATCACCAGGGACTGGTCGCCGGTCGGGTCGGCGGCGGCGAACTGGGTGCGCGAGGTCAGGTACAGCGTGTCCCGGACGATCTTCGGCCAGCTGCCCGTCTTGAACTTGGCGAGGTAGTACGAGGACAGGTCGAGGTAGGCGTGGCCGTTGTGCTGGGAGGGCGCGAACTGGGTGCCCTCGCTGTAGTCGTTCCAGGTCGTGAGCTGGACCCAGTCGGCGCCGTCCTCGATGGCCCGGTTCCACGTGGTGCGCAGGGTGGCGGTGTTGCCGGCCTCGTCGTAGATGCCCTGGTTGGGGCGGGCGTCCTGGACGGACACGGGCTGCATCCAGATCTTGCCCATGCCGTGCGCCTTGCGGACATCGGCCGCGGCACCGTCCTGGCCGACGTAGCTGCGGCTGCCCCACTCGGAGAACCCGTGGCTGATCGGCGCGAACCGCTCGCCGTTCGCGCCGTAGTCGAGGAAGAGCGGGACGAGGGCGGTGCGGACGCCGTGCCGGGACTCCAGGACGTCCATGACCTGGCTCCACCAGGCGGGGCTCTTCGCCTCGGCCTTGAACGGCGAGACGACCAGGCGTCCGTCGGGGAGCCGGTGCGCGGCCGGGGCGGCGGCAAGGTCGGCGAGGGCGTCGGCGAGCACGGCCGGGTCGTCGGTCTTCAAGGAGGTCATGTCCGGCATCAGCATGACCTTGAAGGCCGGGTCCACCGAACGGGCCGCCGCCATCAGGAGCTTGGATCGCTCCCAGTTCTTCCCCGAGAGGGAGAGCAGGTCGAGGGTGAATCCGTCGATGCCGGCGGCGCGGGCGGTGCGCACCTCCTGCTGGAGGTTGGCGAGCTCCCAGTCGCCGCTCTTGGGCAGGACGGGCAGGGGCCGGTCGCGCAGCAGGCCGCCGTAGCGCTGGTGCTTGCCGCTCTCGCCGTCCGGGTCCAGGTAGTTGCGGGTGTAGTAGTCGGAGTCGGCGCTCGCGTTGTCGAGGGAGAGCGGGTACGGCGTGAAGTAGTGGGCGAAGACCAGCTTCTTGGCCGCCGCGCCGGAGCGCAGGGCCGCGGGCTGCGGCATGTCGAAGGGCAGGACTCCGGTGGGGCGCGTCC
Source organism: Streptomyces sp. ICC1 (assembly GCF_003287935.1). Taxonomy (GTDB): domain Bacteria; phylum Actinomycetota; class Actinomycetes; order Streptomycetales; family Streptomycetaceae; genus Streptomyces; species Streptomyces tritrimontium. The sequence goes on from NZ_CP030287.1 coordinate 4,523,547, forward strand.
CGTCGTCCGCACCGGGCTTGGCGGCGTCCTCGCCCTTCCCCGTGGCCTCCGGGCTCGGCCCGCCGGGGGCGGGGGTGCCCGTGCCCGCGCCGATGCCGAGTCCGGTGACCTCGCCCGTGAGGCAGAAGGTGGCCCGGTCGCCGGCGAGCAGGGGGAGCAGGGTGGCGGTCGCGGCGGCCAGTCCGGCCACGGAGATCCAGCCGAGCAGCGGCTTGCGCCCCTCGGGCAGGAAGAGGTCCGCGACCAGGACGGCCAGGGCGACGGCGGCGGTGACGACGACGGGCGCGATGGCGAGCCAGTCGACGGACTGGACGAGGCTGGGGGCGTCCGCCGCGGCGGTGGCGGGGGAGGGCGCAGACGCGGGAGAGCCGGAGGCGGCCGTGGGGGTCTGGCCGCGGAGGTGGGGGAGGGGCGGGCCTTCCGGGGTGTTCGCCACGTACCAGCCGCCCGGGGCCAGGGACCGGCGTACCTCGTGCAGGAACTCGGTGATCTCCGGGAAGTCGTGCACGGGGTACGACTCGTCCTCGGGGAACTCCTCCTCCCCGGCGCGGCGCTCCCCCTCGTTCACGAGCACCCGCAGACGCCCCCGCTCCCGCTCCCACGCGGAGATCGCGGCGAACGACCCGTCCATCGCCAGCCGGGCGCCCCGCGCCGCGGCCCGGACACTGTCCCGCGGCGCGCACGCGGCCGCCATGGCCTGCGCGAGGCCCACAACGGCTCGCAGCCGCCCGTCAACACCCATCACACCAGGTTAGGGGGTTTGTCCGATTTAGTGACAATTGGCGCGACTTTGGGTACGACCAAGATCACTCGCGGTCACGACCGGAAGCCGCGCGGACGGGCGCCGCGGTCAGACCCCCGGCCACCGCGGCGTGCGCTTCTCGTTGAACGCCGCCACGCCCTCCGCCCGGTCGCCGGAGAAGGCCGCCGACCGCCACGCCGCGTCCTCGATCTCCAGCCCGGCCGTCAGGTCCATCCCGTGCCCGAGCCGCAGCGCTCGCTTCGCCGCCCGCAGCCCGACCGGGGAGTTCGCCGCCATCCGCCCGGCCAGGGCGAGGGCCTCCTCGCGGGCCGAACCCGCCGGGACCACCGAGTCCACCAGCCCCAGCGCGAGCGCCTCGGCGGCCTCCACCCGGCGGGCGGTGAAGATCAGCTCCGCGGCCCTGGCCGCACCCACCCGCCGCGGCAGCAGCTGCGTCCCGCCGCCGCCCGGGATCACGCCGACCGAGACCTCCGGCAGTCCCACCACCGCGGTCTCGTCGGCCACGATGACGTCGCAGGCGAGCGCCAGCTCGAAGCCGCCGCCCAGCGCGAACCCGTGCACCGCCGCGATCGTCGGCATCGGCAGCTCCAGCACGCCCCCGTACGCGCCGCGCGTGGTCGGCCGCTGGCGCACCAGCTCGGCGTCCGACAGCGAGTTGCGCTCCTTGAGGTCCGCGCCCACGCAGAACGCCCGCTCGGCGGTGGAGGAGAGCACGACGACCCGTACGGACGCGTCCGCCGCGAGCGAGGCGCACGCCGAACCGATGGCCCGCGCCATGTCCGTGGACACCGCGTTCATCGCCTTGGGGCGGTCCAGGACCAATTCGGCGACCCCGCCCTCATGCCGGCGTACAGCCACGAACTCAGACACAGGGCGACCCTCCCGGTTAACGAACGTTATCCGGGGATCTTAGGGCTCCGGCGCGTCAGCGACCAGGGCTCCACCACGCCGAGGCCGCGCACCGGGCGCTGCCACATCGGCTGGAGCGCGAAGCGGTACGCGCCGCCGCCCTCCTCGGCCTCGGCCTCCTTCTCGGAGACCGGCGCCGCGCCCGTCCGGCCGAGCTCCTCGGCCATCGCGCCGTCCACCAGCACCGCGTCCTTCGGCGCTATCGAGGTCAGCCTGCTCGCCAGGTTCACCGTGGTCCCGAAGACGTCGCCCATCCGGGTCGTCACGGTCCCGAAGGCGATCCCCACGCGCAGCTCCGGCATCTGCGGATCGGCGCCCATCGTCTCTATCAGCCGGAACGCGATCTCCGCCGCCGTGGCCGCGTCGTCGGCGCAGTACAGCACCTCGTCGCCCAGGGTCTTGATCAGCCGGCCGCCGTGCGCCGCCACCAGGTCCGCCGCCGTGGTCTCGAAGGCCTCGACGAGCTCGCCGAGCTCCTCCTCCTCCAGCCGGCGCGTGAGGCGGGTGAAGCCCACCAGGTCCGCGAAGCCCACCGCGAGCCGCCGGTCGACCATCTCCTCGTCGTCCGCCACCTGCACGACCCGCCCCGTCGCGGCCGCCAGCTGGCGGCGCCACACGTAGACGAGGAACTCCTCCAGCTCCGGCAGCAACAGCTCGACCAGCGGGTACGTGACCTCCGTACGGGTCATTCCCGGCTCCGGCGGCTCCGTCAGCCCCTCCAGGAAGGAGTCGATCTGCCACTCCGCGAGCCGCGCCGTGGTCTGCCCGGTGGACCGCGCCACCTGCACCGCCATCGGCTCGCTCAGCAGCCCGGCCTCGACCAGTCCGGCGAGCCGGCGCAGCGCCAGTACGTCCGCCTCCGTCAGGGCCTTGGCCTGGCCGATGTCCGCGAAGCCCATGGCCCGCCAGAAGCGGGAGGCGAGCTCCATCGAGACACCGGCGCTGCGGGCGGCCTGGAAGGGGGTGTACCGGCGCTCGGCGCCCAGGATCAGCTGCTCCAGGCGGATGGCGAGCGGGTCGGCCGTCGGCTGGGCCGTGTGGTCGACCTCGTGGTGGGGAGTGTGCTGGTCGCGGCCGATCGGGGTGGCGTGGACGCCCGAGCCGACGGCACCGGCCGCCGCCGTCCCGGAGGCGGACGCGTTGGACTGAGGGTCGTCGACGGTCAAGGGCCGCCTCCTGTCCATATCCGTGCGCACTGCCGAACCGGTTGATCACCGTGAGGACCGGGATCGCCTAAACCATACGGCAGGTGTGCCGTAGCTCACTCCCCCGCTCCGTCACCCGGGACCGGCCGCCCGGCGGGCTACCGGACCGACCGCAGGTGCACCACGTCCCCTGCCCCCACGGCCTCGTGCTCCCCTTGCGCCGTCCGTACGACGAGCCGCCCGTCGGTGTCCACCGCTTCGGCCGTACCGGTGAGGGTGCGCCCGCCGGGCAGCTCGGCGCGCACGTGCCGGCCGAGGGTCGCGCAGCCCGCGGCGTACGTCTCCTGCAGACGGCTGGCCGCCGGGTCGCCGCCGGCCGCGCGCCAGTCCCCGTACCACTGCTCCAGCGACCGCAGGACGGCCTTGAGCAGCGGGTCCCGGTCGGTGACGGAGGCCTTGGCCAGCATCAGCGAGCCGGCGGTGTCCACCGGCAGCTCCTCATCGGTCAGGGTGACGTTGAGCCCGATCCCGACGACGACCCCGTCCCCGACGCGCTCGGCGAGGATCCCGCCGGTCTTGCGCTCCTCCCCGTCCACGGTGACCAGCAGGTCGTTGGGCCACTTGAGGGCGGTGTCCACCCCGGCGGCCCGCGACAGCCCGGTCGCGACGGCCACCCCGGCCAGCAGGGTCAGCCACCCCCACCGCTCCTGCGGCACCTGCGGCCCGGGCTTGAGCAGCACGGAGAAGAACAGTCCCGAGCGCGCGGGCGCGACCCAGCTCCGGTCCAGCCTCCCGCGCCCGGCGGTCTGCTCCTCGGCGACCAGGACGGCCCCCTCGGGCAGCTTCCCGGCCCGGGCGGCCAGATCGCTATTGGTGGACCCGGTGGACCCGACCACCTCCAGCGAGGTCCACAGCCCCTCCCCGGTCACGAGGGCCCGCTGGAGCGCGGCGACATTCAAGGGCGGCCGGTCCAGGCTCGACCAGCGGCCCGCGGAAGCATCTGACGGCATCAGCATTCCCCTTGCGTGAAAGCCCCGGCCTTCAGACCGGGGAGGAAGCGCATCATCGGGCCGGAGACCCGCCGCTCCGGCGTCTCGCCGTGTGACGCTTTGACCCGGGCTTGCGTTCGGATCATGACCGTCCCTAGCTTTCAGGCCGTGGGGAGTTCTCCGGTGAAACGGGCATTCAAGTTCCGCGTTCACCCTACCGACGCGCAGGCCAGAGAGCTGTCACGGACGTTCGGGTGCGTGCGAAAGGTGTACAACCTGGCACTCGCGGCCCGCGCCGACGCGTGGACCCGCAGTCGTCCGATGAGCTACTCACAGACCTCCGCGCTGCTCACGACGTGGAAGCGAATGCCTGAGCTCTCCTATCTGGCCGAGGTGTCCTGCGTTCCCCTCCAACAGGCCCTGCGGCACCTCCAGAGCGCCTTCGCCGGATTCTGGGCGAAGCGGGCGCGATATCCGCGGTTCAAGTCCAAGCGGAGATCACGCGCCTCGGCCGAATACACGCGCTCCGCGTTCCGGTACCGCGACGGCCGACTCACCCTCGCCAAGGTGCCCGGTCCGCTCGACGTCGTCTGGTTCACGCCCTCTGCCGCAGGACACCGAGCCGACCACGGTCACAGTGTCCCGAGACCCCGACGGCCGCTGGTTCGTGTCGCTCCTCTGCGAGGACACCCCGTCACCGCCTCCCCCCACGACACGAGCCGTGGGAATCGATCTCGGAATCGCCGCACTCGTGACGCTGTCGACGGGCGAGAAGATCCCCGGCCCCCGGTCCGAGCGTGCGGACAGGGACCGCCTCGCCCGTGCGCAGCGATCCCTGTCCCGGAAGGAGAAAGGCAGCGCCAACCGGGACGAGGCCCGGATCCGCGTCGCCAGGATCCACGCCGGATCGCCGACCGCAGACGCGACCACCTGCACAAACTGACGACTCGACTCGTGCGCGAAAACCAAACGCTCGTGATCGAGGACCTCGGTGTCCGCAACATGCTCAAGAACCACAGGCTCGCCCGCGCCATTTCGGACGCGGCCTGGCGTGAGCTTCGCAGGATGCTGGAGTACAAGGCGGCCTGGTACGGACGCACACTGATCGTCGTGGACCGGTGGTTCCCCAGCTCGAAGCTGTGCTCGGCCTGTGGTGCCCTCGCCGCCGCGATGCCGCTGAACGTCCGTGCGTGGACCTGTGAGGGCTGCGGGGCCGTTCATGACCGGGACGGCAACGCCGCCGTCAATCTCTTGGCCGCCGGGTTGGCGGTGTCTGCCTGTGGAGCGGACGGAAGACCTTCCCGGGGACCCTCCCGGCGGGCGGTCCGCGGTGAAGCAGGAAGCCCGCCCACGAGGACGGGACGCGATCCCCTAAGGGGGACCGTGAGGCCAAGCAAGCCAGATTAGGTGTGTCAAACGCCGCACTGCCGAGCGCCATGCCCGCCGATACGCTACGCACCAGTAGCTAGTAGTAGTCATGTAATTGAGCAGGCCGTTGACACCACGCAGGGAGCCGCGACCCCGATGCCACAACCGTCAGAGCCGATCGACATGCACACCACCGCGGGGAAGATCGCGGATCTGCAGCGCCGCGTCGAGGAAGCCACCCATGCCGGGTCCGGGCGGGCGGTGGAGAAGCAGCACGCCAAGGGCAAGCTGACGGCGCGTGAGCGGGTGGCGCTCCTGCTGGACGAGGGGTCCTTCGTCGAGCTCGACGAGTTCGCCCGGCACCGGTCGACGAACTTCGGGCTCGAGAAGACCCGCCCGTACGGGGACGGCGTCGTCACCGGCTACGGCACCGTCGACGGGCGGCCCGTCGCCCTGTTCTCGCAGGACTTCACCGTCTTCGGCGGAGCCCTCGGCGAGGTCTACGGCCAGAAGATCATGAAGGTGATGGACTTCGCGCTGAAGACCGGCTGCCCGCTGGTCGGCATCAACGACTCCGGCGGCGCCCGCATCCAGGAGGGCGTCAGCGCGCTCGGCATGTACGGCGAGATCTTCCGCCGCAACGTCCACGCCTCCGGCGTGATCCCGCAGATCAGCCTGGTCGTCGGGCCCTGTGCCGGCGGAGCCGTGTACTCCCCCGCGATCACCGACTTCACGGTCATGGTCGACCAGACCTCGCACATGTTCATCACCGGCCCGGACGTCATCAAGACCGTCACCGGCGAGGACGTCGGCTTCGAGGAGCTCGGCGGGGCGCGGACGCACAACAGCACGTCCGGCGTCGCCCACCACATGGCGGGTGACGAGAAGGACGCCATCGAGTACGTGAAGTCGCTGCTGTCCTACCTCCCGTCGAACAACCTCTCCGAGCCCCCGGCCTTCCCCGAGGAGGCCGACACCGAGGTCTCCGACACCGACCGCGAGCTCGACGTGCTGATCCCGGACAGCGCGAACCAGCCGTACGACATGCACAAGGTGATCGAGCACGTCCTCGACGACGCGGAGTTCCTGGAGACGCAGTCGCTGTTCGCGCCGAACATCCTCACCGGCTTCGGCCGCGTCGAGGGCCACCCGGTCGGGGTCGTCGCCAACCAGCCGATGCAGTTCGCCGGCTGCCTGGACATCGACGCCTCCGAGAAGGCCGCCCGCTTCGTGCGGACCTGCGACGCCTTCAACATCCCGGTGCTGACGTTCGTCGACGTGCCGGGCTTCCTGCCGGGCACGGACCAGGAGTACAACGGAATCATCCGGCGCGGCGCGAAGCTGATCTACGCGTACGCCGAGGCGACCGTCCCCCTCATCACCGTCATCACGCGCAAGGCCTTCGGCGGTGCCTACGATGTGATGGGCTCCAAGCACCTCGGAGCCGACCTGAACCTCGCGTGGCCGACGGCGCAGATCGCCGTCATGGGCGCGCAGGGCGCGGTCAACATCCTGCACCGGCGGGCCATCGCCGAAGCGGAGGAGGCGGGCAACGCCGAGGAGACCCGCGCACGGCTCATCACCGAGTACGAGGACGCGCTGCTGAACCCGTACACGGCCGCCGAGCGCGGTTACGTCGACGCCGTGACGATGCCGTCCGAGACCCGGGCGCACGTGGTGAAGGGGCTGCGGCAGCTGCGCACCAAGCGGGAGTCCCTGCCCCCGAAGAAGCACGGCAACATCCCCCTCTAGCCGGCAGCACGAGGAGCGCGCAGTGGTGATCAAGGTCGTCAAGGGGAATCCGACCCCCGAGGAGCTGGCCGCCGCACTGGCGGTGGTCCAAGCGCGCGCGGCGGCGCTGGCAACGGCGGCGCCGGGCGCGGAGCGGGTGGCGGACGCGTGGGCGGCGCCCGGCCGGGTGGCCCGGCGGACGCTGCCGCGGCCCGGTCCGGCCGCGTGGGGGCGCACCCACTGGCCTGCCTAGGCAGGCCGCCCCAGGCGAAGATGGCGTGAACGGACCGTGGCGCCTGAGTACCCGTACTCAGGCGCCACGGGCGTTCCCGGGGCCAGGATCGGGGCATGCTCTGGTCAGACCCGAAAGACGAGCCGCCGAAGGACATGCGCGAGGCCCAGGCGATGGTCCGGCGGATGACGGTGATCGTCGTCATCGCGATGGTCGTCGTCGTGTACGTACTGGGCGTGGGCGGGTTCTGAGGGCCGCCCCGCGAACCGTCCCGCGAACCGTCCGCCACCCGCGGCCCGGGGCCGCCCTACGATGGCGGGCATGACTGCCGAACACCGCCCCGAGGCCCGCCACGCGCTCGTCCTCGCCTCCGCCTCGCCCGCCCGGCTGAACCTGCTGAGGCAGGCCGGGCTCGCCCCGCACGTGATCGTCAGCGGCTTCGACGAGGACACCCTGAACCACGACGAGCCGGCCGAGCTGGCGCTCGCGCTGGCCGAGGCGAAAGCGGCCGTCGTGGCGGCCCTGGACGAGGCCGCGGGCGCCCTGGTGATCGGCTGCGACTCCGTGCTGGAGCTGGACGGCGAGGCACTGGGCAAGCCGGCGGACGCCGAGGAGGCCACGGCCCGCTGGAAGTCGATGCGCGGGCGCGCCGGGGTGCTGCGCACCGGGCACTGCGTGATCGACACGGCGACCGGCCGCCAGGTCTCGGCCACGGCGTCGACCACGGTCCGCTTCGGCGAGCCCACGGACGCGGAGGTGGCGGCGTACGTGGCGAGCGGCGAGCCGCTGCACGTGGCGGGGGCGTTCACCCTGGACGGGCTGTCGGCGCCGTTCATCGAGGGCATCGACGGGGATCACGGCAACGTGATCGGGATCTCCCTGCCGCTGCTGCGCTCCCTGCTCGCGGAACTGGGTTTCTCGATCACCGACTTGTGGGCTTGAAGTCCCCGAAGTCCCCGAGCAGCGGGTGGCCCGGCGGCGTGTCCTGGACATCGGGGCCGCCGCCCGCGGCGCCCGGACCTCCCGCGTCCGCGGCACCGTCCGTGCCCGCGGCACCGTCCGAGCCCGCTTCCTTGGCCGCGTAGAGCATCAGGCTGGCCACCAGCAGGCACAGGATCGCCATCATCACCCCGAACGCGGCCCAGCCCACCAGGCCGACCACGAGCGCGCCGAGCACCCCGTGGGTGATGGCGGCGGTGATCAGGAGCATGCGGGCGAAGGCTCCGGGGGCCCGGTCGCGGACCGCCGCGACGACCAGGAAGACGGCGCAGAGCAGCAGGAAGCCGCCCATGCCGGCGCCCATCGCGTAGGTGGCCTTGGACATGACGTCCGGATCCATGCCCGCGATGGACATCGACTGGTTCGCGGTGGTCCGGCCGAGGACGAGGTGGACGAAGGCGAGCACCGCCCCCTCCACGACGAGTACGACCGCGGTCGCTCCGGCCACGGATCTCCGCAGCACCACGCCACCCACACCAGCCACGACGCCCCCATCCCCCACAGGCACATGCCTGTTCGACGCCTGGAGGCTACTAACGGGTAATCCTGCCGACAAGGGGCCGGGACCGCTTCGTTACGGTGGGGCTCCCACCCGGTGGCCGCCCGGCGTCGGCGCGGCGTCGGCCCGGCGTCTCCCCGGTATCCGCACGGCGGCCACGCAAAGATTGAATGGGCCGTTCGTAGGGACTCGACAAAGAATCACCCGGGCCCGCTGACCTGGCGGACAGAGACCAGGGACGCGCGGCAGGGTTACTGTGCAGTCGGGGATCCCCCTGACGTGGGGCGCCGCATGGGGTTTTTCGACTCCAGTCAGACTCGAATCACACTGTGTGTGGGCAAGGTCACCTCTGGGGAAGGGTCGAAAGGCCGTGTGGGCTGTCCCTAAACTCAGCTTGTTTCAAGGAGGGAGCCATCGTGCGCAAGGTGCTCATCGCCAACCGTGGCGAAATCGCAGTCCGCGTTGCTCGGGCCTGCCGGGATGCCGGAATCGGGAGCGTAGCCGTCTACGCCGATCCGGACCGGGACGCTCTGCACGTCCGCGCGGCCGACGAAGCTTTCGCGTTGGGCGGTGACACCCCGGCCGCCAGCTACTTGGACATGTCCAAGATCCTGCAGGCCGCAGCCGATTCCGGTGCGGACGCCATCCATCCCGGATACGGCTTCCTCTCCGAGAACGCCGACTTCGCGCAGGCCGTCCTCGACGCGGGCCTGACCTGGATCGGCCCGCCGCCGCAGGCCATCCGCGACCTCGGTGACAAGGTCGCCGCCCGCCACATCGCGCTGCGCGCCGGTGCGCCGCTCGTGGCCGGCACGCCCGATCCGGTCTCCGGTTCGGACGAGGTCGTCGCCTTCGCCAAGGAGCACGGCCTGCCGATCGCGATCAAGGCCGCCTTCGGCGGCGGCGGTCGCGGCCTGAAGGTCGCCCGCAACCTCGAAGAGATCCCGGAGCTCTACGACTCCGCCGTGCGCGAGGCCGTCGCCGCCTTCGGCCGCGGCGAGTGCTTCGTCGAGCAGTACCTCGACAAGCCGCGGCACGTGGAGACCCAGTGCCTGGCCGACTCCCACGGCAACGTGGTCGTCGTCTCCACCCGTGACTGCTCGCTGCAGCGCCGCCACCAGAAGCTGGTGGAGGAGGCTCCCGCGCCGTTCCTGAGCGAGGCTCAGAACGCGGAGCTCTACGCGGCCTCGAAGGCGATCCTGAAGGAGGCCGGCTACGTCGGCGCGGGAACCGTCGAGTTCCTCGTCTCCGCCGACGGCCTCATCTCCTTCCTCGAGGTCAACACCCGCCTGCAGGTCGAGCACCCGGTGTCCGAAGAGGTCGCCGGCATCGACCTGGTGCGCGAGATGTTCCGCATCGCCGACGGCGAGGAGCTCGGCTACGGGGACCCGGTCCTGCGCGGCCACTCCTTCGAGTTCCGCATCAACGGCGAGGACCCGGGCCGCGGCTTCCTGCCGGCGCCGGGCACCGTCACCAAGTTCAACGGCCCGTCGGGCCCGGGCGTCCGCCTGGACGCGGGCGTCGAGACCGGCTCGGTCATCGGCCCCGCGTGGGACTCCCTGCTCGCCAAGCTCATCGTCACGGGCGCCACCCGCGAGCAGGCCCTGCAGCGGGCGGCGCGCGCGCTGGCCGAGTTCGAGGTGGAGGGCATGGCCACGGCCATCCCGTTCCACCGCGCGGTCGTCGCCGACCCGGCCTTCACCTCGAACCCGTTCACGATCCACACCCGCTGGATCGAGACCGAGTTCGTCAACGAGATCCCGGCGTTCGTGGTGCCCGCCGCGGACGACACCGAGGACGAGCCGGGCCGCGAGACCGTGGTCGTCGAGGTCGGCGGCAAGCGGCTGGAGGTCTCCCTCCCGTCCTCGCTGGGCATGACCCTGGCCCGCACCGCGGCGGCCGGCGGCGCGAAGCCGAAGCGCCGCGCGGCGAAGAAGTCCGGCCCGGCCGCCTCCGGCGACACCCTGGCCTCGCCCATGCAGGGCACGATCGTCAAGGTCGCGGTCGAGGAGGGCCAGCAGGTCAACGAGGGCGACCTGATCGTCGTCCTCGAGGCGATGAAGATGGAACAGCCGCTGAACGCCCACCGCTCGGGCACGATCGTGGGGCTCTCGGCGGAGGTCGGCGCATCGCTCACCTCCGGCGCGACCATCTGCGAGATCAAGGACTGACGTCCCGCCCTCAGCACGAAAACGCCGGCGGGGCTGGACACATCCAGCCCCGCCGGCGTTTTTTCAGCAACGGCCCCGCGCGCACCCGCGCCGCGTCACAGCACTAGCGACGCCGCATGTCCGCGACCCGGGCCCGCTCGCCCGCCGCAGCCACCTGCTGCTCGTGCAACGACCCCGCGCTACGCAGCTGCGCGGTCGGCCCGCCACGCCGCTGCACCGGCAGCGGCGATTCCCGGCGCGGCCGCCGCCCGGCCATCCCCTCGCCGGATCCACCGCCGGAGGCACTCGCTCCGCCGGCCACCGTGATCTGCACGCCCTGGTCCGCCAGCGCCTGCAACTCCGTACCGGCCCGGTCGTCGTGCGGTGGCGGCTCGTCCGTCACCAGCCGCGTGATCACGTCCGTCGGCACGGTCTGGAACATGGTGTCCGTCCCGAGCTTCGTGTGGTCGGCGAGGACCACCACCTCCGCGGCGGCCTGCACCAGCGCCCGGTCCACGCTCGCGGAGAGCATGTTGGACGTGGACAGCCCGCGCTCGGCGGTCAGCCCGCTGCCGGACAGGAAGGCCCGCGAGACCCGCAGGCCCTGGAGGGACTGCTCGGCACCGCTTCCGACCAGCGCGTAGTTGGACCCGCGCAGGGTTCCGCCGGTCATCACCACCTCCACCCGGTTCGCATGGGCCAGGGCCTGTGCGACGAGCAGCGAGTTGGTGACCACGGTGAGTCCGGGCACCCGGGCGAGCCGGCGGGCCAGCTCCTGGGTCGTGGTGCCCGCGCCGACGACGATGGCCTCGCCCTCTTCGACGAGACCGGCCGCGACATCGGCAATGGCGGTCTTCTCCGCCGTCGCGAGATGGGACTTTTGCGGAAAGCCGGATTCCCGCGTGAAACCGCCCGGCAATACCGCACCGCCGTGCCGGCGGTCGAGGAGTCCTTCTGCCTCCAGTGCCCGCACGTCCCGCCGTACGGTCACTTCGGAGGTCTGGACGACGCGGGCGAGCTCCCGGAGCGATACCGCTCCGTTGGCCCGCACCATTTCGAGGATCAATTGGCGACGTTCTGCAGCGAACACGAAACTGACAGTAACCCCAACGACCGTCTGCTTTCAGCTCCTTGCGCCGGAATTCCGAAGTTGTCCATACCGTGAGCCGACTAGTGGTATACGCGGTCGGCCCGTCGCGCACTTGCTCCGCGACGGGCCGACCGTCTGCTCCAAAACCCTTGCGCACAAGGGTCGTTATCGGTGTTTACGCCTCGTCGCCGGACTTGCGGGTGTGCAGCTGGCGGGCGGCCTCCGCGATCGAACCCGACAAGGAGGGGTACACGGTGAACGCGTTTGCGATCTGCTCGACCGTCAGGTTGTTGTCGACGGCGATCGAGATCGGGTGGATGAGTTCGCTCGCGCGCGGCGAGACGACCACGCCACCGACGACGATCCCGGTGCCGGGGCGGCAGAACATCTTCACGAAGCCGTCCCGGATGCCCTGCATCTTGGCGCGCGGGTTGCGCAGCAGCGGGAGCTTCACGACCCGGGCGTCGATCTTGCCGGAGTCCACGTCGGCCTGGGTGTAGCCGACGGTGGCGATCTCGGGGTCGGTGAAGACGTTGGAGGAGACCGTCTTCAGGTTCAGCGGGGCCACCGCGTCGCCGAGGAAGTGGTACATCGCGATGCGCCCCTGCATGGCGGCCACGGACGCCAGCGCGAAGATCCCGGTCACGTCGCCGGCCGCGTACACGCCGGGCGAGGAGGTCCGGGAGACCTTGTCGGTCCAGATGTGCCCGGACTCCTTGAGCTTGACCCCGGACTCCTCCAGGTTCATGCCGGTGGTGTTGGGCACCGCGCCGACCGCCATCAGGCAGTGCGTGCCCGTGATGACCCGGCCGTCGGAGAGGGTGACCTCGACCCGGTCGCCCACGCGCTTGGCGGACTCGGCGCGGGAGCGGCCGATGACGTTCATGCCGCGGCGGCGGAAGACGTCCTCCAGCACGGCGGCGGCGTCCGGGTCCTCGCCGGGCAGCACGCGGTCGCGGGAGGACACGAGGGTCACCCGGGAGCCGAGTGCCTGGTAGGCGCCGGCGAACTCGGCGCCGGTCACGCCGGAGCCGACCACGATGAGCTCCTCGGGGAGCTCATCGAGGTCGTAGACCTGGGTCCAGTTCAAGATCCGCTCGCCGTCGGGCATGGCGTCGGGGATCTCGCGGGGGTGCCCGCCGGTCGCGATGAGCACGGCGTCGGCGGTCAGGATCGTCTCGCTGCCGTCGGCGGCGGTGACGATGACGTCCCGCGTGCCGTCGATGCCCTGCGGGCCGCCGAGCTTGCCGCGGCCCCGTACGACGCGGGCGCCGGCCCGGGTGACGGAGGCGGTGATGTCGTGCGACTGGGCGAGCGCGAGGCGCTTGACGCGCCGGTTCACCTTGCCGAGGTCCACGCCGACGACACGCGCGGCCTGCTCGATGTGCGGGGTGTCGTCCGCGACGACGATCCCGAGCTCCTCGTACGACGAGTCGAAGGTCGTCATGACCTCGGCGGTCGCGATGAGGGTCTTGGAGGGCACGCAGTCGGTGAGCACCGACGCCCCGCCCAGACCGTCGCAGTCCACGACGGTCACCTCCGCGCCGAGCTGGGCCCCCACGAGGGCCGCCTCATACCCGCCTGGTCCGCCGCCGATGATCACGATCCGGGTCACGAAAACTCCGCCTCACGTCTACCCGGCCGGCTGCCGCCCCGGCCGGGGCTTCCGGGGGTCTCCCCGGGGGATGCATTCCGTGCCCCATTGTCCCGCACGCATCAAGGTGCTTCACCCCCAGCCCGCCGTACGGGCGGCGGGCGCGGCCCCGGCCCGCCCAAGGCCAGGCCAGGGCCCTGCCCGTACGCGACGGGGTCCGCCGGTGCCCGGGCGCCGGGCCCGCCGCGCCGCCCCGGGGGCCGGCGCCCGTCCGCCCGGGGGCCGGGGCCCCGTCCGGCCGGGCACGCGACGGAGGCCGCCCCTCCCGTACCCTCGACCCCATGTCGCTCTACGCCGCGTACGCCGGCAACCTCGACCCGCGGCTGATGACGCGCCGCGCTCCGCATTCGCCGCTGCGCGGCACGGGCTGGATCAACGACTGGCGGCTGACCTTCGGTGGCGAGCAGATGGGCTGGGAGGGCGCGCTGGCGACGATCGTCGAAGCACCCCGCCACCAGGTCTTCGTCGCGCTGTACGACGTCGCCCCGCTGGACGAGGACTCCATGGACCGGTGGGAGGGCGTCGGGCTCGACATCTACCGCCGGATGCGGGTGCGCGTGCACACGCTGGACGGCGAGGAGGCCGCCTGGGTGTACGTCCTGAACGGCTACGAGGGCGGCCTGCCCTCGGCCCGCTACCTGGGAGAGCTCGCCGACGCGGCCGAGTCCGCGGGCGCCCCCCACGACTACGTGATGGAACTGCGCAAGCGCCCCTGCTGAATCCAGCCCCGCCGGCGTTTGAGGCGCGGGGTCCGGGGCGGAGCCCCGGCAACGGCGCCGCACCGCCCACCCCGACGGGGACAATTCGTCGGAAACGACAAGGCAACGATCCGAACACCGTGAGCTGCGCCATCTACGCGCGTAGGCGAAGAGGGGCTACGCTCTTCCGCGTGAACGCATCTGTTACCGACCCCTTCGCCGCCGCCGACGCCGCAGCCGCCCGACTCCGCGAGCTGACCGGCGCCGAGACCCACGATGTCGCCCTCGTGATGGGCTCCGGCTGGGCCCCCGCCGCAGAGGCGCTCGGTGCGCCCGAGGCCGAGTTCCCGGTCACCGACCTGCCCGGCTTCCCGCCCCCCGCCGTCGAGGGCCACGGCGGCAAGATCCGCTCGTACAAGATCGGCGACAGGCGCGCGCTGCTCTTCCTCGGCCGGACCCACTACTACGAGGGCCGCGGCGTCGCCGCCGTCGCCCACGGCGTGCGCACCGCCGTCGCCGCCGGCTGCAAGACCGTCGTCCTGACCAACGGCTGCGGCGGTCTGCGCGAGGGCATGAAGCCCGGTCAGCCCGTGCTGATCAGCGACCACCTCAACCTGACGGCCACCTCGCCGATCGTCGGCGCGAACTTCGTGGACCTCACCGACCTGTACTCGCCGCGCCTGCGCGCGATGTGCAAGGAGATCGACGAGACCCTCGAAGAGGGCGTCTACGTGCAGTTCCCCGGCCCGCACTACGAGACCCCGGCCGAGATCAACATGATCCGCGTCATGGGCGCCGACCTGGTCGGCATGTCCACCGTGCTGGAGGCCATCGCCGCCCGTGAGGCCGGCGCCGAGGTGCTCGGCATCTCGCTGGTCACCAACCTGGCGGCGGGCATCTCCGGCGAGCCGCTGAACCACGAAGAGGTGCTGCAGGCCGGCCGCGACTCGGCCGCGCGCATGGGCAAGCTGCTGACCCAGGTCCTCGCCCGGATCTGACCGAGCGACCCGACCGACCGACGAGAGGTAGTGCAGGACGTGCAGGACGATCTGATCGCACGGGCCCAGGCCTGGCTGGCCGAGGACCCGGACCCGGAGACGGCGGACGAGCTCGCGAAGCTCATCGAGACGTCGGCGGACGCCGGGGTGGCGGCCGAGCTCGCGGACCGCTTCTCCGGCATGCTCCAGTTCGGCACCGCCGGGCTCCGCGGCGAGCTGGGCGCGGGCCCGATGCGGATGAACCGGAACGTGGTCATCCGGGCCGCGGCGGGCCTCGCGGCCTACCTCAAGGCCCAGGGGCACGCCGGCGGCCTGGTCGTCGTCGGCTACGACGCCCGCTACAAGTCGGCCGACTTCGCCCGCGACACCGCCGCCGTGATGATCGGCGCCGGGCTGCGCGCGGCCGTCCTGCCCCGCCCGCTGCCGACGCCCGTCCTCGCCTACGCCATAAGGCACCTGGGCGCCGTCGCCGGCGTCGAGGTGACCGCGAGCCACAACCCGCCCCGGGACAACGGCTACAAGGTCTACCTCGGCGACGGCTCGCAGATCGTCTCCCCGGCCGACGCCGAGATCGCCGCGCAGATCGACGCGATCGCCGCGCTGGCCGACGTACCGCGCGCGGACAGCGGCTGGCAGGACCTCGGCGACGAGGTCCTGGAGGCCTACCTGGAGCGCACGGACGCCGTCCTGACCCCCGGGTCCGCCCGGGGCGTGCGGACCGTCTACACGGCCATGCACGGCGTCGGCAAGGACGTCGTCCTGGCCGCCTTCGCCCGCGCGGGCTTCCCGGCCCCGGTCCTCGTGGCCGAGCAGGCGGAGCCGGACCCGGCCTTCCCGACCGTGGCCTTCCCGAACCCGGAAGAGCCCGGCGCGATGGACCTGGCCTTCGCGACGGCCGCCCGGGCGAACCCGGACATCGTCATCGCCAACGACCCGGACGCCGACCGCTGCGCGGTGGCCGTCCCGGACGCCGCGTCCGCCACCGGCTGGCGGATGCTGCGCGGCGACGAGGTCGGCGCGCTGCTCGCCGCCCACCTGGTGCACAAGGGCGCCACGGGCGTCTTCGCCGAGTCGATCGTCTCCTCCTCCCTCCTCGGGCGGATCGCGGAGGCGGCGGGCCTGGGCTACGAGGAGACCCTCACGGGCTTCAAGTGGATCTCCCGCGTCGAGGGCCTGCGCTACGGGTACGAGGAGGCGCTCGGCTACTGCGTGGACCCCGAGGGCGTCCGCGACAAGGACGGCGTCACCGCCGCCCTGCTCGTCGCCGAACTGGCCTCGGAGCTCAAGGAGCAGGGCCGGACCCTGACCGACCTGCTGGACGACCTGGCGATGGCCCACGGGCTGCACGCCACCGACCAGCTGTCGGTCCGCGTGGAGGACCTGTCGGTCATCGCCTCGGCGATGGCGGCGCTGCGCGCGGAGCCCCCGGTCTCGCTGGCGGGCCTGCGGGTCGCCTCGGCGGAGGACCTGAACCAGGGCACGGCGACGCTCCCGCCCACGGACGGGCTGCGCTACTACCTGGAGGGCGACTACAAGGCCCGGGTGATCGTGCGTCCGTCGGGCACGGAGCCGAAGCTGAAGTGCTACCTGGAGGTCGTGGTCCCGGTGGCGGAGGCCTCGGACCTCGAACCGGCCCGCGCGCGCGGCCGGGAAGTGCTCGACGCGATCAAGAAGGACCTCGCGGCGGCGGCCGGCATCTGACTTTCCCCGTGCCGCTCGCACGGCTCGGCCCTGGCGGGCCTCTCCGGCTTCGCGGCGCTGCGCCGGACTCCGTCCGGCGACCCGTCGGCACGACGTCGGCCCCCGAGTCCCGACCGGCCCCGGACCCATTGGTCCGGGGCCGTTCGGCGTTGCCGGGGCGGTCAGCCGGCGTACGGGTTGAACGGCGGCGCCGGGGCCGCCGGCCGCGCGGCCCGGGTCTGGGCGCGGCGGCGGTACTCCGCGGTCGGCAGGCCGCCGACGCCCCAGCTCTCCAGGTCGACCTCCTCGATGACGACGAAGGTGGTGGCGGGGTCCTTGTCGAGGACGTCGACCAGCAGGCCGGTGACCCCGGCGATGATCTCCGCCTTCTGGGCGGCGGTGGCACCCTCGCGGGTGATCTTCACATTGACGTACGGCACGGTGCGGGTCCTCTCGGGATGCGGGGAGCGGGGGCGGGGCGTTCAGGAGCGGCCGGTGACATGGCCGCCGTCCACGCGCAGGACGTGGCCCGTGACGAACTCCGCGTCCGCGAGGTAGAGGACCGCCTGCGAGATCTCCGCGACCTCGCCGACCCGGTTCAGCAGCGCGAGGCCCCCGTACGCGTCCACGTCGGAGCCCTCGTGCAGCGGCGTGCGGACGATGCCGGGCGCCACGAGGTTGACCCGGATGCCGTCGGCCGCGAGCTCGGCCGCCAGGCTGACCGTCAGCCCGTGCACGCCGGCCTTGCTCGCCACCGGCGCCGAGGCCGGGAAGCCGGCCAGGCCGTGGTCCACCAGGACGGTGCCGATGTTGACGACTCCGGCGCCGCGCCCCTGCGCGCGCACCGCCCGTACGAAGGCCTGGGTGGTGAGGTAGGTGCCCTTGAGGTTGTGGGTCAGGAAGCCGTCCAGCTCCTCCTCGGTGACCTCGGTGAAGGGCTTGGACTCGAAGGTCCCGGCGTTGTTCACGAGGACGTCGACGCTCCCGAAGCGGTCGAGGGCGGTCCGGACGAGGGCCTCGCCGGTGCCCGGGTCGGCGATGTCCCCGGCGACCCAGGCGGTGCGCTCCGGGCGGCCGAGGACGGCCGCGGCCTTGGCGAGGCGGCCGGCGTCGCGACCGTTGAGGACGACGTTGGCGCCCCGGTCCAGGAAGGCGCGGGCGATGTCCAGCCCGATGCCGCTGGAGGAGCCCGTGACGAGGGCGGTACGGGTGCCGTGGGCGGCGGCGCTGTCGGTCATGGCGTCGGTCATGGCGTCGGACATGGTTCGGGTGCCTTTCGTATCCGACCGGTTGGTTCACCGATCGGCGCTTCTCGCTGACACCAGAAACGTATGACCGTTCAACTCATCACACCACGACCGATTTTGAAGCATGTGATAATCCACGGTTATGGATGTCGACCTGCGCGACCTGCAGCTCCTGGAGGCGATGGCCGAGAGCGGCTCGCTGACCGCCGCCGCCTCGCGGCTCTTCGTGAGCCAGCCCGCCCTCAGCCAGCGCCTGACCCGGCTGGAGGACCGGCTGGGCATGCGGCTCTTCGAGCGCGCGGGCCGCCGCCTGGTCCCGAACCCGGCCGGCCGCAGGATGCTCGTCGCCGCGCGCCACGTCCTCGGCGAACTGGAGTCGGCCACCCGCGACCTGCGGGACATCCGTGACGGCAGGGACCGCCGGGTGCGCTTCGCCGCGCAGTGCAGCACCACCTTCCCGTGGCTGCCCCCCGTGCTGCGCGCGTTCCGCGAGCGGGAGCCGGACACCGAGGTGCGGATCGTCACGGTCCCCGACGACGCGCCGATCCCGGCCCTCCTCGCCGACCTCGTCGACGTCGCCCTGGTCACCAAGCCGGACACGCAGATGGACCGGGTGAGCCTGCGCCCGCTGTTCGAGGACGAGATGGTGGCCGTGGTGCCCGCCGGACACCACTGGGCGTCCCGCACGCACGTGACGGCCCGCGACTTCACGGGCGTGGACCTGGTCCTCTACGACGTCTACGACCAGAGCCGCATCCCCTCGGAACCGCTGCCGATCCCGCCGGGCGCCCGGCCGGCCCGCATCACCACGATGCCCCTGGTGACCGACCTGGTCATCGAGATGGCCGCGGGCGGGCAGGGCGTGGCGATCCTGCCGAACTGGGTGGCCGCGCCGTACGCGTCCTCGCACGGCCTCGCCCTGGTCCGCATCGGGGCCCGGCCCTTGACCCGCACCTGGTTCTGCGCCACGCGCCCCGGCCCCCTCCCGCCCCACCAGGCCGCCTTCGTGGAGGAACTGACGGCCTGCCTCACGGGCCCGCGCCTCCCCTGAAGCCGGCCGGACGGGGCCCCGCCGTCCGCCGGCGGCGCCTCAGGAAGGCTTCGGGAGGACCACGTCGCCCAGCGTCGGGACCGCCTCGGGCCGCGAGCGGACGGCGTCACTGCACTCCCACGCCCTCGGCGGATCCGAGTCGGGCCCGCCCAGCACCACCGGTCCCGGCCCCGCGGACACGGCGTCGCTCGAAGAGAACGTGCACACGATCTGCGACAGCGCCACCGGCGGCAGGTCCTCGGGCTTGCGGCTGAGCCGCACCGTGCCCGCCGGGTCGCCCGCCCTCGGCGCCACCGCCAGCAGCCCGGCCGGCACCTCGGTCGAGAAGCCAGCTTCCCGCTCCTCCGCCGAGGGCTCCCGCTGCAGCGCCTCCAGCAGGGCCTGGCCGACCAGCACCATCGCGTCCCGGGACGGCCTCTTCTCCGGGACCGGGACCAGCCGCTCGACCCCGACGAGCTGGGCCCCGCAGACCAGTTCCACCGTGGCCCGGATGCCCTGCACCCCGCTCGTCCCGGCCGGCGTGGCCGCCGGGGTCTTGCACGACACCCGCGAGGGGGCCGCGCCCACGTCCACCGGAACGGTGGTCGCCCGGATCCCGCACCCCGGCAGGGCTCCCAGCGCGAACAGGCCCAGGGCCGCCAGCGCGGCCGCGCTACGCCTCGTCACCGGCGATCACCTTCCCCACGTCCACGGGCAGCCGCAGCGTGAACAGCGCGCCGCCCTCCGCCCCGTTCTCCGCGGTGATGTCGCCACCGTGGATGTGCGCGTTCTCCATCGCGATGGACAGGCCCAGACCGCTGCCGTCCGACTTCGGCCGCGAGGCGCTCGCCTTGTAGAACCGGTCGAAGACGTGCGGCAGCACCTCCTCGGGGATGCCCGGCCCGTTGTCCCGTACCGCCATGACCAGCCACTCCCCCTCCACCGTGATGGAGACCCGCACCGGCGACCCGCCGTGCTTGAGCGCGTTGCCGATCAGGTTGGCCAGGATCACGTCGAGGCGCCGGGGGTCGAGCCGCGCCACGATCCCGCGCTCCGCGTCGAGTTCGACCGCGTCGAGCCAGGCGCGCGCGTCGATGCACGCCGTGACCTGGTCGGCGACGTCCACGTCGTCGAGCACCAGGCGCGCCGTTCCCGCGTCGAAGCGGGTGACCTCCATCAGGTTCTCCACCAGGTTGTTCAGCCGCCTGGTCTCGCTCACGACCAGCGCCACCGCCGGTGCGATCATCGGATCGAGGTCGTCGACCTCTTCCTCCAGCACCTCGGCGACCGCCGTCAACGCCGTCAGCGGCGTGCGCAGTTCGTGGGACATGTCCGCGACGAACCGCCGGCTGGACTCCTCCCGCGCGCTCATGTCGGCGACCTTCTTCTCCAGCGCCTCGGCCGTCTTGTTGAAGGTGTGCGCCAGATCGGCGAGTTCGTCCGTTCCCGACACCTCGAGCCGGTGGTCCAGCTCCCCCTCGCCGAGCCGCCGCGCCGCGTCGCCGAGCCGCTGCACGGGCTTGAGCACCGTACGGGCCGCCGCCTGCGCCAGGAGCGCGGAGCCGAGCAGCGCGAGCCCGGTGGCGATGGTCAGCGACCAGGCCAGGGCGTTGAGGTCGTCGCGCTCCTGGGCGAGGGACTTGTACATGTAGCCCGTCGGCCCGCCGCCCACGATCCGGGTGCCGCCGACCAGGTACGGGTTGCCGTGCGGCTTCGTCCGCTGCCAGTACATGTGGTACTCGGCGTCGTTGGCCGAGGTGGTCTTCTGCCGGTCGTCGACCGCGTGCTGCAGCGCCTTGGGCACGTCGGCCAGCGAGAAGGCGTCGGGACCGGCCGCGCCGGACACCTTGCGGCCGTCCCCCAGCTCCTCGACCAGCAGGACGCTGTAGCCCGGGCTGCTGCCCGCCATCATCTCGGCGGTGTGCTGCAGCTCGTCCTGCGTCGGGTCGGCCGGCAGCGAAGCGGCCCGGTTCTGCATCTCCTGCCGGAAGTCCCCGAGGGCGGCGTCCTGGGTACGGGTCAAAACCGCCTCGCGGTTGAGCCAGTACGCGATCCCGGACGCGGAGACCGCGGCCGTCAGGGCGACCAGCGCGAACACGACGAGGAGCCGAAGCCGCAGGCTGGTCCAGCGCCGGCCCGCGAACAGGGCTTTGATCACTGAGGGGAGTCCAGTCGGTAGCCGACGCCCCGGACCGTGCGGATCAAGGTGGGGGACGAGGGCACTTCCTCGACCTTGGCGCGCAGCCGCTGGACGCAGGCGTCCACGAGGCGCGAGTCGCCGAGGTAGTCGTGCTCCCAGACGAGCCTCAGCAACTGCTGGCGGGAGAGCGCCTGGCCGGGCCGGCGGCTGAGCTCCAGGAGCAGCCGCAGCTCGGTCGGGGTGAGCTGGAGGTCCTCGCCGTTCTTCGTCACCGTCATGGCGGACCGGTCGATGACCAGCGAGCCGAAGACGGCCGAGTCGGTGGACTCGCGCTCTCCGCGGCGCAGCACGGCCCGGATGCGGGCGTCGAGCACCCGCCCCTGGACGGGCTTGACGACGTAGTCGTCGGCTCCGGACTCCAGGCCGACCACCACGTCGATGTCGTCGTTGCGGGCCGTCAGCAGGATGATCGGCAGCTGGTCGGTGCGGCGGATGCGCCGGCACACCTCGAAGCCGTCGATGCCGGGCAGCATCACGTCCAGCACGATGAGGTCCGGCCGCTGCTCGCGGAGCAGTTTCAGGCCGTCCTCGCCCGTCGCCGCGGTGGCCACACGGTGGCCCTGGCGTGACAGGGAGAGTTCGAGGGCCGTGCGGATGGCGTCGTCGTCCTCGATGAGCAACAGGAAGGGCACGGGCTCATTCTGTCCCATCGCCCCTCCGGACTTCGACCGCCCTGCGTCCCCAATCCCGGGCGGGGGTCCGGGAGGGTGCCGGCGGCGGGCCGGCCGGGACCCGGCGGGACCCTGTGACAGGCCTGTGACAGTCGAAGGACACCTCGGTTATGTCGGGCGGGCAGTCTTCTAGCAACGAAGAGACAGACTCCACGACGGGGGGCGCGAGATGAGCACGCTGCACAGCACCACGACCAGCGCGGTTGTCACGCGGCTGCACGATGTGAACCGCCGGACGGCCGTCCGTACGGCGACGGCCCCTTCCCGGCGGCCGGCGCACGTGGTGGCCATCGACGCGAAGACCTACGAGCGCCCCTCCGTTCCCACGCAGCGCACGGCGAACCCGTCCTGCGACTCCGAGGCCGAGTTCACGGCGTACGTCCAGGAGCGCCGGTCCGCCCTCTACGCGACCGCCTTCCACCTGACGGGCGACCGCTACGAGGCCGAGGACCTGCTGCAGACCGCGCTGTTCTCCACGTACCGCGCCTGGGACCGCATCAGCGACAAGGCGGCCGTCGGCGGCTACCTGCGGCGCACGATGACGAACCTGCACATCAGCGCCTGGCGCCGGCGCAAGCTGAACGAGTACCCGACTGAAGAGCTCCCGGAGACGGCCTCGGACACCGACGCGATGGGCGGTACGGAGCTGCGCGCGGTGCTGTGGCAGGCGCTCACCCGCATCCCGGAGCCGCAGCGCACGATGCTGGTGCTGCGCTACTACGAGGGCCGCACGGACCCGGAGATCGCGGAGATCCTGGGCATCAGCGTCGGCACGGTGAAGTCGAGCATCTGGCGCTCGCTGCGGCGGATGCGCGAGGACGAGGCGCTGAGCTTCGGCCGCGACGAGGCGGAGTCCTTCGAGGACCTCGTCGCGGCCGAAGCTCAGCGCCTCGTCCTCGCGCATCCGCCCCCCCGCCACGTCCTCCCCGACGGCGCCCCGCTCGTCCTCGTCGCCTGCTCCGGCGGCGCCGACTCCATGGCGCTCGCCTCCGCCCTCGCCTTCGAGGCCCCCAAACTCGGAATCCGGGCCGGCGGCATCACCGTCGACCACGGGCTCCAGGCCGGATCGGACCTGCGCGCCGCCGAGGTCGTCTCCCGCATGACCGCGCTGGACCTCGCCCCCGTGGAGTCCGTCGCCGTGCGCGTCGGCCGGGACGGCGGACCCGAGGCCGCCGCCCGCGACGCCCGCTACGCGGCCCTGGACGAGGCCGCCGACCGGCTGGGCGCCGTGGCCGTGCTGCTCGGCCACACCCGCGACGACCAAGCCGAAACCGTCCTGCTGGGCCTCGCCCGCGGCTCCGGCATCCGCTCGCTGTCCGGCATGGCCGAGGTGTCGGGCGGGCCGGGAGACCCCGGAACCCGCGGTCGCGGCCGCAGCCACCGCTACCGGCGGCCCTTCCTGCAGGTCGACCGGCAGACCGCCCGCAAGGCCTGCATGGTCCAGTCCCTCGCCGTCTGGGACGACCCGCACAACATCGACCCCGCCTACACCCGCTCCCGGCTGCGCCACGAGGGACTGCCCGCCCTGGAGAAGGCGCTCGGCAAGGGGGTCGTGGAGGCGCTCGCCCGCACCGCCCAGCTGTCCCGCGACGACGCCGACGCCCTGGACGCCTGGGCCGCCGAGGCGGAGAGCGGCGTACGGGACGAGGACGGCCGCCTGGAGTGCGCCAAGCTGTACGCGCTGCCCCCCGCGGTCCGCCGCCGCGTGCTGCGCCGGGCCGTGGTCGCGGCAGGCTCGCCCGCCGGCTCCCTCTTCGCCCGCCACATCGAGGAAGTCGACCGGCTCATCACCGGATGGCGCGGTCAGGGCGCCATCAACCTGCCCGGCCGGGTCGAGGCCCAGCGGCAGGGTGGCAGACTGGTCATCCGGCAGGGCTGATTGGTGCTGAAACACGGCTGAGACCTCCGGGGTCACCCCCGGAGCCCCAGCCGACAACGAAAGTGATGCGGGTGGACGAGAAGGACATGGGCAGCGACCTCCAGTCGGTGCTCATCACCAAGGAAGAGATCGACGCGAAGCTGGCCGAGCTGGCCGCGAAGATCGACGCGGAGTACGCGGGCAAGGACCTGCTCATCGTCGGCGTCCTCAAGGGCGCGGTGATGGTGATGGCGGACCTGGCGCGCGCCTTGTCCACCCCGCTCACCATGGACTGGATGGCGGTGTCCTCGTACGGCGCCGGGACCCAGTCCTCGGGCGTGGTGCGGATCCTCAAGGACCTGGACACCGACATCAAGGACAAGCACGTCCTGATCGTCGAGGACATCATCGACTCGGGCCTGACGCTCTCCTGGCTGCTGTCGAACCTGGGCTCCCGCCAGCCGACGTCCCTCGAGGTCGTCACGCTGCTGCGCAAGCCCGACGCCGCGAAGGTCGCGATCGACGTGAAGTGGGTCGGCTTCGACATCCCGAACGAGTTCGTCGTGGGCTACGGCCTGGACTACGCGGAGAAGTACCGCAACCTGCCGTTCGTCGGCACGCTCGCGCCGCACGTCTACGGCGGCTGACCCCGAACCGGACCAAGTGTCCGGACAGGGGAACCCTGGAGCGATTCCCGCCGTTGGAGCATGGAAAGGCGGGTCTGTCAGCCGTCCCATGGGGCAGCGGGTGACAATACAGGGGTACATTCCGAAGAACAGTCTTTACTCACAGCAGCATTTACCTACGGGCAGGAGGGACGGGGTGCCTGGCGCCCCGTATGGATGGACGTGAAGCGATACTTCCGTGGGCCGGTCATGTGGATCGTGCTGGCCGTCCTCGCCGTGGTCGTGTTGATGAATGTCGTCGGATCCGGCGGCGGCTACAAGTCGGTGGACACGAGCGAGGTCATCAAGGCGATCAACAGCGGCCAGGTGCAGCAGGCGCGCCTGACCACCGGTGACAGCCAGATGGTCAAGATCGACCTCAAGAAGGACCAGAAGCTCGGAGACAACTCCGGGTCCAAGTTCCAGGCCAACTACATCGGGGACCAGGGCGTCCAGCTCGCCCAGAACCTCCAGACCAAGTACGAAGCCGGTCAGATCCCCGACGGGTACTCCGTCGCGCCGGACAAGACCAGCCCGTTCCTCAGCGTGCTGCTCTCGCTGCTGCCCTTCGTCCTCATCGTCGTCGTCTTCCTGTTCCTGATGAATCAGATGCAGGGCGGCGGCTCCCGGGTCATGCAGTTCGGGAAGTCCAAGGCCAAGCTCATCACCAAGGACACCCCGAAGACGACGTTCGCGGATGTCGCGGGCGCGGACGAGGCCGTCGAGGAGCTCCACGAGATCAAGGAGTTCCTCCAGGAGCCGGCGAAGTTCCAGGCCGTCGGCGCCAAGATCCCCAAGGGTGTGCTGCTCTACGGCCCGCCCGGCACCGGCAAGACCCTGCTCGCGCGTGCCGTCGCGGGCGAAGCCGGTGTCCCCTTCTACTCGATCTCCGGTTCCGACTTCGTCGAGATGTTCGTCGGTGTCGGTGCCTCGCGTGTCCGCGACCTGTTCGAACAGGCCAAGGCCAACGCTCCGGCGATCGTCTTCGTCGACGAGATCGACGCCGTCGGCCGGCACCGCGGTGCGGGCCTCGGCGGCGGCCACGACGAGCGCGAGCAGACCCTCAACCAGCTGCTGGTCGAGATGGACGGCTTCGACGTGAAGGGCGGCGTCATCCTGATCGCCGCCACGAACCGTCCGGACATCCTCGACCCGGCGCTCCTGCGCCCCGGCCGCTTCGACCGCCAGATCGCGGTCGACCGTCCGGACATGCAGGGCCGTCTGGAGATCCTCAAGGTTCACGGGAAGGGTAAGCCGGTCACTCCGGACGTCGACCTGGGTGCGGTTGCCCGGCGTACGCCCGGCTTCACCGGTGCCGATCTCGCCAACGTCCTGAACGAGGCCGCGCTGCTCACGGCCCGCTCGGACCTGAAGCTGATCGACAACCACGCGCTGGACGAGGCGATCGACCGCGTCGTGGCGGGTCCGCAGAAGCGGACCCGGATCATGTCGGACCGGGAAAAGAAGATCACCGCGTACCACGAGGGCGGACACGCCCTGGTCGCGGCGGCTTCCCCGAACTCCGACCCGGTCCACAAGATCACGATCCTGTCCCGCGGCCGGGCCCTGGGTTACACCATGGTCCTGCCCGAAGAGGACAAGTACTCGACCACGCGCAACGAGATGCTCGACCAGCTGGCGTACATGCTGGGCGGGCGCGCGGCCGAGGAACTGGTCTTCCACGACCCGACCACGGGTGCCGCGAACGACATCGAGAAGGCCACGGCAACGGCCCGCGC
This sequence comes from Streptomyces sp. ICC1, assembly GCF_003287935.1. Lineage (GTDB taxonomy): Bacteria > Actinomycetota > Actinomycetes > Streptomycetales > Streptomycetaceae > Streptomyces > Streptomyces tritrimontium. The sequence goes on from NZ_CP030287.1 coordinate 4,549,862, forward strand.
GATGGTCACGCAGTACGGCATGACCGAGCGCCTCGGCGCGATCAAGTTCGGCGGGGACAACACCGAGCCGTTCCTGGGCCGCGAGATGTCGCACCCGCGGGACTACTCGGAAGAGGTCGCGGCGCTGGTCGACGAAGAGGTCAAGAAGCTCATCGAGACCGCGCACAACGAGGCCTGGGAAATCCTGGTCGAGAACCGCGACGTGCTCGACAACCTCGTTCTCGCACTGCTGGAGAAGGAGACGCTCAACAAGGAGCAGATCGCCGAGGTCTTCTCGACGATCGTGAAGCGCCCGGCCCGCCCGGCGTGGACCGGCTCCTCGCACCGCACGCCGTCGACCCGTCCGCCGGTGCTCTCTCCCAAGGAGCTCCAGCTGACGAACGCGGCGAACGGCACGTCGGCGGCCTCGGCCTCGCCCGCCGTGACCGTGGAGAAGTCCCCGGAGCCCTCCCCGGAGGAGCGCTCCGAGTAGTCGGGGACGATCCCTGCCCGGAATGGATGCCGCGCCCCCCAGGTTCTAGCCTGGGGGGCGCGGCACTTTTGCATGGCCGCGAGCGAACACAGGAACGAGGAGCAGATGACCGACCCAGTGACCCTGACCGGTGGCGAGGGCACGATCGGCGAGTTCGACGAGAAGCGCGCCGAGGCGGCCGTCCGCGAGCTCCTGATCGCGGTCGGCGAGGACCCCGACCGCGAGGGCCTCCTGGCGACCCCGGGCCGCGTCGCGCGGGCGTACAAGGAGATATTCGCCGGCCTCTACCAGAAGCCGGAGGACGTCCTGACGACGACCTTCGACCTCGGTCACGACGAGATGGTCCTGGTGAAGGACATCGAGGTCATGAGCACCTGCGAGCACCACCTGGTGCCCTTCCACGGAGTGGCGCACGTCGGCTACATCCCGTCCGTCGACGGCAAGATCACCGGGCTGTCGAAGCTGGCCCGCCTCGTGGACGTCTTCGCCCGCCGCCCCCAGGTGCAGGAGCGGCTGACCACCCAGATCGCCGAATCGGTCATGGAGATCCTGGACCCGCGCGGGGTCATCGTGGTCATCGAGTGCGAGCACATGTGCATGACCATGCGCGGTGTCCGCAAGCCCGGCGCGAAGACCATCACCTCGGCCGTCCGCGGCCAGCTGCGCGACCCCGCCACGCGCAACGAGGCGATGAGCCTCATCATGGCGCGCTGACCCGGTGGGCACGGGGGAGGGGGCGGCCGGTGAGCCGGCCGCGCAGGACGCGGCGGACGACGGCTGGGGGCCGCTGAGCGAGGACGTCCGGCGGACCCTGGAGCTGTTGTTCGACGGGGACTCGGACCAGGAGCGGGGCTTTCGCGCGCAGATCCCGCACACGTCGATGGTCAAGAGCGACTGCTCGTGTCCGTGCGTGTTCCTGCGCGTGGACACGGACGCCGTCGCGCGCGTGCCGATGGAGCTGACGGTGGACGGGGTCGCGGGCGCCTCCCTCTTCAACGCGGAGGGCGGCTACGACGGCGAGGTGACCGTCCTCGCGGGCCGCGGCGTCATGTTCGACCTGCAGTTCTGCGACTGGGAGGACCAGGGGCCGGGGCCGCTGCGGCTCTGGGAGTGGCTGGGCCCCCGCCACCCGACGACCTCCGCGGAGGAGCCCGCGGCGGTCCCCGCGGCCGGTCCGGCTAGGCGCTGGCGGTGGCCTTGGCGGGGTCTTCGTCGTCCGGGAGCTTGAGTACGTGCTCCAGGAAGAGCGCGGCGGCGACGACCGCCGCGCCCGCCAGGACCGAGAAGCCGGCGTACCAGGCCTGGTCGCGGCGGGCGGGGACGTCGAGGAGGTCCGTCAGCAGGAAGACGCCCACGCCGCCGTAGGCGCCCGCCACCAGGGCGGCCACCAGGGCGCTGGCCTGGCCGAAGACGACCGCGCGGGCCGCCATCAGCGGCTCCACGCCCTTGGCGTCCGGCACCCGCTCGCGCTGCGCCTTCAGGCGGGCGCGCAGCGAGAGGGCCGTCGCGAGCAGGACCACCGCGATGGCGGCGAGCACGATCGGTGCGGCCAGCGGGATGCCCGGCAGCAAGCCGTAGGAGTTCCACAGCCGGGCGCCCGCCCAGGAGAGCACCCCGGCGATCGCGAAAATGCCCGCCAGGACCGCCGGCCTCAGTTGCTTCACGTGCCTGTTCCCCGCTTTCTGTGCGTACCCGGCGATCTTAGGTCTTCGGCTCCCCGGGCGGGGGCAGGCATCGTGTTCCGTCCCGGTCGGACCGGGCGGGCCGCTACTCGGGGAGGCGCAGTTCCAGGTCCTGGCGGTGCGTGAGCCCCGCGAGGCCGACCGCGGCCAGCAGCCCGGCGACGGGCCCGTGGCCCGGCAGCGTGGCCTCGGGGTCGATGTCGTTCCAGGGGGCCAGCACGAAGGCGCGCTGGTGGGCGCGCGGGTGCGGGAGGGTCAGGACCGGGTCGGCGGAGAGCACGTCGGCGTACGCGATGATGTCGACGTCGATCGTGCGGGGTCCCCAGCGCTCCTCGCGCACGCGGTCGAAGGCCTCTTCGATGGCGTGGCCGCGCTCCAGCAGGGAGCCGGGCGGCAGGGTGGTCTTCACCGAGATGACGGCGTTCAGGTACGAGGGCTGCGAGGCCGGGTCCACGCCCCACGGTTCCGTCTCGTAGACGGGGGAGACGGCCTTGACCCGCAGGCCCGGCGTGTCGCCGAGGGCGTCGATGGCGCCCTGCAGGGTCTCCAGCCGGTTCCCCAGGTTCGCGCCGAGAGCGATGACGGCCCACTTGGGATTGGACAGCGTGACGTCCGCCGCGTCCACGGCCTCGACGACGGACGCCGGGACGGGCTGGACGGTGGGATCGCTCTGGGCTTTCATTCCGTTGTTCACGCGCGGCTCCGGGTGATCGTGATGGTCACGTCGTCGAAGGGGACGGTGATGGGTGCGTCCGGTTTGTGGACGACGACCTCCACCTGGGCGACCGCCTCGTGCTTGAGGCACTGCTGGGCGATCCGCTCGGCGAGCGTCTCGATCAGGTCGACCGGCTCCCCTTGGACCACGTCGACGACTTCCTCCGCGACTACCCCGTAGTGCACGGTCTTAGCCAGGTCGTCGCCCGCCGCCGCGGGACGGGTGTCGAGGTGGAGCACCAGGTCGACGATGAAGGTCTGGCCTTCCTCGCGTTCCCGGGGGAAGACGCCGTGGTGCCCGCGAGCCTTGAGGCCGCGCAGCGCGACACGATCCACGCGAATCACTCCTGCTTTTCGTAGGTGCTTCCGGTCCGGGACTCCCCGGATCCATGGGCCTAGGCCGAGTGCGGTCGGCGTCGTCCATCTTCGAATTTACCTGCGAAATACCTCGGCCCCCGACAGCACCCCGACTGAGGGCTAGGAGGACTCCTCCTCGTCGTCCTCGTCGGAGTCCGTGAGCACGGGAGAACCGTGGTGCGACCAGAGCCGCCAGCCCTCCGGTGTGCGTCGGAACACATTCGTGGCGACGACGAGCTGGCCGACGAGCGGGCCCAGTTCCCCGCCGTCCTCGGCGGGCCCGCCGCTGAGGATGTTCTCCGTGCAGGTCACCAGGGCGGTGTCGGCTATCACGGCGACCTTGGTGTCCGTCAGGAAGAACTGGATGTACTCGGTGTGGGACATGATCAGCGCGTACGAGCGCAGTACCTCGCCGCGTCCCGAGAGCACCGGCCAGCCCGGGTGCACGCAGGAGATCTCGTCTTCGAGCCAGAGCGCCGACAGCGCGTCGAAGTCCCCCTGCTCCATGGCCTCGTAGAAGGCCGTGTTGACCTCTTCGACGGCTTCGATGTCGGTACGGCTCACCGTGCCCCCTCCTCTTCACCACGGGTGGTACGCAGTGCCCCTTCCACGGCGCGGGCCACCCGAACCGCGTCCGCGCTCGCCCGTACCTCGTGCACCCGAACGGCCCAGGTGCCCTGCTGGGCGGCGATCGCGGAGACGGCCGCGGTGGCGGCGTCCCGTTCGCGGGCGGGCGGCGGGGAGGCGTCCGCGGTGCCCGCCAGGACCCGGCCGAGGAAGCGCTTCCTCGAGGCGGCGACCAGCAGCGGGAAGCCCAGCGCGCGCAGCTCGGGCAGGTGGGCGACCAGGGCCAGGTCGTGCTCGGCGTTCTTCGCGAAGCCCAGACCGGGGTCGACGACGAGCCGCTCGGGGGCGATCCCGCCGGAGACGACCGCGTCGATGCGGGTCCGCAGCTCGGCGGTCACCTCGGCGAGGACGTCCTCGTAGACCGCGAGGCTGTTCATGCCGTCGCTGAAGCCGCGCCAGTGCATGACCACGAACGGCACCTCGGCGGCCGCCACGGCCGGGATCATGCCGGGGTCGGCGAGCCCGCCGCTGACGTCGTTGACCAGCACCGCGCCGGCCGCGACGGCCTGCGCGGCCACGGAGGCGCGCATGGTGTCCACGGAGACGACGACGCCTTCGGAGGCGAGGCCCCGCACGACGGGGACGACCCGGCGCAGCTCCTCCTCCTCGTCGACGCGGGAGGCGCCGGGGCGGGTGGACTCACCGCCGACGTCCACGAGGTCGGCGCCCTGGGCGACGAGGTCGAGGCCGCGCTTGACGGCCGCGGTGGTGTCGAACCAGCGGCCGCCGTCGGAGAAGGAGTCGGGGGTGACGTTGACGACGCCCATGACCCCGCAGCGGTCCCACTCCGGCAGGCCGGTGACCCGGCCCCGCTCGGTGGCCGCGCGCTTCGTGTTCATGACTCCAGGGTATGGGGTGGCCCGGACCCGGCAGGGCCCCCGGAGCCGGGCGGCTCCGGGGGCCCTGGACGGCGTACGGGGCTTACGCGGCCTGGACCTCGCGCTCCGCCGGGGCGGGCACCGCCGCGCGCACGGCGTGGTGGTGGGCGCAGGTGCGGACCGGCTTGGGACGGCGGCGGCTGGCGAACAGGCGGGGCAGGGCCAGCGTCACGAAGCCCTCGGCCTGCATCGCGGCGAAGCCGATGCGGGGCAGGTCCCGGGGGGTGCGGAAGACCACGAAGCGGGGCTCCCAGCGGGGGCGGAACTTCGCGTTGAACTTGTACAGCGACTCGATCTGGAACCAGCGCGAGAGGAACACCAGCAGGCTGCGCCACATCCGCAGCACCGGGCCGGCGCCGATCTTCTCGCCGCGGGCCAGCGCCGAGCGGAACATCGCGAAGTTCAGCGAGACCTTCTCGATGCCCAGCGCCGGGCAGGCCTCCAGGGAGGCCACGATCAGCAGCTCGTTCATGCCGGGGTCGGCGGCGCGGTCGCGGCGCATCAGCTCCAGCGACATGCCGTCCTTGCCCCACGGGACGAAGTGCAGGACGGCCTTCAGGTCGCCGAAGGGGGACGGGTCGTCCTCCTCGACGCGGTGCGCGGTGGCGATGTAGCAGTCGCCGTCGCCCGGGTCGCCGACCCGGCCCAGCGCCATGGAGAAGCCGCGCTCGGTGTCGGTGCCGCGCCAGGCCTCGGCGGCGCCCCGTACCTGCTCCAGTTCGGTCCCGGTCAGCTCGCTGACCCGGCGGACCTGCGTGGTGTAGCCGTTGCGCTCGATGCGCTTCACCATCTGGCGGACGTTGCGCATCGCCCGGCCGGACAGCGAGAAGTCTTTGACGTCGACGATCGCCTCGTCCCCGAGCTCCAGGGCGTCGAGCCCGGTCTCCCGGGTCCAGACCTCGCCGCCGGTCTCGCTGCAGCCCATGACGGCGGGGGTCCAGGAGTGGGCCTTGGCCTCCTCCATGAACCGCTCGATGGCGCCGGGCCAGGCCTCGACGTCGCCGACGGGGTCGCCGGAGGCGAGCATCACGCCGGAGACCACGCGGTAGGTGACGGCCGCCTTGCCGCTGGGGGAGAAGACGACGGCCTTGTCGCGGCGCAGCGCGAAGTGGCCCAGCGAGTCGCGGCCGCCGTGCTTGGCGAGCAGCTCGCGCAGCTTGACCTCGTCGTCGGCGGTGAGCCGGGCGGCCGGGTGCTCGGGGCGGAAGGCCAGGTAGATGGTGGTGACGGCGGTCAGCATGCCGAGGGCGCCGAGCGAGTAGCCGACGGTCCAGGACACCCGGCCTGCGTAGTCGACGGGGCCCTCGAAGCCGAAGAGCCCGTAGACGACGTGGCTGATCTGCTCGTACACGCCCGGATTGCCGACCACGCGGCCCGGGTGCGAGTTGACGATGACCAGTCCGAGCCCGATGGAGCCGGCGCTCATCAGGACGAAGTTGGCGAGCGCCTTCCAGCGGCTGCGCGGGTCCGGGAGCGCCTTGAATTCACTCTGGTGGCGCAGCAGGAGCCACAGGAGCACCGCCGAGATCACCACGCCGGCGACGGAGTGGCGGTAGGTGAACTGGGCGACCGCGCCGGCGGGCAGCAGCACCACGGCGGCCCGCCAGGCACGGCGCTTGTGGCGCTTGAGCCCGTGGGCGAGCAGCAGGAGCAGGACGCCCGCGCTGAGCGCCAGCGCGGCGGCGAAGGGACCGAAGGAGCCGGGCAGCACCTCGGTCACGGCGTGGATGCGGCTGTGCCTGAACCGCGGGAAGACTCCCGCGGCGATGTCCAGCAGGCCGACGACCATGACGGCCGTGCCCACCAGGCCGGGGACGGCCTCCGGTCGTGGGCCACGGAGGATTCGACCGACCCGCTTCGGAACCTGTCCCGACTTATCGCCATCTATCCTGCTAGACATCGCTTCCCGTTGCTCCGCGAGAGATCATGTGGCCGAAGGCCGCGACAGCCTCCGGTGTGTGGTGCGTCCCCTAGGACGACATCGAGGGCGAGCGGGTTCACTCTTCCGTCGAGAAAAATCCAGTCCTGCCATAGAAAGTCGACTGACTGCTCATGGGTCTCACCAGTAATACGGTCCTGGCTATGGCCATCATCGCCGGTGTGCTGCTCTTCGCGGCCACGGTGTGGTTCTGGCCGAAGCTCTCGGGCCGCTCCTGGCGCTCGGTCCTCGGCCGCATCGGCCTCCTCCTGGCGACGCAGCTGGCGCTGTTCTCGGCGGTGGGTCTCGCGGCCAACAAGTCGTTCCTCTTCTACGGTTCCTGGGCGGACCTGTTCGGCCAGGAGACGTCCATCGGCAAGGTGGTCGACCACGGCATGAGCAGCGACGACATCAAAGTCGTCGACAAGCAGAAGCTGGACGTGCCCGGCGGAGCCAAGCCGCAGGTCGGCGGGCAGATCCTGAAAGTGGCCATAACCGGCCAGAAGTCGAAGATAACCAGCCCGGGTTACGTGTGGCTGCCGCCGGAGTACTTCCAGCCGCAGCACAAGGACCAGAACTTCCCGGCATCCATCATCCTCACGGGTTACCCGGGAACGGCCGAGAACCTGATCAAAGGGCTGAACTACCCGATGACGGCCTTCAAGCAGGCCAAGGCGGGCAAGATGAAGCCGATGATCCTGGTCATGCTCCGCCCGACGGTGGCGCCCCCGCGCGACACCGAGTGCGTGGACATACCCGGTGGCCCGCAGACCGAGACCTTCTTCGCCGAAGACCTCCCCCAGGCCATCCAGGACACCTTCCGGGTCGGCAAGGAGCCGCGGAACATGGGCTTCATCGGCAACTCGACGGGCGGCTACTGCGCCCTGAAGATCGCCGCGCACTACCCGCAGACCTTCGGTGCCGCCGCGGGCCTGTCCGCGTACTACGAGGCCCCCGACGACCCGACCACCGGCGACCTCTTCCACGGGGACGAGAAGCTGAAGGCGCGCGCCAACGTCCTGGAGTCCCTCAAGGCGAAGAAGCCGACCGGCACGTCCTTCCTCGTCACCAGCAGCGAGCAGGGCGAGCCGAACCTCGGCGACACGAAGAAGTTCATCAAGCTGGTCAAGGGCCCGGACCGGGTCTCCTCGATCATCCTCGACAGCGGCGGCCACAACTTCAACACCTGGCGCCGCGAGATCCCGCCGATGCTGGTGTGGATGAGCCAGCGCATCCAGGCCTGAACGGGTCCCGGGCCCGAACGGGTCCCGGTGCCCGCCGCCGGCCGGCGCCCCGCTCGGCCGTCAGGCCGACTGGGGCGCCGCCCGGCGCAGCGCCCGGTGCACGCCCTCCGGGGTGAGTACGCCGATCAGCGCGCCGGAGTCCGGGTCCGTGACCCCGATCCGGCCCTCGTCCTCCTGCAGCAGCAGCGCGAGCGCCTCGCGCAGCGTCGCCCCCAGCGCCACTCCGGCGGTGGGGGCCTTTCCGTCCGCGGCGGTCAGGTCGGCCTCGGAGACCGGGGTGACGGCGAGCCGCTTGAGCCCCCGGTCGGCGCCGACGAAGCCGGCCACGTACTCCGTCGCCGGGGCGCCCAGCACCTGCGCCGGGCGGGCGAACTGCTCGATGGTGCCCGCTCCGTAGACCGCGATGCGGTCGCCGAGCCGCACCGCTTCCTCCAGGTCGTGCGTGACCAGCAGGATCGTCTTGCGCACCGTCTTCTGCAGCGCCAGGAACTCGTTCTGCAGCCGCTCGCGCACCACCGGGTCCACCGCGCCGAACGGCTCGTCCATCAGGAGCACCGGCGGGTCCGCGGCCAGTGCGCGGGCCACGCCCACCCGCTGGCGCTGCCCGCCGGACAGCTGCTCCGGGTAGCGGCCCCCGTAGACGGCCGGATCCAGTCCGACCAGGTCGAGGAGTTCCGCCGCCCGCGCGCGGGCCTTCGCCTTCGGGGTGCCGATCAGCTGCGGCACGGTGGCCGTGTTCTCCAGCACGGTCTTGTGCGGGAACAGCCCGACCTGCTGGATGACGTAGCCGATGCGGCGGCGCAGTTCGACCGGGTCGGCGGCCGCGATGTCCTCGCCGTCCACCAGGATCCGGCCGGAGGTCGGCTCGATCAGCCGGTTGACCATCTTCATGGTGGTCGTCTTGCCGCAGCCGGACGGGCCCACCAGGGTGACCAGTTCGCCCTCCGCGACCTCGAAGGACAGGTCCGCGACCGCCGTCGTCCCGTCGGGGTAGCGCTTGGTCACTTGCTCGAATCGGATCACATCACCATCCTTCCCTACCGGCGCGGCCGGTTTGTGAAGGGAGTGTTGCCCGCGTGCGAAGGATTCCGGCCATTGTCGGCAGTGCGGGTTAGGGTCACTCCTACGTACGTTCGGTGACGGGGGGTGAGGAGCGCATGGCCGGGCAGAACTGCCTGGTGGCGAACGACTGGGTCTGCTGGGACTACGTCACGTCCCGCTCCCAGGAGCTCACCGATGCCACCCTCGAACACGTCTGGATCACGGGTGTGTCGGTCCTGATCGGCATCGCCGTGTCCGTTCCGCTCGCGCTGCTGGCCCGCCGCGGCCGCCACTGGGCGGCCCCCGTGCTCGGCATCACCACCCTGCTCTACACGGTCCCCTCGCTCGCCATGTTCTCCCTGCTGCTGCCCGTCTTCGGCCTCTCGGCCGCGCTGGTGGTGACGGGCCTCGTGCTGTATTCGCTGACGATCCTCGTCCGCAACGTGCTGGCCGGCCTCGAAGCCGTCCCCGAGGAGGTCCGGGAAGCCGCCCGCGGCATGGGCTACGGCCCCGGCCGGCTGCTGTGGCAGGTCGAACTGCCGCTGGCCCTGCCCGCCCTGCTGGCCGGCGTACGGATCGCCACCGTCTCGACGGTGGCACTGACCACGGTCGGCTCCATCGTCGGCAAGGGCGGCCTCGGCAACCTCATCGCCCCCGCCGTGAACAGCTCCTTCAAGGCCCAGGTGCTCACCGCCTCGGTGCTGTGCGTGCTGCTCGCGCTGCTCGCGGACCTGGCCCTGCTCGGCCTCCAGCGGCTGCTCACGCCGTGGACCCGGGCGGCCCGCGCCGCGGAGGGGGCCTGATGGGAGTGCTGGGACAGGCCTGGGACTGGCTGGCCGACGGAGCCAACTGGTCCGGTGAGAGCGGCGTCTGGCACCGGCTGGGCGAGCACGCGTACGTCAGCGGGATCGCCCTGGCCCTGGCCTGCGCGGTGGCCCTGCCGGTCGGGCTGTGGCTCGGCCACCTCGGCAAGGGCGGCGGCCTCGCGGTCAACGTCTCCAACATCGGCCGGGCCGTCCCCGTCTTCGCCGTGCTGGCGCTGTTCATGGTCTCGCCGCTGCGCAACGCCGGCTACGTGCCGACCATCATCGCGCTCGTGCTCTTCGCCGTCCCGCCGCTGCTGACCAACGCCTACGTGGGCATGCGCGAGGTCGACCGCTCGGTGGTCGAGGCGGCGCGGGGCATGGGCATGTCCGGCGGCCAGCTCTTCTGGCGGGTGGAACTCCCGCTGGCCCGCCCCCTGGTGATGACGGGCCTGCGCTCGGGCGCCGTCCAGGTCATCGCCACGGCCACCATCGCGGCGATGGTCGGCCAGGGCGGCCTCGGCCGGATCATCACCGCCGGCTTCAACACGTACAACACCCCGCAGGTCGTCGCGGGCGCCCTGCTCGTCGCGGTGCTGGCCCTGCTGGTGGAGGGCGCGCTGGTGGCGGCCGACCGGCTGCTGCCGGGTGGCGCCTCCCGCTGACGACGCCCGACGACGCCCGACCCCGACGACGCCCCCGCCGTTTCCCCGCCCCCTCGAAGGAGATCGACATGAGCAAGTCCACACGCGTCCTCGGCGCGGCCCTGGGTGCCGTCGCCCTGACCGCATCGCTCGCCGCGTGCGGCGGCGACAGCCTGGAGAAGACGCAGGGCGGCGGCTCCTCGGCCGCCGCCTCCGGCGCCGCCGAGGGCGGCAAGGGCGGCAAGCTGGTGATCGGCGCCGCCGGATTCACCGAGTCCAACGTGCTGGCCGAGCTGTACGCGCAGCTCCTGAAGGACGCCGGCTACTCCACCTCGATCACCACGGTCAACAACCGCGAGCTGTACGAGCCCTCGCTGGAGAAGGGCGAGATCGATGTCGTCCCGGAGTACGCGGCGACCCTCGCGGAGTTCCTCAACGCCAAGGTGAACGGCCCGAAGGCGCCCGCCGAGAAGCCGGTCGCATCGAGCGACGTGGCGGCGACGGTGGCGGCCCTGGAGAAGCTGGCGGCCCCGCTCGGGCTGAAGGCGCTGCCGGCGGGCGCGGCGGTCGACCAGAACGCCTTCGCGGTGAGCAAGGAATTCGCCGCGAAGAACAATCTGAAGACCCTTTCCGACCTCGGCAAGTCCGGCCTGAAGGTGAAGATCGCGGCGGGCGACGAATGCGCGGTGCGGCCCTTCTGCGCACCCGGTCTGCAGAAGACGTACGGAATCGACGTTTCCGGCATCGACCCCAAGGGCGTCGGAACCCCGCAGGCCAAGCAGGCGGTCAAGGACGGCGCCGACCAGCTCGTCCTGACCACCACCACGGACGCCACCCTCGACAGCTTCGGCCTGGTCCTGCTCGAGGACGACAAGAAGCTCCAGAACGCCGACAACGTCCTGCCGGTGGTCAACGCCAAGGACGCCGGCGCCCCCGAGATCGCGGCCGCCCTCGACAAGCTCACCAAGGTGCTCACCACGGCGGACCTGGTCGACCTGAACCGCAAGGTCGACTCCGAGCGCGCCAAGCCGGCGGACGTCGCGAAGGCCTACCTGGAGTCCAAGGGACTGGTGAAGAAGTAGCAGTTGGGCCTTTGGCGCGGAAAGTCGCGCGACGGGGCGGGTAACTGCTCGGGAACAGATTCCCGGGCAGTCGCCCCACACCCTGTCCACTCCCTGTAAATTTCGGGCCATGCCCCGTGGACGCCACCGCAATCCCGAACCCCTTCACCGGCTGCTCACGCCGACGACCGTCGCCGGTGTGTCCGCCGCCGGGGCCGCAGCGGCCTGGCTGCTCGCGGAACCGATGGCGCTGCGGCTGCTCGTGGCCCTCACCGCGGCCGCCGGCGTGGCCGGCGCCGTCGTCATGCGGTCCTGGGACCGCGCGGCCGGGCGCCGGGTCGCGGAGCTCGGGCGCGAGCGCGTCAAGGACGAGTGGAAGACGGACGAGCGGATAGCCGAGCTCGAATCCGACCTCGAAGAGGCCCGGGTGCTGCGCGGCAAGCTCGACGCCAAGCTGCGCGCCAAGCGGGTCGAGCTCGCGGGCCTGCGCGGCGAGCACGCCGCGCTGTTGCGGAGGTACGCGACCGCCGAGACCGAGCGGGCGAGCGCACTGGAGCGGCGCCGGCTGCTGGCCATCGAGGCCGCCGCGGTGCCGGCCATCGAGGCCGCCGCGCCGCCGAAGGAACTTCCGGCCGTCTCCGAGGAGCGCACCCCGTCCGGCGCGGCCACCCCGGTCGGCTTCGCCCGCGCCAACGCCGCGCTGGCGGCCTTGGCCCGCAAGGACCGGCCGGCCGCGGCGCCGTCGGCCCCGGCGCGGCAGCTGGTCCCGGCGGCCGCCGCGGGTGCTCCGGCTGCTGCCGCCACCGCTGCCGTCGCTCCTGCTCCCGCTCCCGCCGCTCCCGCTGCCCCCGCTCCTGCTCCCGCCGCTCCCGATGCCGCCGCCGCTGTGGTGCCGACCCCCGCTGCCGCCGCCGCGCCGGAGGCGCACGCACGGCCCGCGGTCACCGGCCCGGCCGCGGCCGTCCCCGCGCGCAGGCTCGCGGCCGCGGTGACCCCGTACGACCCCCGGCGCCGGGCGGCCTCCCGCGCGCTCGGCGGCTTCGACTTCTTCGGCACCAAGACCGCGGCGCAGGCCCGCGCGGTCATCGAGTCCGTCCAGAACGAGGACCTGGCCGACGTGGTCGGCGCGGAGGTCCTCGCGGTCCACAAGGCGGAGTCCGCCCAGGGCGGCTCGGAGCCGGAGTTCAAGCCGGCCACCGCCGAGCACCGCGCGGTGGGCCAGGTCATCGACCTGACGGCCCACGACGAGACCGAGCCCATCGACGTGGCACAGCTGCGCACGGCCATCTCCTGACCGTGCGGGCCCGGCACGATCCGAAAGAGCCGGCCTAACCGGCCTGGCCGGCCTGGCTGGCGTACGAGTCCACCAGGCGGGCCAGGTGGCGGCCCGCGACCAGGAGCGGGGTCCGGCTCCGGGTGACCTGAGCGCTCGTCTCGGCGCCCTCCAGGGTGTTGATGACCGTCGAGGCCAGATCGCGGGCCCGCGCCTCGGGGTGGCCCGAGGCCAGGAGCTTCGCCGCCACGATCTCCTCCCAGTGGGCGAAGGCCCGGGCGCAGGCCGTCTGGAGCTCCGGGATGCGGCCGACCGTCTCCAGGGCCGTCGTGGTCACCGGGCAGCCTTCGCGCCAGTCCGAGGCGGCGAGGGCGTCGGCGAGCAGCTCCGCGACGGTCTCCACGGCACGCGCCGGGTCCGGGTGCGAGGCGAGCCCGGCGCTGATCAGCTCCGTGAACTCCTCGTCGCCGTAGTGGATCGCGGCCACCGCCAGTTCCTGCTTGCCGCCCGGGAAGAAGTGGTAGAGCGAGCCCAGGGTGGCTCCGGCCTCGCGGACCAGCTGTTTGACCGGGGTGTTCTCGTAGCCGCCGCGCTGCATCAGGCGGGAGGCGGTGCGGACCAGCCGGTCGCGGGTCCCCAGTGCCGTCTGCGGCGTTGCCGTCTCGTCCGTCGCCGTCGCCTCTGCTGCTGCCATGGGGGCGATGCTACCCCTGATTCTGGATAGAGCGCTCGTTCTAGTCCCGTGCTACGGTCGCTCCGAGCGCTGGATAGAGCGCTCGTTCTAGTGGGATTCGCGATCGACACGGGGAGCAGTCCGTCATGAGCCAGAACCAGAACCAGAACCAGAACCAGGGCGAGAGCCGGAACCAGGTGCGGGGCGCGGGCCCGGCGGGGCGCGCCACCGTCAGCGTGCTGGGGCTGGGCCCCATGGGCCAGGCCATGGCCGCCGCCTATCTGGACGCCGGTTACGAGGTCACCGTCTGGAACCGCAGCCCCGGCAAGGACGCCGGACTCCTGGCACGCGGTGCCCGCCCGGCCGCCACCGCCGCCGAGGCCGTCGCCGCGAGCGCGCTCACCGTCCTCAGCCTCATCGACGTCGACGCCATGTACGGGGTCCTCGCGGACGCCTCCCTCACCGGCCGGGTGCTGGCCAACCTCTCCTCCGACGTCCCCGACAAGGCGCGGGCCGCCGCGCGGTGGGCCGAGGAGCGCGGCGCCTCGTACCTCACCGGCGGGGTCAACGTCCCGCCGTCGGGGATCGGACAGGAGGGGGCGTCCGTCTTCGTCAGCGGGCCGCGCGAGGCGTACGAAGGCCACCGCGCCGCGCTCGACGTGCTCGCCGCCACCGACTACCGGGGCGCCGACCCCGGTTACGCGCAGCTCTACTACCAGCTCAACATGATCATGTTCTGGACCGCGTACACCGGCTGGTACCAGGCCCTCGCCGTCGCCCGCGCCAACGGCCTGACGGCGGCCGACGTCCTGCCGTACGCCGGGTACACCGCCGACGCGATGCGCGGGTTCTACGAGGGCTCCGCCCCGCTCGTCGACGCGGGCGCGCACGAGGGGACGCACCAACGCCTCGCCATGTGCGCGGCGAGCGTCGAGCACGTCCTGCACACCGCCGCCGACTCCGGCGTGGACACCGGGATCCTGGCCGCGCACGCCGAGCTCTACCGGCGCGGAGTCGGGGCGGGCTTCGGGGCCGACAGCAGCTCGCGGCTGATCGGCCTGCTGGAAGGTGCGGGAAGCGCTTCCCGGTCGCAGCCCTAGCGGAGCGAGTCGAACCAGCGGGCGGCCTGGGGCGCCGAGCGGATCGCCGAGGTGAAGTGGTCCGCGTCCGGGCCCTGGTCGACGAGGGTCGCCCGGACCCCGCGGCGGGCCAGGTCGTCCGCGCAGGCGCGGGCGTTGGCGATAGGCACGTCGGTGTCGGCGGAGCCCGCGTAGAGGCGGACGGGCGCGGCGGGCTTCCAGTCGCAGGAGCCGTCATTGGCCTCCAGGGCCGTGCGCAGGGCCCCGCGCGGGTCGCGGATGTTCTCGGCCCACGCCGGGGTGAGCAGCTCCTGCGGAGTCGCGGGGAGCGCGGCCACGATGTCCTCCTCGCTGTGGTTCCCGTCGAACAGGCCTTCCACAGCCTGTGCGTAGGGCGCGCGGAACACCTCGGCCGGGTCCTTGTAGAGCGGGTGCAGCCGGTTCTGGGCGGTGAGGAAGTAGGAGAGGTAGAAGACGGCGCTGCGCGGGGAGACCCGGCCGTCGGTGATGCCGGGCAGCTCCGAGCCGAGCAGGTCGTACGGGCCGGCGATCGGGGCCAGGCCGCGCAGCCGGAAGCCGCTGCCGGGCCGGGAGAGCTCGCGGCCCAGCGCCATCGCGACCTGCCCGCCCTGCGAGAAGCCGGTCGCGTACACGTCCCGGGTGGTGGTGCGGCCCAGCCGGCCGGCGGCGGTGCGGGAG
The DNA here is from genome assembly GCF_003287935.1 of Streptomyces sp. ICC1. Lineage (GTDB taxonomy): Bacteria > Actinomycetota > Actinomycetes > Streptomycetales > Streptomycetaceae > Streptomyces > Streptomyces tritrimontium. Next base: position 4,565,027 of record NZ_CP030287.1, read on the forward strand.
GCCTTGAGCATGTCGACGGAGGCGGTGACGGAGGACCGGGTGTCCATGTACGGGTGGCTGCCCGGGCCGCCGCCCAGGCCCAGGTAGTCCGGGGCGGCGACGGCGCGGCCGGCGGAGGCGTGCAGGTACGGGGTGATCCGGTTGAAGCCCGCGCCCCCGGACGGGGCGTCGTCGCGGGTGGCGAGCGTCCCGTGGGTGTCGGAGACCAGGTCGAGGCGGCGCGGGCCCTGCTCGGGGAGGACGAGGAGGCCGGTGGCGGTCGTGGGGCGGCCCTGGGGGTCGACGGTGGCGTAGGTGAGGCGGTAGGCCGCGATGCCGTGGCGGACGGTGGAGGAGTCCATGCCGAAGGAGGAGAGCTGGGCGGCGACATCGGCGCGGCTGAGGCGGTCGAGGGGAGTGAAGGCGAGGAGCGCCCCGCGGGCGGCGGCGCTCCGCTCGGCGCTCCGCTCGGAGCCGCCGGCGGTGGCGGTGGAGGCGGCGATCGGTGCGGCCAGGGCGGCGGGGGCGGCGAGGCCGCCGAGGACGGCGGCGAGGACCACGGCCGCGGCGCCGCGGCGCACCCGCCGGCGGGTGCTCTGCTTCTGCTGGGTCGTCATGCCCCGAAGCTACGGCGCCCCGCGCGGCCCCGACATCCGGCAACCCGGTGCAGTCCAGGGGGTGTTAGCCCCACCAGTGCTGTGACCCGGTGGACCTATCCGGTCACAGCACTAGAACAAGGGGAGCTGGCCCGGGTTCGGGGACAGGGCGAAGCCGTCCAGCGTCGGGGCGGACGCGCCGAGGACCACGCGGGCCCGGGATCCGGGACAGGAGACGAGGTCCCCGCGCCCCCGGCCCGAGGGCGGGTCGTGGCGGGCGATCCGCCCGGCGGTGACGGCGCAGTCGCGGCCGCAGGAGGGGCAGGCCCGGCGGGGTGAGTGGGACATGCCCCAAGTCTGCCCTGCCCCAAGGACATCGGCCCGCCCCGCCCGACCGCCCTGCCTCGGCCCCGCGGAGGCGCCGCCGGGGTCAGGCGCCGCGGGCCGCCCGCCAGGCCTCGTGGGCGCGGTTCACGCGGGCCCACAGCGCCGACCGGTCCGCCGGGGTCAGATCGTCCAGCCCGCGGCCGAAGACGCCCCCGATGACCTCGAAGAACTCCTCCTGGTCGGCCAGTTCGCGCTCGCTCGACCCCTGCACGCCGTCGACGCGGGTCAGGATCCGCCCGCGCAGCGCGTCCGAGCCCTCCGCGTCGCGCCGCAGCACCGCGAAGGTCCGGACGAACGGGGAGTCCCCGGCCGTCGAGAACCACGCGTGCATGGCCTCGAAATCGGCCGTGGCCGCCGGGGCGTCGCGGAAGTTCACCCGGGGCATGGGGCCGGCGAAGTTGCGCAGCGTCCAGCCCGGGCCCTCGCCCTCCAGCGGATCCAGCCGTTCCAGCGCGTACCGGAACCCGCCCTGCTCGTAGGAGCCCTCGCGCAGCGGCAGCGGCTCGTACGGGCCGTCGCCCAGCCCGGCGTCCACCAGGTACGTCGTCCCCTCGACGTGGACGGTCAGCGCGAGGTGCCCGCCGCTGACCGAGCGGTCCCCGGGGTCGGCGTTGACGCCGCCGGCGTGCCGCGTGACCTCGTAGCCCAGGGTCTCCAGGAGCAGCGCGAGGCCGCCGTTGAGGTGGAAGCAGTAGCCGCCGCGGCCGGCCGCGAAGCGGCGCGCGGACAGCTCGGGGTCGATGCCGGGCGGCCGGCCGAGCTGGATGTCGACGTTGTCGTAGGCGATGCGCTCCACGTGCGCCCGCTGCAGCGCGAACAGCCCCTCGGCGGAGGGGCTGCCCGGGTCGGCGATGCCGAGCCGCCGCAGGTAGTCGGCGGTTATGCCAGAGATCATCGAGCCACCCTAGTGCTGTGACCGGAAGGGTTCACCGGGTCGCGGCGCCCGGCACGGCACCTCGCCGCGTTGTCGGACCACGGCGGTACGTCCAGTACGAGGCGTGGTCCTCCGCCCGGGGGCCCCTCCCAGCGGTAGCTGGGGGAGATGCACCGCACCGGACACCGCGACCCGGCAAACCTTCCCGGCCACGGCACTAGGCGGTGTCCTCGAGCCCGCGCGGGGTCATTTGTCGATGTCGCCGACGACGAAGAAGAGCGAGCCGAGGATCGAGACCATGTCCGCGACCAACTGCCCGGGCAGCAGCACCGCCAGGGCCTGGATGTTGTTGTACGAGGCCGAGCGCAGCTTGAGCCGGTACGGGGTCTTCTCGCCCTTCGAGACCAGGTAGTAGCCGTTGATCCCCAGCGGGTTCTCGGTCCAGGCGTACGTCTCGCCCTCCGGCGCCTTCAGCACCTTGGGCAGCCGCTGGTTGATCGGACCGGGCGCCAGCTGCGCCATCCGGTCCAGGCAGGCGACCGCCAGGTCCAGCGCGTTGTGGGTCTGCTCCAGCAGCACCTCGAAGCGGGCCAGGCAGTCGCCCTCGGTACGGGTGACGACCTTGAGCACGTCCTGGAGATCGCCGTAGGCGAGGTACGGCTCGTCGCGGCGCAGGTCGAAGTCGACTCCGGAGGCGCGGGCGATCGGGCCGGAGACCCCGTACGCGTGCACGGCCTCGGCGGACAGGACGCCGACGCCGCGCGTGCGGGCGCGGAAGATCTCGTTGCCGCGCACCAGGTCGTCGTAGACGTGCATGCGGGTGCGGACGTCGGCGATGGCCTCGCGGGCGCGGCCCAGCCAGCCGGCCGGGAGGTCCTCCTTGAGGCCGCCGACCCGGTTGAACATGTAGTGCATGCGGCCGCCGGAGATCTCCTCCATGACGGCCTGGAGCTCCTCGCGCTCGCGGAACGCGTGGAAGATCGGGGTGATGCCGCCCAGCTCCAGGGGGTACGAGCCGAGGAACATCAGGTGGTTCAGCACCCGGTTCAGCTCGGCGAGCAGGGTCCGCATCCACACGGCCCGCTCGGGGACCTCCATGCCGAGCATCCGCTCGACGGCCATGACGACGCCCAGCTCGTTGGAGAACGCGGACAGCCAGTCGTGGCGGTTCGCGAGCATCACGATCTGCCGGTAGTCGCGGGCCTCGAAGAGTTTCTCGGCCCCGCGGTGCATGTAGCCGACCACCGGCTCGGCGCTCACGATCCGCTCGCCGTCCAGGACGAGGCGCAGGCGCAGCACGCCGTGCGTGGAAGGGTGCTGGGGGCCGATGTTCAGCACCATGTCGGTGCTCTCCGCCGCGCCGCCGATGCCGACCGTGGTCTCCGTCATGGCCGCATTCTCGCAGCCCTACGCTAGGGAGATGGAAACCGGGACAACGGGTGAGACGAGCCGACCCGAGTGGGTGGGGCTGCCGGGCGGGCTGCTCACCTTGCGGCGGCTCCTGCTGGTGGTGTGGACGGGGTTCTTCGGCCTGGTGACGGCCCTGGTGCTGGGGCTGGCGGCCGGCCCGGTCTGGGCTTCGCTCGGCGCGCTGTGGCTGGTGGTCCTGGCCTGGGGCTGGGTGGTGCTCGGCCGCAACTGGCGCTCCTGGCGCTACGCCGAGCGCGCGGACGACCTGCTGATCAGCCGGGGCGTGCTGTGGCACGAGGAGACCGTGGTCCCGTACGGGCGGATGCAGCTGGTCGAGGTGGCCTCGGGGCCGCTGGAGCGCCGCTTCGGACTGGCCTCCGTACAACTGCACACGGCCGCGGCGGCGACGGACGCCCGGATCCCCGGGCTCGCGCCCGCGGAGGCGGAGCGGCTGCGCGACCGGCTGACCGAGCTCGGCGCGGCAAGATCGGCCGGCCTGTGACCGCGCGGTCCGTGCCCGCGGCCGGTGGACCCGTCCCCGATGCGCCCGTCCCCGGTGCCCCCGGCTTCGGTGCCCCCGGCCTCGGTGCCCCCGCCCCGCCTCCTCTTTCCCGTCGTGGGGCGGGCAGGTGGTGTTAAAGGGACAGGCCCGGGGGGCGGTCTCGGGGGCGGCCGCGGCCCCGGTCCCGTCCCGTCCGGCCAGGACATCCGCTCCGCGGCGCAGCAGCCGCGCCCCGCCCACCGCGTTCCCGCGCGCGGAGTGCGTCAGCCCGACCGCCAGCTGCGCGAGCCCCCGCCACAGCGGCGCCTGCTCCTCGGGCCCGGACTTCCAGGCGTCCTCGAACACCTCGTGCGCGTGGAAGGGCTTCCCCGCGTCCAGCAGCCGCTGCGCCTGCGCGACGCTCTCCGCGGGGGTCCGCACCACGCCCTCGGGCTGCCGCCCCACTCCTTGAGCCCCGTAGGGCAGCGGCCGCCCCAGCCCGTCCCTCGGCCGGGCGCTGCGCGCCCGCCCCTCAGCGTCCCGATCCCTTGCCTTCACCCCCTCATCCTCCCTCCACCGATTACCCGTGCATGCACACCCCTCGTCGTGGGGTAATGTTCTGCATGTGCCGCCGGGACGGGGAAAGCCCAAGTGGGAAGCCCAGTCGGAAGCACAACGGGACGTGGCGCAGCTTGGTAGCGCACTTGACTGGGGGTCAAGGGGTCGCAGGTTCAAATCCTGTCGTCCCGACTCGAAAGAGTCGTAGATCAGAGGCCGTATCGGAGCGATCCGATACGGCCTCTGATCGTTTTCCGGGTCCGGGTCCGGGTCCGGGTCGGCGACAGCCGGCCGGGCACGATCGCGTTGAGCGCGCGTCAGCTCGGACCCCGGGCTTGCCGCCCCGCTCCCGCGGACGCAAGCTGGAAGTACAGCTGTGCGAGCCTGCCTCCGTCTCGACGACGGCTCCTCGGGGACGACTGAGTGGGCGGTGTCCATGAAGCGCGGATCCCATCTTGCCGTCCTTGCCGCTACCGGTGCGATGGCGGCCGCCCTCTCCCTGCTCGCGCCGCACGAGTCGTCGGCGGCCCCGCAACCCCAACCGACCCCGCAACCGTCCTGGAACCCCGAGCAGAGACTGCCGGAGGCGGAATCGGGGCAGGGATTCTCCAGCGAAGCGCAGCAGAACGGTGTGGTCGACGTTCCCGCATTCCTTACCGTCATCGTGAAGGACGCCGACAGAATGTGGGCGGAATACTTCGCGCGGATTCAAGGACTCGTGGAGCCGTCGGTGAGGTATCACCTCGTGGGTACGGTACTGGAACCGACGTACACGTTCGCGGCCGAATGCGGCGGCACGGTGGTCACCGGCTTCACGTCCAATGCCTACTACTGCCATGCCGGCGAAGGGGACATCGTCCTGCCGGTCTTCTCCTTCGCCAAGATATGGAGCGGGGAGCTCTTCGGTCGGGTTCCGGAGAAAACGGGCGACTTCGCCGCGGCCGTCGTCGTGGCCCATGAATTCGGTCACCACATCCAGGACGAGATATTCAAGCAGTACAACGCCCTGAACGTGCCGGTCCCGGACATGCCGAGCGGTGACAAGAACAAAGAGCTGATCGCCGACTGCTTCAGCGGGAACTGGGCGTTCAGCGCATTCCACAAGGGGTACATCCAATCGGGCGACTGGGCCGAGGTCATCGCCTCGCTGAGAGCCATCGGCGATCCCCCGGGAAAATCCGGGCACGGAACCCCCGACGAGAGGCAGGCGGCCTTCGAGAGGGGATACAACACCGGAGATCCCACCCGCTGCATCGTCGCCTACTGGCCGGGTGCCGCCTCCGCCCTGAACCTGCGGTGAGCGGCGCGCTCGCGGCGTGAACGAGTCGGCCGCCGGTGGCCGGGAAAAACGCTTGGACTGCGCGGGTGCCGTCGCGGGACACTGCGATTCCTGGTCCACCGGTGCCCCTGCCGGTGCCGGATCGAACCGCGCAGGGCCGCGGCGCCGGGTCCCGCCCGCCCGTCACACGATCACCCGAGCGAGGGAACTCGCGCCCGGCGTCTCCGCTGAGAAGCACGTGGCGAGTCGCCACACGACGACACAGGGTTGGAATGGGATCGCCGCAATCGCCGCAGTCACGTGAAACCTCGCCGGGCAAGGGCTCGGTGCTCCTCGTACTCCGCTACTACGGACGGGAGTTGGCCCGGCAGAAGCGATTGACGCTGCCGGCGATGCTGCTCCCCGCGCTCGGCAACATCGGCATCAACTACATCGCGCCGCTGATCGTCGCGAAGCTCGTCGGCCGAATCGCCGCAGGCGGGAGCGGGAGCGGGAGCGGCATGGGCATCGGCTCGACGCTGCCGTACGTCCTCGGCTTCGCCGGCGTGCTGCTGCTCTCGGAGGCACTGTGGCGCCTCGGGCTGCACTGCCTCAACCGCCTCGACGCCCGCGGCATCGAGCACATGTACGTCATCGGCATGGACGAGCTCTTCGCCAAGGACGCCGCGTTCTTCCACGACAACTTCGCCGGGTCGCTGACCAAGCGGGTCCTGAGCTTCGCCTCCCGGTTCGAGGAGCTCGTCGACACGCTGACGTTCTCGGTCATCGGCAGCTTCGTGCCGCTGCTGTTCGGCTCGGTCGTGCTGTGGCAGTACGAACCGCTGCTCGTCGTCGGGCTCTTGGCGATGATCACGCTGACAGCGCTGTGCGTGGTGCCGCTCGTCCGGCGCCGGCAGGCGCTCGTCGACGAGCGCGAGGAGGCGATCGCCCGGGTGTCGGGCCACGTCGCCGACAGCCTGATGAACATGGACACCGTCCGGGCGTTCGCCGCCGAGGAGAGCGAGGCCGCCGAGCACCGGTCCCGCGTCGCCGCCTCGAGGCGGCTCATGCTGCGGTCGTGGGACTACGGCAACCTGCGCATCGACACGCTGGTCGCGCCCATGTCCGTACTGACCAACGCGCTCGGCCTGCTGATGGCGGTCGCGCTCGCCGGGGGCGGGCACGGCGTGGAGGCGGTCGTCGTCGCGTTCACGTACTACACCAACGCGACGCGGATCATGTTCGAGTTCAACCAGATCTACCGCCGTCTGGAGAGCTCGATGACGGAGGCCGCGCAGTTCACCGAACTGCTGCTGAAGCCGCCGACCGTACTCGACCCGCCCTCCCCGGAGCCGCTGCTGTCCCGCGGCGCCTGCGTCCGCTTCGAGCAGGTGACCTTCGCGCACGGGGGCAGCGGAAAGCCGCTCTTCGAGGGGCTCGAGCTGGCCGTGCCCAGCGGGGCGAAGATCGGTCTCGTCGGCCGCTCCGGCGGCGGCAAGACCACGCTCACCCGGCTGCTGCTGCGGATGACGGACATCGAGGCCGGCCGGATCCTGATCGGCGGGCAGGACATCAGCCGGCTCCGCCAGGCCGACCTGCGCGGCATGATCGCCTACGTTCCGCAGGACCCGGCGATGTTCCACCGCACGCTGCGGGACAACATCGCCTTCGCCCGGCCGGGCGCCACCGACGCCGAGATCCGGCGGGCGGCCGAGGCGGCGCACGTCACCGAGTTCGCCGACGCGCTCCCGGACGGCTTCGGCACGATGGTGGGCGAACGCGGCATCAAGCTGTCGGGCGGACAGCGCCAGCGGGTCGCCCTCGCCAGGGCCATCCTGCGCGACGCGCCGATCCTGCTGCTCGACGAGGCGACCAGCGCCCTGGACTCCGAGAGCGAGATCCTCGTCCAAGAGGCGCTGTGGCGGCTCATGGAGGGGCGGACGGCGCTCGTGGTGGCGCACCGGCTGAGCACGGTGGCCACCATGGACCGGCTCGTCGTACTCGACCGCGGACGGATCGTGGAACAGGGCACGCACCAGGAGCTGCTCACCTCGGCAGGCGCCTACGCGAAGCTCTGGAAGCACCAGTCGGGCGGCTTCCTCGGCGAGACTCCCACGCGGCCCTGACCCGGCGCGGGGCCAGCGCTGTGACCGGAAAGGTCCACCGGACCTTTCCGGTCACAGCGCTAGGGTGCGCACGTGAGCATTCATGTCGTCTTGGGATTCGGGCCCGCCGGGGCCGCCACCGCTCGGTTGCTGGCCGAACAGGGCCGTTCCGTACGGGTCGTGACCGCGTCGGGCCGGAGCCCGGAGCCGGGGATCGAGCACGTCGCGGTGGACGCGACGGACAGCGCGCGGCTGGCCGACGCGGTGAAGGGCGCGGCCGTGATCTACGGCTGCGCCGCGCCGCCGTACCACCGCTGGGCCGCCGACTGGCCCCGGCTGACCTCGGCGGCCTGCGCCGCGGCCGAGGCGACCGGGGCCGTACTGGTCATGCTGGGCAACCTCTACGGCTACGGTCCGGTGGACGGCCCGCTGACGGAAGACCTGCCGCTCGCGGCGACGGGCACCAAGGGGCGGGTTCGCGCGGCCGGTTGGGAGCAGGCGCGCCACCTGCACGAACAGGGCCGGATCAAGGCCGTGGAGGTGCGGGCCTCGGACTTCTTCGGGCCCGGCGTGACCGGCGGCGGCCACCTCGCCGCCCGGGTCGTGCCCCCGCTGCTGCGCGGCAAGCCCGTCTCCACGCTCGGGGACCCGGACGCCCCGCACAGCTGGTCGTACCTTCCCGACGTGGCCAGGGCCCTGGTCGAGGTCGCCGGCGAGGAGCGGGCCTGGGGGCGGGCCTGGCACGTGCCCACCGAACCCGCCCTTTCCGTACGGGAGATGGCCGGACTCCTGGCCGCCCGGTCGGGAACCGGGCCGGCCGTCGTGCGCCGGATCCCCTCCGCCGTACTGGCCGCGGCGGGGGTCTTCTCCCCGCTGCTCCGGGAACTGAGGGAGGTCCGCTACCAGTTCGACCGTCCGTTCGTCGTCGATTCGGGCGCCTACGAGGCCGCGTTCACGGTCCGGGCCACCCCCGTCGAGGAGCAGGTCGCGGCAACCGTGGACTGGTGGCGCGAGCGCCTGGCGGCCGGGTGACGTCCGGGGCCCGTCACGTCCGGGGCCGCACGCTGTCCGGTTGGGCGGCGCCGGCTTCCGGCGCGGCAGGGTCCGGGAGGCGGCGGGCCAGGGCCCAGGCCAGCAGGGGCAGTACGGCCAGCGGGAGCAGGGCGGCGCGCAGCGAGGCGGCGTCGGCCGCGGCTCCGATGAGGGGGCTCGCCAGCCCGCCGACGCTGACGGTCAGGCCCAGGGTGACCCCGCTCGCGGTGCCCATGCGCGTCGGGAGGTAGTCCTGGCCCAGAGTGACCTGGAGCGAGAACGGCGCGTACAGCGCGGCGGCGGCCAGCGCGGAGCACACGTACACCAGGGGCAGCGGGAGGAAGAGGATCCCGGCGATGGCGGGCACCGCGGCCGCGTAGGAGCGGTGGACGGTGGTGACCCGGCCCCAGCGGGCGGCCAGCCGGCCGCCGAGGAGGGTGCCGCCCGCACTCCCCGCGAACAGGGCGAACAGGGCCACCGCCCCGGCGGTCTCGCCGCCGCCGCGTTCACGCACGTACAGGGCGATGAAGGTGCTCAGGCCGATGAAGACCACGGAGCGGACGACGACCACGCACGAGAGGCGCAGGAACGCCCGCCAGTGGTCGGCGGACCGCCCGGAGCGCGGGTCGCCGGTCGGGAGCGCGGCGCCCGAACGCCGTCCGGAGGGCGGCCAGTTGAGGAACACCCCGATCGTGGCCGGAAGGGCGAGCAGCCACCAGCCCGCCGTCCCCGGCAGGGCCAGCGCGGCGACGACCAGCAGCGGTGCGCACGCGAAGCCGATGGTGCCGCCGAGGGCGAACCAGCTCATCGTGCCGTGCCCCGGGCCGCCCGTCGTGCGGACCAACCGGGCGGCCGCCGGGTGGTAGGCGGCGACGCCCAGCCCGGAGAGGGCGACGGCGGCGAGCGTGGCCGGATACCCGGCGTCGAGCCCGACCAGGGCCACGCCGAGACCGGCGGCGGCGGTGGCCAGCGGGATCAGCCAGGGCATCGGCCACCGGTCGGTCAGCACGCCGAACAGCGGCTGCACCACGGAGGAGAGCAGGGAGGCGGCCAGCACGATGCCGGAGGCGGCGGCGTACCCGTACGCGCGCTCGGAGACGAGGAACGGGACGAGCGCGGCGACGGCGCCCTGGTAGACGTCCACGCACGAATGGCCGGCGGAGAAGCCGGCCGTACGCATCCGGCCGGGCGGTCCGGACGACGGACGGGCCCGGGATCCAGTGCTGGGATCGGCCGCGGGAAGGGGAGTTGTCGAGCCTGTCGTCGAAGTCACGGTTCGAGGATCCCCCTCTCCCGGGGCGGCTCGCTTCCGATAAATTGCCGGGTGATGCAGAAGATCCGCCACACCCCCCGCGCGGCGACGAGCGTGCGCGAGCTCGACACCCACCACGGCATCGATCCGCACCGCCACGACGACCACCAGATCTGCTACGCCGGATCGGGGGTGCTGTCGGTCACCACCGACGCCGGCACCTGGGTCGCGCCGACCACCCGCGCCCTGTGGATCCCGGCCGGAACGGTGCACGAGCACCGCGCGTTCGGCCGCGCGGACCTGCACTGCGTGGGCCTGCCGACCCACCTCAACCCGCTTTCCCTCTCGGCCCCCGCCGTGCTCGCCGTCGGCCCGCTGCTGCGCGAGCTGATCCTGGCGTACACCAGGACCCCCGAGGACGGCAGCGCGGAGCGGCGCCGGCTGCTCGCCGTCCTGCTCGACCAGCTCCGCGCTTCACCACTCCAGCCCCTGCACCTGCCCGCCCCGGCCGATCCCCGGCTGGCCGCCGTGTGCGCGCTGCTGCACGCCGACCCGGCGGACCCGCGCGGGCTGGCGGAACTCGCGGCGGCATCGGGTGCGGGGGCCGGCGGGCGCACGCTGAGCCGGCTGTTCCGCGCCGAGCTGGGCATGACGTTCCCCCAGTGGCGCACCCAGCTGCGCCTGCACCAGGCCCTGCGCCTGCTGTCGGTCGGTACCCCGGTCACGGCGGTGGCCCACCGCTGCGGCTGGTCCTCGGCGAGCGCCTTCATCGACGTCTTCCGTCGCGCCTTCGGCCACACCCCCGGCACCCACGCGAAGGAACGGGACCCGGCACACTGGGTGGGTGATCAATGAGAGCGGTGACGTGGTGTGCGGGCGGGACGGGCGCGTGGGGGTGGTGACCCTCAATCGGCCCCGGGCGCTCAATGCGCTGACCCATGGCATGGTGCTGCGGATGTCCGAGGCGTTGGCCGGGTGGGCGGCCGATCCCCGGGTCGAGCAGGTGGTCCTTCGGGGGGCCGGGGAGCGCGGGCTGTGCGCCGGTGGGGACATCCGGGCCATCCATGACGACGCCAAGGGCGGGAGCAGGGCTTCCGTCGGCTTCTGGCAGGACGAGTACCGGCTCAATGCCCGCATCGCCCGGTATCCGAAGCCCTACGTCGCCCTCATGGACGGGATCGTGATGGGCGGCGGGGTCGGGGTGTCCGCCCACGGGAGCGTCCGCGTCGTCACCGAGCGGTCCCGCGTCGCCATGCCCGAGACCGGCATCGGGTTCGTGCCCGACGTCGGCGGGACCTACCTGCTGGCCCGCGCGCCCGGGCGGCTCGGGGTCCATCTCGCGCTCACCGGCGCCGCCGTGGGGGCCGCCGACGCGATGCTGTGCGGGCTCGCCGATCACTTCGTGCCCTCCGACCGGCTGGCCGCGCTGACCGCCGAGCTCGCCGGCGCCCCCGCCCCCGAGGTCATCGCGCGGTACGCCGCCACGCCCGAGCCGGGGCGGCTCGGGCAGTGGCGGGGGTGGATCGACCACTGCTACGCGGCCGACACCGTCGAGGAGATCGTGGACCGGCTGCTCGGGTACGGGGACCCGGCGGCCAAGGAAGCCGCCGAGACGATCCTCGCCAAGTCCCCGACCGCCCTCAAGGTGACCCTGGAGTCGCTGCGCCGGGCCGCCGCCCTCGACGGGCTGGAGGCCGTGCTGGAGCAGGAACTCCGGGTCTCAAGCAACATGCTGGCCGCGCCCGACCTGGTCGAGGGCATCCGGGCCCAGGTCGTCGACAAGGACCGCAGCCCCCGCTGGTCCCCCGCCTCGCTGGAGGGCGTTGCCGAGGGGGACGTCGCGCGGTTCTTCGGCCCGCTCGGATAGGGACCCCCCGCGACCCGGCAAACCTTTCCGGCCGCAGCCCTAGTGCTGTGACCGGAAAGGTCCACCGGGTCGCGGCGCCCGGCACGGCACCTCGCCGCGTTGTCGGACCACCGAAGTACGTCCAGTACGAGCGGCGGCCCTCCGCCTTGCGATGCACCGCACCGGACACCGCGACCCGGCAAACCTTTCCGGCCGCAGCACTAGCGGGCGTCCGCCACGTACGCGCGCAGGTGGCGGGCCGTCAGGGTGTCCGATGTGGCGACGAGTTCGGCCGGGGTGCCCTCGAAGACGACCCGGCCGCCCGCGTGGCCGCCGCCCGGGCCGATGTCGATCAGCCAGTCGGCGTGCGCCATGACCGCCTGGTGGTGCTCGATGACGACGACCGAGTTGCCGTCGTCGACGAGCCGGTCCAGCAGTGCGAGCAGTTTGTCCACATCGGCCATGTGCAGCCCGGTCGTCGGCTCGTCCAGGATGTAGGTCGAGGACTTCTCCGCCATGCTGATGGCGAGCTTGAGCCGCTGGCGTTCACCGCCCGACAGGGTGTTCAGCGGCTGCCCGAGGCGCAGGTAGCCGAGCCCCACGTCCGCGAGCCGGCCCAGGATCGCCCGCGCCTGGCCGGTGGCGAAGAACTCGTACGCCTCCGCCACCGGCATGTCGAGCACCTCGGCGATGTTCTTGCCGCGCAGCCGGTACGTGAGCACCTCCGGCGTGAACCGCTTGCCCTCGCACCGCTCGCAGACCGAAGCCACCCCGGCCATCATCGCCAGGTCCGTGTAGAGGAGCCCGAGGCCGTTGCAGTGGGGGCAGGCGCCTTCCGAATTGGCGCTGAACAGCGCGGCCTTGACCCCGTTGGCCTTGGCGAAGGCGGTGCGTATCGGGTTCAACAGGCCGGTGTACGTCGCAGGGTTGGAGCGGCGCGAGCCCCGGATCGGGGACTGGTCGGCGACCACCACCCCGTCGCGTCCGGCCAGGTACCCGTGGATCAGCGAGCTCTTCCCGGAGCCCGCCACGCCCGTCACCACGGTCAGCACCCCGAGGGGCACGTCCACGCTGACGTCCTTGAGGTTGTGCAGATCGGCGTCCTTGACGGACAGCTGCCCGCGCGGACTGCGTACGGACTCCCGCAGTTTCGCCCGGTGTTCGAGGTGCCGGCCGGTGAGGGTGCCGGAGGCGCGCAGGCCGGCCACGTCCCCGTCGTAGCAGAGCCGCCCGCCGGCGGTGCCGGCGCCCGGGCCGAGGTCCACGATGTGGTCGGCGATCGCGATGACCTCGGGCTTGTGCTCCACGACCAGCACCGTGTTGCCCTTGTCGCGCAGCCGCAGCAGCAGGTCGTTCATCCGCCGGATGTCGTGCGGGTGCAGGCCGGTGGTCGGTTCGTCGAAGACGTACGTGATGTCCGTGAGCGAGGATCCGAGGTGCCGGACCATCTTGACCCGCTGGGCCTCGCCGCCCGACAGGGTGCCGCTGGGGCGGTCCAGGCTGAGGTAGCCGAGGCCGATCTCGACGAGGGAGCCGAGGAGTTCGCGCAGGTTCGCCACCATCGGCGCCACGCCCGGGTCTTCGATGCCGGCGACGAACCCGGCGAGATCGCTGATCTGCATCGCCGAGCACTCGGCGATGTTCACGCCCTCGATCCGCGAGCCGAGCGCGGCGGCGGTCAGCCGGGTGCCGCCGCAGTCCGGGCAGTCGGCGAAGACCACGGCGCGGTCCACGAAGGTCCGGATGTGGGGCTGCATGGACTCGCGGTCCTTGGACAGGTACGTCCGGGTGATCTTGGTGATCAGGCCCTCGTAGGTGACGTTGTTGGTGCCGGTCTTCACCTTCACCGGGTCCTTGTGCAGGAAGTCGGCCCACTCCCGCTCGGTGAAGTCCTTCAGTCTGGTGTCGGGGGAGTAGAAGCCGGAGCCGGCCATGACCTGCCAGTACCAGGAGTCCACGGCGAAGCCGGGGACGGTGATCGCCCCTTCGTTGAGGGAGAGTTCGCGGTCGACGAGCTGGTCCACGTCGATCTCGGAGACCTGGCCCGTGCCCTCGCAGCGGGGGCACATGCCGTCGGGGGTGTTGAAGCTGAAGGCGCCGGCCGCGGCGATGCGCGGGGTGCCGAGCCGGGAGTAGATGATCCGCAGCATCGTGTAGGCGTCGGTCGCGGTGCCCACGGTGGAGCGGGAGCCCGCGCCCATCCGCTCCTGGTCGACGACTATGGCCGCGCTCAGGTTGTGCAGGGCGTCCACGTCCGGCCGGCCCAGGCTGGGCATGAACGATTGGATGAAGGCCGTGTACGTCTCGTTGATCATGCGCTGTGACTCGGCCGCGATGGTGCCGAAGACGAGCGAGGACTTCCCGGATCCGGAGACGCCGGTGAAGACGGTGAGGCGGCGCTTGGGGATGTCGAGCGAGACGTCCGCGAGATTGTTCTCCCGGGCGCCCCGGACCTGGATGACCTGATGGTTGTCGGCAAGGCTCATGGGTGGTTTTCGGCTCCCGGCTCTCGGTTGTTGATGCGCGGTTCGCGGTTCGCCGTCGGCGGTTCGCGGTTCGGTGCTCAGGCCCCGGCCCCGATATCGGCCCCGGCATCGGCCTCGGTCCCGGTGTCCACCCAGTCCACGATCTCCACGACCACTCCGTTCGGGTCGGACACCAGGAACACGCGCTCGCCCCAGGGCTCCACGCGCGGCTCCATGAGGATCGTGACGCCCTCCGCGCGCAGCCGCTCGTACTCGGCGGGCAGGTCGGCCACGGTGAACGCGAGGAGCACTCCGGCGGCGCGCTGCTCGCGCAGTCCCTCGGGGAGTACCTCCAGACCGCGCCGTACGAAGACCACGTGCGGGCCGTCGGGGTGGGACAGGGAGGCGAAGCCGTCGGCGGCCATCGTCTCCTGGAATCCGAAATGCCTGGTCAGGAAGGTGGATGAGGCGTTGGTGTCCTCGACGGTCAGACATGTGGCGGTGCTCGCGATGCGCATGGATCTCCTCCTGTATCGTGGCTCGGAGTTTCATTGTACACAGTATTCTATACAGCGTAGAAAGTTACTGTGCGGACTGCCGGGAGGCAGGGAGGAGCAGGGCGTGGCGAAGGACCGGAGCGGGGCGGGCGATCCCGTCCGCACACTGGAACTGCTGTGGCGCGAGCCGGGGCAGGGGGCGCCCAGCGGGCGGCGCGGGCCCCGGCAGGGGCTTACCGTGGACGCCGTCGTCGACGCGGCGATCGCGCTCGCCGACGAGGCGGGTGCCGCCGACCAGTCCGGGCTGGCCGCGCTGACCATGCGGGCGCTGGCCCAGCGGCTCGGAGTCACGCCCATGACCCTCTACACGTACGTCCCCGGCAAGGCCGAGCTGCTCGACCTGATGCTCGACGGGGCGTACCTGGCCATGGAGCGCGCTGCGCCGGCCCCCTCCGGCCCCTGGCGCGAGCGCATCACCCGCGTCGCCGACGACAACCGCGCCCTGCTCGTGCGGCACCCGTGGATCGCTGAACTGTCCGTAACGCGGCCTCCGTTGGGGCCCGGCGTGATCGGAAAGTACGACCACGAGCTCGCGGCCTTCGACGGCATCGGCCTCACCGACGCGGAGATGGACGCCGCCCTGACCCACCTCCTCGGCTTCGTTCACGCGAACGCCCTGGCCGCGGCCGACACCGCCGCACACAACGCCCGCCAGAGCGACCAGGACTGGTGGGAGGCCAGCGCGCCCCTGCTGGAACGGGCCATGGACCCCGAGCGCTACCCTCTCGCCGGGCGGGTCGGCAGCGCGGTCGGCGCGTACGACCCCGAGACGGTCTGGGCCTTCGGCCTGCGCTGCCTGCTCGACGGGATCGCCCGCCGGGTGGACAAGGGGTAAAAGGGGAGCGGAGGCCTGGCGGGGTCACAGGGCTAGTGCTGTGACCGGAAAGGTTCACCGGGTCGCGGCGCCCGGCACGGCACCTCGCCGCGTTGTCGGACAACACCGGTACGTCCAGTACGAGGCGTGGTCCTCCGCCTTGCGATGCACCGCACCGAACACCGCGACCCGGCAAACCTTTCCGGTCACAGCACTAGCGGTAGCCCGTGGCGTCCGCCGGGCGGTCCGGGTCCTGGACCTCGACCATGTACCGCCAGGCGTCCGGCCGGCTGCCGTCGAGGTCCGTGAAGCCGTAGACCCCGGCGAGCTGCCCGCTGGAGAGCGACTGCCCGTTCCAGCGGGAGACCTGCGGGTCGGCGGCCAGGGCCGCGACCGCGCGGCCGACGTAGGACGGGGTCTCCGAGATGCCGAAGTGCGGGACCTTCTCCAGTGCGTCCCGCCAATTCGCCTCGGTGACCCCGAAGGCGTCGAGCATCATCTCGGAGCGGAGCCAGCCGGGGGTCAGCGCGACCGCCGTCGCGCCGCGCGGCCCCACCTCGTGTCCGAGCGCGAACGCCATCCGCAGCACGGCCGACTTGGCGATGTCGTAGAAGAACGAGACCCGGTAGCGGGTCGCGTTGTACTCCGCCGTGCCGTCCGTCATCTCCACCACCAGCCCGCCCGGCTCGCGCAGCAGCAGCGGGAGCGCGTAGTGGCTGGTGACGGCGTGGGTCTCCACCGCGAGCCGCAGCAGCCGCAGCCCCTTGTCCAGGTCGTGCTCCCAGACCGTGCTCTCCCACTCGAAGAGCAGCTCGCCGCCCCAGATGTCGTTCACCAGCACGTCGAGGCGGCCCTGCTCGGTGTCGATCCGCTCCACCAGCGCCCGCACCTGCTCCGGCACCAGGTGGTCCGCGACCACCGCGATCCCGTGCCCGCCCGCCGCGGAGACCAGCTCGGCCGTCTCCTCGATCGTCTCCGGCCGGTCGTACTCCGAGCGCCGGCCCCGCGTGCTGCGCCCGCTCACGTACACCGTCGCGCCCCGCGCCCCCAGCTCGACCGCGATGCCGCGCCCCGCGCCCCGGGTCGCCCCGGCCACCAGGGCCACCTTGCCTTCCAGATCCCGCCGTTCTTCACCCATGCCCGCGACCCTACGACGTCCGCGCGCGGCGGGCCCCGAACAACCCGCCCGGCCGGCCGCGCTGTTGGCCGCACGGGGCGGTCTGCGGGGCCGGGGGTCTGCGAGGCCGGGCGGCCCGCGGGGCCGGGCGGTCTACGGGGCCCCGGCCGGCGGGGAGATCTCCGTGCTCAGCCACCCCAGCGCGTCGGGGTACATCCCGATCCAGGTCTGGAAGTTGTGGCCGCCCTGCGGCCGGACCAGGGTCTTGACCCGGACCCCGGTCCCCTCGGCCGCCTTGGTGAAGTCGGCGAGCTGCTGCGGCGGGCTGTCCTTGTCCTGCGAGGAGGTGGCCAGGAAGAGGCCCACGTCATCGGTCCTCTTAGCGTGCCGGACCAGCCACATCGGGCTGTTGCGCTCGCGCAGGACGGGATCGGCCAGCACGTCCGGGTCCCCGGTCAGCGGATCGGGGTCCAGGGCCGCGCCCGCCCGGAACGCCTTCGGGTACTGGAGCGGCAGCTTGGCCGCGCAGAACGCCCCCGTCGAGATGCCCATCACCCCCCAGCCCGCGGGCTGGGGCAGGGTGCGGAAGTTCTTGGCGACCAGGTCCGGGACGTCCTCGGCCAGCCAGTCGGCCACCTTGCGCCGCGGCGTGTTGGTGCAGTCGGTGTTGACCCCGCCCGGGTAGATCTCGGGGATCACCAGGATGAACGGGTGCGCGGCGCCCAGCTGGACCAGCTGCTCGAGCGCTCCGGGCATGTTGCCGAGGTCGATCCAGGTGCGGGGCGAGCCCGGGTAGCCGTGCAGCAGCATCAGTACGGGGAACCGGGTCTGCTCCGCGCCCGGCGCGTCGTACTCCGGGGGAGTCCACACGATCACCTGGCCGGCCAGCTTCGAGTGGGAGCCCCGGAAGTACGTGCTGCGCGTGCCGTCACCGCCCAGGGTGAATTTGGCCCGCCCCAGGGGCGGCCCGGTCATGGCGGAGTCGTTCTGCCCGGCGTCGGTGCCCAGGAGGTCGTCCCAGGAGGAGTAGAGGCCGTAGCTCCCGTTGATCCAGGTGGCCACCACGCAGATGGCGGTGAGCTGGCACAGGCCGATCATCACCAGCCGGGCCGGCCAGCGCACCCAGCCCGGGCCGGGGATCCGGTTCCACAGGAGCAGTGCGGCCAGCATGGCGAGCACGGTGACGACGATCAGGGTGACGAGGAACGACGTACTGGTCAGCTCCACTGCGCCTCCACTGCGCCGGCTCCTGACATGCGGGACGACTTGACCGTAATGTCCGGACAATACGTTCAATCTACGGCGAGCGCCGCCCGGGAAGGGGTGGCGTGCGCACCGTTTCGGCCGGGAAGCCCGGGCTCTGCCGCCTCCGACCCGACGCCTCCGACCCGGCGCCTCCCGGCGACCCGAGCCCGGCGTCCTGGGGTAGATTCACCGCCTGTTCATCAGCACGGCTCCGGGGGTTTGGGCCGTCTTGGTGCCGTATGAGGCAGGATCGACGGGGATATGCGGAACACTCCGAAAAGAACGAATCGCCGGATCCAGTCCGGGACGCGGTCCGGGCTGTCGCCGACGCCGGCGGCGCGCACGGTCTACCAGGTCAAGCTGCTCGTCGACCCCGAGCAGGTGCTGGACGCCGGCGGGCTGCCCACGGACGCGGCGGCCGACGCGCTCTCGCTGGGCGCGCCCGGCCGCGTCGAGGTCGCGCAGTACGTGGACGACGCCGGGCGGAGCCTGAACGGCCAGGGCTGGATCGTCCGCATCCGGCGCCACGACGACGAGAACCGCATCCGCCTCGCCTACAAGGCACGCTTCGACATCGACGGCGACGGCTCGGAGCCGGCCGAGGTGCGGCGCGTGATGGACCGGGCCGGCGAGCACGACTTCGCCACCGGCTGCGGGAACTACCGGATCCAGGTCAATCTCAGCCACACCCGCGCCACCCTCGACTTCACCAACAAGAAGTGCCGCCCGGTCCCGGGCCTGGCCCCCGGCGAGCTCCCCGGCCTCGAGGCCTCCCGCGCCCTCGTCCTGGACCGGCTCCCCGGAAAGCTCGCCCGGTGGGGCGCGAAACCGGCCGGATGGGCGCAGGCCGTCACCGCTTCATCCCGTCTCCACGGCCCCGTAAGCCAGGCGAACTATCCTGGCCGCATGCTCGATCACGCGATGGAGACACAAGTCAGCCGACTGCGCACCGCGTCCGGCGAGCTGACCTGGTTCGCGGAGATCACCGCCAAGGCGCACACCCTGCGCGAAGCCGTCGAACTGCGCTCCGACCTGATGGGCAAGCTCCGCGCCGAGGGCTGGCTGCTGGAGCGCGACGCCTTCAAGACCGAGCTCATCCTCGGCCCGTGACCACCTCCGCGCCCGGCCCGATACGCGTGGCCCACCTGGCCGACCTGCACATAGGGTCCGCCCTGCGCGGGCTGGCCGACCACCCCGGAGCGCCCGCGATAGACCCGTACGAGGCGCCGTACGAGGCCCTGCGCGCGGCCGTGCGCCACATCGTCGGGGACGGCTACCACGCGGTGCTCCTCGCCGGGGACGTCTTCGACCGCCGCCACGACGACGCCCGCGCGCTGGCCGCCTGCCAGGACGCGCTCGGCGCCTTCCACGAGGCGGGCCTGCGCACGGCGGTGGTCTCGGGCAACCACGACGCCGAGAGCCCGCTGCCGCACAAGCTGCACCTCCCGCCGTCCGTGCGCTGGCTCCCCGCGGACGCCCCCGCGTCGGTGTGCTGGCCCGACCTCGGCATCACCGTCCACGGCCAGTCCGTGGGGGATCCGGACGAGCGCCGGGACCTGGCCGCCGGATACCCGCGCCCGGTCCCCGGCACCGTCAACATAGGGCTCCTGCACACCAGCCTGCACGGGGCCTGGAGCCGCCGGACCTGCGCGCCGACCGACCCGCGGACACTGGCGCGCGCCGGATACGACTACTGGGCGCTCGGCCACGTCCACCACCGGCTCGTCCCGGGCACCGGCGCGTTCGCGGTGTACCCCGGGAACACCCACGCCCGGGGCCCCGGCGAACCGGGCGGCCGCGGTTTCACCGAACTCCGCATCGGGGCCGGCGGCCGGATCGGGATCCGGCAGGTCGACACCGCCCCCGTCCGCTACGAGGACCTCCACTTGCCTTGCCCGGAGACCGCCGAGGCCGACCTGCGGGCCCGGTTCGCGGCCGTCCCGCCGCCGCCCCCCGGCGGCGCCGTCGTGTGGACCCTCACCGCCGCCACGCCCCCCGGCCTCCTGGGCCCGGCGCGCGCCCTGGCCGGTCCGGGCGCCATGGTCTGCCCCGCGCCCGGTGAGCCCCTCCGACCGCAGCACTAGTGCTGTGACCGGAAAGGTCCACCGGGCAAACCTTCCCGGCCACAGCACTAGGCTCTGTCGCCCGACCCGTTGCCCCGCGCGCTTCAGCGGGCGCGGACGCGCACCGCCACCGAGTGCCACCCGGTCGCCCCGTCGGGGACGGTTCCGGCGCGTTCCCCCGTCTGTACGGCGCCCGTCCGGTCCGTGGCCCGGACCTCCAGAATGTGCGGGCCGGGAGCCGCCTCCCAGATCCACACCCACTGGCGCCAGGTGTCGTCGCCGTCCGCTTCCCCGAGCCGCGCCTCCTGCCAGACGCCCGCGTCCACCCGTACCTCGACCCGGGCGATGCCCCGGTGCTGCGCCCAGGCCACCCCGGCGACCGCCACCCGCCCGGGAGCGGGTTCGGCCGAGGGGCGCGGGGTGTCGATGCGCGACTGGGTCTTGACCGGGGCGCGCGGGGCCCAGGACCGGCGCACCCAGTACGCGTCGTACGCGGAGAAGGTGGTCAGCCGCAGCTCGGTCAGCCACTTGCACGCGGAGACGTACCCGTACAGGCCCGGCACGACCATCCGTACCGGGAAGCCGTGCCGGAAGGGGAGCGGCTCGCCGTTCATCCCGACGGCCAGCAGTGCCTCCCGGCCGTCCATCACGGCCTCGACGGGGGTGCCCAGCGTCATCCCGTCCACCGAACGCGCCACCAGCTGGTCGGCCGGACCGCCCTGCGACGGCGGCCGCACCCCGGCCTCGCGGAGCAGGTCCGCGAGGCGTACGCCGAGCCAGCGGGCGTTGCCGGCGTACGGGCCGCCGACCTCGTTGGACACGCACGTCAGGGTGATGTCGTGCTCGACCAGCGGACGGGCGAGCAGCTCGCGCAGGCCCAGGGCGAGCGGCCTGGCCACCCCCTCCCCGTGGATGCGCAGCCGCCAGGCGTCCGCGTCCACGCGCGGGACGACCAAGGCGGTGTCCACGCGGTAGAAGTCCGCGTTCGGGGTGAGGAAGCGGGAGGCCCCGGGAATCCGCAGGTCCGCCCCGGCCGGTACCGGCGGCGCCGGCACGGAGGGCGCCGGGAGGACGAGGTCCGTACGGGAGGCCGTGGCGCCCGCCGAGCCGAAGGCGCCGAGCCTGCGCCCCGCGTACCCGGCCGCGGCCGAGAGCGCGAGGGCGCCGAGGACGAGGCGGCCGAAGCCGCGCCGGTCCAGGCCGTCGGCCCCGGCCCCGGCCCCGGTCCCGGCCCCGGTCGCGGGTCGTTTCAAGGCTCTGACCAGCAGGTACAGCATTCCGGCGGCCGCGGCTCCACCCACCAGGGAGGGCAGGGCGTCCTTCCACGAGGCCTCGGGGCGGCTGAGCGCGGCCACCGCCCCGAGCACCCCGACGGCGCCCGCGAGCACCAGGCCGGCCGGCATGCGGCGTACGGCGAGCAGCCCGGCCAGGGCGGCGACCGCGCCGAGCACGACGAGGATGCCGAGGGCCAGGACCAGCTTGTCTCCGGTGCCGAACTGGCGGACCGCCCACTCCTTGAGCCCGACCGGGGTGCGGTCCACCACGGCCCCGCCGATCGCGGTCACCGGGGAGGCCTCGGGCCGGACGGCCGCGGCCGCCAGGTGCGCCAGAGCCAGCCCGAAGGCGGCGGCGACCAGCCCGCCGGCCGCGCCGAGCGCGTACCGCCGCCGCCCCGGGTCCGCCTTCGCGCTGTTCATTCGCCGTCACCCTCCGCCCGGTCCTACGCGCCCCCGCGCGCCGGGAGCGCCAGCAGCATCAGCGGCTTCGTCGTCGGCGCGGCCGAACCGCCCGCCGGTTCCAGGGTGAGCCCGACCCCGGTGGCCGCGCCCACGGCGCCCGTCAGCAGGGCCGGAGCATCCGGCCGGGCCGGATCCAGCAGCCCCGCCGGACGCATGGCGCCCGCCGGGTCGGCGAACCACAGCTGGTAGGACCGGCCGGCCGGCGCGGAGGGCATTCCCGCGGCCACGAACACCGCCCGGTCCCGGTCCCGGGAGACCACGACCGTGCCCGTCGCTCCGCCGGCCCCGCGGCCCACGACCAGCCGGGCGTCGGGGGCCGTCAGCACCCCGGTCAGCGCCTCCGCCCGGGCCCGCGCCAGGTGCTCGGACTGCCGGGCCTCGTCCGCCCGCCGGTCCTGCCAGACGGCCACGCCGCCGAGCCCGGCCACCGCCACCAGACTGGCCGCCAGGGCCCAGCGCAGCCAGGGCCGGCCGTGGCCGCGGACGACCCCCGGCGCGGGCGCGGGGCGCTCCTCGGCGCGGATGCGGCGCAGCACCGCCTCCCGGAGCTCCGGCGGCGGCTCCACGGCGACGGCCCGGCCCAGCAGGGCCGCCGTGGCCGCGAAGTCCCGTACCTCTCGGGCGCACGCGGGGCACGACTCCAGATGTGCCTCGAAGGCCGTGCGCTCCGCCGGGGCCAGCGCGTCCAGGACGTACGCCCCGGTGTCCTCGTGCACGCTCATCAGCCGCTCACCCCGATTCCGGATCCGATCCTCATGCCGAGACCCCGAGACAGGTCCGCAGCCGCAGCAGGCCGTCCCGCAGCCTCGTCTTCACGGTACCGAGCGGAACCGACAGCGTCTGCGCCACCTCGCTGCACGTCAGGCCCCGGTAGTACGCCAGGGCCACCGACTGGCGCTGGATCTCGGTCAGCGACGCCAGGCAGTGCCGCACCCGCTCCCGGTCCTCGCGGTCCATCGCCGCCTCGCTCACCTCGTCGAACTCCGGCAGCGCCGCCTCCAGCCGGGCCGCCCGCAGCTCCCGGTCCCTGGCCGCCTGCGCGGAGCGCACCCGGTCCACCGCCCGCCGGTGGGCGATCATCAGCACCCAGGCGCGCACCGTGCCCCGGTCGGCGCGGTAGCGGCCGGCGGTGCGCCACACCTCCACCAGCACTTCCTGGGCCACCTCCTCCGCCTGGGCCCGGTCCCGCAGCACGGCGTGCGCCACCCCCAGCACGGACCCGCTCACCGCCTCGTACACGGAGACGAAGGCCGCCTCGTCCCCCTCGGCGACCCGGCCGAGCTGGACGGACAGACGCTCGCTCTCACCGGTGCCCGTCACGTCATCCACGGCACCGATCCTCCGCGATCCGCCGGCATTCCTCCGCGGTCGCACGCCTTGTCAGCCATTCGGAGCCGCCGCGCCACCGGATTGGCCGCAATCGGCTCCCGTACGCCCCCGCGCCGTTCCGGATCACGCGCGAGGGCGGCCGGCCCGTTCGGCGGCCCGCCGGGCCATGGCCGCGAGCGGGCCCTCCGCGCCGCCCGCCGCCGTCCAGCAGTTCAGGGCGGCCTTCCCGCGCTTGCGCAGCTCCACGACCCCGTCGGTGAACGGCTCCAGGGCCATCGGGGGCCTCATCGGGTCGGTCTCGGACATGGCGGGCGCTCCCGGCGTCGGAAGGGGCGGCCGCCGGTGGTTCCGGAGGCCGCCCCTGATCGATTTCCGTCAGTGAACCCGGGGCCCCGCCCCTCCCGCTGGAGCTCGGCTCGCGGCTCCCTCGCGAGGGTGGGCGGATTCCCACGGGAGGGTGAAGATCAGATCATCGTGCGATTTTCGCCGTGCCCGTCGTGTACGTCATTCGGCCTCGGGCAGGGTGGCCGCGACCGCGGCGGCCAACACGTAGGGGTCCCCGGTCGGCCGGACCGGGTGGCGCGTGGTGAGCCTCGCCCACCGCTCCTCGAAGGCGTGCCAGTCGATGGCCCTCGGCGCGGCCCGCCGGACGAGCGCCTCCTCCAGCGAGGCGAAGTAGGCCGACCACCGCGGCGCGTACAACTCCGAGACCAGACCGCTCCATTCGCGGTTCGCGTAGTCGTGCAGGAAGCCGCCCTCGCTGGTGCTCTGGCGGCCCCACACGCTCAGGATCGAGCGGGCGTCGTACTCGTAGCGGTCCCGCTCCGCCTCGTCCGCGCCGTGCGCCCGGGCCGCCGACAGCCAGGACCCGAGGAGGAAGTGGGGATCGGAGCCGACGAGCGCGTCCAACTGCTTCTCGCGCTCGGCCCATTCGGCGGTCAGCTCGCGAAAGAGGGCCAGGTCGCGGGCATCGTAGGCCGCCTTGACGCGCGGCAGCAGCGCCCGCGAGTGGTTGGCGAGGGCCTGGCGGGCGGTGTCCACCAGGTCGAAGCGGTAGGCGCTGGAGCCGCGCAGCAGGGGGTCCACCTCGAGCAGGTGGCCCAGCGCGCGGCGCACCGAATCCGCCGGGTAGCGCATCGACTTGGGGCTCCAGTAGGCGGATCCCGCCGCCGTCAGGCTCGGCCGGGCCGCGAACAGGCTGTCCTGGGACTCCGACCAGAGCCCCGAGGAGGTGTTGTACGGTCCCTGCCGCAGCTCTTCCCAGGCCGCCGCGGCCCGGGCGTCCGGCCGTCCGTACCGCCGGTCCGCGAACCGCGCGAACCACTGCTTCTGGTCGATCGGGCCCGGCTCCCACGCGAGGTCCGTGAACAGGTCGAAGGCCGCCGGGTTGGTCCCGGTCGCCTCCGGCAGGTAGGCGATGCCGGTCAGCGCACTGTCGGCCTTCGCCCGCCAGGACCCGAACCGGTCGATCCACACCGAGGTGTTCGCGCCGACCGTCGTGTGCCCGCCGAAGTTGTAGATGGTGCCCATCGCGTACGGGGCGCCGCCCCAACGGGTCTCGCGGTCCAGGCGGTTGTAGCGGTCCGACAGCCCGTCCAGGATCAGCAGCTTCGAGGTGTCCACCCCGGCCAGGAGCTCCTTCGTCGGATCGTCCTGCCAGCCCAGCACCGCCCACAGCGCACCCGGATGGGCCGCCCACAGCGCCTTCTGTACGGCGCCCGCGGCCTCCTTCACATCGACCGAACCGGTCTGCCCGCCCTCGTGCAGCGGGCTCATCCGGTACATCGAGCTGTCCCCGAACAGCGCCCGCTGCTCGGCGTAGTAGTCGGCGGCCAGCCTCGCG
The DNA here is from genome assembly GCF_003287935.1 of Streptomyces sp. ICC1. Classification (GTDB taxonomy): domain Bacteria; phylum Actinomycetota; class Actinomycetes; order Streptomycetales; family Streptomycetaceae; genus Streptomyces; species Streptomyces tritrimontium. The sequence continues at coordinate 4,589,977 of NZ_CP030287.1, forward strand.
AAGGCCTGCGAGGCCGGGTCCAGCCAGTCCGGCCGGTCGAAGCCCGCCCAGTCGCCCTGCGGCACGGTCACCGCGCCCGGGTTGCGCTCGGCGAAGGACGGCGGCACGGTGCCGAAGTAGCCCGGCAGCACCGGGGTCATGCCGAGGCCGCGCAACTGTTCGGCGATCTTTCCGCCCAGCTCGGCGCGCGCCTTCATCAGCTGCTCGGTGACGGGTCCGCCGAAGCCGCTGAGGTTCTGCAGCAGCCACCAGCTCTGGTGGCCGGGGCCCGGGATCCACTCCCGCAGCTCCGCGGGCGTGTAGCCGAAGCGCTGGAGCGCCCGGTAGTACGGGTACTCGGCGCCGACCTGCACGAACACCTCGTTGACGCCGTGCAGGGCGAGCAGGTCGATCTGCCGCTGGTGCTCCTCGAAGGTGCGGTAGGCGCCCGAGTAGCCGTCGTCGGTGTCGTTGAGGGCGTAGCGGTGCGCCACGAGGGCGGTCCGGGTGACCGGGGCGGGCACGGCGGGCAGCTCGGCGGGCAGCATCCCGATGCTGTCGCCGGGCCAGCCGATGTCGGCGCCGGCGACGTGCTGGAGGTACCAGCCGACTCCGGTGAGCAGGGTGGCGCCGGTGGAGCCGCGGACGGTGACCGCGCCGGCCGTCCCGGAGACGGTGAAGGAGTCCTTCGCCGTCGCGGCGTCCGCCACCAGCGTGAACTGCCCGGCGTGCTTCGGCAGCAGCCGCTCCAGGGCGGCCCGCGCGGGGGCCGCGTCGAAGGCCCGCGGCCCGGGTGCCTCCACCTCGTGTCCCGCACCGGCCGGTGCGGGGGACTGGGCCCCCCGGGACGTGGCGCCCGGTGCGGCCCCGGCGACCGCCAGGGTCAGCAGGGCCGCGGGCAGCGCGGCCAGGATGATCCGGCGGCGCACCCGCGCGGCCCCGTCGCGTCGTGGGACAGTGCCCGGCATACGCATCGTCCTCGTCTCGGTCGTCTCGGTCGTCTCGGTGGGCTCGGTAGGCTCGGTCGTCAGGGTGGGCTCCGCCGGTCCCGGCGGCTCGGGCGCCGGTCGGACGCCCGGCCGGTTCGCCGGCTGCTGCCCTGTTCGCTGCCCCGTCTGCTTGCCCATGGCGCGGGCCGTCAGACCGGCAGGGACCAGACCTGGTCGACCCGGTGGTCGCCGCAGGGGGTGAGGCGCAGCCGCTCGGCGGGGGTGCCGGGCTCGGCGGGGACTCTGGTGGTGGTGGATGATCCCGGTCCAGGCCTTCTTGACGTCGTAGTCCGCCGCCTGGAGCGGCTTGCGCAGGACCGTGCAGGGGCGTCCCGCCTCGCGGTCCGCGGCCTGGTGCAGGGCCGCGTACCCCTGGGACCGCCAGAACGCGAGGGCCTTGGGGTTGTTGTCGAGCACGGCGATGCGCAGGCCCGTGCGTCCGGCGGCGCGGAAGCGGTCCTCGACCAGGCGGGCCAGGGTGCGGCCGTACCCCTCGCGGTGCGCCGTGGCGTCGATGAGCAGCAGGCCGATCCACGGGTCCGGGTCCCCGGCGGCCTGGTCCCCGGCGGCCGGGTCGCCAGGGGAAGTATGGCCAGGGGAAGTGCGGCCGGTGTGGGCGAGGGTGACGGCCAGGCCCACGAGGCGGCCCGCGGAGCGTGCGAGGAGGACCTCGGCGCCTTCGTGGGCGAGCTCGTCGGCGAGCGCGGCGGCGACCTGCTCGACCGTGATGCGGCCGGGGTCGGGGAAATCTCCGCTGAGCTCGAAGAACGCGTGGTTGGTCGCGTAGAGCGCGGCGATTTCGGTGAGGACCGGGCCGGGGAGGGCGCCGTCCTCGACGGGGGCGAGCGGGAGGAGGATCACCTACCGAACGGTAGCGAAGCCCCCTCCCCGGACGGCCGGGAGGGGGCTTCAGCTGGGGTGGGACCGGACTAGATGTTGACGCCGAAGTCCTGGGCGATACCGGTCAGGCCCGAGGCGTAGCCCTGGCCGACCGCGCGGAACTTCCAGTCGGCGCCGTTGCGGTAGAGCTCGCCGAAGACCATGGCGGTCTCGGTCGCGGCGTCCTCGGAGAGGTCGTAGCGGGCGATCTCGGCGCCGCCGGCCTGGTTCACGACGCGGATGTACGCGTTGCGGACCTGGCCGAAGTTCTGGCTGCGGGTCTCGGCGTCGTAGATGGAGACCGGGAAGACGATCTTGTCCACGTCGGCGGGGAGGCCGGCCAGGTTGACGTTGATGGACTCGTCGTCGCCGGAGCCCTCGCCGGTGCGGTTGTCACCAGTGTGGACGATGGTCTGGTCCGGGGTGGACTTGTTGTTGAAGAAGACGAAGTGGCCGTCGGAGACGACCTTGCCGAGCGGGGTGACCGCGATGGCGGAGGCGTCAAGGTCGAAGTCGACACCGGTCGTCGTGCGAACGTCCCAGCCGAGGCCCACGGTGATGGCCGTGAGGCCCGGGGCCTCCTTGCTGAGCGAGACGTTTCCGCCCTTGGAGAGGCTTACTGCCATGGTGACTGGTGTCCCTTCCTAGTCTCACTGGGTCTCACGTATCGCGAACCGCGAGCGCGCCCAAGTTACCGCTGCCCTCCATAACGCGGGGAGGGGGCCGGTAGGTTCCTGCGTCGGCGGATTGTCCGTGGGGAAATGCGGGTGACGGGGCCCCGGCGGGGACGGATCATAGGGGGCATGCCTGGTCCCTATGTCATCCGCGGTTCGGTCGTGCTCCCCGAGGGCGAGCTCGCCTGGCGCTTCTCGCGGTCCTCGGGGCCCGGGGGGCAGCACGTGAACACCTCGGACTCGCGGGCGGAGCTGCTCTTCGACCTGGGGGCGACGAAGGCGCTGCCGGAGGTGTGGAAGGAGCGCGCGCTGGAGCGGCTGGCGTCCCGCCTGGTGGAAGGGGTGGTGACGGTACGGGCCTCCGAGCACCGCTCGCAGCTGCGCAACCGGGAGATGGCGCTGGTCCGGCTGGCCGCGCTGCTGGCGGAGGCGACCGCGCCGCCGCCCAAGGCGCGGCGGGCGACGAAGATCCCCCGGGGCATCAATGAGCGCCGGCTGCGCGAGAAGAAGGCCCGCGGCGAGACCAAGCGCGGACGCAACGCGCGGGACTGGTAGCGGGGCGGGTAGCGGGCGCGGCTGGTAGCGGGCGGGGCGGGCCGCGGGGCCGCGGGTCTTCGCCGCGGCCCCGGCCGGCGGCGCGCCCGCGGCTACGGCGCCAAGTGGCGGTAGCGGCCGCGGAAGTACGTCAGCGGCGGCGAGTCCGGCGAGGGCTGTGCGGCCGTGAGGACCCGGCCGACGACCAGGGTGTGGTCGCCCGCCTCGACGCGGTTCTCGGTCCGGCACTCCAGGGTGGCCAGCGCCCCCGGCAGGAGCAGGGCCCCGGAGACCTCGCCCCGGGTGGTGGGCACGTCCGCGAAGAGCAGACGGTCGCTGATGCGGCCCTTCATCGAGAACCGGCTCGCGATCTGGACCTGGTGGTCGGCGAGCACCGAGACCGCCCACAGGGGCTGCTCCGCGAGCAGGTCGTCCATCCGGGAGCCCTCGCGCAGGCTGACCAGGACCAGCGGCGGGTCCATGGACACGGACATGAAGGCGGTCGCCGTCATCCCGGCGTCCTCGCCGCGCGGTCCGCCGGCGGTCAGCGGGGGCTCGTGCGCGGTGATCAGGCTCACGCCCGCCGCCAGTCGGGACATCGCGGCCCGGAACTCGTCGTTGCTCACCCCCTCAGGATGGGGTGCGGGCTCGGGAAGCGTTGTCGCAGGGGTCGTGTTCGGCACAGGGGGGACGCTACTGTCGCCCTCTCGCGCGGCGCATCGGGCTGAGGTCCGAGCCGCCCCCCGCCCGTCGACCTAGGCCGTCCTGGGTCCGGGCGTATCGTTTGCTCCCGGGAATACGGCCGGTGAAGCGTCGGCGACGAACCGGTGACACGTGCACCTTTATTCATCTCATGTGACTTGAGTCACAGAGAGCAAGATTTGTTGACCCTGTGTACCTGCCGCACAGCTCACTGTGATTCAGTGGACGGGACACCGCAACGAAACGCCGATGACAAACCTGGAGTTGCTGTCGAGGTCTCGGGGAGAGCGAGCAATGGAGACCGAGTCGGAGCCGTACGTCCGTCTTGCGACCCTGCGGCAGCTGCACCAAGTGGTGGCCGAGCTCAATACGGCCCGGAGCCTGGCCGACACCCTGCAGACCGTCGTGGACGGCATCGTCGTCGGCCTCGGATACGAACTCGCCTGTGTCAACCTCGTACGCCCTGACGGGGATCTGGTCGTCGCCGCCTTCGCCGGGGACCCCGCCGCCGAAGCCCTGATCACCGGCCGGGTCGGCTCGCGCGCCTCCTGGGAGCGCCGCCTGACGATGGGCGAGAACTGGGACGGCCTGCGCTTCATCCCGCACACCGAGGGCTGGGTCCTCATGGAGGACGACGTCCCCCAGTGGCACACCGACGGCCCCGACCCGCGCTTCGAAGACGAATGGCACCCCGAGGACCGGCTCTACGCCCCCATGTACGCCTCCGGCGGCGAACTGCTCGGCGTCGTCTCCGTGGACCGCCCGCGCAACGGCCGGCGCCCCGGCGCGTGGGGCCGCGAGGCGCTCCAGATGTACGCGTTCCAGGCCGCCATTGCGATCAGCAACGCCCGGCTGCGCGCGAACATGCAGCGCGCCCTGGTCCGCCTGGAGCGCGAGCAGCAGGCCCTGCGCGCCAGTGAAGAGTCGTTCCGCCAGGCCTTCGAGTACGCGCCCAGCGGCATGGCCATCGCCGAGATGGGCGGCGACCAGCACGGCCGCCTGCTGCGCACCAACGACGCGCTGTGCCGGCTGCTGGGGCGGCCCGCCTCCGTGCTGCGCCGCTACTCCTTCTCCGACCTGGTCCACCCCGAGGACATCGGCACCCTGCTGCGCACCTCCGCCGAGGGCGGCCGCGCCGAGCTGCGCCTGGGCCGGCGCGACGGCACGTACGTCTGGGTGTCGCTGCGCAACTCCGTGGTGGCGGACGCCGCCGACGGGCCCCGCTTCCTCCTCACCCACGTCGAGGACATCGAGGAGCGCAAGCGGCACGAGCTCCAGCTCGCCCACCGGGCCAGCCACGACTCGCTGACCGGCCTGCCCAACAGCGCCGAGCTGCGCGCCCGGCTCGGCGCCCGGCTCTGCCGCCTGCCGCAGTCGGTGCGCGCCACCGCCGTGGAGGCGCTGGACGCGGCCTACGAGGGCCGGCCCGCGCCGGACGGCATCCCGGGCCAGGCGACGGGCGCGGGCACCGGCCCGGGCGCGGGCTCCGGCGAGCACGGCTTCCGGCCCGACGGCTTCCCCGACCCCTTCGAGTTCCCCGGCGGTCCCGGCGGCCCGCCCGGCCACGGGGCCGGCCCGGCGGGGGGCCCGTACGACCACCACGTGCACACGGTGGCGCCCGCGACCGAGATCGACGACGGCACGAAGGGGCTCGCGGTGCTCTTCTGCGACCTCGACGGCTTCAAGTCGATCAACGACCGGTTCGGGCACCACACCGGCGACGCGGTCCTGATCGAGGTGGCCCGGCGGCTGACGACCGGCGTCAGGGACGGTGACACCGTCGCCCGCCTGGGTGGTGACGAGTTCGTGGTCCTGGCCGACGGCCTGGGCGCCGCGGACGCCGCCGACCTCGCCGTGCGGCTGCGCAACGCGATCATCCCGCCGATCCGGGTGGACGGCCGCGCGGTCCGTGTGGGAGCCAGTTTCGGCATCGGCTGGGCCAGCTGCGGGATGTCCGCGGACGAGGTCCTGCGCTCCGCCGACCAGCGGATGTACATCGAGAAGCGGTCCCGCTCGAAGGCCCACCGCCGGGCCGGGTGAGTCCGCTCGCCACCCGTGGGCGCACCTGTTCGGGGTAGGCTCGCCGCGGTCGAAAGGAGTGACCTGCGATGACGACGCCCGCGAACAACAGCCCGAACGGTGGGGCGGACAAGCCCGAGGACGACGATCCGTTCGGCTACCTCTACGAGGACGGCCAGGCCGCCGGTGCCACCCCGCCCGGCCAGGGCGGCGGGTACGGCTACCCAGGGCTCGTCGGCGGTCAGTCGGGCGGCGCGCAGCCGGGCGTGCCCCGGACCTCGTACAACCAGGTCCGCACGGTCGGCGACCGGCCGTACGGCGGCCAGCGCGGCCCCGTTCCGTACCAGCAGGGCGGCCCGCAGCAGGGCGGCCCGCAGCAGTCCCAGGGTTACCAGGCGCAGTACCAGGCCCCCGAGGCGCTGCAGGCGGGCGGCTACGGCGTGCCGCCGCAGCAGCAGTCCGCGCCGCAGTACACGCAGTCCGTGCCGCTGCCGGGCGGCGGCGGTCACGGCGGTGGCGGCGGGTCCAGCCGCAAGGGCATGCTCATCGCCGCCGTCGCGGTGGTCGCTGCGGTCGCGATCGGCATCGGTGCCGCGGTGACCTTCGGTGACAAGGACAAGAACGACGACAAGAACAAGGCGAACCCGGGCCAGAGCCAGTCGGCTCCCTCGAACAACCCGTCCGGCCAGCCGAGCGGCTCCGCGTCGCCGGAGGCCGAGCTGCCCAAGGGCGACGCGGGCGGTCCGGGCATGGTCATCAGCGGCGGCGCGTCGCTGATGAACACCACGCCGGGTGCGAAGAGCGCGAGCGGCCAGTACGTCGGCAACTTCAACCAGCCGGGCGCGGCGGTGACCTGGACGCTGGACGTGCCCAAGGAGGGCACCTACCGGCTCTACGTGCGCTTCGGCATCCCCGGCGAGGACGCGAACGGCACCCTCGCGGTGAACGGGAAGCCGAACGGCTCGCCGCTGAGCATGCGGAACTTCGCCGGGTCGGCCAAGGGCGACTGGGAGAAGGGCTGGCAGTCCACCTGGGGCCAGGTGACCCTCAACAAGGGCACCAACACGATCAAGCTGTCGTGCGAGGCCGGCAACAAGTGCCAGGTCAACATCGACCAGCTCTGGCTGCAGGCGGGCGGCTGATCCGACAGGATCCGACAGGATCCGACAGGATCCGAGAGGATCCGAGCGGGACGGTCTAGCCGGCCGTGACCTTCACCGACCCCCGTACCTCCTCGTAGGTGCGGGGGTCGAACTCTCCCGCGGCGGGGGCCGCGACCGTGGCCGCCGAGAGGGCGACCGCGCGGACCAGCCGCTCCGGCCAGTCCAGGCCCTCGGCGAGGGCGGAGAGCAGGCCGGCGACGGCGGAGTCGCCGGCGCCGGTGGGGTTGCCCGCCAGGGTGCGGGGCGGGGCCGCCCGCCAGGTGCCCCGGGCGGTCGAGGCGAGCAGGCCCGCCGGGCCGAGCGAGGTGATCACGGCGTGGGCGCCGCGCCGGCGGGCGTCCCGGGTGGCGGGCAGCGGGTCCCGGGATCCGGTCAGCTCGGCGAGTTCGGCGGCGTTCGGCTTGATCATGTCGGGGCGGGCGGCGACCCCGCGCCGCAGGGCCTCGCCGCTGGTGTCCAGGAGTACGGGGACGCCGGCCGCGCGGGCCGCCCGGACCAGGACGGCGTAGGCGCCGACGGGGACGCCCGGGGGCAGGCTGCCGCACAGGGCCACGGCGTGCGCGCCGTCCGCGAGCAGGGCCTCGTAGCGGGACAGGAAGCCGGCCCACTCGGCCGGGGTGATCAGCGGGCCCGGCTCGTTGAACTGCGTGGTGTCGCCCGAGGCCTCGTCGACGACGGCGAGGGTGCGCCGGGTGGTGCCCGCGCAGGGCACCAGCGCGTCGCGCACGCCGGGGGAGGCGGCGAGCAGTTCGCGTACGACGGCTCCCGTGCGGCCGCCCGCGAAGCCGGTCGCGGTCACCTCGTGGCCGAGGGCGGCCAGGACGCGGGCGACGTTGAGGCCCTTGCCGCCGGGGCGTTCGGCGACGTCGGTGACGCGGTGGGAGGCGTGCGGGTGCAGCTTCGGGACGCGGTAGGTGACGTCGAGCGCGGTGTTGGGCGTCACGGTCAGGATCATGGCGGGCCTCGGTCTCGGGGTGTGCCGGGATCATGCCAGGAGGCGCCGCCCTGCGGTAGCCGGGGCAAGGGTGCGGCCGGCCCGGTTCCCCGGACCGGCCGCGACCGTGTGATGCCCGCTCATGACGGTTGCCGTTGCTACGCCTTGACCGGGTTGACGATCCATTCGCCGCGCCGCATGACGCCCTTGACGTCGAAGGCGGAGTCGAGGACGACGAGGTCCGCGTACTTGCCGGGCTCCAGCGAGCCGACCTGGTCGTAGACGCCGATCAGCTTGGCCGGGTTGGCGGAGATCGCCTGGACCACGGACTCGACGGGGAGCTTGTCGAGGGTGACGGACCGCTTGAAGGCGGTGTCCAGGGTGAGGGTGGAGCCCGCGATGGAGCCGCCCTCGACGAGGCGGGCGACGCCCTCCTTGACCTCGACCTCCAGCGGCCCGAGGTGGTAGATGCCGTCGCCGAAGCCGGCGGCGTCCATCGCGTCGGTGATCAGCGCCACGCGGTGCGCGCCCGCGTGGTGGAAGGCCAGCTCCAGCATGGCCGGGTGCAGGTGGGTGCCGTCGTTGATGAGCTCGACGGTGACCCGCTCGTCCTCCAGCAGCGCCGCGATCGGGCCGGGGGCGCGGTGCTCCAGGCCCGGCATCGCGTTGTAGAGGTGGGTGGCCACGGTGGCGCCCGCGTCGATGGCCTCGAGGGTCTGCTCGTACGTGGAGTCCGTGTGGCCGATCGCGGCGATGACCCCGTGCTCGGCCAGCAGCCGTACGGAGTCCAGGCCGCCCGGGAGCTCGGTGGCGAGGGTGAACATGCGGGCGGCGCCGTGGGAGGCGTCGATCAGCTTGCGGACCTCGGCCGGGTCGGGGTCGCGCAGCAGGTCTTCCTTGTGGGCCCCCTTGCGGCAGGGGTTGATGAAGGGCCCCTCGAAGTGGATGCCCGCGATGTCGCCCTGCTGGGTCAGCTCGGAGAGCAGCCCGGCGCGGCGGGCGAGCTCGTCGAGGTCGCCGGTGACGGTGGAGGCGACCAGGGTGGTGGTGCCGTGCTCGCGGTGGGTCCGTACGCCCTTGAGCACCTCCTCGGCGGTGCCGGAGGTGAAGGAGGCGCCGCCGCCGCCGTGGTTGTGCATGTCGACGAAGCCGGGGACGACCAGGCAGCCGGTGAGGTCGACCACGGCCGCGTTCTCGTCGGCGCTGCCGGCGATGCGCTCGCCGTCGACGATGAGGCGGCCGCCCTTGACGATGCCGGTGGGCAGCACCACGTCGGCTCCGGAGAGAACGGTGCTGCGGGCCACATGTGCGCTTCCGGACATCAGGCAGGTACCTCCGTGGCGAGTAGATCCCAGGCGAGCAGCCCTGCGCCCAGGCATCCGGCGGTGTCCCCTAGGGCCGCCGGAACGATGTGGGGCAGCCGCTGGAACGTCACGCGTTCCTCCACGGCCGTCCGGAGTGGTGTGAACAAGGTTTCCCCGGCCTCGGCCAGACCGCCACCGATGATCAGGGTGCTCGGGTCCAGCAGGGTGATGGCGGTGACCAGGCCGTCGGCGAGGGCTCCGATGGCGGCGAGCCACACTTCCTTCGCGGCGGGGTCGCCGGATTCGACGGCCTTGGCGCAGTCCGCGGCGTCGGCTTCGGGGTCGCCGGAGGCGGCCGCCCAGGCGCGGCTGACGGCGGAGGCGGAGGCGAGGGTCTCCAGGCAGCCGTACTGGCCGCAGCCGCAGGCGGGGCCGCCGGGGCGGACCACGATGTGGCCGATCTCGCCGGCGTAGCCGTGCGCGCCGGCCTCGATGCGGCCGGCGATGCCGATGGCGCCGGCGATGCCGGTGCCGAGCGGGACGAACAGGAAGCGGTCGGCGCCGCGGCCCGCGCCGATGCGGCCTTCGGCGAGTCCGCCCGTGCGGACGTCGTGGCCGAGGGCTACGGGGATCCCGCCGAGGCGTCTGGCGAGCAGTTCGCGCATGGGGACGTCGCGCCAGCCCAGGTTCGCCGCGTAGACGGCGATCCCGTTCTCGGCGTCGACGATGCCGGGGACGGCGACGCCGGCGGCCGAGGCGGCCACGGCGAAGCGCTCCCGGCCCAGGGCGAGGAGTTCGAAGGCGAAGTCCTGGATCGTCTCGACGACGGCTTCGGGACCGCGCTCGCGGCCGGTGGCGCGGCGCGCTTCGTAGAGCAGGGTGCCGTCGTCGGCGACGAGGGCGGCCTTCATCCCAGTGCCGCCCACATCGAGGGCGATGACGTGTTTCACGGGTTTCACGGGTGACAGTCTCGCGTGCTTGGAGGGGAAAGGTCTAGTCCACTGAGGGGGATTGTTGAGCCGCCATACAAATTCGGGACCTTGGTCGGTGCGCGGGCCCGCGCCGAGGAGTTCGCGCGCAGGTGTGCTGGTGGGCGCGTGCAGGGCGTGTGCACGTTTGGGGGTGGATGTTGACGAGGCGCGAGAGTGGTGTAGACCTTTACGCGAATCGTACGGAACAACCTGGGGTGGAACGAGAACTGTGAAGGCTCGAACTGTGCAGGCCCGAAACCTGAACCTCGCCGCGTCCGGCCTCGCGCTCGGCCTGACGACGGTGATGCTGACCGGCTGCGGAGCCCTGTCGAGCCTCACCGGGAACAACGAGGTCACCCTGCGGGTCGTGGCGGCCGACTACGGGGACAATCCCGAGAACTCCTCGAAGGGCTACTGGAAGGGCCTCGCCACGGCCTTCGAGCAGAACCACCCCGGCATCAAGGTCCAGGTCGACGTCTACTCCTGGTCCGAGGTCGACGCCAAGGTCGCCGAGATGGTCAAGGACGGCAAGGCCCCCGACGTCGCCCAGATCGGCGCCTACGCCGACTACGCCGCCGACGGCAAGCTCTACTCCGCCGACGAACTGCTGTCCGTGAAGACCGAGGCCGACTTCCTCGCGCCGCTCGCCGACGCGGGCAAGGTCAAGCGCGTCCAGTACGGCATGCCCTTCGTGGCCAGCACCCGGCTGATGTTCTACAACGAGAAGCTGCTCACCGACGCCGGCGTCATCCCCAAGGACGCCAAGGGCGCCTGGCAGCCCAAGAGCTGGGCCGAGCTGGAGGCCGCGGCCAAGAAGCTCAAGGCGGCCGGGGTCCCGACCCCCTTCGCGCTGCCCCTGGGCCGCGAGGAGGCGCAGGCCGAGACCATGCAGTGGATGCTCGCGGGCGGCGGCGGCTACAGCGACAACGAAGAGGCGTACTCGATCGACTCCGCGGACAACGTCAAGACCTTCGAGTACCTGCGCGACAAGCTCGTCGCACCGGGCCTGACCGGCCCCGTCGAGCCGTCCAAGCTGGACCGGCAGGCCGCCTTCGACGCTTTCACGCGCGGCGAGGTCGGCATGCTCAACGGGCACCCGACGCTGCTCAAGCAGGCCGCCGACAAGGGCGTGAAGTACGGCATGGTCCCCATGCCGACCTCCGACGGGACCGACCACTCGACGATGGGCGTCGCCGACTGGGTCATGGCCTTCAAGACCGGCCACAAGAAGGAGTCCGGGCAGTTCCTGGACTTCCTGTACGAGCCGAACAACGTGACGGCCTTCACCGGCAAGTACGACCTGCTCCCGGTCACCACCAGCGGCTACCGGGAGATGCAGGCCGCCACGGGCGCCTCGTCGACGCAGCTGAAGACCTTCCTGCAGGCGCTGCCGAACGCGCGGCTGTACCCGGTCGGCAAGAAGTCCTGGGCGGGCGTGAGCGAGGACATCAAGAAGAACATCGGCACGACCGTGCAGCCGGGCGGACAGCCCGCCAAGGTCCTCGGCGAGATAGCGGAGACGGCGCGCAAGAACGACCCGCGCTGAGCGGTGGCTGTCGGAGGGCGGCGTTAATCTGGCCGTATGACGGACGACGGGCGGCCGCCGGCCGGGCTGACCGCCGACGAGGCGGCGGTGCTCGCCTACGAAGGGCGCACCTGGCCCGGACCCGGCGCCAAGGAGCGGGCCATACGGGAAGGGCTGGGGATGGCCCCGGTCCGCTACTACCAGCTGCTCAACGCGCTGATGGACGACCCGAGGGCGCTGCGGCACGCGCCGGGCACCGTGAACCGGCTGCGGCGCATCCGCGAAGCCCAGCGGGCACGGCGGTAGCGGTGGCGGCAGCGGTCGCGGCAGCGGTCTTCCGCGCGCCGTAGCCGTGGCCCGGCTCGGCCGTTAGGGTCGAGCGTATGGGGAGCCATCCGCACGATCTGCCGATGCCCGTCACAGCCGCCGGACGCGAGGGACTCGACGCCCTCCTGCACGCACCGCACCACTCCGTCGTCGCCCTCGACTTCGACGGCACCCTCGCCGACATCGTCCCCGACCCCGATCAGGCGCGGGCCCACCCCGCGGCCGTCGCCGCGCTGTCCGCGCTGGCGCCCCGCGTGGGATCGGTCGCGGTCGTCACGGGCCGGCCGGCCGGGGTCGCCGTCCGCTACGGCGGCTTCGCCGGGGTCCCGGGCCTCGAGCACCTGGTGGTGCTGGGGCACTACGGGGCCGAGCGCTGGGACGCCGTGAGCGGCATCGTGCACGCCCCGGCCGAACACCCCGGGGTGGCGGCGCTGCGCGCCGAGCTGCCGGGGTTCCTGGACGCGATCGGCGCGTGGCGCGGCACCTGGATCGAGGAGAAGGGCCAGGCGCTGGCCGTCCACACCCGCCGGGCGGACGACCCCGCGGCTGCCTTCGCGGCCCTGCGCGAGCCCCTGGAGGGGCTGGCGGCCCGCCACGGGCTGATGGTCGAGCCGGGCCGCGCGGTGCTGGAGCTGAGGCCGCCGGGCATGGACAAGGGCGTGGCGCTCACGGAGTACCTCGCGGAGGTGGGGGCGACCTCCGTGCTGTACGCGGGCGACGACCTGGGCGACCTCGCGGCGTTCTCGGCGGTGGAGAAGCTGCGGGGGGACGGGCTGCCGGGGCTGCTGGTGTGCAGCGGCTCGGCGGACGTGCCGGAGCTCGCCGCACGCGCGGACCTGGTCCTGTCCGGCCCGGCCGAGGTCGTGGCGCTGCTGGCCGCGCTGGCCGCGGCCGTACACGCCTGACCCGGGCGGGGCCGGGCAACGGCCCCGCACGGCTCAGCCCGGACACGGCTCAGCCCGGCGCGGCTCAGCCCGGACGCGGCTCAGTCCCGGAGGTCCGTGAGCTGGGCCGTGAGCCACTGGGCCGGGGGGAGGGCCGTCGCCGCCGCGGCCAGCCGCTTCGTACGGTCCGCGCGCTCGGCCGCCGGCATGGACAGCGCCGCGTGCAACGCCCGCGCCGTCGCCGTGACGTCGTACGGGTTCACCGTCAGCGCGTCCTCGGCCAGCTCCTCGTACGCCCCCGCCCCCGTCGACAGCACCAGCGCGCACCCCGCCTCCGACACCACCGGGATCTCCTTCGCCACCAGGTTCATCCCGTCCCGCACCGGATTGACCAGCGCCACGTCCGCCAGCCGGTACGCCGCCAGCGACCGCGCGAAGTCGTCCTCCACCGAGACCAGCACCGGCTGCCAGTCCGCGGTGCCGAACTCCTCGTTGACCGAGGCCGCCAGGTCCGCCACCGCCCGCGTGTACTCCCGGTACACCGCCAGGTCCTGCCGGGACGGGTAGGCGGAGGCCAGGTGCACCACCCGCCCGCGCCACTCGGGGTGGACCTCCAGCAGCTCCCGGTAGGCCAGCAGGCCCCGCAGGATGTTCTTCGACAGCTCCGTGCGGTCCACCCGGACGATCGTCTTCAGGCCGGCCGTCCGCTCCCGCAGCTCCGCCAGCTTCGCGTCCACCTCCGGCCGGTGCGCCAGCGCCCGCAGCTCGTCCCCGTCCACGCCCAGCGGGTACACCGCCACCGGCGCCTCGGGCCCCGCCGACGCCGTGAACTCCCGCGCCCACCGCTCCGTGTGGAAGCCCACCCGGTCCGCCCCGAGCATCCCCCGCAGCAGCTGCCCGCGGATGTCGTCCGGGAGCATCCCCAGGAACTCGGGCGACGCCCACGGGGTGTGCGTGAAGTGCCCGATCCGCAGGTCCGGGCGCAGCTCCCGCAGCAGGCCCGGGACCAGTGCCAGGTGGTAGTCCTGGACCAGGACGCGGGCCCCCTGCGCGGCCTCCTCGGCCAGGGCCGCGGCGAACGCCTCGTTGTACGCCGTGTACGAGGCCCAGCGCCGCCGGAACGCCGCGTCGAAGACCGGCTCGCGCGGGATGTCGTACAGGTGGTGGTGCAGGAACCACAGCACCGAGTTCGCGATGCCGTTGTACGCGTCGTCGTAGACCGCGGGATCGATGTCCAGCATCCGGACGCCCGGCTCGGCCACGCCCCGCCGTACCGCCTCGCGGTCCGCGTCCGAGAGCGCCGCGCAGATCCACAGCGCGCCGGGCTGCTCCGCGAGGGCCGCGGAGAGGCCGGAGACGAGCCCGCCCCCGCCGCGGCGGGCACTGAGCGTTCCTTGCGCGTCGAGGGCGTACGAGAGCGGGCCGCGGTTCGCGGCGACGAGCACCTGGGAAGCCATGCGGCGAACCTAGCCCGCCCCGCCCCCGGTCAAACGTCAGTGCCCGCGCGCGGCGGGTTGCCCGTTCACGCCGCGCGCCGCCGCGCGTACTCCTCGATGTCCCGCATCGGCGGCCGCTCCTCGGTGTCCACGGGGTGGTCGTGGGCGACGAAGCCGTCCGGGCCGCGGTCGAACTGCGTCAGCTCCGGCCGGACGAGGTGCCCGCGCGCGAGCCGCACCTGCGCGGTGCGGTAGATCGCCGCGGCCATCCGCCCCAGTGCCTGCCCGTCCTGGTGGCGGTGGAGCCGTACGCCCACGTCCACCTGGGCGAGCGCGTCCAGCCCGGCCGTGTGCAGGGCGTCCACCATCAGGCCCAGCTCGACCCCGTAGCCGACGGGGAACGGCAGCCGTTCCAGCAGCTCGCGGCGGACGGCGTACTCGCCGCCCAGCGGCTGGACGAAGCCGGCCAGCTGCGGCCAGTGCAGGTTGAGCAGGGGGCGGGCCACGAGCTCGGTGACCCGGCCGCCCTGGCCGGGGGCGATCCCGTCGGGGTCGGGCCCGGTGACGAGGGGGCGGTCGTACATGGCCTTGACGAAGCGCAGGTCCGGATCGGTCAGCAGCGGGCCGACGATCCCGGAGACGAAGTCGGCCGAGAAGTCGCGCAGATCGGCGTCGACGAAGCAGACGATGTCACCGGTGGTCGCCAGCAGCGAGCGCCACAGCACCTCGCCCTTGCCGGGCAGGGCGGGGATCCGCGGCAGGATGTCGTCGCGGTGGACCACCCGGGCCCCGGCCTTCGCCGCGACCTCCGCCGTGCGGTCGGTGGACCCCGAGTCGACCACGACCAGCTCGTCCACCAGGGGCACCGCCAGCCCCTCGATCAGATCGCGCCGGATCACCTCGACGATGTCGCCGACCGTCGCCTCCTCGTCGAGCGCCGGCAGCACCACGCTCACGGTGGTCCCGGCTGCCCGCTTGGCGGAGAGCAGCTGGCCGAGCGGTCGGTCGGCGGCGGACCAGGAGCGGTCGGCCAGCCATCGCTCCACCTCTTCCAGCACCTTCAGCACTCCCTGGTTCTTCCATCGTTTCGACCGAAATGTGATCCATCTCGCGGTTCGGACGGCTGTCTCAACCCCCCGGGCCTTCGGTTACAGTCTTGAACAACGCGAAGGTCCACCGCATGCCGGGGGTCCCCGCGTACAAACGCCCGGGTGCGCCGTAGAGCGCGTCGCCCGGTGCCATACCGCTCATCCAGAGGGGCAGAGGGACACGGCCCGTTGAAGCCCCGGCAACCCTCCAGTCGGTTCTCGCGATCGCGCACATCCAGCGGCGTCAGCGAGGTCCCCGGCTAGGGAAGGTGCCAATTCCGTCTCATGGCGAAGTGCGCCATGGGGAAGATGAGGAGAAAGGGCCTCGCCATCATGGCTGCACAGTCTGTCGCAACCTCTGCCGAAACCGTTGAAACCGCCACTTCTGGCACTTCTGTCGATCTCGGTCCCGCCACCGGCCTCTCCTGTCGTGAGTGCGGCACCCGCTTCGAGCTCGGCCCGATCTTCGCCTGCGCCGAGTGCTTCGGCCCGCTCGAAGTCTCGTACGACCTGCCGCTGGGTGATCCGGAAGCCCTGCGCGCCGCGATCGAGGCCGGCCCCGACAACATCTGGCGCTACGCGCCGCTGCTGCCCGTCCCGGCGGACGTGGCCTCCAAGCCGAGCCTGAACCCGGGCTTCACCAAGCTCGTGGACGCGCGGAACCTGGCCAAGGAGCTGGGCGTCACCGGCAAGCTCTACGTCAAGGACGACTCCGGCAACCCGACGCACTCCTTCAAGGACCGCGTCGTGGCCATCGCCGTCGAGGCCGCCCGCGCCTTCGGCTTCACCACCCTGTCCTGCTCCTCCACCGGCAACCTGGCCGGCGCCGTCGGCGCCGCCGCCGCCCGCGCCGGCTTCCGCTCCTGCGTGTTCATCCCGCACGACCTGGAGCAGGGCAAGGTCATCATGGCCGGTGTCTACGGTGGCGACCTGGTCGGCATCGAGGGCAACTACGACGACGTCAACCGCTTCTGCTCCGAGCTCATCGGCGACCCGCTGGGCGAGGGCTGGGGCTTCGTCAACGTCAACCTGCGCCCGTACTACGGCGAGGGCTCCAAGACCCTGGCGTACGAGATCTGCGAGCAGCTCGGCTGGCAGCTGCCCGACCAGATCGTCATCCCGATCGCGTCCGGCTCGCAGTTGACGAAGATCGACAAGGGTCTGCAGGAGCTGATCAAGCTCGGCCTCGTCGAGGACAAGCCGTACAAGATCTTCGGCGCCCAGGCCGAGGGCTGCTCGCCCGTCTCCACCGCCTTCAAGGCCGGTCACGAGGTGGTGCGCCCGCAGAAGCCCAACACCATCGCCAAGTCGCTGGCCATCGGCAACCCGGCGGACGGCCCGTACGTCCTGGACATCGCGCGCCGCACCGGCGGCTACGTCGAGGACGTCAACGACGTCCAGGTCGTCGAGGCCATCAAGATCCTCGCGCAGACCGAGGGCATCTTCGCCGAGACCGCGGGCGGCGTCACCGTCGGCGTGACGAAGAAGCTCATCGAGAACGGGCAGCTGGACCCCTCGCTGACCACCGTGATCCTGAACACCGGTGACGGCCTCAAGACCCTGGAGGCGGTGGCCGCCGGCGGTGGCCAGACCGCCACCATCCGCCCGAGCCTGGACGCGTTCCGCGCCGCCAACCTGGCCTGATCTCCCTCCTCTGCACACCGGAAAGGCAGTAGCGCCATGAGCGTCAACGTCCGCATCCCCACCATCCTGCGCACCTACACCGGCGGCAAGGCCGAGGTCCCCGCCGAGGGCACGACCCTCGCCGAGGTCATCGAGTCCCTGGAGAAGAGCCACCCGGGCATCGCCGCGCGCGTCCTGGACGACCAGGGCAAGCTGCGCCGCTTCGTGAACGTCTACGTCAACGACGACGACGTGCGCTTCGAGGGCGGGCTGCAGACGTCCACTCCGGACGGCGCGGGCGTCTCGATCATCCCCGCGGTGGCCGGCGGCTGCTGAACAATCCGGCGGCCGACTTCCGGCCGCTGATGGACCAGAACGCTGAATTGCCCCCTCCGGTAATAAACGGAGGGGGCAATTCTGCTTGGTTGGGCGCGGTAGAGTTGGGGAAGTCCCCTCCGCTGGACTTGCCCGCCGCATATGAGCGGGCCGCGTGAGGGTTGACATTGAGTCAACATGCAAGTGCGGTATGGGGCGTTGGCCTGGCTTGTCCGGCCCGAGTTGCCCTGGAATATTCCTAGTTTTCACCCTATTTCAATCTTTTGCCATGTCCAGAATTCTCGTCGGAATGACCTGTTGCAGACAGCAGCGGTGCGGATACATTCAGCCCCGGTCGAGGCGTTCCGGCGCAAGTTCTGACCCGGGACCGCGAAGTGCGGTCCTGCGCAAGGGCCAGTAATAGGGGAGTTAGGCATGGCTCAGGGCACCGTCAAGTGGTTCAACGCGGAGAAGGGCTACGGCTTCATCGCGGTCGACGGTGGTGCGGATGTGTTCGTCCACTACAGCGCCATCCAGATGGACGGGTACCGCACCCTTGAAGAGGGTCAGCGGGTCGAATTCGAGATCTCGCAGGGCCAGAAGGGTCCGCAGGCGGACATGGTCAAGCTCGCCGCCGGCTAGGCCGACCGCGATCGACCACCGACACGTACCGCGCCCGCGCACAGGGCCGCGTACGACGGCACCACTGCATGCAGACGAGGGGCCCACATCCTGGACACGGGATGCGGGCCCCTCGTGCGCGTGCCCCCGCACCCCTTGTCCCGCCTGCTTGTTCACCAGGGGTTCCCCGAAGCCGCTTGCACTCGGGGGTGCCGAGTGCTAATCATTGGCGTTAGCACTCTCCGGGTGAGAGTGCTACTAAACGAGGACCGGGTCGGTGAGGCCCGCAGGGTCCGGTGGGCAGGAACCGCCGGGCACGCAGGCCGTCCGTCGCGGGCGCGGGCGCGGTCCGGGAGCAATCCACCGCTGTCCGGGAGGACCACTTCAGATGGCCAAGATCATTGCGTTCAACGAGGAGGCCCGGCGCGGTCTCGAGCGAGGCATGAACCAGCTCGCCGACGCCGTCAAGGTCACCCTTGGCCCCAAGGGTCGCAACGTCGTCCTTGAGAAGAAGTGGGGCGCCCCCACGATCACCAACGATGGTGTCTCCATCGCCAAGGAGATCGAGCTCGAGGACCCGTACGAGAAGATCGGCGCAGAGCTGGTCAAGGAAGTCGCCAAGAAGACGGACGACGTCGCCGGCGACGGTACGACCACCGCCACCGTCCTCGCCCAGGCGCTCGTCCGCGAGGGCCTGCGCAACGTGGCCGCCGGTGCGAACCCGATGGCCCTCAAGCGCGGTATCGAGAAGGCCGTCGAGGCCGTCTCCGCCGCCCTGCTGGCGCAGGCCAAGGATGTCGAGACCAAGGAGCAGATCGCTTCGACGGCCTCCATCTCCGCCGCCGACACCCAGATCGGCGAGCTCATCGCCGAGGCCATGGACAAGGTCGGCAAGGAAGGCGTCATCACGGTCGAGGAGTCGCAGACCTTCGGTCTCGAGCTCGAGCTCACCGAGGGCATGCGCTTCGACAAGGGCTACATCTCGGCGTACTTCGCCACCGACATGGAGCGCATGGAGTCGTCCCTCGACGACCCGTACATCCTGATCGTCAACTCGAAGATCGGCTCGGTCAAGGACCTGCTGCCGCTCCTCGAGAAGGTCATGCAGTCCGGCAAGCCGCTGCTGATCATCGCCGAGGACGTCGAGGGCGAGGCCCTGTCGACCCTGGTCGTCAACAAGATCCGCGGCACCTTCAAGTCCGTCGCCGTCAAGGCTCCGGGCTTCGGCGACCGCCGCAAGGCCATGCTCGGCGACATCGCCATCCTCACGGGCGGCACGGTCATCTCCGAGGAGGTCGGCCTCAAGCTCGAGAACGCCGGTCTCGACCTGCTCGGCCGCGCCCGCAAGGTCGTCATCACCAAGGACGAGACCACCATCGTCGACGGTGCCGGTGACAGCGACCAGGTTGCCGGTCGCGTCAACCAGATCCGCGCCGAGATCGAGAACTCCGACTCGGACTACGACCGCGAGAAGCTCCAGGAGCGCCTCGCGAAGCTGGCCGGCGGCGTGGCCGTCATCAAGGCCGGCGCCGCGACCGAGGTCGAGCTCAAGGAGCGCAAGCACCGCATCGAGGACGCCGTTCGCAACGCGAAGGCGGCCGTCGAAGAGGGCATCGTCGCCGGTGGCGGCGTGGCCCTGCTGCAGGCTTCCGCGGTCTTCGAGAAGCTCGAGCTCGAGGGCGACGAGGCGACCGGCGCCAACGCCGTGAAGCTCGCGCTGGAGGCCCCGCTCAAGCAGATCGCCGTCAACGGTGGTCTCGAGGGTGGCGTCGTCGTGGAGAAGGTCCGCAACCTGCAGATCGGTTGGGGCCTGAACGCCGCGACCGGCGAGTACGTGGACATGATCGCCGCGGGCATCATCGACCCGGCGAAGGTCACCCGCTCTGCCCTGCAGAACGCGGCGTCGATCGCGGCCCTCTTCCTCACCACCGAGGCCGTCATCGCCGACAAGCCCGAGAAGGCCGGCGCCGCTGGTGGCGGCGGCATGCCGGGCGGTGACATGGACTTCTGATCGGCCCCCGGCTGATCGGCTGTTCTCGTACCGAGGGCGGCACCCCTTCTCCACGAAGGGGTGCCGCCCTCGGGCGTTTCCGCGTGCTTAGAAGCCGGTGGTGTCGATGGCGAAGTCGAACGGCTTCGGGACGTTCAGGGGCTGACCGAAGGACACGGTCGTACGGGACCGGTATCCGTGCGGGGAGGGGTCCCAGAAGCAGGTGATCTCCGAGTCCTGCATGTCGACGACCAGGTAGATGGGCACGATCTGGCCGTACACGTCCAGCTTCTCGTTCCAGTCGGCGTCCCTGGTGGAGACGGACGTGAACTCTCCGACCAACGACAGCGCCGCTCCGTCCGCGTGCAGCCCTTCCTCGTCGAAGGCCGCTTCGTCCGCGACGTACAAGTCCGGTCCGTAGCCGCGCTCCGCTGCCGGGAACCGGAAGAGGAAGGGTGAGGTGTCCGCGAAGTGCCCGTCAGGGGCGTGGGTCAGGAGCTGCTCGCGCAGGAGGCGCATGCGACGGGAGTAGCGCAGCTTGGAGAACGGCGACAAGACGATCTTCCCCCGGATGAGCTCGGCCTTGAAGCCGTCTGGCGTGTTCATCTCCGCAACCGTGTGCAGGAGCCCCTCGAACGTTGGCGGCGACACGGTCTCTATGGGTGTGGCCCGCTCGGTCATGATCGTCACCATCGTCCTCCGGAAGGGGTGCAGTGCCTTGCTTTCGTGCCACGTCCCAGGCTAGTGGTGGCGCGGGGGCGCTGCTCGGTGCATGGGACGCATCGGCGGGGGGTGGCCGGGTTTGGTTGACTGGCGGCATGAGTGAGCCGTTCGTCAAGATCTGCGGTCTGAAGACCGCGCGTGACATCGACACCGCCGTGGAGGCGGGGGCCGATGCCGTGGGGTTCATCCTCGCCGCCGGGACCGTGCGCACGATCGACGCCGCCGCCGCGCGGGAGCTGGCCGCGCGGGTGCCCGCCGGGGTGCTCACCGTCGGGGTGTTCCGCGGGCAGTCGGTCGCAGAGGTCCGGCGGCTGGCCGAGGAGAGCGGCGTACGCGCCGTGCAGCTGCACGGGGACGAGGGGCCCGAGTACTACGAGGAGCTGCGCGCGGAGGGCCGGACCCTGATCCGGGCCACGGCCCGCGCGGTGGCCTCCGTGGGGGAGTACGGCGAGGACCTGCTGCTGATCGACGCCCCCGACGCGGGCTCCGGCAAGCCGTGGAACTGGGGGTCGCCGGAGTTCACCGCGCCGAACGGGCGCTGGGTGCTGGCGGGCGGGCTGAACCCGGGCAACGTGCGCGAGGCGCTCGCGGTCACCGGGGCCTGGGGCGTGGACGTGTCGAGCGGGGTGGAGCGGGAGCGCGGGGTGAAGTCCCCGGAGCTGATCCGGGCCTTCATCACGGCGGCGCGGGGTGCGACGCGGGGCTGAGCGGGGTCGACTGAGCGGGGTCGGCGCGGCGGCGCACGGCTGAGCGGTGTCGCGCGGCGGCGCGCGGGCAGGTGTGTGGATTCGCTCCGCCGTCCGGCCGCTCCTGGGACGTGTCGCCGTGAACCGGGGCGCGCGAGGTGGTCGGCTGGCCGACGGTCTCAATCGCCGACATCGAAAGGTGGTACCCGGTGAACCGAGCACGGTTCCTCGCCGCGGTCGTCCCGTCCCTGCTGGTGGCTGCGCTCGCCGGAGCCGGCGCGGCCGCGCCGGCCGCGGCCGATCCGCTGCCGAAGCCCAAGCCGCCCGTCCCGCACTGCTTGGGATCCGACGGGACGGACCTCAACGAGCTCTACGATGTGAAGCTGCGGATCGTCGGTCCACCCACCTGCCGCGAGATCTACGCCAAGGAGAAGTGGGTCCGGACCGTGCCGGGCTGGACCACGGCGGCCAGCGCCGAGGTGGCGGTCTATCCGGACGGCTACGAGCCGTCCCGTCCCGATCCGATCGACGACTTCAACTCCAAGTTCGTCAGCGCCACCTACGTCCTCGACATCGGCACGCCGCAGGAGAAGCGCCAGACGTTCAAGAAGAAGGAGGTCCTGCGGACCGGTTTCGTCGACGCGGACGGGAATCCGTACTCGGCCGTCGTCTCGCCGCCGTTCAAGGCGCCGGACCTCGGCCCGCACACCCAGACCGTCTTCTTCACCCTCAAGGCGGAGCACTGCGACGGCCTCGGGACGGTCACGGAGGAGAACTGCCTGCCGGCAGGCACCTTCGACTACACGGGCGACGTCCCCATCACGGTGGTCCCGAGGCCCGACCACTAGCCGACTGACAGCCCCTGGTCGGCGAGCGAGTCGATCCAGCGTTCCAGCCGGCGGCCTTCCGTGGCCATCATTTCGGGGTCGCGGAAGGTGTTCGTGAGCAGCGAGATGCCCTGGTACGAGGCGATCAGGGCGACCGCCAGCTCGCGGGCGTCGGAGGTCCGGCCCAGGGCGCGGAACTGCTGCTCGGCCCAGTCGAGCAGCACCCGCATGACCGTGGCGAGGGTCTGGTCGAGGCCGTCGTCGCGCTTGTCGAGCTCGGAGGCGAGCGAACCGGTGGGGCAGCCGTGGCGGGCGGTGAGCTCGCGCTGGTCGATCCAGCCGGCGAGGAGGGCCTTCAGCCGGTCCTGCGGGGTGGGGAGCGCGTCCAGGGCGGAGATCAGCCCGGCCAGGTGCTGCGCGTGGGCGTCGATGGCCGCCTCGACCAGCTGGTCCTTGGTCTTGAAGTAGTAGTAGACGTTGCCGAGGGGGACGTCGGCCGCGCGCGCGATGTCGGCGATCGTCGTCTTCTCCACGCCCTGTTCGTGCAGGACCTGGGCCGCCGCCGCGGCGAGCCGTTCGCGCTTGCCCCCGCGCGCGACCTTCGGGCGGGAGGCCGGGGATGGGGACGGCTGGGACGGCGGGGAGGCCGGGGGCGACGGTTCGGCGGAGTCTGAGTAAGTCACCTGACTAAGTGTAGACGGGCGCGGCCCGGCGGGCTATGGTCGTCGTCACAGGAGTTAGTCAGTCGACTAACTCACTCACGGGTGGGAGACCTCATGTTCGTCATCACGGGTGCGACCGGAAACGTCGGCGGCGAGCTGGTACGGATCCTCGCGGCGGCGGGGGAGCCGGTCACGGCCGTCTCCCGCCGGGCGCCGGAGCACGCGCTGCCCGAGGGCGTCCGCCACCACCGCGCCGACCTCGCCGAGCCGCAGAGCCTGCGGCCCGCCCTCGACGGGGCCGAGGCCCTGTTCCTGCTCGTCGCCGGCGAGGACCCGCGGGCGGTCCTGGAGCTGGCCGCGGCGGGCGGCGTACGCAGGGTCGTGCTGCTGTCCTCGCAGGGGGTCGGGACCCGGCCCGAGCAGTACCGGCACCCCGCGGCCTTCGAGGAGGCCGTCCGCCGGTCGGGCCTGGAGTGGACGGTCCTGCGCTCGGGCGGGCTCGACTCCAACGCCTTCGCCTGGGCCGAGTCGATCCGCGCCCACCGCACGGCGGCCGCGCCCTTCGGGGACGTCGGCCTGCCGGTGGTCGACCCGGCGGACGTGGCCGAGGTCGCGGCGGCGGTGCTGCGGAGCGGGGCCGGGGGGGGGAGATCGGCGGCGGGTTGGTGGGGTTTTGCTGGATCGTGGTGCTCCGTGTGGTGCGGCAGGCACCCCGGCCCGGATGAGGCGGGCCGGGGCGGCGTGAGGGAAGTGGTCAGCGAGACCGCGAAGGGGATCCGGGCGATGCCGGCGGAGTCGCAGCGGGAGCCTGGCCGCCCGTGGCCTTGGCCTGCTGGGCGCGGTGCGCGGCCATTGTCTGTGCCCAGGCGGTCACGTCGTACAGGCCCGGGTCGATGTTGACGTCGTAGTTGGCGATGAGCAGCGGGAGCGCCGCACGGGTGACGAGCTGCTTCTGGGCCTTCTCGCTCAGGCCGTCGGGGGTTTCGTGCCAGACGTAGACGGGGCCTGTGGTCTCATCGGTGCGGCGCTCCAGGCCGGCACTGTCGAGGATGGCAAGGAGTTCTTCCGGTGCGTTGCTGCGGCTGACGATGTGGATGCTGCCGGGAGTGCGGGCCTGTCGGTAGATCTCGACGTCTTTGCCGGTTTCGTCGGCCAGATTTCCCACGGGGGATCTCCTCGCGGTGGTGGGTGGATCAGCGGGTCGCAGATGCGACCGCCGGGCAGGGCGGGCGAGCGGGCAGCGCGGTGGGCGCGGAAGCCAGCCGGGCCGGGCG
Source organism: Streptomyces sp. ICC1 (assembly GCF_003287935.1). Classification (GTDB taxonomy): domain Bacteria; phylum Actinomycetota; class Actinomycetes; order Streptomycetales; family Streptomycetaceae; genus Streptomyces; species Streptomyces tritrimontium. The sequence continues at coordinate 4,614,106 of NZ_CP030287.1, forward strand.
CATGGTGACGCCGACGCCGATACGGGCCAGTCGCTGGGAGACGGCCTGGACGCGGGCGATCTGCTCGCGGTCGCCGTACGACGCCGGAAGGAGGAACTGCCGGTGGTAGGGGTGGTACTGGAATCCGGCGCCGTACAGGACCACGGTTGCCTCACGCACTCCGGTGACGGCGCCGACGGCCCCGTCCGGGTGCCAGACCATGCTCACCGCCCCGGTGATCAGGGCAGGTTCGGGCCGGCGGGGTGCGGGATGGGCGGTGTTGTGCCGGACCTGGCGCAGCGCATCCTCGTAGCGGGGCAGCAGCCTGCGGGTGACCTGGGCGGCGGCGCGGGCGGGGTCGGAGGGGACGGTGATGCCGTTGGGTTCGGCGACCTGGTGGAAGGCGTCGTGATGGGCGTCCGGTTCCAGTGCGCCGATCATGAACTGGTGCCGGTACCGGGGGCGATCGAAGAGCAGCAGGCGTGCTCCGTCGGCTCGGGCGAGCACGGCCTGGTGGCCGAGGACGAAGTTGGAGGTGGCGTAGCCGACGGCTCCCATGTCCCACACCGTCGAGGTGGTGGCGATCTGGTCGTGGTAGGCGGCGTGGCGGGTGTAAGTGCTGGTCCAGGTCTCGGGCAGGCGGGCGGCGAGGCCTTCTGCGAAGGCCGCGAGATCGGTTCGATGGTGTCGTGGAGGCATGGACCGTTTCGGAGGCGGAGTGCGGCGGGTTCAGCGTCCCCGGGTGGGCGGCGACGCCGCTGGACCTGGAGGTGCAGGCGGTTGCGGGGAGACCGGCTTGGCGGCGGCGGCCTGATTGCGGATGTGCCGGATCTCGCCGCCGTGTCGCGAGAGCCCGCTGGTGGTGTCCATCAGCCGCATCGCGAGGTCCTCCTTGGACAGTGCGCCCTCAGTGCGCTGGCTCCAGGTGGCCCAGGTCGTGATCAGGGTCTGCACCAGGTGGGACAGCAGGCCCTCGGTGGGTGCGGCCACTTCGGCGAGGATCTCGGCGACCTGCTTGTCGTCGGTGGCCCTGCTGGCCCGCTCGGCGAGCTGGTCCAGGTAGCGGTGGGCCGCTGCCCGGTCGCCGTCAGGGGTGGCGAGCGTGTTCAGGGAGGGATCCAGGAAGACGCTGAACCCTGAGAGCAGGAGAGCCTGGGCCGCGGCGGTCGCGTAGTGGCGCTGCTGTTCGACGGGCAGGTCGTGCGGCTGGCGCAGGTAGTGGACGCCGCCGTCGCGGAAGCGTCCGACGGTCTCCAGGATGCCCGCGGCTTCTGGTGTGCATCTGCTGGTCACCACCAGCTGGGTGCGTGGGTCGCGGGTGATCGTGACGTAATCGAGGATGAGGAAGTCGGGCTCTGCGCCGTCCTTCACCGGGATCGCACGGTGTTCGCCGTGGCCGGGCGCGGTGCGGGCAGCGGCGTCGTTGCCGGAGTGCCCCGGTGGGGCGCGCTGCGCAGGGTCACACCGATGTTCAGGGCGCCGAGCGCGGCGCCGGCCGCCCGTACGCACTGTGCCTGGTGAGCCGTGTCGTCGCCGGAGGCGACGTACGCCTGCTGGCCGGGGTCGTGGACGAACCCGTGGGCTGTCAGGACGCCGGCCACGTCCGCCCGGTCGGTGGTGGCGGTGAGGTCGCCGGATTCCGTCCAGCTCATCACCAGGGTGTCGGGCTGGGAGTGGGCGCGGTTCAGGCGCAGGGCGTTGTCCTGGACCTGGGCCAGCGCGGCCTCGTATCGGGGCAGGAGGTTGGTGACGATGGCGTCGGTGGCCTGCTCGGGGTCGGCGGGTATCGCGATGCCGTCCGGCTCCCGCACCCCGCGGAATGCTTCCGCGGGGGTGTCGACGGGTGCCATGGCGGCTATGAGGAACTCGTCCTCGTAGCGGGGATGGTCAAGGAGGAAGAGCCGCCGGCCATCGTCGCGGGTCAGGATGACGTCGTGCTTCACCGGGTGCTGGGCGAGAGCTTCGGCGACGTGGTTCAGGTCCCAGACGTCGGCGGTGGCGCTGTGGCGCTCGTCGTGGGCGGTGTGCTGGCGCAGCTCATGGGTCCAGGTGCCGGGCAGGTTCTGGGTGAGGATGGCGGCGAAGGAGCCGAGCTCGTCGGGGTCGCGGTCGTAGGGCATGGTTCCTCGGGCGGGTCTCGGGGCGGTCAGCGGCGGCGGCCGGCCGGGGCGGGCAGAGCAGCAGCCGGTGTGACGGGCGTGGTGGGGATGCGGGCGGGCACGGGGCAGGGGCACGAGGCCGACTTCTCCCGTTCGTCGCTGGCGACTTCCTGGGGGCACGGCGCGCGGTGGGGGTGTACGGCCTGCCGGTCGGCGAGCCCGTTGCGGACGTGCCGCAGGTCAGAGGTGATGACGCGGAGCCGTTCGTCGACCAGGTAGTGCAGCCGCGCGGCGGTGTGCGGGTCGATGGGCTCCCCGAGGTCCTGCAGGAAGTCGGCCGTGGCGGCGAGGACTTCGGCGAGGGCCGGGAGGACACCGTCGTGGGTGGCGGTCAGCTCCGTCAGGGCGTCGCTGACTTCCTCGGTGGTCTCCGCTTCCCGGATCCGGGTCGCGAGGTGTGCGACCTGGGCGCCGAGAGAGAGGTAGTGCGGTTCGTGTTGCTCGGTGGCAAAGGCGGGGTCCGCGGTCAGGTCGTAGCCGACGGCTTGGAGGCGGGCTACGGCGCGGGTGGCCAGGCGGATCTCCTCTTCCTGGTCAAGGCCGGTAGGAAGACGGTGGTACGTCTCGTGGCGGCGGACGACTGGGACGAATCCGGTGCGTTCCAGGAGGCTGTGGGCTTCCGGGTCGCCCCCACGGGCGAGGACTTCCCCGGAGCCCGGATCGCGTCGGACGGTCAGTACACGGTGGGCGAGGGCCAAGAAGAGAATGCTTTCTGCGGTAGAGGCGGCCGGTCAGCGCCTCCGGGTGGCCCGGGACGGGAGCCCGGCGGAGGCACCTGTGGTGGCGACTCCGGCCGGGGTGCCAGGGTGCCCGGGGACGATCTCGGCGAGGTCGGATTCAAGGGCGTGGGATCGGCGGGCGATCCACTCCAGCTGGTGCGCGAGCTCCGGCCAGCCCGACGGCGCACTACCCAGCTGGTGCGCGGCCTTCTCCACGAGACGGCGGGCGGCGGCGAAATGCTGGTGCGCGCCGTTGGACAAGTCCGCCACGAAGTTGGTGCCGGGAATTTCGACGGTGGGCCGTGCCGCCGCCAGCATGTTCGCCTTGAAGGGGGCGGCGTGGTGGTCTGGCGGGGAGAGAAGGCGGAGGTCGGCTTCGATGCGCCGGCATTCCGCGGCCAGGGCGTGGGGGAGTTGCCTGGGCACGGGCGCCCGGACGCCGTCCTCCCGGACCAGATTGGCGACCAGGTCGAGGCGGTGGGGCAGGTCGCGGAGGGCGATCCACCTGCACGGATTCGGGTCGCCGGGCGGGGCGATTCTTGAGACGCGGGCGAGCCGGTGGCCGACCTCGGACCATTCGGCCGGCGTGAGCTCCCGGTCCTCGGGGTGCAGGCGGACGCTGACGTGGAGGATGACGCGGGGATCACCACGGTAGGTGGCGGCGAAGGGGTGCTCCCGGTGCGATTCGTCGAGGTGCTGGGCCCACTCCACCGAGGTCCATATCCGGTCCTCGTCGGTGAAGTAGTCGAGCTGCGACCAGTACGCGACGATCGTGCCGTCGGTGGTCAGGCCCTCCTGGTCGCTGACGGGCCGGCCCAGAGCCGCGGCGAGTGCGTGGGCGGACGTGGTGTCCAACTCGTGGAGTGTGGGGATCATCGGCTGCCGGCCCGGCCGTCGGCGACGTGGACGAGCTGGTTCAGTTCGGTGATCGAGTACCAGCCGACATCGACGGGCTTGCTGTCGGTGAACCGGGGCACGAGGTAGTCCTGCAGGGCCCGCTGGTAGATCAGGCAGTCGGGGCAGCGCGTGGAGAGGTGGACGAGGTAGCGGGGGTGTCCGGTGACGAAGCTGCGGGCGCCGCCGTCAGGGTTGCGCAGGCGCCATCCGTCCTCGTTGGTCGGGGTGTGCCAGGACGGGGTGACCACCGTCATGGCGTCGCCCCACAGGATGCCGTCGTCCACTCCCTTGATGACCACGATCCGGTCGCCGGGAGCGAAGTGTCCGTGGGTGATGTCCCGGTCGGGGGTGATGGCGTCAGCGGGTATGAACGCGGCACGGATGGCGTCGGGCACGGCAGAAGTCCTTCCACGAAGGTGCCGCAGTTTCGCGGCGGGTGAAGTACTTCAATGGTCTGGAGAATCCCCGGTTTGGCTGACCGGGGATCGTCGGCTATATATGTCCGCCCACGGTTACCGGAACGGGTTCTCCGTCCCCCGGTCATCAGCGGTGGCCGCGTCCAGCAGCTCGGGAAGGTCAGTGCCCTCGGCGTCGCGCTGGTCGATCCACCACCCGGCCCGCGTGACCGTGCGGATCTTCTCCTCCAGCGCGGCCCAGTCGGCCTCGTCCCAGGTCCCGCTCTCGGTGACCAGCGCGGTGTACGCGGCCGTCACCAGCTGGAACCGGGAACGCTCACCCCAGGCAAGAGCCCGCTCGGGACCCTCCAGCGCCGGCATGTCGAACTGCGTCGCCCAGTCCAATGCGGCCTGCTGCTCCTCGGCCCGCTTCGCCGCCAGCCACACTTCCTTCGTGGCGCTGTCGGAGTCCCGGGAGGCCTTCCAGCAGTCGGTGCAGTCACGGCCGCCGAGCCAGCGGGCGAATCCGGCCCGCTTGTCGGCGGGACGGTCGGACAGGTTGGCCGTGCTCTCGTGTCCACAGCTGTGGATGATCTTCCATTCGGTTCGGATAGCCATAGATGAATCTCCTTCTGATGCAGGGAAGTTGATGTGGTCGGGCTGGTTGTGGCGGGAGCGCCGGTGGCGGCCGGGGCGACGGCCGGGGCCGAGCTTGCGGCGGGCGAGGGCGAGGATGGCCAGCGAGAGGGCGGCGCCGGCGGCGGGAAGAGCAGCGAGTACGTACGGGCGCTCGGCGAGGGCTCCGGCGAGCGCGGTTCCGGCGGCCTGGCCGGTACCGACGGACAGGATCAGCCAGGCGTACGCCTCGGTGGTGCGTGAGGCGGGTGCCAGGGTGTCCACGGTGTGGAAGCCGTTGGTGATGATCAGGGTGAGGAACAGCCCCGGGACGACGGCCAGGGCGATGGCTGAGCGCGGTCCGGGCTGGATGAGCAGGGGTATCCAGCCGAGGAGGAACAGGCCGGCGGTCGCGAGGAGCTGAGTGGTGGTCGTGCCGGGCCATGTCCGTCGGGCGTAGACCAGGCCGCCGAGGACGCTGCCGGTGGAGAACGCGGCGGGGAGCATCCCGGAGAGCATGGCCATCCCGTGAGTGGTGGCCATGCCCGCTGCCCACACGTTCATCGCACCGAGCGCGAACCCCGTCCCCGCAAGCGCGGTGAACAGCAGGACCAGACCGGCCCCCGCCAGACGGCCGCCTCCCACCGCCCCACCAGTGGTGGCCGGCCGCCAGGTCCGTGACGGGGCAGCGGTCAGGACCACGACCGTTCCCACAAGGGTGAGTGCGGCGGCGGCGTTCAGGGCCATGTCGGGCCCGTATGCGGTGGCCAGCCACGAGGCGAGCAAGGGACCCACGATGTAGAGGAGGCCCTGAGACCCGGTGTCGAGGGCCTGGACGACCCGCCGCCGGCCCAGGTCGGGAAGAACCGTCGGCCACAACGCGCGCAGCCCGGATTCCAAAGGCGGGGTGAACAGACCCGCGAGCCCCACGGCGGCGGTCACGGCCGCCGGATGCCCGCTCGCCCCGATCCACGGGAGCGAGGCCAGGTAACCGGAGTTGAACACGACGGCCGGTGCGGAGATACGGGTCTGCCCGTACCGGTCCATCAGCCTGCCCTTGATCGGCTGGGACAGCCCGGACGCCAGCCCGTACAGCGCGGCGAGGAGGCCGGCGAAGGCCAGGGAACCGCCCCCGCCGGTGATCCACAACACGAGCCCGACGGGCACCATGCCGTTGGGCAGACGACCGGTCAGGGTGCCGCCGAGCAGGCGGACAACATGGCGGCTGCCCAGGACGGCGCCGTACGTGGCTGGTGGTGGGGTGGTGTTCGGGTGATCGGCCAGGGTCAACAGGGCAGGGCTTTCCGTCAGAGAGGGCGAGGCGGAGTGGGACCGGGCGCGGGGCGCTACCGGCGGGGTGCGGAAGCGGCGGAGACCGGCGGGGTCGGCACGACCGGTGTGGTGCCTACAGCGGGCGGGCGCGGTACGGGCAGGTGGTGGGGTGCGGGGGTGCGGTGCGGCGGCAGGACCGCCACCGCGTCCTCCAGCTGTTCGCCGATCTGCGCGAGGTCCTGGATCAGGTGGGTGGTCTGCGCGGAGAGCATCCGCAGTCGCACGGAGATCTCCTGGCCTGCCCGGGTGTCCATGGCGGTCGCCCAGGCGGCGCAGGTGTCGAGGAAGACCGTGAGCTGCGCGATGTGTCCGGCGGGAGCATGGGGCGGCAGGTCGGTGACGTAGGAGATCGCCTCGGCGACGGAGGCGCTGTGCTGCGCGTCGATGACGTCGCGGATCAGCTGTTCCAGTGGCACCCCGGGTGGTGACGCGCTGTCCGGCGGGGGGCCGTTGGGATAGAGCACGCCGGGTGGGACTGCTGGTGGGAGGTGGCGGATCGCTTCGTCGTCGGTGTCGTAGCGCCCGAGCACGCTCATTTCGGGGCCGTCGATGTCCCCGGCGAGGATCACGACCATCTCCTCCTCGTCGTCGACCGGGTGCGGGACGAAGGCGAGGGTGAGCTGGCGGCCAGCGGCGTCGTAGCGAGATTCCTGGGGCTGGAGCAGGCCGCGGCTGCGGGCCGAGCGGGCCCAGGCGGTCCATGCCTCCTGTTCCTCCGTACCGAGCCCGGGGTTCGGCTCCGGTGGGTGGGCGGGCTGGAGGGCGAGGTCGCGCAGCAGGACGTCGTGCTCGCCCCAGGTCTGCATGTAGGGCCACAGCAGAGCGTCGCGGCTGGTGGTGTCCTGGCCGTCGGGGTGCTCGTCCAGGATGCGTACGGCCTGGTCCGCGGCATGGGCGAGGTCGGAGATCAGCAGGTGCCAGCGGGCATGGTGCCGGGCAGGGGGCATGGCCCGCACGCCAGCGCTGGCGTGGACGATCAGGGTGCTGAGGTGGGGGCGGAGTTCGACGAAGAGCTCGGCGAGCTCCCGGTTGCGCTCGGCTTCGGCGGCCTGGGCGGCCGGGGCGTCGGTGATGTCTCCGTGGCGGGTACGGAGGTGGTCCACGGCCATCTCGCAGCGGAGCGTGATGACCGAGAACTGGACGGCCCAGCCGGTCAGAGCATTAACCGCCTCGTGCGGAGGTGGGGTCGGGGGGAGGGGAATAGCGGCTCCAGGGGGCTATCTGCGGTTGAGGGCGGCGCCGACCCGCGGGGGAGGAGAGGGGAGCACCCCGGGTGTGTCCACGGCACAGACGAGGCCGAGGGCGGTCGGCGCGGGTGCTGTGCGGACGGCGGCCCGGGCCAGGTCGACCAGACCCTCGCCCTCGCTCATCCACATCGACAGCAGATCGAGACTCGGGTTCTCCGCTGCCTTCCCCGCGTTCTCGGCGCCCGGGCTGGGCTGGCCGAACGCGGCCTCCATGTCCTCCAGGAACGCTGCCTGGTGCGGGTCGAGGGAGTGAAGGCCGCTGGTGCGCAGGGAAGCGATGATGCGTGGTGCGATGGTGGCGAAGCGGTCGAAGGCCTCGGCCAGGTCACGCTGGGGAGGATCCTGGACGGTGCCCGGTTCGAACTCCTCCTGCGCCCATGCCAGGTCATCGCCGAGATGGTTCAACTGCATTTCGAAGACGGCCCGGTAATAGTCGGCGAGCAGGCTGGAGACGATCTTGCGGGCGGCGGGGACGGGCGCCGAATGCACGGTGATCATGGACGGCGGTACGACGGCCTCGTCCAGGTACATGTCCTGCGGGGCGAGCATCCCGACGTCGTACACGTCGTGGCGGGGGTTGTAGATGATGGCGAGTTCGGCTCCGTTCTCGGACTGCAAGATCGCAGCAGAGGACACGCGCCGGTTTTCAAGGAGGCGGAGGTTGGGGCCAGTCGCCCACAGGCACGAGAAGAGGTCGCCCTGCGTAGCCGGGTGCCCATAGTTCTCGACCTGCACCTTCCACTGGCCGGGCAGGTCCTTGCTGACTTCGAGGGCGAAGTCGCCGATGTAGCTCTGGTTGGTCGCGGTGACCTTGCTCTGCAAGGCCGCCGCCGTCTCTCTGAGGTTGGTCAGGGCCTCGCGGACGCGGCCGGCGTCCGTCAGGGGCATGACGTAGTTGCCGCCACCGTCCTTCTCGAATCCCGCGAGTTGAAGGGCGGTGCGAGCCCACCGGGACGATTCGCCGGAGACGAGGGCGACGATTCCGTGGTATTGGCTGGTGTAGAGGGTGATCTCGGAGGACGTCAGGTGGACGCTCCCTCGTCGTGGCCGACGGGCGTCAGGCAGGGGGCGGCGGTGTCCGGCGCGGTGTCGTACTGGGTGGTCAGCAGGTCGACGCCGAGCTGGAAGAGAGCCCGGTCGGCGATGTCGAGGAGGTCGCTCGTGCGCTCGTAGCGGGTGGCGAGCTGGATCTCGCCGTGCTCCCGGCAGCGGGCGCCGGCGGCGCGCAGGAGGTTCCGCAGCGCGATCAGCCCGGCTTCCTCGCCACCGGCCGCCAGCTCGGTCAGCGCGTGGACTTCGGCGGGCGTGGACGCCTGGGACATCGCCTCCGCGCAGGTGCGCAACGAGGCGGCCGGATCTGCCGGGACCGGGAGGCCTCGAAGGAATTCCGCGGCCTCCCGTCGGGCCCGCAGCCGCAGCTCGCTGCTGCTGGGACGGTGGTGGACGGTGTGGGTCATGGGGGGAACGGGTCCTTCTCTCATCAGTGGGTGCGGCTCGTGTGGGTGGTTGCGCTCGGTGCGGGACTCGCCGGCGTGGTCTTCGGGGGCCTGGAGCCCCAGGCCCGTGTGGTGGCGTATTGGGGCGAGGGGGTGGCGGCGGCCTGCGAGACTCCGGTCCGGTACCACTCGCGCGGGTCCCGAACGGGCTTGGCCTGCACCGGCTTGGTGTTGGCGGGGTCCAGGGAGTAGTCGGCGTGGACCTTGTATCCGCTGCTGCGCAGGCTCTCGATGGCCTGGCGGATGCGCCGGGGTCCTTCGTGGGTGGGGGCCGGCAGGAGGTAGACGCCGTGCAGGCCGAGCAGTGGCTGGAAGCCGAGACGGTTCAGGTACCACTGGCTTATGTGGTGGGGGATTCCTTGGGCGGAGGCGACGTACCCGTACTGCGGGTGCGTGCCGACGACGAACTGGCCAGGCAGGAGGGCTCCTTTCGAATCAGCGGCGGGCGGCAGACGGCACGGTGGCCGAGATGGGCTCGCGGGCGGAGACGGGGGCGGGGGACAATTTCGGTGCGGTCCGCGGAGGCTGGCCCGGGGCAGGCTGGGACGACCGCGACATCGCTGGGTGTGGCGGTGGGCCATGGCAGGCGAAAGGTGGAGTTCGTTGCCACCAGCTGTTCCAGGTCAGCGGTTCCGGCTCCGGCTCGGGCTTCCGGGCCGTGTGGACGGCAGGCCGGCCACCGGAGCGGGGATCGCGGGGTGCTGCGAGCGGAAGTACAACTCCAGCGGATGCTGGTCGCTGCGGATGACCTCGAAGCCGAGTCCGCCGAGCCGGTCGGCGGCGTCCTGGACGAGGACCTCGGGGGCGCAGGCGGAGTGGGCAGCCGGCACGCACAGACCGGTGCCGGGGTCCAGGTGCCAGCGGCCGTCCTCGTGGAGCAGGGCCCGCACGGCGCGGGGCATGAGCACGTCGGCGATCGGTCGCCCGTCCGTAGACCGGCCGATGGTGACCCGCTGGGCCTGCCTGAACCTGGTACTGCTGGCCACGCGCATCGACGCGAGCCGGTAGTACGGAAGGAGGCGGCGCCGTACCGCGGCGGCGGCACGGGCGGGGTCACCGGGAACCGAGACGGCCTGCGGGCGCGGTGCCGTGTCGTACTCGTAGACGCCCGCCGGCAGCACCGTGCCAACCAGGAACTCGCCCGGCCGATGCGGCCGCTGGATGACGCAAAGCTGGAGGCCGTGGGCGTGGGTGAGGAAGGCCCGCGCATGCTGATGGTCGCCGTCCCGGCGCAGCGCACGCCACAGCACTCCCTCCTCCCGCTCCCAGATCCGGTCGTCCGCATGGCTCCACCGATACGGAGTCGGCAGGACACGGGGGCTCCATGCCCCGCCCAGGCGCGGTGCCAGCCCGGCCGTGAATTGCTCCAGGCCGGCGGTGACGGCTCTGGAACGTCTGAGCGTCTCCCGCTCGAAGGGGAGCAGGGGATCATATTGGGTCATGCCGAGGGCGCCGGGTGGTGGAGGTGTGCGACGGGGAGGCCGAGCGGCTGCAGCGCGTGCACGGCCTGGTGCACGAGATGCTCCTGCTGCTCAACCGGCAGCGACGCCGGCGCGGTGTATGCGTCCAGCCGCGAGCAGTAGGCGAACCCCCTTGACCACAAAAGCCGTTGGACCGGGTCGGAGAGAGGCAGGGAAATCGGACCGGCGACATGCAGTCCTATGTGGATGCTGACGGGGTGGTACACGGGAAGCCCTCCTGAAGAACGAAGTTGCGGGTGGGGATCAACGGCTGCGGGTGCCGCGCGCGACCGGTGCAGGGGTCTGGACCCCAGTGACGTGCACGCTGGCAGGCGCCGGTGTCGACGGGGCACGGGGAAGCCGTGCGAGAAGGGCGTCGATCGCGGAGAGCAGAGGACCGACATCGTGAGGGCCGACAGAATGGGTGGAGTCGTAGAGGACCGTCATCGAGGTCCGGTCTTCGGCGGGAGCCTCGTGTGTGGCCAGCCAGCCGCCTCGCGTCCCGATGAGGACGACGGAGTCGTGTCCGGGCGGCCAGGCGTAGACGAGCCAGTCGTCCATCCCGTACTGGACGTCGCAGACCAGCCCGCGCTCGCGCAGTGGGGTGATCACGTGGGCGAAGTCCGCCCAGGCTCGCTGCCAGCTGGGGTCGAGGACGTTGCGGTGATCCGGCAACGGCGCCAGGAGGCGGGTCGACGGACCCTCCGCCTCCGGCGCTTGATGCAAGGTCATCGGATCCGGCCGGGCATGGGTATGACGGCCGGTGGCCCCGTGACGGGTGCGTAGCGGGCGAGCATGGCGGCTGTCCGGGTAGGGAACACGCGAGTGATCTCTGTCGCCTTGCCGCGCAGTTGCTGGGCGGTGGAGCGCAGGGCGGTATTGGCCTTGTCGAGTTGGTCCTGGATGACGACCCGTACGTCCCCCGGCGGGGGCGTGCGCTCGGTGGAGGAGTGCCTGATGGTCTCGTGGAGGAAGCCGAGAAGGTCTACTACATGGCTGAGGTGGGCGAGGGCGGTGCCGAGCGGGGGAGCGCACTGGGCGAGGGCCGCGGTGCCGAAGCGTTCGGCGCGGCTGTAGCCGGTGAGGTTCTCGGACTCGTGGCGGTTGCTGGTGGCCAGTTCCTCGCAGATTTCGGCCAGGATGACGCCGATGTCGCCGACCACGGTGTGGAGGTCCGGGGTGATGTCGTCGCCTCGACGTAGTTCTTCGGCCTTCGGAACGTCGTCGAAGACTCGGTCCACAGTTCGCGCGAGCTGGAGGAAGTAGTCCGGGCTGGTGATGTCGGGAATCGAGCTATTCCTATCGTTTTCAATGCATACGGGAGTCGGTATCGAACAGGGTCTGTTCGGCTGGGTGGAGCAGGTGTTGGACGATGAAGGACCGGCCGGCGACCTTCCAGAGGCCGCGTCCACGGCTGAGGTGGGAGATGGCTTCGGTCTCCACGGAGGTCAGCCCGAGCAGGGAGGCCGCGGCGTGGAGCTGGTCGGTTTCCTGGCGGTAGATGATGCGGGTGGAGCAGTCCGCGAGGAGTCCTTCGGCCAGGGCTCGGCCCTGGGATCCGGCGTCGCCGGCGGTGAGCAAGTCGGAGAGCCGGTGGATGACCATCAAGTTGGCGATGCCGAGTCCGCGGGAGAGCTTCCACTGGGCCTGCATGCGCTGCAGCAGGGGGCCGTGGCGCATCAGTCGCCATGCCTCGTCGTAGACGATCCACCGCCGGCCGCCGCGCGGGTCGGTGAGGGCGGACTCCATCCAGGCGGAGGCGCAGGTCATGGCGAGGACGAGAGCGGTGTCGTCGCCGGATCCACCGAGGCGGGACAGGTCGATCGACAGCATCGGGGTGGCCGGGTCGAATGCGACGGTGGAGGGGGCGTCGAACATGCCGGCCAGGTCGCCGTGGACCAGGCGGCGCATGGCGTGGGCGAGGTCGCGGGCTGCCTCTCCGAGGTGGCCTGAGACGGTGCCGGCGGCCTGGTCGAGGAGGGCGGGCTGGGCCAGGGTGTGGGCGATGTCGCCGAGGAGCGGGGTCCGGCCGGCTGCAGCTGCGGCCTTCACGACGCCGTCGAGGGCGATGTCGAGGGCGGTGTGCTCCATCGGCATCAGGTCGCGGCCCAGGACGGTGCGGGCGAGGGAGCCGAGCAGGAGCAGGCGGCGCTTGCGCACCTCGCCGGCCCAGTCCGCCTCCACGACGGACGGAGGCCGAGGGGCCGCGTCCAGGGGGTTGAGACGGCCGGGCAGGCCGGGGCCGAGTGCGATCGAGGTGCCGCCGAGGGCCTGGGCGACGGGAGTCCATTCGCCCTTGGGGTCGCAGGGGACGTACACGCGGTACCCGAAGGCCACCGACCGCAGCGCGAAGGACTTCGCGAGGGCGCTCTTGCCCTGGCCGATCACTCCGGCGAGCAGGACGTTCGGGTTGGTGAAGCCGTCGATCTTGCCGTACAGGGTGAAGGGGTCGAAGACGAAGGCGGCTTCGGCGTGGACGTCGCGGCCGATGTAGATGCCGTCGGCGCCCAGGCCACCTTCGGCCAGGAACGGGTACGCGCCGGCGGCGACGGCGGTGGTCATGCGGTGGGCGGGCAGGCGCAGCCGGTTGCCGCGGGCCGAGGCGCTGCCGGGCCGCCCGGCGGACGGGTAGGCGGAGCGAGGCATCTCCTGCTCGGCCGGTGGGTGTTCGCCGGAGGTGGAGGTGGCTTCGGCGCGGGCCTTGGCCTGGGCTTCGGCGAGCTGGCGGCGGGCTGCCCTGCGGGTGGAGCGGTCGGTGCCGTGGGGCGTGAACAGGGGGCTGGCGGAGGCGCGGCGGGCGCGGCGGCCGGGACGGTGCTGGGACATGAGGGCGGATCGTTTCTGCGGGGGCTGCCTTCAGGCGGTGCGTGCCGGGCGGGGGCCGTGGTCGGCGGGGGTGGTCTTGCGGCGGATGGCGTGGCCGGAGGCGAGCTGGCGCTGGCAGATGGTGAGGACCGGTGGCCCCTCGGGCAGCGCGTCGGGGCGGCAGACCGGGTCGGCGCCGGTGCGTTCGGCTGCGGGCAGGGTGTGGAAGGCGTCGTGGAGGCTGGTCGCGGCCTGCCACAGGCGCAGGTGGGCGGAGTCCAGGTGCCGTCCGGCGGCCGGATGCTGGGGCCGGGTGGTGTCCGCGAGCCGGTCCATAAGGAGGTGGAGACCGGTGAGGTGGCTGTGCAGGACGTCCAGGTGTACGCGGTCGGCGGTGGTGGTGCTCCATGCCGCCTGGCGGGTGTGGTGGCGGATTCCGGCGGTCGCGGCCCGCAGGTAGGGGTGGGCGTCGCCGGGCGGGATCGTGGGGTTGGTCAAGTGGTGGGTCCTTGCTGCCGCAGCGGGGTGCGGCGGGGGTTCGGCTACAGGGCGGTGCGGGCCAGGGGGAGTGCGCCGAGGGTGAGGGCTTCGGGCTGCTGGTAGATCAGGCGCCGGAGGTCGACCTGGGCGCTGACGGCGGCGGTCTCGATCTGTGCGCACGCGGCGTCGAGCTGTGCGTCGCTCTCGGCGGAGACGGTCAGCAGGCCGGTCAGCGCGACGTCGGCGTGCCCGGCGATGAGCTGGCGTTCGCGTTCCTTGACGTCGCCGTACTCGACGGAGTCGGCCTCGGAGTCGACCTGGCCGCGGCGCTGGCGCTCGGATGCGTCCGCGATGATCGTGGCCTTGGTGCGCTGGACGTCGCGCAGCGCGGATTCGAGCCCCTGGGGTACGTAGATAAGGGAGAAGGAGCGGCGCACGCCGGCGGTGAACATCAGCCCGTGCAGGAATCCGGCGCCGGTCTCGGTCCGCGGCCAGTTCTCGACCCAGTAGGTGGCGTGGCGGGCCGAGTCGGTGATGACCCGGTCGTACTCCTCGACCTGGACCACGGGACCGGCGGCAGCGGGGTCGGCTTCGGCCCGGCCGTGCTCGGACCACTGCTGCAGGCCGGCCAGGGCCTTGGGGTCGTACGCGGTGCGGACCACCGCGGCGATCTCGCGGGCGGTGAGCCACCCGGTGACCATCAATCCGGCGCCGCGCGCGGCCTGGGCGACGGAGGCGGTGGTCTGCCCCAGCACGGTGAAGGCGCCGGGCAGTCCGCCGCCGGCCTGGGAGATCAGGCGTTTGGCGGCCTTCATGTCCAGGGAGATCGCCAGATAGCTCTCGTGCGGGGCGGCGGCGGGCCCTGCGGAGGCGACGAGTTCGGAGTACACCTGACCGGCGACCGGCGTCTGGGGCTGGCCGTGGGTGGTCCAGTGGCGGGTGAGGGTGTCCCCGGAGTCGGGGACGGTGCGCTCCAGGACCTGCACGGTGGCGATGTGCCCGGATCGGGCGATGCCGGCCAGTGCCCGGCCCCACGAGGTGACGTTGGAGTTCTGGGTTGCGGGGTCCAAGAGGGCGAAGGCCCTGCTGGAGACGCGGGCGATGGCGGTCAGGGTCTGGGTGTGGGGGTCGTGGACGGCGGCGGCCTGCGATCCGGACGGGGTGACGACGCGGAGCGAGGCGGCGGTGCCGGGCAGGTGGAGCATGCCGTCGGTGCGGGGTCGGGAGACCGCGCGGGCCAGCCACAGGGTCTGGCCTGTTTGGCGGCGCTGGGCGTAGCGCAGGACGATCGGCGCCCAGTCGATGAGGGAGCGGCCGTGGCGGCGGATGACGACGAGGGCGCCGACGCCGGCCCAGAGCGGGGTCAGGGCGAGGGCGCCGACCAGGCCGGTGGACACCACCGTGGCCAGAAGCAGGGCCAGGGCCGTGGAGGTGAGGACGAGCTGGGGCAGGGACAGGCCGAGCAGGACGCCGCGCCGCGACCGGTGGGGGAATTTGATCGTGAGGGGGAGGACAAGGTCAGACAAGGCAGAAGCCGCCTTCGGAGCACGGGGGTTGGAACCCGGGCGGGACACGGCAGAGGGTGCGGCGTGTCCCGCCCGGGTGGCGTGGACGGGTCAGGAACCGGTGGGCGGGGGGCCGCTCGCGAAGGGACTGCTCGCGACGGCCGGGCCCTGTGCGGGCGCGCCCTGCGGCGGGCCCTGGGTGCTGCGCGGAACGGGACCCGTGCCGCCGGAACCGGACGGACCGGGGGGCTCGGACGGGGCGCCTGAGCTAGTACCAATGCTTCCGCCGAGGTGCCCGCTGGTGTCCTGGCTCACGCTGGTTGGCGGAGGCTGGACGGCCTTGGACAGCGCGTCGGTGGCCGCACCTCCGCCGGAGGACGGCATCGGGGAGCTGTTCTGCTCGCCTCCGGAGCCGCCGGTGGGGTTGGCGGCGATGTCGCCGGGGAAGCTGGCCGGGCCCTGGGGGGATGCCCCGGCTCCGGCTCCGGCCGCTGCGCCGGCTCCGCCCGTGGCGGCCATCGCGGCGGCCTTGCGGGCTGCCTGCTCGGTGTGCTGTTTGGCCATCTGAGCGCCGGTACCGCCGGCCCGGTGGATCGACTCGCCGTCGGTGCCCTCAGCCGCCCAGTGGACGAACTTGAACGTGGCGTACGGGCAGAGCAGGACCATCATCATGATCACGACTCCGGCGAGGCAGTCGGCGAGGGCGCCGAGTCCGTCCTTGGCCTGGGTCTGGCCGAGGGCGGAGATGCCCAGGAGGAACACGATCGTCATCAGCAGCTTGCTGACCACGAGCGTGGCGGTGGCTTCGATCCAGCCCCGGCGCCAGCGCCGTGCGGCTTCCCAGCCGCCGCCGGCCCCGGCGAACACGGCGAGCGTGACCAGCACGAGGATGCCGACCTTGCGGACCATCATCACGCACCAGTAGAGGATGGCCCCGGTGCCGGCTCCGATGCCGACGATGCCGGGGATCATCCAGCCCAGCGGGACCATGGAGGCGACGGAGCTGGCCTTGACCATGCGCCGCACCGCCTCTTCGATGGAGGTGCCCGCTGCCGCGAACAGGCCGTCGGACAGGGCGTCGACGACTTCGATGGCGATGGTGGTGCCGGCGATGGCGACGAAGCAGAAGATGACGCCGCTGGCGGTGCCCGTGAAGGCCTGGGCCAGGGCCTGGCCGTCGCGCTTGACGGCGGCCCGGATGAGCTGGGCGCAGAACGTGGCGACCAGGAGGGTCAGGCCGATCGGCAGGAGCAGTTCGTAGTTGGCGACGAACCAGCCGGCCCGCAGGTCGACTTTGGTGGTGGCGTTGACGGCTTCGGCGGCGAGGTCGGCGGATGCGGCGGCGAACTCGCCGGCCGACTTGGCGATCCAGTTGCCGATGCCCTCGGTGATCGCCTTGCCCGGATCGTTGACGAAGTCGATGGCGTCGGCGGCGCTGCACAGTTTGCTGGCGAGGGGAATGGAACAGAAGTCCACTGGAGGGATACCTCCTTGTCTTCAGTGGCGTGTTACGGGGCGACGCTCGGGGCGAGGGAGACCAGGGCGCAATCGGTGCTGGGGCGGCACTGGACGGCGAGGGTGACGGCGCGGTCCTCGGCGCCGCCTCCGCCGTTCCTCCAGGCGATGGTCTGCTTGCCGGTGACGGTGACCGCGTAGATGTACGCCTCGGTGATCGCGGAGGGGTTCTCGGCGAGGGCTTGCTTGAACGCCGAGGGGAAGTGGGCCTCGCCCACGGCGGCGGTGGCGTACTGGGCGTTGTCGGCCATCCGCGACCACAGCACCGGGTCCGGGATCTGTCCGGAGATCGCCGTCCAGTCGGTGTACTTCGTCTCGCGGGTCATCCACGCGTTCATGCCGGCGAGATGCTGGTCGCGGCTGGTGGTGCGGGTGTCGTACGACCAGAGCAGCACCGCCGCCGCCCTGGCGTAGGCGAGCGGATCGGTGACCTTGGGTGGAGCCGGGACCGAGCCCGTTCCGACGGACGTCTTCGGGGCCGTCCCGGCGGGCGAGCTCGGCGCTGGGGCTGCGGGCGAGGCACCTGTCTCGGACTTGCCGCTGCGGGAGGTGAACCAGGCAGTCAGTCCGGCGGCCCCGAGGAGGGCTGTGATGACCACGGCGGCGACGAGGATCCGTCGGCCGGTCGTCCAGTGGGTGGTGGCCCGGTGCAAGGGGGAGAGGGAACGTTTCGGCACTAGTGGACCTGGGTCCCGAGTCCCGAGAAGAAGGCGACGATGCCGTTGGCGGCGCCCAGGCCCAGGGCCGCGCCGGCCGAGACGACGGCGCCCTTCTTGCCGTTGGCCTCGGCCTGGTGGCCGCCGCTGTGGTGGCCCCAGGCCCATACGCCGAGGGAGATGGCGAGGGCGCCGACGACGGCGATGATGCCGAACATGTTGATCGAGTTGACGACCTTCTTCAGGACGTCGAGCCCGGGAAGGCCGCCCTCCTTTGGAGTGATTCCGGGGTCGTAGGCGAGGTAGAGGACGCGGTCTGCGAGTGAAATGGGTATGGCGAAGCTCCTTGCGGGCGCAGGCCTAAGAGGCCCTGCGGCTGTGCGGGGAAGGGGGAGGGGCGCTCTGGGCGAAGAGGGGCCCGGCGCAGGCCCGCATCGGCGGGCGGTGGTCTAGCTGTTGAGCGCGGGGATTCGGCGGACCGCGAGGATCTGCCAGTCGCCGACCTTCTCGATCCGCACCGGCTTCGTTGTGCGCGGTGCGTTGATCACCAGGCCGGCGCCGATGTACATGCCGACGTGCTCGGGGACGGCGGCGGTGCCGCGGGTGAAGAGCAGGTCACCGGGGATCAGGGTGTTCGCCGGTACGGCGTCACCCTCCTTGACCTGCGTGTACGTGGTGCGGGTGAGCTGGATGCCAGCCTTGGCGTAGGCCTGCTGCATGAGGCTGGAGCAGTCGCAGCGGCCCATGGGGTCGGGGCCGTGCGGCGCGGTGCAGGTGCCGCCCCACTGGTAGAGGGTGCCGAGCTGGTGCATCGCCCAGTCGATGGCGATGCGGACCTTCGGCGAGGCGTCGGCGGGGATCTTGTATCCGGCGGGGACGGTCCCTTCGGGGATGGAGCCCCAGCCGGCTCCGTCCTCGCCCGGCTTGCAGCCTCCGGCGCCGCCCGGAGCGGTACCCGGTTCCTGGCCGGTCTGGCCTGTGCCGCCGTTCGGCAGGGTTTGGACGATGGCCTGCTGCAGTGCCCGGGCCAGCGGCTCCCACTGCGCGTACGCGTTCGGGAAACCGGAGAGCTGCACGGCCTGGGCGGCCTGGGTGATGGTCATCTGCTGCCAGCCCTTGACGGCCAGCAGCCCCTTGTAGAACTTGGTGGCGGCGTAAACGGGGTCGCGGATCTGCTCGGGGGTGCCCCAGCCCTGGCTGGGCCGTTGCTGGAACAGCCCGAGGCTGTCGCGGTCGCCGGAGTTGAGGTTGCGGAGCCGGGATTCCTGGATGGCGGTGGCGAGCGCGACGACCTGTCCGCGCTCGGGGACCTTCAGGGCGATGCCGGTGGCGACGATGGTCTTGGCGTGGGGGATCTGCTCGGCGGGCAGTTCCAGGCCTTCGACGCGGATCGAGCCGTCGCCGCCCTGGCCGCCGAGGATCGCCGCGACCTGCTTGGCGACCGCGGCGGCATCGACGCTGCTGCCGCCGGGCGCGCAGGCGGCGCCCTTGGAGGCTGCGCCGCTTCCGGCTGCGGCCATGGTGGCGGTGGTGGCGAGGACGAGGGGGGAGAGGCAGAGGACGCCGATGGCGGCGGCTACGGCCTTCAACCCGGGGTGCCTCCGCGCTCGCCGGTCACGGTCGGCGGCGGGGTTTCAGGCAGGGGAGGGCGCAGGGATGGCATGGCGGTGTCCTTGAAGTGTGTGAAGTCCCGGCCGCGCGGTGCCGTGGAGATGTGAGAAGGAGCGCGGTAGGCCGGGTGATGGGTGAGCTGTGCCTCGGGGCGTCGGCGCGAGTTCCCGCTCGCGATGACGTCCGGGCGGTCAGGTGTGCCGGGACAAGGGGGTGCCTCCGTGTGGGCATGACGGGGGATTACAGCCATCGACGCTGTGTGCACCGGGCAGTTCCAAAACAGTAAGCGGCGATCCCCGGTTGACCAAGAAAAAGATGATCAAGGCTCTATTTCAAGGGTTTTCGCGGCGACCGTGGTCAACCGGGGATCGTGCCCTACTGTTTTGGAACTCCCCTCGCACAACCGCCCTGTGGCCCTATGGCACCCCTATGTCCGCATCCGGACAGGGGCGGCATTGCCGCGAGCTGGAGCCCACTCCCGCCCTTTCCCGAACCGATATTGGGGTACCTCTTTGCCTTTCTCCCTGCACCAGGGCGACGCCCTCAGCGTCCTGTCCGGCCTCCCCGACAACTGCGTCGACTCCGTCATCACCGACCCGCCGTACAACTCGGGCGGGCGGACGGCGAAGGAGCGCACGAGCCGCACGGCCCGACAGAAGTACACCTCGGGCGACGCCGGCCACACCCTGGCCGACTTCACCGGCGAGAACATGGATCAGAGGTCGTACGGCTTCTGGCTGACGCAGATCATGACCGAAGCCCAGCGGGCCACCCGCCCCGGAGGCACGGCGCTGCTGTTCACCGACTGGCGCCAGCTGCCCATCACCACGGATGCGATCCAGGCCGCCGGCTGGACGTGGCGCGGGGTCCTGGCCTGGCACAAGCCCGCCGCCCGCCCGCAGAAGGGGCGCTTCACCCAGAACTGCGAGTTCATCGTCTGGGGGTCCAACGGCGACATGGACGGCTCCCGGAACGAGGTCTACCTCCCGGGCCTGTACTCCGGCTCGCAGCCGGCGGGCAAGAAGAGGCAGCACATCACGCAGAAGCCGGTCGAGGTGATGCGCGAGCTCGTCAAGATCAGCCCGCCCGGCGGAACCGTCCTCGACTTCTGCGCCGGATCCGGCAGCACAGGTGTCGCAGCCCTACTGGAGGGCCGGGACTTCATCGGCGTCGAGAAGACCAGACACTACGCCGAGATCGCCTCCGACCGTCTCACCGAAGCCCTCCAGCAGACGTACTCCCAGGACGACTTCGTCCTCACAGCCTGACCCAAACGCCATGTGGCGGGGACAGGGAGACGGCCTCTCGTATTCCTGTCCCCGCCGTGCGCCGGGCTTTGTAGCACGACATCCCCGGTCAGCCAAACCGGGGAATGTGCGGATCGTTGAACTCCAGCCCCTTTTACGAATTCCGACGTGCCGCATGCGGCTGCGAGGAGAGACCTTTCGTGCTCGAACCCATAGACGGCCACGACGGCCAGGAGATGGACCCGATCCGCGTCCCCGACGCCGACCTGGAGAGCATCGAGGCCAGCGTCCGCAAGCTCCTGGACCAGTCGGCCCAGCAGGCTCGGCAGCTTGACAGCCTGTCCTCCGCACCCGACCCGATGCCCTTCGCCGGGTTCACGATGCCGGGCCTGCCCGGCATGCCCGCCCCCGTGCTGCCGCCCGAGCCGAAGCCGATCCTGGAGCTGGACGGCGAAGATCGGGAAAACGAACTGGACTCCCTGACCGACTGGGTGGAGGACTTCCTCATGCCGGTTTACGGCGCGGAGATCACCACATCCGCGCCGTGGTGCGAACAGTGGCAGGAACACCTCGACGTCGTGGCGTGGCTGCACGCCCTGTGGATGGCCTACCAGCAGCACAAAGACCCCGAAGCCGGACCCAGCGGCATGTTCGTGTGGCACCGGGACTTCCTCAGCCACGCGATGGCCGCCGTCCGCGCAGCCGGCGGACCGCTGTCGGCCTGCCAGACCGACCCCGACCGCCCCGCCCACCGCCTGCTGCGAGGCCCCGGCCGATCCACCCGCCCGGTGGCCACCGCGGCAGACGACACGGAGCACGGCGTCGAGGCGGCCTCGTGAGCGGCCACGAACAACCCGCCTTCGGCCTGACCTTCGACCCGCGCGCTCTGACCGACCTTCTCCAAGCGCCCAGCGACATCCGCGACCTCGCGCTCGCCAAGATCCAAGACGTCGTCAACGCGAACCTGTTCGGCGGGAAGCTCACCCACGAACTCGACGGGCTCCGCAAGGTCTATGTCGACTCACGCGCGGCCTGGCGCATCGTCTACGCCACGCGCCTGGCTCCCGAAGGATCCGCGTTCCGCAGCGAGATCCACGTCGTCGCAGTCCGTCCCCGGGAACAGAGCGACGTCTACCGGACCGCCGCCGCCCGCCTGGGCATCAAGCGCCGGCCTGTCGACGCCCTCACCCATGCCGCCAGGGGCCGGTCTCCCCAGCTCGGCACCACCCGCACCATCCCCAAGCCCGGACCCCAGCCCTACGCGGTCCCCGGACCTGCCTCTCATACACATCTGACGCGCCCGACGAACTACTCTGAGTATATCGACTGCCTTCCCCAGTCTCTGGGGCCTCGAGAGGTGTATAATGTACATTTGCCACCCCTCCCCCCGGACACCGTCCGGCCGTGCCGCCACCCCCGTCGGCACGGCCGGACGGTGTTTTACTCCGCCCTGGCCCCTTCCTCGTCAAAGGAATCCCGCGATGTCCGATCCGAACTCCGCGACCGCCGGTCCGACCGCCGGTCCGACCGCCGGTCCGACCGATGGTCTGACCGATGGTCCGGCCTTCCCGCGGCTGCGCGCCGACGTCTCCACGCTCCCCCGCTACGTGCCGGGCAAGGCCGCCGCCGACGAGTTCGTCGACAAGCTCTCCTCCAACGAGAACCCGTACCCGCCGCTGCCGTCGGTGATCGGCGCGGTCGAGAGCTGGCTGGGCCGGCTCAACCGCTACCCCGACCCCTCCTCCGCCGAGCTGACCGCCGAGCTCTCCGCGCGCCTGGGCGTGCCCGCCGACCACCTGGTCCTGGGCACCGGCTCCGTGGGCATCACCCAGCACCTGGTCGCGGCCGCCGCGGGCCCCGGCGACGAGGTCGTCTTCGCCTGGCGCTCCTTCGAGGCGTACCCGCTGCTGGCGTGGGCCGCCGGGGCGACCTCCGTACAGGTGCCGCTGCGCGACGAGACGCACGACCTGGACGCGCTGGCCGACGCGGTCACCGACCGCACCCGCATCGTCTTCGTCTGCAACCCGAACAACCCGACGGGCACCGCCGTGCGCCGCGCCGAGCTGGAGCGGTTCCTGGACCGGGTGCCGCCCGAGGTGCTGGTCGTCATCGACGAGGCGTACCGGGAGTTCGTCGGGGACGAAGAGGTGCCCGACGGCATCGAGCTGTACCGGGACCGCCCCAACGTCGCCGTCCTGCGCACCTTCTCCAAGGCGTACGGGCTGGCCGCGCTCCGCGTCGGCTACGCGGTGGCCCACCCCCGGGTGACGGCCGCGCTGCGCGCCTGCTCCGTACCGCTCGGGGTGAGCGGCCCCGCCCAGGCGGCCGCGCTGGCCTCGCTGCGCGCCACGGAGGAGCTGCGCGAGCGGGTCGCCGACCTGGTGGCCGAGCGCGAGCGGGTCAGCGCCGGCCTGCGCGCCGAGGGCTACGAGGTCCCCGAGAGCCACGCCAACTTCGTCTGGCTGCGCCTGGGTTCCCGTACGGCCTACTTCGCGGACGCCTGCGAGGCGGCCGGCCTGATGGTCCGCCCCTTCGGCGACGAGGGCGTGCGCATCACGATCGGCTCCCCGGACGCGAACGACCGCCTCCTGAAGACGGCGGCCCACTGGGACCGGTAACCCGGCACACGGTCGCGAGCAACGAGGAATCCCCGGGGCGGCTTACGGACCGGTGTTCACCCTCAGGTGCGAGTGGTGCCGAGGATGATGACGGCGAGGCCGCCGAGCAGGATCACGACGTAGAGGACCTGCCGGGCGTACTCGGTCATCAGCAGGTCCGACGGGGCGCTGTGCCCCGAGCCGGCTTGCACGGGCCAGTGGGGCCGATCGGGTGGGCAAACAGGACGGGGCGGCCGCCGGAGGCCGACTCGAAGGGGATCCGCTCGGCCGCCCCACGGATGGCCTGGTCGCAGAACACGCAGAACCGTCCGCCCTCGTACCTCATCCGGTCGCCTCATCGCCTCGTACCGGCTCCCGGTATTGGCTGGCTTCCGCGAGGTTCCGCAGGATGCGGGCCAGGGCCCTCGCGTGGTTCCAGTTCACGTGGTCGCCGTGGCTCGACGGGCCTACGTCGATGAAGTACGACCACTCGCTCAGCGCGGCTCCCGCACGTTCGGTCCTCTGGGCCGCCGGAACCTGAGACACCTCGGTGTGAAGTTCGTATCCCACGGTGATCAGATCATCGACCAGGCGGGCCACACTTTCGGCGTCGGGGCGCTCCGAATAGGGAGCTAGAGCGCGCGCAGTGAGCTCCTCAACCGTCGGCGTCTTGCTGGGGTTCATCCTGATGCTCCCTACCGTCGTCAGCGGGTGGTGGAACCAGGGTGACGGCGAGGCAACTGAAGAAGGGGCCCGATTTGGGCCCCTCTCCCTACGCGGCCAGCATGCCGATATCGACAGCCAGTCGGCTTGCCCGTTGTCGGCGCTCCGGCACCCGTGACGTGGTCTCCTCCAGCACGATGGAGCGGGCGTACCCGTTGTAGCGGATCGTCTCCGGAGCGGCCGCGTGCGCCTGCTCCAACGTGGCCAGCGCAGTCTCGCGCTGCCCATCCAGGTAGTAGGCGCGGGCCTGCTCGATGCGGTGCCGGGCCCGGCGCGGCCGGGACGGGATCGCGCTGGTCTCAGCCCGGTTGGCCTGCCGTACGGACTCTCCGCCGGCTCGAAGCTCAACCGCGACGGTGACTCCGTGGGCCCCCATCACAGCTCGGCCGAAGGACGTCACCCGATGGAAGTAGTTGGCGGGCAGCTGGCGGGAAATACCGCCTGCCCGGTCCCACCATCCCCACGCGGTGCCGGTGTCACGGCGTTTCGCAGCAGTGAGTCCGGCCTCGACGCGGAGGGCTCCCGTGATCGCCTGCACGTCGAGCGGGGCGTCGGGTAGCCCGGGCTCCAAAAGTTGCAGCGCTTGCATGACGAGGTCGTCCGCCTCGTCGTAGTGACCCGGACCGGAGTCCCGGTGAGCCTGCGCAGCCAGCCACGCTGCCACGCCGATCGCATGCAGGTCCTCGGATTCCTGCGCGGCGACCATGCCACGCTCGGCCACCCGCCACAACAGGGAGGGGTCCGGCTGGTAGGCGACGAAGAACTGGGCGAGGAAGAACGTCTCAGCCTGGAGGGCGAGGGCTGCGCGCCGGTCGCTCGCGGTATCAGCCTGGCGGACGCCGAGCTGTGCGTCACGGACCAGCCCGGGCAGCAACTGGCCCAGGATCTCGCGGTGGTTGGGCGCCTCATGTCGGGCGGCCCAGGCGGCATCCAGCGCGGCCCGCAGATACACCTTCGTGGGTGCCTCCCGGGCGCCGGGCGCCGGGTATGCAGACAGCGCAGCGCGGACTGCGGGGAGACGATCATGACCGGGCCCGAGGAACAGGTCGGTGTGTGGTTCGGCGCCGACATCGCCCACGAGGTCGTTCAGGCGGCGGACGCGGAGCACTTCGGCGATGCGGAGGATCTCCGGCAGGCGCGGCATTCCCATGGTGCCGGTCTCGATCTTCTTGACCCACGAGGCGTGGTGGCCGAGGAGGCCAGCCAGTTGCTCGCGGGTCATGCCTCGGCGGTTGCGGTAGATCTGGACACGTTGCCCGAACGCGACGGGGTTGTCGTACGGGTCGGGCGTAGCATCGGATGACACGGCCTTGCCCCTTCGTTGTACAGCTCGACACTGACCAGCGTAGGGGGCTGGGCCTTTCTTGTGCGCCCGTGGACGCACAAGAAAGGCCCAGCCAGGTTCGGTTCGATGGCCCGCCTGGAAGCCAAAACCCGTGTCGGGCCCAGCCACAGAAGGTGCGCCCAGTGCAGCCCGCACCACGTATCCGGCGTACGGGCGCTACTCCGCACCACAGACGGCATCAGCCACTGTGCTGCTTGCCTCCGAGGGAACCCCACTCGTCCTGCCACCGGATATCCGACCCGTACCGACGAAGCGAGCACCGGAGCGCAGCGCAGGGCGCAGCCAACCCGTGGAGTCCGCAGACGCACACCGGCATCAGTGGGCTCTTATGGAAAAGAGGGCAGTTCCGAAAAACCTGCTCTGACCTGTGAGTTCACCAACGTCGGTGTGTCAGCGCTGACACATCGGCAGGCGAGGATGTGTCGCCGGGCAGCACCAACGACACTATTTCCTCCCAGTGAAGTGGGAGAAAAATACAAATACCCTGGTCAGTCAAGGGGAGGTCTCCGGCGCCCGCGGAGAGCGTGTCGGCGCCAACACGCAAAAGTCACACCGGCTGGGAGGATTTGTCCCAGTGCACTGGGACAACCCATTAGGCTGCGTGACGACTTCCCCCTTGAGTGAGGACGGAACCCACGCACATGCCGCGCCCCCAGCCCATTCGTCGAGCGTCCGGCTCGCAGCCTCCGCTCGTGCCCGTCTCCGACACCGGCGAGGAGTTCAGGGAGACGCTGACCGAGAAGTTCGCGGACCTCATCGGGAAGACGCCGGTGCGGGGCCGGCCGGTCCAGCAGGTGGACGTCAGTGTCCGGGTCACTCAGCGGGCCCCACACGAGATGTACGGGACGGCCGGCTTCAGCGCCGTCAGCAACGAGTTCCTCAGCGAGGTCCTCGCCGTCCTCATCGCCCAACACGGCATGTCCCCGATCCAGTCCGCCGTCCTGGTCTGGTGCATCGGCAAGCAGAAGGAGGGCTGGGTCAAGGCGACGCACAAGCTGATCGCCGAACGACTCGGGGTCGAGCGGGCCAACGTCACCCGGGCCGTCAGCCGCCTGGAAGAGTGGCACATGATCCAGAAGGTCCGCCCCGGTGTCCTCTTCGTGAATCCCCTGATCGGCTTCATGGGCAACGGCGACCGTCAGCAGGAGATCCTGGCTAAGCTGCGGCAAGGGACCCCAGAGAACGCGTTTCCCCTGCTCAACGCTCCACCCGCCCCACGAAGCGCGCAGTTGGAACTCGGTCAGGACCAGGAGGAGGCGGCATGCTGATCCAGGCGACCTTCGGACACGGAATGCTGCACAAGCTGAAGCTCTCCCGCGGCGCCCAAGACCTCCTGAGCGTGCTGATCGAGCTCCAGGAGCCGGGCGGCGAGGTACGGATGTCCCAGCAGGAGCTCGCCGCTCGTGTGGGCCTCGGCAAGAACGCCGCCTCGACCGCCATGGCCTCACTAGTCGACCGGCACCTCGTTCTGCGACCGGAGAACAGCTACCGCACCTACATCCTGCATCCCTACATCGCGGGCTACGAGACCATCGAAGCCCTCGCGGCCGCAGTGCAGGAAGCAGCCCGCCGCATCCAGAACGGCACGCTCGACGAACCATCGGCCCCCCGCTACGAAACCGCGCCCCCCAAGAGGCAGCACCGGGAACTCCGAGCCGTCAGCGGCGCGTAGCTGCCGCCCGAAAGCGACGCCAACTTCGTCTGGCTGCGCCTGGGTTCCCGTACGGCCTACTTCGCGGACGCCTGTGAGGCGGCCGGCCTGATGGTCCGCCCCTTCGGCGACGAGGGCCTGCGCATCACGATCGGCTCGCCGCACACGAACGAGGCGGCGCACTCCGACGTGTTGTCGGGGTACGCCGCCTTCGGACGGGACGGCTTGCGGGAGCGGGCCCGCGCTGTCACGACCGCTACTTCGGGTCGCTGTTGAACTTCGAGGCCGACCAGAAGTAGCCGAGCACCGCGAGGCCCACGCACCAGGCGACCGCGAGCCACCCGTTGTGGCCGATCTCGCTGCCGAGCAGCAGCCCGCGCAGGGTCTCGATGGCCGGGGTGAACGGCTGGTACTCGGCGATCGGCTGGAACCAGCCCGGCATCCCCTCGACCGGGACGAAGGCACTGGACAGCAGCGGCAGGAGGATCATCGGCAGCGCGTTGTTGGAGGCGGCCTCGGCGTTCGGGCTGATCAGGCCCATGCCGACGGCGATCCAGGTGAACGCCAGGGCGAACAGGACGAGCAGCCCGAAGGCGGCCAGCCATTCCAGGGCGGTGGCGTCCGTGGACCGGAAGCCGATGGCCACGCCCACGGCGCCCACGAGGACCACGCTCGCGATCGACTGGAGCACGCTGCCGATGACGTGCCCGATGAGCACCGATCCGCGGTGGATCGCCATCGTGCGGAAGCGGGCGATGATGCCCTCGGTCATGTCGTTGGAGACGGACACCGCGGTGCCGATCGTGGTGGAGCCGATGGTCATCAGCAGGAGGCCCGGCACGAGGTAGGCGATGTAGTCGGACCGGTCGCCGCCGCCGATGCCCGCGCTCATCACGTCGCCGAAGATGTAGACGAAGAGCAGCAGCAGCATGATCGGCGTGAGCAGCAGGTTCAGGGTGAGGGACGGGTAGCGCCGCGCGTGCAGGAGGTTGCGGCGCAGCATCGTGGCCGAGTCGCGGACGGCGAGGGAGATCGAGCTCATCGGACAGCCTCCTCGGGCTGGTCGGTCTTGCCTGTCTGGTCGGTCTGGCCGGTCTTGCCGGTCTGATCGGTCTGGCCGGAGCGGCCGTGCCGCGGGTCGGTGCCGGTCAGGGCGAAGAACACGTCGTCGAGGTCGGGGGTGTGGACGGTGAGCTCGTCGGCCTCGATGCCGGCGGAGTCCAGCCGGTCGAGCACGGAGCGCAGCTCGCGCTGGCTGCCGTCGCTGGGGAGCTGCAGCGTCAGCGCCTCGTCGTCCCGGGTGGCCTCGCGCAGGGTGGCGGCGGCGAACTGGTACGCGGACGGGACGGAGAAGCGGAGCCGGATGTGGCCGCCGGGGATCAGCCGCTTGAGCTGGTCGGCGGTGCCCTGGGCGGCGATCTTGCCGTCGTTGAGCACCGCGATGCGGTCGGCGAGCTGGTCGGCCTCCTCCAGGTACTGGGTGGTGAGGAAGACGGTGACGCCGTCGGAGACGAGCCCGCGGATGATCTGCCACATGTTGTGGCGGGCCCGGGGGTCGAGGCCGGTGGTCGGTTCGTCGAGGAAGATGATCCTCGGGTCGCCGACCAGGGTCATGGCGATGTCGAGGCGGCGCTTCATGCCGCCGGAGTAGGTGGAGGCGGGCTTCTTCGCGGCCTCCACCAGGTCGAAGCGCTCCAGGAGTTCGGCGGCGACCCGCCGCCCTTCCCGCCTGGACAGGTGGTGCAGGTCGGCCATGAGGAGCATGTTCTCCTCGCCGGTGATCAGCCCGTCGACGGCGGAGAACTGGCCGGTGACTCCGATCGCGGCGCGGACCGCCTGCGGGTCGGCGGCGAGGTCGTGGCCGCCGACGCGGATCGGGCCGGAGGCGGGGTCGGGGGAGACTAGGGTGGAGAGGATCTTGACGGCGGTGGTCTTGCCGGCGCCGTTCGGGCCGAGGAGGGAGAAGACCGTTCCCTCGGGGACGCTCAGGTCGATGCCGTCGAGCACGACCTTGTCCCCGTAGGACTTGCGCAGCCCGTTCGCGGTGATGGCGGGGTTCGTCATGGAGGGTGCTCCTTTTCAGGTTTACAGGCTGCGGGCGGTGACGTTGCCGTAGGCGGTGGTCGCGTGGATGTTGAGGCCGGCGGCGGCGCCGTCGGTGTTGCCGAGGGCGTTGTGGATCCGGCCGTACGAGGTGCCGGCATCGAGGGTGGCGGACACCCCGCGGGCGGCACCGACCGAGATCTCGCCGTACTCGGTGCGCAGTTCGACGGTGCCGTGCACGGCCTCGGTGATGGAGAGGTCGCCCTTCTGCGTGCTGATCCGGGCGGACCCGCCCAGATGCCCGACCGAGACGTCACCGGCCATCAGCGTCAGCTGGACGCTCTGCGCCTCGTCGAGCTTGACGGAACCCTGCGCGCCCTCGAAGGCGACGTCACCGAGGCGTCCGACGCCCCGGAGTTCGGCGCTGGCCGCCTTCGCCTCGACGCGGGAGCCGGCCGGCAGCTGGACGGTGACCTCGACGGATCCGGAGGAACCCAGGATCTGGTTCTTCGCCTCCGGGGCCTTAATCCGCAGGACGCCGTCGCCGTACTCGACGGTGGTCTGCTCGGCCGCCTTCACGTCGCGGCCCTTGGAGGCGTCCGCCGGGCGGACCTCGACCGCGGTGTCCGCCCGGTCGGTGGCGATGAACCGGACGCTTCCCGCGGGGATGTCCAGGACGGCCGAGATGGGGGCGGGGGTGACGAACTTCTGCATGATGTTCTCCTGCGACTCGTTGTTTCCGATGAGTGAAAAGCTACGTTGCTTTCCAACTCCCGACAAGAACTTCATTGCGCAGAATCCACATCTCCGCAGCTCAGAGCCCAGATTTCGTTGCGAAGGACCACAATCAAACGCAACGACGAACCCGCCAACCGTTGCAATGAACTGAAAGTGAACGCTATACTGGAGCCATCGGCCACCCCGGAACAGACCAGGGAACTGGTCACGGGCCGGACCACGAAGGAGACCGCGATGCCGGGAGGCAGACTCACCCAGCAGGAACGCCAGCAGATCGCGCTGGGGGTGGCCGACGGCCTCGCCTACGCGGAGATCGCCAGGCGCCTCGACCGTCCGACCTCGACGATCACGCGCGAGGTCATGCGCAACGGGGGCCCCACCGGCTACCGCGCCGACCAGGCCCACCGCGCCACCGAACGCCGCGCACACCGGACCAGGCAGCCCGCGCCGCGGGGCGCGGGAACGGCCCCGCAGGCCTACGGCCGCGACGCCGACGCGGTGCGCGCGTACGAGGAGGTGTTCACCAACGTCATCGTCGCCTCGGGCATGCCCAAGATGACGGCCCGGGTGATGGCCGCCCTCACCCTCACCGACGCGGGCAGCCTCACCGCGTCCGAACTCGTCCAGCAGCTCCAGGTCAGCCCGGCGTCCGTCTCCAAGGCGATCACGTTCCTCGACGAGCAGGGCCTCGTCCGCCGGGAACGCGACGAAGGCCGCCGCGAGCGCTACGTCGTCGACGACGACGTCTGGTACCAGTCGATGATGGCCAGCGCCCGCTCCACCGCCCTGATAGTGGAGACCACCCGCCAGGGCGTCGCCGTCCTCGGCTCCGACACCCCGGCCGGCACCCGCATGGAGAACATCGCCCGCTTCCTCGACTTCGTCACCGAGAGCATCACCCGCGCCGCGGAACAGGCCCGCGAGATCCTCCACGCAAAGCCGGAACCGCCCCCGGGCGCCGAGCGCGGATAGACAGCCGCCTTGGTGGTCACAGCCAGCGCAGGATCCACGGGAACGTCTCGCCCGTGACTCCCGGCTTCGGGCGGCCGGAGTCGGCAGCTTCAGGTTGGGCAGGTCACCCGCCTGGATGCGGACGAAGGCCACGCGGAACGCCACCTCCATGGTCTCGGGGCTCTCGTACTTCGCCGCGAGCGGGTGAAGCCGGTACGAGTTGCCCTGACGCTCCTCACTGCGCGGCCTGAGGACGATGTTCAGGTCGCACAGGGGTGCCATGAGCCCGCTGACGGCTTGGGGCGTGACCCCGTACTCGACCGCCATGTCCTTCTGGCGGACCGGCAGCACTCCCCCGAAGTCACTGCGGGAGACGAGGTACTGGAGGAACTTCACGGCGGACCCTGACAGAGGCAGGGCCCAGATCCGCTCGGCGATGATCGGAGACATGACGTGAGGCATGGGACAGCCTTCCTCTGGGAGAGGCAACCGTACGGGGGTCAAGCAGCGCGATCACCCGGTGCGCCTCCTGCCGCGCACAGCCTCTTTGACGGCGAAGCCGAGGTCGAGCTCTTCCTGATGGGCGCCTTGCGGACCCACCGCGTACGGGAACGCCTCGGTGTCGTGCCCGTGGCGGTCGGCGATCTCTGCGAGCACGGCGTGCTGGGCCGTGCTGTTGCCGTGGAACCACAGGCGCACGTTGATCTGGACACGGCCGTTGCCGGCTTTCTCCACCCAGTTGTAGCCGCACAGCGCCTGAACGGCGCGGTTGACCGTGGACCGCGTGATCATCTTGCCGCCCTTCTGCGCGGCGATCCTGTTCAGCCCGTCCGTGATCTCCTGCTGCGTGTACTGGGTGATGCCGGTCCCCGGAAGCTGTCCGCCGGCCACGAAGAGGAACACGCAGAGCTGGGACTTGGTGATGCTGTTCGCGACGGCCAGCTGCGCCAGCAACTGTGTGAACCAGTTGCTGGCCAGGCTGTATCCGGCGTCTCCGGCCATGTCGTGGACGGCTCTCGGATCCGCCGCGTACTCGAAGTGGACTCCCGTGAGTCGGCGGCGACCACCGGGGTCGGCGGCGTGTGCCGCCTGCTGCCCGAGCTGTTGGCCCAGGACGGCCAGGATGTCTCCGTACTCGGCTTCGTCCCCCGCGGCCGTGGCAGCGGGAACAGGCCGGGGCCCGCGCTGCCGATGACGGGCGGGCGGATCAGATGTCACAGGACCTCCTAGTGGCTCAGGCGGTCCGAGACATCCAAAAAATCAACGTGTGCTTGTCTTTTCGCATACAGGCGCACCGGAGCCACCTCTGCGCGGAACCCCGTTCGATCGGGGCGCCAAAACTCCACAACACGTGAAGTTATTTTGCCGTCAAGGGCCAAAAATCCATGGCTCCTTGATTTACACGTGTCGCAATGACGACACATTCGCAAGCCTCGGCGTTCGATCGAAGGCGTCGCGCCACCTCCCTGCCCGACTCGCTGACCTGCACCGTTCGGCGGCCGATCAGCGCCACCAAAAAGTTCACGATCAATTGAGTTTTCCACGAAATGTGCTTGCCGGGAACACATTCCAGAGGTCCAAATGTGTCCTGGGGGACACATACCGTCAGACAAACCAGCAGGTCAGGAGCTTAAGTTGGCGGCGCCCTCTTACCAAAGAGCAACGTGAGCGACGGCATCAACGGGCGCCGGCCCTCTGTGAGCTGTACTCCCGCGCATCTTCCGCCCGACGCACCGACAACAGGCAGCTGCCATACGGCTCCCCTCCCTGGACCTCAGCCGACACACCCTGGCTTCCTCCGGCCCTCTCGCTCCGTACGGCCCGCACTCCCCCTCCTCAGCCCGATCCAAGCTGGACCACGTTTTCCCGCGTCCCTCATGCCCAGTGAGGGCGCCCCGCGCCCGAGGGGTGCACCGGCGACCGTCAGGGAGCCGGGGCAGGGCATGAGGGGGAGCGGGTCCAGGGCGCCCGAGCGCCTGGCGAGGGGGTCTGGGGGGCGAGTAGCCCCCCATGCCAAGGCCGGTCCAGCGCGGCCAGGCGCTGGCGGGGTCCAGGGGCTGGCCCCTGGGATTCACGGTCCGCGGCCGAGGACGTAAGAGAACCCGGATCCGGAAAGGGGTGTCCCGGGGGCGTCAGGAGGCGAGCG
This sequence comes from Streptomyces sp. ICC1, assembly GCF_003287935.1. Lineage (GTDB taxonomy): Bacteria > Actinomycetota > Actinomycetes > Streptomycetales > Streptomycetaceae > Streptomyces > Streptomyces tritrimontium. The sequence goes on from NZ_CP030287.1 coordinate 4,646,418, forward strand.
AACGTCGAACCCTGCTGATCGCGTGCTGAGCACCAGCCCCGAAGACGGCGGACTCTCGCAGCGTCTTCCACACGCGCAGGTGGGTGGCGATGCTGTCAGCGTCGTCCAGCCACATTTCGGCATGCCAGGTCTCGGTGGTCACCAGCCGGTCGTCGTAGATCCAGAAGCCAGCACCAGGGGGAAGCTTCAAGGGGGCCCCGAGCGGGACGATCCCCAACTCCACGGTGTCGAGGCCGACCACACCCAAGAGGCGGTCAAGCTGGGCCGCGAGTACCGGGGGCGGGCAGATCTGGGCGTGCAACACGGCTTCCCAGAGCAAGATCTCGTACCGCTTACCCGCGGCGTACAGACCCTCTTGCCGCCTCATCCGGGAGCGTACGGCCTCTTCGATGTCCCTTGGCGTGTGGTGCAGTTCGGCAAAGTGGGTGAGCATGGCACGGGCGTAGTCAGGCGTTTGGAGTACACCCACGACCCACGACGATTCCCACGCCCTGAGGACCGTCGAGCTTGCCTGCACAACGTTGTGAGCGTCCTGGACGGGCTTTTGCCCGGCGGCGAGTTGGCGGCGCCACGAACGCATGTGGGACTCGAACCCGCGGAGCCGGCTCAGCAGCTCCGCGTACGCATCCGGCTGTCCGGTCGCCTCAGTCCACTCACGCAGGTCGTCAGGGGTCGCCGTCTGCCTGCCGTTCTCAAGCTTGCTGACCTTGCTCTGCCCCCAGCCAAGGCGCTGGGACAGAGCTGTACCGGTGATACGGCCCTGCGGCCCCGACTCGCGTAGTTCACGCAGCCGGAGCCCCAATGCCTCGCGCGCCTTCTGAAAGTCCGTCACCGGCACCTGCTCTGTCCTATTTCCCTACGGGGCTGCCGTGAGGCCGGCCTCGAACGTCTTGTACGGGACCGCGTAGTGCCACGCGGCATCCCTCACCTGGGCGTAGCGGTTGACCTCAACCGGCTCCGTGATCAGCTCAACATCGACCAAGTTGTCGGCCTCATCGAAATTGAGGACGGCGACGATCCTGGAGTCAAAGATCCAGAAGTCCTCGGCCGGCAGCTGGAGCCGCTCGGCGTCCTTCCTCCACAGGTTGCGGATGTCCTCCCCCAGCGCCGCATTCTTGTCGGCGTGCGCCAGGAGGTATCGCTGCCCCACGGTCACGGGGTCGTCCACGATGCGCACGCGGCCGACAGTCACACCTCTCTGCGTCTTCTCCCGAATGGTGACGCTCCACGGGGTGCCCAGGTCCCATGCCGGAGTCTCGCCCCGCAGGAACTGGGTGTACGTCTCGGTGCCCTCGTCGGACGCGTACCGGGACCGTGTCTCCAGCCTCCAGGCAGTGTGCTGGAAGTTCTCGAACAGCTTGCCGAAGGCGTCCAGGTCGATGATGCGGGGCACGCGAGAGACCTCCTTCGGGCCGAAGTCCACCAGCAGCTCACGCGGGACCACGATCGGCACCTCACCGTCAGACAGGTGCCGGAGCTGGGCAATGTCCTCAGGGTCTGTGAGCGGCGTTCCGTGGACGATGATCTCCTTGCTGTCCAGATCCTCGTGCACAGCCGGGCAGCCACCCTCGCCGCTACCCGTGCCGTTGAGCCGCAACCTACGTGCCATCACGCTGACCTCTCGCCGGAAGGACGGGGACTCCTGTCAAGCGTCCCCGCCGCCGCTCCGGAATGTCGAGGCATACCAGCACACTGCGCGAGAATAATTGAGAATAGTCTCAACATGGCCCAACTCCACCTCCCTACCGTTCCGTTCATCAGCACGAGACGGGCAGCAGCGGAGGCGACATGGCTGTGACCACAACCAAGAAGCGCAACGGGACTTGGAGCGGCATGTGGCAACAGGTTCCGCAGCGTGATCCGTTCCCCAGAGCTGACGCCGTCACGGTCGCAGGGTGCGCCGACTGCTCAGAGCTGATCGCCCTTCGCTCTGCCGCACGCAAGATCCTGGACGCGAGTACGGCAACCGACTGCAACATCCGGATCCGGCTCCACTCCGAGGAACACGGACGGAAGGCTCAGGCATGACTGCCCCCGCCTCTCAGGCCGAGCCGACTCACGTCCCCAAACCTGTACCGGGCTGTAAGACCTGCGCCCATGAAGCGATCTTCCGACGGGCGGCGATCAAAGCCGGTGACGAGTCCATCGTGGCCGACTGCGACACCCGAATCAGGGAGCACGGTACCGGGCACCGCGGGTGACCGCCGGGGAGACAGTCGCCGACGAGCAGTTGACGTACCCAGGCGGCCCGTACGCGGACTCTCCGGCCGGTTGGTGGACTGAGTACGGCGGGGTGCTGGACAGACGATCAGGGGTCATCTTCTGGCCCCCGGGCAGTAGTCGCCCCCGTCCGTGCTTCGACTGTGACTGCGAACGCGGCAGGAAGGCTCGTGACGATTCAGAGGTGCGCGGCCCAGACACGGGCACCCGCTGATCCCTTGATCGGCAGCGCCATGGAGGACCAGGCCGGCGGGGCCGTCCTCCATGGCGGGGGCGCCGCAGGACCGGTCAATGGAGAACATCGCCCGCTTCCTCGACTTCGTCACCGAGAGCATCACCCGCGCCGCGGAACAGGCCCGCGAGATCCTCCACGCAAAACCGGAACCGCCGCAGGGCAACGACCGCCCATAACCGCCCGCCCGTCCCGCACGAGGGGCGGGCGGCCCCAACGGGCGGGGTTTCGTGGCCTCAGTTGTTGACGACCCTCAGGTGCGCGGCCGGCTGCTCGCGCTCCGCCTCCACCGTCGGCGTCAGCCGGAAGACCTTCACCGGGCCGACACTGTCCACGACTTCGAGCCACCCGAGCGCCTCGAGCTCCTTGCGTGTCCGGGAGAAGACCGGGGCGCTCATGCCCGCGGTCTCGGCGAGTTCGGTGGCCTTGATCCAGACCGACCCGTCCGGTCGCTGCTCGGCGGCCGCGTACAGCATGACGACGATCCGCTGGTTCGGGTTCAGAACCCGTCCCGTGCGCTTGAGGACGTACAGCACGTCCTCGCTGCCGTGGACCTTCATGTCGCGTCTCTCCTCGTCTTCTTGCGTTGGCGGTCTCTCGGCTTCGGAATCCTCATCTCCGGGGGGTTCCAGTCGGAAACCGCCTCACGGTGTTCGAAGCCCGTTCCGATGAACGCAAGGTACGGGGTCGTTCGATAGAACTTCGTACGGCCGATCCCACCGGACTCGACCAGCAGGCGAGCTCCCTTGAGGACCTTGATGGTCCTGGACAGGGAGTCCGGACTCATATTGAGTTCGGACGCGACGGCCACACCGGTCATCTGGACGGGCCCCTGGCGCTCCTCCGTCGCGAACCAGTACCAGACCAGCACCCGGAACTCGCGGTCGCTCAGACCTGAGTCGGCTGAGGCCAGTTGGCGGCCTCGGCGGATCCCGACGTTGATGTGGGGTCCGTCGAAGGCGTACGGGGCACGGGGAACCTCCTCCATGTCGCCCGTGTCTGGATCGACGAGGGCGAGGACCTTGCTCCGTGCCGACTCCGCCATCTGCGAACCGCCCCATCCCTTAGCCACGAGCCACGCGGCCCTTCCCCAGACCGACGCACTTAGCACATTGCACATTACCGCATGGCTAATCAACACCCACCCCGAACGGGACATTCTTTGCTCATCGCTAATCAACCGAGCCTCGGGACTGGAGCGCCCGTCAAGACAACGATGTGCACATAGCTAACTGACCCGACCCCAGGATCTACTCAACCCGATCCCAGGATCGGGTTACCTGATTCCAGGATCGGGTTACCCGATCCCAGGATCGGGTTGCATTAGACGTTTCCGCAGGTCAAAAGCGTGCGGGGGCTGCGTCCTCTTAATACATGGAAAGGCCCGTGCCCACCCGGCGGCTCTCGACGGGTGGCTGCTCGCCCTGTCGCTCCGCTCCAGCGCTCCCAGGTGGGTCCACCTCTTGGACTTCGGCTGCCCGATCACGGGGGTCGCCGACCGGGACAAGCAGCAGCGTGGCTGATGCCGGACGGGGCTGAGCGAATCCGTGGGCGCCGGTGGGCACAGGTGCGGGCTTCGTCTGGGCACACCTTCTGTGGCCGGGGTCGCATCTGGTTTGCCCCGGTGCGGAATCGAGGGTCCCCCGCGCGAACCGCTGCCCGAACCGGGCCCCCTGGCCCCCAGGGCCCCTATCGGCCGCGCCTGGCGGGCTGAGCGAGGAAGCCGCCGGTCAGATGACCGGCGGGCGGCCCAGGCGGGTCATGCGGGCCGCCGTGCGCCAGGACATCGGGCGCCGGGGGCCTCCGCTCGTGCGCACGCCTTCGGCGAAGCCGGCGGACCAGGCGCGCAGACCCGCGGCCGACCGGGTGCGGGCGAGCGTCAGCAGCGTCCACACGCCGAGGTAGACGGGGACCAACAGGGCCGGCAGACGCCGCTTCGCGAGCCACACCCGGTTGCGTGCGGTCATCCGGAAGTAGACCGCGTGGCGGGCCGGGGAGGTCTTGGGGTGCTGGAGCACGAGCGCCGGTTCGTAGAGGATGTCCCAGCCGGCGTCCAGGGCCCGCCACGCCAGGTCGGTCTCCTCATGGGTGAAGAAGAACGGGTCCGGCCAGCCCCCCGTCCGCTCCAGCATCCGCATGGACAGGGCATGGCCGCCGCCGAGGAAGGCCGTCACCAGGCCCCGTTTCATCGGGTCCTTGGCCCTCAGCCGGGGCACGTGCCGGCGCTGCGTCTCGCCGTGCTCGTCGGCGATCCGGAAGCTGACGATGCCGAGCCGGACGTCGGCCGCGTACAAGTCGGCGATCCGGCGGACCACGTCGGTGTCGACCAGCAGGCCGTCGTCGTCCAGGTCCACGAGGACGTCGACGTCGCCGGACTCCCGCAGTTCGCGCCAGGCGACGTTGCGGCCCCCGGACACGCCCAGGTTCTCCGCCAGCTCGATCACGGTCACACCGTCCGGCAGCCCGGGAAGCGCGCAGCCGTTGCCGACCACCACGACGCGGACCGAGGGCTCGTCCTGCGCGGCCACCGAGGCCAGCAGGGCCCGCAGTTCGGGCATCCGGTCGCCCATGGTCAGCACGGCCACGCCCACCCTCGGTCTGCTCACTGCCCACCACTTCCCTCCGGCTCCGGACGAAGGAGTGAGCGTACCGGCGCCCGGCAGGGGGTGCCGGGGCCGGGCGCCGGAGCCGGGTGGCCGGTGCGGGTCAGGCGAAGAGGCGGGTCAGTTCCTCGTGGAAGGCCGGGAAGGTCTTGGCCACGCACGACGGGTCGTCGAGGGTGATGCCGGGCGCGCGCAGGCCGAGCACCGAGAAGGACATCGCGATCCGGTGGTCGCGGTGGCAGGCGATGGTGGCCGGGGCCGCGGTCCCCGGGTGGACCGTGATCCGGTCCGGGCCCTCCTCCACCCGGATGCCGAGCGCGCGCAGGTTGCCCGCGACGGCGGCGATCCGGTCGGACTCCTTCAGGCGGGCATGGGCGATGCCGGTGATGGTGATCTCGGCATCGGCCAGCGGGGCGATCGCGGCCATCGTCATGAAGGTGTCGGAGATGTCGCCCATGTCGACGGTGAACCCGCCGCGCAGCGGGCCCGTGCCCGTGACCTCCGTCCAGTCCGCGGTCGTCGTCACCCGCGCCCCGGCCAGCCGCAGCACGTCCACGAACGCCGTGTCGCCCTGCAGGCTCCCGGTGCCCAGGCCCTGCACCCGTACGGTGCGGCCGGTGACGGCCGCCGCCGCGAAGAAGTACGAGGCGGTCGAGGCGTCCGGTTCGATGTCGAGGTCGGCGGGCGCGTAGCCGCCCGAGTGGACGGTGATCGCGCCGTCCGCCTCCTCCACGCGCGCCCCGAAGTGCCGCATCAGGGCCAGGGTCATGTCCACGTACGGCCGGCTGACCAGGCGCGGTACGTCCACCGTGAGCGGCCCGGCCATCAGCGGGGCGGCCATCAGCAGACCGGAGAGGTACTGGCTGCTGAGCCCGGAGTCCAGCTCGATCCGGCCGCCGGCGAGCCCGTTCGAGGTGAGGGTGAAGGGCAGCCCCGCGGCGCTCGTCCTGGCCCCGAGGCGGGTCAGCGCCTCCAGCAGCGGGCCGAGCGGGCGGGCCCGCAGCTGGTCGGAGCCGTCGAAGGAGACGTCGCCGTACCCGGTGGCCGCGAAGGGCGGCAGGAAGCGGGCGGCGGTGCCGGCGTCCGCGCACCACACCCGGACGGGGCCCGCCGGGCCGGTGCCGCGGCCGGTGACCTGCCAGACCTCGCCGGATCCGTCGCCGTACCCGGAGCCGTCGCCGTAGCCGTACCCGGCGTCCCCGACGTCGCGGACGCTGGTGCCCAGGTCCGTCAGCGCGGCCCGGAAGGCGAGGGTGTCGTCGCTGACCAGCGGCGCGCCGAGGCGGCTGCGCCCGGGGGCGGCGGCCGCGAGCAGCAGCGCCCGGTTGGTGATGCTCTTGGAGCCCGGGATCCGGGCCTCGAGCACGGTGGCGGTCATCGGACCGTGGAGTTGCGGCGGGCGGCGCGCTCGAAGCTCGCGCGGGCGGCGGCGGCGACCTTGGGAGCGGTCAGCCCGTGCAGCTCGTACAGGGACTGGTACGGGGCGGAGGCGCCGAAGGAGTCGATGCCCAGCGAGGTGCCGGCCGCGCCGACCAGGGCGTACCAGCCGAGGCTGGAGCCGGCCTCGACGGAGACGCGGGCCTCGACACCGGACGGCAGCACCTCCTCGCGGTACGCCTCCTCCTGCGCCTGGAACCACTCCAGGCAGGGCATGGAGACCACGCGGGTGGCGAGGCCCCCGTCCTGCAGGATGCGCCGGGCGTCGAGGGCGATGGGCACCTCGCTGCCGGTGGCGATGAGGATGGCCTCGGGGCGGCCGCCGTCGGCCTCGGCCAGGACGTAGCCGCCTCGCGCCGCGCCTTCGGCGGGGGACAGTCCGCTCTCCCCGCCGCGTTCCAGGACGGGCAGGTTCTGCCGGGACAGGCACAGGCCCGCCGGGCGGTCGTCGTTCTCCAGGATGGTGCGCCAGGCGATGACGGTCTCGTTGGCGTCGGCGGGCCGGACCACGTCCAGGCCGGGGATGGCGCGCAGCGACCAGAGGTGCTCGATCGGCTGGTGGGTGGGGCCGTCCTCGCCGAGTCCGATGGAGTCGTGGGTCCAGACGTAGGTGACGGGCAGCTTCATCATGGCCGCGAGGCGGACGGCGGGGCGCATGTAGTCGGAGAAGACGAGGAAGGTGCCGCCGTAGGGGCGGGTCCCACCGTGCAGGGCGATGCCGTTGAGGATGGCGCCCATGGCGTGCTCGCGGATGCCGAAGTGCAGGGTCCGGCCGTACTGGTGGCCGGAGTAGGCCTCGGTCGACAGTTCCTCGGGGATGAAGGACGGTTCGCCCTTCATGGTGGTGAGGTTGGACTCGGCGAGGTCCGCGGAGCCGCCCCACAGTTCGGGCAGTACGGAGGCCAGCGCGTTCAGCACCTCGCCCGACGCCTTGCGGGTGGCGATCTGGCCGCCGGCGGGGAAGACCGGCAGGTGCTCCTGCCAGCCCTCGGGCAGCCGGCGCTCGGAGAGCCGGTCGAAGAGCTCGGCGCGGTCGGGGTTCAGGGCGCGCCAGTCGGCGAGGGTCTTGTCCCACTGGCGGTGCGCCTCGGCTCCGCGGTCGGCCACCTGGCGGGCGTGGGCCAGGACTTCGGCGGGGACCTGGAAGGAGAGGGAGGGGTCGAGGCCCATCGCGGCCTTGGCGCCGGCGGCCTCCTCGGCGCCGAGGGCGGATCCGTGGATGCCGCCGGTGTTGCGCTTCTTCGGCGCGGGCCAGCCGATGATCGTGCGCAGCGATACGAGGGAGGGTCGGTCGGTGGTCTCGCGGGCCGTGGTGAGCGCCCGGTGCAGGGCCCGCACGTCCTCGCGGTACTCGCCTCCGGCGGTCCAGTCGACCTCCTGGACGTGCCAGCCGTACGCGCGGTAGCGGGCGAGGGTGTCCTCGGAGTGCGCGATCTGCCGGTCGTCCTCGATGGAGATGCGGTTCTCGTCGTAGAGGACGACGAGGTTGCCCAGGCGCTGGTGGCCGGCGAGCGAGCTGGCCTCGTGCGCGACGCCCTCCTCCAGGTCCCCCTCGGAGGCGATGGCCCAGACGGTGTGGTCGAAGGGGCTCTCACCCGCGCGCGCCTCCGGGTCGAACAGGCCGCGCTCGCGGCGGGCGGCCATGGCCATGCCCACGGCGTTGGCGAGGCCCTGGCCGAGGGGGCCGGTGGTGGTCTCCACGCCGGGGGTGTGCCCGTACTCGGGGTGCGCGGGGGTCAGACTGCCCTCGGTGCGCAGGCCCTTGAGGTCGTCGAGGGTGAGCCCGTAGCCCGACAGGTAGAGCTGCGTGTAGAGGGTCAGGCTGGCGTGGCCGCAGGACAGGACGAAGCGGTCGCGGCCGGCCCAGCGCGGGTCCCGCGGGTCGTGCCGCAGGAGCTGCTGGAAGAGCAGGTACGCGGCCGGCGCGAGGCTCATGGCGGTGCCGGGGTGGCCGTGGCCGGCCGCCTCGACGGCGTCCACGGTCAGCGCGCGGGCGACCTCGACGGCCCGGCGGTCGGCGTCCTCCCAGAGCAGGGCGGGCGCGGTGCCCTGCGGGGCTGTGGCGACGGTCATCTCAGGCCTTCCTGTTCGGGGGATACGGGGACGGGTCGGGTGCGGATGCGAGTGCGAGTGCGACTGCCCCGGCGGGTACGGGGACTGCGGCGCGGGCACCGGGGACTGCGGCGCGGGCACGGGGAACTGCGGCCCCGGCGGGACCCGCGGCGGGCAGCAGGAGCGGGGCCGGGAAGGGGAACCGGGCCGCTGCGCCCGCCGCGGCGCGGGCGCAGCGGCGCGCGCGGGCGCGGGCGTAGCGGACGGCGGGCCGGGTCACCGGCTCAGCCGCTCGTAGGCCGCGGCGAGGAGGGCCTCGTCCGGGGCGGTGAGCAGGGCGGGGCGGCCGATGGCGTCGAGGACGACCAGGCGCAGCCGGTTGCCGCGGGTCTTCTTGTCGATGCTCATCGCGTCGCGCAGCGGCGCCCAGGCCCCGGTGTGGCCGGTGGGCAGGCCGGCGGCGGCGAGGAGGGTGCGGTGGCGCTGCGCCTCGGCGGCGGACAGCCGGCCGTCGAGGCGGGCGAGTTCGGCGGCGAAGACCATGCCGGCGGCCACCGCGTGGCCGTGGCGGACGCGGTAGCCGGCGACGCGCTCGATGGCGTGGCCGAGGGTGTGGCCGTAGTTGAGGTGTTCGCGGCGGCCGTCTTCCCTGAAGTCCTCGGTGACGACCTCCGCCTTGACGCGGATGGCGCGTTCCACGAGCTCGCGGGTGTGGAAGGCGCCGGCCGGGTCCTCCTCGACCAGGCGCAGGATCTCCGGGTCGGCGATGAAGCCGGCCTTGATGACCTCGGCGAGGCCGCTGGCGTAGTCGGCGGGGGGCAGGGTGTCCAGCAGGTCCAGGTCGCACAGGACCCCGGCGGGCGGGTGGAAGGCGCCGACGAGGTTCTTGCCCTGGGGCAGGTTGACGGCGGTCTTCCCGCCGATGGCGGCGTCGACCATGCCGAGCAGGGTGGTCGGCACGAGCACGAGCCGTACGCCGCGCAGCCAGCCGGCGGCGGCGAAACCGGCGAGGTCGGTGGTGGCCCCGCCGCCGACGGCCACGACGGCGTCGGAACGGGTGAACCCGGCGTCCGCGAGGGCTCGCCACAGGCCCACCACGACGGTCATGTCCTTGGCGGCTTCGCCCTCGGGCACTTCGAGGGAGACGACGATGCGTCCCTCGTCGGTGAGTTCGCGTGCGATCGCGCGGGCCGTGGTCAGCAGGGTCCTGGAGTGGACGACGGCCACCCGCAGCGGTCCGGCGCCCAGCACGCGGCCGGTCTCGCCGGTCAGGCCGCGGCCCACTACGGCCTCGTACGGCCGTTCGCCGCCGATGGGGATGCGGGTGCGTCCCGTGGTGCTTCCCGTCGGGCTCCCCGCCAGGGTCGGGGCGCTCACCGGACGGCCAGGTTCTCGAGGTAGCCCCGGTGGTTGCGGGAGGTCTCGGCGAGGGAGTCGCCGCCGAACTTCTCCAGCGCGGCGTGGGCGAGGACCAGCGCGGTCATGGCCTCGGCGACGACGGCCGCGGCGGGCACCGCGCAGACGTCGGAGCGCTGGTGGTGGGCGGCGGCTGGCTCGCCGGTGGCGACGTCGATCGTGGCCAGGGCGCGCGGCACGGTGGCGATGGGCTTCATCGCGGCGCGCACGCGCAGCGGTTCGCCGGTGGTCATGCCGCCTTCGACGCCGCCGGAGCGGGCGGTGCGGCGGCGGATGCCGTCCTCGCCCCGCTCGATCTCGTCGTGCGCCAGGGAGCCGGGGACCCGGGCGAGGCCGAAGCCGTCGCCGAACTCGACGCCCTTGATGGCCTGGATGCCCATGAGGGCGGCGGCCAGCCGGGAGTCGATGCGCCGGTCGCCGTGGACGTGGCTGCCCAGGCCCGGCGGCAGCCCGTAGGCGAGGACCTCGACGACTCCGCCGAGGGTGTCCCCGTCCTGGTGGGCCCGGTCGACCTCGGCGACCATGGCGGCGGAGGCCTCGGGGTCGAGGCAGCGCACCGGGTCGGAGTCGACGCGTTCGGTGTCGCCGGGGCCGGGCACCACGCCCTCGGGGGCGGCGGCCGCGCCGAGGGAGACGACGTGGCTGACGACGGTGATCCCGTACGCCTGCCACAGGAGGGCGCGGGCGACCTCTCCGAGGGCGACGCGGGCGGCGGTCTCGCGGGCGCTGGCCCGCTCCAGCACCGGCCGGGCGTCGTCGAATCCGTACTTCTGCATGCCGGCGAGGTCGGCGTGGCCGGGTCGGGGGCGGGAGAGCGGGGCGTTGCGCGCCCGGCCGGCGAGGACTTCCGCGTCGACGGGGTCGGCGGACATCACCGTCTGCCACTTGGGCCATTCGGTGTTGCCGATCTGGATCGAGACCGGTCCGCCCTGGGTGAGGCCGTGGCGGACGCCGCCGAGGAAGGCCACCTCGTCCCGCTCGAAGGCCATCCGGGCGCCCCGGCCGTGGCCGAGGCGGCGGCGGGCCAGGGAGTCGGCGACCGCTTTGGTGGAGATCTCCACTCCGGCGGGCAGGCCTTCGAGGACGGCGGTGAGTGCGGGGCCGTGCGATTCGCCCGCGGTGAGCCATCGCAAAGTGCTCAAGGGTGATCCTCTGTCGTGCGGCGCGCGCTGCGCCGGCGGGGTGTGCGGTGCGGGGGGCGGTGCCGTGTGCGGCGGGGGCGGTGCCGTGTGCGCTTCGACGACGCCCGCTCGCACTACGCGGAGGCGCTCGCCACGGCCCGGGTGGGCCAGGTCGCCGGCCAACTCGGCGGTGTAGAAGGCGACGTTGCGGGCGAAGTGCGGATCCTGGAGGTCCGCCGCCCGGCGCGCGTGCCGGGCCGCGCGGGCGTGCTCGCCGAGCGCCGCCCAGCAGCGGGACTCCAGGGACTCCAGCTCGGCCTCGCCGAAGAAGGACATCCACTCCGGGTCCGCCGCCGCGGGGCCCCGCGAGAACTCCGTGTGCGCCCGGGTCAGCGCCTCCTCGCAGGCCTTGCGGTCCGCGAGCCCCGCCCAGCCCCCGGCCTCCCGCAGGGCCAGCAGGGACAGCAGCCGCGGGGACCCGAGGGCCCGGGCGGCGCGGCGGCCCGCCTGGGCCGCCCGTACCGACTCGCGGGGACGCCCGCAGTCCCGGGCGAGGAAGGCCATGTTGCTGAACGCGTGGGCCTCCAGGGCGGCGTCCCCCGCCACCCGGGCCGTGGCGAGCGCCTCCGCGTAGTGCGAGCGGGCGTCGTCGAAGCGGCCCGAGTCGTGTGCGAGCCAGCCGACCGAGACGGCCAGCTCGCCCGCGCCCGCGTGCAGCCGGTCCTCGGTGGACTGGCGGGTGGCCCCCGCGTCGAGCAACGCGTAGGCGGTGCGCAGCGGTTCCGCGGCCCGCCGGTACAGGGCGTCCGCCCCGTGCCGGTCGTCCAGCAGCCGGATCTGGCGTACGGCGTCCTCGACCGCGGCCGCCTCGGACTCGCCGGCGCGGGAGGGGAGCCGGCGGGTGTCGCCGAGCAGGGTGAGGCTGAGCGTCGCGGCCGCCACGGTCGCGGAGCCGCCCGCCATGAACGCGCGACGCAGCACGTCGCTCTCCTTGGAACGCGAAGGGGAACCGGCGGTGGGGCGCCGGGTGAAGGGGGAGAACGGCGAGGAGGGCGAGGGACGTTCGCGCTGCGCGAGCCGGCCGCGGACGCTCTCGCGCGGGGAGAAGCCGAGATCGGCCAGGGTGCGGCCGGGGAACATGTGGAGGAAGACCCGCTCGTAGGCGTAGTTGGGGCAGCGGATCTCGCCGGACTCGACCCGGCCGACGTAACGGGCGTCGCAGGAAACCGTTTCTCCGATTTCCTTCGCCGCCCTGCGCACCATCGCGGCGAACTCGGCCGGGGAGTGCTGACCGCGCAGCCGCCGGAAGGGGGTGTTGGGTGAGTGGGGGGACGCCGCCATCAGTTCCCTTGCTCTCTGGTAGTTTCCCTCTGCCCCGCTAAGGGGTCGGCTCGGGCTGGACCGCAGCCCTCGGGTTGGAAGCCCCCCTCCGTGTAGGTGGGGGAGCGGAGTCACGGACGTGGCCTCTCTGGCTGCGAACCATCCCCATGACGGGTGAGCTTCAGCGGCATGAAAGTACCGCTGGAGCTGGGATGCCCACCCCGGGTTTGGCTACAAAACGGATATCTCACCCGCGATCCGCCATGAACTGCCATCCTTTGCAGCGTCTTGCCGCCGCACCTGTTGACGCCCCCGTGCGTTGAACCCATGCGGAGTGGGAGGAAGCTTCCTGGCTTCCGGCATCCACTCCCGCGAGGTTCGTACGCGGATCGAGGAGGGGTTCCCTTGGTGGAGGGCGGCATGGAGAGCACTGGAACGAACACCGCGCCCGAGCCCGGCGCGCCCCTGATCACCGGCTCATACCTGATCACCGGCGCGCCCTCGGTCGCCGGAGCCCCGGACCTCGTCACCGTGCCCACCCGGCAGGGCCTGGAGGCCGTCGACATCATCCGCCGGGCCGCCGGCCAGGCCAGCGCCAGCCGGGCCGGCGGCGTCGGCCCGGTCCTGCACGACGGCTCCGGCAGCACCCTCGGCTTCCTCGTCCCGCCCGGCACCGCCGACGCCTGGGACCTCCCGGGCAGCGCCTGTACGCACACCAACGGGCGCGGCATGCGCTTCGGCGACACCTCGCCGACCGCGGGCGACACCGGCTGGCTGCTGCCGCCGGAGGCCGTCGGGCCGGTCACCGATCCGGAGGTGCTGCGCGCGGCACTCGGCGAGGCGGCCCGGCTGATCGAGGCCGCCGACAACTGCCGCTGACCCCCCACGGTCCCTGACCAGCCATAATGAGGACGTGGCAGGCAAGGGCAAGGACAAGCGGCGCGGGCGCGACACCTCCGAGGCGCAGCTCGGGCAGGTGGACGGCGGCCAGGCCGTGCTGGAGCCCGACCGGGAGCGGTCGCGCGCCTGGACCCTGCTGATCGACGGCGCCCCGCAGTCGCACGTGGACCTGGACGACCCCGGACACCTGGACTTCTCCTACCAGCGCCGGATCGGCCACCTGATCGACCTCGTCGCGCCCGCCCGCCAGCCCCTGAACGTCCTCCACCTCGGCGGCGGCGCCTTCACCCTCGCGCGCTACACGGCCGCCGCGCGCCCCCGCTCGACGCAGCAGGTCGTGGAGATCGACGCCGGGCTCGTGGCCTTCGTACGGGAGCACCTGCCGCTGGACCCGCAGGCGCGCATCCGGGTCCGGTCGGTCGACGCCCGGGCCGGGCTGGCCAAGATCCCCGACGGCTGGGCCGACCTGGTGATCGCGGACGTGTTCAGCGGCGCCCGCACCCCCGCGCACCTGACGAGCACCGAGTTCCTGGACGACGTACGCCGGGCCCTGGCGCCGGGCGGCTGGTACGTGGCGAACCTCGCGGACGGGCCGCCCCTCACCCACCTGCGGGGCCAGATCGCGACGGCCGCGTCGCGCTTCACGGAGCTGGCGCTCGCCGCCGATCCGGTGGTGTGGCGGGGCAAACGATTCGGCAACGCCGTCCTGGTGGCCGCCGACCGTGAGCTCCCGCTCGCCGAGTTCACCCGCCGCGTCGCGAGCGACCCGCACCCCGGCCGGGTCGAACACGGCCGCGCCCTCATCGATTTCGCGGGCGGCGCCGTCCCCGTCTCGGACGCCTCGGCGGTCGCCTCGCCGGAGCCCCCGCCGTCGGTCTTCCGCTGACCCTCGGCTCGGGGGTCGCTCAGCTCGGGGGTCGCTCGGCTCAGGGGTCGACGATCTCCACCAGCGGGGGGTGGTCGTGCCACGTGCAGAACACCGACACCTCCCGGCCGTCGCGGGTGAAGGTGACGCGGATCCAGGACTCGTGCTTCCACACCTGCATCCGCCAGCCGGCCGCCGGGGTCGCCGAGACCAGCTCGCCCGAGGAGGCGCCGAGGTCGAAGACGACCCGCCCGCCGGAGACGCTGTACGACTTCACGTTCCCGCTCGCGCCCGCGCCGCCCTGACCGTTCGAACGCGCGGCGGGCGCCGGCCGCGACGGCGGCGTCGACGCCTTGGCGGAGGCGGACGGGGCGGACTCCGAGGGGGACGCCGGGGCGGAGGCCGAGGGCGAGGAGGACGGGTCCGGGTCCGGGGGCAGCGCCTGGTGCGTCGAGGAGGAGAGCGGCCGCGTGGTCAGCGGCACCGCGAGCGGGGGATCGTAGGCCGTGCCGGACATGACCGTGTGCACGCCCCACCACGACAGCGTCACCGCAGCCCCGGTCGCCAGCGTCCACGCTCCCGCATGGCTGACTGCTCTACCGACATGTCCTCGTCGCATCGGGGGACATCCTGCCCCACCCGTCCCAGACCTGGACCGGCACCCTCGGGCATCCCCCGAATGGGCTACGGTGCGGGCCATGGCTAGTGTGCTCGTGGTCGAGGACGACCAGTTCGTACGTTCCGCCCTCATCCGGCACCTGACCGAGGCCTCGCACACCGTGCGCAGCGTCGGCACCGCCCTGGAGGCACTGCGCGAGGTCGCGCACCACCGCTTCGACGTGGTCATCCTCGACCTCGGGCTGCCCGACCTGGACGGGTCCGAGGCGCTGAAGATGCTGCGCGGCATCACCGATGTGCCCGTGATCATCGCGACTGCCCGGGACGACGAGGCGGAGATCGTCCGGCTGCTCAACGACGGCGCCGACGACTACCTGACCAAACCCTTCTCCGTGGAGCACCTCTCCGCCCGGATGGCCGCCGTGCTGCGCCGCGCGCGCTCCGCCGCCGGGGCCGAGCCGCCCTCGCGGGTCCTGCGCGTCGGCGGCCTGGCCATCGACCCGCTGCGGCGCCAGGCCGAGCTGGACGGGACGGTACTGGACCTCACGCGGCGGGAGTTCGACCTGCTGGCCTTCCTCGCGGGGCGGCCGGGCGTGGTCGTGGCCCGCCGGGAGCTGCTCGCGGAGGTCTGGCAGCAGTCCTACGGCGACGACCAGACCATCGACGTCCACCTGTCGTGGCTGCGCCGCAAGCTCGGCGAGACCGCCGCGAGCCCGCGCTACCTGCACACGCTGCGGGGTGTGGGAGTCAAGCTGGAGCCGCCTCAGTGAGCGGCGCACGCGCGGCCACCGGGCCGCGGGCGGGCACGACGGCCGCACCTCCGCGCCGCGCGGGCGACCGCGACGACAGCCGCTGCCGCGGCGGAGCGAGCCGACGGAGATGAGGTGGGCGCTGGTCAAGGTGTGCCTCGCGGTCACCGTCATGGTGGTCGTGGCGTTCGCCGTGCCGCTCGGGCTGGTCGTCCAGGAGATGGCCAGCGACCGGGCGTTCTCCAACGCCGAGCGGCAGGCCGCCACCATCGGGCCGACGCTGTCGATCACGACGGACCCGGTCCAGCTGCGCAAGGCGGTGGAGTCCACGCAGATGGGCGCCGCCCGGCGGATGGCCGTGCACGTCCCGGCCGTCGCAGACACCCCGCGCGTGGACATCGGCGACGGCTGGGCCGGGGAGCACGCCGTCGCCGAGACCCGGCGGATCGGGCGGGCGGCCACGGCCCCGGTGTCGGGCGGCGGCTCGGCGCTGCTCCAGCCCATCGCGCTCGGCTCCGGGGACATCGCGGTGGTGGAGATCCTCGTCCCGGAGAGCGAGGTCAGCAACGGCGTCGCCACCGCCTGGGTGGTCCTCGCGGGCGTCGGCCTCGCCCTGGTCGTGGGCTCGGTGGCGGTGGCGGACCGGCTCGGCGCCCGCCTGGTGCGGCCGGCCGAGCGGCTCGCGGACGCCGCGCACCGGCTGGGCGAGGGACGGCTGGGCGCGCGGGTCCCCGAGGAGGGGCCGAAGGAACTCCGCTCGGCGGCCGTCGCGTTCAACTCGATGGCGGACCAGGTGGTGGAGCTCCTCGCCAACGAGCGGGAGTTGGCCGCCGACCTCTCGCACCGGCTGCGGACGCCGCTGACGGTGCTGCGGCTCAACGCGGCCTCGCTCGGCGACGGTCCGGCGGCGGAGCAGACCCGGGCGGCCGTGGAGCAACTGGAGCGCGAGGTCGACACGATCATCCGTACGGCCCGCGAGCAGCGCGCGCCCGCCTCCGCCACGGGCGGCGGCGGTGCCGGCTGCGACGCCTCCGAGGTGATCCGCGACCGGATGGACTTCTGGTCGGCGCTGGCGGAGGACGAGGGCCGGGAGGTGCGGCTCGCGGGGGTCGACCGCACGGTACGGATCCCCGTGGCCCGGCCCGAGCTCGCGGCCGCGCTGGACGCCATGCTCGGCAACGTCTTCCGGCACACCCCGGAGGGCACTCCCTTCGCGGTGGACGTCCACGACGCGGGGGACGCGGTGATCGTGCTCGTCTCGGACGCGGGGGGCGGCATCGCCGATCCGGACGCGGCCCTGCGGCGCGGCAACGACGGCGGCCGGGACGGTTCGACGGGCCTCGGCCTGGACATCGTGCGGCGCGTCGCCGAATCGACGGGCGGTGACGTGCGGCTGGGGCGCTCGGTGCTCGGCGGCACCGAGGTGCGGGTGTGGATCGCCCTGGACGGCCGCACGCGGGGCGGGTCCGCCCGCGCGGGGCGCGGCCGGCGCAAGCGGCGGGGCGACTGACGGCACGGGCGACCGGCGGGGACCCCGCGGGGCGACCGGCCGCGCGGGTGGCTGACCGTGCGGGTGGCTGACCGTGCGGGTGGCTGACCGTGCGGGGCAACCGACGTAACCCCGGAGCGGTCGGGGGCGCGCCGCGCGCCCGGTATGTCCCCATGTCGATACGGTCCGCGCCATGGACACCCTCATCTTCGGCGGCCTCCTCGCCACCCTGATCGCGATGTACCGGGACGCGTCGCGGTTCGTGGTGCTCGGTGCCTGGTGGCTGATGCTGCTCGCCGTGATCCTGCTGATGGCGCACCACATCACCAGCGGCCTCGCCCTCACCCTGAGCTACTGACGGTGGCCGCGATGTCCAGCCTCCTCCCGGAGGCGCCGCTGGAGGGCGGGCTGCTGGGGCGCGTCCAGTACTGGTTCGCGTGCGCCTTCGCCATCGGCTGGACGGGTGTGGTCTGCGGCGGGCTCTTCTACCAGTTCGGGCTGTGGGAGTACCCGTGCCCGCTCTGCATCGTGCAGCGGATGTTCATGCTGCTGGCGGCGATCGGGGCCGGGCACGTCATCCGTACGGCGCTGACGCACGGGGCGGTCACCGGCCGCGACTACATGATGGGCTGGGGCCTCACGCTCGTCGCGGTGATCGCGGGCTCCTTCGCCTCGTGGCGCCAGACGATGCTGCACATCCTGCCGGGCGACAAGGGGTTCGGGAGCGAGGTGTTCGGCCTGCACCTGTACGTATGGGCGTGGATCCTCTTCCAGGCCTCGGTGGTCGCCGTCGGGATCGTCCTCGCCTTCGCCCACTCCACGGCCGACCGGGTCATTCCGGCCGACGGGCCGGGTGCGTACCGCACGGTGGGGCTGGCCGCGCTGTGGTTCCTGGGGCTGGTGATCGCCGTGAACATCGTGGCGGTCTTCCTCGAAGAGGGATTCCACTGGTTCCTCCCGGACGACCCCTCGCGCTACCAGTTCTTCCACGATGTGGGGATCATCGACTAGTGCCGTGCCGTGCCGTGCCGGGCGCCGTGACCCGGTGAACCCTGCCCGTCACAGCACTAGCGGAGGTTGGCGGGGAGTCGACGCCGCCCGCGCGCGAACGCGGCGGAACTGCTTGAGTACTCGCGCCCGCACCCCTATCGGATGGGAACCCGCCATGCGCTACGCAGTTCTCGGCACCGGCATCGTCGGCCGTACGGTGGCCGCCCGGCTGCTCTCCCTGGACCACGAGGTCGTCATCGGCACCCGCGACCCCGTGGCCACCCTCGCCCGCGGCGAGTACGCCGAGTGGCAGGCGGCCCACCCGCGAGCGGGGCTCGCCCGCTTCGCGGAAGCGGCGCGCGGCGGCGAGACGCTGGTCAACGCCACGGGCGGGCGGGTCAGCGTGGCCGCCCTGACGGCGGCGGACGCCTCGCACCTGGACGGCAAGATCCTGATCGACATCGCGAACCCGCTGGACTTCTCGCACGGCTTCCCGCCGGGGCTCGACCCGGTGGACGGCGACAGCCTGGGCGAGCTGATCCAGCGGACCTTCCCGGGGCTGCGCGTGGTCAAGACGCTGAACACGATGAACTGCCAGGTCATGGTCGACCCGGCCAGGGTTCCCGGCGACCACACCGTCTTCCTCTCGGGCGAGGACGCCGAGGCGAAGAAGGCCGTGCGCGAGCTCCTGTACTCCTTCGACTGGCGCGAGCACACCGTCATCGACCTGGGCGGGATCGAGACGGCGCGCGGCACGGAGATGCTGCTGCCGATCTGGCTCCGGCTGATGGGGGCCCTCGGCCACACGGACTTCAACTTCCACATCCAGGGCGCGCGGCGTACGGAGCCGGGCCCGCAGGTCTGACCCGGGGCCGGGCTCCGGGGGGCCGGGGTGCCCCTCAGTCAGTCGGTGGCGCTCGAGGCCAGCCGCTCGGCCTGGGCGCGGCCGACCTCGGCGGCGCGGTGCAGGTAGTCGCCGATGACGGCGAGCTCGGCGTCGGAGTAGCCCTCCAGTACGGCGCCGAAGGCGCGGCCCGGGGTCTCCCAGGCCGCGCCGATCCGGTCGCGGGCGGCGGGGGCGAGGGCGACGAGGGAGCGGCGGCGGTCGTTCGGGTCGGCGCGGCGCTCGACGATGCCGGCCTTGACCAGGCGGTCGACGAGCCGGGTAGCCGAACCGGACGTCAGGCCGGTGAGGCGGGCGACGTCACCGGTGCTGACCGGTTCGGGCTCCATGTCGAGGAGGGCGACGCACTGCAGGTCGGTGGGGTGCAGGCCGACGTGGTCGGCCATGGCCTGGCTGAAGAGCGAGTAGTCGGCGTAGTGCCGCTGGCTTTCGGTGACGATGCGCGCGAGCAGCTCGGCGCGGGTCCACTCCGCACTCGAACGGGGGTTGTTGGTTGACATCGGCTTCTCCGTGCTTCAAATTTGTCTGTGTGACACAGGAAATGCGTAACGCAGAGAATGTGTCACACGGAATCTGTGTCACGTCCTCAGTCTAGAACAGGAACGAGAACAGGAAGAAGCCATGTCGAAGATCCTCGTCACCGGCGGCCGCGGCGCCGTCGCCCGCGGTCTCACCGCCCTCCTCGCCACCGACGGCGTCCCGCACCGCCTCGCATCCCGCGAGCCCGACAAACCCGGCACCGTCCACTGCGACCTCCCACCACCTGACCGTGCCTGACGGGCCCCGGGTACGCGAAAGGCCCCGCTCCGCTTTCGCGGAACGAGGCCTTCTCGCAGGGTGAGTGACGGGACTTGAACCCGCGGCCACCTGGACCACAACCAGGTGCTCTACCAACTGAGCTACACCCACCATGTCCGGTCGGAAAACCGACCGGCCGAAGAAAAGGTTACAGGGTCCGGGAGGGTGCTCGCTCCCCCCTTTCCCCGTGCCCCTCGCTGTCGGGTACTACGGGGTGCTACGCGCCGGGGACGACGTGCTTGGCGGCGATGGTCCGCGCCGTGTCCGAGTCCGGACCGGGCTGCGGCACGAAGACGGCCTCCCGGTAGTAGCGCAGCTCGGCGATGGACTCCTTGATGTCCGCGAGCGCCCGGTGGTTGCCGTTCTTCGGGGGGCTGTTGAAGTACGCGCGCGGGTACCAGCGGCGCGCCAGCTCCTTGATCGAGGAGACGTCCACGATCCGGTAGTGCAGGTACCCCTCCAGCGCGGCCATGTCGCGCAGCAGGAAACCGCGGTCGGTGCCGACCGTGTTTCCGCAGAGCGGGGCCTTGCGGGGGTCCTTCACGTGTTCCCGTACGTAGGCCAGGACCTGCGCCTCGGCGTCCGCGAGGGTGGTCCCGCCGGCCAGCTCTTCGAGCAGGCCGGAGGAGGTGTGCATCTCGCGCACCACGTCGGGCATGGTCTCCAGGGCCGCGTCCGGCGGGCGGATCACGATGTCCACGCCTTCGCCGAGCACGTTGAGCTCCGAGTCGGTGACCAGTGCGGCCACCTCGATAAGTGCGTCGTCCGTCAACGAGAGCCCGGTCATCTCGCAGTCGATCCACACCATGCGATCGTTCATGCGCCCCACCTTATGCGGAAGGTCCCCCACATCGGTGACCGCCGATGCGGGGGACCTTCTTCGAGCGATGCCCGCAAGGGGCTACGCGTGCTCGCGCAGCACCCGCCCGGGGGCGTACAGCTCCGTCACCGTGGGACCGGCCGCGGCCAGTGCGGCCGCGGTCCGCTGGGGCTGAGGAGTGCGCTGGTGCGGTACCGGCGACTCCGACAGCTGCGCCACCTGGGCCACGTCCGCCTGCGGGCGACGGGCCCGGTAGGCGGAGCGGTAGGCGGCCGGGGAGGACCCCAGCTGGCGGCGGAAGTGCCCGCGCAGCGCGACCGGCGAACGGAACCCGCAGCGTCCGGCGACCTCGTCGACCGAGTAGTCGGAGGTCTCGAGCAGCCGCTGTGCCTGGAGCACCCGCTGGGTGATCAGCCACTGCAGCGGTGCGCTGCCGGTGAGCGAGCGGAACCGCCGGTCGAAGGTGCGCCTGCTCATGTAGGCGCGGGCGGCGAGCGTCTCCACGTCGAACTGCTCGTGGAGGTGCTCCAGTGCCCAGGCGACGACCTCGGCCAGCGGGTCGGCGCCGATCTCCTCCGGCAGAGACCGGTCGAGATAGCGCTCCTGGCCACCCGTGCGGCGCGGCGGCACGACGAGTCGACGGGCCAGCGCACCGGCCGCCTCGCTGCCGTGGTCCGTGCGCACGATGTGCAGGCACAGGTCAATTCCGGCCGCGGTGCCCGCGGACGTCAGCACATCGCCGTCGTCGACGAACAGCTCGCGCGGATCGACGTGGACGGACGGGTAGCGCTTGGCCAGCGTCGGCGCGTACATCCAGTGCGTCGTCGCGGGCCGGCCGTCCAGCAGACCCGCGGCGGCGAGCACGAATGCCCCCGTGCACAGTCCGACGATCCGGGCACCCTCCTCGTGCGCCAGACGCAGTGCGTCGAGCGCCTCCGGCGGCGGCGGTGAGGTGATGGAACGCCACGCGGGCACGACGACCGTGCCTGCCCGGGCGATCGCCTCCAACCCGTATGGCGCGGTCAGCTCGAGTCCGCCGGTGGTCCTCAGTGGACCGTCTTCACCGGCGCAGACGAGCAATCGATAGCGTGGAACTCCCGCGTCCTGCCGGTCAATGCCGAACACGGAAAGTGGAATGGAGCTCTCGAAGATCGGCCCGCCGCTGAAGAGCAGCACCGCGACGATCTCCCTGCGGCGACGCCCCGCGAGCTTCCTGCCGTCTACGACGACGGCGGTGGAATCCTGGCTCATGGCGCTAAGCCCCCCTTGGGTGTCGCGACTCCTTGGTCTGGTCGCACCTGCACGTTTCCCCTCGGCCTTGCACGTGGCTCCCCCGCCGTAAATACATGATCGAATCTACTGCGTCCCGTGGTGTCGGCGTGACAAGTTCAGCACGCAGCGCTATGTCGACTTGGCAACTTGGCGAAAAGTATTCGATCAGGAAGCGTTCCACTCCGCCACCCGCGAGGGAAGCGCACTGTCCGGCCATGGCCAGTACTCATAGGGTCAGGGACCCCCTGTGGCGGACTAGTCGCTGATGGTGAGGAGGTTGGGGGGACATTCCGGCAAGGGGGGTGACCTGCCGGGAAGTTGGCTGAAAACGTGCGGGTGTGGATGTGCGAATCGGTCAGTCGTGAGGGGGCAAACCGGCGGAACCGTGACATCCCCGGTGCACGGAGCCCCCGGCGCGCGAGTGCCGGCCCCGGTGGGCGGGCGCGGCGCGGTCCTCCACGGGCACCCGGGCGGCATTCCGCTCCTCCTTCTCCGAGTGCCGCAGCAGCACCCGGCAGGCGGCCGTGACGGCGGCCAGGCCGAGCGTGGCCACCGCTGCCCCGCCGAACGAGGTCCCGTAGACGACCAGGACGACCGGGACGAGCAGGCAGCTGAAAGCCGCCCAGCGCACCACGTCACCCGCGGGGTCGTCATGAGTACGTCTGGCGGGGTGCACGGAAGAGTGAAGAGGGGGAGGCGACATGTGGACGGACTGCTTCGGCTGAGCGGGCGACTGAGCGGGCTGGACGGGGTGAACCGGATGACCGGGCACGGCGTGCTCCCTGCGGGCTCTTCCTGGACGGTCGGACTCGTGTCCAACGCCGGGCGGAGCGGCTCGGTCACTGCGCGCACGGGTGGCGCCTACCCGGGACGGAGTCATTCGTCACTGCCTGTAGGGGACAGCGGCCATTGCCAAGGCGGCGGCGCTGCGGCATGCTCCCTTGGACGCTCTCCAAGGGCGGCATGCCCTGTGCAGCACAGGAGTGTCGCCGTACCCTGGTGGGTATGGCTTGGGAAGATGCTTCCCGGACAGAGCTCGGTCACACTGAGTTGCCATTCCCGGAATCTTCACCGCTAGAACCGTCGCTTCCGCCTACTGTCGCCACGCCGCCTTGTCCCTTCCCCCGAGGACCTCTTCGTCGAGACACCCATGGCCGGTCACGAATTCTCCGAACCTGCGGACCGCAAGCGCAAACACCTCGCCGATACTGAATCGGCCGACCTGCGCGCGGTGGAACAACCACGTCATCCCTGCGACCCGGCCTTCCGGCACGGGGTCGTGGTGGGCTTCGACGGATCCACGTCCAGCGAGCGCGCCCTCGCGTACGCGATCGGGATGGCCCGTCGCTCAGGATCCGGTCTGATCATCGTCCATGTGGCGAACCGGCTGCCCACCACCGTGTGGGCCGGCTGCGAGCCGCCGGTCTTCGTGGACGTGCCGGACCACCGCACCGAGGTGCTGGGCCTGGAGCTGGCGTGCGCCGACTACCTCTCCGAGGTCCCGTGGATCCTCGTCGAGCGCGGCGGGGACATCTGCCACGAGCTGGAGGAGGTCGGCCGGGAGTATTCGGCGGACGCCATCGTGGTCGGCTCCACGCACGGGATCGTCGGCCGGATCTTCGGCTCGGTGGCGGGCCGGCTGGCGAAGCGGGCGCAGCGACCCGTCGTTGTCATCCCGTAACCGACCGTATGTCGATTGTGTGGTTGTGAACCCCCTTGTAAGGGGTAGATAAAGGCTGCTGGGACGCAGCAAACAACTGCAGATCGAAGGGAGCCCGCCGTGGACAATGGTGTCTCTGCGGGAAGCACGGCCTCGACTTCGACCCTCGGGCACATCGCCCTGGGTCTCACCCTTCTCGCGTTCGGTATCGGCCACACCGGGATCATCGGCGGTGTGACCGTGGCCAACTCCGTGTCGCTCGCGACCTTCCTCGGCGGCCTCGCCCTGTTCGTCCTCGGGATCCTCGAATACCGCGGCGGCAACGGCTTCAACGGCACGGCCTTCGCGGGTCTCGGAGCCTTCTGGTTCACCTGGGCCAACGGCGCCGACGGAAAGGTTTCGGCACACGCGGCCGGACTGTTCCTCGTCCTGTTCGCCATGCTCGCGCTGACCCTCACCGCCGCGGCCTCGGGCGGACTGTTCGGCCAGGGCGTGTACGGCCTGTTCACCCTCTCGCTCGTACTCCTGGCGATAGGCACCTTCGCCGAGACCGACGGGCTGGCCAAGGCGGCCGGCTGGGTGGCGGCACTGTCCGGACTGCTGGCCTGGTACGGGGCCACCGCGGCCCTGGCGAGCTGGCCGATGGCGGTCGGCAAGGGCTCGCGCGGCGCGGTCGCCGCGAGCTGAGGAACCCGGCACGCAGCTCACGTGAGGCCCCCGGTACCCACCGGGGGCCTCACGCGTGCCGGCCTCGCTCACGTGCGGGTCGGCTACTCGACGGTGACGGACTTCGCCAGGTTGCGCGGCTTGTCGATGTCCCGGCCCAGGGCCAGGGCGGTGTGGTACGCCAGCAGCTGCAGCGGGATGCCCATCAGGATCGGGTCCAGCTCGTCCTCGTTCTTGGGCACGAGGATGGTGTGGTCGGCCTTCTCCTGCTTGGTGTGGGCGACGGCCAGGATCCGGCCGCTGCGGGCCTTGATCTCCTCCAGCGCCGCGCGGTTCTTCTCCAGCAGGTCGTCGTCCGGGACGATCGCGACCGTCGGCAGCGACGGCTCGATCAGGGCGAGCGGGCCGTGCTTGAGCTCGGAGGCCGGGTAGGCCTCGGCGTGGATGTAGGAGATCTCCTTGAGCTTCAGGGAGGCCTCCAGGGCCACCGGGTAGCCCCGGACGCGGCCGATGAACATCATCGACTTGGCCTCGGCGTACTCGGCGGCCAGCGTCTTGATGTCCTCCTCGCCGTCGAGGATCTCCTGGATCTGCGCGGGCAGCTTGCGCAGGCCGTCGATGATCCGCTTGCCGTCGGT
This sequence comes from Streptomyces sp. ICC1, assembly GCF_003287935.1. Lineage (GTDB taxonomy): Bacteria > Actinomycetota > Actinomycetes > Streptomycetales > Streptomycetaceae > Streptomyces > Streptomyces tritrimontium. Next base: position 4,671,188 of record NZ_CP030287.1, read on the forward strand.
GACGGACAGGTCGCGGATGCGGCCCAGGTGCACGGCGAGCAGCGCGAAGGCCACGACCGTGTTGGTGAAGCACTTGGTGGAGACGACGCAGACCTCGGGGCCGGCGTGCACGTACACGCCGCCGTCGGCCGCGCGGGCGATCGCGGAGCCGACCACGTTGACCACGCCGAGGACGCGGGCGCCCTTGCGCTTGAGCTCCTGCACGGCCGCCAGCACGTCGTAGGTCTCACCGGACTGGGAGACCGCGATGTAGAGGGTGTCGGGGTCCACGACCGGGTTGCGGTAGCGGAACTCGGAGGCCGGCTCGGCGTCGGCGGGGATCCGGGCCAGGCTCTCGATGAGACCGGCGCCGATCAGGCCGGCGTGGTACGAGGTGCCGCAGCCCAGGATCTTGACCCGGCGGATGCCGCGCGCCTCGCGCGGGTCCAGGTTCAGGCCGCCCAGGTGGACGGTGTTGAAGCGGTCGTCGATCCGGCCGCGCAGGACGCGGTCGACCGCGTCCGCCTGCTCGGAGATCTCCTTGTGCATGTACGTGTCGTGGCCGCCCATGTCGTAGGAGGCGGCCTCCCACTCCACGGTCTCGGGCGTGGCGGTGGTCGTCGTGCCGGAGGTGGTGTAGGTCCGGAAGTCGTCGGCCTTCAGGGTCGCCATCTCGCCGTCGTCGAGGGTGACGATCTGGCGGGTGTGGGCGACGAGCGCGGCGATGTCCGAGGCGACGAACATCTCCTTCTCGCCGATGCCGAGGACGACGGGGGAGCCGTTGCGGGCCACGACGATGCGGTCGGAGAAGTCGGCGTGCATGACGGCGATGCCGTAGGTGCCCTCGACGACCTTCAGCGCCTCGCGGACCTTCTCCTCCAGGGTGTCGGCCTGGGCGCGGGAGATCAGGTGCACGAGCACCTCGGTGTCGGTCTCCGAGAGGAAGACGACCCCGTCGGCCTCCAGCTTGGCGCGCAGCTCGGAGGCGTTGTCGACGATGCCGTTGTGGACGACGGCGACCTTGTTGTCGGCGTCCAGGTGCGGGTGGGAGTTGATGTCGCTCGGGGCGCCGTGGGTGGCCCAGCGGGTGTGGGCGATGCCCGTGGTGCCGGCGAAGCGCTTGGGCACCCGGGACTCCAGCTCGCGTACGCGGCCCTTGGCCTTGACGACCTTCAGGGTCGCGGCCTTCGGGCTGTTGACGACGATGCCCGCGGAGTCGTAGCCGCGGTACTCCAGTCGCTGCAGGCCCTCCAGCAGCAGCGGTGCCACGTCACGCTTGCCGATGTAACCCACGATTCCGCACATAAGGTCTTTCCCCTCCTGGAGTTCGAATGCTCTTTTGCCACTGCCCGCCCCGGTGCCCGCCCCCCTGTCCGGGGCGGCGCCCCGCCGTGGCCGGTCAGCCGTAGACGATGCGGCGCAGCTGCCGGAGCGAGAGCTCCGGGGGCGCCACGGCGCGGTGCGGCAGTTCGGCCGCGATCCGCTCGAAGATGTCCGCGTTGACCGCGCCGCCGGACTGGAGCTCACGGTGGCGGCGGCGGACGAACTCCTCGGTGCTCTCGTCGAAGTATGCGAGCACGTCGAGAACCACTCGGGCGGCCTCGCCCCGCTGGAGCGAGGTGCTGCGCACCAAGTGGTCGACGAGGTCGTCGTGCGACGGGCGGTGGTCGGGCATCCGTCGATATTGGCGGTCAGAGCCGCAGAACGCAAAGATCCTGCCCGAAATCGGGCAGGATCATGCTGGTCTGGACCAACGGAGTGGTCAATTCCGGTCTTGGTTGATCAGAAACGTCCCAAAACTGCCGCTTTCGCCGTGGCGAACTCCTCGGCCGTGAGGATGCCCGCCTGGTGCAGCTCTCCGAGCTCGCGCAGCCGCCGCAGCAGGGCGTCGTGGTCCGCCGCCCCGGCCACGGCCGGCTCCGCCGCGGGACCGGCGGCCGGGGCGGCCGCCAGGGCCTGCTTCGGCTCGGACCCCGAACCGGGACCGAGATCCGGACCGGGGCCGGGATCGGGCGCCGCCGGGTGCGGCATGCGTACGGCCACGGCCGCCGCGACCAGCGCCATCAGCGGGTCCTTCTTGAAGCCGAACAGCTCCACCGTGTGCGGGTCGTACTTCGGTGCGGCGCTCTGCGGGGCACCGGCCAGGACGAAGCGGATCCACCCGTTCTCCAGCCCCCGTGACGGAGCCCACTCCACCGACCGCAGGTCCGCGACCCGGAACTCGCGCGCGCCGCCGGATCGTTTGGCCTCCTCCGTCGTCCAGTTCCAGTCCAGCGACACCCGGTCCCCGTCGAAGGCCACCGTCCCGTCGCCCGCGCCGACCGTGATCGGCACGGCGGGGCCGGGCACCAGGTAGGAGTCCGCGGGCCCGGGGTCCACCTGGTCCAGCAGCAGGGCGTTGCGCACCTCGTCCACGAAGTACTCCGCCACCCCCGACCGGTCCGACTCCACGGTCAGCCGGTACGGATCGGAGGCCTCCGGCAGCCGCCCGCCCGTCACCTGGAGCAGCGGGTCGGCGCCGTCACGCAGCCGCAGGCGCAGCCGGCCCGCCTTGCGCCCCGGTTCGTAGGAGACTCCGGCCAGCGCGCGCAGCGGCACGACCACCTCGCCGAGCGTCTGGCGCAGCAGTCCCACCCCCTTGTCGCGGCCCGGCACGATGCGCACCGCGTCCCCGTCGAAGGTCCATGTGCCGTCCTTCTGGATGATTTCCGCCATCCTCGGATTCTCGCACCGCCCGAACGCCCTCCTTCCGGGCCCAGTTGGCCTATACCTGTGCGCATGAGAGTCCCGCGACGCACCCTCGCCGCCCTCCTCGTCCTCGCCGCCGTCCCCGCGGCCGCCTCCTGCACCGCCGCCCGCGGCGACGACGCCCGGCCCGGCGACGAACCCCCCGCCGCGCTCGCCCCCTACGAACGGCTCCTGCCGGCGCCCGCCTCCGCGCACGCCGAAGGCCCGGGGTACGCCTTCGGGCCGGGCACGGTCATCCGTACCGGCCCGACCGGCGACGAGGAGGTCCGCAAGGTCGGCGAACTCCTCGCCGAGCAGCTGCGGGGGCCCAGCGGGCTGCCGCTGCCCGTGGTGGACGGCGCCGAGGGCGACGGGATCCGCCTCAGGCTCGACGGGGCGGCCGAGGACGCGGGGGAGGAGGGGTACCGGCTGGAGTCCCGACCCGGCGGGGTCACGCTCACCGCCCGCACGCCCGCCGGGCTCTTCCACGCCGGCCAGACGCTGCGCCAGCTGCTGCCGGTGTCCGGCCCGGGGACGGTGCCGGGCGGGACGGTCACCGACGCGCCGCGCTTCGCGTACCGGGGGGCGATGCTCGACATCGCCCGCCACTTCTTCACGGTGGAGCAGGTGAAGAGGTACGTGGACCAGCTCGCCCAGTACAAGGTCAACACCCTGCACCTGCACCTGACCGACGACCAGGGGTGGCGCATCGCGATCGACTCCTGGCCGCGGCTCGCGCAGGTCGGGGGCGCCGGCGAGGTCGGCGGCGGGCCCGGCGGCCACTGGACGAAGGACGACTACCGGGAGCTGGTGGCCTACGCGGGGGAGCGGTACGTGGACGTGGTCCCGGAGATCGACATGCCGGGGCACGTGAACGCGGCGCAGGCCGCCTACGCGGAGCTGAACTGCGACGGCAAGGCGCGCGAGCCCTACACCGGGATCAAGGTCGGCTTCAGCTCGCTGTGCGTCGGCGAGGAGCGGACCTACGAGTTCATCGACCAGGTGCTGGGCGAGCTCGCGGAGCTGACCCCGGGCACGTACCTGCACATCGGCGGCGACGAGGCGCACTCCACGCCGGCGGCGGACTACGCGGCCTTCATGGACCGGGCGCAGGCGGTGGTGGCGAAGCACGGCAAGACGGTGGTGGCCTGGCACCAGCTGGCGACGGCCCGTCCGGCCGGGGGCGCGGTGCTCCAGTACTGGGGACACGACCGCACCCCGGCGCCGGAGAAGGCGGCCGTCGTCGCGGCGGCCAAGGCGGGGAACCCGGTGATCCTGTCCCCGGCGGACCGGCTGTACCTGGACATGAAGTACGACAAGGCGACGAAGCCGGGGCTGGCCTGGGCGGGGTACGTGCCGGTGCGCAGGGCCTACGACTGGGACCCGGGGAGCTACCTGGCCGGTGGGCTCCCGGAGTCCGCGGTCCTGGGCGTGGAGGCGCCGCTGTGGACCGAGACGGTCGCGACCCGCCTCGACCTCGAGCTCCTGGCCTTCCCGAGGGTGCTGGGCCTGGCGGAGCTGGGCTGGTCCCCGGCCGCGGCCCGCGACTGGGACTCCTACCGGCTGCGCCTGGCGGCCCAGGGCCCGCGCCTCGACGCCCAGGACGTCAACTACCACCGGGCCCCGGACGTGCCCTGGTCGTAGCGCGGCCCGGAGCGCCGCGGCCGCTGCCGGGGCCGGGTCGGGCCGGGGTCAGCCGGCCAGTCGGTCAGCCGGTCTTCTTGGCGTTCTGGAGGGCCTTCGCGAGGTCTTCCAGGATCTGCGCGCACTTCTCGTACGAGTAGATCGGCTCGGTCACGCGGGGGGTGACCTGGCCGGCCTTGACGGCGGGCAGCTCGGCCCAGGTCGGCTTGGCCTTCAGCTCGGTCGGCTGGAGGGTGCCGGTGCGGTTGTCGAGGAGGACGACGTCGGCCTTGTACTTGCCGGCGTTCTCCCAGCTGAGGCTCTCGAAGAAGCCGCCCTCGTCCGTCGTCTCCGGGGTGACGAACTCGACGCCGAGCGACTGGAAGTACTTCAGGTCGGCGGAGGTGTCGGGGGTGGAGATGTAGAACAGGTCGGCGGAGCCGGAGCCGACGAGCACCTTGATGCCCGGGTTCGCCTTGGTGGCCTCGCGGAGCTTCGCGGAGGCCGCCTCGAAGCGGGCCTTGCCGTCGACGGCCTTCTTGGAGTTCAGGTCGGCGCCCAGGGACTCGGCGAGGGCCGCGGTGCGGGCCAGGGCCTTGTCCATCGAGACGTCGCGGCCCACGCTGACCGCGGCGGCCGGGGCGAGCTTGAAGATCTTGTCCTTGGAGGCCTCCGGCACGTACCAGTACGTGCCGTCCCAGGTGTTGGTGACCAGCAGGTCGGGCTGGAGCGCGGCGTACTTCTCGACGTTGAACTCGTCGTAGACGTTGCCGAGGATCTCGACCTTGGAGATGTCCATCGAACCGGCCTGGACGTCGGGCTTGCCGTCGGCGGTCTTCGTCGGACCGAAGACGCCCTTGACCTTGACGCCGTAGTCGTACAGCGCGGCGGCGGTGCCGGTGAAGGCGACGATGTTCTTCGGCCTCGACTTCGCGGTCAGGGGCTGCTGGGAGAGGTCGTCCTGGAAGCTCCAGGAACCCGAGCCCGTGCCCTTGTCGCCCGATCCGTCCTTCGCGGAGCCGTTGCCGCCGCAGGCGGTGAGCGCGGCGACCAGGCCGAGGGCGCCGCCTGCCGCGATGAGGCCGCGGCGGGTGAGGAGGGAGGATCGGGATCTGGGCATGGCAGTGTCCGCTTTCATGCGTGCGAGGTGGCGGTGGAGCCGTCGAAGGAAAGTTAGCCTAACCTTACCTGAACGTGGTGAGGGGCCCCGAGTGCTCGGGGCCCCCTCGTCCGCGGTCCGCGGTCCGCGAACGGCGAACGGCGAACTGTGAACGGCGAACTGTGAACTGCGGACTTGCGGTGTGCGCACGGCCGTCGGTCAGGCGGAGAGCCCCAGTTCACGGGCGATCAGCATGCGCTGCACCTCGCTCGTGCCCTCGCCGATCTCCAGGATCTTCGAATCGCGCCACATGCGGGCCACCGGGTACTCGTTCATGAACCCGTAGCCGCCGTGGATCTGCGTGGCGTCGCGCGCGTTGTCGACGGCCACCGTCGAGGAGTACAGCTTCGCGATGGCCGCCTCCTTCTTGAACGGCTCTCCGGCCACGAGCCGGGAGGCCGCGTCGCGCCAGCCGATCCGGGCCATGTGCGCGCGCATCTCCATGTCCGCCAGCTTGAACTGGATGGCCTGGTTGTCGCCGATCGCCTTGCCGAAGGCGTGCCGCTCCTTCGCGTACTTGACCGACTCGTCCACGCAGCCCTGCGCGAGCCCGGTGGCGAGCGCCGAGATGGCGATGCGGCCCTCGTCGAGGATCCGCAGGAACTGGGCGTAACCGCGGCCCTCCTCGCCGACCAGGTTGGCGAGCGGGACCCGTACGTCCTGGAAGGCCAGTTCGCGGGTGTCCGAGGAGTTCCAGCCCACCTTGGAGTACGGGGCGGCCACCGTGAAGCCGGGGGTGCCGGACGGGACGATGATCGAGGAGATCTCGGGGCGGCCGCCCGCCTTGCGGCCCGTCACGGCGGTGACGGTGACCAGACCGGTGATGTCCGTACCGGAGTTGGTGATGAAGCACTTGGAGCCGTTGATGACCCACTCGTCGCCGTCCCGGACGGCGGTCGTGCGGGTGCCGCCCGCGTCGGAGCCCGCGCCGGGCTCGGTCAGGCCGAAGGCGCCCAGGACCTCCCCGGAGCACATCTTCGGCAGCCACTGCCGCTTCTGCTCCTCGGTGCCGAAGAGGTAGAGGGGCATCGCGCCCAGCGAGACGCCCGCCTCCAGGGTGATGGCGACCGAGGAGTCGACGCGGGCGAGCTCCTCCAGGGCGATGCCGAGGGCGAGGTAGTCGCCGCCCATGCCGCCGTACTCCTCGGGGAAGGGCAGGCCGAACAGGCCCATGCGGCCCATCTCGGCGACGATCTCGTACGGGAACTCGTGCCGCTCGTACAGGTCGCCGATCTTCGGTGCCACGACATCGTGCGCGAACGCCTCGACGGTGCGGCGGAGTTCCTCGTGCTCGGGGGTGAGCCGGTGGTCGAGGGCCATGGTCTTCGTTACTCCTTGTGGGAGAGGGCGCGGACGGTACGGGAGGGGCTGGGTCGCCCCAACCGCTCGGCCATCCACACGCTCGTGGCGGTGAGGGCGGCCAGATCGACCCCGGTCTCGACGCCGAGGCCGTCGAGCATCCAGACGAGGTCCTCGGTCGCGAGATTGCCGGTGGCGCTCTTGGCGTACGGGCATCCGCCGAGGCCGCCGGCGGAGGCGTCGACGGTGGTCACGCCGTGCTGGAGCGCGGCGAGGGTGTTGGACAGGGCCTGGCCGTAGGTGTCGTGGAAGTGCACGCCGATCCGGTCGGTGCCGACGCCCTCCTCGTTGAGCGCGGAGAGGAGGGTCCGCACGTGTCCCGGGGTGGCGACGCCGATGGTGTCGCCGAGGCTCAGCTCGTCACAGCCGAGGTCGAGCAGGGCCTTGGCGACGCCGACCACCTGGTGGACCGGGACCGGCCCCTCCCAGGGGTCGCCGAAGCACATCGAGAGATAGCCGCGCACGTGCGCCCCGTGCTCCTTGGCCCGGGCCACGACGGGCTCGAACATGGCGAGGGACTCGGCGACGGTGCGGTTGAGGTTGCGCGAGGCGAAGGTCTCGGTGGCCGAACCGAACACGGCGATACGGGTGGCACCGAGCGCGAGCGCGCGGTCGAGGCCGCGCTCGTTGGGCACGAGGACGGGCAGCGCGGCCTTCACGTCGGCGAGGAGCGGGAACAGTTCCTCGGCGTCGGCCAGCTGGGGGACCCACTTGGGGTGCACGAAGCTGGTGGCCTCGATGGTGGTGAGCCCGGCGGCGGCCAGCCGGTGGACGAACTCGGCCTTGACGGCGGTGGGGACGGCCGTCTTCTCGTTCTGCAGCCCGTCGCGGGCGCCGACCTCGTGGATGCGGACGCGCGCCGGGAGTCCGGCCGCGGGGACGGTCATGGGCAGCCCGTTCACTTGGCCTCCTCCTCGGTCGCGGGGGTGACCACGGCCAGGACCTGGTCCATGGCGACGGTGGTGCCGGGGGTGACGTCGATTTCGGTGACGGTGCCGGCGTGCGGGGCGGAGATGACGTGCTCCATCTTCATGGCCTCGACGACGAGCAGGCTCTGCCCGGCGATGACCGTGTCCCCCACGGCCACCTTGACGACGGTGACGGTGCCGGGCATCGGCGCGGCGAGGGTTCCGGCGCCGGTGTGCCCCCGGCCGCTGAGGGCTGCTGCCACGGGGTCGTGGTCCTGGACGTGCCAGGAGTCGCCGTCGCGCCCGAGCCAGGTCCCCTCCGGGGAGGTGGCGTGGCTGAACCGGTGGGTGACCCCGTCGAGTTCGACCGTGAGCCGATCGGAGGTCAGCTCGACGATCCGTCCCCGGGCCGGTGCGCTGGGGGCGTCGCCGTCGAGTGCAGGTGCGAGGAGCAGTTCTGTGTCAGAACCGGACGGCCGGGTGCGGATCGTGACCGGGTCCTGGCCCGGGAGGCGGAAGTGGTGGACCGTCCAGGCGGGCGTCCCGCCGAGGCGCCAGCCGTTGGCGGAGTCGAACGGGTCGACCCACCTCTTCGGCCCGTCCGGCGTTCGAGGACCGGGGTCCGGGGCGGAGCCCCGGTTTCGGGAAGGGGCGGGGTACCACCACCCCCACGCCTGTCCCGCAGGTCCCGGACACCCGTGTCCCGACCGTCATCGCGGACGACGTGCACGTGATCTACAAGGTGCACGGCACCGGCGGCCGCAAGGGCGGCGCCACCGCGGCCCTGAGTCGGATCTTCTCCCGCAAGCCCGCCCCCGGCATCCGCGAGGTGCACGCCGTCAAGGGTGTCAGCTTCACCGCGTACAAGGGCGAGGCCATCGGCCTGATCGGCACCAACGGCTCCGGCAAGTCCACCCTGCTGTCCGCCATCGCCGGCCTCCAGCCGGTCGCGCGCGGCCGGATCTTCTCGCACGGCCAGCCGTCCCTGCTCGGCGTGAACGCCGCGCTGATGAACGACCTGACCGGCGAGCGCAACGTCGTCCTCGGCGGCCTCGCGATGGGCATGACCAAGCAGCAGATCCGCGAGCGCTACCAGGGCATCGTCGACTTCTCCGGGATCAACGAGAAGGGCGACTTCATCTCGCTTCCCATGCGGACCTACTCCTCCGGCATGGGCGCCCGGCTGCGCTTCTCCATCGCCGCCGCCAAGGACCACGACGTCCTGATGATCGACGAGGCCCTGGCCACGGGCGACGCCGCCTTCCAGCGGCGCAGCCAGGCCCGCATCGAGGAGCTCCGCGAACAGGCCGGCACCGTCTTCCTCGTCAGCCACGGCATCGGCACCGTCCGCGAGACCTGCGACCGCGCGATCTGGCTGGAATCGGGCGTCCTGCGCATGGACGGCCCCGCGGACGAGGTCTGCGACGCGTACGAGGAATTCACCAACAGCCGCTGACACATCCGGCCACCTTTCAGCCCCGCCGGCGTTTGAGGCGCGGGGGTCCGGGGGCAGCGCGCCCGGCAACGGCGCCGCACCCGCCCACGACGGGACGCCGAACGGGCCGGGCCCGGGAACCCTCAGGGGTCCCGGGCCCGGCCCGTACTCGTACAGCGGCCCGCAGGGCTACACGTGCGCCCGCAGCAGCGACCGCATCGTCCGCATCGCGACCGACAGGTTCGCCAGGTCGAAGTCGTCCGACCCCTGGATCTCGTCCAGCGTCGTCCGCGCCCGCCCGATGATCGCCGTGTTCTTCTCCTCCCACGCCTTGAAGCGCTCCTCGGGAGTCGACGTGCCGTTGCCGACCGTCAGCACGTCGGCGGTCAGCGCCGCGTGCGCCGAGAACAGGTCCTCGCGGATGGACGCGCGGGCCATCGACTGCCAGCGGTCGGCCCGCGGCAGCTCGATGATCCGGTCCATCAGCTTCGTGATCTCCAGCCGGTCCGCGAGGTCGTAGTACACCTCGGCCACCGCCAGCGGCTCGACGCCCGTGCGGTCCGCGATCGCGACGATGTCCAGCGTCGGGAAGGCCGAGGAGAACCCGGCCACCTTGGCCGCCAGCTCCTCCGGCACGCCCTCGCCGATCAGCTCGGCCATGACCGCCTCGTACCACTCCAGGTCCGCGCCGCGAACGAGCTTCGGCACGTCCGACCAGACCCGCGCCACCCGCTCGGCGAAGAGCTCGATGGTCTCGGTGATCTGGAGCGGCTGCGGCCGGTTGTTCAGCAGCCAGCGCGTACCGCGCTCGACCAGGCGCCGCGAGTGCAGCCGCACCCGGGTCTGGACGTTGGCGGCGACCTCGTTGTCGAGCGCCTCGACGGCGTCCCACACGTCGGCCAGTCCGAAGATCTCGCGGGCGGCGAGCTGCGCCCGGACGATCTCCTCCAGGGAGGCCCCGGTCTCCTCCCGCAGCCGGTGCAGGAAGGTCGAGCCGCCGCTGTTGACCGTGTCGTTGACCAGCACCGTGGTGATGATCTCGCGGCGCAGCGCGTGCCCGTCGACCTGCTCCGGGAACTTCGCGCGCAGCGCGCCCGGGAAGTAGGCGTGCAGCAGGCGGGCCATGTACGGGTCGTCCGGCAGCCCGGTGTGGATGAGCTCGTCCGCCACCGTGATCTTGGTGTAGGCGAACAGGACGGCCAGCTCCGGCTGGGTCAGGCCCTTGCCGTTGTTCAGCAGTTCGCGGATCTGCCGGTCGTTGGGCAGGAACTCCAGCGCCCGGTCCAGCAGGCCGTCCCGGCCCAGGCGGCGCATGAAGCGCTGCTGGGCGTGGAGCAGGCTGGGCGCCTGGGCCGCGCCGTTGGACAGCGCCACGTTCTGCGCGTAGTTGTTGCGCAGCACCAGCCGGCCGACCTCGTCGGTCATCTGGGCGAGGAACTTGTTGCGCTGCTTGACGGTCAGGTCCCCGTCGGCGACCACCGAGTTCAGCAGGATCTTGATGTTCACCTCGTGGTCGGAGGTGTCCACGCCGGCGCTGTTGTCGATGGCGTCGGTGTTGATCTTGCCGCCCTCGCCGCCCGCGCCGCTGCGCGCGAACTCGATGCGGCCGAGCTGGGTCAGACCCAGGTTGCCGCCCTCGCCGATGACCTTGGCCCGCGCGTCGGAGCCGTTGACGCGGATGGCGTCGTTGGCCTTGTCGCCGACGTCCGCGTGCGTCTCGGCCGTCGCCTTGACGTACGTACCGATGCCGCCGTTCCACAGCAGGTCCACCGGGGACTGCAGGATCGCCTTCATCAGGTCGGCCGGGGTCATCTTCGTGACGCCCGCCTCGATGCCGAGGGCCGCGCGGACCTGCGCGTTGACCGGGATGGCCTTCGCGCTGCGCGGGTGGATCCCGCCGCCCTGCGACAGCAGCGAGGTGTCGTAGTCCGCCCACGAGGAGCGCGGCAGGTCGAACAGGCGCCGGCGCTCGGCGTAGGAGGTGGCCGCGTCCGGGTTCGGGTCGATGAAGATGTGCCGGTGGTCGAAGGCGGCGACCAGGCGGATGTGCTCGGAGAGCAGCATGCCGTTGCCGAAGACGTCGCCGGACATGTCGCCGACGCCGACGACCGTGAAGTCCTGCGTCTGGGTGTCGTGTCCCAGCTCGCGGAAGTGCCGCTTGACGGACTCCCAGGCGCCGCGGGCGGTGATGCCCATGCCCTTGTGGTCGTAGCCGGCGCTGCCGCCGGAGGCGAAGGCGTCGCCCAGCCAGAAGCCGTAGGACTCCGCGACCCCGTTGGCGATGTCGGAGAAGGTCGCGGTGCCCTTGTCGGCGGCGACGACGAGGTAGGTGTCGTCCTCGTCGTGGCGGACCACGGCCTTGGGGTGCACGACCTCGCCGCCGACCATGTTGTCGGTGATGTCGAGGAGCGCCGAGATGAAGATCTTGTACGAGGCGATGCCCTCGGTGAGCCAGGCGTCGCGGTCCACCGAGGGGTCCGGCAGGTTCTTGGCGACGAAGCCGCCCTTGGCGCCGACCGGCACGATGACGGTGTTCTTGACCATCTGCGCCTTGACCAGGCCGAGGATCTCCGTACGGAAGTCCTCGCGCCGGTCGGACCAGCGCAGGCCGCCTCGGGCGACCTTGCCGAAGCGCAGGTGGACGCCCTCGACGCGCGGGGAGTACACCCAGATCTCGAAGGCCGGGCGCGGGGCCGGCAGCTCCGGGATGGCCTGCGGGTCGAACTTCATCGACACGTACGAGTGCTGCTCGCCCGCGCTGTTCAGCTGGAAGAAGTTCGTGCGCAGGGTGGCCTTGATGAGGGTGAGGAAGGACCGCAGGATCCGGTCCTCGTCCAGCGAGGCGACCTGGTCCAGGGCCCCGTCCAGCTCTTCCAGCATCGCGTCGACGAGCTCGCTGCCCGCGGACTGGCGGCCGGGCGACATGCGGGCCTCGAAGAGCGAGATCAGCAGCCGGGTGGTGTGGACGTTGTTGCGGAGGGTGTCCTCCATGTAGTCCTGGCTGAAGGTGGCACCGGCCTGGCGCAGGTACTTGGCGTACGCGCGCAGCACCACGGCCTGGCGCCAGGTCAGCCCGGCGCCCAGCACCAGGGTGTTGAAGTTGTCGTTCTCGGCGTCGCCCTGCCAGACCGCCGAGAAGGCGTCCTGGAACCGCTCGCGGGCGTCGTCGCCGAGGTAGTTGGACGCCGCGGCGCCGTCCCCGTTGCCCGTCGGGAGCGGCATCCGCAGGCCGAAGTCGTAGATCCACGCGTTGCTGCGGTCGCTGCAGCGCAGCTCGTAGGGCCGCTCGTCGGTGACCTCCACGCCCAGGCGCTGCAGGACCGGCAGCACCGCGGAGAGCGAGACCTGCTCGCCGGTGCGGTAGATCTTGAACCGGCGTTCGCCGGGGCCCGCGCCGACCGGCTCGTACAGCGACAGCGCGAACGCGCGGTCGCTCGCGGACAGCCGCTCGAGGTGGCACAGGTCGGCCACGGCCGCGCGCGGCGAGTGGTCGGCCTTGTAGCCCTCGGGGAAGGAGTTCCCGTACTTGCGCAGCAGCTCGGCGGCGCGCTCCTCGCCCAGCTCGGCGACGAGCGCCTCGCCGAAGCCGTCGGCCCAGGAGCGGGCGGCCTCGACCAGCCGGCCCTCGATCCGCTCCACGTCGGCGTCGGTCAGCACGGGCAGCTCGGTGCCCTGCGGGACGCGGACGACGAAGTGGATGCGGGAGAGGATCGACTCGGTGTTCCAGGCGGTGAAGTCGACGCTGATGCCGTCGAGCTCCTCCTGCAGGATCGCGATCAGGCGCAGCCGCACGCCGGTGGTGTAGCGGTCGCGCGGCAGGTAGACGAGCGCGGAGTAGTAGCGCCCGTACTCGTCCTGGCGCAGGTACAGCCGCAGCCGGCGGCGCTCCTGGAGGTAGAGCACGGAAGTGGCGATGGCCTGGAGCTGGTCGACCGGGGTCTGGAACAGCTCGTCGCGCGGGTAGGTCTCCAGGATCTGCAGCAGGTCGCGGCCGTCGTGGCTGGACGCCGCGAAGCCGGCGCCTTCGAGGACCTCGGCGACCTTGCGGCGGATGACGGGGACGCGGCGCACCGACTCGGTGTACGCGGCGGAGGAGAACAGTCCGAGGAAGCGGCGCTCGCCGACGACGTTGCCCTCGGCGTCGAACTTCTTCACGCCCACGTAGTCGAGGTACGAGGGGCGGTGCACGGTGGAGCGGCTGTTGGCCTTGGTCAGCACCAGCAGGCGGTGCTCGCGGGCCTTGGCGCGGGCGTCGGCCGGCAGCCGGTTGAAGGACGGCGAGACGGGGTGGCCGTCGTCCTTGCCGCTGTGGTGCGGGTCGGAGCGCAGGATGCCGAGGCCGGTGCCGGGCACGGCGGACAGGGAGTCGCCGTCGACGAGGTTGTACTCGCGGTAGCCGAGGAAGGTGAAGTGGTCGTCGGCGAGCCAGCGCAGCAGCTCGCGGGCCTCTTCGAGCTCGTACTCGCGCAGGTCGGGCGCGGTGGGCTCGGCGGGCAGGCCCTCGGCGATGCGCAGCGCGGCGTCGCGCATCTTCTCCCAGTCCTCGACGGACTCGCGGACGTCGGACAGGACGCGCAGCAGGTCGGCGTTGATCTGCTTGAGGTCGGCCTTGTCGGTCTCGCGGTCGATCTCGACGTGGATCCAGGACTCGACGAGGGAGTCGTGGGGGCGCGCGGTGCGGGGGCCGTGCGCGTCGCAGTCGGGGCCGAGGATCTCGATCAGCTTGCCGGTGACGTCGCGGCGGACGACGACCTGCGGGTGGATCACGACGTGGATGCCGCGGCCCTGGCGGGACAGCTCGTTGGTGACGCTGTCGACCAGGAACGGCATGTCGTCCGTGACCACCTCGACGACGGAGTGGCTGGAGGTCCAGCCGTTCTCCTCCACCGTGGGGGTGTGCACGCGGACGTTCGCGGTGCCCTGCGGGCGCTTCTCCGCGATCCGGTAGTGGGAGAGCGCTGCCCCGAACACGTCGACCGGATCCCGGTCCAAGAGGTCCTCGGGGGCGGTGTGCAGGTAGTAGCGCTGGAGGTAGGAGAGCATCGCGTCCCGGTCTGGACGGTCAGCACGCTCCCCTGGCTCGGACCCAGTCGGAAGTAGCCCCCCGGCCGGGCTGTTCTCGGCTACCCGGGCCGCCCGCGAAAGCAGCTCGGCCTTTGCTTCGTCCAGCTTGGTCTGCATGTCCTCTGGCTCCTGTCGCGCGCCATTGCGTGACGTAGGTGAAGGAAGGAATGGCACAGCACCGCGAGGCGGGATGTCCGGTCGGGATCGACGCTATGCCGTCGAGAGAATCGCCTGGGAGGGAATCGGCCATGATCGGCAAGAGGTCCCGGCGACGGGGATCAGCGATGGCCCGGGCACGGTCGTGCGCCGGGCGCTTGCCGGAGGCTTCAGTGCCTCCGAGGACTATCGCGCTGATCACGGGTACCAGGCTATCTCGCTCCACCCCCGACTCGTCATGAGCTGTATGTGTACAAATCCAGGGGGGGAAGTTTGACACTCTGGACAGCGACGCGCCCGGGACGGCGTGCCCGGTCACGATCCGGTCGCTATCCGGCCAGTTCGCGAGCAGTGCGTACGGCCTCCGCCAGGCTGTCGACCACGGGGACACCGGCCGATTCCAGACTGCTGCGGCTGTGCGAACCGCCCGTGTAGAGGACGGCCCGCGCTCCCACGTGCGCCGCGGCCAGCGCGTCGTCCACGGCGTCTCCGATGAGTACCGTACGCACGGCCGTCACCCCCGTCCCCTCCAGGGCCTCCAGGTGGCGTACGAGGTGTCCCGCCTTGCTGGTGTGGGAGGGGCCGATGCGCCCGTCGACGCGCAGGAAGTGCAGGTCGATGCCGTGCGCCCGGACGAGCGGGACGAGCTTGTCGTGGGGCGCGAGGGACAGCAGGGACTGGGTGAGCCCGTCCGCCTGCCAGTCCCGGAGCAGCTCCCGGGCGCCTTCGGCGAGCCCGGCGGTCCCGGCGGCGGCCCAGTAGTGGCGGTGGAAGGTCTCGTCCATGACCAGCCACTCGGCCTCCGTGGGGAGCCGGCCCATGAGGCGTTCGTAGAACTTCGGCACCGGTACGACGTACAGCTCGCGGTACCGCTCCAGGGTGATCGGCGCGAAGCCCAGCTCGGCGAAGGAGGCGTTGGTCGCGTCGATGACGGCGTCGATGTCGTGGAGCAGCGTGCCGTTCCAGTCCCAGACGATGTGCGAGGAGGCGGATCCGGCCGGGGACACGGGGGCCTGCGGGGCGGACGCGGGGCTCCGAGGGCTCTCCCGGCTCATTTCAGCAGCCCCGGAATCTCCTGCACCCCGAACCAGAGCAGCTCGTGGTCCTCGGCTCCGTCGACGGCGGACCCCGCGGCCTCGTCCCCCAGGTCCGCGGCCGGGACGGCCAGCGCGGCGGCCGTCACGTCCTCCACGGCGTCCTGCGCGTCCACGTGCACGGCGGCGGCCACGGCGAGCCGTACGGCCCCGGCGAGGGCCACCCGGCCGAGCGCGGCCTCCTCGTCCCCGGGGACGGCGGTGGCGGCCTCGTCGTCCACGTCGACGGCGACGACGACCCGCTTGCGGGGCGCGCCGGAGTCCTCGGCGATCAGGCGCAGCGAGGCGGCCGCGGCCCGGCCCAGGGCGGCGTACTCCAGTTCCTCGATGTCGTCCGACACGAACCACTCGCGCAGCTCCGGCGTCACGGCGTAGGCCCGCAGCGGAGCCGGACCCAGCTCACCCGCCTCGTGCGCCGCGGCGAGCCCGGGGAGGGTCAGGGGGACGTACACGCGCATGGCCGGCTGCTTTCGGTAGTCGGAAACGCCCTCAGGATACGACCGTTCCGCGCCGGGGTCCGGACTCCGTCCGTGACGGGTCCCGTCCCCCTTCGGGGTGCCGGGGTGCGGCCGGCGGGCGTCCACCCCGGTCCGCGCGGCACCGGGTCGGGGGCCCGGGGGCCCGGGCTCCCGACCCGGATAGGTGAAGGCCGCCCCGGCCGCGGCGGCCGCGCGGGGCCGTTGCGGAGCGTGTTCGCGGACCCGTAGAAGTGCCCTGAAAAGTTACCGCCCGGTACCCGATCCGGGCCCCGACTTCCAAGGGGACGACCGCCATGACCACAAGGACGACCATGCCCACAAGGACCACCAAAACCGCCAAGACCACCAGGGCCGCCAGGACCGCCAGGGCCGGGAACACCGCCCGGCCCCCCGGCCGCCACGACCAGCGCCGCCCGGGGGCCGCCGTCCACCGCGGCCCGCACCACTGGTTCGCCGACCGGCTCCTCGCGGTGCTCAGCGGCCGCCGGCCGGTCCACTCCCTGATGGGCCACACCGTCGGCCCCGCCTACGACCAGCTGATCGCCCTGGCCCCCGCGGACCCCCTGTGCGACCGGCTCACCCCCGTGGTCCACCGGTGCGGCCGCTTCACCCCCGGCCCGGGGGTCATCGAGGCCTTCGCCCGCATCGCCACGGGCGACCGACTGACGGCGCTGGCCTTCCGCCTGGAACAGGGCACCGACCTGCGCTGGCGCTGCGCGGCCGTCGAACTCCAGGGCATGCGGCCGTGACCGCGCGCGGCGCCCGGAGCGCCCGCACCCCCCACGACGCCGGGGCCGGACCCCACGTACGACGTGGTGTCCGGCCCCGGCGGGGAGGGTACGAGCCGTGCCCGCTACTTCTTGCGGCGGCGGCCGCCCGAAGCCTTGGCGGCCTTGCGGCGCTCCGCCCGGGTCATCCCGGAGTCCTCGCCGGACTCCGATGCGAAGTCGCCCTCGACGACGCCGCCCTCACCGTCGACCGTCGGCGCGGAGAAGTGCAGCCGGTCCGGACGCTGCGGAGCGTCCAGGCCCTTCGCGCGGATCTCCGGCTTGCTCAGCGACGGACCCGCGTCCTGCACCGGGACCTCCTCGACCTGCTGCTCGACCTGGACCTCCAGGTTGAACAGGTAGCCGACGGACTCCTCCTTGATGCCTTCCTGCATGGCGTTGAACATGTCGAAGCCCTCGCGCTGGTACTCGACCAGCGGGTCCTTCTGGGCCATCGCCCGCAGGCCGATGCCCTCCTGCAGGTAGTCCATCTCGTACAGGTGCTCACGCCACTTGCGGTCCAGCACCGACAGCACCACGCGCCGCTCCAGCTCGCGCATGATGTCGGAGCCGAGCGTCGCCTCGCGCGCCTCGTACTGCTCGTGGATGTCGTCCTTGACGGACTCCGCGATGAACTCGGCGGTGATGCCCGCGCGGTCGCCCGCCGCGTCCTCGAGCTCCTCCACCGTGACCTTGATCGGGTAGAGCTGCCCGAAGGCGTTCCACAGCCGGTCCAGGTCCCACTCCTCCGCGAACCCCTCGACCGTCTCGGCCGTGATGTACGCGTCGATCGTGTCGTCCATCATGTGCCGGATCTGCTCCTGGAGGTCTTCGCCCTCCAGGACCCGGCGGCGCTCGGCGTAGATGACCGTGCGCTGGTTGTTCAGGACCTCGTCGTACTTCAGGACGTTCTTGCGCGTCTCGAAGTTCTGCGTCTCGACCTGCGACTGGGCCGAGGCGATGGCCCGCGTGACCATCTTGTTCTCGATCGGCACGTCGTCCGGCACGTTCGCCATCGACATGACGCGCTCGACCATCTGCGCCTTGAACAGGCGCATCAGGTCGTCGCCCAGCGACAGGTAGAAGCGGGACTCGCCCGGGTCGCCCTGTCGGCCCGAGCGGCCGCGCAGCTGGTTGTCGATGCGGCGCGACTCGTGGCGCTCGGTGCCCAGCACGTACAGCCCGCCGAGCTCCTTGACCTCCTCGAACTCCGCCTTCACGGCGGCCTCGGCCCGCGTGAGCGCCTCGGGAAGGGCGTGCGCCCACTCCTCGATGTGCTCCTCCGGGTCCAGACCGCGCTGGCGCAGCTCGGCCTCGGCGAGGTCGTCCGGGTTGCCGCCGAGCTTGATGTCGGTACCGCGGCCGGCCATGTTCGTGGCAACGGTGACGGCGCCCCGGCGGCCGGCCTGGGCGACGATCGTCGCCTCACGGTCGTGCTGCTTGGCGTTGAGCACCTCGTGCGGGATGCCGCGCTTGGAGAGCTGCTGGGAGAGGTACTCGGACTTCTCGACCGACACCGTACCGACGAGGATCGGCTGGCCCTTCTCGTGCTTCTCCGCGATGTCGTCGACGACGGCGGAGAACTTCGCGACCTCGGTCCGGTAGATCAGGTCCGCCTGGTCGATGCGGACCATGTCGCGGTTGGTCGGGATCGGGACGACACCGAGCTTGTAGATCTGGTGGAACTCGGCGGCCTCGGTCATGGCCGTACCGGTCATGCCCGACAGCTTCGAGTAGAGGCGGAAGAAGTTCTGCAGGGTGATCGTGGCGAGGGTCTGGTTCTCGTCCTTGATGTCCACCCCTTCCTTCGCCTCGATCGCCTGGTGCATGCCCTCGTTGTAGCGGCGCCCGGCCAGGATGCGGCCGGTGTGCTCGTCGACGATCATGACCTCGCCGTCGATGACGACGTAGTCCTTGTCGTTCTTGAACAGTTCCTTCGCCTTGATGGCGTTGTTCAGGTAGCCGACGAGCGGGGTGTTCACCGACTCGTAGAGGTTCTCGATGCCGAGCCAGTCCTCGACCTTCGCGACACCGGTCTCGTGGATGGCGACGGTGCGCTTCTTCTCGTCGACCTCGTAGTCGCCGGTCTCCTCGATGCCCTTGAGGGGCTGGCCGGGCTCGCCCTTGGTCAGGCGGGTGACCAGCTTCGCGAAGTCCGCGTACCACTTGGTGGCCTGGTCGGCCGGGCCGGAGATGATCAGCGGGGTACGGGCCTCGTCGACGAGGATCGAGTCGACCTCGTCGACCACGGCGAAGTTGTGGCCGCGCTGGACGAGCTCGTCCTGCGACCACGCCATGTTGTCGCGGAGGTAGTCGAAGCCGAACTCGTTGTTCGTGCCGTACGTGACGTCGGCGGCGTACTGCTCACGGCGCTGCGCCGGCGACATGTTCGCCAGGATGCACCCGACCTCGAGGCCGAGGAACTTGTGCACCCGGCCCATCATCTCGGAGTCGCGCTCGGCGAGGTAGTCGTTCACCGTGATCAGGTGGACGCCCTTGCCGGACAGCGCGTTCAGGTACGCGGGGAGCGTGCCGACGAGGGTCTTGCCCTCACCGGTCTTCATCTCGGCCACGTAGCCGAGGTGCAGCGCCGCGCCACCCATCATCTGGACGTCGTAGTGACGCTGGCCGAGGACGCGCTTGGCGGCCTCGCGGACGGTCGCGAAGGCCTCGGGAAGCAGGTCGTCCAGGGTCTCGCCGTCCTGGAAGCGCTGCTTGTACTCGTCCGTGAGCGCACGCAAGTCGGCGTCGGAGAGGTTGACGAAGTCCTCTTCGATGGAGTTGACCTGGTCCGCGATGCGGTGCAGTTTTTTGAGGATCTTGCCTTCGCCTGCACGCATGAGCTTGTTGAAGACGGACACCGAGGTTTGTCTCCTTGCCGGTCGGGCCTGGCACTGGTTCGTACACGGGCACGGAGGGTGGGCCCCACCGCAACGGCCATCGTAAGCGAGGACGCGGTCGCGTCGGGAGGTCCGTACCATCCGCGGGGCACGAGTGCCCGGAATGAGAACGTGCGGAGGGTGCCGAAGGTGCCGCCACCGGCGGCCCCTCTTCCCGAAATCTGTTCGCCGCGTGGCTTCGCGGGCAGCAGAATCCGCGCATGGACCCGATCGACTTGACCACCGAGCGCCTGGTGCTGCGCCCCCTCGCCCCCTCCGACACCGACGAGGTGTACGCGGCGTGCCAGGACCTGGGCATCCAGCGCTGGATCCCCGTGCCCCTCCCGTACGGGCGCTCGGACGCCGAGGCCTTCACGGCCCGGTCCCCGGGCGGGTGGCAGGACGGCTCGGAGTACAACATCGCGGTCCGGCTCGGCGCCGACGGCCCGCTCGTCGCCTGCATGGGCGTCGTCCCGGACGGCGCGCACGCGCACGAGGTCGGCTACTGGACCGTCCCCGGGCACCGCGGCCGCGGCTACATGACCGAGGCCCTGCCCGCCGTGGTGCGCTGGGCCTTCACCGAACTCGGCTGCGTACGGATGGTCTGGCGCGCCGGGGTCGGCAACGACGCCTCCCGCACGGTCGCCGAGAAGGCCGGCTTCACCATCGAGGGCGTCCAGCGCGCGGCCATGGAGCACCGCGGGACCCTGCGGGACTGCTGGATCGGCGCCATGCTCCCCTCGGACCTCGGCCTCCCCTCCCGTCTCCCGTACCTGCCCGCACCCGCCGACGAACGGGCCCGGCGTCCTCGGGCGGCCCTCGCGTCCGCGCCCGGCCCCGTTGTCAGAGGGGCGGTCTAGGGTGCCGTCATGACGACCGCCACGCCCGGGCCCAGGCCGACCGCCTCCCTGTCCGCCGACGATGCCCGCCGCATCGCGCTGCGCGCGCAGGGGTTCATCGGAACCCCCGACCGCCGCGGCGGGGTACGCGGAATCCTGCGCCACCTGGGCGCCGTCCAGCTGGACACCATCTCCGTACTGGCCCGCTCCCACGAGCTCATCCCGTACGCGCGCCTGGGCGCGGTCGGCCGGGCCGGCGTCGAGGCGGCGTACTGGTCGGACCAGCACGCCTTCGAGTACTGGTCGCACGCGGCCTGCATCCTGCCCATCGAGGAGTGGCCGCACTTCGCCTTCCGCCGCCGGGCCCGCAAGGCCCGCGGCCACCGCTGGCACGTCCTGGAGGACAAGGACCGCTCGACGAAGACCGTCCTGGACCGCCTGGCTGCCGAGGGGCCGCTCACCTCCACCGAGCTGGGCGGCGCCAAGAACGGCGGCGAGTGGTTCGAATGGTCCGAGACGAAGATCGCGGTGGAGTGGCTGCTCGACATCGGCGAGGTCGTCTGCACCGAGCGGCGGGGCTGGAAGCGGGTCTACGACCTGCCCGGACGGGCGGTCCCCGACGAGCTGCTCCACGACGACCTGGACGACCGCGAGTGCGTGCGCCGCCTGGTGGACCTGGCCGGCCGGAGCCTGGGCGTGGGCACCCGGTCGGACATCGCGGACTACCACCGCCTGACCGGCTCGCAGTTCGATGCGGTGATCGCCGACTCGGGCCTGGTCCCGGTGGAGGTGGAGGGCTGGGGGAAGCCCGCCTGGGCCGACCCGGCGGCCCTGGCCACCGCGCCGCGCGGCCGCCACCGCACCACCCTGCTCTCCCCCTTCGACTCCCTGGTCTGGGAGCGTCCGCGCACCGAGCGGATCTTCGGCTTCACGCACCGCCTGGAGGCGTACGTCCCCAAGCCCCGGCGGATCCACGGGTACTTCGCGATGCCGCTGCTGGCCGGCGGGCACCTCCAGGGCCGCGTCGACCCGGGCCGCGAGGGCACGACCCTGGTGGCCCGCCAGCTCTCCCTGACCACCCCGAAGGCGGCGGGCGCGATGGCGCGGGCCCTGCGCGAGGCGGCGGAGTGGGTCGGCTGCGACGCGGTCCGCGTCGAGCGGGCCGCCTCCCCCGCGGAATGGGCGGCGGTGACCTCGGAGCTGGCCGCCCTCTGACGGGCGGGGCCCGGGCCGAAGCACTGCGCGGTGCGGTGCGGTGCGGCGCGGTGCGGTGCGGTGCGGTGCGGGACCCGCCCTAGCGGATCTCGAGGATCTTCTCCCGCATCGCGTACACCACCGCCTCCATCCTGGAGTGCAGTTGCAGCTTCTCCAGGATGTTGCGCACGTGGTTCTTCACGGTGTTCTCGGAGATGAACAGCTCCTTGGCGATGTCGCGGTTGTTCATCCCCGTGGCCACCAGCTTGAGGACCTCCAGCTCCCGGTCCGTGAGCCTGGGCGCCGGCACCAGCCGCCGCTCGTCCGTCCGCTGGATCATCGACTTGAACTCCGTCAGGAGCTTCGACGCCATCGACGGGCTGATCTGCGACTGCCCGTCCGCCACCGCCCGGATCGCCGTGGCGACCTCGTCCGTGGAGATCTCCTTCAGGAGGTACCCCGTGGCACCCGCCTTGATCGCGTCGTAGAGGTCCGCCTCCTCGTCGCTGATCGTCAGCATGATGATCTTCGCGGAGGGCGCCACCTCCTTGATCGAGGTGCACGCCTCGATCCCGCCGCGCCTGGGCATCCGCACGTCCATCAGCACGATGTCCGGCAGCAGGTCCGCCGCCTTGTCGACGGCCTCCGCACCGTCCCCGGCCTCGCCGACGACCTGGATGTCCTCCTCCTGCGCGAGGACGATCTCCAGTCCGCGCCGGAACAGCGCGTGGTCGTCGACCACGAGCACCCGGATCGGCTCTGCGGCCCGTCCTTCCTCACGGCAGCCCGCACCGTCGTCCTCGCGCACCGGCCCGAAGCTGTCCGCCATCGTTCCTCCCCCTGCACCGCATGTGCTGAGCTGCTGGGTCAATCCGACGGGAGCGGCCGACGGCTGACTGCCCGACATGATTCCATGCCCGCGCGACGATTCGGGGGTCGGTGAATACCGGCCGACGGTTACCGGCCATCGCGTCGTACGGGTGCCCCCGCGCCCGCCGAAGCGAACGCGGGGGCACCGCACGGACATCCGGTAGGGCGCGGCGTCAGCCGCCGAGCGCGCCTCCCGCTCCCGCGCCGTCGAGCTCGTTCGAGCCGGAGGCGTCCGGGTTCAGGTGAATCACGCCGTAGTCGTAGCCGTGGCGCCGGTAGACGACGCTCGGCATCTTGGTGTCGGAATCGACGAACAGGTAGAAGTCGTGGCCGACCAGTTCCATCTCGTAGAGGGCCTGGTCGAGCGACATGGGTGCGGCCGAGTGGGTCTTCTCGCGGACGATGAGCGGGCCTTCGCCCTGCACTTCGAGCGATCCGATCCGGGTGGTCGGGACCGCGTCCGTCTTCTCGCCGTTGACCGGCTCGCCGTTGCCGTTCAGGGTCGCGGCGTCCGGAACCGCGTCGGCGACCTCGGCCGCCGAGAGCCGTCCGCTGCCGCGCCGGGTGTGGCGCTTGTCGTGCTGCTTGCGCAGCCGGGCCTCCAGCTTGTCCTGAGCGAGGTCGAGCGCCGCGTACGGGTCGGCGGCGGCGGCCTCGGCCCGGATCACCGGGCCCCGCGAACGCAGGGTGATCTCCACGCGGTCGGAACGGTCGGCCTGGCGCGGGTTGTGCTCCTTGGACACCTCGACGTCCAAGCTGATCACCTTGGCGTCGAGCCTCTGGATCCGCTCCGGATTCAGCTTCTCGGCCACGTGCTTGCGGAACCGGTCGGGCACCTCGGTCTTACGGCCCTTGACGACGATGTCCACGCAGAACTCCGTTCCCGGATAGCCACGCCCAGGGGCGAAGCGTCTCCCTTTCGCACCAGACTCCGGTGAACACCGGAGCCTCGGACTTGGCGACTTTCACCTCCTCCTCCCCCATCGGCAAGATCAACACCCCACCGACTTCGGAGTCGAGAGACAGCCTCTGACACGAAGATTCCGAAACGTACGAACGCTCGGAACATGCGATCCGATGCGTGGGGCCCAAGGCTCGCCAGTTCCTTACAACCGAACATATCCCTCTATGGCGGTTGTCGGCACCCGCTACCGGAACGTACCTCCGTTCAGGTGGCTGTTCCCTCTTACTACCTGCAACGATGCGCCTTCCCCGCCAGTTCCAAATCTATTCACAAGTTTTTTGCCCCGTACGCGTTGCGGACCGGATCCGCCCGGATCGGACCGGTCCCGTCCGGGCGCGCCGGGACGGCCGAAGGAACCGGCCGTGGCGGCCACCACGGCCGCCCCGCACACGGGTCCGGCCCCGGCCGCGCGCAGCGCCCGCGCGGCCTCCGCCAGCGTGGCCCCGGTGGTCACGAGATCGTCCACGAGCACGATCCGGGCCGCCCCGGCCGTCACCCGCACGGCGTCCGGCCCGGCCTCCATGGCCCCCGCGAGGTTCTCCCGGCGCTCCGGCGCCCCCAGGCCCGCCTGGTCGGCCACCGCCCGCCGCAGCCGCAGTACGGGCGCCACGCGCGCGGGCACACCGGCCCGCCGCAGCCGCGCCGAGGCGGCCAGCGCGATCCTGCGCGCCGGATCGTGTCCGCGCGCCCGGACCCGGTGGCGCGCGGAGGGCGCGGCGACCAGGACCACCTCCCCCGACTCCCCCCCCACATCGAACGTCCCCCCGCCGCCATGCGGCCCCTCCACGCCCCGGCCCCGCTGAGCCCCACCGCCGCCGGCGGGGCCCCGAGGGGCGGGGCGGGCGGCGGAGGGGACCTGCTGGGTGATGCAGTGGACGCCGCCACCGCCGTACGCGATCACGCGCGAGCGGACCCCGACGACCTTGCGGCCGGGCAGCGCGGCCGCGATGACGGCGAGCGCGCCCTCGTCCTCGGAGGTGCCGGCGACCGGGACGACGACCCCGCCGTTGGCGATGTAGAAGTTCAGGTAGCCGACCTCGGTCTCCCGGCCGTCGACCTCGACGAACGCGCTCTGCGGCAGGTCGATGATCTCGAACGGTCGCCCGGCGGCGTCGGTGGCCGCCTCCAGGACGGCGCGGTTCGCGCGCATGCGCTCGTGGTCCGGATGTTCGGGGTCGCCCGGCAGGGTCACGATCACCTTGCCGGGGGCGACGAAGGCGCAGACGCCGTCCACGTGCCCGTCGGTCTCGGTGTCCAGCAGGCCGCCGTACGGCAGCCAGATCACCTTGGTGACACCGAGGCGGGCGATCAGCTCGGCCTCGATCTCCGCCTTGGTCATGTCCGGGTTGCGGTTCGGGTGCAGGAGGCACTGCTCGGTGGTGATCAGCGTGCCCTCGCCGTCGACGGTGATCGCGCCGCCCTCGAGGATCATCCGGGAGTCGATCCGGTCCACGCCGAAGTGCTGCAGCAGGGCCGCGGCGATCTTGTCGTCGGTGTCGTAGGGGAAGTGCTTGCCGCCCCAGGCGTTGAAGCGGAAGTCCACGCCGGCCCGCTGCCCGTCGGGACCGAGGACGAAGATCGGCCCGGAGTCCCGGAACCAGGAGTCGTCCAGCGGAAGCTCGATCACCTCGACGCCGTCCCCGCACAGCGCGCGGGCCTCGTCCCCGCTGCCGGGCAGGGCCACCATGGTGACCGGCTCGAACGCGGCGATCGCGGCCGCGACCTGGGCGTACTCGGCCTTGACCTCGTCGAAGACTTCGCCCCACAGCTCCTGGCGGGTGGGCCACGCCATCAGACAGCCTTCGTGGTCGGTCCACTCGGCGGGCATCCGGAACGTCGTCATGATCTCTCCTGTTTGAAAATTCAGTCAGTATTCGTGTCGAGGGTGTGGGCTCGTCACGGGCGATGGGGTGTGGTGGTTGCCCGAATCCTCCACCGAACTGAAAATTCAGTCAATGGTTCTGGCCAAGCTGATGCGGAATCGGACACACCGGGTGTCAGGCGGGAGGAACCACACCCCTGCTCCGGGGGCAGGCGGGGCAAGGGGGTGCATCGATATGGCCCTGATCACGGCATTGCTACCGGAAGCAGCGGCCCTGATGTTACGGTCAGGAAAAGCCCCAGGTGACGGACCCGACGGGTAGAGTGACTCCTCGTGTCAGACCGTCGAACAGAAATACTCAGGGCCGCCACGCGCGTCATCGCGCGCCGCGGCGTGCGCGGGCTCCGCGTGGGAGAGCTGGCAGCCGAGGCCGGCGTGTCCACCTCGCTGATCTACTACCACTTCACCGACCGCGCCGGGATCCTCCGCCGGACGCTGGAGTTCATCAGCGACCGCGCCGAGCGCTACACCGCCGAGCGCGAGGCCGGCGCGGACGGCGGCGAGAGCCCCCGCGACGAACTGACGCAGGTCCTGCTCCTCGAGCTCCAGGACACCCCGGAGGTCCGCGAGAACAGCACGGCCTGGGGCGAGCTCCGGGCCAGCGCCGTCTTCGATCCGGACCTGCGCGAGGAGGTGGCGAAAGCCACCCACAGCTGGGTGCACGAGATCTCCTACCTCCTGGCCCAGGCCAGGCCCGTCGGCACGGCCCCCGAGCACGCGGCCGCCGCCGAGCGCCTGACGGCCCTCCTCGAGGGCCTCAGCGTCCGCTGGCTCAGCGGCTCGCTGCCCCTGGAGCACGCACGCCGTCTCCTCTCCGACGCGATCACGGCAGAACTGGACGCCTAGGCCGTCTCTTTCGGATCTTGTCGGCCGAGCCCGCGGCGTCTGGTGCCGTGCCTGGCAAGGCGGAGGGGCGCTGCGTGTACTGGACGTACTCGGGCGTTCCGACAACGCGGCCAGGCGCGGTGCCAGGCGCCGCGGGCCCGGCAAGATCCGAAAGAGACGGCCTAGAGGAAGTAGAGGCGGCCGAGCGAGATGGAGTCGGCCGGTTCCGAGACCAGGGGCTCGCCGTCCAGGGACACCAGGCCGGTGCCGGGGTGCACGTCGACGCTGCCGGTACGGGAGTTGCGGAGCATGTCCTTCGGCCCGATGCCCCGGGTCCCGCGGACCGCGACGCGGCGGCGCCGGGTGGGCATCAGGTCGCCGTTCTGCACGGCGGCCTCCGCGACGAACGCCACCGATATGTCGGCCGCGGTCGCCCCGTACGAGCCGAACTGCGGCCCGAGGACCAGCGGTTCGCAGCGGTCGGTGGAGGCGTTCGGATCGCCGGTGACCCCGTACGCCGGGAAGCCGCCCTTGAGGACCAACTGCGGCTTGGCGCCGAAGTACTGGGGCCACCACAGCACGAGGTCGGCGAGCTTGCCGACCTCGATCGAGCCGACCTCGTGCGCGAGGCCGTGGGCGATCGCCGGGTTGATGGTGAGCTTGGCCATGTAGCGCAGGACGCGCTCGTTGTCGTCGCCGCTCTCGGCGGTGCCGTAGGACCCTTCGCCGTCCAGCGGGCCGAGCTCGGTCTTCATCTTCCCGGCCATCGCGAAGGTGCGGCGTACGGTCTCGCCCGCGCGGCCCATGCCCTGCGCGTCGGAGGAGGTGATCCCGATGACCCCGAGGTCGTGCAGGAGGTCCTCGGCGCCCATGGTGCCCGCGCGGATCCGGTCGCGGGCCATGGCGGCGTCACCGGGCAGGTCGACCTTCAGGTCGTGCGCCGAGACGATCATGCCGAAGTGCTCGCCGAGCGCGTCCCGGCCGAAGGGCAGGGTGGGGTTGGTGGAGGAGCCGATCACGTTCGGCACGCCGGCCATCTTCAGGACGTTGGGGACGTGTCCGCCGCCGCAGCCCTCGATGTGGAAGGCGTGGATGGTGCGGCCGTCCAGCACCCGCAGGGTGTCCTCGACGGACAGGCACTCGTTCAACCCGTCCGTGTGCAGGGCGACTTGCACGTCGTGTTCCTCGGCCACGCGCAGGGCGGTGTCCAGGGCGCGGGTGTGGGCGCCCATGTCCTCGTGGACCTTGAAGCCGCTCGCACCGCCCTCGGCGAGGGCCTCGACGAGCGGAGCCGGGTCGGAGGACGAACCGCGGGCGAGGAAGCCGATGTTGACGGGCCAGGCGTCGAAGGCGTTGAAGGCGTGCTTGAGCGCCCACGGGGAGTTGACTCCGACGCCCCATACCGGGCCGAACTCCTGGCCGATGATCGTGGTGACCCCGGACGCGAGCGAGGCCTCCATGATGCGGGGGGACAGCAGGTGCACGTGGGTGTCGACGGCGCCGGCGGTGACGATCATGCCCTCGCCCGAGACGATGGTCGTACCCGTGCCGACGACCACCTCCACCCCGTCGAGGGTGTCGGGGTTCCCGGCGCGGCCGATCGCGTGGATGCGGCCCTCGCGGATGCCGATGCTGGTCTTGCGGATGCCGAGCACCGCGTCGATGACCAGTGCGTTGCTGATCACGATGTCGCAGGTGTCGCGGACGGCGGCGGCCTTCAGGTGCAGTCCGTCGCGGGCGGTCTTGCCGAAGCCGGCGAGGAACTCGTCGCCGGGCTTCTGGGAATCGGACTCGACGCGGACGATGAGCCCGGAGTCGCCGAGCCGGATGCGGTCCCCGGCGCGGGGGCCGTGCACCGCCATGTAGTCGTACGGGTCCGTGCTGTCCGCCGGAGCGCCGCCCGGGCGGCCGTGACAGCCCGCGGAGTCGAAGATGCTGCCGCTCATGCCTGTTCCTGCTCCTGCTCCTGGTATGCGGTGAGGTACCCCGTGGCGCGGGCCTTGGCCAGGGCGGCCTCCCGGGCGCCGGGCGCGTCCAGGGGGCCGTCGACGAGGCCGGCGAAACCGATGGTGACGCGCGCCCCGCCGATGGGCAGCAGCTCCACGGCGACGGAGGACCCGGCGTCGAACCGGACCGAGGCGCCCGCCGGCGCGGCGAGCCGGGTGCCGTAGGCCGCGGCGCGGTCGAAGGCGAGGCGCGGGTTCGCCTCGAAGAAGTGGAAGTGCGAGGTGACGCTGATGGGCACGCTCGCGGTGTTGCGCACGAGCAGCCGCACCGTCGGCTCGACCCGCTGATAGCCCGCGCCGTCCCCGGGCAGGCCGGCGCCGGGGGCGTCGGGCCCGAGCGAACCCGCCTCCCGGAAGGGGTCGTCGATGACGCAGAGCCGCGTACCGTCGTCGAAGACTGCCTCGACCTGGATCGAGGTGACCACGTCGGGCACCCCGGGCAGGACCTCGTCCGCGCTCAGCACGTGTCGCCCCGCTTCGATCGCCTCGGCCAGCCGGCGGCCGTCCCGGGCCGCCTCGCAAACGGTGTCGGTGATCAGCGCGGTCGCCTCGGGGACGTTGAGCTTCACGCCGCGGGCCCGGCGGGCACGGGCCAGTTCCGCCGCCGTGAAGATCAGCAGCCGGTCCCGCTCGGTCGGTGTCAGTCGCATACGGCCTCATCTGTGAAGGGGGGCGGGGCGGAGCGGCTCCGGCCGGGGCGGCCTGCGGCCGCCTGCCGGTCACAGCACTAGGCGAGCGGTTCCTGCATCGTGGAGCAGTGGATGCCGCCGCCCCCGGCCATCAGCCGGTCGACGTCCAGCTGCACCACGGTCCGGCCGGGGAAGGCCTCCGCCAGGGTCCGCTTGGCCGCCGCGTCCTTCACGGCGTCCCCGAACTGGGCGGTGATGACAGCCCCGTTGACCACGTGGAAGTTCATGTACGAGTCGACGAAATCGGACTTCTTCGAGCGCACGGTGTCGGGGCCCTCGACCTTGACGACCGTCAGGCGCCGCCCCCGGGCGTCCGTGGCACCGGAGAGGATCGAGAACTGCTCGCGGGCGTCGCGCGCCCAGACGTCGTCGCGGTCCGCCGGCGGCACCTGCACCATCACGACACCCGGCCGGATGAAGCGCGAGGTCACGTCGATGTGGTCGTCGGTGATGTCCTTGCCCTTGATGCCGGGCACCCAGATCATCTTGTCCGCGCCGTACGCCCGCAGGACGGCGTCCTCGACCTCGGCCCGGCTCATCCCGCGGTTGCGGTTCTTGTTGACCAGGCTGCTCTCCGTGGCCATCACCGTGCCGTCGCCGTCGGTCTCGATCGCCCCGCCCTCGCCGACGAACTCGGTCCGGCTGAAGGGGAGATGGTTGTCGTACGCGATGGTCTCGGCGACATCGGCGTCGTAGGAGTGGGCCTGCTTGTTGCCCCAGCCGTTGAAGTTCAGGCCGATGGCGTCGAGTCCGCCGCGGCCGTCCCGGCGGAAGACCGGGGCGATGTCGCGCATCCAGAGGTCGTCGGTGGGAACCGAGGTGATCACGGTGACCGCGGGGCCGCACCAGGAGCGGGCGGTGGCGGCCGTGTAGGAGTCCGGCGCGCACATCACGACGGGCTCGTGGCGGGCGATCGTCTTCGCGATCAGCGCGATGTCCTCCTGGACCCCGGTCAGTGCGCGGCCGCCCCAGATGGACGAGCGCGAGGGCCAGGACATCCAGGTGCGGGCGTGGGGGACGTCGTCCCGGTCCACCCGCCAGCGCGGGACCGCAGGGTTCACGGGCCGGGGCACCGCCGCGGCCGCGGAGCCCAGCACGGCTCCCGCCGCCCCGAGGCCGACGGTCCCCAGGACGCGCCTGCGGGAGGGTGCGGAGCCGAAGAGCCGGCCGAGGACGGTGCGGCCGGTTCCGGGGGACTCGCTCATGGGTGTGTCTCCCTATCGAGTGGGATCAAGTGGGTGTGCCGGTTCCGGCGATGACCCGACTCTGTCACTGACTGAAAATTCAGTCAAGATCTGAGACGTGCGCGGCCCCGGAGAGCCGATGGGACGGCAGGGGCAGCGGGCGTGGAGGGGGTGGCGAAGTGTGGAGGGGGGTGCGCACCGGTTCCTGGGGCTGGGCGGGGCCGGGGGAGGGCGCGGCCCCGGCGAGCTCGCCCGGGCTGCCGGGCATCAGGAACGGCCGCCCGTCCGTCCCGGGCGGCGGGGGCGCGAAGAACCCGGCCTGCGGGACCTCGACGGCGGCGGCCGCCGCCTCCTCCTCCCACTTCGGGACGGACAGCGGCTCGGGCTCCCACAGCTCGGCCCGGGGGTCCTCGGTGGAGGTGTACTCGACGGAGGACTGCGTCATCCGCATGTAGGCCTCCTCCAGCGAGGCCCGGTGCGGCGACAGCTCCCACAGCCGTACGCCGGCGGCGTGCGCGAGGTCCGAGATCCGGGCCAGCTCCAGCCCGGTCACCCGCAGCGCCCCGTCGGGCTCCTTGAGCACCCGGCCCCCCGCCCTGCTGAGGACGGAGCCCAGGGTGTCCCAGCCGTCGGGGTCGGTGTCGGCCGTGCGGACCCGCGCGAATCCGGCCGAGTTGTGCGTGATGAAGTCCGCGGTGCTCATGTCGGCCAGCAGCCGGCCCCGGCCGATCACGATCAGGTGGTCGGCGGTCAGCGCCATCTCGCTCATCAGGTGCGAGGAGACGAAGACGGTGCGGCCCTCGGCGGCGAGCCGGCGCATCAGGTTGCGGACCCAGAGGATGCCCTCGGGGTCGAGCCCGTTGACCGGCTCGTCGAAGAGCACCACCTGCGGGTCTCCGAGCAGGGCGGTCGCGATGCCCAGCCGCTGGCCCATGCCGAGCGAGAAGCCCTTCGTGCGCTGCCGGGCGACGTCCTGGAGGCCCACGACGCCCAGGACCTCATCGACCCGCTTCTCGGGGATCCCGGAGAGCTGGGCGATGGACAGGAGGTGGGTGCGGGCCCGGCGGCCGCCGTGCACGGCCTTGGCGTCGAGCAGGGCGCCGACGTGCCGCTGGGCGTTGGCCAGCTCACGGAAGGGCAGGCCGTTGATGGTGACCCGGCCGGAGGTGGGGCGGTCCAGGCCGAGGACCAGGCGCATGGTGGTGGACTTCCCGGAGCCGTTGGGCCCCAGGAATCCCGTCACGTGACCGGGCCTGACCTGGAAGGACAGGTCGTCGACGGCGGTCTTCGCGCCGAAGCGCTTGGTCAGCCCGACTGCCTCGATCATGTGCTCTGCCCCTTGCCAGGCCGGGGCGAGTTTCGCCCCTGTAAGGGTTAAGAGGATAACGAGGTTCCTACGGTTCCGTCCCGGGCCTGATCCCTGAGCTGCCCCTGAGATCGACCCGGGCATTCCCCGTAGTACCTCAGGCGTCCCTCTTCCTGAGGACGAGGTAGCCGCCGAGAACGGCCGCCAGCACCCACAGGGCCATGATCCCGAAGCCGCCCCAGGGTCCGTAGGGCACCTTCTCGCTGCCCATCGCCCCCGGGATCACCTGCATGACCTTGGATCCGGCCTGGTCGGGGAAGTACTGGGCGACCTTCCGGGTCGCCGGCACCGCTCCGAGGATGTTCGAGACCAGGAGGAAGAACGGCATCAGGATGCCCAGCGAGAGCATCGAGCTGCGCAGCATGGTGGCCACGCCCATGGAGAACAGCGCGAGCATCCCCATGTACAGCCCGGCGCCGAAGACGGCGCGCAGGACGTTCGGCTCGCTGATGGCGATGCTCCGGTCGCCCAGGATCGCCTGTCCGAGGAAGAAGGACGCGAAGCTGGTGATCAGGCCCACGGCCAGCGCGAGCCCGGTGGCGACGAGCAGCTTTCCGGCCAGGAAGGACCCGCGCCGCGGTACCGCGGCCAGGGAGGTGCGGATCATGCCCGAGCTGTACTCGGTGCCCACGACGAGCACACCGAAGACGATCATCGCGAGCTGGCCCAGGGACATGCCCGCGAAGCTGGCCAGGGTCGGGTCGAAGGTGGCCTGCTCCTGCGGGGGCATGTCCTCGAAGGACGAGTTGATGAAGACGCAGATCAAGGAGCTGATGCCGACCGTGACGAGGGCGGCGGCGGCCAGGGTCCAGAGGGTGGAGGCGACGGAGCGGATCTTGGTCCACTCGGACTGCAGGACGGCGGGGAAGGAGGACATGGTCACTCGCCGCCCTTGTGCTTCGCGTCGAAACCGGCGCCCCAGGCGGGCACGTCGGCCGGCCGGGCCGGGTTGTCGGGAGCCATGCCCGGTGCGTGGGCGTGGTACTCGACGGAGTCCGCCGTCATGCGCATGAACGCTTCCTCCAGTGAAGCCCGTTGCGGGCTGAGTTCGTGCAGCACGATCTGGTGCTGGGCGGCCAGCTCGCCGAGCCGCTCCGCGCCCGCGCCGTCGATCTCCAGCGCGCCGGTGGCCGGGACGCTGATCGCGTCGATCCCGGCGTCGTGCAGGACGTCCTTCAGCCGTTCCTGCTGCGGCGAGCGCATGCGGACGTAACTGCGGGAGTTCTGCTGGATGAAATCGGCCATGGACAGGTCGGCCAGCAGCTTTCCTTGTCCGATGACCACCAAATGCTCTGCGGTCAGCGCCATTTCGCTCATCAGGTGAGAGGAAACGAAGATCGTCCTTCCCTCTGCCGCGAGCCCCTTCATGAGATTGCGGATCCAGAGAATTCCCTCCGGGTCCAGACCATTGACGGGTTCGTCGAACATCAGGATCTCCGGGTCACCGAGCAGCGCGGAGGCGATTCCGAGCCGCTGGCCCATGCCCAGCGAAAATCCTTTCGACTTCTTGTGCGCCACGGCCGTCAGGCCGACCAGGTCGAGCACCTCGGAGACCCGGCTGCGCGGAATCCGGTTCGACTGCGCAAGACAGAGAAGGTTGTTGTACGCGCTGCGGCCGCCGTTCATCGCCTTCGCGTCCAGCAGTGCCCCGATGTACTTCAGTGGCTCCGGCAGGTCCCGGTAGTGCTTCCCGTCGATCCTGACCGTCCCGCTGGTCGGGTTGTCGAGGTCGAGCATCATGCGCATGGTCGTGGACTTGCCCGCCCCGTTGGGGCCGAGGAAGCCGGTCACCACCCCCGGTCTGACCTGGAAGCTGAGGTGGTCCACGGCGGTCTTCGCGCCGAATCGTTTCGTAAGGCCCTCAAGCTCGATCATTCCGCCACGCTAGAACGCCGAAGGGCCCCACGCCACCTCTTGGAGGTGGCGCGGGGCCCCGGGTGTCGAAGCGGAGTACTGCCCTCCGCGACTAGCGGCTCTGCTGCGCGGGAACGCCGCGGGTGACCGGCTCGTCGTCGATCGGCGCGGAGGCGGCCGCGACCGCGGCACCCGTCAGCGTCGCCAGCATCTCGCGGACGTTGGTGAGCTGCGCGTTGATCGAGTCGCGGCGGTTGGTGAGCGCCGCCAGCTCGCGCTCGGACTCGCTGCGGATCCGGTCGGCCTTCGCGTTGGCGTCGGCCACGATGTCCTCGGCCTGGCGCTGCGCGGTCTCCACGGTCTGGCGGGCGCGGCGCTCGGCGTCCGTACGGAGCTTCTCGGCCTCCAGGCGCAGCTGCTCCGCGCGGTGCTCGATCTCCGCCAAGCGCTTCTCGGCCTTGGCCTGGCGGCCCGCCAGGTCGCGCTCGGACTGCTCGCGGCGCTTGGCCAGGTTGGTCTCGAAGTCCGCGGCGGCCTGGGCGGCCTTGGCGCGGGTCTCCTCGAAGAGCGCGTCGGCCTCCTCGCGCTTGGAGGCCGCGTCCTTCTGGGCCTCGTTGCGCAGGGTGGAGGCGTCGCCCTTGGCCTTCTCGACGATCCGGACGCCCTCGTCCTCGGCGGTCGACTTCCGGTCGGCGGCGAACGACTCGGCGTCGTTGCGCACCTGCTGGGCGGCCGACTCGGCGAGCTCGCGGTGCTGCTCGGCCGCGCGACGGGCCTCCTCGCGCAGGTCCTTCGCCTCCTCCTCGGCCAGGCGCAGGATCTTCTCGACCCGGGCGCCGAGGCCGGCGTACGACGGCTCGGCGTCGTTCACCTGGGCCTGGGCGTTCTGCGTCTCGAGGTGCAACTCCTCGATCCGCTTTTCCAGAGAGTTGATTCGTCCGAGGGCGCTGTCACGGTCGGAGACCAGCTTGGTGATGCGGTCGTCCACCTGACCGCGGTCGTAACCACGCCGCACGAGCTCGAAGCCGAAGGGGGAGGAAGTGTCGCTCATGGGGTTCCTGTCGAATGAGACCGATGAGGTACTACGCGAGGTGTTAGGTGTTAAGGGGAATCCTAGGCGCCAGGACGGCGTGTCATCGAGTCAATCCACGTTTGATCTGGACAATGACACCCCTTTTGAGTGGCAAGGCGCCAGAACGCTTGTCACTCGTTCGCCTGAACCTCCATCAGGAGCACACATCCAGGCGCACTGACTAGCCCTCTGACGTCTTGCCACCCGAACGAGTGGAACCCGCTGTCGCACCGGCCTTCACGCCCCCCGCGCCCTGGCCGCCGACCCCGGGCTTCGTGCCACCCGAAGGCGCCTCGAATGATTCCAACGCCTCAAGAACGTCCTGGACACGGGAGATCTCCGCCTGAATGTCCTCACGGCGCCGCACCAGGACTTCGAGCTCGCGCCGGCCCCCGTCGACGAGCCGCTCGGCCTCCGCGGTCGCCTCCGCGAGGCGGCCTTCGGCCACCCGCACCAGCTCGGCCTTCTTCTGCTCGGCCTCCTTGAGCAGCGCCTCCGCCTTGCGCACCGCGGCGATGCGGACCTTGCTCGCCTCGCTGCTCGCGTCCGACACCAGCTCCTTGGCCTTCGCCTCGGCCTCGACGCTCTGCTCGGTCGCCGCCCGCACCAGCTTGTCCACGCGCTCGCCGGCCGACTTCATCTGCTCGGCCGACTCCCGGCGGGCCCGCTCGTGCAGCTCCTCGACCTCCGCCTCGACGCGGCCGCGCAGCTCCTCCGCCCGCTCCCTTATGGCCGACGCGTCGGTGCGCGCCCCCACCAGCAGCTCGTCGGCGTCCGTACGGGCCTTCTCCACCAGGGAGTTGCCCTCGACGGTCGCCTCGGACGTGATCCGCGCGGCTTCCTTGCGCGCCGCGTCGACCATCGCGTCCGCCTGCTCCTCGGCCGCCGTGGTGGCGGCCAGGGCCTGCTTCTGCGCGTCCCCGGTCAGCTTCTCGGCCTCCGAGGAAGCCTCCGTGATGAGCCGGTCGACCTGCGTCGCGGCCTCGCTGCGGCGCTTGTTGGCCTCCTCGCGGGCCTCGTCCAGCAGCCGCTCCGACTCCGCGCGGGCCTCGGCCCGTACGCGCTCCGCCTCGGTGGCGGCCTCCGCCTTGACCCGCTCGGCCCCGGACCGGGTGCGGGTGGCGTGCTCCTGCGCCGAGGACAGTGCCTCGGACGCCTCGGCGCGCAGCCGCTCGGCCTCGTTCGCCGCTTCCGCGACCGTGCGCTCGTTGTCCTTGCGCGTCTGCTCGGTGAGCCGGTCCGTCTCCGCGACGGCCTCCCCGACCAGGTGGTCGGCCTGCTCGGCGGCCTCGGTGCGGATCCGGCCCGCCTCGGCGCGCGCCTCGTCCAGCGTCCGCTCGGACTCCCGCTCGGCGCCCGCCAGCGTCTCGTTGGCCGCGACCGTGACCCGGTCCGCCTCCGCGGTGGCCTCGCCGATGATCCGGCCGCCCTCCGCGCGGGCGTCGTCCAGCACGCCCGCCGCCTCGGCACGCAGCCGGCCCGCTTCCGCCAACGCCTCGCCGACGGTCGCCTCGTTGGCCGCGCGGGTCTCGTCGACCAGCCGGTCGCCCTCGGTCCGCGCGTCGACCAGGATCCCCGTCGCGTCCCGCTCGGCCCCGGCCAGCGTCTGCGCCGCCTGGGCCGTGAGCCGCTCCGCCTCGGCGCGGGCCGTGTCCAGCACGGCCGCCGCCTCGGTGCGCAGGCCCTCGGCCGCGGTCTCGGCCGCGCCGACGGTCAGCGCGTTCGCCGCGCGGGTCTCCTCGGTGTGCCGCTCGGCTTCCGCGGTGGCCTCGGAGACCAGCCGGTCGGCCTGCTCCGCCGCCTCCGTGCGCAGCCGGTTCGCCTCCGACCGGGCCTCGTCCAACGTGCCCGCCGCCTCGGCGCGGGCCGCCTCGGAGGCGGCCTCGGCCTCGGCCGTGAGGCGCGCAGCCTCCTGCTCGGCCGCGGCGACGGTCAGCGCGTTCGCCGCGCGGGTCTCCTCGGTGTGCCGTTCGGCCTCCGCCGTCGCCTCCGCGACGATCCGGCCGCCCTCGGCGCGCGCGGCCTCCAGGGCCTCCGCCGCCTCGCCGCGGATCCGGTTCGCGTCCTCCCGGGCGTCCGCCTTCGTACGGGCGGCGTCGCGCTCGGAGGCGGCCAGCGCGTCCGTGGCCTCCGTACGCACCCGCTGCGCGTACTCCGCGGTGTCGGTGCGCAACTGCTCGGACTCGGCGATCGCGTCGCCGACCGTCCGCTCGGCCAGGGCCTTCGCCGCGTCCGTCTCGGTGCGCGCCTCGCCGCGGATCCGGTTCGCGTCCTCGGTGGCCCGCTCCCGCTCCGCGTACGCGTCGGCGCGCACCCGGTCGGCCTCTTCCCCGGCCTCCGTCTTCGTACGGTCGGCCGCGTGCTCGGCCGCGCTGCGCAGCCCCGCGACCTCTTCCTCGGCCTGCTCGTGCAGCCCGGCCACGGAGTCGTGCACCTGCTGGGCGGTGGCCTCGGCGGCCGCGACCACCTCGGACGCGCGCCGCTCGGCCTCCTCGGTGAGCCAGACCGCCTCGGCCTGGGCCTCCTCGGAGCGCTTGCGCGCCTGGGCGAGGAGCTCCTCGCTCTCCTCCCGGGCCTGCGCCCGCTCGCTCTCCGCGTCCGTGCGCGCCGAGGCCAGGGTCTCCTCGGACTCCCGGCGCCGCCGCGCGGCCTCCTCCTGGGCGGCGGCCAGCGCTTCCGCGGCCTCCTGCCCGACCCGCTCGGCGGCGGCCTTGGCCTCCGCGCGCAGCCGGTCGGCGGTCTCCTGCGCCTCCGTGCGCAGCCGCTCCGCCTCGGCCTCGGCCTCGCCGGTCAGCCGCACCGCGGCCTGCTCGGCCTCGGCGCGGGCCCGGCCGGCGTCCTGCGCCGCGTCCGTGCGCAGCTGGTCGGCTTCCGCCTCCGACTGCGCCTGCAGGGCGCGGATCCGCTCCGCGGACTCCGCGCGCAGCCGGTCGCTCTCCTCGGTGGTCTCCCTGCGGATGTTCTCCGCGGCCGCCCGGGCGTCGCGCAGGGTCTGCTCGGCCGTCGTGAGGCGGCCCTCGGCATCCGTGTGCAGGCGGACGAGCTCTTCGTCGGCCTCGGCCCGCTTCGCGGCCAGCGCCTGCTCGGTCTCCTGGCGCCGCACGGCCGCCGCGGCGTCCGCCTCGGCCCGGACCGACTCGGCCTGCTCCTCGGCCTCCGCGCGCAGCCGCTCGGCTTCGGCGCGGGTCCGCTCCAGGGTCTCCTCGGCCTGCTTGCGCAGCGTGGTGGCCCGCTCGACGGCCTCGCCGCGGACCCGCTCGCTCTCGGTGTTCGCGCTGCCGCGCACCTCGTCGGCGTCGGCCCGGGCCTTGCCCAGCAGCTCCTCGGCGGTGCGGGCCGCCTCCTCGATCTGGTGGACCGCCTCGCGGCGGGCCTCGCCGCGGATCCGCTCGCCCTCGGCGACGGCCTCCGCGCGCAGCTGCTCGGCCTCGCCGCGCAGCCGGCGGGCCTCTTCCTGGAGTTCGACCGTACGGGCCCGGTACTCCTCCGTGTCGTCCTTCGCGGCGCCCTTGAGCTCATCGGCCGTGGCCGCGGCCTGGGCACCCAGCCGCTCGGCCTCCGCCTCGGCCTCGCCGCGGATCCGCTCGGCCTCCTCGGACGCCGCCCGGGTGGTGGCGCGGGCGTCCTCCGAGGCCTTGTTCAGGACTTCCTCGGCGGTGCGGGCGGCCTTCGCCAGCTGGGCCGCCGTGTCCTCGGCAGCCGCCGTACGGGCCTGCTCGCCGGCCTCGGTGCGCAGCCGCTCCGCGGATCCGCGGGCATCGGCCAGCAACTGCTCGGCCTCGGCCTTGAGGACCTCGGCCTCCTTGGTGGCCTGGCCGACGAGCCGGGCCACCTGCTCCTTGGCCGTGCGGGTGCGCTGCTCGTTGACGGATTCCGCGGAGGCGAGCTGCCGTGCGGCGCTCTCCTTGGACTCGGCCAGCAGCTTCTCCGCGGCCGCGCGGGCCTCGCGCAGGGCCGCGTCGGCCTCCTGGGTGCGCTGTTCGGCGACCCGGCCCAGGTCCATCGTCTGCTGCCGGGTCTGCTCGGCCTCGGCGGACGTGGTGGAGCGCAGCCGCTCCGCGTGCTCGGTGGCCTCCTGGGCCTGCGCGGAGGCGGCGGTCAGCAGCCGCTCGGCCTCCTTGCGGGCGCGCAGCAGGGTGGACTCGGCCTCGGCGCGCGTCGCCTCGTTCTCGGCGGCGAGCCGGCGGGTGGCCTCGGAGGCGACCCGGGCGGCCTCGGCGCGGGCGGCGTTCAGGGTCTGCTCGGCCTCGGCGCGGGACTCGTCCATGAGCCGGCGGGCCTGCGACTCGGTGCGGGCGCGCAACTGCTCGGCCCAGGCCACGTTCTCGTTGACGTGGGCTTCCACCGTCTGGCGGCGCTCGCCCAGCTCCTGGTCCAGGCGCTGGCGGCGGTTGACGGCCTCGGCGTGCAGTTCGGCCTGCAGGCGCGCCTGGTGCTCGGCGTGCTCCTGGAGGATGCGCTGGGTCTGCGCCCGTACGTCGCGCAGCTCGCGCTCGGCGTCGGAACGCATCTGGTCGGCCTGGATCTGGGCATTGCGGAGCAGCTGCTCCGCCTGGTAGCCCATGTCCGCGCCGTCGTAGGCGGGGCGGGACGCCAGGTTGCGGCGTACCTCGTGGAGCTTGGCGCGCAGCACTTCGACCTGGTACCCCAGGTCATCGGCGTGCTGGACGGCCTTCCCGCGTTCCTTCTTCAGCCGCTCCATCTCGGCTTCGAAGAGCGAGAGATGGTCGGCCTCGGCCTGATGGCTCTCCTGGCTTTCGTAGCCCCGCACAGCGCGGTCCCATCCGTCCCCTGGTCGCAAGCTCACTCCCAAATGAGCATCGTCCGCCCGCTGAACGACGCCCCCGGGGAATGGTGTCAGATGGCGGGGCTGGGGATACAGGCCCCGACCCCGTCTCCGCACCGAACCCCGGCCGAGCCAGAGCCACTCTACCGGCCGGGGAAACGGGACATCAGTGGTCGGGGTTGCTCGTGACCAGTTCGGTCAGGACTCCGTGGCAGTCCTTGGGGTGCAGGAAGGTGATCTGAGACCCCATCGAACCCGTGCGGGGCTGGTCGTAGAGGACCCGGACGCCCTTGCCGCGGATGGCCTCCGAGTCGCCCTGGACGTCCTCGGTGCCGAAGGCGATGTGGTGGACGCCCTCGCCGTTCTTGGCCAGCCACTTGCCGACCGCGGAGTCCTCGCGGGTGGGCTCGAGGAGCTGGAGGTAGGAGGCGCCGCCGTCGGAGGTCTCGTTGATCTTGAGCATGGCCTCGCGGACGCCCTGCTCCTCGTTGACCTCGGAGTGGAACACCTCGAACCCGTAGGTGGCACGGTAGAACTCAACCGTCTTGTCCAGGTCGAAGCAGGCGATCCCGATGTGGTCGATTCTTGTCAGCATGGACACAGTGCAGCGCTCCGGAGGTGGTTACGCAACGTGCGCGCGATCACACTGACGGGCCGATGACGGCACGGGTACCGCTCAGTACATTCGGGTAAACCCTCGTTCACTCCTCATCTTCAAGGGGCTGTGCTCCATGTCCGGAACGAACAACACCACGTCAGTGATCGTCGCCGGGGCCCGCACGCCCATGGGACGGCTGCTGGGCTCGCTGAAGTCCTTCTCGGGCGCCGACCTCGGCGGCTTCGCCATCAAGTCCGCGCTGGAGCGGGCCGGGATCTCCGGCGACCAGGTCCAGTACGTGATCATGGGCCAGGTGCTCCAGGCCGGCGCGGGACAGAT
Source organism: Streptomyces sp. ICC1 (assembly GCF_003287935.1). Lineage (GTDB taxonomy): Bacteria > Actinomycetota > Actinomycetes > Streptomycetales > Streptomycetaceae > Streptomyces > Streptomyces tritrimontium. The sequence goes on from NZ_CP030287.1 coordinate 4,711,285, forward strand.
CCCCGCCCGCCAGGCCGCCGTCAAGGCCGGCATCCCGATGAACGTGCCCGCGCTCACCATCAACAAGGTGTGCCTGTCGGGCCTCGACGCCATCGCCCTGGCCGACCAGCTCATCCGCGCCGGCGAGTTCGACATCGTGGTCGCGGGCGGCCAGGAGTCCATGACCAACGCCCCGCACCTGCTGCCGAAGTCCCGCGAGGGCTTCAAGTACGGCGCCATCGAGATGCTCGACGCGATGGCCTACGACGGCCTCACCGACGCCTTCGAGAACATCCCGATGGGCCTGTCCACCGAGACGCACAACACCCGCCTGGGCATCGAGCGGGCCCCGCAGGACGCGTTCGCGGCCACCTCCCACCAGCGGGCCGCCGCCGCGCAGAAGAACGGCGTCTTCGAGGCCGAGATCACCCCGGTCGAGATCCCGCAGCGCAAGGGCGAGCCCGTGGTGTTCTCGCAGGACGAGGGCATCCGTGCCGAGACGACGGTGGAGTCCCTCGGCAAGCTGCGTCCGGCCTTCGCCAAGGACGGCACCATCACCGCCGGCACCTCCTCGCAGATCAGCGACGGCGCGGCCGCCGTGGTCGTGATGAGCAAGGCCAAGGCCGAGGAGCTGGGCCTGGAGTGGCTCGCCGAGATCGGCGCCCACGGCAACGTGGCCGGCCCGGACAACTCGCTCCAGTCGCAGCCGTCCAACGCGATCCTGCACGCCCTGAAGAAGGAGGGCCTGGGCGTCGAGGACCTGGACCTGATCGAGATCAACGAGGCCTTCGCGGCGGTCGCCGTGCAGTCAATGAAGGACCTCGGCGTGACCCCGGAAAAGGTGAACGTCAACGGCGGCGCCATCGCCCTGGGCCACCCGATCGGCATGTCCGGCGCCCGCGTGGTGCTGCACCTGGCGCTGGAGCTCAAGCGCCGCGGCGGCGGGGTCGGCGCGGCCGCGCTGTGCGGCGGCGGCGGGCAGGGCGACGCCCTGATCGTCCGCGTCCCCTAGTGGACGGGCGGCCGGACGGCCGGCCGCCCGACCGCACCCGTACCCGTACGAGACCCGCGGGACCCGCGGGACCCGCGAGAACGAAGGAGCGCAGCACGTATGACGGCGGTGGACGTCCCCCAGCTGGTGGCCCAGGCCCGTGAGGGCAGGCCGCGAGCGGTCGCCCGGCTGATCTCGCTGGTCGAGGGGGCGTCCCCGCAGCTGCGCGAGGTGATGGCGGCGCTGGCGCCGCTCACGGGCAACGCGTACGTGGTGGGCCTCACGGGCTCCCCGGGCGTCGGCAAGTCCACGACCACCTCGGCGCTGGTGTCCGCCTACCGGCAGGCCGGCAAGCGGGTCGGCGTGCTCGCCGTCGACCCGTCCTCGCCGTTCAGCGGGGGCGCGCTGCTCGGCGACCGGGTGCGGATGTCCGACCATGCCTCCGACCCGGGGGTGTACATCCGCTCCATGGCCACCCGCGGGCACCTGGGCGGCCTGGCCTGGGCCGCCCCGCAGGCGATCCGGGTGCTGGACGCGGCCGGCTGCGAGGTGATCCTGGTCGAAACGGTCGGGGTCGGGCAGTCGGAGGTGGAGATCGCCGCGCAGGCCGACACCTCGGTGGTGATGCTGGCCCCCGGGATGGGCGACGGGATCCAGGCCGCGAAGGCGGGCATCCTGGAGATCGGCGACGTCTACGTGGTGAACAAGGCCGACCGGGACGGCGCGGACGCCACCGCCCGGGAGCTGAACCACATGCTGAGCCTGGGGGAGTCCCGGGGCAAGGGCGACTGGCGGCCGCCGATCGTGAAGACGGTCGCGGCCCGGGGCACGGGCATCGACGAGCTGGTCGAGGCGCTGGAGAAGCACCGGGCGTGGATGGACGAGCGCGGGGTGCTGGCGGAGCGCCGCACGGCCCGGGCGGCGCGCGAGGTCGAGACGATCACGATCACCGCTCTGCGGGCGCGGCTGGCGGACCTGCGCGGCGACGCCCACCTCGACGCCCTGGCGGCGCGGGTCGCGGCGGGCGAGCTCGATCCGTACGCGGCCTCGGACGCGCTGCTCGCGACCCTGACGGAACCGGCGGAACCGGATGCGGAGCCCGCGGGCCGGTCATAGACTGGCGAACGCCCGGAATGCCCCGACGCAGGGAGGTTTCATGGCGAAGCGCGGCAACAAGAAGCGAGCCCGCAAGAAGAAGAAGGCCAACCACGGAAAGCGTCCCAACGCCTGACCGTGAGGACTGACCACACACGGAAGCCGCACCCCGTCCGCGGGGTGCGGCTTCCGTGTGCGGGGCTCAGCGGGGCTCAGTTGTTCCCGTCGTTGTCGTTCTCGTCGCTGTTGTCGTCCGAGTCGGACTGGGTCGCGGTGGCCTTGCCCGAGGTCGGGTCCACGTGCACGTTCTGCGTCCCGGAGGCGGTCTTGACCTCGACGTTCCAGTAGCGCTCGGTGCCGCTGCCGTTGTTGTCGTCGTCGTCCCAGCTCACCGACCAGACGGTGCCCGCGTGGGCCGCGAGGGCGGCCTTCATGGCCTCCTGGGCGGTGAACTTCGCGGCGATCAGGGCGGCGTCCTCGGCGCCGTCGTCATCGTTCTGGTCGGTGTTCTCGACGGTGACCGTGCCGCTGGGTTCGTCGACGAGCAGCTCCGTGTTGCTGCCGTCCTTGCCGATCACGTTCACGTGCCAGACCGAGCCGTCCTTGTCGAGGGACTCGATGACTCCGGGATGGCTCTTGAGGGCCGCTGTGGCGGCCCCGTCGGCATCGACCGCGGCGCGCAGGAGCGCGGAGACGGAGACGGCACCAGCTCCGGTGGTGGACGCGACGGCGGCCGCCACCGGCCCCGCCACCAGCAGGACCGCGGCGGCCGCGGCCGCCGAGACGTACAGGGTGCGCTTCATGGCTTGACCTCCTCAGGCCGGCCATGGCGCTTACGGTTGCTCGGCGGCGGCCGGCGAGCGAGCGTTACCGCCCATTCTCCGGCCTCCGGCCGAGGACCGCGCCCCGGGCCCGTCCGGGCCCGTCCGGGCCCGGGTTCGGGCCCCGGGTCAGGCCCCGGGTTCGGGCCCCGGGTCAGGCCCCGGGTTCGGGCCCCTGGTTCAGGCTCCCGGTCAGGCCTTGCCGCGGCCCGCGCGCAGATGGTCCGCGACCGGGCCGAGCGCGGCGCGCAGGGCCGCGATGGCGTCCGGCGGGAGCAGGTCGATGAAGTGCCGGCGCACGGACGCCACGTGGTGCGGGGCGACCTTGCGCATCATCTCCATGCCCTCGGGGGTGAGGACGGCGTAGAGCCCCCGGCGGTCGGACTCGCAGTTCATGCGCCGGACCAGGCCCGCGGATTCCATGCGGGTGATCTGGTGGGAGAGCCTGCTCTTGGACTGCAGGGTCGACGTCGCGAGGTCGCTCATCCGCATCCGGTGGTCCTCGGACTCGGAGAGGTTCACGAGGATCTCGTAGTCGTTGTTGGTGAGCCCGAAGGGCTGGAGATCCTTCTCCAGCTGGTGCATCAGCAGTCTGCTGACGTCCAGGTGGGTGCGCCAGGCGCACTGTTCGGCGTCGTTCAGCCAGCTCGTGGCCGTCTCGGTCTCGATGGTCTCCATGAAAGAACTCTACCTAAGAAGTTGAATTGCGTACAAAGCTACGAGCGGCCTGGCACGGGAGGGGCCCCTAGAGGCCGAAGCGGCGCTGGAGATCACCCAGCTGCCCCGGCATCCGCGGAACGCCCAGCTGCCCGAGCGGACCCTGGCCGGCCCCCGGGACGCCCTGGGCGTTGCCCGTGGCCGCTCCGGCGCCCACGGCCCCGACCGCCTGCTCCGCCATCAGCATCTCCGAGGACTGCAGCAGCACGGTCCCGGCCCCGACGAACTCGAACTGGTGCTCCTCGCCCGAGGAGCCCCCGATGCCCGTCAGCGAGCGCAGGCCCCCGATCACGCCCGCCATGTACCCGTGGTCGTAGTGGTGGCAGGGGGAGGGGCAGTCCGCCCACCCCACCAACGCCTGCGGGTCCACGCGCAGCGGCGGCTCCATGAACACCACCGGCCCGTTCGAAGCCGCCACGAACTTCCCGGTCCCGATCAGGGTGAGGAAGCCCGGCACGATCGACTGCTTGAGCGCGAGCGTGGGCTCGTAGGCGAGCAGGTTGCCCGACCTGATGGTCAGGTTCCCCTTGTCCAGGTCGTACGAGTTCACGTCGAAGGCCCGGTCGGCGAGCAGCATCTTGCCCTGGCCCTCGGCGACCACCCAGTCGCTCGCGTGCAGCGGCGAGTGGAAGCTGGTGCGCAGCAGCCGGTCGAAGCGGCCGTGGCCGATGCCGTTGAACTCGATGCGCCCGTAGTAGGCGATCATCTTGCCCTTCTGCAGGAACCACTGGCTCCCCTTGAGCTCCACGCAGAAGGTGTAGGCGTTGACGTTGTCGTCGGACGGCAGGGTGTACGGGTCGAAGACCGTCGGGGCTCCCGGCCCGGCGGTCACGGGGCCAAAGTTCACAGTTTCTCCTCCGAGGCCTGTACGTACACCGCGCCCTGTCCGGACAGCTCCAGCTGGAACGCCTCGCCCGAGCCGCGCCCCACCATGTCGCGCCACCCCAGCGCCGTGGACAGCTTGTTGCGGACCTCGCCGTGGTGGGCGACGTAGGCCTGCGGGTCCACGTGGACGGGCCGCTGCGGGGTGATCGGCAGCTGGATGACCCCGCCGTGGGCCATCACGGCCACCGAGCCGTGGCCCTTGAGGGTGGTGGTGAACAGGCCCTGCCCGCTCACCTGGCCGCGCACCATGCCCATGACCCCGCCCTGCGAGCCCATGAACATCGTGCCCTGCTGCAGGGTGCCGTCGAAGGCGAGCAGCCGGTCCGCCTCCACGTACAGGGTCTCGCCGGTCAGGCTGATCACCTGGATGTGGTGGCCGCCGTGGCCGAACATCACGGTGCCGCTGCCCTCGACCTCCATCAGCGGGGTCTGCTCGTTCGCCACGCGGCGCCCGATCATGCCCATCACACCGCCCTGGCCGCCGGTCAGGCTCGGGGTGAAGGAGACCTCGCCGCGGTACGCGAGCATCGCGCCGCGCTGGCTGTACATCTTCTGCCCGGGTACGACCTGGGCCTCGACCATCTTCGAGTTGATCTCGCGGAACGGCATCAGACGTCGCCCCCGATGGTGTTGCGCTCGCTGGGCTGCACGTACACCAGGCCCTCGCCCTCGAAGCGGATCTGGAAGGACTCGCCCGAGCCCTCGCCGATCAGCGTGCGGAAGTTCACACCGGACTGGAAGGACTGCTGGAGGTTGCCGGTGTGCGCGATGTACGCCCCCGGGTCGACGGAGAGCGGGTACTGGGCGCTGACGCGCAGCACCACCGCCGGGCCGTCGGACACGATCGCCGCCTGCCCGCTGCCCTCGACGGTCGTGGTGAACAGGCCGTTGCCCGTCGTCGCACCGCGCAGGCCGGTGAAGGACGTGCCGGTGCGCAGGCCGGAGTCGGTGCACAGCAGGTTGCTGGACTCGACGTACAGCTTGTCGCCTTGCAGATCGACCAGATTGATCTCGCTCGCCCGGTCGGCGAAGAAGCAGGTGCCGTGACCCTGCACTTCCATCACGGTCATCTGCTCGCCGGTGAGCCGCCGGGTCACCATGCCGCGGAGGCCTTCGCCGCCGCCTGTCATCTTTTTGAAGGCCATCTGGCCGTCGTACGCGACCATGGAGCCGTTTTTCGCTTTCACGGCGTCCCCGGTCAGGTCGACGGCGAGCACCTTGCTGCCTTGAAGTCGGAACTGAGCCACGGGAAGACGTTATCCGCAGCGGGCGGGACCGAACAGGGCCCGTTGGCCGATATCCGTCCCGATCCACCGGGAACGGGCCCCGCCACAAGATCGGCCGGGGCGGCTGAGACACTGGGACGGACCCCCGGCATCCACCCCGAAGGCTCCCCGTGGACATCAAGACCGCTTCCGCCCTGCACCGGCTGCGCCTCATCTCCGTACCGGAGGCGCTGTCGTTCCCGGCGCTGCTGATCTTCGGGTCGGTGCTGAGCCGGATCTCGGACATCGACTACCTGATGATGCCGCTCGGCATCCTCCACGGGATCCTGTTCGTCATCTACGCGGTGCTCCTGCTGGATGTCTGGATCACGGTGAAGTGGCCCCTGAAGAAGGTCGTGCTGTTCTTCCTGCTGGCGCTGGTGCCCTTCGGCGGGCTCTACGGCGACCGGCTGCTCAAGCGCGACGAGGCGGCGGGCGTGCTCGCGGCCCGTGCCCGTGAGGCGGCCCGCGCATGATGATCGCGTTCTCGGTGACCCCGCTGGGCGTCGGCGAGGAGGTCGGCGAGTACGTCGCCGACGCCGTCCGCGTCGTACGGGAGTCCGGGCTGCCGAACCGCACGGACGCCATGTTCACCACCATCGAAGGCGAGTGGGACGAGGTGATGGACGTGGTGAAGCGCGCGGTGGCGGCCGTGGAGGCGCGTGCACCGCGCGTCTCGGTGGTGATGAAGGTCGACATCCGCCCGGGCGTCACCGACGGACTCACGTCGAAGGTCGAAACGGTCGAGCGGCACCTCGCCGCCGGCTGACGCGCTCAGACTGCCTGGACGTGCACATCGGTCGGATTCGGTACGGCCAGATATGCGGCGATGTCCTCCGGGTCGCTGGTGAAGATCACCGCACTCGGGGGCCACACCTGGGCCAACACGGGCCCGAGGCACCCGTACGGCCCTGTGCGGGAGGACACGAAACGGAACCGCCCGCTCGGCCGAATCCAGATCGACACCTTCGCGAAACTCCCCTTACGTGGGGGTATCGCCTCGGTTTCGAGCACTGGAGGGACCGTGCCGCCGGACGCCTTCGACTACGAGACCCACAGCCTCCTCGCCGGCCCGTACGGGGAGCCGGATCCCACGGCCGCCTACCGGGTGGAGTACCGCTCCCTGCTCTCGCGCGAAGAGCTCCGCACCCGAATACGGGCCGTCGTCCTCATGACGCTCGCCCCGCTCGCCGCCGCCGGCCTGCTCCTCTACCTCGTCTGGCCGTCCCACTGGACCGTCCGCGAGGGCGGTGACCGCTGGCTCGTCCGGCTCGACGCCGTGATGCTCGGATCCATCGCCCTGATCATGCTCTTCACGCTGGTCAACGTGGTCTCGATCGCCCACGCCACGATGGTCGCCCGGGACCCGGTCCCCGTCCCCGCCGAACCCGGCACCCGCGTCGCCTTCCTCACCACCTACGTGCCCGGCAAGGAGCCGCTCGCCATGGCGGCCGCCACCTTGCGCGGCGCGGTGGGGATCCGCCACGACGGACCGCTCGACGTCTGGCTGCTCGACGAGGGCGACGACGCCGGGGCCAAGGAGCTGTGCGCGGAGCTCGGCGTGCACCACTTCACCCGCAAGGGCGTCGCCGAGTGGAACACCGCCCGGGGCGCGCACCGGGCGAGGACCAAGCACGGCAACTACAACTCCTGGCTGGCCCGGCACGGCGACGCCTACGACTTCCTCGCCTCCGTCGACACCGACCACGTACCGCTCCCGAACTACCTGGAGCGGATGCTCGGCTTCTTCCGCGACCCCGACACCGCCTTCGTCGTCGGCCCGCAGGTCTACGGCAACTACACCGCCTCCGTGACCAAGGCGGCCGAGTCCCAGCAGTACCTCTTCCACGCCCTGATCCAGCGCGCGGGCAACCGCTACGGCGCCCCCATGTTCGTCGGCACCAACAACGCCGTGCGGATCGCGGCCCTGCAGCAGGTCGGCGGGCTCTACGACTCCCTCACCGAGGACATGGCGACCGGCTTCGAGCTGCACCGCCGCCGCAACCCCGCCACCGGGCGGTTCTGGCGCTCCGTCTACACCCCCGACGTGCTCGCCGTGGGGGAGGGGCCGACCACGTGGACCGACTTCTTCACGCAGCAGCTGCGCTGGTCGAGGGGGACGTACGAGACCCTGCTGAGGCAGTACTGGCGCGGCTGCTTGCGGATGCCTCCGGGCCGCTGGCTCAACTACACCCTGATGCTCGTCTACTACCCGATGACCGCCGTCAACTGGCTGCTCGGCATCCTCAGCTGCGTCCTCTACCTGTGGTTCGGCGCCTCCGGGACCCAGGTCTCCTCCGAGGTCTGGCTGATGCTCTACACCGACGCCGCCGCCCTCCAGGTCGGCCTGTACCTGTGGAACCGCCGCCACAACGTCTCGCCCCACGAGCCCGCCGGATCCGGCGGGCTGGCCGGCATGGCGATGTCCGCGGTCTGCGCGCCCGTCTACCTCAAGTCCCTCGGCTCGGCGCTGCTGCGCACCGAGGGCCGTTTCATCGTCACCCCCAAGGGCGGCGGCGCCAGCACCGACCGCCCGGCGGCCTTCCGCCTCCACCTGCTGTGGGCCGCCGTGCTCGCCGTCTCGCTCGCGGCCTCCGTGCGCTACGACCACACGCACGCGGCCATGCGCGTCTGGGCGGTCCTCGCGCTGGCCGTCGCCCTCGCACCGCCCGCGGTGTGGGCCGCGACGGTGCTGCGGGCCCGGGCGGCCGGGCCCGCGCGGGGCCGGGAGCCCGAGCCGGGCCGGGAGCCCGAGCCGGGCCGGGAGCCCGAGCCGGGCGGGGAGCCGGAGCCGGCGTTCGCGACGGGCACGGGAGGGAACTGAGCCATGGCCCACCGCCCTTCGAAGCAGTTCAGGAAGACGGCCCTGGGCACCGGCGCCGTCGCCCTGCTGGTCGCGCTCAACGCCCCCGCGGCGCTCTCCTTCGCCGAGGGCAGGTACCACTCGTACAAGATCGGACAGTCCAGCTACCGCGTGCAGTACGGCTCGTGGGCACTGGTCGGGCTGCCCGACGAGTACAAGATCAACGCCATGCACGCGGCGCTGCTGCGCACCGGCAAGGTGCTGCTGATCGCCGGCTCCGGCAACGACCAGAGGAACTTCGACAAGGGCACCTTCTCCACCGTCCTGTGGGACCCGGCGGACGACACCTTCAAGAAGATCCCGACCCCGGAGGACTTCTTCTGCTCCGGGCACAGCCAGCTGCCCGACGGACAACTGCTCGTCGCGGGCGGGACCGCGCGCTACGAGGTGCTGGGCGGGAAGGTGACCCGCGGGGGCGGCCGCATGCGGGTCAAGAACGAGAGCCCGGACAAGGCGGTGAGACTGCCGAAGGGGACCGTCTTCCGGTCCCCGTCCGGCGTGGAGTACGTCTCGAAGTTCGAGGTCTCCGTCCCCAAGGCCACCCGGCGGTTCGAGATCGCCTACGGGAGCGGCGGGCGGATGATGCCGTGGCAGACGAAGGTGGTGGCCGCCGAGGCCAGGGTCTTCGTCGAGGCCGTGGAGGAGGGCGCCGCGGGGCTGACGACCCAGGCCGCGCAGTACGCGGTGGCGGGCCTCACCGGCGGGGACGCCCGCAACGTCTACGGGCTCGCCGAGCGGCTCAGCGCCGACAAGCAGGACTTCCAGGGCATCAAGTCCGCCTACGAGTTCGACCCGGTGGCGGAGAAGTACGTCCCCGTCGACCCGATGAGGGACGCCCGCTGGTACCCGACGCTGGTGGGGCTGGAGGACGGGCGGGTGCTCGCCGTGTCCGGGCTCAACGACGTGGGCGACGTCGTGCCGGGCGACAACGAGTACTACGACCCGCGGACGAAGAAGTGGAGCAAGGGGCCCTTCCGCTACTTCCCGACCTACCCGTCCCTCTTCCTCACCCAGGGCGGCAAACTGCTCTACACCGGGTCCAACGCGGGCTACGGCCCCAAGGACAAGGGCCGCGAGCCGGGGGTGTGGGACCTGCGCACGAACGTGTTCCGCAAGGTCGCCGGACTGGCCGACCCGGACCAGCTGGAGACCTCCTCGTCCGTGCTGCTGGCCCCGGCCCAGGACCAGAAGGTGATGGTGCTCGGCGGCGGCGGGGTCGGCGAGTCCGGGCTGGCGACGGCCCGGACGGCGGTCGTGGACCTCAAGCAGGACACCCCGGTCTTCCGCTCGACCGCCCGGCTGCCCCGCGGCGTGCGCTACCTCAACAGCGTGCTGCTGCCCGACGACTCCGTCTTCACCACCGGGGGCTCCGCCGATTACCGGGGCCGCGGCGCGAGCGACATCCGCAAGGCGCAGTTCTACTACCCGCGCACCGACACCTTCGTGCCCGCGGCCGACCCGACGGTGGGCCGCAACTACCACTCCGAGGCGCTGCTGCTGCCTGACGGGCGGGTGGCGACCTTCGGCTCCGACCCGCTCTTCGCGGACAAGGACAACACCAGGCTGGGCAGGTTCGAACACCGGCTGGAGGTGTACACCCCGCCCTACCTCCACCGGGACCCGGCGCTGCGGCCGGTGCTGGGGAAGGGGCCCGAGGAGGTCGGGCTCGGCGGCTCCGCCACCTTCGAGGCGCCGGGGGCGGAGCGGATCGAGCGGGCCCGGCTGATGCGGCCGAGCGCCGTCACGCACACCACGGACGTGGAGCAGCGGTCGGTCGAGCTCGGGCTGGCGAAGACGGCGGGCGCGGTGACGGTCACCGTGCCGAAGGACCCGACGCTGGTTCCGCCCGGCTGGTACATGCTCTTCGTGACCGACGCGGACGGGACCCCGTCGGTGGCCAAGTGGGTCCGGGTGCGGGAGGCTCCCGCACCCGCCGCGGAGCCGGAGTCCGGGGACGGCTGGATGGGCTCGCCGAGGGACCGGTCGCCACGCTCCCCGCAAGGCTAGTGCTGTGACCGGAAAGGTTCACCGGGTCGCGGCGCCCGGCACGGCACCTCGCCGCGTTGTCGGACCACACCGGTACGTCCAGTACGAGGCGTGGTCCTCCGCCTTGCGATGCACCGCACCGAACACCGCGACCCGGCAAACCTTTCCGGCCACAGCACTAGGCCGACTTAGTCCGTGGAGCGGCGGGCCAGGCCGAGGGCGTAGTCCGGCCACCAGGTGCCGGACCGCGGGCCGCCGCGGCACGGGCCGTCGGACTCTCCGGGCCGCTTGATCCAGAGGTACGCGTCCACGAGCGGGTCGCCCGTCACGTCGGTCGGCGGCGTGCCCAGCGCCCGGCCCGGCGGGTTGCACCAGGACTCCTGCCGGCTGCCGCGCAGCGGGCCCTCGCCGTTGCGGCTGGTGTCGATGACGAAGTGCTTCCCCTTGGCGGCCTCGGAGATCGCGGCGCCGTACTCCCGGCCGGCCGCGCTGGGCTGGAAGTTGGAGACGTTGAGGGAGAAGCCGTCGGCGCGCTCCAGCCCGGCCTTGTAGAGGGGGCCGACCAGTTTCCCGGGGTCAGGGATCCAGTCCGGGTTGCCGGCGTCCAGGTAGACCTTGGTGTTCTTGTTGCGCTTGAGCCGGTCGACGGCCTCGGAGAGCAGTTGGAGGCGCTCGCCGTGGTGGCCGGCCGGGGTGCAGCCGTCGACCATGTGCGGGACCGCGTCCGGCTCCAGGATGACCAGGGCCTTCGTGTCCGCGATGTTGTCGGCGAAGGCACCGATCCAGCGGCGGTAGGCGGTGGCGTCCCGGGCTCCGCCGGCCGAGTGCAGGCCGCAGTCGCGGTACGGGATGTTGTACGCGGTGAGGACGAGGGTGCGGCCGGCCGCGCGGGCGCTCGCGCGGGCCCGGCGGATCTCGGGGCCGGGATCGTCCCCGGATCCCCACAGGGCCATCGGCCGGTCCGAGATCCGGCGCAGCACCTGGGCGTCGCTGTTGCGGCCCTGCGCCTCCCAGGCGGCGACCTGCCGGGCGGCGTCGCTCTGGGGGTCCACCCAGAACGGGGACTCGTCGACGATGCCGACGGCCGCGGAGCCGGGATCCGGGCCCCCCGTCCGCCCCGCGGCCGTCGCCGCCGCGAGGGCGAGGACGGGGAAGCGGGGGGCGGGGGGCGGGGCGGGCTGGGGGGGCTTGGGCATGGGGGGGGCGAGGTGGCGGACGAAGCCCTGCTCGTGGGCGGCGGGGGGGAGCAGCTGGCTGGCGGAGAGCGCGGAGGGGAGCTCGACGGCGAGGACGGCGGCCCTGGCGCGGCGGAGCTCGCCCTCCAGGGCGTCGAGGTCGCGGTCCCAGGAGGCGATGGCGCGGGCGTCCTCCGGGGTGAGGCCGGCCGGCGCGGCGGGGCGCGGCTCCGCCGGGGCCTCGTCCCGGGCCTGCGGCCACAGGTCCTGCCCGGCGGGCGCCGGGGCCCGCGGCCAGAGGTCGCCGGCGCCGTCGTCGGCGGGAGCGGCCTCGGGCCGGAGGTCGTCGTCGGCGGGGCCGGGGTCCGGCCAGGCGGGCTCCTCCTCGTACGCCGGGTCCTCGCAGTCCGGGGGCCAGAGGTAGCCGTCCTCGTCCGGGGACGCGGACGTGTACGGGGACGGGGACGGGGACGCCTGCGTCGACGCCGGCGCCCGTGGGGAGGCGGCCGCGGCGGTCAGGTGGGATTCGACGAGGGCCGCCGCCGCGCGGCGCAGGGCCAGGGACCCGGGGTCGAGCGGGAGGGGCCAGGAGGTGTCCGGGGTGGACTCGGTGGCCAGGGCCGGGTTCTCGGCGCCGGATTCCGGGGTGTCGGCCCAGGCCTCGATCTCGCCGTGGCCGGACACGCAGTGGTCGTACAGCGCGGAGAGGAAGGCGGAGGGGCCGCGCGGCTTCTTCTGTGTCGGACCCCACCAGTGGCCCGAGGCCAGGAGGAGCGAGCGGGGCCGGGTGAAGGTGACGTAGCCGAGGCGGAGCTCCTCGACGGCCTTGTGGGACTTGAGGGCGGACTTGAAGGCCTTCATGCCCTGCGAGGTCCACTCCGGGGCGGGCGGCAGGGTCGGCGCGTCCCCGCGCAGGGCGTACGGGAGGACCTTCGCGTACGAGGTCCAGGCCTCCGGGGCCTTCTCCTTGGGGAAGGAGCCCGCGCACAGGTCGGGGACCACCACCACGTCCCACTCCAGGCCCTTGGACTTGTGGGCCGTGAGCACCTTGACCGTGTTCTCCCCGCCGGGCAGCGCGTGGTCCAGGCCCTTCTCGTACTGGGCGGCCGTGCGCAGGAAGGCCAGGAAGGCCAGGAGGGAGGCCTCGCCGTCGAGGGAGGCGAAGCCGGCCGCCACGTCCATGAAGCTCGACAGGGTCTCCCGGCGGCGGGCCGCCAGCGCGTGCGGGGACGCGGCCAGTTCCACATCGAGGCCGGTCGCCGACAGCACCCGGTGCAGTACGTCCATCAGCGGGTCCGCGAGTGAGCGCCGCAGGTCCCGCAGCTCCTGCGCGAGGTGGGCGAACCGGACCCGGGCGGCGGCGGAGAAGGGGAGCTCGTCGGGGCCGGAGCCCGAACCGGAGCCCGGGCCCGAACCGGAACCGGATCCGGAGCCGTCGAGGAACGTTTCGAGCGCATCGGCCAGTGACACGATCTCCGCCGGGTCCACGCCCTCCACGGCCGCCGCCAGGCGGTCGTCGGCGTCGCCCTCGCCGCCCGGCCCGCGGGCGATCAGCGTGCGCGCCCGGCGGCCCAGCAGTGCCAGGTCCCGCGCGCCGATCCGCCAGCGCGGCCCGATGAGCAGCCGGACCAGGGAGGCGTTGGCGCCCGGGTCCTGGAGGACCTCGCAGACGGCGACGAGGTCCGCGACCTCCGGGAGGTGGAGGAGCCCGGCGAGCCCGACCACCTCGACGGGGACGTCCCGCTCGACCAGGACCGCCTGGATGCGCGCGAAGTCCCCGGCCGAGCGGCACAGGACGGCGATCTCGCGCGGCTCCGTACCCGTGCGGACCAGGTGGGCGACGGAGTCGCCGAGCCAGTCGAGCTCCTGCGCGTGGGTCTCCAGCAGGGCGCAGCGCACCGTGCCGTCGTACTCGGCGCCCGGCGCGGGGCGCAGGGCCTCGACGCCCTCGTGCATCGCGCGGAGCGGGGCGGCCAGCTCGTTGGCCAGCTCGAGCAGGCGGCCGCCGCTGCGCCGGTTCTCGCTGAGGGAGAAGCGGGTGGCGGGGCTGCCGTCGGCGTGCGGGAAGTGCTCCGGGAAGTCGTCGAGGTTGGCCACGGAGGCGCCGCGCCAGCCGTAGATGGCCTGGCAGGGGTCGCCGACGGCGGTCACCGCGTGCCCGGTGCCCGCGCCGAACAGCCCGGACAGCAGCAGTCGCTGCGCGACGGAGGTGTCCTGGTACTCATCGAGCAGCACCACGCGGAACTCCTCGCGCAGCAGCGCCCCGACCTCGGGCCGGGTGGTGGCGAGCTGTGCGGAGAGGGCTATCTGGTCGCTGAAGTCGAGGAGGTCGCGGGATCGTTTGGCGGTGCGGTAGCGCTCGGTCAGTTCCAGCAGTTCGAGCCGGCCGCGCACGGCCTCGGGCACCTTGCGCAGGTCCTCGTTGCTCAGCTTGGTGCCGGCGAGGACGGAGAGCAGCTCCGTGTCGTACGCGCGCAGCCGCTCCGGCGGTACGAGGTGCTCGGAGAGCTCCCCGTCGAGCGCGAGCAGGTCGCTGACCAGGTCGGGAAGGGATTTGGTGAGCGCCGGATACGGTCCGGGGGCCTCGCGGAGCACCCGGGCGGCGAGCTGGAAGCGGGTGGCGTCGGCGAGGAGCCGGGCGCTGGGCTCCAGCCCGATGCGCAGGCCGTGGTCCTTCAGGAGCTGTCCGGCGAAGGCGTGGTACGTCGAGATGCGGGGCTCGCCGCCCGCCGAGTCGGCCTCGGCCGGGGAGGGGTCCGGATCGCTGATGCCGGCCCGCGCCAGGGCCCCGCGCACGCGCTCGGCGAGCTCGCCGGCGGCCTTGTTGGTGAAGGTCAGGCCGAGGACCTGCTCGGGCGCGACCGCGCCGGTGCCGACGAGCCACACCACGCGGGCGGCCATGACGGTGGTCTTGCCGGATCCGGCGCCGGCCACGATGACCTGCGGGGCCGCGGGGGCCGTGACGCACGCCATCTGTTCGGGCGTGAAGGGGATCCCCAGGAGCTCCTTGAGCTGCTCGGGATCGGTGAGTACCGGAGGGGCGGGCGGACGCGCGGACACGTAAAAAGGCTAGCCGCCCGCACCGACACTCCCCGCCGTCGGCCGGACTACTCCACCGTCTGGCGGCCTTCGGGACGGGCGCTGCACGCGTTGCGGAAGGAGCAGTGGTCGCAGTGCTTGCCGAGGACGGGGGCGAAGCGCTCCTCCAGGACCCGGCCGGCGGCGGTGGCGAGGAGGTCGCCGACCCACTCCCCGGAGGAGCCGCCCTCCAGGGCCTGCTGCGCCTGGATCTTGGGGACCGTGTCGCCGCCCTCGCGCTGGGCGGCGCCCTGGCGCAGCTGCACGAGCTCGGCGCCGCCCGGTTCGGGGCGCAGTCCCTCGAAGACCTCGTCGACGGCGCCCTCGCGCACGGCGAGCTGGTAGACGGCGAGCTGCGGGTGGCGGTCGACCTCCTTGGCCGTCGGCGCGGACTTGCCGGTCTTGAAGTCGACGACGTACGCGCGGCCCTGCGGGTCCGCCTCGACGCGGTCCATGGAGCCCCGGACGCGGACGGCGTACTCGCCCGCTTCGAGCGTGACGTCGAAGTCGTGCTCCGTGGCCACGGTCGCCCGGCCCCCGCGGTCGGTGGTGTGCCAGCGCAGGAAGCGCTCCAGGGCGGCGCGGGCGTTGTCCTTCTCCTGGCGCGATTTCCAGGGGGCGTCGAAGGCGAGCGAGTCCCAGACGGTGTCGAGGCGTTCCATCAGGACGGCGAGGTCGGCGGGGGTACGGCCGGAGGCGACCTCGTCGGCGAGGACGTGGACGACGTTGCCGAAGCCCTGGGCGGCGGTGGAGGGGGCGTCGGCCTTGACCTCGCGGCCCAGGAACCACTGGAGGGAGCAGGTGTTGGCGAGCTGGTCCAGGGCGGAGCCGGACAGGGCGACGGGGCGGTCCCGGTCGCGGAGCGGGACGCTGCTGCGGGTGGGCTCGTACAGGCCCCACCAGCGCTGCGGGTGCGCGGCGGGGACGAGCGGGCGGTCCTCGTCGTCGGTGAGCACGGCGAGGCGGGCGAGGCGGCGGGCGGCGGCCTCGCGGAGCGCGGGCGAGGCGGCGGGGTCGACGGTGGTGGCGCGGAGCTCGGCGACGAGCGCGGGGACCGCCAGGGGGCGGCGGGGGCGTCCGGTGACGTCCTTGACGGGTGTGCCGAGCTCGGTGAGGAAGCGGGAGGGCTGGTCCCCGTCGTCGGCGGGGGCCTTGACGGCGGTGACGACGAGGCGGTCACGGGCGCGGGTGGCGGCGACGTAGAAGAGGCGGCGCTCCTCGGAGAGGGGCGCGCCGGGGGTGAGGGGCTCGGCGAGGCCGTCGCGTCCGATGCGGTCGGCTTCGAGGAGGGAGCCGCGGCGGCGCAGGTCCGGCCAGAGCCCTTCCTGTACGCCGGCGACGACGACGAGGGACCACTCCAGGCCCTTGGAGCGGTGCGCGGTCATGAGGCGGACGGCCTCGCGGCGGGTGGCGCGGGGGGTGAGGGTGTCGCCCGCGATGTCCTCGGCTTCGAGCTGCTCGAGGAAGTTGAGCGCGCCCGCTCCGCCGGTGCGCTCCTCCGCGCGGGCGGCGGTGTCGAAGAGCGCGCAGACGGCGTCGAGGTCGCGGTCGGCGTTGCGGCCGCCGGGCCCGCCCCGGCGGGCGCCGCGCTCCAGGCGCTGCGGCCAGGGGGTGCCGTCCCAGAGGGTCCACAGGACCTCTTCGGCGGTGCCGCCGCCGGCGAGGAGTTCGCGGGCCTTGCGCAGCAGGAGGCCGAGGCGCTGCGCTCCGCGGGCGTAGGAGGGGTCGTGCGCGACGAGCCGTTCGGGCTCGGCGAGGGCGCGGGCGAGGAGTACGTCGGAGGGGGCGGGGGTCTTGATCCCGGCGGCCCGCTCCTCGTCGCGCAGGGCGCGGCCGAGGCGGCGCAGGTCGGCGGAGTCCATGCCGCCGAGCGGCGAGGCGAGCAGGACGAGCGCGGCCTCGACCCCGATCCACCCCTCGTCCCGGGCGTCGGCGTCGGCGGGCGCGTCGGCCGGGTCCGGCGCCCGGTCGGCGTCGGCGGGCCCGGCGGCTTCCGCGCCCTCGGCGGCGTCGCCCGCCCCGGCCGCCTCGGCGGACCCGGCCGGCCCGGCGGACCCGGCCGGCCCGGCGGACCCGGCCGGCTCGGCGGCTTCGGCCCCCTCGGCGGGCTCGGCGGCTTCGGCCGGCTCGGCGGACCCGGCGACTTCGGCCGGCTCTGCTGGCTCGGCGGACCCGGCGGCTTCGGCCCCCTCGGCGGCTTCGGAGGGCTCGGCGGGTTCGGCCGGCTCGGCGGGTTCGGAGGGTTCGGCCGGCTCGGCGGGTTCGGAGGGCTCGGCGGGTTCGGAGGGCTTCGCGGCCGGTTCCGGCCCCGGGGCGGTTTCCGCTCCGGTCAGCGCGAGGATGCGCAGGGCCGTCAGGAGGGGGGCCACGGCGGGTTCGTGGCGCAGCGGGGTGTCCGTGCCGTCCGTCTCGGCCGGGACTCCCGCCGCGATCAGCGCGCGGCGCATCTGCGGGAGGGTGCGGCCGCCCGCGCGGACCAGGACGGCCATGTCCTGCCACGGCACGCCCTCCTCCAGGTGGGCCCGGCGCAGGATGTCGGCGATGTTGTCGAGTTCCGCGCCCGCGGTCGGGTAGGTGGACACCTCGACCCGGCCGCCCTCGCGGGTCGACGCGAGCGCGCGGTGGGCCCGTACCGCCGCCGAGGGCAGGCGCGGCATCGGCATGCGCGCGGTCAGCTGCCGGGTGGCGGCCAGCAGCACGGAGGACGAGCGGCGCGAGACGGTGAGGGCCCGCACGGCCGCGCCCGGGAAGGAGGTCTCGAAGTCCAGGATGTTGTTGATGTCGGCGCCGCGGAAGGCGTAGATCGACTGGTCCGGGTCGCCGAAGGCGGTCAGCCGGCCGGCCGGACCGGCCAGCGCGCGCAGCAGCCGCAGCTGCGAGGCGTCCGTGTCCTGGTACTCGTCGACGTAGATCACGTCGTACAGGGAGGACACCTCGGGCGTGCGCTCGGCCAGCAGCACGGCGCGGTGCAGCAGTTCGGCGTAGTCCAGGGTGCCCTGGAGGTCCAGGACGTCCAGGTACTCGGAGAGGAAGGCCGCGGCCGCCTTCCAGTCCGGGCGGCCCAGGCGCGAGGCGAAGTCGGAGAGGGCGGCCGGTCCCAGCCCCAGCTCGCGCGCGCGGGCCAGCACCGCGCGGACCTCGTCGGCGAAACCGCGCGTGGTCAGCGCGGCCCGCAGGTCGTCCGGCCAGCGGATGGCGGCGCCGGGGCGGATCCGGCGCTGGCCCTCCAGCAGGGAGCGGACCATGACGTCCTGCTCCGGACCGGAGAGCAGCCGCAGCGGGTCCGCGAACAGGTCGGTGTCCTGGTGGGCGCGGACCAGTCCGTAGCAGAAGGAGTGGAAGGTGGTGGCCTGCGGGGCGCGGGCGCCGCCGAGCCGCAGGGCGGTCCGGTCGCGCAGTTCCACCGCGGCCTTGCGGCTGAAGGTGAGGATCAGGACGCGGGCGGGGTCGGTGCCGGCCTCCACGCGGGCGGCGACGGCCTCGACCAGTGTGGTGGTCTTGCCGGAGCCCGGTCCGGCGAGCACCAGCAGCGGGCCGCCCGTGTGGTCAACCACCGCGCGCTGTGCTGCGTCCAGCACAGGGGGATCCACCCGCTGCGGCCCGGTGCGCACCAGGCGGTACGCGTCGGGGGTCCGCATGCGCCGCCGCTCGGAGCGGTGGCCGTCGGAGGAAGAGGTGTTCACGTGGGGTGCCGGTCCTGGTGGGTCTGCGGGCGTCGCGGTGGTGCCGGCCGGAGCCGAAGAGGCAACGCTACGGCAACCCGCGCGCCCCGCGCAGTGCCATCCGGTCCCACGCATCCCTCGTACGGGGCTTCGGACGTCCCTTCGACCGCCCGTTCGGGCCGCACATGGCCGAAGCTGTCAGATGTGACCTTCGTCCCGCGCTGCGTCCCCGCCGTGCCCGTCCCAGCGCGCCCGCCGCATGTCGAGGCGCGGTTCGCCGTCACCGGTCAGGCGCAGCGCGGTGGCCTCGGCGCGGTAGTGCTCCAGCGCGCGCGCCTCACTGCCGGGCAGCGGGCGGCCGTCCGCCCGCACCACGCGCCACCAGGGCACGGCTCCCCCGTACAGCGCCATCACGCGGCCGACCTGGCGGGGGCCTCCCTCGCCGAGCCACTCGGCGATGTCGCCGTACGTCATCACCCGGCCGGGCGGAATCCGCTCGGCCGCCTCCAGCACCCGCTCCGCGTACGCGGGCAGCTCTTCGCTCATTCGGCCCATGGTGCCGCACGGGACGGGCACGGGTGTGGAAGCCCGGGTTCCGTACCGGCTCGCACCCTGATGCCCCGGTCGGCCGCCGGTCCGTGCCACCATCTTCCGGGCGGTGACGCGTGATACGTGATCAAAAAGAGACGGCAGTGACGGGAAGGGAGCAGGGTGTGAGTCCTCCGGACGGAGACTCCAGAGACGCCGGGGACTCCACGGGCGCCGGAGACACCAAGGGCCCCGAGAACCCCGCGGCCGGGGACCCCGCGGCCGAGGACTCGCCGGGCCACCCGGACTCCACGGGCCCCACGGGCCCCACAGGCCCCACAGGCCCCACAGGCTCCCCGGCGCCCGCGGCCCCGCACGACCACACGCCGGCCGCCGTCGACCAGGTCGAAGTGGACGAACCGCTGCTGGCCGCCCGCGTGCACCGCCCGTCCGACCTCGTCCGGCTCCTCGTCGGCATCCTGGGCATCGCCCTGGTCCTCGGCATCGCCGCCTTCGCCCAGCGCACCACCGCGGGTCTGGAGCAGGACATCAGCGACGGCACCGGCCAGGCGCCGGACATGCTGATCAAGGTCGCCGGACTGGTGTCCAGCATCGCCGTGCTCCTCGTGCCGGTGGCCTTCGCCATCGAGCGGCTGATCAAACGCGACGGGCTGCGCATCGCCGACGGCGTGCTCGCCGCCGTCCTCGCGCACGGCGTCACCCTCGCCACCGACCTGTGGGTCTCCCAAGCGGCCTCCGAGACCATCCAGGACGCCCTGACCCGCCCCACCGGAGCCGGCGGGGCCCTCACCGACCCGGTGCACGGCTATCTCGCGCCCGTGATCGCGTACATGACGGCGGTCGGGATGACCCGGCGGCCGCGCTGGCGGGTCGCGCTGTGGGTGGTCCTGCTGCTGGACGCCTTCGCGATGCTGGTCAGCGGCTACACCACGCCCTTCTCGATCGTCCTGACCGTGCTGATCGGCTGGAGCGTCGCGTACGGAACGCTGTACGCGGTCGGCTCTCCGAACGTGCGGCCCACCGGGCAGAACCTCCTCGCCGGGCTGCGCCGGGTCGGCTTCCAGCCGGTCAGCGCGATGCGGGCCGAGTCCCCCGAGGGGCCCGACAGCACGGATGTCAGCGACCGCGGCCGGCGCTACCACGTCACGTTGGAGGACGGCCCGCCGCTCGACGTCACCGTCGTCGACCGGGAGCAGCAGGCCCACGGTTTCTACTACCGGGTCTGGCGCCGGCTGACGCTGCGCGGCATCACCACCCGGCGCAGCCTGCAGTCGCTGCGCCAGGCCCTGGAGCAGGAGGCACTGCTCGCGTACGCGGCCATCGCCGCCGGGGCCAACGCGCCCAAGCTCATCGCCACCTCCGAGCTGGGCCCGGACGCCGTGATGCTCGTCTACGAGCACCTGGGCGGCCGGAGCCTGGACCAGCTGGCCGACGAGGAGATCACCGACGAGCTGAGCCGCAACGCGTGGCAGCAGGTACGGGCGCTGCAGTCGCGGCGGATCGCGCACCGGCGGCTGACCGGGGACGCCCTGGTGGTGGATCGTTCCGGCACCGGCACCACCGGCACCATCACCCTGACCGACATGCGCGGCGGCGAGATCGCGGCCGGCGACCTCGTGCTGCGCATGGACATCGCGCAGTTGCTCACCACCCTCGGCCTGCGGGTCGGCGCCGAGCGTTCGGTCGCCTCGGCGGTGTCGGTGCTCGGTCCGGACGCGGTGGCGGACTGCCTGCCGCTGCTCCAGCCGATCGCGCTGAGCCGCTCCACCCGGGCGACGCTGCGCAGGCTCGCGCGGGAGCGAGCGGACCGGGAGCGGGAAGCGGTACTAGAGTCCTCGCGGGCGGCGAAGGCGGCGCGCGGGGCCGACTCCGCCTCGTCCGCGGCGCGCTCGGCGGCCGACCGCAAGGCCGAGAAGAAGGCGCTGGACGATGCGCTCGACGGGGCCCGCGAGGAGGACCTGCTGAGCCAGATCCGCCAGCAGGTGCTGTTGATCCGCCCGCAGGCGCCGGTGGAGCCGGCCCGGCTGGAGCGGATCCGGCCGCGCACCCTGGTGTCGTTCATCGCGGGCGCCTTCGGTGCGTACTTCCTGATCACGCAGCTCGCGCACGTGGACTTCGGGACGACCATCAGCGACGCGCGGTGGGGCTGGGTCGGGGCGGCGCTGGGCTTCTCCGCGCTGACCTACTTCGCCGCGGCGATGAGCCTGCTGGGCTTCGTGCCCGAGCGGGTGCCGTTCCTGCGGACGGTACTGGCGCAGGTCGCCGGATCCTTCGTGAAGCTGGTGGCGCCGGCGGCGGTCGGCGGGGTCGCGCTGAACACCCGCTTCCTGCAGCGGGCGGGGATCCGGCCGGGGCTGGCGGTGGCCAGTGTCGGCGCCTCGCAGCTCTTCGGCCTGGCCAGCCACATCCTGCTGCTGCTGTCCTTCGGCTATCTGACGGGGACGGAGAAGACGCCGGAGATGACCCCGTCGAGGACGGTCATCGCGGGTCTGCTCACGGTGGCGGTGCTGGTGCTGGTGGTCACGGCCGTGCCGTTCCTGCGCAAGTTCGTGGCGACCCGGGTACGGGCGCTGTTCGCCGGAGTGGTCCCGCGCATGCTGGACGTGCTCCAGCGGCCGCAGAAGCTCCTGACGGGCATCGGCGGGATGCTGCTGCTGACCGGCTGCTTCGTGATGTGCCTGGACGCCTCGATCCGCGCCTTCGGCGGCGGCGAGGCCATCAGTTACGCGAGCATCGCGGTCGTCTTCCTGGCGGGCAACGCCCTCGGTTCGGCGGCGCCGACCCCGGGCGGCATCGGCGCGGTGGAGACCACGCTGACGCTGGGCCTGATCGCGGCGGGGCTGGACGGGCAGGTCGCCGCGGCGTCGGTCCTGCTGTTCCGGGTGATGACGTTCTGGCTGCCGGTGCTGCCGGGGTGGATCTCGTTCAACTTCCTGACGCGCAAGGAAGCGATCTAAAGCCTTGGAGTCCTGTCGGTGACCCTGCCTAGGGTGGCCGGATGAACGGGATACGGATCGTCGCGGACCGGGCCGAGTGGCGCAAAGGCTTCGAGGAGCGGGTGCTCTGCGGGTACCGGGCCGCGGGCTGCTCGGAGCCGCTGGCCAGGGCCCTGCTGGACAAGGCGCTGAAGGGGATCGACGACTGGACGGTGGCCACCGACGGCACCGGGTGGATCGCGGTCGGGGTGGACGGGGACGGCGGGGCGGCCGTCGGCCGGATCCACGATCTGACGGCGGTGGCCGGGGGCGCGGCGGCCGGACGCGCGTGGGCCGAGCGCTGGTGCGCCGGGCAGGGCGCCCGGCGGGTGGAGGTCCGGCTCACCGGCGGAGCCGGAGCGGCGGCCTTCGCCGACTACCCCGTACGGGGCCAGAACCGGATGCGGGCGGCGGCCGAGCGGCCCGGGCTGCCGGCGGGCCTGACGGTGCGCCCGCTCACCGAGGCGGAGTACCCGGGCTGGTACGCCGGCGAGGAGGCCGCGTACGTCGCGGACATCGTCCGGGCCGGAGCCCTGACCGCGGAGCAGGCCAAAGCCAAGTCCGACGAGGACTTCGCCCGCTTCCTGCCGCGGGGCATGCGGACCCCGGGGCACGCCTTCTACGCGCTGGAGGCCGGCGGTCAGGTGATCGGCACGGGCTGGGTCAACCACGGGTTCCTGCCGGGCGTGACCTTCGGCTTCTCGCTGGAGGTGTACGAGGAGCACCGCGGCAAGGGCTACGGCCGGGCGGCGATGGCGGTGGGCGAGTGGGCCACCCGGCAGGGCGGGGACGAGGCCATGATGTTCAACGTCTTCGGCGGCAACAAGGTCGCGATGGGCCTGTACGACAGCACCGGATTCGCCGTGCTGGACGAGATCCGCTCGCGCGCGCTCTGACGGTCAGAAGACCAGCAGGAGCGCGGTGAGCAGGCCCGCCGAGGCGGCTAGCTCGATCGCCCCGACCACCGGCACCCTGACCCCGCGCCCGGGCAGGGCGACCGCGCGGGCCAGGTAGGCCGCGAAGGGGATCGCCAGCCACGGGGAGAGCAGGGCCGCCAGGGGCACGGCCGCCGCGTGCCAGGCCACGGAACCGCACAGGTGCGTACGGGAGCCGCGCTCCCTGATCATCGTCTTCACGTACGGCACCGTGCCCCCGAAGTACAGCAGGCAGGCGGCGGCGGGCGCCCACGGCAGGCCGCCGCCGCCCAGCCGCGCGGCGACCAGCAGCATCCCGCACGCCGGGACCACCGCGGCCAGCCCGTTCACCAGGGCCCGCTCGCGGTTGCGGGAGGCGTACCGGGTGTTCACCGCGAGGAAGGGCGCCGCCGCCGCACCGGCGAGCAGCAGCCAGGGGTGCAGCACCACCAGCGGGATGCCCGCGAGCGCGCTCGCGGCGCCGAGGACGAGTGCCGGGCGGACGTGGCGCCGGGCCACCGCCGGACGCCGCGCCGCGACCTTGCGCAGGCGCAGCCACTGCTGTGCGTGGAAGACCGCGGCGTAGCCGAGCAGCCAGGCCGCCAGGAGCGCCGCGTGCCGCGGGCCGGGGTGCGGGGAGAGGAACGTGCCCGCGAGGAACGGCACGGTGAGCATCGCCCACGCCCCGTGCTGGTCCGGGATCCAGGAGGCGTTCTTCGGCGGCACGTTCCCGGCCTTTCGCTCGACGGAATTCGGAAATTGGCATTCGGAGCCGTAATTTTCCGGTTCCGCCCCGGAGTTGACCCTTTTCAGGGTGGCATCCACTCGGCCTGTGAAAGACCGGAATTAGGTCATGGCCGTACGGGACCTTTGTCATCGGATTCGCCCCGGGGCCGGGCGTAGCGTCGTGTGCGGGTCATCTTGCCCGGACCGCACGCACCGCCTCTATTCCGGCCTGGAGGGTCGCCTTGCACGAGCGCCACGGACGTCAGGAACACCAGGACGCCGCCGATTCGCTGATCAAGGCGGGCAGCTTCTTCACCCGGGCCGAGGTCTCCGCGGACCTGCGGACCGTCCACAAGACCGGCGGCCGCGCCGCCGAGGCCTTCTACCGCGACCGGTGGAGCCACGACAAGGTCGTGTACTCCACGCACGGGGTGAACTGCACGGGCTCCTGCCGGTGGAAGGTCTACGTCAAGGACGGGATCATCACCTGGGAGACCCAGTCCACCGACTATCCCTCCGTCGGCCCCGACAGCCCCGAGTACGAGCCCCGCGGCTGCCCGCGCGGCGCCTCCTTCTCCTGGTACTCCTACTCCCCCACCCGGGTGCGCTACCCGTACGTGCGCGGCGCCCTCCTGGAGATGTACCGCGAGGCCAAGGCGCGCCTGGGCGATCCGGTCGAGGCCTGGGCCGACATCCAGTCCGACCCGGTCCGCCGGCGCACGTACCAGCAGGCGCGCGGCAAGGGCGGGCTGGTGCGCGCGACGTGGGAGGAGGCGACGGAGATCGTCGCCGCCGCGCACGTGCACACGATCAAGGAGCACGGCCCGGACCGGGTCGCCGGCTTCTCGCCGATCCCGGCGATGTCCATGGCCTCGCACGCCGCCGGCGCCCGCTTCCACTCGCTCATCGGCGCGCCGATGCTGTCCTTCTACGACTGGTACGCCGACCTTCCGGTCGCCTCCCCGCAGGTCTTCGGCGACCAGACGGACGTGCCCGAGTCCGGTGACTGGTGGGACGCCGCCTATCTGATGATGTGGGGCTCCAACGTCCCGGTCACCCGCACCCCGGACGCGCACTGGATGACCGAGGCCCGCTACCGCGGCCAGAAGGTCGTCGCCGTCTCGCCCGACTACGCGGACAACACGAAGTTCGCCGACGAGTGGATGCACCCGCACCCCGGTACGGACGGTGCGCTGGCCCTCGCGATGGGCCACGTCATCCTGAAGGAATTCTTCGTCGACCGGCAGACCCCCTTCTTCACGGACTACGTCCGGAAGTACACGGACCTCCCCTTCCTGGTCTCCCTCAAGGAGACCGAACAGGGTCTGGTTCCGGGAAAGTTCGTCACCGCCGCCGATCTCGGGCACACGGAAGGTCCGGCGGGCGAGAACGCGCGGTGGAAGACGGTGCTGATCGACGACGCGACCGGTGGGACCGTCGTCCCGAACGGCACCCTGGGCCACCGCTGGGGCAAGAACGAGAAGCCGGAGTGGAACCTCGACCTCGGCGACACCGTCCCGCGCCTGACCCTGTACGGCACCGCCGACGAGAGCGCGGAGATCACCCTCCCCCGCTTCGAGGACGACGAACAGGGCCTCGACGAGGACGGGAAGGCGCGCGGCACGATCCGCCGCGGCGTGCCCGTGCGGCGCCTCGCGACCGCCGGCGGGGACCGGCTCGTCACGACCGTCTTCGACCTGATGCTCGCCCAGTACGGCGTGGGCCGCGAGGGCCTGCCCGGCGCGTGGCCCACCGGCTACGAGGACGCGAGCGCCCCGGGCACCCCCGGCTGGCAGGAGTCGCTGACCTCCGTCCCGGCGGCCCAGGCGGCGCGCGTGGCAAGGGAGTTCGCGCGGACCGCGGAGCAGTCCGAGGGCCGCTGCATGATCCTGATGGGCGCGGGCACGAACCACTGGTTCCACTCCGAGACCATCTACCGCTCCTTCCTCGCGCTGCTCACCCTCACCGGCTGCCAGGGCCGCAACGGCGGCGGCTGGGGCCACTACGTGGGCCAGGAGAAGTGCCGCCCGGTCACCGGCTGGGCCACCCTCGCGGCCGCCTCCGACTGGTCGCGCCCGCCCCGCCAGATGATCGGCGCGGCCTGGTTCTACTTGCACACCGACCAGTGGCGCTACGACACCCTCCCGGCGGAGGCGCTGGCCTCGCCGCTCGCCACCGGCGCCTTCGAGGGCATGACGGGCTCGGACTGCCTGGCGGCGGCCACCCGGATGGGCTGGATGCCCTCGTACCCGACCTTCGACCGCAACCCGCTGGAGCTGGCCGAGGCCGAGGACCCCGTCGCGGAGACGGTCCGGCAGCTCAGGAGCGGCGAGCTGGGCTTCGCGGGCGAGGACCCGGACGCCCCGCACAACTGGCCGCGCGTGCTGAACGTGTGGCGGGCCAACCTGCTGGGATCCAGCTCCAAGGGCAACGAGTACTTCCTCAAGCACCTGCTGGGCACCCACTCCAACCTCCCCGAGGACGGGCCCCGCTGCACGCCCAAGGACGTGACGTACCGGGAGGAGGACGTGGAGGGCAAGCTCGACCTGCTCATGTCCATGGACTTCCGGATGACGTCCACGACGCTGCTGTCCGACGTGGTGTTCCCGGCCGCCACCTGGTACGAGAAGCACGACCTGTCCTCCACGGACATGCACCCCTTCCTGCACGCCTTCACCCCGGCCGTGGACCCGCCCTGGCAGGCCCGCTCCGACTACGACGCCTTCAAGGCCCTGGCCGAGCGGTTCGGCGAGCTGGCCGGCACCCACCTGGGCGTGCGCAAGGACCTGGTCGCCACCGCCCTGCAGCACGACACCCCGGGCGGCGAGATGGCCCAGCCCGGCGGCGTCGCGCTGGACTGGTCGAAGGGCGAGTGCGAGCCGGTGCCCGGCCGGACGATGTACAACCTGACGGTCGTCGAGCGCGACTACGGGGCGGTCGGCGAGAAGTTCGCCGCGCTCGGCCCGCTCGTCGACACGCTGGGCGTGACGACGAAGGCGATCACCTTCGACGTGGGCGAGGAGGTCGCCTACCTCGGCGCGAAGAACGGCACGGTCCGCGGCGGGGTCGCCGACGGCCGCCCGCGCCTGGAGACCGCCCAGCAGGCCTGCGAGGCGATCCTCTCGCTGTCCGGCACGAGCAACGGCCGCCTCGCCACCCAGGGCTTCGAGACCCTGGAGAAGAAGGTCGGCACCCCGATGGCCCACCTGGCCGCCGAGGCCGAGGGCAAGCGGATCACCTTCGCCGACACCCAGGCCCGCCCGGTCCCGGTGATCACCTCGCCCGAGTGGTCGGGCTCCGAGGCCGGCGGGCGCCGGTACACGGCCTTCACGGTCAACACCGAGCACCTCAAGCCCTGGCACACCCTCACCGGCCGCCAGCACTTCTTCATCGACCACGACTGGCTGCACGAGGTGGGCGAATCGCTGCCCGTCTACAAGCCGCCGCTGAACATGCACACCCTGTACGGGGAGCCCGAGCTCGGCACGGTCGACGAGAAGGCGAAGTCGGTGGCCGTCCGCTACCTGACCCCGCACAACAAGTGGGCGATCCACAGCCAGTACCAGGACAACCTCTACATGATGACGCTGGGCCGCGGCGGCCAGACGGTGTGGATGTCCCCGCAGGACGCCGCCGCCATCGGCGTGGCGGACAACGACTGGATCGAGGCGGTCAACCGCAACGGCGTGATCACCGCCCGCGCGATCGTCTCCCACAAGATGCCGCCCGGCACGGTCTACATGAACCACGCGCAGGAGCGCACGGTCGGCGTCCCCAAGACGGAGAAGACCGGCCGCCGCGGCGGCATCCACAACTCGCTGACCAGGGTGATGCTCAAGCCCACCCATCTCATCGGCGGTTACGCCCAGCTGACCTGGGCCTTCAACTACCTCGGCCCGACCGGCAACCAGCGCGACGAGGTGACGGTCATCCGCCGCCGCGACCAGAAGGTGGAGTTCTAACAACATGCGCGTGATGGCACAGGTCGCGATGGTCATGAACCTCGACAAGTGCATCGGCTGCCACACCTGCTCGGTCACCTGCAAGCAGGCGTGGACCAACCGGCAGGGCACCGAGTACGTCTGGTTCAACAACGTCGAGACCCTCCCCGGGCAGGGCTACCCGCGCCGGTGGGAGGACCAGGAGAAGTGGAAGGGCGGCTGGGAGCGCACCCGCTCCGGCAAGCTGCGCCTCAAGGCCGGCGGCCGCCTCGCCAAGCTGGGCAAGATCTTCGCCAACCCGGACCTCCCGGAGATCGACGACTACTACCAGCCGTGGACCTACGAGTACAAGAACCTCACCGAGGCGCCGGCGGGCGACGACATGCCCACCGCCCGGCCCGTCTCGCAGGTCACCGGAGAGCCGATCGACAAGATCGAGTGGGGTCCGAACTGGGACGACAACCTCGGCGGCGCCCCCGCGCACGCGCCGAAGGACCCGATCGTCGAGAAGATCCGCGACGAGGTCGGCGAGAAGATCCGCTTCGAGTTCGAGCAGAGCTTCATGTTCTACCTCCCGCGCGTCTGCGAGCACTGCCTCAACCCCGCGTGCGTCTCCTCGTGCCCCTCGGGCGCGATGTACAAGCGCGAGGAGGACGGCATCGTCCTGGTCGACCAGGACCAGTGCCGCGGCTGGCGGATGTGCGTGACCGGGTGCCCGTACAAGAAGGTGTACTTCAACCATCAGACCGGCAAGGCCGAGAAGTGCACGTTCTGCTTCCCGCGCATCGAGGTCGGCATGCCGACCGTGTGCTCGGAGACGTGCGTGGGCCGGATGCGCTACCTCGGCGTGATGCTCTACGACGCCGACAAGGTGGCCGAGGCGGCGTCCGTCGAGGACGAGCACGACCTCTATCCCGCGCAGGTCGAGTGCTTCCTGGACCCGGAGGACCCGGCCGTGATCGCCGCCGCCCGCGCGGCCGGCATCACCGACGAGTGGCTCGACGCGGCGCGGCGCTCGCCCGTCTACGACCTGATCGCCGGCTACCAGGTCGCCCTCCCGCTCCACCCGGAGTACCGGACGATGCCGATGGTCTGGTACGTGCCCCCGCTCTCCCCCGTCGTCGAGGCCGTCGCCGCCACCGGCAGCGACGGCGAGGACGCCGGGAACCTCTTCGGCGCCATCGACGCCCTGCGCATCCCCGTCGAGTACCTCGCCGCGATCCTCACCGCCGGCGACACCCAGCCGGTGGAGGCGGTGCTGCGCCGGATGGCCGCGATGCGCGCCTACATGCGCCGCGTCAACCTCGGCGAGGAGAAGGACGAGTCGATCGCCCGGGCCGTCGGGCTGTCCGGGCAGGAGATGGAGGACATGTTCCGCCTCCTGGCCATCGCCAAGATCGAGGACCGCTTCGTGGTGCCCAGCGCGGCCCGCGGCGAGGCCGAGGCGCTCGCCGGGTCCCACCCGCTGGACGGGGCCGCAGCCGCCGCCGAGCAGGGCTGCCCGGTCGGCGCCCTGCCCGAGCCCCGGGTGATGCTCAACCTCGGCTCCACGAGGAGGGGCAAGTGAGCGTGCGACCGCCGAGAGGCCCGATGGGGGGCCCCGCACTGGTACGACTGGTCGCGGGCTGTGTCCTGCAGTACCCCGGCGACTACTTCCACGATGAACTCCCGCGGCTCCGTGCGGCCCTCGCCGGGGTGCCCGCCGAACCGGCCGCACTGCTCGGCTCGTTCCTCGACGAGGCCGAGCGGCAGACCCCGATCGAGCTGTGCGCCCAGTACACCTCGACCTTCGACACCCGCAACCGGCGCTGCCTCTACCTCACGTGGTGGGTGGACGGCGACACCCGCCGGCGCGGGCTGTCCCTGGTCCGGCTGAAGCGGATCTACCGGGACTTCGGGCTGGAGTACGCGGGCGAGGAACTGCCCGACTTCCTGCCGGTGGCCCTGGAGTTCGCCGCCCGCGTGGAGGAGGCCGGCACCGAGCTGCTCCAGGAGCACCGGGCCGGGCTGGAGCTGCTGCGGCTCGCGCTCACCGAGTCCGCCTCCCCGTACGCCCGGGTCCTCGAAGCCGTCTGCTCGACGCTGCCCGGACCCTCCCCCGAGACCAAGGCCGAGGCCAAGGCGCTGGCGAAGAACGGCCCGCCGCAGGAGCTGGTGGGCGCGGGCTCGGCGCTCGAACCGTTCGGGCCGGGCCTCGACATGCCGGCCGACCTCCCCCTGCGGACCCCCGCCGACCTCCCGTGGCCCGTGACACCCGAAAGGCAGACGGCCTGATGGACCTCCTCCTGTGGGGCGTGCTCCCGTACGTCTCGATCGCGCTGCTGATCGCGGGCACGGTCTGGCGGGCCCGCTTCGACAAGTTCGGCTGGACCACCCACTCCTCCCAGCTGCACGAGTCGCGGCTGCTGCGCATCGGCTCGCCGCTCTTCCACTTCGGCATGCTCTTCGTGGTCCTCGGCCACGTGGTCGGCCTGCTGATCCCGAAGAGCTGGACCGACGCCGCGGGCCTGAGCGACCACGCCTACCACCTGCTGGCCGTCTCCACCGGCGCGATCGCGGGCGTCGCGGCCGCCGCCGGCATCGGGATCCTGGTCTACCGGCGCTTCAAGGTCCCGGCCGTGCGCAGGGCGACGCTGCGCAGCGACCACCTGATGTACAGCTTCCTGCTCGGCGCGATGGTGCTGGGCCTCACCGCCACGGTCCTCAACTCGACGGGAATGACGGACGGCTACAACTACCGTGACGGCATCTCGCCCTGGTTCCGCAGCCTGTTCACCTTCACCCCGGACCACCACCTGATGGCGGGCGCCCCGCTCGCCTTCAAGCTGCACATCCTCTTCGGCTTCACGCTGTTCGCGCTGATCCCGTACTCGCGGCTGGTCCACGCGTTCTCCGTGCCGCTGAAGTACCTGTTCCGGCCGTACGTGGTCTACCGCAAGCGGGACCCCGCGCAGCTCGCCAACCGCGAGACCAAGCGCGGCTGGGAGCGCGTGTCGTGACCCCGCACCCCACCCGCGGGCCCGTTCCCGCCACGCACCGCACCATCGTGCGCCGGCCCCGGCACGCGGTCGGCGAGCGGCCCTTCATCGTGATCTGGGAGGCGACGCGGGCCTGCCCGCTGGCCTGTCTGCACTGCCGGGCCGAGGCGCAGACCGCCCGCCACCCCGAGGAGCTCGACGGCGCGGACGCCCGCCGGGTGATGGACCAGATCGCCGCCTTCGGCAAGCCCGGCCCGCTCTTCGTGATCACCGGCGGGGACCCCTTCCAGCGCGCCGACCTCACCGACCTCGTGGCGTACGGGACCTCGCTGGGCCTGCGCGTCGCCGTGTCCCCCTCCGGTACGCCCACGCTGACGCCGGAGAACCTGGTGGCGGTGCGCGAGGCGGGCGCCATCGCGCTCTCCCTCTCGCTGGACGGTTCGACGGCCGGGCGCCACGACGCCTTCCGGGGCGTTCCCGGCGTGTTCGACTGGACGCTGGACGGCTGGCGGGCCGCCCGGGAGCTCGGGCTCAAGGTCCAGATCAACACCACGGTCACCCGCGGCAGCCTGGAGGACCTCGCCGACATCGCCTCGCTCGTCAAGCGCGAGGGCGCGATGCTGTGGTCCGGCTTCGTCCTGGTCCCGACCGGGCGCGGCGAGCAGTTGGACTCGCTCACGGCCGCCGAGGTCGAGGACGTCCTGCACTTCCTCTACGACTGCGGGGCCGTGATGGCCACCAAGACGACCGAGGGCCACCACTTCCGGCGGGTCGCGCTGCAGCGCACCGTCCTCGAAGCCCGCGGCGAGCGGCCGGTCCTGGGCGGGCTGTACGGGCGCCTGTCGGACCGCGCCCGCGAGCTCGGGCTGTTCGAGGGCGAGCGGCGGGCCGTGCGCCGCCCGCCGATGGACGTCTCCTCGGGCCGCGGGTTCGTCTTCATCTCGCACACGGGCGAGGTGCACCCCAGCGGCTTCCTGCCCGTCTCCGCGGGCAACGTGAAGAACCACCCGCTGACCGAGATCTACCGGGGCTCCGCACTGTTCACCAAGCTCCGCGATCCGTCGCTGCTGCGCGGCAAGTGCGGGGCGTGCGAGTTCAAGACGGTGTGCGGGGGGTCGCGCTCGCGGGCGTACGGCTTCACCCGCGACGTGCTGGAGGCCGACCCGTACTGCGCGTACGAGCCGGGCAGCTTCCCGTACCAGGAGGACCTCAAGGCGCTGGCCGAAAGCATGAGGCGCTGACCCACTCGGTTCCCATATGTTTCATAGGGGCACATATCGGCCTCGGGGCCACGGGAGAACACAATGCGTTCAGTGATCGTCATCGGTGGCGGCATCAGCGGTCTGGCCGCCGCGTGGCAGTTGCGCGGCCAGGCCGATGTGACCGTGCTGGAGAGCCACGCCAAGGTCGGCGGGAAGCTCCGTACCGGCACCATCGCCGGAATCACCGTCGACGAGGGCGCCGAATCCCTCATGGCCCTGCGCCCGGAGGCCGTGGAACTGGCCGCCGCCGTCGGACTGGGCGAGGCCCTGTGCGATCCGGCGAAGGCCCCCACCACCATCTGGACCAACGGCGGGCTGCGCCCGCTGCCCGCCGGCCACGTGATGGGCGTCCCCACCGACCCCTCGACGCTGATCGGCACCGGCCTGCTCTCCCCCGAGGGCGTCGCGCGCGTCGCCGCGGAGGAGACCCTCCCGGCCACCCCGCTGACCGAGGACTGCTCGGTCACCGCGTACCTGTCGGCCCGCTTCGGCCAGGAGGCCGTCGACCGGCTGATCGAGCCCATGCTGGGCGGCGTCTACGCCGGCCTCGCCGACCGGCTCTCGCTGCGCGCGGCCATGCCCCGGATCGCGGCCCTCGCCGAACAGGGCACCCCGCTCCTGCCGGCCCTGCGCCGGATGCGCGCGGCGGGCGCCCCGCGTTCGGCGGCCGTGGCCGTCCAGGGCGTCGTCGGCGGCACCGGCCGCTTCCCGGCGGCGGTCGCCGAAGCCTGCGGGGCCCGCATCCTCACCGGCACGACGGCCCGCTCCCTGCAGCGGACCGCCGGCGACCGCTGGCGCGTGCAGGCCATGACCGGCGACGGCGCGCTGACGATGGAGGCGGACGCGGTCGTCCTCGCGCTGCCCGCCTTCGCCGCGGCGGAGCTGCTGCGCCCCCACTCGCCCCTCG
Source organism: Streptomyces sp. ICC1 (assembly GCF_003287935.1). GTDB lineage: Bacteria > Actinomycetota > Actinomycetes > Streptomycetales > Streptomycetaceae > Streptomyces > Streptomyces tritrimontium. Next base: position 4,744,054 of record NZ_CP030287.1, read on the forward strand.
CCGAGGCCGAGCTCTCCTCGATCCCGCACGCCTCGACGGCCGTGATCACCATGGCCTTCTCCCGCGCCCAGGCCCACTTCCTCCCCCAGGGCAACGGCTTCCTGGTCCCGCCGGTCGACGGCCACACCCTCAAGGCCGCGTCCTTCCTCTCCAACAAGTGGTCCTGGCTGAACGACGCGGCCCCCGAGACCTTCGTGCTGCGCGCGTCCATCGGCCGCATCGGCGAGGACGAGCTGCTCAGCCGGCCCGACCGGCACCTGGTCCGCTCCGCCATCGCCGAACTGCACCGCGCGGTGGGCCCGATGGGCGAACCCCTGGCCACCCGCGTCACCCGCTGGGACCGGGGCCTGCCCCAGTACGGCGTCGGCCACCGCGACCGCGTCGCCCGCATCCGCGAGGCCGCCGGCAAGCTCCCGGGCATCGCCCTGTGCGGCGCGGCCTACGAGGGCGTCGGCGTGGCCGCCTGCGTCGCGACGGGCCGCGCGGCGGCCCGGCAGGTCCTCGCGGAGGCGTAGACCCCCGCACCCCCACCGAGACCACCCACGCGAACGGCACCGTCACCCGCACCTTCGAGCCCGTCCCCACCACCCCGGCGGAGCCGCTCCTGCCCGTCGCCCCCGCCACGGTCCCCGGCCGCCGACTGCCCGCCTGGACCTACTCCACCCGCGCCCTCAAGACCTACATGTACGCGGGCGCCGCCGGCGCGGCCGTCACCGTAGCCGCCATATACGGCCCCGCCATCGGCGCCGGAGCCGCGGCAGCCGCCGCCGGGGTCTGGGCCGCCGTCATCACCGCCGCCAAGGTCCTCGGCTCCATCGCCTTCCTGCTCGGCCTCGTCTACGTCCTGGCCCCGCGGAAGAGGAAGCCCCGCACCGGCACCTTCGAGGGCGTCCTGTCCGGGACCTGGCGCCAGGACTGACTCACCCCACCTCGAACTCCACCGGTCCCGCCCTCCAGCACAGGGCGGTGCCGGTGCCGTACGACCCCGACTCCGGAGGAGCTCCGTGTCCACCACCATCCGCGTCGCCGCACTCACGATCGGCGGCAAGACCGTCGAGTGCCCCGACGGCGCCGGCCGCAAGCCCGCCGCACTGCGCCTGCTCCCGTCCGGCCCGGCCGTCATGGCCACCTGCGGCCAGAGTCACGGAGCCAACCGACTCGGCGTCGGCGGCAAGCAGTGCTTCTTCGCCCTCAACGGCCTCACCGCCCAGGCCCTGGCCACCATCGCCACCCAGCTCAAGCCCGGGAAGATCGCCGTGACCCTGCCCGGCGGCGTGAAGCTGGAGGGCCGAATCCTCGAGACTGGCACCGCCGACGCCAAGACCCAGGCCGCAGCCGCCCAGTTCGCCAAGGCCAACGGCCAGCAGCCCGGCGACCAACGCGGCCGCGCCCCCAGCGGTGGCGGAACCGCCAAGGCCGCCTTCGGTGCCCTCACCGGAGCCTTCGGCGCCGTCAGCGCCGTCGCCGGAGCCGCCGGCCAGATCGCCGGAGCTGCCGGATCGGCGGTCACCGCCACGGCCGGAGCGGCCGGGAAAGTTGCCGACGCGGGCAAAGCCGGATTCGGAACCGCCACCGCCGGAATCAACGCGGTCAGCAAGAACTCCGCGCTGCGGCACAAGAGCGAACAGAACCGCGAGGACCGCATGGAGCGCGGCGAAGAACGGGCCCACGACGCCACCCAGCGCGGCGAAGAGCGCGCCGACAAGGAGCGCCGCGACATTCGCCGCGACCGGGCCGCCGAGCGGCGCGAGGCCCAGGCGGAGCGGGAATCCCAGCGGACCCACGAGCGCGAAACCCAAGGCCAGAGCGACGACGGCTGAACCAGCCGCCACCGGAAACCCACCTTGCAAACACAGTTAGGCCCGTTACCCCCAACACCCCTAACTGCACGGAATCCATTGCCAGCGACCAGGAGAAGGCCATGTTCAAAGCAGGCGACGAAGTACGGATCGTGAGCTGCGAAGACGACAGCCGTGCGGTCGGACGGACCGGGCGGATCGTGGACGAGACCCCGCCCGGCCCGCTCACCGGCGGCCGCTGGACCGTCGACCGGATCGGCATCCTCATCGGCCCCGTCCTGTGCCACGGGTACGAGCTGGAGAAGGCCGGCTCCTGACCCTGCACGTCACACCCACCTCTTCCACGCGCCCGCCCCGGTCTCCCGGGGCGGGCGCCCGCATGTCGTCACCGAACCGAAGGAGGCTGCAGTGCAGCTCTCGCTCTCCGCCGTCGTGGTCCTGGCCCTCGTGCTCGTCGTCATGATCCGGGGCGGTCACCTCAAGTGGCCCGCCGCCATCGTCGCGGTCCTGTTCGGCTTCTTCCTCGCCGGAACCACCCTCGCGCCCACCGTCCAGCAGGGCGTGGAGGGCGTCACCTCCACCGTCTCCAACATCAACCCGTGACCCAGGAAGAGGTAGCACCGTGATGCCGGACGACCCTTTCCGTACAGCAGGCGACCTGTGGAACAGGCTCGTCGGCCACCAGCCCGCCGTCGCCGCGGCGCTTGCCCTGAAGCTGCGCGAGCTGCCCGACGACTGGACGATGCGCGAGCTGGGCCTCGTACGCCCCGAGGCCGCGCTCGCCCTGCCCTCCTCCGACCCTGAGCACCGGGTGGAGATCGAGCCGAGCGACGCTGGGGACTGGGAGAACTGCCCCGCCTGCGGGGAGGCCGCCGACGACTTCTGTCGCTACCACCGGGGCTACACGGCCGGGTATGAGGCGCTGCACCAGCCGCTGCTGGACGCGATCACCATCGACACGGACGTCACGGTCCGGGTGGCACTCCAGCGAGTGGCCGACGAGGAGGACGCGTCGGCAGACGGTGTGCCGGTTGGCACCGTCTCGGCGGCCAGCCCGGCGGCACAGCCCGCTCCGTCCTCACCCCACCCCAGCACCAGTCAGACCCGTTGGACCCAACACCCCCGGCCTTCCACGGAAGGGCTAGTCGCGAAGATCCGACTGCCCTGGATGAGTCGTGCCGACCGTCGCCTGTGGCGCAGCGCCGACAGCCTCCAGGACCTTGGAGACCGGGTGGCCCTCTGGCTCACCGGCGCCGTCGCGAGCCAGGCCGGCTACCAGCCGCGGTACGGCCCGGACCCCGAGACCGCCCACCTGATCCCGGTCCTCGCCCGCCTCAACCGCTCCGGCCTCATCACCGACTGCTCCCAGCCCGGCATCGAGACCACCGAACCCGACGGCACCCACTGGAGCCAGCGCGCCGCCGTCACCGGCCTGGGCGCCGACACCGGCCTGCTCCGCCGCCTCGCCCTCTCGGCCCGCGACGCCGGCCTCTGGGGCATCGTGCACACCGCCGCGACGCCCGGTGCCGGACGGGACGGCGTCATCGTCACCACCGTGGACGGCGAGCCGTACACGCAGTTCGGCGCCCACATGGACCGCCAGGTGCTGGAGACGATCTGGCCCCCGAACCAGATCGGCCCGGGCGCCCACGAGGGTGTCCTGAGCTCCTGGCAGCTCACGATCGTCGACCCCCAGTACGGCCGGGACGACGTCCTGTGGCCCTTCCTCAGTGAAATCTGTGATGACGTCGAGGCTGATCGAATCGCCTGACCAGCACCGATTACCCCTGTTGGGTCTAACAGGGGCAACATTTGAGAGATGCCAACGAGAAGTTGGCCAATCTCCCGTTGACATGCCAACTGTGAGTTGGCATTCTTTGAGTGTGGGCAGCGGCCCGCACGACCGCGACGAAGGAGTCGAACGCCATGACGCAGTCCTCCACCACCCCGGCCGACACCACCACCGCGCGCCTCGCGCAGGCCCGCACCGACGTCATCGCCGAGATGGGCCGGACCGACGCCAAGGCCTCCGCGCTCCTCACTGTCCTGGGAATCCCGCTCACGGTCCTCATCGCCGCCGTCCCTGGCCGCGACCTCCCCACCGCCGCCACCGTCCTCGTCGGGCTCGGCGCCGCCGGCCTGGCCGCCGCGATGCTCCTGGTCCTCGCGATCGTCCTGCCCCGCCTCGGCGGGGACGCCCGCGGCTCCTACCTCCACTGGGCCACCTGCACGCCCGAGCAGGTGAGTGCCGACCTCGCCGTCGACCGCAGCGCCGAACGGCTCGTAGTCCTCTCCAAGATCGCCCTCAAGAAGATGCGGGCCCTGCGGGTCGCCATCTTCACCACGGCGGGCGCCCTCGGCGCCCTCGCCCTGGCCCTCGCCGCCACCCTCGTCTGACCGTCCCGCACCGCCCGCCCCGCGAACAGGAAGGCCCGCTCCATGACCGAGGTCATCACCACCAACACCCCGGCGCCCTCGCCCCGCAGCATCAGCCTGCGTATCCGCTACGCCGCCGTGGTCGGCGCCGAGCTGATCAGCCCGATCATCGCCGGTGTCGCCGCACTGCTCGCCGCTAACGCCTACCTCCACGACTCCGGACCCGAGGCCGGACGGCTCGCCCTCCTGGGCGGCCTCGCCGTCGCCGCCGGCATCCTCGCCCAGACGTTCTTCGGTGACGCTCTCCGCCGGACCACCGCCCGCATCAACGGGCAACTGCGCGGCGGCCGTACCTGGTCCTGCGCCTCCTGCGGGGCCTCCATCCGCGCGGACCGGTGGTCTGACCACGACATCAACACCGCCGAGCGGCTCCTCGGAGACCCCGACGCCCACGGCTGCACCGGCCTGCGGACCTGATGCACGGGGCGGTCGGCCACCCGGCTACCAACCTTGACGCCGACCGCCCCGCGTCCCAGCCCGCTCCAACCCGGAGCAGGGGGCAGCCACATCGTCCCTCAATCCCGTACGGAGCTGATCCCCATGACCCCCGCCCGACCCGACACCCCCGAGACCGAAGCGGCGAAGAAGCGCCTCGACGACGCCGTCAAGATCCGGGACACCGCCATCGAGGCCGCCCAACGCAGCTACTGGGCGACGGTCAAGGCCGAGATCGAGTTCAAGACCCTCACCCAGAACGCGGTCGCCGCGCACCTCGGATTCTCCCGAGAGCACGTCCGCAAGCAGCTCATCCGCTACACCGCCGACGGCCAGTAGGCCGGCGCAGATCCCAGGGGCGGCCGCAGCATCGGCCAAGAGGCACGGCCGCCCCCGGGGTTCCCCGTCCAGAGCAGGAACCGAGGAGACACCAGCATGCCGCAGACCCGTACCCTCACCGCCCCGCAGGCCGGTCCCATCACCATCGACGCCAGCCTCCTGGGCGCCCACGGGACCGTCACCATCCGCACCGACCGCACCATCAAGGCCGCCGAGATCGCCATCCGCACCACCGACGAGAGCGGCCCCAGCGCCGACGCGGTCCACGGCGCCCGCCTCCAGTGGGACGCCCGCGGCGCGCTCGTCGCCCACGTCAAGGGCAACGGGAGCCAGGGCACCAACCTGGTGACGGGCACCGGCGGTATCCACGTCGTCCAGAACTTCGGCGTGATCACCGGAACGGTCACCGGAGTGGTCATCACCGGCAACGGCAACAGCGTCACCGTCGGCGGCCGACGAGCCGACAGCCGCCAGGGGGTCGTCACCCTGCCCAGCAGCTCGCCGATCGAGATCACGGCGAGGGTCCCCGAGGGCAGCTCGGTCCTGGTCCGCACCCACTCCGGCGACATCCTGGCCACCGGCACGTTCGCCGCCGTCGCGGCCACCACCCAGTCCGGGGAAGTCAGCGTCCCCGGGAAGGCCGAGCAGGTCACTGCCTCCACCCAGTCCGGCGCCATCGACGTGAACGACTCGCCCAGCCTTCACGTCCAGACGCAGTCCGGAGGCATCCGGCTCGGCCGCACCGACGTCGCCGAGGCCACCACGATGTCCGGCTCCGTCACCGTCGCCGACTTCGGCGGCACCGCCCGCCTCAACACGATGTCCGGCGCGATCCGCGTGCACGCCAATGCCGGCGGCGACATCACTGCGAAGTCGATGTCCGGCTCCATCACGGTCACCGCCACCGACCAGGCGCAGGCTGACGGCCTCGACGTGAAGGCCAACAGCATGTCCGGGAGGGTTACCACCCCCCAGCGCAGGAGCATTTCCGGCCCTCGCCGCCGCACCAGCTGACACGCGGCCTGGCGCTCCGCCCGACCACCCACTTCCCCTTCCACCTGCAGCAGAGCAACGGAGACAACCGCATGATCCGCTCCGCCTTACGACTCACCCGCACCCCGGCCATCGAGCGCCTCGCCCTCTTCGGCGCACTCCTCGCCACCTTCGACGCCGTCCACGGATTCTGTGACCACTGGGGCCAGGACTCGACCGTCGCCCGCTGCAAGCGGCTCTACGGCCAGCACTCCGTCTACGCCGACGGCACCACCGTCCAGGAGGGCGACGGCCGGACCGGCGAGGCGACCACGACCGCCTCCACCCGCGGCAGGATCGCCGCGAGCAGGCACGCCGCCGAGTACACCGCGATCCAGACCAGCGCCGCCCTGGCGCTCACCCGGGCCCTCGGCTACCGCATCGGCCCCGGCGCGCTCCTGGCCGGCGCCGTCATCAACGGCGTGACGCACGCCGTAATCGACAGGGGCGCCCTCTTCCTCTGGATCGCCGACCGCACCGGCCGTCGCGGCTACATCGACCACTGCCAGACCGTCCGCCTCGACCCCGACGGCAGCGTCCACGCGGAGGCCAACGGCCCCGGGACCGCGTGGATGGAGCTCGACGAGTCCCTCCACCGGATCATCGGCGTCAGCGCCGCCGCCGTCACCGTCCTGCTCACCACCCACCGAGGTGACCAGCGATGACCCAGTCCCCCGACGCGACCGGCCGCCGCCTGGCCCACCTCCTGGACCTCGCCCGCCACGCCCTCGCCGACGCCCACCGCGAGGCCTCCACCGGCCCCCTCCAGCCCCAGCACCGCCAGCTCATCCTCGACGCCCTGCACCGCCCCGACGGCGGGGACCACGGCCTCCTGCACCTGCTCGGTGACCTCATCACTGACACCAGCCGCGACCTCCCCGAGGGCGACGCCGCCGAACAGCTCGACGAGGCCGCCGGGTACGCCTCCGAATACCCCGCCCAGCGCATCGACCGGGCCCGAGCCGCGCTCGCGGCCCCCGCCCGCCCGTGACCGCCGGCGCCAGGCCCGGCACCTGCCGGGTCTGGTACTGCGGACACTGCCGCGCCGCCTACAAGTCGGTGCCCCCGCTGGTCGACGCCGCATGCACCTGAGACACCCCGGTCGGCACCCTGCACCCGACCACCGTCACCGTGCCGCCCGCCCCGCCGGCCCCGCGCCTCCAGGCCCTCGACGACGACGAGGGCCGCCACCGCGCCCTCGCCCGCCGCGGCCGCCGAGTGAAGGTCACCTTCGAGGCCAAGGTCGACACCGCCTGGCTCACCCGCGGCGCCGACGGACACCAGCACCTCACCGTCCTCGTCATCACCGACGACGGCCATCACCACGCCATCGACACCCGACTCCCCGGCGCCCGCATCGACGCCGCCCACCCCCAAGACAAGGACGCGAACTGAAATGACCGAGACGTTCGAGACCATCCGCTACACGGCCGACGTGGTCGCGATGACGCCCGACGGCCGGGTCCTGCTGATCGAGCGGGACTGGCCGCCGTACGAAGGCATGCTCGCCTTGCCGGGCGGTCATGTGGACGAAGGGGAGACGAGCAGGTCGGCGGCCGCGCGCGAACTGGCCGAGGAGACCGGCGTCCAGGTCGACCCCGAGGAGCTGCTCCAGCTCGGCGTCTGGGACCGGCCCGGCCGTGACCCGCGCGGCCGCTACGTCACGGTCGCGTACGTCGCCGTCGTCCCCGCCGACACCACGGCCGTCGCGGGAGACGACGCCCGCACCACCCGCTGGGTGCCGTGGGACGAGCTGCCGGAGCAGCTGGCGTTCGACCACGCCAGCATCCTCGCCGCGGCCGTGAAGCCGGGTCAGACCCGTTAGACCCAACGCCTCCAACAGGTTCATCCCGGCATTTCCGCCCGCCCGCGCACCACGGAGCGACAGCATGAAGCCCGGGGCCGTCGATACCGGCCCCGGGCTCCACGAGAGGAAACCATGACCACCCCCGACACCACCACCACCGCCGACGGCCCGGTCCTCTCCACCGAGGCCTACGCCGCCGTCGAGAAGGCCGCGAAGAACCGCCGCGCCCTGTACGCGCCCAGCGTCCTGGAGCACGCCGCCGAACTCCTCACCGCCCTGTGGGCCGCCGGCGAGAAGCACGGCGTCGCACCCACCGAGTGGGCCTGGACGACCGACCTCGCGGGCGGAACGCTCGACGTCGTCACCCGCCAGTACGAGAGCGCCCCGAAGCCCGAGCGCACCATCGCGAAGGTCGTCTCCCTGCACGGCCACCTCGTCGCCGCCCTGCAGGAGCTCGGGCTCACCGCCCGGCTCGGCGGCCCGGGCATCCTCGTCGAACGCGGCCCCGACACCCCGCGCGGCGGCCGCGACGGCGATGCCGAAGTCGAGGTCCGCATCCACAGCGACGGCGGCTGGAACTTCTCCTTCGCCGCGCAGGGCGCCCCCGTCATGTCGATCGTGGCCCCCGCGTCCGAGGCCGGCGCCTCCCAGGTCGCCGAGATCGTCCGAGCCTTCGTACGCGGCGAGCTCGGCCCCGTCTTCCGCCACTGACCGACCGACCTCCGGCGGGGCCGCCGAACCCGGCCCCGCTCCTCTTGAGGAGCCCCACCGTGACCGACTGGTCCGACACCACCCTCGTCCGCGTCGCGGACGACTACGACCGCGAGATGGGCGACACCGGCGCCCCGCTCGACTCCCGCTTCGGCCGCTACCTCACCCAAAACCTTGATGGCCTGTGGGAGGAAGACCGCAAGGATCCCGCCGCCTTCCTCGTCTGGGCCTGGTCCATCGCCACCCCGCCGATCATGTCCCCCGGCTACGTCCGCATCCGACCCGATCTCGGCGCGGTGCGGCTCACGCAGTCCCCGTACGACGGCCGCCTCCTGGTCGTCATCGAGACCCCCGTCCAGCACGGACAGCTCACCAAAGACGTGCGCCCGCCGTACGCCGTGCGCGACTGGGAGAGCGACCGGTACTCGTACTCCGACGGACCCCGCGCCCTGCAGGCCCCCGAGGACGAGTCGAAGCCCGCCCTGCTGCTGGCCGCCACCCTGCGCCTGCCGGCGGACGACTGGACCCTGCACCAGCCCGCCGGAACGTGGCCCGTCGAAGAGCTCCTGATCGACGACGCCAAGCAGGCCGTCGCCCTCGCGGTGAAGCAGATCAACGCCTCCGCCGGCCACCGGATCGCCAAGCTCGTCGGCGCCGAAGGAGGCCACTGGTGACCGGCCTGCCCGACCCGGCGCAGATGTCGCACCGCATGCTGATCGCCGTCCTCATGCACCACGGCGGATCCCTGGACCTGCCCGCCGCCGCCCTCGACCGGGACGCGACCGGCACCGCAGACGCCCACCACGCCGTGCAGCTCGCCACCCTCGACGATGGCACCATGCGGCTCTCCGTCGTCGCCCGCCCGCCCGTCGACGACGCTGGTATCGAAGTCCGGGACCTCTGATCCTCCCTCCGCACACGAAGAGAGCGGCCGCGCCGCCCCCTCACGAGCCCCCGACCGCAGGCTTCTGCGGGCGGGGGCTTTTTTTGTGCCCAGGGCGCCGCGTCACGCACGTACGCCAACCTCGTTGGGCACCGGTGAAGACCCCGATCTCCCGCACCCCCGACACCAAAGCACTTCGCCTGGTCGCCGTCGCCCTGCGCTGCCACCTGTGTTCGGACGAGGTCCTCGCTGGCCCGGACCTCACCGTCACCCTCCACAGCTCCGGAACCGCCCGCCAAGTTGCCCTGTGCGGCTCGTGTCATTCCGGCCGGCCTAGCCGAGGGAAGACGGACATGGGACCCGCCGACCTCGTATGGCGGGCGGTGGAGCGCGACGCCACGACCCTGCTCTCCGCGTACGAGGAACGCCGCTGGATTCCGTACCAGGGCGAGCTGGAGTTCGCAGCCGGCCTCGCGCGGATGCCCTGGACCGAGGAGTCGATGCGGGCCGCCGTGCGCGACGCGGACAGCACCGGCATCGACGGGAAACTGATCCACGCTCTGGAAAGCGGAAACGCCTACCTGCTGCTGCGCCATGTCGCCCCCGACGACTCCGCGCTGCACTCGCTCCGTCGCCTGGTCGACGTCCTCGCCACCGCGGCGGAGCAGCCCCGTGGAGGACCCCCCGGGGACGCCGCCTGATCGTCAGAGTGAGCACGGGGGGATGGGGCCGGGGCGGTGTGGAGTACTGCATCGGGGACCGGGCTCCGGCTGCCCGCGCCGCGTGGGTGCGCTTCGTGGTCGAGGCCCAAACCGGTCGTGGGGAGACCGTGCGGACGGGACCGCGAACGGGGACGGTCCCCTTGACGAGCTGTCACGGGGACCGTCCCCCCGACACGTCGTCAGGGGGACGGTCCCCTTGACGAGCTGTCACGGGGACCGTCCCCCTGACGACGTGTCGGGGACCGTCCCCATGGCGTTGGGGACCGTGAATGGGACCGGTCCCCAACACAAGGGGACCGTCGTTGGGGACCGGTCCCCACGGACCAGGTGGACCGGAATCGGGGACCACGGACCACCCGAACCGGCACCCCGGTTCGGTCCGCAGTGCCACCATCCACAGTCCATTCGGTCAGCCGGAAACGGTCCCTGCCGGACCGGTCCGGCAGCCCTGGCGGACCACCAAACCGCGCGGACCAAGGGGTAAAGCAAACGCAAAGTGCGGATGCTCTTCGGTGCGCGCGAGCCGCGATCCGGGGGCCGCTGAACCGCCCTTCGGGACGCGCCCGACACCCGCCCACGGGACGGCTCGGCACCTCCGCGTGCGCGCCCCGATGGGCGGCGCGTGCGTCACGGTCGGACTGATCCAGGCGCCGCTCCGGGCCCGGCCCGGCACCGCCGGCCCTGCCGAAGACCCCGCCCGCAGATCACGCTCCGCGATTATCCCCAACTCGTCGGCCGGCTCACCAATATGCCTGCCCACCCATATCCCCTGATGATCTCTCCAACTCCCAAACACCATCCCTGCCTCTATCGGCCACTCCCCTACAGCTCCACTGTTTGATCCACCATCCATCCCCAACTACTCTCGACCTCCCTTCAACCCATCTCCTTATTCGTATATGTGTTCGATTCCGTTTCATGATCAAAATCTAGGGAGGTACAAAGGGGGTTACCCTCACGGGTAACCCCGGCCGCGGCCGGTGAACTGCAACTGCACAAGCGCACAAGGCGCCTGGGTATATGAGGGGGCGCCGTGGCGTGGGTGACGGAGATCAGCGCGGACGAGCAGGTCGACTACCGGCTGCGCCGTCATGCCGGATGCGGCGTGGCGGAGAGCACCGGGGCGGTCATCGAGCCGGAGCAGGCCCAAGGCGTCGACTCGCAGGATCTCGCGGTTGGTTACCGTCTGAAGTCGGACGGGGTGCTCGTGTGGATGGGCTCCGGGCTGTCCGAGGTCGGTCTCGCCGAGGGCCAGGCGCTCGATCACGAGGGTGAGGAAGCGGCCCGCCGGCTGATGAAGGGCTGCCACCCAAAGACGGGAGCGCGTCTGGCGGGGACGCCGACGTCGGTCCGCGCCCACGAGTCGGCGACGCTCACGGTGGCCCCGTTGGTGAAGGCGATCGAGGCCGCAGCGGAGAAGGCCGGGGTGGAGCCGAAGGACCTGCTGGAGGGCAAGCCGTACCAGCAGAAGAAACTCGCCCAGCAGCAGCGGATGGTCACCCGCAAAGGGGAGGCGCACCGGCTGCACGTCGAGACGCTCCACAAGCTGGCCCGTGCCGCCGGCCTCGACCTCGCCGAGGTATACGGGACCGCCGTGGTGGCGACGGCGTGGGAGAACAAGGACCTCCGCGTCGACTCCCGCGTTCGGGGATGGGACCTGGTCCTGGATCTGCCGAAGAGCGACAGCGTGCTCGCGGGGCTGATGGGTGAGGGCCAGGAGGCGGAGTACCGGGCGATCGTCCACCAGGCGAAGGTGGAGACGTTCCGTCAGCTGGAGCGGTGGATCGGCTACGGCGTCGGCTCCGAGGACGGCCGCCCGGTCCGCCTCGCGACGGGCGGACTGGTCGGCTGGTCCGTCGAGCACCGCTCGGCCCGTCCGATGGGCGACGGCGCCCCGGGCGATCCGCACCTGCACCTGCACACCGTCATCGCGAACATGGCGCTCTGCGAGGACGGGCAGTGGCGCTCGATCGCCAACAGCGGCCGCGATCTGTACCGGCACGCGAGCGCGGCCGACGCCTACTTCAAGGCGCGGGTCAGGTCGCTGGCGCACGAGAAGTTCGGCGTCGAGCGTACCCAGTCGGAGGTCACCCGGGCGTGGGAGATCGACGGGGTGCCCGAGCAGCTGCGTGACGCGTTCAGCCGTCGCTCGGCGATGGTCACCGAGGAGCTCGGCGAGGATGCCACCCGGGAGGAGCAGCAGCGCCTGGGCGCGCAGACCCGACGGGCCAAACACAACGCCGGAACGGACGGGATGCGGGCCTCGTGGCGCCAGCGCGCCGAGGCCGCCGGCGTCGACGTGGACGAGATGGTCGCGGCCGCCGCGCCCGGCGGTCCGGGCCCCGACGGCGGCGTTGCACTCGCGGGGCCCGGCGGGGGTCCGCGGATCCCGCCGCCGGACGTGATCGCCGCGGTGGTCTTCGACCCAGAGACCGGACTCACCGCGAGCAACAAGGCCTTCAGCCGGGCGGAGCTCCTGGCCGCCGTCGCCAACGCCCTCCCGTACGGGATCGGGGCGGAGCCGGCCGCGCTGGAGCGCCTCGTCGACGATGTGCTGGGGGTCGAGGGGTACGCGGTCGGCCTGCCGCACATCGGCTCCACCGTCATGTCCTCCACCGACCGGTTCACGACCCAGGACGTCCTGGACGCCGAGCACGTCGCCGTCACCCAGGCCGTGGCCCGCTTCGGCGACCGCAGCGTCGTCCTGACGGCAGACCAGGCCGCAGCCGCGCTCTCCGTGTTCGAGGTCGCCTCGGGCTTCGCGCTGTCCGCGCAGCAGCGCCAGGCGGTGACGCGTCTGCTGACCGCCGGGAACGGCATCGAGGCCGTCATCGGCGTCGCGGGCGCGGGCAAGTCCACGCTGATGGACGCCTGCCGGATCGCATGGGATGCCACCGGCACCACGTACGCCGGCGCCTGCCTGTCGGCAGTCGGCGCGCAGGGTCTGCAGGACGCCTCCGCGATCCCCTCGCGCACGGTCGCGGCCTGGCTCCAGCAGATCGAGAGCGGCACCGGCCTGACCGGGATCGACGTCCTGGTCCTCGACGAGGCGGTGATGACGGACGACCGGTCCGCTGCCAAGCTCCTCACGGAGGCCGCGCGGACCGGCACGCAGATCATCGCCGTCGGCGACCCGCAGCAGCTCCAGGCGATCGGGATCGGCGGGTGGTTCCGCGAGGTCCACCGCCTGGTCGACGGCGAGGTCCTCACCGAGAACCGCCGCCAGGAGGTCGAGGCCGAACGGCACGCGCTGGAGGTCTGGCGGACCGGCGACCACCAGCAGGCGCTGGAGATGCTCGCCGCCGGCGGACGCGTGCACGCGGTGGAGACCGCGGACGAGGCCCGTTCCGAGATGCTCACCGCGTGGGACGAGCTGCGCCGGCAGTGGCCCGACGAGCAGGACCTGCTGTCCAAGCTCGTCGTCCTGGCCCCCCGCAACACGGACGTGGACGCGTTGAACGCGGGCGCCCAGCAGATCCGGCGGGCCGCGGGCGAACTCGGCGACGAGCACACCTACGCCCTGCCCGGCGGCGCCCACCTCACCCTCGCCGAGGGCGACGTCGTCCGCGTCCGCGTCAACGACTACCGCTCCCGCCGCGGCGAGGGCCCCGACGTGCTGAACGGGTACCGGGCCGTCATCACAGAGGTCACCGACGACCACCGCGTACAGATCACGTGGAGGGCCAAGGACCGCACGGCGGAGTCCGGCTGGAGGAACGAGTCGGCGTGGATGAAGCCCGAGGACATCGCGTCCGGCTCGCTCTCCCTCGGGTACGCGATGACCGTCGCGGCCTCTCAGGGGCTCACGTGCGACACCTCACTGATGTACGGGCTCGGCGCGAACGCGTTCGCGACGTACCCGGGCATCACCCGCGCCCGGCAGGCCAACCACATCTGGCTCCCCTTGCAGGCCATCGAGGACCGGGCCACCCAGGCCCGCCTCGGCGCCGCGCGCTCCGAGACCGAGCTCCTTGAGCGCGCCATCCAGTCCTTCGCGAAGTACCTGGGCCAGTCGAGCCCGGACGGGATGATCTCGGACGAGCTGCGGGCCGCGCCGGAGCCGGTGCGCCTGCCCCAGCAGGTCGAGCACGTGGCCGCCCGCGACGGCGCCGCGGCCTCCCTGCGCCAAGCCGAACCGGAGCCAGCCGAACGCCAGGACAAGGCCGCCGAACGCACCGTCGCGCAGGCCCGGGAAGAAGCGGATGCCAACGCCCGGCGTGTGGTCTCCGCTCGCGCCGCGCGGTCCAAGTCGGCGTCCGTGCAGAGGATGGCGGAGGCGAAGAGCCGGCGCGACGCCGACCGCCAGGCCGCCCTCGCGGACAAGCTCGCCGCCCAGGTCGCTCAGGCCCAGCAGGAGGCCGCGCCACCGCAGGCGGACGTCGAGGTTGCTGCCCAGGAGAGTCCGGCCGCGCTCAGCCCCGAGCAGACGGCCCAGCTCGCCCAGCTGCAGCTGGACCGCGAGATGCGGGAGGTTCCCGCCGCGACCTCACGGCCCTACGGGCTGCGGACCGACCAGGAGCTCGCGCAGAACATCACCTACTTCGGCACCCGGGCCGAGGACTACAGGGAGAAGGCGACCAAAGCCCGCGAGGCACACGAGGCGTTCCGGGCCCGCCTCGACCGGGAGGCAGCCACCGGCACCACCTCCGGACAGCAGTGGGCTAAGGACGCCGACGCCGTACTGCACACCGCCGTGGAACTGCTGGGCACCCACCTCAGGGAGGCCGAGAACGCCGAGCGGGCAGCCGACAAGGCCAAGGAGGCCCGGGAGATCCTCCGGGAGGTCGACAAGTACCGCAACGCCCGCTGGCTCGCCCTGCGCCTGGCCGGCACCAGCCGCAAGGAGGTCCAGGAGCTGAGCGGGCACCACCTCGGGCAGGCCCTGGAAGGCGACGCGGAGGTCCAGCGGGCCCGGCAAGCGAGCCGTGACGCGAAGGACGCGGCGTGGGAGACCGTCCGCAGCAGCAAGTACGCCCAGCTGCTCGGGGCGACCAGCTACCCGCCCCGGGAGGCCCACGAGCTCGGCGAGAAGCTGGCCCAGATGCGGGCCGCCCTGCCCCAGCGCGCCCAGGACATCGACGCCATCAACGAGCGGAAGGCTGCTGGCCTCCACGGGGACGCCGTGAAGTCCGGGGAGCAGGCCGTCTACTGGAGCGGCCACGCCCAGCTCGCGCAGACCGAACAGGCCCGGCGCCAGCAGATCGCCGGGAAGTTCCCCCAGCTGCACGAGCAGGAGACCAGCGCCCGCCTGGTCGAGCAGCAGCGACAGGCCGCCGCAGCCGCCGAGCAGCGCAGGCAGCAGCGGGAGGCCGCGCAGTACGACCCGCCGTCCTACAGCGCGCCGACGCAGACGCAGTCAGGGCCGAGCATGAGTCTGTGACCTCAGGCCCGGGGGCCGGCCCCGAGGCTGCGCCGCACGGTCGCGGCCGTGGTCTCGGTCTGCGGGGCGGGCTGCTGGGGAGTCTCCTCGGCGGCCCTCTCCGCAGCGGTCCGGCCACGGACAGCGCGGAGCGCCTGGTCGTCGTCGAGTGGAACCGGACCGTGCCCGAGAGGGCGGCGTTGCGTGGTGCTCACCGCCGCAGTCTCGCAGCAGGGGTGACGGGCCGTCTGACCGAGGGGTGCACCAACTCGGGCCACGACGAGGATGATGTACGCGGACACGAAGACCAGCAACGGGAGGCGCGCATGGACACGGAGCAGTACGAGGTGCGTACCGCCGGGACAGCGGTCTTCACCGACTCCTCATCGGGGCACTGGTCTCGGATGCCGGCGCTCTGCCGCGAGTGCGACGCCCGCACAGGTCTGACGTTCACCGCGCGCGGGGCCGACGCCTGGATCACCTGCCCCGAGAGCCACGTCACCCGGGACTGGAGGCTGAGCCCCGAGGCCGTACGGGACGTCGCCTCGGTGGTCGCCACGTCCGGCGACACCGTGGTGCCCGCCACCGCCGAGATCTGGCTCAAGGTCCGCAGCAACCAGGAGATCCTCTCCGACTGCGAAGACATCGCCTGAGACCAGCCACCCCCGCGAGCGCTACCGGATGGGCTTGGCTGAACCCGGGTTTGCCTCGGGCACTTCGGAGCGCGCCGGGGCCTCCTGTCCGAACCCAGGGGTCAGCAGAAGCCCAAGGAGGGTGGCCACGGCCGCCCCGGAGGCGATCGACGCCACCAGGTCGCCACGGCCGTCGGCCCCTTGGCTTTTCGCCGTGTACTTGAAGACCACGATGCCGATGGCGAAGGCCACCACGATGAGCAGGGCCGCCAGCGGGGCGATCTGAATGGTCACGAAGTTCCTCCAAGCTGTGACCGCCGTCGAACGGCGGCGACTCGTCTGCGTACGCAGACCTCAGCTCTTCTGTGGAGAGACTCGGGGTTGGACAGCAAAGCCGTCCGATCCATCACGGATCATGGTTCTTGAGGTGCGTCCCGAAGCCCAGCCGAGAAGAGCCGGGCACGTCGCACGGCACTCTTGGTCGGCAGGTCCTCGGACTCCCCACCCAGTTGGGGCGGATACCGTTGCGGGACAGTTCCGGATTCGCACCGGATTTCCCTGCGTCGTCCAACAGCCTGATTCTACAGGCCGTGCCGTCCATCAACCGATCCGTTCATGGATGCCCGGCCGACGCGCGTCGGTGGACCCGATCCGGTTGTCCAGGAAGGGCTCCAGGCACGCGTTCGGGTCGTTCTCTGGTCGGCGAGCCCGGCTTCCTGCTCCACTGGGATGAGCGCAATTTCCCGCAAGCAGAGCGATGCAGGAGGCTGTCATGGCACTACGGTTCATCGGTATCGACCCGGACTCCGACACCGGGCAGTGCCCGACGGTGTGGGTCGACGAGGACACGGCTGACGTGGTCATCCAGGGCTGGAATGCGGATGAGGCGCTGCTCGCCCAGTGCCTGAAGACGGGATCGATCCCGCCTACCGAGGGCGTCGTACGGATCCCCGCGCGGATGGCGGCGCTGTTGAGGGAGGCGTGCGATGAAGCAGAACGACGTCGTGCCGGGCTTTGACGTCCTGCTGGACGGCGCCCAGCACTCTGCCCTCCACCTGGAGATGCGCGACGGGTACGGAGTCGCGGCGGAGTCCGCCGGCTTCGCCGACTGGCTGACCACCGGTACCCGCAACACCGACCCCGACTCGGACTACTGGGCGTTCTGGACCGGCCTGGTCCGCCGCACCGTCGCCCGCGGGGTGACCGTGCGGCGGGCCCGGATCGTCTCCGAGCCGCTGTCGGACTACTCGGAGTACAGCCACGCCGGGGCGGTGGTGAACATCGCGGCCGGCGAGGAGATCCGCTACCTGCCCCGCCGCCACGCCTCCGACATCGCGCTCCCCGGCAACGACTTCTGGCTGATCGACGGCCGCCTCATCCGCTGGAACCACTTCACCGGCAACGGCACCCCCGCCGGAGGAGAAATGTCCGACGACCCCACCGTCGCCGCACTGTGCGCGGCCGCGTTCACGGCCGTGTGGGAACGCGCCGTCCCCTACGAGGACTACAAGCCCTAGCCGGAGCAACACGCTGATGACCTCGCCCCTGTCCAGTGCCCAGGCCGCCCGCACCGCGCTCGCCACGCGCCTGCGGCACCTTCGCCTGGACGCGGGTCTGGCCGGCCACCAGCTCTCGGTCGCGTGCGGCTGGCACCCGGCGAAGACCTCCCGGATCGAGAACACCAGGGCCCTGCCCTCCGACGCCGACATCCGCGCCTGGTGTACGGCCTGCGGCGCCGACGGCCAGGCCGAGGACCTGATCGCCGCCGCCCGCAGCGCCACCTCCATGTACGTGGAGTGGAAGCGCCTGAACCGGGCCGGGCTGGCCAGCCTGCAGAAGGAGATCGTCCCCCTGGTCGAGCGCACCCGCGCCTTCCGCGTGTACTGCTCCCACGTCGTCCCCGGCCTGCTGCAGACACCCGAGTACGCGGCCGCCGTCATCACCGCGTACGGCACGTTCCACGGTGCTGCCGACGACGTCGAGGCCGCAGCGGCGGCCCGGGTGAAGCGGTCCAGGGTCCTGCACAAGCGCGGCCGCCAGTTCGCCTTCCTCATCGAGGAATCCGTTCTGCACTCCCGCATCGCCGCCCCGGAGACCATTGCCGCCCAGCTGGAGCACTTGGCCGAGCTCGCCAGGCTGCCGCAGATCTCCCTCGGCGTGGTCGCCACCCGCGCCCCGCGGCCGCTGTGGTCGATGGAGTCCTTCACCATCTACGACGACGTCCAGGTCGGCATCGAGCTGCTGTCCGCACGGGTCACCATCACCGCGCCCGGCGAGGTCGCCACCTACGAGCAGGCCTTCGCCGACCTCGCCGCAACCGCCGTCTACGGGGCCGGCGCCATCGCCCTGATCCAGCGGGCCGCCGCAGCGCACGGGTGAAGGTCCGCAATTTTCCGCAAGAACGTTGAGCGGCCTCTGTCCGGATCCCTAGCTTCAAGGGTGTTGGGATTCCACCGGCAGCACGGAGGCCCCCTGATGAGCGCACCCACCAACAGCCCGGAGCCCACCCAGTGGACCCTGGCACAGCCCGCCTACGGCACCCCCTCCCCCGAGCTGCTGGCCCGCGCGGACCGTGGCCTTGCCCGCTTCCTCGGCGACCAGGACGAGGAGCAGGAGAGCGCCACCGACGGGGGCGAAGCGTGAAGGAGAAGGCCGAGCTCGCCCTGGGCCGCGAGGAACACCCGCTGCTGGGCCACCGGGTCCGCGACATCGCCTCCGGCACCGAGGGCGAACTGATGGCCGTCGTCCTCGAGGAAGTCGACACCCACACCGGCCCGCACTGGACCCGCCGCGCCTACATCCTCCCCGAGACCGGCGGCCGCGAGCTGCCGACCGCCGTGGGCAACATCGAACCCCACGGGGCCCCCTGACCGCTCCGCACCCGGGCGGACGACCGACCCCGGGTGTGGAGCCCAGCACCGCCGTACCAGCCCGACCACGGGCGTACGGGCACCACATCCGACCGCAGAGAGGGCACCTCCATGACCACCGTCATCCAGCCCGAGACCGTCGCCCAACGAGCCCGGGAGATCCTCGCCGTCTGGGAGGCCGACCCCGAATTCGGCCGCCTGTGGGAGAGCTGCGCGAAGTACAACAGCGACTGGACCGACTGCTTCGGGTACACCGTCATCGACCGCTACGACGCCTTCGCGGACGCCCCGGCACTGTTCGTTGAGACGATGCGCGCCATGGCGCTGAAGTCCGCGATGTACGAGCTCACCGGCCTCGACGAGAAGGCCGCCGAACTTGCGCTGCCGGTCCCGGTCGACGTCATGTCGCACGCGCTGATCGCCCAGTTCACCGTCATGTCCCGCATCCAGAGGCGGACCGGCATCCTCTTCGTCCACGCCACGGACATGGAGGACGGGATGTCCGGCGGAACCTGGGTCCCGGGCGACTTCACCCACCAGTGCTACCGCGCGGCCTTCGGCCCGGTGAACGAACGGTTCTGGATCGACGCCGGCGAGACCGAGCGCCGCCGCCGGATCCTGGACGGCCTCTACGCCGAGATCGGCATCACCGAGCGAGGAAAGAAGGCAGCCATCGCCTTCGCGGCCGCGGCGTAGCCGCCGGCTCGTCGTCCAGCGCGATCGGCTTCGGCGGCGGTGCGATCCGGTCCGGCTCCACCCCGATCTTGTGCGGGTGGACACAGGCCGGGGTGCCGTCGGCGGTGTAGCGCCAGCCGTCGGCCGGGTTGAACGGGCACTCCCAGGACGGCCGGTCGTAGACCACGAAGGCCTCGCGCGGCAGCCGCTTCGAGGGGCAGATCCCGCACGCCGGATGGTCCTCGCCCGAGGCGAAGGGCTCACTCATTCCGGCACCGTAGCGCCCCCCAGCACCCTCTGGAGGCCAACCACACGAACGAGGACGGAGCCCACCCCGGAGCCCTGGGGTGGGCTCCGCCGTGCCTTCCGTAACTGATCAGATGACATCAGACCCATTGGACCCAACAGGGTCAATGGCCTGTCATCCAGAGATGTCACCTTGCCCTTGAAATCGAACATGTGAGCTACTGAGGAGATGGCTCCGCTTTTCCCCCACGACCTGATCCGCCTCCAGCACGAGTGGATCCGCACCTACGAGGCGCTCGCCCGGCTCACCCCTACACAGGGCTCCACAGACCTGCGTCGCCGGCTCATCGACCTGTCCGGCGTGCTGGCCGCCCACCCCTACTGGGCGGCTCCCGGATGCTCGCCTGCTCGGCGTACCGAGCTGCTGCGCCGGGCCCGCGCGGTGTGAGGGGCAACGACGCGGAGGGCCCGCCCCCGGTCAGGGTGCTGCTGCCGGACGGGCAGGCGCTGGTCGGCGGGCTGCGGGGATGGACCAGGTCCCCTGCAGGTGCGTGGCTGGGCGAGGTGACGCTCACGGTGTGGCAGGAGCGGGACGGCGGAGTCGTCGAGGCCGCGGAGCATCAGATCACGCTGCCCTCCACTCACGTGCGGCCCCTGGCGGGCGTCTCCTACCGTGCCGTCCGTACCCGGGGAACGGTGCAGGCTGCCGTCCGTGGACCGTCCAGTTCGGCGTACGTCGAAGGGGTCTGGCCGCCCTCCGGAGACCGCTGGATCGTGTGTCCAGGAGGCCTGGTTCCCGGCGCCCGGACGGTTCACCATGCCGGCTGCTGGCTTCCCGCTGATGGCGGCGCAGTCCTGAGTGGTGATGAGGCGCGGGTCGTCCTCGCAGAGTCAGGTGTGAGCGCCTGCGAAATCTGCGGCGTCGACCGCCTGAAGTCCTCCGGGTAGCCGGCCAGCCCCTGCGACGTCCTCGTATCCGCTCTCCGTCTGTACGCCTGGAGCGGTCGGCCTCCGCCGCCTGGTGCTCCGGCTCCTGCTCCAGGCAGGCGTGGAGGAAACCTGTACGGCTTCCTGTCCTCTTCGCAGGTCACAGTGCCTCTCACGTCACCACGAGCAGCGGTGGCGCGTGCCAAGTAAGGACAGAGAGAAGGCCATGGAGATGGAGAAGACGCCGGGGGCGTACCGGGTACGGGCAGAGCGCCGGCGCACGGTGCGCGGGACCGGGGAGACCCGGGGCGACGGCTGGATGCGCACCGAGGCCGACGAGAAGCTGCTCGCACTGGCGACGCGGTACGGGACGCTGACCCTGCACCAGGCAGCCGCCGCGTGCTGGGGCGGGAGACTCGAGACCGCACGGCTGCGGACCCGGGTGATGGCGGAGGCCGGACTCCTGGACCGCTCCGCGGAGGTGAGGTGGGCGGGCACCGTCGTGTGGACCACCGAGCGCGGAGCGCGCATCGCGGGCACCGGGCTGTCGGCGCCGTCCCGGCCGGGTGAGCGGATGCTGCACCGCCTGGCGCTGGCCGACGTCGGGCTTGCTTTGGAGGCGGCCGGGAACGTGCTGTTCACGGAACGGGAGGTCCGTGCGGCGGAGGCGGTCCCCGGGAGGCCGGCGGAGCTCCTCGCGGACCTCGGCGTCCCCGGGGTGCCCGAGGGCGCACGGCGCGGGGAAACCCTCGCGGTCCCCGCCGGTACCCGCGCGGTCCACTGGCCGGACCTGGTCCTCGTCCCGCCCGGAGGGCCCGTGGTCGCCATCGAGGTCGAACTCACCCCGAAGACCAACAGCGAGCTGCGGGCGAACCTGCGCGCCTACCAACAGGCCCGCCGCCGGGTCGTCTACCTCGGCGCCGCCCCGGTCGTGCGCCAACTCCGAGGCCGCCTCAGCCCCAGCGGCCGGTGGATCGACGGCGTCGCCCAGGACGCCGGGCTGCTCCCGCCCGGAGAGCCTGCCCCGGATGCCAGCGGGCTCCTGCGCGTACGACCGCTCACGATCGCGGACCCCGGCGTCGCCCGCCGGATCGAAGTACACGCCGGGCGCTACCGCCGCCTGGACGGGTAGCTGGGACGGAGGCTCCGGGCAGTGAATGGGTGGGGTGGATGAGGGGTGTGGGGAGAAGGCCCGCTCCAACGAATGGTGGCCAGGGAGGGGGCTGTCGAACGGGGTGCCACCGCGGGGCCCGACAGGCCCGTGGCAACCGGTCCCCGGGAAGCCGACGCGACGCGGGTGGCGGTGTCCGCGTGTCCGGGCGAGCAGGGCGGGCATACGCGAGACCGAGGACGGCGGCCGGGCGACGGCCGGCCCGGCCGTCGCAGCGCGTGCCGCGGCCCGGCGGTCCGGTCAGACGCCGGGCGGACAAGCCCCGCTGGGGGGTCCGGCTCGCGGCGGGGCTGTCGGTGGTCGTCCTGGGCTCCGGGGCCCTGGGGCACGCCGTGATGACCGGGCTGGACACCGGGATCGAGCGGGTGGACCCCTTCAAGGACATGAAGAACCGCCCGCAGGCCGGGCACGGGGTGAACTTCCTGCTCGTCGGCACCGACGGCCGCGACAAGATCACCGCCGAGGAGAAGCGCGAGTACAAGCTCGGCGGGGCCCCCTGCCACTGCACCGACACCGTCATGCTGGTCCACCTCTCGGCCGACCGGACGCGGGCCAGCGTGGTCAGCCTGCCCCGCGACAGCTACGTGGAACTGCCCGCGCACCGGGACGAGGCCGGCCGCAAGCAGCACGGGGCCCACCCCGTGAAGCTCAACGCCGCCTACGCCGAGGGCGGGCCGAACCTGACCGTGCGCACCGTCGAGAACATGACCCGCGTGAAGATCGACCACTACCTGGAGGTCGACTTCACCAGCTTCATGAAGACCGTCGACGCGATGGGCGGCGTCGAGATCTGCACCGCCAAGACCATGCACGACCCCAACACCGGCCTCGACCTGCTCCCCGGCACCCACCGGCTCAGCGGCGGCCAGGCCCTGCAGTACGTGCGCTCGCGCCATGTCGACGGGGGCTCGGACCTCGGCAGGATGCAGCGCCAGCAGCGGTTCATCGCCGCCCTGATCAAGCAGGCCACCGGCGGCGGGGTGCTGCTCAACCCGGTCAAGTTCAAGGAGGTCAGCTCCACCCTGCTCGGCTCGGTCCGGGCCGACCGGGGCTTCGGCTCGCAGCAGATGCTGGCGCTCGGGCAGGCGATGCGCGATTTCACCCCGTCCTCCTCGGAGTTCGCCTCCGTGCCCCTCGGCGACGCCTCCTTCCGGGTCAAGGGCCTCGGCTCCACGGTGAAATGGGACGAGGCGAAGGCCGCGAAGCTCTTCGAGGCACTGCGCGAGGACCGGCCGATGGCCCCGGCCCGGGCGCCCGCCCCCGGCCGGCCGGCGCGGACGCAGCCGGCGGTGCCGGTGGACGTGGCGCCCCGGCAGGTCCGGGTGCAGGTGGAGAACGGCACCCGGATCGACGGGCTGGGCACCCGGGTGGACTCGGCGCTGCGCGCCACCGGCTTCGACACCACCCGCGCCCCGGGCAACGGCGCGAGCCGCGAGGTCAAGCGCACGGTGATCACGTACGACCCGCGCTGGGACCGTTCGGCCCGTACGGTGTCCACCGCGCTGCCCGGCAGCGAGCTGCGGGCCGTGCCGGGGCAGGGGCGGACCGTCGTGGTGATCGCGGGCGCCGACTACCGCAAGGTGGTGCCGGTGCGCGCGGAGGACCCGTACCAGGGCGAATTCGGCGTGGTCACCGGCGACCAGGTGGTCTGCGGGAAGTAGGACCGCCCGCGGGCGGCGGCTCAGAGCTCGTCGAAGCCCTGGGCGGCGCGCTGCTCGCGCAGCTCCATGATCGCGCGGCGGCGGGCCAGGCGGTGGGTGCGGCGGATCTGGGCCTCCTGGTAGCGCCGCTCGTCCTGCTCGGTCTCCGGGAGCACCGGTGGGACCTGGCGGGGCTTGCCCTCGGCGTCCACGGCGGTGAAGACGAGGTAGGCGCTGCCGACCTGGGTGGCGGGGGTGGACTCGTTCCACCGCTCCGCCAGGACGCGTACGCCGATCTCCATGGAGGAGCGGCCGGTCCAGTTGCACTGGGCCTTCACGTGGACGAGGTCGCCGACCCGGACGGGGGCCAGGAAGGCCATCTCGTCCATGGACGCGGTGACCGCCGGGCCGCCGGAGTGGCGGCCGGCCACGGCACCGGCCGCGTCGTCCACCAGCTTCATGATCACTCCGCCGTGCACGGTGCCGAGGAGGTTGGTGTCGTTGGCGGTCATGATGTGGCTGAGGGTGGTGCGGGAAGCCGAGGTGGGCTTCCCCGCCGGCTCGCCCGGTATCTCTGTCATACGGCCACCTTAAGTGCGGTCCGCGGGCATCAGCTCTGCAACAGCACCGGTACGAACACCCTCCCGGGCTGTTCGGCGACACGCCCGGCCAGGCATTCTTGGGCACATGAGTGACTGGGACGGGTTGAGCGGCGAGCAGGACGAGCGCGGCCGCCGCGATGACGGGTACGGACGCGGCAGCGGCCAGGCGCAGCCGGAGGGCGCGCAGCGGATGCGGCACGTCCGGCGGCCCGGCCCGCAGGCGGCCCGCCAGCAGCCGCCGCAGCCCCCGCAGCAGCCCCGTCGGCCGGTGCAGCCGCCCGCGGGACCCGGCGGTCCGGCCCGGCCGGCGTACGTGCCCGGGCAGCAGGACGGCTCGTTCGACAGCGGCTACAACACCGGCCAGGTCTACGGAACGCCCGCGGGCGGCGGCCACGGCGGTCCGCCGAGGCCGCCGGCGGGGCCGCGCGGGACCGGGCCGGGCGGCGGCCCCGTCCCCGTCCGGGTCGTCGTGGACTGGCGCAAGCGGATCAAGATCGGGTCGATCGTGCTGGTCACGGGCCTGCTGGTGACGGGTGTCGGCACGTACTTCTGGGCCGACTCCAACGTGCGCCGCGAGGTCGACCTCTCCCAGGTCATCGAGCGCCCGAAGGAGGGCGACTGCACGACCTACCTGATCGTGGGCTCCGACAGCCGCGAGGGCATGACCGCCGAGGAGAAGCAGAAGCTCCACACGGGCTCGGCCGAGGGCAAGCGGACCGACTCGATGATGATCCTGGCGAAGTGCTCCAGCGGGAACACGATGATCTCGCTGCCGCGCGACTCGGACGTGGAGATCCCCTCCTTCGTCGGCTCGGATTCGGGCAAGAAGTTCCCCGCGCAGGGGCGGCGGGTCAAGCTGAACGCGGCGTACGCCGAGGACGGCCCCGAGCTGCTGGTGCGAACGGTGGAGTTCAACACCGGCCTGCGCATCGACCACTACGCGGAGATCGGCTTCGCCGGCTTCGCGAACATCGTGGACGCGCTGGGCGGGGTGGAGCTGAACATCGAGAAGGGGTTCAAGGACGAGAAGTCCGGGGCCGACTTCAAGGAGGGCACGCAGACGCTGAACGGCGAGCAGTCGCTGGCCTACGTACGCACCCGGTACGCCTTCGCCGAGTCGGACCTGCAGCGGACCAAGAACCAGCAGAAGTTCCTGTCGGCGCTGGCGAGCCAGGCGGCGACGCCCTCGTCGGTCATGAACCCGTTCACGCTCTACCCGGTGCTGGGCGCGGGCCTGGACACGCTGATCGTGGACAAGGACATGTCGCTGTGGGACATGGGCCAGATGTTCTTCGCGATGAAGGGCATCAACGGCGGTGACGGCGTCTCGATGAACATGCCGATCTCCGGGCAGCGCGGCGGCAACCTCGTCTGGGACAAGGCGAAGGTGCAGCAGCTGGTCCAGCAGATCCAGAAGGACGAGAAGGTCACCGTCCGCGGGAACTGACGGGGCGCCGGGGGCCGGCCCCTGTGACGGGGCCGCCCGGCAGGGGCCTCAGCGGTCCGAGGAGAAGCGGACCGCGGCGGCGGGCACCCGGGCCTCGCACCACACCCGCACGCCGGCGCGCAGCTCGTTGTCGGCCCCGACGTCGGCTCCGTCGCCGATGACCGCGCCGTCCAGCACGGTGCGCGCGCCGACCGAGGCGTTCTCGCCGATGAGGCTGGCGCTCACCCGGGTGTCCGGGCCCACGCTGGCGCCGGCGAGCACGATGGAGCCCTCGACGACCGCTCCGGCCCCGATGGTGGCGCCGGCTCCGACGACGGTGCCGCCCGAGAGCACGGCGCATTCGGCCACTTCGGCGCCCGGGAGGACCAGGGCCTCGCCGCGGGGGCCGGGGACGGCCGGGGAGGAGACGACGCCGCGCACGAGGTCGGCGGAGGCCTGGACGAAGGCCTCGGGCTTGCCGAGGTCCAGCCAGTAGGTGTTCTCGGTGACGCCCTGCAGCCTGGCGCCGGAGGCGAGCAGGCCGGGGAAGGTCTCGCGCTCGACGGAGACGGAGCGGCCGGCCGGGATGGTGTCGATCACGCTGCGGCGGAAGACGTAGCAGCCGGCGTTGATCTGGTCGGTGGTGATCTCCTCGGGGGTCTGCGGCTTCTCGGTGAAGGCCAGCACCCGCCCCTCGGAGTCGGTGGGGACCAGGCCGAAGGCGCGCGGGTCCGCGACCCGCACCAGGTGCAGGGAGACGTCGGCGTCGGCCGCCTTGTGGGACTCGACCAGGCCGGCGATGTCCAGGCCGGTGAGGATGTCGCCGTTGAAGACGAGGACCGGGTCGTCCGGGCCGCCCGTCAGCCGCTCGGCGGCGTTGCGGATGGCTCCGCCGGTGCCCAGGGGCTCGTCCTCGACGACGTACTCGAGGGTGAGGCCGAAGGCGGCGCCGTCCCCGAAGTAGGGCTCGAAGACCTCGGCGAGGTAGCAGGTGGCCATCACGATGTGTGTGACACCGGCGGCGGCGGCCCTGGCTATCTGGTGCGCGAGGAAGGGAACACCCGCGGCCGGAACCATCGGCTTGGGGGTGTTCACGGTGACGGGGCGCAGACGCGTCCCCTGCCCGCCGACCAGCAGGATCGCTTCCGTCATGAGCTTTCTCCCCAACCGGTTCCGGGCGTACGAGGTCCAAAGCTAGCCCATCCGGGGGACCCCCAACGGCCCGAGGCGGCCCTTGTCGGGGCCGCCCCGGGCAACACTGCCCGTTACGGCAGGTTCCGTGCCATGACGATCCGCTGGATCTGGTTCGTGCCTTCGTAAATCTGGGTGATCTTCGCATCGCGCATCATTCGCTCCACCGGGTAGTCCCGCGTGTAGCCGTAGCCGCCGAGCAGCTGGACCGCGTCGGTGGTGACCTCCATGGCCACGTCCGAGGCGAAGCACTTGGCCGCGGCGCCGAAGAAGGTCAGGTCCTCGTGGGGGCCGCCGGAGGAGACGCGCTCCGAGCGGGCGGCCGCCGAGTAGGTCAGCTGGCGGGCGGCCTCGATCTTCATGGCCATGTCCGCGAGCATGAACTGCACGCCCTGGAAGTCGCCGATCGGCTTGCCGAACTGCTTGCGCTCCTGGACGTAGCCCTTGGCGTAGTCCAGGGCGCCCTGCGCGATGCCGAGCGCCTGGGCGGCGATCGTGATGCGGGTGTGGTCGAGGGTCTTCATCGCGGTGGCGAATCCGGTGCCCTCGGCGCCGATCATGCGGTCGGCGGGGATGCGGACGTTGTCGAGGTAGACCTCGCGCGTCGGGGATCCCTTGATGCCGAGCTTCTTCTCGGGCGCGCCGAAGGAGACGCCCTCGTCGGACTTCTCGACCACGAAGGCCGAGATCCCCTTGGAGCGCTTCTCCGGATCGGTGACGGCCATGACCGTGTAGTACTCGGAGACGCCCGCGTTGGTGATCCAGCGCTTGACGCCGTTGAGCACCCAGAAGTCCCCGTCGCGCACGGCGCGGGTCTTCATGCCGGCGGCGTCGGAGCCCGCGTCGGGCTCGGAGAGCGCGTACGAGAACATCGCGTCGCCCTTGGCGAGGGGGCCGAGGTACTTGGCCTTGAGCTCCTCGGATCCGGAGAGGATCACCGGGAGCGAGCCGAGCTTGTTGACCGCCGGGATGAGGGAGGAGGAGGCGCAGACGCGGGCCACTTCCTCGATCACGATCACGGTGGCGAGGGCGTCGGCGCCCGCGCCGCCGTAGGTCTCGGGCACGTGGACGGCGTGCAGGTCGCTGGCGACCAGGGCGTCGAGTGCCTCCTGCGGGAAGCGGGACTCCTCGTCGACCGCGGCGGCGAAGGGCATGATCTTCGCCTCGGCGAGCGCGCGGACGGACTCGCGGAGCATGTCGTGCTCCTCGGCCGGGCGGTACAGGTCGAAGTCGGCAGAACCCGCCAAGATCTCTCACTCCCCAGGTGGTGCGTGGTGTTAACTACCGTTAAGTAGCCCCAGCTTAGTGTCCGGCCGCCGACCGCGTCACGGGCGTCGCACGTGAGTTGCGTGACAGCTGTGGTGACGGCCGGGGCGTCCGGCCCGATGCCCGCCCGGGGCCCGCCCGACGCCGGGGGCCGTCGCCGGAATGCATCCCCGGCCGTGCGCGCGACTATGCTCGGTTGCCGCAAACGGCCCCGCACCTCCAGGAGCACCCATGGCCCCCCTCAAGATCACTGTGATCGGCACCGGATACCTCGGCGCGACGCACGCCGCGGCCATGGCCGAGCTGGGGTTCGAGGTGCTCGGGCTGGACGTGGTGCCGGAGAAGATCGAGATGCTGGCCTCCGGCCGCGTGCCCATGTACGAACCGGGGCTGGAGGAACTGCTGCGCACGCACGTGGCCGGGCTGCCCGGCTCCACGGGCCGGCTGCGCTTCACCACCTCGTGGGAGGAGGTCGGCGCCTTCGGCGACGTCCACTTCGTCTGCGTGAACACCCCGCAGAAGCACGGCGAGTACGCCTGCGACATGAGCTACGTCGACTCCGCCGTGGAATCGCTCGCCCCGCACCTGACCCGGCCCGCCCTGGTCGTCGGCAAGTCCACGGTGCCCGTCGGATCCGCCGAGCGCCTCGCCGCCAAGCTGACCGCGCTCGCCCCGGCGGGCGAGGACGTCGAGCTCGCGTGGAACCCGGAGTTCCTGCGCGAGGGCTTCGCCGTCCAGGACACCCTGCACCCGGACCGGATCGTCATCGGCGTCGACGGCGAGCGCGCCGAGAAGCTCCTGCGGGAGGTCTACGCGACCCCCATGGGGGAGGGCACCCCGCTGGTCGTCACCGACTTCCCCACCGCCGAGCTGGTCAAGACCGCCGCCAACTCCTTCCTCGCCACGAAGATCTCCTTCATCAACGCGATGGCCGAGGTCTGCGAGGCCGCCGGCGGCGACGTGCTGAAGCTGGCCGAGGCCATCGGGTACGACGAGCGGATCGGGAAGAAGTTCCTGCGCGCCGGCATCGGCTTCGGCGGCGGCTGCCTGCCCAAGGACATCCGCGCGTTCATGGCCCGGGCCGGCGAGCTGGGCGCCGACCAGGCCCTGACCTTCCTGCGCGAGGTGGACTCCATCAACATGCGCCGCCGCGGCCACATGGTGGAGCTGGCCCGCGAGGCCGTGGGCGGCTCGTTCCTCGGCAAGCGCGTCGCCGTGCTCGGCGCCACCTTCAAGCCCGACTCCGACGACGTCCGCGACTCCCCCGCCCTGAACGTCGCCGGGCAGATCCACCTCCAGGGCGGCCAGGTCACCGTCTACGACCCCAAGGGCATGGACAACGCCCGCCGCGTCTTCCCCACCCTCGGCTACGCCGGCTCCGCCCTGGAGGCGGCCCGCGGCGCCGAGGTCGTCCTGCACCTCACCGAATGGCGCGAGTTCCGCGACCTCGACCCCGCCGACCTCGGCGAGGTCGTCACCGACCGCCTCGTCCTCGACGGCCGCAACGCGCTGGACCCGGCCCGCTGGCGCGCGGCGGGCTGGACCTACCGCGCCATGGGCCGCCCCCGCGCCTGAGCCGTACCGGCGTACGCCAGTACGACCGCACCACCGCACGCCGCGGAATGTCCGGCCCCGCATCTCGTCACCGGATTGTTGGCCATAGCCACGCGGGCCGTGCGCAATGGATCGCTAGACTCACCGCCGATGACCAGTACGAGCACGAGCAGCCCTGTCCGCCCCACCGCAGGCGCGCCGGGGCCGGCCCCGCGTGCCGGGCGGGGCTCCGTCGACTCCGCCCTCCGCGGCCGCGCCGGCCACCTGGCCATGGCGGGCTTCTGGCTGGCCACGCGGACCCTGATGGTGGTCCTCCTCGTGGTGAACCTGCACGGCACGTCCTCCGTGCGCGTGGAGATCACCCAGACGTACAACAACTGGTACGACGTCCTCGTGACGGGCACGATGCCGCACGACGACGTCATGTGGCAGTACCCGCCGGCCGCCGCGGCGATCTTCCTGTCGCCCGACCTGCTGCCCTTCCTCAGCTACTTCCAGGCCTTCGTCGCCCTGACCGTCATCTGCGACGCGCTCATCGCCGTGGGCCTGGTCCGCGCCGCCCGCCGCAGCGACGGCAGCATGGCCGGCGCGGTGCTGTGGCTGACGACGCTGCCGCTGCTGCTGTCGCTGCCCTTCGGGCGCTACGACCTGCAGGTCACGCTGCTCGCCGTGGGCTCGCTGCTGTGCCTGCGCTTTCGCCGCAAGCTCGGCGGCGTCCTCGCCGGCATCGGCGCGCTGGTCAAGGTGTGGCCGCTGCTCGCCTTGATCGGGACCCCGCGCGGCCGGACCACCCGCGACGCGGTCGTCTCCGCCGTGGCGTCCGCGGCCGTGCTCCTCGCGGTCCTCGCGCTGTTCTTCCGCGACACCCTCGGCTTCCTGGGCAACCAGGGCAACCGCGGCATCCAGGTCGAGTCGCTGGGCGGCTCGGCCCTGATGTTCGGCAAGCTCATCGGCGCCTGGTCCGGGAAGATCGAGGTCCGCTACGGCGCCTACGAGTACCTGGGCCCGTACGTCTCCAGCGTCGCCATGCTCTCCGTCGCCCTCACGGTCGTCGGGTTCGGCTGGCTGCTGCTGTGGCGGGTGAAGGCCCGGCGCTGGTCGACCGCGACCCCGCTGGACGCCGCACTGTGCGCCATCCTCGTCTTCACCATCACCAGCCGCGTGCTCAGCCCGCAGTACCTGATCTGGCTGGTCGGCCTCGCCGCCGTCTGCCTGACCTGCCGGCACACCACGCAGCGGCCGGTGGCCTGGCTGATCGTCGCCGCCACGGCGCTGAGCACGGCGATCTACCCGCTGACCTACGGCTCGGAGATCCTCCCGGGCACCGGCTTCGGCACCTTCCTGCTGTGCGTGCGCAACGGCGTGCTGGGCTACGCCGCCGTCCTGTCCTGCGCCCGCCTGTGGCGGGCGAGCGTCACGTCCGACGGTGCTGCGCGGCCCGCGCGGTGAACTCCGCGTCCCGCACCACCCGCTGGGCGTTGCCCCAGGTGAGCAGGGCCAGATCGGCCTCCGGCCAGCCCCGGTCCAGCAGTTCGGCGATCAGCCGCGGATAGCCCGAGGGATCGGTCAGGCCCGCCGGCCGCGGGGTGCCCAGCTCGGCGCCGAAGCCCGCGCCCAGGCCCACGCAGTGCGGACCCGCGACGGCCCGTACGTGGTCCACGTGGTCGGCGACCGCGTGCAGGGAGTCCCCGGTGAGCGCGGTGTCGAAGCTGACCATCGCCAGGCCGTCCGCCGCGCCCAGCGCGAGCAGCACCTCGTCCGTGACGTTGTCGGGGTGCGGATTGAGCGCGGCCGCCGCCGTGTGGGAGATGATCACCGGCGCCTTGGAGGCCGCGGCGAGCTGGCAGGCCGCCGCCGGCGGGCAGCCGGTGAGGTCGAGGAGCATCGCCAGCCGGTTCGTCTCGCGCACCACCTCGTGGCCGAAGGCCGTCAGGCCCTCCATGGCCCACGCGGCTCCGGCCGGCGCGAGGATCCGTACGCCCAGTGCGTGGAAGGCGCGCAGGGTGGCGAGCGAGTCCGTCAGCGTGCGGCCGGGTACGGGGCCCAGGAACGAGGCGATGCGCCCCCGGTTGCGGGCGTCCGCCAGGTCGTCGGCGTTCAGCGCGAGGCACAGGCTGTCGGGGTAGCGGCGCATCAGGGCCAGCGCCACGTCGATCTGTTCGAGGGTGTCGGACACCACCTGGTCGGGGGCCGCGGCCTCGCGCGGTGTGAGCAGCGACCAGAACTGGGCGCCCACTCCCCCGGCGCGCAGCCGCGGGATGTCGGTGTCGACGCCCGAGTCGGGGGTGTCGATGTCGTGGTACGGGCTCTGGCGCAGGGTCCAGACCAGGGTGTTGCACCCGTCCGCCACGGGGTGGACGGACAGCAGCGCGGCGGCCCGGTCCAGGGCGCCCGGCAGCAGGGCTGCGGGAGTGTCCTCGGCTCCGAGGGAGCCCGGGCCCACGGGGGTCGCCGGGCTCGTTTGCGGTTCGTCCTGAAGGTCGGCCATGACGTTCGCTCCGGTCTCGGCGGCTGTGCTCGTACGGGAAGCAGCGGGGAGAGAAGCAGGGAGATGTGGCCACCGTGACACGTGGGACGCCGGAGGCGCCCGGCGGATGTGGCGTTCGGGTGTAACCCGCAGGTCGCACCCGGTTCGCCGGCTCCGCCGGGCGGACCGGTCAGGCGGTCGGGAGCACGGTCGGGAGCACCGCGTTGGACGGGCCCCGGGAGGCCGACTCCGCGCGCGCCACGTCCTCGGCGTCGCGCAGCACCCGTACCGCGTTCGACCAGGTCAGCTTGGCCAGGTCGGCCTTGGACCAGCGGCGCGCCAGCAGCTCGGCGACCAGGTTCGGGTAACCGGCCACGTCGTCGAGCCCGGCCGGGGTGAAGGCGGTGCCGTCGTAGTCCCCGCCGATGCCGATGTGGTCGACGCCGGCCACCTCGCGCATGTGGTCCAGGTGGTCGGCGACCGTGGCGGCCGTGGCCACCGGGCGCGGGCGCCCGGCCTCGAAGGCGCGGTGCAGCTCCATCGCCGCGGGGGTGGTGTCGAGGTGGTGGTGGCCGTGCGCCCGCAGGTTCTCGTCGGCCGCCAGGGTCCACTCGACGGCCGCCGGGAGGATGAACTTCGGCACGAACGTGGCCATCGCGACCCCGCCGTTGGCCGGCAGCAGCGCCAGCACGTCGTCGGGGACGTTGCGCACGTGGTCGCAGACCGCCCGGGCGGAGGAGTGCGAGAAGACCACCGGCGCGGCCGAGACGGCGAGCGCGTCGCGCATGGTGGTCGCGGCGACGTGCGAGAGGTCGACGAGCATGCCGATCCGGTTCATCTCGCGGACGACCTCGCGGCCGAAGTCGCTCAGGCCGCCGTGCCGGGGCTCGTCGGTCGCCGAGTCCGCCCAGTCGATGGTGTCGTTGTGCGTGAGCGTCATGTACCGCACGCCGAGCTGGTGCAGGGCGCGCAGGGTGGCGAGCGAGTTGTTGATGGAGTGCCCGCCCTCGGCGCCCATCAGCGAGGCGATCCGGCCCTCGGCGCGGGCCGCCTCCATGTCGTCGGCCGTCAGCGCCCGCACCAGGTCGCGCGGGTAACGGTCGATCAGCTGGGCGACGGCGTCGATCTGCTCCAGGGTGGCGCTGACCGCCTCGTCGCCCGCGTAGTCGGAGCGCACGTAGACGGACCAGAACTGCGCGCCGACCCCGCCGGCGCGCAGCCGGGGGATGTCGGTGTGCAGGTGGCCCTTCTGGTCGCGGGCGATGTCCCGGCGGTCCAGGTCGTAGCGCACGGTCTCGCGCAGCGCCCAGGGCAGGTCGTTGTGCCCGTCGACGACCGGGTGCTCGGCGAGCAGCTCGCGGGCCGCGTCCAGGTGCCGGGCGGCGTCCGCCGCGCCCGCGCCGTGGGCCGGGGTCACTTGCCGAATCCGAAGGAGTCCTGGCCCGCGACCTTCGTGCGCAGCCGCTTGCCCTTCTCGGTGGCCTGGTCGTTGAGGTCCTGCAGGAAGTCGTTGACCCGGCCCAGCAGCTCCGGGTCGTGCGCGGCCAGGATCCGTACGGCCAGCAGCCCGGCGTTGCGGGCGCCGCCGATCGAGACGGTGGCGACGGGAACCCCTGCGGGCATCTGGACGATCGACATGAGCGAGTCCATGCCGTCGAGGTACTTCAGCGGGACGGGTACGCCGATGACCGGCAGCGGGGTGACGGAAGCGAGCATGCCGGGCAGGGCGGCGGCCCCGCCCGCACCGGCGATGATCACCTTGAGGCCGCGGTCGGCGGCCTGCTCCCCGTACGCGATCATCTCGCGCGGCATCCGGTGGGCGGAGACCACGTCGACCTCGTAGGGGATCTCGAACTCGTCGAGGGCCTGTGCGGCGGCCTCCATGACGGACCAGTCGGAGTCCGAGCCCATGACGATGCCGATGACGGGAGCTGTTGCGGAGGTGCTCATGCGGTGATGGATCCTCTGAGATAGCCGGCTGCGTGACGTGCTCGCTCCAGCACATCGTCCAGGTCGTCGCCGTAGGTGTTGACGTGGCCGACCTTGCGGCCGGGTTTCACGTCCTTGCCGTACATGTGGATCTTCAGCTGGGGGTCGTGGGCCATGCAGTGCAGGTACGCCGCGTACATGTCGGGGTAGTCCCCGCCCAGGACGTTCGCCATGACCGTCCAGCGGGCGCGGGGGCGCGGGTCGCCCAGCGGCAGGTCGAGGACGGCCCGCACGTGGTTGGCGAACTGGGAGGTGACGGCGCCGTCCTGGGTCCAGTGGCCGCTGTTGTGCGGGCGCATGGCCAGTTCGTTGACCAGGATCCGGCCGTCGGCGGTCTCGAAGAGCTCCACGGCCAGGTGCCCGGTGACCCCGAGCTCCTTGGCGATGCGCAGGGCCAGGGCCTGGGCCTCGCCCGCCAGCGCCTCGGAGAGGTTGGGTGCGGGGGCGATCACCGTGTCGCAGACGCCGTCCACCTGGACGGACTCCACGACCGGGTAGGCCACCGCCTGGCCGTGCGGGGAGCGCACGATGTTGGCCGCGAGCTCGCGGACGTAGTCCACCTTCTCCTCGGCCAGGACGGGGACGCCCGCCTTGAACGGGGCCTCCGCGTCGGCCTGGCTGCGGACGAACCACACGCCCTTGCCGTCGTAGCCGCCGCGCACCGTCTTGAGGATGACGGGGAAGCCCCCGACCTCCTCGGCGAAGGCCGCCGCGTCCGCCGGATCGGCGACGATCCGGTGGCGGGGGCTGGGCGCGCCGATCTCGTCGAGCCGGGCACGCATCACCCCCTTGTCGGCGGCGTGCACCAACGCGTCGGGCCCCGGGCGGACGGGGATGCCGTCCGCTTCCAGGGCCCGCAGGTGCGCGATGGGCACGTGCTCGTGGTCGAAGGTGATCACGTCACAACCGCGCGCGAAGGCGCGCAGCGTCTCCAGGTCGCGATAGTCGCCGATGACGACGTCGCTCACGACCTGGGCCGCCGAGTCCTGTGGGGTGTCACTGAGGAGCTTGAATCTGATGCCGAGGGGGATACCCGCCTCGTGGGTCATGCGGGCGAGCTGTCCGCCGCCGACCATGCCGACTACCGGGAACGTCACTCCTCCAGGGTATCCGGCGGTATTCCGCCATCCGGACACGGCCCTGGCCGGTACCCGGTGGCGGGCGGGGCGAGTGTGCCGTGTGTCGCACGGCGTCCGAAGGCGCAGACGTACCAACGGGGTGACACTTAACATGAGCGGGCCGAAGCAGAACGCGTGACGCCTCATACGGGGGGCCCGAGGGACAGGACTGAAGCCTCTTATGAGCGAGCCGGAGAACGGATCTGCCCTCGACCGCGTGCGCGGACTCACGCGCGAGGTCGCGAGGTTCGGTGCCGTCGGCGGGCTGGGGGTCCTGGTCAACCTGGGCGTCTTCAACCTGATCAGGCACTTCACGGACCTGCAGGTGGTGCGCGCGAGCGTGATAGCCACCCTGGTGGCCATCACGACGAACTACCTGGGCTTCCGCTACTTCGCCTACCGGGACCGTGCCGACCGCACCGGGTCCGGGCGCACCCGCGAGCTGACCCTGTTCATCGCCTTCAGCGCGATCGGGCTGGTCATCGAGAACGGCATCCTGTTCACGGCCACCTACGGCTTCGGCTGGAACGCCCCGCTCGCCTCGAACTTCTTCAAGTTCTCCGGCATCGCCATCGCCACGGTGTTCCGCTTCTGGTCCTACCGGACCTGGGTCTTCAAGGCCCTGCCCGCTCCGGCCGCGTCATCGCTGGTCGTCGAGCAGCGCGACGGCCAGACCGGGGCCCCGGCGCGGACCCCGGAGACCGCCGCGAACTGACCGGCCGCGTCAGCGGACCGTGTCCCGCGACTCGGTGGGTTCCGGCGCGGTCCGGCTGAGGAACAGCGCGAACACCGGCGGCTGCGCCTGGAGCAGCTCCAGGCGGCCGCCGTCCGCCTCGGCGAGGTCCCGGGCGACCGCGAGGCCGATGCCCGTGGAGTTGCGGCCGCTGATGGCCCGCTCGAAGATCCGGTTGCCGAGGTCCGGCGGGACTCCGGGTCCCTCGTCCGTGACCTCCAGTACGGCCTGGTTGCCGATCACGCGGGTGCGCAGCGCCACGGTGCCGCCCCCGTGCATGAGGGAGTTCTCCACCAGGGTCGCCAGCACCTGCGAGACCGCGCCCGGGGTGCCCACGGCGCGGACGCCGATCTTGCCCGAGCGCACGACGGCCCGGCCGGCGCTGCGGTAGGCGGGCCGCCACTCCTCCAGCTGCTGTTTGACGACCTCGTCGAGGTCGAAGGGGACCGCGGAGCCCGTGCGGGGGTCCCGGGAGTTCGTCAGGAGCCGCTCGACGACGTCGGTGAGCCGCTCCACCTGGGTGAGGGCGATGGTGGCCTCTTCCCGGACGGTCTCCAGGTCGTCGGTGACGGTGATCTCCTCCAGCCGCATCGACAGGGCCGTCAGCGGGGTCCGCAGCTGGTGGGACGCGTCCGCGGCCAGCCTTCGCTCGGCGGTGAGCATCCGCCCGATCCGCTCGGCGCTGGAGTCCAGTACGTCGGCGACCCGGTCCAGCTCGGGGACCCCGTACCGCTTGTGCCGGGGCCGCGGGTCGCCGGATCCCAGCCGCTCGGCGGTCTCGGCGAGGTCGGTGAGCGGGGAGGCCAGCCGGTTGGCCTGGCGTACGGCGAGCAGGACGGCCGCCACGACGGCGAGCAGGGCCACGGCGCCGACGACGGCCAGGGTCCGCCCGACCTCCTTGGTGACGGTGGAGCGGGACTGCTCGACGACCACGACCTCGCCCTGTTCGCCGCGGGCCGTGCCCCGGATGACGCTCTCCTCGATCCGGCGGCCGACCTCGACCGGCTCGCGGCCGGGGACCGTGATCCGCGCGTAGCGGCCGGCGTCGAGCTGCTCGGCGAGCGCGTCGGCGTCGACGGGCCGCTTCTCCAGGACGCTGCCCTCGACGATGCCCACCAGCCGCAGCGCCTCGGACTCGATGCGGTCCTGGGCGCTGCTGGTGATGGTCCGGGTCTCCACGATGACCAGGGAGACCCCGAAGACGGCGATGACGACGAGCACCACGGCGAGCGTGGAGTTGATCAGACGGCGGCGCATGGCTTAGAGAATGCCCCACGGGGAGCGGACTCGGCCGCTCAGCTCTTCTCGAAGCGGAAACCGACTCCCCGCACGGTGGCGATGTAGCGGGGGTTCGCGGCGTCGTCCCCGAGCTTCTTGCGGAGCCAGGAGATGTGCATGTCGAGGGTCTTGGTGGAGGACCACCAGGTGGTGTCCCAGACCTCGCGCATCAGCTGGTCGCGGGTGACGACCCGGCCGGCGTCGCGCACGAGGACCCGCAGCAGGTCGAACTCCTTCGCCGTGAGCTGGAGCTCCTCCTCCCCCATCCACGCGCGGTGCGACTCGACGTCGATGCGCACCCCGTGGGTGGCGGGGGGCTGGGCGGACTCGGTGGCGCCGCGCCGCAGCAGGGCGCGGACCCGGGCCAGCAGCTCGGCGAGGCGGAAGGGCTTGGTCACGTAGTCGTCGGCGCCGGCGTCCAGGCCGACGACCGTGTCGACCTCGTCGGCCCGGGCGGTCAGGACCAGGATCGGGAAGCCGTGGCCCTCGGCGCGCAGCCGGCGCGCGACCTCCAGGCCGTCCATGCCCGGCAGCCCCAGGTCCAGGACGACGAGATCGACGCCGCCCTGCAGTCCCGCGTCCAGGGCGGTGGGGCCGTCCTCCCGGACCTCGACCTCGTACCCTTCCCGGCGCAGGGCGCGGGCCAGGGGTTCCGAGATGGATGCGTCGTCCTCGGCGAGCAGTACACGCGTCATGTGGGTGATGGTAGTCCGCGGCGGGTGAAAGAAGGGGCCCGCCTGCACACCCCTGCCGATCTGGTCTTATGAACGACTGACGGCCTTCGAAAGTACCCGGATGGTTCCACGCGAACCTGTGATCCATCTCTCAAGTGCTTTCATATGCGGCACTGTCGTGTCGTATGGTGTCGAGACGCCTGATGCACTATCTGAGAGACTTTCGGCCAATAACCAGCCGAAAGTCTCTATTTCTGTCCTGATCGGACAGGCACTGTGGTCGCACCCCCCCCACTTCGGGGCCGATGACAGTGAATGACCTATGGGCCGGGCCCTTCGCGCGATGAAGCGCGGCAGGGCGTGGATCCCGGTTACGGATGTTCCCTCGTCTCTCCGCCTGAGCGGAGCGAGGCCCCCGGGCGTGGGGCCGGGACAACCCGCCGCCGGTACCGGCCACCCCTCACCGGGCGCCGTTGAGCTCACGAAGCCGCGCGTCCCGAGCAAGCAAGGATCGACCATGGCTTCCAGCCTGACGAGGGACTCGGCGGACCCGTCCACCGAGAAGACCTTCTTCGGACACCCCCGTGGCCTGGCCACTCTGTTCATGACCGAGATGTGGGAGCGCTTCTCCTACTACGGCATGCGCGCCCTCCTCGTCGTCTACCTGATCTCGGGCGGCGTCGACGCCGCGACCGACAGCCAGGGCGGCGGCCTGGCCATGAAGACCGCCACGGCCACGGCCATCTACTCCATCTACGTGGCCATGGTCTACCTCATGGCCATGCCCGGTGGCTGGTTCGGTGACCGCGTCTGGGGCGCCCGCAAGACCGTCGCCATCGCCGGCGGCGTGATCATGGCGGGCCACTTCGCGCTGGCGATCCCCGGCCAGGCGATGTTCTTCGTCGGTCTGGCGCTGGTCGCGGCCGGTTCCGGTCTGCTGAAGGCCAACATCTCCACGATGGTCGGCCACCTCTACGACGGTCCGAAGGACCCTCGTCGTGACAGTGGCTTCACCCTCTTCTACGTGGGCATCAACCTCGGCGCCTTCGTCGCGCCGTTCGTCATCGGCACCGTCGGCCAGACCGTCAACTGGCACCTGGGCTTCGCCCTCGCCGGTGTCGGCATGGCGCTGGGCCTGGCGCAGTTCCTGCTGGGCAGCAAGCACCTGAGCCCCGTCAGCAGCCAGGTCCCGAACCCGCTGTCGGCGCAGGAGCGCAACGCGATCGTCGTCAAGGTCGCCGCGGTCGTCGGCGTCACGGCGCTGTTCTACGCGATCATCGGCTTCACCGGCGTCTTCACCCTGAACTGGGCGCTCGTCCCGCTGACCGTCGCGGGTCTGCTGATCCCGGTCGGCGTCCTGGTCCGCATCAAGCGCGACAAGGACCTCTCGGCCCCCGAGCAGTCGAAGATGAACGGCTACATCTGGTTCTTCGTCGCCGCGGCCGTCTTCTGGATGATCTACGACCAGGGTGGCTCCACGCTGGCCGCCTTCGCCGAGAAGAACACCGCCAACACGGTCTTCGGGTGGGACTTCCCCTCGACGTGGTTCCAGTCGCTGAACCCGCTCTTCGTGATGACGCTGGCCCCGATCTTCGCCTGGCTGTGGATCTGGCTGGCGCGCAAGAACCAGGAGCCGACGACCATCGTGAAGTTCGCGATGGCCCTCGTCCTGGTCGGCGGCTCGTTCTTCGTCTTCGTCGTCCCGATGGGCATGGCGAACGGCGGCACGCTGGTCAGCCCGATGTGGCTCGTCTCGATCTACATGATCCAGACGATCGCCGAGCTCTGCCTGTCCCCGGTCGGCCTGTCGGTCACCACCAAGATGGCGCCGCAGAAGTACGCGAGCCAGATGATGGGCGTCTGGTTCCTCGCCGTCACCGCCGGTGACTGCACCACCGGTCTGCTCTCGATCGCCGGGGTGGACCTGAACGGGACCGGGATCATCGGCATGCAGGCCGCGCTCGCGGCGCTGGCCGGCTTCGCGATCTACATGTACCGCAAGAAGGTCCAGACGATGATGGGCGACGTCCACTGACGCGTCCCGCCTCGTGGAACGGCCCGGCACACCGCATGGTGTGCCGGGCCGTTCCGTCGTTCCGGGTGCCGCCCGCGACCGCGGGCCCGCGGCCTACCGGTGGCCGCGCAGGCGCCGCCACGGGGTGAAGGTGAAGACCGCCGCGCCGAGCAGCATCACCGTGCCGGCGACCAGGGCGAGGGCCTTGATGCCGCCCTCGTCCTCCGCGCCGGTCTCGGCGAGGTTGCCCGAGGAGGTGTTGCCCGTGGCTCCGGGCGAGCCGGCGGCGCCGCCGGCCTGGGCGGTGGTGTCGAGCTCCAGCGAGACCCCGGTGCTGGTCGCGGTGCAGGGCACCACGATCGGGGTGGCGCCCGGGGCCATGACGACGTCGATCGTCATCGTGTCGGGGCTCAGCGTCGCCTTGCCGGTCTTGCCCGGCTTGTAGGTGCCGGTCATATCGCTCAGCGTGACGGGGTCGCCCGCGCCGATCGCCGTGGTGGTCGCGGGACCGGAGACCTTGACCGTGCCGCTGTCACCGCCGCCGATCTTGATGTTCATCGAGGGCTTCAGGGCCCCCGCCGGCAGGGCCGCCGGGCTCTTCATGGCCCCCTTGGCGGTCTTGACGGTCAGGTCGTAGTTGCCGCCGTTCTTCTTGGCGTTGATCGTCACCGGGCTCTTGATGCCCCCGGGCAGGAAGGCGCCGCAGTCGAAGGCGACCTCCACGGCCTTGCCCGGGAAGTCGGTCTGGCCGCCGCCGCCCGGAGTCCCGGTGGTGCTCCCGCCGGGGGTGCCGCCGCCGCCTTCCGTGACCTTGATGGTGACGCCGACCCCGACGGCCTCCTGCGGGGTGCAGTGGGTGAGCAGGCCGCTCCAGTCGACGTCGTACTTGCCGGGCGAGATGGTGACGTCGCCGGCCTTGGTGAGCTTGAGCTTGGCCTTCATGTCGGAGATGACCATGGGGGCCTTCTTGGGGATCGGCGGGTTGGTCCGCGTCCCCTCCATCTTCAGCTCGCCGCTCTGCGCGCCGCCGACCTTCGCGTAGCCGATCGGCTTGATGCTGTCCTTGGCCAGATCCATGATGTCGGTGTTGTTCGAGGCCGGCTTCACGGTCTTCCAGACCACCTCGACCTCGTCGCCCACCTTGGCGGTGGCCGGGGCCGTGACCGAGGCCGTGGTCGTGCCCTGGACCGGGCCGCCACCGCCCGCCGGCGGAACGCACTCCACCTTGTAGGAGACGTCGGCCGCCTGGGCGGGGCTAGCCGCCAGCAGGATGCCCGCGCCGCCGAACAGCAGCGCGACCGCGGCCGCGCTCACCCTCCGTTGGGTCCTCACGATTGTCCCTTCGTCGTCGGACTGTTCTCAGACGGTGCGGACGTCTGTGGTGCATGTGGTTTGTGTGGTGCTTGTGGTGTCTGTGGTGCTGGTGGTTCGGATGGTGCGGTTGTCCCCGGCGCGCTGTCCGGGGTGAACCACGGCAGTGCCGCCGTGGTGGTCGATGGGGGCCCGGCCGCCGGTTCGGAGCGGGCCGGCGCGGGACCTCGTACGGGACCCCGCGCGGGTCCCCGTACCGCCGCGATCCTCGGCAGCCGGGTGGTCACCGCCGCCGCCGCGTCGGGAATCCGGGAGCCCCGGTGGCGGCCGCCGGCCTGCTCGCGCGGGCGGACCTTGTCGACGACGGCCATGCCGATCCGGAAGACCGCCGCGGGGATCACCACGAGGAGCAGGCCCCAGAACAGCAGCACCCCGTACGGGCGGGCCACGCCCCAGGGCTGCGTGGCCACGACCGTCTCGCCGTACTTGAGCGAGACCGTGTAGTCGCCGTGGGCGCCCGCGGACAGGGCCGCGTTCAGGGAGATCTCCGCCTTGCCGCCGGGCGCGATCGTGCCCTTCCAGCGGACCTCCTCCCAGATCGGCGCGAACACCCCGTGGGCGGTGCCGAGCTGGAAGACCGGGTCCTTGACCGGCGCGGAGCCGAGGTTGCCGACGGTCACCGTGAACTCGCGGCTCGGCGGGGCGCCGAACCAGGTCAGCACCCCGTCCTCGCCCTTGAGGCGGACCCCGGTGAGCATCGCGAGGCGGGCGGTGCCGCCCTCCGCGGGCAGCTCGGCCACCGGGTGGTCGGTGATCTTCAGCGGGGCCGCGACGGTGGACTGGTCCCCGTTGACGGAGGTGACGTTGACGACGCAGGGGCAGGGCTTGGGCGGCGCGACCACCGGGAGCTGGGCGGAGAAGTTCCCGTCGTCGGCGACCGAGACGGCGATGCCGTCGGCGTTGGCGCAGCTGTTGGTGCCGCCGATCATGTTCTGCCCGCAGACCAGCAGCATCACCATGGTCTTGGGCCGCCAGCCGGTGCCGGTGACCGACAGCTCGGTGCCCTTGGCGGCCTCCTTGAGCGAGAGGGCGACGGCGGGCTTGGCCTCGTCCGCGGCGGCCGGTGCCGCCGGGAACAGCGTCAGCGCGCCGAGCGCGAGTCCCGCCAGCCCCGCGCATCCCGCCGCGACGAGGGCCCTGATCTTGCCGCCGCGTCCGGTCTTGGCGCTCACCTGGTTGCTCCCGTCAACTCGTGGTCCGGTGCTGGGGCTTGTTCGGGTACGGCGCTTCCGTGCGGGCGTGTCCCGTGCCGGTCGCCGGCCCGGGACCGCCGTTTGCGCGCGAGCAGCAGCGCGGCCGCGGCGGTTCCGCCGAGGCCGAGCAGCCCCAGGCCGGTCCAGCCCGCGATCCCCCAGGGAACGAACCACGCCGAGGCGCTCCCCGTGGCGCGGGCGCCGCCGGGGGCGGTGACGGTGA
Source organism: Streptomyces sp. ICC1 (assembly GCF_003287935.1). Taxonomy (GTDB): domain Bacteria; phylum Actinomycetota; class Actinomycetes; order Streptomycetales; family Streptomycetaceae; genus Streptomyces; species Streptomyces tritrimontium. The sequence continues at coordinate 4,786,837 of NZ_CP030287.1, forward strand.
GGTCGAGGGCGACCCGGTCGAAGACCGGGGCGCCGGGCCAGGGTTCGCTCAGCTCCACCCGCTGGCCGGGGAGCACCTCGACGGGCAGGGTGCGGGCGCTGCGGCCCGCGACCTCGCCGAAGGTGCCCCGGGCGCGGATGGACAGCTCGGGCGCGAGGGTCACGTTGCCGCGGTTGACCAGGGTGTAGGCCACGCGCGCGGACGCGCCCTTGCCGCGTACGGAGACGTCCTCGACGGTGAGGGCCGCCAGCGCCGGGCCGCCGACCCGCAGGTGGACCCGTACGCCCACCTCGCGGCCGGCCTCGGTGGCGACCACGGCGGCCGGGTGGTCACCGGGCGGTGAGCCCGGCGGCACGGTGACGGTGAAGGGGACCACCGCGCGGGTGTGCGCCGGGACCTTGACCGTGGTGCCCGCGCCGAAGCTGATCCAGAGGCCCGCGCCGGTGACGGGCCCTTCCGAGCCGCCTCCGGCTGCGGGCTTGGCGGAGCGCACCGCGAAGGCGCCGTCCGCCGTGTTGTAGGCGTCGGCCCCGCGCAGGGTGACGGTGTGCTCCCGGTCGCTGGTGTTGTCCAGGGCGAGGCGGTCCTCCAGCACGGCGCCGGAGGTGCCGGAGAGGTAGAAGTACGGGCGGGCCCCGGCCCTGGGCGCCACCGCGGGCGCGCCGCCGGCGACGGGCTCGGCCGTCCAGCCGGGCTCGTCGGCGGCGGCCGGGAAGGCCGCCGCCGTGTGGAGCAGGACGGCGGCCGCGGCGGCGAGCAGCAGCGCGCCGAGCCGTCCGGGCGCGGCGCGCTGCTGCTCGCGCCCTGTCCGTGCCCATCGCCGTGGTCGCCGCCGTCGGCGCGGCCTCCAAGGCCGGCGTACTGATCAAGGGGGGCGCGGCCGTCGCGGCGCTCGGCAGCGTCCGGGCTGTCGCCATCGACAAGACCGGCACGATCACCCGCAACGAACCGGTCGTCATCGACGTGGTGATGGCTGCGGGTGTCGATCGCACGCGGGTCCTGATCGCCGCCGCCGCCCTCGAAGCGCGAGGCGAACACCCCCCGGCCGCGGCCCTCCCCACCGCCGCCGATCTCCTGGCCGAACTGCAACGCACCGCCACCCGGCGCGCCCGCGACCCCTTCGGCCGCCTGCTCCCCGCCGACCCGACCGACTTCGCCCGCGCCTGGCTGAGCGCGGCCCTGTACACCGAGGCGGCCGAGACCTCGCTGTGTGCGGCGGCATGGCAACCGGAACGGTGAGGGCCGGGACGGCGGGTGTCTGCAAAAGGAAACGCCATCTGCACACGCTCGTTGACATCCATCACACCGATGTCAACGACCCGCCAGCACTCAGCATCACCACCGAATGTGAGACAGAGCCGTTTGTTCGACAGACCCCCTTCCGTCGGGCTGGGGAACGTTGCTCCGTATCGTTGACCCGTCAAGTCGGATCAGCTGTTCGGAGACTTCGTGCGGGTCGAGGACCATGCCACGTGGGATCACATCTTTCCGGTCAGATTTCTTCTGACCCGCCAGGATGCTGACCTTGAGCGCGACTTCTGGGGGCGGTGCGCCGATGTGGAGGGACTGTTCGTCGACCCGGTGCCGCCGCCACGTGAACTCCTGACTCTGCGCGGGTGCACGCCCGCAGGGCCATGGCACGATGTGCTCGCCTTTCCCGACGAGTCCACGCGGTCTTTGGGCAATCTGGAAGTCACCATCTCAGATGAGAACCGCCCTCAGTTCGCGTGGACCCTGGTGGACACGGTCGCCATCTCGTACTCGCCCAACGCGACCGATCCGGACCTCGTCGACCTCGTCCTCGGCACTGGCGTGGTCGAACACAGCGAGGTCTGGCCCGGCGCCGGCCCCGGCACCATGCCTGCCGCTCCACGCTTCGCGATTGCAGAAGAGGACTACAGGGGCGGGCCTGTCGGCGAATGCCTCGGCATCGATGGTCTCGTCGCCCCGCGCGAGGTCGGCCCGGACATCCCCTTGCAGCTCATTGGGTGCGAGCCCGGGGAGCGGCTGCTCGCTGCCGTGCGCAACCCGCAAGCCTGTATCCAGGAGTGGGGGGTACTGGTGGCACTGGACCGGTTCGGGCGGGAGATGGGGTCCCACGGGGTCCGTCTGGAGATCGCCAAGGTCAGTCCGTCCGTGCTGGGCGGGTCCTTGGTCGACATCACGCTCGCAGACGGCGGGGACGACGATCGACCCTCGCTCGCTGCCCGACGCATCTGGGAAACCTGGTACCAGGGCTTCCCGACGACACCCAACCAGTGGTCCTCACTGGACACGCGGGGCCGAGCTGAGTGGCTCGACCTGATACGCCCTCATCCAGGCGGCGAGCCGGATCGCGCCGGGGGAACCCATCACCTTGACGGACGATTCATCACCGACAAGCCCGGCCTCTATTGCGCGCTGGGCGAAGCACTCATCGGTCCCGGCCGCTGGTTCGGCCGAGGGCTCGACGATCTCAATGACTGCCTGGGCGGCCGACGCGGCGTCATCGGGCCCTTCACCCTGATGTGGCACGACGCCGACATCGCTCGCCATGCATTGAACTTCACCCTGGACCAAGGCGGAAAGCTCACCTACTTCGAGGAAGCCCTGCAACTCCTCGAGAGCCACGGCGTCACCGTTGTCCTCCGGTGAATCGCACCACTCTGATGGGACCACGCTGATCGCGGTCACAGCGAAGTCGAACCGGTCCGAGGCCGACACGGCTCCGGCGCAGTGGCTTCCCCCGGCCGGCGGTTACCCCTGCGAGTACGCCGCCCAGCGGACCGCCACGAAGCTGCGCTGGAACCTCGTCGCCGACGACGCCGAGCGCCAGGCCCTGCTCGGGGTCGCGGAGGACTGCCCGAGCATCAACGTCGTCCGCGAGAACGCGTTGTGACCCGCCCACACAGATCACCTGACCAGCGACGGAATGCTCGGCGCTTTGGGGTGAGCCTCGGATGCCGTTCCGCGGCGACGCCGCTCCGAGGGCACGATGTCGCATCCGATGCAACTGTGGGAATGGGCACTGGACCTGGCGCGGGCGAATCCTGCGAACCTCGCCTCCGGCACAGGAGAGGCGGGGGCGTGCCCGCATGCGGACGGGCCGGGATCAGACCGTTGCGGCTTGGAAGTCGTGGACTGCCTGGATGACGCGGTCGGCTTCCTCGTCGGTGAGTTCGGGAGCCAGCGGCAGGCACACGGTGCGCGGGAGGAGGTCCAGGGTGACAGCGATGTCGGTGGTGCGGTGGGTGATCTCGCGCAGCGCCGGCTGGTGGGGGACGGCATGCGGGTAGACCTGCTCCGTTGAGATGCCGGCTCGGCCCAGGTGGGTCATGAGGGAGGCGGCAGAGGTGGCGTCGGGCATCGTCAGGGGGTACTTGTAGTACGTGTGTGGCCGCCGTTCGGCATCGCCGGGCGCGTGCGCCAGCACAGATTGCACCTGGGGCGACATGGCCGCCGTGCTGACGGGCGCGGTGGCCCCGGGGTGGGAGCTGTGAGACGCGGGCCGGACGGCCGAACAGGTGAAGAGGGGCGGCAGATTGCCGCCCCTCTTGTATGCCTGATTGCGGGGGGCAATGGACAGCCCTGCGGGCTGGCCCGCCCCCTGTGTGCCCTTCGGGCACGGGCGGGCAGAAGACCTACCCTTCGGGCAAGTCGCTTCGCTCCCGGGCCCCTTTGAAGGTGCTTCGCGCCGGGGCCCGCCCCTGCGGGGCAAAGGAAGAACCCGCTCCGGCAGGACGTGCCGCCACGGGGGGTGGGCACAAGCCGGAACCGGCCGCAGCGATGCCGTGCATCAGCAACCACGATGGGTCTTCTGCTGCGAAGTCCCACGCGCAGAACTGAAGAACTCCCACGGCACTCCGACCCTCACTGCTGCCGGTCGCCTGGATCGGGAGTCTGTCGGCGGCCGGCATTTACTGCGATCCGAGAGGTGTCTAGTCGCGCCAAGCCTGACCGCTCACCTGGGCGTACTGCCAGTGCTGGACCCGTGCGCCGTTCGCCCCGCTGGAGTTCTCCACTTCAAGGAACTTGCCGGTTCCGCTGTTCATAATGGCGGCGCCGCCAGGCCTGGGACCGGCCCCCATCCAAAGCTGGTGCTTCACCCCAGGGGTGCAGGTCCACTGCTGTACGGGCGCGCCGTTGTGCTTCCAGCCGTTCTCGACCTCAAGGCACTTGCCGCTCTTCGCGTTGACGATCCAGAATTCGGCGGGGGAACCGGCGGGAACAGTCTTCCAGTAAGCCCCGCTTTGGCCGACACACGTCCACTGCTGGGCCTTCGCTCCGTTGGCTGTGCTGGAGTTCTCTATTTCCAGACACTTGCCCGAGCTATTGATCAGCAGCTCCGCTGCCGCGAGGGGCTCGTTTACGGGTTCGGCATGGCCGACTCCCGTTGCCGCCAGCACCATCACCGCAGCCGATGCCCCCACAGCAAGAAATCTCGATGACGTCTTCAACTTCGTCCCCCTGAGCTCCTGTTACAAAATAATTGAACCTGGATGATCTTACCCAAGGCTCAACTGTCAGGCCCCGGTGGCTTCGTTCACTTCAACTGACAGCGTTTATCCGTGCCCGCTTGCCGAGCGGGCCGCGCGAGGCCCCTGGATGGTGGCGCCCGCTGACCGGGCATCGGCTGGAGTGCCTGCCGGAATTGGCTGGCAGGTGCATGACGGGTTGATGGGGTGCGGGGCTACCTTCTTAGGGCTCCGGAGGGGCGGCTGTCCGAACATGCGGGCCACCGGCGGGCGGTGACGGCGTCTCCAGTGCCCCGGTTCCGCCGAGGGGCCGGGTCCCCCCACGCATGAAGGAAGACGACCATGTCTCTGGGCACCTGGCTGAAAGCAGGCGCATCCGCCGCCGCAATGGTTCTCGCGGCGGCACCCGGCGCGACGGCGGCACCCGCGCCCATACCGGACGCCTCCGCAGCGATAGTGACGCTCCGTTACGACGACAGTCGGGCCGGCGGTTGGGAAGCGGCCATCACGGCCGGGGTCGCTTCCTGGAACGCGAACGTCAGCAACGTTCGGCTGGTGGAGGCCGCGCCCGGGGTCCGGGCCGAGATCGTCATCGTGGCCACCACCGGCTGGCCGCAGGCCACCCTCGGTCCGGTCCGTCCCGGACGACAGGTACGAGTCGAACTCGGCGCGCAGGCTGTGAGCCAGGGGTACGACAAGACGCGCATCGCTGCGCACGAGCTGGGCCACAGCCTGGGCCTCCCGGACACCAAGCCGGGGCCGTGCTCCCAGCTGATGTCCGGGTCCAGCCCCGGGACGGCCTGCACCAACGCCGTGCCCAACGCGACCGAGCGGTCCCGCGTGCAGAACGCGTACGCGAACGGACTCGCGGCAACCGTGCCGACCGACGGCAGGGTACTCATCGACGCCCCCTGACCGTCGGGGTCGACGGGTGGGCCGGTGCGGGGCCGTGGCGGGGACGGGACTCCCGGAGGGCCGCCGTGCCGGTCCACTGCCGCGCTTTCATCGGGATGCAGCTTGGGGCGCTTCACCGGGATGAGTTGGCCTGGGTAACGGAACGCGGCATAGGCCGAAGCCGTCGTCGCCGCCCAGCGGCAGCAGGCTGCACGGGCCAAGGCGCGCGAGGCGTACGCGGTGACGGCGGCGGCTCCCGCACCCGGACGGCGGGGGATCCGGGCGTGCGCGGGGACCGGGTACGGGCGGTGTGGTGGGCGCTGTCGGGCCGGGTCCGGATCGCTGCCCGGGGCCTGCTGCTGGCCGGAGTGTTGCCCGCGGCCGCCTGGCGTCTGGTGCAGGCCGGCTTCACCCTGACGGTGCTGGGCGGCACGGCCGCCGTGGCCATCTTGTACCGGGGCGCCGTGTACCGGCCGCAGCTCGCCCCCTCCGGCCGGGCCGCTGGTGGCGCCCTCGGCGGAAGTCCAGCGGCACGCCGCCCGCGAGGCGGCCACCGGGCCCGGCGCCTGACCGGAGAGAGCTGAGGGAGGGACGCGGTTGGTGATGACGGGCAGGCAGCGCCGAGCCGGTGGCGGTGCGTTGGCGGGGACGGTGCTGGCTGCGGCAGGCTGGTGGGCGCAGTGGTCCGGGTACGAGGTCGTGGTCCTGGCCTTGACTGTGCTGGCCGGGGCCGTGGTGCTGGGCAGCAGTGTGTGGCGCTCGGGCGCCCTGCACCTTCCGCAAGCCGCGGCGGACCTGGGCAAGCCCCCGTCACGGCTTGCCCAGGGCTGAACTCCGGGAAGGACCCGTGCATGTGAAGACGGGCAACCCCTTGACCTCCTATGAATCGTTGGCGGTCAAGGGGCTACCCGCCAACCATGACCGTGTGCCGGGTTCCGCCGGGTCCTGCGCGCTGGTGATCAGCTCGACCATGTTGCGGCCGCCTGGGGCTCCCCGCGCCGTCTATCCAGCCTCGCGTGCGCCTTTAGGCCATTACGCCGTGTTCGATTTTGTAAAGACGGTGGGGGCTTCAGGCTTGGCGGGGCGAAGCATCACGTGTGTCCACGGGACGCCCACATCATCATCTTTGGGGGAGCCATGGCATCGGTCCAGGAATGGAAATTGGACTCTGGAACCGCGCGGGTATTTCCCGCGAGGGAGAACGGCATCACCAAGCCGCTCGTTGGCTCACGAGGGAGGAACGGGCGCTACGGACTTGGCCGCATTCGAAGCCAGCCTCGACGCCGACCCCTACTCGTTCCTCCTTGCCGCGCGAGCGTATCGGTATGACCTGATCCTGGTCGGCTACAACGCCGGCACCAGCCTCGCCGGCCAGGCGAACACGGTCACCTACGCCATTCGCAAGGTGATCGCCGAGCACATCGGTGGCGACAACACGATGACCGTGGGCGGCATCGGCCGAGGCGCACTGGTGGCCCGATACGCCCTCGCAAGTTTCGAGGCCCGTAACGAGAATCACCAGGTCGAGCGCTACTTCTCCTACAACGGAACGGTGCCCTCTCAGGAGGAGGGCGAAGAGCTGAAGAGGCTGCGCGACTGGCCGATCAGGCCTCTCAAGATCGGGCTGGTCAGCGCCGACTTCACAAGCGAAATGGTCGTCGACCCGCCCGAGTACAGCCCCTTCGACGAAGGCAAGAAGGGTGCCGCCAACCCGGGGGGCCAGCTGATCACCAGCGAGCTCGGATCCTGGCTGCTGAACGCCTGGACCGCAAGAACTAGACCTCACCGGCAAGCACCGGCACCAGCCTGAGCGCCCTGCACAGCCAAAGCGGCCGTGCAGGGCGCTCAGTCACACCCGCGTGCAGTCACAGGTCGTGCACGCGCAGGTTGGTTGAGCACTGCGCAGTTTCACTGGTTCCCAGGATGCGGCGGCGGCTACGAGGTGGGGTTGATGGCGAGCCAGGCGGTGGGGATGAGCTCTTCGCCGCCGCACCCGTTGTAGCGGATGGAGTTCTGGTACCAGGGATGGGGCAGGTCGGCGTGGTCGCTGACGATGATCTGGAAGCCGGGGGAGAGTTCGGTGACGACATCAACCCAGTCCACCCCCGCTACGCTGGGGGCGCCTGCATCCAGAGACTGTTGTCGCTGGTCAGTGAAACTGAGCAGTCGTTATGCTGCTGACCTTGGGTTGTGCAGTTTGGGTGAGCGGTTTCGCGATGGGGCGGCTCACTGAATCTGCGCAGAGACTGGGCCTCGTTAGTCGTCTGACCTGCAGTGTTCGTCATCCCGTGTGCGGTTGCGCAGGTTGGTTGAGCATTGTGCAGTTTCGCTTATCCCCGACAACGGCGGCGCCCAGGGCTTCGGTGTAGTCGTGTGACGTCCGGTTCGTGACGGTCTGTCGGATAGGCGGCCCTGGGAACGTGACAGGCACGGCTTCCAAGATCATGGAGTTCTCGACGCCCCGTGATCCGAGTGGAAGACCCTGCCTGCCGACGCAACATCGCCGATCCCGCCTGCTCTTGACCAACTCCGCCAGCAGTCCGAGTCCCGGCCCGAGGAGATCCCGAGCCTACTGGAATGGCTCGCGGGGTGCTGGACCCGCGTGATCCATGCGGGGTCCGCAGGCGGTGCACTCGAAGGTCGTTTGGCTCTCGCGTGACTTCGGGCCCAGATGCCCCTACAGGGCCCACCCCTGATGCCTGGCGGGACAGATGGCGTTCGTCGAGATCGACGCCGCCCACGCCGCGTGCTTCGGCCGCGCCAACGAGTAGTCGAGGTCGCTACGGCCGCGTCGGCCGCCATCTGCCGCACCAGGCGAGTAGAAGGGATGGCAAACCGCCAACCTCAGCGTTCCGAGACGAGGACACCATGTCGCACGCCCGGCCCGCTCTGCGCCGCCCGGAAGCCAGGCTCGCTCTCGCACTGGCGTTCGCGGCTGCCGCCGCGGTCTTCGTCGCCGTCTTCCTGTTCGGCCGGGCGAACACTCCGGACTACACCGCGACACTGTTCGGCCAGGCGGACGCCGATGCCGTGCGTCTCAAGGCACAGCTCGCCACCGGCGTCCTGGGGCTGGCCGCTCTCCAGCTGCTGCTGGCGCTGTGGATGTACCGTCGGCTGCCCGGGGTGCGCCGGGTGCCGGGCCCGGTGCCGATCACCCACCGGATCGTCGGTGTGGTCCTGTTCGCCCTCACCGTCCCGATCGCGGTGCACTGCGTTCAGGCGTATGGCGTGCAGCTGACCGGCTCGCGTGTCGCAGTGCACTCGATCGCGGGCTGCTTCTTCTACGGGGCGTTCGCCGCCAAGGTCCTGCTGGTGCAGAGCCGTCGCCTGCCGGGCTGGGCCCTGCCACTGGCCGGGGGCGCGCTGGTGGTCGTCGTGGTGGTCCTCTGGTACACGAGTGCGCTGTGGCACTTCAACGGAGACAGCGTGCCGGTGCTGTCGCTCGGACACCACCACCTGCCACCGGGGTAGATGTGACGATCGGACGAGCGCCGTAGAGCAGGGCCTATCGGATGACGCTCCTCGGCAGCGGCCCCTCGGCGCGGTATAGACCGCGCGCAGCCGGTCGTGTACGTCGTGGCGGCCGAGGGCGAAGAGAGCGAAGGGGCTGCCGCTCTCGCTGGGGATTTCCGGTGCGAACATGCACGACAGCCTCGGTCTTGAACCGCTCGTGCGGGGCATCCCGCCGATCCGGTCTCGACGAGGACCTCGTCGACGGCGCCCCGGCAAGCTCCACGGAGGCAAGGGCTACGACTACAACCACCTGCGTCGATGGCTCCGCAAACGCGGCATCCGCCACCGCACCGCCCGCAAGGGCATCGACTCCTCACAACGGCTCGGCCGCCACCGCTGGGTTGTCGAACGGACCGTGTCCTGGCTCGCCGGCTGCCGTCGGCTCCACCGCCGCTACGAACGCAAGGGCTCGGCGGTCCGGGCGCCGGAGTTCCGGGTGCGGGGCGGAAGGCCGCGAGGTAGTCGCGGACGGAGGCGTATCCGTCGGGGTAGCCGCGTCCGGCGATCTCGCGATGTAGGGCCGGGGCGTTCGTGCACCCCTCTGCCCAGCGCCGTTGCAGGTATGGCTTGTAGGGATCAAGTTTGCTCGGACGCGGAGGCATGCCGACGAACGTCTCCTGCCAGCGGGCGGCGTGCGCGTATCGCATCACCGTTTTCCGGCCCCAGGCGAGGTGCCGGGCGATCGCCCGGAGACCGTGCCCCTGAGCCATCAGTTCGTGGACCTGGGCGTGGGCGGCCCGTTTGCGTTCTGCTCGCGGCCCTGTGGGATCCGGCCCAGCCGTCGGCTCCGTGTCGTCCGCCGGCGTCGACGGCGCCGGGACCGGTGCCTGGAGGCAGGAGCGGTGTGCTCCGACGGTCTTCTCCACCGCCCGGCCGAGTCCCTGCCAGAGATGGAAGCGGTCGGTAACATGGACCGCATCCGGGGCGCCGAGCCGTGAGCCTTCCGCGTAGGCCCCGGCCCGGTCCCGGCAGATCACTTCCACACCCGGATGCGCGGCCAGCCAGGCGGCCAGAGGACCTGCCTCGCGGCCCGGCAGCACGTCGATGACCTGGTGCGTCTCGCCATTGGTGATCACAGTGGCGTACGTGGCCCCACGCCGGGTGGAAATCATCGACGCCGAGGACCCGTGGCACCTCGGCCTCGGGGTCAGGTAGAGCCAGCACCCGCCGAAGGAACGTCATGCGGCCCGCCGCGATGCCGAAGGAGTTCGCGAGCCGGGATCCGGCCCGGCCGGCGAGGGCGAGCCCGATCACCTCCAACCAGGTGCCCAGTCGCCGCGTGCAGCGTGCGTACGGAGTGGTCAGCTGAGTAAAGCGCTCGGCGAAGGTCCGACGCTCACAACGAGCGTTGTCACAGATGAAACGGCGTACCAGCAGCGTGATCACCACGGGCTGACCACCCATCGGAAGGTCCTGCACCCGCCGGTGATAACGGTCGTGGACACGCTCGCCACACCGCCCGCAGTCCGGGCAATCCTCACTCGCCGCCCGGCCCCACCCCGTGATGAACACCAGCCCCAGTGACGACCGGACAGCTCTGATGACGAGTCCGCCGTCCAGGCCGGCGAACGCGAGCGAGGGCCAGCAGGAATCTCCGAGGTCCATGCCCGACCATCCGCGCGCACGCCTCTGCCCGTCACGACCCGAACCCTTAGCTGATGGAGCGTCACCCTGCGGCCGCCAGGCGCGTCACAGCGACCGGGCACACCGGCGCACTACGCCCCACTCGAACACGGCCATCACTCTCCGCGACGACTCCCCAAGATCTGTGCCGGACCCCAGTTGTCACTGACGCAGCCAAGTGAGACGCCCAGGTCGCGTACTGACGTGAAAGCGAGAGATCGCATTCAGGTCCGAGCCGCTGACCCCGCTGGGATACACCCGAGTCCACAAGTACGACCTCGTGGACTGGATGCGCCCGGCACCCGGCAAGAACCCGGGAGCCGCCGCGTGACCACGCCTGGTGGGCCGATCGTGTCCCTGCGATCCACCCTCATCCTTTTCGGCGGCGTGATCGTCGCGGCTGCGGCCGGCATCTGGACCTGGCGCTTCGATCCGGCTGTCGCGGCTGGTACTGCAGTGGTTTCCTTCGCTGGAACCGTCATTTTCCTCAGCAGCATCAGCGAGTCCTGAGGCGGCTCGACCCTACAGATCGGCCCTGCCGAGCCTCCGGATCAATGAGGCTCGGCGGGGCCGATCTAACCTCAGATCTAGTCAGGGCGACGCGAGAGCGTCTCGCTGGATCTTCTCGGTGACAGCCATCTGGTGAAGGGCCGGACAGCCACACGGTGGCCCGCCAGATGTTCGTCTCCGAGCACACCGTGCAGGACCACCTCAAGTCGGTGTTCGCCAAGACCGCGACGAACAACATCAGAATGCCGCTGGCCCGCGCACTCGGAACGCGAACCGCGGGCCGCTACCCCGCCTGCTTGACGCAGGTCTGGTCCCTCGCCGGCAGCTTGCCGGTGGCCAGGTACCGGTTGACCTGGTCGTCCACGCACGCGTTGCCGTAGCGCCCGAAGAGGGCGTGCCGGTTGGCGCCCTCGAGGGTGACCAGCCTGGAGCTCGGCAGCTGCTTGTGCAGCTCGACGCTTCCCTTGTACGTCGTACGCGGGTCACCGGTGGCGGCGACGATCAGTGCAGGGGCATCGCGCCGCACCCGGGTGGGCTCTTCGCGCGGCGAGTCCCAGAAGGCGCACGGGTTGATGTTGTTGGTCAGAGCGCCGAACAGCGGGTGCGCGGTGCGGTTGCGCTCGATGTCCCGCCAGTAGAGCTCGGGATCGCGCGCGGCGGCCACGTCCCCGCAGATCACGGCGGACTGCGCGCCGGTGGGCTCGCCCTCACCGCGCAGCACGTACCGGAGCTCCGGGACGAGCATCGGCGGCACCGTCGTCGGCCGGCCCTCCGCGGCTTTGGCCAGTACGGAAAGCAGCTCGCCGAACGACGCCCGCGCCGGGGCGGTGTCGTCCGCGATGCCCGAGAAGAGGAGGAGCGGCACCTGGCTGTCGTCGATCCGGAAGGCATCGGCGCCGGCGCCGATGGTCAGCGGACCGCGCGCGGCCGCCGCGACGATGCGGTCGACGGCGGCGAGCACCTCGGCGCGGCTGCGGCCGAGGCCGTAGGCGTCGTGGTGCTCCGCGGCCCAGGCGGCCCAGTCGGACAGCGCCTTCTCGTTCTCGCGTTCGGTGCCCTTCAGTAGCCGGGGGCGGTAGTCGCTCGGGTTGATCGCCCCGTCCAGCACCATCCGGTCGTGGCGGCCGGGGAACATCTGCGTGTAGACCGTGCCCAGGTAGGTGCCGTACGAGTAGCCCAGGAAGGAGATCTTCCGCTCGCCGAGCGTGCCGCGGATGACGTCCATGTCGCGGGCCGTGTTGCGGGTGGTGATGTGGGGGAGCACCGCGGCATCGGTGGCCCGGCACTTGTCGGCCAGGCTCTTCTGCAGGGCGACCTGGCGGTCGAAGCCCGCCCGGCCGGTGCCGGCGGACAGCCAGGTCATGCCGACGGGCAAGCCGCAGTCCAGCGCGGTGCTGCGCCCGATGAAGCGCGGGTCGAAGCCGACGATGTCGTAGCGCGCGCCGACCTCCTTCATCGACGCGCGGGCCTGCGGCGGGGACTGGAGCGCGGGACCGCCCGGACCGCCGTTGTTGAGGAGGATCGCGCCGATGCGGTGGCGGGCGTCGGTGGCCTTGAGCCGGGAGATCGCCACGGTGATCGTGCGCCCCCGGGGGTCGGCGTAGTCCAGGGGCACGGTTACGTCCGCGCACTGCACGCCTGCCTGGTCCAGATCGCGGCCCGTGGTGTCGTCGGGGCCCTTGATGCAGCTGCCCCAGTTGAGGTGTTGGTGGTAGTACCGGTCCAGTCCGGCCCCGGAGCTGTCCTGGGCGGGGGTCTCGGCGGCCGTGGCCAGGACGGGGGAGGACGTGAGGCAGGCGGCGAGGGTGAGGCCCACGGCCAAGGCGCGGCGTGCGGCGGGGCTGACAGTGGTCACGGGGTCTCCTTGAGCATCGTCCGCTTCGTGTGATCGCATGCCCCGAGGCTAGGAACCCGCCCTGGTACGGCACATCGCCCAAGGGCACGAGGACCCAGGTCCCGTTTATCCCTGGTCTGGGACCTGCGGCCCGGTCCCGCCTCCTCCTCCGGGAGGAGACCGTCGGCGGGGCTGCGCTGAGGGCCGTCCCGGCCACGCGCCTGCCGCAAGGGGAGATCGCCGCACTGGCATGCTGTCAGGGGTTCTTCGGCTCCAGAATCGAGACGACCCCGTGTCTGCTTCCCAGGATCCTCTGGCTCTTCACATCGGTCTTCACCGCCGCGGGATCGGTCATCGGCGTCGTCGCCTCCCTCAAGATCCGACGCGCCCGGTTCCTGCTGAGGGAGGGCAGTACTGCGAGGGGGTGGTGACCCGTCTTGAGGAGAGCCGGATCGCGCTGGCCTCGGATGCCGGCAGCACCAGGCGGAGCGTCGGAACCACCGTGTACTACCCGGTCATCACTTGGAGCACGGGCGACGGCCGCGCAATGGAAACCAGGACGAACATCGCTCGACCCAAGGACAGGACCCTTTCCGTCGGTGCCCGCGTCGAGGGCCGTTTTGGTGCCGGTCGGGTTGGCGTGTGTCTTTGTGATGGCTCGCAGTTCAGATGGGGAAAGCGGCCGAGACACGGGCCAGGTCTTGCGGTGTGAGGGCGAAGGCGTTGGACGGGTTGCGGTAGGAGTGCCCGCCGTCGTCCACGCGGACGCCGTTCTTGTTCGCCCAGTGCGAGGGTCCTGTTGCGCCCTGGCCGTCGGCTAGAGCGGTAGCGAGTCCTTCGGGGTCTTCAACGGTTGTCCGGGCAGCGAGGGCTGTCGTGAGGCGGCTTTTCGCGCCTTCTGGGGCGCGGTCGTCTCCAAGTGCCGGCAGCAGTAGCAGGAGTCGGCTGTCTGGGTCGGCGGTGCTGCCTCCCGGCAGCTGGTTGTCGGCGGCGGAGAGCAACTCGGGCCAGGATCACGGGCCGGGCCTTGCACACCGAGATCACCACCCGCGGATCCAACGGGTCCTACCTCCTGCTCGCCCCGGACAGTGCCCCTCCGCCGCCACTGCTACCGCCACCTTCCGTCCGGCAGGTCACCGGCTGGCTGACCCGCCATCCCGCCGTCCTTACCCCCGATGCGACCGTCCAACGCAAGGCCGTACTGGCCCACTGATGCGCGTCCTGTGCGCTCACCTCGACCGCCTGGAGGAGATGAGCAACACCGAGACGAGGGTGGCGACCGAACTCCTCATCGACACCGGACGGCGCCCCGACGAGATCTACACCCTGGCCTGGGGCTGTCTGGAAAGCGACCCCGACGGATCACCCGTGCTCGTCTACGACAACCACAAGGCCTACCGGCTCGGTCGCCGTCTCCCCTTCGGCGGCGAGACCGCCGAGGTGATCCGCCGCCAGCAGCAACGCGTCCGCGACCGCTTCCCGGCCACCGAGCCGCCCGGCTCAAGCTCCTGCCCCGGCCTCGAACGAACCCCGAGGGCACCAAGACGTACAAGGACATCACTCTGGCCCACGGCACCTGGGTGGCTTCGCTGCCTGACCTCGTCGTCCCGGTCATCACCACCGAGGCCGGCACCCCGGTCACCCACCTGGTGCCCTTCGACAAGACCCGCGTCTTCCCCTACGCCTACCGGCACTGCTACGCACAGCGGCACGCCGACGCCGGAGTGCACCCCGACGTCCTCGAGGAGCTGATGGACCACCGGCTCATCTCCACCACCCAGGGCTACTACCGGGTCGGTGCGGAGCGGCGCAGGGAAGCCGTCGACCGGGTCACGGCCCTGCAGTTCGACCGGCACGGCAACCGGGTCTGGCGCGAGGTCCAGAGCCTTCTGGACTTCGAGCATGTCCGGCGTGCGATCGGGGAGGTCGCCACCCCGTACGGGGTCTGCCGCGAACCCTCCAACGTCGCCGCGGGCGGCCACGCGTGCCCGCTGCGGTTCCGGTGCCTGGGCTGTGAGCACTTCTCCACCGACGTCTCCTACCTCCCCGACCTCCAGGCCCACCTCGCCGACCTGCTGCGCAGCCGGGAACGGCTGATGTCCGCGTTCGAAGCCGACGAATGGGCCCGTACCCAGGCCATGCCCTCGCAGGAGGAGATCAGCCGGGTCCGCCGGCTCACAGACCGCGTCAGCTCCGACCTCGACCAGCTCACCGCCGAGGACCGCGCGCAGATCGAACAGGCCGCCACCCTTGTGCGCCGCTCGCGCACCGTCCACCTCGGCATGCCTCGCGTCGGCCAGCCCCTGCCCGACGTCCGACCCTCAAGGATCCCCCCGTCGTGACCACCGCCATGAACGACGGCCGCCAGGCCGATACCGAACGCCGCCGTGCCCGCGTGACGAGCGCGATCACCACCGCACGGCGCGAGGGAAGCCCACTGACCGCCTCAGCCATCGCCCGCGCCGCCCGTGTCGACCGCACCTTCCTCTACCGCCATCGCGACCTCCTCGACGCACTTCACACCGCGGCGCACGAACCGGCCAGGCCGCCCGGGACTGGGCCAACAGTCACTTCGGTATCGCTTCAGGCCGATCTCGCCAATGCGGGTGCCCGCAGTGCCCGCTTGGCCGCGCGCGTCCAGCAGCTCGAAGAGCGCCTGTCGAAGGCGCTCGGCGAAGAGATCTGGCGGGCCTCCGGTCTCGGGCCACCCGGCGACGTTGCCGAGCTGAACAGTCGGATCACCAGGCTCGAACAGAGCAATGTTGAGCTGACGCGCGCTTGAGGAGCGTCAAGCCGAACTTGAAGCCGCCCGAGCAGCCAACCGCGACCTGACCCGCGCCCTCAACCAGAAAAGCTCACGCATCTCCACACGGTGTTTGCGGGCATTCGCCTGCGATGCCATGTCATTTCGGTCACCGTCTGAGTGCTCCGGGCGGCGGGCCCAAGCGGTGGCCGTACTCGGTCAGAGGGCGTTTAGCTCTTTATTGAGGTCTTTTGAGCTGGTATGGGATTGTGGCTGGTCGGGGCTGCTGGGGTTCGTGTGGTTCATGATGCGAAAGTGGCTGCCAGGCGGACGTCTTGGGCTGCCTCCTCCTGTTTCATCCCAAGGCGCCGGGCTTCGCGCTGTGTGCTTCGGGCGCCGGTCCGCGCGCCTGGGCCGCCTGGGTAGCCCGGAATCATGCCTGAACGCCGCCGATACCCAAGCGATCTGTCCGATGCCCGGTGGGAGTTGGTCGAGCCGGTCCTGACCGCCTGGCGGTCCGAGCGCCGTGGCCGCGGCCTGGACATCGGCCGGCCTCCGGACCACGATCTGCGGAGCCTGCTGGACGCAGTCCTCTACGTGAACCGGACGGGCATCCCGTGGCGCTACCTTCCGCACGACTACCCGCACTGGAACACCGTCTACGCCTACTTCGCCCGCTGGCGGGAAGAAGGTGTCTTCGATCAGCTCAACAGTCTCCTACGCCGGCAAGTGCGCAGGCAGGAAGGCCGGGAGGAGGAACCGACCGCCTTTGTCATCGACTCCCAGAGCATCAAGACGTCCACCAATGTGCCCGTCTCGGAGCAGGGGATCGACGCCGGGAAGAAAATCGTCGGCCGCAAGCGGAGCATCGTCATCGACACCGTCGGGCTCCTCCTCACGGTTCTGGTCACCGCCGCCAACGTGCAGGACTCGATCGCCGGCCAGACCCTCATCGAGCGGGTCGCCGTCGAGCATCCCACCGTCCGCAAGACCTGGGTGGACGGCGGCTACCGCCAGCACCTCGTCGAATACGCCGCAACCCTCGGTATCGACATGCACATCGTCCGACGCGACCCCACCACCAGGGGATTTACCGTCCTGCCCCGCCGTTGGACTGTCGAGAGAACGCTCGGATGGCTCATGAACCACCGCCGCCTGGCCCGCGACTACGAAGCTTGCCCCCACCGCTCCGAAGCCATGATCCACCTCGCAATGATCAACCTCATGACCCGCAGACTCACCGCCGAATCCACCCCCAGCTGGCGCGGCGCATGAACTACCCTCAACCCGGCAATCTGGGATGAAACAACGGGATGAAACGCCCTCTCAGCGGGAAACGGCACCGGCCTTCAGCAGCAGAACGACACCCCACAACCCGCCCACCAGCCAAAACACCCTACTGAAAGCCCTGTCACCAACCACCGCAAATCACACGTCGCGCATCAACTCCGCTGTCTCGACGCCCTCGTCCGCGTACACCGGGACAGCAAGACGGCCTGGCTGGACGAGGAGGTACCGGAGCGCCTTGCGGGGCTTCGGGGCGCTGGACTGCGCGCTGCGCGGGCCGGGTTGCGGGCGGTCCGGGAGCGGCTGCGGGCGAGCCGCCAGCACCGTACGAGCCGGGTCCTCGCGCTGGCGCCTGCGCTGCGAGCCGGACTCGACGAGCGGGGGTGGCTGCGGAAGTGGGAGCCCCGTCCCCGAAGACGCACCCCGCTCCGGACAGCCCTACGGCGGCACCGGACCCGGCGCCGGACGCGGGCTCACCGGCCGGCTCTGCATCGCCCTCCCAGGCGCCCTGTGGGAGCCGCTGCACCACGGGGTCTACTGGAGCCATCACCGTCCCCGTCGAACACGCGGGACGCGCCGCGCTTGTCCTCCAACTGATCGCTGTCGAGACCGTACTTCGCACACAGAACAGCATCCACTTCAGGGCCCGCCTCGTAAGTCGTCAGGCTCTCATGGGACATAGCCCGGCACCCAGCTCAGTTTCCGGGGAGGATACGGCGCGTTTCGTAGGCCCACATCGCGATCTCGACCCGGTTGCGGGCGCCGAGTTTGGCCATCAGGCTGGCCAGATGCGTCTTCACCGTGCTGAGGCTGATGTGCAGTGCATCGGCGATCTCGGCGTTGGTCAGCCCGCGAGCGACGGCGAGGAGCACCTGCTCCTCGCGGGCGGTGACGGGGGAGACCGGCTGGGCCACGGGCCGGCCGGCGGGCAGGTCCGCGAATGCCTGGAGCAGACGGACGGTGACGCTGGGCGCTATGAGCGCCTCACCGTCGGACGCCGACCGTACGGCCTGCGCCAGAAGGTCCGGTCCCGTGTCCTTGAGGAGGAATCCGCGGGCGCCGGCACGCAGTGAGCCGTAGACGTACTCGTCGAGGTCGAAGGTGGTGATGACGACCACGGCCAGCGGGTCGGCGACGCCCGGGCCGGCGACCAGCCGGGTGGCCTCGAGCCCGTCGAGTACGGGCATGCGGATGTCGAACAGGCAGACGTCGGGGCGTAGTTCGCGGGCCAGACGTACCGCTTCCCGCCCGTCGGCGGCCTCGCCGACCACCTCGATGCCGGGCTGGGCGTTCAGTATGATCCGCAACCCGGTGCGGATGATCGTCTGGTCGTCAGCGACGAGGACGCGAATGGACACCGCTCTCGCTCCTCGCTCTCGGCAGTTCGGCTTCGACATGCCAGCCCCGGTCGGTACCCGGGCCGGCTCGTAGTGTGCCGCCAAGCAGGGTCGCGCGCTCGCGCAGTCCGGTAAGTCCGTATCCGTCGCGACCCCGGCCGGTGCGCCGACCGTTGTCGCGCACGCTTACCCGTACCGTGTGCCGTTCCGCGGCGACCCGGACGACGAGCTCGGTCGCGTCGACCGCATGGCGCAGCGCGTTGGTCACCGACTCCTGCACGATCCGGTAGACGGCCGCGTCCACGGCCGGGGGCAGCGCGTCCAGTTCGCCGTCGAGCCCCAGGTCGACCCTGAGGCGACCACCCGGGGTGCGCACCAGGCGCTCCAGATCCGCGACTCCGGCAAGGGGCGCCAGCTCGGCGCCGACCCCGCGGTCGCGCATCGCGGCGACCATGGCGCGCATTTCCTCCAGCGTGCGCGCCCCTTCCTCCTCGACCCCCTCCAGCGCCTCGACGGCGGCGGACGGGTCGGTGCCCGCGAGCACCCGGCCCGCCTGGGCGATGATCACCATGGCCGACACGTGGTGGGCCACCGTGTCGTGCAGTTCCCGGGCGAGCTGCTCGCGCTCGCGGGAGCGCACCTGCTCCAACTGCCGCTCGCGAGCGGTCACCCGGAACCGCACGGCAGCCCCGACCACGCCGGGCAGCAGCAGGAAGACGAAGCCCACGACATTTTCGAGGACCGGGGTCTCGTCCGTGACGGAACACAGCGCGCCGGTCGCGAGGATCACCGCGCCGCCCAGCACGATCTCGCGTCCCGATCCCCACCGGGGCAGCGCGTACACCAGCACGAGTACGACCGCGCCGGCGTACAGGCCTACGGGCTCGCGCGGTGCGGCGACGAGGGAGGCCACCTGAAGCAGGATCACCGAGCCGAACGCCAGCGTCACCATCGCCTGCGGGCGGGTCCGGCGCCACAGGGGCAGCAGGCACAGCCATACGGCGAACACCACCGCCACCGGCCGCCACACGACCTGCTCGCGCAGGGTGGCTTCCAGCGCCACACCGGCAAGGACCGCGGCGAGCAGCGCCCAGTCCCGCCGCACCCGGGCGGGCGCGTCGGGCGGCCGGGGTTCGGTCCACAAGGTTCGCAGGTCGTCTCGCAGCACGGTTCTCAGCCTAGGGGCCGCGGCGTGCCGCGCATCGGCCGAAAGGACGGGTCGTCACTCCGCCCCGGGGCTGACGGATCCGCGGCCCGCGGGCCGATGCCGCGGAGCGCCGTGGCGACGAGTCTCGGCATCGGCGGCCGTACAAGGACGGCCGACAAGGTGGTTGGAGGACCCGATGCTCTCGAAAGCCCTGTTGCGCCTGGGCACAAGCGCCGCCCGCCATCCCTGGCGGGTGATCGCGGCATGGCTGATCGCCGCCACGCTCGCCGTCCTTTCCGCCGTGGCCTTCGGCGGGCGGACCGCGGACTCGATGACCGCTCCGGGACTGGACTCCCAACGGGCCGCGGAACTGATCGAGCGGGCCGGCACCGGCCAGGAGGGGATGACCGCCCAAGTGGTCGTCACCCCCCTCGACGACGGTGCGACGTTCTTCGACCACGGCAGCGCGCGCACCGCTCTCACGCGGCTGCAGACCGAGGTGAAGCGGCTGCCGCACGTGCTCGGCACGAGCGACCCGGCGGGGGCACTCGACACGGGCGGGGACACCGCCGTGCGCGGCGGCCTTGTCTCGGCCGACGGGCGGATCGCGGTCGTCCGGGTGCAGTACCCCGACCAGAGCCGGCTGTCGGCCGAAGACCTCGACGCCCTCGTCGATCTCGGCGACCGGCTGCGCGTCGAACTGCCCCTACGCATCGAGATGGGCGGCAACCTCTTCTACGCCTTCTCCGACCCCGACGGCGGCGCGAGCGAGCTGATCGGTCTCCTCGCCGCGGCCGCGATCCTGTTCCTGGTGTTCGGCTCGCTCGTCGCCGCCGCGCTGCCGATCGGCATGGCGGTCTTCGGACTGACCGTGGGGGTCGCCACGATGACGGTACTGGCAGGGGTGACAGAGGTCCCCACCTTCGCACCGGTCCTGGGCAGCATGGTCGGGCTCGGAGTGGGCATCGACTACGCGCTGTTCGTTCTCGCCAGGCACCGGGAGTACCTCGCGTGCGGGCTCGATCCGCAGGCGGCGGCCGGACGAGCGGTGGCAACGGCGGGGCGGCCGGTGGTCTTCGCCGGCGGCACCGTCGTCGTGTCGATCCTCGGCCTGGCGGTCGCGAACGTGCCGTTCATGACGGTGGGCGGGCTTGCCGTCTCGATCGTCGTCCTGACCATGGTGCTCGCGTCGGTGACGCTTCTGCCGGCCTTCCTCGGCGCCGCCGGCCCACGCCTGGCCCGGACCGGCCGGATCGGCCGGGCTCTGCAGACCAGGAAGCTGGGCCGACTCGCACGGCGGCGCCACCCGGCGGCAGGCGCCGCCCACGCCGCCGGGTGGCGTCGCTGGATCGGGCACGTCAGCCGGCACCCGGTGCCGTACGCGGTCGGCGCGGCGGGGCTGCTGCTGACCGCGACGCTGCCCGTGCTCGGCCTGCGCGTCGGCCTGCCCGACGACGGCTCACTGCCCCACAGCCGTACCGAGCGCCGGGCCTACGACCTCGTCGCCGAGGGGTTCGGCCCGGGCACCAACGGTCCCCTCGTCATCGCCGCGGACTCCGCCGGTGATCCGGGAGTACTGGACCGACTCGTCGGGGCGGTCGCGGCGGATCAGGGCATCGCATCCGTCGCGCCGGCGCACATCGATCGGGCCACCGGCATCGCGACCCTCGTGGTGTTCCCGACCACCAGCCCTCAGGACAAGGCCACGGCCGACACCATCGCCCGGCTGCGCACCGACGTGCTGCCCACGGCGGTCGGGCACGGCCCGGCCAGGGCCCACGTAGGCGGCGCCGCCGCGAGCCTGTCCGATGTGGGCCAACGCACCAGTCAACGCCTGCCGGTGGTCGTCGTCGCGGTGCTGGCGATGTCGTTCCTGCTGCTGATGCTGGTCTTCCGCTCGATACTCGTACCGCTCAAGGCGGTACTGCTGAACCTGCTGAGCATCGGCGCGGCCTACGGCATCATGGTGACCGTCTTCCAGTGGGGCTGGGGAGGCGCACTCATCGGGCTGGAAGCGACGGTTCCGATCGTGTCGTTCATCCCGATGTTCCTCTTCGCCATCCTGTTCGGCCTGTCGATGGACTACGAGGTGTTTCTCCTCTCCCGCGTACGCGAGGAGTACCTGCGCACCGGCGACAACGGCACGGCGATCGTTGAGGGCGTCTCGCGCACCGCCCGGATCATCACCTCGGCGGCCCTCATCATGGTGGCGGTCTTCCTGTCCTTCGCCGTCGCCGAGGACCCCTCCACCAAGATGTTCGGGCTCGGCCTGGCCACCGCGATCTTCATCGACGCCACTGTTGTACGCATGGTGCTGGTACCGGCGACCATGACACTCCTCGGCCGGACCAACTGGTGGCTGCCGAGGTGGCTGGACCGGATGCTTCCCCGCGGCCCGGTCGGCACCTACGGCACCGACGCGGACGCGGAATCCACTGGGTGAGACCCCTCATCCACGGCTGGTTGACCGTTGACTCAACTCCTGCCCGCCCTTGGCGTCCGGCACCTCAGCGCGTCACCCAGGGCATATCGCGTCGTGATCATCGGGTGGTCTTGGTGAGGTCTTTAGAAGTCATCTCATCTGGGCTTCGCGGTAGGCTGTTGTCCATGGTGGGGATCGTTGAACGGCTGGTGTCGGACGAGTTGTGGGAGCTGTTCCAGCGGGTGGTGCCGGAGGCGCCGTCGCGGCCGCAGGGCGGTGGTCGGCGCCGGCACGGCGACCGGGAGGTGCTTGCCGCGATCGTGTTCGTGGCGACGTCGGGTTGTACCTGGCAGCAGGTGCCTGCGGCATCGTTCGGGCCGTCGGGGGCGACAGCTCACCGGCGGTTCACCGAGTGACTCGCCCGGCTGCTTGTAGGCGTAGGAGGAGAAGCGGCCGTCGGTGCTGTGCGCGGTGGTGCCGTCACCGAAGTCCACGTCCGCGCTCGTCACCGGCCACGGCGCCGTGGTGCCCGCGGTGTCGACGGAAACGGTCAGCGGCAGGACACCGCTGAGAGGGCTCTGGTTGGTGGGCAGTTCCGGCTTGACCGTGAAGGCCGTGGCCAGCGAACCGGCCGGGGTCACCTTGATCTGCTCCTCGGTGGTGACCTTCTGGCCCGCGGTGTTGGACGCCGTCACCTTGACCACGCACGCGCACGGAGCGGCGTAGGTGTGCGTGGCGATGGCGCCCAGGGTGCCGGGGTCGGCCGGCTTGACGACGACCGGGGCCGTCCCGTCGCCGAAGTCCACGGCGTAGGACATCGCGGTGGGCCAGTCGCTGTCCGAGACGGCCTGGACCTGCACCTTCGTGCCGACCGGCGCCCAGGTCTGGTCGACCAACATCCAGACGGTGCGCAGGCGGTCGCCGGTCTCGTAGGCCCCGCGGTCGACGTACCCGCCGTCCTTGCCGCTGTTGACGACGCGCGGGTCGTCCGCGACCGGGTGTCCGTCGATGTCGCCGGTCAGGAGGGCGCCGGGCGCCGTCGGGTCACCGGAGTCGACGCTCAGGGAGTCGACCTGGCCGGGGTCCGGGGTGGAGAGGTCGCCCGCACCCTGGCCGGTCGCGGTCCGGAACGCCGACAGGGACGTGTAGGCCGTGCCGGCCCAGGTGTACGGGACCTGCGCGAGCCCAGGGGGTCCCACGAAGAGGTTGTGGCCGGCGCGGGTGCCGGAGACCGCGCTCGGCTCCACCACGACGGCCTTACGCGACTTGTCCGCCGGGCACTGGGTGGAGTGGCTCTCGGCCGGGAGCACGTTGTTCGACACCGACGAGCCGGTCGAGGCGCCGCTGAACGAGACGGCCGTCTCGCAGCCGCCGCTGAAGGTGTTGTTGGTGAGCGCCGTACCGGGCGCGTCCACCACCGCGACGGCCGGGCCGAAGGGGCCGCCGACCCGCACGGGACCGTGGATCAGGTTGCGGCTCAGCAC
Organism: Streptomyces sp. ICC1; assembly: GCF_003287935.1. Lineage (GTDB taxonomy): Bacteria > Actinomycetota > Actinomycetes > Streptomycetales > Streptomycetaceae > Streptomyces > Streptomyces tritrimontium. The sequence goes on from NZ_CP030287.1 coordinate 4,810,085, forward strand.
GGTGCGCTGGGCGCCGCCCTCGATCCGCGGGTTGCCGAGGACGCTCTGGCTGACGCGCACGTCCGTGCTTCCGTCGCCGATGACGATGCCGTTGAGGATGCCGCGGAAGAAGTTGGACCGCTCCAGCACCACGTCGTGGGAGCGGCTGACGGTGACGCCGGTGCGGACGGACAGCCCGCGGACCACCACGTGGGAGGCGCCGCTGATGGTCAGGCTCTTCTCCACGGCGGCCGTGGGGGAATCCGAGCTGCCCTCGACGGCGAAGGTGATCGGCTTGCCCGGCTCGCCGGACCGGTCGATCGTCAGCGCTCCCGGGTAGGTGACCTGGTCCGCGATCCGCACCGTCTGGCCCGGCTTGACCACCTTGGCCGCCGGCGCGATCGTGCAGAACGGGGCGGCCTTCGTCCCCGCGCCGGTGTCGGAGCAGTGGGAGTCCGCGCCGCCGTTCACGAAGAGGTCGGCCGGAGTCTCCGAGGCGGAGGCGGCGGAGGCGGCCGAGGCGGCCGAGGCGCCGGCGACGGCGGTGGCCGGTATGCCGAGGAGGGTGACGAGGCCTGCGGTGAGCAGGACCGTCGTACGGGTGGGACGCACGGGCAGGGTTCCTTCGACGAAGCGTTGGGGGTCGATCCGGGTGCGGCGCCGTACGGCGGTTGCCCGACCGGTCCCCCCGGCAGCGGTCAGGCACGCGCGAACCCTCAGACCTGTCCATGATCCCTGCCCGATGGCCGAATGTCATCGGGGATACGGGGCTCGGACAGTACTTTCGGCGAGGAAAATCCGGACCATGGGCCGCAGCGGGCGGCTGCCCCCGCGGCCGACACTGGGCAGTGGCGCCGGTTCCCGTGCTCCGTGGTCGAACCTCACGTGACCACTCTCCGTTGCCGACGGCGCGGGAACCGGTGCCACCTCATGTCTTCCCGAAGGTGTACCCGAGGGTGCTACTCGGCCTTGCCCTCGGCGGCCGGCACTTCGGCGGCCGGGGCCGGTTCGGGCTCGCTCTGGCGGACCGGCGGGGCCGGCGGCGAGAAGCGGGAGGCCTCGGCGCGGAGCATGGCGTTCAGGGCGAGGTACGGGTCGAAGGGCATGGCGGAACCTCACGGTGCTCGGGGGTGTGGGGGATGCGCGCGCGGGCGCGCCACTGCTGCTCGCGGCCGGGGGTCGTCGCGCCGCACGGGCGGGACGGCCTCGGGGGCCCGCTCAGCAGCGCAGGACCACACTCCGGACCACCCAGGGGGACGCCGCGTGCGCGGCTCCGCCCGCCGGGCGCGGGCCCGGCTCCTCGAAGCCCGGGTGCGCCGGCCGGAACACCGGCCGCTGCAGGCCGCGTACGCCGGCGAACCCGCGCACGGCCGCCCGTACCGCCTGGCGCACCTCGGGGTCCCCGGCCGCGTCGGCCGGTGCCTCGGTGGGCTCGGCGGGCGCGGTGGGGGCCGTGCGGGCGCCGGCGGCCGTCGCGGGGGACGGCCCGGACTGCCCGGCGCCGAACACGCACAGCAGTACGACGCAGAGCACCGTCAGGGGCACCCTCAGGGCCCTGACCAGTGTCGTCCGCGCACGCCGCGTCCCGTTCATGCGAAGGGTGTGCCCCGACACGCGGGCCGGCTCCCGGCTCGGCCGCCCGCGTCCCCCGACCGGGGGACGAAGTCACCCCCCTCGGCAGACAGGTGGCCGAGGGGGGTGACGGTTCCGCGGGCTGCCCGCCCCGCTCAGCGGGGGGCTCGGCGGTGGCCGGTCAGGCGGGCGAGGACGGCCGTCTCTCCGCTGATCAGCCGCAGTTGGGCCCGGCCGGCCGGGCCGCCGCGTCCGGAGACTCCGGCGGGGGAGACCCGGTACACGGTGAACACGGCCGTACGCCGGTCGGCGCGGGGGATCTCGACCGTCTGTCCGCGCCGCAGTTCGGCGAGGCGCAGGAAGTCCCCGGAGACGACGGCGGTGCCGGCCGAGCCCGGGGCCGGGCCGGCGGAATCCCAGACGGCCCCCTCCGTACGGTCCGGGCCGCCCGCCGGCGTGCTGCCGCCGGGCGATGCGGTGCCGCTCGGCGAAGCGCCGACGCCCGCCGGTGCGTCGGTCCCGGCCGGCCCGCCGTCCGCCGGGCCGGCCGGTGTCGTGCCCGTCAGCGGTACGTCCACCTGCAGGCTCCGGATGACCAGGCGCAGCGGCAGGGACCGCGGCAGGGGTGTGGCGCTCGACCGTACGGGCCGCCGGGCCCCCTTGCCGGTGGTGTGCCCGCCGGAGCTCTCCAGCTGCCGGGCGAGCCGGCGCGGACCGGAGAGCCCCAGGACCCGTGAGGGCAGGGCGTCGCCGGCGGTCGGGGCGGCGGGCCCGCCTCCTTCGGTGGTGCGCAACACCCCGAGGCCGGTGAGCAGCAGAGCCACCGTCAGTACGCCGACGACCCACTTGGCGCGGGGCATGGGAATCCCTCCTGGTCCGGCTCGGGCGGCCGGTGCCTGAGAGCAGTGGACCCTTCCGCGCGCCCCGCCACCGCGCGTAACACGGCCAACTGACGGCGCGTCACCGGTCCGCCGCCCTTCGGGCGGTGCGTCTTCGCAGCTCGCGGCCGGTGGGCCGGGGCGGACCGGGTTGTGGAAGGCGTGCGCCCGAACGGGTGAGAACGTCAAGCGCGGGAACCGGGCGTGTCGGTGCGGCGGCACGTTCTGCCCCATGCGAAAAGCTGTCAAGCGGGCCGATGTGACGGGTCGTCCGCGCGAGTTGCGGGCGTGGGCGGGGCGGCTTGTCCTTGATCCATGAATGATCCATACGCATATGCGTTGGCCATGGGACCCCGTCCGCGGCCCCGTCGCCCCGCGGCCGGGGGAGCCCGGGGATCCGGCGTTGGCGACGGAGACGGAGACGGAGACAGCGGCCGTGGCGGCGGTCGTGGCGGCGGGGGCGGTACGGACCGGGCGCGCGGCTCCCGCCACGGCCGCACGGCCGCGCTCACACCCGCTCCGGCAGCCGGACGGCCGACAGGGCGGGCGCCGCGGCCCGGCTGAGGTAGCGGGCGCCGACCGGCGGGAGGTCCAGCTCGGTGGTGGCCGCCGCCGGCTGCATCCCCGACAGGCGCCGCAGCATCCGCAGGGCCGGCTCCGGCCCGACCGCCCGGACCAGGGCGGCGGCCTCGGTGGGGCGCGCGTGCACCCAGCCGATGTGGCGCAGCCCCGACCAGCCCGGCTGCTCGGCGGCCTCGGCCAGGGCGCGGGCGGCGGGGGCGAGCGGCAACAGGTTGACCGCGGCCGGGGTGCTTCTCGGGCCTCTACCTCACCCACGGCGGCACCCGCACCCGCGCGGCCCTGGCGGCTTGGCTGGCCCAGGACGCGGGCGCCTTCGCCGCCCGCCGCGCCACCTCCGGCGGTCTGCTCGCCGTCCGCGGCGGTACGGGGCTGCGCGCGGGCGCGGCCCGCCCGGCTCCCGCGGCCGGTGCCGAAGCCGGCGTACCCGGCCCCGGGGCGGCGGAGGACGACGTACTTCGGGGGTACGCGCAACTCGCCCACCTGCTCGGGGACATGACCGCCGACGCCGGCCATCACGGGCTCGCGCAGGAATACCACGGCATCGCGCTCGGGCTGGCCCGGCAGGCCGGGGACCGGCGGCTGTACGCGATCACGCTGCGCGCGATGAGCGCGCACGCCGGGCGGGTCGGGCAGCCCGCGCACGCGCTGCGGCTGGCCCGGCTGGCCGTGGAGACCGCGCCCGCCGACGCTGAACCCGGCACGCTGGCCTTCCTCCTGGTCCAGCGGGCGGCCGCGGGCGCCCGGGCCGGTGAGCGGGCGGCGGCCGCCGCGGACCTGGCCGCCGCCGATCTGCTGCACGCGCGCCACGCGGCGAACCCGCGGGGCGGCCCCTTCGACTCGTACGCCCGCGCCGACCTCGACTTCGCCCGGGCCCGGACCCACCTCGCCCTGGGCGAGTTCCCGGCCGCGGCGGACGCGTGGGAGCGGTCCTTGCGCGGGCGTGCGGCCGGACAGCACCGGGCCACCGCGCTCACGCACGCCGCGCTCGCCGAGACGCTGCTGCGCCTGGGGCACCTGACCCGGGCGTGCGCGCACTGGCGGGAGTTCCTCACGGCCGCCCCGGCCGTGCAGTCCCGCGCGGTACGGGAGGCCCTCGGCCGGCTGCTGCGCGACCTGACCCCCTACCGCCGGGTCCGGGAGGCGGCCCCGACGCTCGCCATGGCCCGCGCCCTCGCCGAGCGGCTCTAGTGCTGTGACCGGAAAGGTCCACCGGGTCGCGCCGCCCGGTAGCGGCCCGGGGGGATCCCGTACGCGCGTTTGAAGGCGTGCGCGAAGGCGTATTCCGAGGAGTAGCCGGAGCCGGCGGCCAGGGCCGCGAGGGGGGTGTCGGTGGTGCGCAGCAGGCGGGCGGCCGTGGTCATGCGCCACCACGTCAGGTACGCGAGCGGCGGCCGTCCGACGAGGTCGTGGAAGCGGCGGGCGAAGGCGGCCCGGGACATCCCGGCCCGCGTGCCGAGGGAGGCCACCGTCCAGGGCCGCTGCGGTTCGCGGTGCATGGCGGTCAGGGCGGCGCCGATGCCGGGATCCGCGAGGGCCCCGGCCCAGCCACCCGCACCCGCGCCCGCACCCGCACCCGTGCCCGTGCCCGCACCCGCACCCGCGCCCCCACCCGGGCCGCCGTCCTCGTAGTGGGCCCGCAGGACGTACAGCAGCAGGACGTCGAGCAGCGCGGGCACCAGCGTGTCGGCGCCGAGGCCGGCGCGGGCCGGGTCGGCCTCGCGGGCCAGGAGGGCCACCGCCTCCGCCACCCCGGGGACGCCGTCCGGGCCGCCGGACAGCCGTACGACGGCGGGGAGTTCGCGCAGCAGCGGATGCGCGAGTTCGGCGTCGAGCCGATAGCCCCCGCACAGGGTGACGGTCACCGGACCGGCGCCGGGCTCGCCGACGGTGTCGCTGACCAGCACCGGGCCGCCGCCGGGTCCGGCCGCCGCGCTGCAAGACGGCTCGGCCACGGCCGAATCCGGTGCGCCGAGCAGGGTGTAGCCGTTCCCGTGCGGCATGAACAGGACGTCCCCCGCGCGCAGTTCGACGGCCGGCCCGCCGTCCTCGGACACCAGGTGGCAGCTCCCGCTCAGCACCACCTGGAAGCCGGCCGCGCCGGGGACGGCGGGGAAGCGCTGGCCCCAGGGCGCGTGCCACCGGACGAGCGCCGAGGTGGGCTTTCCGGTCCGCATGAGCGCGATGACATCGCTGAGCACGTCCACGGCAGGCAGCGTAGACGATCGCGCAAGGATCAAGGATCCTGCCGCATTGGAAGTCTTCGATCCCGCTCGTAGCTTCGGTGTCATGACATCGACCACGCGACAAGCACAGGCGAACCCGCGCGCAGCAGAGGCGCCGTCCGGGACCGGCGTCATGCGCGCCGTCCGGTTCCACGCCTACGGCGGCCCCGACGTCCTGCGCCTCGAGGAGGTCCCGCGGCCCGTCCCGGGCCCCGGCGAGGTGCTCGTGGAAGTGGCGGCCACCTCCTTCAATCCCTCCGAACTGGCCCTGCGCGCCGGACTGTTGAGCGGTGTCCTGCCGCTGGAGTTCCCCCACGTCCCCGGCTGGGACCTGGCGGGCACGGTCGTCGGCACCGGTGCCCGCGTCATCGGCCGCCTCGACGCGGGCGGCGCGGCCGCCGAGTACGCCGCCGTCCCGGCCGAACTGCTCGTCCCCGCCCCCGAGTCGGTCTCCCTCAGCGCCGCCGCCGCGCTCCCGGTGGCCGGACTGACCGCCTGGCAGGCCCTGTTCGAGGCGGCGGGCGTCACCGCCGGCAGCCGGGTCCTGGTCAACGGCGCCGGGGGCGCCGTCGGCGGCCTCGCGCTGCAGCTGGCCCGCTGGGCCGGGGCCGAGGTCATCGCCGTCACCACCCCGCGCGGCGTCGAGGCGGCACGGCGGTACGGGGCGGGGCGCGTGCTCGTCGCCGGCGCGGGCCCGCTCCGCGAGGCGGTGGGGGAGGGGCGGCCGCTGGACGCCGTGCTGAACCTGGCCCCGATCGGGCCCGGGGCGGCCGCCGAACTGGCCGCCCTGCTCGACCCCGACGGGCGGGGCCGGGCCGTGTCCGTGGCCACCCCGGTCCCCGGCGGCACGCACCTGGTGGCCCGCGCCGACACCGGGCAGCTGGCCCGGCTGGCCGCCCTGGTCGACGCGGGCCACCTCGATCCGGCCCCCGCCGCGCTGTACCCGCTGGGCGCGCTGGCCGACGTACACGCGCGGGCGGAAGCGGGAACCCTCCCGCCCGGCAAGACGGTCCTCGTGGTCCGGGGGTAGGGGCCGGGGGCCCGTCCGGCCGCAGCTACTTCTCCGCTACTTCTCCGCGAGGGCCTTCAGGGCCACGTTCAGTTCCAGGACGTTGACCCGCGGCTCGCCCATGAAGCCGAGGGTGCGGCCCTCGGTGTGGGCCTTCACCAGCTTGGCGACCTCCGCCACCGGGAGGTGGTTGCGCTCCGCGACGCGGGCGGTCTGGAGCTCCGCGTACGCCGGGGAGATGTCCGGGTCCAGCCCGGAGCCCGAGGAGGTCACCGCGTCGGCCGGGATCTCGGAAGGCCGCGGGGCGTATCCGGGGACGGTGTTGTCGAGGACGACCTTGGCCTTGGCCTCCTCCACCGCCTTCCGCAGCTCGGGGCTGTCCGCCGCCTTGTTGGTGGCTCCGGAGACCAGCAGCTCGTACCGGGTGTTGACGGTGTTCTTGCCGAGGCCCGCGGCCGGGCGGCCCTGGAACCAGCGCGGGTCGTCCCCGTACGACTGGCCGATCAGGGAGGAGCCGACGACCCGGCCGCTCCCGTCCTTGATCTCGGAGCCGTTGGCCTTGCCGCCGAAGGCGGCCTGGGCGATGCCCGTGACGGCGAGGGGGTAGAGGACCCCGCACAGCACGGTCAGGACGAGCAGGGCCCGGAGGCCGGCGCCGAGGAGGCGGGCGGTGTTGCCCACGGAGTTGTTCATGTGTCAGCCCAGCCCGGGGATGAGGGAGATGATCATGTCGATGAGCTTGATGCCGATGAACGGGGCGATGAGGCCGCCCAGTCCGTAGAGCCCGAGGTTGCGGCGGAGCATCTTGTCGGCGCTGGTGGGCCGGTACTGGACGCCCTTGAGGGCGAGCGGTACGAGGGCGATGATGACCAGCGCGTTGAAGATGACGGCCGAGAGGATCGCCGAGTCGGGCGAGTGCAGGCCCATGACGTTGAGCTTGTCGAGGCCCGGGTAGACCACGGCGAACATGGCCGGGATGATCGCGAAGTACTTGGCGACGTCGTTGGCGATGGAGAAGGTCGTGAGGGCGCCGCGGGTGATCAGCAGCTGCTTGCCGATCTCCACGATCTCGATGAGCTTGGTGGGGTTGGAGTCCAGGTCCACCATGTTCCCGGCCTCCTTGGCGGCCGAGGTGCCGGTGTTCATGGCGACGCCCACGTCCGCCTGGGCGAGCGCAGGGGCGTCGTTGGTGCCGTCGCCGGTCATCGCGACGAGCTTGCCGCCGGCCTGTTCCCGCTTGATGAGGGCCATCTTGTCCTCGGGCGTCGCTTCCGCGAGGAAGTCGTCGACACCCGCTTCCTCCGCGATGGCCTTCGCGGTCAACGGGTTGTCGCCCGTGATCATGATGGTCTTGATGCCCATGCGGCGCAGCTCGTCGAAGCGTTCGCGCATGCCCTCCTTGACCACGTCCTTGAGGTGGATGACACCCAGGATCCGGGCGCCCTTCCCGTCCTGGACGGCCACGAGCAGCGGCGTGCCGCCGGAGCCCGAGATCTCGTCCACCTTCGCGCCCGCGTCCGGGGCGACGGTCCCGCCCTGTTCGCGGACCCACGCGGTGATCGAGGAGGCGGCGCCCTTGCGGACCTCGCGGCCGTCCACGTTCACGCCCGACATGCGGGTCTGGGCGGTGAAGGGGATCCACTCGGCGCCCGCGAGCTCGCCCTGGTGGCGCTCGCGCAGTCCGTACTTCTCCTTCGCGAGCACCACGATGGAGCGGCCCTCGGGGGTCTCGTCCGCGAGGGAGGAGAGCTGGGCGGCATCCGCCAGTTCGGCCTCGTCCGTGCCGGTGACCGGTACGAACTCGGAGGCCTGGCGGTTGCCGAGGGTGATGGTGCCGGTCTTGTCGAGGAGCAGCGTCGAGACGTCGCCGGCCGCTTCGACGGCCCGGCCCGACATGGCCAGGACGTTGCGCTGGACCAGGCGATCCATGCCCGCGATGCCGATGGCGGAGAGCAGGGCGCCGATGGTGGTGGGGATCAGGCAGACCAGCAGCGCGGTGAGCACGATCATCGACTGCTTGGCGCCCGCGTACATCGCGAAGGGCTGGAGGGTGACGACGGCCAGCAGGAAGACGATGGTCAGCGAGGCCAGCAGGATGTTGAGGGCGACCTCGTTGGGGGTCTTCTGCCGGGACGCGCCCTCGACCAGGTTGATCATGCGGTCGATGAAGGTCTCGCCGGGCTTCGTCGTGATCTTGATGACGACCCGGTCGGAGAGCACCTTCGTACCGCCCGTGACGGCGCTGCGGTCACCGCCGGACTCGCGGATGACCGGGGCCGATTCGCCGGTGATGGCCGACTCGTCGACCGAGGCCACGCCTTCGACGACATCACCGTCGCCGGGGATGACGTCCCCGGCCTCGCACACGACCAGGTCGCCGATGCGCAGCTCGGTGCCCGGCACCTGCTCCTCGACGGCGCCGTTCAGGCGGCGGGCGACGGTGTCGGTCTTGGCCTTGCGCAGGGTGTCGGCCTGGGCCTTGCCCCGGCCCTCCGCGACGGCCTCCGCGAGGTTCGCGAAGATCGTGGTGAGCCACAGCCAGACGGTGATCGCCCAGCCGAAGAGGTTGCCCGGGTCGGATATCGCCAGCGCGGTGGTGAGGACGGAACCGATCAGCACCACGAACATGACCGGGGACTTGACCATCACCCGGGGGTCGAGCTTGCGCACGGCGTCCGGGAAGGACTTCAGCAGCTGCTTCGGGTCGAAGATGCCGCCGCCGATCCGGGCCCTCTCGGGCTTGTGGCCGGTGGGCAGGTCTCCGTGCGGGGCACGGGTGGGGGTGGCGGTGCTCATGAGGCGAGCCCTTCGGCGAGCGGACCCAGGGCGAGGGCCGGGAAGTAGGTGAGGCCGGTGACGATGAGGATCGTGCCGACGAGGAGGAAGGAGAACAGCGGCTTCTCGGTGCGCAGGGTGCCCGCCGTCGCCGGGACGGGCTGCTGTTCGGCGAGCGAGCCGGCCAGGGCCAGGACGAAGACCATCGGCAGGAAGCGGCCCAGGAGCATGGCCAGTCCTGTGGTCGTGTTGAACCACTGGGTGTTGGCGTTCAGGCCCGCGAAGGCCGAGCCGTTGTTGTTGCCGGCCGAGGTGTAGGCGTAGAGGACCTCGGAGAATCCGTGCGCGCCGCCGTTGGACATCGAGTGGACCGGGGTCGGGAGGGCCATCGCCAGGGCGGTGAAGCCGAGCACCAGGGTCGGGGTGATGAGGATGTAGCAGGCGGCGAACTTGATCTCGCGGGTGCCGATCTTCTTGCCCAGGTACTCGGGGGTCCGGCCGACCATCAGGCCCGCGAGGAACACCGCGATGATCGCCATGATCAGCATGCCGTAGAGGCCGGAGCCGACGCCGCCGGGGGCGATCTCGCCGAGCTGCATGCCCAGTAGTTGGATGCCGCCGCCGAGCCCGGTGTAGGAGGAGTGGGAGGAGTTGACCGCGCCGGTCGAGGTCAGCGTGGTGGCGACCGAGAAGATCGCCGAGGCGCCGATGCCGAAGCGGGCCTCCTTGCCCTCCATCGCCCCGCCGGCGGCCTGGAGCGCCGGGCCGTGGTGGCTGAATTCCGTCCACATCATCAGGGCGGTGAAGCCGAGCCAGATGGTGAGCATCGTGGCGAGGATCGCGTAGCCCTGGCGCACCGAGCCGACCATGCGGCCGAAGGTGCGGGTCAGCGCGAAGGGGATGAGCAGGATCAGGAAGATCTCGAAGAGGTTCGAGAAGGGCGTCGGGTTCTCGAAGGGGTGGGCGGAGTTGGCGTTGAAGTAGCCGCCGCCGTTGGTGCCCAGCTCCTTGATGGCCTCCTGCGAGGCGACGGCACCGCCGTTCCACTGCTGCGGTGCGCCGACGAACTGGCCGACCTGGTGGACGCCGGCGAAGTTCTGGATGACCCCGCAGGCCACCAGCACGATCGCGGCGACCGCCGCCAGCGGCAGCAGGATGCGGACGGTGCCGCGCACCAGGTCGGACCAGAAGTTGCCGAGCTCACCGGTGCGGGAGCGCGCGAAGCCCCGTACGAGGGCCACCGCGACGGCCATGCCCACGGCGGCGGAGAGGAAGTTCTGCACGGCCAGGCCGCCGGTCTGGACGAGCGGGCCCATGGCCTGCTCGCCGGCGTACGACTGCCAGTTCGTGTTCGACACGAAGGAGGCGGCCGTGTTGAAGGCCTGGTCCGGCTTGATGGAGGCGAAGCCGAGCGAGCCGGGCAGGTGGCCCTGCAGGCGCTGGAGCAGGTAGAGGAAGAGGACGCTCACCGCCGAGAAGGCGAGGACTCCGCGCAGGTAGGCGGGCCAGCGCATCTCGGCGTTGGGGTTGGCGCCGATGGCCTTGTACATCCACTTCTCGGGGGCGTAGTGCTTCTTCGAGGAGTAGACGCGGGCCATGTACTCGCCCAGGGGGCGGTGGGCGAGGGCCAGGGCCGCGATGAGCGCGAGCAGCTGGAGCACCCCGGCAAGAACGGGACTCATCGGGGCTCAGAACCTCTCCGGGAACACAAGGGCGAGGACGAGGTAACCCAGCAGTCCGAGGGCGACCAGCAGGCCGATGACGTTTTCGGCGTTCACAGCTTGGCCACCCCCTTGGCGACGAGGACCACCAGTGCGAAGACCGCGATCGTGACGAAGACGAAGGCCAGATCGGCCATCGTGACTCCCGGAGGATTCGGAGGGTGTTTTTCGGACACCTCTGAGTGGAACCCCTCTTCGAGGCCTCACGGGCTCCCTTGACGGGGCCCATACGCCGGGTGGCGCGGCCTTGACGGGTTCCTAACGCGCGATTCGGCGCCGGCATCGCCCGCCGGCGTCGCCCGCCGGCTGGCCGGGGCCGGCATCCGCGTCGTACTGAACTCCGCGCGCAGCGAGGGCGCGGGCAAGGCCCTCGCCGCCGAGCTCCCGGACGCCGTCTACGTACGCGGCGACGTCGCGGACGCGGACGACGCGCGGCGCATCGTCCGGACCGCGATCGACACCTACGGCTCGATCCCGTACGCCGTCAGCAAGGCCGCGGTCAACCGCATGACGCGGCTCCTGGCCTCCCAGCTCGGCCCCGCCGTCCGGGTGAACGCCATCGCGCCCGGCCTCATCGACACCCCCTGGTACGAGGGCGAGGACCAGGTCTGGGAGAGCTCGCGCGAGTGGATCACCGAGAACACCCCGCTGCGCCGCGTGGGCACCCCGGACGACGTGGCCGAGGCCGCGCTCCACCTGGTGAACGCCGCCTACACGACCGGCGACGTCCTCACCGTCGACGGCGGCCGACACGTGGTCTGACCGCCCGGCCGGGCCCGGCACCCCAGTCCCGCCCCAGCCCCGCCCCAGCCCCGCCCCAGCCGGTTCCACATCGTGGACAACTACCCTCGGAATATGAACGCAGAAGCCGATGCCCGCGCCGCCGCCAAGGCGGCAGTGAAAGAAGCCGACCGCAAGCACGTCTTCCACTCCTGGTCCGCCCAGGAGCTCATCGACCCGCTCGCCGTCGCCGGCGCCGAAGGCTCGTACTTCTGGGACTACGACGGCAACCGCTTCCTCGACTTCTCCAGCGCCCTCGTCTACACGAACATCGGCTACCAGCACCCCAAGGTCGCCGCGGCCATCGCCGAGCAGGCCGCGAAGCTCTGCACCGTCGCCCCCGGCTTCGCCGTCGACGTCCGCTCCGAGGCCGCCCGCCTCATCGCCGAGCGCACCCCGGGCGACCTCGACAAGGTCTTCTTCACCAACGCGGGCGCCGAGGCCGTCGAGAACGCCGTCCGCATGGCCCGGCTGCACACCGGCCGGACCAAGGTGCTCTCGGCCTACCGCTCGTACCACGGCGCCACCTCCACCGCGATCAACCTCACGGGCGACGCGCGCCGCTTCGGCAACGACTCCGCCACGGCCGGCGTCGTCCACTTCTGGGGGCCGTTCGCCTACCGCTCGCCCTTCTACGCGGCCACCCCCGCCGAGGAGTGCGAGCGCGCCCTGCGCCACCTCGAGGACACCATCGTCTTCGAGGGCCCGCAGTCCGTCGCCGCGATCATCCTGGAGACCGTGGGCGGCGCCCCGGGCGTGCTCGTGCACCCCGACGGCTACCTGGCCGGCGTCCGCGAGCTCTGCGACCGCTTCGGGATCGTCTTCATCCTCGACGAGATCATGGTCGGCTTCGGGCGCACCGGCACGTGGTTCGCCTCCGAGCACTGGGACGTCACCCCCGACCTCATCTGCTTCGCCAAGGGCATCACCAGCGGGTACGTCCCCCTCGGCGGCGTCGCCATCTCGGCCGCCATCGCCGAGACCTTCGCCCGCCGCCCCTACCCGGGCGGGCTGACGTACTCCGGGCACGTGCTGGCCTGCGCCGCCGCCGTCGCCACGGTCAACGTGATGGAGGAGGAGGGCATCGTCGAGCAGTCCGCCCGCACCGGCGCCGAGCTGCTCGGCCCGGGCCTGCGCGCCCTCGCCGAGCGCCACCCGTCGGTCGGCGAGGTCCGGGGGCTCGGCACCTTCTGGGCCCTGGAGCTCGTCCGCAGCAAGGAGACCCGCGAACCGCTGGTCCCGTACAACGCGGCGGGCGCCGACAACGCGCCGATGGCGGAGCTCGGGGCGGCCCTGAAGAAGAGCGGCATGTGGCCGCTGCTCGCCGGGAACCGCGTCCACGTCGCGCCGCCCTGCAACATCGCTGCCGAGGACGTCGCCAAGGGCCTGGCGATCCTCGACGAAGCCCTGACAGTGGCCGACGCGCACACGGTCTGACCTGCGCAGATCGTACGGTTGCCCAAATCGTGGGTGCCTGTTCTCGGAGGTTCCGCTCCCTTACGAACAGCATGTGAACGTGCTGGAATCAGCAGGCACCTACGGACCGGGATGCACGTCAGTCCCGGGGCGGTCCACATGATGATCCACGCGTGTGGCCGAACGGCGGGGGGCGGGCTGCGCGTCCGCCGGACGCCGGGCGTACGGGATCCGGACAACCGGACTCCGTGTTCCCGAGGACCGAAGGAAGACAGCGCATGAGCAAGCACATCCTCGCCCAGAACCAGTACGGCAAGGCCGAGAACCGCATCGTCAAGGTCACCCGCAAGGGCACCGGGGGCACCTCCCAGACGGAGTCTGGGGGAGGATCCTGGCACGAGATCCGCGACCTGAACGTGTCGGTCGCCCTGCGCGGTGAGTTCCGCGACGTCCACCTCACCGGCGACAACGCCAACTGCCTGCCCACCGACACCACCAAGAACACGGTGTACGCCTTCGGCAAGGAGCACGGCATCGCCTCCCCGGAGGCCTTCGGCATCCTGCTCGCCAAGCACTTCGTCTCCTCCCAGCAGCCGATCCGCGAGGCGCAGATCCGCATCGAGGAGTACGCCTGGGAGCGGATCCCGGTCCCGACGCGCAAGGAGCAGCACTCCTTCTCGCTCAAGGGCACCGAGGTGCGCACCGCGCAGATCACGTACAGCGAGACGACCGGCCTGCAGGTCATCTCGGGTCTGAAGGACCTGACCGTGATGAACTCGACCAACTCCGAGTTCCACGGGTTCATCAAGGACAAGTACACGACGCTGCAGGAGGCGTACGACCGCATCCTGGCGACCAAGGTCACCTCGCGCTGGGCGCACTCGGCGCTCGCCGCCGACGACCCGGAGTACGACTGGGACCAGTCGTACAAGAAGGTCCGCAAGCACATGCTGGAAGCTTTCGCGGAGACCTACTCCTACTCGCTGCAGCAGACCCTGAACCAGATGGCCGAGCGCGTGCTCGACAACTGCCCCAAGGTCAACGAGGTGCGCCTCAACCTCCCCAACAAGCACCACTTCCTCGTCGACCTGGAGCCCTTCGGCCTCAAGAACGACAACGAGGTCTACTTCGCGGCGGACCGGATGTACGGCCTGATCGAGGGCACCGTCCACCGCGACGGCGTGCAGCCGGTCATCGCGACGTCCGACTGGATCGCCGCCTGATCCCCCTCCCGCTCTGACACCCGGCCCGGCCCGCGCCACCACGCGGCCCGGGCCGCGGTGCCACTAGCGGTCCTGCCCGGTCGTGTCGGGAGCCCCGAGCAGGAGGTTCCAGCGGCCCGAGCGCCCCGTCAGGACCGTCACCGACTCCGGGCGCGCGTCGAGCCGCCAGAAGGCCGCCGCGGGCAGCTCCAGCGCCCACACCACGGCCGCCCGTACGACGCCCTGCCCGACCACCGCCCGGTGCGTCCCCGGGGCCAGCCCGGCCAGGTGCAGGCCGACCCGTGCGATCAGCGCGTCCACCGACTCCCCGCCGCCGGGCGGCGCGTACGAGGTGTCGCCCGTCCACCGCCCCAGCGCGGCCGGGTCCTCGGCCGCCACCTCGTCGAGGGTCCGCCCCGTCCAGGAGCCGTGATCCTGCCCACGCAGCCCCTCGTGCCCCGGGCACGGATCCCGGTCCGGGAACCGGTGCGGGCGCTCCGCCCCGCCCAGCGGAGGTCTCACGAGCCGGACTCGAACAACCGTCCTCTTCATAAGGGCAGCGTAAGCGCGGTACGGTCACGGACGACAAGACGACGGCAGACGGAAGAACCGGTGAGAGTCCGGCACGGTCGCGCCACTGTGAAACCTCCCGGAGGGGGAGGCGAGTCAGACCCGCCACCGTCGTCGCGAGCACCAATGACCGGGACGCGTGTTCCCCCTGGAGGTTCCTGCCATGGCCCACTCCGCCGTGCCCACGACTGCCGCCCCCCTGGCCGTCGCCCCCATCTCCCTCTCCGCACTGGCCCCTTGGGCGCTGTTCGTCGGCGTCCTGATGATGGTCCTGCTCTACCTCGTCGGCGCCGAGCAGGGCGCCACCGCGATCTTCGAAGGCGACACCATCCACGAGTGGATGCACGACGGCCGCCACCTCCTCGGCTTCCCCTGCCACTGATCTCCATCCTCAGCAAGGGAAGAACCGAACCATGAACCCCATCTCCCCCCGCGTGCTCCTCGTCCGGGGCATGCTCGCCGGCCTGCTGGCCGGAGTCGCCGCCTTCCTCGTCGCGTACGTCCTCGGTGAATCCAAGGTGGACGCGGCGATCGCCATCGAGGAGGCCGGCGCCCACGACCACGGCGGCGGCGAGGCCGCCCCGGTCAGCCGGGCCCTCCAGGCAACGGCCGGCCTCGGCACCGGAACCCTGCTCTACGGGATCGCGCTCGGCGGCATCGCCGCGCTCGTCTTCTGCTACGCGGTCGGCCGCATCGGGCGCTTCGGCCCCCGGGCCACGGCGGCGCTGGTCGCCGGCGGTCTGTTCGTCACCGTCGGCCTGGTGCCGTTCTTCAAGTACCCCGCGAACCCGCCGGCCGTCGGAGACCCCGAGACGACCGTCCAGCGGACCACCCTCTACGTCCTGATGATCGCGCTCAGCGTGCTGCTCGCCCTGGGCGCGCTGATCCTGGGCAGGCGCCTGGCGCCGGCCCTGGGCAACTGGAACGCCTCGGTCACCGCCTCCCTCGCCTTCGTGGTGGCGGTCGGCATCGCCTACGCGTCGCTGCCCGGCATCAACGAGGTGCCGGGGGACTTCCCGGCCGCGCTCGTCTGGCAGTTCCGGCTCGCCTCGCTGGCCATCCAGGCCGCGATGTGGACCACTTTCGGCCTGACTTTCGGATTTCTTGCCGAACGGGCCCTTGTCCCGACCGCCGCACCCAAGGAGTCTGTACAGCCTGCGAGTTGAGTGCTCGAGCAGGTGACTGAAGGGCCGGTGGCGGCACAATGGCGACGGTGATCCGGGAGTACCGGGAGTACCCGGGGCACCGGGAGTCCTCGTACCCGCACAGGCTGCGGGAACTGCGGGAGTGGCGCGGCTGGACGGGCGCCGCCCCGTTCTGGCTCAACTCGCTCCTGCTGCTCCCGGCCCCCTTCACCTCCGTCACCCTGCTCGCGCAGTTCGGCATCATCGGCACTCTGGCCGCCGTCGGCGGCCTGGCCCGCCACCTCTGGTCGGGTGACTACGGCCATCCGGCCATCCACACCGCCGCCGCACTCATGGGTGCGGCGGCCGTGGTGTTCGTGGTGGTGTAACCGGGGCCGTGCGACCGGGGCCGTGCGGTCGGCTGAGGGGCCGGCCGGCGGCGGCGTGGTGGGGCTGGCCCCCCTGCGAGCCGTCCCGGCTGCCGGATGGAGCGGCCGCGGCTGCCCAACCATCCTCGTTCCATGACCACTTACCGCCGCAAGGCCGCACTCCTCACCCTCTGCGCCACCTCCGTCGCCGCCGCCCTGACGGGTACCGCGCAGGCCTCACCGGCGTCCGCGAGCCCCTCCCCGCCGGCCCTGGTGTGGGCGGACTGCACGCACACCGGGCACCTGGCCGGCCAGCAGTGCGCGAAGCTGTCCGTCCCCCTCGACTACGCCGATCCGGGCGGCCCGCAGGTCTCCCTCGCCGTGTCCAGGCTACCCAGCACCCGCCCGGCCGCCCGCCGCGGCACGCTCGCGGTGATCCCCGGCGGGCCCGGCGGCTCCGGCGTGCAGCGGCTGTCGCAGAAGGGCGCCGCACTGGACCGGGAGATGGCGGGGGCCTACGACCTCGTCGCGCTCGACCCGCGCGGGGTGGGCGGCAGCGTGACCGCCCGGTGCGCCACCGACGCCGCCGACCGGCACCTGGTGACCCTGCGCTCCTGGGCCGCTCCCGACGGCGGGATCGAGGAGAACACCGCCCGCTCCCGCCGGGTGGCCGAGGCCTGCGCCGCGAACGGCGGCCCGGAGCTGCGCAGCTTCACCACGGCCAACCAGGTGCGCGACCTCGACCGGTTCCGCGAGGCGCTCGGCGAGCGCAAACTGTCGGCCTGGGGCGTCTCCTACGGGGCGTACGTGGGCGCCGTGTACGCGCAGAAGTTCCCGCGGCGCACCGACCGCGTGGTGCTGGACAGCAGCGGGGACCCCGATCCGGAGCGGGTCGCCCGGGGCTGGCTCGCGAACATGGCGCAGGGCGCCGAGGACCGCTTCCCCGACTTCGCCGCCTGGGCGGCGGACCCGGCGCGGGAAGCCGAGGGGCTGCGCCTGGCCGCGCACCCGGACGACGTACGCCCGCTGTTCCTGTCCCTCGCGGCCCGGCTGGACGGCGAGCCGCGGCCCTCGGACGTGCCGGGGGTCCCGCTGACCGGCAACGTGCTGCGCCAGGCCCTGCAGAACTCCCTCTACGGCGACGCCCTCTTCCCCGCCTTCGCCCGCCTCGTCCGCTCGGCCCAGGACCCGGCCGCCGTACCGGTGCTGCCCAAGGAGCTCGCCGGACCGCTGCCGGACACGGACGCCTCGCTGATGGTCGGGGTCATCTGCAACGACGCGGCCTGGCCGAAGGACCCGGCCCGGTACGCGAGCGCGGTCGCGGCGGACCGCGTCGCGCACCCCCTGACGGCCGGCATGCCGGTGAACATCACCCCGTGCGCCTTCTGGAAGGACGCCCCGGCGGAACGCCCGACCCGCATCACCGGCCGGGGGCCGTCGAACATCCTGATGGTCCAGAACCTCCGCGACCCGGCGACCCCGTACTCCGGGGCCCTGGAGATGCGTGCCGCCCTCGGCCCGCGGGCCCGCCTGCTCACCGTCGACCACGGCGGACACGGCGTCTACCTCGGCAACGGCAACGCCTGCGCCGACCGCACGGTCACCACGTACCTCACGACGGGCCGCCGCCCGGCCCGCGACACCGCGTGCGCGGACGGCTGAGCGGTCACTGGAGGAGCGAGTGCAGGGCCGATACGCAGGCCCCGGCGGCGGCCAGCCCGGCCAGGGCCCCCGCCGCCGGGCCGCCGCCGGCCAGGACGGCGAGCCCGCCGGTGGTCGCGCCGAGCACCGCCGAGGAGAGCAGGATGAGCGCGGTGCGCACGGTCATGAACGGGCCGGGCGGAGGGGGGACCTGGGGTTCCCGGGACTGCTGGGAGTGCGTCATGGGTCCCATGGCAGCAGAGGCGGGGCCTGTTGACCTGCACCGCACGAACGAAGTCGTAACCGGGCCGAACTTCATTGAAGTTCGGTTCCGAGCCTGGTCAACTCCCCTAATCTGGGCGCCGAAAGCGGCGAACGGCGGAGGGTCCAGCGTGTCGAACGCAACCGAATTCCAGGCGGGCCTCGACCAGTTCGCGGAGCAGTTGCGGCGGTTGAAGGAGGAGCGCGGGAACCCCGTCCTGAAGAAGATCGTCACGCGTGCGGACGGCCTGAAGGGCGCCACGCCGCTGTCGACGGCGGCCCTCAGCGAGGCGTTCAGCGGCAAGCGGCTCCAGCGGATGGACAGCCTGATGTCCCTGGTGCACACCCTGCTGTCCTACGACGAGGACGGCAGACAGCTGGCCGTCGACCGCAGGGCCCCCGAGATGGAGGCGTGGCGCACGCGCTGGCGCACCCTCGACCAGCTGCGCACGCAGGGCAGACGGACCGGCGCGGCCGCCCCCGCGGAGCCCCTGGGAAGCCCCGTGAGCCCGCTGGCGGTCCGAGCCCTCGCCGACGTCCTGGACCGGGGCCACGTCGTACCCCTGCCCCCTTTCGAGGGCCCCGTCGACTCGTACGACGCCTTGGCCTTCTCGCCGGACGGGCGCTACCTGGCTCTGGGCGGCAGCGACGGCGCGGTGTACCTGCGGGATCCCGCCACGGGGGAGGAGGCGGCCGGGCCCCTCGTCGGGCACCAGGACATCGTCCGGGACCTCGCCTTCTCCGGCGACGGGCGGTGGCTCGCGTCGGTGGCGGAGGACGAGACGGTCTGGCTGTGGGACCTGACCTACCGCCATCCCGTCGGGGGACGCCTCCCCGACGGGTCCGGGGCCCGCGACGTGGTGGCGGTCTCCCCGGACGGGAAGACCGTGGCCGCGGGCGGGCCCAAGGGGCTCGTCCACCTGTGGGACACCGCCAGCCGGGACGGGGTCAGGTCGCTGGAGACCGAATTCAGGTCGGAGGCGCTGGAGTTCTCGCCCGACGGAGCCCTGCTGGCGGCGAGCGGTTCCAGGGGAGCGCTGCGGCTGTGGTCCACGGCCACCTGGGAGATTGCCGGGGACACGATCCTCAATGGATGCTACGACCTGGCCTTCTCGCCCGACGGCACGGTGCTCGCCGCAGCCGGCTCCCCCGGAACCGTGGAGCTGTGGGACCCGCTCGACGTGCGCTCCGGAAGCCCCGTCCGCAAGGTCGCGTCCACGTCCGCGGAAGCGGTGTACGCCGTGGCGTTCTCGCCCGACGGGCGGCTCGTGGCCGGCGGGGGCCGGGACGGCAGCGTACGCGTGTGGCACGCGGCCGACGGCCTGCCGCTCACCGACCCCCTGGAGACGCCGCACAACGAGATCTACTCCGTCGCCGTCTCCCCGGACGGCGGCCTGCTGGCCGCGGTCGGCGACACCGACCTCGTCCAGGTGTGGATCCTGCCCCACGGACAACCGGGCTGATGCCGGCTGACACCGGGCTGACGCCCGGCTACGCCTGCCCGCGCAGCACTTCGGCCACGTTCGGCGGCCGGTACGACGCCCCCTTGAGGACCTTGCCGTCCGCCCGGAGCTCGGGGCGGCCGTCCGGGCCGAGCTTGGACATGTTGGCGCGGTGGACCTCGGCGAGGACCGCGTCGAGGTCGATGCCGTGCACCAGCGCGGTCCCGTACGCGATGTAGACCACGTCGGCCAGCTCGTGCGCGATGTCCGCGAGGCGGCCGGCCGCGCTCGCCTCGGCGACCTCGGCGACCTCCTCCTCCAGGAGTACCTGGCGGTGTGCGGCCAGCTCCGGCGCCACGGTGGCCGGATGGGCTCCGACGCCGAGGCCGAAGGCCCGGTGGAACTCCCGGACCATGTCCTGGGGAACGGGTGCGGTCATGCGGATCTGCCCTCTTTCACGGGGTCGGGGGATCGGGAGGTCACGGGGTCTCGGGGCCGCGGGGCCGCGGGGCAACAGCGGCTCCCGGAGCGGCTCTCCCGTCCCAGGGACAACCGGCCGGGTCGCCCACCCGTGATTGCCCGCGCGCCCCACAGATATTCGCGGCCGACCAGACGATCACCCGCTCGGCAGAAGAATGCCCGGTCGGCACAAGTGCAACGTCGCCCGCCCCGGCTCGCGCGAGGCCGCGAACAAGCCGGCTTCCCAGCGGCCCACACGGGTGGGCCTGCGGGCTGGCGGGCACCCCGGGGACCCGACCGGTCAGGGAACCCCACCGCACCACGCGTACGTCATCGCGACGACCGCCACCTTCGCCGGCTTCATCACCTACCAGGTCGGCACGGTGGTGGCCGCCCGCACCGACCACGCGTCACTGCACGCCATCGCGGTCTTTCCCGTCCTGGCCTCGGACACCGAGGAACTGCGCCGCCTGAGGCGGCGCACCCGTATGCCCGCGCACACCTGACATGAGCAGGGGGAACACCGGTGCGTTCACTCGTGGGCGATCACGGCGACGGGTGCGGCGGCGTGGTGCAGGACCGCGTGCGCGATCGCCCCGATGTGGGTGCCGTAGGCGGACCGTCGGATGCGCCTGCCGACCACGACGAGCGCGGCACCTTGTGAGGCGTCCACGAGCTGGATCCCGGACTGGCCGATGCGCACCTCGGGGGTGACCGCCACCGAGGGGTACTTCTCGCCCCAGGGGCCGATCATCTCGTCCATGGCCGTGGCGAGCCCCTGACCGATCTCCTCCTGGACACCGGGATCGAGACCGGGGCCGTAGCCGACGACCGGCGGCGGTGCCCATGCGTGGAGCACCCGCAGGGTGCACCCACGTCGTGCTGCCTCGTCGAAGGCGAAGGAGAGGAGCGCGTCACAAGGGCGCCCGATGTCCACTCCCGCCACGATCGGGCCGTCGGTACCGGAACCCTCGGCCGGCGTCGCTCCGTCGTGCGGCGCCCTGACGAGAACAACCGGCTGATCGGCCGCGGCGATGGCACCGGCGCCGATGGAGCCGAGCATGAATCCGGCGATGCTGCCGAGCCCTCGGGAACCCAGCACCAGAATGTCCGAAGAGGCGGCCGCATGGGCCAGGGCCGTGGCCGGGATTCCCGACAGCCGGCGGGAGGTGATCTCCAGATCCGGGTACAGCCGCTTGATGTCCTCGGAGGCCTCGCGCAGCAGTCGCTCCGCCCACTGGCGCTGGATCTCGGTGGTCGCGACGGCGAGAGGGGGGCGCTCCAGCCACTCCTCCACGTGGACCAGGGCCAGAGGCACCCCTCGGAGGTGGGCTTCGTGCGCGGCCCATCGGGCCGCCGCGACACTTTCGCGCGAGCCGTCGAGGCCGGCGGTCACAAGGTTGGCCATGGAGCCCATCTCCCTCAGTTGACGTGTGAGTTCCATGCTCCGCCCCGGCCACCGCTTCCAAGAGGGGCCGAGGGGCCCGTTGTGGAGCCGACCGGCCCTTACGGGGCGACGTCCGGGGTGAGCGGCGGCCCTTCACCGCCCAGGTCGAGTCGGAAGGGCGGGTACTCGTCCGTCATGAGCGCCGCGTAGGCGATGACGCGCAGCACCCAGCGGTTGAGCCCGACCACCAGGTCGAACAGGTCGCGCGGGTACGTTCCGGTGAAGGCGAGTACGGCGACCGGCGCGGCCGTGTGGTGGAGGACGGCGTGGGCGACCGGGCCGAGGTGCGTGCCCGTGGGCGAGCGGCGGATGCGGGCGTCCGATGACGACGAGGTCCGCGCCCGTGGTGGCCTGGACGAGCTCCCGTCCCGCTGATCCGATGAACGTCTTCTCCTCGAGCCGTACGTCGGGGAACTTCAGCCGCCACGGCATGAGCATGTCGTCGAGCATCTGGGCGACGGTGCGGTCGACCTCGCGTCGCGTGCGACCGACGGATTGAGGACGGGCGTCACCAGGTGATGGGTTGCGCTCCGCGCTCCGGCGGGATCAGACGGGAGTCGTCCATGCGGGCGGTGAGCTCGTCCACCACGGCGACGACACCGTCCAGTCGTGCGGTGAGGCGCAGGGCGAGGGGGATCTGGCTCTGCCGTTCCAGCCGGCCTCGGAGGGTCACGACACCGTCCAGGACGTGCACGTCCACCGCCCTGGTGGGCGCCCCGATGCTGTCGGACAGCACGTCGTCGCTCACGTGCCGCCGTATCTCGGCATCGGGGCGCAGGAAGACGCGCAGGAGATCGCGCCGGGTGACGATGCCGATGAGACGCTCTTCCTCGTCGATGACCGGAAGGCGTTCCACGCCCCGTCGTGTCATGAGCTGTCCGGCCTCGGAGACGCTCTCCTGCGCGCGGACCGTGACAGCGGGAGCCGACATGATGTCCGCGGCCGTCCGGGCCGTTCGGGCGAGCAGGTCGCTCTCGGAGACGACGCCGACCACACGGTCGTCCTCGTCCACGACGGGCAGTCCGGTGATGTCGTAGTCGGCGAGGAGCTTGACGATCTCCCTGAACGTCGCCGAACGATCCACCGCGATGACCTCGGCCGTCATCACCTCGCCGACCTGGGTGTGCTTCACGAGCGGACCTCCTGTACGTCGTCATGCGGGGGCGCAGAGGGCTGGCGCGCACCACCCGTACCAGCCACCATCCGCCCCGCCGGCTTCCCTTTCGAGGGCCGAATGGTCCTGCACGAGGGCCGACCGGGTCCGTCCACGGGGGCCTACGCCGGTTCCGGGAGCGAGGAGGGACCAGTCGGCCCTCGTCCTGGCCTCTATGGCCCTCGCCGTCCACACGTCCGCGATGCCAGCGTGAGAGGAGAAGCACGATGGCCCTCGATCGGGAGAAACCATGGAAGGCAGCATCACCGCCGGTCCGGAACTCGGGACGGTCATCGTCGGCGTCGACGGGTCGGATCCCGCACGCGGGGCAGCCCTGTGGGCCGCGGCCGAAGCCGCACGTCGGGGGAAGACCCTGCACATCGTCCACGCCGCCGACACGGACAGCAGAGCCTTCTACGCATCGGTGGAAACCATCGAACGGGTCCGCGCAGCGGGCCGCGAACTACTCGATGACACCGCCGCGGCCGTAGCGGATCTCCATCCCGACCTGCACGTCACCACGGAATTCAGCCGCAGCGCCGCCGTACCCACCCTCCGCCGGGCCGCCGGCCTCCACGGCACCGTCGTCGTCGGCAACCGCGGTCTCGGCGGGTTCACCTCGCTGATGCTCGGCTCCGTCGGACTCAAGGCAGCCGCCAGTGCCACCACCCCCTTCGCCGTGGTGCGGGGTACGGACCCGAGAGTCGAGACGGGCAGCGTTCTGGCCGGCGTCCGCGACGAACACGACCTCGACTGCGTCAGGTACGCCGCGTGCGAAGCAGAGCTGCGCAAGGCGTCGCTGTGGCTGCTGCACGTCTGGAACCCGCTGCAGTCCGTGGGCAACGTCGTGAGCATCCTCGACGACGTCGAGGAGATCAGCGTCCGGCACGCACAGCGTCTGACGGCCATGGCCGGCCTGATCCGCGAGGAGTTCCCGGATCTGACCGTGCACGCCGACCTGGAGAAGAGCTTCTCGGTGGCCGGTGTACTGGCCGAGGCCTCGCAGCACGCGGACCTGCTGGTCGTCGGCGGGAGGCGCTCGCCGGGCTACATCGGCCGCACGCTGGGGCACGCGAACCACAGCCTTCTGCACCACGCGCGGTGTCCCGTGCTGCTCATCCCGCGGCACGGCAACGACCAGGGGAGCGAGTCGTGATGACGAACATGACAGGCCGTGAGATCGTCGTCGGCATCGACCCGGTCAGGGACTGGCACATGGCCCTGGCCTGGGCCGCCGACGAGGCGCACCGCCGGGCGCTCGGACTGGGTCTCGCACTGGCGGTGCCACCGCAACACGACACCCAGCACGCCGACGGGAGCACGCACCGCATCGACCTGCGCCGGACCGGATCGGAAACCCTCGAAGCAGCCGCCGCGTGGACGCGGTCGCGTCACCCGAAACTCGAACTGTCCACCCACCTGCTCGACGGGTTCCCGGCTCCCGTTCTCGGCCGGCTTTCCCTGAAGGCCCCCATGGTGGTGCTCGGCTCGCGACACCTCAGCCGCACCGAGGAGTTCCTCAGCGCCGGTTCCCTGGTGGTGCCCGTGGTCGCGCAGGCGCACTGCCCGGTCGTGGTCGTCGGCGATGCGGAGCACGTCAGCCAACTGTCGCCGTACATGGTGGCCGCGGTCGACGGCAGCGAGTCGTCGAAGGCGGCGCTGGCCGTGGCCTTCGAGGAAGCGAGCGTACGCGGATGCGCCCTGCGGGCGATCTCGGTGTGGCACCAGCCCCTGCTCTCGTTCCAGAACAAGAACGCCGGTCTCCAGGCGCAGCGCCGCATGCTGTCCGAGACCGTCGCCGGCTGGTCGGAGAAGTACCCGGACGTCGCGCTCACCCACGAAGTGCTCGCAGGCCACCCGGTCGAGGAGCTGGCGAAGGCAGCCGAACACGCTCTGGCCCTGGTCCTGGGCCGCCGCGGGAACGGGGGTTACACCGGCATGCGCCTCGGCTCCGTCGTCCACGGACTGCTGCACCGGGCACACTGCCCGGTCATCACGGTCCCCGTCTCGCAAGGGACCTGATGTCCGCGCCCGCGGCACGCCAGGCACCCGCCACCCCACGGAAGCCCACCGGACTCAGCGAACGGGAGGCCGAGCGCCGCCTGGCCGAGCACGGCCGCAACGAAATCGCCGCCCAGTCGGCCACACCCCTGTACGCGCGGGTCCTGGCGCAGCTCAAAGACCCCCTGATCATGGTCCTGATCGGCGCGATCCTGCTCACGATCGCCATCGGCGACCACGCCGACTCCATCGTCATCGGCCTGGTGATCCTCTTCAACACCACCGTCGGCGTGACCCAGGAGATCCGCGCCGACAACGCGGTGGCCGCCCTCTCGGCCATGTCGGCCCCGGGAGCACGCGTACTGAGGGAGGGCGCGCCGCGCGAGGTCCCGGCCACCGACGTCGTACCCGGTGACGTGCTCCTCCTCGGCGAAGGCGACATCGTCGCCGCCGACGCCGAACTCACCGAGGCATCGGCCCTCCTCGTCGACGAGTCCATGCTCACCGGCGAGTCCGTCGCGGTGGACAAGGATCCGGGTACGACCCTGAGCGCCGGAACCGTCGTCGTACGGGGGAGAGGCGTGGCCACCGTTGCGGCGACCGGCGCGGCCAGCGCACTCGGCCGTATCGCCGCCCTCCTCGAAGGCGGACGGGAGCCGACCCCGCTGCAACACCGCCTCGCCTCCCTCGGACGGATCCTTGCCGCCGCCACCCTCGGACTCTGCCTGGTCGTCTTCGCACTCGGCCTCCTGCAAGGCCTGCCCGTCGGGATCATGGCAGTGACCGCCATCAGCCTGGCGGTCGCCGCGGTACCGGAATCCCTGCCCGCCGTCGTCACCCTCGCCCTCGCCCTCGGCGCCCGCCGCATGGCCACGCGGCACGCGCTCGTACGCCGCCTCCCCGCCGTGGAGACGCTCGGTTCCGTATCGGTCCTCGCCACGGACAAGACCGGCACCCTCACCGAAGGGCGCATGGTGGTCCAGCAGGTCTGGATGCCCCATGCCACGGCCGACCTCTCCGGCGTCGGCTACGAGCCGGAAGGCGACGTCCTGATCGCCGGCCTGCGCCCGACGCCCGCGGAAATGGATCCGCTACGCGAACTGCTGACCACGGCGGCGCTCTGCAACGACGCCTCGATCCACCCGCCGACGGGACCCGTCCCGCCCGACGACCGCTGGACCCCCATGGGCGATCCCACCGAGGCGGCCCTCCTGACGGCCGCGGCCAAGGCGGGCTGTGCCGGTCAGGCCGACCTCCACGAAAGCCACCCGCGCGCGGACGAAGCTCCCTTCGACAGCCTGCGCAAACGCATGACCACCCTGCACACCACGCCCGAGGACCGGGTGCTCGTCTGCCTGAAGGGCGCGCCCGAAGCGATCCTCGACCCCGCAGTCCTCGCCGACCCCACGGACCTGCTCCACACGGCGGAACAGCAGGCCGCGCTGCTGGCCGCACATGGCTTCCGCGTCCTCGCCGTCGCTTCCGGTACGCGGGACGACGTCCCCCACCACCCCGCCGACGCCGAGTCCGGCCTCCACCTGCTCGGCCTGGTCGCCATCAGCGACCCGCCCAAAACGGAGGCCGCAGCCACGATCGCCGCCTGCCGGGCCGCCGGCATCACCCCCATCCTCATCACCGGCGACCACCCCGCCACCGCGCGCGCCGTGGCAACCCAGGTCGGCCTGCTGTCCGCCGGCAGCTCGCACGAGAATGTGGTCACCGGTGCGGACCTCGCCGCCGGCCGGGTCGCGGACCTCACCACCGTCCGCGTATTCGCGCGCACGACTCCGCAGCAGAAGCTGGACATCGTGGAAGCCTGGCGCTCCCACGGCGCCGTCACCGCGATGACCGGCGACGGCGTCAACGACGGACCCGCCCTGCGCCAGGCCGACATCGGCGTCGCGATGGGCGCGCGCGGCACGGAGGTCGCGCGGCAGGCCGCCGACCTCGTGCTCACCAACGACGAACTGTCAACCGTCGTCGCGGCGGTCGAGGAAGGCCGTCGCGTCTACGACAACATCCGGCGCTTCCTCGTGTACGGCCTGGCCGGCGGAACGGCCGAGATCCTCGTCATGCTCACCGGCCCCCTCATCGGCCTCCCCCTGCCCCTGCGGGCCGGACAGATCCTCTGGATCAACCTCCTCACCCACGGCCTCACCGGTGTCGCCATGGGCGCCGAACCCGTCTCACCGGGCGCCATGAACAGACCTCCCCGCCCGCCCGGACAGCACATCCTCGGCGCCGGCGCCTGGCAGCGACTCCTCCTGCTCGCCACCGCCGTCACCGCCTCCTGCCTGGCAGCCGCCCTCACCGCACGCGCCTGGGAACTGCCGTGGCAGAGCGTGCTCTTCCTCGCCCTGCTCGCCGGCCAGCTCGGAGTGGTACTGGGCCTGCGAGCCCGCCTGCTGACCAAGGAGAACCTCTTCCTCCCCCTCGCGGTCCTCGCCTCCGCACTCCTCGCGGCAGCCGCGCTCTACCTCCCCGCACTCCGGTCGATCCTGGAGACCGAACCCCTCGACGCGACCGGCATCGGACTGGCGGCAGCCACAGCCCTGATCGGATTCGTCGCAGCCCGCTTCGTACGGACGGCGTTCCACGCGCAGCCACGGGCGACGGCCATCTCCCACGGCTGAGGCGAAACGGCCTTGGCCGGGTGATGCCGCCTTGATGGCCATCCGTGCTCCGCCGCGTCCTCGGCCGTTCCCGGGAACCGAGCGGGGGCAGCGGCGGGGCGAACGGGCTCGCTCCAGGGGTGCGGTTCTCTGGGCAACCCGCTTGGCCGGGAGCGCTGTTCCTCCGTACCCCACCGCTGCCCACTTCGCCGCCCCGTGCCCGTGGCGGGTGCGGGGCAGTAGGAGCGCTCTCGGGCCGTCAGGCGGGGGCGAGTCACAGATCGGGGCCGAAGCCCTGGAAGTTGATGACCGCGGGGGCCGCGCCCTGGGTGATCGGTGCTCGCCCACCGCCCGCAGGAAGGGGAGCGGCCCGCAGAGGTAGGCCGTGGTGCCGGGGTGCCCTCGACGAAGAGGTCGCGGCTACGGAGGCGATGCGCAACTGGAGGCGAGAGCGCCGCGGCCCATTCCGTGCGATGGGCTCGAAGTCTTCGTTCGTGCGCGGTGCGTGGCTGTGTCCGGAGCGAGGGTCCTTCCAGCCTGACCTGTTCACGCCCTGTCGTGCGTCGATCTCAGTCGGTAGCGTCGCCGGTCCAAGATCATTCACTTTGAGGGAGTTCGATGAGCGCGAACACAGTGACCCCCTGTACTGGGACAGCTGCTGACGGCCCTGGCGGGGGCGCCGGGGACGGCAGGCAAGTTCGAGTCCTGGACCGGCAGGGGCCCCAATGAGCCGCTGACCGCGGAAGAGGTGGCCGCGGCGGCTCCCGCCGGCATGCTTTCGGCGCTGGCCGAGCTGGCCCGGGTGAGCGAAGCGGAAGAGGCGGCCTCCCTCGCCGAGGAGATCTCTGCCCTGGTGGACGCCATCCCGGCCGAGACCATCGAGGTGTTCCGGGCGGCGGCGCGGATCGAGGACCTCACCCCGGCAGAGGAATCGGCGGCCGAGCAGATCGTGGCGGAGGCCCGCGCCCTGGCGGCCGCCCTGCCGCAGAGCCGCTCCTGGCTCGGCTCCGGCCCCAACGAACCCCTCGCCGAGGAACAGGTGGGGCCTTGGGGCAAGGCCCGATGACGCTGATGGTTCTTGTCTCCGGTCGGTCGGCGTGACGTCGGTTGCACGGGGAAGGCGGTTGGCCATGGGCCGGGCGAATGTCGCCCGACCCATGGTTCTCCCGTGGTGGCAGGGGAACGAGGGAGTCCTCGCGGGCGTTGGTGCGAGGGTAGGAGCGGTATCGGGGGATCCGATTTCCGAAGCTTTCGAGGGAGCGCTCATGAGCACGGCGAAGGACTTGTTCATCATCGCCATGGACGAACGGCCCGGGGCTGGTGTCGGGCAGGGCGACTTGTCGCTCGCGCTCGCGGGCGCCGAACTGATCGATCTCCTCGCCGTACAGGCCGCTTCTCTGGACGGCGACTCCATCGTGCCAGGCGGGCCGTATGAGCCGCATGACGAGCTCGTGGCCGAGGCCTCGTCGGCGCTCATCCGGCAGACGCCCTACGAAGGGGTCGAAGACTGGTTGTGGCGCCGCGGCCGGGATCTGTCCACGACCTACCAGGCCACCCTCGAAGAGGCCGGCCAGCTGACTCGGGGACGGCGCGCCCTGCTGCCCTTCGGAAACGACCGCCTGGAAGTCGCCGAGACACCCGCTCGGCGCCGGGCCCGCAGCCGGTGGGAGGCGGGTGAGCCCACCCTCATCGCCCTCGCCGCGGTCGTGGGCATTGAGGCCGCCCGCTCCGAGGACGGAGGCGAGCGCGCGAACGAGCCGGTCGTCGAGGACGAAGCGGTGACCACCGTGCTGGCGATCGTCAACGACGCGGTGACGGAGCTGGAAGCCGTAAGACAGCGGCGTTCCATCGAGAACGCGGCCTTCGCCAATGTCTGGCGTGTCCCGTAGGCATATACGCCGCCTGGTGCCCTCCAGAGCCGTCCGATGTGACCGAGCCCTGGCGGGAGAAGTTCGCGTACGGCGGCGCCGTGGTGCTACCGGTCGAGGAGGGCGCTGACGGTCTTGCCGCCGGTCGGGTGGCGGGTGACGGCCGTAGCCCGGGCGAGGTGGTTGACCATGGGCCAGCCGAATCCTCCGGCGCCACCGTTCAGGTCAGGGCTGCGCATGCGCGGGGCCCGCGGACCGTCGTCGTGGACGGCGACCTCGACGGCGCCAGGGTGCGCGGTCAGGTCCAAGGTGCAGGTGCCGCCGCCGTGCCGCAGTGCGTTCGTGACGAGCTCTGAGACGACCAGGACCACGGTGTCGGCTGCTTCGGCCGCGATCACCGGCAGGAGGTCGTGCAGGAAGTGGCGGGTGGTCTCGCGTGCGCCGGCGACCGATGCCGTGGCGCAGGTGGGTGCGACGGTGATGCTCATCGTGCTCATCGGGTCTCCCAGGTCGCTGGTTGTCGCTGCGCGTCCCGTGGGCGCTCAGTGGGTTTCCCCGGACCGCGGGGACCAGGCCGGCGCTGACAGCGCTGCGCCCTGGTCCCTCGTTGGGGGCGGCTGTTGACCGGCACCGGGGTCGAGGGCGCTCGCCGGAGCGGCCGTACCGGAGCTGCTACTGGTGGGGTACGTGGTTCAGCCGCGGGGTGCGGGTACGGCGATGGGCTGCCGGGCCCCGGCGCCGCCGGCCGGGTAAGGGGTTGCGTCGTGCGGGGACGCTGGGGGCCAGGGCGAGGAGGGCGATGACCGCGAGGGCCGCGGCGATGAGGGTCACGGTGATGAGGGTCATGTTCCTGCCTTCCGTCGGGTTCTGACTGCCTGTAGCTACTTGGTGTTACCGAATCCCGGGCGGCTAAACACGGTGGGTGATGTTTGAGTGGCGGAGGCGGGGCATACGCCATGACGTAACGCTTTCTACCGCTTGGAGTGATGACCATGTCCGGTGACGAGAAGACTCAGGCCAAGGTCGAGCAGGCCAAGGGCAAGGCCAAGGAGACCGCCGGCCGCCTCGTGGGCAACGAGCGCCTGACCGCGGAAGGCCGCGCCGAGCAGGCCAAGGGCGACGCCCGCCAGGCCAAGGAAAAGATCAAGGACGTCTTCAAGGACTGACCACACACCGCGGTGTTCAAGGGGGCAGGCCCGGACCAGGGCCTGCCCCCTTTCCGTTTTCGCGCGACCACAGGGGTGCTGCCTCCGACCGGTTGCGTGCTGCGCCGC
The DNA here is from genome assembly GCF_003287935.1 of Streptomyces sp. ICC1. GTDB lineage: Bacteria > Actinomycetota > Actinomycetes > Streptomycetales > Streptomycetaceae > Streptomyces > Streptomyces tritrimontium. The sequence goes on from NZ_CP030287.1 coordinate 4,840,441, forward strand.
TCCCGAGAGCCGGACCGCCGAAAACCACCTCACCGGCCCTGACCGTCGGTGAAAAGGGGTCTCCAGCTGTATCCGGGCGGCGGCCGGGCGGGGCGGTGACATCGGCGGATTCGCAGGCTGTCGCCGCCGGACACAGGTCACGGCCCGAAGGCGCACTGCGTGGCCTGGTCTCTGCTCTTGCCGGTGTCCGACGGGGGGCGCCAGAGCCGGATGAGTGGTGCGATCCTCGGCGGCGTAAGCGGGGGGCGCCGCCGCGTCGGGCTCCTGCACCGGCGGTGCTCGGCACGTCGTGTCCCTCCGGCCCGCGGGTGCCCGGCCGCCGAGTACAGCTCGTGCCAGCCCTCGGCGGGCTTGAACCCGGTCCGTTAGGCCCTGCTGGAGTGCATGCGAGGGTGTATCTCAGATGGCTGTGCCCGGTAGCTTCGCTCGCAGAGAAGGCGAGGTCAGATCGTCATCTTTTACCCCTGTGTACCAGCAGCGTTCGGGGGTATCAGCGTGCAAGCAGAGGTGTGGCGTGTGTGAAGGAGGGTGGCGGTGATGGGCTCCTTGGTGCCCCTGGACGAGTGTGCGTCGCTGGTCAGCCTTCCGATTGTGTCTGCCCTGGCCCTGGACGGCTGTGAACCGATCGCAGGGGCCCGGCGTTCTGCCCGAGATTTCATGACCGCCGTGCAGGCTGTTCATGGACTTCCGGTGTCCGAGCGTGCGATGAGCATGGTGGAACTGGTCGTCAGCGAGCTGGTAACCAATTCCTACAAATACGCCCCCGGGCCGTGTCTGCTGGAACTGGAAGTCGTCAACGGCGCGGTGGAGATCAGCGTGTGGGATACCGGCGATCGGCTCCCCGTGGCGAGCCCGGCTGATCCGGGACGGGTTGGGCAGCACGGCCTGGAGATCGCGATGGCGGTGTGCCGCAGCTTCGAGGTACGGCGCGAGTCCGTGGGTAAGCGCGTGAAGGTTGCAGTGGCGCTGGCCGACGATCCCGGCGGCAACCCGGCCGGCCGGATGTCGTGATCATGCTGGTCAGGTCTCTTGCCCGGTAAGTGGGACGCGGTGTCATCAGAGTGATGACGGCCCAGACGGAGTACGCACGATCCCCTCGTGTCCTCGGCGCGGCTTTCGTGCAGCTGGCAGATCATCACTGCCACTGCGCTGGCCCTCGCCGGTGCCGGTCTCACCGCGCCCGCACATGCCGACCCCGTCTCCGACCTCGGCAGCGCGGTCAGCGCCGTGAACAAATGGAACTTCACGGCCGCGCCGCCGTATGCCCGCAGGAAGTCGCCGTGGTGCCCGTTCTCGGCGACCGGGTCGGCGACCACGCGGACAACTGCTCCAACGGCAACGGCAACGGCAACGTCATCGGCCACGCGAGATAGCGCGGCGCCCGGCCGAGCGCCCGCCCGGCATCGCGCGACGGCTTCGAACGGCGGCATGTCACCGGCGTGCGCTGAGCCCGGTGGCCGGGTACCTGGGGCTGGGGGAGCAGGCTCCTCCAGCGCATGCAGCGCCCGTTGTGGGCGTCCTCCGGAGTCAAGGACCCCGCCTACCCCGACACGATGTATGTCAGTGAACTCGTCGTCGCGGGCACCGTGAACACCATGCCGGGCGCCACGCTGGCCGCGTTCGCCGACCACGGCGCCCTTCCCGGGCCCCCGCCGGTGGCGGACGACTTCGCGGCCGCGGCCGCCCACTTCGAAGCACTGGAACGGGCCGGCGTCGACTTCGCCGACGTCACCGACACCCTGGACCGCGAAGGACCGGCCAAGTTCGAGGGCAGCTGGAAGGAGCTCGGAGCATAGGTGGAGCGCGAGATGCACTCCGAAGGCGTCCGAGTCGGCGAGGCAAGCCGGCGCACACTGGTCTCGTCCCACCACGGAGTGCCGGGTTCCCCGAGGGCGACCTTCGCCGTGTGCACGCGGCGCCCGGCCTCGCGTTCTCCCTGTTCGTCGTGCGCCCGCAGGGCGGCCCCGACGGCACGCCGGGCCGCCATCAGGTGCGTACGCAACCGCGCGGCGATATCGGCGGGAACGTCCGGGTCGGTGGCCCGCCAGCGCCTGCCGTCGAGGACGACGTAGCGTCCGTCCGAGGTGTGTTCCGGCGGAGAGCTTCCGGCATTAGGCGCGCCCGCCGTGACATGGGTACTCGCGGTCTTCGCAGAGCCGGGTGGAGGGGTGTCGTCGTGGCTCTTGCGCGCACAGTTCTGGCATGCGATCGGTTCCTTACGGTGGAGGCAGGGAGGCCATCTGGCCGAGGAGGGCAAACGGCTCGTCGGGCACGTGTCCCATGGCGAGCTGGGAAGCGAAGCGGGTGAGACCGTTCACGCCGTCGGCCACGTGGACGGTTCCCGCCCCAGCCCCCGCCGCGGCCGGGGGCTGGGGCGGGGGCGGGCCCGGTCAGGGCCCAGTCGACCTTGAAGGTCGCGAAGTCCCACTGGAAGCGTTGCAGGTCCCGTGCGAGGCGGGAGGGGAGATGCTCTTCGCCGACGAGGTCGCGGTACAGCGCCGGCGCCGACGTGTCGGCGGGTACGGCCCGGCGCGCGTCGACGGTTTCTCCGCCTGCTGTCCTGACCCCGACCGCGGTGCCGCCCCGTACGACGACGGACGCGACATGTTCCCCGTGGCGCAGGACGCCTCCGCGGCGCCGCAGGCGGCTCACGACTGCATGGGTCAGGGCGCCGGCACCGCCCATGGGAACGGGGAAGCCGGCTCTGGGCGAGCATCGACATCACACCGCGCGAGGGATGATGGGGATGGAATGACGGAACGTGAGGTCAGGAGCTTCCTCACTCCGCGTCCTCACGGGTAGGTGAGCCCGCTTCGCCATGGCTGCATGAGCCAGCTGACGGCACCGGGAACGAGGCACGTTTCCTGGACTGCTCGCGGACGCGGGTGTGGACGGTCGAAGTGCGCGTCAGCTGACCCGAAGACCGACCGCCAGCGTCAGTTCAAGGACCCGCTGTGGCGATGCGAGATCCGGGAACAGCTCCCGCAGCTGCGACATCCGGTACCGGACTGTCTGGGGATGGACGAACAACGCCGCCGCCACCTCGTCCCGCCTGCCCTGGTGCAGCAGCCACGCCCGCAACGTCTCCTCCAGCCGCCGTGCGGTCGCGACGGGCAAGGTCCGCAACGGTGCGAGGGCTCGGGCACGCAGGTCTGCGAACGCGTCCGCGTCAGCGCTCAGCACCAGCTCGGGCAGGTGGTCCTCGGTGTCGCGAACATCAGAGGAGAGGGAGCGCGCGCGTAGGGCTCGTGCGTACGAGGCCGACGCACGAGTCCATGGCCGGGCCGGGCCGACCACGGCGGTGCGGCCGGTTAGCTGCCGCAGGAGATGTGATCGGTCGGCATCGGGGACGAGCAGCACACCGGTGACGTCCGGCAGATCATCGAGGACGAGGGTGCTCGGGTCGAGGGCGCGGTAGGCGGGCCGGGCCTGGGCGGCGGGCAGCAGGACCGCGGTCAGGGAAACCGGAGGCTGCCACCCGGCCCGTTGAGCAGAGGCGAGCAGCACGTCCGTGCTCGCGTCGGCGAGGAGATCGCGGGCCAGGTGTTCCAGGTGGCGCTCGTGGGCCCTGCCCCGGGCGGCCAGTTCGTCGGCGTGGCCCGCGGCGCTCGCGGCGGAGAGCTCGTCGATGTAGGCGAAGGTCAGCTCGGCGAACTTGGCGACCTCGGCGGCGGGCAGACCTGCGGGTACGGCACCCGCTGCCAGGCATCGCCAGGCCACGCGGGCGCCGACGCGGTAGGCGCTGAGTAGGGCGTCCATCGAACGGCCGTCGCGCACCTCGCCGCGGCCCAGCTCGTAGGCTGCGTCACCGGCGTCGCCGCCTGTGGCGTTCCCGCTCGCGAGGTCCAGGTAGTGCCCCAGGGCGGTGCGGACGGATCGGCGGATGGTGGCGCCCATGCGGCCCGAAAGGGCGTTGGCGTAGGGATGGACCTCGTCGATGATCGCCTGGACGACCTCGTCGGCCGTGGTCTTCAGCGCGGCCCGAAGTGCGGTGACCGTCGTCTCATCCAGGGTCAGTTCGCTGGCCCTCCGGATTGCATGGCTCACGTTTTGTTCCCTGCGAACAGTTCAGTCGACCAGATTTACGTCCTGCGGTCAGGACTTTACCCCTTGAGGCGCAGCAAGCTGGAGTCATGACGAGTACAGCCCTCCGCAGCAGGGCGTGGAAACTGCTGGACATGGTCACGACGCCGCTGCTGCCGTCGGACTACCTCGACCTGGTCAGCCCGCTGCGTGCGGGCGCTGACCTGCGTGGGCGCATCGAGGCCGTGCACCCCGAGACTGGGGACGCCGCGACCATCGTGATCAGGCCGGGCCGGGGCTGGCGCGGCCACACAGCCGGTCAGTACGTGCGGATCGGGGTCGACGTCGACGGGGTGCGCCTGTGGCGTGCCTACTCCATCACCTCGCCGACAAACCGCCAGGACGGCCGCGTCACGATCACCGTGAAGGCGATCCCGGACGGCAAGGTCAGCAACCACCTGGTCCGCAGGGCGAAACCGGGCACGCTGATCCAGCTCGACCAGCCGACCGGTGACTTCGTGCTGCCGCAGGCCAAGCCCGCCAAGGTGCTCTACCTGACGGCCGGCAGCGGCATCACGCCCGTGATGGGCATGCTGCGCGACATCGAGCTCGACGACGTCGTCATGGTCCACTCCGCGCCACAGCCGCAAGACGTGATCTTCCGCAACGAACTGCACCACCTGGTCGCGGACAACAAGCTGCGGCTCACCGAGGTGCACACCGACACAGACGGCATGCTCGACATCGCCCGTCTCGACGAACTCGTGCCCGACTGGGCCGAGCGCGAGACCTGGGCTTGCGGGCCCGCGGGCCTGCTCGACGCCGCCGAACAGCACTGGACCGAGCACGGCGTACAAGAGCGCCTGCACACCGAACGCTTCCGCCCCAGCATCGTCGTCGCCGGCGACGGCGGCGAGGTCACGTTCAGCGCCACCGGCAAGACCGTCGACGCGGACGGCGCAACGCCGTTGCTGGACGTCGGCGAGGAGGCCGGCGTGCTCATGCCCTCCGGGTGCCGCATGGGCATCTGCTTCGGCTGCGTCACGCCGCTCAAGTCGGGCGCCGTCCGCGACCTGCGCACCGGCGAGATCACCGAGGCCGAGCCGGGCGTCCTCATCCAGACCTGCGTGTCCGCCGCGGCGGGCCCCTGCGACATCGAACGGTAGGAGCACCTTGACCGCCATCGACCCCACCGCCCACCTGACCGCGGAGCAGATCGAGGAGCTTGGCCGCGAGCTGGACGCGATCCGCGACGAGGTGATCGCCAGCCGCGGCGAGAAGGACGCCGCCTACATCCGTAAGGTCATCTCGGCGCAGCGCAAGCTCGAGCTGGTCAGCAGGGGCGTGCTGCTGTTCTCGATCTTCCCGCCCGCGTGGCTGCTCGGCACCGCCGGTCTGTCCGTGGCGAAGATCATGGACAACATGGAGATCGGCCACAACATCCTGCACGGCCAGTGGGACTGGATGCGGGACCCGAAGATCCACTCCACCACCTGGGAGTGGGATCACGTCTCGCCGTCCGAGCAGTGGAAGCACTCGCACAACGAGCTGCACCACACCTACACCAACGTGATCGGCAAGGACAACGACCTCGGCTACGGCATCATGCGCGTCGACGAGGACCAGAGGTGGCACCCGTTCCACCTCGGCCAGCCGCTGTGGAACTTCATCAACGCCTGCTTCTTCGAGTACGGCATCGCAGCGTACGACCTGGAGCTCGCCAAGAACCTGCACAAGCGCCGCCGCAAGAACCCGGAGTTCCGCGCGCGGGCCAAGGCCGTGGGCCGCAAGATCCGCAAGCAGGTGCTCAAGGACTACGTGATCCACCCGCTGCTGTCGGGCCCGTCGTTCCTCACCACGCTCGCCGCCACGTTCACCGCGAACCTGGTCCGCAACCTCTGGACCCACTCGGTGATCATGTGCGGGCACTTCCCCGAGGGCGTGCAGGTCTTCGAGCGCCGGTCGATCAAGGGCGAGACGCGCGGCCAGTGGTACCTGCGCCAGATGCTTGGCTCGGCGAACATCAGCGGCAGCAGGGCCATGCACTTCATGACCGGCAACCTGTCGCACCAGATCGAGCACCACCTGTTCCCGGACCTGCCGAGCAACCGGTACGCCGAGGTCGCGGTGAAGGTGCGCGCGCTGTTCGAAAAGTACGAGCTCGAGTACGTCACCGGGCCGCTGCCCAAGCAGGTGTTCTCCGCGTGGCACAAGGTCTTCCGGCTCTCGCTGCCGAACAAGAAGCCCAAGGTCAAGACGCCGGACCGCGAGCAGGAGCTCGTCGCGGCCTGATCCCCGGTACTGGTCGAACCGCAGCCGGCCCGATCCGGGCGGTGCGCACCGTGAACGGGGCCTTGCTCTCGAAGTCGGTGAACGCCAGGTCGAGCAGCTCAGGGTCGCTGCCGGCCTGCCCGTCAGGGGTGATCTGGTTGATCACCACCGGCAGCTGCTCGGCCACATAACCGACGAGCGTTCCACTGTAGGTCCCGGTCCTCTCCGCTACCTCAGCGAGCGTGTCCCGGCCAAGGACCGTGACGACCTCCTGGGGCGCGAGCGGCGCGTTGGCATCCGTGCCGATCCAGGACTGGGCCTGCCAGGCACGCGTGGTGGTGGACCTGGACCCCGAGATCGTGCTCGGGGTGACCTTCGTGGGGCCGGGCGTGGTCGAGCTGGTGCACGCGGCGACCGTCGCGGTCGCGGCGCAGGGACCGGACTACCTCTCCAGGGAGGGAAGCTCGTCAGGTGCCGGACAGATTCGCCGTCCGGCGTGATCGAAGACGTAGAGCTGAGCCAGGTCGACCAGCAGCGGAATCCGTGCCCCGACCCGCACCCGGACATGCGGTCCTGTGCGCACGACGAGATCGCTGCGCACCGCGCCCCGCCGTGCCGGACCGACGGTCGCCTCTGCATCCGGGGCGGCTTCTGCTAGGTCCTCCAGGACCGCTACCGGACCGGACAGCCGTTCCATGGCACGGTTCCTGAGCCGTCTGAGGCAGCTCTGCTGCTGCTTGTGGCCGCGCCGGGGAGCGGTCGGCTGCCGGGGTGCTTCCAGCTCCGTCACCACGGCGGGGCTGGAGCCGGTGTCCACGTGGACCAGTGCCTCGTGCCCCTGGTACTCGACGTGCTCGACGATGCCCGTCATCGCCGCCTCGCCGGGCCGCGCCTGGCTCGGCGGGGCGATCCTGACGGCCTCCGACCGCAGCCCGACGATGATCGGACGCCCCTGCTGGATCCGGAGCAACTGGTGGTCGGTGCTGAGGGGTTGGGAGAGGGTGAGCCGGTGGCGCCCCAGATCGATCCACTCTCTTGCTGACATCGCGCAACTCGATGGTTCGACCCACGACGATCCAACTGCGGTCCGGGCAACGCGGTGTACGCCGGTGTCGACCCGAAGCACGGGCCGCCACCGGCGTACACGGAAGCGATGGTCCCGCCCCCGTTTGCCGGAGGAGGGCGCTGAAGGTTCCGCGGGTAGGGGCTAGGCGTTGTCAGGAGCGTGTAGCTCGCCCGTCCGTGCCACCGCTGCGTACCAGTGGGCGCTCGACTTGGGCGTGCGCTTCAGGGTGTCGTAGTCGACGTGGACTGCGCCGAACCGTTTGGCGTAGCCGTACGACCACTCGAAGTTGTCGAGCAGCGACCAGAGGAAGTAGCCGCGCACGCCCACCCCGTCGGTGATCGCCCGGTGCACGGCCTCGAGGTGTGCGTGGACGTACGCTGCCCGTTCCGGGTCGTGGACCGTCCCGTCCGGTCCGACCTCGTCTTCGTACGCCGCTCCGTTCTCGCTGATGACCAGCGGCAGACCGGGATAGCGAGCGGCGGTCCGGGTCAACAGGTCGTACAGCGCGCTCGCGTCCACCGGCCAGCCCATCGCGGTGCGTTCACCCGGAGCACGGTGGAAGGCGACCTCGTCCGCGCCGGGCCAGGGCGAGTGCTCGCTGTTGCCGTGCCCGTCGTCCTGCGGCCGCTCCGCACCCTTCGCCACGTGCGAGACGACCGTCGGCGTGTAGTAGTTGACGGCGAGCAGGTCCAGGGGCTGGTGGATCGTGGCGGTGTCGCCGTCCTGGACGAAGGACCAGTCGGTGAGGTGGGCGGTGTCCGCGAGGAGGTCTTGGGGATAGGCGCCTTCGAGCATGGGGCCGAGCCAGATTCGGTTGCCGGCGGCGTCGATGCGCCGGGCCGCGTCCTGGTCTTCGGCCGAGGGCGTCAGGGGGCGGACCTCGTGGAGGTTGAGGGAGACCGCGAGCTGGGCGTCCCCGGGCAGTGCGGCGCGCAGGGCCTGGACGGCGAGACCGTGGCCGAGGTTGAGGTGGTGGGCGGCGCGCAGGGCGGCGACCGGGTCGGTCCGGCCGGGGGCGTGGACGCCGGAGGCGTAGCCGAGGAACGCGCTGCACCAGGGTTCGTTGAGGGTGATCCAGCGTTTCACCCGGTCTCCGAGGGCGTCGGCCACGAAGCCCGCGTATTCAGCGAAGCGCTCGGCGGTGGCGCGCTCCGGCCAGCCTCCGGAGTCCTCCAGGTGCTGGGGGAGGTCCCAGTGGTAGAGGGTCAGGGCGGGTTCGATGCCGGCGGCGAGCAGTTCGTCGACGAGCCGGCGGTAGAAGTCCAGGCCCTTCTGGACCGCCGGGCCGCGTCCGGTCGGCTGAACGCGGGACCAGGAGACGGAGAAGCGATAGGCGCCCAGGCCGAGTTCGGACATCAGGCGGACGTCTTCGGAGAAGCGGTGGTAGTGGTCGACGGCCACGTCGCCGGTATGGCCTTCGAAGACCTTGCCGGGGGTGTGCGAGAAGGTGTCCCAGATGGACGGGGTCCGGCCGTCCTGGCGGGCGGCGCCCTCGATCTGGTAGGCGGCGGTGGCCGTGCCCCACAGGAAGTCGGACGGGAAGGTGCGGACGGTGGTGAGTGGCCGGGTCTCGGACGCGGTCATAGGAGAGCGCTCCCAACGCAAGCTTGGATGGTGCGGTGCGGACAGGGGAAAGGAGCCGGCCGGTTCGTGAGCGGCCGGTCAGGACTGGACCGGGCGGTCAGTTCTTGACGGCGCCGGCGGTGATGCCGCCCACGATGTGCTTGCCGAGGACGGCGAAGACCAGGAGCAGCGGCAGCGTGGAGATGAGCGCGCCGGTGAGCACGACGGCCTGGTCGACGGTGTGGTTTCCCGCGCCGAGGCCGGCCAGGGCGACCTGGAGGGTCGGATTCCCGTCCGGGGTCAGGGCGATGAAGGGCCAGAAGAAGTCGTTCCAGGCCTGGACGAAGACGAGCATCCCGAGGACCGCCATCGCGGGCCGGGCGACGGGGAACACCACGTGCCAGATGATGCGCAGGCTGTGCGCGCCGTCCATCCGGGCTGCCTCCACGAGCTCCACCGGGAGGGCTTCGATGAGGTATTGGCGCATGAAGAACACGCCGAAGGCCGCGACGAGCGAGGGCAGGACCACCGACTGGAGCTGGTCGACCCAGCCGAGGTCGGTGATGATCTGGTATAGCGGGATCACGCTGAGCTGCGGCGGAATCGTCATGGTGGCGACCACGAGGGCGAGCAGGGCGCCGCGGCCCTTGAAGGGCAGCTTGGCGAAGGCGAACCCGGCCAGGGTGGAGAACAGGACGGTGGACAGGGCCACGAGCCCGGCCACGACCGTCGTGTTGACCAGTGCCTCGCCCATGTCGACCTGGTTCCAGGCGAAGGAGAGGTTGTCGAGGAGCCGGGGGCCGGGCAGGAGCGGGGCGGGGGCCTCGACCACGCGCTCGCCCGAGTGGGAAGCGGCGACGAGGTTCCAATACAGCGGGAAAAGGGAAATCAAGGCGGCCAGGCCCAGCAGGACGTAGGTCAGCGGTCCCGCGTGGTGCTGACGGCCCGGCGACTGGCGGAACCGCCCGGCCGTCGTCGTGTCGAGTGTGCGGGCCATGAGCTCAGCTCCCCGGCTTCTTGCGCTTGCGGTGCGAACGGGTGATCAGCATCTGGAGGCCGCCGATCAGCAGGAGGAGCAGGAGCATGACCCAGGCGATGGCGGACGCTTGGCCCAGCGCGCCCGTCACCCAGCCCTTCTCGTACATCAGCAGGCTCAGCGTCTGGAACTGGTTCCCGCTGCCGCCGCTGATGCCGACACTGCCGCCGAAGAGCATGGGCTCGCCGAAGAGCTGGGTGGCACCGATGGTGGAGACGACGATCGTGAAGAGGATCGTCGGCCGGATGGACGGGATGGTGACGCTGAGGAACTGGCGCCAGCGCGAGGCCCCGTCCAGCGCGGCGGCCTCGTAGAGGTCCTGGGGCACGGCCTGCATGGCCGCCAGGTAGATGAGCGCGTTGTAGCCCGTCCAGCGCCAGGTGACGATCACCGAGATCGCGATCTGTGCGGGCCACTTGGAGGACTCCCAGGAGACCGGGTCGAAGCCCGCCCAGCCCAGCACCGTGTTGATCAGGCCGTAGTCGGTGTTGAACAGCTGGGCGAAGACGAGCGTCGCCGCCGCGATCGAGGTGGCGTACGGGGCGAGGACCGCGACCCGGAAGAACGCCCGGCCGCGCAAGGTGTAGTTGAGCAGGTGCGCGAGGCCGAGGGCAATCAGCAGCTGGGGAACGGTGGAGATCACGCCGATGGTGAGGGTGTTGGCGAGGGCGTTCCAGAAGAACTCGCTGGTCGCCAGGGAGGTGTAGTTCTCCAGGCCCTTCCACTGCGCGCTGCCGCCGAGTTCGACGCGGTGAAGCGACAGCCAGCCCGTGTAGACCAGGGGGAAGAGCCCGAAGGCCGCGAAGGTGAGGAAGAAGGGGGCGATGAAGGCGTAGGGGGCCGCCTTCAGGTCCAGGCGGTAGAGCGTGCTGCGCCGGCCGCTGCGGCCGGCGGACCGCCGCTTGCCGGAGCCGGAGCCGGAGCCGGAGACCGGGACGGGGCTGGCGTCGGGGTCCGGGTTCTGTGCTGCGGGCGGCGGGGAGCCGCCACCCGTCGCCCGTACGGAGGTGGCCACGGGGGCGTCCTTCCAGGTCGATGCGTGCGGTGGTGCGGACGGGCACGGCCCGCCGCCGCTCGTGGGCGGCGGCGGGACGCGCGCGGCCCCGCTACTGGTCGATCTTGTCGTCGACCAGCTTCTTGACGTTGTCCCAGGCCTTCGCCGGGTCGGTGCCGCGCTGCTCGATGTCGAGGATGCCGTTGTCGGTGAGGAAGGTCTTCACCTGGCCGTCCATACCAGAAGGCCACATGCAGCACCGATGACGTTGAGGGGAGACGGAATGAAGCACCATGGGGGCGGCAGGAGAAGGTACGGCAGGCTGATCGCCGCCCGGGGGGGGCAGGGCGGCGAGGCCCGGCCGGGGCCCGCCGCCCCTTCCGCCGGAGGGGGCTACACGGAGGGCGAGAGCGACGGGAGGCTCTCCACCGCACCGCCCGCCGACTACCTCTCCACCTTCGCGCTCGACGTGGACACGGCCAGCTACGGGTACGCCCGGCGCACCCTCGCCGACGGCGAACTGCCCGACCCCGCCACCGTGCGGCCCGAGGAGTTCGTCAACAGCTTCCGGCAGCACTACCGGGAGCCCGCCGGGGACGGCTTCTCGGTCACGGTCGACGGAGCCCGTACCTCCGACCCCGACTGGGCGCTGGTCCGCGTCGGACTCGCCACCCGCTCCGCGAACCAGGGGGCGGACACCGGGGGCGGCGAGGCCGGGCGGCCGCCCGCGGCCCTCACCTTCGTCGTGGACGTCTCCGGCTCCATGGCCGAGCCCGGCCGGCTCGACCTCGTCCGCAGCTCCATGAACCTGATGACCGAGCGGCTGCGCGGAGACGACTCGGTCGCCGTCGTCACCTTCAGCGGCAAGGCCCGGACCCGGCTGCCGATGACCCGCGTCGAAGGCAACCGCGAGCGGATCCACGAGGTCGTCGACGCGCTGACCACCGCCGATTCCACCAACGTGGAGGCCGGCGTCACCCGCGGGTACGACGTCGCGGTCAAGGCGGTGCGGCCCGGCGCCACCAACCGGGTCGTCCTGCTCTCCGACGCCCTGGCCAACACCGGCGCCACCTCCGCCGACGCCATCTTGAAGCGGATCTCCTCGGCCCGCACGGAGCACGGGATCACCCTGTTCGGCGTGGGCGTGGGAAGCGAGTACAACGACGCCTTCATGGAGCGGCTCGCCGACCGAGGCGACGGCCACACCGCCGACGTCTCCGACGTCGAGGGCGCGCGCAAGGTCTTCTGCGACGATCTCCCGGCACAGGTGCAGCTGCGGGCGCGCGACGCCAAGGCGCAGGTCGCCTTCGACCCGCAGGCCGTCGAGCGGTTCCGGCTGATCGGCTACGACAACCGCCGCGTCGCCGACGAGGACTTCCGCGACGACAGCGTGGACGGCGGCGAGGTCGGCTCCGGGCACACCGTGACCGCCCTGTACGCGGTGCGGCTGCGCCCCGGCGCGGCCGGGCACCTGGCGACGGCGACGGTGCGCTGGCTGGACCCGCGCACCCGGGTGGCGCACGAGGAGTCCGGCCGGGTGGAAGCGGCGGCGCTGTGGCGCGACCTGTGGACCGAGGCGCCGCCGCGCCTCCAGGTCACCGCGGTGGCCGCCTACTTCGCCTCCGCGCTGCGCGAACGGGACGGCGGCTGGGAGCGGCTGCCGGGTGCGCTGCCGCTGGGCACCCTGGCCGGGCACGCGGACCGGGTGGCCGGACGCACCGAGGACCCCGACGTGCGCCGGCTGGCGCAGGCCGTGAGCCAGGCCGGCCGCCTCACCGGCTGACGGCCGGACCTGGCTCGGACCGGCTCGGACCGGCTAGTCCAGCACGGCGGCCCGTACGCACAGGACGTCGGGGAGGTGCTCGGCCAACAGCTGCCAGCTGTCCCCGTCGTCCTGGCTGGCATACAGCTCGCCGTTGCGGTTGCCGAAGTAGATCCCGGCCGGGTCCGCGTCGTCCGTGCAGAGCGCGTCGCGCAGCACCGTTCCGTAGTGGTCGCCGGCCGGGAGCCCCTTCGTCAGGGGCTCCCAGGAGGCGCCCGCGTCCCGGGTCCGGAAGACCCGGCAGCGGTGCTCCGCCGGGACCCGGTCGGAGTCGGCGTTGAGCGGGAAGACGTAGGCGGTGTCCGGCCGGTGCGGGTGGGCGGCCACCGCGAAGCCGAAGTCCGAGGGCAGCCCGGCGCCGATGTCGGTCCAGCGGCCCCCGGCGTCGTCGCTGCGGTAGACGCCCCAGTGGTTCTGCAGGTACAGCCGGTCCGTGTTCCCGGGGTCCTGGGCGATCTTGTGCACGCACTGCCCGAACTCGGGATGCGGATCGGGCAGGAAGACCGCCGAGACCCCGTCGTTGGACGGGGCCCAGCTCGCCCCGCCGTCCGTGGTGCGGAACACGCCGGCCGTGGAGACTGCGACGGTGACCAGATCCGCGTCGCGCGGGTCCGTGACCACGGTGTGCAGGCCCTCGCCGCCGCCGCCCGGCACCCACTTGTCCCGGGTCGGGTGCTCCCACAGCGGCCGGACCAGCTCGAAGGAATCGCCGCCGTCGGCCGAGCGGAACAGGGCGGCCGGCTCGGTCCCCGCGTAGACCACGCCCGGGGCCTCGGGGCCGGCCGGATGCAGCTGCCAGACCCGCTCCAGGGAGGCGCCGGTGTCCTGGGGGAACTTCACGGCGGCTGCGGCGGGCTCCCGCCAGGTCGCGCCCAGGTCGTCGGAACTGAAGACGGAGGGGCCCCAGTGCGCGCTGTCCCCGCCGACCAGGAGGCGGGGCGCCGCACCGCGCCGGTCGATGGCGACGGCGGAGACCGCCTGGGCGTTGAAATGCGGCTCGCCGAACTCCCAGGTGCCGCCGGAGCTCCGGCGGCCGATGAAGAGCCCCTTGCGGGTTCCCGCGAGCAATACCACGTCGGTCATGGCCGACACCTCCGGACGTCGTTGTCCTGCACGGCAGCCTTTGGGCCAGTCTGCACCCGGCCACTGACAGCGGCCGGTCGCCGCGCGCGGGGCGGGTCCAGTCGTACGGCCACTCTCGTACTACGGCAGGTCTCGTACTACGGCAAGTCTCGTACTACGAGAGATTTCGTAGTACGGTGAATCTCGTACTTAGCCGCCGATCCCCGGTGCGCGTCCGGTCACCTCTGGAGAGCCCTCATGAGTGCTGCCCCCGTTGCCCCCGCTGCCTTCGCCGCCCTGTTCCAGCCGTGGACCATCCGCTCGGTCACCATCCCGAACCGCGTGTGGATGGCCCCGATGTGCCAGTACAGCGCCGAGGCCTTCGGGCCGGAGGCCGGAGTGGCCCACGACTGGCACTTCGCGCACTACGCGGCCCGCGCCACCGGCGGCACGGGCCTGATCGTCCAGGAGGCCACGGCCGTCTCCCCGGAGGGGCGGATCTCGCCGTACGACCTCGGGATCTGGAACGACACCCAGGTCGAGGCCCTGCGCCGGATCACCTCCTTCCTCAAGGCCAGCGGTACGGTCCCGGGCATCCAGCTCGCCCACGCCGGCCGCAAGGCCTCCACCGACCGCACCTGGAAGGGCGGGCGCCCCGTCGGCCCCGACGCCCACGGCTGGCAGCCCAGCGCCCCGAGCGCCGTGCCCTTCGCCGAGGGCCACCCGGTCCCGCACGCGCTGACGGACGGGGAGATCCGGGAGGTCGTGGAGCAGTTCGCGGCCGCCGCCCGGCGCTCGCTCGCCGCCGGCTACCAGGTCGTCGAGATCCACGGCGCCCACGGATACCTGATCGGCCAGTTCCTCTCCCCGCACAGCAACAAGCGCACCGACGCGTACGGCGGCTCCTTCGAGAACCGCACCCGTCTCGCCCTCGAAGTCGTCGACGCCGTACGCGCGGTGTGGCCCGAGGAACTGCCGCTGTTCTTCCGGATCTCCGCCACCGACTGGCTGGAGGAGGACGGCTGGACCGCGGACGAGACCGTCCGGCTGGCCGCGCTGCTCCGGGAGCACGGCGTGGACCTGCTCGACGTCTCCACCGGGGGCCTCGCCCCGGGCGGGACGATCCCCGTCGGCCCCGGCTACCAGGTGCCCTTCGCGGCCCGGGTCAAGGCCGAGACCGCCCTCCCGGTCGCCGCGGTGGGCCTGATCACCGAACCGGAGCAGGCCGAGAAGATCCTGGCCAACGGCGAGGCCGACGCCGTCCTGCTGGGCCGGGAGCTGCTGCGCGACCCGTTCTGGGCCCGCCGTGCGGCCGCCGAGCTCGGCGCGGAGGCCCGTACGCCCGACCAGTACCACCGCTCCTGGTGAACCGGTGCGGCGCGGGCACCGGCCCCCCGCGCCGCATTCCCACCGGATCGCCTCCGGATCCCCTCCGGATCGCCTCCGGTCCTACGACGGTTCTCGTACGA
Source organism: Streptomyces sp. ICC1 (assembly GCF_003287935.1). Taxonomy (GTDB): domain Bacteria; phylum Actinomycetota; class Actinomycetes; order Streptomycetales; family Streptomycetaceae; genus Streptomyces; species Streptomyces tritrimontium. The sequence goes on from NZ_CP030287.1 coordinate 4,855,747, forward strand.
TGGGCCTCGACCCAGGATCACCCGAGCGAGTGGAGTACGGACATGACGGTACGTGACGCGGCCCGTGTCCTCGCCCACCCCGAGGCCGCCGAGATCCGGCTCGAAGGCGTCCTGCACGCCCTCTCCGACCCGGTCAGGCTGTCCATCGTCCGCGACCTCGCGGCCACGGACGCCGAGCTGGCCTGCTCGTACTTCGATCTCCCGGTCACCAAGTCCACGACCACGCACCACTTCCGGGTCCTGCGCGAGAGCGGTGTCGTGCGCCAGTGCTACCGCGGCACCGCCAAACTCAACGGACTGCGCCGCACCGAGCTGGCGGAGCTGTTCCCCGGACTCCTCGACAGCGTCCTCACCGCGGCCGCCGCCGAAGAGGCGCGCGACCGGGTCTAGGCCGTCTCTTTCGGGGTGGGGTCCGCCCGGTCCGCGGCCGACAGCAGGCCCGGCCAGTCCGGGATCTTGACGGAGCGGCGGCCGAGGGAGCGCCCGAGGTCGGCCTCCGCCGTCTCGATGGCCAGCCACCCCGGCCACGCGACCGGCCGCAGCCCCGCCGCCCGCATCGCGTCCAGGGGGTCCCCGTCCCGTACGCGGCGGGCCAGCGCCCCCGCGTCCTGGAGCAGGGAGGACGCCGTCTCCTTCGCGCAGGGCCGGTTCGTGCCGATCACCCCGGTCGGGCCGCGCTTGATCCAGCCCGCCACGTACTCGCCGAGCGAGGCGCGGCCGGCCCGTAGCACCCGGCCCGCCGCGTGCGGGACCGTACCGGTGCGCTCGGCGAAGGGCAGGCCGGGCAGCGGGACGCCCTGGTAGCCCACCGAGCGCAGCACCAGCTGCGCCGGGACGTCCTCGAAGACGCCCGTCCCGGTGACCCCGCCCCGGCCGTCGGGAACCGTCCGCTCGAAGCGCATCCCGGTGACCCGGCCCTGCTCGCCGCCGAGCACCTCCACCGGGCGCAGGAAGAACCGCAGCGCGATGCGGCGCCCGCCGCCGTCCGCCGGGGCCGCCGCCCAGCCGCGCAGCGCCTCCACGTTGCGCCGGTTCGCCGCGGGCAGGGCCGCGCCCGGGTCCGCGTACGCCGGGTCCAGGGCCATCTCCACCGGGTCCACGCGCACGTCCACGCCCGGCAGCGTGCCGAGCTCGCGCAGCTCCTTCGTGGTGAACTTCCCCTGCGAGGGCCCGCGTCGGGCCACCATGTGGACCTCGCGCACCGCGCTCTCCCCGAGCGTGGCCAGCGCCGGCTGCGGCATGTCGGTGGGCGACAGCTCCGGTACGCCCCGGGCCAGGATCCGCGTCACGTCGACCGCGACGTTCCCCGCCCCGACCACGACCGCCGAATCCACCCCGGACAGTCCGAAGGCCTCGGCCGCCGCGTCCGGATGCCCGCTGTACCAGGCCACGAAGGCCGTGGCGGAGTGCACGCCGGGCAGGTCCTCGCCGGGGATGCCGAGCAGCCGGTCCCGGGCGGCGCCCACGCAGTAGACCACCGCGTGGTACAGCTCGAGGAGCCTGCCGGTGGACAGTTCGGGCCCGCCGACCTCGACGTTCCCGAGGAAGCGGATCCGCTCGTCCTCCAGCACCGTCCGCAGGCTGCCCTGCAGCGATTTGATCTTCTCGTGGTCGGGGGCCACCCCGTACCGCACGAGCCCGTAGGGGGCGGGCAGCCGGTCGAGCACATCGACCCGCACCCCCGGGACCTCGCGCTGCTGTACGAGTGCCTGAGCGGCGTAGACCCCGCTGGGGCCCGATCCGACGACGGCGATACGAAGCACGGCGGAGCTCCTCCCGCAGGTGTTCCCCAGCATGACACCGGGTGCCCGGGCCGTCAGCCCATCGAGCGCATCCGGTGGATCTCGGTGCTCTGAACGGCCACCACCTCGGTGGCCATCTCCTCGACGGCGACGTTGTTGCCCGAGGCCAGCGCCTCGCCGGCCATCTTCAGCGCGCCCTCGTGGTGGGCGGTCATCAGGGTGAGGAAGAGCCGGTCGAAGTCGGCCCCGGTCGCCGCGGTCAGCTCCGCCAGCTGCTGCTCGGTGGCCATGCCGGGCATGGCCGCGTGGTCGTGGCCGTCCGCCCCGGTGGCGGGCGAGGGATGCAGGGCCGCCCACTTCTCCATCGCCCCGATCTCGGGCTGCTGCGCGGCCGTGATCCGCTCGGCGAGCCGTTTGACCCCGTCGGCCGAGGCCCGGGACGGGGCGAGGGCACTCATGGCCAGGGCCTGCCTGTGGTGCTCGGTCATGCGCCGCACGTAGGCTCGGTCCACCGCGTTGGGACTGTCGTCGGGCAGCTCCCGGGCCGCCTGCTCCGGGGAGATCGTGCGCGCCTTCTCGCCGGGCTTGCCGGGGGCGATCACCCCCGCCTCGCCCTGCGCCGCCGCGTCCGCCCCGGCCGCCGCCCCGGCGGAGTCGCGGCAGCCGGTGAGCGGGAGCAGGAGTCCGACGGCCAGGGCCGCTCCGACGATTCGCCCGAGTAACACTTTCGCCATGTCCATGCAAAGGACCATACTGCCGGGGTCCGCGTTCCGTTCCCACCACGGGCGGAACCGACCGGACTCATGGGAGGGCACAGTGACCTCGATGCAGACCAGCAGAGCGCGGCGCGGATCCCTGGGGGTGGCCGCGGCGGCGGCCGGCCTCCTCGCCACGCTCCTGGCGGCCGGACCCGCGGCCGCCACGCCCGACCCGGGCGACTTACTCCCGGGTGCGGGCGCGCGGCAGGGCGCCGGCACCACCGGCACCGCGGCCGGCGAGAGCCGGGAACTCGCGCCCGGAGAGATCCCGGGCCAGGACGAGATCGTCCACAGCAGGAACATCAAGCACCTGGCGAACATACCCAGCACCGACCCGGCCGGCATCAACTCCGACCTGGCGTTCCAGGGCAAGTACGCCTACGCGGGCAGCTACAACGGCTTCACCATCTACGACATCGGCAACCCGAAGGCGCCGAAGACCGTCACCGAAGTGCTCTGCCCCGGCGGGCAGAACGACATCTCGGTCCACGGGGACCTGCTCTTCCTCTCCACCGACTCCTCGCGCAGCGACGACTCCTGCAGCAGCGTCTCGCAGCCCGCCACCGAGAAGTCCTCGTGGGAGGGCATCAAGATCTTCGACATCAAGGACAAGAAGAACCCCAAGTACATCAAGTCCGTCGAGACAGCGTGCGGTTCACACACCCACACGCTGGTGCCGGGAAACCGGGACGTCTACCTCTACGTCTCCTCGTATTCCCCGAACGACGCGTTCCCGGACTGCAAGCCGCCGCACGACGGCATCTCGATCGTGAAGGTGCCCAAGAAGAACCCGACCGGCGCGTCGGTCGTCGCCTTCCCCGTCCTCTTCCCGGACGGCGGCAACCCGGGCGCGCCCACCAACCCGGGCGTCTCCAAGACCACGGGCTGCCACGACATCACCGTGCTGCCCTCCAAGAACCTCGCCGCCGGCGCCTGCATGGGCGACGGCATCCTCTTCGACATCAGCAGGCCCGAGCAGCCGCGCGTCATCGACCGGGTCCAGGACAACGTCAACTTCGCGTTCTGGCACTCGGCCACCTTCAACGAGCGGGCCGACAAGGTGGTGTTCACCGACGAGCTGGGCGGCGGCGTCGGCGCCACCTGCAACGAGGCCACCGGCCCCACCCGGGGCGCGGACGGCATCTATGACATCACCGGCCGCGGCGACCACCGCAAGCTCGCCTTCAAGGGCTACTTCAAGATCCCGCGCCACCAGGCCGACACCGAGAACTGCGTGGCCCACAACGGCTCGCTGATCCCCGTCGGCGGCGGCCGCGACATCATGGTCCAGGCCTGGTACCAGGGCGGCATCTCCGTCTGGGACTTCACCGACTCCACCCGTCCCAAGGAGATCGCCTACTTCGAGCGGGGGCCGCTGAGCACCGACAAGCTCGGCCTCGGGGGATCCTGGTCCGCGTACTACTACAACGGGCACATCTACTCGAACGACATCGCCAAGGGCCTCGACGTGCTCAGGCTCGACGACTGGCGCACCGAGAGCGCCAAGTGGGTGCGGATGGACCGGCTCAACGTGCAGACCCAGCCCGACTACCGCTGACGCGGCGAGGGAAACGTTCCGCCGGGCGGTCCGCCGTCCGGCGGGACACCCAGCTCCCAGTCCAGCCCGTACCGCTGGAACAGTTCCGCCCGCAGCCGCGCCGCCGGCATCGGCGCACCCGGCAGCAGCACCGCCACCACCGCCCCCATCAACAGGGCCCGCAGCATCGGGTAGTCGGTGTCCGCGTCCGCCGAGCCGTACCGTACGACGGTGTCCCGCAGGAGCTCCGCGAGCCGCTGCTGCTCCACGCACCGGACGAAGCCCTCCGCCTGCAGGATGCCCGCCATGTGGGTCCGCATCAGCCGGGGCTGGTCACGGGCCAGCCCGAGGATCGCGTCGATGGCGCGCGCCAGGCGCTCCCGCCCGGCGTCCGGCCCATCGGGCCGCGGCTCGCGCTCCAGCGCGGCTTCCAAGGTCAGGTGCATCAGGCGGTGCACGGCGGACTGCAGCAGCTGCCGCTTGCCGGGGAAGTAGTACGAGACCAGGCCCCGGGCGGCGCCCGCCCGGTCGGCGATGTCGCCGAGCTTGGTGGCCTCGTAGCCACGCTCGGCCACGAGCTCGACCGTGGCCTGCAGCAGCCGCTCCCGGGAACGCCTGCGCAATTCTTCATTGACCGATGCGCTGCGCGGGGACATGCTTGCTCCTGCGTTGACTGGCTCGGAGCCAGTATACTCAGCGCGCTGGAGCGTCTGTCCGGGGCGACACGGGGGATCGCCCCGGACAGACACCATCCGCCGCCGCGAGCAGGACGAGGGCCGCGCCCAGCAGCCAGCCCGCCAGGACGTCCGAGAACCAGTGGACGCCGAGGTACAGCCGGGTGAAACCGACCCCGAGGACCGAGACCGCGGCCAGGACCGGCACCAGCACCCGGGCGGCGCGAGCCGAGCGGCGGCCCGGGGCCCCGCGGGGGACCAGCCACAGGAACAGGCCGCAGACCACGCTCGCCGTCATGGCGTGGCCGGACGGATAGGCGGAGAAATGCGCCGAGTCGACCGGATCCGGCCACACCGGACGCTCCCGCCCCACCCACGCCTTCAGCCCCTGCTGAACCACCGAGGCGCCGAGCACGACCAGGGCGATCCGCAGCGCGCACCGGCCCTCGCCCCCGCGCCACAGCCAGAGGCAGGCGGCGGCGGCCAGGGCCCGCATCGTCCACGGATCCCAGATCCAGTCGCTGAGCACCCGCATCAGGTGGGTGACCCCGCGGTGGGAGACGGCGTGGGAGTGCAGGCTCCGCGCGATCCGCTCGTCCCAGGACGCGAGCGGTTGCCAACCGGCCGCCACCAGGGCCGTCAGAACGGCGACGGCCGCGAGCAGCGCCCAGCCGAGCCGGGTACGCCGCAGCCGTGACCGATCGCTCCGCATACGGTGATCCTCGCACCCGGGGCACGCCGTCCCCGGCGACCGCCGCGCGGGCGGGACGGTGGACGACTCGGAGGTGCGGTTCGCCCGCCGGGGGACCGGCCAGTGGCGCAAGTCCGCGGACACGCCCCTCGGCGAGGTGGTCGCACACCGGCTGGAGCGCCGGGCCCGGCTCGGCATCGACGCGGCCCCGCGCAACCGCGAGCGGCCGGCGCGCGTACCGCGTCGCACGCGTTAGGCCGGCTCTTTCGGATCTTGCCGGGCCCGCGACGCCCGGCACCGCGCCTGGCCGCGTTGTCGGGACGCCCGAGTACGTCCAGTACACGCAACGCCCCTCCGCCTTGCCATGCACGGCACCAGACGCCGCGGGCTCGGCCGACAAGATCCAAAAGAGACGGCCTAGGCCAGCGTGCTCAGACCCGGCCCGAACGCCACCAGCAGGGGGATCGCCGGGGCCAGGGTGGCCAGCGCGGTCAGCCGCATCCGCCGGACCGCCGGGAGCCGGGGCGCGGCCGCCAGCAGCCGCCGGACCCGCCGCGGTACGTGCGCCTCCGGGGCCGGACAGGGGCCGAAGACCCCGCGGTCCTCGTTCAGGCCGATCAGGGCCAGGGCGATGGTGAGCCGCCCGTACCGCCGCGAGGCCACGTCGTCGGCCGCCAGTTCCACCAGCCGGTGCATCTCCGCCTCGAACGCGGCGAACACCGGGATCCGCGGGAACCCCCCGGACAGCGCCCGCGAGCAGTGCAGGAGCCAGTCGTGCCGGGCGGCCGCGTGCCCCTGTTCGTGCGCCAGCACGGCGTCCAGCTGGCTGCCCTTGAGCCGGCCCAGCGCCGCCGTCGTGACCACCAGCTGAGGGGTCGGCCCGGGCAGCCACCAGCTGTCGGGCCGCTCCGCCTCCAGTACGACGAGGCGCGCCCCGGCGGCCTCCTCCCCGGGCAGCAGCGGCGCCCGCAGCAGCAGTTCGGCGTCCTGCGCGCGGCGCCGGGAGCGGGCCCGCAGGATCTCGCGGGCCAGCATCGCGCCCGTCCACAGCCCGCCGCCCGCCAGTGCCAGGGCGGTCCCGGTGGCCCACGGGCCGCCCGCGGCGCCGAGCGCGTACGCGTCGACCACCCCGCTGGGGGCGGGGGCGAACAGCCGCTTCTGTACCGCAGGCCAGGCGCCGGCCGCGCTCAGCAGCATCGACAGGGCGAAGCACAGGAGCACCGCGCCCACCACGCACTGCCACGCCCACAGGGCGACGACGGGCTCGTGCTCGGGCCATTCGGCCCGGGCCAGCAGCCGGGGCGCGAGCACCGCGGTCAGGGCGCCGAGCAGCAGGAGAACGGCGGGGACCATCATGGGTCCAGCCTATGAGCGCGCGGCTACCTGCGGGTATGGTCCGGGAGAAGGGTGACGGAGCACACGTCCGCCCCGCCCGGCGCCCGCGCCCGGCCTCACATCGTGAGCAGCATCGCCAACATCCCCATCCCCATGGTCAGTCGGCAGGCCCGGACCACCTCGGCGGCCCCGGCAGACCCGGCAGACCCGGCCGGCCCGGCCGCCCCGGCCGGGACGCCCGCGCCGCCCACCGTGACGAGCCGGGCCCCGCCCAGGACCACGTAGCCGGCGAAGTAGAGCAGCAGCAGCCCGGTCAGCAGCGGCAGCCCGGCCCCCTGGCCGTGGCCGTGCCCCGGGCCGGCTCCCGGCGCCAGGGCCATGTAGACCATGGTCAGCGAGCCCACGAGGTGGTGCGCGTGGTGGGGCCCGGTGCGCAGCAGCCACAGCGCGTGCAGCGCCGCGCCGCAGAAGACCGTGCCGAGCGCCGGCCCCTGCCAGCCGCCGCCGGTTCCCAGGGGCACCGCCATCAGGGCCATGCCGAAGCCCATCGCGGCCTCCCCGGCGGCCGCGCTCCCGCCGCCGGATCTGCCCGCCCGCCACAGGCAGTACGCGCCGCTCACCGCGCAGAGCAGGACGAGGAGCCAGGCGGAGACGGAGGTGGAGAGGGACATGGCGGGACCGTGCACGGCGGAACCTCCCGGTTCGTCGGCTTCACCGGAAGAGATGCCCCTGTTGTGCGGGCCACACGCGGCCCGAGGCTAGGCTCTGTGTGCGGGCGCCCCGCACCTCGTGCGCCGGCCCGCCGCAGTGCCAGCCGTCACACCACAGAACGGATTCCCCGATGCAGAGCGCCGACCCCCGGGCCTTGACCTTCCGCAGTGCCGTGGAGGCGGACATCCCGGCGCTCGTGGAGCTCGTCGAATCGGCGTACCGCGGTGATGCGAGCCGCGCGGGCTGGACCACCGAGGCGGACTACCTGGACGGGCAGCGCACCGACGCCGAGGGCGTGGCCGGGATCGTCGACCATCCCCACGGGATGCTCCTCGTGGTGGAGCGCGGCGGGGAGATCGTGTCCTGCTGCCACCTCGAACACCGGGAGGACCACGTCTACTTCGGGATGTTCGCGGTCCGCCCCGGCATGCAGGGCGGCGGCCTCGGCAAGGAGGTCATGGCCGAGGCGGAGCGGCTGGCCCGCGAGCAGTGGGCGGCCAAGGAGATGCGGATGACCGTGATCAACGTACGGGAGGAGCTCATCGCCTACTACGTGCGCCGCGGGTACGAACGCACTGGTGAGATGAGCCCCTTCCCTTATGGGGACGAGCGCTTCGGTGTCCCGCTCCGTGACGACCTGGCCTTCGAGCTGCTGGTCAAGTCGCTCTAGGTCAGGGCCTGTTCGGGTTCCGTTCGGTTCGGTCCGGTGCGGGCCGCGGGGTGTCCCGCGGCCCCGGACCTCAGGCGGTGAACCGGCCCGTGGAGCGGATCTCCGGGAAGTCGGTGAGCACGCCGTCGAGTTCGAGGGCCCGCGCGAGGCGCAGCCGCTCCAGCGAGTTGACCGTCCAGCCCGTCACGAGCAGCCCGGCCGCGTGCGCCGCCTCCACGGTGTGCAGGGTGAGGTGCTGGATGTTCAGGGCGATCGTTTCCGCGCCCGCGGCGACGGCCCGGGCGACGGCCGCTTCGGCGTCCGCCGTGCCCTGGTTCGCGTAGAGCACGGTGCGGACGCCCGGCACCAGCCGGGCCGCCTCCGCGAGCACCTCGTCGCTGAAGGAGGCCACCTCCACCCGCCCGGTCAGATCGCGGCGCAGCAGCAGCTCCGAGAACGCCCCGACGGCGGAGAGGTCGTGGACCTGCACGCGGAGCGGGGCCCGGACCGCGTCCAGGACCTCCTCCAGGAGCGGCACCTGCTGGCCGTCCCCGGCGTCCAGCCCGCGCAGTTCGGCCAGGGTCAGGTCGGCGACGGCTCCGGAGCCGTCTGTGGTTCGGTCGACCTCGGCATCGTGCAGGACGACGAGGGCGCCGTCCTTGCTGAGCCGCAGGTCCAGGGCGACGACGTCCATGCCGGAACGCTCCGCGCGGACGAACGACCGCAAGGTGTTCTCGGGTTCGACACCCATGACCCCGCGGTGACCGATGGTGAGGAAAGTCAAGGTTCTCTCGCTTCCGTCGACGGCGGCTCCCCGCGCGGTCGCGGTGTCCCGGCCGGCCGCGCGTGGTCGAAGACGAATGCTAGTGCGCCGCGCGGCCGATGGGACCGTCGCTGCGGGACGCCCGGGTGCCGGCCGGCCGCTTCCCGCCGGGCGCGGCGGGGCTCGGGCGCCCCGGAGGGGGCCCGTCGTGTCACCCGGGCGTGGGCGCGCCCCCATCGCCTTGACGCTCCGGCCCGGACCCCGGCGCCGGCCCGCCCGGTGCGGGGTCCGCCAGGCCCTCCAGGTCCGCCAAGAGCGCCCGGGCCAGCTCCAGTTCGGCCAGGTGCTGGCGTTCGCTCCAGCGCAGGGCGAGGGTCGGGAACGCCCAGTCCGGCTCGGCGGCCGCGTGCTCCATGGCCTCCCGTACGGCCGCCAGCTCCTCCGTGGTCCGCTCCAGGTGCTCCCCGACCATCGCGCGCAGCCGCTCGGGCTCGGCCAGGTGCCCGAGCCAGACCCGCAGCAGCAGCCCGTGCTTGAGCACCGGGGGGCCGGCCTCGGCGGTGTCGGAGGCCCAGCCGGCCAGCGCCTCGCGCCCGGCGCCGGTGATGGCGTAGCGCCGCTTGGCCCGTACCTCCTCGGGCCCCGAGCGCACGGAGGCCGCGTAGCCGAGTTCCTCCAGGCGGCGCAGTTCGGCGTAGATCTGGCTGATGGCCGGGGACCAGTAGAAGAAGCGCAGGGAGGAGTCGGCCCACTTCTTCAGCTCGTAGCCCGTCCGCTCCCCGGGGAAGGAGAGGAGGCCGAGGACGGCCCACGCGGTCGGTGGAAGGTCTTGCTTCTTCGAGGTCTGACTACTAGTCATATTTCGAATTGAAGTGAGACCGGGCACGGGACGCAACCCTGGAGGCATAAGTGAAGTTCTCCGTCATCTTCGAGGCACAGCTGGCCGACCCGACCGTGGAGCGCGAGCACCAGGTCATCCGTGACTGTGTGGAGCAGGCGGTGCTCGCCGAACAGATGGGATTCGACCGGATCTGGGCCGTCGAGCACCACTCCCTGAAGTGGTACGCCCACATGTCCGCCCCGGAAATCTTTCTGAGCTTCGTCGCGGCCCGGACGAACACCATACGCATCGGACACGGAGTCGTTTGCATGCCCTTCGGCTTCAACCACCCCGTCCGGGTCGCCGAGCGGGCCGCGATGCTCGACCTGCTGTCCGGCGGGCGCGTCGACCTCGGGGCGGGGCGCGGCGGGACCGCGCAGGAGACCTCGCTGTGCGGGGTCGACAAGGACCGCACCACGGCGGAGGTGGAGGAGGCGCTGCGGATCATCGGGAAGGCCTGGCAGGAGGAGGAGCTGGAGTACCACGGGGAACTCATCGACATCGACCCGCACCCGATCCTGCCGCGTCCGAGCCAGACCCCGCACCCGCCGCTGTTCCTCGCGTGCAGCCGGGCCGAGACCCTGGTGCAGGCCGCCGAGCTCGGCATCGGGGCGCTGGTGATGGGATTCGCCGGGCCGGAGTCCGTCGCGGGGATGCGCGCCGTCTACGACGCCGCGATCGCGGGCCGGGACGGCGGCCGCTTCGTCTCCACGGTCGTCAACGACCACTTCGCGGTGCTCTGCCCGACGATCGTGCTCGACGATCCGCGGGAGGCGCACCGGATCGGCGTCCGGGGGCAGCGGTTCTTCGCGCAGTCCATCGGCCACTGGTACGGCGGGGCGGGCGTCCCGGACGAGGCGGTGGTGGCGGGCGCCGACGAGGAGGGGGAGATGCGCAGGGCCGCCGAGCAGGTGGTCGCCCGGCTGCACGAGCTGGACATCCCGGTGCGGCCCACGTCCACGGCCACCTTCAACGCGGACCACGCCTACGGGAGCGCGGACGAGGCGATCGCGTACGTCGAGCGGCTGCGGGAGGCGGGGGCCGACGAGGTCATGTGCCTGATCCAGATGGGGACGGTGCCGCAGGAGGCCTGTATGGAGACCTTGCGGCAGTGGGGCGAGAAGGTCATCCCGCACTTCGCGGACGAGCCGGGCCGCAGCGCGTAGGCGGTACGCCGGTCGGCGTACCGCCATCGCCCCGCCGTGCCATGGCGCGACGGGGCGAAGTGGTCGGCTCCACGCGCGAGGACGGGAAGAATTTCGGTGGACCTGGGGGTGACGCAGGATAATTTCCCGCATCTCCTCTTGAACAGGAGAGCCTCGCATGCTTACGCTGCCCTGACGTGAGGTTCTCCTGTGGAGGAAGTGACATGACGGAAACTCTTGTGCCGGGTATCGGCGGTGCCGTGATAACCGCCGGTGGACGGGTGGTGGACCACCCGGCGTGGCCCGAGCTCAAGGCCGCCGTGGAGGAGATCCGGTCCTGGCAGTCGGCCGACGGCTCCATCGACTTCGAGTCCCAGGGCGCGCACGCCCGCACCGCCGCCCCGACCGTGGTCGAGCGCGTGATCGCGGCCGTCGAGGCGCTGTCGCCGCTGCTGCCGCACGGGCGGACGTACCACCAGGCCCTCGTCGCCGACCTGCGCAAGTGGGCCGACGGCGGCTTCGGAGTGCCGGACTTCCTCGACTCCCTGCTGGCCTTCCACCCGGCGGCCCACCGTGCCGACGGGCTCCAGCACCTCGTGGTCTTCCCGATGTACACCCAGAACGGCAACCCGGACCGCAACCTCGAGGCCGTCGTGCTGAAGATGGTGTGGCCCGAGTGGCTCGCCGAGCTGGAGCGCACCCGGTACGACAACCCGCTCTTCCTCGGCATCACCCTGGAGGACTTCACCCCGGGCTACGACACGCACTCCGCCGTGCTCTTCCCCGAGACCATCGCCGTGCGCGAGGCCCCGGAGCGCTTCACCTGGGGCGGGATCTTCTGCGACCGCGAGGCCGCCCGCTACCGCAAGGTCACCGAGGCCGCCGTCGACATCCTCGGCATCGAGCTGCCCGAGGACATCGCCCGCATGGTCGAGGACCAGGAGCGCTGCGAGAAGGCCTTCGTCCTGTGGGACATGGTCCACGACCGCACCCACAGCCACGGCGACCTGCCCTTCGACCCCTTCATGATCAAGCAGCGCCAGCCGTTCTGGATGTACGGCCTCGAAGAGCTGCGCTGCGACCTCACCGCCTTCAAGGAGGCCGTGAAGCTGGAGTCCGAGGGCAACGAGCACGGCCGTGACGTGCAGTACGCCGTCCTCTTCGACCGGATGTTCCGCTTCCCGGTGTCCGGCGACCGCAACCGCAACTACGACGGCCTCGGCGGCCAGCTCCTCTTCGCGTACCTCCACAAGCACGACGTGGTGCGCTGGACGGACAACAAGCTGAAGATCGACTGGATGCGGGCCCCGCAGGTCACCAACCAGCTGTGCGCCGAGATCGAGGACCTCTACCGGGCCGGGATCGACCGCCCGAAGCTCGTCCACTGGTTCAAGGCCTACGAGCTGGTCGCCACCTACCTCGCCCCGCACCCGGGATCCAAGTGGGCCAAGGGCCCCGACGCCCTGGACCTGACGCAGCCTCCGCGCAAGCTCGTGGACGACGTGCTTCCGGACGAGTTTCCGCTCAGCATGTTCTATGAGGCGCTCGCCAAGAAGCTCAAGGGAGTGATCGCCTCGACGAAGGGCATCACCGCCCCGAAGTCCGACGACGCACCGCGAGTGGCCGCGTGAGCACTCGCCCTCAGGAGGCTGCACCGATGAACGGCTCCGGGAACGGCAACGGAAAGCTCCATGGAGCGGTGGTCGCGGTGGCCGGGGCCGGCGGGCCCGCCGGCCGCGCCACCCTGCTCCGCCTCGCCGAGGCGGGTGCGGTGGTCGTGGCGTCCGACGCGGATCCGGCGCGCCTCGCCGAGGCCGTGGACGCCGCGCGCTACGCCCACGGCGGCGCCACCATCACCGGCGACACCGTGGACCTGCTCGACCTGGCCGCCACCAAGGCCTGGGCCGAGCAGACCGAGAAGGAGTACGGCCGCCTCGACGGCCTCGTCCACCTCGTCGGCGGCTGGCGCGGCAGCACCACCTTCACCGACACCGACCTCGCGGACTGGGACTTCCTGGAGAAGCTCCTCATCCGCACCGTCCAGCACACCTCGCTCGCCTTCCACGACGGACTGCTGCGCAGCGACCGCGGCCGCTACGTCCTGGTGAGCCAGTCCGGTGCGCACAAGCCGGTCGCCAACAACGCCGCGTACAACGCGGGCAAGGCGGCCGCCGAAGCGTGGACCCTGGCGATGGCCGACTCCTTCCGCAAGGCGGGGGGCGAGGACGGCCCGGGGGCCGCGGCTGCGATCCTGGTCATCAAGGCACTGGTGCACGACGCGATGCGCGCCGAGCGTCCCACTGCGAAGTTCGCGGGCTTCACCGACGTCAAGGAGCTGGCCGAGGCCATCGCCGGCGTATGGGAGCGGCCCGCACCCGATGTGAACGGACAGCGTCTGTGGCTCACTCCCCAACCGTGAAGACCGCTGCCGTGAGGACCGCGATCAGGAAGTCCCAGGCGAAGACCGACGCCCGCCGGCACCACGACCCGGCGGTGCGCGGCTTCGCCAGCGACAACTACGCCGGGGTGCACCCGGAGATCCTGGCGGCCGTCGCGCTGGCCAACGGGGGCCACCAGGTCTCCTACGGCGACGACGAGTACACGGAGCACCTGCAGCAGATCTTCCGCGGCCACTTCGGCCCGGACGCGCAGACCTACCCGGTCTTCAACGGCACCGGCGCCAACGTGACGGCCCTGCAGGCCCTCACCGACCGCTGGGGCGCGGTGATCTGCGCCGAGTCGGCGCACATCAACGTCGACGAGGGCGGTGCGCCCGAGCGGATGGCCGGGCTCAAGCTGCTCACCGTCCCCACCCCGGACGGCAAGCTCACCCCCGAGCTCATCGACCGGCAGGCCTGGGGCTGGGAGGACGAGCACCGCGCGATGCCGCAGGTCGTCTCGATCACCCAGAACACCGAGCTCGGCACGGTCTACACCGCGGACGAGATCCGGGCGATCTGCGAGCACGCGCACGGCAAGGGCATGAAGGTGCACCTCGACGGCGCCCGGATATCCAACGCCGCGGCCTCGCTCGACGTGCCGCTGCGCACCTTCACGAACGCGGTCGGTGTGGACGTGCTGTCCTACGGCGGCACCAAGAACGGGATGATGGCCGGCGAGGCCGTCGTCGTGCTGAACCCGGACTCCGTCCGGCAGATGAAGCACATCCGCAAGATGTCCATGCAGCTCGCCTCCAAGATGCGCTTCGTGTCGGTGCAGCTCGAAGCGCTCCTCGCGAAGGACCTGTGGCTGCGCAACGCCCGCCACGCCAACGCGATGGCGCGTCGGCTGGAAGCCGGGGTGCGCGCGACCGACGGGGTGGAGATCCTCTACCCGGTGCAGGCGAACGCGGTGTTCGCGCGGCTGCCGCACGAGGTCACGCGGCGGCTGCAGGAGCGCTACCGCTTCTACTTCTGGGACGAGATCGCGGGCGACGTCCGGTGGATGTGCAGCTTCGACACCCAGGAGGAGGACGTGGACGGCTTCCTCCAGGCCCTCAAGGAAGAGCTGGCCCGCTAGGCCGTCTCATTCGAGCGCAAAAATCTATAGGCATGCAGAGCTCTGCATGAGTATGCTCCTGGATCATGGAATTGATCCAGGAGCATACTGACCTTGCCGTCTACTTGGCGGCCGACGAAGCGGTCGATCACGGGCATCCGCTGGTACAAGAGACCGCCGACGCCCTGTGGACGGCCACGGGCGATGCATATTCATACGCCAAGACGGCCTTCGAGTTCGTCCGCGACACCATCCCGCACTCCGCCGACTCCGGAGATGACCGGGTCGCGTGGCGCGCCTCCGACGTCATCGGCACGCGCAACGGCATCTGCTACGCCAAAGCCCACGCGCTGACCGCCCTGCTGCGCGCCCGGGGCATCCCGGCCGGCCTCTGCTACCAGCTCCTCGGCGACGACGACGGGTCGAACCTGGCCATCCACGGGCTCGTCGCGCTGCGCCTGCCCGGCAGTGCCGACTGGGCCCGGGTGGACCCGCGGGGCAACAAGCCCGGTGTGGACGCCCAGTTCACCCTCGACCGCGAACAGCTGGCCTTCCCGGTCCGCCCGGAGCTCGGCGAGATCGACTACCCGGAGCTGTACGCGGCTGCGCACCCGGCCACGCTCAAGGCGCTCCAGGAGTCCGCGGACCGGCCGGAGCTGTGGCGGAACCTGCCGACGGCGCTGTAGCGGTCGGGGCGGTGGTCGTCACCCCGGTATCCGCCCCGGCCTTCCCGGTCCGTACGGGGCCGCGCGCTGCCACCAGCGCGTGCAGCAGCGCGGCGGCCAGCTGCAGGGCCGCGATCGCCAGCAGCAGCGTCCAGGGCGGTGCCTTCGCGGCGAGCCCCACGAGGGCGGCGCCGACCGCCGCGGCCGTCAGCTTGAGCCCCGCGCCGAGGGTGAACACCTGGGTCCGCGCCCCGGCGGGCGCGTAGTCCGAGCGGATCCGCAAGGTGGCCGTCAGCAGCGGCCCGTCGCACACCCCGGCGGCCGCGAACGCCGCGGCCGTGAGGGTCAGGGACGGGGCGAACGCGGCCGCCGTCAGTGCCACCCCGGTCGCCGCCATGGCCCAGCGGGCCAGCCGGCCGGGCGGTACGGCCGTGATCCGGCCCAGCGTCAGGGAGCCGGTCAGGGCGCCCAGGGCGAACGCCGTCATCAGCACCCCGCCGCCGCCCGGGCTGCCGAGCGAGGCGGCCAGCAGGACCGAGGTGGTGGTGAGCGCCCCGAGGCCCACGAAGGCCAGGGTCGTGGCCGAGGTGACGGCCCGCAGCTCCCGCACCCGCCACAGGGCGGCCAGGCCCGCGCCCAGGCCCGCCCGGGGCGCACCGGCGCCGGGGCCCGGGTTCCCGTACGGAAGGGTCGCCGCGAGCACCGCCGCCAGGACGCCGGAAGCCGCCAGGAGCGCCATCGCGGGTCCGGCCGAGCCGAAGCCCGCGACCAGGCTCACGGCCGCCGGGGCGGTGACCGCGGCGCCGTTGTAGGTCGAGGCGTCCCAGCCGTACGCCCGGTCGCGCGCGGGACCGGCCGGCACCAGCCCCGCCACCAGGCTCGACAGCCCGCCCGTCACCATCGGCCCGCAGGTGCCGCCGAGCACTGCCACGGCGAGCACCACGGGCGTCGGCGCCCGCCCGAGCAGCACGGCCAGGCCCGCCACGGCCGTGGTGAACCCCGCCAGGGCGCCCACGTGGAAGAGCCGGGGCCGGCGCGACCGGGCCGCGGCGGCGCCCGCGAGCGGAGCCGCCAGCACGTGCGGAGCCAGCCAGGCGGTCAGCACGAACGCACCGTGCGCCGCGCTCCCGGTGCGCTGCAGGGCGAGCAGCACCACCGCCATGCCCATCCCCTCGGAGGCGAACCGCGCGGCCAGCGCGGCGGCCAGGTACCGTCCGAGCCCCCGCATCCCGGGCTCCTTTCGCCGTGTAACGTGATGGAGAAGCAAGACGTTACGTCATTCGGGTGTAGGGCGAAAGGATCGGGCATGGCTGATTCCGGGTCGGGATTCCAGGCGGCCCGGCGGCTGGTCGATCTCGCCGAAGCGGTCCGCGTCGCGCCGGAACTTCCCCGCGCCGAGCTCGCGTCGCTGCTCGAACGGCACGGGGAGCACCCCGGAGACCTCACCGGGCAGGCGTTCACCGAGGAGGACGCGGCCGCGCTGCGCGCCGCCGCCCGGCGGATGGGAGAGGTGCTCGGGGAGGGTGACGAGGACCGCGCGGTACGGGCCCTCAACGCGCTGTTCGAGGAGTACGGCACCCGCCCCCGCCTCACCCGGCACGACGGCCACCCCTGGCACCTGCACGTGGACCGGGGGGAGCAGGCCGGCTGGGACGGCTGGTTCCTGGCCTCGGGCGCGCTGGTGCTGGCCGGACTGCTCAGCGAGTACGGACGGGTCGCCTGGGGCGCCTGCGCCGCCGAGGGCTGCGGCGGCTACTTCCTCGGCACCGGGCCCGGCAGTGCCCGCCGCTTCTGCTCCTCCACGTGCGCCACGCGGGCCCGGGTCGCCGCGCACCGGCGCCGCAAGCGCGCGGAGCAGGCCGGGCGGGCCGATCGGTCTTAGCCGAGCGGGCCCGGGGGTCTGACACGTAGCTTGGTGCACCGCGTCCGGTACATACTTTAACCACTGGCCACACTCGAGAACTACACTGTATCGGCCGTCGGGGGCGTCAGAGGTGTGAAAGAGACAGCGCATGCACACTCGACACGCCTTCTACGCGGGCATGTTGAGGGTGCAGAGGGGTCAGGGCCGTGGCCGGATGGCCCGTCGGGCAGGTGGGTAAGCAGGTGAGCCACCGGCGCAGGTCGTTGTAGGCAATGCCGCGGGCCGGTGGGGATTGCGGACGCCGGTCACATGAAGTGCGTTCGCCGGGTTCTGTGTGCCGGCGACCTTCTGGTCACTGCCCGGCAGGTGACGCCGTCGTGCAAGGTCAGCGCTGCTCCGCCGAGCAGCACTGACAGACGCGGGGCCGTCACATGGGCGAGCCCTCGTAGCAAGGTCGCGCTGTGACGGCACACCAACCGTGGAAGCGCTCCCACTTGCTTGGGCCAGACGGTAGCGGCAACTGCCGCCAAGCAAAAGAGGGGTTGAGTAAATTCCTCACGCAACTCTTTCGACTCTTCACGCGTCTTGACGGCACCTCGCCTCCTCTGCACAGTGGGAGCGCTCCCATTGGTTCAGAGCTTGTGCGCAGTCGTTCTTCCCATCCCCGTCTCCCCGAGCCGCGAGGAGAACCATCCGCATGTCGGCACATCCCCCACCCAGACCACGCGTCCGACGCAGCAGACTGCTGACCGCGTCGGCCACGGCCCTGTCCCTCTCCCTCCCCCTCACGGCCGTCGGCGCCACCACCGCCGCGGCCGCCGCGGTGCAGTGCAGCGTCGACTACAAGACCAACGACTGGGGCTCGGGCTTCACCGCCGAGCTCACCCTCACCAACCGGTCCGCCACCGCGCTCGACGGGTGGACGCTGACCTACGACTACACGGGCAACCAGCAGCTCACCAACGGCTGGAACGGCACCTGGACCCAGACCGGCAAGACCGTCAGAGTCGCGGCCCCGGACTGGAACAAGACCATCGCCGCGGGCGCGGCCGCCACGACCGGCGCCCAGTTCGCCTACAGCGGGACCAACGCCCCGCCCACCACCTTCGCCGTCAACGGCACCCCGTGCACCGGAGCCCACCAGCCTCCGGTCGCCGTCCTGACCAGCCCCACCGCGGGCGCGGTCTACACGGTGGGCACCGCCGTCCCACTCGCCGCCACCGCCGCCGCGGCCGACGGCGCCACCGTGGGCAAGGTGGAGTTCTACAGCGACACCACGCTCCTGGGCACGGACACCACGGCGCCCTTCACCTTCGCCGCCACCAGCCTCGCAGCCGGTTCCCACTCCCTCTACGCCAAGGCCTACGACAGCCTCGGCGCCTCGGCCGAGTCGGCGCCCGTCGGCATCACCGTCGCCGCGGGCGCAGCCCTCGTAGCCACCCCCGCGCAGCTCTCCGTACGCCGCGGGGAGACGGCAGCCTTCGACCTGAAGCTCTCCAAGCAGCCGTCCGCGAACGTCACGGTGGGCGTTGCCCGTACCTCGGGCAACACCGACCTCACCGCGACCCCCGCCGGGCTGACCTTCACCCCGGCGAACTGGAACACCGCCCAGAAAGTGACCGTCACCGCCGGCGCCACCGGCAGCGGCTCCGCCGTCTTCACCGCGACCGCCCCCGGCCATGCGGAAACCGAGGTGACGGTGGCCCAGCTGGGCGCCGACTCCACGTACGACGCCCGCTTCCTCGACCTCCACGGGAAGATCACCAACCCGGCCAACGGCTACTTCTCGCCCGAGGGAATCCCGTACCACTCCGTCGAGACGCTGATCGTCGAGGCCCCGGACCACGGGCACGAAACGACCTCGGAGGCCTACAGCTACCTGATCTGGCTGCAGGCGATGTACGGGAAGATCACCGGGGACTGGACCAAGTTCAACGGCGCGTGGGACATCATGGAGAAGTTCATGATCCCCACCCACGCCGACCAGCCGACGACCGGCTCCTACAACGCCGCCAAGCCCGCCACCTACGCCCCCGAGCACGACCTCCCCTCGCAGTACCCGGCCAAGCTCGACGGGACGGTCACCTCCGGCGTGGACCCGATCGCCGGCGAGCTGAAGAGCACGTACGGCACGGACGACATCTACGGCATGCACTGGCTCCAGGACGTCGACAACGTCTACGGCTTCGGCAACGAGCCCGGAAAGTGCTCCGCCGGACCGACCGCGACCGGACCCTCGTACATCAACACCTTCCAGCGCGGACCCGAGGAATCGGTCTGGGAGACCGTTCCGCACCCCACCTGCGACAAGTTCGCCTACGGCGGCAAGAACGGCTACCTCGACCTCTTCACCGGGGACGCCTCCTACGCCAAGCAGTGGAAGTTCACCAACGCCCCGGACGCCGACGCCCGCGCCATCCAGGCCGCCTACTGGGCCGACATCTGGGCCAAGGAACAAGGCAAGGGGACCCAGGTCACCGGGACCGTCTCCAAGGCGGCCAAGATGGGCGACTACCTGCGGTACTCCATGTTCGACAAGTACTTCAAGAAGGCCGGGAACTGTGTCGGCCCGACCGTCTGCCCCGCCGGCACCGGCAAGGACAGCGCGCACTACCTGATGTCCTGGTACTACGCCTGGGGCGGAGCCACCGACACCTCGGCCGCCTGGTCCTGGCGGATCGGCTCCAGCCACGCCCATGGCGGCTACCAGAACCCCCTCGCCGCCTACGCGCTCAGCGAGTACGCCCCGCTGAAGCCCAAGTCGGCGACCGGCTCGGCGGACTGGGCGACCAGCCTCGACCGGCAACTGGAGTTCTACCGCTGGCTCCAGTCCGACGAAGGCGCCATCGCGGGCGGCGCGACCAACAGCTGGCAGGGGCGCTACGCACAGCCCCCGGCCGGGACCCCCACCTTCCACGGCCTCTTCTACGACGAGAAGCCCGTCTACCAGGACCCGGCGTCCAACCAATGGTTCGGCTTCCAGGCCTGGTCCATGCAGCGGGTCGCCGAGCTCTACCAGCAGACAGGTGACGCCGCCGCCAAGACCGTGCTCGACAAGTGGGTCGGCTGGGCCCTGTCGAAGACCACGATCAACCCCGACGGCACCTACCGAATCCCCTCCACCCTCAAGTGGTCCGGTGCTCCCGACACTTGGAACGCGTCCGCTCCCGGCGCCAACGCGGGCCTGCACGTCACCGTCGCCGACTACACCGACGACGTGGGCGTGGCAGCCTCCTACGCCAATACCCTGACCCACTACGCCGCGAAGTCCGGCAACGCCGAGGCCAAGCGCGTCGCCAAGGCCCTGCTCGACGGCATGTGGGCCCACCACCAGGACCCCCTGGGCGTCGCCGTCCAGGAGACCCGCACCGACTACAGCCGCTTCAGCAACCCGGTGTACGTGCCCGGCACGTGGACCGGCAAGATGCCGAACGGCGACACGGTGAACTCCTCGTCCACCTTCGCCTCGATCCGCACCTTCTACCAGGACGACCCGGCCTGGCCGAAGATCGAGGCCTACCTCGCGGGCGGCGCCGCGCCCGCCTTCACCTACCACCGGTTCTGGGCCCAGGCGGACATCGCCCTGGCCATGGGCTCGTACGCGGAGCTGCTCGAGTAACAGCCCGCCCCGCCCGGAGACAGCTCCGCGTACGACGAGGCCGGGCAGCCCGCAAGGGCCTGCCCGGCCTCCCTCCCCCATCCGAAGAGGAATCCGCATGCGATCTTCACCGCACTATTCCCGCAGTGCGCGAAGCCTGCTGGGCGCGCTGCTCACCGCACTCGTTTCGATGGCCGCCCTGTTCACTGCTGCGTCGGTGGTGCAGGCCGACACCACGATCTGCGAGACGTTCGGAACGGCGACGATCCAGGGGCGCTACACCGTCCAGAACAACCGGTGGGGCACCAGCGAGAGTCAGTGCATCGCCGTCACCGACTCAGGATTCAAAGTCACCCGGGCCGACGGGTCGGTGCCGACCAACGGCGCCCCGAAGTCCTACCCGTCCGTGTACAACGGCTGCCACTACACCAACTGTTCGCCCGGCACCAACCTCCCCGCCCAACTCGGCGGCATCTCCACCGCGCCCTCCAGCATCTCGTACACCTACGTGAACGACGCGGCGTACAACGCCTCGTACGACATCTGGCTCGACCCCACCCCCCGTAAGGACGGCGTGAGCCGGACCGAGATCATGCTCTGGTTCAACAAGGTCGGATCTGTCCAGCCCATCGGCTCCCCGGCCGGCACCACCACCGTGGCCGGGCGCCAGTGGGAGGTGTGGTCCGGCAACAACGGCTCCAACGACGTGCTGTCGTTCGTCGCACCTTCGGCGATCACCAGCTGGACCTTCGACGTCATGGACTTCGTCCAGCAAGCCGTCTCCCGCGGGCTGGCGCAGAGCAGCTGGTACCTGACGAGCGTTCAGGCAGGATTCGAACCCTGGCAGAACGGCACGGGTCTCGCCGTGACTTCGTTCTCCTCGACGGTCAACCTGGGCTCTCCCGGTGACCCGGGCGGCCCCGGTGACCCGGGCGGTCCGGGCGGTCCGGGTGGTTCTTCGACCTGCAAGGTGGCGTACGCCACGAACGTCTGGCAGGGCGGCTTCACCAGCGACGTCACCGTCATCAACACCGGCTCCTCCAAGGTGAGCAACTGGACACTCGCGTTCACCCTGCCCTCCGGGCAGCAGGTCACCCATGCCTGGAACGCGAACGTCTCCCCGTCGCGAGGGGCGGTCACGGCCGGCAACGTGGGGTACAACGCGGAGATCGCCGCCGGTGGCCAGGCATCCTTCGGATTCCAGGGCACCTACAGCGGCACCTTCGCCAAGCCCTCCGCCTTCAGCCTGAACGGGAGCGCCTGCACCCTCGCGTGACACCCGGCACCCGTCTCCTGGGATTGCTGAGCGTGGCCTTCGCCGTCGTCTGGCCGACCACGCTCGTGCTGGCGGCGGTACTGCTCCGGGGCTGGTGCCGTCGCCACGGATGCGGCCTTCGGACCCGCTCGCGCCGTTCCCGCGGAAGGTGGACGGTGCTGATCGAGCTCACCGGTGTCCGGCGGGTCTGGGCGATGCGACGGTAGAGGCGCTGCTGACCGGCACCGCCGACCTGGAGCTCGACCGCGCCGTCCCATACGTAGCGGAGATGAAGGAAGCCCGCCGCACAGCCGGTCACCCCGACCGCAGCTCGCGGCCCGACAGCCCGCTCCAGCACGGCCCCGAAGCCGGCGGGGACGGACACGGAGATCACGGTGGCGCGGGGCAAGGCTGACGCGGCCGAGCCGACCCCTGACGACTGACGACATCGACCAGCTCCCGGCCGGCGGAACCACGGGGAGCCTTCGCAGGGGAGGGCGGATGCTGCGGTGGCAGTCGGTGCGTGATGACGAGTGTGGCGGGCAGACGCGCAGAAGCACGGTGCCGAAGGCCGCCGCTGACACGTTCGCCCCTCGTGCGAACTGCGTCATCAGCGTCAGCATCGGCGGCCCCGCACCCCTCTGGAGGTTTCACATGTCCGGTTCCGATGTCCCCGACCGGCTTGCCGCCCTGTCCGCCGCAGGCGTGTCGGTCTGGCTCGATGACCTGTCCCGTGAGCTTCTGGCCGATGGTGAGCTGAAGGTGCTGATCGCGGACAAGCACGTGGTGGGGGTGACGACGAACCCGACGATCTTCGCCTCCGCACTGTCCAAGGGGGACCGCTACGACCAGCAGCTGCGCCGTCTCGGCAGCGCAGGCACCAGCGTCGACGACGCGGTCTTTGCCCTCACCACCGACGACGTGCGTGACGCCTGCGAGGTCTTCGGGCCGGTCTACGAGCGCACCGGCGGCGTCGACGGCCGCGTGTCCATCGAGGTCGACCCGCGGCTGGCTCAGGACGCGGCCACGACGGCCGACCAGGCTCGGAAACTGTGGGAGGCGGTCGGGCGGCCGAATGTGTTCGTGAAGATCCCGGCCACTCGCAAGGGGCTGGAGGCGATCACCGACGTCGTCGCCCAGGGCATCAGCGTCAATGTCACGCTGATCTTCTCCTTGGATCGCTACCGCGAGGTGATGGACGCCTACCAGACCGGCCTGGAGCAGGCGCACGCCGCGGGGCGCGAGATCGCGGACATCCACTCGGTCGCTTCGTTCTTCGTCTCCCGCGTCGACACCGAAGTCGACCGCCGTCTCCAAGCCCTCGACACCCCCGGGGCCCGGGCGCTTCGGGGCAAGACCGCGATCGCCAACGCCCGCCTGGCGTTCCAGGCGTACGAGCAGATGCTCCTGGCGCCGCGCTGGCAGGTCCTCGCCGCGGCCGGAGCGCGCATGCAGCGGCCGCTGTGGGCGTCCACGGGGGTCAAGGACCCGGCCTATCCCGACACGATGTACGTCAGTGAACTCGTCGTCGCGGGCACCGTGAACACCATGCCGGGCGCCACGCTGGCCGCGTTCGCCGACCACGGCGCCCTTCCCGGGCCCCCGCCGGTGGCGGACGACTTCGCGGCCGCGGCCGCCCACTTCGAAGCACTGGAGCGGGCCGGCGTCGACTTCGCGGACGTCACCGACACGCTGGAGCGGGAAGGACTGGCCACGTTCGAGGCCAGCTGGAAGGAGCTCGGAGCGTCGGTGGCGCGCGAGATGCACTGCGAGGGCATCCGGGCCGGCGACGCAAGCGGGAGTGGGGACGGCGGCTCCGACCGTGCCGATCTGCTGGGCATCTACCTCAACGACCACTACGCCGCCGCCACCGGCGGCCTGGAGCTTTTCCGGCGGGCGGCGAAGGCGCACGCGGGCAAGGAGGACGGCGAAGTGCTGTCCGGGCTGGCCCGCAGGGTCGAGGAGGATCGGGACTCATTGGCCCAGATCATGACTGCTCTGGCGATATCCACCAGCCAGTCCAAGGCGGCCATGGGCTGGCTCGCGGAGAAGGCGGGTCGCCTCAAGCCCAACGGCCATGTCCTCTCCCGCTCCCCGCTCAGTGACGTCGTGGAAGCCGAGTCCATGCTCTTGGCGGTTCACGGCAAGGCAGCCGGCTGGCGGTCCTTGCGCGCTTTGGCCGAAACCGATGACCGTCTCTCCGTCAAGGAACTGGACGTCCTGCTGGAGCGCGCCGACCAGCAGGGCCGCCTCTTGGAGGAGCTGCGAGTCGCCGCAGCGACCCGCTCGCTCCACGCGCAGCCTTCCCACACGCGGTGATGGGAACGGACGAGGTCGTTCGCCGGAGGGCTGCGAACCCCTGAACCCGGCCGTAGCCAGGGGCCGTGACGAGGGCGTCCAGAGCCATTCTGGTGAGAGTCGGCTCGGACGTTGCGTCGGTCCTGTGCTGTCAACGACCGAGTCCCTCCGCACGTGTCGCGCTCGCTTCGGCTCACCCCTGACCCGGTTCCCCGTCCAGCGTCGCGAGTCCCTCCAGCCAGCGAGCCCGGCGTTCCGCACTGGTCTGGTCCCACCACGGGATGCCGCGTTCCCCGACGGCGACCTTTGCCGTGTGCACGCGGCGCCTGGCTTCGCGTTCTGCCTCCTCGTCGTGTGCCCGTAGGGCGGCGCCGACGGCACGCCGGGCCGCCATCAGGTGCGTACGGAGGCGCGGTCCATCCGTACCCCACGGTCGAGGCGGCCGAGGCCGCCCTGACGACGACCATGCTGCTCAACACGAAGATCGGCTTCCGCGAGACGGCCGGACGGCTGGGCATGCGGTTGCCGGCGGGGCGGACGTGCCGGCGCCCGGAGGTCGAAGGCCTGGTACGCGAGCTCCTGCGCGACCACGGGCGTGTCGTGGTGAAGCCCGACCGGTCGGCGGGAGGGCACGGGCTGCGCTTCGTGTCCCGCGAGGACCTGAGGGGCGGGGCGGTCCTGCGGCTCGATCCGGTCGGCGGGCCCGAGGGCCTGTGGGTGGTGGAGGAGTGCCTCGACGTGGCCGCGTCGGCCAGTGTCCAGCTGGAGGTCACCAGCGCCGGGCCACGCGTGGTCTTCAGCGGTGCGATGCGTACGGTGCGGGGCTCCTTCACGGGGTACGTCTCCCCGCTGCCGCCGTCCTGCGCGCATGTGGCCCGCGAGCTGGAGGAGTGGGGGACGGCCCTGGGCCGCCATCTGGCCGACCACGGCTATGCCGGGCCCTTCGGGCTCGACGCGCTGGTGGACACCGACGGCGTCGCGTACGCGAGCGAGAGCAACATCCGCCGTACGGCCACCACCACACCCCACAGCATGGTCGTCCGGCTGACTGGGGGATCGACCAACGCACGCCCGGCGTGGGCGGTGTCCAAGGGCTGGACCCCGAGTCCCATGGACTTCGACGAGGCGCTCGCCCGGCTGCGTGCTTCCCGCCTGGCGTTCGACCCGGAGCGGGGCGAGGGCGTGGTTCTCTACGCGGACGAGCCGCCCGACGGCCGTTCCTGGCGGTACGCGGTGATCGCCGGGAGCGCCGGCGACGTGGTCGAGCAGGAAGCCGCATTGGCTGAGGCCTTCGAATTCGAGGGCGGCTGACCTCACGACGACGCCGGTCCCGGCACCCAAGAGGGTGCCGGGACCGGCGTCGTCGTGAGGGGGAAGCGATCAGGCGGGGCGGCCGCCGAAGGGGGCGCCGGTGCCGTAGTACGTGCCCAGCTCCTCCCGGTATCCGGCGTCGCCGAGGTGCTTGTCGCGGTGGAACTCGGGGGCGTTCTTGATCTGTTCCTTGGTGCGGTCGACGAAGACCTTCTTGTCCTCGGGGTCGACCCGGACCACGGTGCTCGCCGGGAGCAGGACCTCCTTGCCGAAGATCCAGATGCCGGTGTCGACCACCAGGTAGGCGTCACCGACCTCGTCGGAGTGCTTGTCGACCTTGCCGATGCTGCCGTCGGTCGCCTCGACCTTGTATCCGGTCAGATCGGTGCCGGCCAGGTGGCCCGAGGTCGGCTGGTAACTCCACACATGCTCAGTCACGCGAAAAACAACTCCTCCGGTCAACGGGGGACGGCGCAAAGTGGATTCTCCGCCGATCCTCCTTGTTCCGTACGTCGTGCTCGGCGGTCGTACTGCGTTCCGCCTGGTCTTCGCCTGCCCTGTCTCTTCGACTTCACGCACCCGGATCCACATGCGGGACCGGGGGCGGCCGTCGGTCATGGGAGGTGAGCAGGTCCCCTGCCGCGTCACGGCGACCGTCCCGACTGAAATCGGGGTGCCCCCGATGTACGGCTTCATTACTCCGTTTTGGTGAAGGCCCGCCGACGACGACATGGCGGTGGCCGGTCACCCGGGAAGGGGTGACCGGCCACCGCCATGCAGTGTCGGAACTGCGCTTTGTCGTACGGCTACCAGCGATACCAGCGGCCACTACCGGTCTTGGGGCGGGCGACGAATCCGATCAGCCAAAGGACCAGGACCGCGATAGCCACCCACCAGAGAATCTTCACCGCGAAACCCGCGCCGAAGAGGATCAGGACCAGCAGAAGAACGAGAAGCAGGGGAACCATAGTTATCAACCTCCGAAACACCGTGTGCCCGACCGCACCCAAGACATGTATTCGATTCCCATGTGTTTCCGGTCCTGGTGGCCGGGAAAGAAATGCGCGCTCTGGACGCGCTTTCGAAGGCGCTGGAGACCACGGAGCGGGCCCGTGGCCACCTCTACGGGTTCCACCAGCTGACCGGGACCGCGGACTTCGAACTCGGCGACGCGCTCCCTCATGTCGCGGCGTGCGCTCCGACGGCCTGCCGGTAGGCCACGTGCCCACCCAGCGCACCGCTGACGGCCACGGCAGCCATCCCACCCAGGGCCCACAGCCGGCCCTTCGCGGAGCGGCCGCGGAGCCGCGCCGCCAGGGACGCGGTGTAGCAGGCCACCGCAGCCACGTTGGAGGCCGCGTGGGCCAGACCGACCCGGGCCTGCTTCGGCGGCAGATCCGCCCAGTCCGCCCAGCCGGCGACCGCTGCCGGGGCGACGCCCGCCAGCCCGACGGCGGTCAGGGTGGTCGTCGCGCGCTGCGCCCCGGGCACGAAGTCCAGTACCGAAGCCGACAGCCAGCAGCCGATGGGCACCTGCACGAGCACGGGGTGCAGGGGATGGCCCAATGGCCTGCCACGCAACAGATCGCGCATGCCACCCAGGGGGAGCGAGCGGATCCCCCGCTGCAGCACCCTGATGGCCGGATCGGCCACCGTCGTCCGCTCGAGCCGGTCCAGGGTCTTCAGCCAGCACGCCGAGGCGGTGTCGAGGGCCGCGGTCTGCCCAGCCGTGGGCGAGGTGTCGAGGGTGCGTGAGTTCATACACCACGCCTACCCGCTGCCACGCCGCGATCCCGCGCCGGCCCCGAGTGCACCCGAACGACAGGCCCACCCACGGCGGAGAGCTGCTCACCCGGGCGCCGACCTGATCCGGGCCGGCTTCTGCCCGCTGCTGCGCTGACGCGCACAGAGCTCCTGCTCATGGGGTGGGTGTTGCGGCGATGGCGGGGTAAGCGCGCCTCGACCACGGCATGCACATCTCAACGAGAGGATCCGCGATGACGGCTCGCTACGCAGCCCGGCACCAGCCCGCCCAGGGCTCTCGGCCATGAGCCCGACGCAGCAGCAGAGCCCAGTGGCAGAGGACTCGGCGGGAGCATTGGTCTCGCGCGCTTCCCGGCAGATCGCGGAGCTGGTCCGTGAAGAGATGCAGCTGGCCCGTGCGGAGATGACGGAGAAGGGCAAGCGCTACGGGACGGGCGGCGGTCTCTTCGCCGCGGCGGGCGTCCTGGGCCTCTTTGCCGCCCAGGCCCTGCTGGCCACGTGCATTGCCGCCCTCGCCTTGGTCCTGCCGGTATGGGTGGCAGCCCTCGCCATCTCCGGCGTGCTCGCGGCGGTGGCCACGGCGACCGCGCTGGTCGGGAAGCGCTGGATCACACAGGCCGGCGCCCCGATTCCCGAACAGACCCTGAACAGCGTCAAGGCCGACCTGGCCGAGGTCAAGGAGAAGGCACACCGATGAACGACCACTCTCGATCCGCACCCGGCACGCATTCCGAGACGCTCACCCCCGCGGAGTTGCGCGAGAAGGTCGAGCGCACTCGCGACGAACTCGGACAGACCGTGGAGGCGCTGGCCGCCAAGGCCGACGTCAAGGCCCGAACCAAGGAGAAGACCGCCGCCATGAAGCAGCAGACTGCCGAGAAGGCCTCCCTGATCGTCGACCAGATCCGCGAGAAGGCGGGGCAGGCCGCCCAGATGGTGAAGGACAAGACCCCCGACCCCGTCCTGGACAAGACTGCCCAGGCAGCTGCCCAGGTGTGGGGCAGCGCGAGCCGAGCCGGACAGTACGCGGCGGACAAGACCCCCCACCCGCTGTTGGAGAAGGCCGGCCAGGCCGCGACGGTTGCCCGGGTGAACCGCACTCCGCTCCTGATCGGCGGCGCTGTGATCATCGTGTTCGTCCTGGTGCGCCGTAGCCGCGCTCGTCGTCGGTGAAGGCAGCGATCCAGGCAGCGATCCAGGGAGCGATCTTCGCTGTGGTCAAGGCCCCGGTCGACCGGTCGGGCGCCGTGGTGGTACGCGGACTGACGGGCACGTGGCCGGGCTGAGTCACCGGCGGCGCCGGCCCTCTTCCGCGATCCGGCCGGCGCCGCCCTGACCGTCCGCACCCCGCTGACCGTATGGCCGCGAGGCGAATGACCTGGTATCGGCCCGCTCGAGCCTGGGGGCGGGCCGATCGTCCGGCCGGCGCTCAAGGGCGCCGGAACTCACGGCTCATGACGGTCAGTGGAGGCGCATGCTTCAGTCGATCTGGCCCTGGGTGATGACCTGTATCTCGTTGGTCTCCTCGTTACGTACCCGGTACACGGCATGGGGGCCCTCGTCGCGGACTTCCTCTATCCGCCCCTTCTGCAGGTCAGGCCGTCCATCGTGATAGCTGATGCGGTCGTTCTCCGTGTGCAACACATTGCCTCCGGTGAAGCCGTCGTGACGCGGCTTGCATCCGCGTCACGGTCGGGGATACTCCTGGTCCTTTTCATCGCGTGCATGCTCTTCCGGGGTCTGCCAGGAGTCCTCGCGGCGCTGCGCGGCGGGAGGCTGCTCGGCCGGCGGTGAATCCCGGCGTCTGCGTCGGCTCCCGTACCAGAACGCACCGATCAGAAGGACGACCAGGACCACTCCGGCAAACATGAGGAAGAGCGAGGCCTGGCCTTCGGCCGCGAGTGTTTCGATAGCAGTCATGAGCGGCGCCTACCCGCGATCCGCGGCCATAGCAGGCGTAGGGCGGGTTTATCTCTGACGGTGTGCGTGCGCGGCGTATTCCAGCGGGCGGCAAGGCGGTCGCGCATCTGTTCAAGCAGTTCGAGAAGGCCGGTGAATCGCTCATGCGGAGAAGCGGAACATCGCCGACAAGGCGACCTGCGCACTCGAGCGCGGCAGGTTAGGGGAGGGGTGTGCCACCGGTGGCGTTGACGATCTCCCCGGTGATGTAACTGGCTTGGGGTGAGGCCAGGAAGACGTAGGCGGGTGCCATCTCCGCCGGCTGGGCCGCTCGGCCCAGGGGCGACTGCTTGCCGAACTCCGTGACGTCGGGCATGGTCGCCGGGATCAACGGCGTCCAGACCGGCCCCGGGGCGACGGCGTTGACGCGGATGCCGCGCTCGGCGAGCATCTGCGCCAGCCCGTGGGTGAAGGAGATGATGGCGGACTTCGTCATCGCGTAGTCGAGCAGGTGGGGGCTGGGCTGGTAGCCCTGCACCGAAGCGGTGTTGATGATCGATCCGCCCCGCGGAATGTGGGCGAGGGCCGCGCGGGAGAGCCAGAACATCCCGTACAGGTTGGTCTTCATCACCCGGTCGAACTGCTCCGTGGTGATCGCCTCGATCTGCCTCCAGCACCGCAAAGTCTTCGATGAACACACGGCCTTCTCAACCACCGCGGAGCAGGCGCCGCAGGCAGCGTGAGGCGGTGATCAGCTGGCCTGAGTTGTCTCCTCAGCGAAGTCAAGGCACGTACGCCGTGCTGGGGGGCGCCAAATGAACGCGTCTGCGATCTCGGAGCGAAGAGGGTGGACCTGCCAGTGGCCCGTGATGTCCTGCCAGTGCTCGATCACGGCGTCGCGGTCGCTTCCCTCCCTCATCCGGTTGTAGACGAGGTCGAACTCGTAGACACGACCCCCGTCTGACAGAACGACACCAGTCTCCGACTCGGGGCCGTCAGGAAAGAGGTAGACGAGGACTGCGGTGGAGATGGTCAGCCCGCGCTCGCCGAGTAGCTCTCGTAGACGTGCCCACGGGCTGAACGGGCTCGCCCACATCAGTCGAGTGCAGTTGACAAACATCGACGATCTTCGACTGCTAGGCGGGTGCCCGTAGAGCAAGGAGGCCAGGGGCCCCCAGGCTTCATACAGGTCCGCCGAGATCAGCGCGTCACGGTGCACCTGTCCGCATGCAGATTCAGGTGCGAAGGCCGGGGAGTCCCGGAAGGGCGCAGCCACTGCCCGGGAGCGGGACTGTTGGCCGTGATGAGACGACTCGTGTCGGAGTCGGCCAGGGGGCTTACGAGGCATGGGCCTTTCGGATGGTCATGCCTCGTATCTTGCCATGTCAACATCCCTCTTCGGGCAGCCCAAGCGTGCTTCGCAACGTCAACTTGACGCACAGCTTCGTGAGGTGTCTCCGGTCTCCGGGGGCAGGCGAGGGCGGGCCGTGGGTCAGCTCGCCGGGTAGGGGGCCGCCTTGAGGCAGCGGGCGAGGTGGGCGGTGTTCGCGGCGAGAGTGGCCGTCGTGCCGGCCGTCTTCTCCGGTGTCTTCTCGAGGTCCTGGTAGTCGGTGCCCTGCATCGCCTCTCCGACCCAGTAGGTGACGGCGTTCGGCGCGAGTGAGAAGCCGACGTCGTTGAGGCCCTGGAAGAGATCGGCGCTGACCTTGTGCGCGCCGTCCTCGTTGCCGACCACGCAGACCGCGGCGACCTTGCCGTAGGTGAGCATGCGGCCCTCGTCGTCCGTCTCGGAGATCTCGGCGTCCAGGCGCTCCAGGACCCGCTGGGCGATGCTGGAGGCGTGGCCGAGCCAGATCGGCGTCGACAGGATCAGGATGTCGCAGCCCAGGATCGTGTCCCGGATCTCCGGCCACGCGTCCCCGTCGCCCATGTCGGTCTTCACACCGGGCTTCACGTCGTGGTCGGCGATCCGGATCGTCTTGCCCGTGACGCCGTGCTCGGAGAGGGCGGCCATGGTTTGTTCGGCCAGCAGCTGGGAGCTGGACGGGGCGGGGGAGGGCGAGAGGGTGCAGACGAGCGCGACAGCACGGAGCGGAGTGTTCTTCTGGGGGTCCATGGTGCTCGGCTACCCCCGCACCCCGCTTTGATGTGGCAAGCGGTCCCATTCATCCCTTTTGCTGTCCGGGGGTGTGTCGGCGCTCAAGGCTTCAGGGCCCTCGTTTGCCTCAGCGGCTGACGTCTCCCTCATTCCGCCTGCCCCGTCCCCGCCGACACGGCACGCGGGGCCACGTCGAATCGAGGATCCCAGGTCCTGGCGAGGCTTTGCCGGCCCGAGCGGAGATCGGCCAGGAGGCGCCCGGCATCCGTGAGGAGCGTGCCCTGCAGGGCGTGTACGGCTGGGGAGGCTTCCGGGGCGGTCCGTTCGTGCTGTTGCACCAGGTCGAGCGCTGCGGCTGCTTCGTCGATCCTCGTGTCGAGGAGGTCCGGATCGGTGGGGGACACCCGCCCGATCTCCTCCACGGCGGTGGCCACGGCACGCAGGACTGCGCTGAACCCGGGCCGGAAAGCGGCCGGGAGATTCCCGAATTCCCCGCTGTCGATGGCGTAGTCCAAGGTTCGCGTCATGGAGCGCAGATGGTCCATGCTGCGTTCGGCGACGGTGATCGCTTCCCGAGCGCGGGGGAGGGCTTGGCCGGCGCCGCTGACGGTCCGGCGCGGGTTCATGCGGCCGTTCTCGATCTCGGCTTCGATGCCGTGGCGAATGCGCTCGGATTCGGCGGAGAGCCTGCGCCAGTCGCGGCGCCACTGGCGCAGGTGGTCCCGGTCGGGATCGTTCGCTTCGAAGGTCTCGGCGAGGTCGTTGAGGCGCTGGGCCATGGTGGTGTAGAGGGCGGTGACGGCTTGCTGCCTGTGGTCGGTGTGCCGGGCGGGCGCGAGGACGAGGTGGGCGGCGAGGCCGCAGAGCGCGCCGATGCCGACGGACGCGACCAGGTGGCCGATGTAGCCGATCTGTCCCTGGCCTGAGGAGAACGCGAAGAAGCCGACGATGGTGACCTGGGTGCCCTGCTGCCCCAGGCGCCGGGTCCTGCCGATGCAGAGTGCGATCAGGGTGAGCACGCCGAAGGTCCATCCGTGGATGCCGGCCACGGCCGCCAGGGTGGCGGCGAGCGTGGCTCCCGCCGCCATCGCCAGCACGTACTGCAGGCAGTCGCGGACGGACCGGTACACGGTGGCCTGCAGTGCCACCAGCGCGGTGAACGGCGCGAACGTCGAAACCGCCGGCGGTAGCAGGTAGCGCGCCAGGACCCAGGCCGCCATCGCAGCGACCACGGTCTTGGCCCCGAGCACGACCTCGTCCCGCTCGCTCCCGGCTCCCCGCACCGCGCGGCGCGGATAGGCGACCCGCTCCGTGGCCGCCGACCGGATCTTTCGCGCCGCATCCACCCGTCCGGGCAAGATCGACCACCTCCGGTGCGCGCCTGCCCCGCCGACCGCGCCCGACGCTCGGATCAACGTCACAAAGCCTTCGGGGAGTTGCGAGCTGAGGCTCGGGCACCTTGCGGCCATGGCTGCCAACTGCACGACTCCGGCTCACCCCTGTGGTGCCAGGACGGTGAACAGGGCGCCCTCCGGGTCGCGGAGGGTGACCCATCGGCTGGCGCTGGAAGTCTCCACGGGGGAGACGATCCTGCCGCCCGCGATGCCGGCCGCTTCGACAGCGGCCTCCAAGTCGGGCACCCGGAAATAGACGTGCCACCGAGGGCGAACGTGTGGGTCGGGATCCGCGTCCACCGCTCCGCCACTGATCCGTGCCACGGTGTCGTTGCCGTGGCGCAACACGACGTGGTCGTGTTCGTAGGCCACCACACAGGACTGGGGTGATGAGCCGGCCCAGTCCAGGACCTCCCCGTAGAAGATGGCGGCGGCGAAGGCATCACGGGTACGAAGTTCGAGCCAGGCGGGGGCGGTACCGCGGCCCACCCGCCAGTCCCTGAGGATCTCGCCCTGCCAGAGCCCGAAGACGACCCCGTCGGGATCAGCCGCCAGGACGGCCCGGCCCGTACCGAAGCACAGCGGGCCGACGGCCACGGTGGCGCCGCGCTCGCGGATGCGCGCCGCGGTCATGTCGGCGTCATCGACGGCGAAGTACGGTGTCCAGGCGGTAGGCAGCGGGGGATCGTCGGCGAGAGCCCCGAAACCGGCGACGGGAGCGCCGTCGCGAAAAGCGAAAGAGAACCGCTCGCCGAGCCGGGTCCGTCGGAACGTCCAGCCCAGCACGGCACCGTAGAACCGCTGAGCGGAAACGAGGTCCCCGGTCATCAGACTCACCCAACAGGGTGCGCCGGTGGCTTCGTGGCTTGATGTGGACACGGTTATGGGCCGCCTCATTGTGCTCACCTCGTTCGAGATTTTCCACGGTAGCCCCGGTCGGTCGGTGAGGTCGGTCAAGCGGGGCGCCCGCCCGGCGAGCGCTTTCGTCCGCGCGCCGCCTTGGCAGCCGTGCGTATGCCGATCTCGGGATGTGCCGCTTCCGAATCCTGCCGTCCAAATTATCAAGCCCCAATCGCTCTCTCGTACGTTCGTGCGCGACGCGACGGCTTGTGGGAATCGAGGAACGGCGGTCCATTTTTGGTCTGATCCTCCGAAGATCGACGCGCCTTCGGATGGGGCGACCGGGACGGGGCAGGCGCAATACCTCATCAATCGCTGTGACTCGCTCGGCGACCTACAGCGAAATCGGAGGTACGGGTGCCCAGTACTGCTCTCTCCTCGGCCTCGCTGCCCGGCGGCCTGGTGGCCCTGCCAGGCGTGTACCAGCCCCAGGCGGACACCCGGCTCCTCGCCGCGGCCCTCACGCACGAGGACGTCGGGCCGCATACCCAGGTCCTCGAGATCGGTACGGGCACCGGCGCCCTGGCCCTGCACGCCGCGACCAGGGGCGCCCAGGTCACGGCGGTCGACGTGTCCTGGCCCGCGGTGGCCACAGCGCGACTGAACGCCTGGATCCACCGCCTTCCCCTGCGCGTCCTGCACGGGGATTTCGAAGCACGCACCACGGGACGACGCTTCGACCTCGTCTTCTCGAACCCCCCGTACGTCCCCGCCCCGGACAGTCGACCGCCCTCGCACGGCCCGGAACGGGCCTGGGACGCCGGACTCGACGGGCGGGCGGTCATCGACCGGATCTGCGCGGACGCCTCGACACTGCTGCGGCCCGGCGGAATCCTGCTCATGGTGCACTCGGGGTTGTGCGGTGCCGGAGAGACCCTCGATCGGCTGGCGGGGGCAGGGCTGGACCCTGAGGTCACGGCGACGGCATCCGTACCCTGGGGCCCCGTCCTGCGGTCGCGGCGATCCTGGCTGGAACAGCAGGGCCTCGCGGCGGAAGCCGACGAATGGGAGGAGCTGGTGGTCATCCGTGCCCAACGACCCTGATCCCAGGCCGTGCCCGGTCCCCGGCGCAGCGGATGCCCGGCGGGTGGCCTTGGAGCCCGGAGGCCCGGTCCTGGTGGAGGGCCCGGTCGAGTTCGTCCTGGACGACGGGACGGTAGCCCGGTCCGACCGGTTCATGGTCGCCCTCTGCACGTGCCGCCGCAGCCGTACGTACCCGTGGTGCGACACCAGCCACCGGCGCCGCGAACGAGCCGCGCCACCGCCCGAGAACAGGAACCCGGAATGACCCGTCCTCCGAGCCCGACCAGCACCGTGACCGCCCGCGGCCCCCGGCTCGTCGAAGGGCGGGGCGAACTCTCCGACGCCGTCACCCGGGCCCTGCGGACGGGAACCCCGCCGGTGTACGCCCCCGGCGACGTGCTCAAGGCCGACCCGTGGGGCGAAGACCTCCAGCTCGCCCTCTACGTGCTGTACGAACTGCACTACCGCGGCTTCGCGGAGGTGGAGGACGCACGCGAATGGGACCCGGACCTGCTGCGCCTGCGCCAGGCCATGGAAGACCGCTTCCTGCACGCCCTGCGCACCGAGCTGTCCGACGCGCCCCGGTCCGTCGAGGAAGCCTTCGCCCCGCTCCTCGTCGAGCCCGTGGACCTCTCCGACAGCCTCAGCCACCACCTCGAAACCGACGGCGAGCTCTGGCAGTTGCGCGAATACGCGGCCCTGCGTTCCCTCTACCACCTCAAGGAGGCCGACCCGCACGCGTGGGTGATCCCGCGGCTCACCGGGCGGGCCAAGGCCGCGATGGTGGCCATCGAGTACGACGAGTTCGGCGCCGGCCACGCCGACCGCATTCACGCACGGCTCTTCGCCGACCTCATGGCCGACCTCGACCTGGATCCCGCCTACGGCCGCTACCTCGAGCAAGGCCCGGCGCCGCTGCTCGCCACCGTGAACCTGATGTCCCTCTTCGGCCTGCACCGGGCCCTGCGCGGAGCGCTCGTCGGCCACTTCGCCTGCGTCGAGGTCACCTCCTCACCCGGCTCCCGCCGCCTGGCCAAGGCCATGCGGCGCTGCGGCGCGGGCCCCGCCGCCGAGCACTTCTACGCCGAGCACGTCGAGGCCGACGCCGTCCACGAACAGGTCGTACGCCACGAAGTCATCGGTGGCCTCCTCGCCGACGAACCGGACCTCGAAGAGGACATCGCGTTCGGATGCGCGGCAACCGCCCTGCTCGAAGACCGGCTCGCGAGCCACATCCGCGAAGCCTGGGACCACGGACGAAGTGCACTGCGCACGCCCCTGCCCGAGCAGTAGAGGGTGCCGTCACGGAGCGGCGCGACGGCCTCGGGCCCGTCGCGCCGCTTCCACGTCCGCCGTGGTGCGAAGCGTCGCCGCCACTCCGCTGAGCTCCAGGAGCCGACGGAGCGGGGGTGGCAGGGCGAGTCGAGCCCACGCCCTGGCAGCCCACCGCGGGCTGACCGGCGAGGGCCTCGATCCCGTGCGCGGAGAGCACGTACCGGCCCTGCTGCTGGCGGAGCGACTGCTGGAACGCGCGGCTCCCGGGCTGGCTGCGTCCGGGGACCTGGACCTCGCGGCCGAGCTGTTCGACCGGCTGCGGCGCTCCGGCGGCGGAGCCGCGCGGCAGCGCGCCGCCCATCTACGGAGAGGGCACCTGACCGATGTGGTGAGCGAACTGGCGCGCACCACAGCCGCAGCCTGATCGGGCGACTCGTCCGGTCGACCGACCGCTTCAGTGGACGCTGGGACGATGACCCGAATGCGTACGGGAGGGTGAGGGTCAGGTGTTGCGCTGGTCGTGGGTGTCCTGGCGGAGCTGGTCGGTGTGTCGGGTCAGGGTGTCGATGCGTTCGGCGAGTTCGGCGTCTTGGGGCCGCAGGTGGGGCCGGGTGTCGGCCAGTGGGCGGACGAGGTGTGAGGCGTCGTTGTCGGCGAGGGCCCGGTTCAGGTCGCCGACCGCGCTCTCGGCGTCGGCGGGGAGGCCGCTGAGGGAGGTGATCTGGCCGGCGAGGCGGCGCAGGTCGGCGGCGTTCTCGCGGGCCCAGGCGGTGACGGTGCGGTCGGCGGCGCGGGTGTCGCGGGTGGCCTGGACGCGCTGGTCGCCGGTGCTCCCGGCGGTGCCGGGGCGCAGGCGCAGGTAGCGGCGTTCGGCGGCCTGACGGCTGGCGACCCCGAGGGGGTTTGCGAGGTCGGCCCAGCTCGCACCGTGTTCGCGGGCGGTTTCGATCAGTCCGCTCTCCCAGCCGGCGAGCTCCTCGCGGATTTCGCGCAGCATGACCAGCGCGGCCAGCGCCGAGTCCGGGCCGGTGTCCGATGCGGGCTCCAGCCGGTCCCTGGGCGTGCCCGCGCGCGGATCCTGGGCGCCTCGTACGGCCTGGTTGATGGCTTCCAGGGCCGCGGCGGCGGCCACGAAGGGGAGGGGTGAGAGGGGTGAGAGCGACTCGGCGTACTCGTTCATGGGCACTCTCCACGGCTCTGTCACCCTCCAGGTGACATCCTGCTTGTCATCGTTTCGATGACATGTTACAACGGATGCACGTTGAAGCGCATTGGCAGTTTCTGCCTGAACCAACTGGAGGTGTTTCGCGATGTTGATGCGCACTGACCCGTTCCGCGAGATGGACCGGATCGTCCAGCAGCTGTCGGGTAGTTCGGGTACGTGGTCGAAGCCGTCGGTCATGCCGATGGACGCCTACCGTGAGGGCGACGAGTACGTGATCGCCTTCGACCTCCCCGGCGTGAGCACCGAGGCGATCGACATCGACGTGGAGCGGAACATGCTGACCGTGAAGGCGGAGCGCCGCCCGGTCGCGAAGGCCGACTCCGTGAAGGTGGAGCTCTCCGAGCGGCCCCTGGGTGTCTTCTCCCGCCAGATCGTCCTGGCCGACACCCTGGACACCGAGCGCATCCAGGCCGATTGCGACGCGGGTGTCCTGACCCTGCGGATCCCGATCGCCGAGCGCGCCAAGCCCCGCAAGATCAGCATCGGCGGCGAGTCCGGCCGCAAGCAGATCTCCGGCTGAGCCCGCCCGCACCAGCCGGCAGCGGAGGGCGGGAAGAGCCGATCCCCCTCCGGCACCCCGCCCTCCGCACCCCCTTTTTCGCCCCTTCACGCCTTCTCGGAGG
This sequence comes from Streptomyces sp. ICC1, assembly GCF_003287935.1. GTDB lineage: Bacteria > Actinomycetota > Actinomycetes > Streptomycetales > Streptomycetaceae > Streptomyces > Streptomyces tritrimontium. Next base: position 4,893,322 of record NZ_CP030287.1, read on the forward strand.
TGCCGTGATGTCGATGCGCAGGGAGTCGTTCCTGGCCCACGTCCAGGAACGCGGCGAGTACGAAACAACGGAAGAAGCAGACCGAGTCGCTCGCGTCGTCCTGGCTCTGCTGGGCGCTCATCTGGTCGGCAGCGTGCGGGCCGAGCTCGCGGCCCGGCTGCCCGAGACCTACGCCCTGATCCTCCTCAACCCCCTGCAGGCCGCCGAACCCCTCTCGCCTGAGCGCTTCGTACGGGCGGCCGCGGCCTGGATCGAGGGAGCCTCCGAGAAGACGGCCCTGTGGGACATCGGCGCGGTCCTGTCCACCGCGGCCACCGCCGCGGGCGATGTCCTCATCCGCGAGGTCCTGCTCCAGCTGCCCCCGGGCTACGACCTCCTCTTCGGCCACCCCCAGCCCAGCTGACCGCACACGCCTCCGAAGCCCCCATTCGATCAGCGGGGGCCGTCCGGGGAATCGGGGCGGATACTCAGGCCGTTGGGTGTGAGGTACTCAGACGCGGAGTCGGACGGATGAAGGGCGGCGGCCAGTGACGACACCCGGGCAGGGGTTCGAGCCGGCGAGCGGGGACGGCCCGGCGCCACCCGCGGCGGGACGGGCGGCGGAGCTCCGTACCGCCTACGAGGGCATGGTGCAGATCCGCCGCCTGGTCAACGGACCGGCGGGGGCCGGGGTTCCCGCGCCCTGGGAGCTGCGCCTGATGCCGCGCGCGGTGGCCCTCGCACTGGAGGCGGCCGGCATCCCCCCGTCGGCACAGGACCCGCAGGACCCTCTGGCCGCGCAGGATCCTCTGGCCGCGCAGGACCAGTCGGCCCCGCGCACGCGGACCGGCTACCGGGTGGGCCCGGCCGCCTCCGGAGCCGGCCGGGTGGAGGTCACCTGGCTCGGCCCGCCGGGCAGCGGCGCCGCCGAGGAGGAACAGGAACGCCTGACCGCCTGTGCGGCGGCGCTCGAACCGCTCGGCTGGGTCTGCCTGTTGTACCGGGGTCCGCGCCGCCGCCGGTTCCTGGAGGTGGAAGCGCCGACCCCCTGACCCGGCCCCCTGACCGACCCCCTGACCCGGCGGCCGAAAACCGGTACCCCTGCACGGCGGTACCGAGGCACACTCGCCCGATGGGAATGCTCGACGTACAGGCGGACCGCGTCCGCGCCGGCGCGACGGTGGAGTTCCGGCCCACGGGCACCTCGATGGTCCCGCTCGTCCGCAGCCGCCAGCGGGTCCGCGTCGCCCCGGCCGAACCCGCCCTGGTGGAGCCCGGTGACATCGTCCTGGCCCGGGTGTCCGGCACGGTGTACCTCCACCTGGTGACGGCGGTGGACGCCCCGCGCCACCGGGTCCAGATCGGCAACAACCGGGGCCACGTCAACGGCTGGACGAGCCGCGACCGCGTCTTCGGCATCTGCGTCGAGGTGGAGGGCGTTGCCCGCCCCGGCGCGGCGGCCAAGGTACGCGCAACCTGAACTTCCGTGAACGGCGGCCCACGTCCTACGAGTTGGACGCCTGATTTGCCGTGAACATGGCGGTCGCTCTAGAGTCGCCGCCGTTCAAGGTCATTTACGGAGACACGGTCACATGCGCATGAAATCACTGCTGGCATCGTCGGCAGCCGTCGCTGCTCTGCTCACGCTCACCGCTTGCGACGACGGAGGCGGCACCGGCAACCCGAGTCTCGGCGGCATCGGCGCACCCAACGGGTCCAACGGATCCGCCTCTTCGAAGGGGACCGGCTTCAAGGGCCTGCCCAAGGCCGGCAACATGGCCGGCGCCGCCCGCATCGTCGGCATGTACACCGACTGCAAACAGGTCAGACCCCTGCTCGACAGCTACAACGGCTCCAAGGCGGACCCCGACGCCGAGTACGACAAGTCCTACTCCGTCACCGAGCGCGGCTACTGCGACAGCCGGGGCAGGACCAGCATCTTCATGATCAAGGATGCCAAGGCCTTCCAGACCGCCTACAAGGCGGAGGTCGACAAGGAGAAGGGGAGCGGAAACCGCGACACCGGACCCGTCATCGGCCAGGACTTCGCCACCGGGTCCGAAGACGCGGACGTCATGATCGCCATGGTCGCTCCGCACACCGGCCTGATGGTCCTCAACTGCCACGCCGACTTCAGCCCTCCGAGCGGCTACCGCAAGGAACCGGCCCTGGTGAAGGGCTGCGTCCTCACCGACTACTTCAAGGACTGACCGGCTCGCCCGGCAGGGACGCCGTGCCGGACCCGGGCCCGGGGCGTGCCGGGCGCGGCAACGGCTTCGGGACTCAGACGATCGACCTGATGGTCTTGTCCGCGTACCGCAACGTCTCGTCGATGGCCTTGTCCATCTCGCGCACCTCATCGGGCCCTGCCGTGAGGAGGGCAGGGACGTTGATGATGCTCGCGGCGAGGAAGCATCCCCCCACGGTGAGGAACTCCTTGTACCGTTCCCGCCCCTCGCGCCCGAGCGATTCCCAGTCCCGGGGCTCCGGCGGCAGACTCGCCCTCCATTTCTCGAGGGCGTGGGTGCCGTGGACTTCGACGTACTCCATGATGTCCGTGGCGCGCGACAGTACGTCGACCATCGTGTCGAAGCCCTTCTGCGACTGGTCCAGAGCCGCCTCCGCGGCCTCGACCTCGGCTCGGAGGCGTTCCTCCTCCTTCTTGGTCCGGCGCTTCCTCAAGACGTAGAAGCCGGCGGCCGCCAGCGCCGCCGCCGGGGCGGCGACCATGCCGGTGAGCAGGAGGATTCCCCCCGCCATGCCCGCACCGCCCGCGGCCAGCGTGCCTCCTCCGAGGAGGGCCAGCGTCGCGTTGGTCGCGGCGACGCCCGCCAGGGACGAGATGGCCGCTCCCGTGGAGGCGCTCCCGAACAGCGCGGCCGCGGTGAAAGCACCGTAGGCCGCGGCTCCGCCGGCCGCCGCCCCGGCCGCACCTCCGGCGGCGGCACCGCGGATCGCGTTGGCGATCCCGGCGGACATGGCCTCGACGCGTATCGCCGTAGGGGTCTCCTCCGCGCTCTCCGCCTCCTCCTCACCCGGCCCCTCCGGCTCGGGCGCCCCGCTGATGCCCTTGGCCAGCTCCACGAACCTCATGAAGAACTCGTCGCGGACGACGTCATGGACGCGGTTGAAGGCTTCCCCGTGTTCTTGGGTGATCTTCGACCGCTGGGCCGCCTTCTCGTTGATCTCGGCATGACGTCTCTTCGTGTCCGCGACCTGGTCGCGCAACTTCACCGGCCGCTGGCCCCGCTCGCGGGTGAGGGACCTGGTCCGGTCCTCCGCCTCCTGCTTGAGTTGCGCGGGTGTCAGTTGGAGGGCGAGGGCGAGGGCGGCCAGCCGGTGCTCCCCGGGGCTCACGAGCCCGCGCTCGATCCGGGAGATCGAGACCGCGCCGCCCTTCCCGTAGTCGGCCCGCTCGGCCAACTCCTCCTGGGTCATCAAGGGTCCCTGGGCCTGGCGGTGTTCGCGGATCACCAGGCCCATCGCCTCCGCGCTGAAATCACTCACCGGTTCCGGTCCCCTTGGTCAGCGGGCTGTGGCGACGCCAGGAGGACCGGGCCTCACGTGCCAGCGCACTGCCGGAGCGGAAGGTCTGGAGGCTGTCCTCCGCGAACTGCTTGGCCGCCTTGATGACGGCCGGGTCACGACGGACGTCGTCGGCGGTCTGGATGTTCTGGGCGGCGATCAGGGTCAGTTGGACGAGGTTGAGGCGAGGCATGGCAGTGGACCTTTCGTCGCTGGGAGCACCTACGCGTGTGCAACATAGCGTCACTTAGTGCGCGGCGTCCGCACTATGGCGGAATCGACCGCACCAACGACACGCCCGTCGAGGGCGGTCCGGCTGTCGGGGCTCAAGGCCCCGGGCGCGGTACTCCCTTCCGCACCGTCAGGCCGTGGATCATCACCGCGCGGCCGGGGCCGGCGCGACCCGATCGCCGGCGGCCTCCCCGCCGTAGCGTTCGGCGAGTTCGGCGACCGACCGCGCGAGGGCCCGGCGCAGTTCCGGCGGGGCGAGCACCTCGGCCTCCGCACCGAGGCGGAGCAGGTCGCCGACGGCGATGGACTCGGACTCGACGTCGAGTTCGGCCCGTACCCAGCCGTCCGCGTCGGGCGGTCCGGCGGCGGCGAGGGCGCGGACACCGGCCGCGCCGAACCACATCGGCAGCAGGCGGCGGGCGCGCGGGGAGAGCCGGACGAGGGCGGTCTGGCGGAGCGCGGCCGCCTCCATCCGGCGGGCGGACTCCTCCCAGTACGCGGCGAGTTCGAAGCCGGCGGGCCGCTCGAACTGCCCCGGCAGGGTGTCGACGGCGAGGAACCGCCCCACCCGGTAGGTCCGCACGGCACTCCGGGCACCCTCGGCGGCGGGACCCTCGGCGGCGACCTCGGCACCGGAGGCGGCCCGTGCCACGAGGTACCAGATGCCACCCTTGAGGACGAGGCCGAGCGGCCACAGGTCGCGCTGGACCTCGCCGTCCCAGCGGCGGTAGTGCGCGCGCAGGATCCGCTGGTCCCACACCGCCCGGGCGATCGCCCCGAGGTGCGGCACCGGGTCGGCGTCGCGGAACCACGCGGGGGCGTCGAGGTGGAAGCGCTGCTGGATCTGCCGGGCCCGGCCCGCGAGTTCGGCGGGGAGGGCGGCCTGGAGCTTCAGCTGGGCGGCGGCGAGGTCGGCGCCGAGCCCGAGGTCCCGGGCCGGACCGGGGGCGCCGGCCAGGAACAGGGAGCCCGCCTGCGCGTCCGTCATGCCGGTGAGTCGGGTGCGGTAGCCGTCCATGAGGCGGAATCCGCCCGCCGGCCCGCGGTCCGCCCGGACGGGCACTCCCGAGGCCCCGAGGTGCTCGATGTCGCGGTAGACGGTCCGGACGGAGACCTCCAGCTCGGCGGCGAGTTCGGGGGCGGTCATCCGGCCGCGGTTCTGGAGCAGCAGGAGGAGGGAGAGGAGCCGGTCTGCGCGCATGCCGCCATTGTCAGGCATACCTGACAGGAGATGTCAGGTACACCGGCCAGGCTGTCGAGGTACCGGCGGGCCGCCGGGCGCGGACGGGCCGACCGACCGCACCGGCCCGCACCTGCCCGCACCGACCACCCCGAACCAGGAGCTCCCATGTCCACACCCACACCCGCCTCCACCACCCCCGCCGGCGGCTTCACGTTCAAGAACTGGGAGGAGCACCCGGTCGGCACCGCCGACGCCCCCTTCCCCCGGCTGGCCCGCGCGGTGGTCACGAACGCCTTCACGGGCGTCGTCACCGCCCCGGAGACGGCGTGCGCGTACACGATCGCCTATACCGGGGAGAACACGGGCGCCTTCGCCGGCATGGAGCTGGTCACCGGTACCGTCGGCGGCCGCAAGGGCAGCTTCGTCCTGGAGGAGCGGGGCACCTTCGACGCCACCGGGACCACCCGCTGCGCGTTCGAGGTGGTTCCCGGATCGGCGACGGCCGACCTGGCCGGGCTCACCGGCTCCGGCTCCTTCGTCCACCGCCACGGCGAGACCTCGGTGGACTACGCCTTCACCTACGACCTGCCCCGCTAGACCGCCGGACCGCGCCCGTCAGTCCCGGTGGCGCAGCAGGCGCAGCGCGTCGGAGACGACCACGAGGGTGGAGCCCTCGTGGACCAGGACCGCCGGGCCGATCCCGAGGCCCGCCACGCCGACGGTGGCGCCGGCCATGGCGGGTGCGTCGTTCACGCCGTCGCCGATCATCGCGGTACGGGCCGTGCGGCGCAGCCGGGCCACCTCGGCGACCTTGTCCTCGGGCAGCAGGCCGCCCCGGACCTCGTCCATGCCGATCGCGCGGCCCACCGCGTCGGCCACCCGCTGGCCGTCGCCGGACAGCATCACGGTGCGCTCCACCCCGAGTGCGCGCAGGGCCGCCACGGTTCCGGCGGCTTCGGGGCGCGGCGCGTCCATCAGGCCCAGGGTGCCGAGCCGGCGTTCGCCCCGGCGGACCAGCACGGTGGTGCGGCCGGTGCGCGCGAGTTCCTCCGTACGGTCGCGCAGCGCGGGCGGGACGGGCGGTCCCGCGAGGCCGTCGGCGTAGGCGAGGCTGCCGATGTGGACCGTGTCCCCCTCGAACTCGGCGACGACCCCGCGGCCGATGACGGCCCGCAGGTCCGGTCGGCGCGACGGGCGCAGCGTGGTCTACGAGCTCCACGACGCGCACGTCGCCGCCCTGCTCCGGCAGGTCCTGGCGCACGTGCACCACGGCGGCCGGGCGTAGGACCCGCCCCCGGCTACGGCGCGCCGAAGGTGAGGGTCAGCCGCGGCGTCCCCTCGTTGGCCTGGGCCTCGGAGGACCACAGCCACAGGGCGTCCGTGCCGGTGCTGCTCAGCGCCAGGCCGTAGGCCCCGCCGAGCGCCCCGGCGACGGCGGCCGTGTCCAGTCCGGTGGTGTGGACCGCCGAGCCGTCCGGGATGCCCGCGAAGGAACCGAGCGCCGGGCCGCCGAGCGCGGGCCGGTTGGCGTACGTGGTCCCCGCCTCGGTCCACGAGCCGGTGATCGGGAGCACCGAGACGGTGTCCGCCGTACCGGCGCCGCTCATGGTGCTGGTCTTGACGCCCAGCGCGGCCGACTTCAGGACCGTGCCCGCGGGTGCGGCGGGCAGGTTGAAGCGCAGGTAGCTCGCGTAGAAGGAGCTTCCGCGCACCGCGAGCGAGCCGGAGGCGCCGTAGTTGGTGCCCGGGGCGCCCGCGTTGGCGTACGTGTCCTCCGCGGCCGCGACCTCGACGACCGAGTCGGCCGGGGCGGAGGCCAGGGTGTGGTGGCTCTGCACCTGGGCCGCGCTCAGGACGTTCGGGTAGACGGCGGTCTCGTCGAGCTCGCCCGCCCAGTAGTCGCTCGTCGGGCGGTCGGGCCAGCCGTTCAGGTTGTCGCCGCCGGCGTGCCAGTAGCCGGTGAAGTTCTCGTTCGTGGTGACGTTGAGCGTGCCCTTCTGGACGCCGTCGACGTACAGGGCCATGCCGCCGGCGCCCTGGGTCGCGACGACGTGGTGCCACTGGTCGTCGTTGTACGCGGCGGCGGTCGTGATCGTGCGGGTGGCTCCCGTGTAGACGCCGTAGACCAGCCGCCCGTCGTTGGTCATGTAGACGTGCTTGTCGTACTGGTTGCTGGTGCGCGACTGGTTGCTGCCGAACCCGACGAGCTTGCCGCCCCGGTTCGTGTCCGTCTTGAACCAGGTCTCGATGCTGTAGGTGTTGCCGACGCTCTGGCGGCGGTCCCCGTACACCTGGGTGTCCGTGCCGTTGAAGCCGATGGCCGTGCTCGCGCCCGAGACCGCGCCGGGCGTCCGGCGCAGGGCCGGGGCGCCGAGGTGGACGCCGCTCTGGTTGCCGTCGGAGGAGTCCGTGACGAAGGGCGTGGCCGACTCGTCGTAGCGCCAGAACAGCTGGGCGCCGTCCGAGCGGACCGCGTTCGGGTAGGCGTCGACGGAGCCCGCCGCCGTCACGCTCGCCGTGGCGGAGAGCGGGCTGGTGTTGCCGGCCGCGTCGGTCGCCGTCACGCGGTAGGTGTAGCTCTGGCCCGCGGTGACCGTGGTGTCGGTCCACGAGGCCTGCGGCCGGCGGAAGAACAGCGAGTCGGCGGCGACCGTGGCGATCGGCGTGGCCGAGCCGCCCCGGTAGACCTTGTAGGTGAGCGTGCCGTCGTCCAGGTCGAGGCTGGTGCGCCAGCGCACCTGGACCTGACCGGGCGCGAAGCTCACGGCGCTCGCGAGCGGGACGGTGGGCGCGCCGGTGTCCCCGCTGGAGGCGAAGCGCGTCAGGCTCTGCTGCGCCGCTCCGTTGACGGTGGTGAACTCCCCGCCGACCCAGAGGTATTGGACGCCCGCCTTGGCGCCGACCGCCATCACGCGCGGGCCGATGCTCTCCGCGATCCCGTCGTTGGTGTCGGGAGCCCAGCCCAGTTTGCCGACGCTCGTGGTCGGCTGGGCCAGCAGGTGGTGGCGCTGCCCGTCGGGGAACTCGCCGACGCTGGAGCAGTCGTGCGCGTGCGAGGCGCTGTAGAGCACGTTCTGGTACGGGAGGACGGCCTGCGTCGCGCCGAGGCAGGTGTCGCGCCAGCGCTGGCCGAAGCCTGCGAGGTCGAGGGCGATCCGGCCGTCGAAGACGCCGCCGCCCGTGCCCTCGTTCGCGGTGTAGAAGCCGGTCGCGTCGGTGGCGATGTCCTTGACCACCGAGTTGGTCTCGATGAATCCCGGGTAGGCCTTGGTCAGGGCGCCGCTCGTCGCGTCGACGACGGCCAGGGCGTGGGTGTTGACCCCGCCCACGGTGAAGAAGTCCCCGCCGAGCAGGACGTGCGCGCCGTCCGGGGTGACCTCTACGGCGCGGCCCGGCTCGTCGGCGTTGGCGGTGAAGGGCCTCAGCGTGCCGTCGGTCGCGTCCACGGCGGCGAAGCGCTCGCGCTGCCGGCCGGAGACGGTGAGGAAGTCGCCGCCGGCGTAGACGGTGTCCCCGGTGACCGCGAGGGCCCGTACGGTGGCGGCGAAGGCCGGACGGAAGCCGGTCTTGACCGTGCAGGTGTCCACGTCGACGGCGGCGAGGCTGGAGACGGGGGTTCCGTTGACGGCCCCGAAGTAGCCGCCCGCGTAAAGGGTCTTCTTGTCCGGGGAGAGGACCAGCGCGCGGACGGTCGCCGTGCCGGTGCCCACGGTGAAGGACAGTTCGCAGGAGCCCGGGGCGCCGGTCGCGGCGTCGAGCGCCGCGAAGTTCACCGCCGGCCGTTCGCTGCCGCCTCCGCCTTCCGGCGGGCGGAGGGCGGAGAAGGTGCCGCCGACGAAGACCTGGCCGCCCGCCTCCGCGAGGGCCCACACGACCCCGTTGGCCTGCCACGTGGGCAGCGCGTCCGCGGTGAAGGCCACCGGCGGGGTGACGGCGGCGGCCTCCCCGGTGAGGCCGAGGCCGACGGCGGCGCCGGTGCCGGCCAGGGACAGGGCGAGAGCGGCCGCCACCAGCCCTCTTGATCTGCGCATGAACCCCCCAGTTCGGTGCGCGCCCACCGCGCTCGTACTGCGCGGGGCCGCGCACGGATCGCGGTGTGGCCGAGAACAGGCGTACAGCCGTCCGCGGCCGTGACTACGGGCGCACCCTAAGGGGAATCGCCGATCCGTTCATCACACTTGGCGTATCGGATGCGAAACTGCACCGGAAGCGGAGGCGGGGGCGCGGGGGCGCGCCCCGGGGTGCGGGACGCGTGGCCCGCCCCGCCGGATCGCGCCGGTTCTGCCGATTGCCGCCCCGCCCGGGGCCGCGCGCCTCTACGGTGCCTGTGGGAGCGGGCACGGAGACGGCGTGCGGGCACGGGCACGGACCGGAGGGTGGGGGCGCGATGGACGACGAAGAAGACCTGCGGCTGGCGGGGATGACGCCGGAGATATCCCGCCGCACCTTGACCCTGCTGCGCGGCCTCACCGGCCTCGAGCCGCCCGAGCGGGTCCCCGAGGAGGCGATGCTCACCGCCGACGCGATCCTCGCCGAGTTCGGCACCGACGGACTGCGCGTGCTCGTGATGACCCTGGCGTCCTGGGCGACGGCGCAGATCGAGAACGTCTCCGAGCTGAGCCGGCGCAGCCACGAGGCGGTGCTCGACGCGATGGAGCTGGCCTGCCTGGAGGCCAACGCGGAGGACTGACGCACACCGGTCCGGGGCGCCCCGACCTCCGCCAGTACCGCCCCGTACCGGCCGGAGGGGTTTGTTCCGCCCGGAATCGGCCGATCCTTCCCACACCGTGACCCGGAAAGGTTCGGGTGTCGGCGACACTGGGGTGTGGGGGGTCCCGATCGGAGGCCGTCGTGAGCACACCTTCCCCCATCCGGATCGCTGCCGTCCTGTCCACCGACCATCGTGGGCGCCTGATGTCCCACGCCCGTGAGGTCAATTTCCGCGAGGGTGCGCGGATCTTCGACGAGGGCAACCGGGCGGAATCCTTCTGGATCGTGCGCTCCGGCACGGTGATCCTTGAGGTCCCGATGCCCGGCCGCCGCCCCGCGCCCATAGAGAGCCTGGGCCCCGGCGAGCTGGTCGGCTGGTCATGGCTGTTCCCGCCGTACGTGTGGCAGCTGGGCGCCGAGGCGATGACCCCGGTCCGCGCCTACGAGTTCGACGCCACGACCGTGCGGATGCTCATGGACGCCGACCCGGCCTTCGGGTCCGCCGTCGGACACTGGGTCGGCCGGGTGCTCGCGCTGCGGCTGCACCAGACCCGCACCCGCCTCCTCGACCAGTTCGCCCCGCGCGCTGCGGCGAGCTGAAACCGGGTGTGTTCAGCCGATTCCGCGGAGTGCTCCCCCACAGGTCAGCCGCCGGGCACCGCTGCGGTCTGCGGTCATGCGTGTGCGTTCGGTGACGAGAAGTAGAGGTGCGAACGGGCGTTCCGGTTCGGCATGGGCAAGACTCGCGTCCGTTATCCGACGCAACGACGCGAGGAGTGTTCGCCATGCGATCCATCACCAGGGGTCCCGCAGGTCTTTCGCTGGCCGCCGCGGGGCTGGCCGCCCTCAGCGTGCTGGCCGTGTCCGGCGCGGCCGGCCGGGCCGATGCCGCACCGGCCGGCACGGAAGGCCTGTACGCACCGTCCGCGCTCGTGCTGAGCGTCACGGACGGGGACGACGCCGCGAGCGGTACGGTGCTGCGCGCGGTCACCCTCGTCTGCGCCCCCCGGCCCGGCGGAACGCACCCGGCTCCGGCGGCGGCCTGCGCCGAATTACGGGCCAACGGGACCGAGTTGGACGCGCTGGCCGAGCCCCGCTCGGACGCGGCGTGTACCCGGGAGTGGGACCCGGTCACCGTGACGGCCGACGGGGTGTGGCAGGGCCGGCGCCTGAGCTACTCGTACACGTACGCCAACCACTGCGGGCTGCGCAACAGCGTCGGCGTGCTGTTCGGCCACTGAGCGGGCCCGCCCCGAAGGACCGGCCCCCGCCCGGCGGCGTCGTGCGACCGCCGTCCGTACCGGGTCCCGGTCCGCCCCCCGGAACACCGGCCCGGCGCCCTCCCCGGCGCCGGGCCGGTCGCGCGGCGGCCCGGTCAGCCCGGGTGGAGCCCGGTCGGCCCGGCCGTTCCGGTCAGCCCAGCTCCAGGCTGGTGACTCCGTACAGGCCGGCCAGGTCCACGTCCGGCTCCCGACCCGTGTACATCCGGGCGGTCTCGAAGGTCGGGGACAGGCCCATGCCGGCCAGCAGGGCGGCGGCGCGCGGGTGGGCGTCCGGCACGTCGACGGCGACCGCGCCGTCCGGGGAGTGCTCCGCGAGCCCGAGCAGCAGGGACGCGGCGACGGCCGGGGTGGCGGCGTAGAGCGGGCCGACGCGCGAGGCGCCGCTGCAGGGCCGGACGACGCCGAGCCCCTCGATCCGGCCGTCCCGGACGGCGGCGAGGGCGGTGCGGCCCGGCAGCCCGACCCAGGCGGCGAGGAAGGCATCGCGCGGAGCGGGGAAGAACCGCCGGTCGTAGGCGGCGAGTTGCCCGAAGGGCAGGCCGGCCGCGTCCACGATCTCCACGCCGGGCTCCGGCCCGTCCTGCGAGCCCGGGGCCGCGGCGTGCGGCACCCCCTCGTGGCGGACGTTGTTCCAGGCGGCCCGGAAACCGGACTTGCGGTAGTTGTCCTGCTGTTCTACCACCCCGTCCAGCCCGACGAGCCGCCCGTCGAGCCGCTCCATGGCGGCCTGCCACATCCGGATGCCGTAGCCCCGGCCGCGCACGGCCGGGCGCGCGATGTAGAAGCCGAGGAAGCCGAAGCCCGCGCCGTAGCGCACGGCCGACACGCAGGCCACGGGCTCCCCGCCGAGCCGGCCGACGAGGAAGCCGTCCGGATCGGCGACGGCGAACGCGAACCGGTCGGAGTCCCCCGGGTTCCAGCCCTCCTCGTCGGCCCAGTCCCGGATCATCGCCATGTCGGCGGCGCTCGCGCCGTTGATCTCGAATGCAGTCGGTCCCGTCATGTCCGGTGTTGTACCAGAGGCGCCGTCGGCACGGATCAATTCGATCGCGGCGGAGCGGGCCCGGTCCTTAAGGTCGGCGCATGGGAAAGCCGCTCGTCGCAGTGTTCAGTGGGGCCGGGATGTCCACCGATTCGGGGATCCCCGACTATCGGGGGCCGCAGGGGCTGTGGCGGCGGGAGCCGGACGCCGAGAAGCTCGTGACCTACGAGTACTACATGTCCGATCCCGAGATCCGGCGCCGGTCCTGGCTGATGCGGGCCGAGATCGGGGCCCTGGGGGCGCGGCCGAACGCCGCGCACCTCGCCGTGGCCGCGCTGGAGCGCGGCGGGACCCCGGTCCGGGTGCTCACGCAGAACGTGGACGGGCTGCACCAGCTCGCGGGGATGCCCGCGCGCAAGGTGTTCGAGCTGCACGGAACGGCGCGGGCCGTGGTCTGTACGGCCTGCCGGGCCCGGTCGGAGATGGACGGGGCGCTGGCCCGGGTCGCCGCCGGCGAGCCGGATCCCGCCTGCCTCGCGTGCGGCGGGATCCTCAAGGCGGCGACCGTGATGTTCGGCCAGGGGCTGGACCCCGAGGTGCTGGCACGGGCCGTCGCCGTCGCCAAGGGGTGCCAGGTCTTCGTGGCCGTCGGGTCCACGCTCCAGGTGCAGCCCGCGGCCTCGCTGGCCGGGATGGCGGCGGAGGCCGGGGCCCGTCTGATCATCGTGAACGCGCAGGAGACCCCGTACGACCCCCTCGCGGACGAGGTGATCCGCGAGCCGATCGGCACGGCCCTGCCGGCGCTCCTGGCCCGGATCGGCGCGTCCTGACAGAGGTCGGCTCGGTCGGCCGGGTCGGCGGGGAAAGCGGGGTCGGCGGGGTCCGCCGGCCCGCTATCCCGCGTCCGCCGCGCGCCTCAGCTCCGCCACGTCCAGCTTCTTCATCCGCAGCATGGCGGCGGTGGCCCGGGCGGCGCGCTTGGCGTCCGGGTCGCTGATCAGGTCGATGGCGCCCGGCGGGATGACCTGCCAGGACAGCCCGAACTTGTCCTTGACCCAGCCGCAGGCGGATTCCTGGCCGCCGTCACCCGTCAGCGCGGCGTAGTAGTAGTCCGCCTCCGCCTCGTCGGCGCAGTGGATCTGGAAGGAGACGGCCTCGGTGAAGGGGAACTGCGGGCCGCCGTTGAGGCCGACGAACTTCTGTCCGTTGACCTCGAACTCGACGACCAGCACCTCGCCCTCCGGGCCGGGGCCCGCCTCGGTGTAGCGGCCGACGCGGCCCACCTTGCCGTCCTTGAAGACCGACAGGTAGTAGTCGGCGGCGGCCTCCGCCTGACCGTCGAACCACAGACACGTGGTGAAACCGTTGTTCGCCATGACTGCCTCCGGAGTGCGTGCGTACGTACGTGCGGGACACCGTCCCGTACATACAGACCGGTCCCGGCCCCGAAACTCATCGGCGGGGCCGGGACCTGTCCGCGTCCGTCGCGGATCGCACTCCTGTGGGCTACGCCCCGAGCATGCGGTCGACGATGCGCTCGGCGGCGTGGCCGTCGTCCAGGTCGCAGAACTCCTCGCGGAACTGCGTCCGCGCCCGCGCGTACTCCTCGCCCAGCGCGTCCGCGTTCCGCACGGCCTCGATCAGGCTCGCCGAGTCCGCGAGCAGCGGGCCCGGGGCCTTCTTCTCCAGGTCGAAGGTGAATCCGCGCAGCGTGTCCCGGTAGTGCTCGAGGTCGTACGTGAAGAGCAGGATCGGCCGGTCGGTGTGCACGAAGTCGAAGATCGCGGAGGAGTAGTCCGAGATCAGGACGTCGGCGACGAGCAGCAGGTCGGTCGGGTCGGGCCAGCGCGACACGTCCTTGACGAAGCCGTCGCGGACGCCGTCGCGGACCTGCTCGGTGACCTTGTGGTGGCCGCGGACGAGCAGGACGTGGTCCTCGCCGAGCTCGCGGCGGGCTGCGTCGAGGTCGATCCGCAGGTCGAGCCGGTAGCCGGAGGTGACCGACCAGCCCAGGCGGTTCTCCCGCCAGGTGGGCATGTACAGGACGACCTTCTTGCCCTCCGGCAGGCCGAGGCGCGAGCGGATCTCCGCGATCCGCTCGGGGTCGGGCCGCAGCAGCGCGTCGGTGCGCGGGCTGCCGGACTCGATGACCTCGCCCTCGTAGCCGAGCGCCCGCTTGAGGACCGGCGTGGCGTACGAACCCGGGGAGGCGAGCAGCGACCACTGGGCGCTGTCGTGCTCCAGCGCCTCCAGCACCTCGGGGCTGGTGTAGTAGTCGTGCATGAAGTCGTGGCCGATCTGCTTCAGCGGCGTACCGTGCCACGTCTGCACGACCGTCTGGCCGGGGCGGCGCCGGAAGGCGAGCGGAACGCTGTCGTTGACCACGTAGTAGCGGGCCCGCGCGAGCACGTCCCACGATTCGAGGCTGTCGTACTGGACCGCGCGGGCGGTCGCCGGGACCTCGGTGTGGCCGTCGCGCACCAGCCAGACGTGGTCCAGCTTCTCGCCGCGGCGCACCAGCTCCTCGTGGATGGCGCGGGGCGAGTCGCCGGCGCCGAGGCCGCGGAAGGAGTCGTAGACCACGAGGTCCTTGACCGGAAGGGCGCTCTGCGCCGGGTACGTCACGTCGCGCGCGACCCGCTGCGCGTAGCGCGAGCGGTCGTGCGGGCTGATCAGCGGGTCGGCGATCAGTGCCAGGCGGTCGTAGAAGCGGGCCTCGACCCGCATCCGGCGGCCCCGCGCCGTGATGGCGTGCGGTCCGGAGTGCAGGGCGGTGGGGGCGAACTGCAGCGGGGCGCCGCGGTCGACGCCGAGCAGGCCGGCCGTGACCCCGCCCTGGGAGACCGGGCGCATCGTGGGCCACCAGCGGCCCATCGGCAGCGGGGTGAGGCCGGCGTACTCCTCGGGGAGGACGGGCTCGAAGGTGGCCTCGAAGCGGTCGCCGTCGCGGGTGACCGGGTAGCTGTACTCGGCTCCGTAGGAGTCGTGCAGGACCAGCTCGTGCGGCTCGTCGGTGGGGGCGACGAACCGGCCCCGGAGCGTCAGGGTGCCGTCCTCGACCTCGACGGTGTCGACGAGCGGCGGGGAGGGCTGCGCGGAGAGGGTGAGGTGTCCGGTGTTGCCGCGCTTGGCGAACAGGGTGCGGCCGGCGTCGCCGGGCAGCGGGACGACCAGGCCGGCGAACCCGGCGCGCTCGTCGTGCGCGAGGCGGTGGTCGGTGCCGTCGGCGCCGGTCACGGACAGGCTCCACGGCTCGGGGGTCCACTCGCCGGGCTCGCACGGGGCGTCCGGGACGGCGGCCAGGTCGGCCAGCGGGACGCGCGCGGTGAAGGGGATCCGGCCGCCGGAGGCGGCGGCGGTCTCCAGCGGGAAGGTGAGCACGGTTCCCGTGGAGACGTGCTCCGCGCGCAGGGTGGCGCCGGCGCCGATCTCGGCGGCGAGCTCGCCCGCCAGCTCGACGGCGTCGTCGCCGGCCGGGCGGACGTCCAGGGCCCGGGCGCGGACGATCTCGACCTGGATGGTCAGGGCGCCGTTGGTGTTCGGCACGACGCGCACGTCCGGGGCGACCCAGTGCGCGGGCGGGTTCTGCCCGCTGTCGTGCTCACCGCCGCGGAGCCGGGCGCGGTGCAGGCCGCCGGCGCCGGTGACGGCCACGGAGGTGCTCCATATGCCCTCGTTCCACTTGCCGCCGGTCTGGAAGACCGTGGGGTCGACGACGGCGGTGAAGCCGGCCCAGTCGGCGTGGCGCAGGGCGAGGTGCGGGGCGTTGACGGTGGCCATCGGGGAGGCGACCGTGCGGGTGCCGACGACGGTGCGGCGGCGCTTGCCGCTCTCGCGGAAGATCAGCACCTTGCGCGAGCCGAGGCGGCTCTCGGCGCCCAGGTGTCCGGGCAGCGCGTAGCCGCGCAGCAGCAGCTTGCCGTCGGTCCAGAGGGCCTGCTCCAGGCGGCTGACGACGCGGCGCTCGCGCGGTCCGAGGGTGAGGACCTTGGCGGGTACGGGCGCCTTGAGGAAGGGGTAGTCCGCCTGCGGGCGGGCCAGTCCCTTGGCGGGCACGCTGTAGGTGAAGTCGCGCTGGTGGCGGAGGAGCTCGATGAACTCCTCGATCCGGCCCTCCCCCGCGAGGTAGGCCTTGAGCCGGTCGGCGACGGTGAGGTCGGACCAGGGTGCGGTGCCGATCTCGCGGACGAGACCGCCGACCTCCTTGGTGAAGGCCGCGCGGAAGTCGGGGCCGGCCTCGGCGACGTACTTGTAGATGAGCGGGAGTTCCTCGCTCAGCACGTTGCGGTCGTAGTCGCGCAGGTAGCGCTCGTACGTGGCGCCCTGCTTGGCCGCCAGCGCCTCGCGGACCAGGCGTACGGAGGCCACCCGGTCGATGACGGAGACGGGGTCGGTGGAGCGCTGGGTGATGGACCGCTCGCCGGTCTCGCGCACGCGCCAGTGGTAGACGCAGTCGGCGATGATGTCGACGCTGGAGGCGAAGTAGTGCGCGGGGATGCTGACGGGGGCGTCTTCGTAGAGGATGCCCTCCGGGTACTGGAAGCCGTGCTCGTCCCAGAAGGTGCGCCGGTAGACCTTGTTCCACGCGGTGCGGTCGGTGACCAGCGCCGGGAACTTGGAGATGTGGGTCTTCAGCTTGGTCGTGGCGAACGCGGCGCGGTGGCCCCAGGACTGCGACATGCCGACGGAGCGGAAGCGCTTGACGTTGCCGGCGGCGAAGTCGGAGCCGGTCTCGTCGAGGGCGTCGATCAGCTTCTGGTACGCGTACGTGGGCATGGTGTCGTCGCTGTCGACGAAGGCCAGGTACTCGGTGCCCGGGGTGATGTGGCGGGCGCCGACGTTGCGGGCGGCCCCGAGGCCCGCGTTCTTCTGGAGGACCAGCCGGAAGCGGTCGTCGCGGTCGACGAACGCCTGGGCCAATGCCGCGCTGCCGTCGGTGGAACCGTCGTCGACGAGCACTACTTCGAAGTCGTCGAATGTCTGCGCTGCGATGGACTCCAGGCATTCGTCGAGATAGAGCTCGACGTTGTAGACGGGGACGACGATACTCAGGCGCGGGGGCATGGGTGGCGAATTCTCCAGCGTATTTACATTGTGATGATCAGCTGATTACAGCATCCTACTCTGTAACGAGATGATAAAATCCGGTCGTATCGGACATATGGAAGAAGCCGCCGGGGCGGACGGCAATGAGTTCAGCCGTCCGCCACCTCGCCGTCATCGGGGGTCACACTTCCAGTTCCGTCTCGATCTTCTTCAGCTGGTGCCGGGCCATCGCGAGGTTCGCGCGCCCCTTGTCGAGCGCCAGGTAGAGGAAGAGGCCCGAGGAGCCCCGGCCCCTCATGAGCCGGATCAGGTGGTACTGCGTTCCGAGGGTGATGAGGATGTCCTCGATCTCGTCCTTCAGCCCGAGCAGCTCCATGGTGCGCACCTTGGAGCGCACCACGTCGGTGTTGCCCGCGGCGGCGACCGCGAGGTCGAGGTCCTTGCCGCCGCCGACGGTGCCCAGCGCCATGCCGCTGCCGTAGTCGACCAGGGCGACGCCGAGCACGCCGTCGATGGTGGTGGCGGCTTCCTTGAGTGCGGCTTCCACAGTGGCCATGGGTGTCTCCTCTTTCGTTCGGGTGTCGTGTCGGGTGTCGTGGATTTCGGTCGGTGCGTACGTGGCGTACGTATCGGACGCCACGTTCGCGGCGGACGTACGCGGCCCGGCTACGTGATGGTGCCGAGGCCCCGTCGGCCGAGGCTGCGGTCGATCAGCTCCGCTATGCGCAGGCTGGAGCGCCGGGCTTCGAGGTGGAGCCGGCCGACGTTGACGCGCGGCTCGGCGATCAGGGTCAGGACCGCGGCCTCGCCCGCCGCGTAGGTGGCGACGTAGCCGTCCTCGCCGCGCACGAGGAGCTCGCGGAAGGCGCCCTGGCCGGTGCAGTCGCTGAGCCGCTGGGCCACCCCGAGGGCGGCCGCCGTCAGCGCGGCGACGGACTCGGCTTCGGTGGCGGCGCTGTCGTGGGCCAGGACCAGGCCGTCGGCGCTGGCGGCGAGGGCGCCGGTGAGCTGGGGGACGCGGGCCCGCAGCCGCGCCAGCTCGGCGAGTATCTCGGCCTCCGCTTCGGCGGGCACCGTGCTCATGTCGGCCTTCCTCCCTTCGGGCTGCCTCCGCTCGGAGCGGTCGCCGCGCTGGGCCGGTCGCAGCGGGAGCCTCACAGGCTTGCCTCCAGTGCGTCGCGTAACCGGCGCAGCAACGCCACGTCCGGGGACTGCGCCTGCGTCATCCAGTCGGGCAGGGGTGTTTCGGGAGCGGCGGCCGGGGCCGCCGACGCGTACGGGGTCTCGACCAGTCCGGCCGCCGCCAGGCGCCGTACGTCGAGCAGGGTGTGGAAGGCCGGCCGGCCCAGCACCCAGGCCAGGTCCGCCGGTGTCCGTACGCCGTCCGCCCGGTCCAGCAGGATCCGCTGCCGGGCGGTGACGGTCTGGCCGGGGGCGGCGGCCCGGGGCACGACCGGGGAGGTGTCCAGCAGCGGGTAGGGCCAGACCGCGTCGAGCAGCTCCCGGCGGCGCCGGGTCTCCCGCTCGACGGCGGCGGCCGGAACGGAGCGGACGGAGCCGATCCAGTGCGTGGCGCCGCGGCGGAAGCGGGAGGGGCCGCTGCCCGGGGAGAGGGCGAAGAAGGCGGCGTCGAATATCGCGGCGAGGTGGCAGATCTCCAGCTCTCCGCCGGCCATGCCGCCGCTGTCGACGAGGAAGCGGGCGACCTGGCGGCGGGCGCCGGCCTGGTTGACGGCGTCGGTCCAGCGCTCGGGGGTGAGGCCGCCGCCGGTGGTGAGCAGGACGTCGAGCCCGGGGGTGGCCGGGCTCTCGGCGTGGACGACGCGGCCGTCCTCCAGGAAGAGGGTGCCGCGCTCGCGCAGCAGTGCGCCGGTGGCGCGCTCCGCGGCGAGCCGGGTGAGCAGGGGCGAGACGGCAACCGTGGCGTTCACTTGAGCACCAGCCCCTCGGCCAGGGCCCTGAGTCTGTGCCGGGCGAGGGCGAGGTTGCCTTCGGCCCGGTCGAGCCACAGGTGCAGGAAGACGCTGCTGTCGAAGCTGGTCTCGACGAAGCGGAGCACGTGGTAGCCGGTCCGGGTGGTGACGATCAGGTCCTCGACGGGCGGTCCGGCGGCCTCGCCCGCGCCGGGTTCCGCCAGGGCGAAGGACTCGTACTCGGCGGCCGCCCTCGCCAGCTCGGCGGTCTCGGCGGCGGTGGTCTCGTGGTCCCCCACCGGTGAGTCCCCTGCGGTGCCGAGGGCCAGTCCGCTGCTCCAGTCGACCAGCGCGGCCCCCCTCGCACCAGGCAGGGCCATGGCTTCGAGCAGGCATTCGTCGATCCCGGGCACGCGGGCTCCCCTCCCGGCCGGACCGTACGTGGTGCACGGTCGTACGGCGCGACAGGAGGGAACTTACTCAACTTCCACAGTGCGGAAGGGGGTTCTGGCATTTTCCGCTGGAACATGCGCGGTAGCACGTGACAGCTTGGCCGGAACCCATCGGAATTTGATCATTGCCGGTAAATCACCCGCCCCACACGGGCCGCACCGCCCCCCAATTCACGAGGCGAGCGGCAGCGGCAGATCGTCCGCGAGCCGGAAAGTGCCGCCCTCGCGCCGTACGTAGCCCTCGTGGCTGAGGGTGCGCAGCAGGTGGTAGACGGTGGGCAGCGGAATGCCGGTGACGCGCGCGAGCCGCTTGGCGGTCGCACCGCCCTCCGCGTTCATCGCCTCCACGAGGCGCAGCGCCCGCTGCACGGAACCGATGAGGGTGGGTGCGGCGGCGGTTGCGGTACTGCTGTCCGAACTGTCCTTCTGGCTGCGGTCGGTGCCCATGAGTGGTCCCCCTGCTCCGGTACGAGGCCTGGCAATCCCATCAAAGTCCCTCACCGGCCGCAAAACCAGCGGACGCGCGTAAACCTGAGCATAAGATCAACAACTGCCGTGGAGCCGGGCCCTACTGCGTGCAGGTCACGAAGGCCGGGAGCGGGGTCTCCTCGACGAGGCGGCGCGGGAGGGACAGGGCGAACCGGTGCTCCAGGACGGAGAGGGTGAGGCGGTCGCGCTCCCCGGACGGCTCCTCCTCGGGGCGGGCGTAGCAGCCGTCCGGGGTGAGGATCTTGGCCGCGACCAGCTCCGGCAGGAGGAAGTCGGGCCGGTGCCCGCCGCGCCAGAACTCCTCCCCCAGCCCGAAGCAGCAGACCAGCTCGCCGTCGCGGGCGTACGCGAACTGCTTGGGCGGATGGTCCGGCTGCGGGTCGAGGTGAACCGCCTCGACGCCGCCGAGGGAGATCTCGGCGAGGCGCTGCGCCCCGGCCGGCATGCCGTGCTCCACGGCGAAGGACCAGCCGCCCCAGCTGCCGACCCGCGCCACCCCGTCGCCGTCCACGGTCTCGGTGACCATGCTCCACGCGTCGATGGCGCCCAGCGGCCCCGGGTGGAGGCCGGGCAGCGCGCCCAGCCGTGACGCCAGCTCCTCGGGGCCGATGCCCCGGGCGAAGGTCAGGCTGACGTACCAGGCGTCCCAGTCCGCCAGCCACTGGATCCCGGCGTCGCCGCCCGTGCCACCGCCCGCGTTCCCGCCGCTGCCGGTGATGTCCGTCATCTCCACGGTGCCCTCCCGCGCTTCGTGCCGGTGCTCCCCCACGGGCACGATAGTCAGTCGGCGGGGCGCTCCGGGAGGAGGCGCTCGACCATCGCTTCGATGAGCCCCTCCACCGGATGGGGATCCAGCAGCCCGGGCGCGGTCAGGTCGTCCACGATCAGGCCGAGCATGGCCAGGTACATCAGGACCACTCCCTGCCGGTCCCCCGGCAGACCGGCCTCCAGGTGCCAGGCGATGTTCGCCTCCAGCTCGGCGCCCTGGAATCCGGCCAGCTCGCTCTGGAGCTCGGGCCGCCGGGTGGCTTCGAGCCGCAGTTCCAGCATCGCGGTGTGGACGCTGCGCTCGCGGCGCATGCGCTCGAGGAGCCGCAGGAGGAGCACCTTCGTGTCGAAGGGGCCGGCCAGGTCCTCGGGGCCGGGGGTCAGCCGCACCCGGGTGCGGTGCAGGATCTGCACGAGCAGCTGGGCCCGGTTGGCGAAGTAGTTGGAGGAGGTGCCGGTCGGGACCCCGGCCTCCGCGTCCACCGCGCGCAGGGTCAGCCCCCGGGAGCCCTCGCGGGCGAGGACTTCGATGGCGGCGTCGAGCAGCGCGGCGCGGCGCTCCGGGTTCTGGCGCATGGGCGGATCCCTGACGGTGTGGACGCGGGGCCGTGCCGAGCGGCACGAGGCGAGTCGTGCGGGGTGCGCGGCACGGGGTGAGCGGTGCGGGGTGAGCGGTGCGGGGTGAGCGGTGCGGGGTGAGCGGTGCGGGGTGAGCGGTGCGGTGGCGCGCCGGTGCGTTCGGCATCCACGGACCGCTGCTATGACCACCGCATATGCACTGCACGTGCAGTGCTCCGGACACGCTAGCGGACACGGCGGTGTCCGGGCCCTCCCCACCGCCCGAGCGGCAGGGGGGTACAGAAGACCAGCCGGTGGTGCCCATTCGGGTAGGAGGTATCGTCAGGAGGGGGGGGGGTGGGGGGGGGGGTGATTGATCCTCGGGGGGGGACAGGAGTGGTCGGCGTGCCGGCTGGCGGGGCGGCGGGTGGGGGGACGGTATGACGGCCTGGCGGGGGTACTGGGTTCCGGGGCGGGTGCCCCGGGCTCCCGGCCGGAAGTACCGTCCGGCCGGGAGGTGTGCAGTCAGATGAGCAGGCTTCCCTGCAGTTCCGCGCGCAGGTCCGGGGTGAGGACACTGCCGGCGCGGTCCACGAGGAGGGCCATCTCGTAGCCCACGAGGCCGATGTCGCACTCGGGGTGGGCGAGCACGGCCAGCGAGGATCCGTCGGAGACGGACATGAGGAAGAGGAAGCCGCGGTCCATCTCGACCACGGTCTGATTTACGGCGCCGCCCTCGAAGATGCGGGAGGCTCCCGCGGTCAGCGAGGTCAGGCCGGAGGCGACGGCCGCCAGCTGGTCGGCGCGGTCACGGGGAAAACCCTCGGACATCGCCAGCAGGAGGCCGTCGGCGGAGACCACCACCGTGTGGGACACCCCGGGGGTGTTGTCCACGAAGTTGGTGATCAACCAGTTCAGGTTCTGTGCCGCCTGGCTCATCGAACTCAACTATCGCTCCTGCTGGTAAGTGGGGTCGATGTGGTGGCTGCCGGTGGCCGGGCCGTTGTTGCCGGCCTGGCGCCCCTGCTGGATACCGCGTCGCAGGTTGGTCAGGCGGCCGCGGACGTCGTCCGGTGCGCGCGAGACCTGCGGACCGGCCTGTGCCTCGGCCTGCTGCTGCGCGGTGCCGGCCACGAGGTTCGCCCGCGGTACCCGGCGGGGCAGCCCCGAGGTGGTGATGCCGCCCGCGGCGGGCTGGCGCACGCGCTCGGCCTGCCGCATCAGCTCGTCGTTCGGCGAGGAGCGCCAGCTCACGGTCGGCATCGCGCCGGTCTGAGCCTGCGCCGGCTCGGCCGGCTCGACAGGCGCCTGCTCCAGGCCGCGCTGCGGCAGCGAAGGCTGCTGCGGGCGCTGGGGGGAGGCCACGGCCGGAGCCGCGGGAGCGGGCTGCTGAGGTACCGCCGGCGCCTGCGCGGGGGGCTGGTTGCCCTCCTGGCGGAACCAGTTCGACTCCAGCGTGTCGAAGATCGGGCTGCGGCCGCCGGCGCTCGGTCCGGCCGGGGGCAGCGCCTCCGGCTGGCGGGGCGCCTGCGGAAGCCGCGGAGCCTCCGGGCGCGCGGGCGGTACGGGGGCGTACTCGCCCTGGGGCTGCGGGACCTGGCCCGGCTGGCCGTAGCCGCCGACACCGGGACCGCCGGGCCGCTGGCCCTGGAAGTCCGGGCGGGGGAACTGGCCGGTGGAGGCGGGGTCCGCGAAGTCCGGGCGGGGGAACTGGCCCGTACCGCTGTTGTCGGTGTAGTCGGCCCGTACGCCGCCGCCCTGGGGGGCCGGGGCGTTGAAGTCGGGACGCGGGAACTCGGAGGTCGAACCGGGGCCCGACAGCTCGTCGTGGCCGCGCGGCACGTCGTGCCCGCGCTGGGCCGAGCCCCAGCTGGTGGCCTGCGGGACCGCGGCGGGGCCGGTGCCCGCACCCGGGAGTTCCGGACGGGGAGCGCCACCGCGCGGCGGCAGCTGCGGCCGGGGACCGCGCGCGGCCGGAGCCGCGGGAGCGCCGGTCTGCTGCTGCGCCTGCTGCGCCTGCTGCGCTTGCTGGGGCTGCATCGGCATCTGCTGCGGCTGCTGCTGGGGCGGCTGCGGACGTTCGAAGCCGTTGCCCTGCGGGAAGCCGCCGGGGCCGGAAGCCGCGGGGCCACCGACCGGGCGGGCCTGCGGACCGCCGAAGCCACCGGGAGCGCCGGGACCGGGACCGGAGACCGGACCGCGGCCCGGCAGCGGGGCGCCGGAGCCGAAGGCGCTCTGCGTCTGCCCGCCGGGAGCACCCTGCTGCTGCGGGGGACGGCCGGCCTGCGGACCCTGCGGACCGCCCTGCTGGCCGGGACCCTGGGGACGCTGCCCGCCGGGGGCTCCGTTCTGGCCGGGCAGGGCCGCGCGCTGGGCGCCGCCGGCGACCTGGCCGCGCTGCGCGCCGGCGCCCACGGGGGGCCGTGCACCGGGACCGGGGAGCGAGCCCTGCGGCTGCGCGCCGGGAAGGCCCTGACCGGGACCGCCCTGGGCGCCGGCGCCGCCGGGACCGCCCTGGCCGGGCATCGGAGCCGGCTTCTTGCCGCCCTGGGCGACGTCCACCGGGAGCATGACGAGGGCCGTCGTACCGCCCGAGTCGGAGGGGCGCAGCTGGATGCGGATGCCGTGTCGCAGGGACAGGCGGCCGACCACGAACAGGCCCATGCGGCGGGAGACGGAGACGTCCACGGTCGGCGGCGACGCGAGCCGCTCGTTGATCGCGGCGAGGTCCTCGGGGGAGAGGCCGATGCCGGTGTCGTGGATCTCGACGAGCACGCGGCCGTCGGGCAGCGCGTGACCGGTGACCTTGACCTTGGTCTGCGGGGAGGAGAACGAGGTCGCGTTCTCCAGCAGCTCGGCGAGCAGGTGCACGAGGTCGTTGACGACGCGGCCGGCGACCTCGGTGCCGGGCACCGAGGAGAGTTCGATGCGCTCGTACTGCTCCACCTCGGACGCCGCGGCGCGGAGCACGTCGACGAGCGGGACGGGGCGGGTCCACCGGCGGCCCGGCTCCTCGCCCGCGAGGACGAGGAGGTTTTCGCCGTTACGGCGCATGCGGGTCGCGAGGTGGTCGAGCTTGAAGAGCGAGGAGAGCTGGTCCGGGTCGGCCTCGCGGGACTCCAGCTCGGAGATGAGCGAGAGCTGGCGCTGGATGAGGCCCTGCGAGCGGCGCGAGAGGTTGGTGAACATCGCGTTGACGTTGCCTCGCAGGAGGGCCTGCTCGGCGGCGAGGCGGACGGCCTCGCGGTGCACGTCGTCGAAGGCCGCGGCCACCTGGCCGATCTCGTCGCGGGTGTGCAGGCCGACGGACTCCACCGTGGTGTCCACGTCCTGCGGGTCGGACTCGGACAGCTGCTTGACGAGCTCGGGCAGCCGGTCCTGGGC
The DNA here is from genome assembly GCF_003287935.1 of Streptomyces sp. ICC1. GTDB lineage: Bacteria > Actinomycetota > Actinomycetes > Streptomycetales > Streptomycetaceae > Streptomyces > Streptomyces tritrimontium. The sequence goes on from NZ_CP030287.1 coordinate 4,917,825, forward strand.
GACGCGGGTCGCGGTGTCCTGCAGGCGGCGCAGCGAGCGGATCATCGAGCGGGCCATGACGAAGGCGCCGACGAGGGAGACGCCGAGGACGAGGAGGATCAGGACACCGTTGATGATGGCGTCGCGCTGGGACTCGTTCTTGAGCTCGCGGGCCTTCTGCTCCATGTCCTCGAGCAGGGTGAGCTCGATGACCTTCATGGCCTGGAGCTTGGTGTCGTCCGCGTCGTACCAGTCCATCCAGGACCGGTTCTTCTCCTTGGCGAACTGGTCCTTGGCGTTCAGGACGCGGCGGGCGTAGTGGTCGGCGGTGCCGATCTCCTGGTTGCCGTCGCCGAGCACCGAGAGGAGTTCCTCGGGCTTGCCCTGGTAGACGAGCTCGAAGGTCTTCTTCGACTGCTCCTCGCCGTGCAGCGCGGAGAGGGCGTACAGCCGGTCGTTCTCGCTGAGGTTTCCGCCCTTGGCGGGGTCCTCGGGGAGCGCGGCCGCGATGATCGCGCGCTGGATGGAGGCGTACTCCTTGGCGGAGGAGAACGCCGCCAGCGCGCGGGTGCGCTTGATCATCTCGGGGTTCGAGGTGGCCTGGGCCATGTCCTGCGAGAGCGAGAGCAGCGAGACGATCAGCGAGTTGTACTCGGTGACGGTCTGCTGGGCGCTGTTCAGGTACGCCTTGTCGCGGATGAGCTGGAGGTTGGCGAGCTGGCGGCCGATCTGCAGGATGTTGTTGCGGATCGACTTGAGCGTCTCGTCCTTGTCCTCCGCGTTGTCGACCTTGTCGGTCGCGGCGGCGAAGGCCTTGGCGGCGGAGTCGGTCTGGTCGCGGACGCCCAGGACGAGGCTGTTGGGCTTGCCCGCGGCGCCGGGGACGGACAGCGGGCCGGCGGAGTTGTCACGCTCGGCCTGCAGCATGGCGGCCAGGTTGGTGGCCTGCCGGGTCATGGTCGTCAGCAGCTGCATGTGCTCGAGCTGCTCGATGTCGGTGAGCGAGTCGTTGATGCGGAAGCCACCGAGCGTGGTGGCGGCGACGACCGGCAGGGTCAGCAGCGACACGAGTCGCGTGCTGATGCGCCAGTTCTGCATGGCGAGACGGGAACCGGACCCACGGGGGGCCTGGGGTATCGCCGTGTCGCGCTCGGCCGACTCGTCGTTGTCCCGGGGCGCGCCCTTGGGCTTGGCGCGTCCCTTCGCCTTCACCGCGGCGGAGGCATCGGGGCCCCCGCCTTCGACAGCCGGCCCGCGGTTTTGGGCGTGCTGGGGCGAGGAGCCACGGTCGGTCCCGCCGCGCGGCTCCTGCTCCGCCGCAGCGCTGCCATCCCTCTTGAATCGTCCCTGCACTAGCGTCGCAACCTCTGGACCAGGCGTCCCGCCGGGCGACCGGTGGGACGGTGTCGAGTCGTGGGGCAATGCGCCCCATGGTGGTCGTCGGTGACCGGCGCGTCTCCCTCTCCGTTGCCGCCGCGCTCGGCGCTGTCTCGCGCCACCTGCGCGCCGGCTGATTCCCGCGGCGGTCCCGCGAATTCCAGCACAGAGGCGGATCTCCAACAAGGTGCGAGTGTCGGCCCGGTGAGTCGGTCACGGCTTGTGACGCACGCACTACTGGGCGTGGGGGCGAATTCATCTGGAATCGGACTTACGCCGCCCAAACTCCACGCCTGTCAAGGTGCCCAAGTCGCGATGATCGGGAGCGGAATGGCTCATTCAGTGGCGCAATGTCCGTTTTTCCGCGTGTAATTGACTGCCCGATATGCCCCTAATAACCGGTCACGGGTGAGCAAACTCACACAGCCGTGGCCATTACTTCCCGGTTCGGCGGGGGATCCAGATGTTTAGCCTTGAGCTTTACAGGGTTGACGCGTGCGACAAGCGGCATCCCGGAGGCATCACCGGCGGCAGCCGCCGCCACATCCGACCGAGCGAGCCGAGGGCCCCAGACTCCGATGAAGACGACGATGATGTTCCGCAACATAGCCAACCCGCGCCGCACCACCCTCGCGCACCTCAAGGACGCCGAGGAGCTGCAGGCCGTACCGGTCCCGGAGCACACCGTCGAGCTGCCGGCCCAGACCGCGAACCCGCTCCGCACCATCCTGATGGACGCGCCGGTCGCCGCCGCCGCGCAGTAGCGGGGGTGTCCGGCGAAAGCCGCGCGAAGCGTCGGCCCCCTCCGCGTTAGCCTGGAGTCCGCAGACTCCAGCCAGCGGAAATACAGAGGGGCAGACGCAACACGTGCGCATCGCCAGGTTCTCGATCGACGGCAATGTCGCGTTCGGCGCGGTCGAGGGCAGCACTGCCCCCGGCGCCGAAGGTGAGCTCGTCCTCGACATCATCAAGGGCATCCCGTTCGCGGACTTCGAGCTCTCCGGCACGAAGGTCCCGCTGAGCAAGGTCCGGCTGCTGCCGCCCGTGCTCCCGAGCAAGATCGTGGCCATCGGCCGCAACTACGCGGAGCACGCGGCGGAGCTGGGCAACGCCATCTTCGACAGTGAAGGCCGTCCGGACGCCCCGATCACCTTCTTCAAGCCCTCCACCTCGGTGGTCGGCTCGGGCGACCCGATCACGTACCCCTCCTTCTCCCAGGACCTCCACCACGAGGCCGAGCTCGCCGTGGTCATCGGCCGCATGTGCCGCGAGGTCCCGCGCGAGCGGGTCAAGGACGTCATCCTCGGCTACACCTGCGCCAACGACGTCACCGCGCGCGACGTCCAGCAGCGCGAGAAGCAGTGGGCCCGGGCCAAGGGCTTCGACAGCGCCTGCCCCCTCGGCCCCTGGATCGAGACCGATCTGGACCCGAGCGACCTGGCCGTCCAGTGCACCGTCAACGGCGAACAGCGCCAGCTCGGCCGCACCAGTGACATGGTCCGCTCCGTCGAGGACCTGATCGTGCACATCACCGAGGCCATGACGCTGCTCCCGGGCGACGTCATCCTCACGGGGACCCCGGCCGGAGTCGGCCCCCTCAACGTCGGCGACGAGGTCGCCGTCACCATCGAAGGCATCGGCACTCTCACCAACAAGGTGATCAAGCGTGGCTAACGCGAACGTCCGCGTACGTTTCTGTCCCTCCCCGACCGGCAACCCCCACGTGGGCCTGGTCCGCACGGCCCTCTTCAACTGGGCGTTCGCCCGCCACCACGGCGGTACGTTCGTCTTCCGCATCGAGGACACCGACGCGGCCCGCGACTCCGAGGAGTCGTACGGGCAGCTGCTCGACTCGCTGCGCTGGCTCGGCTTCACCTGGGACGAGGGCCCCGAGGTGGGCGGCCCGCACGCCCCGTACCGCCAGTCCGAGCGCATGGACATCTACGCGGACGTCGCGAAGAAGCTCCAGGACGGCGGCTACGCCTACAGCTGCTACTGCACCACCGAGGAGCTGGACGCCCGCCGCGACGCCGCCCGCGCCGCCGGCAAGCCCTCCGGCTACGACGGCCACTGCCGCGACCTCACCGCCGAGCAGAAGACCGCGTACGAGACCGAGGGCCGCGCCTCGATCGTCCGCTTCCGGATGCCCGACGAGACCATCACCTTCACGGACCTGGTCCGCGGCGAGATCTCCGTCACCCCGGAGAACGTGCCGGACTTCGGCATCGTCCGGGCCAACGGCGCCCCGCTCTACACGCTCGTCAACCCGGTCGACGACGCGCTGATGGAGATCACCCACGTCCTGCGCGGCGAGGACCTGCTCTCCTCCACCCCCCGCCAGATCGCGCTCTACAGGGCGCTGATCGAGCTGGGCATCGCCAAGGGCGTCCCCGAGTTCGGCCACCTGCCGTACGTCATGGGCGAGGGCAACAAGAAGCTTTCCAAGCGCGACCCGGAGTCCTCGCTCAACCTCTACCGCGAGCGCGGCTTCCTGCCCGAGGGCCTGCTGAACTACCTCTCGCTCCTCGGCTGGTCCTTCTCCAAGGACCAGGACATCTTCTCGATCGAGGAGATGGTGGCGAAGTTCGACATCCCGGACGTCAACGCCAACCCGGCCCGCTTCGACCTCAAGAAGGCCGAGGCGATCAACGCCGACCACATCCGGCAGCTGGACCCCAAGGCCTTCGCGGACGCCTGCGCCCCGTGGCTCACGGCCCCGCACGCCAACTGGGCGCCCGAGGACTTCGACGCCGAGGCCTGGGAGCGCATCGCGCCCCACGCCCAGACCCGCGTCACGGTCCTGTCCGACATCACGGCCAACGTCGACTTCCTGTTCCTGAAGGAGCCGGTCGAGGACCAGGCCTCGTGGGACAAGGCGATGAAGGGCGACCCGGCGGCCCTGCTGGCGACGGCCCGCGAGAACCTGGCCGCCGCGGACTGGTCGGACCCCGAGTCCCTCAAGCAGGCGGTCCTCACCGCCGGCGAGGCCCACGGCCTCAAGCTCGGCAAGGCGCAGGCCCCGGTCCGCGTCGCGGTCACCGGCCGCACGGTCGGCCTCCCGCTCTTCGAGTCCCTGGAGATCCTGGGCAAGGACCGCGCCCTGGCCCGCGTCGACGCGACCCTGGCGAAGCTCACCGCGTAGCGGTTCCCGCGTTCCCGCAGGGGGCGGCGGCCGGATCTCCGGCCGCCGCCCCCTGCGGTGTTGTGTGAGCTCGGCCACGAAGCCGGAACGGGCCCCGCGGGCGTCGGCCCCGGCGTAGGGTCGGCCGCATGGCGATCCGCGCGGTGCTGTGGGACATCGACGACACCCTGTTCGACTACACCGGGGCCGACCGGGCCGGGCTCGTGGCGCACCTCGCCGACGAGGGGCTGGCCGAGCGGTACGGGACCGCGCACGAGGCGCTCGCCCTGTGGCGGCGGATCACCGACCGGCACTGGGAGCGCTTCGCCGCCGGGGAGGGGACCTTCCAGGGGCAGCGCAGGGACCGGGTCCGGGAGTTCCTCGGGTCGCCCGCGATGACCGACGTACAGGCGGACGACTGGTTCGGCCGGTACGTCGAGCACTACCAGGCCGCCTGGGAGCTGTTCCCCGACGTGGTGCCCGTACTGGACGCCCTCGCCGGCGGCTACCGGCACGGGGTGCTCTCCAACTCCTCCGTGGCCAACCAGGACCCCAAGCTGCGCCACCTCGGCCTGCGCGACCGCTTCGAGGTCCTGGTGTGTGCCGTCGAGCTGGGCGTCAGCAAGCCCGAGGCCGCCGCCTTCCTCGCGGCGTGCGACGAGCTCGGGCTGGAACCCGGGGAAGTGGTCTACGTGGGGGACCAGCCGGAGATCGACGCGCGCGGCGCCCGTGACGCCGGGCTGACGGCCGTGTGGCTCGACCGCGACGGATCGCGCGGCCCCGGACCCGAGGGCGTGCACCGGATCGCCGGACTCGACCGGCTCCCGCAGGTGCTGGCCGGGGATACCCGTTTTGGAGCACGGTCAGCCATCCGGTAATGTTCTTTCTGCGCCGCCCGAGCGGGCCGAAAGGCCGGGCCGGAGGCGCTAACCGAAGGAAAGTACCTCAGGTGCTTGACTTTTGGTGGGCTATAGTGTAATTGGCAACACGAGAGTTTCTGGTTCTCTTATTCTAGGTTCGAGTCCTGGTAGCCCAGCGCAGTTCAGTAGTAAACGCAGTGCTTGCCCCCGTTGTGTAGCGGCCTAGCACGCCGCCCTCTCAAGGCGGTAGCGCCGGTTCGAATCCGGTCGGGGGTACAGATCCTTCCCGCGAGATCTCCAGGGTCGCACCCGGATGTTTTGATGCAGGATCGCTAGGGCCCCCGTTGTGTAGCGGCCTAGCACGCCGCCCTCTCAAGGCGGTAGCGCCGGTTCGAATCCGGTCGGGGGTACGGTGTCTAGCTGGTCTAGACCTGTGGGCTATAGTGTAATTGGCAACACGAGAGTTTCTGGTTCTCTTATTCTAGGTTCGAGTCCTGGTAGCCCAGCGCAGTACCGCAGTAACAGCTAGCCCCCGTTGTGTAGCGGCCTAGCACGCCGCCCTCTCAAGGCGGTAGCGCCGGTTCGAATCCGGTCGGGGGTACGCACAGGAGAGGCCTTCCGCGTTCATCGCGGAGGGCCTCTTCTTCGTTCCCGGGCACGGCACACAAGTGTGGGCCCGGAGGCGCGCGTTCGGACGTGTGCGGCGTCGTGCGCGCCCCCGGGCCCGGGGGACTGGTGGATGGTCGGAAGGTCAGCTGGAGCGGCGCAGGGCCTCGGTCAGACGCGCTGCCGCGTCGATGACGGCCTGGGCGTGCATGCGCCCCGGGTGCCGGGTCAGGCGCTCGATCGGCCCGGAGACCGACACGGAGGCCACGACCCGGTTCGAGGGGCCGCGCACCGGCGCGGAGACGGAGGCCACGCCGGGCTCCCGCTCGCCGATCGACTGTGCCCAGCCGCGGCGCCGTACGCCCGAGAGGGCCGTCGCGGTGAAGCGCGCGCCCTGCAGGCCGCGGTGGAGCCGCTCGGGCTCCTCCCAGGCCATCAGGATCTGCGCGGCCGAGCCGGCCTTCATCGGGAGGGTGGAGCCCACCGGGACGGTGTCCCGCAGGCCCGACAGCCGCTCGGCGGCCGCCACGCAGATCCGCATGTCGCCCTGACGCCGGTAGAGCTGCGCGCTCTCGCCCGTCACGTCCCGGAGGTGGGTGAGCACCGGTCCGGCCGTGGCCAGCAGGCGGTCCTCGCCGGCCGCGGCGGCGAGCTCCGCCAGCCGCGGTCCGAGGATGAACCGGCCCTGCATGTCCCTCGCCACCATCCGGTGGTGTTCCAGTGCCACGGCAAGGCGATGTGCCGTGGGTCGTGCGAGCCCTGTCGCCGCGACCAGCCCGGCGAGGGTGGCCGGACCGGACTCCAGTGCGCTCAATACCAGAGCTGCCTTGTCGAGAACGCCGACGCCGCTAGAGTTGTCCATGAAACGATATTCGCGTCTCACACTGTGAAACGCAAGTTCAATTTTTCCAAGAACGAGCGAGTCTGTATGTGCGGGTCCACGAACCACTGGGTCCGAGCCGTCGTCCGGGACGTGGGGTACGGGCGGTCAGGCACACAAGATCTCTATGAAGCGCCGGCACAACCGGCCGGCCGGAGGGAAAGCGATGGGTAGGACACTCGCGGAGAAGGTCTGGGACGACCATGTCGTCCGGCGCGCGGAGGGCGAGCCCGATCTCCTCTTCATCGATCTGCACCTGCTGCACGAGGTGACCAGCCCGCAGGCCTTCGAAGGGCTGCGCCAGGCCGGCCGCAAGGTCCGCCGTCTCGACCTCACCATCGCGACCGAGGACCACAACACCCCCACGATCGACATCGACAAGCCGATCGCCGATCCGGTCTCCCGGACCCAGCTGGAGACGCTGCGCAAGAACTGCGCCGAGTTCGGCGTGCGCCTGCACTCGCTGGGCGACGTCGAGCAGGGTGTCGTCCACGTCGTGGGGCCGCAGCTGGGCCTGACCCAGCCGGGCACCACCGTGGTCTGCGGTGACTCGCACACCTCCACGCACGGCGCCTTCGGCGCGCTGGCCTTCGGCATCGGCACCAGCCAGGTCGAGCACGTGCTGGCGACCCAGACGCTGCCGCTGGCCCGCCCCAAGACGATGGCGATCACCGTCACCGGCGCGCTGGCCGAGGGCGTCACCGCCAAGGACCTGATCCTGGCCATCATCGCCAAGATCGGCACCGGCGGCGGCCAGGGCTACATCCTGGAGTACCGCGGCGAGGCCGTCGAGCAGCTGTCGATGGAAGCCCGCATGACCATCTGCAACATGTCGATCGAGGCCGGCGCCCGCGCGGGCATGATCGCCCCCGACCAGACCACCTTCGACTACCTCGAGGGCCGCGACCACGCCCCGGTGGGCGAGGACTGGGACGCGGCGGTCGCGTACTGGAAGACCCTGCGCACCGACGAGGACGCGGTCTTCGACGCCGAGGTCGTCGTCGACGGCACCACGCTGGCCCCGTTCGTCACCTGGGGCACCAACCCGGGCCAGGGCTCGCCGCTGTCGGCCAACGTCCCCGACCCTGCTTCGTACGAAGACGCTTCGGAGCGCCACGCCGCCGAAAAGGCCCTGGAGTACATGGGGTTGACGGCCGGACAGCCGCTGCGCGACATCAAGGTCGACACCGTCTTCGTAGGTTCCTGCACCAACGGCCGCATCGAGGACCTGCGCGCCGTCGCCGGCATCATCGAGGGCCGCAAAGTCGCCAACGGCGTACGGATGCTGGTCGTCCCGGGCTCCGTCCGGGTCGCCCTGCAGGCCGTGGCGGAGGGCCTGGACAAGGTCTTCAAGGAGGCCGGCGCCGAATGGCGGCACGCGGGCTGTTCGATGTGCCTGGGCATGAACCCCGACCAACTGGCGCCCGGTGAGCGCTCCGCGTCCACCTCCAACCGCAACTTCGAGGGCCGGCAGGGCAAGGGCGGGCGCACCCACCTGGTCTCCCCGCAGGTGGCAGCCGCCACCGCCGTACTGGGCCACCTGGCCTCGCCCGCCGACCTGGCCGGCTCGTCGGCCGCGACCGCCCCCGCAGGAGTCTGAGAGCGATGGAAGCCTTCACCACCCACACCGGCCGGGCCGTCCCGCTGCGCCGCAGCAACGTCGACACCGACCAGATCATCCCGGCCCACTGGCTGAAGAAGATCACCCGCGACGGCTTCGAGGACGGGCTCTTCGAGGCCTGGCGCAAGGACCCGGAGTTCATCACGAACCGCCCGGAGCGCGCCGGCGCGACCGTCCTGGTCGCCGGCCCCGACTTCGGCACCGGCTCCTCCCGCGAGCACGCCGTCTGGGCCCTGCAGAACTTCGGCTTCAAGACGGTCATCTCCTCCCGCTTCGCCGACATCTTCCGCGGCAACTCGCTGAAGAACGGTCTGCTGACCGTCGTCCTGCCGCAGGAGACCGTCGACCGGCTGTGGAAGCTGACCGAGGCGGACCCCACCGCCGAGATCACGGTCGACCTCGTCGACCGCCAGGTCCGAGCCGAAGGCGTCGTGGCGGAGTTCGAACTCGACGACAACGCCCGCTGGCGGCTGCTGGAGGGGCTGGACGACATCTCGCTCACCCTTCAGAACGAAGGGGACATCGCCACCTACGAAAGCGGCCGGCCCACCCACAAGCCGCGCACGATTCAGGCGTGATTCCGGCCTGATCAGGGCTTATTCGCCCCAGGGCGATCACATCGACAACACTGTGCCCCCTGCCTTCCGGCAGGGGGCACAGCTGTGTGTTGAGGCCCCGTGAGGCGACAACTCGCCCCAGATGGCACAATCTGTGCATGGAACGCGACAGTCAACTTGAGCTCTACGAACTCGTCGCGGACCGATTGAAAGAAGCACACACAAGGGTGCGCGAACTGCAAGTCCCGGAGGGCGTAAGGATGGCGCTGTCCCGGAAGCTGTTGGTCGTCACGGCTGCGGCGAAGCATGATCTCGCCGATGCGGCAAGGCGCCTGGACAGGTTGATGAAGGACCTCGACGAGGGTCGATTCCCTGAAGGCGACTGATGCGAAGGAACTCCGTAACGGCCTACAGCGTTGCGGCACTAGGGTGATAAGCCCGTTTCGTGTTTGATTTGCGGTATATATCCGCCTAACGTGCGAAATAAGCTTGAACACATTCGTTCTGGCGAAGTCTCCGAAGGGGAAGACGTTGAACAAGGCGCAGCTCGTAGAAGCGATTGCCGACAAGCTGGGCGGCCGTCAGCAGGCCGCGGACGCTGTCGACGCGGTACTGGACGCCATCGTCCGCGCGACCGTCGCGGGCGACCGGGTCTCGGTCACGGGCTTCGGCTCGTTCGAGAAGGTCGACCGCCCGGCCCGCTACGCACGCAACCCGCAGACGGGTGAGCGCGTCCGGGTCAAGAAGACCTCGGTTCCCCGCTTCCGTGCGGGCCAGGGGTTCAAGGACCTGGTCGCCGGCACCAAGAAGCTGCCCAAGGGCGGCGAGGTGTCGGTGAAGAAGGCGCCGAAGGGCAGCCTCACGGGCGGATCCTCCGCCGCCTCCGCCACGGTGAAGAAGGCCGTGGCGAAGAAGGCCACCACCGCCAAGAAGGCGGCCGCGAAGACCACGGTCGCGAAGAAGGCAACGGCCAAGAAGACCGTCACCGTCAAGAAGACGGCGGTCAAGGCCACCACGAAGAAGGCCACGGCCACGGCGAAGAAGGCCGCGCCGGTCGCCAAGAAGGCCGCCCCGGCGGCCAAGAAGACCACCGCCACCGCGAAGAAGACCGCGCCGGCGGCCAAGAAGGCCACCGCGGCGACGAAGGCGCCCGCCAAGAAGACGGCGACGCGCAAGGCCACCGCGAAGAAGACCACCGCCCGCAAGACCAAGTAGGGCACGGGTCACACGCGCCGGGCCGGCTTCCCCATCGGGGGGAAGCCGGCCCGCGGTGCGTTCGCGCAGGTCGCGGACGCAAAGGCCGCGGCGGGGGAGTTCAGAACGTCTGCAGCGTGACCAGCGTGATCCGCAGGCCGGCGCCCTCGCCGTCCGTCTCGATCCGGACCCGCTGCCCGGGGCGCAGCAGCCGCAGGCCGCCCGCGTCGAAGGCCGGGGCCTCGAAGGGCACCGGGGTGCCGTCGTCCAGCAGCACACTGCCGCTGCGGGTCTGGGAGTCGTACGTGTACGCGGTCGCCTGCATACGGGCACTGTATCGGGCCGTATGGCGCCCCACACCGAGGGTGAGGGCCGTCCGCAGATCCGCCGCCGTGTCCACGTCCCGGCGCAGGCTGTCGACTCCTTCCAAGGCCATTTCCACCGCCCCCGAGGCCGAATGCCGGGCTCGCGACGGGCCGCCGAACGAGGGTGCCAATTCCACGTCCGGAGCAGCGGAAAGCAAGGTCGTCCCGATTCCCGCCGCATCCGCCAGAAATGCCCGGGGAAATGCCGATGCGGTTTCGAGCACGCGTAGCAATTCGAGCGGCCGCAGCGCCGGCAGATCGGCGTTCATCGCCGCCACCGCCGCCCCGGGCCTGCCCGTGCGTATCTCCCGCGCCCCGTGGGCCAGCGCCGCGTTGAGCCCCGCGGCCGGGGAATCCGGGACGATCCGCGCCCCCAGTCGCGCCAGTTCCGCCCCGGCCGCGGAGTCGTCCGTGACGACCACCACATCGGCGACGGCCGCGCAGGCCAGCGCCCCTGCGACGGTGTCCAGCGCGAAGGCCAGGGCCAGGCCCGGCCGGGACGCGCCGACGGCTTCCGCGAGACGGCTCTTGGCCACCGCCAAGGGCTTCAGCGGGACCACCAGGCTCCAGACGGCGTTCGTGACGGACCCCTTCCCTCCGGTTGTGCCCGCGCGGCCGCGCGGACCATGACCAGGTCATGACCTGGTCATGCGTCGGCCCATTGTCACCTCATGCCGGGCGACCCGGGGCCTGACCCGGGTGGACGGGGCGTACGGTGTTCTCGACAGAGACCGGACCCGGGGCGACACTTGTCCGGCCCCGAGGCGCCCACGCCGCGCACCGGTCCTAGAGGAAGGTGTCCGAGTGTCCCGCCGCAGAATCGGCTTCTGGTACCGCCTTGCGGCGGCCATCGCGAAACCGCCGCTGGTAGTGCTGTTCAAGCGGGACTGGCGGGGAATGGAACATATTCCGGCCGACGGCGGATTCATCACCGCCGTCAATCACAACTCGTATCTGGACCCGCTGTCGTACGCGCACTTCCAGTACAACACCGGCCGGGTGCCCCGATTGCTCGGCAAGGCGGCCCTCTTCGACGTCCCCATTGTCGGCGCGATCCTGCGCGGCTCCGGACAGATCCCCGTCTACCGGGAGTCCACGAACGCCCTGGACGCATTCCGGGCCGCCGTGGACGCGATCGAGAGCGGCGAATGCGTCGCTTTCTACCCGGAAGGCACCCTGACCCGGGATCCCGACATGTGGCCGATGGCCGGCAAGACCGGCGCCGCCCGCGTGGCACTCATGACCAGGGCCCCCGTCATTCCGGTGGCCCAGTGGGGCGCGAACCTCGCGATGCCGCCCTACGCCAAGGAGAACAAGCTCAGCCTGTTCCCGCGCAAGACCCTCCAGGTGCTCGCCGGACCGCCGGTGGACCTCTCCGAGTACTACGACCGGGAACCCACTCCGGAGATCCTCAAGGAGGTCACCGAAGTCATCATGGCGGCCGTCACCGGGCTGCTGGAGGAGCTGCGGGGGGAGCAGGCGCCCACGCAGCCGTACGACCATCGCAAGGCCAGGGCGGAACAGCGGCGCAAGGCCGCGGGGGAGGGCAACAAGTGACACGTCCCGTGAAGGCAGCCGTATTCGGAACCGGCTCCTGGGGCACGGCTTTCGCCATGGTCCTCGCCGACGCCGGGTGCGAGGTGGTCCTGTGGGGCCGCCGCCAAGAGCTCGTCGACGCCGTCAACGACAGCCGGACCAACCCGGACTATCTCCCCGGCATCGAACTCCCCGCGAACATCCGCGCCACCACCGACCCGGCCGAGGCCGCGGCCGGCGCCGACTTCACTGTCCTCGCGGTCCCCTCGCAGACCCTGCGCGGCAACCTCGCCGACTGGGCCCCGCTGCTGGCCCGCGAGACCGTGCTCGTCTCCCTGATGAAGGGCGTCGAACTCGGCACCGCCAAGCGGATGAGCGAGGTCATCGAAGAGGTGGCCAAGGTCCCCGCCGGGCGCGTCGCCGTCGTCACCGGCCCCAACCTGGCCCGCGAGATCGCCGCCCGGCAGCCCGCCGCCTCCGTCGTCGCCTGCGTCGACGAAGCCGTGGCGCAGCGCCTCCAGGCCGCCTGCCACACCCCGTACTTCCGCCCGTACACGAGCACCGACGTCGTCGGCTGCGAGCTCGGCGGCGCCGTCAAGAACGTCATCGGCCTCGCCGTCGGCATCGCGGACGGGATGGGCCTCGGCGACAACACCAAGGGCTCGCTCATCACCCGCGGTCTCGCCGAAGCCACCCGCCTGGGCCTGGCGATGGGCGCCGACCCGCTCACCTTCTCCGGCCTCGCGGGCCTCGGCGACCTCGTCGCCACCTGCTCCTCGCCGCTCTCCCGGAACCACACCTTCGGCACCAACCTCGGCCGCGGGATGACCCTGGAAGAGACCATCGCGGTCACCAAGCAGACCGCCGAGGGCGTCAAGTCCTGCCAGTCCGTGGCCGATCTGGCCCGCCGCCACGGGGTCGACATGCCGATCACCGACACCGTCGTCGACATCGTCCACCACGGCAAGCCCACCCTGGTCGCGCTCAAGGAGCTCATGGGGCGCAGCGCCAAACCGGAACGGCGCTGACTGCTTTCCGGACGCGTGAGCGGGTACTCTCGTGGCGATATGAGCAGCGAGAACCTCCCCCAGACCCCTGAGCAGCAGGGCCGCAAGCCCCGCGTGGCCGTCGTGTTCGGCGGCCGCAGCTCGGAACACGCCATCTCGGTCGTCACCGCGGGCGCCGTCCTGCGCTCCATCGACCGCTCCAAGTACGAGGTGCTGCCCATCGGCATCACCACGGACGGCCGATGGGCGCTGACCGCCGACGAGCCCGCCCGGATGGCCATCTCCGGCGGCCGGCTCCCCAATGTGGGGCAGCTCGCCGAGTCCGAGGACGGCGCCGTGGTGCTCTCCGTCGACCCGGCCAGCCGCGAGGTCGTCTACACCGAGCCGGGCGCCGTCCCCAAGGCCCTGGGCGAGGTCGACGTCGTCTTCCCCGTCCTGCACGGCCCGTACGGTGAGGACGGCACGCTCCAGGGCCTCCTGGAGCTCTCCGGCATCCCGTACGTCGGCTCGGGCGTCCTCGCCTCGGCCGTCGGCCAGGACAAGGACTACATGAAGCGGGTCTTCACGTCCTTCGGGCTGCGCGTCGGCCCGTACGTGACCATCCGCCCCCGCGAGTGGGAGAACGACCGCGAGGGCGCCCTCGCCCGCATCGCGGACTTCGCCGGCGAGCACGGCTGGCCGCTGTTCATCAAGCCCGCGCGGGCCGGCTCCTCGATCGGCATCACCAAGGTCGACGACGCCTCCGGGCTGGACGCGGCGATCCGCGAGGCCCGCCGCCACGACCCGAAGATCATCGTGGAGGCACTGCTGCACGGCCGCGAGATCGAGTGCGGGGTCCTGGAGTTCGAGGACGGGCCGCGCGCGAGCGTGCCCGCCGAGATCCCGCCGGTCTCCAGCCACGACTTCTACGACTTCGAGGCGAAGTACATCGACGCCGCCTCCGGGATCGTGCCCGCCCCGCTCACCCCGGAGCAGACCGCCGAGGTCCAGAGGCTCGCGATCGAGGCCTTCGACGCCGCGTCCTGCGAGGGACTGGTGCGCGCCGACTTCTTCCTGACCGAGGACGGCACCTTCGTCATCAACGAGATCAACACGATGCCGGGCTTCACCCCCATCTCCATGTACCCGCGGATGTGGCAGGAGTCGGGCATCGAGTACCCGGAGCTGGTGGACCGCCTGATCCAGGCCGCCCTGCGCCGCTCCACCGGACTGCGCTAGGCCCCGCCGCACACGAAGGACCGCCCGCCGGCCGCCCGAGAGGGGTGGCCGGCGGGCGGTCCTTCGTGAGGTGCGGGCGCCGGGCGGCGCGCCGCCCGGCGGGCGGGCGCGCGGGTCAGTACGAGGAGATGCCCTCCGGCACGGTCTTGGCGATCGCGGCGGACAGGCCCACCAGCATGCCCGCATCCGTGGCATGCTCCTTGTCGACCAGGACCTCCGTGTACGCCAGCCGCATCCCGGTGGTGAACCGGTAGCCGCCGTCGTCCAGCTTCTCCAGGAGCCAGCCGACACCGTTCACCTCGACGCCGTCCTGCTTCGGATCCAGCATCTTCCCGGGCCTGGGGATACCGCACCGCAGTACGATCGCGGAGCCGCCCCACGCGGCGGTCAGATCGGACGCCGGAACCGCCGGAGTCCGGTCCTTGCCGGACACCGTCCCGGGGAGCTCCTTGTGCAACGCCGCACAGAAGCCCGCGACATCGGCGGGCGGGGCGGACGGAAGGCTCACGCGAGCCTCGGAGTCACCCGGCGAACAGCCCGCGAGGGCCGCCGGAGCGGCCAGCGCGGTCAGTGCGGCGAGCAGAGAGAAGGGCCGGCGGTGTCGTGACATCACCGGCCAAGAGTAGACGGGGGCTACAGATGGACCACCGGGCAGGTCAAGGTGCGGGTGATCCCCTCCACCTGCTGGACCTTGGCCACGACCATGCGACCGAGGTCGTCCACGGTGTCGGCCTGGGCGCGCACGATCACGTCGTACGGGCCCGTCACGTCCTCGGCCTGGATCACCCCCGCGATCTGCGCGATGGACTCGGCGACGAACGACGCCTTGCCCACCTCGGTCTGGATGAGGATGTACGCCTGTACCACGGAACCTCCAGGGCGGCCACGAGGATCATTTCCCCTACCCTTCGGGTGGGCCCGGGGATGACGGGTGGGCCCAGGGAAGAAGGGACGCCACGGTACCGCGTCGCCGAGCGCCGCGGGGAGACCCGCGGGTCCGGCGGCGCGCAGAGCGGGGCGTACGGAGAGCAGAAGTTGACGTATCTGTTGACGGTACCCAGAGCTGTGACGGCTCGCGACCGCAAGCGGACTGGGCAAGAAGGGGCACAGCGATGAAGGGCACTGTGGGCGAGCTGGGGGAGTTCGGGCTCATTCGAGAGCTCACCTCACGGCTCACCACCACCCCGGCGGTCCGGGTCGGACCGGGCGACGACGCCGCGGTGGTCTCGGCCCCCGACCGGCGGGTCGTGGCGAGCACCGACATCCTGCTGGAGGGCAGGCACTTCCGGCGCGACTGGTCCACGGCCTACGACGTCGGCCGCAAGGCCGCCGCGCAGAACCTCGCCGACATCGCCGCCATGGGCGCGGTGCCGACCGCGCTCCTGCTCGGCCTCGTCGTCCCGGCCGAGCTGCCGGTCACCTGGCCCACCGAGCTGATGGACGGCATCCGCGACGAATGCCAGGTCGCCGGCGCGGCCGTCGTCGGCGGCGACGTGGTCCGCGGCGACCTCATCACCGTCGCCATCACCGCGCTCGGCGACCTGCGCAACCACGAGCCCGTGCTGCGCTCCGGCGCCCAGCCCGGCGATGTCGTGGCCGTCACCGGCTGGCTCGGCTGGTCCGCGGCCGGCTTCGCGGTGCTCTCGCGCGGCTTCCGCTCGCCGCGGGCCTTCGTCGAGGCCCACCGGCGCCCCGAGCCGCCGTACCACGCGGGCCCCGCGGCCGCCGGACTCGGCGCCACCGCCATGACCGACGTCAGCGACGGCCTGATCGCCGACCTCGGGCACATCGCCGAGGCCAGCAAGGTACGGATCGACCTGCGCTCGGCGGCCGTCGACATCCCGACGCAGATGCACGACATCGGCCAGGCCGTCGGCGTGGACCCGCTCCAGTGGGTCCTGACCGGGGGAGAGGACCACGCCATCGTGGCCACCTTCCCGCCCGACGTGAAGCTCCCCGCCCGCTGGAAGGTCATCGGGGAGGTGCAGAACCGCTCCGCACTGCCCCAGGTGACCGTCGACGGCGCCCCCTGGACCAGCACCGGCGGCTGGGACCACTTCGGCGGCGACCAGGCCCCCGAGGAGGTCCCGCGATGAGCGGGTCCCCCCAGGGCCGCCCGCACCCGCCGCTGTGCCTGACCGTCGCCGGATCCGACTCCGGCGGCGGCGCGGGCATCCAGGCCGACCTCAAGACGATGATGGCGCTCGGGGTCCACGGGATGAGCGTGGTGACCGCTGTGACCGCGCAGAACTCCCGCGGTGTCAAAGGCGTCTGGGAACTGCCCGTCGAAGCCGTCAAGGGCCAGTACAGGGCCGTGGTGGACGACATCGGCGTGCAGGCCGTCAAGACGGGCATGCTCGCCAGCGCCGTGCTCGTGGAAACCGTCGCCGAGCTCCTCGCCGGGACCCGCGCCCCGGCCGTCGTGGACCCGGTCGGGGTCTCCAAGCACGGGGACCCGCTGCTCGCCGCCACGGCGCTGGACGCCGTGCGCAAGGAACTGCTGCCCCGGGCCACCGTGGCGACCCCCAACCTCGACGAGGTGACCCAGCTCACCGGCGTTGTCGTGCGGACCGAGGACGACATGCGCCGCGCCGCCGACGCGGTCCTCGCCTACGGGCCGGCGTGGGCGCTGGTCAAGGGCGGCCACCTCGCCGTGCACGGGGACGAGGCCGTGGACCTGCTGACGGACGGCTCGACCGAGCTCTGGCTCCGCGCCCCCCGCCACGACAACCGGCACACGCACGGCACCGGCTGCACGCTCGCCAGCGCGATCGCGGCGGGCCTGGCCATGGGCCGGGAGGTCCCCGAGGCCGTCACGGAGGCCAAGGAGTACGTCACGGGCGCCATCGCGGCCGGCTTCGCGCTGGGCGCGGGCATCGGACCGGTGGACCACGCCTGGCGCCGGCGCTGAAACGCCCGCAGGGCCTGCTCCACCCCGCGACTTCACGGGATGGGGCAGGCCCTGCGGGTTCGATCAGGCAAAGCAAGAGGCCGGTCCACCAGGTGGACCGGCCTTCTCAGCAACCGGAAAGGACTGCGCTACGACGGAAGGCGTCAGCGCGAGACCTTGCCGGCCTTGATGCACGAGGTGCAGGCGTTGAGGCGCTTCGGCGTCCCATTGACCACGGCACGGACACGCTGGATGTTCGGGTTCCAGCGACGCGAGGTGCGGCGGTGCGAGTGGGAAATGCTGTTGCCGAAGCTCGGCCCCTTGGCGCAAACGTCGCAGTTGGCAGCCACAGGTCACTCCAAAGACTTCAGATGCACTTACAGTGAATTCCGGCGCACCGGAATCAGGAAGTCTGAAGTGGTTTGCCGGAGGATGGCCCGACTCTCATCGGGCAACCGGAGCAGCATACAACGCCTGCCTCGGTCCGAGAAAACTACCACGGCCGCCGCCGCCCCCGCCCCGGGGTCCCGCGGGGAAGGGGGGCGCGGTACGACGAAAGGATCGCACCATGGCCGGATAGGTGGGATCCACGTCATTGCGGCCATGGGACGCGGTGTCACACCATGAGGTCATGTCGCTCCGAAACGTGCTCGTCGTCCTCTACGACGGTGTGCAGAGCCTGGACGTCACCGGGCCGGTCGAGGTCTTCGCCGGCGCCGACCGGCACCCCGGCCCGGCCCGCTATGCCCTGCGGACCGTCTCGCTCGGCGGCGCCCCCGTCCGGACGGGCAGCGGGCTGACCCTCGTCCCCGACGGGGAGCTGGAGGGCGAGTGCCCGGCCGCCGGAACCACGCTGCTCGTGCCGGGCGGGCGGTACACCGGGGACTTCGAACCCCGGCTCACCGACTGGCTGCGCGCGCACGGGAGGCACGCCGAGCGGCTGGTGTCCGTGTGCACCGGGGGACTGCTGCTGGCCGAGGCCGGGCTGCTGGACGGCCGGCGCGCGACGACCCACTGGTACGTGTGCGAGCAGATGGCCCGGGACTACCCCGCCGTGGCCGTCGAACGGGACCCGATCTACGTCCGGGACGGGCCGGTGGCCACCTCGGCCGGGGTGACGGCGGGCATCGACCTGGCGCTGGCCCTCGTGGAGGAGGACCACGGGCCGGAGCTGGCCCTCTCGATCGCCCGGCACCTGGTGGTCTTCCTGCGGCGGCCCGGGAACCAGGCGCAGTTCAGCGCGCAGCTCGCGGCGCAGACGGCCCGGCGGGAGCCGCTGAAGGAGGTGCAGCACTGGATCACGGAGCACCCGGGGGAGGACCTCAGCGTGGAGGCGCTCGCGGCGCGCGCCGCGCTGTCGCCCCGGCACTTCGCGCGGGCCTTCCAGGCGGAGACGGGGGTGCCGCCGGGGCGGTACGTGGAGCGCGTACGGGTGGAGCACGCCCGGCGGCTCCTCGAAGAGGGCGGCGAGGGCGTCGCCCAGATCTCCCGGGCCTGCGGCTACGGCACCCCCGAAGCCCTCCGCCGCGCCTTCGTGAAGACCCTGGGCCAGTCCCCGGCCGAGTACCGCCGGCGCTTCGGCACACCCGGCTGATCCCGACCCGTCCGTCCGACAACCGCTCCGGAGGAGCCATGCAGATCGCCGTACTGCTCTACGACCAGTTCACCGCCCTCGACGCCGTCGGGCCCTTCGACACCCTCGGCCGCCTCCAGGGCGCGGAGACCGTCTTCGTCTCCGAGCACCCCGGGCCCGTGCGGACCGACAACGGCTCGCTCGAGCTCGTCGCGGACAAGGGGCTCGGCGAGGTGACGCGGCCGGACATCGTCATCGTGCCCGGAGGGCCGTCCTCCGACGGGCAGATGAAGAACCCCGTCGTCCTCGACTGGCTGCGGGCCGTCGACGCCACCACGACCTGGACCACCTCGGTCTGCACCGGTTCGACGCTGCTCGCCGCCGCCGGCCTGCTCGACGGGCGGCGGGCCACCAGCCACTGGCTGTACCTGGACCGGCTGCCCCCGTACGGGGCGCTGCCCGCCGAGGAGCGGGTGGTCTTCGACGGGAAGTACGTGACCGCGGCCGGGGTCTCCGCGGGGATCGACATGGGGCTCGCACTCCTCGGCCGCATCGCGGGCGACGAGTACGCGCAGACCGTGCAGCTGATGACCGAGTACGACCCGCAGCCGCCCTACGACGCGGGTTCCCCGCGGAAGGCGCCCGCCGACATCGTCGCGCGGCTGCGCGCGTTCAGCCCTGCGGCGGAGTCCAGGTGAAGGCGGGCGGCCGCCGCTCCAGGAACGCGGCGACGCCTTCCGCGACGTCGCCGCTTCCGGCGGCCTGCGCCGCCCAGTGCCCGTCGCGGTCGGTGCGGCCGTCCGCGAACTCCTTCGCGGCGGCCTGGGTGAGCTGCGAGCGCGAGGCGAGGATCCGGGTGAACTCGGCGACCCGCTTGTCGAGTTGGCCGGCGGGCAGCAGCTCGTCCAGGAAGCCGGTCCGCAGCGCCCGGTCCGCGTCGGTCAACTCCGCTGAGAACAGCAGGTACTTGGCGGCCGACGGGCCGACCAGCGCCGTCAGCCGCCGCGTCGAGGAGGCCGGGTACACGATGCCCAGCTTCGCCGGCGTGACGCCGAAGGAGGAGCCCTCCTCGGCGAAGCGCAGGTCGCAGGCGGCCGCCAGCTGGCTGCCGCCGCCCACGCAGAACCCGCGGATCGCGGCGAGCGTGGGCTTGGGGAAGGCGGCCAGCGCCTCCTCCGCCGCCACGGCCAGGGCCTGCGGGTCGTCGTCGCCGGTCAGGGAGGAGATGTCGGCGCCCGCGCAGAAGGTCCCGCCGGCTCCCGTCAGGACCAGCACCCGTACGGCGGAGTCGGCCGCGAGTCCGGCCAGCAGCCCGGGCAGGGCGCGCCACATGGCCGCCGTCATGGCGTTGCGCTTGGCGGGGTGCGAGATCACGACGGTGGCGACCCCGTCGGAGACCGAGGGGAGGAGGGCTGCGTCCATGCGCCGGATGCTATCCCGGACGGTCAAACCTATGATCAAAAGACCGGTCCCCGGCAGCTCGGTGGACCGGCCGTCAGGGAGTCCGTCCGGGGGGTGCTGAAAGGTGGCGCGTCCATGGGCGCAGACCGTACCGAGCGTGCAGAGGGCAACAAGGACGGCAAGGGCGTCACGGGCAGCAAGGGCAGCAAGGGCGGCAAGGACGACAAGAAGCACGTCAGCCGCAGCTTCGGGGTGATGGCCCTGCTCGGGGTGCTGCTGGTGCTGGCAGGGCTGGTGGGCCTCGTCTACACCGCTGCCGCCACCCTGACCACGATGTTCCTCTTCGGCTGGCTGCTGCTGGCCGGCGGTGCGGTCGGTCTGCTGCAGGCGGTGCAGTCCCGCAAGAGCAACTACTTCTGGCTCGCCGTCATCGTCGCCGCGATCAACATCGCGGCCGGTTTCGTGATCCTGCGCCGCCCGGAGGCGAGCGCGGAGGCGCTGACCATGTTCGCCGCGCTGCTGTTCCTCACCGGCGGCGTGTTCCGGCTGGCGGGCGCCGTGGTGGTGCGCGGGGCGCACTTCGGGCTGACGCTGGTCCAGGGGGCCTTCGGCATCCTGCTGGGCCTGCTGATCCTGTCGAACTGGCCCGGCAACAGTCTGTACGTGATCGGAGCGTTCTTCTCCCTGGCGCTGTTGTTCGACGGCCTGAGCCTGATCGCCCTGGGCATGGGCGCGCGCCGCATCCTGGGTTTGGTCAGGGACGACGAGGAGCGGGCGGCGCCGGCGGCGGTCCCGGGCGCGACGGCCGAGCCCGGCGGGGCCGCCGGGAAGTGGCCCGCAGAAGATCAGGAACAGTCGAACAACTGACTCTGTCATACGCCAGTGGTCAGAAAGTGTCCGATTGACGCTGACTTCTGGTCAGTGGTCCGGCCCGGACCGCTCCGGTCCCCACTCTTGACGCGTGGAGACGATCGAGCGTGAAGACGGGGGCCGGGAGATGGATGGCAGCGGGAGCGTCCCGCCAGTCGAGGGGGGCGAGCCGGAGGTAGCGGCTGCCCCCCTCGCATATGAGGGAGTGTGGCGTTTCACGGCTCCCGCAGTAGAAGAATCCGTTCCGCAGGCCCGCCGCGCGGTGCGCGACCTGCTCGGCCGCCAGGAGGTGCCGGCCGATCGGGACCTGGTGTACTCCCTGCTGCTGATCGTCTCCGAACTGGTGACGAACTCGGTCCGGCACGCGGCCCTGCTCTCGCCGGAGGTCGCGGTCGAAGTCGCCATCGGCCGGGAGTGGGTACGGGTGGCCGTCGAGGACAACCACCCCTACCGCCCCAAGGCGCTGGAGGCCGACTTCGGCCAGACCGGCGGCCGGGGCCTGCTCCTCGTCAGGGAGATCACGCTGGAGGCCGGCGGGGTCTGCGACGTGGAGCACACCTCCACGGGCGGGAAGGTGATCTGGGCGGCCCTGCCGCTCAGCACGCCCGCCGCCTCGCCGGCCGCCACCCCGACCTCGGCGGTCTGAGCGGCGTACGGCGTGCAAGGCATACAAGGCGTGCACGGCGTGCACGGCGTGCAAGGCGCGTACGGCAGCACGGCCCCGGCCGTACGGCGGCCAGGGGCTACCAGCCCGCCGCGTCACCCGTCAGTTCGCGGATCGCGGGCCGGGCCGCGTCCAGCACGGTCATGAACCAGGCCGAGAACGGAACCTCGGCGTGCCGCTTGGCCAGTTCCCCGGCCGTCACGAAAGCGGTGTCCGCGATCTCCTCCGGATCCGGTCGCACCGAGGCCTGCGCGAGTCCCACGAACAGGTGGTTGTACTCCTGCTCCACGAGGCCCGACGCCGGGTCCGGGTGGTTGTAGCGCACGGTCCCGGCCTGGGCGAGCAGCGAGGGCGACAATCCCAGCTCCTCGTAGGTCCGCCGGGCCGCGGCCGCGAAGGGCGACTCCCCGGGGTAGGGGTGACCGCAGCACGTGTTCGACCAGACGCCGGGGGAGTGGTACTTCCCGAGGGCGCGCTGCTGGAGCAGCATGCGGCCCTGCTCGTCGAAGAGGAACACGGAGAACGCGCGGTGCAGCAGACCGGGGGCCTGGTGGGCGGAGAGCTTCTCCGCCGTGCCGATGGTGCTGCCGGACTCGTCGACCAGTTCGAGCATGATCGGTTCTTGAGTGCCGGTGCCGGTGGACGCGCTGTTCGCGGCGGTGGCTGGTGTGGTCGGCATACCCATCCTTCGCTTCGGACTTCGGCCTTCAGTCTGCCGTACAAAAGCCACTACCCCTGACTTCGGGGATCCGCGCATGTCCGCCCCCCGCCGCGTGATATGCGGCGGGGGGCGGACCGGTTCAGCCCGTCGGTTCGTCAGCCCGGCGGGCCGTGCGTCAGAGCCCGAACGGGGCCGGATAGCGGATCGTGCCCGCGGGCACCGCCGCGCCGTCGTCGAGCACCAGCGCCATCATCACCTCGTCGGGGACCTCGAAGGGCGCCCGGATCCCGAAGCGCGAAGCCGGCACGAAACCGAAGCGCGGGTAGTACTCGGGATGCCCGAGGACCAGGACCAGCGCCTCGCCCCGCTCGCGGGCCGCCGCGAGCAGCGCCCGTACGACCGCGCTGCCCGCGCCCGAGCGCTGGAGCGCGGGATCGGCGGCCACCGGCGCGAGCGCGAGCGCGGGGACCCCGTCCACCTCGCACCGGGTCAGCAGGGCGTGCGCCGCGACCGACCCGTCCGGGCCCTCGGCCACGTAGGACAGGCCGGGCAGCCAGGAGGCGTCCGTGCGCAGCGCGTCCACGAGGTCCGCCTCGGCGGGGGTCTCGAAGGCGGCCGAGTTCAGCGCGTGGACCGCGGCCGTGTCGGCCCCGGTCTCCGGGCGGGTGGGCCAGGCGTCGCCGTCGCCGGCCGTGACCGGGCGCAGGACGTAGGCCGTGTACCCGTACTCGTGCCCGTGCCGCTCCCGTACGCCGATCTCCTCGCGCACGAAGTCCAGCGCGGCCGCGGCCTGCGGCCCGGCCGGCTCCGGGGCCGCGGCGGCCCGCTCGCCGAGCGGGCCGTAGTACGCGGCCCAGTCGGAGTCGGGCTGGTGGTGGACGCCGAGCACCCGGTACCCGGCGGCCTGGACGGCGGACAGGTTCCGGGCGGTGGAGCGCAGCGCGTAGTGCGGGTCCCAGAAGGCGCGGACCCCGGCGGAGGGCTCCTCGACGGTCCACTCGCACTCGCTCAGCACGAGGGTGCCGCCGGGTGCCAGGAGCCGCTTCCACCGCGCGAGCGCGGTGGCGAAGCCGATGTTGTAGGCGGAGCCCTCGGCCCACAGGAGGTCGAAGGAACCGTCCGGACAGGGGAGGTCGCCCATGTCCGCCTTGACGGCGTGGACGCGGTCGGTGAGCCCGCGGGCCGCGGCGGCCGTACGGAGTTCGTCGAGGAAGCCGTCGTTCAGATCGACGGCGGTGACCTCGGCGCCCCGGCTTCCCGCCTCGGCGGCGAGCAGCAGGGCGCCGGCACCCGGACCGCAGCCCAGATCGAGGACGCGCGGCCGCTCGGGCAGCGGTCCGCACAGGGACAGCAGGTGGCGGGTGGTCGCCTCGGAGCCGGGGGACTGCCGGGGCAGGCCGCGGTGCAGCTCGAAGAACGCCTCGAAGAACGGGTCGCCCTGCGTGCTGAAGTCGGTGGTGCGGGAGTTGCCGGTGTCGGTGGTGCCGGCGGTGTGGTCTGTGAGGTCGGTCAACGTGAACCCTTGAACGAGGGCTCCGGCCGACGAGGCCGAGAAGGTCAGGCCTGGCCGGATGCCCGGAAGGAAGAGGGGATGTACCGGAGTGCGTCGCTGCCCATGGCCGCGACCTCTGCGACGGTCATCAACCCACCTCTTTCTCGATCAGTTCCGTTTGAGACGTATGCACGCTTTTCGTACATGTCTGCGATCAACCTAGCACCGAGGCGGTTTGAGTCCCCCGGAGTTCTCGTCAATGATGATCGCCTCAGGGCGCACAGCCCCGGAATCTTCGGCTTATCGGGGCGTAAACGGGTGGTGAACCCCTCCTTCCGTTCATCCGATAGCCTCTGCCGACGTGCCGCCGCCCCCGGCGCACGTCCCGTGTTCGTGCAAGGAGTGAGTTCGTCTGCCGACCGTCATCCTTACCGGCCTGCCGGTGCCCGGATCACCGCTCGCCGACGAGCTGCGCTCCCTCGGCTTCGACGTCCGCCCCGCCGCCACCCCGCGCGACACCGCCGCCGCCCTGGCCCTCGTACCCGCCGATCAGCGGGTGGCCGTCGTGGACAGCGGGTTCGTCGGGCACACGCACGCGCTGCGGCTCGCGCTGACCGACCCGCGGTTCGACGCCTGCGCCGTGACCGGCGCCTTCGCCGTCCAGCCGGGCGCCCGTGCGGCCCTGGACCGGGCCGCCGCCCCGGCCGCGGCCGACGCGGGGACCGGCCCGTACCCCGACCGGCTGGCCGCCGCGGTCGAGGCCGCCGGCACCGCCGTCCAGCGCCCCGAACTGGGCACGCTCGTCGCCACCGTCCCGGCGGGCGCCGCCGAGCGCGACGCGGCCGCCGCGAGGGTGGCCGCCGTCGACGACGAGGCCGTCCGGCTGCGCACCGCCGTGAAGTCCCGGGACGGGTTCTTCACCACCTTCTTCATCAGCCCGTACTCGCGCTACATCGCCCGCTGGTGCGCGCGCCGCGGCCTGACCCCGAACCAGGTCACCACCGCCTCCCTGGTCACCGCGCTGATCGCGGCCGGCTGCGCCGCCACCGGCGACCGCTGGGGCTACGTCGCGGCCGGCGTACTGCTCCTCTTCTCCTTCGTCCTGGACTGCACGGACGGGCAGCTCGCCCGCTACTCGCTCCAGTACTCGACGATGGGCGCCTGGCTCGACGCGACCTTCGACCGCGCCAAGGAGTACTCCTTCTACGCGGGCCTCGCGCTCGGTGCCGCCAGGAACGGGGACGACGTCTGGGCCCTGGCGCTCGGCGCCATGATCCTGATGACCTGCCGCCACGTCGTGGACTTCTCCTTCAACGAGGCCAACCACGACGCGACCGCCAACACCAGCCCCACCGCCGCCCTCTCCGACAAGCTCGACAGCGTCGGCTGGACGGTCTGGGTCCGGCGGATGATCATCCTCCCGATCGGCGAGCGCTGGGCCATGATCGCGGCGCTGACCGCCGTGACCACCCCCCGGATCGTCTTCTACGCGCTGCTCGTCGGCTGCGCCTTCGGCGCGCTCTACACCACCGCCGGCCGGGTCCTGCGCTCGCTGACCCGCAGGGCGAAGCGGACCGACCGGGCCGCCCAGGCCCTCGCGGACCTCGCGGACTCGGGCCCGATCGCCGAGCTCGCGGGCCGTGCGTTCGGCCGGCTGGCCCCCGGCGCCGGCATCGCCGCGGCCGTGATCGGCTCGGTGGCGCTGCTGTGGACGGCCTGGGCCCACGAGTTCGGCGCCCGCCAGGTGGTCGTCGCCGCCGTGTTCTACGCCGTGCTCGCCGGAGCGGCCGTCGCCCGGCCCCTCAAGGGCGCCCTCGACTGGCTCGTGCCGCCCGTCTTCCGGGCCGCCGAGTACACCACCGTGCTGATCCTCGCCGCCAAGGCGGACGTCCCCGGGGCCCTTCCCGCGGCATTCGGACTGGTCGCGGCGGTCGCCTACCATCACTACGACACGGTGTACCGCATCCGCGGTGGCACCGGCGCGCCCCCGCACTGGCTGGTGCGGACGACCGGCGGACACGAGGGCCGGGTGCTGCTGACCGCGGTGCTGGCCTCCGCCCTGGCCTCGCGCGCCGCAGACTTCCCCGTCGCGCTCACGGCCATGGCCGGGTTCGTGGCACTGGTGGTGCTCGTGGAGAGCATCCGCTTCTGGGTTTCCTCCGGGGCACCCGCCGTACATGACGAAGGAGAACCAGCATGATCGGCCTCGTCCTCGCTGCCGGTGCCGGACGCCGCCTGCGTCCCTACACCGACACCCTGCCCAAGGCCCTCGTGCCCGTCGGCCCCGAAGGCGACGAGGAGAGCATCACGGTCCTCGACCTGACGCTCGGCAACTTCGCCGAGGTCGGCCTCACCGAGGTCGCCGTCGTCGTCGGCTACCGCAAGGAAGCCGTGTACGAGCGCCGGGAGGCCCTGGAGGCCAAGTACGGCGTCAAGATCACGCTGATCGACAACGACAAGGCCGAGGAGTGGAACAACGCCTACTCCCTGTGGTGCGCGCGTGAGGTCCTGAAGCAGGGCGTGATCCTCGCCAACGGCGACACCGTCCACCCGGTCTCCGTCGAGAAGACCCTGCTCGCCGCCCGCGGCGAGGGCCGGAAGATCATCCTCGCCCTCGACACGGTCAAGCACCTGGCCGACGAGGAGATGAAGGTCATCACCGACGGTGAGAAGGGCGTCCGGCGGATCACCAAGCTGATGGACCCGGCCACCGCGACCGGCGAGTACATCGGCGTCACCCTCATCGAGCCGGAGGCCGCCGAGGAGCTGGCCGAGGCCCTGAAGACCACCTTCGAGCGCGACCCCGACCTCTACTACGAGGACGGCTACCAGCAGCTCGTCAACGACGGCTTCACGATCGACGTGGCCCCCATCGGCGACGTCAAGTGGGTCGAGATCGACAACCACGACGACCTCGCCAAGGGCCGGACGATCGCATGCCAGTACTGACGAGGCTCATCCCCTCGCCCGTCGTCGTCGACATCAGCCGCGGCGCGATGGACGACCTGGCCGGCCTCCTCGCCGACCAGCGCGTCTCCACGTCCGGCAAGCTCGCGATCGCGATCAGCGGCGGCTCCGGCGCGGTGCTGCGCGCCAAGCTGGAGCCCGTGCTGCCGCACGCCGACTGGTACCCCGTCGTCGACGGGACCATCGACTCCGCGGTCAAGCTCGCCGACGACATAAAGGGTCGCCGCTACGACGCCGTCGTGGGCCTGGGCGGCGGCAAGATCATCGACGTGGCGAAGTACGCCGCGGCGCGGGTCGGCCTGCCCATGGTGGCCGTCGCCACGAACCTCTCCCACGACGGCATCTGCTCGCCGGTGTCCATCCTGGACAACGACAACGGCAGGGGCTCCTACGGAGTCCCCATGCCGATCGCGATGGTCGTGGACCTCGACGTCATCAAGGAGGCCCCGGCGCGGTTCGTCCGAGCCGGCATCGGCGACGCGATCTCCAACATCTCGGCCATCGCCGACTGGGAGCTCTCGCACCGCCTCAACGGCGAGCCCGTCGACGGCCTGGCCGCCGCCATGGCCCGTACCGCCGGTGAGTCCGTGCTGCGCCACCCCGGCGGCGTCGGCGACGACGAGTTCCTCACCGTGCTCTCCGAAGCGCTCGTCCTCTCCGGCATCGCCATGTCGATCAGCGGGGACACCCGCCCCTCGTCCGGCGCCTGCCACGAGATCAGCCACGCCTTCGACCTGCTCTACCCCGGGCGCTCCGCGCTCCACGGCGAGCAGGTCGGCCTCGGCGCCGCCTTCGCCATGCACCTGCGCGGCGCCGCCGAGAAGTCCGGGCTCTTCGTCCAGGTGCTGCGCGGCCACGGCCTGCCCGTCCTCCCCGAGGAGATCGGCTTCAGCGTCGACGAGTTCGTCGCGGCCGTCGAGTACGCCCCCCAGACCCGTCCGGGACGCTTCACGATCCTGGAGCACCTCAACTTGTCCGCAGCCGAGATCAGGGACGCTTACGCCGACTATGCCAAGACCATCCGTAGCTGAACTCCGGCCCGTCGTTCACCCGGCGGGCGTCAAGGACCGGGTCAGCGGCGAGCACTGGGGCGGGCGCCTCTACATGCGCGAGATCTCCCTGCGCATCACCCGCCTCCTGGTCACCACCAAGGTCACGCCCAACCAGCTGACCTACGTGATGACCATCGCCGGCGTGCTCGCGGCCCCGGCCCTGCTGGTGCCGGGCGTCTGGGGCGCCGTCCTCGGCGTGGTCGCGGTCCAGATGTACCTGCTGCTCGACTGCGTCGACGGCGAGGTCGCCCGCTGGAAGAAGCAGTTCTCGCTGTCCGGGGTCTACCTGGACCGGGTCGGCGCCTACCTGTGCGACGCGGCGGTGCTGGTCGGCTTCGGCCTGCGCGCCTCGGACCTGTGGGGCAGCGGGCGCATCGACTGGCTGTGGGCCTTCCTGGGCACCCTCGCGGCGCTCGGCGCGATCCTGATCAAGGCCGAGACTGACCTGGTCGGCGTCGCCCGCCACCAGGCCGGAAAGCCCGTGGTCCAGGACGCGGCGGCCACGCCGCGCTCGTCCGGCATGGCGCTCGCCCGCCGGGCCGCGGCCGCGCTCAAGTTCCACCGCCTGGTCCTCGGCATCGAGGCCTCCCTGCTCATCCTGGTGCTGGCCGTCGTGGACCAGATCCGCGGCGACCTGTACTTCACCCGCCTCGGCGTCGCGGTCCTGGCCGGCATCGCGCTGCTGCAGACCGTGCTGCACCTGGTGTCGGTCCTCGCCTCCAGCAGGCTCAAGTGACGGCCCCGATGCGGCTGGGCGCCGTCATCATCACGATGGGCAACCGCCCCGACGAGCTCAAGGCGCTCCTGGACTCGGTGGCCCAGCAGGACGGCGCCCCCGTCGAGACGGTCGTCGTCGGCCAGGGCGTGCGCCTGACCGGGCTTCCCGAGGACGTGCGCACCGTCGAGCTGCCCGAGAACCTCGGCATCCCGGGCGGCCGCAACGTCGGCATCGAGGCCTTCCGCTCCGGCGACGGCGCGGGCTTCGAGGTGGACGGCCTGCTCTTCCTCGACGACGACGGGCTGCTGGAGCGCACCGACACCGCCGAGCTGTGCCGACAGGCCTTCTCCGAGGACCCGGAGCTCGGCATCGTCAGCTTCCGGATCGCCGATCCCGAGACCGGCGAGACCCAGCGCCGCCACGTGCCCCGGCTGCGTGCCTCCGACCCGATGCGCTCCTCGCGCGTGACCACCTTCCTGGGCGGCGCCAACGCCGTCCGTACGAAGGTGTTCGAGCAGGTCGGAGACCTGCCGGGGGAGTTCTTCTACGCCCACGAGGAGACGGATCTGGCCTGGCGGGCGCTCGACGCGGGGTGGCTGATCGACTACCGCGCGGACATGGTGCTGCTGCACCCCACCACGGCCCCCTCCCGGCACGCGGTCTACCACCGTATGGTGGCTCGAAACCGGGTGTGGCTCGCCCGCCGCAACCTGCCCGCCCCGTTGGTCCCGGTCTACGTGGGCGTCTGGCTCCTGCTGACGCTCCTGCGCAGGCCCTCCCCGCCGGCGCTCAAGGCCTGGTTCGCCGGGTTCAAGGAGGGATGGACCACCTCCTGCGGTCCCCGGCGCCCCATGAAATGGCGCACGGTCTGGCGGCTGACCCGGCTGGGTCGACCGCCTGTCATCTGACACGCTCGCGTCTGAGAACATGGCGCGATCACGATCCGAGTGCCTCAGGACCGATGCCACCTTCTGCCGCATCATGAAGACGGAAAGTTTCATCTTGTGAGTGACACAACCCAGGACGGCGCCCTCGCCACGAGCAAGCCGCCGTCCGAAGACGCGGGCCTGAGCCCCGCGGAGCTGGCCGGGAAGTACGGGCTGTCCGTCAGCGGCGCCCGGCCGGGTCTGGCCGAATACGTGCGGCAGCTGTGGGACCGCCGCCACTTCATCGTGGCGTTCTCCCGGGCCAAGCTGATGGCCCAGTACAGCCAGGCGAAGCTCGGCCAGATCTGGCAGGTGGCGACCCCACTGCTGAACGCCCTGGTCTATTACTTGATCTTCGGTCTGATCCTGGACGCCGGCAAGGGCATCGAGAAGGAGGACTACATCCCCTTCTTGGTGATCGGGGTCTTCGTCTTCACCTTCACGCAGAGCTCGCTGA
Organism: Streptomyces sp. ICC1; assembly: GCF_003287935.1. Classification (GTDB taxonomy): domain Bacteria; phylum Actinomycetota; class Actinomycetes; order Streptomycetales; family Streptomycetaceae; genus Streptomyces; species Streptomyces tritrimontium. Next base: position 4,947,817 of record NZ_CP030287.1, read on the forward strand.
TGGCCGGCGTCAGAGCGATCCCGGGCAACATCGGCCTGGTCCGCGCCCTGCACTTCCCGCGCGCCTCGCTGCCGATCTCGTTCTCGCTGCAGCAGCTCCAGCAGCTGATGTTCTCGATGATCGTCGTGTTCGTCGTCGCGGTCGGCTTCGGCAACTACCCCCAGCTGTCCTGGCTGCTGGTCATCCCGGCGCTGGTGCTCCAGTTCGCCTTCAACACCGGCCTCGCGCTGATCTTCGGCCGGATGGGCTCCAAGACCCCCGACCTCGCGCAGCTCATGCCGTTCGTCACGCGCACGTGGATGTACGCCTCCGGCGTCATGTTCTCGATCAGCGAGATGCTCAAGGGCAAGCCCGCGTGGATCGCGGACGTGCTCCAGTGGAACCCGGCCGCGATCTACATGGACCTGGTCCGCTTCGCGCTGATCGACGGGTACGGCCGCGAGAACCTGCCGCCGCACGTCTGGGCCTTCGCCATCGGCTGGGCCGTCCTGATCGGCCTCGGCGGTTTCGTGTACTTCTGGAAGGCTGAGGAGCGTTACGGCCGTGGCTGAGAACAACCGGGGGCACGTCCCCACCGTCATCGCCGACGACGTGCACATCGTCTACCGGGTCAACACCGGCAGCTCCGGCAGGGGCAGTGCCACCGCGGCGCTGAGCAAGATAGTCCGCCGGGGCAAGGGCGACGCGCCGGGCGTGCGCCGGGTCCACGCCGTGCGCGGGGTCTCCTTCACGGCGTACCGCGGCGAGGCCATCGGCGTCATCGGATCCAACGGCTCCGGCAAGTCGACGCTGCTGCGCGCCATCGCGGGCCTGCTGCCCTGCGAGGCGGGCAAGGTCTACACGGACGGCCAGCCCTCGCTGCTGGGTGTCAACGCGGCGCTGATGAACGACCTCACCGGTGAGCGCAACGTGGTCCTCGGCGGTCTCGCGATGGGCATGACCCGCGAGCAGATCAAGGAGCGCTACGCGGGCATCGTCGATTTCTCGGGCATCAACGAGAAGGGGGACTTCATCTCCCTGCCGATGCGCACGTACTCCTCCGGCATGGCCGCGCGACTGCGCTTCTCCATCGCCGCGGCCAAGGACCACGACGTGCTGATGATTGACGAGGCGCTGGCCACCGGTGACCGGAAGTTCCAGGTGCGTTCCGAGGAGCGCATCCGCGAACTGCGCAAGAGCGCGGGCACGGTGTTCCTGGTGAGCCACAACAACAAGTCCATCCGCGACACCTGTGACCGGGTGCTGTGGCTGGAACGGGGAGAACTCCTGATGGACGGCCCCACGGAGGAAGTCGTCTCGGCATACGAGAAGGCGACCAGCTGACGGGACCACGGACGGCCCCCGCCGCACCAAGCGGCGGGGGCCGCCGCATGCCCGAGGCGCTGTGAAAAGCCATTTGCGCGGGCGACATTCGGTAGTGGACCGAATACCCGTCGAGCCTCCGCGCCGTTGTACAGCGTAAGCTGGGCCAGTCCTCAATCGCGGGCAAGAGGGACGATTCCCTACAGGTGAATAGCCTGGGGCGCTCCGGGAAATGCCCGGCGGCGTGTCCGAAATGGGATGTATTGGGTTCGCAGTGTAGAACGGGAGATGTGACGGCAATGGCTACGGGAATTCTCCGGCCCCCAGGCACGACGGCCGTTCCCGCCACGGGCGGCGGGCGGTGACCCCGGGGCACGGCATCAGCCCCCGGCCGCACACGGTCCCCGGCACCACCGGCACCTCCGGCGTTCACGGCACCTCCGAGGCCCTTTCCGCCGCCACCGGTGCGACCCTCGACAAGGCCCGCACCGAGAACTTCCCCGTCGCCCCCGCCTTCCTGCCCCGCGCCTGGCGCGAGGGCCTGATGGCGGTCTACGGGTATGCCCGCCTGGTCGACGACATCGGCGACGGAGACCTCGCCCCGGGCGGCCGCGACGCCGTCCTCCTCGGCCTCGACCCCGCCGCCGCGGACGACCGGCCCGCCATGCTCGACGCCTTCGAGGCCGACCTGCACCGGGTCTTCGGGACCGGCGGCCCGCCCCGCCACCCCCTCATGCTGGCCCTGCAGCCCGTCGTACGCGATCACGGGCTCACCCCCGAGCCGTTCCTCGGGCTCATCGAGGCCAACCGCCAGGACCAGCGGGTCGCGCGCTACGAGACGTACGGCGACCTCGTCGCCTACTGCGAGCTCTCCGCCAACCCGGTGGGCCGCCTCGTGCTCCAGCTCACCGGCACCGCCACCCCCGAGCGGATCCGCCGCTCCGACGCCGTCTGCACCGCCCTGCAGATCGCCGAACACCTCCAGGACGTCGCCGAGGACCTCGGCCGCGACCGGATCTACCTCCCGGGCGAGGACATGCGCCGCTTCCACGTGGCCGAGGCCGACCTGAAGGCCCCGTCCGCCGGCGCCTCCGTACGCTCGCTGATCGCCTTCGAAACCGAACGGGCGCGGGACCTCCTGAACGAGGGCACACCGCTCGTGGGCAGCGTCGACGGAAGGCTCCGACTGCTGCTCGCGGGCTTCGTGGGAGGGGGCAGGGCCGCCCTGCGAGCCGTCACCGCCGCCGGCTTCGACGTCCTGCCCGGTCCGCCCAAGCCCACCAAGAGCGGCCTGCTCCGCGAGGTGGCCGCCGTCCTGCGCACAGCGCCGAGAAAGGGGTGAGCCCGACCGTGGAGGGCCCCACACACGCGTCCGCACCGGGCGCCCCGTCCGCACCGGCTCCGATGTCCGCACCGATTTCGGCCGCCTACAGCTACTGCGAGGCGGTCACCGGCGCGCAGGCGCGCAACTTCGCCTACGGCATCCGGCTGCTCCCGCTCGACAAGCGGCAGGCGATGTCCGCGCTGTACGCCTTCTCCCGGCGGGTCGACGACATCGGCGACGGCACACTGCCGCCCGAGGTCAAGCTGGCCCGGCTGGAGGAGACCCGCGCCCTGCTCGGCCGGATCCGCGCCGAGGGGATCGACGAGGACGACACCGACCCGGTCGCGGTCGCCCTCGCGCACGCCGCCCGCCGCTTCCCGATCCCGCTCGAAGGGCTCGACGAGCTCATCGACGGCGTCCTGATGGACGTGCGCGGCGAGACGTACGAGACCTGGGACGACCTCAAGGTCTACTGCCGCTGCGTCGCCGGCGCCATCGGCCGGCTCTCGCTCGGCGTGTTCGGCACGGCCCCGGCCGGCAGCCGCGACGCGGCACTGGCCGGCGAGTACGCCGACACCCTCGGCCTCGCGCTGCAACTCACCAACATCCTGCGCGACGTCCGGGAGGACGCGGGCAACGGACGCACCTACCTGCCCGCCGAGGACCTGGCCAAATTCGGCTGCTCCGAGGGCTTCCACAGTGACCGGATGCCCGCCGGCTCCGACTTCGCCGGCCTGGTCCACCACGAAGTGCGGCGCGCCCGCGCCCTGTTCGTCGAGGGCTACAAGCTGCTGCCCATGCTCGACCGGCGCAGCGGCGCCTGCGTCGCCGCCATGGCCGGCATCTACCGGCGCCTCCTGGACCGCATCGAGCGCGAGCCCGAGGCCGTGCTCCGCGGCCGGGTCTCGCTGCCGACGCACGAGAAGGCGTACGTGGCCGTCCGCGGACTCTCCGGCCTCGACGCGCGGACCATCTCGCGCCAGAGCAACCGGAGGCGGCTCTGATGGCCGCGGGCCGCCCGGCCGCACCCGCGAACGGGGCGGGAGCAACCCCGCCGCGCCCGGCGGCGTCTGTCGCAGTGACGGAGGAGGACGTATGACCGCGCACCACGCCGTGGTCGTCGGCGGCGGCCTCGCCGGCGTCACCACCGCGCTGGAACTCGCCGACGCCGGTCTGCGGGTGACGCTGCTGGAGGGCCGGCCCAGGCTCGGCGGCCTCGCGTTCTCCTTCAAGCGCGGGGACCTGACCGTCGACAACGGCCAGCACGTCTACCTGCGCTGCTGCACCGCCTACCGGTGGTTCCTCGACCGCGTCGGCGGCGCCGATCTGGCGCCCCTCCAGGACCGGCTCGACGTCCCCGTCCTCGACGCCGCCCACCCCGGCGGCCCCCGGCTCGGCAGGCTGCGCCGCAGCGCCCTGCCCGTGCCGCTGCACCTGGCCGGCTCCCTCGCCCGCTACCCCCACCTCTCGCTCGCGGAGCGCGTGAGCGTGGGGCGCGCCGCCCTCGCGCTGCGCCGCCTCGACCCCGCCGACCCGGCGCTCGACGGCCTGGACTTCGCCACCTGGCTCGCCCGCTACGGCCAGAGCCCGCGCACCATCGAGGCGTTGTGGGACCTCGTCGGCATCGCCACCCTCAACGCGACCGCCGAGCAGTCCTCGCTGGGCCTGGCCGCGATGGTCTTCAAGACCGGCCTGCTCTCCGAGAACGGCGCGGCCGACATCGGCTGGGCCCGCGTACCGCTGGGCGACCTGCACGACACGCTCGCCCGCGAGGCCCTGGACGCGGCCGGGGTGCGCACCGCGCTGCGCACCCGGGTCACCGGCATCTCCCGTACGGTGGAAGGCGGTTGGCGGGTCGACACGGAGCAGGAGTCGCTCGACGCCGACACCGTCGTGCTCGCCGTCCCGCAGCGCGAGGCACACGGGCTGCTCCCGGCCGGCGCGCTCGCCGACCCGGACAAGCTCCTCGACATCGCCACCGCTCCGATCCTCAACGTGCACGTCGTCTACGACCGCAAGGTGCTCAAGCAGCCGTTCTTCGCGGCCCTCGGCTCCCCGGTCCAATGGGTCTTCGACCGCACCGACTCCTCCGGGCTGCCCGACGGCGGCCAGTACCTGGCCCTGTCCCAGTCGGTCGCCCACGAGGACATCGACGAGCCCGTCTCGGTCCTGCGCGCCAAGTACCTGCCCGAGCTGGAACGGCTGCTGCCCGCCGCGCGCGGCGCCAAGGTGCGGGACTTCTTCGTCACCCGGGAGCGGACCGCGACCTTCGCCCCCACCCCCGGCGTCGGGCGGCTGCGGCCCGGCGCGCGGACCGACACGCCGGGGCTCTACCTCGCCGGTGCGTGGACCGCGACGGGTTGGCCCGCGACCATGGAGAGCGCCGTCCGCAGCGGACTGAGCGCGGCTCATGCCGCGCTCGGCATGCTGGGCCGCCACCGCGAACATCCCTTGCAGGAGGCGGCATGACGACCACCGGCACCACCGGCACCATCGGTACCGGCACCACAGGCACCACCGGTACCGCAGCAGCACGCACCGCAGTACGTACAGGAACCAGAGGAGAGCCAGTGAACCCGGGGAATCCGGCCGTCGAGAACACGGACGCCAGTACGGGCCCGGCCGGCGGGGAGAAGGCGGACACGCTCGCCCTCCTGGAGCGCGGCCGTACGCTCTCGACGCCCGCGCTCCGCTCCGCCGTGGACCGGCTCGCCGCGCCCATGGACACCGTCGCCGCCTACCACTTCGGCTGGATCGACGCCCAGGGCAACCCGGCGGACGGCGACGGCGGCAAAGCCGTGCGCCCCGCCCTCGCCCTGCTCTCCGCCGAGGCCGCGGGCGCCGCGGCCGAGGTCGGGATCCCGGGCGCGGTCGCCGTGGAGCTCGTCCACAACTTCTCGCTGCTGCACGACGACCTGATGGACGGGGACGAGCAGCGCCGCCACCGCGACACGGTGTGGAAGGTCCACGGACCGGCCCTCGCGATCCTGGTCGGCGACGCGCTGTTCGCCCTGGCCAACGAGGTCCTGCTGGAACTCGGCACCGTCGAGGCCGGCCGCGCCGCCATGCGCCTGACCACCGCGAGCCGCAAGCTCATCGACGGCCAGGCGCAGGACATCTCCTACGAGCACCGCGAGAGCGTCAGCGTCGCGGAGTGCCTGGAGATGGAGGGCAACAAGACCGGCGCCCTGCTCGCCTGCGCGGTCTCCATCGGCGCCGTGCTCGGCGGCGCGGACGACCGTACGGCCGACAAGCTGGAGGAGTACGGCTACCACCTCGGCCTCGCCTTCCAGGCCGTCGACGATCTCCTCGGCATCTGGGGAGACCCGGAGTCCACGGGCAAGCAGACCTGGAGCGACCTGCGCCAGCGCAAGAAGTCGCTGCCCGTCGTCGCCGCCCTCGCGGCCGGCGGACCGGCCTGCGAGGAGCTCGCGGAACTGCTCGCCGCCGATGCCAAGAGCAACGACTTCGAGAACTTCTCCGAGGAGGAGTTCGCGGCCCGCGCCGCGCTCATCGAGGCGGCCGGCGGCCGGCAGTGGACCGCCGACGAGGCACGGCGCCAGCACGCGGTGGCGATCAAGGCCCTCGACGACGTGGACATGGACCGGCGCGTGCGCGACCAGCTCGTGGCGCTCGCCGACTTCGTCGTCGTGCGCAAGAGGTGATCGCCACCCGATCGCGCATATGAATCGCGAGTCGCCGACCGGTACTGCCTGCCCGTAGTACCGGCCGACGGCGAACCCCAGGACAGCAGAGGACACTGCACACAAAGGGGAAGCCATGACAGCGACGACCGACGGCGGAGCCGGCGCGGACGCCTGCGACGCCGGACCCGGTGACGGCGTGGCCGCGGGCCCGCCGGGCCGGGGCCACGCCACCCGCCCCGCCGTGCGGACGGAGCCGGCCGCGGCGCCCGGCCCGGACGACCGGGCAGTCCGCGAAGCCACCCTCAGGGCCGTGCGCAACCTCCTCGACCGGCAGGACGAGGCCGGCTGGTGGAAGGGCGACCTGGAGACCAACGTCACCATGGACGCCGAGGACCTGCTGCTGCGCCAGTTCCTCGGGATCCGGGACGAGGCCACCACCCAGGCCGCCGCCCTGTTCATCCGCGGCGAGCAGGGGGCCGACGGCACCTGGGCCACGTTCCACAAGGGCCCCAGCGACCTGTCCGCCACCATCGAGGCCTACGTGGCCCTGCGCCTCGCCGGTGACGACCCGGGCGCCCCGCACATGGCCCGCGCCTCGGCGTGGATCCGCGGCCACGGGGGGATCGCCGGCGCCCGCGTGTTCACCCGCATCTGGCTCGCGCTCTTCGGCTGGTGGAACTGGGACCACCTGCCCGAACTCCCGCCCGAACTGCTCTTCCTGCCGCCCTGGGTGCCGCTGAACATCTACGACTTCGGCTGCTGGGCCCGGCAGACCATCGTCCCCCTCACCGTCGTCTCGGCGCTGCGCCCGGTCCGCCCGGCCCCCTTCGCGCTGGACGAGCTGCACACCGACGCGCGGAACCCGTACCCCGTCAAGCGGCTGGACCCGCTGGCCAGTTGGGGCGGCGCCTTCCAGCGGATGGACAAGGCCCTGCACCTCTACCGCCGGTTCGCGCCGCGCCGGCTGCGCGAGGCGGCCATGGCCAGCGCCGGCCGCTGGATCGTGGAGCGCCAGGAGGACGACGGCTGCTGGGGCGGGATCCAGCCGCCCGCCGTGTACTCCGTGATCGCCCTGCACCTGCTCGGCTACGACCTCGGGCACCCGGTGATGCGGGCCGGACTGGAGTCCCTGGACCGCTTCGCGGTGTGGCGCGAGGACGGCGCCCGCATGATCGAGGCCTGCCAGTCCCCGGTCTGGGACACCTGCCTGGCCGCCATCGCGCTGGCCGACGCGGGCGTGCGCCCCGACCACCCGGCCCTGGTCAAGGCCGCCGACTGGATGCTGGGCGAGGAGATCAGGCGCAGCGGCGACTGGGCCGTGCGCCGGCCCCGACTGGCCCCGGGCGGCTGGGCGTTCGAGTTCCACAACGACACCTACCCGGACATCGACGACACCGCCGAGGTCGTCCTGGCGCTGCGCCGCGTCAAGCACCCCGATCCGGCGCGGGTCGAGGCGGCCATCGCCCGCGGGGTGTCCTGGAACCTCGGCATGCAGTCGAAGAACGGCGCCTGGGGCGCCTTCGACGCCGACAACACCAGCCCGCTGCCCAACAAGCTGCCCTTCTGCGACTTCGGCGAGGTCATCGACCCGCCCTCGGCCGACGTCACCGCCCACGTCGTCGAGATGCTCGCCGTCGAGGGCAAGGCGGGCGACGCGCGGACCCGGCGCGGCATCGCCTGGCTCCTCGCCGAACAGGAGCCGGAGGGCGGCTGGTTCGGCCGCTGGGGCACCAACTACGTCTACGGGACCGGCTCGGTGGTGCCGGCCCTGACGGCCGCCGGCTTCGCCCTCTCGCACCCCGCGATCCGGCGGGCCGTGGGCTGGCTGGAATCCGTACAGAACGAGGACGGCGGGTGGGGCGAGGACCAGCGCTCCTACAAGGACCCGTCCTGGGCCGGGAAGGGCGCCTCGACCGCCTCCCAGACGGCTTGGGCGCTGATGGCCATGCTGTCGGCGGGGGAGCGGGACGGCGAGAGCGTCCGGCGGGGCATCGCGTACCTCGTCTCCACCCAGGGCGAGGACGGCGGCTGGGACGAGCCGTACTTCACCGGGACCGGCTTCCCCTGGGACTTCTCCATCAACTACCACCTGTACCGGCAGGTCTTCCCGGTCACCGCGCTCGGCCGCTACCTGTACGGAGAACCGTTCGGCCCGGAGGGCCGCTACCCGGACCCGGGTGCCGCGCAGGCGGTTCAGGCCGCCGAGGAGGCCTGATGAGCCCCGGCCCCGGCCCCGGCCCCGGTCCCGGCACGGGTGGGGGTGGGGGTGGTGTTCAGGGTGCTGGTGCTGTTCATCGGGGGGTTCCTCGACGGATGTCAGTCGTGCAGGCGGTCGCTGTGGGGGCTGGAGCTCAGCGGAGCCGAAGCTCCGGGGGCATCAACAGCTGCAACAGCAACAGCGAACCTGGGCAGCGCGCAGGAACCCACGAATGGGGGTCCAGGTGGCGGCTGCGGGCGCTGACATGGCAACTAGGAGACCGGTTGGGGGGCCGGACTGTCAACCCAATGTCCGTTTTGGTGGAAAAGTTTCACCTCATCCGGTTACCGTGCCCGGAGAAAGGTTTGTGCAGTCGGTACCAGGGGATGTGGCGCTGCAAGTCGCGCCGCACTCCTCGTGGCCGCTCTCAAACCCGGCAAGCCGCCCGATGTCACCCTGTGGCCGAAATGTGATCTGCGCCGCTTCTCCGGCCGGATCGGAACCCCACCACAGAGTGACGCGTCGACTACGGGGGAGGGAGTGTCCTGTGAGGTACCTGTGGCATGTGTCACGATTTTTGGCGATATGAACACTTTCTGCATAGGCTTGGTTCCGCAGAGTGAATAAGGGGCCCAATAGCAGATCTCGGCTTGACTGCGCCGGAGCCCCGCACTTGTAATTTCACTCGTGTCGTTACGTAGCGATGAGTAACGGCATCACCACGGGGACGCACAGACAGAGCGAGGGGCGCACATGACCGAGCTGGTTCAGGAACTGCTGGTCGAGGAGGCGGACGAAGAGCTCGGATGGCAGGAGCGAGCTCTCTGCGCCCAGACCGACCCCGAATCCTTCTTTCCCGAGAAGGGCGGCTCGACCCGCGAGGCCAAGAAGGTCTGCCTCGCCTGCGAAGTCCGCTCCGAATGCCTTGAGTACGCCCTCGCCAACGACGAGCGATTCGGCATCTGGGGCGGCCTGTCCGAACGCGAGCGCCGACGCCTGAAGAAGGCCGCCGTCTGAAGCGCCTCCGGCGCGCACCGACCGGCGCCCGCGGCACGACCCACGACATATCGAGCGGCATAGCCGACGGCATACCCGCCCGTGCACCCCGCAGTGCACACAGCGGTACAAATCGCAGTACAACGAACAGCACGACGAGCAGAGCAAACGGTCCGCCTCCCGCACCTTCCCCGCAGGAGGCGGACCGCTGTGTTCCCAGCCGTTAGTGTGGGGCGCTGTCCAGCAGCCTCCGAGGGCACACCACCCCCGGACCCCCGGCCGGAGGGCCCGTACCGCGATGTCCCTGCACAGCCAGTCGAGCGCCTCCCACCAGGCTGCCGCCGCACCAGAGTTCCCCCGGCACGTCGTCACCGCGGTCCTCGTCGCCCATGACGGCTCCCGCTGGCTGCCCCGGACCCTCGCCGGTCTCCTCGGCCAGGAACGCCCCGCCCAGAGCCACATCGCCGCCGACACCGGCAGCGCCGACGACTCCGCGCGCCTGCTCGGCGAAGCCCTGGGCGAAGACCGGGTCCTGCACCTGGCCCGCCGCACCGGCTTCGGCGCCGCCGTCGAGGAGGCCGCCCGCACCGCCGGCACCCTGACCCCCGAAGAACTCCCGTACCTCAAGCGCCCCTCCGGCTGGGACCCCGTCAGCCGCACCTGGCGCGACGACACGTACGACCTCCCCGACCTGCCCCACGGCGAACCCGTCCAGTGGCTCTGGCTGCTCCACGACGACTGCGCCCCCGAGCCCGACGCCCTCGCCGAACTGCTGCGCGTCGCCGACGAGAACCCCGACGCCGCCGTCATCGGCCCCAAGCTGCGCGGCTGGTACGACAAGAAGCAGCTCCTCGAGGTCGGCGTCACCATCGCCCGCAGCGGCCGCCGCTGGACCGGCCTCGACCGCCGCGAACAGGACCAGGGCCAGCACGACCAGGTCCAGCCCGTCCTGTCCGTCTCCACCGCCGGCATGCTGATCCGCCGCGACGTCTACGACGCCCTCGGCGGCTTCGACCGGCGCCTTCCCCTCATGCGCGACGACGTCGACCTGTGCTGGCGCGCCCAGAGCGCCGGCCACGCCGTCCTCATCGCCCCCGACGCCGTCCTGCGGCACGCCGAGGCCTCCGCCCGCGAACGCCGCACCGTCGACTGCGCCGGCCGGACGAGCGCCAGCCCGCACCGCGTCGACAAGGCCGCGGCCGTCTACACGATGCTGGCCAACAGCTCCGGCCGCGCCCTGCCCTACGTCCTGCTGCGCGTCCTCGTCGGCACCGTCCTGCGCGCCCTCGCCTACCTCGTCGGCAAGGCCCCCGGACAAGCCGTCGACGAGGTCACCGGCCTCCTCGCCACCCTGCTCCGCCCCGGCCGCCTCCTCGCCGCCCGCAAGGCGCGGCGCCGCCCGGCCGTCCCCGCCAAGGAGCTGCGCCCGCTCTTCCCGCCGTCCGGCGCCACCCTGCGCGCCAACGCCGAACACCTCGCCGGCTACTTCGGCTCCGCGGGCGACACCGAGAACGCCAACGCGGGCCGGCACGGCGGAGCCGTCGAATCGGGCCCCGGCGGAGACGACGCCGAATACCTGCACGTCGAGCAGTTCGCGCGGATCAAGCGGATCGCCCGCAAGCCCGCGCCCGTCCTGTTCGCCCTCCTCCTGCTCGTCTCCGTCATCGCCTGCCGCTCCCTGCTCGGCGGCGGCTCCCTCATGGGCGGCGCCCTGCTGCCCGCCCCCGACGGCGGACTCGACCTCTGGCGCTCCTACACCGGCGACTGGCAGCCCGTCGGCACCGGCTCCACCGCCGGCGCACCGCCCTACCTCGCCGTCCTCGGAGCCCTCTCCACCCTGCTCCTCGGCTCCACCAACGCCGCCCTGACCCTGCTGCTCGTCTGCTCGGTCCCGCTCGCCGGACTCACCGCCTACTTCGCCTCCCGGCCGCTGGTCAGGTCCCGGCTGCTGCGCGCCTGGGCCGCCGTCGCCTACGCCTTCCTCCCCGCCGTCACCGGAGCCCTCGCCGGCGGCCGCCTCGGCACCGCCGTCCTCGCGGTCCTGCTCCCGCTCATCGCCCGCTCCGCGGTCGCCGCCTTCGGCTTCGGCGGCCAGAGCGGCCAGGGCAGCCCGGCAGGCACCGAGGGCAGCTGGCGCGCCACCTGGACCCACACCCTCCTGCTCACCCTGGCCACCGCCTTCACCCCCGTCGTCTGGCCGCTCGCCGCCGTCCTCGGAGCCGCCGCGCTCGCCTGGCGCCGCGCGCACTGGAAGACGTACGGCCCCCGGCTCCTCGCGACGCTCGCCGTCCCCCTCCTCGTCCTCGCCCCCTGGTCGCTCGGACTGCTCACGCACCCCGGCCGCTTCCTGCGCGAGGCCGGACTGGACTACGGAGCCGGCTCGGCCACCGCCCTGGACCTGCTCGGCATCAGCCCCGGCGGACCCCGGACCGCGGGCGGCCTGATCCTCATCGGCATCGTCCTCGCCGCCCTGGCCGCGCTGCTGCGCACCGACCGGACGTTCGCCGTCCGCACCGCCTGGGCCGCCGCGCTCGCCGCGCTCGTCCTCGCCGTCCTCGTCAACCGCACCGCCTGGGCCGGCCCCGCCACCCTCGTCTACGGAATCGCCCTGCTGGCCGCCGCCGCCATCGGCGCCGACGGGGCCAAGGAACGCGTCGCCGCCCGCAGCTTCGGCTGGCGCCAGCCGCTCGCCGCCCTGATCGCGCTCGCCGCGGCCATCGGCCCGGTCATCGGCGCCGTCGCCTGGATGCTCACCGGAGCCGCCGGCCCGCTGGAGCGCCGCGACCCCGTCCAGGTCCCCGCCTTCGTCGCCGAGGAGAGCGGCACCCGCGACCAGGCCCGCACCCTCGTCATCGGCGCCACCACACCGGCCGCCCTCTCGTACAGCCTCGTACGCGGCTCCGGCGGCCGCCTGGGCGACGCCGAACTCGCCGCCCAGGCCGGCAGCGACACCCGCCTCGACAAGGTCGTCTCCAGCCTCGTCGCCGGCTCCGGCGCCGACCAGACCGACCAGCTCGGCGGCTTCGCCATCCGCTACGTCCTGGTCCGCGACGGGGCCCCCGCGGAGATCGGCCGCGTCCTCGACGCCACCCCGGGCCTCAGCCGCCTCAGCAAGCTCGAAGGCAGCGCCCTGTGGCGCGTCGACCGGCAGGTCGCCCGCGCCGTCATCGTCCCCGCCAAGCCCGGCGAGGCCCCCATCCCCGTCGCCTCCGGCCCCGTCGAGGCCCACACCAAGATCCCGGCGGGCGAAGCGGGCCGCGTGCTGCGCATCGCGGACCAGACCTCCCCCGGCTGGCAGGCCACCCTCGACGGCAAGCCCCTCAAGGCCAAGACGCTGGACGGCTGGGCCCAGGGCTTCGAGCTCCCCGCCGACGGCGGCCGCCTCGACCTCGTCCACCAGGACGCCCTCACCCGGACCGCCTGGCACTGGGCGCAGGGCCTGCTCGCGCTGGTCCTGCTCGTGATGGCCCTGCCGGGCCGCCGCACCAGCCTCGACGACGACCTCCCCGAGGAGGAGGCCGCGCCCGCCGAGGAGGCCGGGGAGGGCCGCCGCGCCCGCCGGCTGCGCGACCAGGCCGAGGCGGAGGCCGCGGCCCCCGCCGAGGCGGCCGTCGCCGCCGACCCGTACGCCCAGATCCCGGCGCAGCAGCCGTACGGGCAGGACGCCTACGGCGAGGACGCCTACGCCTACCAGCAGGCCTACGGGGACCAGGGCGGCTACGCCTACGGGCAGCAGGAAGCCCAGCCCCAGCAGCCCCAGCAGCCCGGCTACCCGTACGAGCAGCCGCAGCAGTACGACCGGCAGCCGTACCAGGAGCAGCAGCAGTACCCCTACCCGTACCCGCCGTACGAGGCGCAGCCGCAGCCGCATCCGTCGCACGAGCCGTACGAGTCCTACGAGCCATACGACCCCTACGGACAGCACGACGGACAGCAGGACGGGCAGCACGCCCCGCGTCCGGACGGGAGCCCCCAGCAGTGAAGCAGCGCGTACCCCTGACGCTCGCCGCCGTCACGGCGGCGCTGGCCGCCGTCACCGGCCTCGCCGCGCTCACCGCGCCCGCCGCGGGCCGGGCGGCCGCGGCCGCCCCGGCCGGCGGGGAAGCGGCCCGGATGCCGGTCGAGCGGTCCCTGCTGGTGTGCCCCGCGCCCAGCACCTCCGACATCGCCGAGACCGTGTACACGGCGTTCACCCCGGGCGCGGCCGCCGCCGGCGGCAAGGGCTCCGCCCGGCTGCTCGGCGCGACCAAGGACGCCAAGCCCGTACTGGAGCTCAAGGAGCCCGGGAAGCCGCTGGGCGCCAAGGCCTCGGGCGCCGAAGCCCCCGCGCTCACCGGCACCGCCGACGGATTCCTCGCTCCCGGCTGGAGCGCGCAGCAGACCACGGTCGTCTCCGTCGGCCGCACCCGCGGCGTGCTCGGCGTCGGCTGCACCGCGCCCGGCACCGACTTCTGGTTCCCCGGCGTGAGCACCGCCAAGGGGCGCGAGGACTACGTCCACGTCACCAACCCCGACGACACGGCCGCCGTGGTCGACATCAAGCTGTTCGGCCCCGACGGCGCGGTCAAGACCGAAGCGGGCACCAGCGAGAACATCCGGATCGACCCCAAGTCCAGCAAGGCGATCGCCCTGTCCTCCCTGGCCCCCGGCGCCCAGATCGCGGACGTCACGGCCCACGTGACGACCCGCGCGGGCCGGGTCGGAGCCACCGCCCAGGCGGGCGAGGAGGGCGTCGGCGCCGACTGGCTGCCCGCCTCCGTCGACCCGTCGGGCACGCTCGTCCTGCCCGGCATCCCGGCGGACGCCACCTCCGTACGGCTGGTCGCCTTCGCGCCCGGCGAGGAGGACGCGGACCTGAAGGTCAGGCTGGCCGGGCCGGGCGGCTCGATCAGCCCGGCGGGCAACGAGCAGCTGCACGTCAAGGCGGGCATGACCGCCAGCGCCGACCTCAAGGACGTCACCCGGGGCGAGGCGGGCTCGCTCGTGCTGTCCCCGGCCGACGGCAAGCAGGCCGTGCCGGTGGTCGCGGCGGTACGGATCGTCCGCGGCAGCGGAGCCAAGCAGGACATCGGCTTCGTCCAGGCGGCCGCCCCGGTGGGCACCCGGGCGACCGTCCCCGACAACCGCGCCGACGAGAACGCGACGGTGCTCTCGCTGACGGCCGCGTCCGGAGCCGACGCCAAGGTCAAGGTGACGGCCTCACCGGGCACGGAGGGCGGCGAGCCGGCCTCCCAGGAGGTCACGGTCAAGGCGGGCACCACGCAGAACATCACCCTCGCCCCGGCGGGCGGCAAGGGCGCCTACGCCCTGACGGTGGAGACCCTCTCCGGCGGCCCGGTCCACGCGGCCCGCACCCTGACCCTGCCGCGCGACGGCATCCCGATGTTCACGGTCCAGACCCTCTCGGACGACCGCTCGACGGTCTCGGTCCCCCGTGCCACCCAGGACCTCTCGGTCCTGACGGACTGAACCGGCGGGATCCGAGAGAGCGGCCGGTCCGGCCTAGTCCTGTCCGTACCGCGGATCCACCGTCTCGGGTGACAGCCCCAGCAGCTCCGCCACCTGCTCCACCACGATCTCGTGGACGAGCCGCGCCTTCTCGTCCCGCGACTTCGTCCGGATCTCCACCGGCCGGCGGAACACCACGATCCGGGCCGCCCGCCCGCCCGCCGCCTCGACCAGCGCGCCCAGCGGCACCGCCTCGTCGTTCCACCCCGCGTCCGCCCCGCCCGGCGGACCGGGCACGTCGCCGACCAGGAACTCCACCTCCGCCAGCTGCGGCCAGCGCCGCTCCAGGCGCTCCACGGAGTCCCGTACGAGGTCGCCGAAGAGCTCCGACCGGCTCGCGGACAGCGGCACCTGCGGCGGGGCCACGGGCCCGCGCATCCCCCGTCCGTGGCGGTCGCGCCGGCGCGCCCGCGGTTCACCGCCCCCGGAGCCGCCGGGCAGCGAAGGGGAAGGCAGGGAAGGGGGAGGCAGGGTGCTGTCCGTCACCCCCGCAGCGTAGCCCGCACGTCCCCCACCGGGCGGGGGCGATCGGCCGACACGGGAGAGTGCCCGGCGGGGGAGTCGTCGCGGCCCGGTCAAGAGTGCGGTAGCGTCCAACGTCGTGAGCCTTGTACGTCGCTGTTCGCGCACCGCGTGCGGCCGCCCTGCCGTCGCGACACTGACGTACGTCTACGCCGATTCGACCGCAGTTCTCGGCCCGCTCGCCACCTACGCCGAACCCCACTGCTACGACCTGTGCGCCGAGCACTCGGAGCGCCTGACCGCCCCGCGCGGCTGGGACGTCGTACGCCTCACCGACGGGTCCGCACCCTCCCGGCCCACCGGCGACGACCTCGAAGCCCTCGCCAACGCCGTACGGGAGGCCGCCAGGCCCCCGGAACGCGCGGCCGGCGCGGGAGGCGGCGCAGGTCAGGGCGGTCACACCGGCGGAGAGACACGCCGCGGACACCTGCGCGTCCTGCGCTCGCCGGACTCCTGACACTCAGATCGTCCGAAAAGAGACTCGGCGCCCACGGTAGGTTTGCCCCACCGCACATCACCTTCAGGAGGGCAGGCAGTGGCCACCGATCTTTCGAACATCGTCAAGGCTTACGACGTACGAGGTGTCGTACCGGACGAGTGGGACGAGCCGCTGGCCGAACTGTTCGGTGCCGCGTTCGTCGAGGTGACCGGAGCGACCGCGATCGTCATCGGTCACGACATGCGCCCCTCCTCGCCCGGCCTGTCCACCGCCTTCGCCCGCGGCGCGGCCGCCCGCGGCGTCGACGTCACCCTGATCGGGCTGTGCTCCACCGACCAGCTCTACTACGCCTCCGGCAAGCTGGACCTGCCCGGCGCCATGTTCACGGCCTCGCACAACCCGGCCCGGTACAACGGCATCAAGCTCTGCCGGGCCGGCGCCGCCCCCGTGGGCCAGGACACCGGCCTCTCCGCCGTCCGCGAGCTCGTCGAGCGCTGGAGCGACGAGGGCGCCCCCGAGATCCCCGCCGGCACCGTCCCGGGCACCGTCACCGAGCAGGACAGCCTCCCCGGCTACGCCGCCCACCTCAAGGGCCTGGTGGACCTCGCCGCCATCCGCCCCCTCAAGGTCGTCGTCGACGCGGGCAACGGCATGGGCGGCCACACCGTCCCCACCGTCTTCGAGGGCCTCCCGCTCGACCTCGTCTCCATGTACTTCGAACTGGACGGGACCTTCCCCAACCACGAGGCCAACCCCCTCGACCCGAAGAACATCGTCGACCTCCAGGCCCGCGTGAAGGCCGAGGGCGCCGACCTCGGCATCGCCTTCGACGGCGACGCCGACCGCTGCTTCATCGTGGACGAGCGCGGCGAGGGCGTCTCCCCGTCCGCCATCACCGCCCTCGTCGCCGCCCGCGAGCTGGCCCGCAACGGCGGCACCGGCACCGTGATCCACAACCTGATCACCTCCTGGTCCGTACCCGAGGTCGTCCGCGAGAACGGCGGCACCCCCGTCCGCACCCGCGTCGGTCACTCCTTCATCAAGGAGGAGATGGCCAAGTCCGGCGCCATCTTCGGCGGCGAGCACTCGGCGCACTACTACTTCAAGGACTTCTGGAACGCGGACACCGGCATGCTCGCCGCGCTCCACGTCCTCGCGGCCCTCGGCGGCCAGGACGGCCCCCTCTCCGAGCTGGTCTCCTCCTACGACCGCTACGCGGGCTCGGGCGAGATCAACTCCACGGTCGCCGACCAGGCCGGCCGCCTGGCCGCCGTCAAGGCCGCATACGGCTCCGCCCCCGGCGTCACCCTCGACGAGCTCGACGGCCTGACCGCCACGGCCGCCGACTGGTGGTTCAACCTGCGCGCCTCCAACACCGAGCCGCTCCTGCGCCTCAACGTCGAGGCCCGCGACACCGCGACCCTCGAAAAGGTCCGCGACGAGGTCCTCGCGCTCGTCCGCGCCTAGTGCTGTGACCAGACCCGCACCGTCCGAGATCCCGGGCCCAAGATGATCCGCCGGGCCGCGTACAGCGCGGCCCGGCGGTACGCTGACCTGGCCCAATCCGCATGTTCGAAGGGAAGCCCCCCATGCCGCTCGAAGCCGGCCTTCTGGAGATCCTCGCCTGCCCCGCCTGCCACTCGCCCCTCGAGGACAAGTCGGCCGACGAGCAGACCCCCGAGCTGATCTGCACCGGAGGCAAGGACTGCGGTCTCGCCTACCCGGTCCGCGACGGCATCCCGGTGCTCCTCGTCGACGAGGCGCGCCGTCCCGCCTGAGCTGCCACCGCCACCCCGCGCAAAGGCTGAGACTGGTACCGACACAGGTTCCGACACCACTGGACACGTCACAGACATAGCCGGAGGCCGCCATGCTCGACGAGTCGCTCCTCGACGCACCTGACGATCTGGCCCGCGCCGACCGGCGCGGCCTGCTCCGCGGCGCCGCCGAGGCCGGGGCCCGGGTGCGCACCGCGGCCCGGCACGCGCTCGAGGCGGGCCTCGGGGACCTGCGCCCCGACGGCCGCCCCCGCGCCGTCCTCATCGCCGGGCCCGGCACCGCCGCCACCGGAGTCGCCGACCTGCTCGGAGCGCTCGCCGGAGCCTCCGCGCCCGTCATCCGGCTGCACCCCACCGGCGTCGCACACGCCTCCGGCGCGCTGCGCTGGACCCTGCCCGGCTGGGCCGGCCCCGTCGACCTGCTGCTCATCGCCACCACCGACGGCACCGAGCCCGGCCTCGCCCTGCTCGCCGAGCAGGCCTACCGGCGCGGCTCCACCGTCGTCGCCGTCGCCCCCGAACGCTCACCGCTGAGCGAGGCGATCGAAGGCGCGCACGGGCTCCTCGTACCGATGGCCAAGGCCCCGTACCAGGAGTACGACGAATCCGCCGCGGCCGGACCCGGCGCCCTGTGGGCCCTGCTCACCCCGCTGCTGGTGCTCCTCGACAAGGTCGGCCTGATCACCGCCGCCCCCGACACCCTCCAGCTCGTCGCCGACCGGCTCGACCGCACCGCCGCGCGCTGCGGCCCCGCCATCGCCACCTACTCCAACCCGGCCAAGACCCTCGCCTCCGAGCTCGCCGACTCCCTCCCGCTCATCTGGAGCGAGGGAGCCGCCGCCGGACCCGCCGGCCGCCGCTTCGCCGCCACCCTCGCTGAGCTCGCCGGCCGGCCCGCACTGGCCGCCGACCTCCCCGAGGCACTCCCGGCCCACGGAGTCCTGCTCGCCGGCGCCTTCGCCGCCGGCGCCGACCCCGACGACTTCTTCCGCGACCGAGTGGAAGAACCGCAGGCCCTCCGCGCACGCGTCGTACTGCTGCGCGACCGGCCCGCAGGCGGACTGACAGCCGCCCCTGCCGCACGCGAGCTCGCCCACAGCCACGACACGGCCATCAGCGAACTCGAACCTGAGGAGGGAACCGAGCTGGAACAGCTCGCCGAACTCCTCGCCGTCACGGATTTCGCCACCGCCTACCTGGCGCTGGCCTCCGGGGGACACAGCTGAGACGCATACCCGCATCTCTCTCACCCAGGAAGACCACCGATGGACCGCCTCTCTAACACGATCCGCCCCTACGCCTGGGGATCCACCACCGCGATCCCCGAGCTCCTCGGAGTCGCCCCCACCGGTGAGCCCCAGGCCGAGATGTGGATGGGCGCCCACCCCGGCGCCCCCTCCCGGCTCGATCGCGGGGCCGGCGAGACCGCCCTGTCGGACGTCATCGACGCCGATCCCGAGGCCGAACTCGGCCTCGCCGTCGTCGCCAAGTTCGGCCCCAGGCTCCCCTTCCTCTTCAAGGTCCTCGCCGCCGGCGCCCCGCTCTCCCTCCAGGTCCACCCCGACCTCACCCAGGCCAAAGCCGGGTTCGAGGACGAGGAGCGGCGCGGCGTCCCGATCGACGCACCGCAGCGCAACTACAAGGACGCCAACCACAAGCCCGAACTGGTCTGCGCCCTGACCCCCTTCGACGGCCTGTGCGGATTCCGTCCGCCGCTGGAGGCCGCCGAACTCCTCGAAGGCCTCGGCGTCGACTCCCTCAAGCCCTACGCGGACCTCCTGCGGGCCCACCCCGAGGAGGAGGCCCTGCGCGAGGTGCTCACCGCCGTCCTGACCGCCGACCGCGCCGAGATGGCCCGTACGGTCACCGAGGCCGCGGCGGCCGCCCAGCGGCTCGGGGGCCCGTACGCCCCGTACGCCGGGCTCGTCCACCACTACCCGGGCGACCCGGGCGTCATCGCCGCCATGCTCCTCAACCACGTGCGGCTCCAGCCCGGCGAGGCCATGTTCCTGGGAGCGGGCATCCCGCACGCCTACATCGACGGGCTCGGCGTCGAGCTCATGGCCAACTCCGACAACGTCCTGCGCTGCGGGCTCACCCCCAAGCACGTGGATGTCCCGGAGCTGTTGAAGGTCACCCTCTTCGAGCCGGCCGACCCGGGCGTCCTGCGCCCCGAGGGCAACGGCGAGGAGGTCTACGAGACCCCCATCGACGAATTCCGGCTCTCCCGCTTCGTCCTGGCCCCCGGCGCCACCCCCCGGGTCCTGCCGGACACCACCCCGCAGATCCTGCTGTGCACGGCCGGCTCCCCGCGGGCGTCCTCCCCGAAGTCCGGCGAACTGGCCCTGGCCCCCGGAGAGTCGGTGTTCGTCCCGGCCGGCGAGAAGGCCGAACTGTCCGGTACCGGCACCGTCTTCCGTGCCACCGTGGTGGTCTGACGTACCGTCCCTACCGGTGGCTGTGAGAATCTGCGGCCGTAGAGCGGCGCCCCGGACAGGGGCGCCGCACCGAGGAAGGGACACATCGCAACCATGAGCGCGTCGGGCGGTACCAAGGCGATCGTGGCGGCACTCGCCGCCAATCTGGCCATCGCGGTGGCCAAGTTCGTGGCCTTCGTCTTCAGCGGATCCTCGTCGATGCTCGCGGAAAGCGTCCACTCGCTGGCCGACTCGGGCAACCAGGGCCTGCTGCTGCTCGGCGGCAAGAAGGCCCAGCGCGAGGCGACCCCGCAACACCCCTTCGGGTACGGGCGCGAGCGCTACATCTACGCGTTCCTCGTCTCCATCGTGCTCTTCACCGTCGGCGGCATGTTCGCCATCTACGAGGGCTTCGAGAAGATCCAGCACCCGCACGCCATCGAGCACTGGTACTGGCCGATCGGCGTGCTCATCTTCGCGATCATCGCGGAGTCCTTCTCCTTCCGCACCGCGATCAAGGAGTCGAACGAGATCCGCGGGAACCTCTCGTGGGGCCAGTTCATCAAGCGGGCCAAGGCCCCCGAACTCCCCGTGGTCCTCCTGGAGGACCTGGGCGCCCTCATCGGCCTGGTCCTCGCCCTCGCGGGCGTCGGCATCGCGCTGGCGACCGGCAACGGCATCTGGGACGGCATCGGCACCCTGTGCATCGGCATCCTGCTGATCATCATCGCCATCGTGCTCGCCGCCGAGACCAAGTCCCTGCTGCTCGGCGAGGCCGCCGGCACCGAGGACGTCGAGAAGATCAAGGCCGCCGTCGTCGACGGCGACGTCGTGACCGGCGTCATCCACATGCGGACCCTGCACCTGGGCCCCGAGGAACTGCTGGTCGCCGCGAAGATCTCCGTCCAGAGCGACGACACGGCGAGCGAGGTGGCGGCCGCCATCAACGCCGCCGAGGCCCGCATCCGCGCGGCCGTCCCGATCGCCCGGGTGATCTACCTGGAGCCGGACATCTACAACGCCGCGGCCGCGGCCGCGGGCACCAACCCGGCCAAGTCCCCGGGCGGCGACGGCCACTGACCGCGCCGTGAGGTGAGGAGGCCCCCGCTCAGCCGCTCCCACGGCCGTACGGGGGCCTTCGCCGTACCCGGACTCCCTCAGACGCCCGGCGGCACGTGCCATGCGTGCACGGACGCCGCGGCGGAGGCCGCCGCCCGGCGGCGCTGCCGCGCGGCGACCACTCCGCACCACACGCCCGCGAGCAGCACGGGGATCCCGCAGAGCACCAGGGACCGCAGGCCGACGAGCAGCGGATCGCCGTCGTCGATCACCGCACCCTTCACGTCCGACTCGGGAACCGTCCCGTGCGGCGCCGTCTGGTACCGGTAGCGGGAGTCCGCCGAGTTGCCGCGGGTGTCGCCCATCAGGAACATCCGGCCCTCGGGCACCGTCACGCTGAACGCGCCGGGCGTGCCCGCCACGGGGTCGCCGTCCAGGACGTACGGCTCGGCCAGGGGCTTCCCGTTGAGCGTGAAGGTCCGGTCACCGGGCGCGTAGGCGAGGTGGTCGCCGCCCACGGCCACCACCCGTTCCACGGACAGGTGCCGCTCACCCCAGGCCGCGGCGTCGAAGAGCACGACGTCGCCGCGCTCCACCTTGGTGATCAGCAGGTTGAAGACCATCGAGGAGCCCGCCGGGTGGGACGGCCCCATGTGGCCCGACGTCATGACCTTCGTGGGCATGAAGAAGTACCCGCCGATGCCGCCGGCGCAGCTCAGCACCGCGCCCAGCACCAGCAGCACCACCGCTGCCACCCCGGTCCGGCGCCCCGGCGCCCCGCCCCGCACGTCCACGATCCCGCCCCTTGTGTTCTCCGCGATCAGACTCGCGGCCGCACTGTACGGGCCGGTCGCGGCGCGAACGCGCCCGGCCCCCCACCAGCAGGTGGGGGGCCGGGCGAGGGAGCCGCGCGGCTACTGGATCTCGCGCAGCACTTCCAGGATCGAGGCCTTGTCCGGCGCGGCCTGCAGCCGCTCCCGGAAGCCGGCGTCCATCAGCTTGCGCGACAGCAGCGCCAGGATCCGCAGGTGCTCGTCCCCGGCCGCGGCCTCGGGTACGGAGATCATGAAGACCAGCCGGGCCTTCGTGCCGTCCAGCGCGCCCCACTCGATGCCCTCGTCGGACCGGGCGAAGCCCACCGTCGGGCGGGTCACGGCGTCCGTCTTGGCGTGCGGGATCGCGATGGACTCGCCGAGACCCGTCGTGCCCTGCGCCTCCCGGGCCAGGGCGACCCGTACGAGCTCGTCCACGTCGCGGACGTTGCCGGTGGTGGCCAGCATCTGCGCCATCTCGCGGATCGCGGCCTCCTTGGAGTCCGAGGCCAGCTCGGTCTTCACGGTCTGCTCGGTCAGGTACCCCGACAGCACCTCGGGCCGGTCGCCCGAGTCGCCCTCGCCGCCCGCACCGCCCGCACCGCCCGCGCCGCCGGGAGCCGTGGCCTGCGCCCGTACGGCCGTCCCGCCACCCGCACCCGCACCCGCACCCACACCGGCCCCGACCAGGACCGGCTCCGGCGAGAGCACCGGCGACCCGGGGCTCACGCCGTCGCGGCGCAGCTTGAACTCGATCAGCGCGTTCGTCGTCAGCGCCGTCACGACCGCACCGGCCGCGATGGCCACGAAGAACATCGCGACACCGCTGATGGCGCCGAACAGCGAGACGATCGGACCGCCGTGCGGCACCGAGTCCTGGACCCCGGCCACACCGGCGATCGCACCGGCCACCGCGCCGCCGAGCATGTTCGCGGGGATGACCTGCGCGGGCCTGGCGGCGGCGAAGGGGATCGCTCCCTCGGAGATGCCGAAGAAGCCCATGAACAGGGCGGCGAGGCCCGTCTCCTTCTCCTCGTCGCTGTAGAGCTTGCGGCGCAGCAGGGTGGCCAGGCCCTGGCCGAGCGGCATGACCGGGATGGCCGCGGCGGCCATGCCCATGACGTGGTTGTTGGTGCCGATGAGGCCGACGGCGACGAGGAACGCGGTCTTGTTGACCGGACCGCCCATGTCGAAGGCGATCATCAGGCCGATGATGGTGCCCAGCACGATCGCGCTGGAGCCGGTCATCCCGTTCAGCCAGCTGGTCAGGTTCGTGAAGACCCAGGAGATGGGCTTCCCGATCACGTAGATGTAGAAGAGCCCCAGGGCCACCGTCGACACGATCGGGATCACGATGATCGGCATGATCGGCTGGATGACCTTGGGGACCTTGACCTTCTTGATCCACACGACCAGATAGCCCGCGATGAAGCCCGTCGCGATGGCGCCCAGGAAGCCTGCGTTCGCGTCGGCCCCGTAGATGTGCACGGCGTCGGCGGCGAGGAAACCGCCGATCATGCCGGGTACGAGGGCCGGCCGGTCACCGAGGGCGTAGGCGATGTAGCCGGAGAAGATCGGCAGCATCAGGCTGAAGCCGGTCACGCCGAGCTTGTTGACGTAGAACCAGAAGGTCCCGTCGGGAATGACCAGCCCGCCCTTGGCGTCCGCGTGACCGCCCAGGGACAGCGACACGGCGAGCAGCAGACCGCCCACGACCACGAACGGGATCATGTGCGAGACGCCGTTCATCAGCGCCTTGTACGCCTGACTGCGCTGATGGCCGCCGCCGGCCGCGCCGGCCCCGCCGGCGCCCGGTCCCGCGGCCGTTCCGGACTGCACCGGCGCGCTCTGCGCGCGCTGGATCAGCTCCTCCGGCCGGTGGATGCCGTCCGCGACGCCGGTGGACAGCACCTTCTTGCCGGCGAAGCGCTCGAGGTCCACCTCCTTGTCGGCGGCGATGATGACGGCGTCCGCGTCTCTGACATCGTTGTCAGAGAGTACGTTCTCCGCTCCGATCGAGCCTTGGGTCTCCACCTTCATCTGCACACCGAGCCGGTCGGCGGCCTGCTGGAGCTTCTCCGCGGCCATGTAGGTGTGCGCGATACCCGTCGGGCACGCGGTGACGGCCACCAATTTCACGGGCTTCCGCCCGCTCGTGCCTCCGCTGCCAGGAGGGACTGCCGGACTGGTCACTGGAATCTCCTCACGCCTTCGTCCTGCGGGATCGCGCAAAAGACCCGACCCACCGGCATCCTCCAACATGTAGGGGGTGCATCAAAAGTCCGAAAGGCCCTGAACTGTTCCGCCGGATGGCCCGAACCCGAGGCGTGACTTGCCCCGCAGCCGTCCGAGCCGCGCTCCGCCGATCGGTGTAGATTCGTCATCAGTGTCAGGCGTCGCTGCTGATGGCGGTCGGGCGGTCCCCAGGACCGGCCGAGGGGAGAGAGGACCCCCGACGGACTGAGCGCCATGTGCGCCACCCCCGCGGGCGGTGCGCGGCTCAGCCGTACCCAACCTCTCGATCCCACGAGGAGCAGCATCCACATGACTGCCGCATTCACCGACTTCAAGGTCGCGGACCTTTCGCTGGCCGCCTTCGGGCGCAAGGAGATCACCCTCGCCGAGCACGAGATGCCCGGCCTGATGTCGATCCGCCGCGAGTACGCCGCCACCCAGCCGCTGGCCGGCGCCCGCGTCACCGGCTCCCTGCACATGACCGTGCAGACCGCCGTCCTCATCGAGACGCTCGTCGCCCTCGGTGCCGACGTCCGCTGGGCCTCCTGCAACATCTTCTCCACGCAGGACCACGCGGCCGCCGCCATCGCGGTCGGCCCGACCGGCACCCCGGAAGACCCGCAGGGCGTCCCCGTCTTCGCCTGGAAGGGCGAGACGCTGGAAGAGTACTGGTGGTGCACCGAGCAGGCGCTGACCTGGCCGAACACCCCCACCGGCGGCCCGAACATGATCCTCGACGACGGTGGCGACGCCACCCTCCTCGTCCACAAGGGCGTCGAGTTCGAGAAGGCCGGCGCGGCCCCGGACCCGTCGACGGCGGACTCCGAGGAGTACGCGTACATCCTCACTCTGCTCAACCGCACCCTGGGCGAGGCCCCGCAGAAGTGGACGCAGCTCGCGTCCGAGATCCGCGGCGTCACCGAGGAGACCACCACCGGCGTCCACCGCCTCTACGAGATGATGGCCGAGGGCACCCTGCTCTTCCCGGCGATCAACGTGAACGACGCCGTCACCAAGTCGAAGTTCGACAACAAGTACGGCTGCCGGCACTCCCTGATCGACGGCATCAACCGCGCCACCGACGTGCTCATCGGCGGCAAGGTCGCGGTCGTCTGCGGTTACGGCGACGTCGGCAAGGGCTGCGCCGAGTCCCTGCGCGGCCAGGGCGCCCGCGTCATCGTCACCGAGATCGACCCGATCTGCGCGCTCCAGGCGGCCATGGACGGCTACCAGGTCGCCACCCTCGACGACGTCGTGGAGATCGCCGACATCTTCATCACGACCACGGGCAACAAGGACATCATCATGGCCGCCGACATGGCCAAGATGAAGCACCAGGCGATCGTGGGCAACATCGGCCACTTCGACAACGAGATCGACATGGCCGGCCTCGCGAAGATCGAGGGCATCGTCAAGGACGAGGTCAAGCCCCAGGTCCACACCTGGAAGTTCCCCGACGGCAAGGTCCTCATCGTCCTGTCCGAGGGCCGCCTCCTGAACCTGGGCAACGCGACCGGCCACCCCTCGTTCGTCATGTCCAACTCCTTCGCGGACCAGACCCTGGCCCAGATCGAGCTGTTCACGAAGCCGTCCGAGTACCCCACCGACGTCTACGTCCTGCCGAAGGCCCTGGACGAGAAGGTGGCCCGCCTGCACCTCGACGCCCTCGGCGTCCGGCTGACCACCCTCCGCAAGGAGCAGGCCGACTACATCGGCGTCAAGGTCGAGGGCCCGTACAAGCCGGACCACTACCGCTACTGATCCCCGAGGATCCGCGGCACCCACGAGAGCACCCACGCGTCAGGCCCCCGGCATCCGTGCCGGGGGCCTGCCCCGTACCCGCCAGAGACCCAGGAAGACGCCCCATGCCCCGCGGCCGCTACTCGCTCCACGACCCGCACGACCACACCGCCCTCGGCGAGGAGCACTTCCACTGCGCCCCGGGCCCCTCGGGCTGGCGCTACGTCTCCCAGCTCACCGCCCCCGACGGCGGGCACCGCGGCTCCGTCGACCTGGCCGTCGACGAGCTGGGCCGCCCCATCCGCCTCGAGGTCAACGCCTCCAGCTGGCAGGTCCGCGGCGCCGCCATCGACGGCGTCACCTGGGTCCGCACCGACCCGGCCGGAGCCGAGGCGACCGAGGGCAACGTCCCGGGGGCGTCCGGCTTCACCGGCACCTCCCCGGCCTTCCTCGTCGCCACCGCCCGGCTGCTCCGCCTGACCCCCGGCGCCCCCGCGACCCGCGTCCGCCTCGTCGCCCTGACCGACCCCGTCCTGGCGGCCCGTACGGTCGACCAGGCCTGGGCCCTCCTGCGCCGCGCCGAGCACCCCACCGACAGCGGCCCGCTCCTGGTCGACGAATACCAGGTCAGCGCCCTGGACACCGGCGAGGTCCACACGGTCCACCTCGCCGGCGACGTGGTCCTCGCGGCCCCCGGCATCGAACTCGAACACCTGGAAACCCCGCCGTCGTCCTTCGAGACGGCCTAGGCCGGCGGCGCGAACCCGGTCGTACGAGGCGGCCGGTCCGCCACGGGCGCCGGTACGGGCACGTGCGCCACGGGCGCGGGTGCCGCCGGTGCGAGGGCCGGCATCACCACGGGAGCGGGCTGCCCGTACGGCACGGGAACGGGTACGGGCACGGGCACCGCTCCGGGAGCGGGCTGCCGGAAGGCCCGGGCGGCGTCCCGCGACTGGCGCTCGTGCACCACGGCCATCAGGAACGCGGCGGCCGGCACCCCGACCGGCGGCGGAGCACCGGTCCGCGCCACCAGATCGTCCGCGAGCCGCACCGCCATCGAGGCGCCCACCTGCGGATCCAGCTGGTCCATCCGGGTCAGGTACTGCCGTATCGCGAGCCACAGTCCGTCCGGCACCGCCGACAGGTCCAGCCCCCCGAACCGCCCGGCCAGCCACGGCGGCGGCGGAGGCACCGGCATCACCCGCGCCCCCGGCACCCGCTCCCGGATGACGAGCGTCCCCGCGAACACGTCGCCGAGGCGCCGCCCCCGCTCCGAGAACAGCGAGGCGATGCACGCGATGGACCCGAAGAGCATCAGCAGCTCGAACACCCCGAAGGCCCCGCGCACCATCGCGTGCCGGAAGCGGATCGGACCGCCGTCATCGCGGACCACCCGCAGCCCGCAGGCGAGCTTGCCCAGCGACCGCCCGTGCGTCAGCGTCTCCACCGCGATCGGCACGCCGACCATGATCAGGACGAACGACGCCACCGACACGGCCGCCTGCGCCGCCCCGTCCATCGAGGCGATGGCGAAGGTCAGCCCGAGGGTGATGAGCAGATACCCGACGATGTACACGAGATAGTCCAGCAGGATCGCCAGCGCCCGGCTCGGCAGCCTCGCCGGCCGCAGCCCCAAGACGACCGCGTCCCCCGTCACCAGATCGCTCACCGCTGCACTCACCCTTCACGTGACCTGCCCCGCCCCTTTGGCAACCAGTCTGCCAAGCTGACCACAGAAGAAGCAGAAAAAATCAGGGGACCAGCAGGAACCAGGGGC
Organism: Streptomyces sp. ICC1; assembly: GCF_003287935.1. Taxonomy (GTDB): domain Bacteria; phylum Actinomycetota; class Actinomycetes; order Streptomycetales; family Streptomycetaceae; genus Streptomyces; species Streptomyces tritrimontium. The sequence goes on from NZ_CP030287.1 coordinate 4,975,570, forward strand.
AGGGGAGCGCCAACCACATGGATCTCGACGTCTTCGTGGCAGCCCACCAGGCGGAGTGGGCCCGCCTGGAACAGCTCCTGGGCCGGGGCCGGCGCCTCACGGGAGCGGAGGCCGACGAGCTCGTCGCGCTCTACCAGCGCACGGCCACCCACCTCTCGCTGATCCAGTCCACCACCCCCGACCCGATGCTCACGGGCCGCCTGACCCAGCTCGTCGCCCGGGCCCGCGCCACGGTGACGGGAGCCCGCAAGGGCGGCTGGCGCGACGCGGTCCGGTTCTTCACGACCGGCTTCCCGGCCGCTGTCTACGTCAGCCGCCGCTGGTGGATACCGACGGCGCTGCTCTCCACCGCCGTCGGCGTGCTCGTCGGCTGGTGGATAGCGACCCATCCCGAGATCCAGGGCGCCATCGGGGCGCCGGCGGACCTCAAGGAGATGACGAAGCCGGGCGGCGGGTACGAGGCGTACTACTCCAGCCACCCCGCGGCCTCCTTCGCGGCCCAGGTCTGGACGAACAACGCCCAGGCGGCCGCGATCTGCCTGGTCCTGGGCGCCTTCCTGGGCCTGCCGGTGCTCTACATCCTGTGGCAGAACATGCTGAACCTCGGAGTCGGCATCGGCCTGATGTCCTCCGCCGACCGACTCGACGTCTTCCTCGGCCTGATCCTCCCGCACGGCCTGCTCGAACTGACGGCGGTCTTCGTCGCCGCCGGCACGGGCCTGCGCCTGGGCTGGACGGTCATCGACCCCGGCCCGCGCACCCGCCGGGTGGCCCTGGCCGAACAGGGCCGCGCGGCCATCGGCATGGCCATCGGCCTGGCCGTGGTCCTCTTCATCTCGGGCCTGATCGAAGGCTTCGTCACCCCCTCCGGCCTGCCCACTTGGGCCCGCATCACCATCGGCGTGGCCGCCGAGGCCCTCTTCCTGGTCTACGTCTACGTCCTCGGCGGCCGTGCCGCCCGCGCGGGCGAGGTCGGCGACGTGGAGGTCGCGGACCGCACGGCGACGCTCCCCACCGCGGCCTGATGTGCGTGCGGGCACGCTGAGCTGCTAGTCTCCTCGTCGTCCCGCAAACACCGTTGACACGGTGGCTGTGGGGAGGTAGATTCGAACGGTTGCCTCGAACTGGACAAGTTCGGCAGCGATGGTTTAAAGTCTTTCTCGCCCCCCGGAATTGAATTCCAAGTGGGCACTCGACTCTTCATTCAGGAAACTGAAGCCGGGAAATCCGGTGGAAATCTTCTGATAGAGTCGGAATCGCCGGAAAGGGAAACGCGAAAGCGAAGAACCGGAAGGCGGAAAACAAGCGAGACTGACTCTGATAGAGTCGGAAACGCAAGAACGAAGGAAGCGCCCGGAGGAAAGCCCGAGAGGGTGAGTACAAAGGAAGCGTCCGTTCCTTGAGAACTCAACAGCGTGCCAAAAATCAACGCCAAAAAGTTGATACCCCGTCCATTTCGGTGGATGAGGTTCCTTTGAAAAAGACCTGCGAGGTCGCGGTTCTGCCTCAGATGGGTATAAGGGACAGGGTCTGGGGCGCGCGGAAGGGGCCTCGTCCTCGTCCTCGTCCTAGTTCGGGCTGAAGGACGGGAGCGCGCCCAGCACCTTCTCAAGGCCCTTCGGGATCTTGGTGTCGGCGGCCGCGACCTCGTGACCGTCGTGCCTGAAGGCATAGGTGAACCCGTCGGCGACGGGCTGGTCGGGGACGGAGATCCGGGGCAGGTGGGCGAAGTCCGCCTCCCGGAGGGCGGTCCTCAGCTTCGCGAGGGCGGCCGCCGAGAGCTTGTCCCTGCCGATCACCGCGGCCTTCGCATCGAGCCGCAGGAACGATCCGTCGCTCTTGATGATCAGCGTGCTGTTCTTCCCCGCGAGGCCGCCGCTGCGGGTGACCGCGACGAGGGTCATCTCGGCGGCGGGCGGCGAGGGGCTCGGCGCGGGAGCGGGCGCGGACGTGCCGGGGGCCGGGCCGGTGCCGCCGGTGCCGCCCGGGGGCTGGGCCGGGGTCTGGGGCGGGCTCTGACCGGGGTCCGGCGCGGCCGTGGCCGGCGCCGTCGAAGGGGAACTGCTAGCGCCGGGGGTGGTGGAGGCCCCGCTCCGCGAACCGCCCCCGCCGTCGGACGAGCACCCGCTCAGGCCCGCCGCCACGGCTGCCGCCGCGGTCACCGCAGCCAAACCCACTCGCCATCCACGCGCTCGCATGACCCACCCCCGCAGGTATTCCGGCTCGAACCCCGAGTATGGAGTCAGCACCACCCGCACGGATAGCACCCGGAGGCCGACATCAGCCGCTTCGCCCCTTGGCGCTGGCTGCCGCCGCTGACCGCCGTCGTCCTCGGCCTCTGGGGCCTCTCGCGCGGCGGATCCATGTGGCGCGACGAGTCCGTCACCTGGCAGGTCGCGCACCGGCCGCTCGGCGGGCTGTGGGAACTGCTCGGCCAGGTCGACGCCGTGCACGGCCTCTACTACCTGCTCATGCACGCGGTCTTCGCCCTGTCGGGCACCGGAGCCGACGGCACCGGCCTCTGGGCCCTGCGCCTGCCGTCCGTCGCCGCCACCGCCCTGGCGGCGGCGGGCGTGTCCGCGATCGCCCACCGGCTGGCGGGCGGGGACGGCGCTGCCGCTGCCGCTGCCGCTGCCGGTGCCGGTGCCGGTGCCGGTGCCGGTGCCCGGGCCGACGGCGCCGCCCGGGCCGCGGGGTCCGGGCGGGCCGGGCGGGCCGCGCTGTTCGCCGGGACGGTGTACGCCGTGCTGCCGCCCGTACAGATGTACGCCCAGGAGGGGCGCTCGTACGCACTGGTCGCCGCGGCCGTCGTCTGGGCGACGTACCTGATGCTGCGCGAGCGGTGGGCCGCCTACGCCGTCGTGCTCCTGCTGGGCTGCTGGCTGCACGAGTTCGCCGTACTGGCCCTGCCCGCGCACGCGTGCACCGCCTGGCGCTCGCGCGGCTGGCGGTTCGCCGCCGGGGCCGTGGCGGCCGGGCTGCTGCCGCTCGCCCTGGTCAGCGCGCGCCAGGCGCAGCAGCAGCTGGGCTGGCTCGGGCGGCCGTCCTGGCAGGACTGGGCGGCGTACGGGGTGCTCGCGGCCGCCGCGCTGCTCCTCGCCCGGGGGGCCGCCCGGGAACCCGTGCGGGTCGCGCTGCCGCTGGCCCTGCTGCCGCCCGGGCTGCTGCTGGCGGTCTCGCTGGTGCACCCCTGGTACGTCGACCGGTACGTCCTCTACGCGCTCGCCGGCCTCGCCCTCCTCGCGGGGGTGCGGCTCGCGGGCGCGCGCGGGCGGTGGCCGTGGCTGCTGGTCGTGGCCCTCCTCGTCCCCGCCGGGCTCTGGTCCGCGTGGCTGCGCACGCCGGAGAGCCGCAAGGACGACGTCCTCGCCGTGGCCGCGGCCGTGCGCGAGCGCGCGCGCCCGGGCGACGCGGTGGTGTTCCTCCCCTCGCGGCGGCGCGAATGGCTCCTGTCCTCGCCGGAGCTCTACGCGTCCCTGCGCGACATCGCGCTGTCCCGCGCCCCGGAGGCCTCGCGGAGCCTCCAGGGCGCGGAGCGGACGCCGGAGGAGATCCGCAAGGCCCTGCTGGACCCGCGCGTCGACCGGGTGGTGGCGCTGATGGACCCCGCGGACCAGCCGCTCGACGGGTACCCGGCGGAGGCGGTCAAGCGGCAGACGCTGGTCTCCTCCTTCGACCTGTGCTCGGTGACGGCCCTGCGCGGCGCCCGCGTGGCCCTCTTCGCCCGCCCGGGCGACTGCCCCTAGGCGTCTCTTTCGGATCTTGTCGGCCGAGCCCGCGGCGTCTGGTGCCGTGCCTGGCAAGGCGGAGGGGCGATGCGTGTCCTGGACGTGCTCGGGCGTCCCGACAACGCGGCCAGGCGCGGTGCCAGGCGTCGCGGGCCCGGCAAGATCCGAAAGAGCCGGCCTAGTGCTGTGACCGGGAAGGTCCACCGGGTCGCGGCGCCCGGCACGGCAAACCTTCCCGGCCACAGCACTAGACCGCCGGGCCGGCGGCTCGACCCGCCCTCCGGGCCGGTCGGGGCGGGCGGACCGGGGCGGGCGGACCGGGCGTAGGAGGATGGGGCCAGGGGGGCCGGTCGTCGGGCCCGTGGAACCGTGTCGGAGGCGCCGTATGGCCGCAGTTCGTTCCCGTTCGCTCACCCCGCCGGGGCCGCTCGTCGGCGGCGACTGGCTCGCGGAGCGCCTCGGGACGCCCGGGCTGGTCGTCTTCGACGCCTCCGTCGGAGCCCACCGCGACGCGGACCGGCGCATCCCGGGCGCGCGCCCCTTCGACCTCGACGGAGCCCTGTCCGACCACGACGCCGCAGCCCCGCACACCATGCCGGGCGCGGCGCAGTTCACCGAGGCCGTTCGGGCCCTCGGCGTCGACGACACCAGCACGGTCGTCGCGTACGACGGCGCCGGCGTCTACTCCAGCGCCCGCGCCTGGTGGATGCTGCGCGCCATGGGCTTCGACCGCGTCGCCGTCCTCGACGGCGGGCTGCCCGCGTGGCTCGCCGCCGGGCGGGCGGTGGAGGAGCGCGGACCGGCGTACGAGGGCCCCCGCGGCTCCTTCACGGCCCGGCCCCGAGCCGGGATGCTGGTGGACGCGGACGCCGTGTCGGCGGCGCTGGCCGACCCGGCCGCCGCCGTGCTCGACGCCCGCACCCGCGAACGTTTCGCCGGCACCGCCCCCGAACCCCGCCCGGGCCTGCGCGGCGGCCACATGCCGGGCGCGGTCAGCCTCCCCTTCGGCGAACTCCAGGGCCCCGACGGCCTGATGCGCCCGGCCGCCGAACTCCGTACGGCCTTCGGGGCGGCGGCGGGGGAGCGGGAGCGGCTCTACTTCAGCTGTGGGTCGGGCGTCACCGCCTGTGTCCTCGCCCTCGGCGCGGACCTCGCCGGCTACCGGCAACTGGCGGTGTACGACGGCTCCTGGAGCGAGTGGGGCGTACCGTCCCCGGACCGGCCCGTCGTTCAGGGAGCCTAGGAGCCTAGGAGCCTAGACCGGCCGGACGCGGGTGCGCAGGAGGCAGAACTCGTTGCCCTCCGGGTCGGCCAGGACGTGCCAGCTCTCGGTGCCGCTCTGGCCGATGTCGGCCGGCTCGGCCCCCAGGGCGAGCAGCCGCTCCAGCTCGGCGTCCTGGTCGCGGTCGGTGGCGCTGACGTCGATGTGCAGACGGAGCTTCGCGGGCCGCGGATCGCTGCTGGGGCTGAGGACGAGCGTGGGCTGCGGGCCGCCGAAGCCGACGCCGGGCGGGCCGATCTCGATGCTTCCGTCGTCCTCCCGGCCGAGCTCGACGTAGCCGAGGACCCCGCTCCAGAACGCGGCGAGCCCCTCGGGGTCCGCGGCGTCGATGACCAGTTCGCTGATGCGGCATACCATGCCCGCGAGTGTACGGAGCGACCCCGCTCCCGGGGGTTAACCCCACCGGGATCCGGGCACCGGCACCATGCCGCGCGGCCGTCCGGAACGGCACGATCTCAGACATGACGACGAAGACGAGTGCGCGCACCTCGACCGCCACCGCTGCCTGGACCGCCGCCGCACTCGCCGCGGGGCTGCTGCTCACCGGGTGCCAGATCGGGTCCCTCACCGAGCAGCGCAAGACGGTGACGGCCGACACCGAAGTGACCGAGGCCGTCAGGGCCGTCGACGTGTCGGACGCCCGCAGCGGCTCCATCGAGGTGACCGCCGGGAGCGGCCCGGGCGTCGTCGTCCGCCGGACCGTGCGCTACCGGGGCGACGCCGTCCCCGAGCCCGCCCAGCGGGTCGCCGACGGAGTGCTGACCCTCACCAACGGAAGCTGCTCCGGCCGGTGTTCGATCGACTACCGGCTCGAAGTGCCGGCCACCGCCACGGTCCGGCTCGACGGCAGCAGCGGCCGCGTCACGGTCTCGGGGGTGGCCGCGGCGGACGTCGAGACCTCTTCCGGCGACGTCCGGGCGGACCGGATCGCCGGGGCGCTGAAGATCCGTACGTCCTCGGGCGAGATCACCGCCGAGGGCCTGGCCGGACCGGGCGCGGACGCCCGCTCCGGTTCCGGCGACGTGCGGCTGGCCTTCGTGAAGGCCCCGTCCTCGGTCGCGGTGGAAACCGGCTCGGGCGAGGCCTGGTTGAGCCTTCCTCCGGCCCCGTACGCGCTCGACGTCTCCACCGCCTCCGGAGAGCGCGACATCACCCTCCCCGCGGACCCGTCCGCGACCGCCCGCCTCGCGGTGAAGACGTCCTCGGGCGACATCCGGATCTCGGCCGCCTGATCCCGGCCGCCTGATCCCGGCCGGCGGCCGGAGCCGCGCCGCGCCGCGGCGGGTCAGGCCGGCGGCGGGGGCAGCAGCGGGGTGCGGAGCCGGGCTATCGTCTCGCGCCACGGGCCGGCCTCGTCGGTCTCGGACCAGAGCTCCAGGAGCTCGGAGGGTTCGGTGACCACCCGGTCGAGGGCCCGGAGGGCGAGTTCGCGCAGGTCGTCGGGGAGCCGGGGGACGGGCAGGTCCGGGCCGTAGGGGGTGGTCACCGGCTCGCCTGGGGGGCATTGCGCGCAGACCAGGGCCGCCGCGGCGACCGCCTCCGCCGCGATGTCGGAGTCGAGGTCGTCCCGCGTGTCGATCGCGGACAGCAGGGCCCTGCGGATGACGGCCTCCCGCTCGCCTTCGGGAGCCTCGTCGAGCTCGCCGGAGAAGTCCGCGGCGGTGTCGTTGTCGAAGGGGCCGATGTCCCAGGTGCCCATGTGAACCTCCTGCTCGTGGTCGTGTCCGGGCATCGTGCCCGCCGCCACTGACAACGCCCGCCCGACCCCGCCCCGCGGCCCGCCGCGGCGACCGCCCCGCAGGTGTTCGCCCCGGGCGAACGGGTGTTGGGGAACATCGGGGCGCGCACATGCATTGAGTCGGCATAGCTCAACTTCACTGCCGGAGGGAAGATCATGGCTTCGACGTCCGTTCCGCTCACCCTGCCCGTGCTGCCGCTCGACGACGAGGTCGTGCTGCCGGGGATGGTCGTTCCGCTGGATCTGTCCGATGCCGAGGTACGAGGGGCCGTGGAGGCCGCGCAGGCCGCCGCAGGGACGGGGAAGCCGAAGGTGCTGCTCGTGCCGCGGGTCGACGGGAAGTACGCCGGGACCGGCGTGCTGGGCACCGTCGAGCAGGTCGGACGGCTCTCGGACGGCGATCCGGGTGCGCTGATCCGGGGGCGCGGCCGGGTCCGGATCGGCGCCGGGACCACCGGGCCCGGGGCCGCGCTCTGGGTCGAGGGCCAGAGCGTGGACGAGGCCGTCCCCGATCCGCTGCCCGGGGCCGTCACCGAGCTCGTCAAGGAGTACAAGGCGCTCGCCACCAGCTGGCTCAAGAAGCGCGGGGCCTGGCAGGTGGTGGACCGGGTGCAGCAGATCGAAGGGGTGGGCGCCCTCGCGGACAACTCCGGATACTCGCCCTTCCTGACCGTGGCCCAGAAGGTCGAACTGCTGGAGACCGCCGACCCGGTGGCGCGGCTCAGGCTCGCGGTCAAGGCGCTCAGCGACCACCTCGCCGAGCAGGACGTCGCCGAGTCCATCGCCAAGGACGTCCAGGACGGCGTCGACAAGCAGCAGCGGGAGTTCCTGCTCAAGCGCCAGCTGGAGGCCGTGCGCAAGGAACTGCGCGAGCTGGGCGGGGAGAAGGAGGGCGAGGAGTCCGACGACTACCGGGCCCGCGTCGAGGCCGCCGACCTGCCCGAGAAGGTCCGGGAGGCCGCGCTCAAGGAGGTCGACAAGCTGGAGCGCTCCAGCGACCAGTCCCCCGAGGGGTCCTGGATCCGGACCTGGCTGGACACCGTCCTCGAACTGCCCTGGAACGAGCGGACCGAGGACGCGTACGACATCCGGGGCGCCCGCGCCGTCCTGGACGCGGAGCACGCCGGGCTGAGCGACGTGAAGGACCGGATCACCGAGTACCTGGCGGTCCGCAAGCGCCGCTCCGAGCGCGGCATGGGCGTCGTCGGCGGACGCAGGGGCGGCGCGGTGCTCGCGCTCGTGGGCCCGCCCGGGGTGGGCAAGACCTCCCTCGGTGAGTCCGTCGCGCACGCCATGGGGCGCAAGTTCGTCCGCGTGGCCCTCGGCGGCGTACGGGACGAGGCCGAGGTCCGCGGACACCGGCGTACGTACGTGGGCGCGCTGCCCGGCCGGATCGTCCGGGCGATCAAGGAGGCCGGGTCCATGAACCCGGTCGTCCTGCTCGACGAGATCGACAAGGTGGGCTCCGACTTCCGCGGGGACCCGGCGGCGGCGCTGCTGGAGGTCCTCGACCCGGCCCAGAACCACACCTTCCGGGACCACTACCTGGAGGTGGAGCTGGACTTGAGCGACGTGGTGTTCCTCGCGACGGCGAACGTGCTGGAGGCCATCCCCGAGGCGCTCGCCGACCGCATGGAACTGGTGCGCCTCGACGGCTACACCGAGGACGAGAAGGTCGTCATCGCCCGCGACCACCTGCTGCCCCGTCAGCTGGAGCGGGCCGGCCTGGGCGCGGACGAAGTGGTCCTGGAGGAGGACGCGCTGCGCGGGCTGGCGGGGGAGTACACCCGCGAGGCCGGCGTGCGCACCCTGGAGCGGTCCATCGCCCGGCTGCTGCGCAAGGTGGCCTCCCAGCACGAGCTCGGGGAGCGGGAGCTGCCGTACCGGATCGGCGCCGGCGACCTGCGGGCGCTCATCGGACGGCCGCACCACGTGCCGGAGTCCGCGCAGGACCCGTCCGAGCGGCGCACCGCCGTGCCCGGCGTGGCCACCGGCCTCGCCGTGACCGGGGCCGGGGGCGACGTCCTGTTCGTCGAGGCCTCGCTGGCCGATCCCGAGACGGGCGCGGCCGGGCTCACGCTGACCGGCCAGCTCGGCGACGTGATGAAGGAGTCGGCGCAGATCGCGCTGAGCTTCCTGCGCTCGCACGGGGCCGAGCTGGAGCTGCCGGTCGCCGACCTGAAGGACCGGGGCGTGCACATCCACTTCCCGGCGGGCGCGGTGCCGAAGGACGGCCCGAGCGCGGGCATCACGATGACGACGGCGCTGGCCTCGCTGCTGTCCGGGCGCCAGGTGCGCACGGACGTGGCGATGACCGGCGAGGTCTCGCTGACCGGGCGGGTGCTGCCGATCGGCGGGGTCAAGCAGAAGCTGCTGGCCGCGCACCGGGCCGGGCTGACCACCGTCATCATCCCGAAGCGCAACGAGGCCGACCTGGACGACGTCCCGGCCGAGGTGCTGGAGGGGCTGGAGGTGCACCCGGTGACGGACGTGCGCCAGGTCCTGGAGCTGGCCCTCGTCGCGGCCGCGGTCCCGGTGGCCGCGGCCGCCTAGGCCGGCTCTTTCGGATCTTGCCGGGCCCGCGGCGTCTGGCACCGCGCCTGGCCGCGTTGTCGGGACGCCCGAGTACGTCCAGTACACGCAGCGCCCCTCCGCCTTGCCATGCACGGCACCAGACGCCGCGGGCTCGGCCGACAAGATCCGAAAGAGACGGCCTAGGGCGGGGCAGGGCCCGGGATTCCCCCCGGACTCCGTCCGGGGGGAATCCCGCGGCGGGGCCCCGGGCCCGCGGCGTACCCGCTGCGAAATACTGGTGCCCCACACACCACCGAAGGAGCCGGCCCGTGCACGGGAGCGAAGACCAGGAGTTCCTGGCCCTGGAGCGGGAGCTGTCGGTCTTGCTCCGGCGCGCCCGCGCGTCTTCCGGGGAGATGGCGCGCGCCCTGCACCCGGAGCTGGAACCGGCCGCGTACGGGCTCCTCGTGCGCCTGGAGGCCGCCGGGCGGCAGCGGGCGACCGAGCTCGCCGCGTACTTCGGGGTCGGCAAGGCCACCATGAGCCGGCAGCTGCGAGCCCTGGAGGACCTGGGCCTGCTGGCCCGCGAGCCGGACCCCGCGGACGGCCGGGCCTTCCTGGTCGGGCTCACGGAGGAGGGGCGGGACCGCTTCCTGCGCGTGCGGGGCGCCCGCCGCGAGCAGTACATGCGCAAGCTCGCGGACTGGGACCGCGGTGAAGTGGCGGAACTGGCCCGGCTGCTGAACCAGTTGAACACCGGCATGGAGTAGCCGAGCAGGGGAGTGGCGGGCGCGGAGCGGCCACCCCGGGCAGCCGCCGGCTCCCGGCAGCCGCCGCGCCCGCACCTCACAGCTCCGCGTACACCGCCGACGCGTCGTCGTGCCGCTTCCCGCGCCCGTGCGGGCGGCCGGGGTCCGCCTCCAGGGCCCGTACCCGCTCGATCAGCGCCTGGGCCCCCTCCTTGCGCAGGACCGCCAGGCACTGCGCCCAGTCGCCCTCTGCGAACGTCTCGGTCCACCGGCTCGCCCCGTCCGTGAGGGCCGCCACCGCCCGCACCCGCGAGCGCGGCGTGCGCCCGGTCACCGCGCGGGCCGCCACCGCCGGGTCCGCGGCGGCGGTGAAGAAGCCGCCCTCCGCGTTGCGCAGCAGGTCCGCCGAGGCCTGCGTGCGCAGCCGCTCGCGCGGGATCCGGTCCAGCCGGTCGTCGAGGACCGCGCTCACCTCGCCTCCGGGCGCCTGGAGGAGGAGTACGGAGTCCGAGAGCACCAGGTGCTCGACCCAGGACGCGTCCCACCGGACCACGACCACCGTCGCCTGCGGGGTCCGTACGTGAGAAAGGTCACAGGTGCCCCGATGGGCGTCGGCGGTGGCGCGGACGGCCTCCGCCAGGGCGAGATCGAGGGGCATGTCCCGGTGCGATCCGGACAGTTCGGTCAATCGGCCCCCGAGTCGGGCCGCGAACCACGGCACTCCGTGCGCGCATCCGACGTCGCCCGGCGGCGGGGTGACCCCGTCGAGGGCGACCAGGACCCCGCCGCCCGACGCGGGCACCGCGGCCGACACCCAGTCCTCGTTGGGGCGTTCCGGGTCGCCGGGGGCCGAAGCGAGATCGATGCGCATACGGGCATTCTGCCCGCGCGGGTCCCCGCGGCGGCGGGGCGGCCCGGCAAAAGTACGGACCAAGCGGGTGCGGGTGGGGCGGCAGACGATCCCTGCGGCCACTGGGGTGACCGCCGGTATGTGGGCGGGCATCCTGTCAAAAGCCGCATCGATCTTTCAACCACCTGTCCACGGACGCGCCCTGACACCAGGTCGCCGAGTTGGTCGCCAACTCCTCCGTGCTGTTCACTCCTTCGTGTGGCCGGGCGGGCGATGTGCGGCTCTCTCCCCAACTCACTGCGATGGTCTGAGGCGGTACGGCGGTACGACGCGGCGGTACAACCGGGGCGGGGGCGTTCACTCGTTGACCGGCCGAAACCTCGGCCACACGAGTAGACGAGCACGAGCAGCACACGTCACAGGATTGCGAGCACCGGTGCAGAAGAAGCGGCCTCGGAAGAACGGCACCGTCGCGAACGGCACCGCACCCGACGGCACCGCACCCGACCGACCGGGCTCCGAGGGCCCGGCCGCCGCGACCGCCCCCGCGCGACGCCGCGTCCGGGTGCGCAGCAGGCTGGTCGTCGGCGTCGCCGTGGCCGGGCTCGCCGTCCTCGCGGCCGGGGCGCCCGCGGTCGTCTCCGCCTCGGCGGACCTCAAGGACTCCCAGCAGCTGGTCACCCTCGCCGAGCAGAGCCGCCAGACCCTCACCCTCGCCCACCTGCTCGGCGACGAGCGCGACGCCGTCACCGAGTACGTGGCCAAGGGCCGCCCCGGCGGGCCCCAGGGCGCCCAGGCCGCGCTCCAGGAGCGCACGGCGGGCACCGACCGGCAGCTCGGCGAGGTCCGGTCCGACGCGGGCGAGGAGCTCGCCCGCGCGCTGGGCCGGGTCCGCGCCGTGCGCACCGAGGCCCTCGAAGGCAAGGGCAGCGCCCTCGCCGCCCACCAGGCCTACTCCGGCGTCATCGCCGAGGTCCTCGCACCGGGCGCCCGGCTCGTCGAACTGACCCCGCCGCGCGCCGGGGACGCCCTCGTCACCACCCGGCCGCTGGCCCCCCTCGGCCAGGCCGTGGAACAGGCCTCCGCCACCCGCGGACTGCTGCTCGCCGCGCTGGCCGTCCCCCGCGGCGAGCAGCCCCCCGGCGCCGCCGCCGTCGACGAGCTCACCGGCGCCGCCCAGCGGGCGCGCGTACGGGAGCAGGGCGCCCTCGAGGACTTCGCGCGGGCCGCGCGGCCCGACGTGCGCCAGACCCTCACCGCCACCGTCACCGGGCCCGAGGTCAAGACGGCCGACGACCACCTCAAGCGGCTCACCGACCGGCCGACCCTCTCCAGCGCCGACCGAAAGGTCGACGCCGGCACCGTCGGATCGGCCCTGACCGCCCGCGTCGACCGGATGCGCTCGGTCGAGGCCACCCTCGCCGGCCAGCGCGCCACCGCCCTCGCCGCGCTGCGGGACGACGACGTGACCGCGCTGGAGACCGTACTGGCCTTCCTCGGCGTGCTGTTCCTCGTCACCATCGGCGTCGCCACGGCCATCGCCCGCTCGCTGACCCGCCCGCTGTCGGTCCTGCGGCGCGGCGCGGCGCGGCTGGCGACGGCGGAGGGCTCGGTGGAACCGGTCCGCTTCACCGGCCGCGACGACGAGTTCGCCGAGGTCGTGCGCAACCTCAACGCGGTACGGGACCAGACGGTCTCCCTGCACACCCGGATCGCCGGGCTCGACGCCGACCGGCGCCGCATCATCGGCCGCAACGAGGCGCTCGCCACGGGCCGGGAAGCGCTGGAGGACGAGCTCTCGCAGCTGCGGGCGGGGCTGGAGGAGCACCGCCGCATCATGTCGACCACGTCCGTGTCGCTGTCCCTGCGGACCCTCGGGCTCGTCGAGCGGCAGCTCGCCGTCATCGAGGAGATGGAGTCCGAGGAACCGGATCCGGACCGGCTCTCCACCCTCTTCAAGCTCGACCACCTGGCGACGGTGATGCGCCGCCACAACGAGAACCTGCTCGTCCTCGCCGGCCAGGAGCACGGCCACGGCCAGGCCGCGGCGGTCCCGCTGGTCGACGTCATGCGGGCGGCAGTCAGCGAGATCGAGCGCTACGAGCGCGTCGAACTGGGGGCGCTGCCCTCGTACACGCAGGTCGCCGGGCACGCCGCCGACGACATCTCGCACGTGCTCGCGGAGCTGCTGGAGAACGCGACGACCTTCTCGCCGCCGGACGCCCGGGTGAAGGTGTCCGGCCGGCTGCTCGACTCCGGTGACGTGGTGCTGTCCGTCGAGGACGAGGGCATCGGGGTCACCGGCGACCGGCTGGCCGCGCTCAACGAGCGGCTCGCCACGCCCGAGGCGTACGACGAGGAGCCGGAGGCGGAACACGGCCTGGGCCTCGGCCTGTACGTGGCCGGCCGGCTCGCGGCCCGGCACGGCGTGAGCGCGGAGCTGCGCACGCTGCGGCACGGCGGTACGGAGGCGCTGGTCGTCGTACCGGCCGCGCTGCTGCCGGCCACCCCGCCGGCCTCGCCGGTGCACACCCTGGGCGCGCCGGGCGCGCCCGCGCTGCGGCTGCCCGGGATCATCGCCGAGGCCAACGAGAACGTGCTGCCCTCGCGGGTACGGGGCGCGGCCGCTCCCGCCGCCGCACCGGACCCGCAGGCTTCGGCCTGGCCGGAGCCGGGCTTCGAGCCCGAGCCGGTCCTTGAGCCGGAGCCGCGCTTCGAGCCGGAGCCTGCCCACGCTCCGGCGCCGGAGCCCGCCGCGGAGCTGCCGGCCCGGGCGGTCCCGGAGCCCGCACCGGCACCGGTGGCGTTCGCGCCCCCGCCCGGCCGGCTGCCGCCCACCGAGCAGGTGTTCCGGGTCCCGCCGCAGCAGGAGGCGCCCGCCGAGCCCACCGACGAGGAACTCACCGACAAGGGGCTCCCCAAGCGGACCCCCCGCGTGGTGGCCGCCGGCCGGGGAGGCGACGTACCCCCCGAGCCGCGCCGCGTGGACGCCGACGAACTGCGCCGGCGCCTCGGCGGGTTCTACCGGGGTGCCCAGGACGGACGGCGCGTCGTGGAGGCGGAGCTCGCCCAGGCCCCGCGCCAGGACCGGTGGCAGGGCGGACCGCAGGACGGACCGCAGGACGGACCGCACGACGGGCGACCGCAGGACCGACGGCAAGACCAGGGGCACACCGACCGGGGGGACACCGCACAGGAGGCACGCACATGACCGCGCCCAGTACGTACGGACTGAGCACCCAGGCCCGCAACCTTCAGTGGCTGCTGACCGACCTCGTCGAGGAGGTCCCCGGGGTCAACTCCGTGGCCGTCGTGTCCTCGGACGGGCTCCTGCTGCTCTCTTCCGACCCGGTCGCACCCGACACGCCCGCCGCCGCCCGCCCCAAGGGCCCGCGCGGCGCGTCCGCCGACCTCGCCACCATCGTCTCCGGCCTCGGCTCGCTCACCACGGGCGCGGCGGCGCTGATGGACGGCGGCTCGGTCAAGCAGACGATGGTGGCCATGGAGAACGGCTCCGTCTTCGTCATGTCCATCAGCGACGGCTCGCTCCTCGGCGTACACGCCGCGCCGGACTGCGACATGAGCGTCGTCGCCTACCACATGGCCTTGTTCGTGGGCCGCGCCGGCCACGTCCTGACCCCCGAAGTCCGCAGTGAGCTGCGCCAGTCGATGGAGAACACCCCGTGAGGAGTACGGCCTCCGACCGACTGCCGATACGCGGCGCCGACCGCCGCCCCGCCCGCGTGCGCCCGTACTCCCTCACGGGCGGCCGCACCCGCTTCACGCAGGTCCTGCAGGTCGAGACCTTCGTCGCCGCCCTCGACACCAGGGCCGGCGAGCCGCGGAAGCCCGACCGGATGCCCGAGATGCCGGCGATCGTCGAGATCTGCCGCCGCATGCGCACGATCGCCGAGATCGCCGCGCTGCTGAAGCTGCCGCTCGGTGTGGTCCGCGTCCTGGTCAGCGACCTCGCCGACCAGGGAAGGATCCGCGTCTACGGGACCGGGCACGGCTCCGGCCGCCCCGACCGCGCGCTGCTCGAAAGGGTGCTCAGTGGGCTCCGCCGTCTCTGAAACCGGCCTCTTCCCCCTGACCGGGGAAGAGCCCGCACAGGCCTGGCAGTACGACCGCTCGCGCGCGCCCGTCGCCGTGAAGGTGCTGGTGGCGGGCGGGTTCGGGGTGGGCAAGACCACCTTCGTCGGTTCCGTCTCCGAGATCGAACCGCTGCGCACCGAGGCGGTGATGACCGAGGCCAGCGTGCGGACCGACGACCTGACCGCGACCCCGGACAAGCACACCACCACCGTCGCCATGGACTTCGGCCGCGTCACGCTCGACGACGACCTCGTCCTGTACGTGTACGGGACCCCCGGCCAGGAGCGCTTCTGGTTCATGTGGGACGACCTGGCGCGCGGCGCCATCGGCGGGATCGTCCTCGCCGACACCCGCCGGCTGCGCGACTGCTTCCCCGCCCTGGACTACTTCGAGAGCTGCGGGCTGCCGTACGCCGTCGCCGTCAACCACTTCGAGGGCACCCGCTCGTACGAACCGGACGACGTGCGCGAGGCGCTGACCATACCCGCCCGCGTCCCCGTCGTGATCATGGACGCACGGCGCCGGGCCACGGTGGTGGAATCCCTGCTGACCCTCGTGGGCCATGCCCTCGACTCGACTCCCGAATAGAGAACGTGCAGATGCGCAAGATACTCGTCGTCGGCGCCGGCCAGTCCGGCCTCCAGCTCGCCCTCGGACTCCAGTCGAAGGGGTACGAGGTCACCCTCATGTCCAACCGGACGGCGGACGAGATCCGCACCGGGCGGGTCATGTCCACCCAGTGCATGTTCGACACGGCGCTCCAGCACGAGCGGGACCTCGAGCTGAACCTCTGGGAGCAGCAGGCCCCGAAGATCAAGGGCCTGGGCGTCTCCGTCGCCACACCCGACGCCGGCCGGGCCATCGACTGGCTCGGCAAGCTGAAGGGCCACGCCCAGTCCGTCGACCAGCGCGTGAAGATGTCCGGCTGGCTGGACACCTTCGCGCAGCGCGGCGGCCAGCTCGTCATCCACGGCGCGTCCGTCTCCGACCTCGACTTCTTCTCGCGCACCCACGACCTGGTGCTGGTCGCGGCCGGCAAGGGCGAGCTGGTCTCGCTGTTCGGCCGGGACGCCGCCCGCTCCCCGTACGACGCCCCGCAGCGCGCGCTCGCCGTCAGCTACGTGCACGGGCTCGGCCCGCGGCCCGAGCACCCCGAGACGGAGGCCGTGCGCTGCAACCTCGTCCCGGGCGTCGGAGAGCTGTTCGTCATGCCGACGCTGACCACCTCCGGCCGGGCCGACATCCTCTTCTGGGAGGGCGTCCCCGGCGGTCCGCTGGACGTGTTCAACGGCGTGCGGGACCCCGCCGAGCACCTGGCGCTGACGCTGGAGCTGATGGAGAGGTTCACGCCCTGGGAGTACGCGCGGGCGACGAAGGTGGAGCTGACGGACGCGGGTGCCACGCTCTCCGGCCGCTACGCGCCCGTCGTCCGCAACCCGATCGGCCGACTGCCCGGCGGCGGCCTGGTGCTGGGCGTCGCGGACGTGGTCGTCGCCAACGACCCGATCACCGGGCAGGGCTCGAACTCCGCCGCCAAGTGCGCGGCCTCGTACCTCTCGTCGATCCTCATGCACGGGGACAACCCGTTCGACGAGGCGTGGATGAAGGCCACCTTCGACAAGTACTGGTTCACCAGCGGCAAGCCCACCACCCAGTGGACCAACGCCATGCTCGGCGTCCCGCCGGAGCACGTGCTCAACCTGATCGGCGCGGCCGGGCAGCTCCAGCCGGTGGCGGACCGCTTCGCCAACGGCTTCGACAACCCGGCCGACTTCGACGCGTACTTCTACGACCCCGAGGACGCGGCCGACTACCTGGCGGAGGTCGCGGGAGCCTCGGCCTCCGAGTAGCCCGTGTCGTCACCGGCCGCCGCGGCCTCGGGCAGCGGCGGCGGGCTGAAGTCGGTCAGCGGCGCCCCGTCGGGGTCCGGCCGCACCGCGCCGAGCAGCGGGTTCGCGGCGATCGGCGAGACCTTGACCTTCGCGCCGGGCCGCGGCGCCTGGATCACCTTGCCGTCGCCGACGTACAGCGCCACGTGCGTGGCGGTCGGGAAGTACACCACCAGGTCGCCGGGGCGGAGCTCGTCGAGGGGCACCTTGGGCAGCTGGGCCCACTGCTCCTGACTGGTCCGGGGGATCGTGCGGCCCGCGTGGGCCCAGGCCTGCGAGGTCAGCCCGGAGCAGTCGAAGGAGGCCGGCCCCTCGGCGCCCCAGACGTACGGCTTCCCGATCTGGGCGGTCGCGTACGTCAGGGCCGTGCCGCCGGCCGCGGTGGGGGTGCGCGGCTGCGTGCCGAGCTTCCCCGAGTCGACCAGCTCCCGCTGCGCGGCGGCGGTGTCCGCGGCCTCCCGCGTGCCGATTTCGGTGAGCTGGGCGGGGGTCAGGGAGGCGAGCATCCGCTCGACCTCGGCCAGCCGGGCCGCGGCCTCGTCCTTGTGCTTCTTGGTGTCGGCGGCCAGCTTCTGCTCGGAGTCCAGGGCCTTGCGGGCGGCCGTGGCGAGGGTGTCCGCCTGCTGCTCGCCGCGGGTCAGCCGGTCCAGCGCGGCGGCCCGCCGACTGCCCTCGCGCTCCGCGATCCGGCGCTGGTCCAGGGCGCCCTGCGGGTCCGTGGCGAACAGCATCCGGGCGTACGGGGAGAAGCCCCGGGCCCCTCTGTACTGCTCGCGCGCGAGCCGGCCGGCGGTGGCCTGGGCGTCGGAGACGGCCGTACGGGCCTTGCCGAGCTCGGTGCTGAGCCGGCGCTCCTCGCCCTGGCGGGCGCTGAGGGCGGTCTCGGCGGCGTTGTAGGCCTCGGTGGCCTGCTCGGCCTGCTGGTAGAGGCCCTGCAGCCGGGTGACCAGGCCGCCGACCGACTCGACCGATGTGACCGACGCGACCGGCTCGCCGGGTGCGGCGGGTGCGGCGGGACTGCCGGGGGCCTCGGGCAGGGCGGGTGCTCCGGGTGTGCTGGGTGCTCCGGGTGTGCCGGGATCGGCGTGGGCGCCGGGGAACGGCCCCGCCGCGACGAGGGCCGCTGCGACGCAGGCGGCTCGAAGCAGCAGGCGCCGAGGTCGACGTGACATGGGGTCACCTCCAGGCGCCCGATGCTGCCACGGCCGGTATGACAAATCCCCCAAGTGTGTCGGCCCGTCGCGTCGGGGTCACCCGGTTGGCGGGGTGGGGGAAGTGCGCGGGCCGGGCGAAAACCCCTCGGCGAAGAAGGGCATGGAGGACCAGGGCGGGATCCCCGCGTACCGCCTCACCGGGCACCTCGACCTCGATCAGATCGCCTCGGTCGATCCGCGCACGCACCGGTCGATGAAGGCGAAGGGAGTCACCGGCTTCGACTGCGACCAGTGGATCGACGCCCAGGGCCGCACGCTGCGCTTCGAGCAGCGGATGCAAGTGCACGGCATGCAGGGCGGGAACAAGGTCGCCTTCGGCGAGTTCGGCCCGGTCGAGACCTTCGACGCCCCCAGCGGGGGCTGACCGGGCCGCCGAGGTCGCCCGCACCGTCAGTCCGACAGCAGCCGGGCCTTGGCCGCCGTGAACTCCTCCGGGGTCAGCAGGCCCTCGCGGGCCAGGGCCGCCAGGCGCGTCAGCCGGTCCGTGAGGTCGCCTCCGGTCGCCTCCGGCCGGTCCGCCCTTCCGTCCGCCCGCCCGTCTGCCCTTCCGTCCGCGGGCTCCCGCGAGGCCGCGGAGGCCGCGCCGGTCCCGGGCTCACGCCCGGCCGCCCCGGACGAGGCGCCCGCCCCCGACGAGGCGCCCGCCCCGGACGAGGCGCCCGAGTCGGCCGCTCCGCCGTCGGCTTCGTGCCCGGAGCGGGCGGCCTGCTGCCGGCCCGCGTCCCAGACGTAGGCGCCGCGCGCCAGGATCCCGCGCAGCAGCGGGCGGCCCGAGGGGCGCTGGGAGGGGTTCACGACGGAGCCGATGGGGCGGATGAACATCAGGAGGCCTCCAGCCGCTCCACCGGGAGCCGGACCGCTCCCGCGATCCGGCCGCCCGCCGCGCGCACCGCGACGGCGGCGTCCTCGGCCCACACGTGCTCGACCACCAGGAGGAGCGCGCAGCTGCCGCGCTCCAGCAGCTCGGCCGATTCCCTGACGTCCTCCGGACCGATGAGCGGGGCCGCCTCCCGGTGGGCGAGCAGGCCCCGCAGTTCGACGAACTCGTCGAACTCCGCCGCCAGCACCTCTCCCGCCGCGGTCTTGGTGGCCACCAGCCCGTCGATCAGCCGCACGACCCCCGCCTTGCGCAACCCCATCACCGCCTCGACCGCCGCCACCCGCAGCTGTTCCTCGGGAAAGGCCAGGACGATGAACTCCGCTGGTCCCATGGGGGGAGGCTCCTGATCCGCTACTTCATTTCCGACCGGTTCTGACGACTCTTCGGCACACTATGACATAAGCGGACATACGGGCTGTCTCCTTGCTACGTTTCCCCGTATGACCGCTCTGACGGCGAAGGTGGCGGAGCCCGTTCCGCCCCCGCCACCCGATGCCCGCGCCCCCAAGCGCCGGGGAGTCGAGCTGTCGCTCCTCGCCGGCGCCGTCCTGATCGCCGTCCTCGGCCACCTCCACGTCGGTCTCACCACCACCGGCCACATCCCCCGCCCCGCCGCGCACTACGCCGCCGGCCTCGCCGGAGCCGCGCTCGCCGCGCACCTCGCCGTCCGGCTGTGCGCCCCGTACGCCGATCCGCTGCTGCTCCCGATCGCCGTCCTGCTCAACGGCCTGGGCCTCGTCCTCATCCAGCGCCTCGACGCCACCACGCCCGGCCATCTCACCGCCGGGGAGCAACTGCGCTGGTCGGCCCTCGGGGTGGCGCTCTTCGTCCTGGTCGTCGGGGTGCTGCGCGACCACCGGGTCCTGCAGAAGTACGCGTACCTCTCCGTGGCCACCGCGCTCGTGCTGATGCTGGTGCCGGTCTTCTTCCCGGCGGTCAACGGGGCGCACATCTGGATCAGGTTCGCCGGACTCTCCTTCCAGCCCGGGGAGTTCGCCAAGATCCTGCTCGCGGTGTTCTTCGCCGCCTACCTCGCCGCGAACCGCACCGCCCTCGCCCTCACCGGCCGCACCCTCTTCTGGAAGCTGAAGCTGCTCCCCGGCCGGGTCCTCGGCCCGATCCTGGCGATCTGGCTGCTCTCCGTCGGGGTGCTCGTCCTGGAGCGCGACCTCGGGACCTCGCTGCTCTTCTTCGGCCTCTTCGTCATCATGCTGTTCACCGCCACCGGCCGGATCGGCTGGATCGCGATCGGGCTGCTGCTCGCCGCCGTGGGCGCGTACGCGGTGGGGACGTTCGAACCGCACGTGAACAGCCGCGTGGACGACTGGCTGAATCCTTTCGCCTCCATCGAACGCGGCGAGGGCCCCGGCCAGCTGGCCCAGTCCCTCTTCGCCTTCGGGGCCGGCGGGCTCCTCGGCGCCGGCCTCGGCCACGGCCAGTCCTTCCTCATCGGCTTCGCCGCCAAGTCGGACTTCATCCTCGCCACGGCCGGAGAGGAGCTCGGCCTCGCCGGCCTCACCGCGATCCTGCTCCTCTACGGGCTCCTGGTCGCCCGCGGCTTCCGCGCCGGACTCGCGCTGCGCGACCCCTTCGGGCGGCTCCTCGCCACCGGGCTCGCCTCCATCGTCGCGCTCCAGGTGTTCGTCATCGCGGGCGGCGTCACCGGCCTGATCCCGCTCACCGGCATGGCCATGCCCTTCCTCGCGCAGGGCGGCTCCTCCGTGGTCACCAACTGGATCATCGTGGCGCTCCTGGTCCGGCTCAGCGACAGCGCCCGCCGGCCCAGACCGGCCGAGGAGGCCGCGGCGTGATCCGCTACATCCGCTGGTGCGCGTACTTCTGCGCCCTGCTGCTCGTCGCCCTGCTGGTCAACGTGGCCCGCGTGCAGGTCTGGGAGGCCGCCGGCTACGGCGCGAACCCGGCCAACAAGCGCCCCGCCATCGAGCGCTACGCCGAACCGCGCGGCGACATCACCGTCGACGGCCGCCCCGTCACCGGCTCCCGGGACAGCCGCCAACTGCTGCGCTACGAGCGCACGTACAAGAACGGCCCGCTCTACGCCCCCGTCACCGGCTTCGCCTCCCAGACGTACGGGACCAGCTTCCTGGAGCGCTCCGAGGACGCGGTCCTCGCCGGCACCGACCCCGCGCTGTCGGCCTTCCCGCTCTGGTACGAGCTCTCGCGCGGCCGCCCCGGCGGCGGCAACGCCGCCACCACCGTCCGGGCGGACATGCAGCTGGCCGCCTACACCGGGCTCGCGGGCAAGCGGGGCGCGGTCGCGGCCGTCGAACCCGCCACGGGCCGGATCCTCGCGCTGGTCAGCAGCCCCTCCTACGACCCGGCGGTGCTCTCCGGTACCGGGCCGAAGGTCAAGGGGGCCTGGGAGAAGCTCAACGCGGACCCCGCCCGGCCGATGCTCAACCGCGCGCTGCGCGAGACGTACCCGCCCGGCTCCACCTTCAAGATCGTGACGGCGGCGGCGGCGCTCGACGCGGGCGTGGTCACCGATGTGGACGCGCCGACCCGGACCCCGGACCCGTACCCGCTGCCGGGCACCAGCACCCTGCTCCCCAACGCGGGCACCGGCTGCGCCGACGCCTCGATGGCGGACGCGGTGCAGTGGTCCTGCAACACGGTGATGGCGAAGATCGGCGTACAGATCGGGCTGCGCGGGATGACGGACGCGGCGCGCCGGTTCGGGTTCAACGACGGGGGGCTGCGCGTGCCGGCCTGGGTGTCGCGGTCGAACTTCGACACCGACATGAGCCCGGACCAGCTCGCCCTGTCCTCGATCGGGCAGTTCAACACCACCGCCACGCCCCTGCAGATGGCGATGGTCGCGGCGGCCGTCGCCAACGGCGGCGAGCTCAAGGCCCCCTACCTGGTGGAACGCACGACGCAGGACGACGGCGACCCCGTCCGGCGCGGCGACCAGCGCAGCCTGGGCCGGGCCATGAGCCCGCAGACGGCGGCGCGGATGCAGGAGCTGATGGTGAAGGTGGTGGAGAACGGCACCGGCAGGAACGCGGCGATCCCGGGCGCCGTCGTCGGCGGCAAGACCGGCACCGCCCAGCACGGCGTCGGCAACGCGGGCACCCCGTACGCCTGGTTCATCTCCTGGGCCAAGCCGGAGGGCGGCCGGCCGCCGGCGGTCGCGGTGGCCGTGGTCGTCGAGGACGCGTCGGCCGTGCGCGGGGACATCAGCGGCAACGGCGCGGCCGCGCCGATCGCCCGCGCGGTGATGGAGGCGGGGCTGTCCGCCCCGTGAAACGGCCGGCGGGTCCCTCTTATACACATTTTGGGCCGTCAAGGCCAAGCTCATCGAGCAGCCCGACCTCACCGGCATCTACGACCTGACGCTCCTCAACAAGGTCCTCAAGGCCGCCGGCAAGCCCGAGGTCTCCGACGCCGACCTCGGCGCCAAGTAACTCCGGCACCTCCCCGTCCCGGATCCCCGGCCGCGCGGGGCCGGCACGACCCCGCCCCCGGCCCGCAGCATGCCTTCGAGCACGCTGCGGGCCGGGGGCGGCGGTGTGTGCGGTCCGGGTCCCGGTCAGGTCTCCGCGTCAGGTCCCGGTGAGGTGCTCGGGGCGGACCGGCGTCTTGTTGAGCTCCAGTCCGGTCGCGTTGCGGATCGCCGCGAGGACGGCCGGGGTGGACGAGAGGGTCGGCGCCTCACCGATGCCGCGCACACCGTAAGGCGCCTCCGGGTCGGCCAGTTCGAGGTAGTCGACCGGGATCGTCGGCGTGTCGAGGATCGTCGGGATCAGGTAGTCCGTGAAGGAGGGGTTGCGCACCTTCGCCGTCTTCGGATCGACGATGATCTCTTCCATCACCGCGACGCCCAGGCCCTGGGTGGTGCCGCCCTGGATCTGGCCCACGACGGAGAGCGGGTTGAGCGCCCTGCCGACGTCCTGGGCACAGGCCAGTTCGATGACCTTGACCAGGCCGAGCTCGGTGTCGACCTCGACCACCGCCCGGTGGGCGGCGAAGGAGTACTGGACGTGACCGCGGCCCTGACCCGTCCTCAGGTCGAAGGGCTCGGTGGGACGGTGACGCCACTCCGCCTCGATCTCGACGACCTCGTCTTCCAGGACGTCCACGAGGGCGGCGAGGACCTCGCCGTCCTCGGTCACGACCTCGCCACCCTCCAGCAGGAGTTCGGCGGCGGACCACCACGCCGGGTGCCGCGCACCGAACTTGCGGCGGCCGATGTCCAGGACCCTCGCGCGGACGATCTCGCAGGAGTTCTTGATGGATCCGCCGGTCATGTACGTCTGGCGGCCCGCCGACGTGGAACCGGCCGAGCCCACCTGCGTGTCGGCGGGGTGGATGGTGACCTGCTGGACGCCGAGCTCCGTACGGGCGATCTGCGCGTGGACGGTCACACCGCCCTGGCCGACCTCCGCCATGGCCGTGTGGACCATGGCGACGGCCTCGCCGTTGATGACCTCCATGCGCACCCTGGCCGTCGAGTAGTCGTCGAACCCCTCGGAGAAGCCGACGTTCTTGATGCCGACCGCGTAGCCGACGCCGCGCACGACGCCCTCGCCGTGCGTGGTGTTGGACAGTCCGCCCGGCAGCGCGCGCACGTCGGCCGCGCCGTCGGCGACCTCCCACTGGCGCTCCGGCGGCAGCGGGCGGGACTTGACCAGGCGCAGCAGCTCGGCGACCGGGGCGGGCGATTCGACCGGCTGGCCGGTGGGCATGATCGTGCCCTGCTCCATGGCGTTGAGCTGGCGGAACTCGACCGGGTCCATGCCCAGCCGCGCCGCGAGCTTGTCCATCTGGGCCTCGTAGGCGAAGCAGGCCTGGACGGCGCCGAAGCCGCGCATCGCCCCGCAGGGCGGGTTGTTCGTGTAGAGGCCGATCGCCTCGATGTCCACGTCGTCGATGACGTACGGGCCGACCGAGAGCGACGCGGCGTTGCCGACGACCGAGGCCGTCGACGAGGCGTAGGCGCCCCCGTCGAGCACGATCTTGCACTTCATGTGCGTGAGCTTGCCGTCCTTGGTGGCGCCGTGCTCGTAGTGGAGCTTCGCCGGGTGGCGGTGCACGTGGCCGAAGAAGGACTCGAACCGGTTGTAGACCATCTTGACCGGCTTGTCCGTGCGCAGGGCGAGCACGGAGGCGAGGATCTGCATCGAGATGTCCTCGCGACCGCCGAAGGCGCCGCCGACGCCGGCCATGGTCATCCGCACCTTCTCCTCGGGCAGGCCGAGGACCGGGGCGATCTGCTTGAGGTCCGAGTGCAGCCACTGCGTGGCCACGTACAGGTCGATGCCGCCGTCCTCGGACGGAACCGCGAGCCCGGACTCCGGGCCGAGGAAGGCCTGGTCCTGCATGCCGAAGGTGTACTCGCCCGTCACGATGACGTCGGCGCGCTCGCGGGCCTCTTCCACGTTGCCGCGGATGATCGGCTGGCGGTGCACGATGTTGGGGTGCGGGACGTGGGAGGCGTGGTGATCGTCGCGGTTCTCGTGCACGAGCACCGCGTCGGGAGCGGTCGCCGAGGCCTCGTCGGTGACGAGGGGCAGTTCCCGGTACTCGATCCGGATCTTCGCGGCGGCGCGGCGCGCGGTCTCCGGATGGTCGGCGGCCACGAGGGCGACCGGCTCACCGTGGTGGCGGACCTTGACGTGGGCCAGGACCGGGGTGTCCTGGAACTCCATGCCGTAGTTCTTCATCTCGGCGGGCAGGTCGTCGTACGTCATGACCGCGTGGACTCCGGGCACGGTCAGGGCCTCGGAGGTGTCGATGGACACGATCTCGGCGTGCGCGAGCGTGGACCGCAGGATCTGGCCCCACAGCATGTCCTCGTGCCACATGTCCGAGGAGTAGGCGAATTCGCCGGTGACCTTCAGGGTGCCGTCCGGGCGCAGGGTCGACTCTCCGATGCCGCCCTTGGTCCGGGAGCCCTGGGTGACGTTGGTGGGGATGCCCGTGGTGGTGCCAGCCATGATCAACCGCGCCTTCCTAAGCCTTCGTGTCGGGCCTTCGTATTGGGCCTTCGCGTTGCCCAGAAGTAGACAGCCGATCACGGGGTCGAGGCAGTCACCGATCGCTCAATTCCGGCCCCTCCGCCGCCTGTGGACGACCGTGGCTTCCCCCTGCCCCACGTCGCTGAACTGCGGATACGCAGGTGCCGGAAGCAGCGGGCATGAGAGGGTGACGATCATGCGGCTGCGTGAGCTTTTGGACAGTGAGGAGCTGGGGCTGCGCCTGCTCGTGGGCCGCGAGGCCGGCGACGGGGCGCTCGACCGCGCCATACGCGCCGTCCCGACCGTCGACCTGGCCGATCCGGGCCGCTTCCTCACCGGCGGGGAACTCGTCCTCAGCGAACTCGCGTGGTGGCGGGAGGACGGGGACGCCGAAGTCTTCGTACGGGCCCTCGACCGGGCGGGTGTCACCGCGCTCGCCGCGGGCGAGGCCGCGCACGGATTCGTCCCGCAGGACCTCGTGCGCGCTTGCCGGCGCCGGGGTCTCCCCCTCGTCGCCGTGAGGCCGGAGACCTCGTTCACCGCGGTCACCGAGCACGTCCTGCGCCGTCTGGACCGCCGGCACGTCGGTGACCTCGCCGCCGTGGTCGAACGCCACCGGCAGCTCCTCGCCGACCGCGGCGCCCCGGACTCCGTGCTGGAGCTGCTGCGGCACAGCATGGGCCTCGAAGTGCGCGTCCTGTCCGTGACGGGGCGCCAGATCGCCGGGGCCGGCGCTCCCCTGCACGCCAAGACGGCGGCGGCACTGGCCGGGAGGTACCTCGCCGCGCGCGGCTCGTGCGAAGCGCCTGCGCACCGGGTCAGGATCGGGGACCGGCTCCACTCGCTCGTACCGGTGCCGGCCCCGCTGCCGGAGGCGGAGGCGGAGGCGGAGGCGGTGCCGAAGGCGGAGCACGCCGCCGAGTTGGGTGACTGGCTGCTCGTCGTGGAGGCCGACACCTCTGCCTGGCCCGCGCCGGACGTGGAACTCCTCGACCGGATCGTCGAACTGGTCGGCGACGCGCGAGCCGCGCACGACGGGGCGAAGGTGGCGCTGAACGACTTGGCGCGCCGGCTCCTCGACCTGCTGTACAGCCGCGTCCCGCCGGAGGAGATCCCCGTCCGGCTGAGCAGCACCGCGCAGGCCGTGGTCAGTCAGAAGGACACCTGGCAGCGCTGCCAGTTCGTGGTCGCCCGCGGAGAGCGGGACGGAGGCCGCCCCATCCCCGGCCCGGCCCTGCGGGCGCTCCTGGAGGAGGCCCTGGTCCAAGCGGACGGTCCGGTGCCGGTGTCGCCGCAGGACATCGCCGCCACCGTCGACGACGAGCAGGCCGTGCTCTTCGTTCTGGTGCCCGAGCCCACGGACACGCTCCCCGAGCCGGCCCTCGACGGCGCCGCCCTCCAGCGGAGGCTCTCTGCGGTGCTCACGCGCTGGCTCGGTCCGACGGGCAGGGTCTCCATCGGCGTCAGCACCCCGGTGGCGGCACCCGGTAACGCGCGGCGGGCTCTCGGCGAGGCCCGCACCGCGCTGCGGGTCGCCGATGCCGGCCCGGAGCGAGTGACCGTGCGGGGCCCCGAGGACCTCACCTCGCGCATCCTGTCGCTGCTGCTCCTCGTCCCGGCCGAGAACCGGCAGGCCTTCGCCTCCCGCCTCCTCGGCCCCCTGCGCGATCACGACAGCCGCCACCGGACCGATCTGGTGACCACGCTGGAGGCGTTCCTCGACTGCGACGGGTCGTGGACCAGGTGCGCCGACCGGCTCCACCTGCACGTGAACTCGTTGCGCCAGCGCGTCGCCCGCATCGAGCACCTCACGGGCCGGGACCTGTCCCGGCTCGAGACCAGGCTGGACTTCCTCGCGGCCTTGAAGGCCTGCTGACCCACACCCGCCTAGGCCGTCTCCTTCGGATCTTGTCGGGCCCGCGACGCGCGTGATCACGGATCCCCCTATGCTCCCGGGATGATCAAGCCGATTGAACTCGTGATATTCGACTGCGACGGGGTCCTGGTCGACAGCGAACGGATCGCCGCCCGCGTCCAGGTCGCCCTGGGTGCGGAGCTCGGCTGGCCGCTGACCGAGGACGAGGTCGTCGACCGGTTCATCGGGCGCTCCAGTGCCTCCATCCGCGAACAGATCTCCGCACGGCTCGGCCCGCAGACGGCCGCCCTCTGGTCGGAGCGGTTCGAA
Organism: Streptomyces sp. ICC1; assembly: GCF_003287935.1. GTDB lineage: Bacteria > Actinomycetota > Actinomycetes > Streptomycetales > Streptomycetaceae > Streptomyces > Streptomyces tritrimontium. Next base: position 5,002,675 of record NZ_CP030287.1, read on the forward strand.
GAGCTCCACCGGGAGGCGGTGGACACCGGGCTGTCCCCCGTCGACGGGCTTCCCGAGGCGCTCGACGCGATCGGCCTGCCCACCTGTGTCGCCTCCAGCGGCTCGCACGAGAAGATGCGCCACACCCTCGGCCGCACCGGACTCTACGAACGCTTCGCGGGCCGCATCCACAGCGCCACCGAGGTCTCCCGCGGAAAGCCGGCCCCGGACCTGTTCCTGCACGCCGCCCGGCGGATGGGCGTCGACCCGGCCGCCTGTGTGGTCGTCGAGGACAGCAGGCCCGGCGTCCAGGCGGCCCGCGCCGCCGGGATGAGGGCCTTCGGCTACGCCGGCGGGCTGACCCGGGCCGAGCAGCTCGAAGGTCCGGGCACCGTCGTCTTCCACGACATGCGCGCACTCCCCGCCCTCATCGCCGAGGGGTGACCGCCGCCGACCTGCGCGGCGTCAGGCGTCCCGGCGCCGGACCGCCAGCCAGCCGCCGGCCACCGCGACCAGCGCCCACAGGGCCAGGACCCCGAGGCCGGTCCACGGGCCGAGGCCGCCCTGCGACTCCATCCGCATCACCATCTGGCCCGCACGGTCCGGCAGGAACCGGGCGACGCCCTCGGAAGCCGCACCGAGCACGAAGGACACGATCAGCACGAAAGGTATGAGCAGGCTCAGGACGGCCGTCGCGCTGCGCAGCACCGCCGTCAGTCCGGCGGCCAGCAAGGTCATCAGCGTGAGGTACAGGCCACAGCCGAAGATCGCACGGTAGGTCCCCGAGCCGCCCAGATCCAGCGCGTAGGGCCCCATGAACGCCTGCCCGCCCACGAAGGTGGCCAGCCCGGCCAACTGGCCGGCCACGAGCGCGAGTCCGCCGACCACGGTCATCTTCGACAGGTAGAACCGCGCGCGGTTCGGCACCGCGGTCAACGATGTGCGGAGGGCCCCGTTGTGGAATTCGCCGGACAGGGCCGTCGCGCCGAAGGCGAAGGCGGCGATCTGGCCGAAGTTGACTCCGTAGAAGGCCGCGAGGAGCTGATCGTCCCCCAGGCTGCCGGCCTCCGTGTCGCCGATCAGCACGGCCGTCAGGGTCTGGATCCCCGCGGTGGCGAGAAATACGGCCATCAGCGCCCCGAAGGTGCCGCGCAGGGACCGTATCTTGATCCATTCCGAGTGCATGACGGGGACGGTGGGCAGAGCGGTGCTCATGGGGAAGCCTCCTTGGAGGGGTTCGTGTCAGTGGGTGGCGGCGAACTGGGCGTGTTCGGCGGTCAGATCGAGATAGGCCTGCTCCAGCGAAGCCCGCTCATCGACCAGTTCGAGCATCGGTATGCCTTCACGGGCGGCCATCGCACCGAGGTCCTCGGCCTGTATGCCCTCCACGGTCCACCGCCCGCCGTCGGCGGTGACCAGCTCGAATCCGTCCCGGGCGAGGGCCGACCGCAGCCTGATCGGATCGGCGGTGCGCAGGCGTACCCGAGGCGTGCTGCGGGCGTCGATGAAGTCCTCCATCGAGGTGTCGGCCAGCAGCCTGCCCTGCCCGAGGACGATCAAGTGGTCGGCGAGGGCGGCGGTCTCGGTCATCAGGTGGCTGGAGACGAGGACCGTGCGCCCTTCGGCGGCCAGGTCGCGCATGAGCTCGCGGATCCAGATGATGCCTTCGGGATCGAGCCCGTTGGTCGGCTCGTCCAGCAGCAGCACACCGGGGTCGCCGAGCAGCGCGGCCGCCATGCCGAGGCGCTGACGCATGCCCAGTGAGAAGGTCTTGATCCGCCGCTTGGCCGCCGAGGCCATCCCCGACTGCTCCAGGACCGCCTCCACCCGGCTCATGGGGATGCTGTTGGCCGCCGCGAGGAAGCGGAGGTGGTCCCTGGCCGTACGGCCGCCGTGCGCCGACTGCGCGTCGAGCAGGGCGCCCACCCGGTGGAGGGGGTCGGCGAGTTCGGTGAACCGGCGGCCCCCGATGGTGGCCGTCCCCGAGGTGATCCGGTCCAGCCCCAGCAGCAGTCGCATCGTGGTGGACTTCCCGGCGCCGTTGGGCCCCAGGAACCCGGTGACCCGGCCGGGCATGACATCGAAGGTGAGGTGGTCCACCGCCCGGGTGCGGCCGAACTCCTTGGTCAGTTCTCGGATCTCGATGCTGTTCATGCCTCAAGGTTCGCCGCCGGCCCCACCCCTCTTCCTCCCCCAAGCGAGGGTTCTCTCTCCCCCACGTGGGGGAGCCGCCGCACAACCGTGGACTGCCACGATGAGGGGATGCACCGACTGTTCCGCGCCGCTCTCCGCCCCGTGACCTACTCCCGCTGGGTGCACCTGTGTGTGCCCGTGCTCATGCTGGCCGTGTGGATGTTCATAGGGCCCGAGGCTCCGTGGATGCCGCTGGTCTTCGTCATACCGCTCGGGCTGCTGCCCTGGATGCGGCTGGCCGAGGGGCTCCAGGCCCAGTTCCTGCTGGCGCCGCAGGACAAGGACGGGGACAAGGACAGGGGCGAGGACGCCGAAGTCGGCAGCTTCAGCACCGTGGCGTCCCAGAGGTGGAGCGATCGCTGGCGGACGCTGGTGTGGCTGGAGATACGGCTCGTCCTCTCGGGGGTCACCCTCCTCGCCAGCGTCTGGCTGCCCGTCATCACGGTCGATCTGATCCGTGTCGCGGTCGGCGGCTCGCTCACCGAGGACAGCGTGCTGCCCTTCACCCCGCCGCCCTGGGCGGCGTGGCCGCTGGCTCCCGTGCCCCTCGTGCTGCTGATCGTCATCGTGATCCTGCTGGGTGACCTGGTCACCTCCATCGCCCGTCGGCTGCTGGGCCCTTCGTCCGCGGAGCGGCTCACCGCGCTGGAGGCCCGTACCGAGCAGCTGCTGGAGCGCACCCGCATCGCACGGGAGCTGCACGATTCGATCGGTCACGCGCTGACCGTGGCGGTGGTCCAGGCCGGGGCCGCACGGGCCGCCGGCGACCCGGAGTTCACCGACCGCGCGCTGAGCGCGATCGAGGAGACCGGGCGGGCGGCGCTGGAGGACCTGGAGCGGGTGCTGCTCGTCCTGCGGGAGTCCGGCCGGCGGCCTTCCCAGCGGCCGACGCTGGCGGAGGCCGACCGGCTGCTCGAATCCGCGCGGGCCTCCGGCGCCACCGTCGACGCGGAACTGATCGGCCCGCTCGAGCAGTTGCCGGATCCCGTCACCCAGGAGGGGTACCGGATCCTCCAGGAGGCGCTCACCAATGTGCTGCGGCACTGCGGCCCCGTGCCGGTACGCGTCCGGATCGGTGTGGTCGCCGACCGGCTGGACCTGGAGGTGACGAATCCGCTGCCCGACCGGCCCACCGTGACGGCCGGCGGCGGAAACGGGCTGCGCGGCATGCGGGAACGGGCCGCACTGCTCGGCGGGAAGGTCGAGACCGGTCTGCACAAGGGGGGTTGGAGGGTGTGCGCACGGCTCCCGCTGGAGCGAATACGCTGACCGGATGCCGGTTACCGTACTGCTCGTCGACGACGAACCCCTGGTGCGTGCGGGTCTGCGCGCCGTCCTGGACGCCCAGCCCGACATCGAGGTCGTCGGCGAGGCCGCCGACGGGGCTTCGGTGGTCCCGCTCGTGCGGCAACTGCGCCCGGATGTCGTGGCGATGGACGTCCGGATGCCGCTGCTCGACGGGATCGAGGCGACGAAGGCGGTCCTGCGGACCGTGGACTCGCCGCCGAAGATCCTCGTGGTCACCACCTTCGAGAACGACGAGTACGTCTACCAGGCGCTGCGGGCCGGCGCGGACGGGTTCCTGCTGAAGCGGGCCCGCCCGTCCGAGATCGTGCACGCGGTCCGGCTCGTGGCGGAGGGTGAGACGCTGCTGTTCCCCGCGGCGGTGCGGGCGCTGGCGGCCGAGTACGGGAACCGGCAGGCCCGCAAGGTGGTGGAGCGGGCCGCCCTGACCGAGCGCGAGGAGGCCGTCCTGCGACTGATGGCGAAGGGCCTGACCAACATCGAGATCGCCCGCGAGCTGATCGTCGGGACGGAGACGGTGAAGTCCCACGTGAGCGCGATCCTGGCGAAGCTCGGCGCGCGGGACCGGACCCAGGCCGTGATCACCGCCTACGAATCGGGATTCGTCGCTCCTGCCTGACCGCTGCCGGCACATCCGAGAGGAAGAGCGGATTCCGGCCGATGGGGGGCTGCTTCTCGCCGTCGGACCGGGTCCGCAGTACGATCCGGCTGACAAGCTCGCTAGCTGGGAGGAAACACGTTGGGTCAGCTGACCGGCGGGGACCCCTCTCTGCTCCGGCGGATCAACTCCGCCGTCGTGCTGCGGGCACTGCGCGCGGCCGAATCTCCGACCCTCACCGACCTCACTCGGGTGACCGGGCTCTCCCGGCCGACCGTCGAGGGCGTCGTCGAAGGGCTCATCGCCACCGGGCTCGTCGTCGAGGCCGGTGCGGAGGAAGGCGCTCGGCGCCAGGGGCGGCCCGCGAGACGGTTCCGCTTCCGCACGGAAGCCGGGCACTTGCTCGGCGTGGAGATCGGCTCGCACCGCATCGCGGTGCTGCTCTCCGGGCTGGACGGGCGGGTCATCGGCGCCGGCACCAAGGAGGTCGCCGAGACGGCGTCCGCCGACGAACGGCTGGACCGGGTCCGCAGCGCGGTCGCCGACCTGCTGCGCAAGGCCGGAGTCCCCAGGGACTCCCTCCGCGCGGTCGGCGTGGGCAGCCCCGGCATCGTCGAGGCGGACGGCACCGTGCGCCTCGGTACGGCCCTGCCCGGCTGGACCGGGCTGCCGCTCGGCGAGCGGCTGCGGCGCTCCTTCCGGTGCCCGGTCCAGGTGGAGAACGACGCCAACGCCGCGGCGGTCGCCGAGCACTGGAAGGGTGCCGCGACGGACACCGACGACATGGTCTTCGTGATGGCCGGACTCAGCCCGGGCGCGGGCTCCCTGATCGGCGGCCGCCTGCACCGCGGCTTCGGCGGGGCGGCCGGTGAGATCGGCGCGCTGCACCTGCTGGGCCGCGAGGTCACGCCCGAGCGGCTGCTGTCGACGACCGGCGAACCGCTGCACCCCCTGGACGAGCGGCAGGTCGCGGAGGTCTTCGCGATGGCCAAGCGCGGGGACGAGCGGGCGGTGGCCGCGGTCGAGCGGTTCATCCAGCGGCTGGTCCACGACGTGGCGGCGCTGGTCCTCGCGATGGACCCGGAGCTGGTCGTGGTGGGCGGCTGGGCAGCGGGGATGGACGGGGTACTGGACCCCCTGCGGCGGGAACTGGAGCGGTACTGCCTGCGCCCGCCGCGCGTGGCGCTGTCCCTGCTGGGCGAGGCGGCGGTGGCCACGGGAGCGCTGCGACTGGCGCTGGACCACGTGGAGGAAGAGCTGTTCGCCGTGGAGAAGACCGTCACGACGCGCCGCCGCTGACCCCCTCCGGGACGGTCCGGGACCTCGCTGGTTCGGACCCCGCCGGTGGGACCCCGCCGGTCCGGGACCGCGCGGGGCGTTGCCCCCGGCTCCCGAGAACGTACGAACGGGCCGCCGGACGCCGCCGGGTGGCGGCGTCCGGCGGCCCGCCGTCAGCGGGTCAGGACGCGACGCGCGCGTCGTGCGTGATCTGGACGTCGCCCGAGTCGCCGAAGGTGAGGCGGCAGGTGTCCGCGCGGTAGGTGGCCACCGAGACGGCCGCCGTGCCCTCCACCGTGAAGTAGCGGGTGGTGACCAGGAGGACCGGGGCGCCGGGCAGGCGGTCCAGCTCCTTCGCGTCGTCGGCGCGGGCGGAGCCGAGCTCCACGGAGCGGTCCTGCCCGTCGAGCGGGAGCCGCTGCAGCTCGCGCATGACGGCCCGGGCGCGCGCCGGACCGGCCGGGGCGTCGATCGCGGACAGTCCGGGCACCGAGGCGGCCGGCACGTACAGCATCTCGGCCGCGACGACCTGGCCCTGCTCGACGCGGGTCCGGCGCACCGCGAGGACCATCTCCCCGGCGGCGGTGCCCAGCAGCTTCAGGACGGCGGCCGCCGGTGCGGCCTCCACCGCGTCCACGGGCTCCCAGCCGTCGGTGCTCTCGCCGGGCCAGCTGTGCTGCGCGCCGCCGACGTCCACGCCCACGCGCGGCGGGGCGACGGTGGTGCCGACTCCGCGGCGCCGCTGCAGGCGGCCTTCGAGCTCCAGCTGCTCCAGGGCCTGGCGCAGGGTCGCGCGGGCCACGCCGAAGCGGGCGGCGAGCTCACGCTCGTTCGGCAGGACCTCGCCCACGGCGAAATCCTGGTCGAGCGCCTCGCTGAGGACGGTCTTGAGGTGCCAGTACTTCGGCTCCGGCACCGATTCGAGCTGTGTGGTCCCCACCCTGACTCCTCCTGCAATCGCCGCAATCGCCGTGTTCCAGCGGCAGTTCCGCGCCTTTGTTTATTAAAGGTTCCTGCACTATCCCTGCGACGATAGGACGGCGCACCCCCTTGGTCAAGACCAATGCTCGCCTCTTTGTCGGGCAGATCGGGCATATGTAGCAACCCGTTCACGGGATGTTCGCGGGCCACGGCGAAGACGAAGTCTTATGGCCAGGGGCTACCGGGCGGTAATGGTGGCGGGAGACACTACTGACAACCCGTCTCACACGCGCCGCCCGACCCCGACGAGGAGCAGCATGACCGCCACGGTCTCCTTCACGATCGATTCGCCGCTGGGCCCCCGGACCACCACCGCCGCCTACGAACGCAAGGGCGCGGGCGAACCGCTCCTGCTGCTCCACGGCATCGGTCACCACCTCCAGGCCTGGCACCCGGTGACCGACGTCCTGGCCGCCGAGTACGACGTGATCGCCGTCGACCTGCCCGGCTTCGGGGCCTCGGAGCCCCTGCCGCACGGGGTTCCGTACGACCTCGGCACCGTCGCCCCGGCGCTCGGCGCCCTCTGTGCCGCGCTCGGCGTCCAGCGCCCGCACGTCGCCGGCAACTCCCTCGGCGGGCTGCTCGCGCTCGAGATGGGCCGCGCCGGGCTGGCCCGCTCGGTCACCGCGCTCTCCCCGGCCGGGTTCTGGACGGAGGGCGAGCGCCGCTACGCCTTCGCCGCGCTCCGCGCCATGCGCGCCGGGGCCACCGCGCTGCCCCGCCCCGCCGTGGAGCGCCTCTCCCGCAGCGCGGCCGGCCGGGCCGCGCTCACCAGCACCATCTACGCGCGCCCCGGCCGCCGCGCCCCCGACGCCGTGGTCGCCGAGACGCTGGCCCTGCGCGACGCCACCGGTTTCGAGGAGACCCTGGCCGCGGGCGGTTCCGTACGGTTCGACCACGATCTGCCCGGCCTGCCCGTCACCATCGCCTGGGGCAGCCGCGACCGGCTGCTCCTGCGCCGCCAGGGCATACGCGCCAAGCACACCATCCCCGGTGCACGCCTGGTGCGACTCCCCGGCTGCGGGCACGTCCCGATGCACGACGACCCGGCACTCGTCGCCCGCGTCATCCTGGACACGGTCCGCCGCCCGGGGTGACCGGCTGACGGACGGCCAGCGCCCGCGCGCCAGTGTTCACGCACGGTTCGCGTGCGCGACGCGGACGGTCCGGTGTGCCGCCGGTGTACGGCGACACACTGGTCCGGCCCGTCCCCGCCGGCCTCTGGAGACGCACCGATGGCACCCCTGCCGTACACCCGACGCTCCCTGCTCGGCGGATCCCTCGCCGTTCCCGTGGGCCTCGCCCTGTCCAGCGCCCTGTCCGGCGCCCTCACCGCCCCGGCCCACGCGGCGACCGCCCCCGCCTTCGTCCGCTCGGGGCGCCCGAACGCCCTCTGGGGCGTGCAGTCCGGCGAGATCACCGCCCACTCGGCCACCGTCTGGACGCGCTCCGACCGGCCCGCGCGGATGTACGTCGAGACCTCCCCGAGCGAGTCGTTCCGCTACGCCGTGCGCCGCCACCGCGGCCCGCTGCTCGGCCCCGGCACCGACTTCACCGGAACCGCCGCCCTGCGCGAGCTCCCGCCGGGCCAGCAGGTCCACTACCGCGTCGTCCTCGCCGACCCCGACGACCCGCGCCGCACCGGTGACCCCGTGCGCGGCACCTTCCGCACCACCCCCGTCTCCCGCCGCCGCGACGTGCGCTTCCTGTGGTCCGGGGACCTCGCGGGCCAGGGATGGGGGATCAACCCGGACCTCGGCGGCTACCGCGTCTTCGACGAAATGCGGCTGCGCGACCCCGACTTCTTCCTCTTCAGCGGGGACACCATCTACGCCGACGGGCCCCTCCAGGCCTCCGTCCCGCTGCGCGACGGCACCCTCTGGACCAACGTGACCACCGAGGAGAAGGCGAAGGTCGCCGAGACCCTCGCCGAGTACCGGGGCAACTTCCGCTACAACCTCCTCGACCGCAACCTGCGCGATTTCAACGCCCAGGTCCCGGTCCTCGCCCAGTGGGACGACCACGAGGTCCGCAACAACTGGTACCCGGGGCAGATCCTCGACGACCCCCGCTACACCGTGAAGGACGTCGACACCCTCGCGGGCCGGGCCCGCCGGGCCTTCGGCGAGTACTTCCCCGTCACCGACCTGCGCGGCGGCCGCGAGGAGGGCCGGATGTACCGGGTGATGCGCTACGGCCCGCTGCTCGACGTGTTCGTCCTCGACATGCGCACCCACCGCAACGCCAACTCCCCCGGCCGCCAGACGGACGACCCCGTCGGCATCCTCGGCACCGAGCAGCTGGCCTGGCTCAAGCGGGAGCTGTCGCGCTCCCGCGCCACGTGGAAGGTCATCGCCGCCGACATGCCGCTGGGCATCGTGGTGGCGGACGGGGCGGCGAACTTCGAGGCCGTCGCCCAGGGCGACCCCGGCGCCCCGCTCGGCCGCGAGCTGCAGATCGCCGAACTGCTGCGCCACATCAAGCACCAGCGCATCACCGGCACCCTCTGGCTCACCGCGGACGTCCACTACACGGCCGCGAACCACTACGCGCCCGAGCGGGCCGCCTTCACCGATTTCGCGCCCTTCTGGGAGTTCGTATCCGGCCCCATCGGCGCGGGCGGCTTCCCCGCGGGCCGGCTCGACGCCACTTTCGGCCCGGAGACGGCGTACGTCCAGTCCGCGCCCTTCGCCAACATGTCGCCGTCCGAGAACCCGCCGTACTACGGCGAGGTGGAGATCGACGGGGACGGCGGCGAGCTCACCGTGCGGCTGCGGCGCCAGGGCGGCGGTGTGCTGTTCACACGGACGCTCCGGCCCGGACGGGTGGGGCAGTAGCGGACGATCCGGCAGCGGGCCCGGTCCTCGCCGGGCCCGCGACGGGCCCGGCGGCGGCCCCGGCGACGGCCTCCAACCGCCCCTGACCCCGTCCTTCGCCCTTACATCTGAAATGAGCCGGAAAACAGGGCGAAATCGGCCAGATGGATCCTTAACCAGTCGGTCACAGATCGTTCGTGATCACGCAACACCCCTGCGTCACAGTGGTCTGCATGACTGAGCCCCTCACTGCCCCCGCCCAGCGTTCCCACCGCCACCACTGGCGCCGGGACCTCGTCGAGCTCGCCGCCCTCTTCTGCGCCGTCGCGGTGGCCGACGCCATCGCCAATCTCGTCGTGCACGGTCCGCGCGGCCCTGTCCTGCTCGTCGCCTCGGCGGTCGCGCTCCTGGTCACGGCGGCCTTCCACACCTGGTGGGCACGGCGCCACAGCCATGCGCCCCCGCCCACGGACTCCGCACCCGCCGGTCCGGACGAGGCGGGGACCGGCCCGACGGGCGTCGCCCGGCCCTCCGGCGCCGCGCCCACGGACGCCGCGCCCACCACCTCCCTGTGGCGGATGCGGACCACCGTGCAGGACCAGCCCGGCAGCCTCGCCGCCCTCTGCACGGCCCTCGCCCGCAGCGGCGTCGACATCCTGACCCTCCAGACGCACCCGCTCCCCGAGGGCGGCACCGTCGACGAGTTCCTGCTGCGCGCACCGCAGCAGCTGCCCTCCGCCGACCTCACCCGGGCCATCGCCGGGGCCGGCGGCCACAGCACCTGGATCGAGCGGGCCGACGCCCACGACCTCGTCGACACCCCGACCCGGGTCCTGGGCCTGGCCACGCGCACCGCGCTGGACGCCGCCGAACTGCCGCTCGCCCTGCGCCAGCTGCTCGGCCGCTGCACCATCCACTCGATCCCGGCGACCACCCTCTCCGGCCGGCCCAACGCGGGCGCCGACGCGCCCGTCGAGGGGGTCCTGGAGACCACGGTCATGCGGCTGCGCGACCCCTCCGGCGGTGCGATCACCATCGAACGGCCCTACCTCCCCTTCACCCCGACCGAGTTCGCCCGCGCCCGCGCGCTCGTCGAGCTCGACGCCCGGCTCGGCCCGCGCGTCCCGCGCAGCCAGGACGTGCTGACCCTGCCCGAGGGCAACGAGATCACCGTCCGCCGCGCCGACGGCTCCGACCAGGCCGCCGCCCGCGCGATGCACGACCGCTGCTCCGAGCGCACCCTGTCCCTGCGCTACCACGGCCCCGTCGCCGACGCCGACCGCTACCTCGGCCACCTGCTGAGCCCCCGCTTCGGCCGCACCCTCGCCGCGACCACCGCGTCCGGCAAGCTCGTCGCCCTGGGCCACCTGCTCTGGGACGGCGACGAGACCGAGGTGGCCCTGCTCATCGAGGACGACTGGCAGCGCCGCGGCATCGGCACCGAGCTGCTCGGCCGGCTGATCGGGATGGCCGTCGAGGCCGGGTGCGACAGCGTGTACGCCGTCACCCAGGCCTCGAACACCGGCATGGTCGCCGCCATGCGCGGCCTCGGCCTCCCCCTCGACTACCAGATCGAGGAGGGCACCCTGGTGATCACGGCCCGGCTGGACGCGACCCCGGTCAGCTCCCGGCTGCCGTACGAGCTTCCGCGCGCGCAGCCCCGTACCCAGCACTGACGGCACCGACAGCGCCGACAGCGCTCACACCAGTGAGCTCCGCCGCCGGGGCCGTCGCCCGGTCCAGCGCCTGGTCCAGATCGGCCCACAGGTCGTCCACGTCCTCCAGCCCGACCGACATGCGCAGCAGCCGGTCGCTCACGCCCGAGGCGTGGCGGTCCCCCTCGGCCACGATGCGGTGGCTGATGGAGGCCGGGTGCTGGATGAGGGTGTCGACGCTGCCCAGGCTGACCGCCGGGGTGACCAGCCGGACCGAGGCGATCACCTCGTGCGGGTCGCCGGCCGTCTCGAAGGCGACCATGGCGCCGCCGATCCGCGGGTAGTGCACCCGCAGGACGCGCGGATCGGCCTCGAGCCGCCGGGCGAGCTCGGCGGCGCTCGCGGAGGCCGCCCGCACCCGTACGGGAAGGGTCGAGAGCCCGCGCAGCAGCAGGTACGCGGCCAGCGGGTGCAGGACCCCGCCGGTCGCGAACCGCACCTGGCGCAGCTGCCGCGCGAACTCCTCGTCGCAGGCGACGACCCCGCCGAGGACGTCCCCGTGGCCGCCGAGGTACTTGGTGGCGCTGTGCAGGACCAGCCGGGCGCCGCTCTCGGCCGGCCGCTGCAGGACGGGCGTCGCGAAGGTGTTGTCGACGAGCAGCGGCACCTCCCCGCAGGAGTGCGCGGCGGCGCGCAGGTCGATCTCCGCGAGGGTCGGGTTGGCGGGCGACTCGATCATGACCAGACCGGTGTCCGGGCGGATGGCGTCCGCTATGCCCGCGGGGTCCACCCAGGTCACCTCGGTGCCCAGCAGCCCGCTGGTCAGCAGGTGGTCGCTGCACCCGTAGAGGGGCCGTACGGCGACCACGTGACGCAGGCCCTGCATCCCGCGCACCAGCAGGCAGGCGGACAGGGCGGCCATCCCGCTCGCGAAGGCGACGGCGCTCTCCGTGCCTTCGAGCCGGGCGAGGGCCGTCTCGAACCGGGCGGTGGTCGGGTTGTCCAGCCGGGCGTACACCGGCGGGCCCTCGGGCCGGGCTCCGGTGGTGGCGAATTCGTCGATGCGGGCGGCCTCCGCCCGACTGTCGTACGACGGGTACGTCGTCGACAGATCGAGCGGAGGCGCGTGCAGTCCGAGCCCGGCGAGGTCCTCGCGTCCGGCATGAACCGCTTCGGTGGCCAGTGACCGTCGTACGGTCGGGGCGTTCGTCTCCATGGGCCGTACTGTGCTCAGCTGATCGGCCTTGGCGGGAAAACCCCGTGCTACGTTCGGCCAATGTCCGAATCTGTCGCACTGGACCCGGTCGATCTGCAGATTCTGCGGCTTCTGCAGAACGACGCCCGGACCACGTACCGCGATCTCGCCGCCGAGATCGGCATCGCCGCGTCGACCTGTCTGGACCGGGTCGCCCGGATGCGCCGCTCCGGCATCATCCTCGGCAACCGGCTCAGCCTGGATCCGGCCAAGCTCGGGCGCGGCCTGGAGGCACTGCTCCTCGTCCAGGTGCGCCCGCACCGCCGCGAGCTGATCGGCCCCTTCGTCGAGCGCGTGCGCTCGCTCCCGGCCTCGCGGGCCGTCTTCCACCTGACCGGGCCCGACGACTACCTCGTACACGTGGCCGTTTCCGATCCCGGCGAGCTCCAGCGGCTGGTCCTCGACGAATTCACCTCGCGCCGGGAAGTCGCCCGCGTGGAAACCAGGTTGATCTTCCAGGAGTGGGACTGCGGACCCCTGCTCCCCCCTACGTCAGCAGGCTGAGGCCGGTTGGTGATGACGCGGACCCTTCCCGCATACGAAGATGTCCACATGTCAGACATCCTCACCGGCAACGGTTCCGCACGGCTGCCCCGCCAGGTCGCCGACGCTTACGTCGACGAGCTCATCGCCATCGACCCGATCACGGGCACCTACCTCGGTGTCGCCGAAAGCTCCGGCAAGCTCCCGGACCTCTCCCCCGCGGGCCGCGCCGCGGCCGCCGGGCTCTCCCGCGCCACGCTCGCCCTCCTGGACGCCGCCGAGCGGCAGCCGGGCGCCGACAGCGATGTCGAACGCCGCTGCGCCCGCCTGCTGCGCGAGCGGCTGACCGCCGAACTCGCGGTCCACGAAGCCGACGAGGACCTGCGCGCGGTCAGCAACATCCACTCCCCCGCGCACGCGGTCCGCGAGGTCTTCACCCTGACCCCGGCCGACACGGACGAGGACTGGGCCGCCATCGCCGAGCGGCTGCGCGCCGTGCCGGCCGCCTACGCGGGCTACCGCGAGTGCCTCGCGCTCGGCCTGGACCGCGGGCTGTTCGGCAGCCCGCGCCCCACCGCCACCTTCATCGAGCAGCTCACCGGCTGGGCCGGCGAGGACGGCGCCGACCGCGCCGACCGCGCCGACGGCGAGCCGGCCGGCGGCTTCTTCGCCGGCTTCGCCGCGGGCGGCCCCCAGGCCCTGCGCGCCGAGCTCGACGAAGCCGCGGCCGCCGCGACCGCCGCCGTCGTGGAACTGCGCGACTGGATGCGCGACGTGTACGCCCCCGCCGTCCAGGGGCAGCCCGACCCCGTGGGCCGCGAGCGCTACGCCCGCTGGTCGCGCTACTTCAACGGCACCGACCTGGACCTCGACGAGGCGTACGCCTACGGCTGGTCGGAGTACCACCGGCTGCTCGCCGAGATGAAGCAGGAGGCGGCCAAGATCCTGCCGGGCGCCGGCCCCTGGGAGGCGCTGCGCCACCTGGACGAGCACGGCACCCACATCGAGGGCGTGGACGAGGTCCAGGCCTGGCTGCAGGGCCTCATGGACGAGGCCATCGAGAACCTCGACGGCACCCACTTCGAGCTCGCCGAGCGGGTCAAGCGCGTGGAGTCGCGGATCGCCCCTCCGGGCGGCGCGGCGGCCCCGTACTACACGAACCCGTCGGAGGACTTCTCCCGTCCGGGGCGCACCTGGCTGCCGACGATGGGCCAGACCCGCTTCCCCGTCTACGACCTGGTCTCCACCTGGTACCACGAGGGCGTTCCGGGCCACCACCTCCAGCTGGCGCAGTGGACGCACGTCGCGGACCAGCTCTCCCGCTACCAGGCCAGCGTCGGCCTGGTCAGCGCCAACGCCGAGGGCTGGGCGCTGTACGCGGAGCGGCTGATGGACGAGCTGGGCTACCTCAAGGACGCCGAACAGCGCCTGGGCTACCTGGACTGCCAGATGATGCGCGCCGCGCGGGTCATCGTGGACATCGGCATGCACCTGGGCCTGGAGATCCCGGCGGACTCCCCGTTCCACCCGGGCGAGCGCTGGACGGTGGACCTGGCGCAGGAGTTCTTCGGCCTGCACAGCGGCCGGCCGGCGGACTTCGTCGAGAGCGAGCTGACCCGCTACCTCTCCATGCCGGGCCAGGCCATCGGCTACAAGCTGGGCGAGCGCGCCTGGCTGCTGGGCCGCGACAACGCCCGTGCCGCGCACGGCGACTCCTTCGACCTGAAGGCGTGGCACATGGCGGCGCTGTCCCAGGGTTCGCTGGGCCTCGACGACCTGGTGGACGAGCTGTCCAAGCTCTGAGCCCCCGGTGCCCGCCGCGCGGACGGTCCGGCCGGCCCCCTCCGGGGAGGGCGTCCGGACCGTCCACCGCCCGTCGGCGCGAAGGCCTCAGCCCGTCCCGGCGGCCGCGCGGTGGCGCACGACCGAGCCGCCGCGCTGTTTGACGATCTCCAGCTGGGCCTGCACCCGGGTCCGCAGATCGGCGACGTGGCTCACGATGCCGACGCTGCGGTCGCGTTCGCGCAGCGAGTCCAGGACGTCGAGCACCTCGTCCAGCGCCTGGTCGTCCAGGCTGCCGAAGCCCTCGTCGATGAAGAGGGTGTCGAGCCGCATGCCGCCCGCCTCGTCGGTGACCACGTCGGCCAGGCCCAGCGCGAGCGCGAGCGAGGCGAAGAAGGTCTCGCCGCCGGACAGGGTGGAGGTGTCCCGCTCGCTGCCCGTCCAGGCGTCGACCACGTGCAGGCCGAGCCCGGAACGGCCGCGTCCGCTCGCCTTGGCGTCGGAGTGGACCAGGGTGTAGCGGCCGCCCGACATCCGCAGGAGCCGCACCGTCGCGGCGGCGGCGACCTGCTCCAGCCGGGCCGCCAGCACGTACGCCTCCAGCCGCATCTTGCGCTCGTTGTCGGCGGAGGTGCCCGCGGTGAGCCCGGCGAGACGGGCCACCCGGTCGTAGGCCTCGCGCAGCGGGCCCAGGGCGCGCAGTTCCTGCTCGGCCTGCCGGGAGAGCCCGTCGAGGTCCTTGCACCGCACCCGGGCCGCGTCCACGGCGGATCCCGCGGTACGCAGCTTCGCGGCGGCCCGGGCGGCGTACGCCTCGGCCTCCTCCGGCGCGGCCGGGGGCCGGGCCGCCGCGGCGGCGGTGTCGCCCTCGCCGAGGCGGTCGGCCAGCATGGCCTCCTCCGCCTGCCAGGCGTCAGCCCGGCGCTGGAGCGCGGTGCGCTCGTACTCCGGGAGGACGGCGTCGGCCGCTTCCTCCGTGGTGTCGAAGCCGGCCTTGAAGGCGGCGTCGGCCAGCTGGTCGTCGGCCTCCTTCAGCCGGGCCGCGGTGGTTTCGGCCCTCCGCAGCGAGGCTGCGGCGGCGGTGACCATGCGGACCCGGTCCTCGAGCACCCCGGCCCGGGCCGCGACACTGGGCGCGTCCGCCCGTACCAGGGCCAGCTCCGCCTCCAGCGCGGCCTGTTCCCGGTCGAGGCCCTCCCGGCGGGAGGCCCGCGCGCCGGCCCGGACCTCCGCCTCCAGCCGGTCGGAGCTGCGCACGGCGTGCTCCCGCTCGGCGCGGGCGAGCCGCTCGCGGGCGGTGTGCAGTCCGGCGGCCGCGGCGTGGGCCTCGGCGTGGCGGGAGCTCAGCTCGGAGGGGAGGTCCAGCAGTTCGGCGGTGGTGGCCTCGCCCGCGGCGGCAGCGGCCTCGGCGCGGGCCTCCCGGACGGCGGCCAGTCTGCGCTCGACGCCGGCCCTGCGCTCCTCGGCCCCCTCGAAGCGGGCGTGCGCCGCGTCCTCGGCGGCCCGGTCGACGTGGCCGGGTGCGGGGCGGGCGCGGACTTGTTCCCGAAGTTCGGCGGGTGTTTCCTGGAAAGGTTCTGGATCCACAGCAGGCCGACCGCGACCCGGCACACGGTCAGGAGCACACGCGAGAGCCGGGACGAGCCCAGTGGCTCCATGGCCGGGGGCGAAGACCGGATGGTGGGGGCCAGGCCGACCGACCTCCTGTCACGCTCCACGAGCGTGAGGAATCATCTGCCGCATGTCCATCCACCTCCCCCCGCCCCGCCCCGTAAACCGGTCTGCCGAGCCGCGCCCCGGCCCGTACACTGGGGCCCAGCGAGAGGCATGGATGGGGACGAGTAGCGTCGGACGCAGCCAGGAGCGACCCGGGGACGGTGAGAGCCCGGGGGCGAGCGCGATGCGAAGGATCACCCCGGAGCCGCCGGAAGAAAGCCGCAGGGAGCCGCAGGGGCTCCCGCGGACCGTAGAACCGGCTTCGCACCCCAATGAGGGGGCCCTCGGACCACGTGTCCGGAGGCCAAGGAGGGTGGTACCGCGGGAGCAGTCCCTGATCTTCAGGGCGTGGCTCTCGTCCCTCCGGACGGAAGTGACACCCCGCCGGAGGAAGAGTTCAGCCTCATGACCACACCGCCGCAGTACCGCCCGGTACCCGCCCAGGTCGACCTGCCTGCCCTCGAGCACGCCGTCCTCGACTTCTGGCGCGAGAGCAAGACCTTCGCCAAGACCCTGGAGCAGTCCGAGGGCCGCCCCGAGTGGGTCTTCTACGAGGGCCCGCCCACCGCGAACGGCATGCCCGGCGCGCACCACATCGAGGCCCGCGTCTTCAAGGACGTCTTCCCCCGCTTCCGCACCATGCGCGGCTACCACGTGGCCCGCAAGGCCGGCTGGGACTGCCACGGCCTGCCCGTCGAGCTCGCCGTCGAGAAGGAACTGGGCTTCAACGGCAAGAAGGACATCGAGGCGTACGGCATCGCCGAGTTCAACGCCAAGTGCCGCGAGTCCGTGACCCGTCACACCGACGCGTTCACCGAGCTCACGACCCGCATGGGCTACTGGGTCGACCTGGACGACGCGTACCGGACCATGGACCCCGAGTACGTCGAGTCCGTGTGGTGGTCGTTGAAGGAGATCTTCAACAAGGGGCTGCTCACCCAGGACCACCGTGTCGCCCCCTGGTGCCCGCGCTGCGGCACCGGCCTCTCGGACCACGAGCTGGCGCAGGGCTACGAGACGGTCGTCGACCCCTCGGTCTACGTCCGCTTCCCGCTGACCTCCGGCCCCCTCGCGGGCCAGGCGGCACTCCTCGTCTGGACGACCACCCCCTGGACCCTGGTGTCCAACACCGCGGTGGCCGCGCACCCGGACGTCACGTACGTGGTGGCGACGAACGGCACGGAGAAGCTGGTCGTCGCCGAGCCGCTGCTGGCGAAGTCCCTCGGCGAGGGCTGGGAGGCCACCGGCGAGTCCTTCACCGGCAAGGAGATGGAGCGCTGGACGTACGAGCGCCCGTTCTCCCTCGTGGAGTTCCCGGAGCCGGCCCACTACGTCGTGAACGCCGAGTACGTCACGACCGAGGACGGCACGGGTCTGGTCCACCAGTCCCCCGCCTTCGGCGCCGACGACCTCGCGGTCTGCCGCGCGTACGGCCTGCCCGTCGTGAACCCGGTCCGCCCCGACGGCACCTTCGAGGAGGAGGTCCCGCTCGTCGGCGGCGTCTTCTTCAAGAAGGCCGACGAGAAGCTCACCGCCGACCTCGACGCGCGCGGCCTGCTCTTCAAGCACATCGCCTACGAGCACAGCTACCCGCACTGCTGGCGCTGCCACACCGCGCTGCTCTACTACGCGCAGCCGTCCTGGTACGTCCGCACCACCGCCGTCAAGGACGCGATGCTGCGGGAGAACGAGAAGACCAACTGGTTCCCGGACTCCGTCAAGCAGGGCCGCTTCGGCGACTGGCTGAACAACAACATCGACTGGGCGCTCTCCCGCAACCGCTACTGGGGCACCCCGCTGCCGATCTGGCGCTGCGAGGAGAACCACCTCACCTGCGTCGGCTCCCTCACGGAGCTGAGCGAGCTGACGGGCACGGACCAGGCGAGCCTGGACCCGCACCGCCCCTACATCGACGAGGTCACCTTCACCTGCACGCACGAGGGCTGCGCCCTCGAGGCGGTCCGCGTGCCGGAGGTCATCGACGCCTGGTACGACTCGGGTTCGATGCCGTTCGCGCAGTGGGGCTACCCGCACAAGAACAAGGAGATCTTCGAGAAGCGCTACCCGGCGCAGTTCATCTCGGAGGCCATCGACCAGACGCGCGGGTGGTTCTACACGCTGATGGCGGTCGGCACCCTCGTCTTCGACAAGTCCTCCTACGAGAACGTGGTCTGCCTCGGCCACATCCTCGCCGAGGACGGCCGCAAGATGTCCAAGCACCTGGGCAACACCCTCGAGCCGATCCAGCTGATGGACCAGCACGGCGCGGACGCCGTCCGCTGGTTCATGGCGGCCGGCGGCTCCCCGTGGGCGGCGCGGCGCGTCGGCCACGGCACGATCCAGGAGGTCGTGCGCAAGACCCTCCTCACGTACTGGAACACGGTCGCCTTCCAGGCGCTGTACGCCCGTACGTCGAACTGGGCCCCCTCGGCCTCCGACCCGGCGCCCGCGGACCGCACGGTCCTGGACCGCTGGCTCCTCTCGGAGCTCCACGCCCTCACGACCGAGGTCACGGAGGCGATGGAGTCCTATGACACCCAGCGCGCCGGCAAGCTCCTCTCCTCCTTCGTGGACGACCTCTCCAACTGGTACGTCCGCCGCTCGCGCCGCCGCTTCTGGCAGGGCGACGCGGCCGCGCTGCGCACGCTGCACGAGGTCGTGGAGACGGTCACCCGCCTCCTCGCCCCCCTCACCCCCTTCATCACGGAGCGGGTCTGGCAGGACATGATCGTCCCGGTCACCCCGGACGCCCCGGAGTCGGTGCACCTGTCCACGTGGCCGGTCCCGGACACCGCGATGATCGACCCGGAGCTGTCCCGGCAGATGCTGCTGGTACGCCGCCTCGTGGAGCTGGGCCGCGCGACGCGCGCCGAGTCGGGCGTCAAGACCCGCCAGCCGCTGTCCCGCGCACTGGTCGCCGTATCGGGCTTCGAGACCCTCTCCCCCGAGCTGCACTCGCAGATCACGGAGGAGCTGAACGTCTCCTCGCTGGCCTCCCTCTCGGAGGTCGGCGGCTCGCTGGTCCACACCACGGCCAAGGCGAACTTCCGGGCGCTGGGCAAGCGGTTCGGCAAGGGCGTGCAGGACGTGGCCAAGGCCGTGGCCGCGGCGGACGCGGCGGCGCTGTCGCTGGCGCTGCGCTCCGGCGGGGCGACCGTCGAGGTGAACGGTGAGACGGTCACCCTCACCCCGGAGGAGGTCATCATCACGGAGACCCCGCGCGAGGGCTGGTCGGTGGCGTCCGACTCGGGCGCGACGGTCGCGCTGGACCTGGAGATCACTCCGGAGCTGCGGCTCGCGGGCCTGGCGCGTGATGCGATCCGGCTGATCCAGGAGGCCCGGAAGAACTCCGGCCTGGACGTCGCGGACCGGATCGCCCTGCGCTGGTCCTCGCCGGACCCGGAGGTCGTGACGGCCCTGACGGACCACGCGGGCCTCATCGCGGACGAGGTCCTCGCCACGGACTACGCGTCCGGCGACGCGGACGACACGTACGGCGACCCGTTCGAGGACGAGCCCCTCGGCCTGACCTTCCGCCTCCGCAAGGCGTAGCCCAGGCCCCCTGTGGCCCGGCACCCCTCCCGGGGGGCGTCGGGCCACAGCTGTTTCTCTCCCCTCCCCGCCCTTCCACCGTTCCCCGGGCCGGCCCGGACCCGGTCCTCGGGGCTGGATCTATCCAGCCCCGCCGGCGTTTGAGGCGCGGGGTCCGGGGCGGAGCCCCAGGGGGTCCGGGCGCAGCCCGGGGGCCGCGTACCGGCCGGGGTACGAAAACGGGCCGGGCCCGGTGCCCCCGAAGGGGAACCGGGCCCGGCCCGACCGTCTGCCGACGGATACCGCTTAGTTGTCGTCCTCGTCGATCAGGAAGCCCCGCATGGGAGACGGCGCCTGCTGCATCGGCTGCGGAGCGACAGGCCGCACCGGAGCCATCGGCTGCGTCATCGCCGGGGACATCTGCTGCTGGCCGCCACCGTAGGACGGGGCCATCGGCGACGGACCGCCCATCGGCGAGGGGCCGCCCATCGACGGACCGCCCATGGAGTGCATCGCACCGGCCGGGGCCATCGAAGGAGACGGCGACGGAGGCAGCGCGGGACCGGCGGGGTTCCGCGGCGGGGCCAGCGAGTCGTCGGCCTGGGTCTCCAGCTGGCGCAGCTGCGATTCCAGGTAGGACTTCAGACGGGTGCGGTACTCGCGCTCGAAGCCCCGCAGGTCCTCGACCTTGCGCTCCAGCGTGGCGCGGGCGGACTCCAGGGAGCCCATCGCGACGCGGTGCTTCTCCTGCGCGTCCCGCTCCAGCGCGTCGGCCTTGGCACGGGCGTCCCGCTCCAGGCCCTCGGCGCGCGACCGGGCCTCGCCGACGATCTTGTTGGCCTCGGAACGGGCCTCCGCGATCGCCTGGTCGGCGGTCTGCTGCGCGAGCGACAGGACGCGGGCGGCACTGTCGCCACCGGGGCCCTGCTGCGGGAGCTGCTGCGGCTGCTGCTGGTGCATCTGCTGGCCCATGGGCTGCATCTGCTGCCCCATCGGCTGCATCTGCTGGCCCATCTGCTGCTGGCCCATCTGCTGGCCGAGCGGGTTCTGGCCGCCCATGGACTGCTGCTGCATCGGGCCGCCCATGGGGCCGGGGCCCTGCTGGCCCATGCCCTGCTGGCCCATGCCCTGCTGGCCCATCTGCTGGCCCATGCCCTGCTGGCCCATCTGCTGCTGCCCACCCATGGTGTGCTGCTGCATGGGGCCGCCCATCGGGCCCGGACCCTGCTGGCCGTGCCCACCGGGACCGGCCGAAAGCTGGGGCTGGCCACCCGGAAGCTGCGGCGGACCCATCTGGGGCTGCTGCTGCGGGGGGCCGGATATGGCCGCGGGCACGGGGGCGCCGGGGCCGCGCTGGTCCTGGGGTTCCGGCTTGCGCATGCCCTGCTGCTGCTGGTTCTGCGCGGCGGCGCGCGTGGCGGCCGCGAGCTTGGCGCGCAGGTCCTCGTTCTCGCGCAGCAGGCGCGTCAGCTCGGACTCGACCTCGTCGAGGAAGGCATCGACCTCGTCCTCGTCATAGCCTTCTCGGAGGCGGACGGTCGTGAACTGCTTGTTCCGCACGTCCTCGGGGGTCAGCGGCATGTCTTCTTCACCTCTACGTAGTCGTCGGCAGTCGGCAAGACCGTATCGGGACTGTCCCCGCGCCTGCGGGGAAGCACATCGTTCACACGCTTCTCGCAGCGGTGCTCACGAAACTGATGAGGATGTAAACGATGATCATCAGAACGAAGAAGGACAGGTCGAGTGCCACGCCCCCGAGACGCAACGGCGGGATGAGCCGCCGGAGAAGCTTGAGCGGTGGATCGGTGACAGTGTAGGTGGCCTCCAGAACGACCACCATCGCCTTGCCGGGTGTCCATGAACGTGCGAACTGGAACACGTAGTCCATGACCAGTCGGAAGATCAGCACGATGAGGAAGCACATCAGCGCGATGTAGACCACTTGTAGTGCGACACCCATCCCGCGCTTCCCTCTCCCCTGCTCCCGCTCAGTTCCCGGTCCCGTATCTGACGGATCGGTCTAGCTTTGGTTGAAGAACCCGCCCTCCGCGATGCGGGCCTTGTCCTCCGCCGTGACATCGACGTTAGCAGGCGACAGCAGGAACACCTTCTGTGTCACGCGTTCAATGCTGCCGTGCAGGCCGAACACGAGGCCGGCGGCGAAGTCGACCAGACGCTTCGCGTCCGTGTCGTCCATCTCCGTGAGATTCATGATCACCGGAGTGCCCTCACGGAAGTGTTCCCCGATGGTACGGGCCTCGTTGTAGGTCCGGGGGTGGAGTGTCGTGATGCGGTACGGCTCCCGCTCGGAGACGACCTTGGGCATGATCACGGGGGCGTTCTTCTCCAGATTCGAGCGTTCGGGTGTGATGGATGCCACGGGGGCGATTCGCGCAGGACGTCCGTTTTCAACCGGCATTGGGAGGGGTTCCCTTGGCGCCGGAGGCTGTGCAACTCGTACCGGTTCGTCCGATACGGGCGATTGGTGCGAAACGGGCTGCTGTCGGCGGTCCCGCTCGCGCGACCGCTCCGGTTCCGGCTCGGGCTCGAACTCGTCGTCGGGGTCGTACCCCGGGTTGTCGTACCGGTCGTCCTCCACGAGGCCGAGGTAGACCGCCATCTTGCGCATCGCGCCGGCCATTCTCTGAGTCCTCCGCTCTGTGGTGGATCGCCCTGTCGCAGGTGTCTCGCCGTGTCACGAATGTCACCAACTGCCCGCGATCCACGTGGTCCATCCGCTCATCTGCGGAAATGACCATATTTTCTGCTGTGGTCCGACTTTCTTCGCGACGTTACCCGAGCCGGGGTCTCGCGCCGAGTACCGCAGTGCCGACGCGTACATGTGTCGCACCGGCCGCAATGGCCTGTTCCAGGTCCGCGCTCATCCCTGCGGACACCATCGTGGCAGCAGGATGGTCCACGCGCAGGCGGGATGACAATTCCATCAGCCGCTCGAAGGCCGCTTGTTCGCGTCCCGCGTAGCTCCCGGCCAGCGGTGCGACCGTCATCACGCCCTCGATCCGCAGTCCGGGCGCCGCCGCCACGAGGTCCGCCAGCTCCGCGAGCTGCTCCGGCGCGGCGCCGCCGCGGTCCCCCCTCCCGCCCGACTCGGCGTCGAGGGCGATCTGCACCAGGCAGCCCAGTTCGCGCCCGGCGCCCTCCGCCGCCGCCGAGAGCGCCGTGACGAGCTTCGGCCGGTCGACCGACTGCACGAACTGCGCGTATCCCGCCACGGAACGGACTTTGTTCGTCTGCAACTGGCCGACGAAGTGCCAGTCGAGTCCCAGATCCGCGCAGGCCGCCGCCTTGGGGGCCGCGTCCTGGTCCCGATTTTCCGCCACGTGACGGATGCCCAGGTCCGCCAGCAGTCGTACGTCGCTCGCCGGGTAGGTCTTGGTGACCACGATGAGGGTCACCTCTTCCCGCTTGCGCCCGGCGGCGGCGCAGGCGGCGAGGATTCGTTCCTCCACCCGCGCGAGGTTCTCGGCCAGCTCGGCCTTACGGTCCGTCATTCTTCAGTCCAACCAGACATATCCGGCAAGCCGCCCGGTCACCCGGTCGCGGCGGTACGAGAAGTGGTCCCGCGACTCCAGTGTGCAGAACGGGGAGCGGCGCGCGTCGGCCACCCCCGCCTCCGCCAGCTGCGCGTGCACCCCGGCGACCACGTCCACGGCCGGTGTCCCCCAGCTGGTCTCGGCGTACGCGGCCGGAACCACCTCGGCGACGGCCGCCCGCATCTCGGCGGGCACCTCGTAGCAGCGCCCGCACACCGCGGGTCCGGTCCGGGCGACCATGCGCGCGGGGTCGGCCCCCAGCGAGACCATCGCCTCGACGGCGGCGGTCACGACCCCGGCGACCAGCCCGGGCCGCCCTGCGTGCGCGGCCCCCGCGATCTTGGCGACCGGGTCGGCCAGCAGGACGGGCGTGCAGTCGGCGGTGAGGACCGCGAGGGCGAGCCTCCGACGGGTGGTCACCACCGCGTCCACCGGGGGGATCTGCGCGTCGGCGGCCCACGGGCCGTCGACCACCGCCACGTCGCGGCCGTGCACCTGGTTCATCCAGACCACCAGGTCCGGAGCGATACCGAGGGCCTGGGCCGTGGCGGTCCGGTTCGCGCGAACGGCGGCCGGGTCGTCTCCGACCGCGCCGCCGAGATTGAGCTCCTCGTACGGAACGGCGCTCACCCCGCCCCACCGGTCGGTGAAGGCGAAGTGGGCGCCGCTCTCGCTGTGCTGCTCCAGGGTCACTTCAAGAAGTCCGGGACATCCAGTTCCTCGGCCGGGCTGTCCTGGTACGGGCGGGCCGTCGGGACCTGCGGGGCCGGCGCCTCGGCGACCGGGACCGGCTCCGAGCGGACGGGCTCCTCGCGCGGGGTGACCGAGCCGAGTCCGCCGAAGGCCGGACGGACCGGGTCGGCGGCACGGACCGGAGCCGGGGCCGGCTCCTCGCGCTTGGTGGACGCCGCGCCGATGACGTTGTCCCGGCGGGCCGGGGGCTGTCCGCCGTCGAACCCGGCCGCGATCACGGTGACCCGCACCTCGTCGCCGAGCGCGTCGTCGATGACGGCGCCGAAGATGATGTTCGCCTCGGGGTGCGCGGCCTCGCTGACCAGCTGCGCGGCCTCGTTGATCTCGAAGAGACCGAGGTCCGAGCCACCGGAGATGGAGAGCAGCACGCCGCGGGCGCCGTCGATGGACGCCTCCAGCAGCGGCGAGGAGATCGCCATCTCGGCGGCGGCCACCGCGCGGTCGTCGCCGCGGGCCGAGCCGATGCCCATCAGGGCCGAGCCCGCCTCGGACATCACGGACTTGACGTCGGCGAAGTCGAGGTTGATCAGACCCGGGGTGGTGATCAGGTCGGTGATGCCCTGGACGCCGGACAGCAGGACCTGGTCGGCCGACTTGAAGGCGTCGAGCACGCTGACCTGGCGGTCCGAGATGGACAGCAGTCGGTCGTTGGGGATGACGATGAGGGTGTCGACCTGCTCGCGGAGCTGGGCGATGCCGTCCTCGGCCTGGTTCGCGCGGCGCCGGCCCTCGAAGGTGAACGGCCGGGTGACCACACCGATCGTCAGGGCGCCCAGCGAGCGCGCGATGTTGGCGACGACGGGTGCGCCGCCGGTGCCGGTGCCGCCGCCCTCACCGGCGGTGACGAAGACCATGTCGGCCCCCTTGAGGACCTCCTCGATCTCCTCGCGGTGGTCCTCTGCCGCCTTGCGCCCGACATCCGGGTTGGCGCCTGCGCCAAGTCCCCGGGTCAGTTCGCGGCCGACGTCGAGCTTGACGTCGGCGTCGCTCATCAACAGCGCCTGGGCGTCCGTGTTGATGGCGATGAACTCGACGCCCTTGAGACCGACCTCGATCATTCGGTTGATGGCATTGACACCACCGCCGCCGACACCGATGACCTTGATGACTGCGAGGTAGTTCTGCGGTGCTGCCACGTCGAAGGCCTCTCGCCTCGAGTTACGTGTCGTTCGCCTCGCGGGCCTGCGGTGCGACGACTGATGCCGAAATTGGGACGGTTCGTACACGCCGACCCGAACCCTAACCCTGAAGTTTAGGGTTATGAGTGTGTCTGTTCCTTGGACTCTCCGAACAGGACACTAAGTCGACAAGTAGCGCGTGTTCAACGAACACGCCGAACCTCCCGTTTTTCTTTTCACCCTATGTGATCACCCGTATCGCTGGCCAACCAGGGTGCGTCGGTGTTCGACCCGACGTCAACTACCGGACACCGCCGGGGCGGTGGGGACGCTCACGTCGAAGCGGTCAGCCTTGGGCGAGGCCTTCAGGAGCGCCGTCAGGGCTCGGCCCTTCGCCTCACCCTGTTCGCCGCTCCCCCAGACCACCGACCGGCCCCCCGACAGCTCCAACACCACGGAGTCGTAGGACCGGACCTTGACCTGCACGGTCTCCTTGCGGACGGCTTCCGGGAGGTCGCCGGCGACGCCGACGGCCTCGTGCAGCAGCCGCTCCTCGTCGAAGCGGCGGCCGCTCGGAGACTGTCCGGCGTTCAATTCGAGGACCGGAACGCCACCGGGTGCTTTCGCAACCGTGTCGAATCGCACACCGGTTGCGTCCACTTCGACGAACTCGGCGTCCTTTTTGATGAGCAGAACGGGCTTGCGTTCCGTCACCTTCAGCCCGATTCCGTGCGGCCAGGCCCGCACCACGTCGACCGAATCGATACGGGGCAGCCGGCCGCGGAGCCGGGCTTCGATCTCATCGGTGTCCACGGACACCATGGGCGCCCCGACGGGCACGGCCGCCGCCGACAGGACCTGCTCCGGGGTCAGGACCTCGGTGCCGCCCGCGGTGACCTTCTCGACCCGGAGCCAGGAGGACCCGTAGAACACCCAGGTGAGCCCGGCCGCCAGGAGCAGGACCAGGACGAGCCCGGCCACCAGGGCGGGGCCCCGGCGCAGGCCGCGCAGGGCGCGCGGCCCGCCCGGGCCGGATCGCCCGGGCGGCTTGGGAGCCTTGGGGCGGCCCGGAGAGCCGGCCCCCTTGCCCTGGCGGGCGGGCCCCGGACTGCCGCGCTGTGCGGTGCTCGCTCCGGCCACTCCTCGTGCCTCCTGCGTCAGTGCTTCCTGTTGGCGGCGATCGCCTCGTACACCATGGCGACCAGCAGGTCGTCCGCGTCCCGGCGGCCGAACTCCGCGGCCGCTCGGGACATCTCGTAGAGCCGGTGCGGGTCGGCCAGGACCGGGACGATCTGGCCGAGCACCCATTCGGGCGTCAGTTCCGCGTCGTCCACGAGCAGGCCGCCGCCGGCCTTGACCACCGGCTGGGCGTTGAGCCGCTGTTCGCCGTTGCCGATCGGCAGCGGTACGTAGGCGGCGGGCAGCCCGACGGCGGAGAGTTCGGCGACGGTCATCGCCCCCGCGCGGCACAGCATCATGTCGGCGGCGGCGTACGCGAGGTCCATCCGGTCCACGTACGGTACCGGCACGTAGGGCGGCATCCCGGGCATGTTGTCGACACGCGGCAGTTCGTTCTTCGGCCCGACCGCGTGCAGGATCTGGATCCCGGAGCGCTGGAGGGTCGGCGCGACCTGCTCGATCACCTCGTTCAGGCGGCGGGCGCCCTGCGAGCCGCCGGAGACCAGCAGCGTCGGCAGGTTGGGGTCCAGGCCGAAGGCGGCGCGCGCCTCCGGGCGGACCGCGGCCCGGTCCAGGGTGGAGATGGTGCGGCGCAGCGGGATGCCCACGTAGCGGGCGCCGCGCAGCTTGCTGTCGGGGGTGGAGACCGCGACGGCGTGCGCGTACCGGGAGCCGATCTTGTTGGCCAGTCCGGGCCGCGCGTTGGCCTCGTGGACGATGATCGGCACCCCGAGGCGCTTGGCCGCGAGGTAGCCGGGCAGGGCCACGTAGCCGCCGAAGCCGACGACGCAGTCGGCCTTGGTGCGGATGAGGATCTCCTCCGCGGCCTTGATGGTGCCGCGCAGCCGTCCGGGGACGGTGATCAGCTCGGGCGTGGGCCTACGGGGCAGCGGGACGGCCGGGATCAGTCCCAGCTCGTAGCCGCGCTCCGGCACCAGGCGGGTTTCGAGTCCGCGTTCCGTGCCCAGGGCGGTGATGCCCACGGAAGGGTCCTGCCTGCGCAGGGCG
Organism: Streptomyces sp. ICC1; assembly: GCF_003287935.1. Classification (GTDB taxonomy): domain Bacteria; phylum Actinomycetota; class Actinomycetes; order Streptomycetales; family Streptomycetaceae; genus Streptomyces; species Streptomyces tritrimontium. The sequence continues at coordinate 5,029,859 of NZ_CP030287.1, forward strand.
TCCGCGAGGGCGAGCGCCGGCTCGATGTGTCCGGCGGTCCCCCCACCGGCTAGTACGACATGCACCGAAATTCACCGCTCTCCGGACGGACGCTTCTTGACGCGCCGTCTCATCGACTTCCATCTCTGCCCGGTCCGCTGCCTGCCGTTCTTCGGCTTGCGCATCGCGAGTGCCGCGCGTGCCGCCGGTTCCTCACGCGCGAACGCGATGAGCAGTCCGACCGCGAACATGGTCGGCAGCAGGGCCGACCCCCCGTAGGAGAACAGCGGGAGCGGGACCCCGGCGATCGGCAGCAGACCGAGCACCGCACCGATGTTGATCACGGCTTGCGCCGTGATCCAGGTGGTCACGCCTCCCGCGGCAAACCGTACGAAGGGGTCCTCCGTGCGTCCGGCCACGCGGATACCCGCATAGCCTAGGGCCGCGAACAGGGCGAGCACCGACAGAGTCCCCGCCAGACCCAGTTCCTCGCCGGTGATGGCGAAGATGAAGTCGGTGTGGGCCTCTGGCAGTTGCCCCCATTTTTCCACACTGGCACCCAGACCGGAACCGAACCATCCGCCGGAGGCGAGGGCGTAGATTCCGTGGACCGCCTGCCAGCACAGGTCGTTCTTGCCCGGCTCGGTCGCGCCGATGCACTCGAGCCGGTCCATGCGGTGCGGGCTGGTCTTGATGAGCAGCACGACGAGCACGCCCGCGAAGGCCAGCACCGCCGCGAACATCCGCGTGGGCGCCCCGGCCAGCCACAACAGGCCGAACAGGACGGCCCCGAGGATCATCGCGGTGCCCATGTCCCCGCCCAGCATGATGAGCCCGAGCAGCAGGAAGGTGACCGGGACCAGCGGCACCAGCAGGTGCTTCCACTGGCTCAGCAGGTCCTTCTCGCCCTTGCGCGCGAGCAGGTCGGCGCCCCAGAGGATGAGGGCGAGTTTGCCGAACTCACTGGGCTGGAGCATGAACGGACCGCCAAGGGAGATCCAATTCTGGTTGCCGTTGACCGATACGCCTATCCCCGGGACCTGGACCAGGACCATGAGGAAGAGGGTGCCGGCGAGCACGGGGTAGGACAGCGCCCGGTGCAGTTTGACGGGCATCCGGGAGGCGATCAGCAGCAGTCCGGTGCCGATCAGGGCGGCGAGGAACTGCTTCTTGAAGAAGTACGCGTCGCCCAGGCCGAGCTGGAGGGCCTTGATCATCGAGGCCGAGTAGACCATCACCAGGCCGAGCACGGTGATGAGCAGCGAGCTGCCGAAGATCAGGTAGTACGCGGTGAGCGGCCGGTCCCAGGCCCTGCGCAACTGCCGCTGCGTACGCCGCAGGCCGGCCAGCGGCCCGCCCGCGGCGGACCGTCCCGCGCGCGCGGCGGGGCGCGGCCGGCCCGGTGTCCGGTCGGCCTTGGGTGCTCTGGCGCCCTTGGCGGGCTTGTCGGCTGACGGCCGCCGCCCCGGCAGCATCTGCTTGGCCGGCATCTGTGATCTTCCCCTCCACTCGTACGAGGCGAGCGGCCGGTCGGCCCGAGGGAACCCGCCCTGGAGCGGGCCGGCCCTAGGCCTTCTCGGCGGCCAGTTCGCGCACCGCGTCGGCGAACGCGTCGCCACGCTCGTTGTAGTTCGCGAACATGTCCATCGAGGCGCAGGCCGGTGCCAGCAGTACCGTGTCGCCGGTTTCCGCGAGCCGGGCCGCTTCCCGGACCGCCGCGAGCATCGCCCCAGTGTCGGTCTGCCCGAGGTCCACGACCGGGACCTGCGGGGCGTGTCGCGCCAGCGCCTCGGCGATCAGCGCCCGGTCGGCGCCGATCAGCACGACGGCGCGCAGCCGCTTCGCCGACTTCCGCACGAGCTCGTCGAATGTGGCGCCCTTGGCGAGGCCGCCGGCGATCCAGACGACCGGCTCGAAGGCGGCCAGGGAGGCTTCGGCGGCGTGGGTGTTGGTGGCCTTGGAGTCGTCGATGTAGGTGACCCCGGCGACCTCGGCCACGTGGCTGACCCGGTGCGCGTCGGGCCGGAAGGCCCGCAGTCCGTCACGGACGGCGCGCGGGGTCACTCCGAAGGCGCGGGCCAGGGCCGCGGCCGCGAGGGCGTTGGCGATGTTGTGGGGGGCCGGCGGGTTGACGTCCGCGACCTCGGCGAGCTCCTGGGCGTTCTTCTGCCGGTTCTCGACGAAGGCTCGGTCGACGAGGATCCCGTCGACGACGCCGAGCATGGAGGGGCCGGGGGCTCCGAGGGTGAAGCCGATGGCGCGGCAGCCCTCTTCGACGTCGGCCTCCATGACCAGGTTCTCGGTGGCCTTGTTGTCGGCGGCGTCCGCGTTGTAGACGCAGGCCACCGAGTTGCCCTCGTAGATGCGGCCCTTGTCGGCGGCGTAGGCGTCCATCGAGCCGTGCCAGTCGAGGTGGTCCGGGGCCAGGTTCAGGACGGCCGCGGAGTGGACGCGCAGCGAGGGCGCCCAGTGCAGTTGGTAGCTGGAGAGTTCGACGGCGAGGACGTCGTACCTCTCCTCGCCGGTGACCACGTCGATGATCGGGGTGCCGATGTTGCCGACGGCGGCGGTCTTGAGGCCGGCGGCCCGCAGGATCGACGCGAGCATCTGGGTCGTGGTGGTCTTGCCGTTGGTCCCGGTGATCGCGAGCCACGGCGCGGCGTTCTCGCCGCGCAGCCGCCAGGCGATCTCCACGTCTCCGACGACGTCCACGCCGGCCGCCGCGGCAGCCGCGAAGAGCGGGCTGCCGGGCTTCCAGCCGGGCGAGGTGACCACGAGGTCGGTGCCCTCGGGGAGGGTCTCCGCGTCCGCCAGGCGTACGGAGATCCCGGCCGCCCGGAGTTCGGCGGCCCGGGCCCGGTGGCCCTCGCCGTCGCCGCCGTCGACCACGGTGACGACGGCGCCGAGGCCGGCCAGGGCGCGGGCGGCGCTGACGCCGCTCACGCCGAGACCGGCGACGGTGATGTTCTTGCCGTGCCAGGACGTCACTTGTCGGCTGCCCATCCCGCGTAGAAGAGTCCGAGGCCCACGATCACGCACATGCCCTGGATGATCCAGAACCTGACCACGACAAGGACTTCGGACCACCCCTTCAGTTCGAAGTGGTGCTGCAGTGGCGCCATCCGGAAGACGCGCTTGCCGGTCATCTTGAAGGAGCCGACCTGGATGACGACCGACATGGTGATCAGGACGAAGAGGCCGCCGAGGAGCGCCATCAGGAACTCCGTGCGGGAGCAGATCGCCAGGCCGGCGAGCGCTCCGCCGAGGGCCAGCGAACCGGTGTCGCCCATGAAGATCTTGGCGGGCGAGGTGTTCCACCACAGGAAGCCGAAGCAGGCGCCCATCAGGGCGGAGGCGACGACCGCGAGGTCCAGTGGGTCCCGTACCTCGAAACAGGCGGCCGGGTTGGTCAGGGTCTGCGCGTTGGCGCAGGACTCCTGGTACTGCCAGACGCCGATGAAGGTGTAGGCGCCGAAGACCATCACGGCGGCGCCGGTGGCCAGGCCGTCCAGACCGTCGGTCAGGTTCACGCCGTTGGACATCGCCAGGATCATGAACAGCGCCCAGACGACGAACAGCACCGGGCCGATCGACCAGCCGAAGTCCGTGACGAACGACAGCTTGGTGGAGGCCGGGGCGAGCCCGCGCGCGTCCTTGAACTGCAGCGCGAGCACCGCGAAGGCGATGCCGACGATCAGCTGGCCGGCCATCTTGGCCTTGGCCCGCAGACCGAGCGAACGCTGCTTGACGATCTTGATGTAGTCGTCGAGGAAGCCGACCACTCCCATGCCCGCCATCAGCATGAGGACCAGCAGGCCCGAGAAGGTGGGCTGGCTTCCGGTGATCACCTTGGTGAGGGCGTACGCGATCAGCGTGGCCAGGATGAAGGAGATGCCGCCCATGGTGGGCGTGCCCTTCTTCCCGGCGTGGCCGCGCGGACCGTCGTCGCGGATGAACTGGCCGTAGCCCTTGCGGGCCAGACCCTTGATCAGCAGCGGGGTGCCGATGAGCGTGAGGAAGAGTCCGATGACTCCGGAGAACAGGATCTGCCTCATCGGCCGGCGACCTCGCCCTCGCGCTCCAGCAACGCCAGCGCGACCCGCTCCAGACCAATGGACCTGGAAGCCTTCACCAGCACGACGTCTCCCGGGCGCAGTTCACTGCGCAACAGGTCGACCGCCGCCTGCGCGTCGGACACGAGCACCGACTCCTCACCCCACGAACCCTCGTTATATGCGCCCAGTTGCAGCCAGGACGCTTCCCTGCCCCCGACTGCTACGAGCTTGCTCACGTTGAGCCGGACGGCAAGCCGTCCCACCGCGTCGTGCTCGGCCAGCGACGCGTCACCCAACTCGGCCATGGGGCCGAGCACCGCCCACGTACGTCCCCCGTTGGCCCTGGCGCTGCCGCCCATCGCGGCAAGCGCGCGCAGGGCGGCCCGCATGGACTCGGGATTCGCGTTGTAGGCGTCGTTGACGATCGTCACGCCGTCCGCCCGCTCGGTGACCTCCATCCGCCACCGGGACAGGGTGCCCGCCCCGGAGAGCGCGGTGGCGATCTCTTCGACGGACATGCCCAGTACGTGGGCGACGGCGGCCGCGGCGAGCGCGTTCGACACGTGGTGCTCACCGTACAGCCGCAAGGTCACTTCGCCGCACCCGGTGGGTGTGTGGAGTGTGAAGGAGGGCTGTCCCGCCGGTGTCATCCGCACCTCGGTGGCCCGTACGTCGGCGTCCTCGGCCTCCCCGAACAGGACCGTGCGGGCCTTGGTGCGCGCGGACATCGGGCGGACCAGGGGGTCGTCGGCGTTCAGCACGGCGATCCCGCCGTCGGCCGCCGCCGGCAGGGCTTCCACCAGCTCGCCCTTGGCCTGGGCGATCTGTTCCCGGCCGCCGAACTCGCCGATGTGGGCGGTGCCGACGTTCAGGACGAGGCCGATGCGCGGGGGCGTCAGGCCGGTGAGGTAGTCGATGTGGCCGATCCCGCGGGCACCCATCTCCAGCACCAGGTGCCGGGTGTCCTCGGCGGCCTTGAGCGCGGTGAGCGGCAGGCCGATCTCGTTGTTGAGGGAGCCGGGCGTCCACACCGTGGGCGCGTGGGTCTGGAGCACCTGGGCGATGAGGTCCTTGGTGGACGTCTTCCCGGCGGAGCCGGTCAGGGCCACCACGTCGGTGCCCAGGCGTTCGACGACGGCCCGGGCGAGGGCGCCGAGCGCCTTCTCGACGTCGGGGACGACGATCGCCGGGACGCCGACGGGGCGGGCCGCGAGCACGGCCGCGGCGCCGGCGGCGACCGCGCGCTCGGCGTAGTCGTGGCCGTCGACCTGCTCGCCGGCGAACGCGGCGAACAGGCTGCCGGGCTCCACCTGGCGGGAGTCGATGACGACCGGCCCGGTGATGCGGACGGACGGATCCGGTATGTCGTGGGGCCGCCCGCCGGTGATGTCGGCGATCTCGGCGAGGGAAAGGGCGATCACTACTGGTTCACCTCGGCCTGTCGGGGACTTTGACGCGCTTGGGTCTCGATGGCCGCGCGCAGGACCGCACGGTCGTCGAAGGGGCGTACGACGCCCGCGATGTCCTGGCCCTGCTCGTGGCCCTTGCCGGCCACCAGCACGGTGTCGCCGGCCTCGGCGCGCGCGACGGCGGCGGCGATGGCCGCCGCCCGGTCGGGGTCGACGAGGACGGCGCCCCGCTCGGCGGGGGGCACGGACACGGCGCCCCGGAGCATCGCGGCGAGGATCGTGAGGGGGTCCTCGGAGCGCGGGTTGTCGGAGGTCAGTACGGCGGTGTCGGCGTACCGGGCGGCCGCGGCGCCCATCGGGGCCCGCTTGGTCGTGTCGCGGTCGCCGCCGCAGCCGAGCACGATGTGCAGCTTGCCGGTGGTGACCTCGCGCAGGGCCCGCAGGACCGATTCGACGGCGTCCGTCTTGTGCGCGTAGTCGACGACGGCCAGGTACGGCTGCCCCGCGTCGACCCGCTCCAGGCGGCCGGGGACTCCGGGGACCGCGGCGACGCCGTCGGCGGCGCTCTGCGGGTCGAGGCCGGCGGCGGCGAGGGTGACGATCGCGGCGACGGTGTTGGCCACGTTGAACGGGCCGGGCAGCGGGGCGGTGGCCCGTACCCGCTCGCCCTGCGGACCCACCAGGGTCAGCGTGGAGTCCATGTGGCCCGATACGACGTCCTCGGCGCGCCAGTCGGCGGCCGGGTCGCCGGCGGCGGAGAAGGTGACGACCGGGATCGGCGACTCCTTGGCGAGGCGCCGGCCGTACGCGTCGTCCACGTTGACCACGCCGAGGCGGGCGCGGCGCTCGGTGAAGAGCTGCGCCTTGGCCTGGAAGTAGTCCTCCATGTCCGAGTGGAACTCCATGTGCTCCGGGCTCAGGTTGTTGAAGACGGCGACGTCGAAGACGCATCCGTCGACCCGGCCGAGCACCAGGGCGTGGCTGGAGACCTCCATGGCGACGGCCTCGACGCCGCGTTCGCGCATGACCGCGAAGAGCGCCTGCAGGTCGGTGGCCTCGGGGGTGGTGCGCTCGGACTTGATGCGCTCGTCCCCGATGCGCGTCTCGACGGTGCCGATGAGCCCCGTCGTACGTCCGACCCCGCGCAGGCCGCCTTCGACGAGGTACGCCGTGGTGGTCTTGCCGGAGGTGCCGGTGATGCCGATCCGGAGCAGGGCCTCGCCCGGCCGCCCGTAGATCGTGGCGGCCAGCTCGCCCATCCGGCCGCGCGGGTCGGCGACGGCGAGGACCGGGAGCCCGGTGGCCGCGGCGCGCTCGGCGCCGGCCGGGTCGGTCAGCACCGCCGCGGCGCCCAGGGCGGCCGCCTGCGCGGCGAAGTCCGCGCCGTGCATCCGGGCGCCCGGCAGGGCCGCGTACAGGTCTCCGGGGCGCACGGCACGGGAGTCGTGCGTGATGCCGGTGATCCGCGTCAGAGGACCGTGGGCGCCAGGGGCTCCGACTCCCAGCAGGTCCGCCAGCTCGCCGAGGGGGATCGGGTGGACGGACAGGGGGCGTGGCGCTCCCGGCGGCGCTGCCGGGGCGTCGTTCTGGGTGGTTCTGGGCTGATCAGCGTGGGGCACGGCGGTGAGCGTACCGGGCCCGGCGGGCCGCCCGCGAAGCGAGGGCCCGGCCTCGGTGGCGGCCGCCGTCTGGTTCCCGGGTCCGGGAGTGATCGTTGTCACTTATGGTGCCTCACGCGTTTCTGGGCGGGCCGCCGGGCGGACGGGTCACTGGCCGGGCTGCGGGCTCGGCTGGGTGCCGGGCTGCGCGCCGGGTTCGTAGGTGACCGGGAGTCCGGCGGGAGCGGTTCCTGTGGGGGCGACCTGGAGGGTCTTGAGGGCGAACTCCATGACCTTCTTGTAGATGGGTCCGCAGATCTGGCCACCGAAGTAACTGCCCTTGGTGGGGTTCTGGATGGCGCAGTAGACCGTGATGCGGGGGTTGTCCGCGGGCGCGAAGCCGGCGAAGGAGGCGGTGTAGCCCTTGTAGCGGCCGGTGGTCGGATCCACCCGGTTGGAGGTGCCGGTCTTGCCGCCGACGCGGTAGCCGGGGATCCGGGCCTTGGTGCCGGTCCCCTCCTGGTCGTCGACGACCGACTCCAGCATCTCCGCGAGGGTCTTGGCGGTCTCCGGGCTGACCACGCGGTGCTGCGCGGGCGCCGGGGCCGGGGTGAACCGGCCGTCGGGGCCCTTGGTGCCGCGCACCAGCGTGGGCGTGATCCGGACGCCGCCGTTGGCGATGGTCGAGTACACGGACGCGGCCTGCATGGCGTTGAGGGACAGGCCCTGGCCGAAGGGGATCGTGTACTGCTGGGAGGTCGACCAGGCCTCGGGCTTGGCGAGGATGCCGCGGGACTCGCCCGGGTAGTTCAGGCCGGTGGGCTGGCCGATGCCGAACTTGCCCAGGTAGGAGTACAGGACCTTGTTGGACTCGGCCTGCGTCGGACCGAGCTGGCCGGTGGCCAGGATCGTGCCGATGTTGGAGGACTTGGCGAGGACCCCGTTGAGGGTCAGGTACCAGGTCGGGTGGTCGATGTCGTCCTTGAAGAGGCGGTCCCCGCGGTGCAGCCGGTTGGGCACCTCGACGTGGGTGTCGGGGCCGGCCTTCTTCTCCTCCAGCACGGCGGCCATCGACATCACCTTGGCGGTGGAGCCGGGCTCGTAGACGTCCTGGAGGGCCGCGTTGCCCATGGCGGCGGAACTGGCCTTGGACAGGTCGTTGGGGTCGAAGCCGGGGGCGTTGGCCATCGCGAGGACCTCGCCGGTGCGGGTGTCCTGGACGATGACGTAGCCGCGGTCGGCCTCCGACTTGGCGACCTGCTCGGTGATGGCGCTCTGCGCGGCCCACTGGATGTCGCGGTCGATGGTCAGTTCGATGTCCTGGCCGGGCACGGCGGGCTTCTCGCTGGAACCGGCGGTCGGCACGCGGCGGCCGCCGGACTGGGCGTAGGTGAGCTCGCCGTCCTTGCCCGCCAGCTTCTTGTCGAGGGAGGATTCCAGGCCGCCGCCCCCCTTGCCCTCGGCGTTGACGTAACCCAGTATCCCGGCGGCGAGGTCGCCGTTGGGGTACACGCGCTTGCTGCTGTTCTCGTTGAACACGCCCGCGATGACGTTGGCCCCGGGGCCGTTGTTCTTCTTGTCGGCGCTCGCCTTCTCGGCGAAGACCTTCTTGAGGTCCTTGATCTGGTTCCAGACCTGCGGGGTCTGGCGGCGGGCGAGGACGACGTAGCGGGTGTTCTTCGTCTTGAGGCGCTCGGTGAGCTCCTTGGCGTCCTTGCCGATGATCGGCGCGAGGAGGGCGGCCGCCTGCTCGGGGGCGTCCGGGGCCTTGCTCTCCTGCGGGGTGAACATGTGCGGGTCGGCCGTGATGTCGTACGCGTCCACGCTGGTGGCGAGCGCCACGCCCTTGCGGTCGGTGATCTCCCCGCGCTCGGCGGCCAGGGTGTAGCTGGCGAAACGGTTCTCGGAGGCCTTGGCGGAGTACGCGGACGCGTCGACGGCCTGGACCTGCAGGAGCCGTACGACGAACGCGAGCATGACGAGCGTCAGCCCGACGCTGACCAGCCGCAGCCGGGGCTTGGGCGCGCCGAGCCGGATGGCTGTCTCTTTATACCCATCT